>NZ_GG697169.2:0-295831 GCF_000161835.1 Thalassobium sp. R2A62
AGATGACCGCCAGCGGCATGCAGTCGAAATTCTCGCTGAATGCGCAAAGATTGTCTGTGGCGGGCGAAGGCGCGTTCATGGCGCTGTTGGAAAAGCGCAAAAAGATGCTGGCCGCCGAGGGGCTGTTTGACGAGGGGCGCAAGAAGCCGCTGCCCTATCTGCCCGACATTATTGGGGTTGTGACATCAACCCAAGGCGTGGTGATCCGCGATATTTTGCACCGTCTGCGCGACCGTTTCCCGCGCAAGGTTCTGGTTTGGCCTGTGGCCGTCCAAGGGCAATCGTCCAAGGACCAAGTCGCGGCTGCCATCGCAGGTTTTAATGCGCTGACACCTGGTGGAGCATTGCCGCGCCCTGATTTGATCATTGTCGCACGTGGCGGTGGATCGATCGAAGATCTGTGGAGCTTTAACGAAGAGGTGGTCGCACGGGCGGCGGCGGCCAGTGATATCCCGCTGATCTCGGCGGTGGGCCACGAAACTGACACGACGCTGATTGATTTTGTGTCGGATAAACGCGCGCCGACACCGACGGCTGCGGCAGAGTTGGCTGTGCCTGTCCGGCTGGATCTGTTGGCATGGGTTAGCGAGCAAGAGGCCCGTCTGAAACGCGCGCTGTCCCAAGGGGTCGCGCAGCGTGAGCAACGGTTGCGTGATTTGGCGCGGGCGCTACCCAATCTCGAGAGCCTTCTGGCCAATCCGCGGCAACGCTATGACATCACAAGCCAGCGAATGACCGATGCCCTGCTGCGCGCGGCACAGTTGAAGCGGCAAAAATTGACAGAAACCAGCGGTGCGTTGCGCCCGTCGGTTTTGACCAATCGCACCCAAAACGAACGGCGGCGCGTGAACGATCTTGGGCGGCAACTGGCCCCCAGCTTGGCCCGTACGTTGACCCGCCCGACGGACCGTTTGAGCAATTTGGCTGCACGTTTGACCACACGAAACCCATCTGCGCAGCTAGACCGGCAACGGGCCGATCTGGATCGTCTGAGCCAGAGGTTCGCAACCCGCGGTCAAAACCAGCTAGAGACCGCGCGGCAAAAGCTTGATGCGCTCGAGCGGGTGCGCAATTCGGTCGGGTATAAACAAACGCTGAAACGCGGTTATGCGGTGGTGCGCGGTGACGGCGCGCCAGTGACGACCGCCAAAGCGGCCAAGGCGGCAAGCAGTCTAGAGATTGAATTCCAAGACGGGACGGTGAGCCCGAGCGGTGCATCAAGCAAGCCTGCGAAAAAGCCAAAACCAGAGCCGCCCGAGCAGGGAAGCCTGCTGTAGCGCCGATGTTCAGTGGGTTGCGGATTTGTGGCCTAAACGCCGACGTTGGGGCCCAAGCACAACAACGGATCTGACGTCGGCTTGGCCTCGTAGAGTGCGTTGCTGTCCGCGTCGTTCCGGTATTTTGCGTCCAACCGACCCTCGCGTTCGTACATGTCCCAGCATTGTGGGTCGCCGCCGCCTTCGTAGACGAAACAGATGCTTTGCTCTTGAGGATACTAAACACCGTCTTCGCATTCGGCGACGTCTTGGCCTTTGACAAAGGACCATGTGACACGTCGGTTTTCCCGGTAGCGTTCGGCCCCATAAGGCACACCGTCGACAAGATAACGCAGGGTTTTTCCGGTGCCGAAGGCGTCGAATTCTTCGGCGGTCATGGGAGCGTCTGCAACAGCGGGGCTGGCCAAGACACTCAAGGCGAGGATCAGGTGTTTTATGTGTCGAGTTTGCCAGAGGTGGGGGCGTCTGACCAGTCACGGGTTTCCGATTGGCGTCATGTGGAGCCTCAACAGCGGTCCGCGCAACGCATCCGCCAAGGATTGTGTCGCTTTTGGCGTGGGCGAAGGGGCGGGTGCTGGGCTAGGTTGGCTGTGAAGTAGAAAAAGGGCTGTCGGCATGGCACTGGACGAACGCAAAGGTGTTTGGAAATCGGGCAAGGGCAAAGGACGCACGGGACCAAAGGGTCGCGCGTTGTTGGACGGCCCATGGGAAGAGGTCCGCACGCTGTTGGGGGATCGCCCACGCCGCAGCGATTTGTTGATTGAATTCCTACACTTGATCCAAGGCGCCTATGGCCATCTGAGCGCTGCGCATCTGCGCGCCTTGGCCGAAGAGATGCGGATGAGCATGGCAGAGGTCTATGAGATCGCGACGTTCTACGCGCATTTCGACGTGGTCAAAGAAGACGAGGCACCGCCGCCTGCATTGACCATTCGGGTTTGCGACTCGCTGTCGTGCGAATTGGCAGGTGCTCAGCAGCTCAAAGCCGCACTTGAGGACGGATTGGACGCCTCCGAGGTTCGCGTATTGCGCGCGCCTTGCATGGGGCGCTGTGACACGGCCCCTGTTTTAGAGCTGGGCCACGCCCATATCGACAACGCCACCGTGGAAAAAGTCGAAGCTGCGATTGCTGCGGGTGACACCCATGCGCATATCCCTGACTACGAGACGTTTGACGCCTACGTGGCCGAAGGTGGCTATGCCGCGCTGAAAGATTTGCGCGCGGATGGCAACTGGGAAGACGTGCAGGACAAAATCCTCGCTTCTGGCTTGCGCGGTTTGGGCGGTGCTGGATTCCCATCTGGTAAAAAATGGGGCTTTGTCCGTGCAAACGCAGGACCGCGCTATCTGGCGGTCAACGGCGACGAGGGCGAGCCGGGTACATTCAAAGACCGCTATTACCTAGAGCGCGTCCCGCATCAATTCCTCGAGGGGATGTTGATCGCAGCGTGGGCGGTCGAGGCCGAGACCTGTTTCATCTACATGCGCGACGAATACCCTGCGGTTTTGCATATTCTGGCAGAGGAAATCAAAGCGCTCGAGGCGGCTGGTATTGTCGAAGAAGGCTATATTGATCTGCGTCGCGGCGCGGGTGCCTATATCTGCGGCGAAGAATCCGCGATGATTGAGAGCATTGAGGGCAAACGCGGCATGCCACGTCACCGTCCGCCGTTTGTGGCGCAGGTCGGTGTCTTTGGTCAACCAACGCTGGTGCACAACATTGAAACACTGCATTGGGTCAGCCGGATTTGCCGCGAAGGTCCAGAGATTTTGAGTAGCGTCGAACACAATGGCCGCAAAGGTCTGCGCAGCTATTCTGTGTCGGGTCGCATCGCCAAACCAGGTGTGTTTTTGCTGCCCGCAGGATCGACGATCACCGAGATCATTGAAGCGGCAGGCGGCATGGCCGAGGGTCATGTGTTCAAAGCCTACCAGCCGGGTGGTCCATCATCGGGCCTGTTGCCTGCGTCTATCAATGATGTGCCGCTTGATTTCGACACGCTTCAGCCGCTGGGGACGTTTATCGGCTCGGCTGCCGTTGTGGTTTTGTCTGATCAGGACCGTGCACGCGATGCTGCATTAAACATGCTGCGGTTCTTTGAGGACGAAAGCTGTGGCCAATGTACGCCGTGCCGCGTGGGCTGTGAAAAGGCCGTCAAGTTGATGCAGGCGGATGCATGGGACCAAGAGCTGTTGACGGATTTGTCGACGGCGATGGTTGATGCGTCGATTTGTGGTTTGGGACAAGCTGCCCCAAATCCGATCAAGATGGTTATGACCCACTTTAAAGACGAGATATGAGCGACCTCTCACTGGCTCTGACATTGCTCGGAGCCAGTTTGAGTGCGGCATTGGCTTATTTGCCAATGACGGTGCGGGCGCCATCGATCCTGAGATCCGTGTTCAAAACGGTGCCTGTAGCGCTGTTGGCTGTCATCGCGTGGTGGCAGGGGGGCTCTTGGGTCTTGGTCGCGGCCTTTGTGGCCAGCGCCATGGGCGATTTGGCATTGTCGCGTGACGGAAAAATCGCGTTTCTCACCGGAATGATCAGCTTTGCCGTGGCGCATCTGGCCTATCTCGTGGTGTTCCTGCCGTTCTATGGAGGGGTGACGGTGTGGGCCTTTGTGCTCGTGGCGTTGACAGGTGTCATGGCGATCGCCATGTGGCGCAACGCAGGCGAATTACGCGGGCCGATTTTGGGCTACATCGCATTGATTTGCGTGATGGGGATCGTGGCCTTTGGCGTTGTCGGCGTGGCATGGGTGCCAGTGGCTGCTGCGTTTTTCATCGTGTCAGATGCCATGATCGCGGTGCATATGTTCATGTGGCAACCGCGTGTGCGTGGCATTGAGGTGCTGCCACCGGCGATCTGGGTCACGTATATGGCCGCACAGCTCCTGTTTTTGGTGGCCTTTGTGGCGGTTTAGGGCGTCTGGGCCTTTTATTGCTGCCGATTGCCGATTAGGTCTGAGAGAACAATTTCAGCGAAAGCACCGGCATGGCATTCTTCAAAAAACTCAAAGAACGTTTGTTCAAATCCTCGTCTAAGATTAAGGAAGGGTTGGACGCGATCGTCGAAGAGGGTGGTGTTGAAGAAGAGCTGGTGGTGGATACGGCCGCGCAAGAGGCCGAAGCGGAACGCGTTGAGGCTGAACGTGTTGCGGCCGAGCAGGCAGAGGCTGCGCGCATTGAAGCAGAGCGTGTTGAAGCCGAACGCTTAGAGGCCGTACGTGTAGAGGCGGAGCGGATCGAAGCCGAGCGGTTAGAGGCGGAGCAGGTTGAGCGCGCGCGCTTAGGGGCGGAACGCGCAGCGGCCCAAGCCGCAGAGGAAGCGGCCCGTGATGCCGCCGAAGCCGAAGCAGAAGCCGCACGGATCAAACAAGAAGAATTGGCTGCAGCGACCGCATTGGCCGAGCAACAAGCCGCCGAAGCCGCCGCTGCTGCTGCCGCGGCAGAAGAAGCAGATCGGGCCGCCCAAGAGGCTGCTGCCGCCGAAGCCGCACGTTTGGCCCAAGAGGCCGCAGATCGTGCGGCGTCTGAAGCGGCAGCCGAAGCTGCACGCCAAGAGGCAGACGCCGCACGCCAAGCAGAGGCAGATGCGCGCGCCGCCCAAGAGGCCGCAGGTCGCGCAGCATCTGAAGCCGCTGCCGAAGTTGCACGCCAAGAGGCCGAAGCTGCCCGTCAAGCGGACGCGGCTGCTGCAGCAGCTGCGGCGCAAGCAGAGGCGCAAGCCGCTGCCGAAGTGGCTCAAGAACCGGTGGCCGCTGTGCCGCTGTCTGAACGCGCGCCAATTGCTGCGGCATTGACGGAAGAGCCCAGCGAAGAGACCGCCAAAAAACCCGGCTTTTTCGGGCGGATGTTGGGACGCGGCGAAAAGAAAACAGTCGTGCGCCGTGCGCTGGATGACGACATGCTCGAGAGCCTCGAGGAATTGTTGATCACTGCCGACATGGGTGTGCATACGGCGCTACGTGTGACGGCGAATATGGCCGAGGGACGCTTTGGCAAAAAGCTGTCGGTGGACGAAATCAAAGAGCTGCTTGCGTCGGAAGTCACCCGTATTATGGAACCCGTCGCCAAGCCAATGCCGCTATATGCCAAGAAACCGCAGGTGGTTTTGGTTGTGGGCGTGAACGGTTCGGGCAAGACAACAACCATCGGCAAACTGGCCAGCCAGTTCCGCGCTGCAGGCAAGTCCGTGGTGATCGCAGCGGGCGATACGTTTCGTGCCGCTGCAGTTGAGCAGTTGCAAGTTTGGGGCGACCGCGCCGGTGTGCCGGTTCTGACCGCCCCCGAAGGGTCGGACCCTGCCAGCCTCGCGTTTGATGCGATGACACAGGCCGAGGCGGATGGCGCAGATCTGTTGATGATCGACACGGCTGGGCGTCTGCAAAACCGCGCCGATCTGATGGAAGAGTTGGCCAAGATTGTCCGTGTAATCCGCAAGAAAGATCCCGAAGCGCCGCACAACACATTGTTGGTGCTGGATGCGACAACGGGTCAAAACGCGCTGTCACAGGTCAAGACGTTCCAAGAGCTGGCGGATGTTTCGGGCCTTGTGATGACCAAGCTTGATGGCACAGCCAAGGGTGGCGTTCTCGTGGCGCTGGCTGACAAATTCGGCCTGCCTATTCACGCGATTGGCGTGGGCGAACAGATTGACGATCTCGCACCCTTCGATCCCGAAGACTTTGCCGCGGCCCTGACAGGTCTGAACCGCTAGATGCCTCACATCCCCAATAATTTCGGGGGGCGGGGGCGGATGGCCCCTAGGTTTGAAGTATCCTAAGCGATTGGCTGATCTCACTAGAAGGTACGGCGGCCGGTCACCGGGTGGCGCTGGTCCTTGCGCTTGCTGCGGCTGTTTTGCACGCGGTGTTTGGGGCGCTGCAAAAGGGGCGATATGATCCGTGGTTGGCGCGCGGGACCGTCGATTTTTGCTATAGCGCGATTGCTGCACCCTTGGCCTTGTTTGTAGTGCCGTGGCCCGAGCCGCATATGTGGCTGATCTTTGCGGGCGCCTATGTGATCCACGTTTGCTATAAATTGCTACAGGCGTGGGCCTATACCAAGGGGGCCTATACGGTCGTCTATCCGGTGGTGCGCGGAACAGGGCCCCTGTTTGCCGTCATTGGCGCTGGCATCATTTTCAGCGAGACTTTTTCAAGTGTTCAGTGGATGGGCGTGGCCGTGCTGTTGGCCGGTATCTTTGGTTTGGCTGTCTACAATCTAGCGACGATCACGGCGGATCGCGACACGCTGGTGTCAGCGTTGGGGTTGGCTGTGCTGACCGGTCTTTTTGTGGCTCTTTATACGACCTATGATGCCTACGGCATTCGCGCCACGGCTGACCCGCTGACGTTTCTGGCGTGGTTCTTTTTCCTCGATGGATTGGGCGTGATGCCGGGGATCGCATGGATGCACTATCGGCGCATGGCGCAAAAGCCTGAACTGGTGCCGCTGTTTCGATTGGGTGTCATAGGCGGCGTCACCGCGATGGCATCGTTCGGATCGATTATGTTGGCCACACGGCTGGACCAAGTCGGCGAAGCGGCCGTGCTGCGCGAGACCTCGACCGTCTTTGCCGCAATAATTGGCTGGGTCTTCTTGAAAGAGACAGTCGGCCCCCGCAGATTAGGTTTGATGGCTTTGATCGCAGTTGGGGCTGTCATTGTAGAACTGGGCGGGTAAAAGGACATCATGGCACAAAAAGAAATCAACCCGATCCTCAAGCAAGTCCTCGAACTGGGGCCAACGCTTGTCTTTTTCCTGATCTATCTGCGCATCCGCGACAACGTATATACGTGGGGCGGGACCGAGTATTCGGGGTTCACTGTCGCAACGATCGTGTTCGTGCCGATCCTATTGGCCGCGATGGGGATTTTGTGGTTCCTGACCGGTAAGCTGAGCCGGATGCAAATATTCACCGCTTTTATGGTGATCTTTTTTGGGGCGCTCACGGCCTATTTTAATGACGAGCGGTTTTTCAAGATGAAGACTACGCTGGTCTATGGCGTTTTTGCAGTGATCCTAGGAATTGGATTGCTGCGTGGGCGGTCGTATCTAGCCTATGTCATGGCCGAGTTCATGCCAATGCAAGACGAAGGCTGGATGATCCTGACCAAGCGTTTGGCGTTGATGTTTGCGGGGCTGGCCATCGCGAACGAACTGATCTGGCGCAACCTGTCGACGGATCTATGGGTCAAGATCGAGACCTTTGGATTTCCTATCGCGCTGTTTGCGTTTTTGTGGCTTCAGATTGTTGGATTGCAGAAATACCTGATCGAAGAGCCGAGCAAAGACTAACGCCACCCAAGAAAGAGCATTAGGACCGCCACACATGGATTGCTGACCAAGTAGCAAGAGAAATAAGTAGTAGGCATGAAAAAATGGCTATGTAGCTAGCCCATGTTGAAATTGTGTTTATCCGTTCAAAGTATGCTTGATAGTCAACATATCGCCTTGGCTGTTCAAAGCTTGATCCAAGCAATGGAGAAAGCATAGATGCAAATAGTATGGTTGCAGTGACGGAAGCTAGAAGTGAGATGTGAAGAACCCAAAAGAGTGCGCGTGTTGTGTTTGGATAAATCATCGCGCCATAGCGTTATTGTAACCAAGCTACGATAGCAAATAACAACAACACTAGAACAAAAATTGTTGCGTAGTTTCCTGAGAACGTAACGTAGTATGTGTCATGGTAGGCAGGCTCAGAGCGCTCCGCTTGATGCAAAAAAAACCATTACTTGAGCAAAGCTGATTACGGTGATTACAGCATATGTTGCAGTCGCAATAGCAAACAATGAAAATGGAGGCCAACTCCGAAACTGCGCGACCAAGGGTAGGACAACTAGCGCAAACAGGTAGATGAATTTTGTGTCAAAGAGCATTCCTTTTGACGTAGCTTGTCCTGTTTCTCGCAGTATTTGACGAACGCCGCCCCTGCGTTTCTTGGGGGTTCCCCTTGGCGGTTTCTTCTGCGGCAAACGTTAACCACTTGTCTTGCAACATATAAAAACCCCACCCTTTGGCGCGTGCAATCTCACGCGCTTTTAAACAGTTTGTCCTGCGCGCCCTTGTCGGATTTGAAATCTCCGCGCAGGTCGGCGTGGACTGCGCGGCCACGGATCACCGCGGGGCGCGCTGACACTTGATCCAACCAGCGTTTCATGTGGGGTTTGTCATCCAGCGTTTGCTGCTGTCCTTCCCACAATAATGCCCAGCCCCAGACTGACATATCGGCAATGGAATATTCATCGCCTGCCACAAATTCGTTGTTCGCCAGTTGCCGGTCCAGCACGCCGTATAGCCGAGCCGTCTCGCTGCGATAGCGGTCTTTGGCGTAGGCCAGGTCGTTGGGCGGATCCATCGCGGGTGCGTATTTCAAAAAGTGGTGCGCTTGGCCTGCCATTGGTCCCAGACCACCCATTTGCCACATCAGCCACTGATCAACCGCGATGCGTTTGCGTTCTGTGCTGCCGCCGAACTGGCCGGTTTTGCGCGCAAGGTATTGCAGGATTGCGCCGCTCTCAAACATCGAGATGGGTGCGCCGTCCGGGCCGTCGGGATCGGTGATCGCAGGCATCCGGTTGTTGGGCGAAATCTTGAGAAACTCAGGGGTGAACTGGTCGCCTTTGCCGATGTTGATCAGGTTGACGCGGTAGTCGAGCCCCATCTCTTCGAGGGCGATTGTCGCCTTCCATCCGTTGGGGGTCGGCCAGAAATAGAGATCGATCATTGCGTACGCTCCTGAAGTATCACGTTAGAATGACGGATAGCGCCAAAGTTGCAAGGGCAGGTCTTGACCGCTTTGCAGGTGCGGCATAAACAAACGGTGTGGCGATTTGTTACCGGATTGCGGGCCACGTTAAATAATCTGCTAAAAGGGGTCGGTCGCGTTTTCGCCTCGGAACCTTACGGTCCGAGGTTTTTTATTTGGGGTGACCCCCAACAGGAGAATGACATGACAGAGCTGTCAAAACGCACCAAAGCGGTTCACGCAGGGATCAGACGATCGCAATACGGCGAAGTGGCCGAGGCGATGTATCTGACCCAAGGGTTTGTCTATGAGACGGCCGAAGACGCCGAGGCGCGTTTCATCCAGTCAGGGGATGATGAATTCATCTATGCCCGTTACGGCAACCCGACGGTCCGGATGTTCGAGGAACGTATCGCAGCCCTTGAGGGTGCCGAGGACGGGTTCGCCTGTGCCAGTGGTATGGCGGCGGTGTCTGGTGCGTTGATGTCCATGCTGCGGACGGGGGACCATGTGGTGTCGTCGCGCGCGTTGTTTGGATCGTGTCACTATGTGCTGGACGAAGTGCTGACGCGGTTCGGGGTCGAGGTCACGTTTGTCGACGGGACTGATTTGGCGGCATGGAAGGCGGCGATCCGGCCTGACACCAAGGCGGTGTTTTTCGAAAGCATGTCGAACCCCACGTTGGAATTGGTTGATATCGAGGCCGTCTCGAAGCTGGCTCATGCGGTCGATGCGGTGGTGATTGTCGACAATGTATTTGCCACGCCAGTGTTTTCGGATGCGATTGCGCAGGGGGCCGATGTGGTCGTGTATTCGGCGACCAAACATATCGACGGGCAGGGACGTGTTTTGGGTGGAGTGATCCTAGGCACCCGCGAGTTCATTCGCAAAACCGTCGAGCCCTACATGAAACACACCGGCGGTTCGATGAGCCCGTTCAATGCGTGGCTGCTGGTCAAAGGCCTAGAAACGATGGAGCTGCGCGTGCGGGCGCAGACGTTCTCGGCCATGCGGATCGCAGATGCGCTGTCGCAGAACGGTGCTTTGACCAGTGTGATTTATCCTGGGCTCGAGAGCCATCCGCAGCATGATCTTGCCATGAGCCAGATGAATGCGGGCGGCACGATTGTGGCTTTTGATTGCGGCAGCAAAGAGCGTGCGTTCAAGATGCTGAATGCGCTCGAGATTGCGGTAATTTCTAACAATCTGGGCGACAGCAAATCGATTGCAACACCGCCTGCAACCACCACGCACCAACGGCTGCGCGAAGAAGATCGCGCCGAGTTGGGCATCACGCCCGGCTTGATCCGGTTTAGTGTCGGGCTTGAGGATGCCGATGATCTGATCTCTGATTTGACGGCGGCGATTGGCGTGATGTGATCCGGCAGTATGTGCCCCAAGATGCGGGTGCGTTGGCGCTGATTTATTATCGCGGTGTCCACGAGGGGGCTGCTGGGGCCTATAGTGCGGCACAGCGCGCCGCATGGGCACCCGAGGTGCCAAGCGCTGAGGCGTGGCACGCGCGGTTGTCGGCTTTGACGACTTTTGTCGCCGACGACGTGGGGCCTGTTGGGTTCATGTCCATGGACGGTGACTATCTGGATTTCAGTTATGTGCTGCCCGAACGTCGCGGCGATGGCACGGCGGCCGCGCTCTATGATGCTTGCCTTGCGTGGGCGCAGGATCAAAGATTTGCGCGGCTGACGTTTGCATCTGCAATGCCTATCGACAATTGAATCAAAGTTAACCGATAACTCTCGTTTCAGGAATGATACAATTTCGTCGACTGTATCTTGAAGTTTTGGATCCATGTCGCTCATCAAATTGGGGCAAAGTAGAGTGCGGTTAAAACGAGAAAAATAATGATAACTGCTGATTTAAAGCCCCTGATTGTGCGGTCTGGCAGGTTGTGCGCATGCCAAAGGGTGCTGGGGCTGAAAATAGACAAATATAGCGCCAAAAAATATGCGTAGCTTGATGGCTTCCCTTTGTCCAATTGGTGGTTTCGAAACCAACGGAACTGATCCCAAAAAACAGGGTGGGTTATCAGAATGGAAGCGCGCTTAAAGAAGATTATCAGAGCCAAAATAAGAATAAATACCGCGTATATTTTATTAAAGAAAAGCCTCGATATGTTTGGTCATTTGAAACACGAAAGCAAAATCCCACAAACGGTGACTCTTGTCACGCACGACTTTGTTGCACAAATAGGCTGATGGGATTCACTGCATGAATCCAACGTGATAGCTGAAGGCCATGAGCAGTTGGGCCCCTACGAAGTATAAGACCAAGAATTGGTCGTCTTACAATGACAGTTTGAAACAGCGCGGATCGTTATCGATCTGGTTTGATCCAGAGATGGTTTGGACACCTCCGCCAAGTGGTAAGCGGGGTCGGCAGCAGCCCTGTCAGGATCGGTTTGGACGTCGCATCCTGGGGGCGGTGTGACGGGCTACGACATTGGCGGGGCAGGTTCAATCTGTTAGCAAGGGGCGTCTCAACAGGGGTCTACCCATGGAAATTGATCGTGATACGCCCCATATGAAGCTCTTGCGGCCCGAAGATGGGGAGACCGAGATGACCTTAGAGGGTCAGGAGTTTGAGCGTGAACCAACGCAGGACGAGGCGCGTGAGGCGTTGGCGTTGCTGCGGCAGTGGGCCGTGTCTGTGACCGACGAAGAGATCGCGACGTTGGATGCATTGGTGTCGTGTCTCGTTCCGGGTCAAGAATTGATGAATTATCCGGCTCTTGCGCGGGCCTATCCCGAAGAGTTCGAGGTTGATGAGCTGTACAAGGCATCGATGCCCGATCTGCAGAACGGACCATCCAGCCTGATCCGTGGGGCCAAGCAACAGATCCAGCATGTTGGAATTTCGAATTTTCGCCTGCCCATTCAGGTGCGGACACGTGGTGGCGCACCTCTGACGCTGGAAACCAGTGTGACAGGCACAGTGAGCCTAGAGGCCGAGAAAAAGGGCATCAACATGTCCCGCATTATGCGGACGTTTTACCGCCGTGCGGAAGAGACGTTCAGCTTTGACGTGATTGAGCGGGCTCTGGAAGATTATAAGGCCGATCTAGAGAGCTTTGACGCGCGTATCCAGATGCGGTTCTCGTTCCCGATGAAGGTGGACAGCCTGCGATCGGGGCTGTCGGGCTATCAGTATTATGACCTCGCTCTTGAGGTGATCGATGTCGGGGGCGTGCGCCAAAAGATCGTTCATCTGGACTATGTGTATTCGAGTACATGCCCCTGTTCGCTCGAGCTGTCGGAACATGCGCGTCAGTTCCGTGGGCAGCTGGCAACGCCGCATTCCCAGCGGTCTGTTGCGCGCCTGTCGGTCCAAGTTGACGAAACAGCTGGGATTTTGTGGTTCGAGGATCTGATTGATCTGTGCCGACGTGCGGTGCCGACCGAAACCCAAGTCATGGTCAAACGCGAGGACGAGCAAGCCTTTGCCGAACTGAACGCGGCCAATCCGATCTTTGTGGAAGACGCAGCACGGTCATTTTGTGAATTGCTACAGGCAGACCCGCGGATCGGTGATTTCCGGATTGTCGCGTCTCACCAAGAAAGCCTGCATTCCCATGATGCAGTGTCGATCCTGACGGAAGGCGAAACTTTCAGTGCCGACAGCATCGACCCCAAACTGTTTTCAACCTTGTTTCACGTCGGCTAGCACCGCCTCTTGGATTTGATCCAGCACCAGCCCGCCGTACGTGGCGTTGGCGTGGTCATAATCCGTCCGGTCATGTTCAAACCGTCCCGTTGCTGCCAAGCGGATCGATCCACGTGACATTTCGCGTTTGGTCATGATTCCGCGCGAGATCGTTGATTTGGGTTGAGACAGGACTGTGACGTTGGCATCTTTTGCCAATTCGGTCAGGGTCAAACGGTGGATGTTGTTCATGATGCGTCCGTCACCTGACACTGCGATATTTTGCAACAGGACGTGATTTGGATCATCCGAATGCACGGCGTCTTGGCTAACGTGGGGTTGGGGGCACAGGTAGATCGGTTTGTCGGTATGTTCGCGCAGCAGGACGGCAAAACGGGTCCACAAACGGCGCCCCATATGTTCAACAGCGATGGTTTCAAACGCCGAGCGTGACAACAGAGCGGGTTCCATCTTTGCGAGGTCTTCGACCTCTTTGAGCGAGGCCATTCCAAGAAAGCGTGCATCACGGTGCAAACGCACAAGGTTCGAGCTGGCCGAGTTACATCCGACGATGACGAAGGCCTCGAAGCGGTCTAGTTCAATGCCCGCGCCTCCGCCGAGTTTGGCAAAGGCGACTTTGGCGTCTTCTGTCCGTGGGCGCAGAACGCCGTCGATGACTTCGGTCTGGACCAGTTTGGTTTTATGGGCTCCGACCATTTGAGGGGCGAGCTCAGACCAGCGTTCAGGCGCCTCGAGATGGGCGGTGCGCAGGGCTGCGATGTGGCTGTTGCCAAAGAGGCAAATCGGAATGCTCATGTGTCAGGCTCGGCAAAGGCGTCTAGCAACAGATCGTCGCAAATCAGATCGGTGTCTGACCCGGCGTCTTCTTCGGCGGCGCTATCGGTTGGTTCGGGTGGGGCCGTGTGTTCGTCCATCGGGGCGAGGCCGGTGCTGTCAAAGAAGATCGACATTACACGTTCAACCGCATCCTCGCGGACACCGCGCAGATTGGCGTCAAACCATGGTCCACCTGTCGCGTGGCTGGTGACCAATTCAAAGCTGGGAAAGTAATCAACGTCATCATGTTCGCGGGCAAATTCACCGGCGGCGGCGCGCAGCGCGGATTTGGACCATGTTGTCGCGGACAACACGTGGTCATCGGCGGCCGTGGCTGTCAGCGGAACAGGTGAGACTGTCAGCAGCAGCTTCATGTCTGGATTGAACCGTTTCAGCGCACGCCGGATATCGCCCAAATCGGCCAGAATGTCGGCTGTTGGCATGTTGTAGAACAGGTGTTGGTCGGCATCAAATGTGCCCGCCGCGACACCGGGGCAGCTGGGAAAGGCGCGGCCTGTCTCTGCATCGACCCAAGTTTCGGTCAACCCAAGTGTGAATACAAAGAGATCGGCCTGTTTGAGCATCTGTGACGTGCGTTTCAGGTGGTAGGCACGGTGCAACAAAACGCCGTCTTCGGATTTGAGACCTTCGGGCTCAACGGTGGGGCGAAAGGCGTCGACGAATTGTTTGCCCTTGGACCAGACATAGCGTTTGTCGGTAAATCCGGTGGCCACGTCCTCGAGCAATTGGCGCATTTGGCGTGTCGTATAGATGTTGCCGTAGCGGCCTGAAAAGAGGCTGTAGCCAAACTGATGAGCCAGCGGTTTGGACATCAATTCGGGGGGCTGTTCAGCCTCAAGCACGTCGCAACCTGCCATTCGCAAAAAGCGGCCGATGTGCTGAGCAAAGCAGCTGCCAGCAGTGGCAAAAGACATTTCGTCTGTGATCGGGAATTTCGGGCGGAACAACCCTTTGAAGCGGGTAATGTCCGCTTTCGCTACGCCGCTGCGCCAAAAGGCATGGAACGGAAGCTTGGTGTAGGGATGCGACATGGGCACACAGTCTCATTTCAGCCCAAGCACGTCAAGAATGTGCGGCCGCAAATAGGCGTGGAAAAAACCGTGACGCTTGACAGTTTTGGTGTGCGGCCCCAAGGGTTTTGTCATGTTTGAAATGCGACCCGTTGGATATGTGATCGGCCTGCTTGTGGCTGTCTTGGGGCTGACCATGTTGGTGCCGATGTTTATCGACCTGCGCGCAGGCAACGGCCATTGGGTCGTGTTCGCGGAAAGCGCGATCATCACTGTGTTGGTGGGCGCGCTGGTTTCAATGTCCTGTGCTAATGCGGTGTCTGCGGGATTGACGATCAGGCAAACATTTTTGCTGACCACGTTTGTTTGGGTTGCTTTGCCTGGGTTCGGGACGTTGCCGTTCGTGTTGGGCGACGCACAAACCAGCATCACCGACGGATTTTTCGAGGCGATGTCGGGCCTGACGACCACAGGTTCAACTGTGCTGACGGGGCTTGAGGATTTGCCACCTGGATTGCTGATGTGGCGGGCCATTCTGCAATGGCTGGGCGGTGTTGGTATTATTGTTGTGGCGATGGTATTTTTGCCGGAGCTGCGTGTTGGCGGTATGCAGATTTTTCGCTCCGAAGCCTTCGACACTATGGGTAAAATCCTGCCGCGTGCCGGTGAAATCGCGAGCCGTATTTCGGTGATCTACCTTGGCCTGACAGGGGCATGTGCGGTGACCTATGGTGCGCTGGGCATGGGACCGTTTGATGCGATCACCCATGCGATGACGACGATCGCGACAGGCGGTTTTGCAAATTACGACGCCTCAATCGGGGCGTTTGGGGCAGGGGTCGAATATGCGGCCTGTGTGTTTATGCTGCTCGCGGCGTTGCCATTTGTGCGCTACGTCCAACTGCTGGCGGGCACGGCGCAGCCGCTGTTTCTGGATAGCCAAATTCGCGTTTTCTTTACCACCGTCTTTATCATCGTGGCGATGATCACGCTGTGGCTGTGGAACAGTTCGGCTCTGACCGGCGAGGTTGCCCTACGCAAAGCATTGTTCAACGTGGTGTCGATCATCACCGGCACGGGCTATGCCAGTGCAGACTATATGCTGTGGGGGTCATTCGCCGTTGTGATGTTCTTTTTCATCGGCCTGATCGGTGGTTGTGCGGGATCGACGGCCTGTTCCATCAAAATCTTTCGCTACCAGTTGCTGTTCGCCAGCATCAAGGCGCAGGTTCGGCGCATCCATTCCCCCAGCGGCATTTTTACGCCGCGCTATCAGGGCAGAACTGTCAGTGATGACGTGCTGAGTTCGGTCATGTCGTTCTTTGTGTTCTTCACCGTGATCTTGGGGATCGTGGCAGTCGCGCTGTCGATGACGGGTCTGGATTTCATCACATCAATCTCTGGGGCCGCAACCGCGATGGCCAACATCGGTCCCGGTTTGGGATCAGAGATCGGACCATCGGGGAATTTCTCGGGTCTGAATGATGTTGCGAAATGGATTTTGACCACGGCAATGTTGATTGGTCGTCTCGAAGTCATGGCCGTCTTTACCCTGCTTACTGTTCAATTTTGGAGAGCTGTATGAAGCCTCTTGGAGCTCAGATTTCGCACATGCTGCGCGCACGAGGCGTTGATACGATCTTTGGTATTCCGGGGGTGCATAACCAAGAAATGTACCGCGGTATCGAAGAGGCCGGGATCACCCATGTTCTGGCGCGTCACGAACAAGGTGCGGGATTCATGGCCGATGGATATGCACGTGCGACGGGCAAACCGGGTGTGGCCTATGTGATCACGGGGCCGGGGCTGTGCAACATTATGACGCCCATGGGACAGGCCTATTCTGACAGCGTGCCGATGCTGGTGATCTCTAGCTGTCTGGACGAAGTGGCGTCGACCCGTGGTCAGTTGCACCAGATGCGCGACCAAGAAGGGGCGGCGGGCTGTGTCTGTGATTGGTCTCAGACGGCAACAACGGCGCAGGCCGCGTACCGTTTGATTGATCGCGCGTTGATGGAGTTCGAAACCCAGCGGCCGCGCCCCAAACATATCCAAGTGCCGATCAAACTGCTTGAAGCGCTGGCAGAAGATCCGCCTGCGGCGTTGGCCCGTCCCAAGACCAGCCCAATCTTTGCCCCGTCAGATATGGCGCCGGTGATCGACGCGCTGAAGACTGCGCATAAACCGTTGTTCATTGTGGGTGGTGGCGTGAAATACGCCAGCAACATGTGGAGGATCCTGCGCAATACCGGTGCGGTTGTGATGACCACATATGCCGGACGTGGCGTGGTTGATGGTACGGATGAACGGGTGATCGGGTCGTGGTTGGCGCGGCCAGACAGTGCCGATGTGATTGCCCAAGCCGATTTGGTCATAGCCGTTGGCACAGAGCTGGCCGATGTGGATTTGTGGCGTGATCATTTGGGGCACGATGCCCCATTGGTGCGCATCGATATTGATGCCGAAGTTTTGTCTGACGCCATGCGTGCGGAAATTCCGGTACTGGCTGATGCATCTGACGCGTTGGGGCATATTTTCAACGAGACTGAAGGCTGGGACAAACCGTGCCATTGGGACCGCAACAAGATCGCGGTGCAAAACGAGTTGTGGCGCGCCGAGACCGACGCAGAACGCCCCGGCATTTTGCCGATCTGCGAAGCGCTGCGAGAGGCCGCGCCCAAAAACACGATGTTCTATTCCGACATGACCCAGTTCGCCTATGTCGCCAAAGAGGTGATCCCGATGAGCGAGCCGGGGCATTGGCACCACCCGTATGGCTTTGGGACGTTGGGCTATGCGATGCCCGCCGCTGTTGGCGGGGCCATGGCGCGGAGCGGGAAGCCGACCATCGCCATCGCAGGCGATTACGGGTTTCAATATACGCTTCAAGAATTGGGTGCTGCGGTCGAAATGGACCTGCCCTTGCCGATCATCCTGTGGGACAACGGCAAGCTAAAAGAGATCGAAGACAGCATGGTGCGCGCGCAAATCGCGCCCAATTCAGTCATCGCCCACAACCCTGATTTCTGCAAATTGGCCGAAGCCTATGGCGCCTATGCGGCTGCACCGACAACGATCTGCGCGTTCCAAGATGCGGTGACAACTGCACTGGCCGCAGACAAGCCGACGCTGATCTACGTCACGCCGCATCTGACCTAAGCGTCCGTTCTAGATTGAGATCCGGATGTGCGGCGAGGGGGCTGTCCCCCTCGCGCAGTTGATCCGTTTATTCGCCCCAGCAGCTGACCAGAACGGTCATCTTTTGGGCCGCCAAGGTCATCATCTCTGGTGTCATCGATGTTGCAACCTCTTGGGTGTTGATCGTGATGCCGGCCTCTGTCAGCGCGGCCGAGATCGCATCGCTGTCTGCAACAAAGCTGACCTGTGGTGGCAAGGTCTGACCATTGCTATTCCCCTTGGGCAACAGCATGCCTAGCACCGAACCCGTTGTGTCAAACACAGGGCCGCCTGCATCGCCTGCTTGGGCCGTGAGGGCCAGACGTTTGAGATCTTCTTCGCCGTTCAACCCGCGAATGTCAGCCAGCTTGCCAAAAGTAAGCGCGGGTACAGGTAAGATGCCTTGGTAAGGGAAGCCTGCGACGGCGACTTCGGATTGCAAACGCGGCACGCGCGACTGGAAGACGGCTGATTTCTCGGGGGCTAGAGCCGCTGAGGGTTTCAGCACAGCAAGGCCTAGATCGGCGTTCTCATAGACGATGGATGCGTCATAGTCTTGGTCGAGGGTGATCCTTGCGCAGGAGCCGACGGCCTCGGACGTGGTGAGGACCAAGCCATTGGCATCAAGGTAGAACCCTGTCCGCGACAGATCAGGTTTGCGCACATCAAGGCCAGAGATCAGGTCAATGGCCTGATCTTCACCAGGCTCGCCCATGGCAGGGTCGAGAACACCTTCGAGACGTTCAAAGCTGCTCTTCATATCGTCGAGGATACGCGTGCGGCGTTCGTCGTCACCGGACGGCCACACCAGCATAAAGCCTTTGATCTCGCCATTGCGCAGCTCGGCAGTGACGTAGGTGTGGTGCTCTTGGTTTTGACCGTCGATCTCAAAGCCGCTGTTGGTGCGGTTGCGCGGCCCTTCAGTGGGAACAACCTCGAGGGTCTGCAAAATCTCGTAGAGACCAAAGAGGGTGGTCTGATCGCCAGCTTGCGAGATCATCATCAACTGTGCAGGCACGTCGCTAGTGGGGGCATAGCGGGCAAACGGAGGCTCGTAAGCGTCGATTGCAACGATGCCCAGCGGCACGTTCATGCGGATGCCGACAATGTCGTCACGGACTGGACGCAGGTTCACACCCTCAAGCACGGCGTTATAGGCGGCAAGCAGTTCAACACGCTGGAGGGTCGTCAAAACACCAGTGGGTTCGTGATTGTTGGCCTCTTGCCATGTGCGCATCGATCCACGTGTGCCGCGGCCATACGAGCCGTCGATTGCTGCTGTATAAAATCCGGCCCACTTGAGCGCGATCTGCAGATCTTTTTTGTCTTCGCGGCTCAGTTCGGCCTCAGAGGCGCGGGCCTCTTGGCGGGTTTCATCTGGGTTTTGGATCTGAGGAACCTCGACAACGGGCTCGGGCTCTGGTTTGATCACAGGCTCAATTGTTGGTTCTGATACTGCAACTTCGGGTGCGGCTTCGGGTTCTTGGGCGATCGGGTCAACAATGTTTGCAGTGCCCAAAACGCTGACGCCAACTGGCCAGAATTGATTGCGGTAGTTTCGGCCTTCGGCGACAAAGCTATCGCCAGGAATAAGACCGTCGCGGCGCAACTGGCGGGCCAGTGCGGCCGCATCGGCAGGGGTGTAGGGGCCAAGTGCGATACCGTACCAGCCAGACCCAAGGTCGAAACCGTTCACGTCTTGCAAGTTGCCGGAATAGTCCTGTGCGCGTTCTTGCGCGCGCGTCAGTTTGGACTGGGCTTCGATCTGGATCCAAGCGACCTCTTGGGCCAATGTGGCGGTCGCGAAAAAAGCCGAAAACAGCAAGCTACAAAATAAGCGTATCATCAATGGTCCCCGAGGATGCAGCCAGATTGTAACCGGCTGATTTATTGGTTGCGGTTAACCTAAGCTGGATCGACGTGGGGTGCATCCGAAAAATAACCCAAATCGCGTGACAAATTAGGGGCCGTGGCGGAATTGACCCTCTGGCCGCCGCGGCCTAGTAAGGCGCTGTTACAACCAAGGGCGCACCAGTTATGTCAATCGACAAACCCAAGAGTTTTCAAGAGATCATCCTGCGGTTGCAAAGCTACTGGGCTGAACACGGATGCGCTGTAATGCAGTCCTACGACATGGAAGTCGGTGCGGGCACGTTCCACCCTGCGACAACGATGCGGTCGTTGGGGTCGACGCCGTGGTCTGCGGCCTATGTTCAGCCATCCCGCCGGCCCACCGATGGCCGCTATGGCGACAGCCCAAACCGGTGGCAGCATTATTACCAGTATCAGGTCATCATCAAACCGTCGCCGCCCAACCTGCAGGAATTGTATCTGGGGTCGCTGCGGGCCATTGGCATTGATATGGCGATGCATGACATCCGTTTTGTCGAGGATGACTGGGAAAGCCCGACATTGGGCGCGTGGGGTCTAGGCTGGGAAGTCTGGTGTGACGGGATGGAAGTGTCCCAGTTCACTTATTTCCAGCAGGTTGGTGGCCATGATTGCAAACCGGTTTCTGGTGAGCTGACCTACGGGTTGGAACGCCTCGCAATGTATATTCTGAACTGCGACGACGGAAACGAGATGCCGTTCAACGCACCTGATGCCCCGATTCCGCTGACCTATGGTGATGTGTTCCGCGAGGCAGAGGCACAATATGCACGGTGGAATTTTGATGTGGCCGACACAGACACGTTGCTGCGCCATTTTGAGGATGCCGAGGCCGAGTGCGCCCGCATTCTGGCCGAGCCACATGATGACCCCAAGACGGGCCGCCGTATCGTTATGGCGCTGCCTGCCTATGACCAATGCATCAAGGCGAGCCACGTGTTCAACCTGTTGGATGCGCGCGGCGTGATTTCGGTCACGGAACGTCAGGCCTATATCGGTCGGGTGCGGACATTGGCCAAGGCCTGTGCCGACGCGTTTGTGCAAACCCGAGCAGGAGGCTGGGCCGCGTGATCGCCCGGATAATCATTATGGCGCTACTTGCATCTGCTTTGGCCGCTGGCGGTTTGATGTACTACCAGCAGGTCTATGCCTATTATGAAGAGATCACCGTCGCAGAAGATCGGTCTGTGCAGATGACGTTGCTCGCCTATGAAATGCCCGAAGATATCCTGTTTGAGGATTTCCAAGGCATTGACGCAGATAGCTCGCCCTTGCGGTATCGCGCATGTTTTCAAACACCTGACAGCCACGCGATGTTGACGGAAACCTACGTCATCGTCGACGATGCCGAGCCACGGGTCGCACCGCGCTGGTTTGATTGTTTTGACGCAACCGAGATCGGTGAAGCCATCGAAGACGGCAGCGCGATCGTGTTTTTAGGCACGCGCAACATCGAATACGGCATCGACCGCGTTGTCGCTGTCATGGACGACGGTCGCGGCTTTGTCTGGCACCAGATCAACGAATGCGGTGAAGTGGTTTTTGACGGCAATCCTGTGCCGGAAAACTGCCCCCCTCAACCCCAACCTGACGCAGAAGGGGACAACTGATGTCCGATCTTTTGATTGAGCTTTTTTCCGAAGAAATCCCTGCACGGATGCAAGCCAAGGCGGCAGATGATCTCAAGCGTTTGGTGACCAACGGATTGGTCGAGGCTGGGCTGACCTATGCGAGTGCGGGTGCGTTTTCGACACCGCGCCGTTTGGTGTTAACTGTCGAGGGTTTGAACGACCGTTCCGCAGATGTGCGCGAAGAGCGCAAAGGCCCACGCACCGACGCACCTGAAAAGGCGCTCGAGGGGTTTTTGCGGTCGACTGGTTTGACCAAAGATCAGCTAGAAGAGCGTGACGACAAAAAGGGGGCCGTTTGGTTCGCGATTGTTGAAAAGCCAGGCCGTGCGGCATCCGAGATCGTGGCCGAAGTTCTGGATGCGACGATCCGCAACTTCCCATGGCCCAAATCAATGCGCTGGGGCAACGGCAGCCTGCGGTGGGTGCGCCCGCTGCATTCGATCTTGTGCATTCTCAGCGCCGAAGACGGGGCAGAGGTTGTGCCGCTGGACGTGGACGGGATCGTCTCGGGCGATGTCACGTTTGGTCACCGCTTTTTGGCGCCGGACGCCATTAAGGTCGTGAATTTCGATGATTGCAGCACAAAGCTCAAGCAGGCCTATGTCGTGCTAGACGCATCCGAACGGGCCGAGGCGATCTGGGCAGATGCAACGAACCAAGCGTTCGCCAACGGGCTAGAAGTGATCGAGGATCGCGGGCTGTTGGCCGAGGTTGCAGGACTGGTCGAATGGCCTGTCGTTCTGATGGGGCCGATCGCCAAAGATTACCTGAACTTACCGAGTGAAGTGCTTCAATTGTCTATGAAAGAGCACCAAAAGTTCTTTTCCGTGAAGAACCCAAAGACGGGCCGGATCGAGCAGTTTATCACTGTGGCAAATATAGAAACGGCGGATAACGGCGCGACGATTTTGGCTGGCAACGGCCGTGTTTTGTCGGCGCGTTTGGCAGATGGCAAGTTCTTTTGGGAGAACGATCTGCGCGAAGCCAAGTCTGGCATGAAGGGCTGGCTACAAGCGCTTGAAAACGTGACGTTTCACAACAAGCTGGGATCAGTTGCTGAACAGATTGAACGCATTTCGGATCTAAGCGGCCATTTGGCGGCGACCACAGGGGCCGATCCTGTGATGGCCACGACAGCCGCGCAGCTGTCTAAGGCGGATCTGAGTTCTGAAATGGTCTACGAATTCCCAGAACTTCAAGGGGTTATGGGCCGCTACTACAGCGCAGAGGCGGGCCATGACGCCGCTATTGGTGCTGCCATAGAAGAGCATTATTCACCATTGGGCCCGTCAGACGATGTGCCGACCGCGCCAGTGTCGATGGCGGTTGCTTTGGCGGCCAAAGTGGACACGCTGGCAGGCTTCTGGGTGATCGACGAAAAGCCAACGGGTAGTAAAGACCCTTTTGCCCTGCGCCGTGCGGCATTGGGTGTGATCCGGTTGGCGGTCGAAAACGATCTGCGGTTCGGATTGCGCGACGTGTTTGCCCGCCAAGCGACGGTGGTGTCAAAGGCCCAAGATGGGTCTGATGGTGTGGATTCTGACGCTATTTCTGACAGCCTGATGGGGTTCGTCCATGACCGTCTGAAGGTCTATCTCAAGGATCGTGGCGTCAAACATGATGTGATCGACGCCAGTGTGGCGATGCCGGGCAATGATGATCTAAGCCTCTTGGTGCGCCGTGCCGAAGCGCTGTCTGGTTTCTTGCGGACCGACGATGGCGAGAACTTGGTTCAAGGGTTCAAGCGCGCGAACAACATGCTGACGGCTGAGGAAAAGAAGGACGGTGTCGAGTATTCCTTTGGCGCGGATATCAAATTTGCCGAGACCGACGAAGAGCGCGCATTGTTTGCAGCTCTGGATGCGGGCGAGCCTGCGATTGTTGCGGCGATGGGTGCCGAAGATTTTGAAACGGCGATGGCTGCAATGGCGCAATTGCGCGGTCCAGTTGACGCATTTTTTAAGGCTGTGAAGGTGAACGCAGACAGCGATGTGATCCGCCGCAACCGTCTGAACCTGCTGAGCCGGATTAGCAAAACCTGTCTTTCGGTTGCTGACCTAACCCGTTTAGAGGGCTAAATCTGCCCCAACGCTGACGCACGTAAACATTGCGTGACAGCGTGGAATGTCTATGCTGCGGCTGAATTCTTTACGCCGCAGTGCAGAAAGGTGAGTGCGCCATGCCTCATCGTGCCAATTTTTCAAACCTGACGTTGATCACGCCCACGGCCAAGATGTCAGCGGACGTTCACGGCGGACGGGCAAAGTGTCTGCAGCGTTTGGTGCGGCTGGATATGCCTGTGCCAACTACGGTTTCACTGGATTTTAAGTCGGTTCAATCGATTGCCAGCGGCACGATGCCGGATATGGACGTGTTGATCGAACCCTTTGGCGGGGCGCCGTTGTTGTCTGTACGGCCCAGCAGTGAGGATCCCGATTGGGGTGGTCCCGGCGCGATTTTGAACATTGGGATGAACAATACCAAACTGGTTGAATTGTCCAAAGAAGTCGGCGAACGGGCCGCGACCGCGCTGTACCTGCGATTTATCCAAGCGTTTGCCGTGCATGTCGCGCGATTGGACCCAGACGAGTTTGATGTCCCAAGCGAGCCTACGGCCCAAGCGTTAGAGGCTGCGCTGTCGGCCTATGAAGCCGATGCAGAAGAGCCGTTTCCACAAGACCCTATTCGTCAATTGACCGAAGTTTTGCGGTCGATGGCGCGTGCATGGGAAGGGACAACCGCGCGGTTGCTGCGTCAGGCCAAAGGAGCGCCTGCGGATGCTGGTCTGGGATTGGTTGTTCAGGCGATGGCGCTGGGTGTTGGGGCCTCCGAGAGCGGATCGGGCGTGATTCAATATGTCGACGAGACAACGGGCGAGACCCAGATCAAAGGCCGCTATCTGAGCCAAAGCCAAGGGCGCGAGGCGCTGAGCCTTGATGCCCCTGCGATCTATCTGACGCGGGACGAACGCGGCGCATCATTAGAAGAGTTGTGCCCTGACATTTTTGCCGAGCTTTTGCGGTTTGGCGATGTCTCGCGGTTGCGGCTGCGCGAAGAGATGCAGATCGAATTTACGATTGAAAGCAACAGTCTGCGCATTCTGGATGCGGTTCGGTTACAACGGTCTTCACGGGCTGGGGTCAAAATTGCGGTCGCTTTGGCCGATGATGGTGTGATCCCACGCGAAGAGGCGTTGATGCGGGTGGAACCGGTCGCGTTGAACGAATTGTTGCACCGCCAAGTCGCCCCCCAAGCGGTGCGGGACGTCTTTGGCCAAGGGATCGCGGCCAGCCCCGGTGCGGCCCGTGGGCGTATTGTGTTCACTGCGAACGAAGCGCAGGCAAGTGCGGCGCGCAAAGAGGCCTGTATCCTCGTGCGGCGTGAAACCACGCCAGAGGATATTCGCGGAATGCACGCAGCCCAAGCTGTCGTCACGGTACGGGGCGGCATCACCAGCCACGCTGCGGTCATCGGGCGGGGCATGGGTTTGCCTTGTGTCGTTGGCGCGTCGGATTTGGTGGTTGATGCGCGCAAGCGTCAATTGGTGTCGCCGGATGGTCGGGTTCTGGTCGAAGGTGACATGCTGACCGTGGATGGCACGTCGGGCCAGCTATTGGTGGGCGAGCCACCGTTGCGCGAGGCGTCATTGGATGGAAGCTTCCAGACCCTGCTAAGCTGGGCGGATGATGTGCGCGATATTGGCGTTCGGGCCAACGCGGACACGCCGTCTGATGCACAAACTGCGCGCAATTTCGCGGCCCAGGGTATCGGGTTGTGCCGGACCGAGCACATGTTTTTTGACGATGATCGTCTGACTGTGATGCGCGAGATGATCTTTGCCGATGATGCAGAGGATCGCCGCACGACGCTGGACCGTTTGTTGCCAATGCAGCGGGCGGATTTTATCGAATTGTTCGAGATTATGGCAGGGCAGCCCGTGTGTTTGCGACTGTTTGATCCGCCCCTCCACGAATTTTTGCCCAGCGATCGTGCGGGCCTGCGTGATTTGGCCGAAGCGCTGGATCGCCCGCTGTCGGATGTGACCGAACGGGTTGGTGAGCTGCGCGAATATAACCCGATGCTGGGTATGCGCGGTGTGCGTTTAGGCGTCTCGATCCCCGAGATCTATGAAATGCAGGCGCGCGCGATTTTTGAGGCGACAGTTGCCTTGGCCGAACGTGGTGTCATCGTGCGCCCCGAGATCATGATCCCGCTGGTCAGCGCACGGCGCGAAGTTGAACTGGTCAAAACGCAGATCGACGCGCTGGCGGCTGAGGTGCAAACCAAGAGTGGTCAGACCTTTGACTATAATCTCGGTGTGATGGTTGAGACCCCGAGGGCCGCATTGCGCGCGGGGGATATTGCCGAACATGCAACGTTCCTGAGCTTTGGTACAAACGACCTGACACAGATGACCTATGGTTTGTCGCGCGATGATGCGGGACGTTTCATGTCGGATTATGTGCGCCAAGGTGTCTATCCCGAGGATCCGTTTCACAGCTTTGACGTCGAAGGTGTGGGTGAATTGGTGTCGATCGGGGCTAATCGGGGTCGGTCGCAACGCAATGACGTGGTTTTGTCGATCTGTGGCGAGCATGCGGGCACGACGGATGCCATCGCTTTTGCTCGCGCAAACAGATTCGATTACGTTTCGTGTTCGCCATTTCGCGTGCCTGTGGCGCGGCTTTCCGCTGCTCGTTTGGTCGTGGCTGAGAAACTGTCACCCCGCCGGTAGTGGTTTGCGCCGAAGAACCAGCAAAATATAGGTGTTTGGGCGTTTGACACTGCGTGATTTGCCGCTTGGGTGGACGTTTAGGGACTTCTGCACTAGACGAGCCGTGCCTTGCGGTGGCTTGATCGTGCATGTCTGTTGGATTTGGAATGACTTCTTTTCGTTTGGTTTTGGTCGCTGTGGCCGCTTTGTGCATTGGATCCGCTGGATCTGCACAGTCTGTTCTTGAGACGCGGCTTAGGTCGCTCTTGGGCGCAGAGCGCAGCGCAATGGAGGCAATTCCAACCAGCCGCGCGGGTGTTTTGACGACCCCGCCATCCGCTCAGGCGCGCAACATTCCGGTGCGTCCGGCAGAGCCAGAGTATTCAAACGCGTTTCTTGCAGGTGTTCCGAGTGCGACAGGTGGACCCGAGTGGCGCTGTCTGTCCGAGGCGCTGTATTTTGAGGCGCGGGGCGAAAGCGTACGGGGCATGTTTGCGGTCGCCGAGGTAATCCTGAACCGTGTCGATGACCGCCGGTATCCAAATTCGCTGTGCGGTGTCATTAACCAAGGCACGGGGCGCAAGTTTGCCTGTCAGTTTACATATACCTGTGACGGCAAGGCCGAAGTCATTTCGGAGCCAGCAGCCTTTGCCAAGGTTAGCAAGGTCGCGCAGATTTTGATGGATGGCGCACCCCGGACATTGACAGATGGCGCCACGCATTATCATACGCGCGCGGTGAGCCCGAACTGGTCCCGCAAGTTTCCGCGGACCACGACCATCGGATCGCACCATTTCTACCGCCAGCCAACGCGCACTGCGTCAAACTGATCTCGCGCCGGATGCTTGTGCGGTGCTACACGGCACTGTAGATACGGGCAGCTGAGCGAGAGGGCGTGAGCCATGACAACTGAAATCGAAATGGCATTTGCCCACCCCGAGGTGCGAGCAACTGCGACGACGCCCGCGCCGCGCGATCGGATTTCGCTGCGCGATCATATTGTGGATGTTGAGATTGGCGCGTTTCAGGCCGAACGCGATATGACGCAGCGCATCAGCTTTAGCATCGTGGTCGAGGTGCGGCCTGCGACCGATGACGTCGCGGACGATGTTGACCGTATCCTGTCCTATGATCGCGTGACCGAGGCTATTGACGCCGAACTGGCCGCCGAGCGGTTGAACCTGTTAGAGACCTTGGCCGACCGGGTGGCTGAGCGTATTCTGCGTGAACCCCCAGCGATGCGGGTGTTTGTTCGGATCGAAAAACTGGATCGCGGCGGCGGAGCCCTGGGGGTCGAGATCGTGCGCGAGCGCGCAGGCGACGGGGATGGTTCAACGGCCCAAGTGGCCCTGCATCCACGTGTCGTTTTGCTGTCAGACGCGGCGATTGCGTCACCGCATTTTGCAGGGTGGCTGGATCAGCTGGCTGCAGGTGATGCACCGGTTATTTTATGCGTCGGAGCGGGGGATGTCCCAGCGGTTGACAGTGCCACGGCGCAACGCCGGATTGATCTATTGGCGACCGAACAAGTCGCGTGGTCCCTGATGGACCGTGACCCGCGATGTGTTGTGGTTGGTACGATGACCGAACTGGATTGGGGGATGCGCAATGGGCAGCTTAGCGTTTGGGCCCCGTCCAAGATCGTGATGGATGCGGTCGACGGCCCCGATCGCACGGACGCAGGTGTTTTGGCGACGTGGTTCGCACGCTTCGTCGGTGCGGTCGAGCTTGTCTCGATTGGGCGTCTGTGTGATGGCGCACGGATCGTCGGTGTAGACGAGGCCACGTTATGAGCCCTGTTTATCGCCCCATTCCAATCACTGATCCCGCGCGTCCAGGGGCCGCGATGCAGATTGCAGGCGGGGCCGTTTGGGCCGCGCAGGCCGAAGAGGTCGGGAGCGGTATTGTCCTGATGGACGCGGTGCCAGCAGAGGTTCTCGCGGCTTGGGCCAGACCCGCACCACAGATTGCGGGGTTGGATTTGTCGCGCCCAGCCATCATGGGCATTTTGAATGTCACGCCAGACAGCTTTTCCGACGGTGGGCAATTCAATGCCCCCGACGCGGCCGTGGCGCGCGCGTTCGAGATGGTGGAACAGGGGGCTGACATTCTGGACATTGGCGGCGAAAGCACGCGGCCTGGTGCGGCATATGTCGACGTCGCGGACGAGATCGCGCGCACCGCACCAGTGATCGCGGCGATCCGCGCGCAGTCGGATGTTCCGATCTCGATCGATACGCGCAAAGCAGCGGTTGCTGAAGCGGCTTTGGCCGCGGGCGCATCGTTGGTCAATGACGTATCGGCCCTGACACATGACCCCGATTTAGCGGCGGTTGTGGCGCGTGCTGGCGTGCCAGTGTGTCTGATGCACGCGCAGGGTGATCCCAAGACGATGCAGGACAACCCGCAGTACACGGACGTGGTCAGCAATGTGTATGGCTACCTCGAAGAGCGGGTCAACGCGGCCATCAAAGCGGGGATTTCTGCCGATCAGATCATGGTCGATCCGGGGATCGGCTTTGGCAAAACACTAGATCACAACCTAGAACTACTGCGGCGTATATCGGCGTTTCATGGGTTAGGATGCCCTATTTTACTGGGCGCATCGCGCAAACGCTTTATTGGGACACTGACAGGTACGGACGAGGCCCAAGACCGTGTGCATGGATCGGTTGCGATTGCAGTGCATAGCGCGGCTCAGGGGGTGCAGATGTTGCGGGTTCATGATATTTCCCCTACACAGCAGGCACTGCAGTTGGCATCATATTTGTGAAGCAAGCCGCATCTATTGCGTGCCTGTTTGATGGGTAAGGAACATAGTAAAATGCGCAAGCTCTTTGGGACCGATGGGGTTCGAGGCACAGCAAACCAATATCCGATGACCGCCGAAATGGCGCTCAAAATCGGTGCGGCTGCGGGACGGTATTTCCGTAATGACGGATCGAACGGCCACCGTGTGGTGATCGGCAAAGATACACGGTTGTCGGGCTATATGTTCGAGAATGCGCTGACGGCGGGTCTAACGTCGACCGGTATGAATGTGCTGTTGTTAGGGCCAGTTCCAACACCTGCAGTGGGATTGATGACCACCTCGATGCGTGCGGATGTCGGCGTGATGATTTCCGCCAGCCACAACCCGCATCATGACAATGGGATCAAGTTCTTTGGCCCTGATGGGTTCAAGCTGTCGGACGAGGCCGAGGCCGAAATCGAAGCGCTGGTGTTTAGTGATTTGGTGCCCGCGCAGGCCAATAATATTGGACGGGCAAAACGTGTGGATGACGCGCGTTTTCGCTACCAAGAGCGGGTTAAATCGACGTTTCCGTCAGGTCAGCGGCTTGATGGCATGAAGGTCGTGATTGACTGTGCCAACGGCGCGGCGCACCGCTGTGCCCCGGAAGTTCTGTGGGAATTGGGTGCCGAAGTGATCCCTGTCGGGACCTCGCCCAATGGCTATAACATTAATGAAAATTGTGGCTCGACCAGCACGCAAACAGCGGCTGACGCGATCGTGAGCCACAATGCCGATGTGGGCATTTGTCTGGATGGTGACGCCGACCGTGTGATGGTTCTAGATGAGAACGGTCAGGTCTGTGACGGCGATCAGTTGATGGCGTTGATGGCGACCCGTTGGGCCGAAATGGACATGCTGCGTGGCGGTGCTTTGGTAGCGACAGTTATGTCGAACCTCGGGTTAGAGCGGCATCTCGAGGCCAAAGGTCTGCGCCTAGAGCGCACTGGCGTCGGAGACCGCTATGTGGTCGAGGCAATGCGCAATGGTGGCTACAATCTAGGCGGTGAGCAGTCTGGGCATATTGTTATGACTGACTATACGACGACGGGTGATGGCCTGATTGCAGGGCTTCAATTCCTGTCGGAAATGCAGCGCAGCGGGAAACCAGCGAGCGCGTTGTCACGGACATTCGAGCCAGTGCCACAGCTGTTGAAAAACGTGCGCTATGATGCGGGTTCTGATCCGTTGAATGCAGCACTGGTCAAAGCTGCGATTGCTCAAGCTGAGGCTGATTTGGTCGGGACGGGGCGTCTGTTGATCCGCAAGTCAGGAACCGAGCCGTTGGTGCGCGTCATGGCTGAATGCGAAGATAACGCGTTGCTAGAGCAGGTCGTTGATGGAATCGTCGCCGAAGTTGAAGCGGCAGCCTAGCGGCGCAACAGGGATTTCAGGCTTGCCCATTGAATGATGGCCAAACCGCCCAAGATCAATGCTAGGGCCGCGAAGAAGTGTATTGGCAAGGCTTCTGACAAGATCCATGCACCAAAGATCATCGACCAAACGGGCACCTGATAGTTGACCAATGTCATAAAGACCGACCCTGCGGTGCGAATGGTTTGCACCCGCAACAGGGCGGCAAAGGCGGTCGGCACCAGCCCTAGGAAGATGATCGCATAGCCCGCGCGGGTCGGGACCCATTCTGGTATCCCTTCGAACGCGAGCATGGCGGGGATCAGACAAACCGACCCTACAACGAGCGTGATTGCCGCCATCGAGATACTGTCGACTGGCGGGCATCTACGGGTTAAAATACTGGACACGGCATAGGACAGAGAGGCCATCAGGCAGGCCAATTGTGCAATTGGTTCAATACCTTGCCCGATACGCAGAGCATTTGGTCCAATCAACACGGCGGCGCCAAAAAATCCCACGATGACGCCGATTGTCTTGCGCGTGGTTAGTTTTTCATCGGTAAAGAAATGCGCGAGCGGCAATACAAAGAGAGGCAAGGCCGCCATCGAAATTCCGGCAAATGCCGATGGAACGTATTGTTGGCCCCACGACAGCAAGGCAAAGGGAAGCGCCGTGTTCAGGATGCCGGTGATCAAAAGATAGCCCCAGACGATTGTACCGAGTGGAATCGGGCGGCCCAAGGCCCACATCAACACCAACAACGAAACGGCCCCCAAAGTGGTGCGTGCGCAAGCGACGGTCAAAGGGCCGTACCCTTCGAGCGCGATGGTCACGACCATGAAGGTTCCGCCCCAGATCAATCCGAGCAGGAATATCGATAACCAGTTTGTCGCGGTGGGGTGTGATGTCATGAACCGCTTTGACCAAAGCACGCAGGCAATGTCCAGCAATCATAAAATGCAAAACGGCCCCGAGATCCCTTGGGGCCATTCGCAGATCTAAGAGGCGGGCGCCGCTTAGTTCTTGGATTTGTCGACCATCTTGCCAGCGGAAATCCATGGCATCATGCCACGCAGTTTCGCACCGGTTTCTTCGATCATGTGCTCGTCGTTTGCGCGACGCGACGCTTTGAGTGTTGGCTGACCAACAGCGTTCTCGAGCATAAAGTCACGAACGAATTTACCCTGCTGGATGTCCTGCAGGACTTCTTTCATGCGGGCTTTGGTTTCATCGTACTTGAGGATACGTGGGCCTGTGACGTACTGGCCATACTCGGCTGTGTTCGAGATCGAGTAATCCATGTTTGCGATGCCGCCTTCATAGATCAGGTCCACGATCAGCTTCACTTCGTGCAGACACTCGAAATATGCCATTTCTGGTGCGTAGCCTGCTTCGACCAATGTCTCAAAGCCACAACGGATCAGTTCGACCAAGCCACCACAGAGAACAGCCTGCTCACCAAAGAGGTCAGTTTCGCACTCTTCGCGGAAGTTGGTTTCGATGACGCCCGAGCGACCGCCGCCGATGGCGGAGCAGTAGGACAGACCGATTTCCAGCGCGCGGCCAGATGCGTTTGTGTCAACAGCAACAAGGCACGGGACGCCGCCACCTTTGGTGTATTCGCCGCGAACTGTGTGACCTGGGCCTTTTGGCGCCATCATGATCACGTCGATGCCTTCTTTTGGCTCGATCAAGCCAAAGTGCACGTTCAGGCCGTGTGCAAATGCAATCGCTGCACCCGGACGGATGTTGTCGTGGACGTATTTTTTGTATGTCTCAGCCTGCAGTTCGTCGGGCATTGTGAACATGATTACGTCAGCCCAAGCCGCAGCTTCGGCAATGCCCATAACCTTGAGGCCTTCGCCTTCGGCTTTGGCTTGGCTTGGCGAGCCTTCGCGCAGAGCAACGACGAGGTTATTGGCGCCACTGTCGCGCAGGTTCAGTGCGTGGGCGTGGCCCTGCGAGCCGTAGCCGAGGATGGCAACATTGAGATCTTTGATGAGGTTCACATCGCAATCGCGATCGTAATAAACGCGCATAGTGGCGGTCCTTTTCCCTGAGGTTTGTATCTGATCAGTGTTGTAGGGTGGGGTTAGGTGATTTTCGAGATTGAATATCTGACTATTTCCACAAAATTCAGGATTATCATTCTCTGATTGGCGTGGTAGTAGATTTTTCATGCTTGATGATGTGGATCGCCGTCTTTTGCGGCTTTATCAATCAGACCCCGACCTGAACCTCGCTGATTTGGCGACCCAAGCGGGTTTGTCTGCGGCCAAGGCCACGCGGAGGTTGGACAAGCTTGCCCAATCGGGTGTGATCGAAGGTGTCGAAGCGGTGATTGATTGGGCCGCGTTGGGCTATGTGGTCGAGGTGTCGTTGCGGGTAGCATTGGACAAAACGCAAACCCGTGCCTTTGATAATTTCATTGCGGCCGCACGTGCGGTTCCGCAGGTGATCGAGATCCAGACGTTTCTGGGGCGGGTTGATGTGCGGCTGTCCGTGCTGGCCCGTGACATGGCGGATTACCAACAGCTCTATCGGGACCATATCCTGACGCTGCCCCATATTGCCGATATCGAAGCGTTGATGCTGGTCAGCCGGATCAAGGATGAAACGGGGGTGCCGCTGTGATCCAGATGGATGCAATGGACCGCGACATCCTGTTGGCATTGGCCGGCGATGGGCGCCTATCGGCGGGGGCGTTAGGGCGCCAGTTTGGGCTAAGCCAGCCTGCGATGTGGCGCCGGATCAAACGGTTGCAGGACGCTGGCGTTCTAAAGGGACGGCGTCTGCGGCTGAATAGTGCGGCTGTCGGATTTGGGGTCACGGTATTTTTGGGGATCAAACTGGCGACCAAAGGGCGCGTCAGTCTCGAGGATTTCGAACGCGCAATCACGGCGATCCCAGAGGTACAGTCAGTGGATCACGTGTTGGGGCTGTATGACTACCGTTTGCGGGTGGTTGCACGGGACTTGGCCGATTTCGAGCGGGTGCTGCGACGCCGGATCATGACATTGCCCGGTGTTGGAGATATCGAATCCAATGTTCTGCTTTCCGAAGAGCGCCGGATGGGGCCGATCTAGAACTCGGTATACCAAAATAGACTTTGCAACGGCCAGATGCGCGTTCTACTTCTATGGTAACAGAGGAGAATACCATGCCTGATACCTTTAAGAGCACCGTTGACCCTGATGGTCTGTCCGAATTCTCAGTGGTCTTTACCGACCGGTCGCTGAATTCGATGAGCAAAGCGTTTCAGGGCGTGATGAACGACATCTCTGACATGCTGCGAGACGTCTACAACGCGGATCATGTCGCCGTTGTTCCGGGCGGTGGATCCTACGGTATGGAAGCGGTGGCGCGGCAGTTTGCTGGTGGCAAACATGCATTGATCGTGCGCAACGGGTGGTTTTCGTTCCGGTGGACACAGATTTTCGACGCCGGAGATTTTGCCGCGGATACGACCGTGATGATGGCCAAGACAACAGGAAACGAGGGCCAATCGCCCTATGCACCGCCACCCATCGACGAGGTCGTCGCGGCGATCAAAGAGGCCAAGCCGGACGTTGTGTTTGCACCGCATGTTGAAACATCCGCAGGTCTGATCCTGCCTGACGACTATATCACAGCGCTCGCCGCTGCGGCCCATGACGTCGGCGCGTTGATGGTTCTGGATTGTATCGCATCGGGCTGCATCTGGGTGGATATGGCGGCGACGGGCGTGGATGTGTTGATTTCGGCCCCGCAAAAGGGCTGGTCCTCGACCCCTTGTGCCGGCCTAGTGATGATGTCCCAGCGTGCGCGCGATGTGATGGAAGGGACGACGGCCAATTCCTTTATCGTGGATCTTAAGAAATGGACAAACATCATGGAAGCCTATCTCGCGGGAGGTCATGCCTATCATGCGACGATGCCGACAGACAGCCTGCGCGAATTCCGCGACACAATGATTGAAAGCCGTGAGTTTGGCTTTGACCGGATGGCCGAGGCGCAATTGGAATTGGGCAACCGCGTGCGCGCGGCTCTGGCTGAACGCGGTGTGCGGTCCGTAGCCCATGGTGATTTCGCGGCACCCGGTGTGGTGGTCAGCTATACGGATGATCCTGCGATCAAGAACGGATCGAAATTCGCCGCTGAAGGGATGCAAATCGCGGCTGGTGTCCCGCTGCAAGTGGGCGAGCCTGCGGATTTCAGCACATTCCGTTTGGGCCTGTTTGGATTGGACAAGCTGCGGGACGTCGACGCAACACTGGCGCGGCTCGAGCCAACGCTGGATGCGGTTCTGGGTTAACCAGACGCGCCCAAGCCTAGCTTCATCAACGACTTGCGCACGGTTCCTGATCCGTGCAGCGCGCGCAAACCCATCGCGCGGGCGGCTTGGGCCATGGGTTGATCGGCCTGCGACGCGCGGTTGAGCCACGTGATCCCCGACACGCGCAGTTTGGTCGGGGACATCCGTTTGCGGTGATACGCGTCCAGCATTTCAGCATCGCCCAAGGTGTCTGGTTTGACCTGTGCGAGGGAAAGCAGGACCTTGATGTCACCAAGGCTCATGTTAAGACCCTGCGCGCCAATGGGTGGCACCACATGGGCCGTCTCGGCGATCAGCGCGATGCGTTCTGCGCTCATCCGGTCGGCGATTTGACTGATAATTGGCCACGCCGTGCGGCGGGTGGCCAGACGTAGCTGACCCGCGACATGGGCGGACCGATCGGTGGCTTCTGCCTCAAACTCCTTTGGGTCCAAGGCCAAGAGACGCGTCACCTCGGCGCCGTCTTCCATCCAGACCACGGCCGAGCAGGGTTTGCCGTCGTGATCGGGCAAGGGGACCAATGTGAAGGGGCCACCCGAGCGGTGCACTTCGGTCGAGACGGTGTCGTGTGGTACGTCGTGAGTGACGGCGAAACTGAGTGCTTTTTGTCCGAAACGTGTGGTTTTTACGTCGATGCCAGCCGCCTCGCGCATGGGTGATCCGCGACCGTCTGCCGCGATCACAAGGCGCGCGAGAACGGTGGTGCCATCGCTGAGTTTGACGCGTGCTTCGGACTGACGGGTAAAGACCGATGTGGTGGCGACGCCTGCGCGGAATTGCACATTGGGTAGGCGGCCCAAATGGGCGAGCATTTGGCGGCGCAACAGCCAATTGGGCAGATTCCAGCCAAAGGGGCGGTCCGAGATGTCGGAGGATACGAAATCGCGAGTGATCTGGTCATCGCTGCTGGCATCCACAATTCGCATCGTGGTCAGCGGGGTCGCATAGCTGTCAAAGCTGGACCACAGCCCGATCAAGTCGAGAAAGTCACGTGCGGGCTGTAGAAACGCGGTGGTGCGCAGGTCAGACCCTTCGGCATCACGCTCTGTCACAGGAGGGGTTGGATCGACGCAGATCACGTCAAAGCCTGCATTCCCAAACGCGATTGCGGCCACGAGGCCGGCGACACCGCCACCGGACACAAGGATATCAGTTTGTTCTTTCATACTGTTCAGATAGGCCGCCACGGCCATTGAGGAAAGGCCTGTCAGACCAGCTGCGACAAGAATGCCGTCAGATCAGGGGTATGATCGCCAATATAGGGTGCGATCACAGGGGCAGGGGCGACATGGATCGTACGCAGCCCCATCGCGTGCGGTTGTTCCAGATTGCGCGGATCATCCTCGAACATCGCTGCGCGGGTTGTGTCGAACCCGTCTGTCCCAAACACACGGTCAAAGGCGGCGCGATCTGGTTTAGGGTGATAGTCGGCGTGTTCGACCCCGTAGATTGCATCCCACAGGTCCGAGAGCCCGCGAGCGGCCAGCACATTGCGCGCATAGGGGGCTGTGCCGTTGGTGTAGATCATCTTGCGCCCAGGAAGCGCGCTGATCGCGGCAGCCAGTGCGGGATCGGGGTCTAGAACACTAAAATCGATGTCATGAACGGCTATGAGATAGGGATCGGGATCTAGGTCGTGTTCTCGCATCAATCCCGCAAGCGTGGTGCCATGCGTTTCCCAATAGTGGCCGCGTAGGCGGTCCGCCTCGGTTGGATCGACACCCAAAGCGGTCGATACATAGTCAGTCATTTTGACTTCGATCTGATCGAACAGCCGCATGTGGGGCGGATAGAGCGTATTGTCGAGGTCAAAGACCCATGTGTCTGTTTGGCTGAAGTCTTGGCGTATCATCGGATTAGGCTAGGGCAGGTGCGTCAAGCTGACAACGCGGATTCGCTTGATCGGCTCGTTGAATTGCCGCTAGTGTCAGCGAAGACTGACAAAATGATCGGTGCGGGACTATGGCAGACCAACGGCAACCTCAAAAAGATGCGTATCGCATGATCCTAGATGCGATTGATGTGGGTATTTACGGCCCCGGAGACCGGTTGGTCGAAAGCGAATTGGCGGACCGGTTTGGCGTGTCACGCACGCCGATCCGCGAGGCGCTACAACGGTTGGAGACCCAGTCGTTACTCACGCGCGATGGGCGGTCTTTGATCGTAGCATCACTGGACCACAACCAATTGGCCGAACTCTATGTTGTGCGTGGCGAGCTCGAAGGGTTGGCGGCACGTTTGGCCGCGCTGCATGCAACCCCCGAAGAGGTCCGCGTTCTGCGCGACATGTTGGAAGAAGATAAAAGCCTCACCGATGATCCAGATGCATTGAGCCGTGCAAATCGCAGATTTCACAAACAAATCCACCTTGCGTCGCACAACCGGTTTTTGGTGCGGCAACTGGATTTGGTCTATCGGTCTATGGCGTTGCTGGCGACCACGTCACTGTCGGCCGAAGGGCGCGGTGCTGGGACAATCGCAGAGCATGACAAAATCGTGCATTCCATTGAGACCAAGGACGGAGATGCGGCCTATTCGGCGCTGCGCGATCACATCTCGGCGGCCTATGTCACCCGTCTGAAACTGGATGCGCGGGCGGTTCAGGCGGCAGAGTAGGCGTCATGATGCCGTGGGCGGTTTTATCCCAGTAGAACGGTTTGCGGGCCAGCTCGCATATGCGTTTGTAAGATGCAATTGCCCCGAGCGGGTAATACAGATGCAGGGTGGGCACCCATTTCATAAGGCGTGGTTTTCCAGTGGCACGCACCGCGATCATCCCCACAAAAATGCCAGCGATCTCAGACGCGAAAAACGTAAGCGCGATTGCGATGAACCCCCAGTGCGGCATCACACCAACGAGCGGGTGGGGCAGGCTAAGCGGGACCAGCCAAAACGACCAGAGCAGCGGTGCGAGCAGAAATTGCGAAAGCGTGCCGGCAAAGATCAGCTGGATCCCAAAGAACCGCGACGCCCCAAGATCACGCCATAGGGCGGCGGGGTTTCTCATGTGCACACCGTAGGTGACTGCGTAGCCCTTTAGCCAACGAGAGCGCTGTTTGATCCACGGCCACATGCGTGCGTTCGCTTCTTCTTGGCTGGTCGATGCCAAAAGCTCGGTCTGGTAGCCATGTCGCGCCAGACGAATGCCCAAGTCAGCGTCTTCGGTCACGTTATGCGCATCCCATCCGCCAAGGTGCTCTAGCGCGTCACGTCTGAAAAACAGGGTCGTTCCGCCCAGTGGAATTGCAAGGTTGAGTTTCGAAAGACCGGAGAGAATGACGCGAAACCACGCCGCATATTCGACTGTGAAACACCGAGCCAGCCAGTTGCTGTCCGCATTGTGGAAATCCAGAACCCTCTGAAGAAAAACAGTTTTAGGATCGGATGTGGAAAATTGTAGAACCATTTTACGGATTTGGTCGGGTGCGGGCGCGTCTTCGGCATCATAGACGCCGATGATGCTGCCCCGACAAAAATCGAGCGCGTAGTTGAGCGCGCGTGGTTTGGTTTGAATGATCCCGCGCGGCACCCGAATGGATCTGATCCAATCTGGCAGGACCGTGTTTTGTAAGGCGGTGAGCGTCGTGTCGTCATCTTCTTCTAGGACCAATAGGATATCGAGCAGTTCGTGGGGGTATTCCAATGCCTTGAGGCGTTCCAGCAACCGGCCAGCGATTTCTTCTTCTTTGAACAGCGGGATCATGATCGACACGACAGGCATGCGTTCCGTGATCGGCGGGGCGGACCGAGAGGGCGGGGCAGAGGTCCCACGTAGATGCAGGACCGCGGTTGTGATCTTCATGATGGTGCTGCAGGCCAATGTCAGGATCGCCCAACCTGCCAAAACGGCAAAGGTCACCAAGGGTGATAAGACCCCAGCAACAAGGATCACGGCCAGCACAGCGAGAAACACAAAAGCGGTCCTTGTCGGGCGCATGTTGCGGCAGCTTTCGTTAAGCGGAACCCGAGTGTCGGCGAGGGTGGCCAGCTGGGGCGCGCGCAAAGATTGGATGGACCGCATGAGCCGTGCATGGCCACAAATGGCAACCTGAACAGGGCCGAGATGGGATTGCAGGTGGCCAAGATGCTGCGCGACTTGGTCAGGTTCTGTTGTCAGTATGATGGTGACACCCCCCGCAGTCCGCCACGGCAGGATTGAATGCTTGAGTCACCAGCGCGGATTAAGCCGATCCATCAACAGCGGGTTTGGGGGTTGTGCAACGGGGTTGATGATCGTCAGGTTCTGACGTTCAGCTTCGAGTTCGAGCAGAGGTTTTGCCGCGACCCGCCCGTTGAGCCGCAGGATGTCGGCCACTCGTACGCCTTGGATTGTTGTCGCTCTGCGTGCAGTTTCAACAGCCCGCGCGCCTGCGCGGCCATGCGAGATCAGCAAAGCATCGAGCGAGAGGCCGCCGTTCGTCGCAATCGTCCCTTTTGGCGTCTTGAGCAGTCCCATTGCCCGCAGTGTCCCTATTGTCCCAGAGGCGACACTTACATCCCAAGGTTAACGGCGCGTTAATCTTGGTAAAAGAAGGGCTTAGCTGGCGCGCGCAGAAATTGCATCGGCAAACCGCTCGAACAAGTAGTAGCTGTCTTGCGGGCCGGGGCTGGCTTCTGGGTGGTATTGAACGCTGAACACAGGCCGGTCAGCCATGCGGATACCGCAGTTTGATCCGTCAAAGAGCGACACATGGGTTTCCAGCACACCATCGGGCAGCGTTTGGCTATCGACGGTAAAGCCGTGGTTCATCGATGTGATCTCGACCTTGCCTGTCTCGTTGTCTTTGACAGGGTGGTTCGCTCCGTGGTGGCCGTGGTTCATCTTGATCGTTTTAGCACCCAGAGCGAGGGCTAGCATTTGGTGCCCCAAGCAGATGCCAAACACGGGGACATCAGAGTTTTCCAAAATCTCTTTGATCATTGGCACAGCATATTCACCTGTCGCGGCGGGATCGCCGGGGCCGTTCGAGAGGAATACGCCATCTGGGTTCAAGGCCAGCACATCCTCGGATGTTGCTGTCGCAGGCAGGACGGTGACGTCACAACCAGCCGAGGCCAAGCAGCGCAGGATGTTGCGTTTGGCGCCATAATCAATCGCTACGACCTTGTGACCGGGTGTGTCGCGTTTGGTGTAGCCGTCTGGCCATGCCCACCGCATTTCACCCCATTTGTAGGATTGTGCGCAGGTGACAGTTTTCGCCAAGTCCAGACCTTCGAGGCCAGAGAATGCGCGGGCCGATGCGACCAGCGCCTCGACGTCAAAATTGCCATCGGGGTCGTGGGCTAGTGCGACATGGGGCGCGCCTTGCTGGCGGATCGCACGGGTCAGACGCCGTGTGTCGACGCCACCGATGCAGATGCGGCCACGTGCGGCCAACCAATCGGTCAGCTCGCCGGATGCACGCCAGTTCGATGGCTCGGTCGGGTCCCATTTGACGACCATGCCCGCGGCGACTGGATCGCCGGTTTCGTCATCCTCAGGCGTGATGCCTGTGTTGCCGATATGCGGGAAGGTAAAGGTCACGATTTGCCCCGCATAAGACGGGTCGGTCATGATTTCCTGATAGCCCGTCATTGCGGTGTTAAAACACAACTCAGCCTGAGTTTCGCCGGTGGCTCCAAAGCCAAATCCGTAGAATACAGTGCCATCCGCCAAAGCGAGGCAGGCTGTAGGTTTTTGCGGTTGCGTCATCGACATATCAACTGATCCCCCGAGCGGCCAAAGTGTCTGTGCAATAAGGGGGTGGCCGGAGAGGGTCAAGGGCTCCAAAGCACCTGCGCCGAAATTACCACGTCTGTTTATTGTGGCGGCACGTCGTGGGGGGCTGTGTGTTGTATCGCGCGGCATCCGGGGATAGTGTCAGGCCTCTGATAGATGCACATGAACGGGGATCATCATGGATTTGCGCACTCGGATTGGAACCAGCCTCAAAGATGCGATGAAAGCCAAAGACGCTGACCGCTTGTCGACACTGCGGTTGATTAACGCCGCGATCAAGGATCGTGAGATCAATGCCCGTGGCACTGGTGACGAAGTGGTCACAACAGATGCGGATATCCTTGCGATTCTGGGCAAGATGGTCAAACAGCGCCAAGAGAGCGCGCGGGCCTATGACGAAGGCGGGCGGCTCGAGTTGGCCGAAAAAGAGCGCACCGAGATTGGTATTATCGAAGACTACCTACCCAAACAGTTGAGCGATGACGAAGCAGATGCTGCCGTCTCGGCTGCGATTGCAGAAACCGGTGCCGAAAGCATTCGGGACATGGGTAAGGTCATGGGCGTGCTCAAAGGCAAATACACCGGCCAGATGGATTTTGGTCGCGTCGGGCCGATGGTCAAGGCCAAGCTGGGCTAGGGCATTTGGGATGGCCCAGCCTGCGCTGATCTCGGTTCTGATTTCGACCTACAACACGCCAGAGCGGCTGCAAAAAGTGTTGTGGGGCTATGCCGGTCAGACAGATCGTCACTTTGAAATTGTGATTGCGGACGACGGGTCGCGAGACGAGGTTGTCGCCGCAAACAAGGCAGCGCTTGTGGCATCAGGGCTGAGCCACCGATATGTTTGGCATTCTGACACGGGCTTTGCCAAATGGACGATCCTGAACCGTGCCATTGAGGCTGCGACAGGTGATTATCTATTGATGACCGACGGCGATTGCATCCCTGAGCCGGATTTGATCGCAACCCACCGTGCGCGGGCACGGGTCGGGCACTATTTGTCGGGGTCCTATTGTCGGCTTAGTAATCAGGTCAGTCAGGCCATCACCCAAAATCACGTGGCGGCTGCGCAGATTTTCACGCCCAAAGGCTTGCGGGAGTTGGGGCCGGTTTCAGGGTCTGTCGCACGTAAGCTGGGGGCAAAGGAATGGGGCGTCGCGTCTATTCTGGATCATCTTCTTAGGGTGTCGCCTACGTTTAACGGCAACAATTCATCTGCTTGGAAATCCGACGTTCTAAAGATCAACGGGTTTGATGAACGTATCGGCTATGGCGGTGGTGATCGCGAGTTTGGCTACCGTCTGCGGCATGCAGGGGTGCGACCGCACCGGATCCGGTATAGCGCGCGTATGCTGCATCTGGATCACCCGCGTGGCTACGCGGATCCAGAGATCATCGCAAAGAACCGTGCATTGATTGAACAGACCCAGCGTGATCGGGTCACTGCGACAGCCTACGGGTTGCGCGACGCATAAGAGCGGACGGCGACCAACACCTGCTGCAATTCCCCAAACAAGGTTTCGCGTTCTTCGACCGTTAGGAACGCGCCCAGTTCGACCTCGCGGTCGTTGCCTCGCAGTGTGATGTAATTTTCAACTGGCCCGTCGGTGGGGTGGAGTTGCAAGTCCACCCAATACGGATTGGCGTCCCAGTTTTGATCAGAGCCGCGGGGGTTTTGACGGGTGAGCTGAACGAGCTCGCGACGCAGAACCAATTGTTCGAGGATTGACCCGTCGTTGTAGCTGCGCTGGATCGCCCACCATACTCCGCCCACTGTCAGCACGATAAACGGAAGCAGCCCCCACAAGATCGGTGAGCCAAGCATCGCAATCAATGGCAGGGCGATAATTGCACAGGTGATCGCGATAAAGGTCGCAAAGCCGCGTTTGGGCAAGGACCGATAGGGCCAAAGGTGTAGTTCGGCGATGATGCCGTCGCCGGATGCAGAAACGGCCCCGGAATTCTCCGAGGCCGTATCAATCTGTTTTACCCATTCATAAGGCATTGAGAGATGCGCGTACCCTTAGTGGGCGTGCGGTTTGTCCCAGTCTTCCTGCTTGGGCAGGGTTTCGAATGTGTGCTCTGGGGGAGGGGACGGCAATGTCCACTCGAGCGTATCCGCATACTCGTTCCATGGGTTCGGCTCGGTCACACGGCGACCGGCGAACAATGTGTAGAACAGCACGCCGATAAAGAACACGAACGATGCAAAGGACAAGAACGCACCCCAGCTGGAGATATAGTTCCAATATGCGAACGCTTCTGGGTAGTCGATGTAGCGGCGTGGCATACCTTGGCGACCCAAGAAGTGCTGTGGGAAGAAGGTGATGTTGGCACCGATGAACATCATCCAGAAGTGCAGTTTACCTGCCCATTCAGGATACATGCGGCCCGACATTTTCGGCAGATAGAAATAAACACCTGCAAAGATCGAGAACACAGCACCCAGCGACATCACGTAGTGGAAGTGCGCAACCACATAGTATGTGTCGTGATAGACGCGGTCGACGCCAGCCTGCGACAGAACGATGCCGGTCACACCACCAACGGTGAAGAGGAACAAGAAGCCGAATGCCCAGAGCATCGGTGTCTTGAACTCGACCGAACCGCCCCACATCGTGGCAATCCAACTGAAGATCTTGACCCCCGTGGGCACCGCAATGACCATCGTCGCCAGCATAAAGTAGGACTGCTGGTTCAGTGTCATGCCGACTGTGTACATGTGGTGCGCCCACACGACAAAGCCCAGCGCGCCAATTGCAACCATCGCGTAGACCATTGGCAGGTAGCCAAAGATCGGTTTGCGAGAGAACGTCGCGATAACGTGGCTGATGATACCAAAGCCCGGCACGATGATGATGTAGACCTCTGGGTGACCAAAGAACCACAAGATGTGCTGGTACAGGATCGGGTCGCCGCCGCCCTCTGGCTGGAAGAACGTTGTGCCAAAGTTACGGTCGGTAAGGAGCATGGTGATCGCACCTGCAAGCACTGGCAGTGCCAAGAGGATCAGCCAAGCTGTGACAAAGATCGACCAAGAGAACAGCGGTACCTTGTGCAGGGTCATCCCTGGTGCGCGCATGTTCAGGAAGGTTGTGATCATGTTGATCGCACCCAAGATCGAAGAGGCACCCGAGACGTGGACCGCAAAGATCGCGAGGTCCATCGACATGCCAGCCTCAGATGTCGAGAGCGGCGGATAGAGAACCCAACCCACGCCCGAACCAAGCTGGCCGTTGCCACCTGGTGAAAGCATCGAAGCAACACCCAGCGACGTACCTGCAAAATACATCCAGAACGACAAGTTGTTCATGCGAGGGAACGCCATGTCCGGCGCGCCGATCTGCAGCGGCATAAAGTAGTTGCCGAAACCGCCGAATAGGGCCGGAATAACTACAAAGAACATCATCAGGACACCGTGATAGGTGATCATAACGTTCCAGAGGTGGCCGTTTGGCGTACAGGTTGCAGCGCTATCTGCGATAAAACGTGCACCTTCGAGGCACATGTACTGAACCTGCGGCTCCATAAGCTCGAGGCGCATGTAAACAGTGAAGAGAACGGAGACGAAACCTACGGCACCTGCGGTGAACAGGTAGAGGATCCCGATGTCTTTGTGATTTGTGGACATGACCCAGCGCGTGAAAAAGTTGCGCTGATCTTCGTGCTCATGGCCGTGGATGGCGGCGTCTGCCATAGGGCTCTCCCATTTATCTTGGCTACAGACCAACGAAGGACGAGTCGGATGTCCCCATCGGCTTTTACGGCGTTCTAATCGCCCTTGCCGCGATGGGCAATAAAGGATGCAGTATTTGGGGTGGGTTAATTTGGCGCAGGCAACAGAGGCTGTGTTGCTTAATTCCTGACCATTTAGAGAAACCTGACCATTTAGAGAAAATTGTCCGAGGTCCTCGAGGTTTTCACACTTTTCTCAGGCGCCAGTCACAGCATTTCGTGATTACTTTAGGACAACGCCGCCGGTGGGGTGCGCGATGTGGAAGACAGATCCAGACCTACTGGACCGCATCTGATGGGGGTCACAATGAAACGGATTGACGTCGAGGCACGGGCTGACGTGCTTTTGGACAAGAGCGATTTTGCTGGGCTCCGGGGTCTGCTGCGTGGGGCTGCGTATCATGTACCAGCCGAGTATTTGAATGCTCCGTTTGGTATGGACGAGGCACTGGGCCGTCTTTTTGACCCGCTGGCGCCCGAGTGTGACCGCGGCATCGGGTGTTTGACCCGCCTATGCGGAATGCCCGATATCATTTGAGCCGGATTGGTGGCGATACGCGCCTGCGGGTTCTGGAAATGGGCGACGATGCGACAGGTCGTGCGGATGTCTGGGCGCATCTAGGTGAAACGTTTGCCGTAGCGTCGGTTTCAGCTGGCCAAGACCGTGCGGCGACAATGGTTCAGAGCCGGAACCTAGTGGTAGGTTTGTAAAAGACCGAAGCAGACGTGTTTGTTTTGCGTGCCGGTGCTAATGATTTGTTGGGGCATGGGCGGCTTGCACGGGTTCTGGGAAACGTTGATCCAGGCGCTGGTGTCGCAATTGATGCACCAGCGCATGGCGCGGCTGCGGGCAAAGCTCTCGAGTTTGAGCTGGTGCATCAAGCCGATGCCAGCCACCAGCAAACGGTGATCTTCGATTTCGTTGACAGGCAAGCCTTTGGTGTGGGCGATGGCATCGCTGGCAATGGTGCGGCCAACTGTTTTAACAATCTCGGACACTGCGGCGCCGTCGCCATGCAAGAAATCACGCACCGAACCTGAGAATTGCCGTGTCCAGAGGATGACCCGCGATGTGGCGTCAATAAAGTCAGCGTCAAGGATCACTTCGTCATCGAGCACCCGCAGGCTGCCGGTCACACAATAGTCGACGGCTAGGTTGTCGCGGACATCCTTCAAGACAAAGGGCTGTTTCGCGATCTCACGCGCTGACAAATGCGAAATCACTGCGATCAGATTCGAGCGAGACAACGCCCGACATGTTTCTTCGGCCAATCAGTCGCCCAAGACCTGATGGTCTGGGCTGCCCATGATGATCTTGAAAGGGAGGATCGAGATCGACGGCAGGATCGCCTTGGTGATGGGCTGAAAGCTGGCCCCATAAAGGGAATAGATTTGTCTAGGATTGTTGCGGATGCTGTCGGTCCATTCGACATATCCCTTTTCGCGCAGGTTCAGCCCCTCGAGGAATTCACCACGCCCCGGTTCGCCGACAAAGTGTACATGTTCTAGTTGCAACGCGATTTCGGAATTGGTTGACGCAATCAGGCAGCTGAATGCGTCTTCGCCCATTGCCTTTTTAATGTCGGCCAAGGCGCGGCGCAGGCTCTGGCGTCCGGTATCATAGTCCGAGCGGTCCCAAAGTGTTTCCTGAAGAAACGAGCATGTCCGACGCCCAAAAGGCGCCGTCGCCAATAGGGCGAACAACGCTTTGTGCTTTGTTCCCGTAATTTCAAAACCTGTCCCATCGATCCCGTGGACAGTGCAGGCCCCAAAGAGGCTGATCTCTAGTCGTTTTTTAGTCACGTTTTTCCAAGTCCCTTGCGGGTCTGTTATGAGCGTAACCTTGCCTATCCCCTTTATCCAAGGGACTTCACATTTTTTTCACGCGAGTTGCCCGAATTACTCCCTTAGGTTGTCGGTATGACATACCAAAAGGACATACCGAACGTGGCAAACGCTCAGCCGACCTGTGACCTTGTTGATTTCTACAATCGCTGGCCCAGCTCGCGCGGCTCAGCTCTGAGCATTTTGGATCGCTCTGATCTAAAGGCAGACGAGCGGGACGTGCTGTCGTGGTTGATGCATCTTGCTGACCGCATCGGACCAGAGGATCTTCGCGGGTCCGACTAGTTAATCAATCTGGCGGGCCAGAGGCCCGTTGGAAAATTGCATATCAAACGTACGGCGCAGCGCGAGATCAAGATCGTCCATTGTTACGGGCAGGCCGAGATCGACCAATGACGTCACGCCGTGCTGCGAGATACCGCATGGCACGATGCCGTCGAAATGCGACAGGTCCGGTTCGAGATTGATGCTGAGGCCATGAAAGCTGACCCATTTGCGCAAGCGGATGCCCAACGCGGCGATCTTGTCTTCGTGCGGGGTGCCATCGGGCGAGAGCGGTTTGTCATTGCGGGCGACCCAGACGCCGACCCGTCCATCGCGCCGTTCCCCTGTGACATTGAATTCGGTAAGGGTGGCGATGATCCAATCTTCGATCGCTTGGACAAATTTGCGCACATCCCGCCCACGCGCGCCGACATCCAACAGAACATAGGCGACCCGCTGGCCGGGACCGTGATAGGTGTATTGCCCACCTCGCGCGCTCTCGAAGACGGGAAAGCGATCGGGGTCGACCAGATCGACAGGCTTGGCGCTGGTTCCAGCGGTATAGAGCGGTGGATGTTCGACCAACCAAATCGCCTCGTCCGCGGTTCCTGCGCGGATCGCGGCGGCACGGGTTTCCATCCATGCGACGGCGTCGTCGTATTCTGTCAGCCCGACGCTGGTAATCCATTCAACCATTTTGCTTAACCTTTGCCCTTGGGCAACAGGCCCGCATCACGTACGGCGGGTATATAAGTGCGGCTGACGGGAATGACAGTGCCGTCGGACATGGTCAATTCGGCACGGTCGCCAGTGCGGCTTGCTGATGTGACTTGGGACAACGCAACCCAATGGGATCGATGAACCTGCAATCCTGTCGTTGCCCCGACTTCGCGCATCGCATCGCTGAGACGCATCAAGATCAGCTCGGACCCTTTGGTCGTGCGAATATCTGTATAGTGGTCTTGGACAGAGAGGCTGATAATGGCGCCGCGTTTGTCAAAGGGCAGGCGGTCCAGAAGTGGAACGGTGTCATCGTCAGACATCGTCTTGCGTTTAAAGACGTGGAAAATCACGACAACAATGCCGGACACCACGGTCGCATTTACCAAGATCAACAGCGCATAGCCAATCTGGTCTGGCCAAATGCCGTAGACGATCCCGTTCAATAAAAAGAGCCATACTGACACCATGATCCCGTCGAGGACGGCCAAACAAGTGAGGGCGACCCAGATTGGTCGGCCAAGCCGCCAAGGTTCTGTCAATACAGACATCAAGACACCGATCTTGAACGTGCCAAACACGATCGCCATCCAATAGAGACAGCGCGGCAACAGCGACAGGTTCTGGTCAGTCCCAAACGGTCCCGCCAACCCAAGCGCCAATGACACGCCCAAAAGGGTCACCCAAGCACGCGGGTCGCTAAGAACACCCCGCATTTCACGAAGCGCGTGTTGCATTTGGCCGGTACTCACGAAGCTCTCCTGCAAATTGCGTATCCGGAATTGCGGAACGCTAAGGGTTTGGGTGGTGTTGCTAACACGACCAGACAAAAGGAAAAACCCTATGACACTTGATCCGCTCTTTGCCGCACCACCCGTTGTTCAGTTTCACGTGGCTGTTGCCATGATCAGCCTATTGATTGGGCCCATTGCCATTTTCCCGCGTCGCCGCAAACGGCTGCATAAGACGGTTGGTTACTTCTGGGTGCTGGCCATGGTCGCGACGGCGCTGTCGTCGTTCTTTATTCATAGCTTTGATGTTTTGTGGGGGCTGAGCCCGATCCACTTTTTTGCGTTCCTGACGCTGTATTCGGTGACGATGGGCATTTGGCACATCACCCAAGGCAACGTCGCTGCACACCGCAACCACATGGTCGGGCTCTACGGGCAGGGGCTTTTGATCGCTGGATTGGCCAACTTTTTGCCGGGCCGGACAACCAACCGTGTGTTCTTTGAAAGCAGCCCCGAGCTTGGCTATGTAATGATCGCGCTGGGCGGGATTTGCATCGTCACTTGGATGTCGCGGGGCGGTGTACGCCGGACACCGGTGGCCGCGTGATTTTGGCTCTTGGCAACCCAAATCCGCTGGTCTATACGCCCCCTTGTCCTACCAGACTACGTGCGGTCGTGGCGGAATTGGTAGACGCGCAGCGTTGAGGTCGCTGTGGGGTAACACCCGTGGAAGTTCGAGTCTTCTCGACCGCACCATACTTATTCCAGTTTCACCTTTAGATTCTGGAGTTTAGACAAATGGCCCTTCTCAGCGAAATCTACCGCGAATATCTCGACCTCAAAGAGATCAATCCAAAGCCCTCAGAGCAGTCTGTAAGGCGACTCATAGAGGTAGCTGGTGATTTACCTGTGGATCAGTACGCCAGAAGCCATGCTAAAGCGTTCCTAGCGTCCTACAGTGAGCAGAAAACCAGCACCCGTAGAAGAAGGCTCCAGTGTCTTTCGTCTATCCTGAACTTTGCTTATTGGGAGTACGACATAGACAAGAGTAACCCGTTCTCAAGGGTCATTATCAAGGGTGAAGGTAAGGATGCGACCTCAAGGGAACCGTTCTCTGTGGTTGAACTCAAGAAGCTGTACAGCGCCTCTCTAGCCTATGGTCAGCTACGCTTGATACTACCTATACTTGGTGAAACTGGTTGTCGCTTGTCTGAGGTTCTTGGCCTCATGAAACAGGATGTAATCCACACTGAGGACTTACTGGTTATTAATATCAGAGAGAATGATTGCAGGGGTCTCAAGACTGAGAATAGCAAGAGGTCGCTACCTGTCGTGTCTGATAGTGCCACAAAAGCCCTACAGAAGTTACTAGAGGCTCAGAGCGACAGTCCTTACCTGTTCCGGCGTTATGCTTCTTGTGGCTACCTGAACAGTGCAACGGCCTCAGCAACGTTCTTTAAACACCTCAAGCAGCCCTTTGACGGTAAGACCACCCACAGCCTAAGACATGGCTTCAGGGACCGCCTGAGAGACTGTGACGTGCCTTTAGAAGCTATAGATCAGGTTGGTGGATGGTCTAGTGTAGGAGGCGTAGGAACCAACTACGGTAAAGGCTACAGTCTGCCTAAACTCGCTGATTACCTACGCAGGATAGCTATTTAATCGGAGTCGGTGGGATGTTAGCATCTAGGCTCTGGACCTATAAACGGGGCGCGGCTTCAACGGCAGCTTTGACCCAGAGCAGACACTGGCGAAAAATGCGGCTATGACCGAGTTGCGGACTTTCCGGACCTTCAGGTTCGCGATATCAGCGTGGCTTCAGCAGTTTTCTTGAGTGTTTGCTCATATTCCAACTGCGACCAGCCACACTCACGCACCAAACGCTCCCAGTTTTCGACAGATAAGAGAGTCCATAAAAGGTCGGTAGCCGTTACCGTTGTCAGCCCATCTGTCAAAAAACCATCCTCTGAGATGGCGTGTATTGCGGCTTCACATCCGTGCCTGACGGCCTGCATCCGGTCATTCCACGCGACTGCTGCTTCTGTGTCGGAATTGCACATGGCGCGCAAGGCAACTGACATGCCGTGAATTTCGGGGATGTAGCCGCCCCAGCCCTCGATGAAGGCGTGCAATCGTTCTACCCCCGACGCCGCCGAGCGGCTGCGTGCCAGTCGCGCGTCCACGTTTTTCACCACATCGATGTGGCGGGTTGTGGCCACAAGCAGCTCAGCGCGATTCGGAAAATGCAGGTAGAGCGCCTGACGGCTAATGCCCGCGGCTTTTGCGATATCTGACATTCGGACGGTTTTGTCCCCATTTTCTAACAGGTTCCATGTCACATCGAGAATGCGGGTTTTGGTGTTAATCAGCTTACTTGACATCACGTAAAGTTATAGCTTATTGACGCCATGTCAACTTTACACAGTGTCAAGCAATGGACTTGCACCAAAACCGTAGGAGAACAAAAATGAAAGTCATCGTGTTTGGAGCCACCGGCAGTGTTGGCCACTTGGCTGTGAAAGAGCTTCTCGAGGCTGGCCACGAAGTCACGGCCTTTGCCCGCAAGCCAGAAAAACTTGGTTTGACTGACGCCAACCTGTTTCGAACCGCTGGCGATGCATTGGATGCCAAAGACGTCCTTGAAGCGGTCAAAGGCCATGACGCTGCTGTGATTACGCTTGGGTCGGGCTTGTCGCGCAAAAGCGTCATTCGTTCACAAGGCACAATGAATGTCATCCGGGCGATGCAGGCTCAAGGCGTGAAGCGCCTTATCTGTCAGTCCACGCTTGGCGCTCGTGACAGCTGGTCCAATCTAAACTTCTGGTGGAAGCGGGTGATGTTCGGTGCGCTCCTGGCCCCGGTTTTTCGCGATCATGAACTGCAAGAGCAACTGGTCGAGGCCAGCGGACTCGACTGGACGATCGTGCGCCCTGCGGCCTTCTCCGATGAGGCTACCCGGCGCCCTGTTATTGAGGATGTGCCGAACAGCGCACGCGGACTGGACCTGAAAATCTCGCGTGGAGAACTGGCACGTTTCCTGACCCGCCAGGTGATCGACTCGCAGTATCTGGGCCGCGCCGTTGGCTTGTCGAGCTGATGGGGGTGGACATGATGACTTGGATTCTACTGGTTTCTGGTCTTTTGATGGCTCTGATCTCCGGCGTGTTCCTGAGCTTTTCTGATTTCGTGATGAGGGGGCTTGCGCAAGCCCCCGGCACGGCGGGAGCCACGGGCATGATCGGGCTTAACCGCACGGTATATAAATCGATCTTCATGGTTTTGTTTATGGGGTTGGTACTGGGTTCCATAGCGCTTGCCTTGTGGGCCTATTGGCAATTGGATGGCGCAGCGTTGTCTTTGGTTGTCACAGGAACGCTGAGCTACCTTGTTGGCGTCTTAGCCGTGACTGGCTTTGGAAATGTTCCGATGAACAACCGTCTGGATGCCACATCCGAGCGATCGGGCGACATGGCCATCTATTGGACGGACTATGCAAAGCGTTGGACGTGGCTGAACCACATTCGGACCGCCGCTTCGGCCTTCGCGGCACTTTCCTGGCTTATAGCAGCCAATCTGCTTTAATATGCGCGACTGAGCTGAGCGGGCTAACTTCTTGCTGAGCTCAGACGGAGTTGTCTTGTTTGGGCTCAGTGCCGTCATCTGACGATTTTTGTCGGATGACTGGTTCGGGATGGATAGCGGACCTTGCGATGGTCGATTCCATTCACCCATGTAACGTGATTCATGTGCGACAGGAGGATTGTCCATGTCGCATCTATTCTGGCTCGACCAAGAGCGTCTCAACCGCATCAAGCATATGTTCCCAAAGCCACGGGGGGTTGCTCGTGCTGACGACCGAAAGGTTCTCAGCGGCATCATCCATGTCATTCGCAATGGCTTGCGCTGGCGGGAAGCTCCGTCCGATTATGGGCCACATAAGACGCTTTACAACCGATGGGCTCGATGGTCCCAGATGGGCGTCTTTGCGCGCATCCTGACCGAATTGGCCGCTCAAGGCGATGAAACAGGCACGCTAATGATTGATGCGACCCACCTGAAGACCCATCGTACAGCGTCCAGCATGGGGCTTAAAAAGGGGGGCGTGGACGCCTCATTGGCCGCACCAAGGGTGGCCTGAACTCCAAACTCCATGCTGTGACCGATGCGGTGGGTCGTCCAATTCAGCTATTCCTGACAGCGGGGAACGTCAGCGACTACATCGGCGCACGGGCGCTTTTACCCTCACTACCTGCTGCGGAATGGATGTTAGCGGATCGCGGATATGATGCCGACTGGTTCCGAGAAGGCTTGAAAGAAAGAAGCATTAAACCCTGCATCCCATCGCGGCGGAACCGCAAAGACGTCATCCAACATGACACCAAGATTTATCGAAGCCGTCACAAGATTGAGAACATGTTTGGGCGGCTGAAAGACTGGCGCAGGGTCGCAACCCGCTATGACAGGTGCCCTGTTATCTTCATGTCTGCCATCGCCCTTGCGGCAACGGTCTTGTTTTGGTTATGAGTCCAGAGCCTAGACCGTGGAAGCTTGAAGTTTGGCCTATGGGATTTTAGGGTGATCTGGCTAGATATTTGTTTGGGGAAGAACCTTACATGATAAAGAAGCTTGCGATTGGATGTTTGTTTGCCGCTACAGTAGCTAAAGGATTAGCGGCTCAGTCGATTCAAGGGGTCTGGGGACAGTCGCAGGAAATATGCAATATGGCAGACCCTGGTGATAACCCACCCATCATCGTGACGGAAAACAGTATTAGGTACTATGAAGCTAGCTGTACGCTGGAAAACCCTACCAGCCTTCGAGATATGCCCGAGGGCAAGTTATATGATCAAGAGTGTTGGGCAGAAGGAGAGTATTTCGATGCAGGTAGGGCGTTCATTGCAACAAACGGTCTCGAAGGATTGATAATCTACGAGAGTGGATATGCCACGACTTACGTGCGATGTTAGCTAGCGTACTAATCGCATCCATCCGAGGCGTACCTTGCCCTAGATCGATGCAATCAGATAAATCAGCGTAACTGAACAAACCCACTACCGTTGGAAGAAGAAGTACGATGGAATGGGCAGGAAACAGCTTAAAGAACTGAAGCGGTTACAGCCGAAGCTAGCTGAGTACCTACGCCGGATAGCTATTTAATTCTTACTGCCACAGTTCTGGTAATTGCTGCTCATGCAGTCTCTTGCCATAGCTTGGGCTGTTGAGATGTCTTGCGGGGTCATTCGTTCGGCTATCAGATCGCGGATGCTTGAACTTAATGTATTACCGTTTGCAATACCGATATTGTACCACATGTGCGCTAGAATATTATCTTGAGGAACACCCTCACCCCGCTGGTAAATCCAACCTAAACTGTATTGACTAAAAGCTTGCCCCTGTTCAGCAGCCCTACGATGCCAATTCACTGCTTCCGTATAGTCTTGAGGGACACCCTCACCGTTCCCGTACATGACACCTAAGCCAAATTGAGCGTCAGCATCCCCTTGTTCAGCTAAAGGTCTCCACTCCTGAAGAGCAGTCGCATAATCACCAGCGTCATAAGCAGCTGCACCCTTTTGGAAATCTTGAGCCTGAGCAGTGCCATAGTTCAAAGAACTCACAGAGAGAGCTAGAACGACAGCCACAGCAGAGATGATCTTCTTCATAATATGAACCTTTGTTGCGCTTGCTTTAGCTCTATTCAAATGAGCAACGCATGTAGATCAGGGGGAGGGCAACAAACGAAGCTGGGCGACGGGGTCTTTCGTGACACGAGGGAACATCGGCCAGTGGAAGAGATTTCGTCCGTAATTATCCGAGCATTCGTTTGTTGCTGAGTCGTAGCTAACATAGGAAGTCTCATTATGATAGTATTTAGTGTTGGTCATGCACTGGTATTGAATGACGCACAATACAAGTAAGTGATAGCCTGACGCCAACCTGTGTTACCTATTAGGTGCTGGCGTCAGACATTCATTCATTCAGCTTGGTTCAGGGCTTACTCTGTGCGGCGGTTCTTTGACTTGCAGGTGCTTAAATAAGATACGCTGTAGCACCTCCTCATCAGGCTCTTCTGGATACTTCCTTGAGATTTCTATGGCCTCAGAAACAACCTCAGAGCAGGATACTGGTATCGGGATGTGCTTTAGGTCATCGCTAGGACCACCATATCGGCAATGCGTCCTGTAACTTGCGTAGAATGGTTGTGTGAGTGCCTCTTGGACTAGCTTTTCATCCTGTAGCTCATCCCATAGGCACTCTACGTAGTCTGTGATTTCAGGATCATCGCGTCGGACTAGCGTAGCGTAGCGTAGCGTAACGTTTAGTCATGATAGTAATCCTTGTTCTTAACCACATCCTTGCAAGCGTGGATCATGTGGTGCTTGAGGGAAAAGCCTTCAGCAGCTTCCCAGACCTCTGAGGTCACAGGTGTCCGTCGTCATATAAAATGGGACATGAGAGCGGTTTGAGCAATGGAGGCTCTGCCTCTTATGTGTGATTGATTAGGCACCCCCGAAAACACTGCGTAGGGGGCTAGTCCAGCAAGTGCGAGAGTTCATCTCGCTCACTGTCTTGTTTTTCCTACGGATCGGGTTTCGTACTTCTGTTTCCAGACCTCGCTCCAATGTCTGACGTCATTGCATGCTGGACAAGTTTAAGTATTTGAATAAGGGAAAGAAGGTGGCTACGAGGCGCATTGGATAAGGACGTAAAGGCAATATGCAATATAGACGAGAGATTGACGGACTGCGTGCAGTTGCTGTGCTGCCGGTTATTTTGTTTCATGCTGGTTTCAGTGTGTTTAGCGGCGGCTACGTTGGCGTTGATGTGTTTTTTGTTATTAGTGGCTACCTGATCACGAGCATATTGATTGGTGAGTTGGAGCAGGGTAACTTTTCCATTCTGCGCTTTTATGAACGCAGAGCACGAAGGATTTTGCCAGCTCTGTTTGTAGTAATGTTGGCTTGTTTGCCTTTTGCATACATGTGGATGTTGCCATCGCAGCTAGAAGACTTTGCACAAAGTTTAGTTGCAGTAAGTCTGTTTTTATCAAACTGGTTGTTTTGGTCTGAAGCTAGTTATTTTGCCTCCGCAACTGAGCTAAAACCACTTCTACACACTTGGAGCCTGGCTGTTGAGGAACAGTATTACTTAATGTTTCCACTGTTATTGTTGCTGTGTTGGCGAATTTTTCGACCCTTCACTTTCGGTTTCATATTTCTGCTAGCGGCGATGAGTTTTTTGTTGGCGGAATGGGGTTGGCGGAATGAGCCAGAAATCAACTTCTACTTTACGTTTTCGCGATTTTGGGAACTTTTAGTAGGTTCAATGTGCGCATTTTTGACTGTCGGTCAGAAACAACGATCGAGCAATTTTCTAGGTGCAATTGGCATAGCACTGATTATATCTGCAATATTTTATTATGATGAGAATACTCCTTTCCCAAGCGCATACGCACTTGTACCGGTAGTAGGCACAGCACTTATCATTTTGTTTGCTGACAAAACAACATGGACTGCGCGTTTGCTATCGACGCGCGGTTTTGTTGGCGTTGGGCTGATTTCGTACAGCGCTTACTTGTGGCACCAACCGTTGTTTGCGTTTGCACGAATACGCAGCCTAACTGAACCCAGCCACTATTTGATGGCGTTACTCGCTGCCGCTGCGCTGTTACTAGCGTGGGTGACTTGGCGTTGGGTGGAACAACCTTTTAGAAATCGTGCAAATCCAATACTTGTAACGCGGCGCAGTGTGTTTGCCGCAAGTGGGGCTGTTGGAGCAATATTTGTGGCTATTGGTTTTTCAGTGGACCAAGGTGAGGGGCTTGAAGGACGTTGGTCAGACGTTGGAATTGCAAAATTTTTTGAGAATTACGAAGCAAAGCATATGAGAAAAGAATGCTTTTTAACATCAGGTCGAAACGAGTTTAGCATGTATGATCAAGCAACTTGTTTGCCAGTAAGTGATAGTATTAAAAATGTTTTGATTGTAGGAGATTCTCATGGAGCTCATTTGGCTCAGGCAATGATTGATGAATATCCGGATTTAAATATTTTGCATGCGACGTCTTCTGGGTGCACGGCGCTTCTTCCATTAGATGGAGCAGGTCGCTGCACTGATTTATTTGATTTTATCTATAATGAATTTTTACCCAATAACACTATGGATATAATTGTGTTATCTAGCCGCGTTGACCGTTCTGCTGTGGCTTCTTTTTCACGCACAATAAGAGAGTTGTTGGAATTTTCTGAAAGAATAATTGTGGTGGGACCTGTTCCTGAGTACAATCCCGTTCTCTGGCATTCTATTGCTAAGTCACAGTATTATGGCAGTGAATATGATTCAGAATATCTATATTTAAATACATTGAAACTTGACCGTTTTGAAGTTGACAGTGAAGTAAGAGACGCATTAGAGGGCATTGAAAATTCATATTATTACTCTGTTTTAAATGAGCATTGCTCTCCTTTGTGTCCCGTATATTCTTCTGAAGGAGAGTTATGGACTTTTGATTATGGTCATCTAACCTATTCTTCCGCTGTAGATGTTGTCCGCAGCATGGGAGAGCTGTTACGTTGAAGAAATAATTGAATTGTCATGTTTACAATTATTTTCTGCGACCTGATTTAGGCGGCATTGTACAATGTCGCATGAAAGTGGTTATTTATGGAAATGTGATGCTGAGCCTCCCCCTTTGAAGTGGTCCGCCCCTATCGTTAGGAAAGCGGAGGACCAACGATGGCCATTAAGAGACCAAAGCCCGAAGAGATAGTCGTGAAGTTACGGCAGGTTGAAGTTCTGATGGGACAAGGCATGCCCCGGATTGATGCAATCAGACAGATCGGTGTGACTGAACAAACCTATTATCGCTGGAAGAAGAAACGAGACCTTTTCGCCATTGGTTCGAGAATAACGGTCGAGTGCGGAATGGGCACAGAACAACTGAAGGAACTGAAGCGGCTACAAAAAGAGAATGATCGTCTTCGGCGTGCAGTATCCGACCTGACATTGGACAAGCTGATTTTGAGGGAGGCCGCATCGGGAAACTTCTGAGCCCCTCGCGTCGGCGGGCCTGCATCGACCATGTTCGCAGTCAGTTCAAAGTTTCAGAGCGACGGGTTTGTCGCGTTCTGGGCCAGCACCGATCCACACAACGTCGATTGCCACATGGGCGTGCTGACGAAGAACGCTTGGTCGCGGATATGATTGAGCTGACACGCCAATACGGTCGATATGGCTATCGTCGGGTTGCAGCCCTGCTGAGAGACGCAGGCTGGCAAGTGAATGACAAACGTGTGGAACGTCTGTGGCGGCGTGAGGGGCTTAAAGTGCCCATGAAACAACCGAAGAAAGGGCGGCTCTGGCTCAATGATGGGTCGTGCGTCCGGCTGCGCCCCGAGTATCGCAATCATGTCTGGTCTTATGCACTGTCTGACAGGCGATTGCGTAGCAATCTGCTGAGAAGGACTTCGTTCATCACCGAACTGACGATGGCAGGGCGTTCCGGACATTGAACATCTTGGACGAACACAGCCGGGAATGTCTGGCGATCCGGGTCAAACGGAAGTTGAACTCGACGGAGGTCATCGACGCTCTTACAGACCTGTTCATCCTGCGAGGGGTTCCTGCCCACATCCGTTCAGATAACGGTCCCGAGTTCATCGCTGAGGCTGTCAGGGACTGGATCAACGCTGTTGGAGCCAAGACCGCATATATCAAACCCGGATCGCCCTGGGAGAACGGATACTGCGAGAGTTTCAACGGATGAATGAGGGATGAATTGCTGAACGGCGAAATCTTCTACTCGCTGCGTGAGGCCAAAATCATTATCGAAAGATGGAGGAACCATTACAACACCAAGCGACCACACAGTGCATTGGGCTACCGCCCACCAGCGCCAGAAGCCATCGTACCGATGGACCAAAGGCCAATCATGCACTAACTTTCAACATGGACCACTCAAGTGCGGCTGCTCAACCTGTGTTGCCTATTAGGTGCTGGCGTCAGACATTCATTCAGCTTGGTTCAGTGAGACTGATGTCAGCGGGTGAGCCAAAATTAAGCTCTTAGCCCATTATACTATTTACAGGGGTAAAGATTCCACTCTGCTTTGCCCTCTGGATCAGACTCGTAAGTAAACATGTAATACTTACCATTCAGCTCAGATAATGCCTCAGAGGCGGTCTCAAATATAGCGCCGCCTCTAAATGATACGCCACCAGCTTCCGTCATGTTTCCAACGCCATCACACTTGTATGTGGCAACACCTTCTGCACAGAAAATAACTCCTGCATGAGCATGACCTAACCAAGAGCCATCAGGTCTCATGTGAGCGGTAAATGCTGCTTGTGTCTGTACATCATGGCCTAAAAGTTTTCCGTCACCAACAGTGGTTGTTTCCATAGCGGGTAAACCATATTGCCCAGAGTCTATCGGTTTACTAGTTTCCTGAAGGTTCATTGATCCGGCTCTATCACCCAGCATTTCATTCTCCTATTTGGCTAATTTCTAAAGGTCCCTAGTACGGTTTTTATACATGATTAGTCGTTTTGGGTAGATCTGCACGATAAGCCGTTACTCTTAAGTCAAACCAGTTTAAATATCATATTGGTTTGGTGCTGAACCTTGGGGCTTAGTCTGACGCCAACCTGTGTTACCTATTAGGTGCTGGTGTCAGACAATTATTAGCTTGGTTTAGGCTTCGAAGATGGTTGAACAAGAAATCAGAGATTTTGACGACGCGCCCACCTAGGCACCTCAAGGGCGAACGCCATCAGTACCCCTGCTTACTTGGGATAACCCCACGCACCCCACCTCTCGGGTCAACGACATCACCATCAAGCCTTGGTATCAAGTGTACGTGTACATGGAACACAGTCTGACCTGAATTATCCAACTGATTGGTGGACTTCGATTACATTGCCTTCTGGGTCGTGAAAGAAGACCTGATGCCATTCTTTGGCGAAAGCTGTGCCATAATCGGAGTACGGGATACCCTTGTTGTCCAGAAGGACCATGAAGGCTGCAATGTCGTCAGTTTTAAAGGCTATATGACCTTTTTCAATAGGGTTGATGACCTCACCATTCTTGAAAGCTACTGTCAGGTCCTTGGTAGCTAGGTGCATTTGCATCTTGCCGTCCGTGGCAAATCTAATCTTTCCGTCATAGCCACTTGAATTAGTCGCATTGGGTCTGGGGAATGACTGGATTGGAATGTCATCTAGGCCAAGCACCTGCGTGTAGAAATCATGCAAGCGATCCACGTCTTCAGATACGAAATTGATATGGTGGAACTCTAGTTTCATTTGGCCTCTCTCTGACGATAATCTCTATTTGTTCTAGTAATGGGAGGGCCATAGAAACGGTCCCTTTATCACTGCTACTATGATTATTTTGATAGGTAATTCCCTGATAGTTCTAGCCACTTGGTGAACTTAGTCTTCCTGTCATGATACTGGCTAACAGGTTCAATACGGATAGGCGTGTGGTATGCAACAACTACAGGTTCTTCATATCCTTTAATATTTCCAGATACCTTCCCAGAATGATTGTGTCGTTCATTCTTAATGTCGTGGTCTACCGTATAGTTTGTTACCTTATGGGTTGCTTGATCTAGGGCACGTCGCAGCTCAGGTTCCTTGTCGCACTGAATGATGAAGCTGTCATGGATGCACAGAACTGGGATGTCTTTCTGGGTGAAGTGATCAATCACCAAGTTCGCAATTTGGCTGTCTATGTTCATTAGCCTGAGGGCTTGACCGGTATTGAGTATACCATCGAACTGTGGATGCTTGTTTGTGAAGGCATCCAGAAGCGCACCTAGCTGAAGATCGGTTAGGCACTGGCCCAGTTTGTCCGCGTCAGGCTGAAAGTATTGCTGTTGCAAAGCCTAAGAGTGCTTACAAAGGACGTAAGGCTTCTATCGACCGTGATGTGATTAGCAGCATGATCAAGGCTAGATCGTCTCTTACATCGATAGCCAAGTCTCTGGCCTTCTCTAGACAGAGTGTCCACCGCATGAAAGCAGAGCTAGGGTTGTGATCTAGTCGATAGGGTCCCGCCAGATTCTCACCAAAGATCGGACTGGATCAGGTTTGCTCCTCGGAAGCCAAGACAAAAAAAATCTGCGGTCCTACTCTCAGCCGAACAAACGTTTCCGAAACCCTTGGCCTTCTTTGTCCGTGTGAGCCAGTAAACGGGTCGCCTGTTGACGCCAGTGTTCACGATCTTCCTCAAGTTCAGCGATGTGCTTGTCTGCTGCCTGAAGTTTCACCTCTGACTCAATGGTTTCCCTGACCACTTCAGCATCATCGATCAGCCCAAAGACTTTCCAGTGTTCTTGGCCACCTTGGCAGATGTTGGTTTCGATCTGAGTTCCCAGCAATCGTCGTAGCGAGTTTTGAGGTCGTCTCATCGAAGATTCACACACTGCGCTTCTACTCTAAACTGCGCGTAGCCTTTGTAACGGGTAGCTACATATGCTTGATAACCTCAGAAGGACATCTTAATTCGAGATCGCAATAGCATCTATCATTGAACTACTACCACTACTAGACGAGCTCATCGCGGCTATCAGAATTGCGATAAAAATCAACGGTATTAATAACCCTGATGATGATGAGGTGGAGCTGGTTTCCTCTATAATGACAGGGACTTCCATAATAGGCTCAGCCAAAGAGCCGGCGAAAGAGGATGATGCAATCATCGCGATAGCAGCTGCTAATATTACTTTTTTCATGTTGTTTCTTTCCTAGTCGTGTTCGGTTTCTAGGTGTTTGTTAATAACAGTTAATCATTTTTAAACCGAAAAAGCTACACATATTCAATTCTGGGTGGCCCGAGTGTGCCTAGACGGACCTGGGTTCATTGAGCTAGGTCCTGAAAATCGGACACTGCCTGATACATATCCGCTGTCTGGCCCTCTGTGGCACATATGGCCTCACCACGCTTGCTTATGAATGCTGAGATGGCTTTGTCACACATGGCCGGTAGGGCGGCTCTCTGGGTGTCTGTGTGGGTCGTTTCAGTCAGGCGATAAGGATGCTGATCGCCAGCGCTTAAAGAGATGTTGGCTTACATCCGTGGTGGTGATGAGGTTGTGGTATTCAGCATCGACCGTCTGGCCCGTAACCTCAGAGACCTTGAGGACATCATCAAAGAGATCAACGGCAAGGATGCTAGCGTCACGTTCTTCTCTGAGAACCTCACCTTCTCTGGCCGTGATGATGCTATGTCCACGCTGATGCTACAGATGATGGGAAGTTTTGCTCAGTTTGAACGCTCTATGACCCTCAAGCGTCAGGCAGAGGGGATCGCAGCCGCTAAAGCTAAACGACATACTGAGCCTCCCCCTTTGAAGTGGTCCGCCCCTATAGTTAGGAAAGCGGAGGACCAGAGATGGCGATTAAGAGACCCCTGTACGGTCCTCACTTGAAGCCCCTTCTTCACCTTTCTAGCAATCGCATTGGACAATTTCAAAGGTAGTAATCATGCGTAAGTTTCTCGCTTCAGCAGCAATCGTTTTCACCTTGACTGGTACGGTTCAGGCTCAAGATTTCGACAAGGGTTGGAAGGCTTATGAGGCTGGTGATTATGCCACGGCTTTGCAGCAGTGGAGACCTTTAGCTGAACAGGGACATCCTAACGCTCAATTCAACTTGGGGGTCATGCACTTAAAAGGTCAGGGCGTTCTGCAAGACTACTTAATGGCGCACATGTGGTATAACATTGCCAGTGCCAAAGGGTATGAAGCTGGAGCCTCGGGCAGGGACTATATAGCTCGGCGGTTTCTGACCGCTGGCTATATCTTAAAGGCTCAAGTCATGGCTGAAGACTGTATGTCTAGCAACTACCAAAACTGCGGTGACTGAGTGTCCTGTAGCTAACCGTAGCGACCACTAGGGCTTCCTACGGTAGATGCTTTTGGTGACGAGCAGTCATCATAGTTCGAAGAACTCACGTATGCATCACATCGCATACTAGAAACTCATCCTCAGATGGACAGTAGCCCCCTAAGAGAGCCTAAGAGAACCTAAGATACCCTACAGGACCACCGCGCAGAACACTTGAGATACACTGCGGTAAGTCACCCGTGGAATGTTCCGCCGAGTGAAGTGAGGTGGCTTGAAGAGTCTTCTCGACCGCACCAATCCCCCCCCCGGAGATGAGAGTGAAACAGGTACTGCCTGCCCACGCACCGAATCCGTTAGCGCTCCAAATTTTGCCGAAAATCCGAGGTGTTGCCGAAAATCGCGCTAGTGATGGCGATCTCTTTCGAGGCCAAAGGCCTGAAAATCGCCTATTTATAGGGCGTCTGGCCCGAGTCTGGAATTCTTCGGTCAATTCAGTTGCAATAAGAAATTCTGTCCGTTTTACTCGGCCATGGTAAAAGCAGAGCCGCCCCGAAAGGGGAAGAGCAATAACTGCAAAGAAACAAAGGGAGTCGCGCGTTGTCAGCAACCGCAAGCGATGCTGCATTCGTCGAATTCGAACGTGTGCAGAAGAGTTACGATGGCGAAAATCTCGTCGTCAAAGATTTGAATCTGTCGATGCCTCAGGGCGAATTCCTGACAATGCTTGGACCATCGGGATCGGGCAAGACGACTTGCTTGATGATGTTGGCGGGCTTTGAGACCGCGACACACGGTGAAATCCGATTGGATGGCGTGTCGATCAACAACATCCCACCGCACAAACGCGGTATTGGCATGGTGTTTCAGAATTACGCATTGTTCCCGCACATGACAGTTGGCGAAAACCTCGCCTTTCCACTGGAAGTCCGCAAAATGGGCAAGTCGGATCGCGATGAAAAAGTACGCCGCGCTTTGGACATGGTCCAGATGGGTGCCTTTGCCGGTCGCCGTCCTGCACAATTGTCGGGTGGCCAACAGCAGCGTATCGCGCTGGCCCGTGCATTGGTGTTCCAACCCGAACTGGTCTTGATGGACGAGCCACTGGGTGCGTTGGACAAACAGCTGCGCGAAACCTTGCAGTTTGAAATCACGAACCTTGCCCACGAGTTGGGGATTACGGTTGTTTACGTGACCCACGACCAGACCGAGGCTCTGACCATGTCGGACCGCGTTGCTGTGTTCGATGATGGCCGCATCCAACAGCTGGCTCCGCCAGACGAGCTGTATGAGGCGCCGCAAAACAGTTTCGTTGCGCAGTTCATCGGCGAGAACAACACGCTTGAGGGTGTCGTCAAAGAGATCAAGGGCGATACGTGCATCGTTCAGCTCGACAGTGGCGATATCATTGATGCGAAACCTGTGAATGTCGCAACGGTGGGTGAGCGCACGCGCGTCTCGATCCGCCCCGAGCGAGTTGAATTCGACAAAAACCGTCTGTCGCCATATGCGCATACGCTCAAAGCGACGGTCAAAGAATTCATCTACATGGGTGACATCTTCCGGACGCGTCTGTCTGTCGCGGGCACCGAAGATTTTGTCATCAAGTCGCGCAACGCACCCGATCAGACCCGCCTCACTCCGGGACGAGAGATTGAGATTGGTTGGCTACCGCAGGACTGTCGCGCACTTGATGCTTAACGCCTGACGCCACCTGAACGAGAGGTTGGGGTACTCGGCCCCGCCTCTTGGAGCAACAAACCGAGTGACCTAAAGGGAGAATATCAATGAAATTGACCAAAACACTTCTGGCTACGTCCTATCTTACATTGACAGCTACTATGGCTGTATCAGACGGCCACATGGCCTCAGAAATGACAATCGTAAGTTGGGGCGGGGCGTATACCGCATCGCAACAAGCCGCATATCACGACCCTTACATGGAGAATACTGGCATTGCGATCATCAACGATGATAGCTCCAGCGAGGGCATCGCCAAGATGCGTGCAATGAACGAAGCTGGCAACATCACTTGGGATCTGGTTGACCTCGAAGCTGCTGATGCAATTCGGGCTTGTGACGAAGGTCTTGCGCTCGAAATCGACCACGATGCCGATCTTGCTGCCGCACCTGACGGAACATCTGCATCAGAAGACTTTGGTGATATGATCGTATCTGAATGCTTTATCCCACAGATCGTATTCTCTACGACATTTGGCTATCGCACAGACATGTTGGCTGATGGCGCTGTGGCACCAAAAGGTGCATGTGACGTCTTTGACCTCGAAACATATCCGGGTCGCCGCGGACTAAACAGGCAGCCTATCGCCAATATGGAATGGGCGTTGCTTTGTGACGGCGTAGCATATGAAGATGTGTACGACATTCTGGAAACAGAGCAAGGCCAAGAACAAGCATTTGCAATGCTCGATACAATCAAAAGTGAAACAATTTGGTGGTCTTCCGCGGCTGAATCCATCCAGCTTTTGGCTGATGGCGAAGTTTTCATGGCCTCTTCATACAACGGCCGTTTGTTCGCCGCGATTGTTGAGCAGGACCAGCCGTTTGGAATGGCTTGGAACTGGCAGATGTTTGACCTTGACGGTTGGGTCGTCCCAGCAGGTCTTTCAGAAGAACGGCTGGCACGCACAATGGACTTTTTGAACTTCGCAACTGACACACAGCGTCTTGCAGACCAGGCAAAATACATCAGCTATGGTCCGGCACGTGCGTCTTCCGCACCGCTTGTTGGCAAGCACGCAACACTCGGTATCGATATGGCGCCACACATGCCAACAGATCCGAACAATGCTGAGAACACATTCGTGAACAACTACGAATGGTGGGCTGATTACCGCGACGATCTGGATGCAAAATTCCAGGCGTGGCTGGCTCAGTAAGCTGACTGTTTGAACGAATGGGTGGGGGCCTCGATTGTGGCCCCCAAACACCCTGCGGGGACGTGACCCCGCCCTGATTTAGAGTTCTGGACCAGACCCTCATGACAGACACATCGACACAGCCCAGCGGACCGGTATTGGCCGCTGATGGAACGCCGCTCAAACGATCGTTGAACCGCGCGCTGCGTCGGCAGAAAATTCGGGCTTTGATGCTGATTGCGCCGCTGCTGTTGTTCATTCTGATTACCTTCATCTGGCCCATCGCGCAGATGTTGTTCCGGTCGGTCGAAAACCAGATTGTGAGTGATGTTCTGCCCAGCACTGTTGCGTCTTTGGCGGATTGGGACGGTGCCGAAGGCACGACCCCCGGAGACGAGACATTTTACGCGCTGACCCAAGACCTGATGGCCGCGGTCGTGCGTAAGGATCACACACGTTTGGGCAGCCGCCTGAACTATGAGACGACGGGCATCTCAAGCCTGTTCCGCAAATCCGGTCGCAAAGTTGACGACATGGGTGAGGTCTATACTGACCAGTTCGTGGGTCTCGATGACGCATGGGAAGATCCCGCGACATGGGTCGCGTTGATGGCCGATCTAAGATGGGTTGCCGCGCAATCCGAATGGGACGGTGAAGGCGATGAGCCCGCGTTTCGTCTGAACGCGGATGCAGCCAATGCATTGCCCAAGACCGCCGCAGCCTACCAGACATTTGCGACAACTATTCAGATCGAAGACAACGATAGCCCGACCGAAGAAGAGCCGTGGAACACCGTCTATCTAGCGCTCTATGCTGATCTATCGGCGGATGCCTCGACCCAAGTGGATGGTGCGCAGTCTGAACTGATCGCGACGGCCGCTGCTGAGGTTGGGTCGTTTGAAACCGAAGATCTGCGGGCCAGCTTTGTTGATATCGACGAAGACTGGGACACCCATGATACGTGGTCGACGATCAAGACCTACAGCCCTGATCTGACCAACGGCTATTTTTTGAATGCGGTTGATCTGCAAAAGACACCTGACGGAAGCGAATGGCGCCCTGAAAACGAGCAGATTTATATCGAGCTGTTCTGGCGCACATTACTGATGTCCTTTGCCATCACCGCATCCTGCATCTTGTTGGGGTATCCTGTCGCGTGGCTGCTCGCCAACCTGCCGATGCGGTCTGCCAATATTCTGATGATCCTCGTGCTGTTGCCGTTCTGGACGTCGCTGTTGGTGCGGACCTCGGCGTGGAAGGTTCTGTTGCAGGACCAAGGCGTGATTAACTCGCTGCTTGTTTGGATTGGCGTGATCGCCGACGACAACCGTCTGGCGCTGATCAACAATGCGACCGGTACGATCATCGCGATGACGCACATCCTGCTGCCGTTCATGATCTTGCCGCTGTATTCCGTGATGAAGACCATTCCGCCGACCTATCTGCGTGCGGCCAAATCGCTGGGTGCGACCAACTGGACCGCATTTTGGCGCGTTTATTTCCCGCAGTCGGTGCCGGGTATCGGTGCGGGGTCTATCCTCGTGTTCATTCTCGCCATTGGTTACTACATCACGCCGGAAATCGTGGGTGGCACCAAGGGTGTCTTTATCTCGAACCGAATTGCCTATCACATTTCCAGCTCGCTTAATTGGGGCCTTGCCGCTGCGCTTGGTTCGATCCTGTTGGCGCTGGTTCTGTTGTTCTACTGGCTCTACGACAAAATCGTAGGCATCGATAACGTGAAGTTGGGAGGCTAAGGCCATGACCGTCATGATGACAGCGGCTGAACGCGCCGCCTCCAAAGATAACCTTATTGGGTTCACAATGCCGATCACCGCGCTTTTGGGGGCAATTCTAGGTGTGCTCGCGGGCAAGGCGGTGGGGCTGGGCCTGCCAATTGGCGTCCTGACCGGTGCGGTCGTTGGTGCAGTCTTTGCATTTGTGCTGGCCCGCTATTTCCCGCGCAAACTGGGGCGCTGGTTTGCGGTTCTCACGCTCGGGCTTGTTGGGTTCTTGACTGGTAGTTTCGGTGGCTTCGTCGCTGGGGCCATCGCGGGTGCTGCTATTGGATGGTGTGCTTATTGGTTGTTCACGGGTGAATACCGCAAAGGCGTGCCGCCCTATGCAACAACGGGCCAAGTGTTGTGGCACAACGGGTTCCGGCTGATCTGTGGTTTGATCTTTTTCTTCCTCATTGCGCCGATCCTGACGGTGATCCCACTGTCCTTCAACGCGCAAGACTTCTTTACCTTTACGCCTGAAATGCTGGCGCTGGATCCTGCTGGATATAGCCTCAAGCACTACGAAGACTTTTTGACCAATTCCGATTGGCTGCGTCCGCTCAAGAACTCGCTGATCATTGCGCCCTTTGCGACGATGATTTCGGTATCGCTTGGGACTTTGGCGGCCATCGGTTTGTCGCAATCCCACGTGCCGTTCCGACAGGCGATTATGGCGATCATGATTTCGCCGATGATTGTACCGTTGATTATTTCGGCGACAGGCATGTTCTTCTTTTACAGCCAGATGGGCCTGTGGATGGAAAGTACCTTTGGTATTTCCCAATCCCTATCCGGCTACATCAAAGTAATCCTCGCGCATGCCGCATTGGGCATCCCGTTCGTTATCATCACTGTGACTGCGACGCTGGTGGGCTTTGATCAATCGCTGACACGGGCGGCGGCCAACATGGGCGCGAACCCAACGACGACGTTCTTTCGAGTGCAGATGCCGTTGATCTTGCCGGGCGTGATTTCGGGTGGTCTATTCGCCTTTATCACATCGTTCGACGAGGTTGTTGTGGTGCTCTTTGTCGGCGCTGCCGCGCAAAAGACATTGCCATGGCAGATGTTCACCGGATTGCGCGAGCAGATCAGCCCGACGATTTTGGCGGTGGCTACAATTCTTGTTGTGATTTCGATTGGATTGCTGACAACGGTTGAGTTGTTGCGCCGTCGGTCCGAGCGTTTGCGCGGTATGTCACCGGGCTAGGGGGTGAGCTAGGGCAGCACGCCCAGCCACAGCCAAATTGTCAAAATAGACAGCGCGGTCGACAGCAATACCGCTGAGGCCACGACGCGCTGTGCAACCCCGTACATATTGGCAAAGACATATGAATTGACGCCAGGAGCCATCGCGGCCGTCATAACGGCAGACCGCAGGGCAGGGGTCGCCAGATCATTCCATTGGGCCAAGCTGTAGACGATCACAGGGTGCAGCCCCAGCGAGACGGCACAAACAAAAAAGATAACACGCATGTCGCCTTCGGGACGGTAGCGGTACAGCACGCCCCCTAGGCCGAATAGCGCAGCAGGCAGCGCGGCACGGACCATCAGGTCAACCGCGTCAATGAACACGCTGGGCAGGGCGACAGACCCCAGATTGACGATGAACCCCAACGTGATCCCGAGGATCAGCGCATTGGAAAACATTGCGCGCAGCACCTTGGCTGGGATGGCTGCGGGGGACGTGCCGCGTGCGCGCACAATTTCCATCACAGTGATCCCCAAGCCGTAGCAAAACGGAGAATGGATCGCGATAATCGCGTAGTTCGCAGTCAGTGCATCGGTGCCATAGGCGCGTTCGGTGATCGGCAGTCCCAGCAACAAAGAATTTGAAAAGAGGCAGCAGAACCCGATGGCGACGCTGTCCTCTAGGCTGCGTTTGAGCAACGTGCGTGCGGCAAACAATCCGGCAAAGAAGCAGGTGGCCGCACCTGCGTAAAACGAGCTGAGCAGCGCCAGATCAAACCCCGCCCCAAGATCAAGGGTCGAGATCGCACGGAACAACAAACAAGGGATGGCAAAGTTCTGAGTGAACTTCATCAAGCCGTCGACACCGCTATCAGAGAACAGGTTGCGCCAGACTGCAACATAGCCAAAGCCTAGCACCAAAAAGACCGGAAGGATGACGTCGATGAGCGCGGTCATCGCTTAGCCTTCAAACCGCAGCACCATACCGTCATAGGCGGGGGTGATGTGGTCAGCCGTCTCGGCCTCTAGAACCGCATAGTCGAGATCGATGTGCATGTTGGTCAGCACAGCGGACTTGGGCTTGGCACGCGCAATCCATTCGAAAGTACGCTCGAGATGCGCATGGCTGGGATGTGGCGTGCGGCGTAAACAGTCGACAATCCATGTGTCGAGGTTTTCAAGCTGCGGCCACACGTCCTCGGGGATGTCCGAGACATCAGGCAAATAGGCCACGTCGCCGATGCGGAACCCCAGCGCGTCGATGTTGCCGTGTTCGACCTCGAATGGCGTCAAGGTGATATCCCCGCCAGCACCCGAAATCGTAAAGCTACCAGTGATCGAATGCAGATTGCAGATCGGTGGGTAGCTAGAGCCCGCAGGCTGAACAAAGGCATAGCCAAAGCGCGAGATCAGATCTGTTTGTGTCGCCCCGTCAGCCCAAACTGGAAGACGTTCGCGCATGTTGAACACAATCATCCGCAGATCATCGATGCCGTGCACGTGGTCGGCGTGGCCGTGGGTGTAGGCGACGGCATTCAGTTCGCCAATGCCGGCGTCCAATAGCTGATTGCGCAGATCGGGCGAGGTGTCGATCAAGACACGGGTCGTGCCAGCGTCGGTTTCACGTTCGACCAGAACCGAACACCGGCGGCGGCGGTTCTTGGGGTTATCAGGGTCGCAATCCCCCCAATGGCCACCTAAACGTGGCACCCCACCAGACGAGCCGCAGCCCAATATGGTCAATCGCAACTCAGCCATCAGGCGTCCAAGCTGCGGCCTTGGAAAACAGACGGTCAAAGTTTGACGAAGTTTGAGCCGCAAATTCTGTATAGTCCATGTCGAATGTCTCGGCCCCGATACGCGCTGTGTGTGCGGTATATGCAGGCTCGTTCCGTTTGCCGCGATGAGGCGGTGGGGCAAGATAGGGGCTGTCGGTTTCAACGAGGATGCGGTCACGCGGGGCGGCTGCAAAAATCTCGCGTAGTTCGGTGGATTTTGGGAATGCGGCGATGCCGGACATGGACAGATAGAACCCTAGGTCCACAGCGGCACGTCCCAATTCAGCCGACGAGGAAAAGCAATGCATGACGCAAGCATAGGCACCAGCGGCGTATTCCTCGGCCAGTATGCGCGCCATATCGTCATCGGCTGCGCGGGCATGGATGATCAAGGGCAGAGCCGTTTGGCGTGCCGCCTCGATATGGATGCGCAGGCTTTCTTGTTGAACCGCCATGCTGTCGGCGGTGTAGTGATAGTCGAGGCCGGTCTCGCCGATGCCCACAAATTTGGGGTGCTGCGCCATCGTGACCAGCTCTTCTACAGAGGCAAGCGGCTCTTCTGCAGCGCTCATCGGGTGTGTGCCTGCCGCATAGAAAACGGGTTCGTGCGCTTCTGCAATGGCGCGCACTGCGGGCTCGTTCTTGAGACGTGTGCAGATCGTAACCATGCGTGTGACGCCCGCCTCGGCAGCGCGTGCAATCAGTTCGGAATGCTCGCCGTCGAAATCCTCGAAGTCGAGGTGGCAGTGGCTGTCGACAATCTGTGGAATGCTCATGGAACGACCCTAGTTTGCGACGGTCCGGCGGGCCGTCTCTTCGATCTTGAAAATCATATCAAGGATCAACGCCGCAGGGTCAAGGTTCACAGCGCGCCCATGACGGACGCGGTCGCTTAGGTCCTGTTGCAATTGTGCCCAATGACGGGCCGCCGCGTCATGGGGTGCGAGCCGCGCCATAAGCTGAGCCTCGCCTGAGGCGGCTTGGGTTTCGGGTGGGCCAATCAAACCCGCGCGTGCAGTCCGCACCAGAAATGCGTCGAACAGATCCAGAATCATGTCGTAGCGATTGACGTTGCGCACGCCAGCTGCGCTGTCAGCGAGTTTAAGGGCGATCGTGCGGTCCACGCGAGGTAAGCCTGTAAAGAGTTTGATCAGGTCACCATAGAGCGCGAGGCCATCCATTGTGATCAACCGCATCGCCTCGCCCACGGACCCTTGGGCCAAGGCCCCAAGTGCGGGGGCTTCGTTCGTGGTAATTCCGGCCTGATCCAACGCGGCTGCGATGGTTTCGGGAGGCAGTGTGTTGGCGCGCAGGGTCCTACACCGTGATCGGATCGTCGGCAACAGCCGCGATGGCTGGTGCGCGATGAGAATGAGGGTGGCGTCAACGGGGGGCTCTTCTAGCACTTTGAGCAGCGCGTTGGCGGCGTTGACGTTCATCTCGTCGGCGGCATCGACAATGGCCACACGGCGACCGCCATCAGCGGCTGACATCTCGAAGAAACCTTTGAGTTTGCGCACTTCATCAACTGTGATTTGCGCGCGCAGCTTGCCAGTATCTTTGTTGACGGCGCGGCGTAGCACGGTGAGGCGCGGATGGGCGCCGGCCGCAATCAGGCGGGCGTCTGGCGCATCAGGTGACACATCCAGCGATGTTGGGGCAGGGGGCGTCTCACCAAAGAAGCCACCGTCATCGCCGGTCTCGGCCAACAGAAAAGTGGCGATCTTCCATGCGAGCGTTGCTTTGCCTGTGCCCTTGGGCCCAGTGATCATCCAGGCGTGGTGTAACCGGCCCGTCGCGTAAGCATCTAGGAATTCTGCGACAGCCTCGTTTTGGCCCAACAGCCGCGCGGTTTCGCGCGGGTGCGGTGCACCCTCAATACGGTCCGGTTCAAGAAGTGTGTCGTCGCTCATACAGCGACGGATAGCGCGTCCATCGCATGGGCGGCAACCTCGGATGCGACCTGTTCCGGCGTTCTGTTGCCGTCGATCACGACGCAGCGGTTTGGCATGTCGCGTGCGAGGGCCAAAAATCCGTGCCGCAGGGTTTCTTGGAACGCGAGGCCGAAGTCCTCGAAGCGATCTTCGCCGGTCTCACGTGCAAGCCCGCGTTTGAGCGCGATTGCGGGGTCCATGTCGATGATAAAGGTTAGGTCGGGTTCGCGGCCGATCATCAGTGTATGCAGCTGATCAACCGTGGCGCGCAAATCGCCGCGGGTCGCGCCTTGGTAGACGCGGGTGCTGTCGGCGAAACGGTCCGAGATCACGGTCGTGCCAGCGGCAAGCGCGGGTTCAATCGTTTTTTCCAGATGATCCCTGCGCGCAGCGGTAAACAACAAGATTTCAGTTTCTGCCGACCAGCGATCAGTGTCACCGGACAACAAAAGGCCACGAATTTCTTCGGCACCTTCCGAGCCGCCAGGTTCGCGGGTCAAAAGTGTCTGTGCCCCCAAACGATCAACCAGCATGCGGGCTTGGGTCGATTTTCCCGACCCGTCGATACCCTCGAATGTGATGAAATGGCCATGATCCGCCATGGTTCAGAGCGATCCCTCGGCACCCAATTTGCCCAACAGGACATTGGCGGCACGGCGCATGGTTGGGCCAAAGCCACCTTTGGCGACGCTGCGATCTGCAACCAACGGCAGGCGCGTTTCTGGGAGCCCTTCAAAGGTGATGACCAATTCGGCCAATTGTGCGCCTTCTTCGATTGGGGCCTCGATCGGGCCGTCGTAGACGACTTCGGCTGTGATATCGTCCTGCTTGAGGACTGGGACCAGCAATGACAGATCTTCGACTGTGGTCAGTCCGACGCGATCAACATCGCCCATCCAGACATCGGCCTCGGCAATCTTGGTGCCGGCTTCGGTGATGTCTCTATGGACGAATTGGCGGAAGGCCCAGTTCACGATCTTTTCGCTTTCTTCAGCCCGTGCAGCGGCACTGTCTAGGCCCGTGATGACAAATATGATGCGACGGTTGCCCTGTTTAGCCGACCCAACAAGACCGTACCCCGCTTCGTTCGTATGGCCGGTTTTGAGTCCGTCTGCGCCAATCCCAAGACCCAACAGTGGGTTGCGGTTTAGCCGGTTCTTGCTCTCTTTCTCGTCGAACATGAATTCTTTTTGCGAGAACAGCGGGTAGTATGTCGGATAATCTGTGATCAAGCGGTCGGCGAGGATCGACAGGTCACGCATGGACATCCGGTGTCCCGCTTGGGGCCAGCCGTTCGAGTTTGTGAATGTCGAATTCATCATGCCCAGTTCACGGGCGCGAGCCGTCATCATTCGACCGAACCCAGCTTCGGTGCCGTCGGTCGATAGCGCTTCGGCGATCACTGCGCAGGCGTCGTTGCCAGACAGAACAATGATGCCTCTGATCAAGTCTTCAACTTTGACCCGCTCGCCGCGTTTGAGGAACATTGTTGATCCTCCATAGTTCATCGCGTGTTGGCTGACGGGCAGTTCTTCGTCCAGACGCAGCCGGCCATCCGACACAGCCTCGAACGCCATGTAGAGCGTCATCAGTTTCGACATGGATGCAGGTGGCAATGCCTCGTCTGCGTTCTTTTCCATCAACAGGGTGCCAGTTGTCTGATCAATGACAATTGCGGCGGTGGCCTGTGTTGCAAAATTTTGCGCAATTGCCGCGCTCGCCCCAAAGACAACAACGGCAATAGTCGCAAAGACAGAAACGAGGCGTGGCAACATGGTTAGACCCTTAGTTGGTGACGAAATAAGCGTCGGTAAAGCCTTGGGATTTAACGCTCTTTAGAATTGCGGCGCGTTCCGATTTGTTGCCCGCAGGCCCCACGACAACGCGGTAGAATTGGCCTCCTTGGCTTTCACCTGGGATCACCGTTGGCACGATGCCAGAGCCGCGAAGGCGCTCTGCTGTGCGGTCGGCGTTGGCTTTAACGCTAAAGATACCGACCTGAATAAAGGCTTTGGTCAGTGAAGAGGATTGTATCGGAACGGCCGGTGTCACCGCCGCGGCAGGTGCGGTCGATGCAACGGCGCGCGGGCTGGACCCTTCGATCGCATCAAGCGCGGCTTCTGCGCTTGCAATCGGGTCTAGACTGGTGGCCTCAACAGCGTCTGGCGCGTCGAATGTTTCAGTTCTGCTCTCTGCCGGAGCGGCGGGTTGAGCGACCTCTTGGCGGCGCAACGCGATCACGCTGAGATCAGCAGGAGCGCCCGCCAACATGCCCAATGCCTCGGCAGCGTCTGACGAGACCTGAAGCCGTGGGCCGGGATTGTCGCGTTCGCGGCGGAACAATGCCCCGATCACAAAGGTACCGTTTGCGGTGTTGCGAATGATGACACGTTCTGGATCGGTGACATCGGGGTGCGCGACCCAAACACCGCCAAGCGACGGGCGACCATCCCAAAGGCCGGCCTCACTGGCATTGAAAACTTCTGGCGATTCAACGTCTTGTTCCACCATCGCGACCGCGCCAACGGCGGTAGAGGCTGTTCCAGCGCTTTGTGGTGCCATCGTGGGGAATGCGAATTGGCCGTTTTCGTCGCATCCGGCCAAAGCTATCAAAGAGAGCCCCAAAACCGAAATTTTGATACCAGAAATGCCTGCCATAGCTACTGTTCCTTTGATCGCCCGGTTTCCAGGACTTGCCGATTTTTCGACGTTTTCCACTGCTTTTGACGCAGCAGCCAGCGGCTGAACGTCGTCCTTGGCCTGACACTAGTCTGTGTTTGATATTTTTGAAAGTCTGTCGACATCCAGATCGGCGGAATTCCCCAAAGCGTGATCGCATTTTCGGGTCTTGCTCTTAGCGAGTGAGGCGGTTACGAAACCCGCAGTGGAGGTTTGGCAGAGTGGTCGAATGCACCGGTCTTGAAAACCGACGGGCGTGAAAGCGTCCCCAGGGTTCGAATCCCTGAGCCTCCGCCACAATCCTAATTTCTTAATTTTACCATTAGAAACAATGGCTTGATGGTGTCATCGAACATGTCTTACCCACACGTTGTACCGACACATCACGTATCTGGAGAAGTAGGCACGACATGCTTTTGTAGAGAATCTCAAGACAGATTCTTACGGTATTGGAATGACGGGAAATTGCTAGGCATACTGGAGCTTCAACAATCACTGTGGATCATTCTCAGGCATGGTTGCGTTGCAAGAGGTCGCTCCCTGTCGTCTCTAATAGTGCCACAAAAGCCCTACAGAAATTACTAGAAGCTAATAGCGACAGTCCTTACCTGTTCCCGCGCTACGCTTCCTATGGCAACCTGAACAACACAGGGGCCTCAGCTACGCTCTGCCAGCACCTCAGAAAGTACCACAACGGTAAAACTGCGCACTGCCTGAGACATAGCTTCAGGGACCGCCTGAGAGACTGTGACGTGCCTTTAGAAGCTATAGATCAGGCTGGTGGTTACGATGTCACTACGGGAAGATGTTTTCCGTAAGTCTGCGTGTGTGCAAAACGTGTGTGCAAAAATTCTCAGGAAGCCATCGAAGCTATTGATTCTAAACCACTATTAAAAGTGGCGGAGACGAAGGGAAGTTACGTCTTGGCCGTTTAATCATTGATTTATATATTATATAATAAGTTAAAACTATAAATCGTAGCATATACTTGTAGCAGTTTTGCGCATTGAAACTATCACTTGTGATTGACAGTTCGATTCCCGAATTAGCATTCGAACATTTCTATCTGAGCTCTGATTGATCGGACCTTTTTAGATCAGGGCTTCAAGCAATGCATGTTGTTCGTTCCAAGCAAGCCATCACCCTCCTGAACTCCTACACAGAGACCAAGTGGTTATCCCACTGAACGACTTCTTTTCTCGATGAGACAAGATCAGCCTTCGCCCACGATGCCAACTCACCTGTTCCTGAGGTCAGCAAAAAACCGTTTCTTATTGCTGCCACGCCAGACACATCGACTGTGAAAAGCGATCCGATGCACTGTGAAGACGCTGTTTCATAGAATTGAATTGCACCGCCCCGTGGGGATGTCACAGCAATTGTAATGTCTTCTTCGACGTAAGCAATGCTACCCACATACCCCTGCATATCTCGCATCTGATCGGGAGTGGCCTGCATCAGGTCAATTTCACCTCCACGGTAATGTTGGCCTACGAGGCTTAGCGGCACACCATCACCCTGCCACTGCATCCCGAAGGCGACGTGCCCGTCTTGCGAAACAGCAAGATGTCTTATCGAGTTTTTGTGCATCTCAGGGGGCAATTCGACCGTCTCAATGACCGTGCCATTTTGGACGTAAGACAGGTTCGGTTTCATCGTGGAGATGTTCAGCTTGGTACGGCCAGAGTCTGGATGCGTGTCTATTCCGCCGTTTGCGACGACCAGCACGTCGGAGTCTGGCAAACGTTTGATGTCATGGGGACCGATGCCGCCGCTGTCCCATTCGTCGATGCGGACGTATCCTGACGCGACATCCCAGACGCCGATCCGTCCACGGCCAGCCTCATAGTCATTCTCGGTCGTGTAAAGCAGGGTGCCATCTGCCGAGAATGCCCCGTGGCCATAAAAGTGGCGGCCAGTGGGCGCGTTCAGAATTGCCTTTTGAACGCCAGTCGTGCAGTCGATAACGATTGCGAATGTGCCTGGTCGTCTTGCAAAGGCAATTGCTTCGGGTTTGAGCGGATGCGCTGCTGCGGCATGACCACGGGCGGGAAGCGGGAGTTGGAATGTGATGTTCAGGTCAGCATCAATGCCGCATAGCACATAGGTCCCATCAGGCAGGGCTGCGGCTGAGAGGAACGAGGGTGATCCTGCATCTGCCCACGCTGGTCTAGGGACCAGCCCAGTGGCTAATAATCCTGCTATGAACTGACGACGACCCGCTTCCATGCTAGTCTCCGTCCAGCGAATTGAATCCTGCGGCGACACCCAGTGTGGGGCCGAGTTCTGTTTGGACAGTGGTGCGGATGGTTCCAATGGATTGGCCGATGACCTCGATCTTGAGACGGGATTGTGGGTCCGCAACACCTGCGAAGACAGGATCATTCAAGGTCGCCAGTTTGCCTAGGGCATCTTCGAACTGGCGATTGAGGGTATCGGACAAGTTGGCATCAGACACCGAAAGGTGCGACGCCAAATCCTGCAAAGACATCAGGCTCAACGTGACATGCTTGGCAGATCGACCTGACCTACGGGCTTCTGCACGGGCTGGTTGGGGGCGATCAAACGTGCCAAGGGGTCGGCCAAGGCGGCTGTCTTGGGTGAATTGTAGCCCTGCGGTCAGCGCCCTGAGCATTTCTTGCAGGACTTCTTCTTCGCTACGGTAGGTTGCATCGGGGCCTGGTGATAGGAGGACATCTTTATGGGAATGCCAATCGTCATGGATGGCCGAGGATGTAGCGGCGATGTCTGTGGTGACGGTTTGCACAAGGGCGCAGTGGTATTCGCTTGGCTGCATCAGGGTCTCGTCATACAGTAGGAACTCCAAGGCATAGAACCCACGGGCTGCGATAGAGACTTCGCTGTAAGCGGCTGCATCAAGGCCGATGGGGTCTTCATCCGAGATGAGCGTCGCCAGCGCACGTGGCGTGGCACCACGACTGTCTGGCCAGAATGCCAATGCAAAGGCACGATCATCCACTTCCGTGGGGCCTAACCGCAGATGTGATGTAGACACCCAAACATCAAATGCCACACCATAGGCGGTGCGCAGGTCGTCCGAGGTTGGGTCACAGTTCTGCATCGCTGCTTTCGAGAGTGCCTGAGAGGTCGAGGCCAGAGCCTCGAACCTTGGCAGGATATGGTCGTCTATGATGGCTGAGATGGATGGGTTCGCTGTGGCGGTGAGTGGGGCGCAGGCAACAGCGGCGGCCAATAGGATACGTCTCATAGGCTTTCCAAAAATCTCAACAGGGCTTCGCGATCCTCAGTCGTCATATTGACCACCGCATCCCTTTGCCCCTGCGCCTCGCCACCATGCCACAACACTGCTTCCAGAAGCGACCGCGCACGACCATCGTGCAGGAAATATGTGTGGCCGCTGACTTGTTCGGTCAGGCCGATCCCCCAAAGTGGCGGGGTGCGCCATTCGCTGCCCGTTGCCCGTGCTTCGGGGCGATTGTCGGCCAAGGTAGGCCCCATGTCGTGAAGCAGCATATCGGTGTATGGCCAGATCAGTTGGAAGCTTTGTTCAGGCTGATCGTCAAGACGGTGGGTGACAAAGCTGGGCGTGTGGCAGGCTGTGCAGCCTGTGGTGTAGAACACTTCTTTGCCACTCAGCACCTCTGGATCGTCCACATCGCGCCGTGCTGGAACGCCGAGGTTACGGCTATAGAACGTCACAAGGTCCATACCTTCCGCGTCGATCTCCGTGTCACGGGCGTCTTCATCGCCGTGGATCGCGTCCTGACACAGGGTTTGATTGGTGGTGCATTCGCCAGCCCCTGCCGGAAACAGCGGATTGGATATGCCGATATCACCCGCAAAGGCCCCAGCAGATTGCTGCATCACAGTCGGGTTGCCAGCCTTGAGGCCAAAACGACCGAGCATGGGTTGATCGAACTCTAAGGACCAGACGACGTTTGGGCGGCCAGATATACCGTCGTTGTCCAGATCATCTGGGTCTGCATTGGCCAAAATGTCGGCTGTGGGGATCGCCTCAAGCAAACCGAGGCCGATCATCTGCGGGGCGACGCGGGGGGACAGCATCGCGCCATCAGCCAAGGGGCCATAGCCTAGGTTGTCAGCGGTATAGGTTGGGTGGCGCAGGGACACTTCCGTGCCATCGGCCAACATTACGATCTCTTCCTCGTAGGTAATCCCAAGCGAATACTCAGAGGCATGGCCCTGCACGGCAAAGTCCTGCAACTGCTCACCATAGGTCGGATCAGGCAGAGTTGCGATATAGTCGGCGATTTCGGCAATTATCGCGTCATCTGGCACACCGTCTGGGTCCATGATCGACACACGCAGGAACATTGAAACGGGATTGTCTTCGGCGTTCTCTGGCGGGTGACCACGACCATCCTTGATGTGGCACCGCTGGCAGGACCGTGCGTTGAACAACGGCCCCAAACCATCGGAGGCCAATGTCGATGAAGGCGATGAGACCCATAACTTACGGAACAATCCGTTGCCTAACCTGAACTCCATTTCATCCTCAAACGTGATGTTGCCAGAAGGCTGCGAGAAGGCGTTGGCATCAGGCAGGACACGCACGGTCGCTGCACCTGCTTGGCGTTCTTCGAACGGCTGCGCCACGGCAAAAACCGTCGCCAGTGCGGTGAAAGCGGCAATCCGTTCAGCCTCAGCATCAGTGCGGGGAACCACGTCAAGATGCGGATCACCCAGACCGTTATACGCGGTCTGGGCGGGTGTTTCGGCCAGTGCAACTGATCCTACCACCAAGGTGGCGATAATCAGATTACTCGGCTTCATCCATTTTGCTTGCATTAAGCTGCGCATATTTTTCTTCACCGAGTTTGGCCACGAGGTCCAGTTGGGTTTCAAGAAAGTCGATATGACCTTCTTCATCGGTCAACAGTTCTTCGAAGATGTTCTTGGTCACGAAGTCACCCACAGCTTCGCAATGCTTACGCGCCTCCATATACAAATCACGTGCGCCGTGCTCAGAAGCAAGGTCGCACTCCAGCGTTTCCTTCGGCGTCTGACCGATGCGCAAAGGATCAAGTTTTTGCAGGTTCGGGTGACCGCCCAGAAACAGAATGCGGGCAATAATCTTGTCCGCGTGGTTCATCTCTTCGATGCTTTCTTCGCGGGATTTCGCTGCCATGTGACCAAGGCCCCAGTCTTCCTGCATACGGTAGTGCAACCAGTATTGGCTGACCGCCGTAAGTTCGCTGCGCAGGGCATCGTTGAGGTATTCAATAACTTTCTTGTCGCCGTTCATTTTCTTTTTCCTGTGTTGCTGCGGGTTTCAAATTCCGCAGCTGCATGGGGACTTCTGTATTGTCGTTGCTGCGCATGGTGGACAGGAACAGTGGCATACACCCGCCACAGTCCGCTGCCTTACCAAGTGCGCGATACACCTTTCCAGGTGTGATGATGGTCTTGTCATCCGACGCCCGCATCCAGTTGATCGCGGCATGGATGTCGTGGTCCGTGATATGCTGGCAGTGACAGACTATCATTTTATGCAACCCTTCGGTTTGACCATGATGACAAGACCTTATTCTTACTGGAACACAGCGTTTGGATCGTCCAAGGAGTCTGACCCTTCGATGCCAACACCATCCACGCCAAGGGCCGCAATCACCCGTTCGATGAACCGTGTCTGGTCAATCAACCCGTTCACGCCGCCCATGATCAGGGCTTCGCCTTCGACATTGCCACGTTCGAGCATCTGGTCATAGGCAAAGCCTGCCTCTGCTGCGATCTTGATACGACCCAAGGCCATGACGGCATCGCCGAGCTTGCCTTGCATTTCAGCGTCCAGTGCTGCGTCCGTTTCGGCCATAAGATCAGACAACGAAGGCCCTGTAACCAACGATCCATCAACGCGGATATATTCACCAAGGTAGACGTTTTGGATGCCCACGCCGTTGTAATAGTGGTCGTTGTGCGTGTTATCGGCAAAGCAGGAGTGCTCTTCCTCTGGGTCGTTGAGCATCACGCCAAGTCGCATCCGTTCCCCAGCCGTTTCGCCGTAGGACAAAGACCCCATGCCTGTAAGGATGGCAGAGATACCCGCATCGGCATCGGACATCAGTTCACTGCGGGCCTCGCCGCCGATCGCCCAGGCGCCTGCCATATATTCCAGATCGGAAATCAGCAGGTCTGTGGCAGCAGTCAGGTATTCACCACGGCGATCACAGTTGCCGTTCGTACATTCATCACCCATGGCGTAATCTGTCCAAGGTCGATCCCCTGCACCCGTGCCGTGACCGTTGAGGTCTTGGCCCCAAAGCAGAAACTCAATCGCATGGTAACCCGTGGCGACGTTGGCCTCGACGCCATCGGCTTCTTGCAGGGTGTCTTCCAGCAACGCAGGCGTGATGGATGTCGCGTCGATGTCCTGACCAGACAGCGTAAAGGTCGGGTTGGCGATGACGTTCAGCGCCGCAAAAGCGTTCTCGTCAGAAGGACCGCCATAGGACGCATCCACGTAGTCGATCAGCCCCTCATCCAGCGGCCAAGCGTTCACCTTGCCTTCCCAGTCATCGACGATGGCATTGCCGAAACGGAACACCTCGGTCTGTTGGTATGGCACACGGGCGGCCAACCATGCAGCACGGGCAGCGGTCAGGTTCTCTGCGGATGGATCAGCGACCAGCGCATTCACCGCCGCTTGCAAACGCTGGGCTGTGATTAGGCTGTCGCCGTAGTTGGCTGCTGCGATATCGGCATAGGTGTCCAGCACGTCTGTAGTTTCAACCGCAAGTGCGGGTGTGGCGAGGCCAACTGCAATGGCTGTCGTAAGGAGGTAGCGTTTCATGAGGGTGTCCCTTTAGTGAAGTGTTTTTGGTATGTCGTGTGAATGTGTTTCGATGTCCCTTGGGGCGCTTAGTCGCATCCGCATAAAGGCGTGTCCGACATCAGCAGCTAATGACGCGATCAGCGGGGCCACATCGGGGCGAACAAGAAGCGTCGCGATCAGCATGGCATCTTCGCGTTCCCCCGTTGCCGCCGTGGCGATGAAGTTGGCGAAGCAGGATTCGTCTGCCCCTAAGCACTTACATTGAACCGAATGCCGCATCAGCGGACGACGCCCATGACGGGTGCAAAGGGAACAGAGGTCCTCAAACGACTTCAGCGCCTTTCGCCCCTGATCAGGGCCAAGGCCAGACGCAAAGTCATTCCAGACCTGTGCTTGCGCATCGGGACCTTCGCACCAAAGCCGAAGATAGATGACAGATGCGGCCTCGATACCATCCAGTTCGGTGATGAAGCCAACAGGTGCGCCGCCACGATTATGCTGTGCATCGCTCATTTTGTTAGGATTAACTTGCCAGCCCGCGTAATCCGCAAGGTGTAGGTTTGACCATCCAGAACGATATGCGCCTGATCCGCACCTTCAGTCAGATCGCGGGCGGAGTAGCTTGGCAGCGTAGGGGCTGGCGTCTGTGGCGGTGGGGTTGAGTGGAAGCTCATGGCGATACCCGTTCACGTTCTGACAAACGGTCAGTGATCCAGATCGGGCAGATGTCTTCCGCTTCTGATGCAGCAACCAATATCTCAAATCGGTCAGCTTGCCCGACGCGCAAGGTTCGGCGTTGTTCACATACATCGGTGGGTCGCCTTGGCGTGTTTGGGTTCGGCTGCATCGGTAAGTCCTCACATGATCACGTGTCGGGCTTCCCTGCTTGGATTCGGGGTGGCTTGACTTGAGATAATCCTGAGTGAAATTATCGGATATGTCAACCTGACAAATTTAGTCAGATATTATGGGTGGAAGCGCTTCTCAAAAACGGTCGTTTCCAAGCATCTCGATTGAACTGGATCGTCAGGTCAATCCTGGCCTGGAAAACACATGGCGTGAACTTCGCGATACCCCCTATCGAATCCTGATCAGGTCTCCAGTACAACTCTGATGAGTTTCGAGAAGGGCACTGTCAGAGGAAACTAGCTTGAGGCGGGCAGAGCGGTGACCTAGCCTCGTGGGATGACAAAACGCTCCCCATTTCGCTATTTTAAAACCAGCGCAGAGGTCATTCGCCTGGCGGTGATGCTCTATGTTCGGTTTCCGCTATCGCTGAGGAACGTGGAAGATCTTCTGCATGAGCGTGGGATTGAGATCAGCCATGAAACCGTCCGGTTCTGGTGGAACAGATTTGGTCCGATGTTCGCAGCCGAGATCCGCAAAAAGCGGGCAAGCCGGATGCGCGCCTATTCAAACTGGCAGTGGCACCTGGACGAGGTTTTCGTGAAGATCAATGGTGAGACGCATTACCTGTGGCAGGCCTTGGATCACGAGGGCGAAGTGCTTGAATCCTTCGTCACAAAGCGACGGGATCGCAAAGCAGCATTGAAATTCATAAAAAAATCAATGAAGCGGTGTGGTCGACCGCAGATTATTGTGACCGACAGACTGAGATCATACGGTGCTGCTATGAAGGTCATCGGCAATGCGCCGAAACAGGAAACAGGCCGTTGGCTAAACAATCGCGCTGAGAATTCACACCTGCCATTTCGACGACGAGAGCGGGCCATGCTCCGGTTCAGGCGCATGCGAAGTTTACAGAAATTCGCCACCGTCCATTCTTCAGTTCACAACCATTTCAATCAGGAACGCCACCTCTACTCACGCAACAATTTCAAGCTCAACCGCACCGCCGCTCTTGCCGAGTGGCGTCAACTCGGCGCGGCATAAGGATCAGCCTCACTGGCCTAGTAGAGACTGGTTCGCATTCGTCTGACAGCACCATTCAGTATCTTGTGGCAACGTTAAAATTGACAACCACCCACGTTTACCACCCACGCCAGTTGCGAAAACACCCTCCCATAATGACATCGCAGAAATGAGCCCCACCTTATCGGATTCTATCATTAGAACCGTAGGCGCAGATAGCTTTGTGTTCATGGGGTGAGCCTAAGACGTCAGGACAACGAAAGTCTTTGCCAGTAGTGCCAAGGCTATGACTGCGAGAAGGACTTCGCTGGTAGGTTTGTTCACCTCGGCTTAGGCCAACAGCTGCTCGAACCAACCAGATAACCTAAACGATACTCTTGGCTTACGCGGCCCTCGGGTCAAAAGGCTAACAAATTGTAGGTCGTTAAATATACCCTAAGGATAAAGAAAAATATTTTAATGATTGTGAATGATTATGAATGAATATGTAAGTCTTTAATTGACAATCTCCAGTTACACACAGATGCGCAGCTGCTGCAGGACTGAAAGGACTTAGAGATGGCTACTATTTTTTCAAATTACGCTTTTGACCACAGCAACTTGGACTTAAACAGGTTTTATGAAAATGCCATCGCTTTTGACCACAGCGACTTTGATAGTGTTTTGCAAGATAATTATCTTGGCGCTTACAATGACGTAACTTACACTGATTTATTTGTCGTGGATTGGTCTTTGAACGGCTACGATTACGGTTCAGTTTTTGGTGGTCTCAACATTAATTTCAACACATCATTATTAACCATCACGGGGACCGTAACCGGTTATATAGAAACAGTTTGGACTGGCAAAACTTACGAGGGAATATGGGGGATTGAAGGCGTTAATATAGATGCTGCTGATATTTACGCCACGGCAACAACTGTTTCTACATCAGATGACTTTGCAATTATTAACGCCGCGCTTTCAGAGGCTGATGTCTTCAATTTGAGTGGCTCGGGTGATCGTGCCTTTGGTTATGGTGGTAATGATATTATGACCGGCTACGCTGGCAATGACGAGCTCGATGGTGGCAACAACAATGATAAACTCTATGGCGGCAACGGCAACGACAAGCTCTATGGCGGCAACGGCAAGGACAAGCTCTACGGCAATAATGGCCATGATGTTCTAAATGGCGATAAAGGCTTTGATTTTCTGAACGGCGGCAAAGGAAATGATGTTCTAAATGGCGGCAAGGGTAACGACCTTTTGCAAGGTGGCAAAGGTAAAGACGTAATGCTTGGTGGCACTGGTGAAGATACGTTTGTGTTTAAGAATACGTCTGAGAGTAAGTTTAAGCTCTCAAAGGCTGATGTCATTGAGGACTTCCAGCAAGGTCTGGATGTGATTGATCTCAGCGCCATTGATGCAAGTACAGTGCTAGTTGGGAACGATACGTTTAGCTTTAATGGCACCACAAAGTTTGGCTCAGGAGACGAAGGCGAAATCTACTTCAAGAAGTTCGATAAGGCTGGCACAGAGAACGACTACACGATGGCCTTTATTGATACCGATGGCGATACAGGTCGTGAGATGAGCATCAGGCTGACGGGTCTTTATGATCTCACAGTGGATGACTTCATCTTGTGAGTGTGACCTGAGTGTCTGAAGGCGCGTATTGGGCTGATGGGATAAGCTGAAGGGTTTTTCTTTCTCTTGGATTGCGAGGGGGAAACCCGATCATGCCAAAATCTTTGGTGATAATCTGGGGGGGCCCATGGCCTACCAACGGACCTTAAGCCATTGATTACATATGGTGCGATACCCAATTAATGACATCTGTCGAAAATTAGGGAGAAGATAGTTGATCGAAAAACCACGCAAGAGGGGCCGCCCAACGGCTAATCCTGAACTGAATGCGGACCAGAAAAAGATGGCAAATGAATTAGGCGTGTCGCTACGAACCGTCCAGACGATCTAAGCGCCACTCTTGGCTTACACTTGCTCGCGCTTCTTGGTCAGGGTCTAAAATGAGGATATTCTCGATGGGCGGGTTCTAAAGTTGGGATCCGATTGCCAACAGGACAGCAAAACTGACGACTGTCAGCGCACCCAAAAGGAATAAAATATGTCGCCCGGTTTTGGATTGGGCTAATCCTGCGCCTATCCGACGTGGCAACCAGACGAGAAGAAACAGCAGAATAATCAGGACAGCAAACAGTTCCAATTCCGTACTCTCCACCCAATCCAAGACATTTCTGGCCAACACTCTGACTTGTTAGCGCCAAGGTTGTCCAGCCAAATTAAGCGAGTTCTGGCCCTTGCTCGCGCCAAGCTGAATTTACATGGACCATCTTTGACAGCAATGCGCAGTGTGGGTCTCTTTGATCAGACGGGTGTTGTCAGAAGAAAACTGGTTGAGGCGGGCAGGGTGGACGCCTAGCGTCGCCGGATGACAAAACGCTCCCCTTTTCGCTACTTCAAGACGTCCCCTGAAATCATCCGTCTGGCGGTTATGATGTATGTGCGTTATCCACTTTCGCTTCGAAATGTGGAAGATTTGCTGCACGAACGCGGGATCGATATCAGCCATGAGACAGTTCGGTTTTGGTGGGATAGATTTGGCCCGACGTTCGCCGCTGAAATACGCAAACGGCGCGTCCAACAGTTACGGGCACATTCGAATTGGCAATGGCATTTGGACGAAGTGTTCGTAAAAATAAACGGTGGAACGCACTATCTGTGGCGGGCCGTTGACCACGAAGGTGAGGTGCTGGAAAGCTTTGTCACCAAGCGCCGAGATCGCAAAGCCGCATTGAAATTCCTCAGAAAAACAATGAAGCGCTTTGGCCCACCACATGTCATCGTGACCGACCTACTGCGGTCTTACGGTGCCGCGATGAAGGTCATCGGCAATGCTGACAGACAAGAAACCGGCCGCTGGCTCAACAATCGAGCAGAGAATTCACACTTGCCGTTTCGACGAAGAGAACGGGCAATGCTGCGCTTTCGTCATATGCGTAGTTTACAGAAATTCGTCTCCGTTCACGCCTCCGTTTACAATCATTTCAACCAGGAACGTCATCACTACTCACGCGCCAATTTCAAGCTCAACAGAACCGCCGCTCTTGCTGAGTGGCGCCAGGTTTGTTCGGCATAAGTTCCGGCATTGAGGGTCATACAGAGACTGGTTCGCATTCGTCTGACAGCACCGTGCATTGGGCTACCGCCCACCAGCGCCAGAGGCCATCATCCCAATGGACCAAAGGCCGATCATGCACTAACTTTCAAGTTGGACCACTCAAGTGCGGCTGCTCACTACGGCCCATATTTCCCTGCATGCTAAAATGCCATTATCTTATTGAGCCTGCTTGCCGCCTTTGCCGCCTCTTATGCATTGCAAATAGTAATGGAGCTAAGACCTTCCGATAAACAGCATCGGTAATGTACCTGATGGGTCGCCAGCCAATAACCAATGCGAGCAATCGATAATACGGTAATTGCTTCCAAACAGACACAAATGCATCAACCCCCACAGTGACATTGCCATCAGACCTAGCATGTATCTGTTTTGCGGCCTGTTCTTCAGTTAGACCCCAGTCAGCGGCTGACTGCTCTGTGATTTTTACGAATGCAACACTGCCATCCGAAAGACCTGCATAGTGCTTTATCTCCCTACGACATATTGGGCAGTCATCGTTGTATAGAACTTCTAGCTTTGCCAATGGATATGCTCCGTTGTTGTTAGAGCAGAGATAACTTGGCATTGATAAACTTCCAATCCCAGTCATATTCCGTCGGTGGATACTGTGACCCACATTCCCCTGCATCCCTAAGTCCGCAGTGTCGTGTGAATGCCAGATAGCTAGTTGGATGACCTTCACAGGTGTTCTTTCTCTGACCCATGCAGCGGTAACACGAGTTATAGCCCAGTCTCACTAGGTCCGGATCGTGTGACATGCCCTTTGAGACACCTATGCTAGGTCTTTTTCCGTCAGTTCTGTCTCAATAGCTTGCTCCACTTCTGATACAGTGGTGGCCTCATATAGACCTTAAGGTCTAATGATTCGTCAGGTGGAGACACACGCTATGCTTATCGGATATGCCAGAACAAGCACCACAGACCAACAAGCAGGTTTTGAAGCTCAGCTTGTGGAACTAGAAGCGTATGGCTGTGAGCGTATGTATCATGAGCAAGTCAGTGCCGTAGCATCACGACAAGAACTGGAACGTGCCATTGATATGCTGCGTGAGTGTGACAAGCTGGTGGTGACCAAACTGGATCGTCTGGCTCGTAACGTAATGCATATGGGTGAACTACTGGAGCAGATCGAAGCCAAAGGTGCTGGCCTTGTGATCCTGTCGTTAGGCTCAGAGACAGTTGATACGTCTACAGCTACAGGCAAACTCATCCTGAACATGATGGTGTCAGTCGCACAGTTTGAACGTGAGATGAAGAAGGAACGTCAGGTAGAGGGCATCAAAAGGGCGCAAGCAGAAGGCAAGTACAAAGGCCGCGTGCCCACGGCTATGAAGCAAGCGGATAAGGTGAAGGCTTCGGTAGACGCTGGTGTTTCTAGAGTTCAGGTGCAGGAACAGCTTGGGATCAGTAAGGCCAGTTACTACCGCTGTTTAAAGGCAAACTGACAACTAGGCATGGGACCCTTGGGTTTCTCACCAAAGATTTTGGCATGATCGGGTTTGCTCCTCGGAATCCAAGACAAAGACTTAGCTCCGAAGCCTCAATTTGATCTAACGCCAAAGTAATACCTTAGTTTAGACGCGTAACAGGCCTAATTATTCCATTTAGATACTTAATCTACTCGAAGGAACTTAATCTACTCGAAGGAGTCGTGGCGCAGAGCTGGGGCATCTTTTAGCAATGCCACACTAAGCTGGCAACGCTCTCATTGGTTGGTTGAGTGTTATCCAATAGGAGAACCTATGGCGTTCATTTCGGAAATTAACTTCAAGGGGGAGGAGGCTGCCAATGAGTGGGTTGAGGTTGCACTTTCGCCGGATGACGACCCCAATGACTTTGTGCTCAGCGTGTATCGTGGTAACGGCGCGTTGCATACGGGAGCGGGCGTTTCTGGTGGAGAAGTCAACTTAGGCACTCTAACGGGTGTGCCCGATCCAGATGATCCGGGTTGGACAATTTACCAAATTCCCGTTGGGATGAAGAACAACTATCACGGCAGCGATGATGACGAAGCGTCCGGCCTTGCCTTGACCGATATCTCTGCGGGCGGGGGCGTGATTGACTTTTATAGTGCCGAAAGACTTTCGCCGCTCACCCCAACAACTGGTGCTGCGGCTGGTGCTACTTCCGACAATTCAATGGATAATTTGATACTGGAGGTAGGGGAAAGCGTTCAATGGGACTATGAGGGCAACCGGTACAATGACGATCTTACACCCGGTGATGCCCGCCTTGTCTGCTTCACCCGTGGCACCCTGATCAAGACCGATCAAGGCGAGCGTCCGATTGAAGAGCTTGCTGCTGGCGACATGGTGCTGACAATGGACCACGGCTATCAGCCTACACGCTGGATCGGGTCGTCCAAACGAGCGGCCACAGGCGATCTTGCCCCCATTTTGATCCGCAAGGGTGCTCTCGGGAATGACCGTGATCTACGCGTCAGCCCACAGCACCGTATGCTCCTGCAAGGCTGGCAGGCAGAGATGCTCTTTGGCGAACTTGAAGTGCTGGCAACAGCCAAGTCTCTGCTGAATGACCAGACAATCCTGCGTGACGAAGGGGGTGAGGTGGAGTATTTCCACATGCTGTTTGATACCCACGAGATTATCTACGCTGAAGGCTGCCCTTCTGAGAGCTTCCACCCGGGCAAACAGGGCTGGACAGCCTTGGATCAAGCCACACGGGATGAGATCCTCACGCTCTTCCCACAGCTTGCTGACGGCAACTTCAACGACTACGGCCCCGCCGCCCGCATGAGCCTCAAGCACAAAGAGGGCAAGCTCCTTGGGTCCTATATGGCTGGGAGCGTTTAGCGCTTGATCTAAGTCAAGTCACGGCTTGTCAGAGTTTTGGCCCGAGGACCGCGTAAGCCAAGAGTGTGGCTTAGGTCATCTGGTTGGTTCGAGTAGCTGTTGGCCCATACCAAGATGACAACCGTCCCAGCCAAGTGCATCTCGCAGTCATACCATTGGCACTACTGGTCGAGACTTACGTTAACCTGACGTCTTAAGGCGCAACCCATGAACACAGAGCTATCTGCGGTATCTGACAAACGGATGGACATCACGTGCAGTGCCTGTGGCCATAAGTTCAGTTACAAGGTTGATGATTTAGTCCTCGCAACCAGTGACGACACCACCACCCATGAGGTGCGTCAGAGGGCCGTGTGCAGGGGTTGTGGAGTTAGGGGTAATAACATCTATGTCATCACTTAGATGAGCCTGTGCGGGCCTCTGTGTGAGCATAAGGGCTATCGCTAACGTAATGACCAGTCGACATGGTTGATTGCTTCGCGTAGCCCCTTTGGCGCAAGGCCCTCTGAGTAGTTCCCAAACGTCGGCATGTCTTGGGTGTAGCCCATGAGGCGATCAACAACATTTGTTAGGTACGGAAATCACCCCAGTCTTTACACGCCAGTGCAGCCAGCTGGTTCTCTAGCATGTTTTTTGCCAGATACCCTGATCCGTAAGCCTGAGCGACAGTACTACTCTGAAGATATGTACGGATACCACGGTGCGTGATGTGTTTTAAAAACTTCACTTTCTAGTCAACCACTGATTTGTAGGCTCCAAGCATAGATCCAGACTCTTGCATAGCTGACATCATACTATCGGTGTCGATAAGATCAATTATTGAGCCACCTGTGAATGTATCTGATGACATCACAACCATCATCAATCTGGCGTTCTTTTCAACGTCTGAATCTATAATCATTATTGCTTCACCAGTCGACGGAGAGAAGTAAACGCACTCGGTTGTAATACTAAGCGCCGCCGTCATTTTTTTAATTGCTTCACCTCGATCAGATGGCTTTGAAATCATCCCTCTGAAGCCGCTACCATTGTAGCTTGCCCGAACCAAATATTTAGTCATTGTTAAGATTCCTTCTAATATTTCGCCGCGCTGACAGTGCGTTTTTTAACGTTAATGGCTTCAGAGCGTATGTCTAGTTTAATCAACAGATTGGTTTAACTCACCCAACCAGACAACCCATAAGTCCATAAGTTGCGTCAGAAGGCCTTATGCAGGGGCTGTGGTGTAACACCTATGTCATCGCTTAGATGAGCCTGTACGGGCCTCTGTGTGGGTCTCAGGGCTATCGCTATCGCAATGACCAGTCCACATGGTTGATTGCTTTGCGTAGCCTTTTTAGCGCAAGACCCTCTGAGTAGTTCCCAAACGTCTGGGAGTTCATCATCGGTCCCGATGTCTGTACCCCTTGCTATAGCGATCTTTTTTTTCCATTCGATGATTAGGGGAAGGACTTTAACTTCAGCGACACTCAAGGACTCCGTCCGAGTGATTTCAGAAACCTGCGTCTGCCAATAGTTGAACGTAAATCTTTTGGGATATTCAGATGAGCGTACCACTGTCTGCGCGATGCTGGCGAGACCTGTTCAGAGAACCGTGTGGCACGTTTGGCCAGCTTTGGCAGGCATTGCAGCGCAGATCGGATACAAACGTCGACCTGGTCGATATGGCGGCAAGCCTGCAGTCGTCGCTGACAACACACTGGATCGACAGTTCGAGGTGGATGCGCCTGATTGCGTATGGGTGACCGATATCACGTACATCAGGACCCATGAAGGCTGGTCGTACCTCGCTGTGGTCATCGACCTTTTCTCACGGCGTGTCGTTGGGTGGTCGATGCAGTCTCACATGACAACCGACCTAGCCCTACAAGCATTGCTGAGCGCCGTTTGGCGACGCAAACCAAAGCATAGGGTCTTGATCCATTCTGACCAAGGTTCCCAATTCACTGGCAAAGTGTGGCAATCTTTTCTCAGCAAACACAATCTGGATGCCAGCATGAGTAGGCGCGGGAATTGTCATGATAACGCAGTCGCCGAGAGCTTCTTTCACTTGCTGAAACGGGAACGCATCAGGCGGCGGACGTACACCACGCGCGACACAGCAAGGCAGGACGTGTTCGATTACATCGAGATGTTTTACAACCCGACTCGCAAGCACACCAACAACGGCATGCTGTCGCCAGTTGACTATGAAACAGAACAAAGGAAAATGAACGAGGCAGGCGTATAGGAAACTAGGGGCACCTCACAAGTCCTCTGAGTGCTTTTCGAACAGTAGGGTGTAGGCGTCTCTGAGAGGCGTCCGTAACTCTTCGTGGAGGATGCTTCCTCCATCCCAAATCAGGGAATTTACAGGAAGTGTTCCGAGAACCCGTACGTACCTACAAAGTCCCTCATTCATGACGAGATTTTGCGAGTTTGTAGGTGACCCTGTCATTTATTGACAGGAATGTCATTCACTCGATTTGCCCTTTTTTCCGCGCTACTAAACTTTGTAGTATTTTTTCAGTTTCACCTAACAGCGCATTATTGTCATAATGCTCTTCCGCCATGAGGCGACTGTTATGCCCCATTTCCTTCCGGCTGTCAGACTCAAGAACCGTGTTCAGGTTTTCTGTATAACCCACTTCATCTCTTTCATCAGCAAGGAAACCGTTTTTGCCATTAAAGACCGCTTCAGGAATGCCCGCGTGACGGGTCGAAACTATGACGCACCCACAAGCCATCGCCTCCTGAATCGCGGTGGGAAGGCCTTCAGTATTTCCATCTTTGGCTGTTACTGAGTGCTGCAAAAATACTTCGCTGTTCTCCAAGGCAGCTCGCACCTGATCATGCGTCCCTTTGCCGGGTAACTCAACGCGATCTTGTATCCCGAGGTCCCTGACTAAAGCGCGCGCTGCACTGAGCAATGGCCCATCGCCAATTATTGTCAATCGCGCTTCTGGATGATGTTTAGCAACGATCGCGAAGGCTCTTATCGTTGTCAGCGGCGCCTTTTTTTCAACCATTCGGCCAACCGCAACGCAGGATTTGGGAGTCTTTTCACGGGGCATGAACCGGCGGACATTTACCCCCGATGGAATAACATGAGAATTGTCGTTTCGGATGCCATGCTCTGCAAGGTTGTCCAATAGAAATTGTGATACGGCAATAACGCCATCCAGCTTCGGTATGCAGGATCGGTATGCCTTAACAGTTGCAGTCCGGCGTAGGGCCTTAGACGCATCAACGCCACGAAAATATGTAAAAATAGGAAGCCCAAGTTCTTTGGCCAATGGTCTGATCGGCAAAACCTGTGTCCCGAATTCCGACAAGATGAGCTCCACCTTTTGATCTCTCAAAAAGGCTTTCAGATCAGACCGAGCTTTGCCGTGAGGAATACGCATCGTACCATACTTCAGTCTGTTCATAAGCAGTGGAAGTGGCGATGTAATCAGTTTCTTAAGTGAAGGTTGACTTCTTCGAGTGTAAACAGGTTTAGCAAACGGGTTCTCCTGATTATAGCGAGCAGTTATGACGCAAGTGTTCCCGCCAAAAAGGCATTCAATGTGCCGATTTATGAACGTTTCTTGGTGCTTGTAGTAATCTCCAGTAACAATAGCCGTGCGCATAAAATCTCCACTAGAGCAAAAATGTATATCAATGACCAAAGTTGAAAGTAGAGTGGGCTGTCCGTCGTCATATAAAATGGGACATGAGAGCGGTTTGAGCAATGGAGGCTCTGGCTCTTATGTGTGATTGATTATGCGGCTTGTTTTTGATGTTGCAAGCGGCGGTGTTTGATTGTCTGTTTCTTGATCCTTTTCCTTTCTCTGAGAATGGCTTTGCCGCGCCCGAAGTAGACGTCGGCAGTGTCTGACGTCAGCGCCTATGGGTCCAAATAGGGTCATTTGCTAAGAGAGGGTTTGTTGCACATCGTAACCACCGAGGAGTGGACGATGAGAAAGACAACGAAGAGCCCTGGCGAGAAGATCGTCAAAGACATCAAGCGCGCCGACCACTGCCCGGCAGTCGAAACGCTGTTTCGATGAGAGGGGCGCAAACACTATTCATCTGAAGAGAAGATCAGGATCGTGTTGGATGGGCTGCGTGGCGAGGACAGCATTGCTGAGCTCTGCCGTCGTGAGAGCATATCGCAGGGCATCTACTACAAGTGGTCGAAGGACTTCATGGAAGCCGGGAAGAAGCGTCTGGCTGGGGACACCGCGCGCGCCGCAAACAGTGACGAAGTAAGGGAACTGCGGCGTGAAGCGAAGGATCTCAAGGAAGTTGTCGCGGAACAGACGCTTGAACTGCGTCTTCTCAAAAAAGCATGACAGGCGATGGGGGCGGCCTCGAATGAGATACCCTGCATCTGAGAAGCTAGAGATCATCAGGCTGGTCGAAGGTTCGCATATGTCGGCGCGTCTGACACTGGCCAAGCTCGGCATTCCCCGCACCACATTCTACCGCTGGTATAATCGGTATCTGCAGCGTGGTGAAGCTGGATTGCAGGACCAATCTCCTAAGCCAAGGCACGTCTGGAACCGCATTCCCGACGCAGTGCGCCGCAAGGTGATCAAACTGGCGTTGAAGGAGACGGAATTGTCACCGCGAGAACTGGCGGTGACCTTCACTGACAAGGAAAGTTACTTTGTATCAGAGGCTTCGACGTATCGGATCCTCAAGGCACATGATCTGATCACCAGCCCAGCTTTCATTGTCATCAAAGCGGTCAGCGAGTTCAAAGACAAAACCACAGCGGTCAATCAGCTCTGGCAGACAGACTTTACCTACATCAAAGTTCTGGGATGGGGCTGGTTCTATCTCAGTACGGTCCTTGACGATTACAGCCGCTATATCGTCTCCTGGAAGCTCTGCACAAACATGCGGGCTGAAGACGTGACGGACACACTGGACCTCGCTCTTCGGGCATCTGGTTGCGATCAGGTGCATATCGTCCACAAGCCACGCCTGCTGAGTGATAACGGATCAAGCTACGTCTCAGGGGATCTGGCGGAATGGTTGCAAGACAAAGGCATGAAGCACTCTCGCGGGGCACCGTATCATCCACAGACCCAAGGCAAGATTGAACGCTGGCATCAAACCTTGAAGAACCGCATCCTGTTGGAAAACTACTTCCTGCCGGGCGATCTCGAAGCCCAGATCGAAGCCTTCGTCGATCATTACAATCACCAGCGCTATCACGAGAGCATCAACAACGTCACACCCGCCGACGTCTATTTTGGGCGAGATAAAGCCATTCTAAAGCAACGAGAAAGGATCAAACGAAAGACACTCGAAGCGCGACGCTTGCATCACCGCCAGCACGCCGCATAATCAAACCAACAAGATGAGCCAAACTCTCTCTTAGTTTAAGCCGCCATTGGTCCCAAAAAACCTGACGACGGACACTCACCATTTTTCGCTCTTGGCCCGAAAGCAAGCCTGCGTTCTGAAAGACAGCGAATATACCCTAAACTAATACAGCGGCCCGCAGCTTTGAGGCACGACTCTTTCGAACATGTTAAGCATCCAAAAGTATACAATTAGGCCTGTTACGTGCCCTAAACTGTTACTTTTCAGGCGACTGTTTTCATTGAGAAAGCAGTCGCTTGAAACATTAGACCGGACTGGTCACGAGGAAGTGCGGATCCATCACCTGGAGCGTTTAAGCCCTTCGTTAACACAGACGGCATCAGCGACTTGAACAGACATCTCTTCTGGTCTCCCAATAGATCGGTCCCACGTAACTTGCTCTCTCGTGTAAAGTTGGCAAGTCACTGGACCCTGCGCTGTAGAGACGACGACCGGTGCGGTTTCATAGTTCACAGCACTGAGGCATCCAGAAACTCCGAAAGCCAGCGGTATGACGAGATATTTAATTTTTGACATGTCTAGGACACTCCTTTTTTGTTTGCATTTTTGACAGCAGCCGTTCGAGAACTTTCCCAGTTAAGGTTCGTTCGGGCCAAAACTCTGACAAGCCGTGACCTGACTTAGATCAAGCGCTAAACGCTCCCAGCCATATAGGACCCAAGGAGCTTGCCCTCTTTGTGCTTGAGGCTCATGCGGGCGGCGGGGCCGTAGTCGTTGAAGTTGCCGTCAGCAAGCTGTGGGAAGAGCGTGAGGATTTCATCCCGTGTGGCTTGATCCAAGGCTTTCCAGCCCTGTTGGCCCGGGTGGAAGCTCTCAGAAGGGCAGCCTTCAGCGTAGATAATCTCGTGGGTATCAAACAGCATGTGGAAATACTCCACCTCACCCCCTTCGTCACGCAGGATTGTCTGGTCATTCAGCAGAGACTTGGCTGTTGCCAGCACTTCAAGTTCGCCAAAGAGCATCTCTGCCTGCCAGCCTTGCAGGAGCATACGGTGCTGTGGGCTGACGCGTAGATCACGGTCATTCCCGAGAGCACCCTTGCGGATCAAAATGGGGGCAAGATCGCCTGTGGCCGCTCGTTTGGACGACCCGATCCAGCGTGTAGGCTGATAGCCGTGGTCCATTGTCAGCACCATGTCGCCAGCAGCAAGCTCTTCAATCGGGCGCTCGCCTTGATCGGTCTTGATTAGGGTGCCACGGGTGAAGCAGACAAGGCGGGCATCACCGGGTGTAAGATCGTCATTGTACCGGTTGCCCTCATAGTCCCATTGAACGCTTTCCGCGTCTTCCTCGAGTACCCTGTAATCTATTGAATTGTCAGAAGTGGCACCGGCAGCCGCACCGGCTGTTGCTGTGATTGGCGCAATATCTACGCCGCTGTAAAAATCAACCACTCCCCCGCCGGGAGATATATCGGTCAAGGCAAGGCCGGATCCTTCGTCACCGTCGGAAGATGCGGTTTTAATCCCAACGGGAATCTGATAGATTGTCCAACCCGGATCATCTGGATCGGCCACAACAGAAACTGTTGTGGCGAACTCTAAATCACCTAAGTTGAATTCCCCAAAGAGAATGCCCGCTCCTGTATGCAACGTGCCGTTATCACGATATACGCTAAATACAAAATCATTGGGGTCGTCATCCGGTCCAAGTGCAACCTCGGCCCACTCGGTGGTAGCGTCCGATCCCTCGAAGTTGATTTCTGAAATGAACGCCATAGATCCTACTTTTTCATAGCTCTCATCACGCCAATGACAGCGGCGCCGCGCGGCGTATATCTGTTCATAAAATAGACGTCGGCGTTAACCAAAGCCTCCTTCGGATAGGAAAATTATCCAAAGGTTTATAATTTGGCCTGTTACGCACCCTAAACTGTTACTTTTCAAGCGACTGTTTTCATTTGAGAAACAATGCGTGGGTAAACGAAAGGTTGTTACAAGCCCATTTCCCAGGCTCCCGAAGATTTTTTCGGGAAGCATAGGGTCAAATCTGTCCCTAAGGCGCTGACGTCAGACATGATGTTGGAACACTTGGGTCAGCATTAAGCGGGGGCGGCGATCATCGCCGCGATTGAACGGGTCCTTTCCGAGCAATCCTTGCGGACGCCCGACCTAGGCGGCACAGCAGATACCAAAACCTGTGCGGCAGCGATTGCAGACGCGGTGCTGGAGAGCCGTTGAATGCGGGGCGACCGGGGCAGGCCGCTTTGAATATCTTTGACCAAGAATCGAACACTTGGGACTATGATCCGTTGCTCAATCATTCGCGCGCCATATTGGGTTCTTCACCGAGGATGAATTCGAGCCGCAGTTTGCGGACATCTTTGATCAGGTCGTTGCGTTTCGTGATGGCGCATCAATCCACATAATCAACGCGAACGTTTGGGATCAAACCACCGCGCCATAAGGGGCGCGCCGAGGATCACAAAGAAAATTCGAAACAGATGGTGTGCCACGACGAACCCTACATCGGCCCCAACGATGAGGGCGAGCACGACCAATTCGGCTTGTCCACCGGGCGCAAAGGTCAGAATGGTCTCGACCGGTGGCGCAAGGTTCAGGGACAGTACCGCAATGACGACCACAGCAGTCAATGCGAGTAAGGCAAGGCAGAAGCCAAACCCAGCGGCGATGTCGCGCCGCAGTTCCTTGGTCGTGATGCCGACATATTTTGTGCCTATCCCGATCGCGATAAAGTACTGGGCGGCCCAAATCGCCTCGGCCGGGGGGCGTGTGTGCAAAATGCCGGAGAGGCTGGCGATTGCTGTCAAAATAAGTGGTCCAAGGATGGATGATCCGAACATTCCAATTCGTTTTGCAATTTGCCATCCCGCAAGCGCGCAGACGATCAAGATCGCAATCTGATCGGCGCTAAAGGTCGCAATAGATGCGCCCGGTGGTTGCGCCAAGTCTGCGCCCCAATACACCGTCAAAATGAAGGGTAGGATTACGACGATCACGAGGACACGCGTTGCATGGATCAACGAAATTGCACGTACATTGCCGCCGGCTTCTTCGCCAAACACGATCATGTCCTGCAGACCACCCGGCATTGATGCGTAATATGCGGTTGCAAAATCGTAGCCGGCGAACCGTTGGAAATACCAAACACCCATAATGCCAATCGTGATGACCATAACGGGAATAATCAGTAGGGTGGCCCAAATGCTGGGTAGCGAGACAAGAAATCCTAGGGTGACTGTCGCGCCAACGGCCACGCCAAGAATGGTTCTCATTCCCTCCCCAAGCCATTTGACCGAGGCCAATTGCACACCCAACAGGGCAGTGACCAAACAGCTGAACATTGGCCCAAACAGCCACGGCAATGGCAGGTGAAGCCAAAGGAAGACAACGGCCCCTGTCAGGCTGATCGCATGAGTGAGAACGACCCTAGACAGCAATGTGAAGTCCCCTCAGGCGATGGTCGAGTGATGTTTCCATATGTGTTCGCATCGCGTTTGCGGCTGCATCTGGATCGCCAGACGCGATCGCCGCGACAATGGTTGTGTGTTGGGCTGTTACGATCTCGACACGGCTGGGTGTCTCTAGAGTTGTCTTGCCCAATAGGATGAGCGCGTGTGAGAGGCTCTGGTAGCTGTGCGACAAAAACTGATTGCGCGCAGCGTCCATGATGCAGCGGTGAAATCGACGGTTTAGAACGGCGACTTGGACGGGATCGTCCGACGCCTGTTTCATCGCGTCGTTCAAGTTGTCCAAGGCACGAATTTCAGCAGGGGCTGCATGTTTCGATGCCATTGTTGCAGCCGTTTTTTCGAGTACGATCCGCATTTCATAGAGTTCGATGATTTCTTGTTGGCCCAAGGTCCGCACGACTGCGCCGACACGCGGTTTGTGCTCGACCACACCTTCGGCTTCGAGCCTGCGAATGGCCTCTCGAACTGGTGTGCGGCTGACCCCAAAGAGTGCCGCGAGGTCGGTTTCAAGCAGCCTGTCACCGGGCTTTATTTCACTGCGTTCGATAGCTTGGAATAATTGATCGTAGGCGGTTTTCATCTTCAACCTTGGTGCTGTTCACCCTTATTGTATACGCGTGGATACAATCAATCAAGTTGCGCAAGTATGGTGAGCGTTAAGTGGATGGCGGAATTGACTTTCGCAACTACACCTATGCGCAATTTGGTCGCGCCGTTTTGCAGCAGCTGGGACAACGCGCATGGCAAACCTTTGATGCTGGTGGAATGATTGATCATCCTCCGTCACTCCTTCGTGAGGGGCGGTTATTCGGCAGACAAGCTAGTGAGCAGTTTTTGTGTCGTATTCAAAGGAACAGTCCCCGTTTCTAGTGGGCTGCGCACAGAATGATTATAAGCCTACCCAAACTCGGACGAGACTGATAATTTCGATTTCGCAGCTTTAAGTTGCAGCCATGCGAGGGTTGTTTTCTTCCACGATCACTCCCTCGCGTGGCACTAATATCTCAACAACTTTGAGACCTGCGAACGCTTGCTGGATGGGTGGGGGTTGGCAAAGTTTGCCCCTAAAATATCTCGGCCGTCGGAAGGGCTGCGTGTTTTTTGATCACGGAACGAGGCACTTGCTACTAAATAAGGCAGCTGACTTCTGGGCTTGAAGATTCTATTTGGATGACCGCTTGGAATGCTGCAATTAGATTGGTGATCCCCGTAGGTGTCCGATCACGCCGGTCAAAACTTTGGGCAGGTGTCTGTTCGAGATGGGCCGTTTTCCGACCTAGACTGGCGGCTTTCGTCCGACAGGCCTGATTGGGATGTGATAGCGTCATCTTAAACAGAGCCAAGAGCGGCGCACATTCGTGTGCTTCTCTTGGTCCAGACCCGAAAAGTCAAAGGAGCGACTGATGGATTGGCGCACGAAACTCTTGGATCCGACACCACAGGCGCGGCGGGACTACTCGTCGCTTGTGACACCGGTGTATCGCGGATCAACGGTTGTGTTCGACGATCAGGCATCTGTCACCGACGATTGGCGGCAAGATGATCATGGGTATTCGTATGGATTGTACGGCACGCCGACAGCGCTAGAGCTTGCTGCTCGCATCGCTGGGATCGAAGACGCCTACAAGAGCTTGATCGTCCCCGGGGGGCAGGCTGCGATTGCGTTGATCTATCTGGCCTACTGTCCGGCAGGAAGTCACGCGCTGGTTCCCTATTCTGCCTATGGCCCAAACAAGGCGATGGCCGAGGGGCTGATGCGCGGACTGAATGTCGAAGTTGAACCCTATGACCCACTGATCGGGGCAGGGATCGCCGATTTGATCCGCGATACGACAACGCTGATTTGGTGCGAGAGCCCCGGCTCGGTCACGATGGAAATTCAGGATGTGCCTGCGATTGTCACAGCGGCCCATGCGCGCGGTGTCTCGGTCGCGTTGGATAACACCTATGCTGCTGGTGTTATGTTCGATGCCTTTGCTCACGGTGTAGATGTCAGCATGCAGGCGCTGACCAAATACGTCGGTGGCCATAGTGATCTGTTGCTTGGATCCGTATCTGCACGCGACAGTGCGGCCTTTGAACGGCTGGGACCAATCTATCAACAGCTCGGGCTTGCGGTGTCGCCAGATGATTGCAGTCTTGCATTGCGCGGCCTTCAAACCCTCGCCGTTCGGTTGGATACGCTAGAGAAAGCGACGCTTGAAATCGCCAATTGGTTGGCGTCACAGGCCACCGTAGAGACTGTGTATCACCCAGCGTTGCCGACCTGTCCGGGGCACGAGAATTGGAAGCGGGATTTCAAAGGCTCGACCAGCGTCTTTTCATTTGTGTTCAAAGACACGGTTTCACCAGAGCAGGTCGAAGCGTTTCTAAACACGCTCGAGTGGTTCAAAATCGGGCTTAGCTGGGGTGGGGTGAACAGTCTTGCCGTGATGTATCCTGATCTGGACAGACCGCATCAGGACTTTGGCGGACGGATTGTACGATTGAATATCGGGTTGGAAACGCCCCAAGATTTGATTGCTGATTTGGCTCGGGCGATGCGCCCTTTGTAAGATTGTGCTGACACACCGCCCGACTGGATTACGGCTCGGCATCGCGAATTCTTTGCGCATGCCAAAACTATGCGTAAGGTATCAGTGGGAGAAGTTATGGAATCATTGACGCTTACGTTTGAGATGACGGCGGTCTTATGCCTTTTGGGCTTGACCGTCTTTTTGTTTGTCTCAGAAATTGTCCGGATCGATCTCGCGGCTGTTGTCGTTATGGTTCTGCTTGGCGGGCTTAGCTATTTGCCCAGCTTAAACAACCTCGCAGATGTCTCAACACTGTTTTCTGGGTTTTCCTCGAACGCCGTGATGTCGATTATTGCTGTGATGATTATTGGCGCAGGCCTCGATAAGACCGGCCTAATGTCCAAGGTCGCGGCTCTTATTCTAAAACGGGGTGGGACGACCGAAGGACGGATCATCCCGATCGTATCCAGCGTCGTGGGCGTCATCAGCTCTTTTATGCAAAACGTGGGCGCGGCGGCGTTGTTCCTGCCGGTGATCAGTCGAATTTCAGCGCGGACTGAAATTCCGATGAGCCGACTTCTTATGCCCATGGGCTTTTGTGCCATTCTGGGTGGGACCATCACAATGGTTGGGTCATCGCCGCTAATTTTGCTGAATGACCTGCTGATCGCATCGAATGAAACCCTAGCGCCGGAACAGAGGATGGAGCCATTCGGTCTGTTTTCCGTCACGCCCGTTGGCCTGATGCTGGTGGCGACGGGTGTCCTATACTTTGTAATTTTTGGGCGTTGGGTGCTGCCGACACAACGAAACCGTGGCGCCGATGCGGGTTCGGCACGTTCAATGCAGTCATTTGTTGAGAACACGTACGGGCTGCGTGCGGATCTGTTTGAAGTGCGCGTGCCTGAAGGGTCGATCCTTTTGGGGCATACGCTGGCCGATCTCATGGTCGCCCACCACATGTACATTCTTGGGACGTCGTATCGTGGCCACAAGGTGATCGCGCCGATGGCGGATACGACCATCGAAACTCCGGCACGTCTTGCGGTTCTGGGTTTGCGCCGCGTCGTCGAAGAAGAGTTTGCCAAGCCTTATGGCTTGGAAATCATGCGGCAGCTGGACGTCTTCGCTGATGATTTTTCCTCGACCCAGTCTGGTGTGGCCGAGGTCGTGATCCCACCGGGATCGTCGATCATCGGTCAGAGTCCAATCGATTTGCGCTTGCGTCAAACCCACGGCCTGTCTTTGCTCGCGATCCACCGCGGTGAGGACACGCTGAGCCATGTTGAGACAGAAGACCACGTCGCGACACATATTGGACAGGTCCCACTGCAAGCGGGCGATACGGCCGTCGTGCACGTCCAGTGGGATCGTTTGACGCGGCTCAAATCAGACAAGGACTTTGTCGTTGTCACATCAGACTTCCCCCAAGAAGAACTGCGTCCTCACAAGGTCGGTTGGGCGCTGGTTTTCTTTCTCTTGGCGCTGAGCCTGATCCTGTTCACGGACGTTCGGCTGTCGCTGTGCCTTTTGGCAGGTGCGACAGGCATTATCCTAAGCCGCGTTTTGTCGATTGATGAAGCCTATGAGGCCGTCAGTTGGAGCACGGTGTTTTTGCTCGCCTCGTTGATCCCGTTGGGGCAGGCGGTGCAAAAAACAGGCACGGCGAATTGGATTGCGGCGCATGTCTTGATCCTTCTTGATGGATGGCCGCTGTGGGCGTTGCAGGCGGGTCTTGCTGTTCTGGCGACTGCCTTCACGCTTGTGATGTCCAACGTTGGTGCGACGGTTCTGCTGGTGCCACTCGCTGTGTCGATTGCGGTTTCGGCGGGCGGAGATCCGGCGATCTTTGCGCTGACGGTCGCCATCTCGACGTCGAATTCGTTCTTGATACCAACCCATCAGGTGAACGCGCTGATAATGGGTCCCGCAGGTTACCGAGTGATCGATTTCGTCAAATCGGGTGGGATCATGACGGTCTTGTTCCTGGTCGTATCGATGACCGGATTGACGTTGTTTTTCTAGACCATGGCAAATAACCCTACGTTCCTGAAACGACAATTCTCATTTCACCTGCGTTTCAGGCAACTTTGGTTTGCGATTTGTGACAATGTTGCTATGCGTTTTCTTCACTTAACATCTTTTGGGAGGGGTGTTTGATGTCTGCCGCATCTTCAGTTTTGCGCGTATCGGGTCTGAGCAAGAGCTTTGGTGGATTGCAGGCCGTACGTGGCGTCGACTTTGAAGTCGAAGAAGGCGCTATCGTTGGCCTGATTGGCCCCAATGGCGCTGGCAAAACCACGACCTTTAATATGATCGCGGGCGAGCTTCCCCCTACCACCGGCAAGATCGAATTGCTGGGCGAGGACGTGACTGGCCAACGCACTGACCTGTTGTATCACAAGGGGCTGATGCGCACCTTCCAGCTAAGCCATGAATACGCACGAATGACGTCGCTGGAAAACCTTGCAGTGGCGGCACCGGTTCAGCGCGGCGAAAGCATTTGGGCAAGCTGGTTTGCCGGAGCGGCAGTGCGCAAGCGCGAAGCTGAGGTGATCGAACTGGCCCGTGAGACGCTTGAGTTTTTGGGCCTCACGCATGTGACTGATGAATTGGCGGGCAACCTATCGGGGGGGCAGAAAAAGCTTCTCGAGATTGGCCGGACAATGATGAACGACAGTAAGGTCGTTCTGTTGGACGAGCCGGGAGCTGGTGTGAACCCGACCTTGATGCGCAAAGTAGCCGAGATGATCGAACAGCTGAACGCCGAGCGCGGCTATACGTTCTGCATTATCGAGCATGACATGGACATGATCGCGCGCCTGTGTGGCAAGGTGGTTGTGCTCGCAGAAGGCCAAGTGCTGATGGAAGGTACTATGGACGAGGTGCGCAACGACGAACGCGTCATCGATGCCTATTTCGGAGGTGAAGTCGTATGACCGATACAGTCCTGTCACTGAACAATCTCAAAGCTGGCTATGGCCAGACTGAGATTTTGCATGATCTGTCGATGCATGTGGATGCCAACGAAATTGTTGCGATCATCGGGCCGAATGGTGCGGGCAAGTCGACGGCGATGAAATCGGTTCTTGGGTTGCTCAACATCAATTCGGGCTCTGTCACATTGAATGGCACCGACATCACTGACACACCTGCGGCCAAAGTCGTGCGGTTGGGCATTTCATATGTGCCGCAAACTCAGAACGTGTTTGTGAACCTCTCGGTCCAAGAGAACTTGGAAATGGGTGCGTGGACACGGCCTGTTGGTATTCCCGAGCGTTTGGCGGAAATGTACGAATTGTTCCCTGATCTGGCTGAAAAGCGGAACCAAGCGGCAGGGTCGCTGTCGGGTGGACAACGCCAAATGGTCGCGATGGCCAAGGCGCTGATGGTTGATGCTAAAATTCTTTTGTTGGACGAGCCGACGGCTGGTCTGTCGCCCAAGTACCGCGGCGAAATTTTCAACACGATCCAAAAGATCAAATCGACTGGCGTGCCGATCATGATCGTCGAGCAAAATGCGAAACAGGCGCTCGGCGTTGCAGATCGTGGGTACGTGTTGGTCGATGGTGCCAACAGATACACAGGCACCGGCGCAGACCTGATCGCCGACCGCGAAATTGCGCGCATGTTTTTGGGCGGGGGGCACTGATATGTGGGATGCATTCGGTTTTGAGTTCGTAAACTTCTACCTGATCCCGGGATTGGTGTTGGGGTGCATTTATGCGTTGGGTGCCATTGGCATCACGCTGACCTTTGGTATTTTGCGTTTCGCCAATTTCGCACATGGCGAATTGATGATGATGGGCGCCTATCTGACGTGGACGATCATGGCGATCATCACCGCAGTCATTGGGATCACAGTTCATCCATTGATTGCGGCCATTCCTGCGTCGATCGTGGTGATTTATCTGTTTTTCTGGACTGACAAGTTCTTTTACAAACCCTTTCGCAAGGCGGACACGATCAAAGTCGTCATGGCCAGCTTTGGTATGATGCTGATCTTGCGCTCGGCTGTGCAGGTGATCTGGGGTCCAAACCAGCTGACCTTTGTGCCCGGGATTGCCAAACCCAATGCGGGTTTGATGAGCTGGACGGATGACATTGGCGCAATACTACTGATCCCGAACAAGCACCTTTTGATTTTCGCAGGCACAATCGTCTTTGTGGTGGTGCTTAGCTATATTCTGAACCGGACCCGCATCGGCAAAGCGATGCGCGCTGTCTCTGACAGTCCTGATCTGGCCCATGTCACGGGTATCGACGTTGACCAAGTCATTCGTGCGACATGGATTGTTGGCGGCGTTTGCGCGCTGGCGGCTGGTGTGTTTTTGGCGATGGATATCCAGCTGCTCGAGACGACGATGGGCTTTCGGATGTTGCTGCCTATGTTTGCCGCGGCCATTCTTGGCGGGATCGGCAAGCCATATGGCGCGGTTGCTGGTGGTTTGATCATTGGCCTAGCAGAAGAGCTGTCGGCCTATCCGTGGATCGGAACCGAGCCACTGCTGAGCCCCGGATATAAGACGGGCGTCGCCTTTGCCATTATGGTCGTGATGCTCATTCTGCGTCCGCAAGGTCTGTTCAAGGGGAGGTCGTTCTAATGGAAGCCTATCTGGGATATTTCCTCTACCTTCTTTCGTTGCTGACTGTTGGTGGCATCTACGCAATCTTTGCGCTGGGCCTGAACGTTCAGTGGGGCTTTGCCGGATTGTTTAACGTGGGCATTGTGGGTTTTGCGGCTGTTGGCGCCTATACCTACGCACTGCTGACGACGGCTGAGAGCACGTTCCACTATGGCGGCTTTGGATTGCCGCTGCCGGTGGGGATGTTCGTTGCAATGATCACCTCGGCGCTTGTGGCTGCAGTCATCGGTTTGATCTGTATCAGGCTTCGGTCGGACTATTTGGCCATTGCGACGATCGGCATTGCAGAGATCATCAAGCTGATCCTCAAGAACGAAACTGATGTCACGAACGGCCCACGCGGGATCAACAAAATCCCGCGCACATGGGAGCATTTCTCGGAAGAACGGTTCTATTCAAGCTGGCCGCTGAGCTGGTTTGGCACCCCAGAAAACTGGGCTGCGTTCTTTGATGGTTTGCCGAACTGGTGGTGGCAGCCGTGCTTTGCAGGTACGATCCTGTTGTTCATGTATATCATCTACCGGATGCTAGAGCGTGCGCGTGTGTCTCCGTGGGGCCGTATGATGACGGCGATCCGCGAGAACGAGCCAGCAGTTCGGGCGGCAGGTAAAAACGTGACCGCACGCCGTGTCGAGGCGTTTGTGATTGGTGCGGCGATCATGGGCTTTGGTGGCGCGCTGTTTGCCCAGCACCTGCGTTTGATTGAACCGACAAATACATTTGATCCGGCCAAGGTGACGTTCCTCGTTTGGGTCATGCTGATCCTAGGTGGATCGGGCAACAACCGTGGTGCGATGTTGGGTGCCTTTTTGATCTGGACGATTTGGTCAGCCAGCGAGCTGATGATCTCAGGGATCATTGATTTGGTTGGTTTTGTCGCGCAATCCTTTGACACGACAATTCTGGAAACCCGTGCTGGGTTCTTGCGCATGATGCTGATTGGTGTCTTGATGCAGGTGATCTTGCAGAAATTCCCTGAAGGGATTTTACCCGAGGTGCGACCCGCGTCGCCTCGTTCGAAACTTTAAACAGCGGGAAACTGGGAGAATACAAATGAAAAAACTACTATTGGCGAATACAGCGATTGCGCTGCTCGCGACAGCTGCTGCGGCAGATGTCACTGTTGGTAACCCAATGGCGATGACAGGCCCGATCCCTGATCTTGTCGCACCTATGGCCAAAGCTGTTGATCTGGCAGCTGCACACATCAACGAGCAGGGCGGCATGTTCGCTGGCGGAGAGATGTTTAAGGTCGAGCGCGCAGACAGCGCATGTGATCCAACAGCTGCTGTTGACGCGGTAACCAAGCTGATCAACGTCAGCAACGTTGCAGGCATCATCGGTCCAGTATGTTCCGGCGCCACAATCGCACAAGCGGAATCGGTATCGATGCCAGCTGGTGTTGTGACACTGTCGGTTTCGGCATCCTCGCCTGCAATCTCGACAATGGAAGACGGCACAGACCTCGTATTCCGTACAGCGGCATCTGACGCCTATCAGGGCGTTGCATTGGCTGATCTGGCGATTGCCAACGGCATCACAGAGATTGCTGTGTCCTATGCAAACGACGACTACAACGCGGCGATTGCGGGTGTATTCTCGGAAGCGTTCGTAGCAGCTGGCGGCACAGTCACTGCCAACGAAGCACACGAGCCAAGCAAAGCGTCCTACCGGTCGGAAGTTGCCACATTGGGTGCAACATCTGACAACCTCGCGCTTTTCGCTTACTACGGTTCCGGCGGCATCACACTGATGCGTAACGCTCTGGAAACAGCAGCATTCGACACATTCATCGGCGCAGACGGCATGCTGTCTGACGAAGTGATCGAGCAGATCGGTGCAGAGAACCTGGGTTCGACTACTTTCACCACATCCGCTTCTGACGCATCCACATCCGCCTTTGGCGCGTGGAAGGCCTTGGCTGATGCGGCGGACGTTCCTGCGTCTGACCCCTTTGTCCCAAACTCGTATGACGCGACATTCCTGATGGCGCTCGCAATCGAGGCTGCGGGTTCTGCTGACCGTGACGGCATCGCGGCTTCGCTGCGTGCTGTCGCAACAGCTCCGGGTGAGATCATCCTGCCAGGCGAATGGGCCAAGGCCAAAGCGATCTTGGCTGCTGGTGGCGAGATCAACTACGAAGGTGCTGCAGGCAACCAAGACTTTGACGGCAACGGCGACGTAGCTGGCGAGTTCTCCAAGTCGACTGTTGTTGACGGCGCTTGGGCTGCTGAACTGATCAAGTAATCAGTTCCACCAAAATCAAAGAATGCCGAGGCTCGCGCCTCGGCATTTTTCGTTTGGGGGTTTGGTGATTAGCCGCCAGCGACACAGCGTAACGAAAAAGGGCGACGTTGCCGCCGCCCTAAAATCCGAAGATGTCAGTCCCTTTAGGACGCTTTGTGTTCCAGACGGCGCGCGTGAAGCACAGGCTCGGTATAACCGGACGGCTGAATACGACCCTCAAACACCAGATCACACGCCGCTTGGAAGGCGACGCCGTCATAGGATGGTGCCATCGCAGTATAAGTCGGGTCGTCGGCGTTCTGACGGTCCACGACAACAGCCATCTGTTTCATGATATCCATCGCCGCGTCGCGAGAGACCACCCCGTGGTGCAGCCAGTTGGCGATATGCTGTGCGGAAATTCGACAGGTTGCGCGATCTTCCATCAGGCCAACATCATTGATGTCCGGAACTTTGGAACAACCAGTGCCCTGATCAATCCAGCGCACGACATACCCTAAAATGCCTTGGGCGTTGTTTTCAACTTCGCGGTTGATTTGTGCATCGGACCATTTGCGGTAACGCGCGACTGGGATGGCCAGCAATGCGTCGACATAGGCACGACGGCCACCGGCCGCGAGGCCAGCCTGCACTGCAAAGACGTCGGTGCGGTGATAGTGCAAAGCATGAAGCGTCGCCGCAGTCGGGCTAGGGACCCATGCGCAATTTGCACCGGATTTAGGGTGCTCTGACTTTGTTTCGATCATGGCGTCCATGTTGTCTGGAACCGCCCACATGCCTTTGCCGATCTGAGCCTTGCCAGACAAACCACACTCGAGCCCAATATCGACGTTCTGGTTCTCATATGCGGTGATCCAGCTCTTGCGCTTGATAAAGTCTTTGCGGCTGAAGGGACCTGCTTCCATCGAGGTGTGGATTTCGTCACCTGTCCGGTCCAAGAAGCCAGTGTTGATAAAGCAGACACGATGCTTGGCCGCGCGAATGCATTCCTTGAGGTTCACAGATGTGCGGCGCTCTTCGTCCATGATGCCTAGTTTGACTGTGTTCTGTGGCAGACCCAGTGCGGCTTCGACATGGCCAAAGATTTCATTGGCAAATGCGACTTCGGCTGGGCCGTGCATTTTAGGTTTCACGACATAGACAGAACCCGTCGCTGAGTTGCGCAAGCCGTCGGATTTCTTGAGGTCATGCATCGCGATCAATGTGGTGATCATCGCATCCATCATGCCTTCGAAGATTTCGTTGCCATCGGCATCGAGGATCGCAGGGTTGGTCATTAGATGCCCAACATTGCGGACCAACAACAACGCGCGACCTTTGACGGTAAGAGACCCGCCATCTGGTGTGCTATAGGTGCGGTCATCGCGCAATGCGCGGGTGATTGTCTTACCACCTTTCTCAAACGTCTCGGCAAGATCGCCCTGCATCAGACCCAACCAGTTGCAGTAGGCCAGAACTTTGTCTTCGGCATCGACGCAGGCGACTGAGTCCTCACAATCGACGATCGCCGAGACGGCGCTTTCCATCATCACATCCGCCAATCCAGAGGCATTGGTCTTGCCGACTGGGTGCGCGGCGTCGAACATCAATTCTACGTATAGGCCATTGTTACGCAGCAAAACGGTCGATGGGCGCGCCGCATCGCCGGTAAATCCGACAAACTTTTCAGGCGCTACCAGTGGGGTGCCATCAACCAAAAGCTGACCGTTCTCTACGGTGTAGCTGGCTGCCTTGGCATGGCTGGTGCCTTGGATTGCAAATGCCTGATCCAAAAACACGGCTGCCCGAGCGACGACGCGCGCGCCGCGTCCTGCGTCGAACCCTGTGGTTGTCGGCAGCGGGCCCATGGCGTTTGTGCCGTAGAACCCGTCAAAGAGGCTGCCCCAGCGGGCATTGGCCGCGTTCAGCACAAACCGGGCATTGGTGACAGGTACGACCAACTGTGGACCCGCAATCGATGCGATCTCTGGATCTACATTGGCCGTCTCAATCGCGAAATCACCCTGTTCCGGTTGGAGATACCCGATTTCTTCTAGGAAGGCCTTGTAGGCGTCAGCGTCCAAAGCTTGGCCGCGGCGTTCGATGTGCCAGCTGTCAATCTGTTGCTGCATCGTCTCGCGTTCGGCCAAGAGGTCCACATTCCGCATCCGGAAATCTTGGACCAAGCTTGCTAGACCAGACCAGAATGTTGCGGGTTCAACCCCGGTTCCGGGCAATGCGCGGGTTTCGATGAAATCCGCCAAAACGTTGGCCACCTGCAGTCCGGCACGGTCTGTGTATTGAGTTGTCATTTTGCCCTCCCTAGGCTCGTCGGGGTCTATGCAATGCTCGGCCCGTCAGACGTCAGTAAATCTACAGACGTGATCTAGAGTTCTGCCGATGAATGCAATCAGGACTATTGGGTAGACCAGATCATCCATTTGAAAAACCAGACAAATTTTGCACCTATTCCGTGGAAAAGGCTATTTTCCATATATCTTTTGATGTTTTTAGGTGAGGCGATCGGCTGTGTTGGAGCATTCTCATCGATTGCAACGGCGGTTCACGCGGCGCATCGGCGTAGAAATTTTGCAAGAATGCGTGTGCAAGATGCCCCGCCGTTGGGACGCGGGACATCAAAGCTATCAGGTGTCGTCAGCGGTTCACTCTAGTTAACGACAAGAGTCGTCGCTAAATCGCGCTAGCCTCGCACGCGAGAAAGCGGAGGATCATAGGGGCTGGGCGAAATCACCTGGGCGGCGATCATCGTCCCCAGTACATCAATCTCGAGCGTTGTTCCTAGGTCGGCCAATGGCGGATCAACAAAGGCGTAGGCAATGTTGAGACCTGTTCGGCGCCCCCAATCCCCTGATGTCACGGTGCCGACGACAGCCCCATCTAGCATTACAGATGCGCCTGGGTGGGCGGCCGCGTGGCGGCTATCGAGCGACAAGTTAACAAGCAGTTTGCGCGGACCTTCGGACTGTCGTTGGATCAGGGCCTGTCGCCCTACAAAGTCAGGTTTGTCTATTTTGATGAACCTCGAAAGGCCGGTTTCGAAAGGGTCAAACTCTGTCAGAATGTCAGATTTCCAGTGCAAATAACCCTTTTCCATCCGCATGCTGTCAATCGCAAGAGCACCAAAGAGCCGAAGGTCGTGAGCGGCTCCGGCTTCGCGAAGCGCCAAATAAGCTGCATAGAGAGAGGCGTTGGGCACATGAATTTCATAAGCCAATTCGCCGGAAAAACTGACCGCCATCACGGTTGCTGGGGCGATCCCAACAAAACATTCGCGCACCGTCAGCCATGGGAAACCAGCGGCTGACCAATCCCCTCGGCTTGCGCGGCTCAGCACATCACGCGCCTTGGGGCCTGCAAGAACAAGGATCGTTTGGTCATTTGTCAGCGACTTAAGCTGGACATCTTCGACGTCTTGGATGTGTGACGCCAGCCAGTCCATATCATGCTGTTCGGATGCAGCTGCCGATCCGTACCATATCCGGTCTGGACCGCGATTGGATGCAGGTATGTTAGCAATTGTTGCCTCTGCCTTAACCATAGCTTGGTGGTTCAGCAGATAGGTGAGACCGACACGCCCTGCTTTTCGAGGCAGGCGGCCACAGATCATGCGATCAAGAAAGTTCTGTGCGTCGTCGCCCGTAATTTCGATGCGATTAAAGCCGTTTACTTCGCTGAGCCCGACGCTGTTTTGCACGGCTGCAACTTCGGCGGTGACGATGTCGAAGCTTTCGTCAAAGCGGAAGCTGTGCGTGACATGATGATCTGGCGACGGCTTAAAGTATTCTGCGCGCTCCCATCCGTTCACGACCGTGAATTCAGCACCTTCGGCGGCCATGACCGGGGTCAATGGGGTTGTTTTGGCGTTGCGACCTGCGGGTCGGTGTTCATTCGGGAAATGGAACCGGAATTCGTTCTGATAGTCCTCAATCGCCTTGAGCGCTGTCAGTTCGACATTCGTGTGTGCGGCAAAACGGCGAGGGTCGAGCCCCCATGTGTCATAACACGCTTCGCCATGAACAATTTGCTGAGCGAGCAACCAACCATGGCCACCCCCTTCGCCAAGTCCGGCACGCAAGCCGATGATACAAAATGCATTTCTCTTGCCCGGGATTGGTCCAACAAGTGGGGCGCCGTCGATCGTGTAGGTGATGGGGCCGTTGACGACCGTGTGAATTCCGACCTCTGTTAGGGCCGGCATCCGCTCAAACGCGCCCTCGAGAACATCAGTAATGCGGTCAAGATCGTCAGGACACAGCGCATTCACAAAATGCGGATCGATCCCGTCCATTCCCCATGTTTTGCAGTCTTGCTCGTAGAATCCGACGAGCAATCCGTTCTTTTCTTGGCGGCAATAATAGTCGCTGATCGGGCAACGCAACAGCGGCATCCGGTGACCAGCATCGCGGATCGCAGGGATTTCTTCGGTGACGAAATACTGGTGCTCCATTGACATGACAGGGTGATGGACACCCATCATCGCGCCGACTTCGTTTACGCGGTAGCCACAGGCGTTAACAACGACTTCACAGTCGATATCACCCTTGTCTGTATGGACGGTCCAGCTGGAGTCTTTGTGTTGGGTCAATGCGGTAACTGGCGTGTTCCGGTACACTTCGGCACCTGCCTTGCGGGCACGGCGGGCGAGAGCCTGACACAGCTGGGCAGGATCAATATCGCCGTCGTTGCCATCCCAGAGACCACCGATCAGGTTGTCTGTAGAAATCAGCGGATGGCGACGGGCGCATTCTTCGGCGTCGAGCACTTCGAATTCGACCCCCATGCCACGGGCCATGGACGAAAAGTGGCGATAGCCATCCATCTGGGCCTCGGTATTGGCCAACCGGATGCCGCCGTCGCCGTGATTGTAATTGATGGGATAATCCGTATCGTTGGCCAGCTCTTTGTATAGATTAATCGAATGGGTTTTGAGACCTACCATCGTCTGGGTCGCGCCAAAGTTTGTAACCTGCGCCGCTGAATGCCAAGTGGTCCCGGATGTCAGCTCGTTACGCTCAACCAGAACAACATCAGTCCAGCCCTCTTGGGTGAGGTGATAGAGCGTTGAGCAGCCTGCGATGCCGCCTCCGATAACGACTGCTCGAGTCTGCGTTTTCATGATCTTCATTCCTGTTTAGCTGTCCGAATGCGATTGGGCATCAGCAGCGGTTCGGCGTCAATTCAGACACGAATATTCGTAATTTGCATATTCTACCTTCGAATTTACGTAATTTGCATAATTTCGTTTGCGTCTGAAAATTGGGACCGTTTCTGTGATGGCAGACCACAATGAAACGGATGAGCAATGACCAGTTCCGATACCTCTAGCAAACGTTCTGGCCGGTCAGCACGTTTGACGCAACGCGCGGCGCCGCCCAAAGTGAACCCTGCACCCGCAGGGCAAATGGGTGGTCAGTACCGTCCGTTGTCGGGCTATGACCTAAAGCAGATTTACGACACGGCGTTGCGATTGTTGGCGGACCTAGGAATGGGCGAGGTTCCAACGCGACTAGAGGCTGACCTATTGGCGGCCGGAGCGAACGATCTGGGTGGTGGTCGCATCGGATTTCCGCGGTTAATGGTTGAAGGTGTTATCGATGGGGCCGCCAAGCGGTTTCCATTGCATGGACGTGATCCGGATCGAACTATCGAGGTGGGCGGCGACGCGGTTTATTTTGGAACGGGCGGGGCCGCGGTGAATACGCTGGATATTGATACAGGCGTGTACCGGCCTTCGACATTGCGCGATTTGCATGATTTTACCCGTCTCCAAGACACGCTGGACAATGTGGCGTGGTTTACGCGGTGTAGCATTGCGACAGATGTGCCCGAGATCGTCGATTTGGATATCAACACGGCCTATGCGTTGTTGAGGAATACGACCAAGCCGGTGGCGACTGCCTTTACCGTTGCCGAGACGGTCGACCCAATCGTGGCGATGCTGGATATTGCGGCGGGTGGCGCAGGAAAGTTTGCAGAGCGCCCGTTCATCAAGACGCACATCAGCCCTGTGATTTCGCCTATGCGGTTTGGCAAGGACGCGGTCGAGGTTGTCTATAAATGCATCGAGCACAACATCCCGATGTCGTGCATTACGGCCGCACAGGCTGGTGCAACGGCGCCCGCAACGATGGCTGGGTTCTTGGCACAATCGCTGGCGGAAACATTGGCCAGTTTGGTGATGGTGAATGTGATTTCACCAGGCTTTCCAATGGTGTTTTCGAACTGGCCATTGGTTATCGATCTGCGCAGTGGGGCGTTTGCGGGGGGCGGTGGCGAGACGACGTTGCTCAATGCCGCATCGGCGCAATTGTCTAATTGGCTGGGCCTGCCGTCTGGTGTCGCCTGTTCGATGACCGACGCCAAGGCGATTGATGCGCAATACGGCGTGGAAAAGGGCATGACGAGCCTTGGGGCCGCGTTGGCTGGTGGGAATCTAATTTACGAAAGCAGCGGCATGACGGCCGCGTTGTTGGGCGCAAGCTTTGAGGCTTTTGTGCTGGATGACGAGATGCACGCAATGACCTACCGCGTTTTGCGCGGCGTTGAGGTGAGCGAAGACAACCTAGGCTACGACGCTATTTGTACGGCGATCTTGGGGGATGGGCATTTTCTAGGGGCGGGTCACACCTATGCCGCGATGGAGCGGGATTATCATTACCCCAAGTTGGCCGACCGTGCGCAGCCCAAGGCATGGGAAGACGCGGGCGGTGAAGACGCATGGGTGCGCGCCAAGCGGGTCGCGCGTGAGGTACTGCGTGATCATCACCCTAGCTATCTAAGCGCGGTACAGGATGCTGAGATTCGAGATCAGTTTCGGATCTTGCGCTGAAGGGGGATTTCGGGTTTTCCGAACGCGACCCTGTCCGACACCCGAAAGAGAGCCTGTTTTTCGGCAAATCCTTGCATAGGCGGCGGGCAGTGGCCTAAGCCATTGGCAGGCGATCAGGGCCGCTGTGTGCCGTGATCCCCCCTAACATCTAGGGCCGCATGTGAATCATGCAGGGCCTCCGAGACCGGCAAAGGATTTGCGCAATGGCAAGAGAGTATTTGAAAAAGGCGACGTTAACGTCGACCTCTGATGCGAGCGACGTGCATGATATCGTCAGAGGCATCTTGTCCGACATTGAGGCTGGTGGCGACGACAGCGCGCGTGAGTACGCGGCCAAGTTCGACAAATACGACGGCAACATCATTTTGACACCTGAAGAAATCGAGGCCGCGGCGGCCTTGGTTCCTGAAAAGCTGAAGGCAGACATTCGGTTTGCCCATGACAACGTCAAACGGTTTGCCGAGGCGCAAAAGGCCACAGTCAGCGATGTTGAGTTGGAAATTCAGCCGGGCTTGATCGCGGGTCAAAAAGCGATCCCTGTGAACGCTGCGGGTTGCTACATCCCGGGCGGACGCTACAGCCACATTGCGTCAGCGATTATGACGGTGACGACAGCCAAAGTGGCCGGTTGTGGCCATATCACGGCGACGTCGCCACCCCGTCCGGGTGTTGGTGTGGCACCAGCGATTGTATATGCGGCGCATATTTGCGGTGCGGACAAGATCATGGCGTTGGGCGGTGTTCAGGGTGTCGCGGCGATGACCTATGGTCTGTTTGGCCTGCCAGAGGCGAACATCCTTGTTGGGCCGGGCAACCAGTTCGTGGCCGAAGCCAAGCGGATTTTGTTTGGCCGTGTTGGGATCGATATGATTGCTGGGCCAACCGACAGTTTGGTCCTAGCGGACGCAGACGCGGACCCGATGATTGCTGCTGTGGATCTGGTCAGTCAGGCCGAGCACGGCTATAACTCGCCCGTATGGTTGGTGACGGACAGCCGTGAGCTTGCGGAAAAGGTAATGAGCCTCGTGCCGGACTTGATCGAGGACCTGCCCGAGCTGAACCGTGACAACGCACGCGCGGCGTGGCGTGATTATGCCGAAGTCATCCTATGTGCTGACCGTGAAGAGATGGCGGCCTGTTCGGATAAATATGCACCTGAGCACCTGACGGTTCAGGCGGCTGATCTTGATTGGTGGCTTGAACGTTTGTCCTGCTACGGGTCGTTGTTCCTAGGCGAAGAAACGACTGTGTCTTACGGTGACAAGGCTTCGGGGACAAACCACGTTCTGCCGACGTCTGGTGCTGCGTCCTACACGGGCGGTTTGAGCGTGCACAAGTACATGAAGATCGTAACTTGGCAGCGTTCGACGCCCGAAGGATCCAAGCGCGTGGCAGAAGCCACAGCGCGGATTTCGCGGTTGGAAGGGATGGAGGGACATGCGCGGGCTGCGGATGTGCGTCTGGCCAAGTATTTCCCCGGCGAAAACTTTGACCTGACGGCTGAAGAATAAGATGAGCGGCCTGTTTGACCTGACAGGCCGTGTGGCCTGTGTCACCGGCGCCAGTGCAGGATTGGGGCAGCGCGCCGCGATCGCATTGGCAGCGGCTGGAGCACAGGTTGTCGGTGTGGCGCGACGTACGGATGCGCTGGCTGAATGGGAGCAGTCTGTTGGACCTGCGGCGGCCACAGTCGCCGCAGACTTGTCTCAGCGCGATCAGATCACAGATATTGCGGAACGCATTGCAACGCCTTTTGGCACGCCTGACATTGTGGTTCATGCAGCGGGGATCAACACCCGCGAGACAGCAGACGAGGTCACCGACGCGGGTTGGGACGTCACGATGAACCTGAACCTCGCCGCGCCGTTCTTTCTGACCCAATGTTTTGTCCCGCAGATGCGCGCCAAACAGTGGGGCCGTGTCGTGAATTTTGCATCGCTTCAGACGACACGGGCCTTTCCCGGTGGTGTCAGCTATGGCGCATCCAAGGCTGGCATTGGACAGCTCACCCGCGCGATGGCAGAAGCGTGGTCCTGCGACGGGATCAATGCCAATGCGATCGGACCGGGATTTTTCCCTACCGAATTGACGGGCCCCGTTTTTGCGGACCCCGAGCGGGCAGCGCGCAATGCAGCGCAGACGTGTGTTGGGCGTAATGGAGCGTTGGACGATATTGATGGGCCATTGCTGTTTCTATGTTCTGATGCGTCCCGTTATGTAACAGGTCAGGTGTTGATGGTTGATGGGGGGTTCACAGCGAAATGAAGGCATTGGTGTATGATGGGGTCGAAGACCTGCAATATCGTGAAATGCCTGATCCGGTCGCTAAACCTGGTCAGCAGCTGATCAAGGTTGAAAGTGTCGGGATTTGTGGCTCGGACATGCATGCTTATTTGGGGCATGATGATCGACGGCCTGCGCCACTGATCTTGGGTCATGAAGCAGCAGGCACGATTGTCGGTGGTCTCCGCAATGGCGAGCGGGTCACGGTTAATCCGTTGGTTACCTGTGGTGTTTGTGCGGCCTGCACATCCGGTCGCGACAACCTTTGCCCTGAACGGCTGATCATTTCGATGCCGCCGCGAGAGGGGGCTTTTGCCCAATATGTAGTGATGCGGGACGAAAACCTCGTCACTGTACCGGACCACGTGTCGCTTGATGCGGCCTGTTTGGCAGAGCCGATTGCCTGTGGTTGGCACACTGTGCGTTTGGCGCTCGAGACGTTGAATGGTGCCTCTGACAGCGCCTTGGTTATTGGCGGTGGCGCTATTGGTCTGGGTGCTGCTTTGTCGCTGACGGCCCAAGGCGTTGGGGATGTCACGATTGTTGAGCCAAACGCATTGCGCCGCGACGTGTTAAACGGTGTGTGTGGTCAGATGTCGATTGCGCCTGATGATTTGCCCGACGATGCGCTCTTTGATCTTGTGGTTGATGGTGTTGGATATGCTGCGACACGTGCCGTGGCGTCCGCCCACGCGCGTCCGGGCGGAGTGATCGGTCACATCGGTCTGGGCGAAGGCGAGGGCGGTCTGGATGTCCGGCGCATGACGTTGCAAGAGATCACGTTCATCGGCACCTACACCTATACAGCCCAAGATTTCCGAGACACAGCAGCGGCCATGTTTGACGGGCGCCTAGGTGCGCTTGACTGGACCCAAGCGCGGGAATTGGCAGACGGGGCCGAGGCCTTTGCCGATATTCGCGCAGGCCGCACGGCTGCGCCCAAGATTGTTTTGAACCCATAGATGAAATCGTCGCAGCCCCGCGTGGGTGCGGCACAACAGGAGAGTGACCCAGATGAGTATCGACAAGAAGATCGTTGATGATCTTGTTGCGAATGACGTTTCGTTTGTAACCACCGTGCCGTGCAAACAGCTGGCGGGTGTGATCGACGAAGTGGAAGCGCGCGAAGAGATTTTTCACATTCCATCGAACAAAGAAGACGAAGGCATGGGCCTGTGTGCTGGCGCATTTATGGGCGGCAAACGTCCTGCGATCATCATGCAAAACACTGCGATCGGTGTAACGATCAACACGCTGGCGACGTTGATCCAATACTACCGGATGCCGTTGCCGATGATCATTTCGTACCGTGGTGAGCTGCGCGAGCCGGTGGCCTGTCAGGTCGAGATGGCTGTACACACCAAAGCGCTGTTGGCGCAGATGAATATCCCGACCTATCATTTCCACAAGGAAAGTGATGCGGACGAATTAGATACGATCCTGAAATACACATTCATGTGCAACAAACCTGTGGCGATCCTGACGGATGCGTCGTTCTGGGGAGGCTACGGCGACCAATGATCAGATCAGAAATTCTGCGCGAGATCGCGCCCATCCTTCGGGACCAGCTGGTCGTTTGCAACATCGGTCTTCCGAGCCAAGAGCTTCATATGATCGACGATCAGCCGAGCAATTTTTACATGCTTGGCACTATGGGATTGTCGTCGTCCATCGGTCTGGGCCTTGCACTGGCGCAAGACAAAACCGTGATTTCGATTGACGGTGACGGATCGGTTCTCACGAACCTCGGAACACTGCCGACCATCGCCAACAACGTGGCCGAAAACTTTATCCTGATGATCATTGACAATGGGTCGTACGGATCAACGGGTGACCAGCCGACCTATGCGGGCAAAAAGACCCGTTTGGAAAATGTCGCTGCGGCCTGTGGCTGTGAGAACGTTGTGACCTGTCGCGATGTGGACACTGGCAAAGTGTTGCAAGAGGCGATCGACAGCAAACAGATGACCATCATTGTAGTGAAGTGTGACAGCGGCAACATCAAGTTGCCAGTGATCACAATGGACCCTGTCGTGATCCGTGACCGGTTCATGAAGACCGTGGCAAGCTAAGGTTTTCGTATTTTCCAAGATTAAGGGGCGGTCCTGCTGGGGCCGCCCTTTTGCGTGTTCCAGTTATCTGTCTCATATTCCGCTTCGCAGGGTTACTTATCAGCCAAATAAACTTTCTTATTAAATAACGCTAATTGAACCCATAGGCGCTGACATCAGACAACGGTGACAGATGCAGTGAGCCGAGACCTCCTAAAAGGTAACCTCGTACCTCTTCCTTAGAAGAAGTCTCAAGCTGGTCTGCGAAAGGAACTGAGCAAAGACCTCAACGGAGTGATTAGTGATCTCTTGGCAAAACTGCCCGTGGAAAAGCCCCCCAATAAGAGCCTGTGCGGTAAATATTGAAAATGAACCGCTCGATAAGCTGTATGGTGGAGCATTTTCTTTTGCAGATTGGGAGCCGCAGGGGAGTAAAGGTAATTTGGCCTCATGGCTCCCAAAGGAATCTTCGCGAGCGTCAAAAAAACGTCTACAACAACCTTCGGTTGGCGTCGCACATTGTGGCTCCAATGAAAGCAGTCACGGGTCATACGAACGTCTAGGGCGCGCAATAGGTCCAGTAATATCCGATCGAATACTTAATCTATTCTTTGGGGTCATAGCTTGACGCTGTAATTCTGTTTTACCTTGTAATGAAAAAATCGCATAAGTTGCATGAGTAAGGCTTTGAATCGATTGTGGATCCAGCCTTTTTTTAAGGGAAGCTTTTAAGGGAAACGTTATATAGGAGGCTGTAATAATGGTTCATCCGGTTGATGTTCACGTCGGAAAACGCATCAAAGAAGCCAGAATTCTGCGTGGCCAGTCACAATCCGAGATTGCACGCGAACTCGATATTTCCTTTCAACAGATCCAAAAGTACGAAAGCGGCAAGAACCGAATTTCTGCCAGCCGTCTTTTTGAGCTGAGCCAATTATTCGGTATCTCGCCCTCGTTTTTCTTTGATGGACTTGAAGAAGGTGCGGATGAAAGAAAGCAACCAATGGATGCGGAGACAGCGCGTATCGCATTAGCTATTTTGAAAATCCCTAATAAGCGGACTAGGAGCCTGCTGATTTCTTTAGCGCAAGAAGTCTCGCGCGAAGAAGCCTCTTAACTATTCCTTAGTACATTTGGGTTGTTGCGCAAATCGGGTAAAAAGCGCTCTTCCCCTTTTCGCAGACAGACTTATCCTATGGGCTCTAGTGTGTCTCCATTTTCTTCCGCAATAAACAATCTCCAATATAAAACGATCCGCCAGACGCCTGACAGAGCGCTCCATTTTCAACATTTATCGTACAGGCTGGATCCTGTGGGGCGCTTTTTTTGCTTCAGCCACTGCGATGTTTGAAACTGTCGCGCCGAAAGCTGTAAAGCGCGGTAGGGTCGACTGAGACGTCAACAACGCTAGGTTTGCCGCTGGCCAGTGCGGCCTCGATTGCAGGACCGACCTGATCGAGGCGATCCGCTTTGAATCCCGCCGCGCCATAGAGATCAGCGAGTTGGTCAAAGGGCGGGCTTGAAACATCTGCCCCAATATAGCGCCCGCCAAAGAAGTCGCGTTGGTATGCCTTTTCGGCACCCCAACATCCGTTGTTCATCACCACCGTGACAGAGTTGATGCCGTGGTCCACAGCGGTCGAAAGCTCGGACACGGTCATACCAAACCCTCCGTCACCCATAAGGCTAACAACGGGGCGTTCAGGCTGTGCTAATTTGATGCCGAGCCCTGCAGCGAAGGAAAAGCCGACCAGACCGAAATCCAACGGTGTGAACAGGCTATTGGGCGTCCAGTAGTTCAACGCATCGGTCGCCTGTAGGCAAAGAGTACCAGCGTCCATTGTGATTGCGGCATCTTGAGGCAGCACATCGCGCAATGTTTTGAACAGGCCCGATGGCTGGATAGGGTGGCTCAAATCAGCGACCGCATCGCGCTGTGTCAGAAGTGATTCGCGCGCGGATTGAAAATCTGAGGTCCACTTGGCGACTTCGGCCTTGGCCTGACCAGATGTCACTGCCGTGGCAAGTTGCTGTGCCGCCGTCGGTGCGTCAGACCAGATCCCCATCGCGACCGGAAAATGGCGCCCGATCGCTTCGGGGTCCAGTTCGACCTGAATGATTTCCGCGTCTCTGTTGATGTTGTCGTATGTGAAGAAGGTTGAGTTAAAGCCCAATCGCGTGCCAAGTGCGAGGATGACATCGGCCTCTTTCACCAGTTTCGAGGCGACGGCATTGCCGCGCGGTCCCATTTGACCCGCGTTCAACGGATGCCCAAATGGGATCGCATCACCATGGCCAGGCGAGGTCACAATTGGGCAATTCAGTGCTTCGGCTAATGCCAAGGCCTGTGCGTGACCACCAGAATATTTGATGCCGCCACCAGTGACGATGACGGGCCGTGTGGCCGTATCAAGCATTTGGGCGGCCCGTGCGATGTCATCGGCTTGGGCTGCGGGCAGGGTGTGACACCGGTACGCGCTGGGATCCTGCATCGGTTCAAAATCGGCTTGGCCTGCCAGAACGTCTCTTGGCAAGTTTAGCTGCACCGGGCCGCGGCGCGGGGTTAGGGCAGTTCGGAATGCGGCACGCACCATTTCTGGAACACGTGCGGCCTCGGTGGCTGTCCATGTTTTTTTGGTTACGGGGGTGAACAGCGCCTGCTGGTCGACCTCTTGGAATGCATCGCGGTAGACGTGGCCGGTGGCCAGCGCGCCACCAATTGATAGGACAGGTGAAAACGCCGCTTTGGCTTGGGCCAGCCCGGTCACAAGGTTTGTGGTTCCTGGGCCATTTTGCCCCGCAAGGAACACGCCAGCGGTGCCTGTGACGCGGGCATAGGCGTCTGCCATGTGGGTGCCGGTGCGTTCATCGTGGACGCCAACAAAATTGATGTCGCTCGCGTCATAGAGCGCGTCGAATATCTCCATCGTGGCGGACCCAATGAGACCAAACAGATGTTTGGTATCTTCCGCTTGAAGCGCTGCAACTGCGGCTTGACCGCCGGACATTTGTGTCATGGTTTCAAAACCTTATTGAGAAAAGTAAGTGTGGGTTCTGCAAATGCATCTGGGTCTTCCATAAGGCCAAGGTGCTGCAGATCCGGCACGATGAGCGATTCCGCGCCGTGGATTTCGCGTGATATCGCGTGGGACATCGCGGGCGTACTGCCGGTATCGTTTTCACAAGTCAGCACGTGGGTTGGGGCCGTGATTGGCGTCTGCGGGCGGATTAGCTCTGTCACGCCTGCGGCCAGCACCATACAGGCGTCTGGGTAGCTGGTGACATCAACGCGACCGCGCCACGCAACGACGCGGGCAGGGCCGTCCGCACCTGACGCCAGATAGCGGGGCGTGAACCAGCGTTGTAGGGCCGCGTCCATCGTGGCCATGGGGCCTTCGTCTACGACCTTTGCGGCACGCGCCTCGACCTGAACCTGAGCATCAACGCCACGTTCGTGGGGCGAGTTCCAGACCGCAAGTGCGTCTAACCGGTCCGGATGATCGAGCGCAAAGCGCCGGTTGATCATCCCACCGATTGAAAAGCCAACAAGGCTGGCGCGGTTGATCTCGAGGTGATCCATAAGATCAATGATCTGTTCCGACAGCACTGTGAGTGACATGGGTGCCGGAGGTGCCGAACTATCGCCGTGCCCCCAAAAATCATAGCGCACCACGCGGTATTCGGCATCAAAGGCTGCCATCATGCCATCGAACACAGCACTGCAGAGACCGAGCCCGTGGATCATAATGACCACGGGCCCATCGCTGCGACCGCTGATGCGGTAGGCCGTGCCGTTCGGACTATGGGGCGGCGCTAGGTCAGACACCGGCAGGATTGTCCACGTCGCGGCCCATCTCGCGCAGATCCTCGTAGCGATCGCCGATGCGGTGATGCGGGTGGCCACCGATAGAGGCCCCGAGTGCCATGATGATTTCGTCCTCAGCGGGCGCATCGGGGACTGTCAGGTGAATGGTTTGATAGTGCGAGCGGCGACCGCCGTCATCTTTGTCCATCAACGGGATCATCAGGGAACAGCCCGCCGCCCCTCTTGTATTGGTAAAGGCGAGGTAGCTCTTGGCGTTCACGGCGTCACGGAACTGGTTGCCGAAATGCAGAGTGTGGGTCAGCGCTTGGGCATGCTCGATCTCGCCGCCCATACCGACGACAGACGCTTTGCCGTACCCTTCCAGCGCGTTACCGGTCACACCGAGGATCATGTCGGTCAGCAGTTTGCCGACGATAGGGCCAGTTTCGCGAATTTCGGGGCGCAGGTTTTCAATCCACCCGCGTCCGAACCAAGGGTTCTTGATGATTGCCATTGCGGCCACCAATTTGGTCGGCGTTGAGACAGCTTTGCCGCCTTCGATATGAGTGTCTTGGATGTGCAAGAGAGTGCGGCGGATTTCAGTTGTCATAGGTCGTGTCCTTTAGGAGAATTCTGGCATGACGCGGTCGATAAAGAGCTGGAGCGAGCGTTTTTGCACCGCTGGATCAAGTCCCATAGACGCGTAGTAGATGAACGCATCAACACCAAGATCTTCATATTCTTTAAGTTTGCCGACGACGGTCTCAGAGGTGCCGAACATCAGGTTTTCCTCGAGCATTGCGGGTTCTACGCGCACATTGCCCTCAAGCTCGTCAAACGGGATTTTGTCAGGAAAGCCGTTCACGACGTCGCCAGCCTTCATCATCAGATTGCCGAATTGGCCCAAGACATTGCGGATCGCGCCCATCGTGGCCGCCTTGTCTGCGTCGTCGTCCCAAACGGATGTGTGACGCATCATTGCGAATTGACCGGCGTAAGGCTTGTCTGATTTCGCGATCGCCTCGTCGAGCAACCCGCGATATTTTTCGGCCTCGGCAAAGGGCATGGTCAGGGGCCAGCTCATGATGTTGGCACCATGTTCGACCGCATGGTCAAAGGTGCTGGGCGAGCGTGCTGCAACCCATATAGGCACCTGTTTTTGCAGAGGTTTTGGGCAAGACGTCGATTTTGGGAACTGCCAATGTTCGCCATCATGTTCGACGTCACCTTGCCACAACGCTTGGACGACAGGCAGTGCTTCGGCTAGGTAGCTGTGACCTTCTTTGGTGCTGACACCCGGTTTCATGCGGTCGAATTCGCGCTGATAGGCACCAGATCCGAGGCCAAATTCGAGACGCCCGCCTGACATCACGTCGACCATCGCGGCCTCACCTGCAAGGTTGATGGGATGCCAATATGTGGCATTGGCGACGCCTGACCCCAGCCGGATGTTTTTCGTGTGCGCGGCCCAATGGGACAGCAGCTGGAACGGGTTTGGCGCAATGGTCATTTCAAGCGCGTGATGCTCAGCGGCCCAGACGACTTCGAAACCTGCATCATCGGCCATTTTCACCATCTCAATGACATGGGCGTTAACGGCACTGATATCTTCAGTGGGGTCCATCCGTTCGAGGTTAATCGCAATATGGAATTTCATGATCTTAACCTTTCTTAGCGCGCGACAAAGGCGCCAGCGAGCGGTTGGTCGCTCGTGTTGATCCAAATGGTTTTGGGGCGGGTGAAATCATACATCGCTTGCATCCCGCTTTCGCGGCCATAGCCCGATCCCTTCATCCCGCCGAATTCGGCGATGGGGGAAATCACGCGGTATGTGTTGACCCAAACGATGCCTGCCTTGATCCTTTTTGCGACACGGATCGACCGCGCGCTGTCAGTGGTAAAGATGCCTGCGGCCAGCCCGTGGTTCGTGTCATTTGCCAGTGCGATAACTTCGTCCTCGGTTCGGAACCGAATGACGCTGAGAACTGGGCCAAAGAGTTCCGTATCGACGATCCGCAAATCTTGGCGTGGGCAATCGATAATGGTGGGTTTGTAATAGAGCCCATTCAGCCCGTCGGGCTCGGCTCCGCCTGTCAAAACTGTTCCACCTTCGGTATGGGCGTGGGCGACCTCGCGTTTGATATGATCGAGCTGCGCAAGGGTGCACAGTGGGCCCATTTCGGTTTCCTCGGCAGCAGGATCGCCAATTTTGACGCCTTCAGCGATCTTGACCATGCGCGCGAGGAAATCGTCAGCGATGTCTTCGTGCAGATAAAGCCGCGAGCCTGCCACGCAACTCTGGCCGGTGGCTGCGAAAATACCCGAGACAGAACCGTTCACCGCGCTTTCGATATCGGCGTCGGAAAAGACGATAAAGGGTGATTTACCGCCAAGTTCGAGCGACACTTCGGCGAAATTTTCTGCAGAGTTGTGGATTACGTGCCGAGCAGAGACGGGGCCGCCGGTAAACGCGATGCGTGCAACAAGAGGGTGTGAGGTCAACACTTTGCCGCATGGCTCGCCGTGGCCTGTCACGATGTTGACGACACCATCTGGGATGCCTGCCTGAGCGATCAATTTACCAAATTCGAGCATCGCGGCCGAGGCGTGCTCGGACGCTTTGAGCACCATCGTGTTGCCAGCTGCAAGTGCTGGGCCAATCTTGACCGCACTCAAAAACAACTGACTGTTCCATGGCACAACCGCAGCAATTACGCCCAAGGGTTCGCGGTCAGTCAGGACCAACATGTCGGGTTTGTCGATCGGCAGGACTTCACCCGTCACCTTGTCTGCGGCACCGGCAAAAAAGTGAAAGAATTCAGCGATATACTGAGCCTGCCAACGGGTTTCCTTGAGCATTTTCCCAGTGTCGCGGGTCTCAATGCGGCCTAACTCTTCGGATTTATCCGCTAGTAGGTCACCCAGATTGCGCAGGCATTTGCCGCGTTGCGTGGGGGTCATGTCGGCCCATGGTCCAGTGTTAAACGCGCGATCTGCGGCACGAACGGCACGATCAACATCGTCTGCTGTGGCCTCTGGAATGCGTGCCCATTCGACGCCCGTGCTGGGGTTCATGCTGGTAAAACTGCCGCCATCGCCCGCGTCGACCCATTGGCCGTCGATCAACATCTGAAAGGATTGTAAGTCGCTCATGTGGTGTCTCCCTTGGTTGTAGAATGACGCGATTCTTGTAATTTGAAAAACGAAACTATTTGAATAGATAGTTCGACTTTTTCGAATTAAGTTGTGATATGAACATTACTGCGCTCCAGACCTTTTTGGCGATCGTTGAGACGGGTAGTCTTGCGCGGGCGTCCGAACAAATGAACGTAACCCAGTCGACCGTCACTGCGCGGCTACAATCATTAGAGCAGGAGTTGGGCCAACAGCTGATCGTGCGGCAAAAGTCGGGTGCGCGTATGACGGCGTCCGGTCAGCGGCTCAAACGCACGGCCGAGGTCATGACCCAACTGTGGCGCCAAGCGCGCCAAGAAACGGCGCTGCCTGAGCGGATCAGCGAAGTGTGCAATATTGGCTGCCAACACGAGCTGTGGTCGGATCTGGGTGAGCGTCTGATCACCGATATTCGGACGATGCGGCCTAATGCAGCGCTGTCTGTATGGCCAGGCAGCGCATCGGAACTGACTGCGTGGTTGGCTGCAGGGTTGATTGATGTTGCGTTGACACACAGCGCGACAGTTCAGCAAAACCAACAAATTTTTCCAATTGGAACGGAGGACTTGATCCTCGTATCGACCGATGCGGCGGCCCCTTTGCGGTTTGATCCGGGGTATGTGTTTGTTGAGGGTGGGGAAGAGTTTGGGCGTGCCCATGCTGCAGCTTATTCCGATGCGGCCAGTGCGCGTTTGAGCTTTGGCAGCGCGACTTGGGGGCTTGCGCATATTCTGGGGCAGGGTGGGTCTGCGTATCTGCCCGCGCGGATGGTGGCGCCCTATATTAAAACGGGCCAATTGCATCGACTGGCGGACGCGCCGGTGTTTCAACGGCGCGCCTATTTGATCTTGAATGCGCATGCAGCGCAGGCGTGGCCGTGGATCCAGCCGTTGATCGAACAGCTTAGCCGCTGATCTCTTTGGCCTTGCCGGTTTCCCACGCGAGGGTGGCTGCATCGGCAAGCATCTGGGCCTTGAGCCCGTCAGTGCCATCAGGGCTGATCGGAGTGCTATTGGTAACGGCGTCAATGAAGTGGATCATCTCTGACCGATACGCTTGTGCATAGCGTTCGAGGAAAAAGTTCTGAGCAACCGCGCGGGTGAACCCGGCTTCGGTTGCGATTTCCACATGGTTTTCCAGAACATTGTCAGCGCGGATCAGACCTTTGGAACCGTGCACTTCGATGCGCTGGTCATAGCCATAGGTGGCACGGCGCGAGTTCGAGATTTGGCAAAGCTTGCCGCTCGCAGTTCTAAGCTGAACGATCGCGGTATCAACATCACCTTCGGCACCGATTGCCGGATCGACAAGGCACGAGCCCATCGCCTGCACTTCGACGGGGTCTTCGCCCAAGAGGAAGCGCGCCATGTCAAAGTCGTGGATCATCATGTCGCGGAAAATTCCGCCCGAGGTTGCCACATAGCTCGCGGGGGGCGGGCTAGGGTCACGGCTGAGAATGTTGACCATCTCGACGTCGCCTACGGCACCTTGGGAGAGTTGGCTTTGAAGGTGAGCAAAGTTCGCGTCAAACCGGCGGTTAAATGCGGTCAGAAATGGCACGCCAGCGGTTTCGACAGCGACGAGACACGCACGGATATTATCGACGGACATGTCGACTGGTTTCTCGCAAAAGATCGCCTTGCCTGCGGCGGCGGCTGCGTGGATCAGGTCGTAGTGTGTTGTGGTCGGTGTGCCGATGACAACCGCGTCGACGTCAGGGTTCGCGATGACCTCTTCTGACATCTGAACGGCTGCACCCAATGTACCAGCAAGAGCCCGTGCTGCTTCAGGGACAAAGTCGGAGACAGCCACAACGCGTGCGGTGTCCAAGCCCTTGATTGTCATGCCGTGGACCTGACCAATACGGCCGCATCCCAAGAGTCCTATGTTGAGCATACTAGCCTCGTAGATCAGGGGCGCCAAAAGCGCGCAAAACGGATTGAGTGGCAGTCATCACTGGGTCATGCGTTGCCTTGAGGAGCACAGCGCGATCAAACTGATCGGGGTCGCTGTTGACCGACGCGCGCAATGCCGCGCCAAAGGCCATACGCAGTTCGGTCCCGATGTTGAATTTGCAGACTTTCGATGTCTGTGCCAGCAACGTTCGTTGGGCCACGGGCACACCTGATCCACCATGAATGACAAGTGGAACGCTTGTGACGGCCTCGATCGCTTGGATGCGGGGCAGGTCGAGCCCGCCTTCTTTGTCCTGTTGCAGGTGCACATTGCCGACAGAGATTGCCATTGCGTCAACACCGCTTTCGCGGGCGAATTGCGCGGCTTCATCTGGGTCAGTCCCGGCCGAGTTTTCGCCGTTGGCATACCCGACAAAGCCGATCTCGCCTTCGCAGGAAATGCCCGCTGCATTAGCAAGCTCTGCGATGCGTGCGGTCTCGTCGATGTTCTGGTTCAGCGGTTTGCGCGACCCGTCATACATCAGCGAGGTAAAGCCTGAATCGAGCGCTTTGCTGCATTCGTCAAAGGTATAGCCGTGATCAAGATGGGCAACGACAGGCACATCAACCTCGGCGGCTAAGTGCCGGTACATTTTGCCCAAAATCGGAAGGGGCGTGTGTTCGCGGCAACCCGGCCCTGCCTGTAGAATAACAGGCGCACCAATGGATTGTGCGGCATAGGCATAGGCCCGCATGTCTTCCCACCCAAGGGTGACAAGACCGCCGACAGCATAATTTCCCTTCAGCGCTGGCTGAAGGACGTCTGCAAGTGTGGCTAGTGTCATTTGAATTTGGCAATCATGTCTTTGATGCCCGGGATGGTTTCCAACTGGTCCGCATGAGAGGGCTGGAAATACTGAATGAGGCTGCGCTGGCTCAGTCCGCCAAGGATTGTGAAATAATACATCTCGTAACCGGGCAGCACACAGCAAGGGTGATAGCCGCTGTCGAGACAAATGGTCGATCCATCGACGAGATGATAGGCGTCGCCGGGTTTGCCGTCTTCGCGCTGCAACATCTGCACGCCGGAACCATGGTTGGGACGGAAGCGGAAGTTGTAGGTTTCGTCATGACGCGTCTCGATAGGCAAACGGTCTGTGTCATGCTTGTGGCTTGGGAAACCGGACCAGCCGCCCTGACCGACAGTAAAGAGTTCTGACACCAACAAACGCCCGACTTTGTCGTGCTGTTTCTGACCCAAGATGTGCTTGATCTTGCGGTGGGTTTTGGTGTCGTCCGAGCCGTATTGAACCTTGTCCAGCTCGTCTGAACGGACGGCAAAGGCTTCGAGTACTTGATCGTATTTCGCACCAGCGACAAAGATCTCGGCAGTGTCCGAAGTACATACGATTTCGGCACGTGCTGCGGTGGGGACGTATACGCCCTCAGGTTCGCCATCCCAAACGTCGATCACGCGACCGCCGAGGCTTGAGACTTTGAACCCTTCGACATTGACGTCAACGGTGCCTGTCGCTGGCACGATGCAAGTCTCGTAGCCAGGGGTCATGTATTCGAATGCCTGACCTTTGGTCAGTTTGACGATGTTGAAATAGTTCAGTGGAACCGTTGCATCATCTACGTCCACGATCGGGGCGTTCTTGTTATCAAATGGGGCGATGTGCATGGGTTATCCTTTTACGTCACTTGGTCCGGGGTGGGTGGCGAGAAACGCCTCGAGTTGTTCGTTATTTGGCATAGCGGGTGCGCAGCTGGGTTTTGCCACGACAATCGCGGCACAAGCCGAGCCGCGCAAAACGGCCTCGTCCATATCGCGACCTTCGGCAAGGCTGGCGATGAAACCCGCCATGAAACTGTCGCCTGCGCCTGTCGGCTTGACCGCTTCGACGGCATAGATGCCGGTGCGGGTCTCTGTTCCGTTTGCAAATGTAATCGCGCCAAGGTGACCCATCTTGTAGACCACGATACTGGCAGTTGTGCTGGCCAGTTCGCGCGCTTTGGCGAGGCCTTTGTCGATGCCACCAGCCATAAAGCCGAATTCTTCGTCATTGGCGACGATCACATCCGATAGCGTGCCTGCACGTGACAGCACGTCTTCGGCCACTTCGGCGCTCGGCCAGCTATACGGGCGGTAATCTACGTCAAATATGATTGGCAGCCCGGCCGCACGGGCCAATTCGAACGCGCGAAACGCAGCACTGCGCGACGGCTCTGCGGCAAAGACTGTACCCGCGGTGATCAGTGCACCGTATTTGCTGTAGTCGACGGCTTCGACATCCTCGATGCTCATCTGAAAATCAGCGGCACCGTTGCGGTAGATGACCGATTGGTGGTCTTCAACGCGGGTTTCATAGAGCGCCAGTGAATTGCGAAATTCGCCTGCAATGGGTGTCACATGGGTGGAGTCAACGCCGTAGTGTTTCAACTGGTTCAAGCAGTAGCGTCCGATCGAGTCGTCCGACACACGCGTGACAAGCGCGGTAGACGCCCCGAATTTCGAAAGGCCAGCGGCGATGTTTGCACTGCTGCCGCCCATGGCGACGACCACCGTTTCGGCGTTTTCGGTTTTGACGTCTGTGGGCGGGGACAGGTCCATGCCCACGCGCCCTACAACGACAAAACTGTTCTTTTTGATCCCTGTAAGGATGTCCATCAGACGCCCTTTCGCTGGCGGGATCGGCTGGATTCCCAATCGACGTGTGCCTCGCGGACGCGGTCGCTGTTGGTGATATGTGGTGTTCCCACCTCCCACCAAGTGTGACCTTTGGTTGTCCAGCCGTCATAGGCGTCGACCTTCATCACGATGACTGAGGTCGTGTCGCTGGCTTTGGCACGTTTGAACGCCTCGGCCAGTTCTGCTGGATTTCCAACGGTTTCCGCATTGGCCCCCATCGCAGCGGCGTGCGCCTCAAAGTCGACCCCAACCTGATGGGTCGCGGTCGGTGTGTCTGCGATCAGGTTGTTAAAACTCTCGTTGCCGGTGTTGTTCTGCAACTTGTTGATGACAGCAAAGCCCCCATTGTCGAGCACCAGAACAATCATCTTTTTCTGGGTCAGAACGCTGGAATAGAGGTCTGAGTTCAGCATCAGATACGATCCGTCGCCGGTAAAGATGATGGTGTCGTTGTCTGGTTCAGATTCAGACTGGGCAATTCGTGCGCCCCAGCCGCCAGCGATCTCGTAGCCCATGCATGAGAAACCAAATTCGACGTCGACGGTGCCAATGTCCAAGGTCCGCCAGTTGGCGGTCACCTCGGCAGGTAGACCGCCGGCAGCGGCCACCACGCGGTCACGGGGATCACATAGGGCGTTTACGGTCCCGATGGCTTGGGCATAAGAGTTTGGGCGATTACCGGGTTTGACGTTGCCGGCGACATAGTCGTTCCATTTGGCACGTTCCGCCTGCGCCTCTGCGGTCCAAGCTGCTGGGGCGGTATAGCCATCCAGTGCTTTCGTCAGTGCAGTGATTCCCAGTTTGGCATCACCCACGACCGGCAGTGACCGGTGTTTGCCCGCATCATGACGCCCTGCATTCAGGGAAATGATCTGGGCGTCTTTGGCAAATGCGGTCCAAGAGCCCGTGGTAAAATCCTGAAGACGGCAGCCAACAGATAGGATTACATCGGCGCGTTCGGCCACATGGTTGGCGCTGTCTGAACCGGTGACGCCGACTGGACCGATGTTCAGCGCGTGATCATTGGTCAGGTTGGCGCGGCCCGCGATTGTTTCGATGACTGGAATATTGTGCGCCTCGGCAAAGGCTGTCACCTCGGCCACTGCACGGGAATATTGCACGCCACCACCTGCGATCAACACAGGGCGTTCTGCCGATTTCAAGGCGGCCACGGCATCTGCGATTTCGTCTGCATCGGGTGCAGAGCGACGAATGCGCCATGTCTTTTCTTCAAAGAACTCGACGGGATAATCGTAGGTCCAGCCCTGAATGTCTTGTGGCAGTGCAATAAATGCCGGGCCGCAGTCGGCAGGGTCAAGCATCGTTGCCAACGAAGCAGGAAGCGACTGAACAATCTGTGCAGGATGCGTGATGCGATCCCAATAGCGGCTGACAGACTGAAATCCGTCGTTCACGCCAATCGTTGGATTGCCAAAGTGTTCGAGCTGTTGAAGCACCGGATCAGGTAGGCGCGTTTGAAACGCGTCGCCACACAGCAGCAACATTGGCAGCCGGTTGGCATGGGCGAGGGCCGCAGACGTGTAAAGGTTTGCCGTACCGGGCCCCGCGCTGGCGGTGCAGAACATGAAACGTCGGCGCAAATGATATTTTGCATATGCAGCAGCAGCGAATCCCATGCTCTGTTCGTTTTGACCACGATAGAGAGGCAGTTCCTCTTGCTGGTTATAGAGCGCTTCACCCAAACAGGTGACGTTTCCGTGACCAAAAATGCCAAAGCCGCCGCCACAGACACGGGTGCGAACCCCATCAATTTCAATGAATTGCGCGGCCAGATAGCGAATAATGGCCTGTGCGGTCGTCAGGGTAATGGTCTGCGTGTCTTGGCTCACCGGCTGTGTCCGCCTCTCGTAAAATTCAAGTTTGAGTCGATTGACCATTGACCAGCCGACCCAATCAAAGATACTCACTTTGCAACCGGTTGCAATCGGTTTTTCAAATGGGTGACGCGCATGACGAAAATTGGCATCGGATTGGTGGGTGGCGGTTATATGGGCAAGGCGCATGCCGTAGCCTATGCATCGGTCGGATTGGTGTTTGGAACTGCATTGCGGCCGTATCTTGCTTCGGTTTGTGGCAGCACTCCTGCGAGCTCGAAACGTTACCAAGAGGCGTTTGGCGCAGAATCGGCAGCCAACAATTGGATGGATTTGGTCAATGATCCGGCGGTTGAGGCCGTTGTGATCGCGTCCCCGCAAGAGACACACCGAGAGATTGCGCTGGCGGCGTTCGTATTGGGCAAGCCTGTGTTTTGTGAAAAGCCGCTGGGTGCGTCTATGGAAGATGGGCAGGCGATGGTCGATGCAGCCAAGGCGTCTGGCTGTGTGAACATGATCGGGTTCAACTACATCCGTACCCCAGCCTCGCAATATGCCCAGAACCTAATCGCGGAGGGTGCCATCGGCGATGTCACGTGGTTCCGCGGTGAGCATACAGAAGATTTTCTGGCCGACCTGACCAAACCCGCGAATTGGCGGACCACGGGGCGGGCCAACGGGACGATGGGCGATCTGGCCCCGCATATGATCAACGGTGCCCGCGCGCTAATCGGTCCAATAACCGAAGTGAACGCCCGCATCGAGACCGTCCACGAAACGCGCAACGGAGTTGCCGTTACCAATGATGACCAAGCGCAAATGATGTGCCGGTTTGAGAATGGGGTCATGGGGCACCTATTTTTTAGCCGCGTCGCGACAGGGCGCAAAATGGGCTATGCGTATGAAATCCACGGAACCAAAGGGTCGATCAAATTCGACCAAGAGGACCAGAACGCGCTGCATCTCTATTTGATGGACGGGCCTGACGCGACACGCGGTTTCCGTAAAATTCTTACGGGACCTGCGCATCCGGATTACCTTCCGTTTTGTCAGGGGCCGGGTCACGGCACTGGCTATCAAGATCAAATCATCATCGAAGCGCGCGATTTCCTCGCCGCTATTGAAAAGGGCCAGAACATCTGGCCGACCTTTGCCGAAGGGTTAGAGGTCAACCGCGTCGTCGCTGCCGCTTGGGGTTCGCAAGACGGCGGTCAATGGAAAACAGTTAAAGATTACTAGATAAGGCTTTGAAAACATGATCACTATTGGCAACGCGCCCTGTAGTTGGGGTGTCGAATTCGCGGATGATCCGCGCAATCCAAACTGGAAAACCGTGCTGGCTGAAAATGCGTCAGCGGGCTTTACCGGCATCGAATTGGGACCGATCGGCTTTATGCCTGAGGATCCACCACTGGTCGCAGACGCGCTCGAAGAGACGGGCCAGACCCTGATCGGTGGCGTTGTTTTCCGCCCGTTTCATGATTTGGAAAAATGGGACGAAGTTTTGGATGCGTCTGTTCGGACATGCAAAGCATTGGTGGCGCATGGTGCGCAACACCTTGTTCTTATTGATTCAATTTCACCACGTCGTGCGCCGACAGCAGGTCGCCCCGACGAGGCTGAACAAATGGACAAGGCGGAGTGGATTGCGTTCCGTGACCGCATCGCAACTGTCGCGAAAATGGGTGCCGAAGAATACGGGTTGACCGTCGGAATGCACGCCCACGCGGCTGGTTTCATCGATTTTGAACCAGAGCTCGAGCGCCTGCTATCTGAAGTCGACGAATCACACTTGAAAATCTGTTTTGACACTGGTCACCACTCTTATGCAGGATACGATCCGATTGCGTTCATGGAACGGAACATGGATCGCATTTCTTATATGCATTTTAAAGATATCAACCCCAAAGTTAAAGCCGACGTCGTTGCCAAACGGACAGGATTCTACGACGCATGTGCGCAGGGCATCTTTTGCAATTTGGGCGACGGCGACGTCGATTTCCCGAAGGTGCGCGCGCTGTTGGTCAACGCGGGCTTTGAAGGTTGGTGCACTGTTGAGCAAGACTGCGATCCTGAAGGTGACACGTCGCCTGCAGCTGATGCGCTTTTGAACGGCAACTATCTGAAATCCATCGGTTTTTAAGGAACAGATCATGGCAAAACTGAATTGGGGTATGATCGGCGGCGGCAAAGGTAGCCAAATCGGTCCAGCACACCGTATGGGCGCGCATGCTGATGGCATTTTTTCGTTTACTGCTGGTGCGCTAGATATCGATGCTGAAGCAGGCCGCGCCTATGCAGCCGAGCTTGGGATCGAGTCTGATCGCGCCTATGCAAATTGGCAGGACATGCTAGAGGGCGAACGCAACCGCGAGGATCGGGTCGATCTGGTGACCGTTGCGACGCCGAACAACACCCACTTTGAAATCACCAAGAATTTTCTTGAAGCCGGGTTCAACGTGCTTTGCGAAAAGCCGATGACAATGACCGTCGAGCAAGGTGAAGAGATCGTCAAGATCGCCGAGAAGACCGGCAAAATTTGTGCGGTGAACTACTGCTATTCGGCCTATCCGATGGTCCGCGAGATGCGTGAAATGGTGCGCACCGGACAGGTTGGTAAGGTACGTTTGGTTGTCACAAATTTTAGCCACGGACACCACGGCGATGCGACCGATGCGGACAATCCGCGGGTGCGCTGGCGCTATGATCCAGCGATGGCTGGTGTGTCTGGCCAGTTCGCAGATTGCGGTATTCATGCCATGCATATGGCCAGCTTTATCGCAGGTGATCAGGTGCGTAGCTTGTCTGCGGACTTTGCCTCGACCATCTCTAGCCGCGAGCTGGAAGACGATGCGATGGTGAATTTCCGTATGGAAAACGGGACTGTAGGCCGTCTGTGGACGTCGTCCGTGGCGATTGGTCGTCAGCACGGTTTTGATATCCAAGTGTTTGGCGAAACGGGTGGCATGCGTTGGATGTCAGAGCAGCCAAACCAAGTGATGTACACGCCTGTAGGTGGTCGCACACAAATCATGGAGAAGGGCGAAGGCAGCTTGTCTGATGAGGCATCGCGTTTGTCACGGGTGGCAATCGCGCACCCCGAAGGCTTCCCTTTGGCTGTGGCGAACATCTATGTCGATCTCGCAGCGGCCATTCGCGGCGAGACCCGCGATGGTCTGCCTACAGCCGAGGATGGCGTGCGGTCGATGGCGGCGGTCTATGCGGCTGTGCAATCTGCAAAAGATGATGGTGCGTGGGTAGACGCCCGTCCGTCTATCTATCGATAAATTTTATGTAATTTGCGTAATTTTGACTTCGAATTACGTAATTTGCATATTTTGAACCCAATCGCGGGCGGTCTGTTAACGGGATCGCCCGCTTTTTTTTACGGTGCGCTGCGTTTGGGCAGGGTTCCGCGATCAATGACGTGACACTGAAACAGGCGCGCTTCGGGATAGCGGTCTGGTTCCTCTAGCATCGCTTCGATCAATTCGATGGATGACGCGATGATTTGGCGAACGGGTTGGTGGATCGTCGTCAGGTCAAGGTTCTCCCAGCGCGACATTTCCATATCATTGAGACCAATGAGCCCGATGTCGTCTGGGCAACTAAGGCCCGCTGATTGGATGGCGCTAAGCGCCCCGATGGTCAGAACGTCGTCACCGCAAAAATAGGCTTGGGCCGGATCGGTCATCAGACGCTTGGTCATTTCGACACGGCCTGCATCAAAAGAATAGGCGCTGGCAAAGCTGCTGGTGACTTCGATATGCGGCGCCGTCGCCATTTCCTGTAAAAAGCCGTCGAGACGGTCACCGGTCGATGTCGCATCCTCGGGGCCACCCAGAAACCCGACATTTGAATACTCGCGCCGGATCAGTTCGCGGGCGGCCATGCGGCCTGCCTCGATATTGTCGATGCCGACGACGTGGACTTCGGGTGTCGACGCATGACGGCCAAAACAATGGACAACCGGAATGCGCGCATCACGAAATGCCTTGGCAAAAGAAGGGGGCAGCGTGGACGAGGCCACAACGACCCCATCGACAGAATACTGCTGAAGCATCTGGACCCATTTATCGGGGGTCGTTTCGTCAGAAAGGTTCACAATCAGCGGGCGAAGGCCACGGTCCTGCAAGCCGCGCGTAAAGAGATCGAACACCTCTAGAAAGATCGGATTGTGAAAGTTGTTAGAGACGAGGCCAATCAATTTTGTTCGGCCTGTTGTCATCGCAGAGGCCAGCGCGTTTGGACTGTAGCCCAGTTCGGTTGCTGCCTTTTGCACCTTGCGGCGTGTCTTTTCCGAAACGGACGCGCCTGCAGTAAATGTACGGGAAACGGCTGATCGAGAGACACCGGCCTTGAGTGCAACATCTTTTAAAGTAACGGCCATCCAGTGTCTTTCATATTTACGTGCGCAAGCGGCGCTGGGGCATATTGCTGTGATTGCACGGCCATTGCAACCGGATGCAAGATTTTTGCAACGGGTGTGGCTTGGGGCAGAATCAGTCTGCCGTTCTGTTCCGGCATACGCAGGAAGAGAGCTGGCCTAAGGTAAGGAAAACCCCCGGCTGATCCGCAATTCACACCTTTTTTCAAAGACAATTCACGGAATTCACAGGAAAACTCACACCTGATCTGGCGCTTGTCGTGTCACCCTAGAGTTGTTCTGGCCGCGGTGGGTTGCGGCACAAGCCAAGCGCGTTTTACCACGGTGATGCGGCCGCTCTATTACCTGTGATTTGTGAAGTGTCGCACGCGCTGGGACATGGTGTGTTGTTCTTGGACGGCGCGTTGATGCAGTTTTCTTTGGATGAATTGGCAGGGGCCGCCTGCCGGATCACGCGGGATGCCATGCTCTGCGGGCGTGTTTTGGTCCTAAGTGATGGGCCGATGATTTGGGCATTGTCCAAACGGCTCGGGGTGCCGCATTTTATGATGACGACTGCGCCCGAGGATATGGATCATGCTGTCGCTCTGGCGCCTCCGAACGATGCTGTTGGCGCGTGGGAGACAAGGGTGCCGGATGGTCTGCACAATCGTGATGCGCAGATCGCTGCTGTGTGCGGATCTTACCAACTAACGCCGGCCCAAGTCGAACGGTCGGTTCGGGGGGGTGGCTATGGTCTGGCGCCGGACCTTTGGCATGCGGCCCAAGCACATGTGTCCAACACGATGGGGCCTTTGGCGGAACGGGTCGAGGCGCGCGCGCGGTGGGATGATTTGATCCTGCCAGTTGCGCAAAAACAGGCCCTGTCGCAGATGACGACGTTTTTGACCCACCGCGGACAAGTGATCGACGATTGGGGATTTGGAGCATCTTCGACACGTGGCTTGGGTATGGCGGCTGTGTTCTTTGGTCCCAGCGGAACAGGAAAAACCACCGCGGCCGAGGCGATCGTCCGTGAGATGGCCCCAGACGGCGGCGGGCCAGTGCCATTGTACCGCGTGAACGTCGCGGGGTTGGTGTCCAAGTATATCGGTGAGAAGGCCAAGAATTTTGCGTGTGTGTTCGAGGCGGTGCGCAGATCTGGGGCGGCTCTGCTTTTTGATGGAGTGGAAGGGCTGTTCGGCAAGCGCACGACGCAGGTCAAGGACAGCAACGACAAACATTCGAACGCCGAGCTGGGGTTCTTGCTGCAATGCCTCGAGGCCTATCCAGGGATTGCGTGCCTCACGCTTCAAGCCCGTGACTTCGCTGGATGTTGCTTGGCGGGTTGTATCGCCAGCCAGACGCTTCTTTCCGGCCTCCATGAAGTCCTTTGACCAATTGTAATACAGGCTCTCGGCAATCTCTTCGCGACGACAAAGCTCAGAGATCGAACTCTCTCCTCGCAAGCCATCTAAAACGATCCGGATCGTCTCTTGCGCAGAGAATTGCCGACGCGTCTTGCGCTTGATCTCTTTAACGTGTTTGTCGGCCGATCCATTCAGCCCTGTCTTCGTTCTCATCTCGTATCATTTCAAGGATTACGATGAACCGAAAACTCTCGTTAAGCAAAACTGCCGCTCTGTCTCAAAGGCCGTGACGAGATACAATGCGGACCCTCTGGATGTCTTGAAGGTCGAAGCTGAGAGCAGCCGTGCTGTTGCCAGTGCGATTGCAGCGCGGGCCGGGTATTTGCCCGGTGTGTCGTTGACTGGTGCCGTAGGCTCGGGCGGCAGCCGTGCAAATATTGGCGTTAGTGCGGACAACGGATATGGTTGGGGCAAAGGTGCCTCTCTCAAAGCGATTGAAGCCGAAGAAGCCGCCGCCGCCGCGCGTGTTGGGCAGTCTCGCGAGGATGCAAACCGCGTCTTGCGGTCGCTCGAGGCGCAGTTGGCCTCGCTCAATACTCAGCAAGGCGAACGCGAGTCTATCGCGGCACAAGCCAAAGCGAATTTCGAGCTCTTTGACGAGCAATACCGCGCTGGTCAGCGCACCGTGATGGATGTGATTTCGGTCTACGAGACGCATCTGGACACACAAGCTGACGCTGCGGTGGTGAAGTATCAAAAAGCGCGTGTGCGTTTGGCGATTGCAAACGAGCGTGGCACGCTTGTTGAAGGAGAACGGATTTGACCGGACCTGTCATCGCCTTTGCTGGAACGACATCAGGTGGCAAAGAAAGCCGCGTCGTTCGATCTGCGAATGCTCAACCTGCAAACACGCAAGCCCTTGCACCTATTGCGAAAATCTCGCCCGAGATCTTGGCCAAGGCTGCGTCGAACAAGGCGGCGAAGCACGGCAAGTCAGGTGGATCACCGTTCACTGCGCGAGCCCGTGGTCGCGCCGAACTGGCCGCGACATATGCTAGTGTTTTGGGTGTGGAATTGCCGGTATCTGACGTCTTGGAAAAGATGGGTGCGGACGCTGACAAAGAAAACCCTGCAAATGCGATTGCTCATGCGCTGACGGCGTTGGGTCTGAGCGCGAATGTTGAAACAGTGGCGCAAGTGTTGCCGCATGATTTCCCAGCACTGGCCTACATGCGTGGTGGCCAGATCGTGTTAGTCTTGGGGCAAGAGGGTGAGCGTCTGTCAATCTATGACAAGGACGCGCCTGATCACCGGACCGAAATCAAACGCGCTGAATTTGAGCCGCATTTCTCGGGGCTTTTGGTCCGCAAGGAAATGTCGGTGACGCAGTTGACGAAAAAGCACGCGAGCAAACTGGGTTCGAACCATTGGTTCTGGGGTGAATTTCCAAAGTTCCGCCGCCAGATCGCAGAAATTACCCTCGGATCCTTTGTTGCGAACATTCTTGCGGTGGCGGTCGCGTTGTTCTCGCTGCAGGTCTATGATCGCGTGATCCCGCATCAGTCGACTTCGACGTTGTGGGTCTTGGCCGTTGGTGCCGGACTTGCGATTTTGATGGAGAGCTTTCTCAAAATGAGCCGTGCGCGCATTTTGGATGGGGCGGGCCGCAAGATTGAATTGAGCGTTCAGGCCCTGTTGATGGATCGGTTGCTGGGCATGCGTGGTGGCCAAAAAGGTCAGACACCAAGCGGGCTGTTCAACGCGATGCGCGAGTTCGGCTCGGTGGGTGAATTCTTTATGGCTTCGACGATTGGCAGCCTGACGGACCTTCCGTTTATTGTCTTGTTTCTTGCTCTTGTGGTATCGATTGCGGGCCCAATTGTATGGGTATTGGTCATCGGCGGATTGCTGATGGTGATCCCATCGTTCTTTTTGCAAAAGAAGATGATCAAGCTGACACAGCAAACCCAAGGCGCATCGGCTAAGTCATCGCGTCTGCTGCACGAAGCAATCTACGACGCCGACACGGTTAAATCCCAGCGTGGCGAGGACCGTTTCAAGCGTCTTTGGGGAGAGCTGACAGCATTGTCGTCACTGGCAAGTGCCGAGCAGCGCAAACTGGCATCGTTTCTGCAGTTCTGGAGCCAAGGCGTCCAACAGGCGACCTATGTAACGGCTGTTGTTTGCGGCACGTTCCTTGTGTTCCAAGGGCAATTCACAATCGGTTCGATCATCGCGGTTGGTATTCTGACATCACGGACACTGGCGCCGCTGACACAGCTGGCGCGTACGCTCGCACGCTGGTCGAATGTTAAGGCCGCGCTGGAAGCGTTGGATCAGGTCGCAAGCTCTGAGCAAGATTTGCAAGAAGACCGCACATACCTGCGCCGCGAGAGCCTAGATGGATCGTTTGAGATCCGCGAGATGACGTATCGCTATGATGATGATGATGCAGCGACATTGGATATCCCAGGTATCCGGATCATGCCGGGTCAACGGATTGCGATCTTGGGCTCTAATGGTTCAGGCAAATCGACGCTGCTGAAATTGCTGAGCTGTCTTTATACGCCGTCAACAGGACGCGTGTTGGTTGACGGTGTTGATATGAACCAGTTGCACAGCCGCGATCTGCGTCGTGGGATTGGCTACCTGTCCCAAGAGGTGCGTCTGTTCAGCGGAACACTGCGCGACAACTTGAACCTCAATACGCTAGAGCGGAATGACGACCGTATGCTCCAAGCGCTTGATTTCGCGGGTCTCGGCCCGTTTGTGCGAGGCCACGCCAAGGGACTGGATTTGGAAATCCGGGACGGCGGCGAAGGCATGAGCATCGGCCAACGCCAGTCTATCGGTTGGGCGCGCCTATGGTTGCAAGACCCCAAGATTTGCCTGCTGGATGAACCAACCGCGGCCTTGGACCAAGCGCTGGAGAGCGCCTTGGTCGGTCGTTTGGACAAATGGCTCAAAGGCCGGACAGCGGTGATTGCCACACACCGTGTGCCGATCTTGGAGCTGACAGAACGGACATTGATTTTGCAAAACGGGCGCATGTCCGTTGACGGGCCGCGTGATGATGTATTGGCCCATTTCAAACAAAGAAAGAGCGCGTAAATGGCCACGGTAGATGCAGAGTTGAACGATGAAATGCGCGGGTCGTCGATGACGATCTGGCTGGTGCGCGCGACTGTGTTCATCTTTATCGCGTGGGCCGCCTTTGCATGGATCGACGAGATTGTTCGTGCGGATGGTGAGATCGTCAGTTCGTCACGCCCGGAGATCATACAGAACCTCGAAGATGGTATTCTGGCTGAAATGATGGTGTCCGAGGGTGACATTGTATTGCCCGGTGATGTTCTTGCGCGTCTAGAAAGTACACGCTTTCAAACAGCGGCCAACGACATTCAGGACCAGATCTACAGTTTGGACATTCGCCGTTTGCGGCTTGAGGCCGAGCTGGAAGGCCAATTTGATTTTATCGTGCCGAACGAATTGTCTACACGTCAGCCGGCTATCGTGGCGTCTGAGCGTGCGTTGTTGAACGCGCGGCAGTCGGACTATGATAGCAAGGTGCGCGGCGCCAAGGGTATCCTGACAGAGGCTCGCTGCGAATTGGACCTGATGGAAGACATGCTGAACCGCGAGGTCGTGGCGCTGATCGAAGTGACCTGCGCGCGCAAAGCCCACTCAGATGCTGAGATCAAATTCAACGAGATCATCACAAAGACCGAACTAGAGCGGGCAGGCAGCTACTCTGACACGCCCAAAGAGCTCGCGACTTTGCGCCAAGATGCGCGGATTGCACAGGATCAGCTGTCGCGGACGTTGATCACGTCGCCAATGCGCGGGATTGTTAACAACCTAGGTGTGACGACAATCGGCGGTGTTGTGCGTCCGGGCGAAGAGATTTTCCAGATCATCCCAATGGATGAAGAGCTGTTTGTCGAGGCGCAGGTCAAGCCAGAAGATATCGCAAACGTCGTGCGCGGGCAGGATGCAACGATCAAGCTAAGCGCCTATGATTATACGATCTATGGATCGCTCAAAGGTGCTGTTCATCTGATTTCTGGGGACACGTTCAAAGACGAGCGTAAGCCGGATGGCGATCCGCATTACAAAGTGACCCTGCGCGTTGATCTGAGCCAACTGACAGATCGTCAGCAGATGATTGATATCCGTTCAGGGATGCTGGCGTCCGTCGAATTGCATACAGGTGAGCGGACAGTTCTGCGGTACCTGACGCGGCCGCTGTACAAATCCCGCGAGGCGTTGCGCGAGCCTTAAAGCTGGCTGAGCAGTTTCGGAATCTTATCTTTGAAGCGAAAGAACCCGTGCGTCGCGTGTGGCCACGCCGCGTTATCGTAGGGCCGGATAATCTGGACCAAAGGTAAACCACCCAACGCGTCTCGGGTCGGACCGACCGGAATATACGGTGTTGCGATTTGTTCGATGCCGTTGGCTGTGGCCCACTCACGTACCTGTTCCGTTGTGGCCAAGGGGGCGGCGATTTCAGACAGTGCCTGTTCCACGAATTGTATGACGTTTGGTGCGGGGGCAAGAGGGCTTCGATATTCAGTTGTCTGGACCGTCTCCGTTGCAATCAGGTTTGGAAGGCGTTGGGCCAGCCAATCTGTCGACATGTCATCTTCGGTGATTAAGAGGCCCGTGCGTTTTGCGGGATCAAGGGTACTTGACGTCGGGGCTGGGCCGCGGGCACGGGGCGGAGTGCCGTCCACGGGAAATGCGTGGGTGGCGAGCTCTTTGGGCCGAAAGCGTCCTCCGGTGTATTTGGTGATGTTGTCTGGTCGTGCGAGGTAGGTTTTCCCGATTGTCTGCAGTCCGGCAACCCAACGCCACGACAGTGTGTTCGATGCCGCGTCCCCATCAAGAAGGTGGCGCAGAAAGAAATCAGCGCCCAGCGACCATGGCAGCCGCAGCGTGAAAATCCAGATCGAGGCGAACCACATCCGCGAATGGTTGTGCAAGTAACCAGTGGCGGCCAAGTCCTGTGCCCAATGGTCAAAGCACTCGATGCCCGTGCGTCCCAAACAGGCGTCTTCCCACGCCGTGCGTAGCCCTGATTGTGTTTGCACGTCATTCCATGCCTGATCTCGCTCAACAACGTAGTCGTCCCAGACCGAGGGACGCAGTTCCAGCCACCCCTTCCAATAAGTGCGCCAGAACACCTCTTGGATAAACTTTTCAGCGTCCGCGTCGGAGTGGTTTTCTCGCACAGAGGCTAGCACCTCGGGTTCGGTGAGCATGCGGTGACGGATATAGGGCGAAAGCGCAGAAACGCCCGCCGCATCCGGTCTGTCAAAGTTGCGATCTCGCGCATAGGCACGGCCAGCGCCTGGTGCAAAAGCATGAAGACGGGTCAGAGCCGCTGCACGGGTCGGAGGGAATGAGAGTGTCATGAGCCTGAGATGTTGCGGGGCGGCCCGCAATCAACCCCTCAGGCGGCTGTTTTTTGCGCCCAAGTCCCAGTCCAGCGTTGGGTCGCGTCTGGAGTGCTAAGAGATTCGAACCCGTCATGGACGAGATCAACCTGTTTGCCGCCGATCCCTTGGGTAAAGGTCACGCTGACGGTCGTCACGGCAGTCTCGTCGCGATCCAAATACCAATCAACAGACAGCCGGTGCCCCGGTGTCCAATCCGTGATGGTGCCCGATTTTGCAATACTGCCGTCGGCACGCGTCTCAGTAATTGCCCCGCCGAGTTCAGGCTCGAGCGAGAGGCTGCTGGGGGCGTGACTGACATTTGCCGAACCCGTCTGCGGCCACCACAGTGATAGATCGCGGGTAAAGATCGTAAAGGCGCACATTGGTGTTTGAGAGACCGTGACGGTTTTACGGATCGGATTGCGTGTCATCGTCGTCTCCTGCAAGGGCGGTGGCGTGGACTGCAAAAGCGTCTAGCGCATCCGTCCACAGACTATCGAGATAGGAGCGGATCGCGGCAATTCCATCGGGTGCGATCGAATATAGCCTGCGGGTTCCGTGCGGCGTGACCGTTAGCAAGCCAGCATCAGAGAGCACGCGCAGGTGTTGTGAAACGGCGGGGCGGGTCACGGGGAGGTCATTGGCCAGCGCACTGACCGCCAGCGGCCCCTCGCGCAGCGCATTCATGATCGCGCGACGTGTTGGATCAGCAAGTGCTGTGATCGCCATTTCTGGGGTTGCAGATGTGTTAGTCATGACTTACGGTTAGTTAGGGCTTACGTTTTTGTCAAGAAAAACCGGATGCCCTTGAAGCACCCCAGAGCCAGCACTAAGGTTCTTTTAACCAAACCGGACTACCGTCCCCTAAGTTATGAATTGGCAGGCCAAATGAACGATCCAGTAGAAACCTATATGAACCTTGTTCCCATGGTGGTCGAGCAGACCAGCCGTGGTGAGCGCGCTTATGATATTTTCAGCCGCTTGCTGAAAGAACGGATCATCTTTCTGAATGGTCCTGTGCATGACGGTATGAGCCAATTGATCGTGGCGCAGCTGCTGCACCTCGAAGCCGAGAACCCGAGCAAAGAAATCAGCATGTACATCAATTCGCCCGGTGGTGTGGTGACGTCTGGTTTGTCGATCTACGACACGATGCAGTACATCAAACCAAAGGTGTCGACACTCGTGATTGGTCAGGCGGCTTCTATGGGATCGCTGTTGTTGACTGCTGGCGAAAAAGGGATGCGTTTCTCGCTGCCCAACAGTCGCGTCATGGTTCACCAGCCGTCCGGCGGGTACCAGGGGCAGGCGACGGATATCATGATCCACGCCGCTGAGACGCAAAAGCTCAAAGATCGGTTGAATTCGATCTATGTGCGCCACACAGGCCAGACCTTGAAAAAGGTTGAAGCCGCTCTGGAGCGGGACAATTTCATGTCTGCCGAGGATGCAAAAGACTGGGGTTTGATCGACGAGATTGTCGAGAACCGCAACAAAGAAGATGACGCAAAAGACTAAACAAATTGTTCCCCGTGCAACAGGGTTTGGATGGGGCACATTTTGGCGTTGTAGACAGTTTCGGGCTGCCATAGTGTTGTATCACGGGCAGCCCGAATGCATGAAAATGGGCCAAACGCCCTTCGAGGATTGAGATGGCAAACAACTCTAGCGGTGACAGCAAAAACACCCTGTACTGCAGCTTTTGTGGCAAGAGCCAGCATGAGGTGCGCAAGCTAATTGCGGGACCGACTGTGTTCATCTGTGATGAGTGCGTCGAGTTGTGCATGGATATCATCCGCGAAGAGACTAAAACAGCAGGTCTCAAGGCCGCAGATGGTGTGCCGACGCCCAAAGAAATTTGCGAAGTTTTGGATGACTATGTGATCGGTCAGTCGCACGCGAAACGCGTTCTGTCTGTCGCGGTCCATAACCACTACAAACGCTTGAACCACGCAGCGAAATCTGGCGGCGATATTGAGCTGGCGAAATCCAACATCATGCTCGTTGGCCCGACCGGTTGCGGCAAGACGCTTCTCGCTCAGACGCTTGCGCGGATTCTGGATGTTCCGTTTACGATGGCTGATGCCACAACTCTTACCGAAGCCGGTTATGTGGGCGAGGATGTCGAGAATATCATCCTCAAACTGCTCCAAGCCTCTGAGTACAATGTCGAGCGTGCACAACGTGGCATCGTCTACATCGACGAAGTCGACAAGATCACGCGCAAGTCGGACAATCCATCGATCACACGTGACGTTTCGGGCGAAGGTGTTCAGCAGGCGTTGCTCAAGATCATGGAAGGCACGGTTGCCAGTGTTCCACCGCAAGGTGGCCGGAAGCATCCGCAGCAGGAATTCCTGCAAGTTGATACAACCAATATCTTGTTCATCGTTGGCGGTGCGTTCGCTGGACTGGACAAAATCATTGCCCAACGTGGCAAAGGCTCGGCAATGGGCTTTGGCGCGGATGTGCGCGAAAAGAACGACAAGGGTATCGGCGAGCTGTTTCTCGATCTCGAGCCTGAAGATCTGCTGAAGTTTGGTTTGATCCCTGAATTCGTCGGACGTTTGCCCGTTCTCGCGACATTGCAGGACCTCGACGAAGACGCGCTGATCACGATCCTGACCGAGCCAAAGAATGCTTTGGTCAAACAGTACCAACGTCTGTTCGAGCTGGAAGAAACGGCGCTGACCTTTACCGATGACGCGCTGACGGCAATTGCCCGCCGCGCGATCGAGCGGAAAACTGGTGCACGTGGCCTGCGTTCGATCCTCGAGGATATCTTGCTTGAGACGATGTTCGATCTTCCTGGTATGGACAGCGTGACCGAAGTTGTTGTGAACGAAGAGGCTGTGACCTCGGACGCGCAACCACTGATGATCCACGGAGAGGCGGATAAAGAAACCGCCGAAGCTGGTTAACTGATGAAGCGTATTCATTCAGGCGGAGCATTCGAAGCCAAGATTGGCTATTGCCGCGCAGTTGTCGCAGGCGATTGGGTCCATGTGGCCGGGACTGTATCCGCACCGGCGGCAGAAACGGGTGAGCCGCCCACTGACGTCGTTGCGCAATGCGAAAGCGCGTTGGCAATCATCAAAGCCGCACTTGCTGAAGCCGGTGCAGGGCTTGGTGACGTGGTCCGCGTAAACTATTACCTTCCGACCGCTGCAGATTTTGAAGCGTGCTGGCCTGCTTTGCGCGCTGCGTTTGGGGATGCGCCACCGGCAGCGACAATGGTCGAGTGCGGCTTGATCGATCCGAAATATAAAATCGAAATCGAAGCGACCGCCTATATCGGATAGGCGGTTTGCCGCGCTGGGGCTGGACGCGCATCGCGGGATGCGGCATAGCAGTCTTACGATACTTCAGGAGCACGGACATGGGTCTGAAAACATCAATTCTTCGCGCTTTGACATGGTGGCATGGCTCGACCTTTGGCACCCAGCTGTTCACATGGCGCAATGGTAGCAAGGTTGGCGAAGATGACGCTGGCAACGTGTTCTACGAATATGGCGCGCGCCGCTGGGTGATCTTTAACGGAGAGCCAGAAGCAAGCCGCGTAAGCCCTGATTGGCATGGCTGGCTACACCACACCTATGACACGCCTCCGACTGATGCGCCGTTTGCCCACAAAGAGTGGGAAAAGCCGCACCAAGAGAACCTGACTGGCACCGCGATGGCCTATGCGCCCCAAGGGTCGATCCGTCGTGCGTCCCCAGCACTTCGACGCGACTACGAGGCGTGGACCCCCGAATAGGAGCCCTTATGGCCCGTTTCGTATCAGCTATGATCCTTCTATGCGCCTTGGCAGCACCTGTTGGTGCGCAACAAGTCACCGCAGGATCGGGCGCTATGTTGCGTATACTGGACAAGATTACTGGGCGTGTCGCCGATGTTGAGCTCGACACCGGTGGAACAGCGCGTCAGGGTCGATTGTCCGTCACGCTGGCTGAATGTCGATATCCATCTGGAAACCGGTCTGGCAACGCTTATGCGTTGCTCACTGTTATAGAAGCGGGCACGCCTGATCCGGTATTTCGTGGCTGGATGATTGCATCTGCACCTGCGTTGAACGCGATGGAACATCCGCGCTACGACGTTTGGGTCATGCGCTGCAAGAGCTGATCTGGGGTTGAAACAGCCGCATTCGTGTCAAAATCTGCCTCTATTTCAATCGCTTCTGCCAAATACCTGCGATACGTCCCGCGGGGAATTTCGATGGCGCCGAGGCTCGACAGATGGTCCGTGATGAACTGTGTGTCGAACAAAACAAATCCACTGCTGCGCAACTTGTCGATCAAATAGGCGAGCGCGATCTTGGACGCATTGGTGCGGGTTGAGAACATGCTCTCGCCAAAGAACGCGGCACCGATTGTGACCCCGTAGACGCCACCGACCAACCGCTGTTCGTCCCAGACTTCGACAGAATGGGCAAACCCGGCATCGGCGAGTGCCGCATAGAGACGGGTGATAGGGCCATTGATCCATGTCTCTTCTCGGTCGGCGCAGCCAGCGACGACACTGGAAAAATCCGTGTCAAACGTGATGCGAAACGGGGACGTCCGGATTGCGCGCCGCAGCGAGCGTGAGATGCGAAACCCATCCAAGGGAAACACACCACGTTTGCGCGGATCGACCCAAAACACCTCGTCAGTGTCGCGCCCCTCGGACATGGGAAAAATGCCGTTGGAGTAGGCGCGCAACAACAGCTCTGGGGTTAGGCCCTGAGATGGTGTCATCAGAATGCCCGCCCGCGCATTAGTTTAGATTGTGCTCCAACCAGTGTTCCAGCCAGTGAATGTTATAGTTACCGCTGTGCACGTCTGGATCAGCGAGCAATGCGTGGAACAATGGTACGGTGGTGTCGACACCATCGACGATCAATTCGCCCAAGGCACGGGCCAAACGGGCCAATGCTTCTGGTCGATCACGTCCATGTACGATCAGTTTGCCAATCAGGCTGTCGTAGTATGGAGGGATCGAATATCCATCGTACAGTGCGCTATCCATCCGCACACCAAGACCGCCAGGTGCATGATATTGCGTGATTTTTCCGGGGCAGGGTGCAAAGTTCGGCAGCTTTTCAGCATTGATCCGAACCTCGATGGCATGACCGTTGATCTCGAGATCGTCTTGGGTAAAGGACATGTCCATCCCAGAGGCGACACGGATCTGTTCACGCACCAGATCTTGTCCAAAGATGGCTTCTGTTACAGGGTGCTCGACCTGCAAACGGGTGTTCATTTCGATGAAGTAGAACTCGCCATTCTCATAGAGAAACTCGATTGTGCCAGCGCCGATATAGTTGATGTTCGCAACAGCGTCGGCGCAGATTTTACCAATCTTGGCACGCGTTTCGGGGTCAATTGAGGGGCCAGGAGCCTCTTCAAAAACCTTTTGGTGACGCCGTTGCAGCGAACAATCGCGTTCGCCCAAATGCACGGCTTTGCCTTTGCCGTCGCCAAAGACTTGGATTTCGATGTGGCGCGGGGTCGTCAGGTATTTTTCAATATAGACTTCATCGTTGCCAAAGTTCGACTTGCCTTCGGCACGGGCTGTCTGGAATGCGCTTTCCATGTCAGCAGCTGTTTGAGCGACTTTCATGCCTTTGCCGCCACCACCAGCGGTTGCTTTGATGATGACGGGATAGCCAACGTCTTCGCCGATACGCTTGGCATCTTCGAGAGTGGGCACCCCACCGTCCGAGCCCGGCACGCAAGGAACGCCAAGACGCTTCATCGTGTCCTTGGCCGAAATTTTGTCGCCCATCACGCGGATATGCTCGGCCGTTGGGCCGATAAATGTCAGGTCGTGGTCTTGGACGATCTGAACAAAGTTCGCGTTCTCGGACAGGAAGCCATAGCCCGGGTGGATCGCCTGCGCGCCGGTGATTTCGCACGCCGAGATGATCGCAGGGATTGAAAGATAGCTATCGGTGCCGCGGGCAGGCCCGATGCAGACGCTTTCGTCAGCCATGCGTACGTGCATCGCGTCGGCGTCAGCAGTTGAGTGTACCGCGACTGATTTGATACCCATTTCGCGGGCCGCACGAATGACGCGCAGAGCAATTTCACCACGGTTGGCGATCAGGATTTTGTCGAACATGTCAGACCCCAAGTGGTTGGTATTATTCAACAATAACGAGTGGCGTGCCGAACTCGACCGGTGCGCCATCTTCGACCAAGATACGTTTGATCGTACCAGATTTTGGTGCAGGGATGTGGTTCATCGTCTTCATGGCTTCGACGATCAAGATGGTATCACCTTCGTTGATCTGGGCGCCGACAGTCGCAAAGGCGGGCGCGCCGGGCTCGGGGGCCATGTAGACGGTTCCGACCATCGGAGACGTCACCGCACCTGGATGCGACGCTGGGTCTGCGGCTGGCTCGGCTGCGGCAGGCGCGGCGACAGGGGCCGCCGCGGCCGGTGCAGCGGCAACTTGGGTTACGATCTGTTGTGGCTGTTGGCGGCTCACACGCACGTTCAGCGTATCGTTTTCGCCGTAGTCACGTTTGACCTGCAATTCGGTCAGATCGTTCTCGCGCAGGACTGCGGCCAGCGCTTGGATGAAATCAACGTCGCTGTCAGCTTGGTTTTTTTTGGTCATGATGTTTCAGCCCGTCTATTTGTCTTGTTTTTTGGTGCCTTGTCGCAAGGCATAGCACCGGTTCCCACCAGCACCATAGATCAAGGGTGACGTAGTGGAAAGGCAGCACTGTTGCAATGTTCGGCACCATATTTTGCAGGATATTGGGCCGATAACGGCCAACAGACGCTGATTTCCGGCCCAAGGGTGATGGGTTGGCTGTCGTTCATGCAAAAAGAGCGCCCCGATTGGGACGCTCTTTTGCAAAAGATATGTGTGTATGATCAGCTGCGGTTCATGCGGTTTTCGATCAGATCATCAACCACCGATGGATCAGCGAGCGTCGATGTATCGCCCAATGCACCAAAGTCATTTTCAGCGATTTTGCGCAGGATCCGGCGCATGATTTTACCCGAACGTGTTTTCGGCAGCCCAGGGGCCCACTGGATCAAGTCGGGTTTGGCGATCGGGCCGATTTCAGAACGGACCCAAACCTCTAGCTCTTTGCGCAGCTCTTCTGTTGGCTCTTCGCCGCCCATCAGCGTGACATAGGCATAGATGCCCTGACCCTTGATGTCGTGGGGATAGCCGACAACCGCGCTTTCGGCGACTTTCGGGTGGGCAACGAGGGCGGATTCGACTTCGGCTGTACCCATGCGGTGGCCCGAGACGTTGATGACGTCGTCAACACGGCCTGTGATCCAATAGTCGCCATCGGCGTCGCGGCGGCATCCGTCACCGGTAAAGTAGTAGCCTTTGTAGTCGGCAAAATAGGTCTTCATGAATCGCTCGTGATCACCCCAGACGGTACGCATTTGAGCAGGCCAGCTGTCTTTGATGCAGAGCACGCCTTCGGCAGCGGTTTCAGTGATTTCTTCGCCTGTTGTCGGCTCGAGGATCACGGGCTGGATGCCAAAGAACGGTTTGGTGGCCGAACCGGGCTTTGTCGTCGTTGCGCCGGGTAGGGGCGTCAGCAGGTGACCACCTGTTTCGGTCTGCCACCACGTGTCAACGATTGGGCAACGGCCGCCGCCCACAACGTCGTTATACCAGTTCCAAGCCTCGGGGTTGATTGGCTCGCCCACTGTGCCCAAGAGCTTGAGCGATGAGAGGTCTGATCCGGTGACAAAGTCGTCGCCTTGCCCCATCAACGCGCGTATCGCGGTTGGTGCTGTATAGAATTGGTTTACCTTGTGCTTCTCGCAGACCTGCCAAAAGCGGCTGGCGTCTGGGTACGTCGGTACACCCTCAAACATAACAGTCGTCGCACCGTTGGCGAGGGGGCCATAGACGATATAGCTGTGGCCTGTGACCCAGCCCACGTCCGCGGTGCACCAGAAGATATCGCCGTCGTGATAATCGAATGTGTACTGATGCGTCATCGAGGCATAGACGATATATCCACCGGTCGAGTGAACGACGCCCTTGGGCATGCCCGTTGATCCAGAGGTGTAGAGGATGAAGAGTGGATCCTCTGCGTTCATCTCGGTTGGCTCGCAGGTGTCAGAGACTGTTGCGGAAACTTCGTGCAACCAGTGATCCCGACCATCGACCATTGGGACGTCGCCGCCAGTGCGCTGAACCACGAGCATTTTTGCGCCAACAGTAATTTTCTCGAATGCTGTATCGGCGTTGGTTTTGAGCGGTGTGTTCTTGCCGCCTCGCGGTGCCTCGTCTGCCGTGATGACCACCTTGGCCTCAGAGCCATTCACACGAGCGGCGAGCGCGTCCGCCGAAAAGCCAGCAAAGACGATGGAATGGATCGCACCAATGCGCGCGGATGCCAGCATGGCATAGGCCGCTTCGGGGATCATTGGCATGTATATGACGACGCGGTCGCCTTTGCCGACACCCAGTTCTTTGAGCACGTTGGCGAATTTGGAAACTTCGGCGTGCAGCTGGTTGTAAGTGATGTGTTTGGCGTCTTCAGCTGGGCTATCGGGTTCCCAAATGATCGCTGTCTGGTCGCCGCGTGTCGCGAGATGGCGATCGATGCAGTTGGCACTGACGTTCAGGCTGCCGTCTTCATACCACTTTATGTCGACCTTGCCGAACTCATACGTCGTGTTCTTGACGGCTGAATAGGGCTTGATCCAATCGATCCGTTTACCATGTTCGCCCCAGAACGCTGCGGGATCAGCAATAGAAGCGTCGTACATCTCTTGGTACTTTGCGGCATCGGCATGGGCGTTCGCGGCAAAGTCAGCGGTAGGGGCATAGGTTTTGGCAGTCATGGTTATAGGTCCCGATTGGTCTAGGGCAGGGGGAATAGGCGAGGTCGAGCCTCGCTTATACCAATTTAGATTGCGAGGTATTCGGCCCGCAATTTTTCATCTTCGAGCACTTCTTTGGCCGAGCCGTCATAGACGACCGTGCCGGTGTCGAGGATCACAGCGCGATCCGCAAGCTTGAGTGCCGCGACCGCGTTCTGTTCAACGATAATCGTTGTGATGCCTTGGTCGCGAATGATTTCGAGCGTCTTGGCGATCTCTTGAACAATAACGGGGGCCAGACCCTCGTAGGGCTCGTCCAGCAGCAGCACCTTAATGTCGCGGCACAATGCGCGGGCAATCGAAAGCATTTGTTGCTCACCACCAGAGAGGGTCACACCTTCTTGCTTGCGGCGCTCTTTCAGTCTTGGGAACAACTCATAGACCCGCTCGAGGCTCCAACCAATGGGTGGTGCGATTTGTGCGAGCTGCAAGTTTTCCTCAACGGTGAGGCCTGGAATAATCCGGCGATCTTCGGGCACCAACGCGATGCCGTTTGTCGCGGCTTCGTGGCTGGCCATTTTGTGCAACGGTTTGTGATCGAGCCAAATCTCACCGTGCTTTAGCTGGGGATCACCCATCCGGGCAATTGTACGCAAGGTCGAGGTTTTGCCAGCGCCGTTACGGCCCAACAACGCGAGAATTTCGCCCTCGTGGATGTTAAAGCTTACGCCTTGAACAATATAGCTTTCACCATAGTAGGCTTGGATGTCCCAGACCGAAAGAAAGGCCGGATGTGTCGCGGCGTTGTTCTGGCGTTTGTCGAATGAGGAGTTCATAGCGCGTCCTTTTGTTCGAGGCCCACGTTCCGAACCAAGACGATGCAGGTGCATGCCTTGGTCCAAAGTGTGGGGATCAGATCTGTGCTTCGCCCAAGTAGGCTTCGCGCACTTTTGGGTGGCCTTTGATGTTTTCTGGCGTCTCTTCGACCAGGGGCGTTCCTTGGGCCAGAACGGTGATCCGTTCGGCCAAAGAGAACACAACGTGCATGTCATGCTCAATGATCGCCATGGTGATGTTGCGCTTTTCATTGATCTCTTTGAGCAGATCGATGGTGTTGTTGGTGTCAGCACGGGCCATACCGGCGGTCGGTTCGTCCAACAATAGAAGGCGCGGTTCTTGGACCAAACACATTGCCATCTCGAGGCGACGTTTGTCACCGCGCGACATCGAGGCTGCGTGCATGTTGCGCTTGTCCAGCATGTTCACGTCATCGAGGATCGTTTCGGCCATGAGCCGGATGTCCTTTTGCGAACTGACCGATCCAATCGCGTTCAATTCAAACGCGCCGTCCCGTTTGGCAAAACAAGGGATCATCACGTTTTCCATAACGGTGAGATCTGCAAAAATCTCGGGCGTTTGGAACACGCGCGAAATGCCCATCTGGTTGATCTCGTGCGGCTTGCGCCCCAGTACGGACTGACCGTCGAACATGACCGAACCCGTGTCAGGGATCAGTTTTCCGACCAGCACGTTCAGCAGGGTGGATTTACCCGCGCCGTTCGGACCGATGATGGCGTGTACGGTGTTCTCGGGGATGGAAAGGTTCACATCACCGAGGGCCTGCAACCCGCCAAAGCGTTTGTTGACGCCTTTTACTTCAAGGATACCCATTCTTCTGTTCCTTATTCCGCGGGTTTCGTATCGCCAGCAGCGTCTTGGTTCTTTTTACCGAACCGTTTGCTGAGACGTTTGCCAAGCTCAACCAGACCACCAGGAAGGAAGATGATCACAGCCATGAACATCAGACCCAGCGTGAGGTGCCAGCCTTTACCAATGAACGGATAGATGATCGCCACGATAAAGTTTTCCAGACCGTCTGGCAGGAAGGCGAACCATTCGTGCAACAGCGACGAGTTGATCTTGGAGAAGATGTTCTCGAAGTACTTGATGAGACCTGCGCCCAGAACCGGACCGATCAAGGTGCCGATACCGCCAAGGATCGTCATGAGTACGACCTCGCCTGATGCAGTCCACTGCATCCGTTCTGCGCCAACCTGTGGGTCCATTGCTGCCATCAGGCCGCCAGCCAGACCCGCATACATCCCAGAGATGACAAAGCATGTCAGCATGTAGGGGCGTGTGTTAAGGCCAGTATAGCTCATCCGGTGTTGGTTTGATTTCACAGCCTTGAGCATCAAGCCAAAGGGGGAGCGGAAGATCCGGATCGCGATATAGAATGCAACCAGCATCATGACGCCGCACAGGTAGTAGCCCCAGTTGAACGTCCATTCCCAGCCACCAACAGGCACCTTAAAGCTGGACGACATCTCGATGCCAAAGAGCGATGGTTTCGGAATGTTACCATCCACCGACGAGCCACCACCCAAAAACTCGGGGAAGATCCGGGGGTCGTTTAGGTTTGTTTGCAGACCGGTCTCACCACCTGTGATCGGTGTCAGAACCGAAGCCGCCAGTGCAAAGGCCATCTGCGCAAAGGCCAAGGTCAGGATCGAAAAGTAGATCCCCGAGCGGCGCAGCGAAATCCAACCAATGGCCAGCGCGATAACACCGGCAACAACTGTCGACAGGATGATCGCTGGGATCACGTTGATCGACAAGAGTTTCATCATCCACATGCCAGCATAGCTGCCTGCGCCCAAGAAGGCGGCGTGACCAAACGAGAGGTAGCCGGTGAGACCGAAGAGGATGTTGAAGCCGATGGCAAAGATACCAAAGATAACAAATCGCTGCATCAGGTCAGGATAGCCCGCGTTGAACTGGGCCATTGCCGAGTCTTCCGGGAAGGGGTTCAGGATGATGGGCGCAAGTGCGACCATCACTGCGACGATCAGCAAAAGCCGTGCGTCTTTTTTGTCTAGTCCGAACATTGGCTTAGTCCTCCATCACGCCTTTGCGACCCATCAGGCCACGAGGGCGGGTCAACAAGATGATGATTGCTGCAAGATAAATAACGACTTGGTTGATGCCGGGCAGGAATTCGATGACTTCGCGCATCGAGGCAAAGCTTTCGAGAATACCCAGAACAAATCCGGCGAGTACCGCGCCAGGCAAAGAGCCCATGCCGCCCACAACAACCACAACAAAGGAGATCACGAGGAAATCCATACCCATGTGATAGTTGGGCGAGTTGATCGGCGTATACATAACGCCCGCCAGACCTGCGACGGCAGCGGCGATACCAAACATGATGGTAAAGCGGCGGTCGATGTTGATGCCCAAGAGGCCAACAGTTTCACGGTCAGCCATACCGGCACGTACAACCATGCCGAATGTGGTAAAGCGCAGGAATGCAAACACGGCACCGATCAGGATCATCGCAAAGCAGAAGTAAACGATGCGCCAGTAGGGGTAGATGATCGCGCCCGCTTTGGCTCCAAAGGCCGCACCAAAGTCGAATGACCCAGTAAAGGCTTCGGGTGCAGGGGCAGGGATCTGGTTTGCGCCAAAGTAGTATTTGATGATCTCTTGCAAAACGATCGCCAAGCCAAAGGTCACGAGGATCTGATCCGCGTGGGGGCGATTGTAGAAATGCTTGATCAAGCCACGTTCCATGATGACACCGATGGAAATCATGATCGGAATGGCAAAGATGATCGAGAGCGGAACCGCCCAATCAATGATCGCAGCACCGGTCGCTTCCCCGAACCAGTCATAGAGGTAGGGTATTTCAACTTTGAGCGGGTTGCCCAAAAAGTCGGTGCGCGTCTCGTCGATGACGGTGCGGCTGATGCCCAACAAACGTGAGAGTGTGACGGTGCAAAATGCACCCAGCATGAACAGTGCACCATGTGCAAAGTTGACAACGCCCAGCGTGCCAAAAATCAAGGTAAGTCCCAACGCGATCAAGGCATAGGCGCTGCCTTTATCAAGTCCGTTCAGGATTTGCAGGATGATCTGGTCCATTGCGGTCCCCACGATCGAAAGGTTGAATTTTTAGGTGTGATGCCACAATGGCCTTGCCCCCAACGCACACGGCGAGGGGGCAAGGGTCGTGGAGTAGCTTATGCGCCTGGGTTACAGGAGCCCAACTCGCCGCCGAAGATTGCAGGGTCATAAGAAACCTGCTCGGTTGGCGTTACGTCTACGATTTCGAGAAGGTCGAATTCGTTGTCTGGGTTCTCTTTACCCTTCACAACCAGAACGTCCTTGAAGCACTGGTGGTCCGCACCACGGTACATAGTTGGGCCATTGCCCAGACCGTCGAACGAATAGTCCTCAAGAGCTTCGGCAATCGCACATGGGTTGAACGAGCCCGCACGCTGTGCAGCATCTGCATAAAGCAGTGTCTGACAGTATACTGTGTGAGCAGCCTGGCTTGGTGGGAAGCCGTACTTTTCGCCGAACGATTTAACAAAGGCGTTTGTACCTGCGTATTTCGCGCCAGCAACGTTCTCGAGCGACCAGTGCCAGTTTGTGGAACCAAAGATACCGGCAACGTTCTCACCAGCACCCTTCGCCATCAGGCGCGAGTACAGTGGAACAACGATTTCAAAGTTCTTGCCGTTGGCTTCCGCAGCGCGCAGACCAAACTGAACAGCCGAAGTCAGCGAGTTCACCATGTTGCCGCCGTAGTGGTTCAGAACCAGCACGTCAGCGCCAGAGTTCAGAACTGGTGCAACGTAGGACGAGAAGTCAGTCTGTGCGAGAGGTGTCTTAACAGCTGCAACAGTTTCCCAGCCCATGGCTTCTGTCGACGTACGAACAGCCTCTTCCGTAGTGTAACCCCAGTTGTAGTCAGCTGTCAGGTGATAGGCTTTACGGTCGTTACCATAACGGTCGGCAAGGATCGGAGCCAAAGCAGCACCAGACATGTAAGAGTTAAAGAAATGACGGAAACCGTTGGCCTTCTTGTCCTTACCTGTTGTGTCGTTCGAGTGGGTCAGACCCGCCATGAAGATGATGCCTGCTTCTTGGCAAAGAGCCTGAACAGCAACAGCAACACCCGAGGACGAACCACCGGTGATCATGACAGCGCCGTCTTTTTCGATCATCGAACGTGCCGATGCGCGGGCTGCGTCTGGTTTTGTCTGTGTATCGCCTGTGACGAACTCGACTTTCTTGCCCAGGATACCTGTGCCGTCGAGAACTTTGGACGAGAACGTCTGCATCATGCCGCCGTCGCCGCCACCGTTCAGGTGCTCAACAGCCAGCTGGTATGCGCGAAGCTCGTCCGCACCCTCGTCCGCGTATGGACCAGTCTGTGGAACGTTAAAGCCCAGAGTGACAGTGTCGCCCTGTGGTGCGTTAGTGTAACCAGCGTGAGCCGCAGCCCATACATTGCCGGTGAACAACGTCGGTGTCGCAAGACCTGCACCGGCAACTGCGCCAGTTTTGATGAGGCCACGACGGGTCAGTTTCGAATTGGACATAAAATCCTCCCGTTTGTGTTTTGCACGGGATTTGCCTCCTCGCATCCCCCATGCGCGCTTGACAGCGTGTACGCAGTATTGGGGAGGCGGCGAAAACCTTTCAACAAATGCTTTGGATTGTTGGGTTTTTATGTAAATCCTTACACAATACGATTGCATACTTTGTAAATTTTTTTTCAATGCAGTGCAGAAAGCCGCTGAAAAGGTTAAGGAATTCCACATGCCAGCTTCGCGCTTGACGGGTTCAAGGATCCGGGAACAACGTCTGATTAATGGGGTGCGGCAGGCCGACTTGGCCCGCGCAGCGGGAATTTCGGCTTCCTACCTCAATCTGATTGAACACAACCGCCGCAGAATCGGGGGCAAGCTGTTGGCGAACCTCGCTCGCGAGCTGGGTGTGGAAACGTCGGGGTTGGCTGAGGGTGCCGAGACCGTTTTGCTCGACCAGCTTAGTACGGCAGCGGCGACTGCGCGGCAGGCCGAGGTTGAGTTGGCGCGTACGGATGAGTTTGCCGGACGTTTTCGCGGCTGGGCCGGTTTGGTCGTCGAGCAGCATGATCGGATCACCGAACTCGAGGCGAGGATAGCAGCACTTAGTGATCGGATGACCCATGATCCATTGTTGGCGCGATCTCTGCACGATGTGATTTCGTCAGTGACTTCGATCAGGTCAACGTCATCCATTCTGGTCAATGGCGAGGATTTGGACAGCGATTGGCAACGGCGGTTCCATTCTAACCTCTACGACGATTCCGTACGTTTGGCCGAAAGCAGTCAGTCGTTGGTCGATTATCTAGAGCAAAGCCAAGACGCAGGTGGGGCAGCGATCACGCCTCTTGAAGACCTTGAGGCCTACTTGGAAGAGGTTGGGTTTGCATTTCCGATCCTAGAACAGGGTGGTGTTGTCGCGGACGTGATGGCCGAACCGGGTGTTCCGCAATCCGAAGCTGTGCGTGTGATGTTGGTCACCTATCTGGCGCGGTATAAACAGGACGCCCGTGCGTTGCCGTTGTCGGAACTTCGAACAGACGAGTCGCCGGGTGTCACCGCGGCGCGGCTAAATCTGCCATTTGCTTTGGTCCTGCGGCGTCGAGCCGCCGCTGGCGGCACCGTGGGGATGGTACGGTGTGATGGGTCTGGTGCGCTGACCTTGCACAAACAGATTGCAGGCTTTGCGATGCCGCGACTTGGTGCAGCCTGCGCCCTTTGGCCGATTTTTGAAGCCTTGAGCCGTCCGATGGTGCCTGTGCGCAAGACTGTAGATGTGCCAGGAACCACTCGTCAGCAATTTGTGTGCCATGCCATCGCCGAGCCAAAGTTTACCGGTGATTTCGATGCCCCCCAAGTGCTGGAGGCCGTTATGCTGATTGAGCCGGCACAAGAAGATGCAAATGCCACGCCCATTGGAACAAGTTGCCGGATTTGTCCCCGCGAGCCATGCCCTGCGCGGCGCGAGACGTCGATCCTGCGCTAATTTGACATGAGGGGTTTTGACAGAGGTGGTCTTTGCGGCAATAGTTAGCGCTGCACGAGGGGGAACGAATATGGGCCGCAGGGTTCTATTAATTGAGGACGAGCCGAACATCATCGAGGCGATCAGTTTCATTCTGAGCCGCGATGGTTGGACGGTGCACACACATTCAGACGGGGAAACTGCCGCTGCACGCGTGCGCAAGGACATGCCCGAAGTTCTGATCCTTGATGTCATGCTCCCCGGACGCAGTGGGTTCGATATTTTGCGAGAGCTGCGCGAGGATAAGGTGACAAACGCGCTGCCTATCATGATGTTGACGGCACGTGGTCAAACCAAGGACCGCGAATTGGCGGAAAAATTGGGTGTCACCGCCTTTATGACCAAACCGTTTTCCAACAAGGATGTGTTGAGCAAAGTGCGCGCGCTGGCTGACGCATGAATTCTCGCACGCCCCCAGAACAACGACCCGCAGTCTTTCTGGAACGCACGTCCTATCGACGGCGCAGGCTCAGAGATGTTGGGCGGCTGTTGCCGTTTATCGGGGCATTGTTGTTTCTCGTTCCGCTGCTATGGAACGCAGGTGGTGAGACGCGCACGGCTATGGCGATGGTCTATCTCTTTGGCGCATGGGCCGTTTTGATCGCGTTGGCTGCAATCTTGTCGCGTCCGTTGAAGACCCGCGATGATGTGGCTCAGCAATCCAACGGACCGGACTAAATGCTGAGCTTTAACATCCTGATCACAGTCGCACTTGGGTATGTTGTGCTGCTGTTCGGGGTTGCGTTTTACGCAGAGCGCCGCGCGGCCCAAGGGCACACGGGATGGCTGCGATCGTCCTTGATTTATACCTTGTCGCTGTCCGTCTATTGTACCGCTTGGACGTTCTATGGTGCGGTTGGTTATGCTGCGCGTTCGGGGCTCGAGTTCTTGACGATCTATCTGGGGCCAACGTTGGTCATGATAGGCTGGTGGTTGATCCTGCGCAAATTGGTTCGGATCGGGCGCAGTCAACGGATCACATCAATCGCTGACTTGATCTCATCGCGGTTTGGTAAGTCGAACACGCTGGGTGTCATTGTCACTGTGTTGGCAGTGATCGGCACAACGCCCTACATCGCGCTGCAGCTACAGTCGGTCACCCTTAGTTTTTCCGTCTTCGCAGGTGACAGCGGCCCGTGGACGGCCCAAGATTTGAGTGGAACGGCGCTTTGGGTGGCTGTGGGATTGGCTGCTTTTACCGTGCTATTTGGCACGCGGACGCTGGATAGTAATGAACGCCACCATGGCGTTGTCATGGCCATCGCGGTCGAGGCGATTGTCAAACTCTTCGCTCTGGTCGCTGTTGGTGTTTTTGTCGTTTGGGGGATCGCGTCGGGGCCGACTGATATCTTAGCGCGGATCGATGCGTCGCCTATCGCCGAATGGCAGGTCAATGGCGGCCGGTGGGTTGGTTTGACGTTCCTGTCTGCCGCGGCCTTCTTGTGTTTGCCTCGGATGTTTCAGGTTTTGGTCGTGGAGAACGCCGACGAACAACACGTGGCCACTGCGGGTTGGGCGTTTCCTTTGTATCTCGCTGTGATGAGCCTCTTTGTCATTCCGATTGCCGTCGTAGGGCTTGATTTGATGCCCGCGGGGTCGAACCCTGATTTGTTTGTCTTGACACTGCCCTTGTCGCAAGGGGCCAATGGCCTCGCGACCCTGTCATTTCTAGGTGGCTTTTCGTCCGCCACGTCGATGGTGATTGTCGCGGCCTTGGCGCTGGCGACGATGGTATCCAACCACGTTGTCATGCCGTTGTGGTTGGGATTGCGCCCACAAGGTGCGACGGTGTCTGGCGACGTTCGCCGCGTGGTCATCTTGGCGCGGCGTATTTCGATCGCGGCGGTTCTGGCGTTGGGATGGTTGTACTATCGGATGTCTGGTGGCGGCACGGCTCTGGCTGCAATTGGTTTGATCTCGTTTTGTGGTGTTGCGCAGGTCCTGCCAGCTCTTTTGGGCGGGATATTCTGGCGGGGCGCGACACGTTTTGGCGCCGCAGGTGGATTGCTGACCGGCTTTGCTGTTTGGGCCTACGCATTGTTTTTGCCCAGCTTTGGCGCAGGCGGCGTTATGTCCGAGGCGCTATTGGCCCAAGGTCCCTTTGGAATTGGCTGGCTACGGCCGCAGGCATTGTTTGGGATCGAAGGGTTAGACCCCGTCGTACATGCGGTTTTGTGGTCTATGTTGCTGAACACCAGCGTGTTTTGTGTCGGATCAGTCCTTAGTTTTCCATCGCCTGTCGAGAGATTGCAGGGCGCGCAGATCGTCAATGTTTTTGAGCATTCCAGCGGTCCGCGTGGGTGGAGCCGCGGGACACCTGCCGCCGAAGATTTGTTGGTGATGGTGCAACGTATTCTAGGTTCACGACAGGCCCAAACGGTGTTCGAACAAGAGGCAAACCGACAAGAGTTGTCGGGTTATCTACCTGAAATTACTCCAGATTTTCTAGAGCGGCTTGAACGAGAATTGGCCGGTTCTGTGGGGGCCGCGACGGCCCACGCGATGATCAGCCAGATACTAGGTGGCGCGGCGGTATCAGTTGAAGACCTGATTGCTGTGGCCGATGAAACGGCGCAAATGATGGAATATTCCAGTCGGCTCGAAGCGCAGTCTGTTGAACTCACTCGGACGGCGCGACAGCTGCGCGATGCCAATGACAAGCTGACTGCGCTATCGATTCAAAAGGATGGGTTTCTGAGCCAGATTTCTCATGAATTGCGGACACCAATGACGTCGATCCGTTCGTTCTCGGAACTGCTCCGAGACGATGATGTGAGCGATGTAGAGCGTCAGAAATTCGCGGGTATCATGCATGACGAGGCGATCCGCCTGACACGACTGTTGGATGACTTATTAGATCTGAGTGTTTTGGAAAACGGTCAAGTCCACCTGAATCTACAGGACGGAAACCTGCGCGACATCATTGATCGGGCGTTGGTTGCCAGCAAACAAGATGCATCGCTCAAGGTCGTCCGCGCACCAGATCATGAACGCGAATTGCTGCACACGGATCTGGACCGTTTGGGGCAGGTGTTCATCAATCTGGTCGCGAATGCGCAGAAATACTGTGATGCGGATCGACCGACGCTCGAGATCGCGGTCAGCCGATCGGAGCCGGATGTTTTTGTTGATTTTATTGACAATGGGACTGGCATCCCGCGCAAGCATCAGGCGGTCATCTTTGAGAAATTCTCGCGGCTTAGCGATCAGGCGGCGGCTGGTGGTGCGGGCCTCGGGCTGGCGATTTGCCGTGAAATTATGGAACGTTTGGGTGGCTCGGTCACCTATCTACCGGGTAAAGGCGGTGCCGCGTTTCGCGTGGTTCTGCCCCGTGCGCAAGCGCTCGCCGCGCAATGACATCTTAAACGGTTGGTAACCAACTAGGGCTAGATTAAGGTATTCCTTGTGAGAGCCCTCATGACTGACACAGAAGCCCTGAACCCGCTGCGCCGCATGCTGCGCCCAGCTGATCCACCAAAATCTGGTCCAACAGATATGGACGTTCTGGCCCGTGCGATGCGTCGTGCGGCGGATTTTGTGGTGGGAATGCCCGTTCTGCTAAAGGGGGGCGAGGCAAGCGAGGTGTCGCTGGTTGAGCTTGCCGAACAGCTTAACGAACAAGATCTGACCATGATGCTGATTGGCCGCGACGGTGCGCGGGCGATCATGACGTGTGACGGGCCAATGGTTTCGGCCCTGATCGAAATGTCGACAATAGGTCATGTCACAACGGCCAACTCAGCCGCGCGGCGGATGACCCGTACAGATGTGGCGTTGATCACTCCGTTTTTGGGCCAAGTGTTGGTCGAGGTGAGCGGCGGTGACGCGGATGTTCCCGTGACAAGTTTGATGTCAGGTTATGATGAAATGACGCGTGTTTTGGACGTATGCACCGTCGAGCTGATCATGCCGCAAGTGCAGTACCACGTCTATGATCTGTCTCTCGAACTGGGGCAGGGTAGCAAGACAGGGCGCGTCATGCTGTGCCTGCCAAAGCGCGCGTCGCAAGATGAGAAAATAGCACAAGACACGGCCAAGAATTGGAAGGCCTCTGTCGAGGCGACCGTCTTGGATCTACCCTCGCAACTCGATGCGGTGCTACATACCGTGTCAATGCCTTTGTCTGAGGTGCGTGCATTCGCAGTTGGCGACATGATCAAAATGGCGGCGAGTTCGCTGAAGACTGTTCAGGTTCGGGGGCTCGATAGCCAAACGATCACGACGGCTCGTCTAGGACAGGTTCATGGCACGCGTGCCTTGTGCCTGAACGGAGGGCAGGTGTCTGGCTCGCAGCCATTTACACCAGCTCAGACAAACGAATTGGCCCTGCCAGAAGATATTTTGGAAGAGATCCAAGCGTTAGCGTCTGATGTAGAAATCAAGGCGGAGAACCGCTAGAAGGCGACTAGGCGCGAAACGATCCGATGTTATTGCGCCGCGATCGCGTCTAGCTGCGGGCGCATCTGACCCAATTGATAGCCAGCTTTGGTCGTCGCACTGATGATTTCGTCCGTGGGCAGGCGACCTGCCATTCCAAAGGACCAGATGATCGAACTACGCGTGCCAGACGCGCAATATGCAAGGACCGGTCCACCGGCATCATCAACGAGGCTTGCCTGATGTTGTGCCATATTTAGCGATAAGGTTTGATGGGTGGCGGGTAGATTGATGAACGTCAGCCCGGCTGCTTCGACAGCAATTTTCATCGTCTCGAACCCAAGCTCGACTGGCACCTCTTCGTCAGGGCGATTGCAAACCACTGTTTTGAAACCCGCAGCGGCAATCTGGGGCACATCTGTTGGGTCGATTTGCGGCGAAACGGCGAAGTCGGGGGTCAGCTGTCGAATATCCATAGGGCTTTTTAAGCTTAGGCCGTTGCGGGGTCCAGCCTAATGGCCAGTTTTGGTGCGGCAATCATCCCAGCAAGCATCGCCGCAAGAAAAATGAGACCTCCGGTTCCACCAAAACCTAGCGATGCCATCGCAGGACCTGGGCACAAACCCGTTAGTCCCCAACCCATGCCGAAAAATATCGACCCAATAGTCAGTTTTGGTGTGATTTCCGCGTCAGTTGGTACTGGAAAGGCGCCACCTACGATCGGTGCACGCGCGCGTGTTAGCTGCCATGCGATTGCCATCGGAACGATCGCGCCGCCCATGACAAAAGCGAGCGTTGGATCCCAATCGCCAAAAATATCGAGCCATCCTTGTACCTTGCGGGTATCGGTCATCTCCGAGATCAAAAGCCCGGTTCCCAAAAGCCCACCGGCAAGTGCTGCAAATAGGTTTCTCATGCGATGATCCCCAACGTGTGTTTGAACAATAGGACAGTCACTGCGCCTGCACCGATGTAGAACAAGGTCGCGACGATGCCACGAACTGATAGACGTGAAATGCCGCAAACTCCGTGCCCTGACGTGCACCCATTTGCCAACCGCGTTCCGAGACCCACGAGCAATCCGCCGATAATCACCAGACCGATGTTCCCTGTGAGATAGGTTTGAGCGCCGCCAAAGACGAAAGCCAACACAAACGGCACAAAGATGAGGGCCGCAAGAAAGCTAAGCCGCTCGGTTTTGTTGTGTCGACCTGTGCCGTCCACAAGACCACCAATGATCCCGCTGGCGCCCATGATGCGCCCGTTGGCGAGCAGGAACACGGCGCCAGCCGCGCCAATGAGCAGCCCGCCGAGCAGGCCGTAAATCCAATCGATTGGCATGAGTTGTCCTTTAGAGTTTGTTGATTGGGACCCTGAGGAATACGTCCCCTTGGTCGTCGGGTTCGGGCATGTTGCCCGCCCGCATGTTAATTTGCAGAGACGGCACAATCAGCTTGGGCATTGCGAGCGTCGCGTCACGAGCTTCGCGCATTTCGACGAACCCTTCTGGAGTATTGCCAGCAAGGTGTACGTTCTTGGCTTTTTGAGCGCCTACCGTTGTTTCCCATGCAAAGTCTTCTCTGCCGGGGGCCTTGTAGTCGTGACCAACAAAGATCCGCGTTTCGTCTGGCAGCGCTAGAATGCGCTGGATCGAGGCGTAGAGATCTTGAGCAGATCCACCGGGGAAATCGCAACGGGCCGTACCGAAATCTGGCATGAACAGCGTATCGCCCACAAAGGCGGCATCACCGATCACGTAGGTCAGGCAGGCTGGCGTATGTCCCGGTGTGTGCAAGACATCGACGCGCATTTGTCCGATCATCACGCTGTCGCCGTCTTGGAACAATTGATCGAATTGGCTGCCGTCCCGTTGAAAGGCGGTGCCTTCGTTGAAGACTTTGCCAAACGTATCTTGGATCGCGGTGATCTGGTCTCCGATCCCAATTTTACCGCCCAAGCGTTCTTGGAGATAGGGCGCGGCGGAGAGGTGGTCAGCATGAACATGGGTCTCGATGATCCATTCGGTCCGTAGGTCATTTTTCGTAATAAACTCGGCAATCTCGTCAGCCGATTTCGTCGCGGTCCGGCCAGAAGCATAGTCAAAATCGAGAACACTATCGATCACCGCGCAGGATACTCCTGCAGGGTCGCGCACAACATATGACACGGTGTTGGTTGCAGTGTCGAAAAAGGCATGAACGTCGGGGGACATTGCGGTCTCCTTGCAAATGAGTCGTGTAAATATGTTTCAAACCGGAATACATTTCAATATTGAAATGTATTGGGCCGTGTGGCAAGATGCCGAAATGAAAGACAGTCAGCTCGATCAGATGGATGCAGCAGCAACCGAGGCCGCCGCCATAATGAAGGCGTTGTCCAATCCTGCGCGGTTGCGGCTGTTGTGCGCGCTGGTTCCCCAAGACCGCAGTGTCAGCGATCTCATCGAAATTCTGGATGCCCCACAGGCCTATGTATCAAACCAACTGGCGCGATTGCGTGTGGATGGTTTGGTGACGTGTGACCGTGAGGGACGGACCATAACATACCGGCTGCGGGATGACCGTGTCCGCCCCGTTCTAGAGCGGCTTTACGAGGTGTTTTGCTCAGAGGACTAGCCAAAGTGGGTTCTAGCTGGGCAAGGGGCGCAAAATTTGCCAAAATAGTATGGGAACAGGCAAATTTGAGGCACCCATGGCAAAGGTCGTACGGTTTCGCGTGAAAGACGGGGTGGCTATTGTCACGATCGACAACCCGACAGTTAACGCATTGTCCGCAGAAGTTCGATTGGGCCTGGCCGATGTGTTCGAACGGATCGAACGCCGAAATGCTGTCAAAGCAGTTGTGCTGACGGGCGAGGGTGATGTCTTTTCGGCAGGCGCAGACGTCCGCGAGACAGGAGCGGCTTTGGCTGAGCCTAGCTTTGCCAAAATCTGCAAGTTGATCGAAGACTGCACGCTGCCCGTGGTTGCCGCCTTGCATGGGCGTGCACTGGGGGCGGGGTTCGAGATCGCGCTGGCTGCCCACTACCGAGTGGCCGAACCTGCCTGCCTTTTGGGTCTGCCAGAGGTCACACTGGGGATGTTGCCAAGTGCAGGTGCGACCCAGCGGTTGCCCCGTTTGGTGGGGGCAGGTGTGGCCCTCGGCATGTTGATTTCAGGGCGACCAATCAAAGCGAGAGAAGGGCATGCCCGCGGAATGATTGATGCCTTGGCCGAGGGACATGTCCTGACCCAAGCCTTTCAATTTGCCCAAGCATTGCTTGAGGCGGGAAAAGGGCCGCGCCCAGTTTCCAAGATGCGCCGTGGGTTTGGGAATTTCGCCGGATATCAGGCTGACATCAGCAAGAGACGGGCCGCGATCAAAGGATCCAAAACGTTGGCTATGCACAAGATTGTCGACTGTATTGAAGCAGCGAGTTTGCTGCCGTTTGATGTCGGCTGTGCGTTCGAAGCGGCTGCCTTTGACGATTGCCAAGCGAGCGCCCAATCAAGCGCGCTGCGTCATATGTTCTTGGCCGAACGAACTGCTGGACGATCCCCCAAACCCTTGGGTAAAGTCGAAGCGCTTGATCGGGTTGGTGTCTATGGCGGCCCCGGCAGTGGATCGTCCTGGGCGTTATCTTTGATGGCGGCTGCGACAGATGTGACGGTGGTTTGCGAAGATGTTGAAACCCTCGACGCCACACGAGATGCGATCAACCAATCGCTAGACGCGGATGTAAGCCGCGGCGCGCTGACCGACGCCGTGCGCGTGTCGCAGCAGCAACGATTGGTTTTGACCACGGATTTCAATGCGCTGGTTGGGGTCGGGCTAGGGATTTATGCAGGCCAAGACACAGGTAAGGGCGCCAAAGACGGGCTGCGCAAAATGGCCGCGCAAATGGCGCCGGACAGTGTGCTGGCGTTGGCTGGATACCGGAACGTTGTTGGTAATATCGGGGCCGAGATTGACCGCAGTTCTGATGTTATTGGCCTAGGCTTCGCCACAGGTGCGCGCCGATCTCGTTTGGTCGAGGTGCGCTGTAGTCCCAAGACGGGACCGCAGGCTCGGGCAACCGCCGAATATCTGGCGCAAAAGATGCGCAAACGGGTCATGTGGATCGGCCCCGAAGCGTGGGGCGTCGGGCCGCGCACGATGGCCACATTGCGCAAGGCGGCCCAACATCTGGCGGGCTTGGGGGTCAGTATTTCCCAGCTGGCCAATGCGATCGACAGCATTGATTGGGACACCCGCCCGTTTCTGGATCGGATTGATGGGCCAGACCAACCGACCAGTGAATTCAATGATGCACAGATTGTAAACTTGGTGCTTGGGGCATTGAGCAACGAAGGTTTAGAGATGCTGGACGGACGCCAAATTGTATCAACGTCGATGGTCGATCTCGCGTTGGTGTCCAGCTACTATTTCCCGCGCTGGCATGGTGGGCCTATGCGGCTGGCGCAATCCAATGGATTGTTGAAAATACGCAATGAAATGAATGCATTATCCGACAGAAATGATTTTTTTAAACCGCATCCGTTGTGGGCCGAAGCGATCAAAACACCCCAAGGGTTCGATGTTCTCTAAAGATCGGTTGGATGTTCACCCAGATAGTGCCGCATCCGTGCGAGCAGATCATTGCCCAATCCATGTGCCATCCCCAGGATGTCAATTGGCAGCCAGTTCTCGACAATCACGCCGTCTTTGAGCCGGTAAAAATCCATCACCGGCATCCACGCGGTTTTATGGGTGGCTGTCATACCTAGGTAGGCTGCGGAATGGGTACCAAAGACCCGCCCGCCCGTCACTGCATAGTCGCCATCGCTGATCCGGATAAAGTGCCCTTCTGCATCGCGGTCCGGAAATGCGTGTAGGAACGGGATTTGGTGATGCGCGCGAAAGCCAGCGAGACCCCGCATCGAGCCAATTCCTGCACCGGCATAGTACATGAAATTCGGATCCCAATATTGACTGTGGGGCATGCTATCGAGCGTTTTGCCGTCAAAGGATAGCAGAGCATTGTGCATCTTGAACACGGTCGCCAACGTGTCGCTGGGCCCGTCATTGGTCAGTCGCACGCCGTCATTGCTGGCTGGACCTGGCCACAATCCTTCGGACCCTAGTGAATGGGGAAGGGGCCAGACATTTGCCTGTCGCATCAGGTCGAGCAGATCGATGAAAACCCATGACCGGCGAATTTTTTCACCGTCGAGGTAATGTGCTTCGGAAAACCGTAGATTGATCGCCCCGTGTGTCGCGGGGATGTCGAACAGAGGGGATTTGAATGTTCCCTGATAGTGCCCGATAGAGGCAACGAGATGCGGCGCGCGCCACCGGTCAGGCACACGCGGGTCATCCATGTTCTCGCCACCGACAAAAATCAGATTGCGGCGCTCCATCTCCGGAAGGGACATGCGCAACCGGCCCCAAAATTCAGTGATGTTGGACAAGCCCGAGATGTCGCCGACGGGGTGCGAACCCCATAGTGTCGCGTCATCGTGATAAATGTCCGAGACATCAGCACCCGCCGCTAGATCGGCGAGCAACCCGTGTAGTTGGGTCTTCATTGCGCCGAGGTTGGTCATCCGAGCAGAACCCCAACCACCACCATCATCAGGCCGATCACTGACAAAAACAGCGCGCCGAGGTTCATGGGTAGAACTTTTTGCAAAGCGTCGCGGAGAATTCCATCATCGTCGCCTGCCGTCTTTTTGGCGCGGCGCACCAGATAAATACAATAGAGGATGCCGCCCAAACCAATGAGCGAGACTAACGCCCCAATCCAAATAAGTGCGTCCATGTGTCTTCTCCTCTTTGCGTTGTTGCTAACGAGGCTTTTGAGAGCTGGCAAGAGGCTTGGCCCTTGTCCCAATCGGGCGGGAAAGATAGGGATGGCGGACCTATAGATTTCGCTTCGGAGAATGGCAGATGAATGACGACGTATTGGATGCAAGCTACCGCGTGACCGCAGATGAATTGCGCGCCTTTATCGAACGGGTCGAGCGGCTGGACGCGGAAAAGAAAGACCTCGCCGAGCAGCAAAAAGAAGTGATGGCCGAAGCCAAAGGCCGTGGCTACGACACAAAGGTGATGCGCAAAATAATCGCTCTGCGTAAACGGGACAGCAATGATATCGCTGAAGAAGAAGCTGTCATGGACATGTATAAAGAAGCACTGGGTATGTGATGCAAATAGAGCGGATTGAAGTTACCCCCTTTGGCGGCCAATCACCTGGTACGTCGGGCCTGCGTAAAAAGACGCGGGTAATGATGGAACCGCACTACCTTGCTGCCTTTGTACAATCTATCTGGAGCGCGATCGACGGCGTCTCTGGTAAAACACTCATCTTGGGTGGCGATGGCCGCTATTTTAATGCCGAAGCGATCCAATTGATCCTGCGCATGGCCGCGGCGTCTGGTGCCGCACGGGTCGTCGTTGGGCAAGGTGGTATCTTGTCGACGCCTGCGGCCTCTCATTTGATCCGCAAACGTGGTGCTGACGGAGGTATCATTCTGTCGGCGAGCCACAATCCCGGCGGCATTGATGAGGATTTTGGGATCAAATTCAACGGTGCCAATGGTGGTCCAGCAACAGCAGCGGTGACCGATCGCATGGTTGTGGCCTCGCAAGCGATTGACCACTACCTGATGCTAGATACGCCCGATTATTCGATTGATCTGGTTGGTCAGGGCAAGATTGGCGAAATGTCAGTCGAGATCGTTGATCCGGTGGCCGACTATGCTGAAATGCTCGAAGAGCTATTTGATTTCGACAAGATCAGGGGCCTGTTTGCTGGTGGTTTCCGCATGGCCTTTGACGCGATGCACGCGGTGACGGGACCTTATGCGACTGAGGTGATCGAACGTCGCCTGGGGGCCGCACCGGGCACAGTGATGAACGGTACGCCGCAGGTTGATTTTGGAGGTCGCCATCCCGATCCAAACCCGATTTGGGCGCACGCGCTGATGGACGTGATGTACCAAGAAAATGGTCCTGACTTTGGCGCGGTGTCAGACGGGGACGGGGATCGCAACATGATTGTTGGGCCGTCACAATACGTGTCTCCTTCTGACAGTTTGGCAATTTTGGCGGCGAATGCGCATTTGGCCAAAGGGTACCGCGCTGGGCTAGCCGGAGTTGCCCGTTCAATGCCAACCAGCCGCGCCGTTGACCGCGTGGCCGCTGCGATGGACATGCCGTGCTATGAGACCCCAACAGGTTGGAAATTCTTTGGCACGTTGCTGGACGACGGGCGGGTCACATTGTGTGGCGAAGAAAGCGCAGGCACCGGATCCGACCATGTCCGCGAAAAAGACGGGCTGTGGGCAGTGATGCTTTGGCTGAACATATTGGCCGAAACCGGCAAAGGCGTCGGGGATATCATGAGCAGCCATTGGGCGACGTTCGGTCGGAATTATTATACCCGTCACGACTATGAAGCGGTTGAAGTGGATCGAGCAAATGCCGTGATGGACGGACTTCGTGCCCAGCTGGGCATGCTAGCTGGTCAAACATTCGCGGGCCGCACGATCGATGCCGCAGATGAGTTTTCGTATGTTGATCCTGTTGACGGATCGACGGCGAGCGCGCAGGGCTTGCGGCTGAGTTTTGAGGGTGGTGGTCGGATTGTTTTCCGCCTGTCAGGCACTGGAACGCAGGGCGCGACATTGCGAGTCTACATCGAAGATTTCATCAATGATAAAAATGCGTTGGATGGAGATGTTCAAGTGATGCTTGAACCTATGATTGCATTGGCAGATCGCCTTGCTCGGATCACCGAGCTGACGGGTCGAGATGGCCCCGACATCCGCAGCTAGCGGACATAAATAGCGCCGCCCGATGTCTCGGACGGCGCAAAAATCTGAGCGTTAATCTGTTAGTCTGCTGGTACGTAACGTTCGATCACGACGCGGATCGTTCCTGTTTTACCCGAGCCGCCCGGCTGCATAACTGCAAAGGCATACTGGCCTGGAAACACCCGTGCGGCGACAAGGCTGTCCAGTGAACCGGCGTTGTCATCATTGCGCTGAATTTCCCGGCCTACATCATCAAACAGAACGATCATTGGATCAGTGTCCGCGACAGCAATTCCTTCGATCAGCAACAGCCCGGCTTCTTCAACATCAATCGCGTACCAGACCGCTGGCCCAGTTGTGCGAACGTCCAAACGCGTGCGGCCTTCCAATGCGCCAAGGTTCTCGACGGGGTGGCTTCCGTCCAGTGTCGGGCTTGCGTCGCCCTTGTCGAACATCGCTGTCATGATCGCTTCTTCGTCGTATTCAAAAACGGACACCTCGATTGGGGCATCTGCATTTGATAGCGCGCGAATACCGATACAATAGTTGCCAGCCGGAAGAGGCTCTGCCATGTCGATGCGGCTGCTGAGCCCGTCAAAGTCGTCGTTTTCGGCCAGCAAAGTCCCGTCGTTGTCGAAGAGATACAGCACTGGGTCGGCATCTTCGTTTGTCGCGGTCAAGCTAAGTGGGGACGCTTCGTCCAGCGTAAAGCGATAAAACGGGACGTTTGTCGCGTTGTTCGAGGCGCTGATGCCGTCGCCTGCAAGCATAGCGTTAAGTGCAGCGTCACCCAATGCCCTGGCAGGGGTGTCGCGATTACACCGTGCGCTCTCGGTGTTGGGGTTCCCGGCGGTCAGGGGCTCGTGCTCGGTCAAACCGACGCGAACTTGGGCCATCATGACGTCGCCACCAAAGCTGCGAGTGGACAAACAGTATGTTCCAGCAGCGAGATCCATTTCACCCCGCGACGCACCATTGCCGCCTGAATCGTCATCCTCGAGGATCATTTCGCCAGTGTCGTTGCGCAATTCGATGACGGTATCGCCACCGTTTTGGCCCGTTGCCTCGACACGAACGCTGGCCGGAGCCGACAGCGTAAACAGCGAAACATAATCGGTGTTCAGGGGCAAAAGCGTGAGCTGTTCGACACCAGTTGAAGCCACCGCAATGTCAGACGCAGCCGCGTTGCCGCCGATCCACTGGCCATTGAGGCCGCCGCAGGCCGTAGCCTGTGCAAACGCGGCGCCTGAGCCGAGCAGCGTAATGGCGGTAGCCGTTGCGAAGGTTTGTTTGAAAGAGGGCATGGCGGTCTCCTTGGACTGAATTTCAGTCACTCTAACGTTGATCAAGGCGATCTGACCAGTGCCCGCAGAGCAGGGAGGTGATTAAAGTTTCCGTCCGCAGCCCATTCTTGCAGGCTGTGGATGTTATGGGGCGATAAAGTTCACGCCCGCCATACGCTCGATGGTATAGAGGTCTTCCTCGTAGAGCTCGGTCAACTCATCAACCATCTCTTCTGTCCAACCTGGCAGGTCAAATTCCTCTTCGACTTCATCGTCGATGACGTATTTGTCCAGAAACGCGGCGATGATCCGGCGTTTTTGCACCTCTGTACGCGGGGGATGGCTCTTTAGATAAGAATGAAAACGCTTCATCCCTTCGACCGACATGATCTGGCCCAACAAATCGAACCCGCCTGAGATTTTGGTCATTGGATCGACGCCTGCGATCTCGCGAATGAGCTGCGCCCAGATCAGTGGGGTGTCCTCATTGCTCCAAACCGTGATGTTTGCTTGGGGGCAAACAGATTTGATCCGAGTGATCAGATCCGACCATTTGATTTGACCGGGATGTACACCGCGCAAGAACTCTTGGAACGTCATGCCCTCGACCCGTTCAAAGGCCGCAGGGACAAAGGTCGCAGGGTTGCGGACGCCCAAAAAGATCTCGATTTCGTCATCGGGAAACAACTGGGCCAAAGCCAGAATTTTTTGTTCGGCCATGCCGTAGAAACGCCCGTCAGAAAACACCCGGCGAGGCACACAGATAAATGAATGGTGGCTCATCACCAAACGGTCAGCTTCTGCTTCGTCCAAAATCGCATCTAGCAAGATATCTCGCGTGTCAGTGGCAGGTGTTGCGCCGTCAAGGTTCTGAATTGTCTCGCGAATAATCGCGCGGTACCGGCTAGGGCCGGGTACAGTAACACCAAGCTCTAGAAACGCTTCGGCATTCTTGAGCAACGATTTGAGGAGGCGGTCATCATCCGTGCAATTCGCACCGATATGATAGACGATCTGCATAGAGGACCTAACTGTGAGACACTTAACTTTGCGACCAGACTACAGGGGTTTTCTGGACAGGCAAACCTCTTTCAGATAGGCCGCGTTCTATGTCCGAGCAAACCAGTCAGATATTGCCAAAGAACAGGCGGCGCTTGCGCCTAGACCGTTGGGGTTTGGGGGCGATTATTATCGCGATGATCGTGCTGTTGCCGATTGTTTCGGTGATCTGGATCGCGGCCAATCCGGAAACGAACGTCTGGCCCCATTTGGTATCCACCACGCTGCCGCGATATTTGCGGAATACGATTGTTTTGATGCTGGGGGTCGGCGGGCTGACCATTGTTGTTGGGGTCGGCACTGCTTGGTTGGTTTCAATGTACCGTTTTCCAATGGTGCGTTGGCTCGAATGGGCATTGCTGTTGCCGCTCGCGATCCCTGCTTATGTCGGGGCCTATGCGTTGGTCGATTTCTTGGAATACGCGGGCCCTGTCCAGACGTTGCTACGTGATCTGTTCGGCTGGGAAAACGCCCGCGCATATTGGTTTCCACAGGTGCGAACGCGCACGATGGCGACACTCGTGATTGCCGCGTCGCTCTACCCTTATGTCTATCTGATGGCGCGTGCCGCGTTTAGAGAACAGTCAGGTGCAGCCTATGAAGTCGCCCAAGCGTTAGGGGTGGGGCCATGGCGCAGGTTTTTCAAAGTTGGTCTGCCGCTTGCAAGACCTGCAATTGCTGCGGGTGTGGCCGTGGTCATGATGGAAACCGTGAATGATTTTGGAACAGTCGACTACTTTGCTGTCCAAACGCTGACGACTGGAATCTTTTCGCTTTGGGACGAGAGCCGCAATGCTGCAGGCGCGGCCCAGATCGCGTGTCTCGTTTTGACGCTTGTTGTGGTTCTGGTTGTGTTAGAGCAGGTAGGGCGCGCGCGCAGCCGCTACTTTGGCGCCGCGCGGTCTGTTCGACCTATTGTTCGGCCTCGGATCATCGGTGTTCGTGGGTGGATTGCAGGGGGACTGTGCTTGATGCCGTTCCTGTTGGGGTTTGTTCTGCCAACATCCGTATTGTTGTCTCATGCTCTGGACGCCCCCGAGGTTTGGATTTCTCAGGGCCTGTTGTCTGCACTCGGCACATCTGTTCTTGTTGGTGGTGTTGCCGCGGTCGTCACGGTCTTGGGCGGGGTCTTTATGGTTTATGGGGTCCGTCTATCTGGTCGCCGTTTGCCGCAACTGCTAATGCCAGCGACGCTGATCGGATACGCTGTCCCGGGGGCGGTTTTGGGAATTGGTGTCCTGATCCCAATGGCCGCATTCGACAACGCCCTTGCCGACGCAATTGTTGCCATCACCGGCTTCGAGGTCGGATTGATCATGACGGGATCAATCGGTGCTTTGGTCATCGCGTATTTTGTGCGGTTCTTTGCGATTGCTCAAGGTACCGCTGACGCAGCAATCGGGCGCGTGACCCCCAGCCTGCCAATGGCGGCACGGTCCTTGGGGCGGACGGCAGGTGGCACTTTGGCCGCTGTCTATGCTCCGCTTATCCGAACATCGGTGGCGTCTGCTTTGCTGTTGGTCTTTGTCGATTGCATCAAAGAATTGCCCGCCACACTGCTGCTCAAGCCGACCTATGTCGACACCTTGGCAACTCGTGTTCACTATCAAGCGTCGCTCGAAGATATCGCCCAAGCAGCCCCTCCCGCATTGCTAATTGTTGTCGTCGGACTGGTCGCTGTCGGATTACTTGCGCGCGCGAACAGGTAGGGCTTGCACTGCCGCGAATCTTTGCTAAAAGCTCTCGCAGTGCCCCTATAGCTCAGCTGGTAGAGCAACTGATTTGTAATCAGTAGGTCCGCGGTTCGAGTCCGTGTGGGGGCACCACTTTACACCCAAAACTCCCATAAAATCATAGATTATCAGTTATAATCAGCGATATGGGGACATTTTACGGGAACGCTTTGGGGAACTCTTTGCGGTTTACGGGGAGTTCTCGAAAGTCTGCTACTCAGCATCGCTTCACAAGGTTGATTCCTTCAGAAACGTCTCTGTATGGTTCGTCAAAAGCGTCGAAAACTAACCAAGCTTCGTCAGAAACTGACAAACTCCTCGGTGGAAGTGTTCCCATAGTACCCGTAAGGTCAGAAAAGGGAGCCGAAAGATGTCCAAGACTAGCCAAGACAAGTTGCCAAAGTACGTGTTCAGGACTGCCTTTGGTGTGTTTCGCTTCAAGCGCAACGTCCCGAAGGACATCCGCGAAGTCTCTGGCAAGGTGTTCTTCTAAAAGGTGCTGCGGAGCGCACAGTACCCATAAGAAAACACTTTTCGAAAAGAGGATTGATGGGCAACTTCATCGACAAGACATTGGACGATCCAACATATTGGCGGTCGATCATTCTGTTTGGTCGGAATGTTGCATCGTACAAGTTTGCGCTGGCCAGAAGCCTCGTTGAGGTCGTTCGTAACAATGATGATCTGGTTCGGTTGGATGATCTGGCGGAACCGTTCGCTCGACACATCTGCCAGCACATCAAGGATGCTCCGGTTCAAGCAACATCCAAATCCAGCCGTTTCTTGGAGGCGTGTCAGAACTTCAACGATGGACACATCGACGCGACCCAGCTTCGTGATACAACGGTGCGTCTTGGATTCAACAACGTCATCGATGCGTTCCATGTGGTGAACGGAGACGATGTGCCAACTCGGTTTTTTCTTGATGAACGAAAGACCAATGGCGGTATTCGACTAACCACCGCCGCATTCAACCTTCTCAACGAAAACATGGTGGGCACTCTGGATAGTGAAGTTCAATCACGGTGGCGATTGGTCGAGACCGCTTGGGAATTAAACATGAACCGGAACCTGATTTCGGTTAAACACGACACCGACAGCCACACACTGTTTGTGGACAAAGAAAACCATCGGATAAACGTAACCTCGGCCCGTGACGCGTTGAACGGGTATCAAAAGGGGCACTGCTTCTTCTGTTTCGCCCCCATCTCTCTGACACAGATCGCGTTGCAGCCCGATGTCGATCACTTCTTCCCCCACGTGTTGGGGAGCTATGATCACAAAACCAATTATGACGGGGTTTGGAATCTGACCCTTTCATGTCGCGACTGCAATCGTGGTGAGAATGGAAAGTTTGCCAAACTGCCTTCTCTCAAACTACTGGAACGGCTCAATACGCGAAATGAATTCTTGATTACCAGCCATCACCCACTTCGGGAAACACTGATCCAGCAAACTGGTCGATCACCCGCAGATCGCATACGGTATTTGCAACGACAATTCGACAACGCCAAATCAATACTCATACACGAATGGGAGCCAGAGCAGCTTGGGCCAGAACGTTTCTGATACAGTCAAGTATTACGACGACAACGCGGATGTTTTTGTTGCACAGACGGTCAAGGCAGATGTGACTGGGCTTTATGTACCGTTTCTTTCAAAGCTGCCGAAACGTGCACGTATCTTAGATGCTGGTTCAGGATCAGGTCGCGACACCAAAGCGTTCCGTGACATGGGGCATGACGTAGTCGCAATTGATGCATCGAAGGAGATGGTGGAGGCTACGCGTCGTCTTTCCAATGGACCAGCGATCCACTCAACATTCTTGGGCTATTCGGATGGCGATCAGTTCGATGGCATCTGGGCCTGTGCGTCACTGTTGCACGTACCAAGTACCGATCTCCCCAAGACGCTAAACCACCTCAGCGGACTGTTGAACGATAGCGGGTGGATGTTTGCCTCCTTTAAGATCGGTGAGAGTGAGCAAATCCGCAATGGCCGGTTCTTCAATGATATGGATGTTGGGCGGCTAGATGCGGCTGTAGACGCCATTCAGCGCCTATCAGTGGTCAACACATGGAAAACCGAGGATGTCCGCCCAGAGCGTGATGAACGGTGGCTGAATGTGCTGCTGTCGAAAGAGGGGGCAGAGGAAAATTCATGAAACAAAATGGCGATACAACAGCGATCCCCGCCTGAGCCCTGCCGGTCACCGATCTGTCAATTCGCTGTGGCCACGACCTCTCAATACGCCAATCTGGTCTTGTCAGAAGGATTTGAGTTGAGGCGGGCAGGGTGGTTGCGTAGCCTGTCCACATGATTAAAACAGACCCATTCAAGGGCTTTCATAGCAGCCCTGAGATTATCCGCCTCGCCGTCATGTTGTATGTTCGTTTTCCTTTGTCGCTGAGAAACGTCAAAGATCTTTTGCACGAGCGCGGCGTCGACATCAGCCACGAAACCGTTCGATATTGGTGGAATAGATTTGGCCCAATGTTCGCCGCTGAAATCCGCCGCAAGCGAGTTCAGCAGATGCGCGCATACTCGAACTGGCAGTGGCATTTGGATGAGGTATTTGTGAAGACTAATGGCGAGACGCATTATCTTTGGCGTGCCGTGGATCAAGAGGGCGAGGTGCTGGAAAGCTATGTCACAAAGCGCCGGAATCGCAAAGTAGCGTTGAAATTCCTCAGGAAAACTATGAAGCGTCACGGTCACCCTCATATCCTGGTGACCGACAAACTCCGGTCTTACGGTGCTGCAATGAAGGAAATCGGCAACGAGCAGAGGCAGGAAACCGGTCGCTGGCTCAACAATCGCGCGGAGAATTCACACCTTCCGTTTCGACGACGAGAACGGGCCATGCAACGTTTCCGCAGCATGCGAAGTTTACAGAAATTCGCCTCCGTTCATGCCTCTGTCTGCAACCATTTCAATAAGGAACGCGCCCTGTACAGCAGAGACAATTTCAAGCTCAACCGCGCCGCCGCTCTTGCCGAGTGGCGCGATCTCGGTGCGGCATAAGGGACAGCCTCACTGTCCTTGCAGAGACGAGTTCGAATTGGTCTGACACCACCCGTCTATGTGCTAATAGTGCAGCCGATGACTGTAAATGTTGGTAAAGGTGCGCCACGAATGCCGTCCAATTCCAACGTTTTCTGGCATGCTCAACTCTGCCGTTGAAAATCAGTAAGGAAGGTTTTCAAGTGGGGCTTGAAATTTCTGACAATAATAGTCAACTATGAACTTTCTGCGATGAGCAACCTAAACAGAGGGCCCCATGACCCAAGTCCAACAGATTGAAGTGGTTGAAGAAGTTTCTATTCAGCGCCATGAGGTCGGGGCGGGCGCGTTTTTGAATCATCTTCGCTTCACAGCCATGCAGTGTCGAACAAAACCCCAAACGGAGTTGTTTCAAGCCTGCGCTTTGCTTCAGGTGTCCCAAAGTGATTGCCAAGTGGCCCATTCAGAGGCGTTGATGCGGTGTTTGGGGCAGGCGCTCGGGCAACCGGCGCGGTTGTTGGCGCCTGGCACGGCGGAACTGACATTTGATGAACGATGGTTGGTTCAAGTGGGAACGGCCTGTGCTGATGGTGATGATCTGAGCCTCGCTTTTCTGTTGCGGTCCCGGGTGGCCCATGAAAACCGGAGATTGATCACTTTTTTAATCAGGCGAATAGCTGACTGTTTCCCTCTGATTTAGAATTATTCTAAAAATTCTTGCAATACGAGATGCAGGCGCTAATTGTCAGCGACAGCAAGCCAGTGACGTTGTCGCAAGCCAGCTTTTCATTAGCAGGAGTAAAAAGATGACACAGACTGCAGTCGCGCTGTCTACGGACGCAAAAATCGCAATTGTCGAATCCTTGAACCAGTCCGTTGCCGAGACGGCGGTCGCGACGATGTTGGCGCAGAATTTCCACTGGAACGTGACAGGCATGGGCTTTGGCCCGCTTCATGACCTGTTCCAGAAGATATATGAAGATCACTTCATCGCACAGGATGATCTGGCAGAGCGGATCAAAGCACTTGATGCCCACGCTGCAGGCACGCTTGCTGGTATGTTGGCGCGTTCAAAGGTTAAGGAACATGACGGCCACGCCACGGATAAAGAAATGATCAAAGCGATGCAGATCGCCCAAGAAACATTGGCCGCGACGCTGGCTGGTGCTGGGGCCATCGCGGCTGATCACGGCGATACGTTGACCGAAGACCTTTGCATTGCACGCGGCCAAACCCACGAAAAATTCGCGTGGTTCTTGCGGGCCCACCTCAGCTAACAGCCGCGTCCCCGCGGCTTAAATGCGAAGGAAGCCACCGAGCCAGACAGCCACCTATCGGCAGCAAGCAAGCCCGGTCGCCACCCAAGCGGGGTCAAGCCACGTCCTTTTCCACGGCGACTGGATTGACCTTTTTCTTTGCGCATTTCTTGTTATATTTCGATAGCCAATGACTGTATTTCCCGAGCCTATTCTGTTGTTCGATCAACATTTCAACAAAGGCTTCGCGGCTCTTGTTCTTCTTTAGCTCTTTAAACAAAGACTTCTGAGCCTTGGTCATAGAACATCCGAGACAATGGCCTTCTCGTTTGAACTTACACACATCAACACAAGGGCTGGGCGTTTTCGGCATTCGGTTTTCCTTGCTTAGCAAGCAGCCGTATTGCTGCTCGATACTCGGTATTTGATCGCAGTGTGAGTTACTTTGTGAGGATCAGCTTTCCTGCACGCGTGATGCGCAGATAATATGATTGATCACCGAGAACGATGCAGGCGGGATTCCCATCGGGCATCAACTCATGCGCGTCGTATGTCTTGGGGCGGGGAGGTTCATTGGCGGTGGTAAGCACTGCGACGTCGGTCATTGAACGCGCCCTTCGGTCACGAGCCTGTCCAGAACAAGTTCGGCTACACCCAATGACGCGGACCCTTCACCAAGCATCGTTTCAAGTACTTCGTTCTTGTTCAGCGTGGGTGTCTTCGCTGCTAGTCCATTGGATGGTTTTTGCGTTTGCCAGACCATGACGTTTCTCCTGAGTGGTTCTGGTCCGGGCTCTCCAAATAGGTTGACTAGGACCGGCTGTATATTACCTGATTAAATTAGTCGGAAATTTAACACAAGGGGGGGTCTTGTCAGAAGGATTTGAGTTGAGGCGGGCAGGGCGGTGACCTAGCCTTGTAGGATGACAAAACGCTCCCCATTTCGCTATTTTAAAACCAACCCAGAGGTCATTCGCCTGGCGGTGATGCTCTATGTTCGGTTTCCGCTTTCGCTGAGGAACGTGGAAGATCTTCTGCATGAGCGTGGGATTGAGATCAGCCATGAAACCGTCCGGTTCTGGTGGAACAGATTTGGTCCGATGTTCGCAGCCGAGATCCGCAGAAAGCGGGCAAGCCGGATGCGCGCCTATTCAAACTGGCAGTGGCACCTGGACGAGGTTTTCGTGAAGATCAATGGTGAGACGCATTACCTGTGGCGGGCCTTGGATCACGAGGGCGAAGTGCTTGAATCCTTCGTCACAAAGCGACGGGATCGCAAAGCAGCATTGAAATTCATAAAAAAATCAATGAAGCGGTGTGGTCGACCGCAGATTATTGTGACCGACAGACTGAGATCATACGGTGCTGCTATGAAGGTCATCGGCAATGCGCCGAAACAGGAAACAGGCCGTTGGCTAAACAATCGCGCTGAGAATTCACACCTGCCATTTCGACGACGAGAGCGGGCCATGCTTCGGTTCAGGCGCATGCGAAGTTTACAGAAATTCGCCACCGTCCATTCTTCAGTTCACAACCATTTCAATCAGGAACGCCACCTCTACTCACGCACCAATTTCAAGCTCAACCGCACCGCCGCTCTTGCCGAGTGGCGTCAACTCGGCGCGGCATAAGGATCAGCCTCACTGGCCTAGTAGAGACTGGTTCGCATTCGTCTGACAGCACCGTTCCGGCCTTTGGCGGTAAACTGAGACTGGTTCGAATTGGTCTAACAGCACTGAAATTCGGCGCTGTCCATGCCTCGATCTACAACCTGTTAAATTTGGAGTGCAGCCTCAAAAGCAATACCTTGCCGTTACCAATGAAAACTGGCACCGTAAATTTTGAGCGCTTGATAACGAAAGACTACTTGGGAAGTATTCATGACCTATCTCCTGCGAGTGATTTTGGCTGCTATTGCACTTGGGGTCGCGGGTTTCCCAACCTTGGCGCAATATGCACCCAATGGGATCCAACGCACACCCGACGACGTGGGTCCCCGGGAAGACGGCAGTGGTGCATTCCGCACCCATTGCGTTGAGTCTCACGACAGCCATAATGACCCGTTGGTCTGGCCCGGACGGCCCGGGGCCACGCATCGCCATGTCTTTTTTGGAAATCCAAACGTAGATCATGAGACCACAATCGAGACACTAGTAAGGGCCACCACCACCACATGCGATGGCGGTAGACTGAACCGATCTGCCTATTGGGTGCCTGCGCTGTATGACCAACAGGGTGAACGGATAAGGTATATTGATCCGCTGTTTTATTATAAAACGGGGTACCATGTGCTGGCCGCGTCCATCCGCCCGCCTCCCCAAGGGTTGCGAATGATTGCGGGAAACGCTCATGCCACACGCCCCCAAGGCGTACATGTCGCTAAATTTCGCTGTTCAGGGTGGCGTTCCAATCAGGTTTGGTTTGATCAAACCGACCCGTTAGATCATGTGAATTACCTGCCCGACTGTGACGTAGGCGATCAGTTGGAAATCCGGATCGTGTTTCCCCAATGTTGGGATGGCATACACTTGTCAGCACCTGACAATCAAAGCCATATGGCGTACCCTCGCCCCGCCACTCCGCCGCATGTAGGCACAGGAGCATGCCCGCGATCACACCCCATCGCCATCCCCGAGATTTCATATAACTTTTCGATATATGTCAGCGAACACCTAGGGGCTTCTAGCGCGTGGCGGTTTTCATCAGATATGGGGGAAGCAATCCCCGGCTCAAGCATCCACGCCGATTGGATGAATGGCTGGGACCCTGACATCATGGAAAAAGTGGTTCTAAACTGCCTCAATACAGGTTTTGACTGCGTGGTGGGCCTGCTGGGCGATGGTACTCGCTTAAGGCCAGTGGAGTTGGATTGAGGGGTCGGCAATTGAGGGTATCGCGAAGTAAGAATTCACATTCGCAAAGCCAACGTCTGAAAATTGTGCAGCCCTGACATTGGTCTTGTCAGAAGGATTTGAGTTGAGGCGGGCAGGGTGGTTGCGTAGCCTGTCCACATGATTAAAACAGACCCATTCAAGGGCTTTCATAGCAGCCCTGAGATTATCCGCCTCGCCGTCATGTTGTATGTTCGTTTTCCTTTGTCGCTGAGAAACGTCGAAGATCTTTTGCACGAGCGCGGCGTCGACATCAGCCACGAAACCGTTCGATATTGGTGGAATAGATTTGGCCCAATGTTCGCCGCTGAAATCCGCCGCAAGCGAGTTCAGCAGATGCGCGCATACTCGAACTGGCAGTGGCATTTGGATGAGGTATTTGTGAAGACTAATGGCGAGACGCATTATCTTTGGCGTGCCGTGGATCAAGAGGGCGAGGTGCTGGAAAGCTATGTCACAAAGCGCCGGAATCGCAAAGCAGCGTTGAAATTCCTCAGGAAAACTATGAAGCGTCACCCTCATATCCTGGTGACCGACAAACTCCGGTCTTACGGTGCTGCAATGAAGGAAATCGGCAACGAGCAGAGGCAGGAAACCGGTCGCTGGCTCAACAATCGCGCGGAGAATTCACACCTTCCGTCTCGACGACGAGAACGGGCCATGCAACGTTTCCGCAGCATGCGAAGTTTACAGAAATTCGCCTCCGTTCATGCCTCTGTCTGCAACCATTTCAATAAGGAACGCGCCCTGTACAGCAGAGACAATTTCAAGCTCAACCGCGCCGCCGCTCTTGCCGAGTGGCGCGATCTCGGTGCGGCATAAGGGACAGCCTCACTGTCCTTGCAGAGACGAGTTCGAATTGGTCTGACACCACCGTCCAACTTTATATGACGACGGACAATCTTGGGAGTAGTCATGCAAAAGTTTGTCATTTTTTCTGCAATAGCACTGACCGCGGCATCGCAAGCACTCGATGCGCAGCAAGTAGAGACTAAAGGTTTCGAACAGCATCCAATTTTCACAGCTCAGTTCGTATTGAACCAGCTTGGATATGACGCTGGTCGTGTTGATGGCGACTATGGCCCTAGAACAGCTGCCGCAATTTCTGAATTTTATCAGGAAACAAATCTCGATGATGACGACCCCACTGTAGTCGATACCTCAGACCTGCTTTCTCTCATCAATGTTGCGGAAGAAGCAGGGCTAAGAACCGTCCCTTTCTCTGGCTTTGAACACGAGAATTCTATTTCTGAATTTCTCTATCCACCTATCAGTCCGGCGATCACTAGAGAGCGATATTGGTTCGGGCATTTTTGGTCGAACTACGACTTCAACAACGATGGGCTTCTCGATTTCATCTACACGGGAACCATGAACCCAGAAAACGTTGAGGTGACGGGCGAAGATACTGCGGGACTGTGCGGCGGCCGTGATTGCGAGGGCGACATGCCCGGGCCAACGCTGTTCTTGCAGGATCAAAATAGAGCTTTCATCGACCGAAGTGACCTCTTTGTAGATTTGCGCAGTGTTCCTGGCCAGTCTTTAGCAAGACAAAACTTGGTCGCTGACTTTAACGGTGACGATATTCCAGACCTTTTCATTGCTGATCATGCAATCGGTCATCATGAAGGTATTCGGGACAGTTATTTTCTGAGCCAACCCGATGGGACATGGTTTGAAAGCTCAAACACGCATCTGAGCGATCCAAGCTACCAAATTTTCGATCATGGTGGTGCTGTCGGAGACATAGATGCAGATGGAGATGTAGACATTGTCCTTACCGAACTTGCAAACAAGCTGACTTGTTGGATCAATGATGGCTCTGGATCCATGTCTAGGCGGACATGTGGCGATGTTAATGCGTTCGCTATTGAGCTAGGCGATATGGATGGAGATGGTGACCTGGATTTGGTTCATTCTGGTCATGAATATGGAGGCTCATCGCCAACAGGTATCGCTTTAAATGATGGCCGAGGCAATTTTATTCGCTCTGTGCGGCTGCCTGTTGTTGAAGATTGGGGAACAGTTCCCGAACTGAGCCTATGGGACCTAGATACAGATGGTGATCTCGACATCGTCTTATCACGTGCGGGTATCCTATACGTTGGCACCGGTGTGCAAGTTATCGAGAACCTCGGCGATGGTTCCTACGATTCCTCATTCTATCCAATCGTTACTGCGCCAGCTGGATATGTTGCAGAACATGAAGGCAATGAGTGGAACAATTTCATTGAGAACTTCCGGTTTCATGATGTTGATTTGGATGGCCTTGTGGACGTGGCATTTATTGGCGGAGGAGGAGACGATCAACAAAACGCTCCCATGGTCAGAGGCTCGTATCTCAAAAATCTTGGTGGGTTGGCTTTTTCACACATTCCGGCGAATGACCCACAAAACCATGTGCTTCGCGTTCCTGAGAGCCTGTTCGGCGGGTCGGGTGCCCAGGGCAGAATTCTGCGAAATTCAGATATTCCCTCTGGTAATATTTATGCTGCAGCATTTGATGACTTCGTGAGTGGCTACTCCAGCCGGCCATTTTCTCTTGATGATTTCTCCATTTTGGATGCACCAATCGAGTTACCAACCTCTGGCGCTATCATCACAGCAATGGGCAATTTAGAGATCCATGATCGTGTTCTGGCTGGCAAATACGATGTGATCATTGAGTGGGCCGGACGAGAGTTTGTCGCTACGTTGTGCCAAGAATATTACCCTCAGTATGACTTTCTTGCGAACCGACTGGTTTTAGGCGCGGATCAGGGTTTCGGTGGTTTTGATCAATTGGCGCAATTCGCAACAAACTCTTGCGCATTCTATCAAGGTCGTGTCGCTGTCGGCGCTTGGGAAGCTGACCCTGACATTTCAGCAACCGGCTTAGACGCAGTTTTAAGCGACCTGAATAGTAAGGAAATTGGGCTAGAGTTGATCGTAAAAATGCCAATGCTCACCAACGAGCAACGGAGTGAAATCCTTACTGCAGTTGGTGGTCAATTGATAGACATGCTTGTCAACGAACAAACCATTGAGGTGGCGGAAGTCAACGGTCAGCCCAGTTCAGAGGAAACATCAAGCTCGGTTCTCTATACCAGCTCTTCAGATGCAGTTTGTAGTAATGGCGAACCGGCAGCATTTCATGTTTATCGCACTGGCTCTGATCAATGGTTCGTATACCTGCAGGGTGGCGGCCTAGCTTCAAACTCTGAAGAGTATTTGTCTCGTATTCCGACCTGGACAACACCCCGCACTCAACCCGGTTATCTTCAGGATATGCCCGCCGTCGAAGATTTTCTTAACAAAGGCTACAATGTGGCAGTAATCCCCTATTGCTCGAATGACCTATACCAAGGTTTTCACACGCACACTATCCGGGGTGAAACGGTGTATTTCCGAGGACGAGCAATTGTAGAAAATGTCATCGAACAATTGGCTCCTGATTTATCAACTGCATCTCGTTTAGTATTTGGTGGCTCAAGTGCTGGAGCAATTGGATTGGGTTACAATGCTGACTTGATTGCTCAATTTGAAAACCCATACCTGCTAGTAGACAGTTTTTGGCTCGATACTGAATCCAGAGCTGTCCGAGATAGCTGGAGCGGGCCCAATTGGGATGCAATCGAGCAGTTTGTATACGCCAACATGCCTGAACAATGTGCGTCACAGTGGGCTAGTTGTTTTCCACAAAGAACACATTTTGACCGATATGGATTTGAGAACGTGTTCTTCATTTGGAACATGGGCGATCCTTACATGCGAGGCGACACCAACGCCAATCGAGCGAGCATTGAAAGTGATTTAGCCTATTACGGGCAAGGCCTATCCATCCAGAACGGCGAAGCGATACACCCTAACTATGGCGACTGGGTTCATGGAATGCTTTTCAATGATTTTTATGATTTCCCGTTGGAGGGTGGCTCTCTGCAAGAGCGTATCTGGGCGTGGTTAAATTGAGCGACATCACCCTAGTATGAAGCCGTCCCTTTCTTGGACCAAAATGGGTAGTTTGATGGTTACCCTAGCTGAGGTCTTGTCAGAAGAAAGCTGCTTGAGACGGGCAGGGTGGTCTCGTAGCGTTTGAGGATGACAAAACGCTCCCCATTTCGCTACTTCAAAACCAGTCCTGAGATCATTCGCCTGGCTGTTATGCTCTACGTCCGATTTCCGCTCTCGCTACGAAACGTTGAGGACCTGCTGCACGAACGCGGCATCGAGATCAGCCATGAGACGGTCCGGTTCTGGTGGAACAGATTTGGACCGATGTTTGCAGCCGAGATCCGCAGAAAACGGGTTCAGCAGATGCGCGCATACTCGAACTGGCAGTGGCATCTGGATGAGGTTTTTGTAAAGATTAACGGCGAGACGCACTACCTTTGGCGAGCCGTGGATCACGAGGGGGAGGTACTTGAAAGCTCCGTGACCAAGCGCCAGGATCGAAAAGCGGCATTGAAATTTCTCAGGAAAACCATGAAGCGTCACGGTTATCCTAATATCCTGGTGACAGACAAACTCCGGTCCTACGGCGCGACAATGAAGGAAATCGGCAACGAGCAGAGGCAGGAAGCGGGCCGCTGGGAAAACAACAGAGCTGAGAATTCTCACCTTCCGTTTCGACGACGAGAACGGGCGATGCTGCGGTTCCGGCAGATGAACAGTCTACAGAAATTAGTTGCTGTTCGTTCTTCCGTTCACAACCACTTTAATCTGGAACGCCACCTCTACTCCCGCGAAAATTTCAAGCTCAACCGTGCCGCCGCTCTCGCTGACTGGGGTCAACTTTGCGCAGCATAAGGGACAGTGTCATTGTCCTTGTAGAGACTGGTTCGCATTGGTCTGACACCACCCGAGTAGGTCCTGTTCGCGCTAGATTGATGAAAAACGCGGCGACTGCAGAATTGTTAGAGTATCTGTCTGGTTGATCTCGATTGATTGCCTTTGAAATGCCGACCGCTGCGGAGCAGCATTTTTGCAAATGCAAACGTCTTCTTTGGGCCGTCCTTGCCTGTGACTGTACGCCCCTGATGCAAAAATACTGCGACCGATCTAATGGCGGGAAGGAGCCGTTCGCTGCGGATGCGCGGTATCTACGGTGGTCTCGCGAAAGCTGCCGTTCACCGAGTGGCCAAGCCCAAGAATGCTGCTGTCGATCTAATGGCCGCGAAGAGCCCATAGCGGACCCGCTTTGGTATGCCTGCGTTCCCGTTAGATGCTGTAGACTTGATGATATCGATGGTTCCTCAATTCGGTGCCAAAAGCGCCGCCTCAGCAAGACGCCCAATCTGGCTCTCGTAATCCCTTTGGGACCAGCCACAGTCGCGGACCAGCTGTTCCCAATTTTCAACCGATAAGAGCGACCACAGCAGATCGGTTGCAACGTCCTCGTTTAGGTCGGACCTTAGCATCTTGTCCGCGGCTAAAGCCTGAACTGCGGCCGCGCACCCGTGCCTGACGGCTTGCATCCGGTCATCCCACGCCGCAGCGGCCTCAGCATCGTTGGCGCGCATGGCGCGCAGGGCGACGGACATGCCGTAGATCTCAGGAATATAGCCGCTCCAGGCGTTGATGAAAGCTGTCAGTCGCTCATGGCCAGAGATTGCCGCCCTGCTTGCGGCCAATCGCGCATCAACGTTCTTGACGGAATCGATGCGGCGAGTTGTGGCGACGAGAAGCTCTGCCCGCGTTGGAAAATGTAGGTAGAGCGCCTGACGGCTAATGCCGACCGCCTTGGCGATATCAGACATACGAACTTTTTTATCGCCTGATTCCAATAGTTTCCAAGTGAAATCGAGGATGCGGGCGCGGGTATCGGATGAATTTCTTGACATGGTGTCAAGTTAACGATTATCGATGGCAAGTCAACTTTACACTGTGTCAAGCAATTGATCGGTAACAACCTCGAAAGGAAAGCCACAATGAAAGTCATCGTATTTGGAGCCACCGGGACCGTTGGGCGTCTCGCTGTTGAAAACCTACTGAAGTCGGGCCACAGAGTTACCGCTTTTGCTCGCTCGCCCCAAAAACTGAACCTGAATGATCCAAAGCTGCGTCTGATTGCGGGCGATGCGATGAAACGCTCCGACGTGTCAGATGCTGTTGCAGGGCACGACGCTGTTGTTGTCACCCTTGGTGCAGGCATGTCACGAAAGAGCACGATCCGCTCGCAAGGCACGATGAACGTGATCAAGGCGATGCATGACCACAGTATCCGCCGGCTGATCGTGCAATCCACATTGGGCGCTCGCGATAGCTGGCCCACATTGAATTTTTGGTGGAAACGCGTCATGTTTGGTGCTCTGCTAGCCCCTGTCTTCCGCGACCACGAATTGCAGGAACAACTTGTTGAAGCCAGCGGTCTGGATTGGACTACTGTTCGCCCCGGTGCCTTCACCGACAAAGCAACGTCGCGCCCAGTGATCGAGGATGTGCCCAATACGGCCCGTGGCCTTGATCTGAAAATCGCACGTAGTGAATTGGCCAGGTTCCTGACCCGTCAGCTATCTGACCGCAAATACATCGGTCGCGCTGTCGGCCTATCAAGCTAGGGGGCAGAAAATGGAATGGGTTTTGATGATTGCAGGAGGCGCGGCTGCATTAGTTGCTGGCGTTTTCTTCGGGTTTTCCGATTTCATCATGCGAGGACTCATCCGAGCCCCCGCATCTCAAGGAGCAGCAGGCATGATCGCGCTAAACCGCACAGTCTATCGGTCCGTTTTTATGGTGCTGCTTCTGGGTTTGGTGCCAGTATCGGTTGCACTGGGATTGTGGGCGTTCTGGCAATTTGACGGTGCCGGACGGGCGCTGACCCTTGCAGGAGGCGTCGCATATTTGGTTGGTGTCCTTGCCGTGACCGGATTGGGCAATATCCCGATGAACGTGCGCCTCGACGCCATGGACGGCCAGCCTGACGAAACTGCTAACTGCTGGCCCCGCTATGTGCAGCGATGGACACGGCTGAACCACTCAAGAACCACCGGTTCGGCACTGGCGGCACTTTGCTGGCTGGCCGCGGCACACATAGTTTGAGGCGGGGCGATAGTGGTCTATGATTCAACTGACGTGTAGATAAGGCATGTGTCAGCCCGAGAGCACGACTGCCGCAGCCAAACCAAGCATGACTGAGTTAATTGGCCCCCAAAGCAGTCTTTCCGGCCGTGATGGGGTGATCCAGTTCACCACCGTGGAAGCAGTTTGCAGAACCAGGGCGACCCAACCTGTCCAGTCGGGCCAATTTGGCCGAGCACCTGCCGCCGAACCGATGGCGAGAGCCATCAAGAGCAAGATGATTATCGAGACCAACGCGGCGGCTCGACCGGCAATCGGTAGCTTGCCCTGAAATCTGCCGCCCTGCGTCAAGTGCCCCCAAGGCGCGCCAGCCACGATCGCTATCTGGAAGGAGATCGCACCGATACATGCTGCAATGAAGAGAACGGCAAGGCTGTCGACTGTCATGATTTCTATCCAATCATGTGCCTAGGTTTAGATCAAGTTCAGGACCGCGCAGATTGATGACGGTTTTGTGTAACCTGAACGGACCTGCGGGACACTTGTCAGGTTACTGTAGCTTGTCTCTGAGAGCTTCGTAACGGGTCTGGCCATTGTGTGCGCCGTGAGGTCTGGAGAAGTTGTAGAACTGCTCCCATTGTTCCAGCTTGACCTCTAGGTCGACGTCACCTTTGTAACTGAGGAGCTGGTAGAATTCCTGCTGATCGGAGGGGTGTGATCGCTCGACCTTGCCGTTCAACTGTGGTGTGCCGCGCTTGATGTATGCATACCTGATCCCGAGATCTACGACATGCCAATGGAATTTGGCCTGAAACTCATGACCATTATCCGTGCGCACCTCGCGAATGCGGAAAGGGAACTTTTCGATGATATGATCAATGAAGTTGATGGCGTTGAGCCTCCCCCTTTGAAGTGGTTCGCGCCTATAGCTAGGAAAGCGGAGGACCATAGATGGCAATTAAGAGACCCAAGCCCGAAGAGATTGTCGTGAAGTTACGGCAGGTTGAAGTTCTGATGGGGCAAGGCATGCCCCGGATTGATGCAATCAGGCAAATCAGCGTGACGGAACAAACTTATTACCGTTGGAAGAAGAAGTATGGCTGAATGGGCACGGAACAACTCAAGGAACTTAAGCGCCTTCAGAAAGAGAACGAACGTCTTCGGCGTGCAGTTTCCGACCTGACATTGGACAAGTTGATCTTAAGGGAGGCCGCATCGGGAAACTTCTGAGCCCCTCGCACCGACGTGCCTGCATTGACCAGGTGCGCAGTCGGTTCGAGTTGTCGGCGGAAGAGTACGCGGCTCAGAAGGCTTCGGGTGGCGAAGTCTAGCTATTAGAGCTGGAACAAACCGAAAGCGGACCTTCAATGCACATCGCAAGAGCGTCTGCCTTGCGGACGAAGAGGGCTTTCGCTGCGGCTGCACCAAGGGCGGCTTTCTAGCTTCGGTCTCAACGCGATGATCGGTCGTTCTTAATAAACTTTAAGACAGCTTGCACCTTTGCGGAACGGTGCAAATTGGTGTGCGTCACGAGCCAAAGCGGGACCACCCAATCTGGTTTCGGCGCAAGCACCTCGACCAAATCGGCGCGTTTTTGCGCGAATATCTCAGGGTGAAATCCGATCCCCATTCCTGCAAATAGCGCTTGATCCGCAACGCCCTGGTTTGAGCTGATCAAGGATTTGCTCGACTGGGGAACGTTGCGTTTGATCCACGCGGTGAAAGGAAAGTTGGCGTTGGCTGTCTCCCAGCAGACAAACTTGTGTTCTTTGTAGTCGTCCTTCGATTGTGGCACACCGCGACGCGCCACATAGCTTTGATGCGCATAGAGGCCCAGTTTTAGATCCATGTAAGGTTGCACAACATTGTCCGGTTGATCTGGTTTCGGACCCGACCGAATGGCCACATGGGCTTCGCCATATTCCAGTTTGAGCAGGGCCGCGCTTGCGACGAACTTGATTACCGTGTTCGGGTTTTCCTCCTGAAACCTCTTGATTGCAGGCAACACAAGCGGGGCAATGCGCTCAAGCGCTGTTACGATGAGATCGCCGCTAATACGGGCGGAACGGCCCCGTGTTCGCCCGGCCAGTTGATCAAACTGTTCTTCAGTGGCCTGCGCGACCCGTAAGAGATCCAGACCGACTTCGGTGGGCACATACCCAGTTTTGTGACGCAGAAAAATCTTCGCGCCGAGTTCGGCTTCCAAGTTGTCAATATGTCGGATCACCGTTGCCCGGTGTACCCCCAGAAGGTCAGCGGCAGCGCTCACTGTCCCAAGGCGGGCGACCTGGTAGGCGGTCTTGATCTCAGTCCATTTATCCATTGTGTATGATGTCACTTTTTCGCACGTATAATGAGCATTTTAGCAACTATATCTTCTTTTTGCTGCATGAGACAAGCAGCCGACGACAAAAAAGTCTACCGACTGCAAGCTCAACGCCGCGGCTCCAAAGAAAGAACAGTATCATGACGACGCATTTCCCCCGTTACTTCAAATTCATTCTCATTATAGCCGCTTGGCAAACCTACCGTGTCGTTGGCGCGGTGGGCTGGGGTGACCTCCATTTGTCCGGCGGGGATGTGTTTCCCAACGCATGGGTTATCCCGTTATGGCAAGACACCGCCACGGGCCTCCTTGCGCCGTTAATTGTTTTCATGATGGCCAAGCGCCCATCTGTGCTCAGTTATGCACTTGGGGTTTCATTTTTCATATTCGGAATTGTGGATTTCACCAATGGCTTGGTCGTCGAAGCGCTTTACCCAGCAAATGTTCCGTCAAACGCACCATCTTCAGCTCTCACGGCCTGGCTCGTTTTCAACATGGTGCTTGAAATTGTAGCGCTTGCCTTCCTGCTGACCCCCAACATTCGCCGCTACTTCACTGAGGCCGACGGCTAAGCGGGGTCGAGTTCCAAACAATCCCCTAATGCTAGAAAGTGGATTTTGCTAGCATTAGGGGATCTGGAGAATCGTTTTCGGCGCATTGATTTGCATCTTCTTCAAGACATAGGCCGCGACCAAGAACGCCATGTTCGGCATGCTCAACTGACCAAGTTGGCAATCCCGTCGGATCCGATCCGGAAGCCGGGAGCGGCTCCGGCTGCCCCCTCCTTTGACCAATCCGGACATTTGTGGAGCGCGCAGCATCAGTCACTTTGGGCTCTCAACGGCCATTCGCTGCGTCACGTATGAATGTCGGCTCTAGAATAACAGTCTCCACACATACTGATCGTCATGCATAAAGCACACCGCAGCGCAGGGGGGCAAGTCCGCTGTAGGGAGGGCCACCGCGGGCAGGTGCAAAAAGCTTTCGGGTGACGCTGGTGACGCTTTTTCTTACTGCGCTCTCTATTCAAAAAAACATGGTTTCTAATGAATATATTTTTTCACCATAGGCCGTGCAGTAGAAATATGCGTCACATGCGTCACATGCGTCACATGCGTCACCAGCGTCATAGAAAGACAGACACCCTCGCTGGCACACGCAGGCCAGTCACGTATCGGGCGGTTTTGTCCCTCCTGTGTCCAAAGCCCAGCCGAGTAAGCCGATCCCTCAGGCCTCTTTGGCTCATCGTTTGTTTGATGCCGTTCCCCTGCGCCCAGTTCAAATATGCCTCAAAGACCTTAGAAGCCTTCGAGCAAGCATCGGGATCGCGCTTGCAAACATCATCCACAAACTGCGCAACCTGATCGGCCTCTAAACGCCACTCCTGCTTCGCGGTTTCAGTTGAGCCGGGCTGCGTGAAGGCGCTGACAAGCGCGCTGTCGTATGCGTCGAGAGCCAAGTTGAGAATGCCGGGCAGTTCTGTCAGCAACTTGTCTTTGAGGAGCGGGTCCTGCTCTTCTTTTGTGAAGGTTCGATTGAATTGAAGGATGACTGCACGCCGAAACAATGCGTCCGAGAAGTCGCGAGTGCGAGGCATGTAGTTCGTCCCGAACCAACAAGTCGAGAAGGGTCGCAGCACAAACGGGTCACGGTGTTTGTGCTCTACTGTGGATGGTTCTCCAGATGTAATCCCCTTAAGCTCAGCGTCAGCAATCATCTCACCCTGTTTTAGCTCGGTCACGATGTTGGCGAGCTTTTTGTGCAGATGAGCCCGTTGGAATTTGTCTGAAAAGTTAGCTGGCTGTACGCCCGCAACATTTTTCTCGCCCACCAAGCCCTCTAAAATCGCCAGAAACACACTCTTGCCGTTTGCTCCTGGTCCGATCAGCATAACGAATAGTTCATGGCGGGCGTGGCTCATCAGAGTGTATCCCATCAGACAGAATAGACAGAATACCCTAAAGGTTATACTTAATCTCAAATTGAGATTCTTCAGTTGTGTGCAGATGCGCAACTGAGGACCGGCTTAAGGGATTGAATCATGTCGACGCCAGCACCCCAAAATGACCTTTATGAATATTTCCGAGACGGAACTGATCCGAATGGAAACGCAATTCCAGACATTACTGACTGGGATACGTCATCAGTGACGAGAATGTGGGGTATGTTCTCTCGTGCCGACGCTTTCAATCAGGACATTGGAAGCTGGGACACGTCCTCTGTTACGAACATGAGGAGCTTGTTCTATAGAGCCGAAGCTTTTGTCTGACGTCAGGCAGCTGGACGTCCATGCCGGTCAGTTGACGTATTATGCGGTTGGCAAGGCGTTGGGAATTGATGTTCTGTCCCCACAACTTGCACTGACGGCCTGAAACGCAAAAGGCGGCCCTAGGTAGGTGCGGCCTTCGCGTTTCACATGCGGCGTTGCTTAGTTGAATTTCCAACCAATACGCAGAGAGATCACGTTGATGTCGTGTGTCACGATGCCAGTTGTCACCGTTTCCTTCAGCTCAAGGTTAGACACCTCAAAACTAGCAAACATGCTGTCGGTGACCATATAATCAACACCCAGTCCATACGTCCCGCCGGCGACGCCGTATTCACCGGGGGCATTGCCGCCCCACGTGATTTCGGATCTACCATAGCCGAGGAACCCATAAACCAGCGCGTCGCCCAGCGCGTAACCTACACGAGTACGCAGTTCGATTCTGGTGCCCAGTTCACCCACAACGTTAATGTCGTCATGGCCTAACGAGCCCCCGGTAACGTTCAGCTCTCCACCATATACAAGGTTGCTGCGCTGCCAGTTGTTACCACAAAAGCCGCCAATCGCGGTTTCGTCAACGTAGTCATAAGGGCTGCCGAAGGAATAACTTAGTGTTCCACCAGCGGAAGAATAGGACAAGCCACAATAGCTACCGGACCAGTCGGTCACGTTTGAGGTTGGGGGGATCGCAATGACCGGATCTGCGATTGCCAAATCAATGTTGCCAGCGATTGCGCCGCTTGAAAGCATAGCAACAATGGACGCTGAGATGAGTGTCTGTTTCATAGTGCTCTCCAAGCAAAACTTAATTGCGGTTTATGTATGCTAAGCGACCGGCCCATGACAGGATTAAATAATCCATGCCTTTAAACGCCTACTTATCGTGACAATAGCGTGGCAAGTCATAAGCCATGTCTGACGTCAACCCGTATGGGGAGGTGGCACCCGCCTTCGCCACAGGCTGAGACCCCTCACGCCAGACGCATGTGCTCAATCCGCTGGCATCGCAACCGAGGCTGACGCGGGGGAAAACTAGCGGTCTGTTGCAGCTTGTATCTGGGAGGGGCGTAAGGGGGGCTGACCACCAGATGCGCCCTGCTGACCAGCCCTCACTACACCGCGACGTCTTACGGGCCTACACAGCGACGCCTACGCGCGCGGGGCAACGTGGCCCCGCACAGCCCACCTAGCGGACATGTCCGACCCTTGTCAGCGCCCGATCCAGACGGACAGACACGGACAACCCCTTATAGGGGTACCTAGTTGTCCGGTGGGGGAGATTAGGCGTTGGGGTGGCTGCTTGCGGCGTGGTGTCCTTGCTGTGTATTCCTAAAGTTACGCGATAACGTCTGTTTTGGGTCGCTCACGTCGGTTAGGCCGGTTTGTTCCGCCGGCGTTCTCGCCAAACGACCAACACCCCACCGAAGACGATTAGGATGGAGCCGGGGAACAGGTCCCGTATTGGCGCTTCGCCAAAGAACACCCAGCCGAAAAAGAACGCCATCGGAATACCGAAATAGCTGAATGGGGCAAGGTTGCTTTGTTCAGTCATCCTGAAGGAGACAATCAGAAGCAATACAGCGGCACCCCCAAAGCCTCCCATCGCCATAATCCACGCGAGATCGGACGCAGATTGGACAGGGGAAAAACCATCAAGGAAAAGCGCGAGTACCACCGATCCGACAACGGCAAAGCCCGTGGAGTACAAGTTGATCAGTGCGCTTGGCACTTCTTCGTCGATCAGTCGTGCCGTTACTCCAGTCAGCGCGTAGAGCGCAGCGGCGCCCAGTGGTAAGAGGGACGCCAAAGTAAATGTCTCACGCCCCGGCCCCATCACCATCACAACGCCGACAAAGCCGATCAACACTGCGACCCAACGGATTAAACCTACTCTCTCACCCAGCAGCAGCACCGCAAAGGCCGTCATGAAAAGTCCGCTGGAATAGGAAATTGTCGTTGCAATGGCGAAGGGGATCAGACCGAGCGATAGATAAAACATCAACTGTGCGAAAGTAACGATCAGACCTCGCGCGCAGATCAAGCCCCATTGGCGGACATGCAAGCGGCGGCCGCTTCGGTGCCAGGCTGGCGATGACCAAAGAGCGATAAAGCTGGGTACCAGCCCAAAGATATTGCGGTATACGGACAATTCCGCGGCACCGTAATCCGCAGATAGACTTTTGATGACCAGTCCCATCAGATCAAAAAATAAAAGAGAAACAAGACTGAGAACCACCGCTAGGGTGACAGAGCCCATCGGGATCGGCGATTTTTTCCTGATATCGGCCATTCAACAACCCTGTGCGCGGTATCTTTGTCCGTCGTCATATAAAGTTGGATATCAGAGCGGCTTAAGTATTGGAGGCTCTGGTTCGTTTGTGTGTGTCCGTCGTCATATAAAATGGGACATGAGAGCGGTTTGAGCAATGGAGGCTCTGGCTCTTATGTGTGATTGATTATGCGGCTTGTTTTTGATGTTGCAAGCGGCGGTGTTTGATTGTCGTCCTACGGACCTTGATCTTTTCCCTTTCTCTGAGAATGGCTTTGCCGCGCCCGAAGTAGACGTCGGCAGGTGTCACGTTGCTCAGGCTCTCGTGGTAACGCTGGTTGTTGTAATAATCGACGAATGCCCCGATCTGGCGTTCGAGATCGCCAGGAAGATAGTAGTTTTCCAGCAGCACGCGGTTTTTCATCGTCTGATGCCAGCGTTCGATTTTACCTTGGGTCTGTGGATGGAACGGAGCACCACGCACATGTGCCATATTTTGCCCTTCCAGCCATTCAGCTAAATCCGCCGAGATGTAGCAGGAGCCGTTATCGCTCAGAAGACGCGGCTTGTGGCGCACGACGGCTTGGTCGCAACCCGATGCCGCCAGCGCCAGTTCGATCGTGTCTGTCACATCCTCAGCCCGCATGTTCGTGCAAAGCTTCCAAGCGATGATGTAGCGGCTGTAGTCATCCAAGATCGTGCTGAGATAATACCATCCCCAGCCGATGATCTTGAAGTAGGTGAAGTCGGTCTGCCACATCTCGTTGATTGCCGTGGTTTTGTTTTTGAACTCATCGGCCGCTTTGATCACTACGTACTCCGGCGCAGTGATCAGGTCAGCTGCTTTGAGAATGCGATAAGCTGATGATTCAGAGATAAAATACCGTTTCTCATCAGTGTATTTGACGGCCAGTTCCCGCGTGGTCAGCGCTTCATGCTCCAGAGCAAACTCAATGAGTTCATCGCGGCGGGCATCCGGAATGCGGTTCCAGACTGACCCAGGGCGTGGCGAATGATCCGCCAATGCGTCCAGGCCACCGTCGACATAAAGATCGTACCACCGGTAAAACGTGCTACGCGGAATGCATAGCATATCGAGGGTTTGTTTGACTGGCTGGTGCGAGCTCTCAACTGTGCGGATGATCTCAAGCTTTTCAGACGCGGGATACCTCATTCCCCGTACTCCCCATTTCCTGTCATGCTTTTTTTGAGCAAACGATTTTCAAGGGTCAGATCAGCCACGCATTCTTTCAGGGCCAAGGAATCAGAACGCAAATCCTTTACCTCAGGCGAGGTGGCCTGGCGGGCTGTATCTCCAGATAACCGCCGCTTACCTGCTTCAAGGAATTCCTTCGACCAGCTGTAATACAGGCTCTCTGCAATGCCTTCACGACGGCAAAGAACCGAGATGCTTTCCTCGCCACGCAGACCAGCCAAAACAATGCGGATCTTCTCTTCAGCTGAATAGGTTTGGCGCGTCTTGCGGCGGATGTTCTTGACCACCTTGTCGGCGGCGTCTTTCGATGTCTGTGGCTTCTTCGTCATCTCGATCTCCTAATCGATAAGATGAACCAGAAATCCTCCCTTATTCAAATCCTCAAATCTGTCCCAATGGTGCTGACGTCAGACATTTTGCATCATCGCAATCTACGGCTTGACATGATTGTATTTTGGATGGCATCCGTTTAGTCGGAATGAAGGTTATCTTGCACATTGGTCCAGCGAAAACAGGGACGACAGCACTTCAAAAAGCACTCTATTCTGCGAGAGAGAAACTTGTTGATTTCTCTGTTTTGTATCCCGATACTCTGGATAAAAACGACTATAACCACGGCAAATTATGTGCACTTTTCGTTCCTTATGGCGACGCGCCACGCGGCTTAAAGAAGTTAAGCGAGGCAGAATACTATGATGCCGGAAAATCGTTGCAAGAAAGGATCAAGCTAGACGTTCAAACGATCTGCCCTGATATACTGATATTGTCATCCGAGTGGCTTGCCAGCGCCTATGATCATCAGGATGCGCATAAATTCTCGGATTTCATAGACAGCTTAATGCCCGATAGCATTGAAGTTCTATTATACGCACGAAGACCATCAAATTTTTTCCTTTCGGCCTCGCAACAACGACTGCGTGCTTCGCATCAATTCAAACCCATCTTCCATTGGCGGCTGAATGAAATCATTGCCGGTTTCCAGAAGCTGTTTGCAAGCCATACGATAAGTGTGCGTCTGTTCGAGCGCCCGGCACTTGTCGGCTTAAACATCGTTTCTGACTTTGCAGAAACGTATATTCCTGAATGTCGGACTATTCTTGAGAATGTCCAGGAAAGTACTGAGGTAAATGAGAGCTTTTCTGCAGAGGCTATGGCCGTTTTGCAAAATTTTCGACGCGTTCATTTTGCCGACCAGGAAGATGTTTTCAACGGAAAGACAAGAAAGCTTATGCGTGTTCTCAAACGCATGGACGCAAAAGATGATAGAAAAAAGCCTACTTTGACGGCCGAATGGCGCGACTTTTTTGACTACGGCAATGATCAAGCTTTACGCTTGCACCATCTTCATCACATTACTTTTTCTGATTTTGACTATCCTCGCTTGGCGAGCGGCCAATTTGCTCCGAAGCCCGAAAAATGTCGCGATGTTGCCGACTTTGTAGATATCGACCAAGATAGGCTTGCTACTATGATCACGCGCCTGGCGAATTCTCCATGGTCACCCAATCGTTCGGGATCAAAATGGTTGCTATCTTTACCAAATAATTTACTGGGTGGGCAGCTTTGCCAATTCCCGCTTTGGCGACGTCTGATAGCCTGTTAGCGTAGTTAGTTGATCCTTTTTTTGTAAAAGTTAGGAGTTTTCCATGCCTAAGATCGTTTGGATATTTTGGCTGCAGGGCTTTGAATCTGCTTCGCCTCTTGTGCATGTGTGTGTAAGGTCATGGGAGCAAAGAAACCCGGAATGGAAAATAATACTGCTATGCGCCGATAACATAAGTGACTATCTTGATGATGAATTCTGCAATGAAGTTCTCGCGCTTAAACTGCCTCACAAGAAAAAAGCGAATATTCTCCGGCTTGCTTTGATCGCGCATCATGGCGGCGTTTGGGTGGATGCTGATTGCTTTTGCGCCAAACCACTTGATCATTGGGTTTACGAGGCGGCGCAATCTGGGTTCTTCGCTTTCCGCTTCGTTGATAGCGATGCTTGGTATTCAGATACACAGCAAGACTTAAGAAGTCGAATTTTCTCTAAAACAACGGATCGCATAATGGCAAACTGGTTTCTTGCCGGAAAGCCTTATAACTATATTTGCACTGAGCTTTGCAGAGAACACTTCAATCTGCTTAAAGAAGCGGCAAATGGGCGGAAAAGGTTTTTTGGATTTGTACGGAGACGCCTTATGAAGACCTTTTGTCGAAATGCATATCTGAGCTCTCTCATGGGAAGCGAAACGTTTATTCGCAGGCTTGGCGGATACCCAACTTTCATATTCCACTATCATTTTGCACGCCTGCTGAGAACAAGCCCCAAGTTTAAAGAATGTTGGGAGCAGGTCCCTGCTATCTCTGCCACAGAAGCTTTAATGTTTAGCAAGACACTTGGGCAACCGATTGATGAAAAATTTCGGTCTGCCGTCAGCGGGAATGATGCGCCAGTCTATAAATTTCATGCGCGTCGCACGACACCAGAGCAGTCACATGCGACCACACGCTATGCCTGGCTGCGCGCTAATTTTCGTGGAGAATAGAATCTTTAGTTGTAAGTGTCTGAAAATACTCTAAGCGAGAACTAATCCGATGTTACTCGCTGTATTGAAATCACAGGGAGCAGTATCAATTGATCGTTTGCCACGAAAAAAAGCTGATCTTTTTAAAGACCAAAAAGACGGCCGGGACATCGCTTGAGATCGCGCTTGCCGGTCACTGCGGCCCAAGATGCATCATAACCAAAATCTCTGAGACTGACGAGAGTTTGCGACAAGCTCTCGGATATCCTGGTCCGCAGAATTATTCGTTCAAGCAAAGACGAAAGATCATTTGGCGGGAAAGAGTAGAGTTTCGGAAGCATATGTCAGTAAACGACGCCAGAGCGCTGTTGCCAAAGAAAGTCTGGGACAACTATTGCAAGTTTACGATTGTACGTGACCCGTTTGATCGAGCAATTTCCAGATATTACTGGGACTTAAGTCGCGGTAAAGTAGAAGACATTGCGTTTGATGAGTTTTATGAAAAGTTCCCTGAACGCCTTCATGAAAATATAAAAATAGCTCCACTGAACGACACAACCCAACTGAATTTTCACCTGCGCTATGAGTATCTTGAAGACGACATGCACAAAAATAACCTGGGATTTCTTTGGAAGACCTTTCAAGGCGTGCGTGCAAAGACTGGCCATCGGCCTAGAAGCGGTTCTGGAACGGTTGAGATGTATAAAAAATATCCGACCGTTGCGAAACTGATAGAAGAAAGTTGTCAGGAAGAGATCAAGCGTTTTGGCTACCAAGCCCCACTTGTCTGACGTCAGCACCCAGCCAATGCACACAAGCAGTGATGCCCTAGATGTGTCCGTCGTCATATAAAGTCTTGGGATCTCTGGGCTGTTGATGACTGCCTGCATCACCTTCTTGATCCCAGGACGGCACTCCGTTGGAATGCCATACTCGGAAAGATCGTAAAGGTCACCTACGGGTACGGTTGGAAGCCACCTCGTCATTTTTTGACAGCAACGTCACAAACAGACCAAAATTCGTCAGAAATAGATATACAGTTCGTCGCAAAAAAACTCTAGCTTCAAGGCCAAGAGGCTGTTCATCCGCTTCGTGCGGAGAAACCGCTGAGTGTTCAAGTTTTGAGTGCTTATTTGAATGTGTTCGTCCTCCAGGGTTGCGAGTTCGACAGCGCAAAGGTGATGCAGGGTTGTCATTGGCGGTCATTCCTTTTTTGTGTAAAAATCGGGATAAATGTAGCCAGCCGAGAACTCTGAATTAGCAGCAATTGTTTTATTTTGTGACGAGGGATAGCTGGGGAGATGGCCCCACGGACAGTAGCTGAGGCTGTACGAATTGTAAGTCCGCCAAATATCTTTAAAATCTACATCAAACAGGGAGAGATGAAAATGATTAAGACTTTTGTTGCTGCGATTGGATTGCTGATGGCTGTTGGGGTTCCTGGGGTTGCTGAACCCATCCAGCCCATGAAGGAAGTATTTTATCGAGTAGTCGACGTAGCCTCAAATGACGTTTTAAATATCCGCGCTCAGCCCACATCACGGTCTGAAATCATCGGAGCTTTTCACCATAACCATCCTTTGTTTGAGGTGAACGGTCGAGATGGGAGATGGGTCAGGGTCAACTTAGGAGAATATTCGGGCTGGGTTCATTCGGGCTATATCGAGGCTGTAAATGTGCCAACTTTTTTGCATACAAATCTACCGAACGGTTTAAAATGCTATGGTGAAGAGCCGTTTTGGACAGTGACTTTGAACAGTGGTCAAATCCAGATAAAAAGTATGGCCAATCAAGACCGAACCTACATAACATCAAAAGTCGAAAGCTTCGGGAACGACCACCTAATTAGTGGCGTCAGCAATTCAGGAAATGAAATTGTAATTTTTGTCGAAGATAAAATGACGTCCAGTTCGATGGTAGACCGTTTTTTCAACTGGTCTGTTTCATTATACTTGGACGGTCTTCCGGTCTCTGGCGGAGCTGGTTGTTCCCTTTAATTTAGGTAGGTTGATGTCATATTTGGCACCGCGGCACACCATAAGCATTGACAGAACAGTATTCGCAGTTGGATCGTGGCGGAAATCGATCAAGTCGACTGGTACACCAACCTTGACCTGTTCAACATCAGCTTGGATGACTGTTCCTCGGAACGGTCCAACACCGTGGAGCTCTGCGATCACAACACGGTCTTCTTCTCTGAAAGTATGGTCCAAAACTGTCTCCTTGGCTGTTGCGAAAACAATGCCCAGAGTGACTGTTCAGGGTTCGTCCGTTTCTGACTTTTCGAGGTCAGTTTTTGACGCTTGGTCAGTTCTTTTCAGTGGTGTTACGGGGTTCCTTACGAGGTTGTTTTTGAATTTCGCGTCCTAGATTTTCGTTTAAAAATAAATACTTACAGATTAGTGTGGTTCCGTGTGGTTCCGTGTGGGGGCGCCATTAAAATCAATAACTTAGCTCGAAATTGCAATTCCCTGAAATGTGTTCAGCGAGACGCTCAGCGAGACAAATGAGCGTTGAACAGCGGTTTAATTCCGTAAAAACGCACTCTTTCCTCACGCCTGCAATTAGCAACCCATCCGCGCCACACCGCCCCCCGCGCGCGTGCGCGTCGCTGTGTAGGCCCGTAAGACGTCGCGGTGCAGTGAGGGCTGGCCTGCTGGCCGGTGAGGGAGGAAGCCTTCGTCGACCATTACAACCATCAGCGCTTCCACGAGAGCCTGAACAACGTCACACCATCAGACGTCTACTTCGGACGCGACAAAGCCCTTCTACAGCAAAGGGAAAGGATCAAACGAAAGACGCTCGAAACGCGGCGCTTGCATCAAAGACAGCGCGCCGCATAATCAAACCAACCAGATGAGGCGAACTCTATCTAAGGTTAGACCGCCTTTGGAACCAAAAACTCTGGCGACGGACAGTGGAAAGTAACATACGTGAGCGAATTTGATTATGTGATCGTTGGCGCGGGATCTGCGGGTTGCGTGTTGGCAAATCGGTTGACCGAAAGTGGCAAAAACAGTGTCTTGCTGCTAGAGGCAGGTGGTACTGACCGCAGCCCTTGGGTCCAAGTTCCCATAGGCTATGGCAAAGTTTTTCACGATGCGCGCGTCAACTGGAACTACATCACAGAACGCAGCCCAAACCATGCTAATCAACGTACGTATTGGCCTCGTGGCAAAGTTCTTGGTGGGTCTTCGTCTATTAACGCGATGGTTTATGTGCGCGGTCACGCTGAGGACTACAACGCATGGAATGCGGTTGCGCCGGGTTGGGGATGGGATGAAGTCGCGCCGGTATTTCACCGGATGGAAGACTGGGATGGGCCTGTGTCAGCCGTACGCGGAACAGAAGGTCCCCTCCGCGTGCACGACGTTTCTGCTGAAGTCCACCCCATTACGCGTACCTATTTACAAGCTGCACAGCAGGCTGGTTTCAAGATCAACTCCGACTATAACGGTGCGGATATGGAAGGCGCTGCCCTTTACCAAATCACCACCAAAAATGGCCTGCGCGCCTCGACGTCTCGAGCCTATTTGCGCCCTGCAAAAAAACGGCAAAACCTAAGCATCCAAACCAAGGCCCACGTCACCCGCATTTTGTTTGATGCAAAACGCGCGACAGGCGTTGATTACGTCCAGAATGGTAAAAGCAAAACTGCAAAAGCACGCGCTGAGATTATCCTTTGCGGCGGCGCCATCAACTCCCCACAACTCCTGCAACTCTCGGGTGTCGGACCCAGCGAAGTTCTGCAAAATCACGGCATCCCAGTCGTACAGAAATCCTCGCAAGTTGGTCGCAATTTGCAAGATCATCTTGGCAGTGACAACTATTACCGTGCAACTGTGCCAACGCTGAACCAGCAACTGCGCCCCTTTCTGGGTAAGGTAAAAGTTGCGCTTCAATACGCGCTCTCACGCACTGGCCCTCTGTCGCTTAGCCTTAACCAAGGCGGTGGCTTCATCCGCCTCAATGAAACCGCAAATACCCCTGATTTGCAGCTATATTTCTCTCCTGTCAGCTATACCCGCGCGCCGGTTGGCGTCCGCCCGCTGCTAAACCCTGACCCATTCCCCGGCTTTCTGATGGGCTTTAACCCGTGCAAACCAACCAGCGTCGGGCACTTGCAAATTTGCTCGCCTGATCCGCTGGCAAAGCCGGAAATGCATCCAAATTATCTCGACACTGAATACGATTTGCGGATGATGGTTGCGGGAACTAAACTGATGCGCCGTATTGCACAAACCCCGGCCATGCAGTCGATAATCGCCAACGAATTATTTCCGGGCGCAGATGTGACGACTGATGACCAAATTGCGGACTACGTCCGTCAGAAATCATGGACAGTGTTCCATCAATGCTCAACTTGCAGAATGGGCAGTGATCCCACAACATCGGTTGTAGACGAACGTTTACGCGTCCATGGTGTCCAAAATTTGCGCGTGGCGGACGCCTCCATCTTCCCGACTATTCCAACGGGAAACACCAACGCTCCTACCATTATGGTGGGCGAGAAAGCCTCTGACCTTATCCTTGCGGATGCCTCGGGCTAAAAAGGATACGCCATGAAACTGAAATCCATCGAAACCTTCACCAATGAGGCCGTTGGCTTTGTACGCGTCACGATGGAGGACGGCGCACAAGGCTGGGGTCAAGTCTCCACTTATAATTCTGACATCACTTGCCAAGTATTGCATCGCCAAGTTGCACCATGGACCTTAGGCCAGGACACAACCGACCTAGACGACTTGCTGGATATTGTCGCTGAGCGGGAACACAAATTTCCGGGGTCTTACTTGCGGCGCGCAATGGCCGGCCTCGACACGGCGATCTGGGATATGCGCGGCAAACAACAGGGCAAATCCGTCGCTGAATTGCTTGGTGGGTCAGCGGGACCGATCCGCGCTTATGCGTCCTCGATGAAACGCGACATCACCCCAGCAGAGGAGGCTAACCGCTTCAAACATCTGCGCGACACCCAAGGGTTCGACGCCTTTAAAATGCGCGCAGGTGCCGAAGTTGGCCGCAACCAAGACGAATGGGCTGGCCGCACAGAAGAGATCATCCCAACCATGCGGCGCGAATTGGGCGACGACGTAGATCTACTCATCGACGCCAACAGTTGCTTCACGCCCGAACGCGCTATCGAAGTCGGCCACATCCTGCAAGACAATGGCTTTTGCCATTACGAAGAACCCTGCCCATACTGGGAATTGGAGCAAACCAAACAAGTAACCGACAGGCTCGACATCGACGTGACAGGTGGCGAACAGGACTGCGATCTGCCCACATGGAAACGTATGATCGACATGCGCGCTGTGGACATCGTCCAACCTGACATTCTTTACATCGGTGGCATTTCCCGCACTTTGCGTGTTGTCGAAATGGCAATGAAAGCAAACTTACCAGTCACCCCCCATTGCGCCAACTGGTCCTTGGTGACCCTGTTCACCATGCACCTGCTGAGGGCCATTCCAAACGCAGGAAAGTACCTCGAATTTTCGATAGAGGGCGCAGATTACTACCCTTGGCAACAAGACCTTTATGTCAACTTTCCATACGATATCGAAAACGGTCAAGCGCGCGTGACTGAAGCCCCTGGCTGGGGTGTCGAAATCAATCCCGAATGGTTGGCTAAATCGATATATCAGATAAGTGAAATTCACTAGTATAGACGTGGGTCTTGTCAGAAGGATTTGAGTTGAGGCGGGCAGGGTGGTTGCGTAGCCTGTCCACATGATTAAAACAGACCCATTCAAGGGCTTTCATAGCAGCCCTGAGATTATCCGCCTCGCCGTCATGTTGTATGTTCGTTTTCCTTTGTCGCTGAGAAACGTCAAAGATCTTTTGCACGAGCGCGGCGTCGACATCAGCCACGAAACCGTTCGATATTGGTGGAATAGATTTGGCCCAATGTTCGCCGCTGAAATCCGCCGCAAGCGAGTTCAGCAGATGCGCGCATACTCGAACTGGCAGTGGCATTTGGATGAGGTATTTGTGAAGACTAATGGCGAGACGCATTATCTTTGGCGTGCCGTGGATCAAGAGGGCGAGGTGCTGGAAAGCTATGTCACAAAGCGCCGGAATCGCAAAGTAGCGTTGAAATTCCTCAGGAAAACTATGAAGCGTCACGGTCACCCTCATATCCTGGTGACCGACAAACTCCGGTCTTACGGTGCTGCAATGAAGGAAATCGGCAACGAGCAGAGGCAGGAAACCGGTCGCTGGCTCAACAATCGCGCGGAGAATTCACACCTTCCGTTTCGACGACGAGAACGGGCCATGCAACGTTTCCGCAGCATGCGAAGTTTACAGAAATTCGCCTCCGTTCATGCCTCTGTCTGCAACCATTTCAATAAGGAACGCGCCCTGTACAGCAGAGACAATTTCAAGCTCAACCGCGCCGCCGCTCTTGCCGAGTGGCGCGATCTCGGTGCGGCATAAGGGACAGCCTCACTGTCCTTGCAGAGACGAGTTCGAATTGGTCTGACACCACCCATCAACGTTGTAACTGAACTTATGGCCACAGGCACAGCAAGTGAGGTCCATACGTTTGCTAGATATAGCAGATAGCTTTGTGTTCATGGGGTGCGCCTAAGACGTCAGGTTAACGTAGCCCCTTCACCAGTAAGGCTATCACTTAGTTGGACGATTTGGGCCATTTTGTGGCTCTCTCCATCCGAGTGCCAATATAACAAACACTAGCGCAAACACACCACTGCCAGCCAATGCTAGACTACCCTGTTCAAGCTCAAATATTACAGAGGATACACCTACTGAAAGTAAGCCAAACATTGCAGCGACGACTATCATTCCAGTAAGTTTTGGGGCCGTATCTTTCATAACGAATACCTTCCATATTTTATAATCAGGATCGTATTGTGGCATAAAATACGCTGGAAATATATATCAACCTACGAAGTTAATTTCTTATCGTGGTCGCCCCCATTCCCTGACATACTTTCTTTGAGAAGACGCAATTCCAACGTTTTCTCGGCTCAAACTTCATTCGGATCGCGGGCTTCACGGCGCAGGTCTTTGACCTCGTCTTGGTTGTCTTTCTCATCGCCCAATCTTTGGTGCTCACGACGAGCCAGAAACACTCTCTTATCAAATTGCCCCATTTGGATCCATAAGCCCTGAAATCACACACTTTGCCGTTGGATCAAATTGTGACTTCAGAGCCAAATCTTTCTCTTGGATTGCGAGGTGGAAACCCGATCTAGTCTGATCCTACGCTCAGAATCGTCAGGGACCCTATCGAACCGAGATCACAACCCCAGCTCTGCTTTGATGCGGTGGACACTCTGCCTAGAAATGCCCAGAGACTTGGCGATCGATGTAAGAGATGATCCAGCCTTAATCATTTTGCTGATGACATCACGGTCGATAGAAGCCTTACGGCCAGCATACTTCTCTTTGGCATCAGGTCCTGCTTTAGCTGCTGCAATACCCTCTGCCTGTCTCTTGAGGATCATCGACCTCTCGAACTGAGCAAAACTTCCCATCATCTGTAGCATCAGCGTGTACATGTTCATAAGTGTTGAGGGGTCTGGTTAGTCGGCTATTTGGCCATCCTTAAATTCACCAACGTATTGGCGGCCATCGGGCCAAGTGTAGGTACCCTGTCCGTTCGGTACGTCATTCCTCCATTCACCAACGTATTGGGAGCCATCGGCCATAGTGGCGGTACCTTGTCCGTTCCGGTCCCCATCCGCCCATTCACCAACGTACCGGCCGCCAGATGCATAAGTGTAGGTGCCTTGACCGTGGGATGCGCCATTCTTGAATTCACCAACGTACTGTTCGCCATCGGCATAAGTGAAGGCGCCCTGTCCGTGTGTTACGCCATCCTTGAATTCACCAACGTATTGGCGGCCATCGGGCCAAGTGTAGGTGCCCTGTCCGTGGGATGCGCCATCCTTGAATTCACCAACGTACTGTTCGCCATCGGCATAAGTGAAGGTGCCCTGTCCGTGGTTTACGCCATCCTTGAATTCACCAACATATTGGTCGCCATCGGTAGAAGTGAAGGTACCCTGTCCGTTCCGGTCCCCATCCGCCCATTCACCAACGTATTGGGAGCCATCAGGATAAGTGTAGGTACCCTGTCCGTGGGATGCGCCATCCTTGAATTCACCAACGTACTGTTCGCCATCGGCATAACTGAAGGTGCCCTGTCCGTGTTTTAAGCCATCCTTGTATTCACCAACGTATTGGCGGCCATCGGGCCAAGTGTAGGTGCCCTGTCCGTAGAATACGCCATCCTTGAATTCACCAACGTACCGGCTGCCAGATGCATAAGTGTAGGTGCCTTGGCCGTGGGGTGCGCCATCCTTGATTTCACCAACGTATTGGTCGCCATCGGCATAAGTGAGGGTGCCCTGTCCGTTCGGTAGGTCATCCTTGAATTCACCAACATATTGGTCGCCATCAGCAAAAGTGAAGGTACCCTGTCCGTTCCGGTCTCCATCCGCCCATTCACCAACGTATTGGGAGTCATCAGGATAAGTGTAGGTACCCTGTCCGTTTTTTAGGCCATCCTTGTATTCACCAACGTATTGGCGGCCATCGGCATAAGTGTAGGTGCCCTGTCCGTTGTATGTGTCGTCTTTGAACTCACCAACGTATTGGTCACCGTCCGCAAGGATTTCCTCGCCCTCGCCGTTGGGCTGCCCGTCCACTACGTCTCCGGTATAGCTGCTTCCGTCTGTGCGCTGCAGCGTTCCTTCTCCAGTCGCGACATTCCACTCCCATGTACTGGTGTAGGTAGTCCCTTCATCAAGTGTCACAGCCCCAACGCATGAGTGCCACATTGGTAAAAACGTATAGCAAATGTTCGACACAGATTGGCCAATGAAGGCGGCTGCGATTGCGGCAACAGGAACGAGCAGTAGTAGTTTCATTGGGTTCTCTCAAAAGCGGCAGGGCAGACAAGTTATCATAGCATCATGATGCTATATAACGTCAGTATTGCCATTCTTGAAACAAAGTATACTGAGCTCACGCTGAAAATGCCTCCAGCTCCCCCAAGGAAGGGCACTATGCCGCAAGCACGCACCCCAATACCAATCTTCCCCACCGGACAACTGAACATCCCTATAGGGGGTGTCAATGTCGGTCCGTCTGCAGGAGGAGCGACCAATTTTGGTACTAAATATTTTGCGATTATGGTACTAATCTATTTTGGCCGTGTTAAATCTTTTGTTTATAATCAAGTACTTTGATAGTATCTATCGTGGCGAGTGAGTCCGTGTGGGGGCACCATACTTATGTCGATTCCTCTTAGGAAAACATAAGGATAACAAAATGACTAATTTAGTCGAAATCACACAAGAATACGTTGAACTGAAGGGCATAAACCCTGAGCCTGTTTTTATTGCTGTAAATAGGTTGGCTGCGGTCTGTGGTTCTAAGACTGTAGAAGAATACACCCGTCAGGATGCCAGAGTTTTTGTTGATAGCTACAAGGACGTGAGCAGATTCGGTAAAGTAACCACCACAACAGTTCGTAGAAGGCTCAATAGTCTGAACGCAGTGTTTAACTACGCGATATAAGAGTTGGATTTACCGCACAGGAACCCTTTCGCTAGGATCATTATCAAGGGTGAAGTCAAGGATGCGACCTCAAGGGAACCGTTCTCTGTGGCTGAACTCAAGAAGCTGTACAGCGCCTCTCTAGCCTATGGTCAGCTACGCTTGATACTACCTATTCTTGGTGAAACTGGTTGTCGCTTGTCTGAGGTTCTTGGCCTCATGAAACAGGATGTAATCCACACTGAGGACTTACTGGTTATTAATATCAGAGAGAATGATTGCAGGGGTCTCAAGACTGAGAATAGCAAGAGGTCGCTACATGTCGTGTCTGATAGTGCCACAAAAGCCCTACAGAAGTTACTAGAGGCTCAGAGCGACAGTCCTTACCTGTTCCGGCGTTATGCTTCTTGTGGCTACCTGAACAGTGCAACGGCCTCAGCAACGTTCTTTAAACACCTCAAGCAGTCCTTTGACGGTAAGACCACCCACAGCCTAAGACATGGCTTCAGGGACCGCCTGAGAGACTGTGACGTGCCTTTAGAAGCCATAGATCAGGCTGGTGGATGGTCTAGTGTAGGGGGCGTAGGAACCAACTATGGTAAAGGCTATAGTCTGCCTAAACTCGCTGAGTACCTACGCCGGATAGCTATTTAACTAAAGGCGTTCTTCATAGAACCACCACGTCTACGAGCATCCATAACACCTTGCTTAGAGGCATTAACGATAGCTGGCATAGCTCCCCCAAAAAAAGATCCCAGCTGAGCTTTGCGCCCTTAGTAGCTGGTGATCTTTTGGCTCAGGAATTGATCCTGATCAGGGCTACAAATTCGTTACATTACCAAATTAACCGTCATATTAACGAAGTTTTCACAGGCCGTTTTCTTTCCGGCTAGGACTTCCATCGCGCTAAATGTTGACTGTGCGTCTTGGGCACCTTTTGCTATCAAAGCATCATCTGCACCCAAACTGCGAGCTAACGCTTCTTTATCACTAGCAGCGCTCGCAACCTCTCTCATTTCAGAAATACCCCCCATATAGATGACACACTGAGAGTTGGTTAGTCGCAAGGCGGCAGCATCTCGTGACGCCCGCTCCGCAGGAGACGCTACAGGCTGAACACATGCAGAAAGACCGAGAATCGCGCTCATTAGTAGAATGTTTTTCATTGTTAGACCCTATAATTTCATATCATTCTGATAAATCTCTAAATGAGACTAAGTTTGTTGCAGAATCTCGGCTAACACAGGAGGTCTCATAATGATACCCTTGAGCCTCCCCCTTTGAAGTGGTCCGCCCCTATAGTTAGGAAAGCGGAGGACCAACGATGGCCATTAAGAGACCAAAGCCCGAAGAGATAGTCGTGAAGTTACGGCAGGTTGAAGTTCTGATGGGACAAGGCATGCCCCGGATTGATGCAATCAGACAGATCGGTGTGACTGAACAAACCTATTATCGCTGGAAGAAGAAACGAGACCTTTTCGCCATTGGTTCGAGAATAACGGTCGAGTGCGGAATGGGCACAGAACAACTGAAGGAACTGAAGCGGCTACAAAAAGAGAATGATCGTCTTCGGCGTGCAGTATCCGACCTGACATTGGACAAGCTGATTTTGAGGGAGGCCGCATCGGGAAACTTCTGAGCCCCTCGCGTCGGCGGGCCTGCATCGACCATGTTCGCAGTCAGTTCAAAGTTTCAGAGCGACGGGTTTGTCGCGTTCTGGGCCAGCACCGATCCACACAACGTCGATTGCCACATGGGCGTGCTGACGAAGAACGCTTGGTCGCGGATATGATTGAGCTGACACGCCAATACGGTCGATATGGCTATCGTCGGGTTGCAGCCCTGCTGAGAGACGCAGGCTGGCAAGTGAATGACAAACGTGTGGAACGTCTGTGGCGGCGTGAGGGGCTTAAAGTGCCCATGAAACAACCGAAGAAAGGGCGGCTCTGGCTCAATGATGGGTCGTGCGTCCGGCTGCGCCCCGAGTATCGCAATCATGTCTGGTCTTATGCACTGTCTGACAGGCGATTGCGTAGCAATCTGCTGAGAAGGACTTCGTTCATCACCGAACTGACGATGGCAGGGCGTTCCGGACATTGAACATCTTGGACGAACACAGCCGGGAATGTCTGGCGATCCGGGTCAAACGGAAGTTGAACTCGACGGAGGTCATCGACGCTCTTACAGACCTGTTCATCCTGCGAGGGGTTCCTGCCCACATCCGTTCAGATAACGGTCCCGAGTTCATCGCTGAGGCTGTCAGGGACTGGATCAACGCTGTTGGAGCCAAGACCGCATATATCAAACCCGGATCGCCCTGGGAGAACGGATACTGCGAGAGTTTCAACGGATGAATGAGGGATGAATTGCTGAACGGCGAAATCTTCTACTCGCTGCGTGAGGCCAAAATCATTATCGAAAGATGGAGGAACCATTACAACACCAAGCGACCACACAGTGCATTGGGCTACCGCCCACCAGCGCCAGAAGCCATCGTACCGATGGACCAAAGGCCAATCATGCACTAACTTTCAACATGGACCACTCAAGTGCGGCTGCTCAGCTGCACTGGCGTGTAAAGACTGGGGTGATTTCCGTACCTAACAAATGTTGTTGATCGCCTCATGGGCTACACCCAAGACATGCCGACGTTTGGGAACTACTCAGAGGGCCTTGCGCCAAAGGGGCTACGCGAAGCAATCAACCATGTCGACTGGTCATTACGTTAGCGATAGCCCTTATGCTCACACAGAGGCCCGCACAGGCTCATCTAAGTGATGACATAGATGTTATTACCCCTAACTCCACAACCCCTGCACACGGCCCTCTGACGCACCTCATGGGTGGTGGTGTCGTCACTGGTTGCGAGGACTAAATCATCAACCTTGTAACTGAACTTATGGCCACAGGCACTGCACGTGATGTCCATCCGTTTGTCAGATACCGCAGATAGCTCTGTGTTCATGGGTTGCGCCTTAAGACGTCAGGTTAACGTAAGTCTCGACCAGTAGTGCCAATGGTATGACTGCGAGATGCACTTGGCTGGGACGGTTGTCATCTTGGTATGGGCCAACAGCTACTCGAACCAACCAGATGACCTAAGCCACACTCTTGGCTTACGCGGTCCTCGGGCCAAAACTCTGACAAGCCGTGACTTGACTTAGATCAAGCGCTAAACGCTCCCAGCCATATAGGACCCAAGGAGCTTGCCCTCTTTGTGCTTGAGGCTCATGCGGGCGGCGGGGCCGTAGTCGTTGAAGTTGCCGTCAGCAAGCTGTGGGAAGAGCGTGAGGATCTCATCCCGTGTGGCTTGATCCAAGGCTGTCCAGCCCTGTTTGCCCGGGTGGAAGCTCTCAGAAGGGCAGCCTTCAGCGTAGATAATCTCGTGGGTATCAAACAGCATGTGGAAATACTCCACCTCACCCCCTTCGTCACGCAGGATTGTCTGGTCATTCAGCAGAGACTTGGCTGTTGCCAGCACTTCAAGTTCGCCAAAGAGCATCTCTGCCTGCCAGCCTTGCAGGAGCATACGGTGCTGTGGGCTGACGCGTAGATCACGGTCATTCCCGAGAGCACCCTTGCGGATCAAAATGGGGGCAAGATCGCCTGTGGCCGCTCGTTTGGACGACCCGATCCAGCGTGTAGGCTGATAGCCGTGGTCCATTGTCAGCACCATGTCGCCAGCAGCAAGCTCTTCAATCGGACGCTCGCCTTGATCGGTCTTGATCAGGGTGCCACGGGTGAAGCAGACGACAGGTTCGAGTTCAGTCCACTCATAGTCGTTGACACTAAAAGCCACCGAACTGACTGTGTAGGACTGGCCAGGGATCATTGTAATTGTGCTAGCCACGCCAAAGATGGTGGTAGTATTAAAGGACGTCCCAATCATCAAAAGTTTGCCAGTTTCGCCAGTGGTCGTATTGGTGATCGTCGCTTCGCCAAGGTTCCAAAGATTGGTCCCCGCATTATAGGTCACACCACCGACAGTGATTGGTGCTTCTAGTGGCTGCGCCCCGTCTGGATCGTTCGGACCACTACCGCCAGGTTCGTCTTGCATAGCATCGTCGGCATCTAAGATACTGGCGTTAATTGTTTGGGCGCTATTTGATAAGGTTATGGTTTTATTCTGAACTTGCTCGTAACCGCTAGCTCCAAAATCTGCCAAACTGATTATGGGGAGGTCTCTGGGAGTGGTCATTTCGTTGCCTCATGCTTTAGCTTGTGCTTTTTGCTCTTGGTCAGAGAATAAAACAGCACTCCCGCCCTAAGCCACGACTCCTTCGAATAGGTTAAGTATCCAATTGGATGTATTTGGGCCTGTTACGCGCCCTAAACTATCACCTTCCAAGCGACTGTTTTCATTGAATAAAAAATGCGTGAGATGACGGCGTGGAAATCACTAATGAGGTGACCAACACGCGAATGGTTGCTTTGTGTTCATCGTCCAGCCAACACGATTTGCGGACACGTCCAAAAGAAAAAGGCCAGACCCGAAGGCCCAGCCACAAAGTTTAGATGTCCAACAGGGAATTAAAAAACATCGTATGAAGTACGGCGTTACTTTACCGTTAGATCAAATTGAGACTTTAGAGTTAAATCTTCCTCTTGGATTGCGAGGGGCAAACCCGATCAGGCCAAAATCTTTGGTGATAATCTGGGGGGACCCTAATCGCCTAGATCACAACCCTAGCTCTGCTTTGATACGGTGGACACTCTGCCGAGAGATGCCCAGAGACTTAGCTATCGATGTAAGAGATGATCCAGCGGTGATCATGTTGCTGATGACATCACGATCGATAGAATCCTTAGCTGTCTGACGTCAGCGCCTTTGGGACAGATTTGAGGAATTGAACAACGCGAGTATTTTATCTTGCTCCGCAAGACGGGCCTCGGCAGACAGGAGGGCGGCCCGTGTTTCAAAGAGAGCCTTCTGCGTGTCTGCCAGTGCTGTTTCGGCGATCTCTTCGGAGGGTTGTGTCGAGTTGTCGATAGACTTCTCCACAGGTGGTAGCCACACAGGCGAAGTTGGGCTATGATTTAAAATCAAAGGTACAATTTGCTCTGGAAGCGGAATATTATGAGAAAAATTTTTAAAAAAATATTCTCTCCCAAAAGCTATCTTGGAGATTTATGCCTTTGTCTCTTTTTAGCTTTGCTTGTTTACATTACTGGTTTTTTACTAATTTTTCTTAGCGAAATTAATTCTGGTGTAGCTGGGGCAGGCATATTTACAGTTTACTACGTGGTATTGCTCCCAATATTTCTAATACCATCAGCGCTTCTGCTTTTCGTTATTTTAGTTATTCATCGCTACCTAAAGAATAAAAAAAATGATTTCAGTTAATCTTGGAGCGTTTTAATCGTAAGCGCTCAATCCCTGGTAGTAACTAACCCAACAAAAAGAAGTCGGCGCATGCTCCCGGCTTTCACGTTTTATCGAAAGAAGAATCAAAGCGAGTAATGCGGAAAGTGTGGAAATCACGCGAAAAGTCGGAAGCTACAGCTCGCAAAAAAAAAGGCTGACGAAACAGCTGTATCCCGTCACTGACCTGCTCATCTGTCAGCACCCCAAACCCCTTACGAAGCGCTCAGAGACAAGCTACAGTAACAACGGAACTGTCCCACAGCTTCGTCTAGGCTACACCGTGCGGGTCTGCATGAATGGGAGGGACCGGTTCCGACCCATGTTATGTATTATGATGAGGTGCGTATTGGGAATTCGTGCGAAGAGCTGGATGTGACCAGACAGCCTGCCGTTGATTGATGACAGACACGTGAACAGTTCCTTTGTTTTAACGTAATTTTGAAGGCGCCCGCCTTATCGCTGGGCGCGCATTAACTGGAAGACACCATGCGTGCTATTTTTTTCGCCGTTATAATGAGTTCGATGGCGCTGCCGGGTCAGGCCTATGACGCGCGCAACCATGCCAAGCTCGCACAGTTTTATCTCAATGAGCTGGGGTACAATGCAGGTACGGTTGATGGGCAGGCCGGCAAGAAAACGCGGGCTGCTTTTGATGTTTTTTATAAAGACCAGGGCGGGCGTTTCGATGGCACGATTGAGAATGCCGATATTGCTGAGTTGCTTGCCGCGGTGTCCACACGGCGCGGCGTGCCGGCATCCTATGGAACCTGTCTAGACGCTCAGGACTATGGCGCGCCTTTGCATGAGCTGTATTCTGAGAGCCTCGATCTAAGCCAGCATCGCGTTATACGTACCGATATTCCGAACTATGGCTCATTTACCTTTGGAGAAATTGGGCTGGGGATAGGTGGACCTCCCTCGCCCGAGATCAAAGGGGTCGCGGATTTTAATCAAGACGGGATCGATGATCTCATTTTGGATTACTTTGAAACTGCTGTGCAGCCTTTGGTTTTGATGGGCGATCCGTCGGGAATATTTCAAACGCTGAACTATGATGGATCTGATGCCAAGCGCCGTCATATTCGCAATGCTGAAGTGGTCGATGTAAACAATGACGGTTGGCTTGATTTTGTGGGTTTTACGACTGGCGATCCAGGCAATCGCTGGGTTGAGAATGGTCACAGCACGAATGGACGAAAGATTCCGCGTGGCGAGGCAGATGTTTTGCTGATCAATGAAGCGGGTCAGTCCTTTCGCACGGTCGCCCTGCCTGAGGTGCGGCGCAATGATTGGAACCATGGTGGAACAGCGGCGGACCTTGATAATGATGGTTTGATAGATATTTTGCCGCTCAGCGAAGGAGAGCGCGAACGCACGGTGCCGCTACAAAACCGTGGTGAAGGGCGCTTTACGCTCGGGCCGCACGAATACTCACGCGAAATCAGCTATTATCTGAGTTCAGACATGGATGCGGGAGATCTGAACGGTGATGGCTTTGCCGATTTTGTTGTTGTGGTGACCAATAACAACAAACGCACGCCGTCGGAGAACAACGAGATTGGTACGCTCCGCATCGTCTATGGCGATGGTGATTTCGATTTTCGGGATAATCTGGAGCTGAAGCTGGGAACGATCTGGTTGAGTGATGAGGCCGGTCGCGAGATCGTTGCACGCGCCCCAACGCGGCGCACTGCTGGTGCCAGTCACGATCCTAAGAAAATCCTGACGGGTAATTCAAATATCGAGCTTTTGGATATCAACGGGGACGGACGTTTGGATATCTTGGAGGGGCAATATTTCTCGACCTCCGGTCTATGGCTGAGCTCTGGTTTTAAGGCCTATATCAATCGCGGCGATTGTTTTGAGGATCAAACCGCGAAATTGTTTCCCAATCAGACCAGCAACAGGCGGTATCAGGTCGATGGGACGAGCCCTTATATTCACAACTTTCATCTGGGCGATGTGAATGGCGACGGGCGAGACGATTTGGTGTTGCAGACCGATGGTGCTCATGCCGATTGGACGCAAAATCGCAAGAACCGGGCATTTCCATTTGTCTTTATCAACGAGGGAGACGCCGGGTATTTGCCGATTGATCATACTGTGCGCGATATGTCGGCCTTGATCGGTCTGGATGATCTGGTGGTTGGGGACTTCAATGGCGACGGCCTGACAGATATCGTGGGAATCGACCAAAGCAATGGCAATGTTGAAATCCGCTTGATTGCACCGGTGGCACCAGTGGATTGGTCGTTGGTGGAGGACAGGTTTGCTGGAAACTATCGCGCGACATGGTCCATTGGGAATGTCAATCAGGGCAATATGCTGGAGCAGCAAGGCATTGAGTTCATTACATTAGAGAAAGGCATTGGACGCTTTGAAGGACGAGCGGGCTTTCAGCCTTCACCCGCGTTGCGGCAGGGGCTTTCATTGAGATATCGTCCGTCTGGTGAGGTGATCATCTCCGGTGATCTTGATTTGTTTGACCCGGGACGCGCTTATCCAACCCGCTTTGAAGGTGATCTGAACGCTCCTGCGATCCGCACAACTTGGGAAGAAGGAGATTTGATGCAGGTGACCCTTGAGCGGTTAGACTAGGCCTTCAGTAGTATGTGGTACGGATTGCTTTTATGGCCTCAGGGCTGCGAACTCAAAAGGCGGCATGACACCAGCATGCGCTGACGTCAGACATGCTCTGTTGTTGTTAGAGCAGTGATAACTTGGCATTGATAAACTTCCAGCCCCAGTCATTAGCAAAGTCAGAATTAAAATTCCTTTAAATCACTATAGAAATTCGTTACATACTCCTTCTACCATTCATAACATAACGGTATTGCTATGAACAAACTGACCGTATCTGGCCTTGCTGCAGTCATAATGCTGTCAGGTTGCCTATCGCCAAGAGAGCAGTGCGTTTTAGACGCCAAAGCACCACAACGGTTGGCTATGAGCGAAAGAGAGCACATAGCAGAAAACCTTGAAAGAGGCTATGCCGTCCATACGCAACAGGTTCCTTACTCGTATCAAGGGCAATGTCAGGACGAATTTTTAAATTACTATACATGCACAATTAATGCATCCCGCACTCAGGAAACTCCAGTTGCGATAGATATGGAGCGAGAAGAAGCTAAGCTAAGGCAGCTCGACGCTAGAATTAGTCTTCTTATAGAGAATGAGCGTCGCCAACTAGCGCAATGCGCTCTTCTCCCCGATGAGTAATATTGATAAATTTGCAAGAGATTTCGTCACTGATTTAAGTGTCTGACGTCAGACATTGAGACAATAGACCGTAACCCTGATGCTGTAGAGTATTGGCAAATATTGTTTGCTGAGCACGAGATAGTCTGGTCAAACGGGATGCCATCCGAAAGTTTATTGGCTGGGCCAGAGGCAATGAAAGTGCTGTCTGCCGAAGCATATTTCGAAATCCAAACGTTGTTCTCAAAAATAGCTAAAAAAGGGTTTTTACCTGCTGCTGCTCGCGATATACCAAAGAGGGGCAAGTTGATAAGAAAAATGGTTCGGCGCAATCAAAAGAATGACAAGATTCTGTATGGTCAGCGTCTCAAGGGCGTCTGAAAACAACAAGTTTTCTGATCATATCTCAAGCTGGGCTTGCAGATGAAGGCATTCGGTTCAATACTCCTCTTCATGAGGGCACTGATCGAAACCGCTCGCGGCATATTGGCCTGCGCAAACTGGATCTTCGGTCTTCCTTTAGTCAATGCCCGTATCGCCTATTTTGCCAGATCTAAAAGTGATGGGCGTGAGATGCTGGTTCGCCACTGCCAGCGGTTTCTAGATACCTGCAGCATTGCGGTGGAAATAGAAGGCCCGCAGCCAATGCGAGGGAGGGGATGTGTATTATGCTACAACGAATCGTCTTTTCCCGACGTGATGGCTTACGTCGTAGCGGTGCTCGACCACGTGGACCGCGCAGCTGCAGCTAATCTGTACGGGTTTTTCCCATTCACTCACGCTGCGCTCCCGCGTGTAGGTTTTGAACTGGTTCAGCGAGGAAACCGGGCCAATACGAACGCCTTGATCGCCAAGATGATCGAAAGGATCGACGATGGTGAACGCGTATCCTGGGGTGGTGAAGGCCGCCTTTCAGGTATCAACGGCGTCCATCGTTTCAAAATAGGGGCGGGTCTGATCGCCATACGCGCGGGTGTGCCCGTTATTCCAATTGCCATTCACGGGGGCCACCAAACCATGCCGCTAGGATCAATACGCGCCCGTCCCGGTACTATCCGTATCAAATTCGGTGAACCAATCTCAACATCAGGCATGACCGAGGACGACGCCCGGGCCTTTGCCGACGAGTTACAGAGATGTATTGCAGATATGTATTCCGACTTGGACCATTGCGAAGCCGCTTCTCAGGATGATTGAAACCGGTCAATGCTATCTTGCGATCTCTTATCTTCGTGATGAAACTTTCCAGGATCTCCCGTTCATGATCAACGGCACGCCAGAGAAAACGCTGCTCGCCGTTGATCTTCATAAAAGCCTCGTCCCAATGCCATCGCTAGGTTGAATACGACCACATCTGCTGGAGACGATTTCGGCGGCACACGCAAATGTCACGATGCGATTGCTGCACGAGATGTCCATGCAGTCATACTGCCGCGCGAGAATGCCAAATTGTGGAAGCACGACACCCGAGGGGGCCTGAGCACGCAACGAAGCGGTGAGAGCCTCAAAGTATCTAGGCCGCGAACTCTGGCGACAGGTGGGCGGATACCACTGCAGAAGCCACGTCGAGACCAAGATGCATTGTGTGAAATTACTCGGTCAGCGCCTCTCGGCGCGCGACTTTGATCGCCTGGTTGCGGAGATCTAAATCCGCGCTGCGATCCTAAACCCCTTCACAGAGCTTGGCCTATCAAGTACCGTCGCGGAAGGCTAAATCCGTCTGGGGTAAGGGGAGATCGACCTCAGGCAGATTTGTGCAACAAAGGCCCTCGCAGGGCAACGTCGACGTCCGCCTGCATCTCAACCATTCATCTTGAAAAAGAGACTTCAATGACACAAACCGCTGGCACAAACCGTCGGATCGTCCTTGCCCAGCGCCCTGTTGGCGCCCCGGATGCAGATACTCTGCGTCTTGAGACGTCAGACGTGCCCGTTGTAGGCGCAGGCGAAATGCTACTGCGGACCGAATATCTGTCGCTGGATCCCTACATGCGTGGCCGGATGAATGATGCGAAGTCCTATGCCGAGCCCGTGAAAATCGGTGAAGAAATGACCGGTCAAGTCGTCGCGGAGGTCGTCACTTGCAATATCGAAGAGTATCAGCCGGGTGATTACGTCCTGGCAGGTAGCGGCTGGCAGGATTATGCGATCTCGGACGGGTCAATGGTTATAAACCTGGGCAAGAACCCGCAAAACCCTTCCTGGTCTTTGGGCATATTGGGAATGCCGGGATACACGGCCTATGCGGGTCTACTGAAAATAGGCGAGCCGAAACCCGGGGAGACCGTCGTGGTCGCTGCGGCTTCTGGCCCGGTTGGCGCCACTGTTGGCCAGATTGCTAAGATCAAAGGTTGCCGTGTAGTGGGCATTGCAGGCGGTGCGGAAAAATGCGACCACGTCGTTGATAACCTCGGCTTTGATGCGTGCATTGATCACAAAGCCGACGACTATGCCCGGCAACTGGCGACAGCATGTCCCGATGGCATTGATGTCTATTTTGAAAATGTCGGCGGCAAGGTTCTATATGGTGTTCTGCCTCTGCTTAATCCGTTTGCCCGCATGCCGGTCTGCGGCGTCGTCGCCTGGTACAATCTTACCGGCCTGCCGGATGGGCCCGATATGGCCCCGGCTATCATGGGGACAATCCTGCGCATGAAAGTGAAGGTACAGGGCTTTATCATTTTCGATAGTTTCGGTCCCGAGACCTACAAGGAATTTGTTGAGGACATGACGGGTTGGCTGAAAGAGGGCAAAGTTCAATACAAGGAGCAGGTTGTGGAAGGGCTTGAAAATGCGCCATCTGCGTTCAGCGACCTCCTTGTTGGCAAGAGCTTTGGAAAGATGGTCGTCAAGGTTGGCAACACCTGATCATTGGGTCGGGTTCAGCGCCGAGCTACCAGTCGGCCTGGCAACACATTTGAAATTCATACCTGGATAGGGGCCTGTATATGGCTGTTTTGAAGGCAGCGACACTTTGGACAATGATGTTATCCCTTTTTAAGTTATCGCACCCGTGGACAATCCCCTTCACCCAGCCAACGCACACAAGCAACGATGCCCCAGATGCCAGTCGCCCTTGAGTAGTAGTCTTCTATAGGCATGAGAAGTGTGCTGTTTGTAAGTCGAACATCTTCGAGTGCTGTTCAGGTGATGCCTGTGACACGGACCATAACTTCAGTGTTGGGTATAAGCGTGGGTAGATAACCGAGAGAAGAACTTACACCTGCTATTTCGATGATGAACGCTAACCTTGCAAAGTTTTTGTCGAGGCCTCGATCCTTAAACATTTCAAGGAGGAACGCCACCTTTACTCACGAGACAATTTCAAACTTAACAGAAGCGCCGCTCTCACCGATTGGGACAATCTCTGCGCGGAATAATTCGCAGCGTCCCTGTCCTGGTAGAGACGAGTTCGCATTCGCCCTTCAGTACCCCCTAGCTGGTAATTTCATGGCCCCGTTTTTAGACGTTAACTCAGGCATGATTTTTCCGTGTTATCGTTGCACATATGCGTTGGTGGGCTTAGCGAGATAAGAATTGCTCAAACGCTGCCAAAGTTGCCGCCGCACTATCAATGATTGGACAGCCCACCTCGTTAGACATGCTCTGCGCCAAAGCTGCTCCGGCAACGTTGGTACACATGATGATGATTGCATCGGGACCCGCAGCGGCTGCGGTTCGGATCATCCGTGCGATGGTGTCTTGGGGGATGCCGGCAAAATCATTGCTTAGATCGCCGCCATCATTGACTGATGTAGCTATCTGGAACCCCATGGCTTCGTAGTTGCGATTGATTTGCGCGGCCACGTCCAAGGTATAGGGCGTGACAATTCCCAATCGTTTTGCGCCTAGCGCGCGAAGTTGTCGGTTAATCTCCAACACGCAGCTGCCCGTCGGCACGCCCGTTTTCTGCTGCATCAAATCAACAAAATGGATGTCATGGTCTAGCCCAAGCCAACTCGCTGATGTCCCGCCCCAAACAACAGCTTCGACTTTTGCGTCGCACAGAAGTTTGGCGGCAGTGAGCTGCGTTTCTTGTTCAAATTGCGCGCGCGATGCCGCGTTAAGCTTTACATCCAGAACGCCAAGCCGAGAAACATGGATTGTTGAACCAACCCAAGCCTGTTTGATCAGAGGTTCAAGCACCACGTTTGAGGACGGAATAAGCAGCCCAAACCGCCTCATATAATTGACGTGCGCGCAGAGATGCCACCATCTACCGTAAAAATGGTTCCAGTTGTATAGCCCGCGCGGTAAGAAGCCAAAAACGCCACAAGGTCCGAGATTTCGTGGCAATGTGCGGGGCGGCCCAGCGGATAACCGTCAGCGAGTTCTTGATACCTGTCTGCGTCGCCCAAATCCTTTTCGGCCCATTTCTTCAACATATTAAAGATGCGGTCTGTATTCACGGGCCCCGGATTTATCCCAACAACACGCATATTGTCATCCAAAGCATAGCCACCAAGCGCGCGCGTGAACCCCATCAGGCTAATATTGCCAGACGCGCCCGCAATATAATCCCGATCCAGAACTTCACCGCCATTGCCAATGATGTTGATAATGACGCCGCCGCCTGCCTTCTTCATCTTCTTATAAAACAGCCGACACATATTGATGTAACCAAACACCTTGAGGTCAAACCCTTTGCGCCAAGCGGCTTCGTCAACATCCCACAAATCCCCACTGGGAATTGCGCCTGCGTTGTTGACCAGAATGTCGATCCCCTTAGTCGCATTGGCAAGCTGATCAGCGGCCCCGTCTGTAGTTAAATCCAATGGGTGAAGCGTGACCGACACATCAGATATCTCAGCGATGCGCGCCTTCAAAGCCTTAAGCTTATCCGCGCTGCGCGCTGTGAGATGCAAGTGCACCCCCTCAGCCGCAAGGGTTTCGGCAATATGTTCGCCAATACCCATGGATGCCCCGGTGATCAACGCCGTTTTGCCGTCTAGTTTCAGGTCCATAAGCTGTCTCTTGCAGTCATGGCCAGAACGGTACGCCCCTCTACGCGCCCTTCAATTAATGACGTGAGCGCGTCGTTGATATCATCAAACGGAACCGCATTGATGACGCCCTTGACGTTGCCGCTGGCCGCCAACGCTAAAAGCTCGTTCATCTCCTGCCGGTTAGAGGCAGAGCTGCCAACCACGCTGAGGCCGCGTTCAACCACCTGATAGGTGTAAAACGACATCTCTTTGGCGGGCACCCCTGTCAAAACGATCCGCGCGCGTGGGTTGCAGGCGTCAAGCATGATGGGCCATGTTGCGATGACGGGTGCAAAATTTACGCACCCGTGCGCGCCGCCCAACGCGATGATGTTTTCTGCGGCCTTTTCATCAGCCACAACTGCTTTATCTGCGCCCAATTGTTTGGCTGTGGCCAGCTTGTCGGCAGAGATATCAACAGCAATCACGCGCAGCCCCATCAGCTTGGCGATCTGCACAGCGTATTGGCCAAGCCCACCCATGCCAAAAATTGCAACCGTGTCCCCTGCCTGCAATTCGGTTTTCTTGATCGACGCAAAGGCCGCGGCTCCCGCGCACATCAAGGGGGCGGCCTCAACAGGGTCAATTCCATCGGGGATAATGTTGGCCCATTGATCTCGTAGGCAGACATATTCGGCAAAACACCCTTGAGTCGAAAACCCTGTTGCATCAAAATCGGGGCAATAATTTTCGCCCCCTGTTAAACAATCGCGACAGTGCCCACACGCGCTATACAAATAACCGATGCCAACGCGGTCCCCGATCTTTAGCCGTTTGGCATTTGGCCCTAGTGCAACAACGCGGCCCACGCCCTCATGCCCCATGATCAATGGCAATATGGGCGGGGCATGTTCCCCTTTCCAGATGTGGACATCGGTAAAACATAAGCCGCTGGCTTCGATGCGCACGAGTGCCTCGTCATCTTTTGGCTGTGGTGTGGATACTTCAGCCAACGCGAGAGGTTGATGGTATTCTCGCAAGACAGCGGCTTTCATCGTTGATGGGATAGGCATAGTTGCATCCTTCAATTTGTTTGGTATACCAAAATGTGGGGGATGAAATTTGTCAAGTGCACATATAACATGTACTTATCTGTTAATATTCGAGAAATTTGTTGATGTTTAAGCTGCTGATCGTCATATTTTGGTATACCAAAGAATAGGGGCGAAGATGACGAACATCGTTGATGAATACCTGAAGCCCGGTGTGAACAAGGGCCTGTTCTATGGCGGCACCTTTCGGTCTCCAGCCAGTGACGACATTATAGAAGTTTACAATCCGGCCACGGCAGAGGTCTTTACAACTGTCCCGTGCGCCAATGTAAGCGACGTTGCGCGGGGGGTAAGTGCTGCGCGGGCCGGATTTGACGAATGGTCTCAGTTGGACCCGATTGATCGCGCCCGTCACTTGCGCAGATTTGCTGTTATTATTGAGCAAAACATCCCGAAACTGGCGTTGCTGGAAACGACCGTGACAGGGCGCTCCATCAGGGAGATGCGTGCGCAAATGGCCCGTATCCCTGAGTGGATTGAATACTTCGCAGGTATCGCCATGGGGCTGGAAGGCGAAAGTAACTTGGTCAAAGGTGGCTACGTCACGATGACCCACTACGAACCCCTTGGTCCGGTGGCATTGCTGACCCCCTGGAACCATCCGATCCTGATTTTGGTCAAGAAAATGGCTGCAGCCTTGGCTGCGGGGAATACCTGTGTGATCAAACCGTCCGAGCTTGCGCCGTGCTCTCCCATAGTGCTTGCAGCTCTCGCTACGGAGGCTGGTTTGCCTGATGGTGCAGTGAACGTAGTCACGGGCGGTCCACAGACGGGGGCCGCGCTGTGCGGCGCAGAGGACATTCATTATATCGACTTGACCGGCGGCACGGCCACAGGGCGCAAAGTGGCGGCGCAGGCCGGCCAACGCCTGATCCGCACCACGATGGAGCTTGGAGGGAAAACCCCAATTGTCGTTTGTGAAGATGCAGATCTTGAGGCCGCAATTGCGGGGACTTTGTTTGCAGCTTTCGTCGCCTCCGGGCAGACCTGCGTTTCTGGCGCGCGTTTTATTGTTCATGATTCCATTTACGATCGTTTCACAAAAGGTCTTGCCGCGCGCGCCGACGCTATCACAATAGGCGATCCAATGGCGGACGAGACCCAAATGGGACCAGTGATTTCAAAAACCAGTCAAGACCGCTGTGCAAGTATGATCGCCCGGGCCAAGGCAGATGGCGCGGTTCAGATCGCGGGTCACTCCGATCCAGATCTAAAAGCACCCTTTGACAAAGGGTTTTACGTGCGCCCAACCGTTTTCAAAGACGTGTCGCCAGATCAGGAATTGTTCCTTGAAGAGGTCTTTGGCCCGGTGATTTCGATAACCCCGTATAAAGACGAGGAAGAGGCGTTGGCGCTGGCCAATACTGGCACATTTGGGCTTGGCGTTTCGATCTGGTCACGTGACATTGCGCGTGCGCATCGCCTGTCACTTGGCGTGAGGGGCGGTGTTGTCTGGCTTAACGATCATCACCGCAACGACCCGCGCTCGGTTTGGGGTGGCCTGCGCGATAGCGGCTTTGGCAAAGAAAACGGATGGGACGCATTGAAGGCCTATATGACCAAGAAATCCGTTGTTGTGCGGACCGCCCCGGGCCACGATGACTGGTTCGCTGGTTCAACACGGTACGGGTGATTCATGGCTGCATCTCGCAAGGCTGACATCATTGTCGAAAAGCTCAAGTTTGAGATCATCGAGGGTATTCGCCCACCGGGCGCCCGCCTGGACGAACGTGGTCTGGCTGAGGAGTTCAATGTCTCCCGCACACCCGTCCGCGAGGCCATCCGCCAACTCGCCTCTATTGGGCTGTTAAACGATTATGGGCGCAGTGGAATTGAGGTCGCAAAACCAGACGTTTCGGCAATCCTTGACGCGTTTCTTGTTGTGTCAGAACTTGAAGGCATCGCCGCCCGTTTGGCTGCGAGACGCATGACGCCAGACCAGTTATGTATTGCTAAGCAGTCGAATAAAGAGTGCCGTGTGGCCAGCACACCAGAGGCATTCAACGCAGCAAATATGGCGTTTCATAATGCAGTGATTGAAGGCTCACACAACCAGCTGCTTCAAGAACAACTAAGCACTGCCCGCCCCATTACATTTCCGTACCGGCATCACCTGACGCGCGTGCCCGGCTATATGAAAAAATCGGTGGTAGAACACGCAGAGGTTATTTCTCTTATCGAAAAAGGCGACGCAAGAGCCGCTCGAATCGTAATGTGCCATCACGTCAACCTGCAAGGTGAAGAGATTATCGGCCTCTTGGAGGAGCTCGAAGACCCTTAGTTAGCACCTGTCGCGCTGGTCTTGTCAGAGCAAAATTGGTTGCGTCGGGCAGGGTGGTTTCGTAGCGTCTCCGGATGACAAAACGCTCCCCATTTCGCTACATCAACACCAGCCCTGAGATTGTCCGCTAGGCAGTAATGATGTATGTTCGATTTCCTTGTCTCTGTGCAACGTTGAAGACCTGCTGCATGAGCGTGGCATTGAGATTAGTCATGGAACGGTTCGGTTCTGGTGGGACAGATTTGGCCCATTTTTCGCATCTGAGATCTGCAAAAACATTGTCAGCCGGATGCGACCCTCATCGAACTGTCCGTGTCACTTCGATGAGGTTGTTGTTAAGATCAGCGGTGAAACGCATTACTTGTGGCGCGCCGTTGATCATGAGGGCGAGGTGCTTGAAAGCTACGTGACCAACTGCCGGGATCGCAAAGCGGCATTGAAATCCCTTTGAAAATCAATGAAACGCTACGGCCAACCAGAGATCAGCGTGATCGACACACTGAGATCATACGGTGCTGCTATGAAAGTCATTGGCAACGCGGAAAGGCAGGGAATTGGCCAATGGTCGAACAATCGTGTTGAAAATGCCCATCTGCCGTTTCGACGACGTGTAAGGGCCATGCTTCACTTTAGACAAATGTGATGTCTGCAGAAATTCGCATCCGTCCATTCTCCGCTTCATAATCACTTCAACTACGCGCAGCCTCTACAGCAGACATCACTTTAAGCTCAACCGCACTGTTGCTTTTGCCGAGTGGCGCGATCCCTCCGCCCCAATCGTAGCGTCACTGTTCTGGCCAAGACGAGTTCGAATTAGTTTGGCAGCTCCCGGGCAGCCCCATTTTCTAGCGGACGCCTCTGCGCGTTGCCGTGAAGCTACACCGCAAAAACTTCCGACGTTGCCAACAAATAATTTACGTAGCGTCATCTACTGGCAGTGGTATCGGGTGTATAGCCCGCCGCTTATTGAGAAAGTGTAAAGATTATGAATCGCAGTCTAATCATCATTCCGTCGACCGCCGCACTGGGTGCGTTGGGCGCAGGTGTTTCGCCGGCAACGGCTCAGGACGTTGGCGAACTCACGTTCAGCGTAGATTTCGGCGCTGGAAGCGGTGATTTCAGCAATGAGCTTTATTCCGAAAAGTTTGGCGCTGATGGCTTTGACGAATTCGATTCAGACAGGGCGTTCGCAGGGTCTGTCGGCCTCAGTGGTTCGTTCGATACCACATGGGACTGGGCGCTGTCGGTGTCGCAAACCGATTTTGAAGCTAACGTTTTTCTCGTAGAAGACGGTGGTGATAGCTTCTCGCTAAATAACGATGGCGGAAATCGTACGCAGGCTGGATTTACCGTCGGTCAGACGTTCAGGCTGGGCTCTTCAGAGGCGCGCTTCGGTCTTGGTCTGGCGTATGCGAACGCAAACTCAAGCAGCTCCTTAAGCTTTAGCGAGACGACTAACAAGGGTCTGAACTCTATTGACGCCGAAACCGAATCCGAGTTTCAGGGTATCGGTCCACGCATGACGTTAGACGCGGAATCTGCGCCCATATCGTCTGATGGGCGTTTTACGATTGTCGGCGGTGCTGACGTAAATTATCTCGCGGGGCAGTATACCCATAGCAAAGGCCTGAACGCCTTCGAAGACGATGAATTCTCTTCCATGCGGTCATCGGTCAGTCAGGACGGCGAGCTTCTGACAGCTGGCGCATATGTCGGTATCAAATATGCGGTAAGTGATGCGACCGCTGTCCGGTTCGGTGTCCGACGCGATATGACTTCGATGGAGCATGTGACATACGAGGGCGATGATGCTATCTCTACCGTGCGGTCCGGCCTGACATCAGCATATATCGGGATGGATGTTAACTTCTGAAGAAGGCGTTAGGTTGGGCGATCCCGTCGATAAAAAGGCTCGGGTCATCTGTTTGCACGGTTTCCCGGGCCATCCAACTGACTGGGATTTTCTCGCACACGATACGGACCGCGATTTCCTGTCGGTTCCGATGCCGTGGCTTGCGCATATCCCCGAATGGACTTTGAATTTTCACAACGTCGTCGCGTACTGTCGCACCATTCTTGATGAACATATGGCGAAACCGACCCACGTTGTTGGCCACGATATCGGCGCTCTCGTCCTTTGGAAGTTGTCGCAAGGTGAAACCAACCGCAATTTGGCGAGCATGAGCATCCTGTCGTGCCCGCATCCACAGGCCTACCTAGAATTTACCGGGTCACCCGACTACAAAACACGCACGGGCTATATCGACAATTTGTTGCGTGATCCCACGTCCTATGTTTCGCCGTTCGTTCAAAGTGGCGAGAGAGGAAGCGATCAAATCGCCGCACATCTGAAAGACACTGATTTCACCCGGATTTCGACACTCTACTCCGACATAGTTTCAGGTGGCCAAAGATCGATTTCGACTGATCCCGTCGGTATAGATGTGCCTATTGCGCTAATTGCTGGCCGTGACGATTTTGTTTTGGGGCCGCACACGATGGAACGATCTGCGGAGCTGGTCGCAGGGCCGGTGAAAACCATGTTTCTGGATAGTGATAGCCATTTTCCGCATCTAACGAACCCAGAAACCGTAAACACCTTTCTCGAAGAGTTCTGGAATGCCACAGGTCACTGAATGTCACGATGGACTGCAACCGTTCTCCGATCCTTCGGTCGAGGTTCAAGCACAGTGGACCCTGAACAATCTCGTTTTGAAACTGATGGCACGGACGACGCAACCGTTCGATCAGCGACCAAAAGATCTTGGAACCTTGGCCGTCGTCGAGGATCCCCACCTTGCTGAATACATGATGCGTAATCCGGCCATTTTCCAAAAGAATTTTGCTCTGGTGGCGGCGTTGGGCAAAAGTCGCTTCAATCTCAACGGCGAACAATGGGAATTATTCAGGAACCGAACCCAACCTTCCTACAACAAGGCAAGTAGGAAGACCGAAAGAGCCAATATTGCCGCCCATTATGATCGCGCTGTAGAGGCTTTCGATCCCGGGGATATGGACTCTGTCGAACCATTACTTTCGAACGCTGCGATGTCGGTGTTTGTCGACGCATTGGGTATCTCGCCGGATATCAACCAAATCGTGGACTTGTTTCCACAGGTCAGGATACACGCCAAAATGCTGCAATATTTCTCGTGGAGTGGGGTCAGAGAACCGGAGGTTCTGGCGAAACGCGCAAATTGGCTGGATCAACGCTTCAACGCGATCTTCATGGACGATCCGCTCAGTCGTGATTTCGTGCGGGAGGCCATCGGCGGCACCCACCCCGAAGAATGGCATCCAGCTATTACGGATTTGATGCAGAACGCATTCGCGGGGACCGAAACGACCGTCGCGACCTTATGCTGGGCCGTCCGACTGATGGGGCAGAACCGAACTTTGCAGAATCAACTGCGGACCGAGGCTCGCTTAGGTGAAGCGGATACGCCGCTGTTAAGGAGCTTCATGTTCGAGGTCATGCGCTGCATACCACCCATTCCGTTTGTCGTGCGGGAAACGAAGCAGGCCTACGACGGAAACGGCGTGTCCTATCCGGCCGGCCAGCAAATCATCCTGTCGATCATTGGCCTTCACAAAAATCCCAACGCATGGTCGAATCCGAACCAGTTTCACGCCGCGCGGCCCGAATTTGCGCCATCGGCCTCCACCCCGAAAGCCTATCGCCCGTTTCTGTCCGGTCCTCGGGTATGCGGTGGCAAACGTCTTGCCGAACTGGAAATGATGTCGGCCATGACGGCGATCCTTCGCAAATGGCGCTTTTCGACTAAAGTGCCAGATGTCGACTTTGAATATGCGCTTGCAATGCGTCCCGCATCTTTCGCTGGCGTAAGCATCGAGGCCGTATAGCGATGGAGAACCCGTCACAGCTGCCCCCTGTCCATGTCATATTCAGCGCGGGGCGATCCGGCTCTACTCTGATCAGCGACATGCTGGATGAACACCCCGATGTCGTGAGCGTTTCGGAATTTTTTCTGGGCCTCTGGACCAGCGGGATACATCACCGCGACCAACCGATCGACGCACCTGATTTTTGCCATATCCTGAGATCGGGGCTGCCCACCCAAAATCTGCTGGCGCACCTTGGTATAAGCATTGACGAAAACCGCTACCCGTTTGCCAAGCAGGGTGTGCGTTACGGGCCAACGGACGCCTTGCCGTTTCCGCTATTATCTGCTTTGCCACGACTTTCAGACGATCCTGACGCACTGTTCGATACCATAATTGCCGCCGTTCAGAAGCGTGAGGGAGAGGTGGCGGGGCAACATATCGAGGCTGTGTTGAAGGTAATGTCCAGCACCCGTTCGGGTAAGATCATCGTAGAGCGTTCCGGCGGTTCCCTCGCAAACGTCAGTCGTGTGTTCAACTTGATGCCAAATCTGAAGCCCGTCGTTCTTCTGCGTGACGGTTTGGCGACCGCTCTGTCGATGAGCAAGCACCCTGCCTTTCGCCACTATATTATTCGGATTATTTTGCGGAACAAGCTGGGCCACGACCCATATCTGAGCGGCCATCTCGAAGGCGCTCAGACTTTGCCGCCCGCCCTGCGCGGTATGCTGCCGGAAATGGTCACACCCGCGCGGTTCCACGGTATCAAAATCCCCATTCGCGCATTTGGCCTGTCGTGGTCCAGTGCCATTCGCAATGGTCAGAAGCTCTTGCACGGCTCTGTTGCAAGGATTGACTACGAAGAGCTGTGCGAGGATCCGGACCGGGTCCTGCGCGCCCTTACCGGCGTTCTGGGCGTAGACGCGCCGACAGATTGGTTGGCGCGGGCCACGGCAATGGTACAGCCCCAGAATACCACAATTCAAGATTTGACAGCGGATGACCTCGCCGAATTGACCGCCTCTTGCAGATCGGGCAACGAAATCCTGCTCCAGACAAGGCAAACCGTATGACTTCCTCCATCCGACCCGACACGACGCATCACCTGAGGGTCGTCAGCGGTCAGCTGGTCGTAAAGGTTGCAATCCATGAATGGCGGGTAGAGCGACCGGTCGCCACCGCGTTCTGCCTGCACGGATTTGCTGGAAACGCTATGGATTTTGCGGTACTCGCAAAAGCACTGGCGGAGCGCGGGGTCGCAACTATGGCGATCGACATGCCCGGCCGTGGCGCGTCGGATTTCCTAGGAGATGCGTCGCTGTATACGATGCGATTGCAGCAGTTAGTCTTGTTCGAAGCTCTTGCCCTGGTGAAGGGGCCGTTCATTATGGTCGGGACGTCGTGGGGTGGCGTGGTGACAGGGCTGATGGCACCGTACTTTAAAAAGCATCCCGTTGGACTGGTCCTTAACGATACCCCCATACGCTCGTTGCTGGATTTGTCCTATCCACATGAGGACTTTCTGAAAGACGAAGCGGTCTTGATTTTTCGTACTTTGTCGAGTGCGCAAATCTATCTGACGTCTACGCGAATGCTTTACCATTTACCGGTCGACCAATTGAACGATCTGACGTCCGCGTCCATAATGCGCGTCGGCGATGTTTTTCGAATGCGGTATGATCCGGCTCTCGCAGATAAGATTGGCAGGACGTCCCATTTCGACATGACCGACGCGCTGGCGGCGTCGAAAATTCCGACTTTGGCCTTGCTTGGCGAATATAGCCATCTGGCATCGAACGAAGACCAAAAAAATGCCCGTGCGCAGTTAATCGAACTTGCCGAACATATCTGTGCCGGAGAGGCACATCCCCCATCCTTGTCGCGACCTGCTGATGTAGATCGCATCACAGATTTTACGATCCGCTGTCTTGCGTCTGATATGCCCGATTGAGTTTGACTGCACGTGGCGCGGGCGGGCGATCGTCCGAATAGAATCGCTTCCAATAGACGGGCGTATCTGGTTCCACCTGCTTAGCGGCCCGGATCATTCGTATTATATACGCCGGGTTTTCGGCATGAAAGATCGTCACGACGATCGCATCGCCGTTGTGAACCTTGAGCAAGCGCGCTCCTTTGTTGCTCCAGGCCTCGGCAAGCTCCACGGACGTCCGTAACCATCCTAGATAGCCGACGATGAGATCGTTCTGCTCGAGTATAAGATGCGTGCCGTCGTTTATCTGATGCATGATGGACGACACGGTTCCGCCAAACTCGAATTGGGTGAACGGATCGATCCCCGCCAGATAGCGCACGGCCAAGCCCAGTGAATATGGATTGCGCGAAAGCCGCGTGATGTTTGGCTTGGATTTGGTGTCTACCTGCGGGCCTTTTCCGGTCATTGAAGTGATCCTAATATATTGAGTGTGACGTGTGGCCGGGTCATCTGAATCGGTCGTGGTTTATTTAGTCGCTTCCTTTTCGAGGATTAGACAATCGTTACGACACGCACGGTTCCGGTCCTCTACTTCGCTATCTTTATCTATTTGAAACGGTACACCGCATATAGACAGCTGTGAAGCCGATCAAGTTTAGCCGCTAGGGGGGTCGGTCGGCACTGTCAGAAGAAATCAGCTTGAGGTTGGCGGGGTGGTTCCGTAGCCCCAGTGGATGACAAAACGTTGCCCATTCCGCTACTTTTAAACCAGTCCGGAGATCATCCACTTGGCGGTGATGATATATGTTCGATTTTCGTTGTCTCTCCGCAATGTCGAAGATCTGCTGCATTCCTGATACCCATCGACATACCCTTGATCGCGTCCCTGTTGCTCACCTAGACGGAACCCTGCTTCGAAAGCTTGTTCGACTGTCTGGAGTTCTCCAGTCTCTTCGTGTGAACCGCCCCTTGTTTGCCGGAGACCCAGAAGTAAGGATACTGGGTTATGGAAAAGAACAAATGTGGAAACAGATGTTCGCCAGAGGTACGCGAACGTGCTGTACGGATGGTGTTTGAGCATCAGGGCGAATTTGACAGTCAGTCTGCAGTGATCAAATCGATCGCGCCTAAGATTGGTTGTGGGCCTGATACGCTTCGGGCGTGGGTTCGACGAGCTGAGGCGGACAGCGGTCGACGTGATGGTGTGACGACGGCTGAACGTGACCGGATCAAAGCCCTGGAGCGCGAGAACCGCCAGCTTCGGCAAGCCAATGAGATACTGAAGAAAGCATCAGCGTATTTCGCTCAGGCGGAGCTCGACCGCCCGTTTCGGAAGTGATCAGCTTTATCAAAGAACATCGTGATGTCTGCGGGGTCGAGCCGATTTGTCGCGTTTTGCAGATTGCCCCTTCGACGTTCTACGCGCATCTGGCCGTCGAGGATGATCCAGACAAAGCGTCGGATCGCGCCAAACGTGATGCTGAATTGCGCGCTGAGATGAAGCGGATTTGGGACGATAACCAGTCTGTCTATGGTGCCCGTAAACTGTGGCATGCCATGCGCCGCGAAGGCTATGATTTGGCGCGCTGTACGGTTGAGCGGCTCATGCGTGACATCGGTATCGAAGGTGTCCGTCGCGGCAAGAAGGTCAAAACGACTTGGGCAGACAAGGCTTTGCCGTGCCCGATGGACCGAGTGAACAGGCAGTTCCGCGCAATAATGCCCAACCAACTCTGGGTGTCAGATTTTACCTACGTCTCGACCTGGCAAGGGTTTGTCTATGTGGCATTCGTCATCGATACCTTCGCCAACAAGATCGTCGGTTGGAAGGCCTCCAGATCGCAGCAGACACAGTTTGTCTTGGACGCGCTTGAACAGGCCCTTTACGAAAGACGGCCTTCAGAGAGCCTGATCCATCACAGCGATCGGGGCAGCCAGTATCTGTCGATCAAATATACCGAACGCCTCGCTGATGCGGGCTTGGAGCCGTCTGTTGGAACAGTCGGTGACAGCTATGATAACGCGCTGGCCGAGACGATGTTTGGCCTGTTCAAAGCCGAAGTCATCCACAGATTGGGGCCATGGAAATCCGCTGACGCGGTCGAGTGGGAAACGCTCAATTGGGTCGACTGGTTCAACAATCGCCGACTGCTCGAACCCATCGGATACATCACACCAACTGAGGCAGAGGAGGCCTTCTATGCAAACATGAACACACTCGATAAAGTCGCTTGAGAAGAACTAAACAGTCTCCGGTAAAACCGGGGCGGTTCAACCAACGGCCAATCATGCACTAACTTTCAACATGGACCACTCAAGTGGGGCTGCTCACTGCGGCGTGTCCTAGATCAAGCCACCCATCAGGTCACCAATTACACTGTCAATCACGAAATTAAGAATGAGAGAAATACCCATACAGGTAAGGTGACTGGGAATATTAAAGGATATGAAGAACCTGTAGTTGTTGCATACCACACGCCTATCCGTATTGATCCAACCAGTCAGTATCTTGATCGACAGGCTAAGTTCGCTAAGTGGCTAGGCCTGACAGAGTATAAGCTGAGTGAGTAGGCTAGTAAATGTGAGAACTTAGGGCTGTCTCCTATGCCTCTCCCATTACTAGAGGAAATAGAAAGATTAAGCAGATTTCAGATCAAACACGCAAAACGACATTGGGGGTTACCCTAGCGATAATTGGTGCGTTGCTGTTAACGCCCGATACGTTGCTGATGCGTCTTTCTCAGTTGGATGGTTGGAATATGCTTATCTGGCGTGGAAGCCTAAGTGGCGTAGCTTACTTGATCATTTGGGCGATGCTTGACGGCTGGAAGAGTTTGTCAAAAATTACAACGCTTAGTTTTAGCATTCTTCTGTGCTGCCAGCTACTCAACGTCTTATTTTTTAGCTTAGCGATTGCACTGGCTCCAGTTGTGATAGTTCTATTGGGCGTGGCTACAGTCCCAGTTTTTGCAGCACTTTTATCAAGGTTCATCCTAAACGAGCCGCTGTCTAAATTAACGCTCGTAACTGCTTTTGTGGTGCTTGCTGGATTGTCGATTTCCCTTCTAGGACATGACGTCGATGGGGCCACCATAAATGAAACGAGCGTCATTGGCTTGCTGCTGGGCTTAGGGGTAGCTTTTGCGCTAGCCATGAATTTCACCATGATACGAAAAGATCAGGACGCACCATTCGTATTAGCAATGGCTTTGGGGGCTATGTGCGCAGCCTGTGTGGGTTACGTGTGCGCCAACAATTTACAGTGGCTTCCTCCCATAAATATGCTGTCCATTGGATTGACTGGCATTTGCATTTTACCGCTGTCATTCATTGCGCTGTCGTATGCTGCACGAAATGTAAAATCTTCAACGGTTAGTCTGATCATGCTGTCAGAGACTGTATTAGGTCCGCTTTGGGTTTGGTGGGGAGTAGGTGAAAGCCCAAATAGGATGATGGTGATTGGTGGTACAGTAGTGCTTGCCGCCATAGCAACTTATATTGTGCTTGAACGCAGGAATGGCGCTCTTGAGTCTGCTTAACTGACTACTCCGACCTGCATCAGCCTGAACGTAATGCTATTGAGGCAATGCTACATGAGCAGCGACATTCGATCCTTGAACAAGATGACACCATCACAGGCTTCAATGTCGGTATCAATGCAGGAGCCTCAGCAGGTCAAACTGTGTTTCATATACACGTACACTTGATCCCAAGACGTGTTGGTGAGGTCGTTGATCCCAGAGGCGGGGTGCGTGGGGTTATCCCAAATGAGCAAAGTTATCAGTAACTTTTTGTCGGAGCTGCGAGTGAGTATACATTCTATACACTCACCCAATAGCTTAAATTGCTTCACCCATTGCAATAAGGTCCTTAGAAAATTGCTGTGGATCCGATGGCATTTCACCATCCAAGACCCTTGCTTGCTCGAAAAGAACCCTGCTTAAAGATTTTTGCAAATTAGCTGTTAGGCTTGGCAGCTTTTGAATTAATGCGTGGTCACAATTGACCTCCAATAATTTTTTACTTCCCTCAAAATCTGAATTTTGTGCCTTGAGAATGCGTTCAAGGTTGTAGTCTAGGCCGCCTTCACCAGCAACTAGTCGTACTGGGCTCTCCACCAGCGAAGACGTTGATATGACGTCCTCAACAAGTTCGCCAAGGCAATCTTTAATTAGTGCCAATACAACATTGGTTTCTTCACTATCTGCTTTTGGCTCAATTGTGTCATCAGACAATTCTGCAAGATCATATTTATCACGTGAAATGGAGAGGAAGGATTTCTCTTTGTAAGAACCCATTTGTGACATCCAAAAAGCGTCAATATGATCGGTCATCAGTAAGACATCCAAATTCTTTGCCTTGAAACCTTCTAGGTGGGGACTGGATTTGGCTTGCTTCAAGCTATCGGCAGTCAAATAAAAGAGCCTATCTTGTCTCTCAGACATCTCTTCGACGTAGGTATCTAGGCTAATCAATTTATCATGCTTGAAGGAGTACACTCGAGTAATCTCAGCAATCTTTTCTCTATACTCAAAATCTTCATATAGGCCTTCCTTAAGGACCTTACCAAATTGATCCCAAAAGGCATCATATTCTAAGTCATCTTTTTTGAGCTTTTTCTTTAACTGAGATAGAATCCTTTTAGTCACAGACCTCGAGATTTTTTTGATCACAGGACTATCTTGAACCATCTCTCTACTGACGTTCAAATCTAGACTTGTTGTATCAAGAATACCCTTAACAAATCGGAGCCATGTAGGAACAACGCCTGCTACGTCACTGCTTATAAATACACGATTGATATACAAGCTTACCTTCGTCTTTCGTTCAGGCTCAAATAAGTCAAAAGGAGCCGTTTTGGGTACAAAAAGGAGATTTGTGAAGTCAATCGAACCTTCTGTTTTATTGTGTAACGTAATGTAGGGGTCATCGAAGAACCCAAGACTGCTCTTATAGAAATCAGTATATTCCTCAGTCGTAATTTCAGATGGCAATTTGCTCCATAAAGCCTGTGCGCTGTTAGCTTGCTCTCTTTCCACATCCTTGGATTGGACAAAAATTGGAACCGAAATGTGATCCGAATACTTTCTAATAAGACTTTTAATCTTGCTTAAATCAGCATACTTCTTCGCATCCTTGCGAAGAAACAGTTTGATCGATGTTCCTACTTCATGCTCTTCCTCAACCTTAGAAAGCGTGTAGCCTGATTGCCCATCACTTTCCCAACTGCTTGTGTCCGCTTCACCTGCTTTTCTAGTTGTTACAGATACTTTTTCTGCGACAATGAAGGCAGAATAGAAACCAACGCCAAACTTACCAATTAGAGTTTTGGCGGCATCCTTGTTGTCAGATGCTTCCTCTATACTGTTTAAAAAAGATGAGGTGCCTGAACGAGCAATAGTACCCAGCGTTTCAGTCAGATCATCTGCGCTCAACCCGATACCAGTGTCAGTAATCTTGATCGTCTTAGCCTTCTCATCGACCTCGACGAAAATCTCGTCATCGGAGGAGTTTAGCAACTTTGGCTGTGACAGCCCCATAAACTTACGTTTGTGTATAGCATCAGACGCATTAGAAAGAAGTTCCCGAAGGAAAATATCACTATCCGAATACAAAGAATTGATTACAATGTTGAGAATCTTGCCTGTATCGGCTTCGAACTTATGAGTTTGCACAGTTTTACCTATCTTTGTTGGTTCGTGCGGTAGTTAATACGTCTAACAAGTAAATCAACAACCGATTGAGCCTCCCCCTTTGAAGTGGTCCGCCCCTATAGTTAGGAAAGCGGAGGACCAACGATGGCCATTAAGAGACCCAAGCCCGAAGAGATAGTCGTGAAGTTACGGCAGGTTGAAGTCCTGTTGGGGCGGTAATCCCCCCTAAAATTAGTGGTGTTCACGAGTAGGATTTTTTCGGCAAGATATCTGAGGAGATTTACGATGAAGAACGGACGATATAGCGACGCGCAGATCATGGGCATTTTGAAACAGGCGGAGGACGGTGTGCCGGTTTCCGAACTGTGCCGCTGAGCCTCCCCCTTTGAAGTGGTCCGCCCCTATCGTTAGGAAAGCGGAGGACCAACGATGGCCATTAAGAGACCAAAGCCCGAAGAGATAGTCGTGAAGTTACGGCAGGTTGAAGTTCTGATGGGACAAGGCATGCCCCGGATTGATGCAATCAGACAGATCGGTGTGACTGAACAAACCTATTATCGCTGGAAGAAGAAACGAGACCTTTTCGCCATTGGTTCGAGAATAACGGTCGAGTGCGGAATGGGCACAGAACAACTGAAGGAACTGAAGCGGCTACAAAAAGAGAATGATCGTCTTCGGCGTGCAGTATCCGACCTGACATTGGACAAGCTGATTTTGAGGGAGGCCGCATCGGGAAACTTCTGAGCCCCTCGCGTCGGCGGGCCTGCATCGACCATGTTCGCAGTCAGTTCAAAGTTTCAGAGCGACGGGTTTGTCGCGTTCTGGGCCAGCACCGATCCACACAACGTCGATTGCCACATGGGCGTGCTGACGAAGAACGCTTGGTCGCGGATATGATTGAGCTGACACGCCAATACGGTCGATATGGCTATCGTCGGGTTGCAGCCCTGCTGAGAGACGCAGGCTGGCAAGTGAATGACAAACGTGTGGAACGTCTGTGGCGGCGTGAGGGGCTTAAAGTGCCCATGAAACAACCGAAGAAAGGGCGGCTCTGGCTCAATGATGGGTCGTGCGTCCGGCTGCGCCCCGAGTATCGCAATCATGTCTGGTCTTATGCACTGTCTGACAGGCGATTGCGTAGCAATCTGCTGAGAAGGACTTCGTTCATCACCGAACTGACGATGGCAGGGCGTTCCGGACATTGAACATCTTGGACGAACACAGCCGGGAATGTCTGGCGATCCGGGTCAAACGGAAGTTGAACTCGACGGAGGTCATCGACGCTCTTACAGACCTGTTCATCCTGCGAGGGGTTCCTGCCCACATCCGTTCAGATAACGGTCCCGAGTTCATCGCTGAGGCTGTCAGGGACTGGATCAACGCTGTTGGAGCCAAGACCGCATATATCAAACCCGGATCGCCCTGGGAGAACGGATACTGCGAGAGTTTCAACGGATGAATGAGGGATGAATTGCTGAACGGCGAAATCTTCTACTCGCTGCGTGAGGCCAAAATCATTATCGAAAGATGGAGGAACCATTACAACACCAAGCGACCACACAGTGCATTGGGCTACCGCCCACCAGCGCCAGAAGCCATCGTACCGATGGACCAAAGGCCAATCATGCACTAACTTTCAACATGGACCACTCAAGTGCGGCTGCTCAAGAAGAGGGAGCCAAAAGATGTCCAAGACTGCCTTTGGCGTGTTTCGTTTCATGCGCCATCAACTTATCTGCTTTCAAACACAAGAACGGGTTAAATGCGCGGGCTTTGTTCATTCAAAAGATATCCAGCAGAATATCAATCACGCCACCCGCTGCATATGCTGCAACATGACCTACAAGGCATATCCTGAACCATAGCTGGCTGCCACTCTGCCCGAGGTGGAAACGGTAGGAAGCAGCCCTTTGCTACATTCTGCCCCGATGTCTGCTTTGCGGACGAAGCCGACACTCGGTCTCTTAAATTGAATGTCGGCTTGAAAGCTTATTTGGCAGGTACAGCTGAGGTGGGAACACGTCGACTTGCCCGTTTCTCACCCAGCATCAACATCGCAGGTGTCACGACCAACGTCAGGATCGTCGCAATCACCAAACCGCCTGCAATCGCTGATGACAGTTCTGTCCACCACTGCGTTGACGGTGCGCCATAGACAACTTCGCGTGTGAAGAAGTTCAGGTTCACCCCGATCACCATCGGCATCAGGCCAAGAGCTGTTGTGACCGATGTCAGGATCACGGGCCGCAGACGCTGTGCGCCTGTCCGAAGCGCCGCTTCTAGTGGCGATTGCCCCGCCCTCTTGAGATCGTTGTATGTATCAATCAGCACGATGTTATTGTTCACCACGATCCCTGCCAAGGCTATGACGCCAATCCCGCCCATGACAATGCCGAATGGGCGTCCTGTAACAATGAGGCCCAACAGCACACCTGCGATAGAGAATATGATGGCCGACATCACAACGAAGGCTTGGTAGAAGTTGTTGAACTGCAAAACCAAAATCACGAACATCAGGAAGATGGCCGTTGCAAATGCCCCGATGAGGAAGATCATGCTTTCGGCTTGATCCTCTGCCTCACCAGCAAAGCTGAACTCCACACCATCGGGTAGATCGGTGGCGTTCAACGCAGCATTAAGTGCAATGACCTGATCATTTACCAAGATACCTGGTGCGACGTTTGCCTCAATTGTAGCCACACGTTTTTCATCTATACGGCGGATTACGCCTGTACGGTCTGACGGTGTGAAGGTCACAAAGTTCGCGATCGGGACTAGACCCGCCGATGTTGGCACACGCAGACTGCCAAGCTCTGCCAATGTGCGTTCTTCACGAGGGAACCGCACACGGATATCCAAACTGCCATCTACGTCATCAGGTCGATAGTCGGCCACGGTGATGCCTTGAGTCAGCAATTGCACGGCTTGTCCCAGAAGGCTCACGTCTGCGCCGAAACGTGCTGCTTCCGCACGGTTCACAAGGATCGAAACCTCGACACCTGGCACTGGGCGGGTATCAGTTACATCGCTGAACCCACCAAGACCGTCCATGATGTCGCGCACTTGCTGCACCGCTTCGTTCTGCACATCAGGATTGCGGGCTGTGATTTGCAGGTTCACTGGTTTTCCAGCCGTCGGGCCGCCACTTTCCGTTTGCACCTGCACGTCGATACCTGCGATGTCGGACACACTTTCACGGATATCAACACCAATCTCTGCGGCAGTGCGACGGGTGTCCCATGGCATGAGTTCCAATTGCAACGTGCCTATCGTTTCTTCGTCCCCTTGGCCTGCGGACATCAGGGATCGTGCATAGACACTTGCGATTTCTTTATAGGGTAGGATGCGATCCTCGACAGCCCGCACCAGTGCGTCCCTTTCGAAGATCGAGAAGTTGTCACGGGCACGAACTTGCACCTGCATGAAGTCAGGCTCAATAGATGGGAAGAAACTGACGCCTTTGCCTAACTGCCCGTAGGCACCGAACCCGCCCAGCAAAAGAGCTATCGCTAAAAGTAGCGTAGCAGCAGGACGTGTGATCGCCCATTCCAGCAGCCTTACATAGCCGCCAGTGAATCCACCCATTTCGCGTGGATCACCAAGTTCAGCAGCATACAGGGCTGCCTTGGCATTGGCCGATTGCGGTGGGCGTTTGCCGATTAAACCGCCCATGACTGGGATGAAGATCAGCGCCATAAACAAAGATGCTGAGAGAGTCAGGATCACTGTGATGGGCAGGGATTTCATGAACTCACCCACCATGCCTGTCCAGAATAGGAGTGGGAAAAACACGGACAGCGTGGTCGCCGTTGATGCAATGATTGGCCACGCCATGCGTTTGGCTGCCTCCGAGTATGCCTGCTTTGCGGGCAAGCCCTCTTGTAGCTTTCGGTCGGCCAGTTCGGTGGTCACAATGGCTCCATCGACCAGCATTCCCACAACCAAGATCAATGCAAACAGAACGATGATGTTCATGGAAAAACTCATCGCCCAAAGCGCGACAACACCCGCCAAGAACGCACCAGGGATGGATAGACCGACCAGCAAGGCAGACCGTGTGCCAAGCGCAAAAACGACCACGATCATTACAAGAATAACGGCGGCGATCACATTCGCCTCAAGGTCAGACAACCAGTCCTTAACCTGCACAGATTGGTCTTGCAGGTAGGTGACTTCAACATTATCCGGCCAATCGACGCTGAGCGCATCAACCAGTGCTTTTACTTCATTTACTGTGTCGATGATGTTGGCACCAGAACGTTTGGTTACCTCCAACGCCAAAGCGGGCTGGCCGTTGATGCGCGCAAAGGATGTAGGGTCCTCGAATGTGCGGCGGATCGTGGCCACATCGCCAAAGGTCACCACGGCATCACCGCGCACCTTTACGGGCATGGACATCACGTCCTCTAGGTCTTCAATCAGGCCAGGGACTTTCAGGACAATACGCCCGACGCCTGTCTCAATCGCACCAGCAGCAATCAGACGGTTATTGCGTTGAAGCTGGCCGATCAGTTCATCGAACGACAGGTTGTAGGTTTCAAACACTGTGGGGTCGATCAGCACCTCAAGGAATTCGAAACGTTGGCCACCAATATCGACCTCAAGAACACCGCTCAGGCCTTCGATTTCTTCTTGCATTTCGTTGGCAAGATCGTTCAAAGTCCGCTCTGGCATGGGTCCAGACAGGATTGCGGTGATGATCGGGAAAAGAGCTGTGTTGATCTCGGTAATCGTAATGTCACGGGCATCTTCGGGCAGGTCACCCTGCGCACGGTTCGCCGCTTCGCGCACCTTATCAAGTGCCTCTTGATTATCGCCGCCTGGCGCAAACTCAAGCTGGATAGATGCGAACCCTTCGGTCGCATCAGAGTTCATCGAAATCAGGCCAGCAATAGACCCGAACTCCGACTCCATTGGTTCCAACAATAGACGTTCGGCATCGGACGGGCTGATCCCGTCCAATCCTGACGAGACGTAAAATAAAGGTAACGGGATCTCTGGGTTAGCTTCTTTAGAAATAGCAGAATACGCATAGGCCCCCACCGACAGGATCAACAGCAGCGCCATGACCACAACGCGAGACCGCGAAAAGGCGAAATCAATGATAGCGTTCATTCGCTTTGCTCCCCTGCCATGGGCGCCACAGTTTCAGTCTCATTCACAAAACCTTGGCCAACAGTGATGACATTCACGCTTTTGGGCAGGCCCGTGACCCAGATACCATCGATCTGTGCTTTGACGACTTGGACCAGAAAGAACTCGACCACGTTGTCGGCGTTGACGGTTTTGATGCCCAACGCACCCACTGAGTTCAACGACACGATAGAGGGGGACAGGAAGTGCGCCGTGACTTCGCCTGTGGGGATAATCACCTCAGCAGAGATACCTGCGGGGATTGCGCTATCTTCGTTCTCAACCTCGATCTCAGCAAGGAACGTGCGGGTTTCTGACGCAGCAGAAGTGCCAACAAACGTCACAACCCCATCACGCTCTTCACCTGTGATGAAACGAACCGTTGCAGGCTGACCAACAGAAAGTTGGGTAAGCGATTGCTGTGGCACCTGAATGGCAACCGTCAATGGTGTGATGTCAACCAGGCGACCGACCTCGGTTCCAGCTGACACAAACTCGCCCTCATCGACGTTCAACGTTTCAATACGACCGTCAAAAGCCGCTGTGATCGTAAGTGACTTTGCGGCTTGCTCCACCGCAGTCACTTGGCTTTGCACTGCCACCAGTGCAGCCCGTGCATCCGCAACGCGGTCCGCGGTCGCTACACCACGTTGCAACAGGCTCTCGGCATTTTCCAACTCTCGCTGCGCTAATGCCAATTCCTGCGCCACACGGTTCGCGTCGGCTTCATTGTTGGTCGGATCAAAACGGGCAATGACATCTCCCGCTGATACATCTTGTCCCTTACTCACCAGAACCTCTGCAATGTCGCCAGAAGTTTCGGCCCGCATCAGGGTGTCTCGATCAGGCAAGGCTTGACCCTCGGCCTGATAAAACTGCGTGACCGTTTCAGCGAGTGATGTTGTGACAGCAACCGCTACGGGCTTCGGGTCTTCGCGGCCGATGACAGTATCAGTGTCTTCGGACGGAATGATAAATCCACTTCCCATCCAGCCAACGATGGCCAATACCAACACCGCCGCGAACCAGCTAGAACGTGACGCACCTTTGTCCGACGAGAATGTCAGGCGCTGTGGTGCTTCGTCAGCCTCAGAAAGGTTATCTTTCTGAGGCGTCTTGTCCTGCGACGCTGGTGATGTCTCTGCGGACTTAACCTCTGGCGAATCGTTAGATGCAATATCTTTCGCTGCATCCTTGGGGGGCGTCGTGTCGCTCTTATTGGTCATTTTATTAATCCTTCAGGGCTGTGGGCTGCTGCCCCGTTGTTGGGTCGTCGAAAGAATTGAGTTCGCTGAGGGCGACTGCAACCGCCGCATCCAATGATGCGTAGAAGTTTGCGTAGGCCGTAAGCCTGCCTACGGTATCAGCGTCGGCTGGGAGGCTTTGAATAGTCTGTGCAATGTCATCTTGGATGGAACGGTTCCGCTTCTGGATACCTTTCAACATCGTGCCGTAGGGATTCGCGGCAAGCTGGAAAAAATCCTGACGCTCACTGGGCTTTGTGACCCGCTTCACCAATCCGCGTTCTTCAAGAATACGAATACTAGTGCTGATGCTGGCACGGCTGACCTGAAGCTTGGTTGCCAAATCACCGAAGGAAACAACGTCACCGTCATAGATCAACAAGCCGAACACCCGCCCTGCAATGCGTGGTAACCCTTCGGCCTGCGTGATTAGACCCGTTTTCTCGATGAAATCGGTCCTAACTGGATCGTCTGATGCGTCTTTGGCCATGCAAAGCTCCTCGTCTGTGAGGAGCGTTTAGTTCATGAGTTATGAGGCTGTAAAGTTTGTTCGGTTAAGACCAAACAAAACGCCACGTCACTAATTCAACTAATAGAGGAGATAGATGTATCATACGACTTGATCGGCCATTGAGCGAAAAAGCAGACGGAAAACGTAGTCCACAATTCTGCTAAGCTATTGATATGTTCGAGGCCGTTCGAGCCAAAAGAGTGGTCCATATCGTCAATACTTTTGAGGGAAATGTGGTGTTATTTGTGGGCCGTGTGGGGGACTACGTCACCACCCAGATTTATCCAAAATTCTGCTGCGGCTTGAACTGCAGTCTACATTGTGCACGGTTCCATTTAGGGACGTGAATGCAAGAGTGTAAGGATTGGCAATGGGCGATGACACACAGGCGCCGATTAAACCGCTTGAACCGGATCAATGGGCGCAAGACCTGCGAAACGTCTATGCAGATATGAACGGCGCGCCCATCAACGTTCACAAGTTGATGGCTCATAGTCCTGATCTTTTGGGTGCGTGGTGGGGATTTCGGAACTACGCGGTTGATGGTGGGGCGCTGGGTCAGCCGCTCGGAGAGCTTGTCATCCTGCGTGTCGGCGCTCATTCGGCGTCATGGTACGAATGGGGGTCACATGTGGACCGTGCGACGCGCAATGGAATGGGAGCGTTGAAAAGGGCTCGCCGCTTGGGGCGATTGGCTGGCCTTGATTAGAGATTTTGCACGAGGAAAGCCTAAACCTAGTTTCTGAGGGTGACTTTCTGAAGTCGCAGCTGATCGGTTGCGCTTGCAACGAACGGTCAGTGGATGACTTTGTGAGATTGCCGGGCGTGCCGACGCTCAGTGCGACACGTGCTTCTATCAAATTCATTTCCAACTCTGAAACGCGTCAGCTATTCGTGCTGCGGCGCTTGGTGGGGCAGGTGAATAGGTGTGGGCATCAACGGGTCGTGAACGCCTGCAGAACTAACCTTTGCGAATGCTGCCCAACCGTATATGCATCTACCGATCAACAACAAGAAAACAGGCACATGTTCGATATATCAGAGACGCCCCTGCAAAAGGCCGAGACCCAGTCTGGGCGGGATTGGGTCAAAGTACTGTCTAAGTACCGTGATCCCAGCTTGTCGCGTAGTTCGTTTGAGCTCGCGATTACATTGGGCCCCTTCATACTATTGTGGGCGCTTGCATGGTGGTCGATGTCGGTCAGCTACTGGCTGACTTTCACGATTTCTCTGTTCAACGCGGGGTTCTTGTTGCGCCTTTTTGCCATTCAGCATGATTGCGGCCACGGGGCGTTCTTTCAGAATCGTACGGTTAGTGACTGGATCGGACGTGTGATTGGTGTTCTGACTTTGACACCCTATGACGTATGGCGCCGGTCGCATTCTATTCACCACAGTTCGTCTGGAAATCTTGGACGGCGTGGAATCGGCGATATCATGACTTTGACGGTGACCGAGTACCGCGATCTGGCTCCGATCAATCGCCTGGTTTACCGGCTTTACCGCAACCCGATCGTCTTGTTCTGCCTTGGTCCGGGGTATCTGTTCCTCGCTCAAAACCGGTTGCCTTTGGGTCTGATGGGTATTGGGAAATACTGGGTCAGTGCAATGTGTACGAACGCTGCAATCTTTGTTTGGGTTGCATTGGTTCTGTACTTTGGTGGTTTGGCACCGATCTTGCTGATCTTCTTGCCATCGACCCTTCTTGCCGCGACGGCAGGGGTCTGGTTGTTCTACGTTCAGCATCAGTTTGAAACGACGCATTGGGAACCTGAGAGCGATTGGCAGCTGCACGAGGCTGCGCTCGAAGGAAGCTCGCATTATGTCCTGCCGCCCATGTTGCAATGGGTCAGTGCGAACATTGGAATTCATCACGTTCACCACCTCTATAGCCGCATTCCGTTCTATCGACTGCCAGAGGTGTTGCGTGATCATGCGGAGCTTGCAGAGAGCAATCGCATGACGATCCGGCAAAGCTTTCACAGTGTTCGGCTGCGGTTGTGGGACGCAGATGCCAGACGTTTGGTTTCTTTCGCTCAAGCACGGGTTCGCTAGGTTTAGCCAGCACTGCTATGACAGGGCTGGGCGCATATTGTTTGGTGTCGTTTGAAATTCACAACCGGCGCAGTGCGTCCGTTGTGTTCCGGATGTTGATTCAGCCAAGCATACTAGCTCGTTGAGGCGAGTGATTTTTTGGGATCGTAAAATGGAATAGGCACAACCGTGCACATCCGCTGATCGTCCAAGATGTCAACGCAAGCGACCCCGCCAACTGATGCATGTTCGGATTGAACCATAGCCAAGGCAATGTTCTTGCCTAATCTTGGAGAGTGGATTGCCGAGGTTACCTGACCGACTTGCGCGCCCTCTACCAAAACAGGCCAGCAAAAATCATTCGAGCCAACAAGCGGTTCACCGTCAATTTCGAGACCGATGAGCCGCTGTGCGACACCTTCTGCCTTGATGTCTTTCAGAGCGGCCTTGCTGACAAAATCAGCGTCAATACCCAAATCGACTAAGCGGCCAAGGTTTAGCTCGTAGGGGTTATTCGCAAGCGTCATGTCTGCATGATAGGACATCATCCCAGCTTCGATGCGGCGAATGCTGGATGTGTGACCTGGCTTTAGCCCAAGCGGCGTTCCCACCTGCATGATGTGTTCCCATAGCTCGTCGCCGGCAGAACCGTCCCTCAGGAAAATCTCATATCCAAGTTCGCTTGACCAACCGGTGCGAGAGATGATGAGAGGAACCCCGTCCCAGTTATATTCCATGAACCGGTAGTATTTGAGTTCGGTCGGAGCATCTCCAAAGGCCGCGCGCAGGACATCACGCGATTTCGGGCCCTGCAGCTGCAACGGAGACACGTCAGGCTCGGAGATCTCAACATCCATTCCTGCATTCACGGCCACACCGCGCACCCATAGCAAAACATCGCTGTCTGCAATTGAGAGCCAAAAATGGTCATCTGCCAATTTCAACAAGATTGGGTCGTTGATAATACCGCCTGCTTGGTCTGTGATCAGAACATATTTGCATTGGCCGACTTCGCATTTGGAAAGATCACGACAGCTGAGGAATTGCGTGAATTTGGCGGCATCGGGACCTTTGATCTCGACCTGACGTTCGACCGCGACATCACACAAAATCGCCTCGTTCACGAGGTTCCAAAAGTTCTGGACCGGATCACCAAAATCGCGCGGGATATACATGTGGTTGTAGACGGAAAATCCCTTTGCCCCCCAGCGCAGCGCCGCGTCTGAAAAGGGTGACTTGCGCACCTGAGTACCAAAGCTGAATTGAGAGAAGTCGAGGTCGTTGGTCATTGTATGTTCCAGACAGGATTTATTGGAGAAAGTGCTATTCTTGAACGAGGTCGCCGCCGGCTTTTTTCCATGCGCCAACGCCACCCGTTAGGTTGACCAATGGGGACAATCCCATTTCCATCGCGACTGTCGCGGCCAAGGCCGAGCGTCCGCCAGATGCGCAATAAAACACATAGGTCTTGTCTTGATTGAACTCTGGCTTGTGTGCAGGGCTATCTGGGTCGATGTGAAATTCGAGCATTCCACGCGAAGAGGCGACGGCCCCAGCGATGATGCCCGTTTTCGCCTGTTCTATCCCATCGCGAAGATCGACAAAGACGTGGTCAGGTGAGCCGACCAGCGACATCGCTTCTTCTGCGCTGATTGCGGTGACTTGGGACAATGCATCTTTGACGATGTCCTTTGCGCTCTTTGTGATGTTTTGCGGCATTTCCGAATTCCTTGTTCGTTTCGAGCGATACCATTTCAGCATCGCCCCGATTGGCCAATCAACGGCCTCACCGCATCCGCAGCCACAGGCCGCAGGTACGCGCATGGTCGTCGATTTTTGCTTCATATCGCCAGATCAAGCCGTGGCTTCCAAAACGGACGGAAGAGCTCGATCTTGGGGCATCTGTTCATCACGACTTGCAATCCGGCATCCTCGGCTAGCTTTGCTGCCGCATCGTCGTAGACGCCGATCTGGCCCCACAAAACCTTGGCGCCAATCGCGATCGCTTGTTCCGTTATCCCGTACAGCTCTTCTTTGGGGCGGAAGACCTCGACCATGTCCACAGGTCGATCAATTTCTTCGAGCGAATGAAAGACCTTGATGCCTCTGATCTCAGAGAGGTTCGGGTTGGGGTTAACCGGCATCATATCGTAGCCGGTTTCATGCAGCACCCGCAGTACGCCATAGCTGAATTTTGTCTTGTCCGCGCTGGCCCCGATCATTGCGATGGTTTTGACCGATTTAAGGATATCAGCGAGGTATTTGGCGTCGTAGTCGTACAGTTCGTCCAATGCATTGGCTGGCATGGATCAGACCTCCTTTGGTGTCGCGATGTCCGCTTTCAACTCGTGTGGTTCGAGCGGATCAAGAAAGGGATTGCGATAGAGTTTGTCGTGGCTTTCGATACCGATCTCGAGGGTACAGTCCGACGTGGCGCGTGCAACGCACAGCAAGACATACCCGTTGTCGAGTTGCCGATTGTTAAGGGCAACTTGGCGACGTTGATCGACCTCTCCAGACGTTAGCTTGGCTGCGCAGGTGATGCAGCCGCCGTATTTGCAGCCATAGGGCAGGTCGACGCCGTGGTCGCGCAAGCTGTCCAATAGGGGGCGGCGTGCATCAATCTCGTATGTGGCAGCATCGCGATTGGCGATTGTGATTGTATGTGTCTCGCTCACAGCCAAATGTCGCTTGTACAATCACCGCCCGGATACCGGGTTTCGTGGCAACGGCTGGGACCATTAGGTTCCTGTCCAAAATCAACGATAAAGTCTTTGTTGACCTTCATGCCGCCATTTTCGACGTCGCAGTCAATCATCAACATGACACCACCTTGGGTGCGGATCTCGGGGTAGAACTGATTGTCCCAAGTCGAAAAGAGGGATGTCGTTACATAGAGCCGTTTTCCATCAAGCGAGAGCTGGTACATCTGTGGGCCACCTGCAACTTTTACGCCGTTCACTTCGGGCGCTTTGCCCAGCAATCCGCCCATCCAGACTTGACCCGTCAGTGCCGGCTTGTGGGGATCTGAAATATCATACTGGCGCATATCGCCGTGCAGCCAGTTGTTCAAATAGAGGTACTTGTCGTCCATCGAAACGAGGATTGCCGACATCACGCCCGGGACAGGAATGGGCCATTCAGGATGCGGCTCGTTCTCAACATCGATGATCTTTTCCCATTCCCATTTGCCTTCGTCAGTCTTCCAGAAGTGGATGACGTTTGCACTTAGGGCCGCGCCGCAAAATCCATGACTGCTGTCAGGGTCGTGTAAGAATTTTACCTCTAGTGGGATCAAGCCATCTTCGCCGAGATACATCGTCTCGATCGGTTTCTTCTTCTCAAAATCCCAAATGTGGAGACGCCGCCCGTACTTGAGATGTCCAACCTCTTCGAGGTCAAAGCCCGGCATAAACGTATTGGGTGCGGCCCACTCGGATGAGATCATCACGTTGTGGCGCGGCTGGTACCAGAAATCGTAGCTGAAGGGGATGTCCCCCATCGTCTCTTCCCAGCGGCCTACAATTTCAAAATCTTTGTTCAGGTGCAGATACCCACCTGGGGCTTCACCCTTTGCGTTGCCCAGAAAGGAGATTATGATTTCTGAACCTAGGCAGTGGACAGTATGGGGCCCGCTTAGATCGGTCTTTGATTTGATTTCGGCACCATCAATCACTTTGTGCAAACGCGGCGCATAGGGGTCAGTTGCGGTATCAACGACGTGAATGTTGTTGGAACGCACGCCGGGGACCAGCAAGTACTTGCGGCTCATTCCTGCGTCATCGTGGCATGACGAACAGGCATTCCATCCCATGTGGTGTAGCTCGTCCCCAATGCCCGGCATCTCGAGCCGGTGAATGACTTGGCTGTACGTGGGGCTATCGGGATCCGCATCTACAGTTGCGAGGTAGTCGGGTTTTTGAATGCCCGTACCTGTGTAGATCGCAATGGTGTAAAGCAGTTTTTCACGAGGCGCTTTGATCGCTGCCGCAGGGCTAGAGTAGCCGGGGCCACAACATTCTAGGTCCATCATCACATTCCTCTCTTGCGATCAAGTCGCAATTCTCGTAAATCGATAATTAGATTCTTACAAGGTAAAAAATGCACTTAGAGCGCCTCACCAGTATTCTCGAAATTGTCGGACAGAAAAATGTGGCGACAGTGGCTGAAGTTTGTAGCCACACAGAGCTTCCTAAGCCGACGGTATATCGGTTGGTGCAGGATCTCGTTTCCGTGGGGTTGTTGAGCTCGGTTGAGCGGGGGCATTTCGCCCTTGGTAGCCGACTGAACCGCATAACTCGAAACGAAGATTCCGATCCAGCCTTGTTAGAGATCATTTCACCCACGCTTGCGCGTGCGGCTCAGGCACATGGTGCGGCCTTTTTCGTTTCAAGACTTCGGGGGAGATCGGTTGAAATCATCCACGTCGAGACACCTGACAACGGCGTGTCGTACCTGCACCCGGGTGTCGGGAAACGTCCGCTTCATGCGTGCTCTTGCTCCAAGGTCATCGCGGCGTTTTCACCAGAGCTGCTCACAAAAAACGACCTGACGGGCCATCTCAAGAAATACACTGAAAACACCATCACTAGTCTCGAAGCTTTGGAACAAGAGCTCGGTGCCATCAGGTCACGAGGCTATGCCGAATGCATAGAAGAGCTCGAAAGAGGTATTTGTTCTGTCGCGACCACACTGATGAAATCTGGGCACGGCAAAACGCTTTCCATTGGTGTGACCGCATCAACGCGAGTGCTCACCGCCAAAAAGCGGGAAGACATGGGGCAAGAACTGCAGGACATGGCGCGAGAAATTTCTGACACTCTTGGATGGTACGAAACCAGCGCCAGCCTGAGAGTGGGGTAGTCTGCAGTTGTTCTACTGCGATGTGCCGCCTTCGCGCATCTTTTTGGCCAGATATCGCCGAGCGGGCACTTTTTCCCAACTTGACGAACCAGCGAGAATCTCCCACAAGAATCTCTGATGGTTTTCAGGCGCCGAACATGCGTTTGGAATGAAAAGGGAATACGGTAAGGAAGAGCGAATACGCGCCAAATCCGTAACTGCCCCCGCAACTGTATGCGGCGAGTAACCTCGATTGATGCCACTGAGCCTTCGGCTTGGGAAGGCTCGAGGAAACGCTGATCCGCAAGTCAGGAGACCTGCCATCACGCGACGTTTCGGCGTTGTGCACGTTACTCAATTCAGGCGGGGTGTCTGGTTCGGGGATCATGATGGTTAAACGGGCCACTATTTCTCGTTCTTCATGACATCCAACCTATCGGCACCGCGTGATCGCGGAGGGCGAAATGGACAAACAAGCGACCCATAGAATAACGGTTTGCACGTCTTGCAAGCACAAAGGCAGCGTATGCCGACCCGGCTACGAGCTGATTGAAAAGTTGCGAAAAGCGATCGAGGTTGCTGGCGACACGATCCCCGAGAATTTCGAGGTCTCAGGCGTGGCTTGCATGGCGGGTTGTGATCGTCCGTGCACTGTCGCCTATCATGGCAGCCACAAAGCGACCTATTTGTTTGGCGATATCGACCCAGATGTCGATGTGGACGACCTTGTCACCTTTGCCCAGCAATATGCCTATCTTCATGACGGGTGGTGTTCGTCTGTTGATCGTCCCGGGAAATTGCGGGGCTCGACACTTGCGCGGATTCCATCAGCGATCATTGGGATCGAAGCCAGCACTGCGCGGGCATCATGATCGCCGCCGATCTCGACGTGCAAGATGTAAGTTGGGGACCCGCCAAAGCGATGGCGCCAGTCTTGCATTCCACGACGTTCAAAGTATCCGCTGGGCGTGTCGTAGGTGTGGTGGGGCCAAATGGCGCAGGCAAGTCCACGCTGCTGCGTCTGCTGTACCGCTTTCAGCAACCGGCGACAGGTCAGGTTCAAATCGGTGGCACCGATATTTGGTCCATGAAAGCGCGCGACTGTGCCAAACAAATTGCGGCGGTCTTGCAAGAACAAGTCTCAGCATTTGGCCTGACGGTGCGGGAAATTGTCAGCCTTGGCCGTACGCCGCATCTATCAGGCTTTTCGTTCGGCGGGGCAGGGAACGAACAGGTTGTTGATGCTGTCCTGACGCGATTGGACCTGCACCATTTGGCGGGTCGGGTCTTTGGCACTCTTTCGGGCGGCGAACGCCAAAGGGTTATGATTGCGCGTGCTTTGACGCAGGAACCGCAGGTTCTGATCCTTGACGAACCGACCAACCATCTCGACGTGCGTCACCAATTAGAGGTCGTGTCGCTGATCCGCAGTCTCGGTCTGACAATCGTTGTCTCGCTGCATGACCTGAATATGGCTGTTGGCGTTTGTGACGACGTTCTCGTTCTAAAGGACGGTCACCCGAAGGGGTTTGGCCCGCCCGAAACACTTCTAACCGATAGGCTCGTGTCAGACACTTTTCACGTAGATGCCCGGCGCGAAAATCTTGCGACGAGCGGGTCATCTCATTTCACTTTTACTCTTCCTAATTAAGGTTGGAACTCGAACATGAAACTCACACTGACAACTCTTTCGGGCATGTTGATTGCGGGCACTGTCGCGGCTGAAACGACAGTCCAGAGCTGTGATCGCGAAGTAAGCTTTGACGGCCCGCCGCAAGCGGCGATTTCGAACGATGTGAACCTAACTGAAATGATGCTGGTTCTGGGCCTCGCTGACAAGATGGTGGGCTACACAGGTATTTCCGGCTGGAACAAGTTGGACGCAGAAATGGCCGAAGGGGTGGCCGAGCTACCCGAACTGTCATCACAATACCCTTCCAAAGAGGTCTTGATTGGTGCAGACGCCGACTTTTTCTTTGCGGGTTGGAACTACGGCATGAAAGTTGGGGGGGAAGTCACGCCCGAGACTTTGGACCCCTTTGGTATCCAAGTGTACGAACTCACGGAAAGCTGCATCCACATTGGCGAAAAAGAAGCCGCCTCGATGGATGACATGTACAACGACATTCGCAATCTCGGTGCCATCTTCGAGGTGTCCGACCGCGCCGAGGACTTGATCGAAGGCTATCAAACAGATCTGGCGACGTTCTTGTCTGAACAGCCTGCTCTTGATGCGGCTCCTCGGGTGTTTGTCTATGACAGTGGCGAAGACGTTCCATTCACTGCAGGTCGCTATGCCATGCCAAACGCGCTGATCGAAGCTGCAGGTGGCACCAACATCATGAACGACTTTGAGAAAAGCTGGGCGACAGTCGGGTGGGAGGCCGTTGTTGAACGGAACCCCGAAGTCATCATGATCGTGAACTACGGTGAAGTCACAGCAGTCCAAAAGCGCGAGTTTATGATGTCAAACTCGGCGTTTGCAGATATCGATGCTGTGCGCAATGATCGGTTTGTTGTGCTCGAGTATGTCGAAGCCACCCCCGGGCCACGCAACATTCAAGCGGTCAAAACTCTTGCCGCGGCCTTTCGTGCTGAGTGATTGAAAATGACACCGACAGCACCATCGAATAAAGGACACCCCAAGCTCTTTGGCAGAGTTTGGGTCACGGGCATCTTAGGTGCTCTTGCCCTTGTGGCATCCTTGTCGATTGCTGTCAGTGTCGGGGCAATCTCGATCCCGCTTGAGACCGTTTGGGGCATCCTAATCAACAAGATCGCGCCAGACACTGTGCCAGTAGACTGGTCTAAAGGTCGCGAAGCCATTGTCTGGGATATCCGTTTTCCGAGGGCGATCCTTGCGTGTTTTGTTGGTGCGGGCTTGGCGATTGTTGGGGCAAGCCTTCAGGCCGTGACACGCAATCCATTGGCCGATCCGCATCTGCTGGGCATCTCGTCCGGCGGGGCATTTGGCGCAATTTTGGCATTGCTGCATACGGGATTATTTATCGGTCTCTTGACTGTCCCGTTGTTGGCATTTCTTGGCGCGCTTGGGGCCACAATGATCGTTCTAGCCGTGTCGCAATTTGCATCAGCCACTAGTGCTGACAGATTGGTTCTGGCCGGTGTCGCGGTTTCCTTCATCGTTATGTCCGCCGCGAATGTCCTGATTTTTCTCGGTGATCCTAAGGCCGCACATACTGTGGTGTTCTGGATGTTAGGTGGGTTGGGCCTGGCGCAATGGGACCAGCTGCTCTACCCGGGTGTCACACTGTTTGGCTGCGGCATATATCTGTGGCTCAAATCTGGATCGCTCAATGCCATGACGGTTGGCGATGAAACGGCCACAACGCTGGGCATACCTGTCGCGCGGTTCCGGCTGACGGTCTTTGTGATCGGTGCATTGATCACAGGTGTCATGGTCGCCTTTTCTGGCATCATCGGTTTCGTTGGCCTTATGATCCCCCATATTGTGCGTCTGATGATGGGTGGCGACTATCGTCGTCTTTTGCCTATCGCTGCTATCTGCGGCGCTGTGTTCCTTGTGTGGGCGGATATTATTGCCAGAACAGTTATGGCGCCGGACGACATGCCGATCGGTATCGTGACAGGGCTGGCCGGCGGCGTGTTCTTTGTTTGGCTTCTGCGACACAGGGTGGAATGATCGGCGCGTTCTGTTTTCGCGCTGAACATTGTTCTTTGTCCACAAGAAACCCCTGGCTCCTTGCGTCAGTTGCAACATAGGTTACGATCTGTTGCGCGAGAGGTAACGCCATGCAGCTCGAACCAAAACACATCTTGAGCTTTAGAACCGCCCTTGTGACCGGCACAATCCGCGCAGCGGCAGATCAGCTTGGGCTGGAACCATCGACCGTTAGCCGGAACATATCGTCATTGGAAAAGCATCTGGCGACGGCGTTGATCGAGCGGGGCCGCAAAGGCGTTATGCCGACAGAGGCGGGTGCGCTGCTGTTGAAATACGTCCAAAGGCAAAGTGGCGAAATGGAAACGTTGCGATCACAACTGGATGCTCACGCGAACATGGAGCGTGGGACAATCTCGGTTGCTTTGGGCGAAGGGTTTGTCGGTGATTTTTCGCAATCGGTGTTGGCGGCGTTTTCCCGAGATCATCCCGAGATTACGTTTTCTCTAAATGTTGGTTCGACCGAGCAAGTAAAAGATGCGGTGGCCGAGGATTTGGCTCATGTCGGACTGGCCTTTGATATGGCACCCGACCCACGGCTGAACGTCATTGCCCAAACGGAACGCCAACTCGTTGTGATTTGCCGTAGTGGTGGCAAGTTTTATGCGGACGGCGCGATGAATGTCGCGGATTTTGCCAAACTTCCCTGTGCGTTTCTGAGCCGAGGATATGGTGTCGGGGCCGTGATTGCCGAAATGGAAGCGTCCTATGGATTTCGCGCGCGCGCAGTGATGGAAACTGAATCTATCGCGGCCCTCAAAGCCTTTGTTCGACGCGACCTCGGCATCACTCTTTTGCCCGAGTTTGTCGTGGCTGACGACATTAGGGCAGGGATCTTGCGGGTGCGCCAAGTTGCGGCACCGAATTTTGGCATGGGCAAAGTCAGATTTAAATGCAGATTTTGCCACCCCGCCAAATCTGACGCTGTATTCTCGATCCAGCAAGAGCGAGATTGAGGCCACAATTTACGAACCACTCGTTTGCCTAATCCTACAAGGCAGCAAGACCACGTCCATTGGTGACGAGATTGCGGTTCTGACCGCCGGCGATGCGTTATTGGTCAGCCATGACCTGCCGGTTGTGTCGCGGATTACCAAGGCGAGCGTGGGCGAGCCATACATCGCTTTGATCCTCGCTCTCGATCTTGGGGTGGTGCGTAGTCTCTGTAACCAGGTCGCGGATGCAGACCTGCCCGAGGCAAGCCCACAGACATTGTCGGTTTGGCAGGCTGATCCTAAATGGCTTGGGCCGCTGACGAGATATGCGGAATTGACCGGAAATACGATGGACACTCAGGTGCTTGGGCCGTCGATCTTGCGCGAAATTCACTATCGTCTTTTGCTCTCACCTATTGGTGGCATGCTGCGTCGCATGATGACGGCTGACAGCCATGCGAACCGTATCGCGAAGGCAATCCAAATGCTGCGAAACGAATTCCGGACCTCGATTAGCATGGCGGAACTCGCAGATTGGGCAGGGATGAGCACGTCATCCTTTCATACGCATTTCAAGGCTTTCACGAGCACGACGCCGCTGCAGTATCAAAAGGACTTTTGCCTGATCGCGGCACGCACATTGCTCGTTCAGGATGGCCGTTCAGTGACCGATACCGCCTATGCGGTCGGCTATGAAAGTCCGACACACTTCAGCCGCGACTACAGCAAGAAATTCGGCTTGCCACCAAGTCTAGAAGGCGGACAGACCGATTAGAGGCCCGCGTGGATCGACGGGTTCTGCCCGTTGTGACAGGCCACAAGGCAATCTTCAGCTAATAAGGTGCCCCCAAACGAAAACAGGCCCCAAGAGGGGGCCTGTTTCAAAAGTTTGATGTAGGGTGAGGCGCTTACGCCTTGCCCTTCCAAGGAACCAAAAGGCGTTCGGCGTAGCGCATCAACATGTCGATGCCAAAGCCGATCACACCAATCAAGATGATGCCCATGATCACAATGTCAGTGTTCTGGAACTTGGCCGCGGTCATGATCATCATACCTGCACCTTGCGATGCAGCGACGAGTTCTGCGGCAACAACCGTACCCCAACAAACACCCATCGCAACGCGTGCACCGGTAAAGATCTCGGGCAGTGAGTTCGGGATGATCACGTGACGCATCAGTTGCCATTTGCTGGCACCCAATGAATAGGCCGCGTGTACCTTACTGATGTTCACACCAGAGACACCTGAACGGGCTGCAATCGCCATGATCCAGAGTGCGGCAAGGAACAGAAGAATGATCTTACCGCTTTCTCCGATACCGAACCAGATGATGACCAGTGGGATCAACGCAAGCGGCGGCACAGGGCGCATGAATTCAACGATTGGATCGAACCAACCGCGGAACCAATTGCTCAGGCCCATGGCATAGCCTAGTGGGATACCGATCAACGCACCGAAGAAGAAGCCGACGACCACGCGGAATAGCGAGTAACCGAGGTGCTCCCAAAGGCTAAAGTCACGGAAACCTTCTTTGGCAATTTTGAGCGTCCGGCTCCAAACTGTTTCAGGCGAAGGAAGATACAGAGGCTGCATCTGCCACCCTTTGGATGGGACAAAGTTTGGTGTTCCCTTGTCCGACAAGGTGACTTCACCGCCGTCTACTTCGACAGTACCACCGCGTTTGATTGGTTCGCCATTGATGGCGACAACGACCGCACCGTCCGATTTGGTAATGTCATCGTTGCTATCAACACGCACGAGAGCCGAGCGCCATTGTGCAACGGTCGCGGTATCGTTTTTAGCAAAACCGTCACCGGGTTCGACTTCTACAGGATCTGGATCCTCGGCACGGGGGTGCACGATGAACGTCACCGTCGCATCGTCGCGCTCACCGTTTGCTTCGGCTGAGTATGTAAAGGACGTCTGTCCTTCAAACGGGGCCGGAGCGTGTAGAAAACGCGGGATCAGAGCGGAGCCTGTGAACATGCCCCAAAGCAGGAACAATGTCAGGACAGAGATGACACCAGCAGCACGGTTAGGGCGTACTGCACTTTCATCACCAAACGTCACTGTCTTGAGCGACGTATAGTCGGACGCGCTGGCACCTTGGATGCGGGTGACTACGAAAAACGCAGTTGCGAAAATCAGGATATATAGAATAAGAGGGATCATGATCCTGTCTCCGTACGGCCCATAATTTCTTCTTCCATGTCCCAGATCATCGATAGGATCTCTTCGCGACGCGGATTGAATTCGGGGTGCTTCTTGACCTCACGTAGGTCTGCTCCGACGCCAAGTTCGGCGAACGGCAATTGATATTCGGTGTGGATACGACCGGGACGGGGCGCCATAACAATCAGACGCTCGCCCAGCAGCAATGCTTCTTCGACCGAGTGGGTGATCAAGATGATCGTCTTGCCGGTCTCTTTCCATAGCTTTAGCACAAGAGACTGCATCTTTTCACGAGTCAACGCGTCCAACGCACCGAGTGGCTCGTCCATCAAGATGACGTCGGGCTCGTTGGCGAGGCAGCGGGCCAAAGCCACACGTTGCTGCATGCCGCCAGACAGTTCGTAGACCATCTTTTCCTTAAAGTCCTGAAGGCCGACGATATCGAGCAAGTTATCAACTTCGGAATTATAATCCGAGGCAGGTTTGCCAGCCATGCGAGGGCCAAAGCTCACGTTGTCACGGACGGACATCCATTCGAACAAAGCGCCCTGTTGGAACACCATCCCACGTTCGGCATCGGGGCCGGTGATCTGTTTGCCGTTCAGCATAAGTTTACCGCCGGTGGGGGCCAGAAAGCCGGCCACAATATTTAGCAATGTTGTCTTGCCGCAACCCGAAGGTCCGAGCACGCTGAGCAGCTCGCCTTCTTTCAGGTCCAGCGAAACGTTCTCAAGCGCTTGGACAGCTCCACCATTTGGGAGCTCAAAGCGCATTGATAGATTGTCTATGGATAAACCGGTCATTTTGTCCCCTATTGCACGCAGCTCGCAGGTTATGTCCCGGGCGCAGCGCAAAAATTATTCAATAGTAGCGAAAGGCCCGACGCAGAACGCGCCGGGCCTTTGCGTTTGGTTTACATGCTTGCCGCGGACTGAAGTGGACCGAGGTTTACAGTGCCTTCGTAGCTGTCGAGCGAGCTATCGATCGAGCCGGACTCGACGAATACGTCTGCAACGCCTTTCATGAAGGCCGCAGCGTTTCCGCCCAACCAAGCGTCAGACAGCTGCTCTTCAACTGTTGGGAACTTGAATGTCGACAGCGAAGCTGCAGTCGCTTCAACGTCCATACCAGACTCCTTAGCGATCACTGCCAGCATCTCATCGGAACCGTCAGCAGCCCAAGAAGCGTTTGCTTCAGCAGTTACAGCAAGGAACTTAGCGACTGTTTCGCCGTTCTCTGCAATGTAGTCAGCAGGTGCTGTTGTGACGTCAAACACTAGGATGCCCAGTGCTTCTTTTTCTGCACCAGTCAACAGAACGTTGCCGCTCTCTTTCATTGTGTTCAGGGCGCCGCCCCAACCACAAGCGAAGTCAACGTCGCCTTGGCTTAGTGCAGCAGCGCCTTCAGCAGGTGCCATGTCAACAACAGTCAACGAGCCCAGAGCAACACCGAAGTGGTCCATCTGGCGCAAGAAGCCGTAGTGAGCAGCTGTACCCAGTGGTACGGCAACTTTTTTGCCCGCCAGCTCAGCCGCCGATGCAGCGTCGATCTCGAGGCCCGAGTTTACAACGCAGTTGTCGTTGTCCGAGTAGGACACAGCAACGTCAACGATCTGGATGTCCTGACCGCCTGATGCAGCAACAACGAAAGGTGGAACACCCTGAGATACGGACAGCTGAACGTCGCCAGATGCCATAGCTGCGGACATTGCAGTACCTGTGTCGAACGAGACCCAGTTCACTTTTACGCCGAGCGCTTCGTCATATGCACCAGAGGCTTTTGCTGCCAAGAACGGCATTGGCCACTCGAGGAAATAGCCAACAGTGATTTCACCATGGCCACCGGCCATAACCGTTGTGCCGGACAGAGCAGCGACAGCGCCGAGGACCGTACCCAAAATTGCTTTTTTCATCTTGTTCTCCCTGAACTATCCTTTGGCGTACGGGCACCGGACAGTTTCAATTTTGTAAAACCCGCATTTCGAAGTGCGTGACTAAGGTTGAGACATTCATCCCGTCACACAATTTCTAGGCACATCAGGCAGTCATGCGCAACAAGTTGCCTTGATTGAGTTTGCGTGACACATGATAGGAATAGCCTCTGAATTGTGCCCAAGTGGTCCCAAAATGCGGAGATTCATTAGAGAAACTCGCAAAAATTGGGCGGGTTGGTCAAAATCAACATCTAAACTGGCCTTAGAACTGACCCATTCTGGCCCTATAAAGGCCGTTGGCAAAAGCCTGCACAGTGCGGAATATTTTCGCTCAATGTTTTAGATCGCATAGGAAACCGTCATCACAAGCAGACAAGGTGCGGCACGGTTCATGCAGAGGGTGCCAACGCTGGAATCGCAGAAATTCAGAATGACGATCCATCGTTTGATTTTTGTTTTGAAGCAGATCAGCGCTTGGGCCACTCAATGCGTCTGGTTGTGCTTCAGGCGGGCTAACATGTGTTCGACAGACGCTGTAAACAGTGAGGGGTCTCGTTGGGCTCTGGCGGCCAGCTGTCCACCTTCGAGCAAAGCAAGGGTTGCTGCAGCTTCTGATCTGGGATCGCTGACGCCCGCGATGCTGTTATCATGTTGTCCCGCTTGGAACACGTCGCGCAGCCACTGTCTGAGGTCTGTCCGGAACGCACAAATCTCGGTCAATGCAGCGCCCGACAGGCTATCTCGGCTCGCTGAAAACGCGACACACAAACACATGCTTGCCCCGTCTTGAAGCGCATCATGATAGACATCAACCAATGCCCTCAATCGTCCGGCACCCGTTTCGTGGCTTTGATCGATGTCATTTCGGAGCTTTTTGAAATGCGCGCAATACTGCTGAAGCAAAGCGACTGACAGGGTCTCTTTGGTCGGAAAGTGATGATGGACACTGGCTTTGCGAATGCCGACCTCTTGCGCCAGATCGGCATAACTGAACCCATCAAACCCTCGTGCCCGTGCAACACGTTCTGCGGCTTGCAACAATGCTGTTTTGGTATCAGGACTCATGAGTCTACCTTTTCGGACAAGAGCGTGGCGGCTGTATTTTCTGCAGCCTCTAATGCGCCTTCGATGTATCCACCGAACTGGGGGGCGACCTCGGTTCCCGAGAAATGTAGCGCACCAGCCCACAGATTTTGCATCGCGTCAGGCAATCCATAGGTTGGGTGCGCAAAAAGCGGTTCGAGATCTGCTTGCGTCGAAGTGTGAGGGTCAAACGCCCAATCTTTGACAAAGAGCTCGTTCGGATCGGCAGCCTTGGGGCCAAACAGTCGCTCAAATTGCCGTTTCAGATGCTCGCGTAACAGCGCCTCGTCTTTTCGTCCTTGGGGCGGAACGCCAATGAAGCCGAACAATGCGTAGGGCCCGTGATCGGCAGGAGACGCGTCGTGGACTTCGACCATTGGGCCAACTCGGCTGTGGGCATCGCCAGAGAATCCAGCCTCTCGCCAAAACGGCGTGTCGTAAACGGCCAGTGCTTTTGCCTGACCTGCCATCCAAGTTGCGATGTTGCTCATTGCGTTGGTCGCCGCAATGGGCAAGGGCGGCGTGAATGTCAGTGTGGCTGCAAGCCTAGGAGGCAGGGCGAAAACAACGTGATCGGCGACAATACTATCCCCTGATGCAAGCGTGACGCGGCACCTTTCGTTTTCGCGAGACACCGCAGTCACTTGGGACTGCAAATGCAACCGCTCAGGGGGCAGTGCTGCGACCAAGGCGTGGATCAGCGCAGCGAGCCCGTTGTCCAAGCGGTATGATCCACGCATCGACGCAAAGCCACGCTCGCGGTGAACCTGTCTGGCCTGATCCTCAAATGTCAGTGTTCCGTCGTAGAATTGCTCGAACACAGACAGACCAAACCGTTCGATCATCCGGGCGATCCGAGGTTGACCGTCCCAAAACCACGCAGGCCCCATGTCGAAACCACCAGCACCAAATTGCTGTGTCAGAATGCGGCCGCCAAACCGGTCACGCGCTTCAAGCACGACAAAGTCTTCGCCTGCGGTCGCGAGGATATCAGCAAGCGCTAGTCCTGAAAGGCCGCCACCTATGATGACGGTTCCAGTTTGGTCCGCGAGGCGGTGATTGTTCATGGGGCGGGGGCTTTGGCAAACGGGAGATGCCCGGTTTTGAGCCAAAGGGTTGCGCCCTCTGGTCCGGCTTGGACCTCAAGCGGCGCACCGTTTGGCAGGCGAAGCCATGCTCCGCGTCCCAATGTTTCGTTGCTCTCAACCACGGATCCGCTCAATACCAGAATCTCTGTCCCGCCGGTGTCCGAATTGCTGAACGCGGCACCCACATCCAATGCGCAATAGCTCACGTTTTCGCGGTCATCACGGTGCAGCTCGGCGCTGGCAATACCATCAACAGAGCTGCCTACAAGATCGGCCATCGTCTTTCGGAACTGGGTGCGATCCTCCATGTCGAACTGCCAGAGCTTTACAAAAATTGTACAGCCTTCGTCAGAGCGGGGGGTGTGCGACGTCGTCGGAGGATTGCGTACGTATGTTCCGGCAGGGTAATCGCCGTGTTCGTCTTGGAACACTCCATCAAGAACGATGAATTCCTCACCGCCAGTGTGCGTGTGCGCAGAAAATGCACTGTTAGGTGCATAGCGGACGATGGTTGTGGCGCGGGCGACTTCACCACCGATGCGGTCGAGCATCCGCCTGTCGACCCCAGGCATAGGTGAGGCGATCCAGTCGGTTTGTTCTGAATGCACGACAATGCGGCTGTCAAAATCTGTGTTGAGGTCCATTTCGCTCTCTTATGTCTTGTTTGCCTTTACCTACCAGTAGGTAGGGATTTATCAAATAACAAATCTGTGACGGCTTGCGTTTAAAGAATTGTCATCAATGGGGTGGTGGTTGCGAGGTCTTCAGACAACACGATTACGTTCTCGATGCGTTGGCCAACCAATTGCCTAAGAGCAGGCTTCGCAATGACGGCCGCTGGGGTAGAGGTCGCCATCCGCAAGGCCGTGCCAAGAGAAACACCAACACTATCCACCAAACGTTTGACGGCCTCATGCAGGGTCAGGTGCGCGCCTGCCAAATTTCCGGCCGAGTTTACGAGCCGGCCGTCAGCCTGTGTTATGGTTTGCCCATAGAGGACAAAGTGATCCGGCCCACCGACTGTCGCCATTGCGTCTGACACGGCAAAGGCGCGGTTTTGGCCCGCAACTGCGTTTAGCGCCAGTTTGATCATGCGGTCGTCGACATGATGTCCGTCACAAATCATCCCGAAATGAGCGTCTGAAGCTAACAAGGCACCGACCGCACCCGGCGCGCGCCCTTGCATCTGCGACATTGCGTTAAATAGGTGGGTGCCACATCGCGCACCTGCACTCAGCGCGGCGTCAATTTCACCAGCGGTTGCATCTGTATGGCCGAGAGATACGATCGCGCCGAGATTGGTCAGGTCACTGATATCAGCTGTCGTCGCAGCCTCTGGGGCAACCGTAATCATCACCGGCACATCATGTGCACGAAGCGCGCGGACGCAGTCCAAGGTTCTTTCATCCATTGGACGAATGAATTCTGAGGCGTGAGTGCCGCGCCGTGCCTGTGCAATGTGGGGCCCTTCGATGTGCAATCCCAGCAGCCCGTCTTGTCCAATGCACGCGATCGCGGCTTGGACGGCGCGGTCTAGCACGTCAGGGTGATCGGTAATCACCGTTGGTAGAATCGCCGTTGTGCCATGTTTGCGATGTGCGGCTGCAATCGTGAGAAATCCATCTGGTGTGGGGGTCGTATTGACCATGACGCCACCACCCCCGTTGACTTGGAGGTCTACAAATCCGGGCGAAACGCATCCAGCAAGTTGGCGCGCCTGTGGTGTTGCGTCGACAATTTCGGCAATCCTACCATTCGAGATGCGGAACCCAGCATCACGTTGCAAGTGCAGCCCGTCGAACAAGGCGTTCGGTTTAAAAATCCTGTCATTCATTGGTTTGTGCCTGCCATGCGGCATAGGCCGCACCTCGTGCGCCACTGGCGTCGCCACCTTCGGCACATACAACAGGGGGATGCGGGAACGTCCCTATTTGGATTGTCTGTGCCGCATGCATGAGTTCGTTTGCCAAGCCGTCGATCTGGCTTAGCCCACCGCCCAAGACAATCACATCGGGATCGATGGTTAGTGTCAGTGTCTGGATAAGCTCGGCGGCGATTGCGCACCATGCGGTCCAAACTCTGTGCATATCGCCCGTGCGTCGTTGGGCGATGTTAGTAGGTGTCAGATCTAGACCGGCGATGATTTGGGCAATTTTCTGTAGGCCGGGGCCAGAGAGATAGCTTTCAAAACATCCATCGCGCCCGCATCCACAGGGCAGGATAGGCAGGTCATAGTTTGCGATTACGTGCGCCGGTGCCGCGATATGTCCGAACTCTCCAGCCAACCCAGAAGGGCCGCCCGCGAGGCGCTTATCAATGCAAACACCGCCACCCAATCCTGTGCCTAGGATGACGGCCGCAACTGTGCGGTGCGCACAGCCAGCACCAAATACGGCTTCCGACATGGTGAATGCATCGGCATCATTTAGATAGGAAATCGGCCGCCCGATTGCCGCATGAATATCGCGGGGCATAGGCATGTTGTTTGCGGCAAGATTGGCGGCAATGATCAGGTCTGTCTGCGGGTGGAACACACCAGCCGCGCCAATCCCAACCGGCAATGGTGTTCCCGATTGCGCGTCCGCCCATGCGATTTGATCTGCTATGGCGGAGACGAGTTCGGGGTACGTATCAGGTGTCGCGCAGCGCTGGCGGGCGATTGGCGTCCAAGCGGCATCAAACACCTGACACTCGATCTTGGTTCCGCCAATGTCTAATCCTGCCGCGATCATACGTTCTCCTTGCGGCGTCGGGGGCCACTGCTGCACGGGATGTATATCCAAGGCGCTGCAAACTGTCCAAAGCGAATACACTGGTCTTTTGGTTCGTCGCGGCCTAGTTCCCAAGGCAGGGCTGACCGATAGGATCCTGATATGAAACTACATTCTAGCGACGACGCCCGCAGGATTGCCAAGCGTAAACTGCCGTGGATGGTTTTCGACTATATCGACGGTGCCGCTGGCCGCGAAACAGGGGCTGCGCGTAATAGGGCCGCCTTTGACGCAATGACCTGCGCCCCGCATTCTACGTGATGTCAGCCAGCGTGATCTAGGGGCAAATGTCTTTGGCACCTCGACAAAGGCACCGTTTGGGATCAGCCCGATGGGTATGTGCAATCTGTCGGCGCCGGGTGCGGATTTGATGCTGGCTCGGCTCGCTGCGCGCGAACAGGTGCCGCTTGGTGTTTCAACGGTCGCCTCGACGGCAATGGAGTCGCTGATAGAAGAGGCCGAAGGTCACGCATGGTTCCAGCTCTACTTTAGCGGTGATGGGGTCGGCACGTTCAAGCTTGTCGAACGGGCTAAGGCGGCCGGATATAAAACGATCGTCCTGACGGTCGATGTGGCGGAGGTTGGGCGACGCCCTCGCGAGTTGCGGCACGGATTTACAATGCCGTTTCGCATTGGCCCAAAACAGTTTCTGGATTTCGCGGCGCACCCTGTGTGGTCTTTGTCGACTTTGTTCAAAGGCCGTCCTGAGATGGCGAATTTTCAGCGGGACGGCTATGAATTTGACCGTACCGAAAGCCGCACGAGGGCGGATTGGGACACTTTGCGCCGTCTGCGAGATATGTGGCCAGGCAATCTGGTCGTAAAGGGTGTGTTGGATCCTGACGATGCCGTCGCACTGCGGGATGCGGGTGTTGATGCGGTCCAAGTCTCAAGCCACGGCGCCCGCCAGCTTGAAAGCGCACCAGCACCTATTCACGCATTGAGCGCGGTCAGGGCAGCCGTCGGCCCAGACTACCCGCTGTTTTTTGATAGTGGGCTGCTAGGTGGCGAAGACGTGGTTAAGGCCTACGCGCAGGGGGCTAACTTTGCGTTCCTTGGGCGCAACCTACAATTCGCGATTACCGCTGGCGGCGAAGAGGGGCTGAGCCAACTGTGGAGCGTACTGCGTGATGAAACGAGCATCACGCTTGCGCAAATTGGTGCGACATCCTTGGCCCAGGGACCGTTGGCTGCTTCGCTCTCGTCGGACTAACTGTCTGAACTAACGGTTTTCCACGTGACCACCGGTTCTGGTGGCTGTGCGCATGGCAACTAGTCTTCGGGTGTATGATCCTGCGAAACAGTACTGCGATACCGTTCGGTCAAATCCTCTGGCACTTCATTCCCGTCGTTGAGAAACGGAAGAACGCCCTTGCGCAGGGATGCACCGCGGCTTGCGACGATTTCGGCGTCGGACTTGGTCACACGCTGTGACATGCGGCGGCCCCATTCGGCGAGATACCCATAGAGCCTGTCAATTTCGCTTTGATGGGTGTCGTCTTTGGCCAGATCATCAAATTCGTCAGGATCGGTGTCGAGATCAAACAGCATCGGGCGGAAACCGCCTTCGGCGTGCATCAATTTGTATCGCCCGTCAAAGACCATAAAGAGCCGTGCATCACGGGGCTCTAGGCCCAGCTTGGCGCATTGCGGTGTCGACGAATAATCGTATTCGCTAATCGCATAACGCCGGTCGGTGGTGTCGACCCCGGTCAAATACGGGACGAGGCTGCGCCCCTCTAGGATATGATCTGCAACGGTGCCATCTGCGGTCTCGACAAAGGTTGGGGCCAAATCAATAGCCTCGACCAGAGCATCACAGGTCGTGCCGCGCGTGTTGTCGGCCTGCGCACGCGGGTCAAATACAATCAGCGGAACCTTAACTGATGGATCATGAAACAGATCCTTTTCGCCTAACCAATGATCCCCGAGATAATCGCCGTGATCGGACGTCAAAACGATCATGGTTTCCTTGTCCTGACCTATGGACTCGAGATGATCCAAGAGCCGTCCAAGTTGATCGTCACATTGTTTGATCAGGCCCATGTAGGCAGGGATCACCTTGTCGCGTACGTCGTCATTTTGGAACGCAGCGGCGACTTTGTTGCCCATGTATGCGCCGTAGACGGGGTGGGGGTCCTCGCGCTCGACCGCATGCCGCGAGGCTGCTGGGACATGCTCGGGGCCGAACATGTCATGGTAGGGGGCCGGAACGATATAGGGCCAGTGTGGTTTGATATAGCTGACGTGCGCGCACCACGGGCCTTTGGCTTGGTCCATGAACCGAATGGTCTCGGATGTGAGCCACGGCGTTTCACTGTCCTCTTCGCGGATGTTTGCGGGCTTGTCCGCGTTCTCGAACATCCAGCCAGAGGCCGCCGTGCCGTTGTCTAGGCCCGCGTTTGCATGATCCGCCCAAGGGTTTTCAGCGGCGTATCCTTGCGAATTGAGGAATTCATTATAAGGCGATCGTTTCTCGTCATAAAATCCGTCTGGACCTTCGGCCCATAGGCCATCATCCCGCACCCAGACGTCAAAGCCGCACTCGGCCTGGCGCGCACCGATCATGCTGTCTGGGCTTAGACCGAGACGGGCCATACCTTCGGCGTCAACCTTCATATGGGTTTTGCCGATCAGCCAACAATCCATGCCAGCGCGGCGCAAGTGATCGCCCATAGTTTGCTCGCCGACACGTAATGGAAATCCGTTCCACTGTGCGCCGTGAGACGACGTATAGCGGCCTGTATAGGTGCTCATCCGGCTGGCGCCACAAATCGGGGATTGGACGTAGCAATTGGTAAATCGAACCCCTTTGGCCGCGACACGATCGAAATTCGGGGTCTTCAAATGTGGATGCCCAGCACAGCTGAGGTAGTCGAACCGCAGTTGGTCATACATGATAAACAGAATGTTCATGTGTCGCTTCCTTTACGTGGCGGGGCGTAGTCCGCCGATATTGTCTCGCCCAACTCGGATCGCCACGAACATAGCAATGATCCATCCGGTAAAGACGGCAGTGCCAATAGCCAGCCAAACGCCCCAAACATCCATACCGACGATCCCGACCAACAGCCAGATAAAGAACGCCACGCCGAACCCTTGGCGGTAGATACCGATCCAGAGTGTCCAAATCGGTTTCTTCAGCGCTTGGAGGAAGGAGTTGATAGAAAACAGCATCATGTAGAACGGGAACAAAAAGCTGTCGATGCGCAGATAGCTGCGACCAATTTCGATCACTTGTGCGTCTTGGGTGAACAGCCCCATCGCGTATCCACCGCCGAACCAAAGGGCAGGGGCCGCAATGACGGTCATGGCAAAGCCGAGTTTCCAACAGAAAAATAGTGCTTCACGTACGCGTTCGTGATCTGCTGCACCAAAGTTCTGTGCCGCAATTGGCAACAGTGCACCCGTCATGCCCAAGACAGGCAGCAACAGGATTTGTTCGATCCGAAGTGCTACGCCGTAGGCTGCGATCGCTTCTCCGCCAAACCCTTTGAGGGCGAATTGCACGACAAAGCCCGATATAAACATAACCATCATCGCCGTGCTGGCCGGAGCCATCTGTGCTGCGATTTCTTTGAACGTGGATAGCTCGGGTCGGAATGCTGCGCGGTGTGCACCGGCCATCGTCTTGAGTTTGGAAATTTGCAGCAGGATATAGGCCATCACGCCCGTTTGGCTGATGACGGTTGCCAACGCGATCCCGTTAAACCCGATGCCGTTCCAAACAGTCGGAATGCCAAATATCAGCAATGGGTTCAGGACGACGTTGGCGAAAAACGCGACCATCAAGGCCCGTTGCATCGACCTTGTATCGCCATGTGCCTGCAAAATCCCGTTCATCCCATAGGCCAGCATAAAGCCTGGGAGTGAGAAAAGAAGAACGCCAAAGTAACCAGTAGCTGCGTCTCGATAGCTGCCGGGTTCGGACACTAGCGTGATCAGCCAAGGCCCCCAGATTGCGCCGCCAATCATCAAGACGACCGTCGCGATGATGCCAAAGCTGATGCCTTGGGCCGCATAGCGCTGGGCGCTGTCGTCGTCCTTGCCGCCTTTGGCATTGCTGACCAATGTCGACAGGGCTGAGCTAAGGCCAAACCCCACGGCCATCATGATAAAGAACGCTTGGAAGCCGATTGACAGGCCCGCCTGCGCATCTGTCCCGATTTTACCTGCGAAATACGTGTCGACCACATTGTAGAGAGTTGTGAACAACATCCCGATGGCCGCGGGGATCGCAAGGTTGCGAAAATGTCCTGAGATCGCACCGGTCGTTAGATCGTCCTTTGCCTGCGCCATGCCTATGCCTCGCTCGCGGTCATGCGGCTTTCTAGCCACCGTACACCTGCCGAAACGATCAGGATGAGAACCAGATATTCGAGCACCAGAATGGTGTAGATTTCCAGTGGCCGGTATTCTGAGACCACCAGTTCATTTGCTTTGCGGGTCAATTCCTGCATACCAATGACGGACACCAGTGAAGACATTTTGAGCATATAAACCAGTTGGTTCCCCAAGGCTGGGAGAATACGCCGGATCGCTTGGGGCAGGATAATATAACGCATCGTGTCGCGATAGTTCAGCGAGATTGACTGCGCGGCCTCATACTGACCCTTGCCAATAGATTGGATGCCTGCGCGAAAAATCTCGGCCTGAAACGCGCTGTCCGACAACGCAAGCGCTAGAACACCAGCCCAGAAGACATTGAGCGTAAGGCCGGTCAGTGTCGGCAGGCCGTAGTAGACCCAAAGTATTAGAACAAGGATCGGAACTGCGCGGACGACTTCGACATAGGTGCGGTTGAAGATGCGCCAGCCGCGTTTGTCTGACAGACCGGGCAGGGCGACCAATAATCCGACCACGACCGAGATTAAGATCGCCGTCAGTGACATCAGGATCGTGTTGTACGCACCCGTCATCATAAATTGCAGGTTGCTCCAGCCTTTTGGCGTGCTGGGATCGACGACGTACCATCCCCAATTTCCCGAACATCCCGCAAGGGTGAGCACGGCAAAGATCAGTGCGAGGCGTGTTATGAGACGTTTCATATCGGCCCCTCTCAGTGGTTTAGAATTTGTTGAAGGAAGATGCCAAAGCGTTTGGACTTGGGCGCTGTAAACACGTCGTCTGGTGGGCCGACCTCGACGATTTCACCTTTGTCCATAAAGACCATGGTGTCGGCGACACGACGAGCAAACCCCATTTCGTGTGTAACGACGATCATTGTCATTCCAGAGCTTGCAAGCTCGGTCATGACCTCAAGAACTTCGGCGATCATCTCAGGGTCCAACGCCGATGTCGGCTCGTCAAACAGTAAAATCCGTGGCTCCATACACAATGACCGCGCAATCGCGACGCGCTGTTGCTGGCCACCTGACAGTTGTCTTGGCAGTTTGTGTGCTTGGTCAGGGATTTGGACCCGCTCTAGATATGTCATCGCACGTTCGTTGGCCTCGGCCACCGACAGGCCCAGCACACGGCGCGGCCCCAATGTCAGATTCTCTAGAACGGTCAAATGAGGGAACAAATTAAATTGTTGAAAAACCATACCGACATTGGCCCGAATTTTATCAAGGCTCTCATCGCTGTCGGTCAGTGTAACGCCGTCCACGACAATGTCGCCCGCTTCATGCGCCTCTAAACGGTTGATGCAGCGGATCAATGTCGACTTGCCAGATCCTGATGGACCACACACCACCACACGTTCGCCTAACGATACTGTCAAATTAACATCTTTGAGAGCCTGAAAAGATCCAAAGAACTTTGACACGTTGCTAATGGTGATTAACGGCTCTGTTTTGGCCATGGTCGATCGCTCTTTTCTCTGGAACCCCAGATGATCGCGCGGACGTGAGCGCGAAATAAAATACGTCCCTTTGCATTTGCAAATACGTCAGGCACACTAGATTGCAACGCACATGAGAAAAGGGAAACCCATGAAATTCTTTAAGATTGCTGCCACCGCCGTTGTTTTGGCGACTTCTGCTGTAGCTGCTAATGCACAGTCATCTTTGAACGAAATCCTCTCCTCCGGTGTGCTCAAGGTTGGCACAACAGGTGACTGGAACCCGATGACGATGCGTGACGTCGCGACCAACACTTACGAAGGCTATGACATCGATGTGATGACTGCACTGGCTGCAGATCTCGGTGTCGAGGTAGAGTTCGTGCCAACAGACTGGAAAACTCTGGTCAGCGGTGTGACCTCGGGCCAGTACCACATCACAGGGTCCGCTTCAGTTTCGCCAAGCCGCGCCAAGGCCGCTGGTTATTCGAATAGCTATTTCTCGTTGGTCACTGTGCCGCTGATGCTGAAATCCAACATGGATAATTTCGACAGCTGGGAAAGTCTGAACATGGAAGGCGTATCCGTTGCCGCGACTTTGGGAACAACCCAAGAGACGCAGGTCAAACAGTTCTTCCCAAATGCCGAGCACCGCATCGTCGAGGCCCCAGCACGTGATTTCCAAGAGGTCCTGTCGGGCCGTGCTGATGCAAGCATCACGTCGAATGTCGAGGCGAACAAATTGGTCGCGCAATACGACCAATTGATGATCGTTCCTGTTGAGGCTGGTCGCGCGCCAACACCGGTTGCGATGCTGTTGCCGCAGGCCGATCAGGTTTGGATCAACTACATCAATACGTGGATCACGCTCAAGCAAGAGCAGGGTTTCTTTGACGAACTCGGCGACAAGTGGCAGCTGACTGTTGACTAAGTCGGATTGTGATACATCCTAGGGGCCGGTCGGAAACGACTGGCCCTTTTTTTGCCTGCTACACTTGGATCATCGAAGTCACATGCTGAATATCTATACCGTCCCCGTTGCGACCTACTGCGCAAAACTGCGCGTCATGATGCGGCACAAATCCATTGAGTGGACCGAACTGCCGCCACCCGGTGGATACGGTTCCGCCGAATACAAGGCGATTGTTCCATCGGGCAATTTACCTGCGATGGTCCATGACGGTTTTATGTTGGCGGATAGCGAGGCTATTGCTGAATACCTCAACGAAGCCTTTCCCGAAACGCCGATGCTGCCAGAGACATTGCAATTGCGTGCCAAGGCGCGCGAGATGGGGCGGTTTCATGATACACGGCTCGAACCTGCGGTGCGCGCAATGTACCCCCAAGTGGCCTATGCGACACGCGACGCCGAGGCATTGGCCGCGGGCGGCGCTATCATTTCCAAACACCTTGATGCGCTGGATTTGCTGCTTGCCCACAATCCGCTAGATGCCGAGACTTTGTGGCTGTCCGATTGCGGGTTTGCGGTGACCTTTGCATGGATAGCAGCGTTTGAAGACGTGATGGGCTTGCCCGTGGTTTGGCCGCAATCGGTGTTGGATTACCGTGCGCGACTGGATAGATTTGAGGCTGTCGAAATCGAGCTTGCGCATTACGCGCCAGCGATGGACGACTACTTGCAAAAGGCCAAACCACCTGCGCAATAATGCGCAACCAATGCCGAGGCTTAGATGAAACGTTCTACTATTAATTCGATCATGGCAGAGGCGGATGAATTGATCCGCCATCACGGTTTTGCATTGCCGCCTTGGGCCTATTGGACAGCTGATGTGTTCCGCGCCAATGCCGAGGCTGCGGAGGCCGTGATCACCGCACGTTGCGGGTGGGACATTACCGACTATGGTGCTGGACGCTACGACGAGATGGGCCTGTTTCTGTTCACCTTGCGCAACGGTCGCCTGACCGACCTGCAGCGCGGAGGCGGCATGTGTTATGCTGAAAAATTATTGATTTCGAAGCAGGATCAACTGTCACCCATGCACACGCATGTCATCAAAGCGGAAGACATAATCAATCGGGGTGGGGCCACCTTGGTGATCGAGTTGTTCGGCTCAGATGACGACGGCAATTTTGCCGAGGACCGTGGCGGTGTGGTCATGTGCGATGGCATCCGCCGTGAGTTCGGCGCTGGAGAAAAGCTAAAGCTCGCAGCGGGTGAAAGCGTCACTCTTATGCCCGGGGATTGGCATGCGTTCTGGGGCGAAGGCGGCGATGTATTGATGGGCGAAGTGTCGACTGTGAACGACGACGAGACCGACAACATTTTTCGCGAACCGATTGGACGTTTTGCCCAAATCGAAGAAGACGTTGATCCGACCCATTTGCTGGTCAGTGACTACAAGACGTGGCTATCCGCAGTCTAATTGTGAGGTGGTTGGCGGTATTGGCGACAGGTCATTGAGCAATGGCCTTCGCGCCCTTCTACCAAACTAGGTTCCACTAAGTGAAACTGAGTTCCAATATTTGTATTTTTTACCTGCGCCGCTCTGGTGTGTTGCGAGACTGAGGCCTAGTGTTGTGTTCAAAGGCTGATGGCCCACGAATAGGAGACCCTCGGGATGAAAAAAATCGACATCGAAGAACTGCGGTCGCGCAAATGGTTCATGAACAAAGACAACGCGGAGATGACCGCGCTGTATCTCGAACGCTATTTGAACTACGGCCTGACGCGCGAAGAGTTGCAGTCCGGCAAGCCGATCATTGCGATTGCGCAAACTGGTAGCGATCTGAGCCCGTGTAACCGCCATCACTTGGAGCTGACCAAACGGGTGCGCGACGGGATCATTGCGGCAGGGGGCACGCCAATCGAAGTACCGGTACATCCGATCCAAGAGACGGGCAAACGCCCAACCGCATCGTTGGACCGAAACCTTGCCTACCTGTCATTGGTCGAAACTTTGTTTGGTTATCCGTTGGACGGAGTCGTGCTGAATATCGGATGTGACAAAACCACGCCCGCGCTCTTGATGGCGGCGGCGACAGTTAACATTCCGGCGATTGCACTGTCCGTCGGTCCAATGCTGAATGGCTGGTGGAAGGGCGAGCGTGCAGGCTCCGGCACCGTGATTTGGAAGGCACGCGAACAGCTCGCTGCTGGCGAAATCGACGATGATGAATTCATGGAAATTGCGGCGGCCTCGGCTCCGTCGGTCGGGTACTGCAACACGATGGGCACTGCCACCACGATGAATTCTCTGGCCGAGGCGCTGGGCATGCAGTTGCCGGGCGCCGCCGCGATCCCAGCCCCATACCGCGAACGTGGTCAGATCAGTTATGAAACGGGCAAACGCATCGTCGATATGGTGTGGGAAGATCTGCGCCCAACTGATGTTATGACGCGTGAAGCTTTTGAAAATGCTATTGTTATCAACTCCGCCATTGGCGGATCAACCAATGCGCCGATCCATTTGAATGGCATCGCGCGGCATCTGGGTGTGCCGTTGAACAACGATGACTGGCAAACGCACGGACATCACATCCCGCTGTTGGTAAACCTGCAACCAGCAGGCAAATATCTGGGTGAAGATTACCAGCAGGCTGGCGGTGTCCCTGCCGTTGTGTCCGAGCTGCTGGCTGCGGACTTGTTGCCCCACCCGAACGCAGTGACGGTCAATGGCCAGTCGATGGGCGACAACTGTCACGCACACCGTTCGAGCAATACAGACGTCATTATGACGGTTGAAAATCCATTGATGCAGCAAGCCGGTTTCATTAACCTTTCTGGTAACTTGTTCGACAGCGCGATCATGAAAACCAGTGTCATCAGTGCAGATTTTCGCCAACGGTATTTGTCGAATGCTGACGACCTGAATGCGTTTGAGGGGCGTGCGGTTGTCTATGACGGGCCCGAAGATTTCCATCACCGCGTCGATGATCCGTCGGAAGAGCTAGATGAGAATTGCATCATGTTCATGCGTGGCGCAGGACCCAAAGGGTACCCGGGTGGCGCTGAGGTCGTGAACATGCGGCCCCCAAGCTATCTGATCAAAAAGGGCATTCATGCGTTGCCTTGTATTGGGGACGGGCGCCAGTCTGGGACGTCGGGTAGCCCATCAATCCTGAACGCCGCACCAGAGGCCGCTGACGGCGGTGGTTTGGCGCTGTTGCAGAGCGGTGATCGCGTGCGGATTGATCTGAACACCTGCACGGCTAACATGCTGGTTCCAATGGATGAGTTGGCGGATCGTGCCGCCAAGCTGGTGGCTGACGGCGGGTATGCCCATCCTGAAAGCCAGACGCCGTGGCAGCAGTATTTCCGCGAGCTTGTTGGTCGCTTTGACGAAGGCATGATCCTGCGAGATGCGGACGGATACCAAGATATTTCGCGCAAGTACTTGCCGCGCGACAGTCACTAAAGGACCAAAAAAATGAAGCTGGTACGGTTTGGAAAACACGGCGCAGAACAGCCTGGATGTATCGACGAGGATGGCACACTACGTGACCTGTCCGGTGTGATTTCGGATATCGACGGTGACGCTCTGTCGGATGAGAAATTGGACATGCTCCGCGGTTTGGATCTAAGCGCATTGCCCTCAGTCGCAGGTGCCCCACGTATCGGCCCATGTGTAGGGAATATTGGGAAATTTCTGTGCATCGGTCTGAACTATTCAGATCACGCCGCAGAGGCGGGTATGGCTGAACCTGAACATCCGATCCTGTTTTTCAAAGCAAATTCAGCAGTTTGCGGGCCAAACGATACCGTCCTGATCCCACGTGGGTCAACCAAAACGGATTGGGAAGTCGAACTAGGCGTCGTGATCGGACTTGCCGCAAAATACGTCGACGAAGTTGACGCTCTGGATCATGTGGCCGGATATTGCATCGTCAATGATGTGTCTGAACGGCATTTCCAGACCCAGTTGTCTGGCCAATGGACCAAAGGCAAATCTTGCGACACGTTCGGGCCGACAGGTCCGTGGCTCGTGACACGTGACGAGGTGGCTGATCCACAAAAATTGGATTTGTCGTTGGATATAAACGGCGTCCGTATGCAAACTGGAAACACCTCTAAGATGATCTTTTCCGTCGCTCAGATCATCTCGCATTTGTCCCAATTGATGACGCTGCATCCGGGCGATGTGATCAGCACTGGAACGCCCCCCGGAGTGGGGATGGGGATCAAACCAGAGCCTGTCTATTTGTCCGCCGGAGACGAGATGATCTTGCGAATCCAAGGGTTGGGCGAGCAACGTCAGAATGTCGGCCAAGACAGCTAGTTTTAGTAATTTGCGTATTTTGGGGTTAAAATTACGTAATTTGCATATTTGGGCGGCTGAAATTCTGTTCACGTTTTTCATTTTTCGGGCAAGTGACGAATACCGACTGAGAAATGTCGCTTTTCAGCTTTTCACGCTAGAAGCTCGTGCGAAGCTACCCCATAGTCGGCGGGCTAATCGCCACGCCGGCGAAACTCAGGGAGACTAAAAAGATGAAAATGAAAATGTTGGGCGCTGTTGCGCTGACAACTGCGAGCCTCGGTGCGACGTCTGCAATGGCAGATTGCGGCGAAGTTTCGATCACTGAAATGGACTGGGCATCGTCTCAGGTTGTGACTGCGGTTGCTTCGTTCCTGATGGAGCAAGGCTATGGCTGCGAAGTCCAAAAAGTTCCATCCTCGACTGTTCCTGCGCTGACATCGTTGGCTGAAACTGGCGAGCCGGACATCCTGACCGAAGTTTGGGCAAACTCGACACCAGCATACGCTGGCCTGCTCGAAGAGGGTAAACTGATCGAGCTGACTAACGTTCTGTCTGACGGTGGTGTAGAAGCATGGTGGATCCCTGCGTATCTCGCAGAGAGCAACCCAGAGCTGACCACTTGGGAAGGCATCATGGCGAACCCCGCAGCTGTCGGTGGCAAATTTCACGACTGCCCTTCGGGTTGGGCGTGTGACATCATCAACAACAACAACCTGACTGCTTTGGGCATCGAAGGCACTGGCCTCGAGCGGTTCCAGCACGGTTCCGGTGAGACACTGCAGACATCTATCGCTGCAGCCTACGCAGACCAGCAGCCTTGGTTGGGCTACTACTGGGCACCAACAGCTGTTTTGGGCAAGTACCCAATGGTTCAGGTTCAGGTTGGTGAGTACAATGCAGATGCGCACACGTGTAACGGTGACGTAGACTGTGCCGACCCAACATTCTCGGCATATCCTGCTGCGAAAGTGACAACAGCTGTTTCTGGCGCGTTCATGGAGCGTGAGCCAGAGGTTGCTGAGCTGCTCAAGAACGTATCCTTCACGAACGCTCAGATGGGCGAAGTGCTGGCATGGCGTCTGGACAACAACGCGTCCAATGAAGAAGCCGCAGTTTACTTCCTGACATCCTACAAGGACGTTTGGGCTGACTGGCTGAACGACGAAGCCAAGGGCAAGCTGTCCGCTCTGCTCAAGTAAGCAAAGCCTATACGACACGACCCTTCCGGCCATATGGTACGGGAGGGTCAACCATATCAGGGAACAAAAAATGGCGTTTTATGACGGGCTTTTCCGGCTCTTGGGGCTAGAGGATTGGTGCGGAGGAGGAGCGTCTGATGCACCTCTCTCGATGGCTGATCTGTTGGCACAATCGAATGGTGAGGACTCAGCGCAAGGCGCGTTTTTCCCCTTCCCTTCACTCGATAATTTGAATGAAAGCTGTGGCAATCTTAGCCAGACCCGTGACCTGACCAAGGGCATCGAAGACGGCTTTCTTGCGGCGAAACCGGCGCTAAAGTCCGTGCTGGACCCGATCACCCAACCACTCAGCTGGTTGTTGGACGGGGCGTTGTGGACGTTTAGCGCGACACCGTGGTTCATCATGGTGCCGATCCTAGTTGCCATCGCATGGTTTGCATCTCGGTCCAAACCGGTGACGATCTTCGTCGCCTTTTCCATTCTATTGCTGGCGTTTGTCGATCACTACGATGTGGCGATGCAGACGCTATCGATTATCTTTGTCTGTACGGGGATATCGATTGTGCTTGGGGTGCCGATTGGCATTGCGATGTCCAAATCCGACAGGCTGCAAAGATCCGTCGTGCCGATTTTGGATCTGCTTCAAACCTTACCGACCTTTGTGTATTTGATCCCGCTGATCTTCTTGTTCTCGGTCACGGAATCCAAGCTCTATGGCATCGCGATCATTCTTTATGCGATCGTACCTGTGATCCGTCTAACGGACCTTGGTATTCGTCTGGTTGATCAAGACGTCATCGAGGCGGCCAACGCATTTGGCATGAATTCCAACCAAAAGCTGCTCAAGGTTGAGCTGCCGCTGGCGTTGCCCAACATCATGGCTGGTGTGAACCAGACCATCATGATGAGCCTCGCGATGGTTGTGATTGCATCGTTGGTGTCGGCACCTGGTTTGGGTGTGAACGTGCTGCGCGGTATCCGGAACCTTGAATTGGGTGTGGGTATTGTTGCGGGTATCGGCATCGTTTTGTTGGCTGTCATCTTGGACCGCGTGTCCAAGGCGGCGCTGTCGCGGGTCGATATGACCCATAAATCCCACTGATTGGAGGCAATGACATGAGCGATATGCCAAAAGTTCGTCTGAGCGGCCTCTACAAGATCTTTGGGGCGCGGCACAAAGACATGATGCCACACGTCAAGGCAGGGATGGGCAAGCCTGAACTGCTGGAAACCCACGGGCATGTGTTGGGTCTGCAAAACATCAATGTCGACGTGCAAGCGGGCGAGATCACGGTTGTAATGGGTTTGTCGGGCTCAGGGAAATCCACTCTGATCCGTCACCTGAACCGTTTGATTGACCCGACTGATGGCGAGATCCTGATTGACGGGATCGACGTGATGAAGCTGTCGGACGCTGAATTGCGTAAGATGCGTCAGGACAAAATGTCGATGGTGTTCCAAAAGTTCGCGCTGTTGCCGCACCGTACGGTGCTGCAGAACGCGGCGATGGCACTAGAGGTCCAAGGCGTCGACGAGGCGACCCGCAATGCCGAAGGCATGAAGTGGCTCGCGCGTGTGGGTCTGGACGGCTACGAGAACCATTTTCCAGCACAGCTGTCTGGTGGCATGCAACAGCGTGTGGGCATTGCCCGCGCACTGACGGCAAACACCGACATCATGTTGATGGACGAAGCGTTTTCGGCGCTGGACCCTCTGATCCGTACGGACATGCAGAACTTGCTTCTTGAGCTGCAAGAAGAGCTGCACAAAACCATCGTTTTCATCACACACGACTTGGACGAGGCCCTGAAACTGGCGGATCACCTCGTGATCCTAAAGGACGGCGCCGTGGTCCAGCAGGGCGAGCCGCAAGGCATCTTGCTGAACCCGTCTGATCCGTACATCGAGGACTTTGTCAGCGACATTAACCGTGCGCGCGTTTTGCGTGTGCGGTCGGTGATGCAACCATTGAGCAAGGGCAAATTCTCGGCTGATGTCGACGCGAACGACAACCTAGAGAGCCTGATTGCGTTGTCTGGTGGTGATACCAAGCACAAGTACCGCGTGATGGAAGACGGCGAAGCTGTTGGCCAGATCGATATGCGTGATTTGGTCGTCGCACTGGTGCCGCGGATTTCTAGCGCGGCCTGATTTAGACCGGCAAAAAACAACGGGCCGCATCAGGGAAATCTGGTGCGGTCCGTTTCGTTTATGGCGGAAGTGGCGTCTAGATTACGGCCTTTTCAATGATGGGGTTGTTTTGAGTTACTCTCTCATAGTGAAACAGGCTTAGGTCCAGCGTGCGGTATTCGCCGTGTGCGATCATCTCGGCCGTGCCGCGACCTACAGCTGGGGACTGCTGGAACCCATGACCTGAAAAGCCGTTGACGAAGACAAAGTTGGTCACGTCAGGGTGGGGGCCTAATACGGCGTTTTGATCCAGCGTATTGTAGGCATAGTGCCCCGCCCAAGAGTTGATTAGTTTAATCGCCTCGAATTGTGGGATGCGGTTGGCGATGGCTGGCCAGACTTTGTCCTGCCAGATGCTGTGGTCCTCGATATAGTCATCGTGGTCGACGGCTGGATCATCATCGGGGGGACAGCCGGCCAGATAATAGGTGCCATCAGTGCGCATATGGACACCAGAGGGATCGATGGTAAGCGGCAGGTCGCGGTCGAGAGGGCGTTCTGCGGCGAATATGAACGTGTAGCGTTTGCGCGGCTCGATAGGCAGATGGATACCTGCCATTTCACTGGTCAGGCTCGCGCGGGGGCCCGAGGCATTGACCACAGTGTCGCAGGAAATCACCTCACCCGAGGCCAATGTGACCGTTTCAACGCGGTTGCCTGCCGTGTTTAAACCCATACCCGTGACGGTGTTGTTGACGTATTCAACACCGCGTTCACCGGCCACACGTTTCCACCAATCAAACAGAGTGTTGCCGTCGAAATAACCTTCGTCCTTGAGATTGTGATTGGCCCCCAGAATGCCGTCGAGATTGTAGAACGGATAGTCGCGGGCGATATCATCAGGGGACATGTGTTTGGTGCCTGCGCCGAGCCGGGCCTGTACCTGTTGCGTATCCTTGAGTGTGCTTACAAATTCGTGCGTGTCGGCCATGTACATATAGCCATAGCTTTGCAGTACGGGTTGGGGGACGCGCTCGTCATTCCCCATATACTCTCGAAAGTTCTTAACAAAATCAGCAGCAAACTGGCTCATCTTGATGTTCACTTCGGTCGAGAATTGCTGACGCATGCAGCTGTTGGTGTGAACGGTCGAACAGGCGGCATAGGTCGTATCGCGTTCCACGACGAGAACGCTGCCATCGAAATCTGGGTTGTCAGACAAGAACCATGCGACGCTAGACCCAAGCATTGCGCCGCCGACGATCACAACGTCATAGCTGGTCTGTTTTGGGGCTTGGGTTGTCATGGTGGGATCCAGAATCAAGAGGTGTTGATCCAAGCGTTGCACAGAGCCTGGCAGCGGCGCAATCTTTGTGAACGGTTAGTGGAAGTCACGAGATTTCGGGATGACTTCGACGTCGCGTGGGTGGCGCCCTCGGGTGCTGGGGATCGGTTTGGCCACCTCGTCTGCGTGGGCCAAGGCGGGGGTCATCATGTCTTGGGAAAGGCGCAACAACGCATCCGAGCGATCCTCGAGGTGGGTGCAGACAACGTGGATGATGTCGCGGTCGCGCTGCACGTAGCCATAAAGGCTCAGCAGTCGCGAGGTCATGATCACTTTGCGGTAGGTTTCCATCACTTTGGGCCAAACGACCAGATTGGCGACGCCGACCTCGTCCTCAAGCGTGATAAAGCACACGCCCTTGGCGCTACCGGGGCGTTGGCGGATCAAGACGATGCCAGCCATTTTTACCCGTTTGCCATTGCGTGATTGTTTCAGGACGTCGGTTGCGATGAACCCTTGGCGCTGCATCGAGCGGCGCAGAAACGCGATGGGGTGCGCCTTGAGCGAGAGACGGGTGGTTTGATAGTCAGCCACGACCTGTTCGCAGGTGGGCATCTGGGGCAGGGTGACGGGAGTGTCGGCACCTTCGTCCGCATGGTCCTGAAACAACGGCAGATCAGGCGCATCTCGCAGCGCGCGAGCGTCCCACAGCGCCTGACGGCGGTCCATGCCCATCGAACGTAATGCGTCTGCTGCGGCGAGGCGACGAATGATCGGCGCCCCAATCGCGCTGCGCGTTTTGAGATCAGCGGCGCTGGTATAGGGCGCATCGCGTCCTGCCATGATCTGGTGGGCGGCATCTGCGCGCAGCCCCTTGATCTGGCGGAACCCTATGCGCAGAGCAAACCCATCAGCTGTTGGCTCTAACGTATTGTCCCAATTGGAATAGTTCACATCAATCTCGCGAACCTCGCAGTCATGTTCGCGCAGATCGCGGACGATTTGGGCTGGCGCATAGAACCCCATGGGTTGCGAATTTAAGAGGCCCGCAGCAAAGACATCGGGGTAGTGGCATTTGATCCAGCTCGACACATAAACAAGTTTGGCAAAGCTGGCGGCGTGACTCTCGGGGAAGCCGTATTCGCCAAAGCCTTTGATCTGGTCAAAACAGCGTTGGGCGAACACCGGATCATAGCCGCGCCGCGTCATGCGCCCGACCATTTTGTCCTGTAGTTTCTCGATGGTCCCGCGGGATCGAAATGTCGCCATTGCCTTGCGCAGTTCATTGGCCTCGGCGGGGGAAAACTCGGCTGCCTCGATCGAGATCTTCATTGCCTGTTCTTGGAAAATCGGCACCCCCAGCGTGCGGTTTAGAATATTGCGCAGCTCGTCAGGATCATGAGGTGGCTCCGGTTGCGGGTATTCGACCGCCTCTTCGTTGTTGCGACGGCGCAGGTAGGGGTGAACCATGTCGCCCTGAATGGGGCCGGGGCGGACGATGGCAACTTGGATGACCAGATCATAGAACACACGCGGACGCAGGCGGGGTAGCATGTTCATCTGGGCGCGACTTTCGACCTGAAACACGCCTAAACTGTCGCCACGGCGCAGCATTTTGTAGGTCGCAGGGTCGTCTTGCGGGATCATCGCGAGGTCGTAATCGACGCCATGATGCGCGCGCATCAGGTCAAAGCATTTGCGGATACAGGTCAGCATCCCAAGCGCCAGAATGTCGATCTTGAAAATCCCCAAGGCGTCGATGTCGTCCTTGTCCCATTCGATAAAGCTGCGGTCGGGCATGGCGCCATTGCCGATGGGCACAGTTTCGGTCAGCGGGCGTTCTGTCAGGATAAAGCCGCCCACGTGCTGACCCAGATGGCGAGGCATCCCGATCATCATTTGTGCGACAGTGATGGTTCGGCGAATGCGCGGGTCGCTTAGGTCGACACCGGTTTCGCGCGCGCGGTCTTCGTCGAGCTCGCTCCCCCAAGAGCCCCAGACGGTCTTGGCCAATGCCCCAGTGATATCCTCTGAAAGGCCCATAACCTTGCCAACCTCGCGGATCGCCGAGCGGGGGCGGTAGTGGATTACCGTGGCACACAGCCCCGCGCGGTCGCGGCCATATTTGGCATAGATATGCTGGATCACCTCTTCGCGGCGTTCATGTTCAAAATCCACATCAATGTCGGGCGGCTCGTCGCGTTCTTCGCTGATGAAGCGTTCAAACAGGACGTCATGTTCGTTGGGATCCACGGCGGTGATCCCGAGGCAAAAGCAGACGGCGGAATTGGCGGCAGACCCACGTCCCTGACATAGGATCGGTGGGGTCGCCTCGTGGCGGGCAAAGCGCACGATGTCGTCGATGGTCAGGATATAGCGGGCGATGTCCATCTTATCGATCAGGGCCAGTTCCTTTTCGATAATCTTGCGCACCTTTGCTGGCAGACCTGCGGGATAGCGGTCGTCGGCACCCAGATAGGTCAGGCGACGCAGTTCTGCGCTGGCCGTGGTGCCGGGGGGCAGTGTTTCGCTGGGGTATTCGTATTTGAGGTCGGTCAGCGCAAAGGTGATGGCATCGGCGACCACGCGGGGGGCGGCAATTGCATGGGGCCAACGGGAAAAGAGGCGCTGCATCTCGGCGGGGGATTTAAGATGCCGCTCGGCGTTGGGTTCCAGCAGATAGCCCGCGCGGTCGACTCTGGTTTTTTCGCGGATACAGGTCATCACATCCTGAAGTGGGCGACGATGAGGCGCATGGTAGAGCACGTCATTGGTGGCAAGCATGTCCAGCCCACGGGCGCGGGCGATGGAGTCGATTTGAGTGAGCCGTGCGACGTCATCGCCGTGATAGAGATAGCTGGCTGCCACATGACGACAGGTTGGCAACCGATGCTGAATGCGCGTGAGGTCACGCGCAAATAGATCCAGATTGCGCGGTGGGATGACAATCAGCTGGATGTTGTCACTGGTGGCGGCGAGATCGGCAAGGGTGATGTCACAGGCCCCTTTGGCCTGCCAGACCCCATCTGGATCGTAACGCCGCCCCTTGGAAATCAGGGTCGAAAGGCGGCCGTAGGCATCACGGTCGTTGGGGTAGGCAAGAAAAGCCTCGCCTGTAACCAATACGATCCGCGCCCCGATCAGAGGGCGGATATGTGCCTTGGTCGCCTCTGTGTGTAGCCGGACCACACCCGCGAGCGTGTTCCAATCAGCGATGCCCAACTGGTCATAGCCCAACGCCCATGCCTCGGACGCGAGATCGACGGCATCAGAGGCACCGCGCAAAAAGGAAAAGCAACTGGCCAATCCCAATTCGACATAGTCGCAGGGGGCGTTGGGGGTAAACCCAATGTCAGGGTCCAGTGTGCGGCGCGGGTGTTGGTGATCGTTCTTGGGCATCAGGCAAAGACCCCATGCACGAACCAACGCGGGTCCTCTCGCCCACGCCCGTCACCATGAAGCCCCTCGCGAAACAGCCAGATGCGGCGACCAAACTGTTCTTCTATGCGGTAATAGTCGCGCAAGCGGCTGGTGGGGCGGTCTTTCCACCATTCGGGTGAAATCCGCTCGGGGCCATTGAACCGCACCACGCGCAACAATTGGCGCCGCCATTGGAATTGGGCGGGGGGACCTTCGGGCACGGCATAGAGCACGCGGATTTCCTCGGGCGTGTGGAACAGCCGCAGCGGGCGCAACAGCGCGGTCTCAAGCGGGGCAGGTGGCCCGCTCATGGCGGGGATCCATGCCTCGCGACGCTCTGGGATATGGCTGTTGCCTGGGATGGGGCGGGTGACATGGGCCGCACCGAATTTTGCGGTCAACCGGTCGACCAGCTGGGCCAGTTCTGTGCCTTCATCCGTGCCACCCCCCAAACGGCTTTGAACATCGGCCATTTCTTCTACATGGGCGGCGGTCAAGGTGATCAGATCAAAGCCATACCCGGGGTTTATCGCCTCGATCCGGTCGCGGAACAGCCCCAAGAGATGCGCAGGGTCTCGTGACCCTGTGGCAGTTGCGGCCTCAACATGGCTGATGTCGCCATCGGTTTTATAGACTGACACAACGATGCGGCGTGCGCCAAACCCTGCGCTGGATAGCTCAGCGCAGAGCGCCTCGCACAGCGCGGGCAGGTGCGGTGTGGGGTCCTGAACCGGCTCGGGTAGGCGGGCACGCACCATGAAACGGGGCGGGTCTTCGGGGCTGTTGACCGGTTCTGCCAACCGTCCCATCATCTGGTCCAACCGCATGACAGGGTTGTGGATCAGCTCGGTCCGGGCAAAGCGGCGGACCAGCGCGACCCGTGGCACGTCGGTCAACGCACCAATGGTTTTAAGGCCTAACCGATTGAGTAAAAGGTCAGTTTTATCGCTTAATCTCAAGGCTTTGACTGGTAGTGCGCCCAGTCGTAATTCGATGTCTTCAGCTGGGCAGATCGCCCGTTCCGGACCATAGCGCGCCAAGCCCCAAGCAGCCCCACGGGTGGGGGCCACGGCTAATCGTACGGTCAGTCCAAGCTGTGCAAACCGTGCTTGCATATCCGCGAGCATCAACGCCTCGCCATCATGTAGATGATCCGATCCGGTGGTGTCCAAAATCAAACCATCAGAGCCATCTAGGGATGTCCATGGACACCAACGCCGCGTCCAGAGCATCAGCTGTTGCAGCAAAATCTGATCACCGCCAACATCTGCATATTCAACGCGTAACTCGGGGATCAAACTGCGCATATCGACAATGCGCGCGCCCGTGTGAACGCCCGCCTCGATTGCGGCAGGGTTGGCAGCATGCACCACAGGTCCATGCGCGCCGTCCACAGCCAGCGTGACCGCCACATCAGGGGGTGGTTCGATATGTTGACGTTCCATACTGCGTTGCCAGCGTTCGATGCTGAGGTGGGGAAACCACATCGACACTACCCGCCGACCCAAGAGAGGCCGGATGCCTGCAACAAGATCACCTTGCATCATGGGCTGTATCTTTGCTTGAAACTCGGGAGTTTCGAGGGCAGAGATACCCGTTTCTCAATCACGTGTAGTGCGAGGTTAAATTGCGCGTAGCAGTGGTGCGTCGACCTTATCCTGTTGAACAATAGGGATAATTTTTTGCGCAGCTGCATCATACTGCACCACCCAGTCGCCGGGTTTGTGAGATCTGCTGCGGAACAGTTCGACATGCCATTGGGGGTGACCTGCGGCGCTGATGTCGTGTGATGTGGGCGCGGATGGCAGGCTTTTGACCCGCCAGCGATTGCGTGCCGCACTCAGGTTCGAGGTGCCCGCACGGCGTATCAACCACACGGGACATTTCTGCGCCTCGGCCCGCAAGGCAAGACGTTTGCTGGCTGTGAAATCCAGCGCGGGAGGGTCGCCCCAAATCTCGCCGACGACCGCACTTAGCCCTGCGCAACGCAGCCCTTCTTCCATGGACCAGAGCACATCGACCGCGCGCGAGACATCGACGCGGATCATTTTCAATCCCATAGGGAACCCCGCCAAATATGGCGCTCCAGTCTCCTTTTGTGACAGACGGTCTTGTATCCAAAGCACGGGCGCGCCGGGCTGCAACTGTGCTGCAACAAAGCCCGCAGCGGCCCCGTCCACGGCTGCATCTGACAACACTTCGGACAAGGATTGGATCGGCTGAAACAGATCCGCAACAGGCGGGGTGACAACAGGGGGCGTGGGCGGGCACGGCACATCTCTCTCCGGGTTGGGGTGGAATCAAAATTAGCATATGTTCCTATTTTGTTCTACCCCTATGTTTGCCCTTTTTGCCGCAGGAAAGATGTAACGCTTGCACCAAGAAAATAAGGGATTAAGGTCAAGAAATGAAAAATATTTCTCTGCTTTTTGCGCTTGCCGCGCCCGCATTTTATGTCGTCTCAGATGCGCAGGCAAATTCTGTGCCAGAGCCGGTCGCGAATGCCGACTATGCACCCGTCTATTTGGCCGAAGCGATGCTGGGTCAGCAGCTGTTTTATGATCCTATATTGTCCGGAAATCAGGTGATTTCCTGCGCCACATGTCATCACCCAGAATTGGGAACGGGGGACGGTTTGTCATTGGGCATTGGCGAGGGCGGTATCGGTATCGGACCCGGTCGTAAAATCGCAACAAACAACGCCCCCGAACAACGTATTCCACGCCATGCACAGGCGTTGTTTAACCTTGGGGCCAAGGAATTCACGGTGCTGTTTCATGATGGCCGGATCGAGGCTGATCCACAGCGCCCATCAGGACTGCGCACGCCGATGGGCGAAGATATGATGCAAGGCTTCGCATCGATCCTGTCTGCGCAAACCATGTTTCCGGTTCTGTCCCAAGACGAGATGGCAGGGCATTACAGCGAAAACGATGTGTCCCAAGCTGTACGCCAAGGGCGGATTACTGGTGCCGGAGGTGCGTGGGATATTATCGCCAAGCGAGTTTCAGAGATTGACGCTTACGCGGATCAGTTCATGGCAGCTTATTCTGACCTAGCAGTTGCCGATGACATCGGGTTCACGGATATCTCAAATGCGATTGCGGCATTTATCGAGTGGGAATGGCGATCGGACACATCCCCGTTTGATGCGTATTTGCGTGGCCAGTCGCCCCTCGCCCCCGCGGCCGAGAAAGGCCGCGCCTTGTTCTATGGGCATGCGGGATGCAGCAGTTGTCACGCAGGTCCCTTCCAAACCGATCACCAGTTTCATGCAACGGCCGTGCCCCAGTTTGGCCCGGGCAAGGCCGCACGCTTTGAAAGCCACGCTCGCGATTTGGGTCGTGCACGGGTGACCGGAAACGACGCTGACGCGTATGCATTTCGCACCCCGTCGCTACGCAACGTGGCATTGACCGCGCCATACGGGCACACGGGATCGCATTCTGATTTGACCCAGTTCGTCACGGATCATGCTGATCCGGTTGCTGCGATTGATCGGTACCAGCGAGATTGGGCAATTTTGCCGCCGTTCGATGCTGCCGATTGGCGGGTCATGGATGATCCGGTTGAAGTCGCTGCAATCTCGGCCGCTGTACGCGCGCCCGTAATCAGATTGAACGCAGATCAGGTCTCGGATTTGGTCGCGTTCTTGGGTGCTTTGACTGATCCGATTGCAATCACCGGGCGTCTGGGTATTCCTGAAACGGTTCCGAGCGGGTTGCCTATCGAGCCTCTCGCCCGGCCGTAACCGCCCCTAGTAGTGAACCGTTTGATTGGCCGATGTCGTTTGCGTCGTAACAGTGCCATCGGGCTGGGACACCCGCAGGATTACCGAACTCGCAGTTCCAATGCCAAAGTGAAGTGGTGTTGCATCGCCCGACGCATGCCCGCCGCCAATCGTGAACTGTTGGCTGAGGATTTGGTCGTTTGCGACTACTGTGACCCGACTTCCCAGCGCAGAGTGGGGCAGGGCGATCTTTATCCAATTGCCGGTGTCTTCTGTCTCGTTGCGGTAAACCTCGACTGCGGCGCGCCGATTGACGATGACCAAATCGAGACGCCCGTCACCGTCAAGATCGGCCAATGCAGCCCCGCGCGAGCGCGCTGTTGTGGCGACACCGGCCGCCACGGATTGTTCGTCAAACCGACCATCGGGGTTTTGCATCAGCAAGTTATTGGGATCTTCCATCGCGTTTCCTGGCATCTGATCCACATTACCCTTGGCGATGAACAGATCAGGGCGCCCGTCATTGTCGACATCACCAAACTCGGCATGCCAACCGGTTGACGGGCGACCGTCATCGCCCAGATGCGGGCGCTGCGCATAGGTCCCAATGTCAAAACGCGCAGGTTTGTAGGTGCCATCAGATTGCGCGAGTTGCAAAACTTGGTCACCCATCGAGGTCAGCATGACTTCGTCCCGTTCGTCGCCGGTTAGATCTGTGCTGGCGATGCCCATACCCCAGAGCGACACGCGCGCCCACCCGTCGGTCTCATCAAGAAACCGTTGATCGGTGAGGTCAAACATCTGTTCAAAGCCTTGGCGCACGTAATAATGGCGGTCGTTTGAAATGCGCAGCGTGGGGCGTCCGCGGGCGTCAGCTGCGGCCAACATTGATAGGGGACAGAAACCCGGGCTGAGGGTTTCTGCGGTCCACCCGCTGTCTGTTGGGCGCAGGATTTGATTGTCATCACAGGCCTCAAAGGGGCCGTCGGGGTTGGTTTGATCGACGTAGTTGCCGATGGCCATAGTTGGGCGGGTGTCTCCGGGGGCGAGCCATGCAGAAAAGGCGGTGGTCCATGCATCGCCGGCTGGCAGTCCGAGGCTGGTGGTTTCATCAACAAAACCGCAGGCCCCATCCCCCGTCAGCAAAACGTTTGGACCAACGCGCATGACGAACAGATCAAGATGACCGTCGGCATTGGCATCAATTGGGTATGCCCCTGTCACGCTAGTCAACGGGGGCAGATCGGCGGTTTCAAATTTGAAATCACCGGCGTTTTTGAACAAAACTGCGGGGCGTGCGCCACCCGCGACAAAGAGCTCGGGCAGGGTGTCGCCGTCACAATCTAGAACGGCAACGCCACCTCCGATAAAATGCGTCCAGTCACCGGTGTATTGGTGGTCGTCCCACGGCCCGCTGACCGCCGTATAGCTGGGGTCAGCAAGGGCGAGCGTCGGACACAATAGCAGTGGAACGAGGGGCTTCATGCGGAAACGCGACCTTCGCCCAGAACGGCATCCGTCAGAGCCGAGAGCCCCAGTGCGGCCGCGCCGCGCGCCCAGACCAAATCACCCCATGTGTGGCTTTCGACCGGAGTGGGTGGTCGGCCGCGCCCAAGTGTGAGTTTTTGCATCTCGGCGAGAACGTCCTCGTCATAGAAGTAGTCAAAACGCCTGTGTTCGCCGCTAAGGATGATTTTTGCAGGGTCAAAGAGTTGCGAGACATTGGCGAGTGCCACGGCCAAATAGCGCCCTGCGCGGTGGAAAATGGCGCGAGCTGCTTCGTTGCCTCCTTTGGCTTCGGCATAGAGGCGCTCAAGCATCTGGCCTGCGTCTGTGGCAACAGCGCCATCTAGGTTCAACGCGGTCGATGCTTCGCGCCCCAAAGCGTAGTCTGCGACATAGGCCTCGAGGCACCCGCGCTGGCCGCAGCGGCATAGGGCGCCGTCCAGTTGTACTTTGGTATGACCCACTTCGAGCCCGAGACCTTGGCCACCTCTAAAGAGCCGATTGTCTAGAACGAGGCCCATACCCACACCGCGTTCAATTGTGACCACGGCAAAGTCCGACATTGCGCGTCCGGCGCCAAACCACAGCTCTGCAAGGGTCAGCACGTTGGCGTCATTGTCGACATGGACGGGCAAGCCGAGACGCGCTTCGAAATGCGCTTTGACGTTTACATCACGTTCGGTCAGCACGGGGGACCAAGGGACATGCCCTGTGTCGTGATCGACAATGCCTGGCAATCCTAGACCGATCGCTTCGACATCAGAGCGGGGGCGGCCCGCATTCTTCATCAAGTTGACGAGCAGCGTCTCTGCCTCATCCGTGACGATGTCGATGTGTTGGCTTAGGACAGGACTGTTGAGGCTGGCTTCGGCCAATTGATTGCCAGCAAAGTCCAGCAGCACAGCCGAATGGACGCGATCCGAGAGCTTCATGCCAACAACCAGCCGCGTTGCAGGTGCAACGCCCAACGCGACGGGTGGTCGCCCACGTGCTGTATCCCGAGCGCGCCCCTCGAATTCCTGCAGGAAACCGGCGGTGATCAGTTCTTGGGTGAGGGTCGTGACTGAGCCCGCGCTGATATTCAATGCCTTGGCGACATCCATGCGTGGCACTAGCCCGCTTGCGCGGATGTACTCGAATATTTGCTGCCGCAGCGGTTTCGCGTCGCGAGATGTTGTCGGCAGGATCGGACCGCATCCGATGTCAGGGCTGTTCGATTCGTCGTTCATTAGTTCACATCACAAATTATATACAGCCAAAATACGGCCATTATTTACTAATTGCCAGTTATTCCCGCTCTTATAGGAGGTATTTAGCTATATTTTTGTGACTTCTGTCAATTTTATTTTGACAACTAAATTAAATAAGGCATTGATAGTGAGCGGGGCTGAATCAGTCCGGCGCCGATCTCTTTCTTGAACGTGGTCGGCATTCACATTTGGGAGGAATGAAATGCGCAAGGCATTTATGGCGGCAATCGTCGCAACAGTAGGTTTCAGTTCGGCAGCATTGGCCGAAGGTCTGACAGTCGGCGTAAGCTGGTCGAACTTTCAAGAAGAGCGCTGGAAGACAGACGAAGCGGCAATGGTTGCTGCAATCGAAGCAAACGGCGACACATATATTTCGGCTGACGCTCAGAACTCGGCTGCAAAACAGCTGACAGACGTTGAAGCGCTGATCGCTCAGGGCGCTGACGCTCTGATCATCTTGTCCGTCGACAAAGATGCAGTTGGCCCAGCGGTTGACGCGGCAGACGCCGAAGGCATCCCAGTTGTAGGATACGACCGTCTGATCGAAGACGACCGTGCATTCTACCTTACATTCGACAACAAAGGTGTGGGTTCGATCATCGCGCAGCAGGTTATGGCGGCACAGCCAACTGGCAACTATGCGATCATCAAAGGCGACAAGGGTGACCCCAATGCGCTGTTCCTGCTCGAAGGTATGATGGAAGTCATTGGTGACAAAGTTGCATCGGGCGATATCGTCATCGTTGGTGAGAGCTTTACGGATGGTTGGAAGCCAGACAACGCGCAAAAGAACATGGAGCAAATCCTGACTGCTGCGAACAACAACGTTGATGCTGTTTTGGCTGAGAACGACGGCATGGCAGGCGGCGCAATCGCTGCTTTGCAGGCACAAGGTCTCGACATCCCGATCGGTGGTCAGGACGGCGACCATGCAGCGCTGAACCGCGTTGCACGTGGCACACAGACTGTGTCGGTTTGGAAAGACGCACGTCAATTGGGCGCAGCAGCGGCTGACATCGCATCGGCGCTCGCCGGTGGCGCAGCTTTGGCTGATGTTGACGGTGCAGTTCAGTGGTCCGGTGGCGAGAACGGCGTTGAAATGAACGCAATCTTCCTGTCGCCAACACCGATCACCAAAGACAACGTTAACGTTGTGATCGAAGCTGGTCACATCGCGAAAGACAAAGTCTGCGAAGGCGCAATGGACGGCGTTGCCGGCTGTAGCTAAGCGACATGAGATGCGGCGCGGGCCCGATGGGTCGCGCGCCGCATCACCTCGACGATTTTCAAACATATTCCAAAGAACCCCAAATGCGGTATCTTTGATCTGATCCCACCGGTGCGCCCACGGCGTATCGCCGGAAAACGTACGTATAGGATGGCTGGACATACCATGACCGACACACCCGACACCAAAGCCCCACCCAGTGGTGGCAACCCGTTCACGCGGTTCATGCGAGCCACAGAGCTAGACAGCCGTTTGCTCGGCATGGTTGCTGCTCTTGCGATGATCTGGGTCGGCTTCCATTTCGTCGGCTATTTCAAGAGCGGGTTCGCCGCATTTTTAACGCCGCGCAACCTGTGGAACTTGTCCGTTCAGACTTCGTCGATTGGGATCATGGCAACTGGCATGGTGTTGGTAATTGTCACGCGCCACATTGATCTTTCGGTTGGCTCTCTTTTGGGGTTCTGTGCGATTGTGATGGGTGTGGTGCAGGTGAATATCCTGCCGCAGTATCTTGGGCTAGGTCATCCGCTGATCTGGATCATCGCGATTTGTTGCGGCCTCATTGTGGGCGCCATGGTTGGTGCGTTTCATGGCTGGTTGATTGCCTACCGAGGTATCCCTGCCTTTATCGTAACCCTTGGCGGTTTGCTGGTATGGCGTGGCGCAGCATTTCTCGTGGCACGCGGCGAGACGATTTCGCCAGTGGACCAGACATTTTCGCTGCTTGGTGGTGGACCATATGGTGCCGTCGGTGCCGCAGGCAGCTGGATCGTGGGTCTGTTGGCCTGCGCTGTGATCATCGCATTGGCGATCACGGGACGGGCAAAACGTGCGCGGCATGGGTTCCAACAGCGCCCCATGTGGGCCGAGGTGTTCATGGCCGGCCTAGGTTGTTCTGTCGCAATCGGTGCGACATTGTTGGTGAACGCGTATTACTGGCCCAAAGGCATCGTCAAACGCTATGCCGAGGCGAATGACATCGTCGTTCCCGCAGAAGGCTTGTTCATCAGCCATGGCTTTGCAATTCCAGTGTTGATCCTGCTGATGGTTGGTATTTTGATGACTATTCTGATGACGCGTACCCGCTTTGGTCGCTACGTCTTTGCCATTGGTGGCAATCCTGAAGCCGCCAAATTGGCAGGCATCAACACCCAGTGGATGACTGTCAAAATCTTCGCATTGATGGGTTTGTTGGCCGGATTGTCAGCGGTGGTTGCCTCGGCCCGTTTGGGGTCAGCAACGAACGCATTGGGTACATTGGACGAACTCTATGTCATCGCAGCGGCCGTTATTGGTGGCACATCCTTGGCAGGGGGCGTCGGTACAATCTATGGCGCGATCTTGGGCGCGTTGGTCATGCAGTCCTTGCAGACCGGCATGGTTCTGATCGGCTTTGACGCGGCTATGCAACAAATCGTAGTGGGTTCGGTTCTCGTGCTCGCAGTCTACGTCGACAACAAATATCGGGGGGCGTCGAAATGAGCCGCGAAACTGGAAGCACACCACTGGTCGACCTGCGCGACATTTCGATTTCCTTTGGAGGGATCAAGGCGGTCGATGGCGTATCGCTGGATCTCTATCCAGGCGAAGTTGTGGGCCTGCTGGGCCACAACGGTGCGGGCAAATCCACATTGATCAAGATCCTTGCAGGAGCCTATCAAATGGATAGCGGCGAGATTTGGATCAACGGCGAAAAAGCCACGATCAATAGCCCACGGGATGCGCGCGATTTCAACATCGAGACGATCTACCAAACGCTTGCGTTGGCAGATAATCTTGATGCCGCATCAAACCTGTTTTTGGGGCGCGAGCTGACCACAAAATTGGGCATGGTCGATGATGCCACGATGGAGGCGGAGACCCGTAAAATCATGGCGCGTCTGAACCCGAATTTCAAAAAGCTGAAAGAACCGGTTTCGGCCTTGTCTGGCGGTCAGCGGCAGTCCGTTGCGATTGCACGCGCGGTCTATTTCGACGCCAAGATCGTCATTATGGACGAGCCGACAGCTGCGTTGGGTGTGCATGAAACCAAGATGGTTGCGGACTTAATTGGTGAGTTGAAAAAGCAAGGCCTTGGGATTTTCCTGATCAGTCACGATACCCGTGAAATGATGGACCTGTGCGACCGTGTTTCTGTGATGAAAAACGGCCAGATGGTTGGAACGGAACGGGTCGAAGACGTGACTGAGGATGACATCCTGTCGATGATCATTCTGGGCAAGAACCCTAAGAAAGCCGCCTAAATGTATATCGGTCTCGATCTGGGCACCTCCAGCCTAAAAGCCGTTCTGATGAACGACGACCAACAGATTGTGGCCGAGCATGTGGTCTCCCTGTCGGTTGCGCGCCCCCATGACGGGTGGTCTGAACAAGATCCCCAAAGTTGGGGCGTCGCAACGGACGAAGCAATGCGAGCGCTCGGGAAATCGCATGATCTAAGTGGTGTGACAGGGATCGGCCTGTCTGGTCATATGCACGGCGCGACATTGATCGGTGCTGATGACGCAGTTCTGCGCCCATGCATGTTGTGGAACGACACGCGCAGTGCTGTTCAGGCTGCTGCAATGGACGCTGACCCGCAGTTTCGTGCAACCAGTGGCAATATCGTGTTCCCTGGCTTTACTGCGCCCAAGGTTGATTGGGTGCGCGCCAATGAACCAGAGGTATTTGACAAAATCGCCAAGGTTCTGCTGCCCAAAGACTATCTACGTTTGTGCCTAACGGGCGAGCATGTGTCCGAGATGTCGGATGCGGCTGGTACCAGCTGGCTAGATACCGGTGCGCGTGATTGGTCGGATGATCTGTTGGCTGCTTGCCATTTGGACCGTTCGCATATGCCTCGACTGGTCGAGGGATCACAGGTCAGTGGTGCGTTGCGTGCCGATCTGGCAGCGGTCTGGGGTATTCGGTCGGCCGTGGTTGCCGGTGGTGGTGGCGACAACGCAGCAGCGGCCATTGGGGCAGGGGTGGTTCAGGATGGAACTGCGTTTCTGTCGCTTGGGACATCGGGTGTTTTGTTTGCGGCAAACGTAGGCTATCGACCTGATCCCGCGACCGCAGTCCATACATTTTGCCATGCCGCGCCTGACACTTGGCACCAAATGGGGGTCATTCTGGCGGCGACGGACGCATTAAATTGGCTGTCTGGGATTACCGGACAATCAGCCGCAGAACTGACCGCAGATTTAGGTGATCTTCGCGCACCGTCCAAGACGCTGTTCCTGCCCTATCTTGGGGGTGAACGCACACCACATAATGATGCGGCGATCCGCGGCCAATTTTTGCACCTCGATCACTCGTCCGATACGGCCGCAATGACCCGCGCGGTTCTCGAAGGGGTGGCCTATGCCTTTGCCGATTGCCGCGATGCTTTGGCCGCGACAGGTACGACGTTGACCCGTGCTTTGGCCATTGGTGGTGGGGCAAAGTCGGACCAATGGCTGCGCATTCTCGCCAGCACACTGAATATTCCGTTGGACGTCCCCAAAGACGGGGATTTTGGTGCGGCGTTGGGCGCCGCCCGACTTGGTATGATGGCAGCGACGGGTGCCGGAGCCGAGATTGCGACCCAGCCGCCGCTGTCTCACGAAGTAGCGCCTGACACCACGCTAACGGACGCCTTTCGCGAGGCGCATCAAAATTACAAGGCGGCCTATGCCGCGATCAAAGCACTGAAATAGAGGCCCAAGATGACAAAATTCTTCGCAGACATTCCTAAGATTCAATTCGAAGGGCCTGACGGCACGAACGAGTTCGCGTTCAAGCACTACAACCCCGACGAAATTGTAATGGGCAAGCGGATGGAAGACCACCTGCGCTTTGGCATCGCCTATTGGCATTCATTCGCTTGGCCGGGTGGTGACCCGTTCGGGGGGCAGACGTTCGATCGCCCTTGGTTTGGTGACACCATGGATCTGGCCCGTCTCAAGGCCGATGTTGCGTTCGAGATGTTCGATATTCTTGGTGCGCCTTATTTCTGTTTTCACGACGCTGATGTACGCCCCGAGGGTGCGACATTCGCTGAAAGCACAGATAATCTGAACGCGATCGTCGACTATTTCGCGCAAAAGATGGATGCTGGCGGGCCCAAATTACTGTGGGGCACCGCGAACCTGTTCTCGCATCGTCGGTTTATGTCCGGTGCGGCGACGAACCCTGATCCCGATGTTTTTGCCTATTCAGCGGCGACGATCAAAACCTGTCTCGACGCCACAATGAAGCTGGGCGGCGAGAACTATGTGTTGTGGGGCGGCCGCGAAGGCTATGAAACGCTATTGAACACCAACATGGGTCGTGAACGGCAGCAGGCTGGTGCGATGTTGCAGATGGTGGTCGATTATAAGCACAAGATTGGTTTCAAAGGAGCGATCCTGATCGAACCGAAACCCCAAGAGCCGACAAAGCACCAATACGACTATGATGTTGCGACCGTCTACGGGTTCCTCAAAGACTTTGGTCTAGAGGGTGAGGTGCAAATGAACATCGAACAGGGCCATGCGATTTTGGCGGGTCACTCGTTCGAGCACGAACTGGCTGTGGCGCGCGAGCTGGGCATTTTTGGATCGATCGATATGAACCGGAACGACTATCAGTCGGGATGGGACACGGACCAGTTCCCGAACAACATTCCCGAAGCTGCGTTGGCGTATTACGAAGTGCTGCGGGCCGGTGGCTTCACCACGGGTGGTACAAACTTTGACGCCAAACTGCGTCGCCAATCGCTCGACCCAGAGGATTTGATCCTCGCACATGTGGGTGGAATGGATGTATGTGCGGCAGGACTGAAAGCCGCGGCTGCAATGGTCGAGGATGGCGCATTGGAAGAGGCCCGCAACACTCGCTACGCGAAGTGGGATGACAGCCAAAATGCCGAGATGCTCAAGAGCGATCTGAGCAGCATCGAAGCACGTGTTCGGCGCGACAACATCAACCCTGATCCAAGATCTGGTCGCCAAGAGCGGCTCGAAAACCTCGTTAATCGCTATCTCTAAAAGGTGGTTCGGA
>NZ_GG697169.2:295851-862371 GCF_000161835.1 Thalassobium sp. R2A62
GGCGCTGCCCCCACACCCCCAATTGGTATTCGGGCTTCGGCATCCGGCGCCCTTGGATCGCATGGGCGCGGTAAGGCATTCTTTCCTTGGCAATGCAGGCGTTGTGACAAGGTCTGGTTTCCCGTGCCTTGGCAATAGCCGCGGGGCTGTCTAGTTTGGTCTGAGGAGGCCAGACGCCAATGTTCAAGCCGATACTGTCGACATTGACCCGTCCGTATATGGATTTGGCAATCACGTCGCGGCGCGATTTTGACATTCACATTTACGAACGCCCCGGCCGATGGATGGAGCGGGACGCTCTCGACAGGTTGAGCCAAGAATTGCGGGATGTAGCATCCAAAACGCTCGCGTCGGGCGCACTGAACTACGGTGTGTTCTCTGGCGATGCTGAACGGATGGGCGCCGACGCTCGTTGGTTGGACGCGAACAGATACCAATATTGTGCTGGGTCGCCCAACAGTTGCGCATATTGCCGCACTGAACGATCGGGTCAGTTTAGACATCATGCGCGATCGCGGGTTTCGCCGAGAGCTGTTATCGTTGATGCGGTTGGGAACAGGTGCCGCGGTCGATGGTATGACAGGGGCCAATCTGTGGATGAGCGGGTTCGAGGCGCGTGCTGCAAGCTTGGCTCTCGGGCCGCTTTGGCTGCTGTTGGACCTGTGCGGCCTGACTGCGGGATTGACGGCCGAGGTGGACAAGACGAATTCGGCCCCGATGATTGTGGCGTTTCATCGCCCCAAGGGTGAAAGCCCCGTAGCGTCTGGTCGGGCCTACCTGCGCATGTGGCTCGAGGCCACGTCGTTGGGACTGGCTGGTTGGCCAATGGCGGCATTGTCTGATGTTCCGGAAGCACGGGGCGAACTCTGCACTATGCTGGGTATCCCAAGTGACCGCCGGTTGATCCAAGTGTTGCGGTTCGGCGCGGCAACGGGTGAAATGTCGCCACGGACCTGACGCCCCTATGACGAGGTTTTGGTATGAATGATGCTGTCTTGGCCAAACAGGCTGCCCGCGCAATGCGATTCTTTGAGGCGGGTGTTGCGGCCGCCGACCCCTATGCTGCGGTTTCGGATGCATTGAAAGATGCGCCTTTGGACGGATCTCCGACGCTGGTTATCGCCTTTGGCAAAGCGGCACATGCGATGGCACGTGCAGCCCAAAAAATTGTGCCTGACATCACGCGGATGATCGTGGTGACGAACCCCGAAAATGCAAAGCCGTTGACGGGGGCCGAGGTGCACGCCAGCGCGCATCCCGTACCCGACGCGGCGGGCCTAGCAGCCGGTCAGGCGGTTATTTCGGCGTTGAGAGGTTTGCCTGCTGAAACCCGAGTTCTAGCCCTGATTTCAGGAGGTGGGTCTGCGCTGCTGCCTGCGCCCGCAGGGGCTTTGACGCTTGAGGACAAGCAGGCCGTCAACGCAGGGCTGCTGGCGTCAGGTGCACCGATCGAAGAAATGAACCTTGTGCGCCAGCAGCTATCGCAACTCAAAGGTGGTGGTTTTGTGCAGTTGGCGGCCCCGTCACCGGTCACGGCGTTGATCCTGTCTGATGTCATCGGTGATGATCTGCGAGCGATTGCAAGTGGACCCACAACAGACCCATTGGGCACCCGAGACGAGGCCATAGCACTGCTGCGACGCTATGATTTGTGGGAAACAGTCCCAGAGGCTGTGCAGATACGTTTGAGTGCGGATGGTGAGGCGCCAGCACCCGTGGATTGCGATAACAGATTGATTGGCTCGAATCCGATCAGCGTGACGGCGATGGCCGCGATTGACGCGGATGCGCAGGTCGTCACCAAACCATTGATTGGCGACGTCACCGACGCAGCATTGGCAGTGGCGAAGCTGGCGTTGGGCACGCATCTATTGGGGGGCGAAACGACTGTTCAGCTGACCGGTACGGGGCGGGGTGGACGGAACCAAGATTTGGCGTTGCGCGTTGCGCTCTTGGCGGAAGCTGAGGGTTGGACAGCTCCGTGGACATATCTGCAGGCTGGCACCGATGGACGTGATGGACCAACTAACGCCGCAGGCGGCATCGTGAATGATCAAACGCTGGACCGGATAAGGGCCGCTGGGATCAACCCCCAAGAGATGTTGGACAATAACGATGCATATCCTGCGCTCAAAGCGGCGGATGCGCTTGTGATGACAGGTGGCACTGGGACCAATGTCGCGGATCTGGGCGTCTTGATCCGAACCTAGTCGACCGACAATCCGCTGGGCACAGTGTCGGGGCGACCCAAGGGGCGCGTCTCGGCGGTGACCCCAGTGAGAGCATTCAAAAATGCCACGAGGTCCAAGACGCTGGCATCATCCAAGGCAACAGGCGCAATGGCTATTGCGGCCTCTTGGCGGGCGATTTCTCGGGTGTCTTGGTCCGCAATAAAGTCAATCAGCGCGATGTGATCTGCACGGGGCAGTCGTGCCATGTCGCGGCTCCAATCCGCGCGCATTGCGACAGGGTTCAGGTGATGACGCACGATGCCCTCGAGTGTCGGATAGGTTCCGTTGTGACCATAGGGCGCGGTCAACGCTACATTGCGCAACATAGGGGTTCGAAAACGGTAGGCGTCTGCCAAATCATCGCTTTCGCCCATACGGCCGACATCACGCACGACCGGGTCGAACTGACGTGTTCGACCGGGGCCAATGTGGGGCAGGCCGATGGCGTGAAACTCTTGGTCCGACATCAAAGGGCCGCTGTGGCAACCGGCGCAATTCGCCTCTCCGAAAAACAACTGACGACCGCGTTCGGCGGCAGGGTCCAATGGGGTCCGAGTGGCGAGGTAGGTGTCATATGGACTGTCGTGGTTTTGCCATTCCGTTCCGATAAACGCGCCCAACGCATTTGCAATTTCGACAATGGTCACCTGATCTGAACTGTCGATGTGATCAAAGGCCGCGACAAAGAGGTCGCCATATTTGGGGATCACGCGGACACGTTTGGCAAGGATCGGCCACGCGGCATCAATGCGATCATGTACGGCGCCTGCGATTTCGTTTTCGCGCGGGTTTCCAGCCATTTCAAACTGTGCAGTCAGAGGAAACACCGCTTGGGCCGCCAGAATACTGTTGAACCCCGTTGGCAGCCATTCCTGAGCAGGAGAATTGAATTCATTTCCATAGACGTTGCTGTGTTCTAGCCGTCCGTCATGGAACAACACATCGATCTCGCGGTGTCCAAGGTTCCACAGGGCAGGGGCGTTGCGTGGGATCCGTTTGCGTATCATCGCGTCACCCGTGCCAATCGTACGATCAGGGCCGAGCCCGACACCGCCTTCGCCAATTCCGAGGCTTAGACCGTCCCCACCGCCAAGGTCGTGATGGTGACAGGTGCCACAGGAAATATTGCGATTGCCCGACAGGATTTTGTCATAAAACAACAACTGGCCGATCTCGGCTTGCATTGGGTCGAAAGGCAGGAAATCATCCGGTTGGATCGGTTGCGCCACACTGGGTGTCGCCCCACAGATCAACCCGAGGAGAGCCGCATGAGCCAGTTTCTTAAATCCATGGTTTTGCCGTGCTTTTTGGCCGTGTCGGGTGCCGGTGTTGCGGTCGCCGAACTGGAAGAAGCGCGAGACATGATGGAAGAGGGGCGTTTTGAAGAGGCGCGTGCCGCATTGTGGCCCGCCGCGCGATCCGGCAACGCCGAAGCCGAAGAGTTGATCGGCGTGATGTACGCGCTGGGCCTCGGTGTCGAGCGCGACGACATCCGTGCGTTTGACTGGTATCTCAGGGCGTCGCTCAAGGGGCATCCGGGGGCTCAATCTGGTATCGGTTGGTACTATGAGACAGGACGCGGGTTGCCCGCACCTGATCTGGTTCGAGCCTATGCATGGTACGCGCTTTCTGCAATCGGTGGTGACCCTGATGCGGCAATTTCGCTCGAAGATATCACACCAAAGTTGAGCAAGGCCGAATTGGATCAGGCGCAGTTGTTGATTGATGACTATCAAATCTGGATCTATCCGTTCCGCTAGTAAGTTTTCGTCTGCAACGTCATGTATAGAGAGCGCAGGTGGGCTTGATCCAAAGAATGCTGTCGCTGCATCGAATTCAACAAAGTTACAATGGCTGATCCTCGGAAATGCGAAAGCGACGTGTCTCTGATTTCGAAATCAAAGTACCGTAGAGCATGAAGGTAAAAGGGCGCGGCTCGATGCCGCGCCCCTCTTAGACTAAGCGAATTCGCTTAGTTTAGGTCAGCGGCACGGTCAGCGGCCAGATCGGCCTCAACCTCAGATACTGATGCAATCAGAGCATCAAGCACTTCGTTGCCACCGTCGACGTTCGCGCGGAACCAATCCTGAACCGGGGCTGCCGCCTCGGCGAATGCGGCCTTTTCGTCTGGTGTTGGGACATAGAGGTCACCGCCACCTGCAACGAAATCTGCATAAGCTTGGATCGACTTACGCTTGGGCGACGCGAACGTAGCCTGCTGCAGTTGGCTGAAGCCATCTACAACAACGCGACGCATGTCTTCTGGCATTGCCATGAAGTTCTCGTTCGACATCCACCACAGTGCGCCCATGTAGGCATGACCGTCGAGTGTGACGTACTGCAGACCGGCGTCAGGGAATTTCATGCCCATGATGTCGGTGATGCCGTTCTTGGACCCGTCAACAACGCCCGTTTGGAACGATGTGAACAGCTCGGGCCATGGGATTGGCGTTGGTGCAGCACCCAATGCCTTGACCAATTCCTGTGGAAGGTCAGCAACAACGGTACGGATCTTGAGACCGTCCATGTCAGCAGGCGACTGAACACGGCGCTGCGTGTTCGCAAAGTTGCGCCAGCCGCCAGTGTTGCCAACTGTCATCAAACGGATCGTGCCGTCAGATGCTTCAAGACCCATGTCACGCATCTTGCGTGTAAAGTCGCCAGTCAAAACGCCCTCGGCCACGCGGTCGTCTGCCATCAGGTATGGCAGGTCGAGCACCTGAACAAAGGGGAAGATGCCGGACGCACCGCCAGAGGTCGAAATGTAGACGTCGATCGTGCCTTCGGCTACGCCCTCAAGGCACTCTGTGCCGTTCGCGCAGAGCTGAGTGCCCATAAAGATTTCGACTTCGATCGCGCCGTTGGACGCAGCTTCGACGTAGTTTTTGAACACAACGAGACCGTCATAGTCTTCGTCGTTCTCGTTCGAGTTTGCGGTCGCGCGGATCGTGTATTCCGCGTGGCCAGCGGCATAGGCCGCAAAGCTGCTGGTGGCCAGCATTGTGGCAGCAAGAGCCGCCTTAGTAAGACCTTTAAGCATTGGATACCTCCCTAGGATTGCTTTTTTGATGGTCATTGGACGAAGCCTGTAAGGCGCGGCACCGTCATCGAAATGAAGGGGAAGTAAGTGATCAAGAAGATCACGAGCACTTCCACTGCAAGGAATGGCATAATGGCTTTGGCGATGGTTTCCACCTTTTCGCCAGAGACCGTCGAGGCGACAAAGAGCACAAGCCCCATGGGCGGTGTGGCCAACCCCACGGTTAGGTTCACGCTCATGATGATCGCAAAGTGTACGGGGTGGACGCCCAGATCGACAAAGATGGGACCCAAGATTGGCCCGAGGATGATGATCGCGGGACCTGCATCCAGAAACATACCAACGACGAACAGCAGAGTATTGATGAGAAATAGCAGGATCAGCGGGTTCTCGGACAAGCTGAGAATAAAGTCGGACAAGATTTGTGGAGCATAAGACAGGCTAACCACGGTCTTGAACGCAACGGCTGCGCCAACGAGCAATAAAACAGCAGCCGAGGCCAACGCCGAGCGAGACAGCACATCGACCAGATCGCGCAGGGTCATCGATTTGAGAATGAAAAAGCTGACCAAGAGGGCATAGAACACAGCCATGGTCGACGCTTCGGTCGGGGTCATGACGCCGATCAGGATGCCGCCCAAGATGATGATGGGGGTCTGCAGCGGTGCTACGGCCTTTTTGCAGACAATCCGGAAGTCGCCGCTGGTCTGTTTGCGCATCCACACCAGGAAGACATGCGATAGGGTCAAAAGAATGCCTAGCAACAGCCAGCTCATCGTGCCGGTTGGCATCTCAAAGCCTGCGATTTTGCTGGCGAGCAGAACAACAACGTAGAACAGACCCATAAAGTTGATCCGCAACAGGACAAAGCTGACCCAGCTTTCAAGCGGCGAGATGGTTTGGTCCTTGGTCACAATCCGTTCAGCTTTGGGCAGGTCGTAGCGGTCCGCCATGAGCCGAACCATGACCATCAGGCCAACGCCCACGAGGATGCCGGGCACAATACCCGCAAGAAAGAGTGTGGCAACGCTTTCGCCCATGACATAGGCGTAGATGATCATGATGCCTGATGGCGGGATGATCGGGCCAATGACCGAGCTAGCAGCAGTGATGGCGGCCGCGAATTTGCGGGTATAGCCGTTCTTTTCCATCGCAGGGATCAAAGTCGATCCCAAAGCGGAGGTATCAGCAACCGCAGAGCCTGAAAGGCCTGCGAACAAAATCGACGACAGGATGTTTACGTGGGCCAACCCACCGCGGAGATGCCCCATAAACGCCTGAGAGAACTCAACCAGACGGGTGGTGATGCCGCCACGGTTCATAATCTCGCCAGCCAGCATAAAGAACGGCAGCGCCATCAAGGGGAAGCTGTCGATACCGTTATAGAGGTTGCGGTAGAGGATGCTGAGGTCCCGTTCTTGCCCATTCAACAAGAGCAGGGCACCCGGTGCTGCGAGCAACGCAAAGACAACCGGCAAGCCGATCATCAAGATCACGAGGAAAACGGGGAGGAACCAAATCAACATCAGCTAGCCCCCACCAATTCTTCGTCAGCTCTGAGCGGTTTGAGGCGGTGACCGTGGCCGAAGAGTTTGATGATCTGGCGTAGCAGCAGTTCAATGTTGACCAACAGCATCAGTCCAAAGCCAACAACGAGGCTGGAAAACATCCACGCGTTGCGGAACTTCGTCCGCTCGCCGCCGAACCAATCCAAAGGAAGGCGCAGAGACGAGGATTTCCCGCGACCTGTCAGGCTATCGACGTGATTGTTGATGCCCTTGTCTAGGCAAATGATGATGACCGCGAGCGAGATCGCCAGCAGAAAAATCGTAAGCAATGCCGAGAGTGTCCGGTCCAATCCGCGCTCTGCCATATCAATCGCAACAAAGCCGCCCATTCGGTAGGCAAGTGGGGCCATGAGGCCTGTCATCCAGAGCATGCCAAACCGCGCGGCTTCCTCGGTCCAGTTCAAAGGGCTGTCGAGCACGTAGCGGAAAAAGATCTGTGACAGGATAAGGCAGACCATGATGCCAAGGGCCGCAATCGCCAACCAGCGACCGACTGCCAACAGCAGATCATTGATCCGTTGCAAGGGCCAAAGAACCCCGAACAGCACCGTCATGGTCGTCCTCCCTATCGTTCTGGCGTATCCGCCTTTATAATTTTAGATCAACGCCCTAGGACGTTAATCTAATGTTTTACGTGAGGTCGAGAAAGCGCCCTCCATGAAACAGCAAAGGTGCCCCAGAACGGCTCTCGGCCTCATGCACGTGGCCCACGATGATCACGTGATCACCTCCCTCATGGACTGCGTGACGTGTACAGTTGAACCGCGCAAGGCAGCCCTCGATCAATGGTGTGCCATGGGCATCTGTCGACCAATCGAGATCGCCAAACGAGCCTTTGTCGCGTGTGAAACCATCGCAGCAATTGCGCTGATCCGCGCCCAGAACATGGATTGCAAACCGATCCGCAGCATTGAATTCTGCAAAGCGTTTGGATGATTTTGCGGGAGACCACAGCACTAATGCAGGATCTAACGACACGCTGGCGAAGCTGTTTGCAGTGATCCCGACAGGCCCATCTGATGAGTTGCAGGTCACAATAGTCACGCCCGTTGCGAATGCGCCCAAGGCATCTCGAAATGCGCGAGGGTAGGTCGCTGGATCAAAGGGAACTGGCGCGTTCATCATGGCACCTCGTTTCCAAGAGCGGCGGTATAGAGTTCAAACCATGTCTCGCGGTCCATCTCGACGCGGTTCGCCTCGGATAGGCTTTGAATGCGGCTGATGTTGTTTGTGCCCATGACTGGCATGATGTTGGCGGGGTGCGCCATGATCCATGCAACGGCAACGCTGGCGAAATCGACCTGCTGTTCTTGGGCGATGCGCGCCATGGTTTCGCGCAGCAGATCGTCTGCAGGACGGCCCATCAGGCTGCCACCGCCGAGCGGGGACCATGCCATTGGTGCGATCCCACGTTCCTGAAGATAGGCAACGTCGCCATTGGTAAACGCCTCGTGGGCGCCCAGCGAAACCTCGATCTGGTTGGTCACCAACGGGGTTTTCATAGCAGATGATAGCAATGTCCAATCGTGCAGCTTAAAGTTCGAGACACCAACGGTTTTGACCTTGCCCGAGGCGACAACCTCGTCGAGCGCTGCGCCAGTCTCAAGGTGGTCCATGAATGGATCAGGACGGTGCACAAGCAGGACGTCAATTTGATCAATATTCATCAATTTCAAAGACGTATCGACAGACGAAAGGATGTGAGCCCGCGACGTGTCGTAGTATTTGACGCGTTTGTCTGCATAGCGTCCAGCAGGGGCTACGATGTCACATTTGGTGATGATTTCCATCTGGTCGCGCAGCGCGGGCGATTTTTTGAGCGTATGCCCTAGGATTTCTTCGGCTTCATAGCCGCCATAGATGTCAGCTTGATCAAAAGATGTGATGCCCTGTGCGAGGCAAGCTTCGATTTTGGCCTGAACTTGGCCTGTGCTTGTGTCTTCGTCATCGCCCAAGCGCCACATGCCATAGATGATGCGGCTCAGATCGAGGTCATTGTTTAGTGATACACGGTTCATCTAGGTGCGGTCTCCTGTCCCCAATGGGGTCGCGGGTGTTGTAGCAGGAACGCGGCCATACTCATGCGGCAGCGAACAGGTTTTCAATTGAGGTAGGACGCGCTGACCAAGGGAAATACATTCATCGATATGCGGGTACCCCGAAAAGATGAAAGCACGAATGCCCATCTTTTGGTATGCCTCAATTTTGCTAAGAACCTGATCTGTCGACCCAACAAGAGCTGCGCCACATCCCGACCGTGCGCGACCAACACCTGTCCACAGATTTGGTTCAACATAGCCGAATTTATCCGCCAGTTCGCGCGCCTTGGCCTGATGTGCCACGCCTAGTGAGATGCTGTCATGGGCGCGGTCGCGGATCAGTTGGCCATATTCATCGTCCAGCTTGCTCACCAAATAATCTGCGTATTCACGGGCTTCAGCCTCGGTATCGCGCACGATCATGTGGACACGCAGCCCGTAGTCCAGAGTGCGCCCATATTCAGCGGCACGCGCATGAACGTCGCGCATACGTTGGGCGATGTTTTCCTCGGGTTCTGGCCACATCAGGTAGACGTCGCAATGTTGGGCACACAAATCGAGAGCTGCGGGCGAATAGCCACCAAAATAAAGCAGGGGGCCACCATTTTGTTGGTATGGCTTGGCCGGCCCTGTTGGTACATTCTTGAACTGGTAGACGTCGCCTTGGTAGTTGATCTCGTCTTGGGTCCAAGCCTGTTTGAGGATTTCGACGACCTCTTTCGAGCGTTTGTAGCGAAAGCTGCTTTCGGCGACTTCACCAGGAAAATCGGACGAGATGACATTCAGCGTCAGGCGCCCCTTGAGCATATGATCCAGCGTCGCGACGGTGCGCGCCAGCATGATGGGCTGCATTTCACCGCAACGGATCGCAGCCAACATGTTGATTTTATCTGTGATCGGTGCGCCACCAGCGACGAAACTGAGGGTATCTTGGCCGACCTGATAGGAAGACGGGCACAGGATATTCCGGAAACCCTGATCTTCGGCGGTCTTCAGGATGTCGCTGCAATGGTCCCAACTGCTGCGCAGGGCGCCATTTGGAACGCCTAGGAATTCATAGTCATCCGAACATAGCGCCGAGAACCACGAGACTTCGGTGGCATCGAGGTCAGCAGATGTAACTGGAACGACTGTCATCGATTCCCCCTCCCAAAGTCTTGACTTAGGACTTGCGTAGCATCCAGTTTTAGGTAAATCAATGGTGTATCAATTTTTCATTCGGCGCGGGGAGGGCGACGTATGACCGATCGTTTGAGCCTGCCGAAATACGTGCAGATTGCCGAGATGCTGATCCGTGAAATCGCAGCAGGGCACCTTGCTGATGGCGCGCGCCTCGCGCCAGAACGCGAGATGGCCGCAACATTGGGGACATCAGTGACCACGTTGCGCAAGGCGTTGGATGATTTGGCGCAAAAGGGTCTATTGGTCCGGCGGCAAGGGTCGGGGAACTACATTTCTACAAAGAAAACAGTGCCGAGCGTCTATGCCTTCCTCAGGTTGGAAAAACTGTCGGGCGGCGGTTTGCCCACCGCACAGGTTCTAAGTGTCGATCATTTGCCCAAGCCGCACGGGGTGGCATTTGGTCCCGCACAAAACGGGCATCGGATCAGGCGATTGCGCAGTTTGGACGGTGATGTGGTGGCGCTAGAGGAAATATGGCTCGACGCGAGCTATGCTGACGTGCTGCGGCCAGAGGATTTGTCAGAGTCGTTGTACCTCTATTACAAGAAACACCTCGGGCTCATCATCTCGCGGATCGAGGACCAGATCGGTGCCGAGCCTGTGCCGGATTGGACCCAAGGCGCCTTTGATCCACTTGAAGGTGCCATCACACCCTATATCGAGCGGATCAGTTGGTCCCAAGACAATGAACCAGCCGAATATTCGCGCACTTGGTTCGATAATAACAAGGCTCGCTACATTAGCAGGCTGTGATAAGGACGAAAATGTTGAAAAAGTTCAAGTACGGTTTGATCGGCTGCGGCATGATGGGCAACGAACATATCCACAATATCGCGCTCTTGGATGCCGCCGAGGTTGGGTATGTCTTTGATCCCGATGTTGAACTGGCAGAGCACGCAGCCAAGGTCGCAGGGGGTGCTGTCGTAACGTCCTCGATCGCTGATATGCTATCGCAAGATGATCTGGATGCTCTGGTCATTGTCAGCCCGAACTTTTTGCATGTCCGTCAGCTTCAAGAGATTGCATCGCTGCGGACCCTGCCGATCTTGGTTGAAAAGCCGCTGTATACGGATCCCGCCGATGCAACAGCGATTGCAGCGTTTGCTACTGACTATGATGGGCCCGTTTGGGTGGCGATGGAATATCGCTATATGCCGCCGGTGGCCGCATTGATCGAACAGGCAGAAGAGGCAACTGGTGGCATTAAGATGCTGACCATACGCGAGCACCGCTTTCCGTTCTTGCCAAAAATTGGCGATTGGAACCGTTTTAATGCTCAGACCGGCGGTACATTGGTCGAGAAATGCTGCCATTTCTTTGATCTTATGCGGTTGATCCTCAAATCTGAGCCTGTGCGCGTCATGGCCAGTGCCGGTCAATCGGTGAACCACCTCGATGAGACCTACGGTGGCGCCGTTCCTGATATTTGGGACAACGGCTATGTCATCGTCGATTTTGAGAATGGCGCACGCGCTATGCTCGAACTTTGTATGTTTGCGGAAGGGGCTGACTACCAAGAACAGATTTCGGCGGTGGGGCCCAAGGGCAAGATCGAAACCTTTGTTCCCGGACCCGGACGGTTCTGGCCCGAGGATTTGGGTGAGGCCCCAGTCCCGCATATTATCAATAGCCCTCGCAACCCCAAGCGGCCGCAACGCATTGAAATCCCTGTAGATCCTACGCTACTGGCGGCCGGAGATCACAACGGATCGACCTTCTATCAGCATCAGCGGTTTCTCGCAGTTGTCCAAGGAGTAGGCGAGGTGGACGTCACTGTTGATGATGGCGCTCGTGCGGTTGCAATGGGGCTAGCTGCACAGCAGTCGGCACGCGAAGGCCGCTCAATCACGCTATAGCCGTTTCAGGGATGTGACATGGCCCAGAAATTGGTCTAAACGCCCCGCATGACGCACGATACCGATCTCGATTCATCTGCTCGCCTGTCCGTTGCACCCATGATGGACTGGACTGATCGGCATTGTCGTTACTTCCACCGGCAATTTTCGAGCCAAGCGCTGCTCTATACAGAAATGGTTACGGCGCCGGCTATTGTTCGGGGGGATGCGCGGCATTTGCTGGCGTTTGACCCAGCCGAACAACCTGTCGCGCTGCAATTGGGCGGTGCGGACCCGCAGCAATTGGCGCAAGCGGCGCGGATTGGCGCCGACGAGGGGTATCCAGAGGTCAACTTGAATTGCGGGTGCCCATCGGATCGGGTGCAATCAGGGGCGTTTGGTGCGATCCACATGACCACACCGGATCTGGTAGCCGAGATTTGTTCCGCGATGATTGCGGCCTCGCATGCTGAAATCACCGTGAAATGCCGTATTGGCGTTGATGATCAGGACCCACACGAGGTTCTTCCGACGTTTCTTACGAAAATCCGTGCGGCAGGTGTGCGGCGCGTCACAATTCATGCGCGCAAGGCGTGGTTGCAGGGTCTGTCGCCCAAAGAAAACCGCGATATTCCGCCGCTTGATTACCCGCTGGTGCACCAAATGAAGGCGGAATTTCCAGATTTGCACATCAGCATCAATGGCGGGATCGCCTCGCTTGATGAGGCTAAAATCCATTTAAACCAAGGGCTTGATGGTGTGATGATTGGGCGCGCAGCCTATCATACACCAGCCGCGATCCTGACGGATGCGGATCAAATGATTTGGGGTCAAGGCACGACACGCAGTTCGTTTGAAGTTGTCGACAGAATGAAGCCCTATATCGCGGATCACATCGCTGGTGGAGGGCGGATGCATCATGTCACGCGTCACATGCTGGGACTATTCTCTGGCCAACCGGGTGCGCGGGGGTGGCGGCAAGTGCTGAGCACACAAGGGCAGGGCGATGCGCCAATTGAGGTTTTGGACCTCGCATTGGCCCGTATCCAAACCGCGGCCTGACTTGCTAATCGTCCAACGCTTGGTCAAACACAGTCCCAACACAAGGAGAATGTAGATGCCTGAGATGTCGCTATTGTTGCCCCTAGTCGGCTTTTTGCTGGTGATCGGTGCTATCGCAGGCGTTCTCGCCGGATTGTTGGGGGTCGGTGGTGGTATCGTTCTTGTCCCGGCGTTCTTTTATGCGTTCTCGGTGCTTGGCTACGAAGGCCCGTTCTTGATGCAGATGTGTCTGGCGACGTCGCTTGCTACGATCATCGTCACATCGATCAGGTCAGTTATGAGCCACAACAAAAAAGGTGCTGTCGACTGGGGCATCTTGCGGACATGGGCCCCAGGCATCGTTGTGGGCGCGGCTATCGGTGTGACCATCGCATCGTCCCTAGAGAGCGGCGTCTTGCAGCTGATCTTTGGCATCCTTGCGCTGGTCATCGGCTGCTACATGTTGGCGGGCCGCGACACGTGGCGTTTGGGCGAGGCGATGCCAAAAGGGCCGGTGGTTTGGGCCATGTCAGGGTCAGCAGGATTGTTGTCGGTGTTGATGGGCATCGGTGGCGGATCGTTCGGCGTGCCGATGATGACGCTCTTTGGTGTACCTATCCACCGTGCAGTAGCGACGGCCGCGGGGTTTGGCGTAACGATCGCGGTTCCGTCTGTCATCGGCTTTATGTTTTTGGATATCCCAAGCGATCAAACGCCGCCGTTTTCTATTGGAGCGGTGAATGTATTTGCATTTGTTCTGATCGTATCAACGACAATTATAACAGCACCTTACGGGGCTAAGCTTGCGCATCGCATGAACCCCAAACCACTCAAGCGGGCCTTTGGTGTGTTCTTGGTTCTCGTGGCGCTGAATATGCTACGCGAAGTGCTGTTTGGATGAATGCAATGGGCGATTTTGAGCGCAACGGATGGTGCATTGTCCCGCACAGTGCTGCTGTTCTCGACTGGGCACACGCAGCATATTCGCACGCTTTGATTGCTACTCAGGACCCCGATAAACGACGTGAATGGTTGCGTCATAATGGGACTTGGTTTGTAGGGGTTGATGCACTTGAGAATGCGGGCGACGGGTCCATTTCTGGGGTTCCGCTGCCTACTGAAGGCATTGCAGATCAGGTCTCGATACCGGCGTCTTGGCACCGTGCCCAAGTTTCGGTTGTTTATGAGGGCTACCCAAGACAAGCTGCGCAAGACACGGATGTGGCGCACCGGTTTCGCGTGAATAGATGTTCGGCGCATGTTGACGGCTTGCTGGGTGAGGGTGACCCGCTCGAGCGACATTTACGAGAGCCGCATGACTTCATTCTGGGATTACCTTTAAACGATGTCAGCGCCTGTCCTCTTGTGGTGTGGGACGGCAGTCACCGGATCATGCGTGTCGCCTTTGCCGAGACCTTCGACGGCGTGCCGCCTGAGACATGGGGGGATTTGGATGTTTCCGCGCCGTACAAAGCGGCCCGAAAGCAGTGTTTTGACACTCTGACGCCCCGCCAGGTTGTCGTGCGCCCTGGCGAAATGACCCTAGTTGATAGACATCTGTTGCATGGGGTTGCCCCGATGCAAGATGGAGAGACCATCCCACCCGAAGGGCGCATGATCGCGTATTTTCGACCAGAAGTGGCCGATATCAGTGATTGGCTAGGTTGATTTCAACCGCGCGGCACGTCCGCCGCGACGTTTGGTGAGATCGCCAGCGCGGCTTGGCAGTTCTTCCATGATGGCGCGCCGGACCTCTGGGGTCATACGGCTCCACGCACCGATTTCGTCAATGGTACGCATACAGCCGGTGCATGTTCGTGTTTTTGGGTGGATCACGCAAATCTTGATACAGGGGCTTTCTATCTCGTCCCGTTTCCAAACGTTGTCGCTCATGTTGATGCCCTCAGATGTGCGAACCGATCTAGTACGCCCTGCAAAATATAACCTGCTGCGACGTGATCGATCACCTCGGCGCGACGTTTTCGGGTCGTATCCGCCTCGAGCAAGGCACGTTCGGCAGCGACGGTTGAGAGACGCTCGTCCCAAAACGAGATGGGAAGGTCGGTGAGCTTTTCCAGATTGCGCGCAAACGCACGGGTTGATTGGCATCTTGGCCCTTCGCTGCCGTCCATATTGTAGGGCAGGCCTAACACTAGACCGCCAAGCTCGCGGTCCTTGGCAATCTCAAGAAGTCGTGCCGCATCGAGGCTGAACTTCTTTCGCCTGATCGTCTCAAGAGGTGTCGCCACGCTGAGAAATCGGTCACTGACTGCAACACCGATGGTCACAGTGCCAAGGTCAAGGCCAGCGAGCGCAGACATCTGAGGAACTGCCGCTGCGAATTCGGTGATATCGTTGAAAATCATTGTAGAACACCTGCTTGGGATGCGGCTTCACGTAGGATCGAGATCGCTTCGGGTGAGGCGGCAAAGGTCGTTTGGGCCTCTGCCCAGACCTCGGCTGCGGCATCGAGTTGGTTCAATACACCGTATGACCGTATCAGTCGTGCCCATTCGCGCGCGCTACCGCCTTGGGTGGCAAGACGACTGGCAAGCCCACTGACCATATTCTGGATGTCGTCGCTGTCGATATTCCCCGAAGGGGCTGCGTTGGTTTCGGGCAGGGTATAATCGCTGCCTGCTCGAAATGCGGCTTCTTCGATGTTCTGCCGTGCAAGCGTCGTGTGGGGGCTGGGCACATCGGCCTCGACCACGCTGCGCCAAAAGCGGAAAGCCAGATCTGGCCGGTCAGTTTGCGCATAGAGAAGGCCTAGGTAATAGCGCGCGGCCAGAGACCCCGGTGCGTCAACTAGGATTTGGCGCAGCCGGTCTTCTACTTCGGGTGAGACCAACCCGCCTGCCGCAGCAACGGCGCGGTCGATCCAAATAATTTGGTCATCAACGGTGGCGTCGCCGGCCTTGATTGCGATGACTTGATCGGCGGCATCTGCTGCGTTGGCGAAATTACCGAGGCGGGCCTCGTGTTGGGCCAGCAGTTGCCAGCCTGCGATGTCATCTGGTCGATCCAACATAACCAGACGCAGTTTCGCGACCAAATCGAGATAGGCAGGATCAGCATCTACGGCATTGGGGGCAGGGGCCGCGGCGACCATGGCGGCCTGAGACGGGCGGTTGGTGCGGCGGGCGTCGCCTTCGGCAATCCGATCGGCAAGTGGTAGATCGCCATAGCCGGGCGCACCGATCGTTGAATAGATCGCCCCTGCGCCGCCGAGCAATCCGGCCACAACGATAAACGGCATGACATAGCGGGTGCGTGCGCTGGGGACCGAGCGTTGCGCTGACGCGGCATCTGATGCCAGTAAACGGCGCTGGACTTCGAGCCGCGCACGGTCGGCTTCGTCTTCATCCAGAACGCCACGAGCGACATCACGGTCAATTTCTGCCAGCTGATCACAGTAGAATGCGACATTCGCGCCGTCATCCTGTGGCGACTGACCACGCCCCATTGCACGGGCGATGGGCACCGCAACAAAGAGCGTCAAAGCAAAGACTGTGAGCCAAAACATCATACTCCCATGTACGCAGGGACGCGGGCTTACAAAACCCCCCGACACATTAAAAAGTCGTGAATGGAACCCGATGTCGCAATCCCACACGTAAATGCCGCACGCGTGGGGGTTCAAACAAACCATTCCGCCAGATATTCCTGCAACGACTGACCCGTTTTGCGCCACAGGGATTCGATACCATGAAACGTTATTCTGCCTTTGCCATTGCCCGCGAAGCCGCCCGTTATCACACAGGTTGGGAACGCGCGTGGCGCGCGCCGATACCGAAAAAGAAATACGATGTGGTGATCATCGGTGCAGGTGGCCACGGATTGGCGACAGCGTTTTATCTGGGCAAGAACTACGGCATCAAAAACGTCGCGATCATTGAAAAAGGTTGGCTAGGCGGTGGCAACACGGGCCGCAACACCACGATCATCCGCTCGAACTATCTGCAAGACCCGTCTGCCGCGCTTTATGAAAAGGCGCGAAGCCTCTACGAGACAATGTCGCAGGACGTGAATTACAACATCATGTTCAGCCCACGTGGCGTGATCATGTTGGCGCAGACCCATCACGAGGTGCGCGGCTATCAACGGACGGCACATGCCAACGCCCTGCAGGGTGTCAAAACCGAATGGATCGATCCACAGCGCGTCAAAGAGCTGTGCCCGATTATGAACATTGATGGTCCTCGTTATCCGGTTATGGGTGGCTTGTGGCAGGCACGCGGCGGCACGGCACGGCATGACGCTGTGGCATGGGGCTACGCGCGGGCCTGTTCTGACATGGGCATGGACATCATCCAGCAATGCGAAGTCACCGGTGTTCGGTCTGAGAACGGTGTCGTCAAAGGGGTCGATACAACCAAAGGCGCAATTGATTGCGACAAGCTGGGCATCGTGGTTGCCGGTAACTCCTCGCACGTGTCTGAAATGGCTGGTTTCCGTTTGCCGCTGGAGTCGGTGGCGCTTCAGGCGTTGGTCTCAGAGCCGATCAAACCCTGCATGGACATCGTTGTGATGGCGAACACTGTGCACGGCTACCTGTCGCAATCTGACAAGGGCGAAATGGTGATCGGTGGTGGTACGGACGGGTTTAACAACTACACCCAGCGCGGATCGTTCCACCACGTCGAAGAAACCGTTCGTGCATTGAATGAAACCTTTCCGATCCTGTCGCGGCTCAAGATGCTGCGTCAGTGGGGCGGAATTGTGGATGTCACTGGTGACCGTTCGCCGATCATTGGCAAAACGCCATTGGGCAACTGCTTTATCAACTGCGGCTGGGGCACTGGTGGCTTTAAGGCGATCCCGGGTGGCGGTTGGGCCACGGCCGAGCTGATCGCCAAAGGTGAACCCGGTCCATTGGCCGAGGCGTTTTCGCTAGACCGTTTCCGCGAGGGTCGGTTCATCGATGAAAGCGTTGCCGCGGGTGTGGCGCACTGATGATGTACACGGATCCGAAAATGTTGCGCGGCGGTCCACCCGCGCAAGCCTTTGGCCAGACGAGACATTCCAGCGGTTTTGGACCAGCTGTGCGTCCGTCCAATGCGGCTGATGTTTCAGCCCAGCGCCAGGATCGGGCTATTGTCCGCTCAACCTCGCGTTGCATTTCGGCCAGCCGCCGCCCAAACCGTGCGGCGTTTTCCGCCTATATTGAACCAGGGCGCGTGGCTGCCATTCTGTCCTCCTCGCAATCCATATCGGAGGACAGATCATGGCCGACTACCTTACCAACCAACCCAAGCGCGGTAACGCAGGGCTCCTTGTCGGGGCTATTTTGTGCGCCGCGGTTGTCTTGTTTCTCGTCATTTCGGCAGGCGACACAGCCGAAGTCTCGGGTGCGACCGAACCTGCGGCGGACACAACAATCGTGCCGCTCGAATAAACCACACCATTCTACACACACTCTGTTTGCACTTGGCGGGCGTCCTTTTACGTCCGTCTTTTTGTGCGTGCGGGGCGCTGACATTTCTGTTCCTGCGATGATTGAGACAATGCCATGTTGATCCTGACCTGTCCCTATTGCGGCCAAGAGGCTGACGAAACCACACTGCACGCCGGTGGTGAGGCGCATATCACGCGTTATGGCCCGGGGTCGTCGGACCAAGAGTTCGAGGATTACATCTTTGCCCGCCAGAACCCCAAGGGCGTTCATTTTGAGCGTTGGCAGCACGCTTATGGCTGCGGCAAGTGGTTTCATGCGGCTCGGTGCACCACCACACTAGAAGTGTTTGGCACCTATTCGGCGCAAACACTGGAACCACCAAAAGAGGTTACAGACCTGTTGGATGAGAAACGTCCCGGTTGGTCATGGGGGACGTTGAAATGAGCACTCGTTTGGCGCAAGGCGGCCGTCTGGTCGACCGCTCAAAGCAAGTTACCTTTAAATTTAACGGCGTTGGCATGTCCGGCTTCGAAGGCGACACACTGGCGTCGGCGCTGTTGGCCAATGACCAAGTGCTGGTGGGGCGTTCGTTCAAATATCACCGTCCGCGCGGTATTGTTGCCTCTGGACCAGAAGAGCCTAACGGCCTGATGAACCTAAACGACGGTGGACGGTTCGAGCCAAATGCGCGCGTCACCACGACCGAGATCCATAATGGTCTGACAGCAGGATCGCAAAACCATTGGCCGAGCCTCGAGTTCGATGTTGGTGCGATCAACAAACACCTGTCGCGGTTTTTGCCGGCTGGTTTCTACTACAAGATGTTTATTCATCCGCGTCCGTTGTGGAAGCACGTCTACGAGCCCATCATCCGTAAATCGGCGGGTCTGGGCAAAGCGCCTAAAGATCGAGATGCGGATCGCTATGAGTACTTTTATGCCCATGTCGACGTCATGATTGTCGGTGGTGGTATCGCGGGCCTAACAGCTGCATTGGCGGCAGGTGAGTCCGGTGCGCGGGTTCTGCTGGTCGAGCAGGGCGCCGATTGGGGTGGTCGTGCTGTTGTTGATGGTGGCACCATCGACAAGATGCCGGTCGAAGAGTGGGTCACACAGACGCTGGATGCATTGCGTGCGATGGACAACGTCACGTTGCGGACCCGCATGATGGGCGCAGGCGTTTATGACCACGGTTACGTTCTAGCCTACGAACGACTAACGGATCACTTGGAATCCAAAGACGGCCCGCGTCAGCGGATGTGGCGCATTCGTGCGAGCCAGATCGTGACTGCGACTGGTGCGCTAGAGCGGCCTCTGTCGTTCCCAGGCAATGATGTGCCGGGTGTGATGCTGGCAGGGGCGGTGCGCGATTTCATGGTGAATTACGGTGTTAGCTGTGGCGACCGCGTTGTTGTGGTCACCAACAATGATGACGCATACCGCACCGCACTGGCTGTCAAAGCGGCGGGCCTTGATGTGCCTGCTATCGTCGACGCCCGTGTCGGTGGTGCTGGCGCGCTAGGCGCCGAGGCTGAGGCCGCAGGCATTCGTGTTCTGACAGGTAAGGGCATTAGCAGGGTCAAAGGAACCAAACGTGTTAAAGCTGTCGGCGTATGTGCGCAAGCGGGCGAAGGTGCTGTCCAAGAAGAAATCGCGTGCGATGTGGTCGCAATGTCGGGTGGTTGGTCGCCGGTCGTTCACCTGTGGTCGCACTGTGGTGGCAAGCTGCTATGGGATGAAGAACAGGCGCATTTCCGCCCTGATGGTACACGTCCACCTTTGGGCGCGGACGGCAGCGGCTTTGTTGTGCCTGCGGGCATGGCAAATGGTGCGATGGACATCAATGATGTGCTGACTGACGCCCACGCGGCTGGCAACATGGCGGTTCAGGCGGCAGGTCTAAAACCAAAACGTGGTGCTGCTCCGACAGGGGAGGGTACTGAGGACGCGATTATCGAACCTGTGTGGATGATGCCGCAAGGCGCGCCGATCGCAAAACGGGCCAAGATGTGGCTGGATTATCAAAACGACGTCAAAGTCTCGGACGTGCAATTGGCCGCCCAAGAAGGCTATGAAAGCGTCGAGCACACCAAACGTTATACCACGTTGGGTATGGCCACAGATCAAGGTAAGTTGAGTAATATCAACGGATTGGCGATTTTGTCGGGTGCGCTGAATGCTGAAATCCCACAAGTCGGAACCACAACATTCCGTCCACCGTATCATCCGATCTCGCTGGGTGCGATCGCAGGTGAGGCGCAGAACGATCTGTTCCAACCCATTCGGAAAACACCGATGCATGGTTGGCACGAAGACAACAATGCAGACTTTGAACCCGTCGGCCATTGGCGTCGCCCATACGCATTTCCGCGCGATGGAGAGACCGTCCATGATGCGGTCATGCGTGAGGTCAGCAACACCCGCGAGAACCTCGGTTTGTTGGACGCCTCGACACTGGGCAAGATCATCGTCAAAGGCCCGGATGCAGGCAAATTCCTAGACATGATGTACACCAACATGATGTCGACGCTCAAAGTCGGACGCTGCCGCTATGGTCTGATGTGTTCGGAAAACGGGTTCCTGTCAGATGACGGCGTGGTTGCACGTATCGATGAAGACACTTTCTTGTGCCACACGACGACAGGCGGGGCTGACCGGATCCACGCCCATATGGAAGAATGGCTGCAAACCGAATGGTGGGACTGGAAAGTTTGGACCGTTAACGCGACCGAACAATACGCCCAAGTCGCAGTTGTTGGTCCAAAGGCCCGCAAAGTTTTGCAAAAGCTGGGTGGAATGGATGTGTCCCGTGAGGCGCTGTCGTTCATGGCATGGGCAGACGGCGAGATTGGCGGATTTTCCGCACGTGTCTACCGCATCTCTTTCTCTGGAGAGCTGAGCTATGAAATCGCGGTCAAAGCATCAGAAGGCCGCGCGTTCTGGGATGCGCTGCTGGAAGCTGGCGAGGAGTTCGGCGTCATGCCGTATGGCACCGAGGCGCTGCACATCATGCGGGCCGAAAAGGGCTTTATCATGATCGGCGACGAGACCGATGGCACAGTAATCCCGCAGGATTTGGGTCTGCATTGGGCGATCTCGAAAAAGAAAGACGATTTTCTGGGCAAACGCGCGCAGCAGCGCAGTCATATGACGGACCCAGATCGCTGGCAGCTTGTTGGATTAGAAACCGTCGATGGGTCAGTTTTGCCCGACGGGGCCTATGCCGTGACCGAGGGCGAAAACGCCAACGGCCAGCGCAACATGATCGGTCGTGTGACGTCGACGTATCATTCACCGACGTTGGAACGCGGCATCGCGATGGGGTTGGTCAAACACGGGCCTGATAGAATGGGCGAGCGTCTCGAGTTCCCGAAGATCGATGGGACCAGCGTTTTTGCCAAGATTGTAGACCCTGTGTTCTTTGATCGTGAAGGGAAGAAGCAAGATGTCTAAGGCTGTCAGTGCATTGAATGGCGCCACGCAAAATGGCGCGGTCACGGTTTCGGATACGGGATTGCGGGGCATGATCACGCTGCGCGGCGATCTGTCTGGGACCAAGATCAAGAGCGTTGTAAAATCGGTCACGGGGCTTGCCATGCCAAAGCTGGGCAAGATCGCTGTTGATGGTGATAACGGACTGGCGTGGATGTCTCCGGACGAAGTGCTTGTGATGGTTCCTTATACGGACGTGGCCGCCGCCGCCGAGGCGCTGACTTCGGGGCTAAAGAAGCAGCATGTGTTGGTGGTGAATGTGTCCGATGCACGGTCGGTCATTCGTGTCTCTGGTGCAGGTGCGCGGGACGTATTGGCCCGGCTGACGCCCGTGGATATGCATGCCTCAAAATTGACTGCTGGTGATCTGCGCCGGGCTAGATTGGCCCAAGTGGCGGGCGCGTTTTGGTTGGTCGATGACACCGCGATTGACGTGATCTGTTTCCGGTCCGTCTCGGACTATGTGTACGGGCTGTTGACGATGGCCTCGGCACATGATGCAGTCGAGGTGTTCCACAGCTAAGGTTAAATCATGATCCAATTGATCCAAGGGAAACGATCTGCATCCGTAACCTATTGGATCGGGTTAGTTGGTTTTAACCTACTGATTACGTTATATATTTTTTGATCACGCCTTGGCAATTGCGGACCATCCTTGCGGGACAAGAAGGTCTCGCACTTGGTGTATCTACCGCTTTGATGGGGATCGGCGTGTGCTGTGCGCTGCTGATGGCGCGGGCGTTGTGGCGCAGTATGCATGACGCGCGTACCCCAAGTGTATGGACATGGATAGGGATGTTGTTGATCGCTGTCGGCACGATCAGCTATGCCTACAATGGCTACAAAGTTCAAAATCCGTCCGTTCGGGTGACGACCTTATCGATCCACCAAGAGTTCAACGCTATTCTGATGTCGCTTCCGATTGAGGTCGAATCTAGCGTCATGCTTGTCGATGCTGGACTGAGGGGCAGCGTTCTGTCCGACACATATCAGATCGCCAAGGGCATCGGTGACCGGACTGCAGATAGCCTGAATACCGAAGAGTTGCGCATCCGTATCTGCACAGACCTCGAAGGGTATTACAAAGGACTCGTCGAAACGGTTTCCTATTCTTATCAGTATGATGACGGAAAGCTCAACGTGCCTGTCACGCGCGCGGATTGCGGCTACTAGTGTAGCGGGGCAAGTGCTGCCTCGGATCGTTTAAGCGGCGAGGTCTTTTGCAGATTTGCATTGCTGAACCCAAGAGGCGTCATCGGCGTATCCAAGAGTTTTGAGCGCATCGCTATATTTCTCTGCATAGGGTTCGGCGATTTCACGTGGCAATTTGCTGACCCACTGGGCGGCCGATCCTGAAGAGACATGTAGGTTCTGGCGGTCACTGCGGTCGTCAGCCTTGGCCAAGCCACCAAAGAGGGACAGATCCCAATAGGTTTGTACCGCTCGGTCGATGTCCAAACCTTCGATGTTGAAATCGGTCAGGGTTTTACGGAAGAGGGTGCAATCTGTATCTGCGATCAGATCTTCGTATTTGAGATCAGCGGCAGAGGCGTGGCCATAGGGCCATTTGAGCATTTCTTGCACAGTGTGATCGTGTTTGTTGTCCATCTCGAACATCAAACGATCGAGGTCGTTAGGCAGGGCGTTGATATAGTCCTGATAGGTCATGCCGTCCCATTCATCGCGTGCCTTGCGCAGGAATTTTTCGTTCCCTAGCGGGGCCACGCGGTGATAGCGCATGCCAGAAAGCAGCACATCACGCGGGTCGCGGATGATGTGGATAAAGCGCGCGTGCTCCATCTCCATCAGTTGCTTTGGAAAGGTCGATGACCGATTCACGATGATCTGTGGTCCAGTTTCCGCCGCGTCCGCGAGCCGTTTGGCGCGGTAGCATTGCATGAACGGGATGTTCTGATCCTCTTTGATCGCGCGAAAGACTTTCCGCATCCAGATCGTACCGGATTTGTGGTGTGTTCCGATGCACAAGAAACGGGCGGGTGTGGATGTGGTGGGCATTAGGCGGCCTTTGCGTCGAAAATTCCGGTGTCGATAAAGGTGCGATACGCATCTTGTTCCAGTTGGTAGTCCAAAGTGCGGCGAGAGACCTCTTTGGTCGCGCGCAACAGGGCGGCGAGATCGGCATCAGCGAGCCATTAGTCGATCTGAGGCTGGATCGCATCTGTTGGGATGCTGAGATCTTCGTGGGTGTTGATGTCGTATTTGTCCCAATACCCCATATCAATGCGGTCTTTATTTTTGGAATTGGCCGTGCCGGGCAGGCGTTTCAGTAGAAACTCTTCGCGAGATTTGATGGCGTAGTGGTTCACTTGGGCCAAGCTGTAGCCGATGCTGTCTTTGTTGTTGCGCCACCCTTTTTCTAGGATTTTGCCGCCGACAGGATCACCATCGCCGTTTTTCCAATTGATTTTGACATCAGAAATATTGCGATATTTCAGAAACTTGGGGCTGTGCACGCCAAAGAAGTCGAATTTGCCGGGGCGGAAGAGGGTCTTGCCCCCCAAACCAAACCATTCTCGGGGTCATCAAAGTCAGAACCACGGGTAAAGCGCGTGGTGACCAGATCGTCAGACATATGGGCCTGACCGCACGATCCCATCAGACGCCAATTGACCGAGATCGCGTCAGCGTCTTTGCCACCGCATTCGGTGATCAGATGATCGATCGAATGATCGCCAGTTTTGACATTCAAAAATTCGTCGGCGTCGACGATCAGAACCCAATCTGCGCTGCGGACAAATTCCATTCGGTTTGCCCAAGAATAGGCTGCACGCTGTGGGTCCATCCGAGGGCCGGGCGGGTTGTCAAAGTGTTTGATGACGCCCATTTGGTCGAGCCGGTTCAACAACAGGTTCGATCCGTCCGAGCAATCATTGGAAAAGATGCAGAACTCATCGATCCCGATGGATTTATGATAGGCCAGCCATTCTAGGATTTAGGGGCCTTCGTTTTTCATCGTCGAGACGAGAACCTTGCGGCCATGCGGAGAGGTCATGATGTTTTATCCTTGGCGGCAGCAGTTTTGGTTGACTTGGTTGTTTAGCGCGTTGTTTTTGCGGTGCTGCGCGTGGTGGATTTGGTCGTCGCGCGCTTTTTCAAAGCCGTCTTAGCTTTGGCTTTAGTCTTGGCTTTAGAGGTCGCGGCCCGCTTCTTTGGAGCAGGGGGCGTCTCTGGTTCCGGTGGGCCCGCCTTAAGCTCGGGGGGGGAGCGGTACGGTGCCTCGGTCGCCCTCTACTGCATCAGCCGCCTCGGTCGTGGTCGCCGCGTTTACGATCGCTTCTAATGGGGGCGAGCTGTCGAGCGCCATGCCTTGGATCTTGGCCGCAGGCACCCCAAGCTCGGCCGCTTCTTTGGTGCCGATGAATGGGTTGTCGTCTACGGTGTATGTTTTTTCCTTGAGGCGTTGACGCTTTTTCTCGTCCATTTCCTCTTCGGGTTCGGCCTTTTTGTAAGGGACTGTTTCACCAGCCGCTGCCAAAAGCGCGCTGCGCGCTTCTCCCTTTTTCGCTGTCTGCGTCTGGGCGATCATCTTGGCGATCACCTTGTCAGGAACACCAGCGGCTTGCATCTGGTTGACCTTGGCTTGACATTCTTTGGGCAAGTGTTGGATGAACAGAACCTGATCCAGTTTGTCGATAGGAACCTCGGAGGCTTCCTTGAGTTCGGTCAGCATCGAGTCGTATTCGCCGCTGTCATACAGGACTTTGACTCGCTCTTGGTGAAAGGCGAGTGCCTTTTCCTGAAGTGCGCTCATCGTTGGATCTGACAGGATTTGAGCCATCTTTTTCTTGGTCCCACGCGCGTGGCGCAGGGCGTTTGGCGTTTCGATCTCGTTGCAGTCAAACAGCGCGAAGCAGCTCGCATCATATTTGTCAGGCTTGTTGATCACGTTGCCCTGAACACGGCGCAGCAGATAAGCCTCGTAGGATTTGACACCATAGTGGTTCATCTCGGCCTGTTTGTAGCTCAGCGCGGGTTTTGTAGAGCGCCAACCAGAGAGCGAGAATTCGTCGGGCATCGCCACACCTGAGCCGTTGATCCATTTCTGATCAAACAGACGTTTAGCGTTTGCCGAGTCTTGTTTGGCTTTTTTGATGTGAGGGCGGTGGATACCCAGTTTGATGTCCTCGTAAGGGCGGAACATAGTTTTGACGCCCCAGCCCTTCTTGAACTTGTTTGGTGCAGCTTTGGTGTAGTTTTCGATCGCAAGACCGGGGTTCCATGCCGTGATCCCGTTCGAGCCAAAGAACCGCCAAGTGATCACAACAGCGTCGGCATCGTCGTCAATCGCCTCGATCAAATCGCCGACATGACCACGACCACATTTGACCGACAGGAATTCGTCAGCGTCCATGGTCAAAATCCATTCGCTGTCCATGACGTGTTTATTCGCCGTGGCCAGTTGCAACGCGTTTGGTTGGGGCTTCTTGCCCTTGGGCACTTCGTTGCGGAAATGCTTGACCCAACCCATTTCCTCGAACCGGATCAACATGTCGTCGGTGTGGTCCGAACAGTTGTTTGTATAAAATCAGATATTATCGAACCCGATGTGGCTGTGATAGGCGACCCATTAGACAAGGCTGTGGCCCTCATCCTTCATCATCGAAAGGATGGTATATGTATGTTTGGGGCTCATTTGCGGCCGTTTGAGCACATGAAACGCGTGCCGATCAAGAGAAGGGTGGTATAATTAATGTCTGTCCTGTCGTCTGCCCGTTCGGATGTTATGTCTTACCCCTGATACACATTCCTTTAAGGCCAAGCGGCCCGTTCGGAACAAGGGGGAAAGAAACAATTCTCGCAGCTAGCCTCGGTTTATCCGAGGTTTGGAGAAAATCATATTCTGCATCGCGAAAAAGTCCACCTAGACCCTCGGACAGGGGACATATGGTACAAAAGCACTACGTGACGACTTGACCAACCGCTGCTGCTGCGCAAACAAGAGCGCAGAGACGCACTGCTTTTTGACTGAGAGGACCTAACAAATGGCTTTTGAACTTCCTGATCTTCCATATGCCCACGACGCTCTGGCCGACAACGGCATGTCCAAAGAGACGCTCGAGTATCACCACGACCTGCACCACAATGCCTATGTCACCAATGGCAACAAGGCGATTGAAGGCACCGAATGGGAGGGCAAGACTCTCGAAGAGATCATCGTTGGCACATATGACGCGGACGCGGTTGCCCAAAACGGCATCTTCAACAACATCAGCCAGCTGTGGAACCATAACCAGTTTTGGGAAATGATGGGCCCGGGCAAATCCGCGATGCCGTCCGAGCTGGAAGCCGCGATCAAAGACAGCTTTGGTTCGGTCGATGATTTCAAATCCCAGTTCTCCGCAGCAGGCGCAGGCCAGTTCGGATCCGGCTGGGCATGGTTGGTCAAAGACGCTGACGGCGGCCTCAAGATCACCAAGACCGAGAACGGCGTGAACCCGCTGTGCTTTGGCCAGACAACGCTGTTGGGCTGTGACGTATGGGAGCATTCCTACTACATCGATTTCCGCAACGCGCGTCCCAAGTACCTGACCAACTTCCTCGATAACTTGGTCAACTGGGAAAACGTCGCATCCCGCATGTGATGTCACTCAACGATGCGCTTCGGCGCATTCTTGAGATTAGAAAATTGAGGGGCGACGCATCCGGTCAGGGTGCGTCGTTTTTTGTTGGGCAGTCGGGCAAAGGTGTCTGTTTTGCGGGACAAGCCTAAGTTAGTTTTGTGCCAAACGGTTAGTAACAAGTTCCGATTTCATCCAGTGAGTTTCGCTTTGGACGTGGTTCGCTCGCACATATTTGCCCATACGAATTGGCATTTCTGTTTCGGTGAACCCAGACGCAACTCGTGCAACAAACCCTTCTTGTTTTTCTAGGTTCAATTGGTCCGCAAGGTCTTCGAAAAGCCTGTCTGTGAACTGTCCACTATACAGTACTACCACAGGAGTGATCCCCAACTCTTCGAACCTAAGAAGTGTTTCATCCCAAGGCTGAATGTCGTTTCCGATAATCCAAGAGAAACCCATGAAAAATGACGGCAGCGTTTCGTAACCTATCGAGTGTTGCGCATATAAGTTCTTACCTACGATACGTTCGTTGTCTGCAAGCTGGGGAGAAACCCCCGCTGCGAATGCCTTAAGCCAGTCACGCGATGGGTGGTAACGACTGTCTGGGCTACGGGCGTGCGTACCTTTGCTATGAATGGTCGTGTTTTCACCATCCATCTTTTCTGTGATTACGAGATCATCAACCTTCAGGCCCTCAAGCGAAGACATGATTTTGTCGTTACTTGTTGCGCCTAGTGAGATCGGCAAATGGAATGTACGGCCATATTTTTTCATGCGTGAATTCTTGAATGCTTAGCTGACAGAAGAAAAGAGTTGATTTGGGCATTAAACAACCTCTCGTCGCTACGTCTTCCCAATCACAGCGCGTTCTTCAGCGCCACCTCGAGCGCCTCGACCGTATCTACCACACGGTAATAGTCGCGTAGGGACGCATGTGATGTTTTCATAGGTGCGCTGCCGCGCATTGTTCAGACTAGAAAACCGAGAGGCGACGCATCCGGTCCGGGTGAGTCGTTTTTTGTTGGGGTTGGATGGAGACAGAAGTGTCTGCTTAGCGGAAAATGCTGTCGTTACCCACCCGACATACAAGTTTTAAATTCGGCAATCCGAGCAACGAGATTGAATGTTGTGCTTTGATCCTTTGCGGTCAAGCTATACGGTGGACCTTCCTCTGTTGCGCTACTTAGAAATGGAAGTCTTCACTGAAAATGCTGAGAAAAATATTCAAACTATTGACTGTTTTGGCCGCACTTTTCGCCGTATCGGTCATTGCTGCGCGATTGTTGTTCCCACTGCCAGATATTTCGAGCCGCGTATCAACACATTCAATTCCTGCTAGCAACAACACCCTTTTGGGGCGAACGACAACAGATATTGCCTTGAACTATCCCGGTCTTTCAGGCGTTTTCCCTTTGGCTGACGGAACGGACGCACTGATGAGCCGGCTAGCGGCAATAAGCCAAGCGCAAGAGAGTATCGATGCACAGTATTATATTTGGCAGGACGACATCTCGGGTATTCTGCTCCTCGATGCTCTCGATCAAGCGGCACAAAAAGGGGTTCGTATCCGCCTTTTGTTAGATGACAATGGAGTGCCAGGGTTAGATCCGTTCTTGGCAACTTTGAACACTTACGAGAACTTCGAAGTCAGATTGTTTAATCCTTCGACTGTCCGCAGCCCCAAAGCTATGGGTTTCCTGTTTGATCTCTTCCGTATGAACCGCCGAATGCACAACAAATCTCTTACAGTCGATGGCGCTGTCACAATTATTGGTGGGCGAAATATTGGCGACGAATATTTTGAGATTGGAGAGGCGTTCTATAAAGATCTGGATGTGTTGGCGACTGGTGAAATTGTGCCAGAAATGGCGTCCACCTTCGACGAATACTGGAACAGTAAATCGGTGTTTGAGGTTGAAAATATGATTTCAGGCACAGGTGACCGTGTTGGTTTCGAACAGCGCGTTGCTGATGTGAAAAGTTCTGCAAGAACACAAATCGTTCTGACTGACGTCCAAAACAGTGCAGCGAAATTTATGGATGGCTTTGAAAGACTGGAATGGACGACAGTTCAGTTGGTTGCAGATGATCCGAAAAAAGGCGAAGGCTTGGCGAACCGTGATGATCTAATGGTTTTTCAACTTGGCGACATATTGGGTGATATAGAAAGCCGCATTGATCTTGCGAGCGCCTATTTCGTACCAGGCGAAACCGGTGCAGGATTTTTTGCGGAACTCGCGCAACAGGGCGTAGATGTAAACATCCTAACCAACGCCATGAACACCACAGACGTGATGATGGTTCATGCAGGTTATACAAAATACCGTCGAGATCTGTTGATGGCAGGGGCTGATCTATTCGAACTCAGGTTGCGCAACAACGCCAACGGGGGAACTGAAAATCAAATCAATCCCGTTGGTCTATCGGGTGCCTCGCTGCACGCGAAAACTTTCGCTATTGACGGAGAACGGGTCTTCATTGGTTCATTCAATTTTGACCCGCGCTCGGCCAATCTAAACTGTGAGATGGGTTTTCTGATCGATAGCCCGACGATTGCGCAAGCAGTGAGTGACGTATTTGACATGCAACTCGCCTTAGTCAGCTATAAACCCTTTCTGACTGCAGATGGACGAATGGTTTGGTTAGAAGCGGCTAAAGACAGTGATTCCTCTACAATTTGGCAACAAGAGCCAGGAACAAGCTGGTTAAAGCAGATGAGTCTTACTGTGCTTCAAATCTTACCAGTTGAATGGTTGCTTTGAATAGGTCGGTCTATACTAGAGTTCTGATTGTGCTAGAACCGGATGTTAGCTGCAGCCCCCGACAGACGTTAAAATGAACCCGTCGCCGCTTTTCGTCGCTGCGCCGTTCCAATCACAGCGCGTTCTTCAGTGCCACCCCTAGGGCACCGACGGTATCGACGACGCGGTAGTAGTCGCGCAGGGACGCGTCTGCGAAACCCTGTTCGATCACATGATCGATCAGCGCCAGCAGCGGTTGCCAATAGCCCTCGACATTCAGCAAAAAGATCGGTTTGTCGTGCAACTCGATCTGTCGCCACGTCAGCACTTCGAAAAACTCATCAAGCGAGCCTGCGCCGCCGGGCAGGACGACCATGGCGTCCGCGTTCATAAACATGACCTTTTTGCGCTCGTGCATGGTTTCGGTCACGATAAAATGGCTTAGGTCGCGCTTGCCGACCTCCCAGTCCATCAGGTGTTTTGGGATTACGCCAAAGGTGTCACCGCCCGCCGTTTGTGCCGCGCGGGCAACCAAACCCATGATGCCCACATCGCCTGCGCCGTAGACCAAACGAAAGCCTGCGCGGGCCAACATGGTGCCGGTATCGGTTCCGGACTGCGCAAAAGCAGGGGTTTCACCCGATCTCGCGCCACAAAAGACACAGACAGAGGGTTTGGTCATGGTGTGGCCTCACAGTTTGGAGTTGGGTTTTGACCAAGGATAGTGGGCTTGTTAAGATCACTCAACCATCCGTTTGGGTGGTCTTGGGGCATAGAGGCGAATGGCATGGTTCTAAATCTAGGAGCAAACGCAACGGGTATCTTGTTGGGTGGGGGCATCGGCGCCGCGGTGATCGTGTGTGCGGTTGTCTTGTTGCCACGCGCAGCTCCGCCAACTTCTGAGCCTGCGCCAGTGGCCCTAGTAGAGCCCGCACCCGCGCCAGAACCCGAAGTCGCAGCAGAACCTGTCGTGCCGACGCTCGCCGCGCCAACCTTTGATTTTGTCAGCAGCGAGCCAGGACAGCCGTCTCTGGTTTCTGGCCGGGCACCAGGTGCCGAGCGGATCGAAATCATTGTCGGGGATACCATGATCGAGCAATTCGACTTGGCCCGTGACGGTCAGTTCGCGATTTTTGTAGAACTTGAGCCTAGCGACCAACCACGTGTGATGCGCCTGATGGCCTACGCTGGTGATCTATCGATCCCGTCCGAGGAAACCGTGATTCTGCCGCCAAGCGTCGCGCCGCAAATCGCAGCGCTCGAATTTGAGGGCGGGGAGGTGCCAGAGATTGTGCCTGAACCCGAAGTGGAAGTGGTTGTTGAAAGCGTCGAAGTCCCCGAGGTCGAAGAAGCACCTGTCGAGATTGCAGAGCTGGATGTCCAAGCTGCTGAGGTGCCAGTGATTGTGCCTGAACCCGAAGTGGAAGTGGTTGTTGAAAGCGTCGAAGTCCCCGAGGTCGAAGAAGCTCCTGTCGAGATTGCAGAGCTGGATGTCCAAGCTGCTGAAGTGCCAGAGATCGTTGAACCCCCAGAGGAAGAGCCTCTTGCCGCGTTGGTCGTCGAGGGCGGTGAGATTGTTGATGATGGTCCGCTGCCTGTCGTTGAGACACCCACACCCGCACCGGCACTTACGGTAGAGGGCAGCGAAACTATTGGTGACGGCACCGCGCCAGAAGCACCTGCCACACAACCCATTCTCAAGGCAGATGCCGAGGGCGTCGAGGTTCTTCAACCTGCAATCGCAGCAGGCGCTGGTCCCGAGGTGATGTCGTCGGTCGCATTGGATGCGATCACCTATGATCCTGAAGGCGAAGTGTTGCTACAGGGACGTGCACAGGGTGATGGGTTCGTTCGGGTTTACCTCGACAACGCGCCGATCACTACGAGCCGGATCGCCCAAAACGGCAACTGGCGCACGGATCTGCCTGATGTCGATACGGGTATCTACACCCTTCGTATTGACGAGGTCGACGACGAGGGCGAGGTGGTGAGCCGCATCGAGACACCGTTCAAACGCGAAGAACCTGAAGCTGTTGTTGAGGCGCTGATCGAAGAGACAAGCGCTGAGGGTTTCCAAGTTGCCGTAAAGACCGTCCAACCCGGTGCAACGCTGTGGGCAATTGCCCAAGAGCAATACGGTGATGGTGTCGCCTATGTGAAGGTGTTCGAGGCCAACCGTGACCGCATCCGCGACCCAAATCTGATTTACCCTGGTCAAATCTTTAACTTGCCCGACTGACCCTGATCTGCCCCCTGTGCGGTAGCGGACAGGGGCATGTGCATCTCTAGGCTGGTCAAAGGCAGGGTGGCACCCTAAGTCTTGCTCTCTGAGATGACGTTGGGGCCGGAATGAAACAACTAAAGCACACAGCAAGCAATTTGAACGACGACCAGCTGAACGGCTGGCGGACGATCCGCAGGGTTGTGCCGTATCTGTGGCCTGAGGGGCAGAGCTGGGTGAAACGCCGTGTGGTTTTGGCGCTCGCTACTTTGTTTGTAGCCAAACTAATCGCAGTCGGAACACCGCTTTTTTACAAAGGCGCCGTTGACGCGTTGGCGGGGGACGGATCTGAAAATGCTATGTTTTTGGCGCTGGGCGCCGTTGGCCTGACAATTGCCTACGGTCTCGCGCGATTGATGAACGTGGGCTTTCAACAGCTGCGCGACGTGATCTTTGCCGCAGTTGGCCAACGGGCCCTGCGGCAGTTGGCGCTAGAGACGTTTACCCACATTCACCGCTTGTCGATGCGGTATCATATCACGCGCAAAACCGGTGGTTTAAGCCGCATTATTGAACGCGGTGTCAAAGGCGTCGAGTTTCTGTTGCGGTTCCTACTCTTTAGCATTGGACCGCTTGTTCTCGAGCTGCTGATGATCTCGGTCATTTTATTTTTCTTGTTTGATGTCTGGTACTTGGCGGTCGTTGTCCTAACGATTGCTCTGTATGTTTGGTTCACCTTTGCGGTCACCGAATGGCGGGTGAAAATCCGCAAGGAGATGAACGACCAAGACACAGATGCCAACCAAAAGGCGATCGATAGTCTGTTGAACTTTGAGACAGTCAAGTACTTTGGGGCCGAGGCCCGCGAGGCGGAACGCTATGATCAATCGATGGAGAAATACGTCGCTGCCGCGCTCAAAACCTCCTACACGCTCGCGTTTTTGAATTTCGGTCAGTCGATCCTGATTACCGGCGGTTTGGCGGCTGTCATGGTGATGGCTGCAATCGGCGTACAAAACGGGGCCTTGACCGTCGGGGATTTTGTGATGGTCAATGCCTACATGATCCAGATCACCATGCCGCTGAATTTTCTCGGGACGGTTTACCGCGAAATTCGACAGGCGTTGGTCGATATGGGTGAGATGTTTGGCCTGTTAGAACAACCAGCCGAGGTTCAGGACAAGGTGGATGCCAAGTCCCTGGTGGTCACTGGCGGGGCTGTGCGGCTTGATGATGTGCTATTTGGCTACGATGCCGCGCGTCCGATCCTCAAAGGTGTTTCATTGGTTGTATATGCGGGCGAGACCGTTGCGATTGTCGGGCCATCGGGGTCTGGAAAATCAACCATTGGGCGGCTGCTGTTCCGTTTCTATGATGTGGGCGACGGCGCGTTGACGATTGACGGACAGGATGTTCGCGACGTGACCCAAGACAGCCTGCACGCGCAAATCGGCGTCGTGCCGCAGGACACCGTGCTGTTCAACGATACGATCCTATACAACATTGCGTATGGGCGGGCCGATGCGTCCAAAGCCGAAATCGTCGAGGCGGCAAAAGCGGCCAAAATCCATGACTTTATCCTGACCTTGCCAGATGGCTATGACACGACCGTTGGCGAGCGTGGGCTCAAACTGTCTGGCGGTGAAAAACAGCGTGTCGGCATTGCGCGGACCTTGCTCAAAAACCCGCCGATCCTGTTGTTGGACGAAGCGACAAGTGCGCTGGACAGCGAAACAGAGCGCGATATCCAAGACAGCCTGCGCGAGATGAGCCAAGGCCGCACCACGATCACAATTGCGCACCGTCTATCGACGATCGCTGATGCAGATCAGATTGTAGTGTTGGAGAACGGTGTGATTGCTGAACACGGTCGCCACGATGATCTGTTAGAGCGTGATGGGCGCTATGCGTCGATGTGGCATCGCCAGATGCAGGACGAGGAAGCCGCCTAGAGGTAGTCGGCCAAGGCTTGTCGCAAGTAGAACGCGGCATCCTTGTCCGCGACTTCTTGTGCGGACTGAAATTTAAGATGTCTGCGGGCTTTGCCTTTGCCCTCGAGACGCGCTGAGGGGTCGTCAAACGTCGCTCCCTTGGATAGCTCTAGCGACACATAGCCGTCGTAGGCATAGATCCCACCGACAAAGGTTTTGTCGCTGTCGGGATCGGGCGCGATGACCTCGCCACCATATTTTGGTAGATATCGAGCGTCGGGGTGCAATGTGTCGACGATCTCTTTGATCGCGGCGTCGATGTCGTGAATGTCGTTGGTGTCCATCCCAATACCCTAGCAAACCAGCACGCAGAAAAAAGGCCCCGCAGATGGGGCCCTCTTTGTCGTTACTCTGCAGCGCGCAGCGGCGTCACATCCGCAGGAGCGAGCGCATCATCGTCCCAAATAATCTCTGGGGCTTTGATACGTTTGGCTTCGCAGGCGAGCGCCCAGTCTTTTGCAGCGCGTGATGACCGACCCATCGACAGTTTGGCCAACAAGCGTCCCATCCAGCGCGCATAGGTCGTGACCCAAACCCGCAGGGCTAACATGGACGGGGTAAAGATCAACGTCAGTACCGTCGCAATCCCGAGACCAAAGACGACTGCTGTTGCCAGCTGTTTCCACCACAGGGCAGTTGGGCTGTCGATGCTATAGCCACCACCGATAAAGTCGAGGCTGAGGCCAAACATCATAGGCGCCAGACCAGCCATTGTAGTGATCGTGGTTAATAGAACAGGGCGAATGCGATCTTCCGCAGTGCGGGTGATCGCCTCGGTCCGCGGCATGTAACGTTCGTATTCTTGATAGGTGTCGATCAGAACAATGTTGTTGTTCACCACGATCCCAGCCAAGGCCACGATGCCCGTACCCGTCATAATGATCGAGAACGCCTGATCCATCACCAACATGCCAATCAGAACACCGGCGGTGGATAGAACAACCGCCAAGAGCACGAGACCCGCGTTATAAAAGCTGTTGAACTGCGCTAGCAGGATGATGAACATCAGACCCAAAGCGCCCGCGAATGCGGTCATCAGAAACTGGCCGGATTCAGCTTGTTCTTCTTGGTCGCCAGTCCATTCCCAATCAACAGTGTCAGGGAAAGGCGACGTGTCTAACCATTCGGTCAGCAGCGCGATCCGTTCGTTTGGATTGATCACGTCAAACTTGGCGTCATCGGCTCCAATGGTTTCGACAATAACAGACCCTGTGATGTCTTCGGCGCGCTTGAACACTTCGAAATAGGTGTCACCTGCCGCATTTGCGATTGCGTTGCTGGTGTCAGCATCCGGTTCGAGTTGGCGCAACAGCCCCAGTTCGTTTCCATCCGCATCGCTCAGTTTGACCAGACTGCCATCGACGTCGGCCTTGACGTCAAAGTAGCGCTGTTGGTCCACACGGTCGATCTTGGCGAGGCTTGGAACTGGTGTTCGGGTGACAAAGTTTGCTAATGGAACCAGACCGGATGTCGTGCGTACCCGCAGGCTGTCGAGGGTCGATAACACGCGGTCCTCGCGGGGCAGGCGGACCCGAATTTCGATCTCTTCATCCGATGATGGGACCCGCATAGTGTCGAGCAGCAAACCGCGCGTCACCAACTGGACCATGCCGCCAACGGTGGCAACATCGGCGCCATAGCGACCGGCCTTTTCAACGTCCACATCGATCTGCCAGTCAATCCCGGGCAGTGGCAGCGTGTCTTCTATCAAGGTCAAACCCGACGTTGCTTCGAATTGGGCGCGTGCCGTCAAAACGGCGGCGGTCAATGTCTCGGTGTCGTCACTCTTGAGACGCAGGTGCACCGGTTTGCCGGATGCAGGACCCTGTGCCAGTGCCAAAATCTCAGCTTTGAACCCTGGAATTTGCGCCAGCTGTACGTTCAGTTCTTCAATAACGACGTCGCCGTCCAGATCGGGACGATCCGAGCGTTCGTCCCACGCAATGGTTTCGAACTGGACCTGCCCAACGGTATCGCCGGGTACAGAGTTCCCGCTCGCGTCGGTGTTCAATCCGCCATCGCCCGCAAACGAGAAGGTGTTGATCACGCCAGGGTGGGCAATGACGATGTCCTCTACCTGACGTACCATCGCGTCCTTTTCGGTGATCGACAGGTTGCCGCGGGCCCGAACATAGACGGTCGCCTGTTCAGGCTCGGATTCAACAAAGAATTCGACGCCGTTGTTGTTGGCCCCGAAATACGTGAACGTCATCATGACAAACACACCGATCGCGCCAATCGAGACGATAGGCATGATCGGGTTGCCGGCGATAAAGTTGATGAAATGGCCGAACGGCGATCTCTTGTAGCCTGCCTTGACCTTGCGTTCGCTGCGCCGGATTTGAGCGGCGCCCAATGTGATCGACGACAAGATTGCAGCGACAATAAATAGGATCGCACCGGGGATCATTGACGTCACCGATGAGCCAAAGAGATAGGCGGGGTTCAGTGTTTGCATCGCTCCAAGGAACACCATGTAGAGCGCAGGAATGACCAACAGGGCACGCACGATCCATGGGAACCGCTGCCGCAACGCGTCCGAGGCATTGCCAAACATGCGGCTTGCGCGGCCAGTAACACCGCCCATAACTGGCAAATAAACCAAAGCCACAACCAACGAAGCGGACAGAACAAAGATCAAGGTGACGGGGAGCATGCCCATGAATTCACCTGGAACGCCCGGCCAGAATAGCATCGGCAGGAACGCGCAGAGCGTCGTCGCGGTCGATGAGACGATTGGCCAGAACATACGCTTTGCGGCCTCGACATACGCCTCCATCGGTCCGGATCCGTCTTTGATTCGTTTGTCGGCGTATTCCACCACAACGATTGCGCCATCGACCAGCATGCCCACGGCAAGGATCAAACCGAACATCACGATGTTAGAGATGGTGATGCCCATGACGCCCAAAAGAACAAAGCACAAAAGGAACGAGGTCGGGATCGCAAAGCCAACGAGCAGGGCAGGGCGTGTGCCCAACGCGGCCAGTACAACGATCATAACCAATGCGATCGCGGTCAAGACGGAACCCTCAAGCTGGCTAACCATAGAGGCGACGGTGCGCGACTGATCGTTCGATGTGCTCACTTGGATAGCGGCCTGCAGTTCGGGTGGCCAACTGGCGCGCTCTGCTGCGACCTCGTCGCGCACCAGCGCGGCCGTATCGATCAGGTTAAAGCCTTTGCGCTTAACCACTTGTAGCGCCACGGTGCTCTCGCCGTTAAAACGCGCGGTCCCTGTGCGGTCTTCAAACGTCAGCTGGATTTGCGCCAGATCGCCCAGTGTCACAACGCGGTCGCCGTTGGTTTTGACGGGCAGGTTGTAGACGTCTTGGGGGCTGTCAAAGGACGACGGAATTTTCACCGCGAATGCGCCGGTTTCGGTCTCGATTTCGCCCGCTGCAATCAACTGATTGTTGTTCACGACCACATTGATCAGTTCGCCGGCTGTGACGTTGTAGGCTTCGAGCCGCAAAGGATCGATCACCACTTCGAGCATCTCGTCACGTTGACCTGAAAGGCCAGCCTCGAGAACAGCATCCATACCTTCGATCCGGCCCTGAAGATCTTTGGCGACACGCAGCAAAGTGCGTTCCGGTACCGCCCCTGTCAGAGAGACAATGATGATCGGGAATTCAGAAAAGTTGATCTCGTTGATCGAATATTGATCGGCGCCCGCTGGAAACTGTGCTTCTGCACTGTTCATCCGGTCGCGCACGTCGGCGAGGATCTTGGTTTTGTCCCAGCCAAACTCGAATTCAAGCGCAACACCGGCGTAGTTTTCAGAGGCCGTCGATGACATGGTTTTCAAGCCGTCCAGATCACCTAGCTCTGTCTCCATTGGTTTGACCAACAGCGTTTCACTGTCTTGGGCCGAAATGCCAGGAAAGGGGACAGAGACAAAGAGCGCTGGAATTTCAATGTCCGGCTCACCCTCTTTTGGGAGCCCCACATATGCCATACCGCCCGCCAAAAGTGACAGGGCGATAAACGCCATGACCATCCGCGCACGCGACGCGGCCCAATCTACGATACCAGTCATTCTGAGACCTCGTTCATGGCTGTCTCTCGGTAGGTCACATCAACTGCGACGCCGTCAGTGACAAACTCTTGACCGACCACAATCACCTCGGCCTGATCAGGCAAACCAGCAAGCCAGACACCGTCTGCCGTATCGCGCAGCAACGTGACCGGATTAAAAGTGACGATGTTGTCTTGTTCTACAATCCGAACACCCAACGCACCTTGGTCGTTTAATGTCAAAGCGGACTGAGGCAGCATATGTGCGGCTGTGCCTGCGGCTTGGACTAGGATTTCTGCTGTTTGTCCGTCGCGAATGCTGAGATCGCTATTGGGAACCTGTACTTCGACGCGGAACGTTCGTGTGGTTGGGTCCGCCGAGCGGCTCAGAAATGTAACGCGCCCAGTGACTTCATCGCCCGATGCCAGCAACGCACCAGCGACTGCGCCAACTTCGAGTTTGTTGACTTCGGTTTCTGGGGCAAATCCAACCAGTTTAATCGGGTCGAGCTGAATGATCGTTGCGCATGCGGAACCGGGCTGTAGGAGGGACCCCAGCTCGGCTGCATCTGTTTCGAGCAGGCCGTCAAATGGCGCAGAGATTTGCAGACGCTCGATGTCCTGTTCAACCGCGGCGATGGCGGCTTCGGCACTCTCGATTGAGGATGCTGCAGACGCCACACCGGAAATAGCGGCTTGCAAACCTGCCTCAGCGGATTCTGCGGCAGCTTCCGAGCTTGCCACGCGGGTGTCCGAGGCAAATCCGTCTTGGCCTAGTTTGCGTGCTGCATTCAAATTAATTTGTGCCTCTGTTACGCGGGCGCGAGCCTCGACGACACGGGCTTGTGTTTCGGGCAGGCGTGCTTGGGCTCCGGCCAATGCAGCGCGTGCTTCGGCCAGCGATGCGTTGCGCGTCCCCACGTCCAATTGGCATAGAATCGTGCCAGCCTCGACAAACGCACCTTTGCGCAACGGGTCAGAGATAACCAATCCGGACGTTTCGGCGCGGACGTCGACCTGTCGCGCTGCTTCGGTTTGGCCGCGCAGGATGATTGCGTTGGCGATGTCAGAGGCTGTAGATTTCACCGCAACCACACCGACGCGTGGCGTTTCATCGGGAGCTTCTTCGCCAGCCACGTCGCTTGAGACTGCGCCACCTTGGGCAAACGCCATCAGGCTCTCGCGCTCAATGACCAGCGTGTAGAGAAACGCAGACACCAAAATGGCGGTCAAGATCGGAAACAGTCGCATGGCAATGCCTCTTAGTCTGGCAGGCGAGTGACCTATGCGTCACCCGCTATGGGAACGGTGAGAGCCGGTTCGATGTCCAGCGAGAGTGATATAGTAATAATACGCTAAACTAACCAGTTCAGATTAAAGATTTTTGGGACAAGCCGCAAGGCTCATTTCGCAGGTGCAGAAACCGTTGCCGCAAGATGTGCTAGGTCGATCCGGGCGAGGGCTTGGCAATGCATTGGAATCCAAGGTATGAGAGGCACAACAGACAGCGCATCTCGCGTTGAACAAATTCATAGGGTGCAACGGTGAGCAACGAAGACAGCTTTATCAATGAAGTGAACGACGAGGTCCGCGAGGATCAGTTGTTCCAGACCTTTCGCAAATACGGATGGGTTGCCGCCCTTGTGGTTGTGGCTCTGGTTGGCGGGGCTGCATGGTCCGAATTCAGCAAGTCGCGCACTGAAAATCAGGCCAAGGCGTTGGGCGATGCCGTCCTCGATGCCCTAGAGACTGAAGAGCCCGTTGACGCTGTTGCCGCGCTTGAGACAATAGACGCCACGGGCAATGCCGCCGCAGTCACTGCATTGTTGCGCGCCGCTGAGTTGCAGCGAGCAGATGCTGCGGCTGATGCCGCTGACGTCTTGGATAGTGTGTCGTTGGATGGCGACGTTGATCCGATCTACCGCGATCTCGCTACATTCAAGGCATTGTTGCTGCGCGCGGACACCTTGGACGCGTCCGAGCGCCGCGCAGGTTTCCACGCGTTGTCCCAACCGGGCAACCCTTATCGGTTGATGTCGGTTGAACAGATCGCGTTGCTGGATGTCGAAGCAGATGATCTTGAGGCGGCTCTGCGCGGTTTTGCAGCCATTCTAGAAGACGCTGAAGCGACGACAGGCTTGCGTCGCCGTGCAAGAGGCATGATTGTGGCCTTGGGCGCGGATCCGGACGAATTGGTGTCAGATGCATTTGTAGAAGACACCGCCGCGACGAACGAATAGGGTCACCCCCAATTGGGCATAGTCCCAACGGTGATGCAGTGAGAGGGCAGGAACGTGATTACAGTCAGAACCACTCTTTTGGTCTGTGGCTTTGCCGCGTTGACCGCATGCGGCGGTCGCGATGTTATCCTTCCGGGTGAGCGGGTTGATATTCGCGACGGAATTGGAAGCGAAGCGGTAGACACAGCTGAGGCGAACCAGTCGGTTCCAATCTCGCTACCTGCCACACAAGCCAACGCAAATTGGACGCACCGCAACGGTTCTGCACAGCACCGTCTGCAACATCCCGCCTATTCTGGATCGCTGACACCTGTTTGGACTGCTGACATCGGCAGTGGCGACAGCCGTCGCGCACGGATCACCGCCGATCCGATTGTTGCGGGCGGGCGAATCTTTACTTTGGACGCACTGTCCCAAGTGGTAGCGACCTCTACGAGCGGCGCGACCCTCTGGGCCCGTGATCTGACCCCGGGGATTGAACGCGGCACTGACGCATCCGGTGGTGGACTGGCATTTGCAGGCGACCGTCTGTTCGTGACCACAGGCTTTGGCGAATTGACCGCTATCGATGCTGCAACAGGATCCGAGATTTGGTCCCAAGACCTTGATGCGCCGGGTGGCTCTGCCCCGACAGTTGCAGGTGATTTGGTCTATGTGACATCGCGCGATAGCCGCGCATGGGCCGTCGAAGTTGATAGTGGCCGCATTCGTTATGCCGTTGATGGGACACCATCATCGTCGAATTTTGCGGGTGGGGCAGGAGCCGCGATTGCGGGGGACCTTGTTGTTTTCCCATTCCCATCTGGCGAAGTCATGGCAATGTTCCGGCAGGGCGGCCTGCGTCGTTGGAGCTCGACCGTGTCGGGAGAGCGTGATGGCCGTGCGGCAGCGTCTGTTTCTGACATTTCAGGTGATCCCGTCGTGGATGGCAACCGGATCTACGTTGGCAATCAAAGCGGACGCCTCGTGGCGTTGAACGCGACGAATGGCGATCGTATCTGGACCGCGACTGAGGGCGCGTTGAACCCCATCTGGCCAGAAGGCGGTTCTTTGTTCCTCGTCAATGATCTCAACGAACTGGTGCGTCTTGATTCAAATGATGGCAGCCGGCTCTGGGGCACTCAGCTTCCAGTATTTGTAGAAAAGCGGACCCGTCGTCAGCGGACTATTTTTGCCCACTATGGCCCTGTTTTGGCCAGTGGCCGCCTGATCGTTGCGTCGTCAGATGGCAATGTGCGCCTGTTTAACCCCCAAGATGGGTCGTTGATTGGTCAAGCCGAACTGCGCGGGGGTGCCGCGAGCAACCCCGTTGTTGCGGGCGGGACGCTCTATATTGTGACGAAACGCGGACAACTGGTGGCGTTCCGCTAAGTTCTGGTATAGCGGGCGAGCCTGACCCGTTAGAAAAGTGACCTGACATGAGCTTTACCCTCGCAATCGTGGGACGACCAAATGTGGGAAAGTCCACTCTTTTCAACCGTTTGGTGGGAAAACGTCTGGCGTTGGTTGATGACCAACCCGGCGTAACGCGTGATTTGCGCGAAGGCGAAGCACGTCTAGCTGACCTGCGATTCACAGTAATCGACACGGCGGGTCTAGAAGAGGCGACTGACGAAAGCCTACAGGGCCGGATGCGCAAGCTGACCGAACGTGCGGTTGATATGGCGGATGTCTGTCTGTTTATGATCGATGCGCGCGCTGGCGTTCTGCCTGCGGACGAGGTCTTTGCTGACATTCTGCGCCGTCGAGCGTCCAAGGTTATTCTGGCGGCAAACAAAGGCGAAGGCAAAGCAGCCGACGCTGGTGTAATCGAGGCTTATTCACTGGGCCTGGGCGAACCTCTTCGCCTTTCTGCTGAGCACGGCGAGGGCATGGCTGAACTGCTGTCCGAACTGATGCCCATCTCTGATGCATTTGCTGAAGAGGCTGCGCGTCAGGACGAAGAAGCCTCAATCGAGATCGACGTCGATGTGTTTGACGACGAAGACGAAGAGAACATTCCTGAGGTCCGCCCGATCACTGCGTCAAAACCGCTTCAGATCGCGGTCGTGGGTCGCCCTAACGCGGGCAAATCAACGTTGATCAACCAAATTTTGGGCGAGGACCGCCTGTTGACCGGTCCAGAGGCGGGCATCACCCGTGATGCTATTTCGCTGCGTACGGAATGGGACGGAACCCATGTGCGTATCTTTGATACGGCAGGCATGCGCAAACGTGCCAAAGTGCAAGACAAGCTGGAAAAACTGAGTGTATCAGACGGCCTGCGTGCTGTTAAATTTGCCGAAGTTGTCGTTGTCCTACTGGATGTTGAAATCCCGTTTGAACAACAGGATTTGCGTATCGCGGATTTGGCTGAACGTGAAGGCCGAGCGGTCGTCGTCGCGGTCAACAAGTGGGACATCGAGGGCGAAAAGCAGGCCAAACTCAAGGACTTGCGCGAGAGCTTTGAACGGCTTTTGCCGCAATTGCGAGGCGCGCCTCTGGTGACTGTTTCCGCAAAAACGGGGCGTGGTCTCGACCGTTTGCACGACGCGATCCTGCGCGCCCATGACACATGGAACCGCCGTGTTCCGACCTCGGCACTTAATCGCTGGCTCGCTGGTATGACCGAGGCACACCCGCCCCCCGCACCAGGCGGCCGCCGGATCAAAATGCGTTACGCCACACAGGTGAAAACGCGGCCTCCGGGCTTTGTCGTGATGTGTAGTTTCCCTGACAAGCTACCTGCGAGCTACACGCGCTATCTGGTCAATGGACTGCGCGAGGATTTTGATATGCCGGGCACGCCGATCCGTCTGCACATGCGATCTCAAGCGGATCAAAACCCCTACAAAGGGCGCAAAAAGACGATGCCATCACGGCTGCGCAAGCACCTCGGCGCGCACAAGCAAAAACCGCAGAGTTAACGCGTCATGTTCTATGGCGAGTGGCGCTGGCTCCCACCAACAGGACCAGCACCCCGCCCATGGCGAGCCATGCAATCGCGGGTGTGGCGGTCCAATTCGCGGCGATAATCCCGACCAGCGCCCAGATCACCGCGCCTGCGTATTCTGGAATGCCGCGTTTTCGGGTCATAACGCTAAGCGCGATGACTAGAGCGATGGCGACTGCAATGATTGCCCAGCCAAATCCACCAAAAATAATGCCATAGCCTGCGCCTAAACTGGCGAGCGAAACTTGGCACGCGGCGGTGAGCCATCCAGCATAAAGCGCTACAGGTGCCTGAAACCACCATCGGTCCGTGCGGGGCGCCCTGAGCACTGCCATGACGGCTAGGCCGAGCATGGCCCAGATCAGGACGGTCGCCCATTCAGCGGATGCGTTTGCGACAGCCAACCACGGTGTCCCGATCAGCAATGACCCAATCAGCCATGGGCGTGCCACGTTCCAACCCGCATCATCGTGACGATAGAGCAGGCCAAAGACGGCAGAGACAACTAGCCATGTGTAGATCAGTCCCCAAATACCAAAGGCCCACCCAGCCGGTTGGGATGGTGGGTCAACCTGCGGAACAGGCAATTGATCTACGGTAAATCCCGAAAATGGCGGGATGACGAACGGGGACAAAACAAAAGTTGCTGTGACCACCGCGAGAGTGAGTGCATATATTCTAGTCATACAAGTAGAACGTCCCAAGATGCGTTTTGGTTCATTTTTGAGAAAAAGACACCGCGCGTGACCAAAGGGCAAGGCCCAAGACTGGTCATCGTATTGGGAGCATTTGAATGAAGCGTATCGCGATTTTTTGTGACGGCACATGGAACCGCCATGATGCCAAAGATCAAACGAACGTCGTCAAACTGGCGCGGTGCGTTCGGCACACGGATGACGACGGTACGCAGCAGGTCGTGTTCTATTATCCTGGCGTTGGCACAGGACGTGGAACCAACGCCTTTGCACGCTGGACAGATAAACTTTTAGGCGGGGCCTTTGGTTGGGGCGTCATGGCCGTGATCAAAGAGGCGTATCGCGCTCTCATTTTTGCGTATGAGCCAGGTGATGAGATTTACATTTTCGGTTTTTCGCGTGCGGCTTTTACGGCCCGATCCCTAGTCGGGTTGATCCGGTCATGTGGGATACCGACCTAAGACAACCTGCACCGAGTGCCCGAAGCGATCGAACGCTACATTGAGCGGGGCGACAACACCTATCCCGATGATCCGGATATGTGGCGCTTTCGCGCTGAAATCTCGACGTTCACAGCGACGAGCAAGAAGGAACACGAGTGGCGGCGCAATTTGGGTAGCGATGCGATCTGGTTGGGGATCAACTATCTAGGGCTCTGGGACACGGTCAAGGCAATGGGCATTCCCAGATTCTTGCCCTTCTCGAAACGCATCAATCATCGGTATGAGTTTCACGATGACAAGCTCTCGAGCATGGTCAGTGCCGCACGTCATGCGATCTCGATTGATGAAAAGCGTTCAACATTTCCCAGCTTGGGGCGGGGGAACACGCCTGTTCTGAACGCGGCCTCGTCCGGAGTTCGGGTGGACGGTCGCGGTTTCGCGGATCAACCGTTTCAACAGTTGTGGTTTGCAGGAAATCACGGATCGGTTGGTGGCGGAGGCAACAAGATCGGACTGTCCTCAATAACGCTGCGCTGGATGGCGATAGGAGCGCAAAGCGCAGGGTTGGCGTTGTCCGAAGAGGATTTGAATCGTCAGGCGTGGGACATGGATGTGCACGAGGACTTGTCCAATGATTTTGGTCCAGCGCCTAGCGCAGGCCAGTGGGTCATGCAAAACTCAGTACGCGAGCGGGACGGACCAACCGATTTGATGGAATTGTCGCTTGCCGCCTTTGACCGATATGTCGAAGACAACAGTTACCGACCCAATACGCTCGAACATTTGTACGACGAATTATTCAAGCTGGATGCCACAGAAAAAACGATGATCCGCGCACAAATGTTGGCCAGAGATGGCGGACGTACGCATTCTCGCAAATCAAACTGTGACGTGGATCAGTAGCGGTCTCGCCACTGATCCACTCAAGACATTAAGCCAGAACACCCTCAACGGTGATCGAAGTCTTGCCGCCTAGGTACGGTGCCAGCGCGTCGGGCAGGGTGACCGATCCATCGGCTTGCTGACCGTTTTCAAGGACGGCGATCAGACAACGGCCAACGGCCAGACCCGATCCATTCAGGGTGTGAACGAACTGTGGTTTGCCACCGCCCTCAGGCTTGAACCGTGCATTCATACGGCGTGCTTGGAAATCACCCGTCGTCGAGACCGAGCTGATCTCGCGGTATGCGTCTTGGCCAGGCAACCACGCTTCGATGTCGTAGGTGCGCCGTGCGCCAAATCCCATATCGCCCGTGCACAAGATCACAGTGCGGTACGGAATTTTCAGCGCCTCTAGGATACCCTCGGCACAGCCCAGCATCCGTTTTTGTTCGTCGTCAGATGCATCGGGGTGGGTCACCGATACCATTTCGACCTTTTCGAACTGGTGCTGGCGCAACATGCCCGACGTATCCCGACCAGCCGATCCAGCTTCGGAGCGGAAGCACAGGGTGTGCGCCGTATAGCGACGTGGCAAATAGCTTTGCTCGATCATCTCACCCGCCGCGATATAAGTCAGTGGGACCTCGGATGTCGGGACCAGCCACATGCCTTCGGTGGTGCGGTAGCTGTCTTCGCCGAACTTGGGCAATTTGTCGGTGCCGTACATTGCCTCGTCACGGACTAGCACAGGCGGAACAGTTTCGATCAGCCCGTTTTTGTCGACATGCGTGTCGATCATAAACTGAGCAATTGCGCGGTTCACACGCGCCACAGCGCCGGACAGCAGCACAAATCGGCTGCCGGACATCTTGGCGGCTGTCTCAAAATCCATCGACGACGCAACACCTGCGATTTCAAAGTGCTCAACCGGCTTGAAATCGAACGCGCGCGGCGTGCCCCAGCGATTGATCTCGACATTGTAACCCTCATCAGCGCCATCAGGCACATCTTCGTAGGGGAGGTTCGGGATCACTGCCAAAAGGTCAGTCAGCTCGGCATCTTTGGTCTTGGCGTCTTCGTTCAGCTGCGCAACTTGCGCCTTTTTCTCAGCCACCAAGGCACGCAGACGCTCGAATTCGGCGTCGTCGCCACGGCCTTTGGCCGCACCGACTTCTTTGGATGCTTTGTTTTGCTCGGCCTGTGCTGTTTCAGCGGCCAGAATCATCGCGCGGCGCGCCTCGTCCAACTCCAAAACCTGTGACGACATGGGTGCATCTCCACGGCGGGACAGGGCGGCGTCAAATGCTGCCGGATTGTCGCGGATCGTCCGGATATCATGCATGGGTCTCATCCTTTGGATTGAACAAATCAGTCGTGACCTTCATATGCCCTAAAGGCACAGGGTTTTGAACAGGTAAATGTAGCGCGAGGCGTTGCCAATCTGTTGCCCCCCAAGTAACGTGCCGCGACTTTCGCGGGCATGTCCCGCCAACACAGAGGACTTCCCATGCAAGGTGGCGCTTTCGCTCAATTCATCCCGCTGATCCTGATTTTTGCGATCATGTATTTTCTTCTCATCCGCCCACAGCAGAAAAAGCTGAAAGAGCATCAAGCTATGGTCGAGGCTCTGCGCCGCGGCGATGAGGTGATCACGGCAGGTGGTCTCGTTGGTAAAGTGACCAAGGTGCGTGACAACGGCGAAGTCGACGTCGAGGTCGCCAAGGGCGTCAATGTCCGCGTGATCAAGTCTACGATCACGACTGTATTGAACAAGACAGAGCCAGCAAACAGCTGATCCATCGCTGACCGTTAGGGGCGCAATATGCTTCAGATTGACCTATGGAAGCGGGTGGCCATTTGGCTGACGATCGCCGCTGGCCTTCTTCTTGCGTTGCCTAACGGGTTCTACACCCGTGTTGAGGCGCACAATGATGCGAATACGCAAATCGAGTTGGGGATCACCAATGCCCAAGTTGAAGCCGACGCATCGCTGTGGCCGTCATTTTTGCCGTCTGGTTTGGTTAACCTAGGGCTCGACCTTCGGGGCGGGGCGCATTTGTTGGCCGAAGTCAAAGTTGAAGACGTCTACGCCGCACGTATGACGGCGACATGGCCAGAGGTTGTTGATGTACTGAGGTCCGAGCGGGCGACATTTGGCACAATCCGCTTGCAAGACAGCGCACCTGACGAGTTGGTTGTTCGGATCGGTGAAGAAGCTGGCGTGCCACGGGCACTGGAATTGGTGCGCGGTCTTGCGCGCCCTGTTGTGTCGCTGACGGGGGCGGGTGCCTCTGACATTGATGTACGGGCCGAGGGTAACAACATCATCGTCACTTTGTCCGAGGCTGAACGTTTGGCAACCGATGAACGCACGATGCAGCAATCGCTGGAAATCATCCGCCGCCGGATTGACGAGGTTGGGACACGCGAACCTACGATCCAACGTCAGGGTGCCCAGCGTATCCTTGTTCAGGTCCCCGGTGTTGGTTCGGCGCAAGAAGTCAAAGACATTATTGGAACTACGGCACAGCTGACGTTCCAGCCAGTTGTTGGTCGCACAGGTAGCGCCGATGCGGACGCTGGCAGCTCTGCAAACGAAATCATCCCATCGCTGGACGAAGAGGGCGTGTTCTATATCCTTGAGCGGACCCCGGTTGTCACTGGCGAAGAATTGGTCGATGCACAGCCCGCCTTTGACCAAAATGGACGTCCAGCAGTTAACTTCCGCTTTAACCCGACGGGCGCGCGAAAGTTTGGTGATTACACGGCCGAGAACATTGGCTCGCCCTTTGCGATCGTTTTGGATGACGAAGTTATCTCAGCCCCCACGATCCAATCACATATTCCGGGCGGTTCGGGCATCATCACAGGTAACTTCTCAGTAGAGGAAAGTACGTCGCTGGCTGTGTTGCTGCGCGCTGGTGCATTGCCTGCCGAGCTGACCTTCCTTGAGGAACGCACAATTGGTCCAGAGTTGGGCCAAGACAGCATCGACGCAGGTCGCATCGCATGTCTGGTGGCATTTGCAGCCGTGCTGTTCTTTATGTTCCTAAGCTACGGGTTGTTTGGATTGTTTGCCAACGTCGCGTTGATCATCAACGTCGGGCTGATCTTTGGATTACTAAGCCTGATTGGCGCGACACTGACGCTGCCGGGGATCGCGGGTATCGTTCTCACGATCGGTATGGCCGTTGATGCAAACGTGCTAATTTTTGAACGTATCCGAGAAGAGCTGAAGACTGCCAAAGGCCCCGCACGAGCGATCGAGCTAGGCTATGAAAAGGCGCTGTCGGCTATTTTGGATGCGAACATCACCACATTCATCACTGCTGTGATCCTGTTCGCAATGGGCTCGGGCCCAGTGCGCGGCTTTGCTATTACGTTGGGTCTGGGCATCCTCACATCGGTCTTTACGGCGATCTTTGTGACACGACTGTTGGTCGTGATCTGGTTTGAACGCCGTCGCCCTAAGACGATCGAGGTTTGATATGCGCCTGAGACTGGTTCCGGAAACAACAAACTGGGATTTCTTTTCCCGCTCGAAACTCTGGTTGGGCATTTCGGCCCTGATGATGGTGCTGGCATTTGCGTCGTTCATGATCCAAGGGCTGAACTTTGGCATCGATTTTAAGGGCGGCACGACGATCCGGACCCAATCGACTGAGGCTGTTGACGTGGGTGTTTACCGCGATGCGATTGAGGCGCTCGATTTGGGCGACATCACAATCACCCAAGTTTTTGACCCGACTTTTGGTCCAGACAAGCACGTCACGATGCTCCGTATCCAAGCCCAAGAAGGCGAGGAATCCGTTGGAAATGCGCTGGTCACTAACGTCGGCACAGCATTGTTGGCTGTCGACCCCGGATTGCAGCTGCCTTTTGCTTCTGTTGAATCTGTGGGCCCAAAGGTGTCAGGCGAATTGATCAAGACAGCCGTAATTGCTGTGCTCTTGGCCATTGCTGCGGTTCTGATCTACATCTGGCTCCGGTTCGAATGGCAGTTCGCATTGGGTGCTGTTGCAGCGCTTGTGCACGACGTGATCCTGACGATTGGCGTCTTTTCAGCAGTACAGATCAAATTTGACCTTGCGATTATTGCGGCTTTGCTGACGATCGTTGGTTATTCGTTGAATGACACTGTTGTTGTCTTTGACCGTGTTCGTGAAAACCTGCGGAAATACAAAAAGAAGGACCTAAAAGAGGTTCTAAACCTTTCGATCAACGAAACACTGTCGCGGACGGTGATGACCTCGGTCACCACGTTGCTCGCGCTTGTGTCGCTCTACGTGCTGGGTGGCGACGTGATCCGAGGCTTTGTTTTCGCGATGATCTGGGGCGTCATTGTAGGCACCTATTCATCGGTGTTTGTAGCCTCGGCGATGCTGTTGTGGTTGGGCGTCAAACGTGACTGGTCCAAGCAAGACAATAACCCAGTTGGGCAGTTCGGAAACGTAGACGCCTGATATGGATTGGATGACCCCCGATCTCATGTGGTTGATCGGTGGGGCCATCGCCGCAGGACTTTTGCGTGGGTTCGCTGAATTCGGCACGGCGATGATTTTCTTGCCTGTGGTGGGGCAGGTACTTGATCCCTTTGCTGCTGTCACCGTTTTGCTCATCATGGATCTCGTTGGCCCACTACCAGCCATTCCTCGGGCGCTGCGCGATGGGCACCCTGCGGATGTAACCCGTCTTGTCTCTGCAATGGTTCTGACTGTGCCAATCGGTGTTATGATCCTTGCCTATATTAGTCCCGAGAGCTTTCGCTATCTTGTCGCTTTGATCTCGTTAACCCTATTGATTTGCTTGATCTCTGGTCTGCGGTACCGTGGGACATTGATGAAACCAATGATCTACGGCACAGGGGCTGCATCTGGCCTGCTGGCAGGATCTGCGGGCATCCCCGGACCTCCTGTGATCCTGCTTTATATGGCGTCGCCGCATCCCGCATCTGTTGTCCGTGCGAACAACACGGTCTTTCGGTTGCTTTCGGATGTGGTCATTTTGTTCGTGCTGGCGTTGTTTGGTCATCTGGTTTTGTCCGCTGTTGGCACTGGTGTTTTCCTAATCGTGCCCTACCTGTTAGCCAATCTGGTGGGCGCTGCTATTTTCCGACCAGAACTGGAAAAGGCGTACCGCGTGGTGGCCTATTTGATCATTGCGGCCTCGGCTCTGTCGAGCTTGCCGTTTTTCGACTAAAGGACAAAGAATGCGCCTGAACGAAGTCACATATACCGACGCCCAACCGATTGATGGCTACGGGCCGGGGTTCTTCCGCGTGGGCGGGGCGATCGTCAACGGGCACGTTATCGTGGCTCCTACTGGCGCGGGTATTTGGCAGGGGTTCGACGATCTTGCGCCGCTGTTGGAAATGGCAGACCAACTAGATGTCTTGTTTGTCGGAACTGGCGCTGAAATCGCCCATATACCTGCAGAGATGCGCCAGACGCTCGAAGATGCAGGTGTCGGCGTCGAGGTGATGAACTCTCCGTCGGCCTGTCGTACCTATAACGTTCTGTTGTCCGAGGGGCGTCGTATCGCGGCAGCCCTGATTGCGGTTAGCTAGCCCGTGCTGCGTGTCTCTGACTTGTCCGTGGCCCGTGGTGGTCGGCGTATTCTCAGCGATCTGTCGTTTGAGGTTTCGGCAGGCGAGGCTTTGATCTTGCGCGGTGCAAATGGAGTGGGCAAGACCTCGCTCTTGCGCACTCTCGCAGGATTGCAATCACCAGTGAGCGGACAAGTTGAATATGCCGAAGACACAGCCGCCTATGCCAGCCATGCGGACGGTGTAAAGGCAACTTTGAGCGTTACCGAGAACCTTGCGTTTTGGGCGCAAACCTATGGGGGAACTCTGGGCCCATCAGTGTTCAAGCGCTTTGACCTCGAAGATTTGCGCGACCGTGCGGCTGGAACCCTTTCAGCGGGGCAAAAGCGCCGTGTAGGATTGGCGCGGTTGGCCGTGTTGAACCGCCCGCTTTGGCTATTGGACGAACCGACCGTGTCGTTGGATCGGTTTTCGGTCAAACTGTTCGAGGATATGCTGACAGCTGATCATTTGGCCAAAGGCGGCGCTGCGGTGATCGCAACCCATATCGACTTGGACATTCCGGCCAGAACGCTGGATCTGGATGCCTTTGCGACGGACACGCCGCTTGATGCAGATACGGATGAGGCATTCCTTTGATCGCACTTTTGCTTCGCGATATTCGCCTTGCGATCAGGGCAGGGGGCGGCTTTGGCCTTGGGCTCGCGTTCTTCTTGATCCTTGTGGTGCTGGTTCCCTTTGGTGTGGGCCCCGAGACCCAAGTGCTTGCACGAATTGCTCCGGGCATCCTTTGGGTCGGTGCAATGTTGGCGGCACTCTTGACGCTTGACCGTCTCTTTGCACTTGATTTCGAGGATGGTGCGCTCGGACTTTTGGCCCTCGCTCCCATCCCGCTCGAGACCGTGGCCGTGGCCAAGGCTGCCGCGCACTGGCTGACGACAGGATTGCCGCTTGCGGTCGCGGCCCCGTTGTTGGGGCTCTTGTTGCAACTGCCGTCTGGTGCCTTTGTTCCATTGTTTGTATCGCTGTTGGTCGGAACACCGGCGCTGTCGATGATTGGTACCTTTGGCGCAGGGCTCACCGTTGGCGTGAAACGTGGTGGCCTGTTGATGTCACTGTTGGTTCTACCGCTTTATGCGCCAACTCTTATTTTCGGTGCAGAAGCTGTGCGCCGCGCGGCTGATGGTTTGGCCTACACAACCCCGCTTATTTTGCTTGGTGCGATCAGTCTTGCCTGCATCGCCTTGTTACCTTTTGCCACTGCCGCGACACTTCGGATCAATCTACGTTGACCTGGGTTGAGGCCCAAAGAACAGAGCGCTAGGAAATAACTATGTCATTCTGGGAATTCGCAAATCCAAAACGTTTCATGGACTGGACCGCAAAGGTTTTACCGGCGCTATCGGTGCTGACTATCGCGTCTATGGCTGTTGGTTTGATCTGGGGTTTCTTTTTAACACCAGATGATTTACGTCAAGGATCGACAGTCAAAATTATCTATCTCCATGTACCGTCAGCAATGATGGCAATCAACATCTGGATTATGATGTTGCTTGCCTCGCTGGTCTGGTTGGTGCGCCGCCATCACGTGTCAGCACTCGCTGCTCGTGCAGCCGCCCCGATCGGGATTGCTATGACATTGGTCGCTTTGTTGACCGGCGCGATTTGGGGCCAGCCGATGTGGGGGACATATTGGGCATGGGACCCCCGTCTGACCTCGTTCCTCATCTTGTTTCTGTTCTACTTGGGCTACATCGCGCTGTGGTCTGCAATCGAAGATCCTGATGCCGCCGCTGATCTGACATCAGTGTTGTGCATCGTCGGTTCCGTCTTTGCGATCCTGAGCCGCTATGCAGTTCGGTTCTGGAACCAAGGATTGCACCAAGGGACCTCGATCCCCGTGGCGACCGGTGAACGCACCGTTTCGGACGTTTTCTTTGCGCCGCTTCTGATTTGTATGGCGGCGTTCGTCCTGCTGTTTGTCACACTCTTGTTGATGCGCACCCGTACCGAAATTCGCAACCGCCGCATTCGTGCGTTAGATCTGAGGTCCCGAAATGCCTGATCTGGGTCAATACGCAATTGAAGTTCTTGCAGCATACGGCGCATCGATTGTTGTGCTGGGTGTGCTTGTAATCGGCACCCTCCACGCCAGCCGCAGTGCCAAGGCACGCCTCGCTGAACGAGAGGCCCAAACAGATGGCTAAGCTGTCGCCACTGATGATCGCACCTCCGTTAGTGTTTGCTGGGATTGCAGGGCTCTTTGCGGTTGGGTTGACCCAAGACAACGATGACAGCATCACGTCTGCTTTGGTTGGGCAATTGGCCCCTGAAATTGTTGCGACACCGCTTGGTGAACTGCCAGTCTTTGACAGTGCGGCGCTGGCTGATGGTGAAGTTAAGATCGTTAATATTTGGGCCAGCTGGTGCCCGCCGTGCCGCGCTGAGCATCCTGCATTGATGGATTTGGCTGCTGATGGCGTCCCTGTTTATGGAATCAACAAGAGCGACAATGACGCGAATGCCCAAGCGTTTCTTGCGGAATTGGGTGATCCTTTTGCGGCGATTGTTACGGATACGAATGGGCGCCAGTCATTGGATTGGGGTGTGGTTGCCTTGCCCGAAACGTTCATCATTGACGGTGACGGCGTTGTCACCTTTAGGTTCGCCGGACCGATCCATCGCGTGATGGAGAGCACGATACTCCCCGAGCTTGCCCTAGCCGCCGAGTAGTTCTGGCCTCCGCTCGGTGCTCCTTCAGAAAAAACACCTGCCACGGGTTTTTCGTACCACAATAGAAAACAGCGGCACCAGTTGGGGCACCGCCGTTCTAAATTGGTATCGCCAAAGCGCTTAAGCGGCCTTGGCGAGGTTACGCAGCACATAGTGCAAGACGCCACCGTTCTCGATGTATTCAATCTCGATGCCTGTATCGATGCGGCACTTGAGCATGATCTCTTTGACCGTACCGTCGGTCATCGTGATCTCACACGGAACCTCTTGTAGCGGCTGAATAGTATCGAGCCCTTTGATCGAGACAGTCTCGTCACCAGTCAGACCCAGCGACTTGCGCGTGTCACCACCTGTGAATTCGAACGGGATCACACCCATGCCAACGAGGTTGGAACGGTGAATACGCTCGAACGTCTCGGCAATCACAGCTTTGACGCCCAAAAGGGCCGTGCCTTTGGCCGCCCAGTCGCGCGAAGAGCCCGCGCCGTACTGTTCGCCACCAAAGATGACCAGCGGTGTGCCAGCCTCTTGGTGCGCCATTGCAGCGTCAAAGATGCTGGACTGTGCGCCATCGGGGCCCTTTGTATAGCCACCCTCAACACCATCGAGCATTTCGTTCTTGATGCGAATGTTGGCGAACGTGCCGCGCATCATGACCTCGTGGTTGCCGCGGCGCGAGCCGTAGCTGTTGAATTCCCGAACCGGTACCTGACGTTCGATCAAATACTGACCCGCAGGGGTCGTGTCTTTGAAGGAACCAGCAGGGCTGATGTGGTCGGTTGTGATCATGTCGCCGAGGACGGCCAGAACTTTGGCGCCTTCGATGTTGGTGATCTCTTTGGTGTCCATTGTGATGCCTTGGAAGTAAGGCGGGTTCTGAACGTATGTCGAGGCTGCGGGCCAGTCATATGTCTTGGCATCCGTTGTCTCAACGCCCTGCCATTTCTCGTCGCCTTTGAACACATCGGCGTATTTCTCGAGGAATGCCGAACGTGTCACAGTCTGCTCGACCAACTCGGCGACCTCTTGCGACGTGGGCCAGATGTCACGCAGGTAGACGTCATTGCCATCCTTGTCCTGACCAATCACGTCAGTTGCAAGGTTGATGTCCAATGTACCCGCGATTGCGTAGGCCACCACGAGAGGGGGCGACGCGAGGTAGTTGGCACGGACGTCTGGCGAAATGCGACCTTCAAAGTTGCGGTTGCCGGAAAGAACAGATGTCGCGACCAGATCGCCTTCGGCAATTGCGTCGGACAGTTCTTTTTGGATCGGACCAGAGTTACCGATACAGGTCGTACAGCCGTAGCCCACAAGGTTGAAGCCAAGCGCGTCTAGGTCGTCCTGAAGCTCAGCGGCCTCGAGATAGGCAGACACAACTTGCGAACCAGGTGCGAGCGATGTTTTGACCCAAGGCTTGCGGTTCAGGCCCAGAGCGGCGGCTTTGCGTGCAACCAGACCTGCGCCGATCATGACGTAGGGGTTCGATGTGTTTGTGCAGGATGTGATCGATGCGATAACGACTTTGCCGCTTTCCATCGTGTAATCTTCACCAGCAACAGCAACCTCTTTGCCCATCGGACGATCAAAGGTGTTCTTCATTTCCTGATGGAACGCCTCCTTTGCGTTGGTCAGTGCCACATAGTCCTGCGGACGCTTCGGACCCGAGATCGCGGGGACGATTGACGCCATGTCGAGGTGCAGCGTGTCTGTGTAGATCGGTGCGTAGTCCGCATCGCGCCAGAACCCGTTTTCCTTGGCGTAGGCTTCGACCAACGCAATGCGGTCTTCGTCACGGCCAGTTGTGCGCAAATAGCGCAGGGTTTCGTTGTCGATTGGGAAGAAGCCACATGTTGCACCGTATTCAGGCGCCATGTTGGCGATCGTTGCACGGTCAGCCAGTGGCAGCGTGTCGAGACCTGCGCCAAAGAATTCTACGAACTTGCCAACCACGCCTTTGGCACGGAGCATTTCAACAACCTTGAGTACGAGGTCCGTTCCAGTTGTGCCTTCCATCATCTCGCCGGTCAGCTCAAAGCCGATGACTTCTGGGATAAGCATAGAAATTGGCTGGCCCAACATGGCCGCTTCGGCCTCGATGCCGCCGACACCCCAACCCAGAACAGCAGCGCCATTTACCATGGTTGTGTGGCTGTCTGTACCAACGAGCGTGTCAGGATATGCGACCTCGTCGCCGTTTTGGTCTTTGTCAGTCCAAACGGTTTGCGACAGATATTCGAGGTTCACCTGGTGACAGATGCCTGTGCCGGGTGGAACGACGCGGAAGTTGTTAAACGCAGACTGACCCCATTTGAGGAATGTGTAGCGCTCCATGTTGCGTTCGTATTCGCGGTCAACGTTCATCTGGAACGCGCGCGGGTTGCCAAACTCGTCGATCATGACCGAGTGGTCGATGACCAAATCAACTGGGTTCAGCGGGTTAATCTGCTCTGGGTCGCCGCCCAATGCTACGATCCCGTCGCGCATTGCGGCGAGGTCCACAACAGCGGGAACACCTGTAAAGTCCTGCATCAGAACGCGGGCAGGACGGTATGCGATTTCGCGTGGGTTTTTGCCACCTTTGGCACCCCATTCGGCGAAGGCTTTGATATCGTCAACGCTGACTGTTTTGCCGTCCTCGAACCGCAACATGTTTTCCAGCACAACCTTGAGCGCTGCAGGCAAGCGAGCGAAATCGCCCAACCCGGCAGCAGTCGCTGCGGGAATTGAATAATATGCAATCGACGCATCGCCGACCGTCAGGGTCTTGCGCGTTTTAGCGGTGTCTTGTCCGACAGTAATCATGTGGGGGTTCTCCTAGCAGGTGGCTGAGATGATTAGGGGTGCTTTAGACCCATGTGGGTTCAGGTTCAAGCCCCATTGTATACAATTGCACACAGACCGCAGCTACGCTCGTTTTGTAACATCTTCTGACAAGATTCTCGCAATTGGTTGATTGGTCATTTCAGCGCAGCTTAGCTAAATCAGAGAAGGGATACGAAAGGTACGACAATGCTGAAGCCACTAACCGGATTGGTTTTGGGAACATGGGTGGCGCTTGTCGGCACCGCTCAGGCGCAACAGGACAATCCTGTCGTGCTTGAACTCTACACATCCCAAGGCTGCTCTTCTTGTCCACCTGCGGATGAATTGATGCACGATCTCGCGAAACGTGATGACGTCATCGCGCTGGCGTTGCACGTCGACTATTGGGATTACATCGGCTGGAAAGACACCTTTGCCAGCCCGCAATATTCCAACCGCCAACGGGCCTATGCCCAATCAGGCGGCGACGGACGCGTCTACACCCCGCAAATGATCATTGATGGCGAAGATTTCATCATCGGTGCACGCTGGCGTCAAATGTCCCAGCTCATCGATCAACATGCTGCAGAACAGTCTGGTGTTTCCATTGATTTGTCCCGTGACGGCAACCGTCTCGCGATCTCGGCAAACTCGGCCCGTTCGATTTCTGGAGACGTCGAAGTCCACGTGGTTCGCTACACGCCGTCGTCCAAGGTTAGCATTCGCCGCGGTGAAAACGCGGGACGTACGATTGACTATGCAAACATCGTGTCGAACTGGACCACGATTGGCATGTGGAACGGCAACGGCACGTATGCCAGCACAGTGCGCCTGTCTGGCAATGCACCTGTCGTCGTGTTGGTCCAAGAAGAAGACCACGGCAAGATTTTGGGTGCCGCGCGTCTTCGGTAAACGCTGAAACCAGTCAAACCTTGCGGTGCGGTTTCCAACGACGGTGGAACCAGAACCATTGCTCTGGATTTTCTGTGATCCGCGCCTCAAGCCGCTCTGTCATCTGGCGTGTCATCGTTTCTGGATCGGATGGGGCAATCGGTTCTTCGATATAAACATCAAAATCTAGGCCGTTCGCCTGCCGGACACCAAAGTAGGGAACCAGCAACGCATCAAATTTGAGCGCCATCTCGGCTGCGGACGTGGATGTTGGGGCAGGCTTGCCTAGAAACGGGATGACCGTCCCGCCACGATCCCATAGATCAAAAAACAGCACAGCCATGCCGCCTGATTTGATATGGCGGGCAAAGCCCATCGTGCCACGGCGACCTTGTTCGAAGATCGGGCCGCTGACCTTTTCCATGGTTTTTACATAGTGGCTGTTGAAGAACGGATTGGACATTGGTCGGTAGAGACCACCGACCTCGATGCTGCGCGCGTGTAAGGCGTTGCGCGGTGCCTCGTAGTTTCCAAAGTGACCAGTGACAAAAATCACCCCCTGACCGCGGGCCTTGGCGTCCTCAACAGCTGCCAAGCCTTGGCCCCTGATTTCGGTTGCCGCCATGCGCCGTGCAAACCCAGGCGACGAATAGTTCTCGATGAGAGTACGTCCCGCATTGTCAGAGACCTGCTGCGCGATCCATTGTTTTTCGGCCTCGGACATATCAGGGTCCGTGTAATCCAAATGTGCGATCGCCCGTTTCTCATAGCGGGCGAGGGGGGCCAGAACACGGCGCACGGCCCATCCCATCATCCGAATACGTGGGCGATAAGGCAAAATAAGCAAGGCCGCGATCAGGACGCGCAGAACGCGGTCGATGATCCAGTCGGTCCATCCGCCGTCGCCTTGGGTTTTTTCTGCCATGGGTGCTGGTCTCGTTTGAGGATGCCGCGCATACCTTAAAGGCGAGCAGGCCACTGCGCAAGGTGCCGAGGCGTGGTCACGTCACGGTCGATAATACGCTCGTGCCAATCATGCTGTCGCGCGTAACAAGATCAGCCAGCGCCTCAGTATCCCAGCCGTCTGTCCCAGCTGGACGTTCTGGCAACACGATATAGCGCATGTCAGCCGTGCTGTCGTGGACGCGGACTTGTATATGATCGGGTAAAACGACGCCAAATTCGGACAGAACTTTGCGGGGTTCCTTGACTGTGCGGCTGCGGTATTCGCGGGATTTGTACCAGTCTGGCGCCATCCCCAACAGGTTACGCGGATAGCAAGAACAAAGGGTACAGACGATCACGTTGTGAACATCGACAGTGTTTTCAACCGCAATCAGCCGCAAGGTCCCGATGTCAAAGCCCATTTCACGGCTGGCTTCAGAGGCATCCGCGAGCAGACGATCCTTGAATGCTGGATCGGTCCACGCACGGGCCACAACCTGTGCGCCATCGGCGGGCGACCGACGGTCCATTGCATCAATTTGCCCTGCTATTTCAGCAGCGGTACTGACACCTTTCTCAATCAACAATTCGCGCACAGCGATTTCCATCGTCTGCCAATAGGTCAGCGGCACGTCGTTATCCGCGCGATATGGGTGACCTGAAGGGCTCAGGTGATCGTGGTCGTGATGATCGTGGAGCATGTTTCAATCCACCTCTTCGAGCCAATGGGCATAGATTTCGGCGTCCAACGTGTCGCTGGGGCGCTCGGCTGCATCGCCCCAAACTTCGGCCATCGTAAAGCGGACGCGCAGCAGTGGCAGACGTTCGGCATCAATGCCGTAAACCAGCTGTTCTGGATTGCCAAAAGGTCCAAGTGTGCGTTCAATTTCGCCAACTTTACCGCGTACATATGCGGGTGTACGGATATGGCCAGGGGGCATCATCGTTTTGACCCGCACCCGTTGTGTCAGTGCATTAGCCGTCATGTGTCGCAATCCCATAGGTATCGCCGCGCTTGGCCACCGAATCCATCCGTTCGCCAAGTTCCGCGAGGGTATAAATCTCACCTTCAACGAGGTTTTGGTTCACGCTCGCGATCCAGCGTTCGTAGTAGGTCATCGTTTCAAAGGCTTCTGGCCCGAGATCTTCGATCCCGCGGCGTAGCCCATCTACAGTGAATAGTCCTTTGCCAGAGCACAGCACGAGCAGGGCATCGACGCGCTTTTCCCACAGGGCATTGTCATGATCGTCGGTCGGGGCATGGCCATTCATGGGGCCCGCGTCATCGCCGCCCATGTCATGCCATCGTTTGCCGGTAAATTCTGTCATTTCATGACCATAAGGGGGAAGCCTGAAGCTGTCCACATCACCCGTCTTCGTCATCCTCATCTGGAGAGATCAACGTGATTTCGCCCGTCTCTTCGAGAGTGCGCAATGCATCGATCACTGCTGTCATCGCGGCCTCACCCTCGGTCTTTTTGACCTTTCCACGCTCGCCAATTTCGTCGCGTAATTGTCCGGCCATGCGCTGAGAGATATTCTCGAGTAGGAATTCCGCGGCGGGCGTGTCCGCGCCGTCATCGCTCAATGCAGCCGCAAGTGCGGTCACCAAGATGGCAGCATCTACATCGCGGGTGATTTTTGGCACATCTTTGGGATCGACCCGAGTTGGCAGGTTTGCAAAGGTGAAGATCGTGCGGCGCACATCCTCGGCAAATTCGGGGTCAGTCTCGAGGAGGCCATCCAAAACGTCCTCGCGCGTGGATGCCGGTGAGGAATTTAGAATTGCACCGATCCGGTCAACGGGCGGGGTATCAAAGGCAAGGGTAGGGGCCTCGTCCAGCTCTTCGATCACGCTGGCACCGATGCGAGCCACGGCTTCTGGCGTGACCATCCCAGTTTGTGACACAGCAAACGTAATCCGCCGCGCCCGTTCACCGGGCAATTGCCCCAACAATTCAGCGGCCGATTTGATTGGCAGCTTCGAGAGAATGACAGCGCCGACTTCAACGCTTTCGTCTTCTAGCAATGGCAGCAGCCGGTTTGGGTCAACGCGGCGAATATGATCCCACGGATCAAGCGTTTTTCCTACCGAGGCCTCGCGGCGGATACGTTCGGCCGCCTGTGGTGCGATCTTGCCTTCCAACAAATTCAATGCGCCATCGACGCCACCTGAAAACGTGAGGGCCAACGCGTTTAGTTCGGTTGCAAACTCTTTGATCACTTCATGGAGGGTCGTTTGATCGATGCGATTCATTTCACCAATCGCATGGGTCAGGGCAATCTGTTCATCCTCGCTAAGCCGGTCGAGAGCAAGTGGAAAACCCTCTGAAATCAACAGCTTAACCACAATTGCGGCCTTGTGACGGTGCGACAAATTCGGCAGCCGCGACTGCGGGTCAGAAACAGTTGGGGTTTGTGCGTTCATTCTGGCCAGTCCACGAAATACCTGAATCCAGATAATCGTAGACTGGTGAATAATTCCCTAATGTGAGCGAGTTAGTAGCTAAAACCCGATCCATTTTCGATGGCCATGCGCAGCGAAATCTCGGCCCAACTGCCACGACCGCCACGGGTGCGGATTTCGGTTAGTTCGGCGCGCGCTTTATAGCTTTTACCTGCGGCGACGTAACCTTGGCCCATGTAAGAACGCGCGCCCAGATTATTAGGGTTCAATGCAAGAGCCGCCTGATAGAATGCCTCGGCCCCGTCCAAGTCACCTGACTTGCGCGAAATAAAGCCCATATAGGTCAGATAACCGTCACTTTTGACCTGCATCGCCTCTAGCGCACCGCGGGAATCGTCCAATTGACCTGCATATGCGAATTCGCGCGCGGCGTCGTAGAGTGTTTTGTCATCGAGACGCGCATCACTTGGGGCAGCGCATTCCTCTTTGACCTCGTCCCAAACCATTCCGTCCGTGCAGACTTCTGTGGTTTCGGTCTTGGTTGGTGGCGTGTTGTCGCTTGATCCGGCGGCAAAGGCCACAACAGGCAAAAGGCTAAGGGCTAGGGCGGCGCGAAGTGTCATAGGTCTCTCCGTGATTGAATGAGTATAAGAGACACGTAGCCCGCTCCACAAAAGTTTCGAACGTTAGCTGGTTGTTCCTGCAACGCAGGTTTGACTGTCGGCATCCCATGTGGTGCCAGCCGCGCAGGACATGTTTGCTCGTTCTGCGTGATTGCTGCCGTGGCATCCCATTGCCAGCGCGAGGCCGGGCACGAGGGTAAGAGCTGCAGCAATGAGGAGGGTCTTAATGGTCATCTTGGCGTCTCCTTGAATAAAATAAGCCCCGCCAGCGTAACACGGGCGAGGCCAATCTCAAGACACGGATGCGCGAGGTGGGTTAGCCAAAGACCCGCTTGAAAATCGTATCAACATGTTTGGTGTGGTATGCCATGTCGAATTTCTCTTTGATTTCGTCTGCGCCAAGTGCTGCGACAACATCTGCATCGCCCAGCAATTCCTCTTGGAAATCAGTGCGCTCTTCCCAAACCTTGAGCGCATTGCGCTGAACCATCGCATAGGCGTCTTCGCGGCTGACGCCAGCCTGTGTGAGGGCCAACAGAACTCGTTGGGACATGACCAAACCCGGGAATTTGTTCATGTTGTCCATCATGTTGTCTGGGAAGATCAGCATTTTGTCGATCACACCAGTGAGACGGTGAAGCGCAAAATCGAGTGTGATCGTTGCGTCCGGACCGATTGCGCGCTCGACGCTGGAATGTGAAATGTCCCGCTCGTGCCAAAGTGTGACGTTTTCCATTGCTGGGATAACGGCCATGCGGACAGTCCGCGCCAGACCTGTCAGGTTCTCAGTTAGGACAGGGTTCTTTTTGTGCGGCATTGCCGACGATCCCTTTTGCCCCGCAGAGAAGAACTCGGCACCTTCAAGAACCTCGGTCCGTTGCATGTGACGGACTTCTGTTGCGACGTTCTCAATCGAGCTGGCCACAACACCAAGGGCCGCAAAGAACGCCGCATGGCGATCGCGCGGGATAACCTGCGTGCTGATCGGCTCAGGCGAAAGGCCCAGTTTTCCACACACGTGCTCTTCTACGGCGGGGTCAATGTTGGCGAAGGTTCCGACAGCGCCGGAAATCGCGCCCGTTGCCACCTCGTCACGCGCTGTACGTAGGCGGGTCAGGTTGCGGTCCATTTCGGCGTAGAACCGGGCAAACGTCAGACCCATTGTTGTTGGTTCGGCGTGAATGCCGTGGCTGCGACCAACACGTACGGTGTCTTTGTGCTCGATCGCGCGACGTTTAAGGGCCGCGAGCAGCAGGTCCATATCAGCGATCAAAATGTCAGCGGCGCGGACCAGTTGGACGTTAAAACATGTGTCGAGCACATCCGAGCTGGTCATGCCTTGGTGCACAAAGCGTGCCTCATCGCTGCCGACATGCTCTGCCAAATGGGTCAGGAACGCGATGACGTCGTGTTTGGTGACGGCTTCGATCTCGTCGATGCGTACCACGTCAAATTCGACGTCTTTGGCTTTCCATACAGCATCGGCATTTTCGCGTGGGATCACACCAATGTCGGCCATGGCGTCGCAGGCGTGTGCTTCGATCTCGTACCAGATGCGGAACTTGCTCTCTGGTGACCAAATAGCAACCATTTCGGGGCGGGAATAACGAGGGATCATGGCGCACGACCTTTTTACTAGTGAGCAGATGCTGCGCGTCATAAACTCGGGGGGTGCAAAAAACAACCGGAAGGGGACACGTTATGAAACTGCTTGGCGTATTCACTGTGATTTTGATTGGTGCGACCCCCGCTTGGGCCGCAGATTGGTCCCCTATGACAGGTGCACAAATAGCTGACGCACTGACGGGCCAAACGGTCGTCTATTCCAATGCGCGTCAAACGTTCTTGGGTTCGGGGCGTACCGAATATACTGAGGATCGGCCCAGCACAGGGTATTGGCGTGTTGAAGGCGACCAATATTGCAGCCAGTGGCCCCTTAGCGATTTGTGGGAATGCTACGACATGGCCCGCGATGGCGACCAAATCCGCTTTATTGCCCGCGATGGCAGCAAAACCGACGGCACATTGCAAAACTGAAAATGTTGGGTCCGGATGATTTTCGAGGCACGTGGCAGGTTTCACGAGTGATCGCAGATGCGGCCTCGGGCACGCAGTCGCTGTTTGCTGGAATTGCTGAGTTCTCAGAGCAGGGGACTGATCAATTGGCCTACCGTGAGCAGGGGCAAATGACGCTGCCTGATGGGACTACATTGGCGGCAACACGTGGATACCAATGGACTTTTTCCAAAGACCGCGTCTGGGTCGGGTTTGAAGAGGGGCAGCCGTTCCATGATTTCTCACCTCAAGGTCATGAGGATGGAACCGAACATCTGTGCATCAATGATCTCTACCGTGTCCGGTATGATTTTGCGGCATTTCCAGTGTGGTCGGCAACTTACCGCGTCACGGGACCACGCAAAGATTACAACCTGCGTTCGCTCTATCATCGCGGCTGATCAGCCTTTGCGCTTGCAGAAATGGGGACGCTGGGGCAATTAAGGTGAAGTTCAACAACTAGCGGAGAGACCGATATGGCGCTCGCAATGACAGACAAAGTATTGACCGAGGCCGTTGGGCCGTCCGAGGGCGCAGCCCGCCTTCTCAAGCAGATCGTATTGGTTGTGCTTGGCGTGGCCCTGCTGGCCCTGACTGCAAAAGTGAAATTTGCGATCCCACCATCACCCGTTCCCGTCACCCTGACGACGTTCGGCGTGCTGACAATCGGCGCAGCCTACGGCCCACGTTTGGGGTTTGCGACGATCATTGGCTACCTGCTGATCGGCGCACTGGGTTGGGACGTGTTCGCAGGGTCGAGCTCGGAACTTAACGGACGTGAGTATATTATGGGCAGCACTGGCGGCTATCTCGTAGGCTACCTGTTGGCGACAGTTGCGCTTGGCATGGCGGCACGCGCTGGTTGGGACCGTAGCGTTGTGAAAATGGCGCTGGGGATGCTGATCGGCTCGGCGTTGATCTATGTTCCTGGCCTGCTGTGGCTCGGCACACTCAACGGCTGGGACAAGCCGATCCTCGAGTGGGGCCTGACACCGTTCATCATTGGTGACCTGATGAAGCTCGCACTGGCTGCTTTGATCGTGCCTGCACTGTGGAAACTGATTGGCAACGCACGCACATAACCTTTTGGACGTAAGTCCCTGATAGGCCTATAAACAGAAAGGTGCGTCCAGAACTGGACGCGCCTTTTTTGTCTTGTGTTAGGGCGGTTGTTGAGACTGCTTTAGGTTGCTTCAGCAAGTCGCGTGATGACGGCCGAGCTGCGCTCCATGGTTCGGTGAACCGGACATTAGTCGGCGATTTCTACCAAACGCTGACGTTGGTCATCGCTCAGATCTCCGCGCAGATGGATCTCTCTGGTAAAGTAATCAACCTTTTTGACAGCAGACGTATCCGCGTCCTGCGCGTGCAGGCTGTTGTGGGTCACATCAACCCAAACATGATCAAGCGGCCACCCTTTGCGGCGGGCGTACATCCGGATCGTCATCGAAGTGCACGCCCCTAATCCCGCGGCTAAAAACCCGTATGGGGTCATGCCCTTGTTCGTGCCGCCATATGCCATCGGCTCGTCTGCCAAGGCATGGTGAAATGGTCCTGCATTGATGTCTTGGAGAAAGCCATTCTTGTCGGCCTCGGCGACACGAATAACACCCTCGGGAGCGCCGATCGGGGGTGCTGGGGGGCGCAGTTTGAGATATTTAGCGGACCAAGTTGCGATGACTTCGGCGGCGTATTCTGCATCGTCCGGTCGGGTGATCAGGTGGTCTGCATCATCCAAAGTGACAAAGCTCTTGCCCGTGCCCCATTCAACATCGAGGCAAATCACCAATGGTTCTTCGACCTTTTCGATGATGTTCGACAGTTGTGCGCTGGTTTTTTTTGCAGCCAAGGACATCGTTGTCGCCGAACCCTTCCTTATAGAGTTCGATTTTAGGGCGAGGGGGTGTCAGGCGCATGGGTGCTCAATCAATTGGTGATAAAGCGTTCATGTTAAGTGGATTTTCCCAAAGCTCAATGGCCCATCAACGCCCCATCAAGCGGATAGGTTGTGAGGTTTTCATAGCCGTCTTCGGTGATGATGACTTGGTCCTCGAGTTTGATGGAGAAATCGCCACCGACTTCGCCGACCAGCGCCTCGACGCACAGGGTCATGCCGGGCTTGAGTTCATAGTCGAAGGCGCCTGCGACGGCCTTGTCGGGGTAGGCGACGAGGGGCCATTCGTCACATAGGCCCACGCCGTGCATCAGGCAGCCATATTTTTGCGCCATGTATTTGTTGTCGAGCTTGTGACAGTTGGCGGTCAGCTCGGGGATTGTGACGCCCGGTTTGAGCATCTCCATGTTGGTTTGGATGTGCTCGACCGCGTGTCTCATGGCATAGACCATGTCAGGACGGGGTTTTTGGTCGCCGATCCACCAGCTGCGCGAGATGTCGATGCAGATGCCATAAGCACCAACCAGGTCGGTATCAAACGAGATGATTTCGTTCGGTTGGGTGATACGCGGGCCGCATTCCTGAAACCATGGGTTCGAGCGGGGACCAGAGGCGAGCAGGCGGGTTTCGATCCATTCGCCGCCGCGTTTGATGTTTTCCGCGTGCAGGACGGCCCAGATGTCATCCTCAGAGGTATTGCCGTTGGGGACGTGTTCGCGGGCGTAATCCTCCATCTTGCGGACAGCGGTTTCGCAGGCGTGGTTTGCGCAGCGCATGGCGAGCAATTCGTCGGGACCTTTGATCGCGCGGGTGTGTTCGGTGACTTCTTCGCCGGGGTGCACGTCAAAGCCTTGGGCCTCGAGGGCGCGCAGGCCGTGGAGCATGATTTTGTCGACAGCGAGGCGTTTGTTTCTGGGGACGTGTTCGGCCAGAAGGGTGCGGACTTCGTTTGAGAAGACATCAGCCGCCACATCAATTTTGTCGCCACGGTCAAAGTAAAACAGGTCAGCGCCTGAGCGTTGTTCACGAACCAGCGGGTTGAATGTCGATAAGAACGGCGAGTTTTTGTAGTCCCAGATGATCATATAGCCGTCTGCGCAGACCAAAACACATCTGAACGGATTGTGTGTGTTCCAAAGCTGCATGTTGGTGCTGTCGGTGGCATAGCGGATGTTGAGCGGATCAAAGAGCAAAATACCGGCGAGGTCGCGTTGGTTGATCTGGGCCACAAGGCGGTCAAGCCGGAACTGGCGCATGTTGGCAAGGTTGGGCAGTTCAAGGCCTGCGGCCTCCCATTCGCGAAAAGCCAGCTGAGTTGGGCCAATTTCGATGCGATCTGCGTCGTTAGGGGTGCCGTCGCCTAGGGTTGCGCCGCGCGACGGGTCAATCTTGCGCGTGTCGCGATAATGGGTGTTCATGGCTGGCCTCCCTGTGTGTTGTTTGACATGGTGGAGGCGGGAATTGGGCCTGTCCGGTCTGATTGCGACATGCTGAGTGGTCTGTTTGCGGCGCGATTGGGGGGTGGATGATCCGAAATATTATTGATCTGCCGTATGATCCTGTCGAGCAGGCCGCCTGTGTCTTGCCCGGAATTGGGCCTGTCGGAGATGAGGGTTGGTTGTGGCGAACGCCAGACTACGAGGCGCAGATGGCAGAGCGTCGCGCGCGGTTGGATCAGCAAGAAACAGATGTGCTTGCGGTGTTGCCCGAAGGCGTTGCCGCGGCGCAAGAGCTGTTCGAGGTCGTGATCGACGGGCTGCGAGGGGCTGATGGTTTTCAAGTCGGCGACGACGATGTGCTGTGTCCAGATGGGGTGAGGGTGCCGCTTGGGGACCCTTTGGGCACGATTGGACGGTTGGTACAGGCAGATATGTGTGTGTTGCAGCGTCCAGATGGATCAGACGAGCATCTGTTAGTTGCGGCTGTTGTTTGTTTCCCTGCCAATTGGCGGCTGGCAGATAAAATCGGTCGTCCGCTGACCGCAATCCATGACCCGGTTCCCGAGTATGCAGGCGAAATCGCCAAGCGTGTTCAGCGATTGTTTGATGGTGTCCAAGTGGGCCGCCCACTGTGGCGGGTCAATGGTTTGAGTTATCACGAGCCGCATCTGTTTCAGCCCTCTGGTAAACTGATCAGCGACGCACCAGCCCCATATTTTCGCAGCGAGCGGCAAGTTGTCATGCGCCTACCCAAGACGCGCGCTGTTGTGTTCTCGATCCATAGTTTTGTGTTCAACCAGGAGACATCATGAGCACTGTCAAAGCTCAATATGAGGTTTACCCATATCCTGCTCGCGATCCTGCGGACGAGGCAAAGCGGCTGATTACAGGATCACCGTCCGTGTTGATGGAGATGGATCACTATCTGTGGGACGGCGCGCGCGATTGGGCGGCAGGCACTCGGGTCTTGGTGGCCGGCGGCGGCACGGGCGACGGGTTGATCCAGCTGGCCGTGATGTTGCGCGCGGCTAAGGTGCAACATGACATAACATAACATATATCGATCTGTCTGAGGCGAGCCGCGCCGTGGCCGAGGCTCGTGCGGCCGAACGCTGGTTAGAGGGGATCACGTTCCTGACCGGATCGCTGCTGGATGCGCCTGATTTGGGGTCGTTCGACTATATTGATTGCTGTGGTGTGTTGCATCATTTGCCGGACCCATCCGCAGGGTTTGCGGCATTGTCTGGGGCTTTGGCCCCCGGTGGCGGCTTGGGGTTTATGGTCTATGCGCCATACGGTCGGGCAGGGGTTTATCCGCTTCAGGCCGCATTCGAGACGCTCTATGGCCATTTGCCACCAGCGGTAAAACTGGCTGCCGCCGAAGCGGTGTTCGAGACGCTGCCTGATGGACATATGTTTGCGCGCAATACCCATGTCGTCGATCACACCAGTGGGGATGCCGGATTTTATGATTTGTTGCTGCATTCCACGGACCGCCCATATGCAGTGTCCGAACTGCTGGACGAACTGAAAGGCGCAGGGTTGGGATTGGTCGATCTGTTGGCCCCTAGCGCCTATGATCCTGCCCTCTACGCTGTGGTTGATCATGGTTTGGACTGGATGACTGCGATGTCTGTTGCGGAACAGTTGTCAGGCTCAATGAAGGTTCATGTGGGCTATGCCGTGCCAGACGCACGGGGCGCCGTGTCACGGGCTGTCGCTCGGCCGGATCAGGTTCCCCATCTCGACGGGACGCGCAATGATCCTAAGTTGGCGAACAAGCTGGCACAGGTGATTGCCAACAGTGGGTCTGTTCCGATTGTACAGGGCGAGGTTACGCTAAAGCTGGCGGTTCCCAAGGGCATTGCGCGGGCGGTGGCAGGGATCAACGGACGCCGCAGTCTGGCCGAGCTACAGGCAGGGTCGGGTCTGGAACAGGGTTCGTTTGATACGGCTTGGGCGGCGCTGGATGACGCTTTATGTGGCTGGAACAAAATGTGGTATTCACGGCTGCTGCGCCGTTAGAACTGTTGTCCGTAGACAAGCATATTGGTGGCCTGCGAGATCCGATCTATCTCCACCGCAAGGTAGTACACAACCGCAAGGGATATGATCCCAGTGGTGATCTTGAGCGGTGAGTTGCTGTGGACAAGGGCGCGGGCAATTTCGGAGCGGATTGGCTTGAAGACCTGTGTGATCACACCGTCGGGTTCGCGCAAAACTTTCTCAGCGGCGGCGTCGCCAGCTGCACGAAGGTCTTGGGCCTTCTCCGCCTCAGAGCGGTGCGCTGCGTGCGCAGGGGTGCGATCTGCGAGGAAATCCACCAGTTGGACGGGTTTGGATGTGTTTAGTACCGGTGGGTCATAGGGGTTTTCTGTTCGCCGTTTCCACAACAATCAAAACGCCAAGTACTGGAGCACGAAGAACAGTGCCAGAAGACCGCGCCATCCGAAATAGGTGTAGAACCTTTTGGCCGTGTTGATCACGAGGTCGACCGTAAACGGGTTGCTCTGCTGACTAGGCGCTACTGTGTTGGACATGCGAGATTCAAAATTGTCGGAAAACCTGCTGTCCTGTTTGGCGTCGACCCAAGGCTGGGTCAGAGTGGCCCGTTTTCCTGCCGTGGTAGGTGGCGTGTCGAAAGCGGGCGCATCAAGGATTGCGTTGTCAAAGCCCGGTGTTGGGGACTTTGAGAAATTGAACCGTGATTTGCCGGTTTGTGCCTGTGCTTTGTGCCGCACATCTAGGGGATGATATTCTGCCATGGCGATGTGATAGTCGCAGGTCTGCGCGAAATTATGACGTGAGATGGCGTGTCAGCGTTGCATGTGCAGCCTCATCGCGTGGCCCAAGATCAAGGTTTTGGATACGGCCTGTCCCCTTCCACATGGTGCCGATCGCCCTGCAGTGATAAAACCCGACCTCTGGGTTCGGCCTTTGGTGGATCGATAGGCGCGGTAGGCCATTGATGACATGCACGTCCCATTCATGACGGCGCAGCCATCCTGAGGGAACGGCGCAATACTTGCTAGGAACTTGTTTGGCGTTTGTCTGGATATAGGTGTGGTCGATATGTGTCGGGTTTTGCGTGTCGGGATGCACCATGCGCCAAACCCCGGGAATGCGGCGATAGCCCAAAGGGTGAGCAACGGCACGGTCGAAAATGTTTGCGCCTGTCGTCCAAACCAGTTCGTCCACGTCGATCTGCAAAATGGCGCGCGCACGGGCGAGCATGTCACGTGGTGCGATGTTTAGAATTCCAGCCTGCAAGTATTTGGCAATGTGACACGGTTTCGTGCGAAATCTTGGGCCGTATGGGTAGGGCGTGCGCACGACGGTCACGTGCTCAAGACCCGTTTGTTCAAGCGAAGTAACAATCTGTTTGGGCGTATAGGCCGTACTGGCGTTGTCAAAGAGCAAGAGCGCCTGCGCCCCCTGCGCGCTGACATGATAGCGCGCCCAATCGCTGATCCAGCGTAGATCGTTGTTTTGGCTAAGCGTCATCAGCGTGTTGCGATCTTCAAACCCGCGCCATTGGTCTGGTGCATGAAGGGGCAGGGTCCAATTGTGGCCGGCACCGCGAATGGTCAGTTCGATTGGGCGGGTTGGGCAGTCAAACCGCAGGATATCGTGACGGCGATAAGATTTCAGGTGCGGCCGCGGCAATGTTTGGCCATCGGCGGCAAAGGTCATATCCCCCAAGAGTTTGGCAAAATTCCGCAGTTTTGGGCAAATACAATAGAGAGCGTCGTCAGCCCAATACGTGTGATAAATCAGTGTCTTGCGGTCATATTTTGCGACGGCCTCTGGGGGTGCATCGCGGTGCGGGCGAGGCAACTCGCGGCTGGGTCCGTCGGTGTCAAAGACTACGCTTGCGAGATCAACAATTTGGGACTGCATCGAGGCACCTAAATCCAACTTTGCCGGAGCTAACCGGCACTTGAGAATACAGAGTTAGAAGGTGTCGCAGAAAAAGGGAAGCAAACAGTGGCCTATTCATAATAAGGTTTAGTGCATGTTGTCCGCTGGGGGGACTGCCCGCAGGTCCTAGTTTGGCCACAATGAGTGGATAGATAAAAAAACAGAAGAGACGAGAAAGTCGCAAAAAATGAATTGAAATATGAAGAAAAAGAGCGCCCCAATGACCCGCCGCGCTGCATTGTCCCGTTTGGGATTGTTTGCAACAGCGGCCTATGTCGCCCCCGGATTTTCGACGCTTTCGACCGCAGGTGCGAGCAGTGTGTCTAGCGCCTCGAGTGCGTCAAGCGCATCCAGTGTGTCGAGCGCCTCTAGCGCATCAAGCGTGTCGAGTGTGTCTAGCGCATCGAGTGCCTCAAGCGGTGCCAGCTTGCCAAGCTTGCCAAGCGATCATTCCTATACGGCCGGTCAGGTACGGAAATATAATTCCTGCAAAAAGACCAGCACGACAATGGATGATTTCCGCACCTGTTTGGTTACACCCTGATCTCGGATACCGGATCTATTGTGTTTGATGCATGGTACTTCTCATGCAACTTTGCAGAAGATGGTTGAACCGGTAGCCTGTTATCAAAACCCATGAATGAGACAGGTATGAATCAGCAAAACTTAATGCTCCGGGGTCTCGTGGCCCCGGTTCGTTTGTCTGGCGAAGGTTGGAATGCGGGAGACTTTTCAGAGTTTCTGCCAAACTGGCCATTCGAGATTGTAGATGTGACAGACGCAACCCCGTTTGCCACGCGGGAACGCACAGACCACGGGTTTGTGTTTTCGTCTGACTTTGGTGACGGACCCGCCCCGCATGCGTCGCTGGTCAATATGGTGTGCGATTTAATTGCACATGCCGCACGACAAAGAACGCGTGAACGCCCCGATGATTTGTGCCTGCATGCCTCTGCCGTACAGGTGGGCGAGGGGTTGGTGGTCATGCCTGCAACGCGACGGGCAGGGAAATCTGTTATGACGGCGGTTTTTGGGCGCGCGAGGACATGGGGTTTTCAGCGACGATGTGTTGCCGATCAGCGCGCTCTCTGGAGCTCCGATCGTTGGGCGTGCAACCGTTGCTTCGATCCGCTTGCGCCTGCCGCTACCAGAGCAATTGCCACCCGCTGTACGCGATCATATCGAGGCGCACGCAGGGTCGCAGAACCGCCAGTATCTCTATGTCCCGTCGCCAGTTATTGCCGACCAAGATGCGTCTGCGCCGCTTTGCGCCTTTGTCAGCATTGACTATGCGTCAGATGCCGAGACCGAGTTGGTCGAGGTATCACGCGGCAAGATGCTGAAATCATTTTTAAAACAGAATTTTTCTCGAGATGCGGATGGTGATCAGATATTGGCGGCTTTGTTCCATATGGTTGAGCATTTGCCGTGTTATCTGTTGCGGTATTCCGATGTTGTTGCGGCGGCGCAGGCGCTTGAAACTGCGTTTGCGAACGGGGACGCGCCGTCCCTTATGATGCCTGTGTTGCCTGCTGTTGAAAACGTAGAGTTGGGATGGGGTGATAGCGAACCGGATCAACCGTTGGTTCGGCGTGCGCAGGCGACAGTGGTTGATTTGGAGGGAGAAGCCTTTGGTGTTTCGGCGGATCAACGCAATATCGTTCATTTGGATAAGGGGGCGCTGCGGGTGTTAGGACTATTTGACGTGCGCACCCGTGAAAGAGAGGTTGTCGATATTTTGAGTGCCGCATTCCCAACTGTTGATGCCGCACAGATAGAGAACGACGTCAGCGGTGCGGTCCGACGGTTTCGACGTGCCGGTCTTTTGGTTGCGACCTAGACCTGCGGCTCGCCTGAAAAACTTAAGATACACCAACAATAAAGGCGCCCCCCAAAGGGGACGCCTATGGTAATCCTAAGCTGCTGGGAGATTAGCAGCTGTAGTAGAGACCGAATTCAACTGGGTGAGGCGTGTGCTCGTACAGAGTGACCTCTTCCATCTTCAAGTCGATATAGCCTTCGATCTGGTCTTTGGTGAACACGTCACCTTCGAGCAGGAAGTCCATGTCGGTCTTGAGTTCGTCCAGTGCTTCGCGAAGTGAGCCACAGACTGTTGGGATTTCTGCCAACTCTTCTGGTGGCAGGTCGTACAGGTCTTTGTCGGACGCCGCACCTGGATCGATCTTGTTCTTGATGCCGTCTAGGCCAGCCATCAGCAGGGCCGCAAAGCACAGGTATGGGTTCGCAGCTGGGTCGGGGAAGCGTGCCTCGACGCGCTTGGCCTTGGGCGATTCTGCCCATGGAATACGAACACAACCCGAACGGTTGCGAGCCGAATACGCGCGCAGAACAGGCGCCTCGAAGCCCGGGATCAAACGCTTGTAAGAGTTTGTCGCAGGGTTCGTGAACGCGTTGAGCGCCTTGGCGTGCTTGAGAATACCACCGATGAAGTAGAGCGCTTCTTGGCTCAGGTCGGCGTATTTATCGCCAGCAAAGAGCGGCTTGCCGTCTTTCCAGATCGACATGTTCACGTGCATGCCTGTGCCGTTGTCGCCTGCGATTGGCTTAGGCATAAAGGTTGCCGATTTGCCGTAAGCGTGCGCCACGTTGTGGATGATGTATTTGTATTTCTGCAGCTCATCCGCCTGTTTGGTCAGCGAGCCGAAGACGAGACCCAACTCGTGCTGGCAAGAAGCAACCTCGTGGTGGTGCTTGTCGACCTTCATGCCCATGCGCTTCATGGTCGAGAGCATTTCAGAACGGATGTCCTGTGCGTCGTCGATTGGGTTGACGGGGAAGTAGCCGCCTTTGACGCCTGGGCGGTGGCCCATGTTGCCCATTTCATACTCGGTGTCTGTGTTCCAAGATGCGTCTTGGGCGTCTACTTCGTAGGATACTTTGTTGATCGAGTTCGAGAAGCGAACGTCGTCGAACAAGAAAAATTCAGCTTCTGGACCAAAGAACGACTGGTCACCGATGCCGGATGCGATCAGGTACGCTTCGGCTTTTTCGGCAGTGCCGCGCGGGTCACGTGCATATGGCTCCATTGTGTCCGGCTCCACGATCGAGCAGTGCACACAGATGGTTTTTTCCGCATAGAAGGGGTCGATGTAGGCTGAGGATGCGTCTGGCATCAGCTTCATGTCGGACTCTTCGATCGACTTCCAACCTGCGATGGACGAGCCGTCAAACATAAAGCCACCTTCGAGGAAGTCTTCGTCGACTTCGTCACAAATCACGGTGACGTGCTGAAGTTTACCGCGCGGATCAGTGAAACGGATATCGACGTATTCGATTTCCTCATCTTTGATCTTTTGGACGAGTTCTTGGTTGTTCATGGGTAGTATCCTCTGATGCAGGGGGATGGATTAGATAGCGTCTGCGCCGAATTCACCGGTACGGATGCGAATGGCTTGTTCGATGGTCGATACAAAGATCTTGCCGTCGCCGATTTTATCGGTTTTCGCGGCTGCGATGATTGCTTCGACTGCGGCGTCAACCTGATCGTCGGATAGAACGACTTCGATTTTCACCTTGGGCAGGAAATCAACGACGTATTCTGCGCCGCGATAAAGCTCGGTGTGGCCCTTTTGGCGGCCAAAGCCTTTTACTTCGATCACAGAGAGACCTTGGACACCAACGTCCTGAAGGGCTTCTTTGACTTCGTCCAATTTGAATGGTTTGATAATCGCTTCGATTTTCTTCATGGCAGCGGCTCCCTAAGCTGACTGTTGAATGGTTTGGATCACGGATGCTGCGATGGCTCAATTTCCGCGCACTACCGTTGTTGGCAGGCTGCGCGAAAATGAGGCGCATTGCTGAGATTTAGTGCGGCTTGCACAAAAAGTAATCAGTTTTGAATCTATGATGCTTTTGAGGGTGTCGGTTGACCTAGGGGGATCGCGAACTTGAAGGCTGCAAGCCAAGCCGCTAGAGGTGGGAAAACCTCGCAAGGAAGGGACACCATGCGCGCATTCGTTTTTCCGGGCCAAGGGGCTCAAGCCATCGGAATGGGCCATGATTTGGCCACTACCGTGCCCGAAGCACAGGCCGTGTTTCAAGAAGTTGATGACGCTCTGGGCGAAAATCTAAGCAAGCTGATTTGGGGAGGCGATATTGCGGAGCTGACGCTAACACAAAACGCACAGCCAGCATTGATGGCGACATCTATTGCAGCGATGCGAGCGCTCGAAGCGCGCGGTGTTTCAATCGATGCGGCGTCTTTCGTCGCAGGGCATTCGTTGGGCGAATATTCGGCATTGGCCGCGGCCGGTGCGATCAGTTTGGCGGACACTGCACGTTTGTTGCGTATTCGCGGCAAGGCTATGCAGGACGCGGTGCCTGTGGGCGTTGGCGCTATGGCAGCGCTGCTAGGTCTCGACTTTGAGGCGGCCCAAGCGGTGGCAGCCGAGGCGGCCCAAGGCGACGTTTGCCAAGCCGCCAATGATAATGACCCCAGCCAAGTTGTCGTCTCTGGCCATAAGGCCGCAATTGAACGGGCTGTTGATATTGCCAAAGAGCGCGGCGCCAAGAGGGCGGTTCTGCTGCCTGTTAGCGCACCGTTCCACTGTGCGCTCATGCAGCCTGCAGCGGATGCGATGGCGACGGCCTTGGCTGAGGTTCAGATTTCGACACCTGCCGTTCCAGTTATTGCAAATGTTCGGGCAGCTGCAGTTAGCGATCCAGATGAGATCCGCGCGTTGCTGGTTGAGCAGGTCACCGGGTCTGTGCGTTGGCGCGAAAGCGTGCAGCAAATGGATGCTGAAGGTGTGACCAAGATTTGGGAAATTGGCGCGGGCAAAGCGCTGTCTGGGATGGTCCGTCGGATCAATCGCGACATCACATGCCGCGCTGTCGGCACGTCTGCTGATGTGGATGCTGCTGTTGCGTCTCTTGACGCTTAACTGAACAAAGAAAGACAGATATATGTTTGATCTCAATGGTAAAAACGTTCTCATCACAGGTGCATCTGGTGGCATCGGTGGTGATATCGCACGGCATTTACATGGTGCAGGCGCGACGGTTAGTTTGTCTGGCACACGGGTTGAGCCGCTCGAAGCTTTGGCTACAGAGCTTGGCGAGCGGGCGCATGTCTTGCCTTGTAATCTAAGTGATATGGAGGCTGTTGACGCGCTGCCCAAGCAAGCCGCTGAGGCAATGGGATCGGTCGATATTCTGGTGAACAACGCAGGCATTACGCGGGACAATCTGTTCATGCGGATGTCGGACGATGAATGGAACAGCGTCATTGACGTGAACCTGACCGCGACGTTCAAGCTGTGCAAAGGTGTGCTGCGCGGCATGATGAAGGCCCGTTGGGGCCGGATCATCAACATCAGTTCGGTCGTTGGCGCGACTGGTAACCCTGGACAAGGCAACTATGCAGCATCCAAAGCGGGTATGGTTGGGATGTCCAAGTCATTGGCCTACGAGGTTGCAAGCCGTGGGATCACAGTAAATGCCGTGGCTCCTGGTTTCATCGAAACCGCAATGACGGACAAGCTGACAGATGATCAGAAGACCGGGATCCTGACGCAAATCCCGTCTGGCCGTATGGGGTCGAGCGCAGAGATCGCAAGTGCGGTGCTCTATCTCGCGAGCCCCGAGGCAGGTTACGTCACAGGTACGACGCTGCACGTCAACGGTGGGATGGCGATGCTCTGATCGGGAATCGTGTCAATCTGTAAGTATTGAATTATAAACAAGAATCTGGGTCGCAAAATCTAAAAGCGTTCCCGTGAACGTCCTCGTAAAACCACTGAAAAGAACTGACCAAACGTCAAAAACGGACCTCCAAAAGTCAGAAACGGACGAACCCTGAACAGTCACTCTGGGCATTGTTTTCGCAACATCCAAAGAGACAGTCTTGGACCATACTTTCAGAGAAGAAGACCGTGTTGTGATTGCAGAGGTTCACGGTGTTGGACCGTTCCGAGGAACAGTCATCCAAGCCGATGAGGAACAGGTCGAGGTGTTGGTCGATGAGGAAGAAGGCAACAAGCACCTATGCACTTTGTACTCCGAGAACTTCCGACTGCTCTCTCACGAAGGGACTGAAGAACTCCAGACAATCGAACAAGCTTTCGAAGCAGCGTTTCGTGTAGGTGAGCAACAGGGACGCGATCAAGGGTATGACAGTTTTGCCCCAGTATGGCAAAGCTATCGATAAGTCTGCCACCCCGTAGTTCTGATTAGGCGTCAGACAGTCTCTTTACCTGCACTGATAAGGTCTTCCACGGACATGTGACTAGCAGAACCGTCTATGAGGTTTTTGTAGAGGTTCGCAGCCCTGTTCACATCCCAATCAAAGGCAACAGCATTAGAGACAGCTTCTTGTTCTGTGAAAGCACCTCCAAACGCGTCTACAAGCATTCTGTGGTTTTCTGGCCGTTCTGTCTCAGCCGTTGGGTCTTCCTCAATCGCTTTGTAGCGCAGTTTAGCGTGAACTTCTGCCATGTATGCGACCTCGTCTAAGCCAAGCTTTTCAACAAACCCTTCAACCTGTTCTTTGGTGTAGCCGTTTGAGAAAACCTCAACCAAGTACTCAAGGGTCATCGGGTTTGGTACAGGAGGTGCTGTTTCAGTCATAGTGTAAGGAATACCCACCGCTATTTCGCGACCGATTTGTAGCAGGTCATCCATCCCCATCCCAGTAGCGCAACCGTCAGTGAAGTCGCGATAGACAGCCTTGGCCTTGTCCAAGTCGCCACTGAAGGCTTCCGAAATCTCGTCAATCTGTGTCGGTGAGAACTCAGCGTTTTCCTAGATAACATCCCCAATATTGGAACTAGCGTGCTCGCCAATGATGCTGACCTTGTCGGCCCACTGAGGCATATGAAAACTCAAAGCAGACCACGCACCTTCCCTGTCGTAAGCAACAGGCCAAGCCACGAGAGACATGAAAGCAATCTTGTCGTTCAGCTCTTGAAGACAGAAGTCTACGAAGTCGTCGCTAGAAGTGTCTGCTCCATACGCAGAAACACAATCTTCGTATAAGTCAGAGGTAAAGAGCGACATCAGGTTCGCAGTGTTCTTGACATGAATACCGCGCATCTCGTCAGCCACATGCTTGGACAGTTGGGCGAGAGAATACTCTTCAAATTCTGCCAGCTTTGGCAGGATAGTCCCTTCGATTTTCGCTCTAACAGCTTGATAGTCAGTTCCAATAGGGGTCAGTTCGTTCATGGTGCTTCCTTTGACAATTCTGGGTGACGTATACGTCAAGTATCACCAAAAGGATAATCAGTCTACTCTTTCGGATAGGCTTGCTATCATTTTGAGACAACGTGGTACGATTTCCTTATTCGCACAGCAAGAATAAATACTTGAGCCTTATGAAAACGGCAGAGCAGGTAATAGGGCGGAATAATGACCCAAGGCACCTCCGAATAAATAGGAACCCCTTATGAGATACTGCCCGAATAAATAGGGCGGAATAATGATAATGATGTCATCAAACCTCATGGTTTCATCAGAAGAATAAATACTTGACCCTTATGAAGACAGCAGTCCGAATAAATAGGGCGGAATAATGATAACACCCCTTTGGCTGTTTCTCACATTCCCCATGATTTTATGGGAAGAATAAATACTTGACCCTTATGAAAGAGCGTAGCGAGATGCTGCGTGTTTTTTACGGGTGAAAATCCGAGAAATCCCACAGTCTCTTCCAAAGAGAACAAGATAAACCAGACCTTCTAGAAGAGGGTCACCCCCCCTCAAACATCCAATAGAAGGAGCCGTTACAATGGCTTACACCAAAACCCCCCGCAATGGCCCGAAGGATGTCATAGCCTCCTTTGCGGCGCAGCACCTCCAACGTCTTGAGGCCAGCCGCCGCGGCGACTGGGTTGCCCAGATACAAGCACGAAACGCTGCTGGGCCAACTGTATCACGAAGACCGAAAGGTGTTCCGATATGCCCGAGGTGTCATCAATCGCAGACGCAGAAAGTGCCTGTTGAAATTAGCCTGAGATTGGTACCCGACGTCTTGTGAGATGACGCTGATTGGGGCATCCGTTGCAGCCAAACGCGCACAAGCTTCGCCAATGCGGAGGTTGATGATGTAGTTGGAAACGGTGACGCCAACATGCTTTTTGAAAAGACGGTGTAGACCCGATTGGCTTAACGCGGCAATCTCCGAAAGGTCGTTCAGGCCAACGGCCTTCTCATAATTCTCATGAAGATGGTTCAGTACACGATTGATGCGATCATAGCTTTGGTTGATGCTTTGCACGACACCATGCGAGGCCAAAGGCACGGCGTGCTGATCCTGTGCCAAAAGCCGCAGCAACTCTAGTAGTGACGTGATCCCATCTCGGTGTGGGATTTCGAAGAGCCTCAGAATGATGGGTCGTGCCTTTTGCTTTGTTGCGTAGGAAAAACTTAACCCGCGCTGCGCCCGTTCACAAAAGCCTTCGAGCGGCAAGAATTCAGGAGTACTTTGCGCGATACTGTCTAGCCATTCTTTGTCAAACCAGATCACTTTTGCTTTGAACGGGTGACCTTTGTTCATGCGTTCGCTCGACACCCAAGTGTGCGGTAGGTTTGACCCAACTATTGCAAGGTCGCCATCACTGAACTCGGCAACATGGTCACCTATGAAGCGCTGCCCCTTGCAGTTCAGCGTCAGCGTTAACTCCATCTCGGGATGATGGTGCCAAATGAACGGTATTTCCTCTTCAAGACGCCGGTCCAATCGTTGCCAGGAAAGATCGTCGCACCGTGCTATAATTTCACGATTTGAAGTTTTTTTAGATTCATCTGCCGTCATGACGCCAAGATAGTACTGGAATTGGATCGATGTCGACCACTTTGGCGCGTAGCATCGTGTAAGATATTTTATAATGTACACTGACCAAGAGGAGCCTGAAATGCCGGAACCTGCAGTACTTGACCACCACCCCACAACATCCAGCACCACGCCACTGCACCTGATCCAAAAGCGGCTTCCACTACGGGTGTTGTCGCAGGCAGACTGGGATCAGTGGACCACAAAGGGCTATGTGATCGTGCGCCAAGCCGTCCTGCAGGAAAACGTTGAACGCTTGACCGAAGTACTTTGGCAGTTCGACGAAAAGGATCCACACGATCAATCCACTTGGTACGCGCCACAGCGCCGCGATCATAAGATGACAGAGCTTAACAACACCGGAATGCTGGAAATCTACAATCATCAGTGCCTTTGGGATAATCGTACGGAACAGCGGGTCTATGATATTTTCGTCGATATCTGGGATCGCGAAGATCTTTGGGTCACGATCGACCGTGCCAATCTCAACCCCCCCAAGAAAGTCAAAGGAAACCTGGATGGGTTCATTCATTGGGATGTGGATACATCGCTTGATCCACTACCAATTGGTGTCCAGGGCGTTCTGAGTCTGATGCCTCAGGATGAGGAAACAGGTGGCTTTCAGTGCGTTCCGTACTTATTTGAGCACTTTGAGGAATGGAAGGCGACGCAACCAGCAGATCGAGATCCCATGCACCCTGATATGGCAGGAATGTTGCGAGAAAACATCGAAATGGATCCAGGGGATTTGCTGGTTTTCAATACACTTTTGGCGCATGGTGTGCGACCCAATCACTCTGGAAATCGGCCGAGAATGGCGCAGTATATTTCGATGCATCCCGCAGAAGCCGATAACGAGGTTGAGCGTGAGGAACGTGTTCGACTTTGGCGAGAGCAAGACCACCCCAAAAGAGACGCCTTCCCGGGCGATCCTCGCGAATGGGAAAAGAACAATGCGGAGGTCGCAAAGCTGACCGATCTGGGACAAAAGCTGCTTGGGCTTGCTCCATGGTAGCTCGAACAAGAGTGCAGTGGTCGGGAACTAATAAAGTGACTAGTTTGCTGACGCTGAAATAAAGCAATGGGAATTTTTCAGCAAAGAACCTTCCAAAGAGGATTTGGAACATTTCCATTGGCCGGAAGCGAAGCGCGGAAAGCGATCGCGACAGCTGTTGAAGTTGGCTATCGCGCATTTGACACAGCGCAATGGTACGGAAACGAAGTTGAAACAGGTTTGGCAATTGCTGAGGCCGGAATTCCGCTTTCGGATTTCCTCATAACCACCAAAGTTCATCCTGAAAGAATGAACGCTAAATCCTTCATTCCATCGGTAAGACAAAGCCTGTCCAACCTTGGCGTTGACTGCGTTGACGTCCTTTTGCTGCACTGGCCGCCGATTGATGGCGATGTTGTTCCTTCTTTGAAGCTGCTACTGGAGGCCAAAGAACTGGGTTTGGCCCGGCACATCGGTGTCTCAAACTATACTGTTGCGATGCTCAAAACCGCAATCGACGTACTTGGTGAACCACCCGTTACAAACCAAGTCGAATTTCACCCGCTTTTAGATCAATCTCGGCTTCTAAATGGTGCAAGCGATCTCGGTGTACCTGTTTCTTCGTATTGCTCGGTCGCCCGTGGCCGCGTCTTCGAATTCCCGGAGATCTCAGAAATTGGTGTCAAGTACGGAAAATTAGCGGCCCAAGTCGTGCTAAAGTGGATTTTGCAGAAAGGTGTGAGCCTAAACACGATGTCGACAAAGTCCAAAAACATCCGTGCAAACTTCGACATCATGAATTTCGAATTATCCAACGTCGATGTCGCGAGGATCGATGCGTTGAACGCAACCAATTATCGGATCGTAGGCAAAACCGATAACGCTTTCGTGCCTGAGTGGGACTAGCTCGCACGAATCTCTGTCACCAAAACATCAGCCCGACACGCGCGGCTTTGCAACCCATCGCTGCATGACACAGCAGCAACAGACGCCGCACGAATTGCGTATCATCTGACTTTGAGTGTAGCCTAGCCGAGCTTTTGAGACAATTGCGTTGCTACTATAGCTTGTCTCGGAGAACCCCGTAAGGGGTCTGGCCGTTGTGCGCATTTTGCTTAATTGTCACTCCATCAAGCTAGAGACATATTGGTGAAGGTCGACTGTTATCACCGTCGCTATGTCCCGCAAAGCAGACATCGGGGCAGAATGTAGCAAAGGGCTGCTTCCCACCGTTTCCACCTTGGGCGGAGTGGTTAGCAACTATGGTTCGGGGTATGCGCTGGAGGTCATGCAGGAGCACATATTGCAGGTATGGGTGGAGTGATGGCGAAGTGGACAAGTGACAGGTCTGAGCAGACTTTCAACCAAAGCGCAGCGAATGGCAGAAATGAGCCCAGAGCCACCGATGCTGCATGGTGCACGAATAACGGCTTTGATCGAGTAGAACCCATGAGTTTTAAAGCTTAGACCTCGCTGAACAAAAAGAAAAGTTCTCTGTTTGCCAACGCAGATCGGTCAGATCCTTGATTAATCTGACACCAGGATAGCCACTAAATCATCTTGGGGTTGCTGGCGCACGTCCATATCGAGGCCGTTCTGAATGTGGTTCAAGTGAGATATGAGAAGCTGTTCAGCATTTTCTGGGTCCTGTGACTGGATCGCCTTTAGAATGTTGCTGTGTTCGTCATCCGGGCAGCTTGCATTTTGTGATGATCCAAAGAGGCCAACAATCAGCGATGTCCGCGTTACCAGTTCGCGCATCATTCGAAAGATAAATTTATTGCTCGTTGCTTGGGCGAGTTTGGTGTGAAATTCGCCAGATAACCGGATGATTTCTGTGCGCTCGTTTCGCGCGCGGGCGGCCTCTTCTAACGCAATATGATCGACAAGAACGGTCAGATCAAGATCACTTGCGTTCTGCGCCAGCAATCGAACGAGCGGTGGTTCGATCAACAACCTTGCGGCGAAGACGTCGGTCGCTTCGGACTTGTCGGGACAGGCGACATAGGCCCCACGGTTTGACTGCAACTCTACGATGCCTTGACTTGAGAGCAGCAAAAGGGCGCGCCGAATGCGCATCCGACCAACGCCAAACGTCTCGCACAGGCGCGCTTCGCTCAGTTTGGTGTTTGGTGCCAAACGTTGTTCCATCACCGCTTTGTAGATGCGCTCAACAATAAAATTTTCATCTGATCCCGGATTAGTCTCCGTCTTACCGATGCTGTTTTGATGATGAGTAGAGGACACCATGTCACTTTCAAAGTTGAATAATTCTGCGGCCTCGTTGGCTTTACATGCTTAAACTTTAATCTGTCTAAGGCCAAGCGTTAGGCTTTGTCGACGAAAATGCTAACTGTGTTGACAAAAATTGTTAACAATCGTGAACTGATGGCGCGGCAGACATGGGGATTCCATCTAACTGCCGGTCAATAATAGCGCGAAACGCGTCGAAAATGAACTCAACGGGAGTTAAGACATGCAAAGACGATTACTTATGAAGGCGGTTCTTACCGCTGCAACATTGACTGCATTTGGGTCGACTGCTGCCCTCGCAGAAAACCCTGTCCTGAAAATTGGATTTGTTGGCGTGACCAGCGGTCCGGCTGCGGCTTGGGGTATCTCAAACCAGCGCTCCATGGAAGCGCGTGCGGCTTGGATCAATGAGACCGGCGGCTACACCATCGGCAGTACAACCTACAACATTGAAATCGTTTCCTTTGATGACCAGAAAGACCCCAAGCGCGCCATCGCGGGCATGGAGAAAATGGCACAAGAAGGCATCCACTATGTTGTCGGACCAAACGTTGACGACGGGGCAGCAGCTGTGCGTCCGGTCGCCGAAGCCAACGACATCATGTACTTCCCTTATGCGTTCCCGAAAGAGCTTTATTCAGCGCCTGCGTCGAACGCTGTGCTGGGCATGATTGCCAACTACCAGTCAGGCCCCGCGATTTATAAGCACTTGATGGAAAACGAAGGTGTCAAAACGGTTGCCTTCATTGCCGCAAACGAATCCGATCCGCTCAGCCAGCGTGACGGCGGGGTGGCCGCAGCCAAGGAACTGGGTCTGGAAGTTGTGTCCGACAGCGTCACGTATCAAGTCGATACAACGGACTTCACGCCTGTGCTGACACCAATCCTGCGCACGCGCCCTGATCTGCTGGTGCTCTCCGGTGTTTCACCTGCCAACGCTCCACAGCTTATCCGCTCCGCGCGTGAGTTGGGCTTTGAGGGTCTGATCTCCACTGAAACCGCACAGGATGCAGGCGTTCTGGCGGAAGGTGCCGGTGATTTGGCCAATGGCTTTATCTCCGTTGGTGGCGCGTCCACACCGGAACTGGCCTCGCCGATGATGAATGAATTCGTAGAGCGGTACACATCCATGTTTGGGGAGTATAATGACGAATCCAACACCAAGGTCTACGCGCTCGAGTATATCCTTGAGACGATCAAAGCCACGCCCGAAGCCATCGAAAACGTGGCGGCCTTCCAAGCGTCCATGGACAGCTTTGAAGCACCAAACCCCTATATGAACGGTGATGAAAAGCTGCGCTACGTGGGTATGAGCTCTTTTGGTCAAAAGCGTCAGATCGCGGTGCCACTGGTCGTCAACGTCTACCAGGATGGTGCGTTCGAGACGATGTTCATCGCGCGCGTCGACTAAACCACGTTCTATGACACACTGCTTCCGGCTTCGGCCGGGATCAGTCCCTATCTGCCGGCAAGGCCGGTTTTAATCACAGAAAGAAAGTGCTCATGGAACAGGTAATGGCCAATGGAGTCTATCTGGGTTCCCAGTATGCGATGATCGCACTGGGATTGACCCTGATTTTCGCCTTGATGAATGTTCTCAACTTTGCCCATGGGCAGATGTATGTCATTGGCGGATTTGTGACATATACGTTCTACGGACAATGGGGCGTGCCATTTGTATTGGCGCTTTTCATGTCATGCATCACCTTGGCTATTGTCGGCGCGCTGATTGAACGATACCTGTTCGCTCCAGTGATCAAAGGGTCTGCACGCGAAGAGAGCACGATGCTTCTTGCGGCGGGTATCGCCTTTTTGCTGGATGCCCTGATCCTTTTGATCTTCGGCGAAAAGCAGCGTGGCGTTCCCAAGATCGTTGACGGGGTTTTCAACTGGGATTTCCGTCTGATCATGCCTTACGACCGCATATTGATCTGTATTCTGGCCATTCTCTCTATCGTCGCTTTCATCGCCTTGATGCAATATTCTAAGACGGGCCGCGCGCTGCGTGCGTTGGCACAAGACAGGACAGCCGCACAACTTATGGGCGTCAACGTGGACCGCTATTCGATGATCGGCTTCGCGCTTGGCGCCATGCTAGCGGGTCTTGTTGGTGGCTTGCTCGTCACCATTACAGGCATCAACCTTGGCATGGGCGGCCCGACGTCGATCAAGGCCTTTATGATGGTGATGATCGGGGGCGCAGGGGTCATCTCGGGCGCCATCTGGGGCGGCTTCATTCTGGGCTTTATGGAAGCGTTTGGCCTCGCCTATCTGTCGCAATATGGCGATATCACATATCTGCTGATTTTCGTATCACTGATGATTTTCCTCGCTATCCGGCCTCAGGGTCTGATGGGTAAACCTTGGGGTTGATCGCATGCTGAACTTCTCAAAAACTCAAATAATGGGCGTTGTTGCCTTTCTGGCTATCTTCTTCGTAGGCGTCCCTGTCCTGATCGCGGCGACTGGCCGGTGGGACTTTTACTTTACCCTGACTTCCGTGGCGCTTCTGGCGATTGCGAGTGCGGGGGTCTGGCTGACGTTTTATATCGGCCGCATCAACATCGGACAGGGTGCGTTTGCCCTTGTCGGGGCCTATGTCTCGGCCATCCTGGTGGTAAAGACGGGGTGGTCTTTCTGGCTCTCTTTGCCTGCGGCAGGATTGTTCGCGGCTCTTGTTGCCGTTCTCATTGGCTTGCCCATCTTGCGGCTGCGTGGGGTCTATTTTGCGATGATCACACTGGTGCTGACCCAAGTGGCCACATTGACCGCGCTGGCCTTGCCAATCACGAACGGCGCCAAGGGCATTACCAGTATTCCACTGCCCGGTGCGATCTCGATCTTTAGTATGCCGCTAGTTCCTGATTTCTCCACTTTGGAAAACGCGCGGATGGCCTTCTACTTTACGGCCATTATCTTGATGATCATCACCTATGCCGCGCTCTACCGATTGGTGAACTCGCGCCTTGGTCACTTATGCCGCTCCATGCAGCAAAATGAGGAACTCGCCAGCTCGATTGGGGTGAACATCACCTATATCCGGATTTTGATTTTCGCGATCTCCAGCTTTTTCGGTGGCATCGGTGGCGCGATGTTCGGGTCGATCTCACAGTCTGTCTACCCTGCCACCTTCGTGGTGAAAGACAGCGTAGATTTCATGCTGAACTGCTTCCTTGGTGGCCTTGGCTATGTATTTGGCCCGATGCTTGGCACGCTGGCGCTCTACTTTGGCTGGGACCTACTGTTCGAATTCGGCAAATACCAGATGCTGATCTATGCAACACTCCTGATAATTATCATCCGCTTCCTGCCCAACGGCTTGCTGAGTATCCGTCTCGGCAAAGGAGGTGTCAAATGAGTGCGCTTCTTCAGGTCAAGAATGTCACCAAGCGTTACGGTGGTCTGACGGCGAATAATGATATCAGCTTTGATGTGGCAGAGAACGAAATTCTGTCCGTCATCGGACCGAACGGCGCGGGGAAATCCACGCTGTTCAAGATGATCACCTCCTTCACGCCGACATCCAGCGGAGAGGTAATCTATCGCGGTGAGCGTATCTCCAACCTCAAACCACATATCGTGGCGCGCAAGGGGGTCGTTCGCACGTTTCAGGAAACCACCATTTTCAAAAGCATGACCGTGCGCGAAAGCGTAGTGGTGGCTCAGCATCTGCGCGCCAAGGCCTCGCTCGCGGGTTACTTCTGGGGGTCCAAGACGGCCAGAGACGATGTCACCACGTTTGAAAAATATGCGGATGAGTTGCTGGAGTTTCTCGGTATGTCGCCGATCAGTGGTGAACAGGCCAGCAATCTGCCGCAGGGTAGCCTGCGCGCGCTTGGCATTGCGATCGGCCTTGCGACAGACCCAAAGGTGCTGCTGCTGGATGAACCCTTTGCCGGCATGAACCACGACGAGACCATGAATATGGTCAATTTGGTACGTTCGGTGCGCAACGAACGCGGGGTGACGGTCATGCTGGTTGAACACGACATGCCCGCGGTTATGAAAATCTCGGACCGGATTGTTGTGCTGAACTTTGGCGAAAAGATCGCCGAAGGCACGCCTTCGGAAATCCAGAACAATGAAAAAGTCATCGAGGCCTATCTGGGCAGCGTCGACGACGAGATCGGAATGTAGATCATGACAGCCATGTTAGATTTCAAAGACGTCGAACTTTATTACGATCATGTCTATGCACTCAAAGGTGTTTCCCTGAATGTGAACCAAGGTGAGACGGTTGCGTTGATCGGAGCCAATGGGGCGGGCAAATCATCAATCCTGCGCGCCATCACCGGTTTGGCGAAGCCTGCCAAGGGATCCGTGACTTTCGAAGGAGACCGCGTGGACGGCACTGACCCCTCCGACATCGTCAAACGGGGTATCGCAATGGTGCCGGAAGGCCGCCGTGTGTTCCCGTTTATGTCCGTCAAAGACAACCTGATGATGGGGGCCTTCACCCGCGCAGACAAGGCCGACATCCAGAACACATTGGACAGCATTCTGACCCGCTTTCCCCGCCTCAAGGAACGATATTCTCAGGCGGCGGGCACGCTTTCTGGTGGCGAACAACAGATGATGGTGATTGGCCGCGCGTTGATGGCCAAGCCGAAGCTGTTGTTGCTGGACGAACCGAGCCTCGGGATCGCGCCCAAATTGGTTCAGGACATCGCGCGCTCGATCGTTGCCATCAACCGCGATGAGGGTGTGTCCGTACTATTGGTGGAGCAAAATTCACGTATGGCGCTCAGCATTTCGCGCCGCGCCTATGCTATGGCGACCGGAAATGTTGTCATCGAAGGGAACTCCAGGGAATTGCTGCATGATGACCGGATCAAGGCTGCCTACCTTGGCGGAGAGGTTTGATTTGACATGAAAATCCTTGTGATCAACCCCAATACAACCGCATCCATGACAGACAAAATCGCGATTGCAGCCCGCGCCATCGCCCGTCCTGATACACAAATCGTGACCGCGAACTCGCAAGATGGACCGGCCAGTATTCAAGGCTTTCTGGACGTCGCAACCTGCATTCCTGGCTTGCTGGCCGAGGTGGCAAAGCATCCGGACGTAGATGCCATCGTCATTGCCTGCTTTGATGATACCGGTGTGGACGCGGTGCGCACGCTAGTGGATGTGCCTGTCTTGGGCATTGGCGAGGCCGCCTATCACGCGGCCAGTATGATCGCGAACAAGTTTAGCGTGATCACGACCCTCTCACGCTCCGTGCCCGGCCTGGAGAATAACTTGATGCTCTACGGGCTTGCCCAAAAATGCGCCCGCGTTCGGGCCACAGATATTCCGGTGTTGAAACTGGAAGAAGGCGATCCGGCGACACTGTTCAAAATCAAGTCTGAAATCCGCGAATCCATCGCGCAAGACAACACAGAAGCAATCGTTCTGGGATGTGCGGGGATGACCGATCTGATGGCGCAGCTCAGCAAGGAATTCGGGCTTCCTGTTATCGATGGCATTGCGGCAGGCGTAACCTTTGCAGAAGCGCTTGTGAACAATCGGTTGCGGACCTCAAAAATCGGAGCCTATTCGCAGAATTGATGACGCGTTTAGCGGCATTCCACTGCATCTTGACGCACATATACTTGGAACTTGTCTGAGCATGCGTGCTCCGAAGCGGACCTTGGCACAAGCGCAGCGAAATTGCCCGTCGATCCTTCCTCCATAAACCCGAGACCAGTTCGGGGTACTGAACGACAATCGCGCTCGGCTTGCCCACGGACAAGTGATCCAGTTCCTGAAGAAGAACCCCCTATACCCCAAGACGAGTAAAATTGGTGCCTCGACCAGCAAGAATTATATCAACCTCTCAGCTACAAAGGCGACGTCAATCTCGAAGCCAGATTGGGCGAATGGGAAGCCTCCTACAACTTCCACAGACCGAATGGGGCGCACAATGGAAAGGCACCTTACTAAGCGCTTAGAGAAAAGCTGTAGTGGGCCCTGAAGCGCCCAGCCAGTAACCGCACCTGAGACTGAAACCATCGTAAAGATGGACCAAAGGCAAATCATACACTAACTTTAAATACGAACCACTCAAGTGGAGCTGCTCAGAACATTCCTCGGACAGGATAACAAACATGCGGATATTTTTATTTGTCCTTTTGCTCGCTTCACAAGCCGCAGCCGACAGTTGCTGGAACCACAATGGCTCGGTTATGCGGCTTACAGCAAGCGACAATGACCGCTGGTTTTGGTACGAGTCCACTCCACACAGCTGGCAAAGCCCGGCTGGCGTATATCCGGGTACGCTGCTATTCAACGGGCGGAAGTCTGGCGAATGGTATGGCGGTACGGCCCGCGTTTTCTCAAATGCCTGTCCGGCTAGTCCATCGGAATATTATGTTGAAGGCCCCGTGCTGCGGAACCCACTTCGCATTCAGCTATCGGGTCAGAAGCAGGTCTACCAGAACTGTCGGCCGACGGGGCAGTGGAGCACGGACACGCTGGTCTTTACGTACATGTACAATTGCTAAATCCGTGTTGCGTGATACCGGCGCGAGGGTCTCCGAAGTACCGGCCATGAGGGTCAAAGACTGTGACCTAGGGCAACAATGTCTCCACCTGACAGCCACCCTTTGGAGAAGTTCAACCGCCCCTTGTTTGCCGGAGACCCAGAAGTAAGGATACTGGGTTATGGAAAAGAACAAATGTGGAAACAGATGTTCGCCAGAGGTACGCGAACGTGCTGTACGGATGGTGTTTGAGCATCAGGGCGAATTTGACAGTCAGTCTGCAGTGATCAAATCGATCGCGCCTAAGATTGGTTGTGGGCCTGATACGCTTCGGGCGTGGGTTCGACGAGCTGAGGCGGACAGCGGTCGACGTGATGGTGTGACGACGGCTGAACGTGACCGGATCAAAGCCCTGGAGCGCGAGAACCGCCAGCTTCGGCAAGCCAATGAGATACTGAAGAAAGCATCAGCGTATTCCGCTCAGGCGGAGCTCGACCGCCCGTTTCGGAAGTGATCAGCTTTATCAAAGAACATCGTGATGTCTGCGGGGTCGAGCCGATTTGTCGCGTTTTGCAGATTGCCCCTTCGACGTTCTACGCGCATCTGGCCGTCGAGGATGATCCAGACAAAGCGTCGGATCGCGCCAAACGTGATGCTGAATTGCGCGCTGAGATGAAGCGGATTTGGGACGATAACCAGTCTGTCTATGGTGCCCGTAAACTGTGGCATGCCATGCGCCGCGAAGGCTATGATTTGGCGCGCTGTACGGTTGAGCGGCTCATGCGTGACATCGGTATCGAAGGTGTCCGTCGCGGCAAGAAGGTCAAAACGACTTGGGCAGACAAGGCTTTGCCGTGCCCGATGGACCGAGTGAACAGGCAGTTCCGCGCAATAATGCCCAACCAACTCTGGGTGTCAGATTTTACCTACGTCTCGACCTGGCAAGGGTTTGTCTATGTGGCATTCGTCATCGATACCTTCGCCAACAAGATCGTCGGTTGGAAGGCCTCCAGATCGCAGCAGACACAGTTTGTCTTGGACGCGCTTGAACAGGCCCTTTACGAAAGACGGCCTTCAGAGAGCCTGATCCATCACAGCGATCGGGGCAGCCAGTATCTGTCGATCAAATATACCGAACGCCTCGCTGATGCGGGCTTGGAGCCGTCTGTTGGAACAGTCGGTGACAGCTATGATAACGCGCTGGCCGAGACGATGTTTGGCCTGTTCAAAGCCGAAGTCATCCACAGATTGGGGCCATGGAAATCCGCTGACGCGGTCGAGTGGGAAACGCTCAATTGGGTCGACTGGTTCAACAATCGCCGACTGCTCGAACCCATCGGATACATCACACCAACTGAGGCAGAGGAGGCCTTCTATGCAAACATGAACACACTCGATAAAGTCGCTTGAGAAGAACTAAACAGTCTCCGGTAAAACCGGGGCGGTTCAGAATGTATCACTGCCTGAACTTCCTTGGAGACCACCCCCTCAACCTTGTCGGACAAATCCATCAAGGCAAAGTCGAGGTTTTCATCAACATCACCACGAGCCAACTGTAGCATTGCCTCTTCACCGTACTCGGAAGAAACAATCGCAAGGGCGGCGTCACGAACAGGAGCTTCATTCCGATAGGTGGCAACAAAGCGATCAAACTCCAGCAAGGCTGTCGAGTAAGTACGCATCGCATCTTTGAAATCGTTGCCTAGCACCTTTTACCAGAGCTTGCGACCTGACACTTCCACAATGTCTTTCGGGACATTCCTACGCAGACGGTAGACCCCAAAAGGCGTCCGATAAACTTACTGTGGAAGCTTGTCTTGGATTGTCTTGGACATTGATGACCCCATTGGTTGACTTTGATGTAAACCAAAAGAGGTTGTTTTGCGAGGAACCGTACTTCCATTTCTGACGAACCGTGGTCTGTTTGTGTCGTTGCTGTCAAAAAATGACGAGGTAGCTTCCAACCGAAGCAGTGCCGAGTGAGTATCTCCAGAATTATGCAAAACAACCCCGTAAACAACCTCGTAAAATAGCCCCGTATCGGTGATTATAACTGATAATCTATGATTTTATGGGAGTTTTGGGTGTGATACGATGCCCTGATCGAGCGTCGTTGTTCACGAAAATTTGGGGAATGACCACTCGGTCGTTGGAGCAATGGCCCCTTGCGCGGCAGAGCCCCGCTCCCCGCTCCCCGCTCCCCGCTCGCCGTAGGCGCTGATCGTGAGATCATGATCCCTATGACACAGTAGCTGTCAAAGACGTCGCCAACGCAGATTGGTGCTGCGTATCTTCAACCAGTAGACATGTCTCAGAAAAAGGCCCGAGCCTATTGATTGGCGCGTTCGGCTTCGATCCGGCGCCAAACAGCGACGTTGCTGTTGTGGTCGTCGAGGTTTGTTGCAAATGCGTGCCCACCCGTGCCGTCCGCCACAAAGAAGATATATTCGGTGGTGTCTGGGTTCAGCGCCGCTTCGATCGCCGCGCGCCCTGGATTTGCGATTGGGGTGGGGGGCAGTCCGGCGATCACATAGGTGTTCCACGGTGTTTCGCGGCGCAGTTCGGATTGACGCAGTCCACGACCCAAGATGCCTTCGCCCTTGGTAATGCCATAGATGACTGTCGGGTCGGTTTGCAGCTTCATCCCGCGGTTTAGGCGGTTGGTAAAGACGCTGGCGACTTGGAACCGTTCGTCTGCCACGCCAGTCTCTTTTTCAACGATAGAGGCGAGCACGAGGGCCTCTTCTGGAGAGGCAAGAGGGAGGTCTGATGCGCGCTTGGACCATGCGTCTGCAAGGATGCGCTCTTGGGCTGACGTCATGCGCGTGATCACGTGTGAAACGGCCATCTCGGGGGTCAGTTCGTAGCTGTCTGGCGCGAGGGAACCTTCGGGTGGTGTGTCAGAGAATTCTTCCCCCATCACTTCTAACCCATTGAGGGCATTGACAACTTGCCAGCTGGTTACGCCTTCGGCCACAGCGACACGGTAGCGTGTGTCGGATAGGTCGCGGACGCGAGTGTAGTCTTCGGGGGTTTCGTCAACTTCGGGATTGAACGATGCCTTTTCAACAAAGCGGTTGGTTGCAGGGTCCAGTTGACGGACTTGGGTTGTGACGCTGTTGATGCCAACACGGTAGACGACTTCTGTGCCGCAAGTAGATTGGCCGCCGCGTGTCACGATGTCGATGATTTCTTCCATCGTGCTGGCCTCTGGGACCAGAAAGCTGCCTGCCTTCAGTTGGCTGGTTTTGTCAGTGTAGTCGGCGCCCATGCGGAACAGCGCGCGCGAACCGATGGCGCCTTGTTCGACTAGGTCTTCGGACACACGGGTCATGTTTGAGCCGCTTTCAACACGCAGACAGATCGCTTGGTCCAGCGGACCCTCAGCGCGGAACTGTTGCTGGCCCCAAACAATGACACCCGCCACTAAGAAGGCTGCGACAACGAGAAATGTCAGTGCGTTCGAGGCGATGTGGCGCCACATTAGCCAGTCACCTTGCCAAAGACGACGGACGCATTGGTGCCACCAAAGCCAAAGGAGTTCGACAAGGCGATGTTGATTTCTCGCTCGACTTTCTTGTTGGGGGCAAGGTCAACGGAGGTCTCGATCGCTGGGGTGTCGAGGTTGATGGTGGGCGGGGCCACCTGATCGCGGATCGCGAGGATCGAGAACACAGCTTCGATTGCGCCTGCAGCGCCCAAAAGGTGGCCTGTCGCAGATTTGGTTGACGACATGGTCACCGAGCCTGCTGCGTCGCCCATCATCCGTTCGACAGCGCCCAATTCAATGACGTCTGCCATGGTCGATGTGCCGTGGGCGTTGATATAATCGACATCCGCAGGTTCGATACCGGCGTGCTTGAGCGCGGCGCGCATGGAGCGTTCACCGCCTTCGCCGTCTTCGGACGGGGCTGTGATATGGTAGGCGTCGCCAGAAAGGCCGTAACCCAGCACTTCTGCATAGATTTTGGCGCCGCGTGCTTTGGCGTGTTCGTATTCTTCGAGAACGACGACACCGGCACCTTCGCCCATCACAAATCCGTCGCGGTCTGCGTCGTAGGGACGGGACGCTTTGGTTGGATCGTCGGCGCGTTTGGTCGACAACGCCTTGCATGCGTTGAAACCTGCAATACCGATTTCACAAATGGATGCTTCGGCACCACCAGCGATCATCACGTCAGCATCGCCGTATTTGATCAGGCGAGATGCATCACCAATCGCGTGCGCGCCGGTTGAGCACGCTGTGACCACAGCATGGTTAGGGCCTTTGAACCCGTATTTGATGCCGACCTGGCCCGAAACCAGGTTGCTCAGCGCACCAGGGATAAAGAAGGGGCTGACGCGGCGTGGGCCGCGCTCTTTGATCATCACTGCTGTTTCTGCGATGGATTTCAGGCCACCGATGCCAGAGCCGATCATGACGCCAGTCCGCTCGAGGCTCTCTTGATCCTCGGGCATCCAGCCAGCGTCTTCTACAGCTTGCTGGGCTGCTGCGACACCAAAGAGGATAAAGTCATCAACTTTGCGCTGTTCTTTGGGGGCCATATAGGTGTCGGCATTGAATGTGGCGTCTGTGCCGTCCCCCAAGGGAACTTCGCATGCATACCCAGTGCCAAGGTGAGAGGCATCAAATTGCTTGATTGTGCCCGCGCCAGACTGTCCGCCTAAAAGACGCGACCATGTAGGCTCGACGCCGTCTGCCAAAGGGGTGACGAGACCCAAGCCTGTTACAACTACTCGACGCATATTCTGCCCTCGCTTTTGATCACATGTGGGCATCTATTTATGCGCGATCCCCACATCGTTTCGCGCTGGATACAACGGCAAGCCCCTATGGGGCAAGAGCAACGGTCAATGAAAGAACTGCGTGCACTTTTGAGACCTTGGAATCGGCAAAGGCCCGCGCAGATTTTGTTGCGCTTTGTCTTGCTTTGGTGTGGAGGGACAGGGCCATGTCGAGGGCAAAGAAACCCAAGCAGGATTCGGATTCGGTGCGAAAGAAAGGGCCGTCGGGTGATGGTCATATGAATGAAGTGTCAGCCAAAGAAAAACGCGCCCAAGCTGTGTGCTGAGCGCGTTTTTAAATGTCGTGGGACGGATCCGTCCATGTCCGCCGCGATGGCGGTTCGGGCGTCTTAGGAAGCGGCCGAGATGAACTTTACGGCGTCGCCGAAAGTCTGAATGGTTTCAGCAGCGTCGTCTGGGATTTCGATGCCGAATTCCTCTTCGAACGCCATAACCAGTTCAACGGTGTCCAGGCTGTCTGCGCCCAGGTCGTCGATAAAGGACGCGGCTTCCGTCACTTTGTCTTCTTCTACACCAAGGTGCTCTACTACGATCTTACGAACGCGATCTGCGACGTCGCTCATGTGCAAGTCCTCATCTTTTGGGGGCCGAGGCCCATAGGGTGCATGCGAGAGTTGCATGCTGTGTTGCCCATATGGGCGGCTTAGTGAACCTTAGGTAAGGTCCGATCAGCCGTGGCGCAAGGTCCACAGCCTTTTGGTTGTGCGCCGCCTATAGCATAGGTGCGACAAGGTGCAAATGGTTTCGCAAGCACACAGTTTTGGCCGGTTACAGCGCGTTGACGAGCGCCGCGGCACAAGGTGAAACACCTGCTTGGGGCGCTTGAGAGGTTAAGTAAGTCCTATCATTGCGAACGGTGGTTGAAACCTAAGTTACTGGTAAGGCTTGACTTTATGGGGTTTTGTGGGTTGGTTCTCAGTTTGTAGCTAGAGGCCAATTTGTCAGTCTGGGCAGCGTGGACGACAGGCCTGATGTGGCTTTCCCTTTGTGGCGGTTTCCCCCCAATACAGGCAGTTCATTATGAAAATGGATCAAAAACAGACCCCCGAGCAGGGTGGCGTGCGAGGTGAAGTGGGTGAGGCTTTGCCAATGGAACGGCTAGGCGACAGTTTGGTTTTGTTCCGCCGCATTAGTGCCGATTTGACTGAAATGCTCCGGCGAATGGACGCCGGAGAGGACGGTTCAGCCACTGAAATGACGAAACGACAAAAGGAACTCGAGGCGGCTTTGCGGCTGTCTTTGGAACTGGAGAAACGGCTTGATGAACGATCAGACAAGGAAAACGGGCTCCTTGGGGAGGTCATCGACTTTGACGCAACACGGCGTTCGATCAGGTGCAAGCTTGGTCGCTTGCGCAGATGTAGCAGATCAGGCCGCGTTTCTGAGTGAACTTGATGAGGCAGAGCTTCGTGCTCTGCCTTTTCTTTTTGAGTTCTGAGCGTTCGAGCATCAGTTGCCGCCCGAGGGGCACTGGCGCACATGGGTAATTTTGGGCGGTCGCGGTGCTGGCAAAACGCGCGCAGGCGCAGAATGGGTGCGTGCGCAGGTCGAGGGATCAGGGCCGCTGGATGTGGGGCCAGCGACCCGTGTTGCATTGGTCGGTGAGACAATTGAACAAGCCCGCGAGGTGATGGTCTTTGGTGAGAGTGGGATTTTGGCCTGTTCGCCCGATGACCGTCGTCCGGTTTGGAGCACTACGCGTCGCCAACTGTGTTGGCCGAACGGCGCAGTCGCTCAGCTGTTTTCGGCCAGTGATCCTGAGCGGCTGCGTGGACCGCAGTTTGATGCGGCATGGGTGGATGAGCTGGCCAAATGGAAAAAGGGCCAAGAGGCGTGGGATATGCTGCAGTTTGGTATGCGGCTAGGCGATGATCCGCGTGTCTGTGTGACGACAACGCCGCGCAATGTGGGTGTGCTACGAAGTTTATTGGCACGATCGTCGACGGTGACGGCTCATGGCACAACCGAAGCGAATGCGGCGCATTTGGCGGACGCGTTTCTGGATGAGGTGCGCACAAGATACGCTGGCACGCGATTGGGGCGCCAGGAATTGGATGGTGTGTTGCTTGCGGATGCTGAGGGCGCGTTGTGGACGTCGAAGGGGTTAGAGGCCAGTCATGTAGAAGTCGTGCCGCAGTGCGATCGCGTGTTGGTATCGGTGGATCCGCCGGTCACAGGGCACATGGGATCGGATGATTGCGGAATTATCGTAGTAGGCGTGACGATGGACGGGCCACCACAAGATTGGCGGGCATATGTGATCGAGGATGCAACAGTTGCGGCTGCGTCACCGCTTGAGTGGGCCGAGGCCGCGGTTGCGGCATACCACCGCCATGGGGCAGAATGTTTGGTGGCTGAGGTGAACCAAGGCGGATCACTGGTAGAAGCCGTCGTCCGACAGGTCGATCCGCTGGTGTCATATACATCTGTCCGCGCGAGCAAGGGCAAGGTGGCCCGGGCAGAGCCAGTGGCCGCGCTGTATGAACAAGGGCGGGTGCATCATGTCGGTTCGCGGGTTGTCTTGCTTGATGGCGTGCCTGAGCAAATTGGCTTGGCGGCGAGTGCGCGCGATGTGGCGCGGCACTTCCGATATGGTCCTGCTCTGCGGCCCAATGACGATCCGTCCTACCAATACGAGGTGCAGGCGTTCCAAGGGATCGGCCTGCGGCCATACGCGCCATGTCACATCAACGTGGTTCAAGACGGAGGAGACACGGCCGTCTCATGGATCCGCCGAACGCGAATTGATGGGAACGCTTGGGTCGGGTTGGACGTGCCATTGGGCGAGGCCAGTGAGCAATATCTGGTACGTGTCATTGTTGAAGGGGCGATTGTCCGTGAAACCGTCGTGACCTCGACAACCTGGACCTATTTTACAGGCCTGCGATCTGCGGATACTGGTGGGGCGAATTACCAGCTTGCGGTCGCGCAAGTGTCTGAAAAGTTTGGACCAGGTCCATTCAGATCGGTGGATGTCGCAGCCTGATGCGGGGGCTGTTGGTCGAAGATATCATCATGGCGGCACGGGCGGCGATGTCCGTGCCGCCAGAGGCGCAGGACCAGTTGGTTGCGGATATGCTGCGGGACCCGCATCTCGCAGATTGTGCCCGCAAACGGCTAGGTCGCGGTTTGGCCGGACGTGGGGAAGGGGCGCTGATGTCAGCCGCAACGGCGCGACCGTTGGCGCCTTTGCCGGGCAGATGCATCGTGGAATTCCTCGCGGCGATGCGGATCGTCATTGATGGGATAACCTGTTGGAAAGCGAGAATTGCCGATCAAAATCAGTGATTGAGAGCATCACGGGTTTGTTCTTGGCCTCGGGTGCCTATCTAGGGTAGGACAAGGGCCTGATACGAGGATATCCCCATGGGTAAGCTGAATACAAATGTGACATCTGTCGATCCGGTCTGGGATCGGATCAAGTCAGAGGCAACCGAGGCCGTCGCAGGAGAGCCGCTGTTGGGCGGTCTCGTGCATTCTAGCATTTTGCATCACGACACGCTTGAGGCAGCTTTGGCATTTCGCATGTCGATGAAGCTTGCATCCGGTGAAATGTCTGAACAGATTTTGCGCGAGATCGCAGATGAGGCATATGCCGCGGCACCGGAGCTGTCGGCCGCTGCGCGTGCAGATCTGGTGGCCGTGTTCGAACGCGACCCAGCTTGTCACCGGTTTATTCAGCCGTTGCTGTATTTCAAAGGGTTCCAAGCGATCCAAGCTTACCGTATGGGGCATTGGCTGTGGGAACAGGGCCGCAAAGATTTATCCTATTTCATTCAAATGCGCGTGTCCGAAGTTTTTGGCATCGACGTGCATCCAGCCGCTAAGATTGGGCAGGGGATCATGATCGATCACGCCCATTCGATCGTCATTGGTGAAACGGCTGTGGTCGGCGACAATGTATCGATGCTGCATTCCGTCACATTGGGTGGTACAGGCAAAGAAGACGACGACCGTCATCCCAAGATCGGCGATGGTGTTTTGATCGGTGCCGGCGCCAAGGTTCTAGGGAACATCGAGATTGGCCATTGCAGCAGGATTGCAGCGGGTTCAGTCGTTCTGGAAACTGTCCCTCCGATGAAGACCGTTGCGGGTGTGCCTGCGCGGATCGTGGGCGAGGCGGGCTGTTCACAGCCGTCCCTAACGATGGATCAGTTGCTGAACGACGGCGCTTAATTCTAGCCAAGACATGCGAAAAAGGCCCCACTGAATATCAGTGGGGCCTTTTTTGTGTGTGACTGGCGCGTAGCACCAGACACCAGAGTTTTGTTTCCCAGAGCTGTTAGGCCAGCATACCCATCGGGTTTTCGAGATTGTCGACGATGGATTGCAATAATTCAGCGCCCAAAGCGCCGTCAATCACACGGTGGTCGACGGACAAGGTACACGACATGATTGTCGCAACGCCAAGCTCGCCATCCGCGCCAACATGTGGGCGTTTCTTGCCAGCACCAACCGCAAGGATTGCGCCATGCGGCGGATTGATCACCGCGTCAAAGTTGTCGATGCCAAACATACCGAGGTTTGAAATGGCAAAGCTGCCGCCCTGATATTCGTGAGGTGCCAGTTTGCGGTCACGGGCGCGGGACGCGAGATCCTTCATTTCAGCCGAGAGGGCCGAGAGAGATCTGTTTTCTGCATCTTGAAGAACAGGTGTAAACAGGCCGCCTTCGATCGCCACGGCCACGGCAACATCAGATGCTTCCATTTTGAGTGTGCGATCACCCGCCCAAACGGCGTTTGCCTCGGGGTTTGATTGAAGGGCCAATGCACAGGCCTTGATGATAAAGTCATTGACGCTGAGTTTGACGCCGCGGGCCTCAAGCTGTTTGTTCAGCTGCGCGCGGAAGGACAACAGGTTGTCGATCTGGATGTCACGACGCAGATAGAAGTGCGGAATGGTTTGTTTGGCCTCGGTCAAACGTGTCGCAACCACCTTGCGCATACCGCTGAGCGGTACTTCTTCGAAACTGCGACCTTCGTACATCTTGATGACAGCATCTGACGACGGACCCGACGCCATAGGGGCCGTCGTGGCTGCTGGAGCGCTTGCCGCAGGTTTCGCGGGTTGGGCTGCGGCACCTTGGACGTCCGCCTTGACGATGCGACCCTTTGGACCGGAACCAGCCATTTGGCTCAGGTCAAGCCCTTTGTCTGCTGCGATGCGACGGGCAAGTGGTGACGCAAAGATGCGCGTTCCGTTGTTGGCAACTGGTGCCGCTGCTGGTGCTGAAGGCGCAGCTGCTACAGGTGCTCCTGGCGCATCGTCGGATTTTGCTGCCGGAGCAGGGGCCGCGGCCGCTGCTGGGGCGGACCCGATGTCGTCTGCGCTTTCGCCGTCTTCAAGAAGAACAGCGATTGCTGTGTTCACAGCCACACCTTCGGTGCCTTCGGCGATCAGGATCTTGCCGATCGTACCTTCGTCGACGGCTTCGAATTCCATCGTGGCTTTGTCGGTTTCAATCTCGGCCAAAAGATCGCCAGACGAAACTGTGTCGCCTTCTTTGACGAGCCATTTGGCCAGTGTGCCTTCTTCCATCGTAGGCGAGAGGGCGGGCATGAGGATTTCTGTTGGCATCTGCGCGCTCCCTTAGCGGTATGTGACGGATTTGACGGCTTCGACCACTTCATCAGCGGTGATCAGCGCGTGCTTTTCGAGATTGGCGGCATAAGGCATTGGAACATCCTTGCCGGTGCAATTTACAACCGGCGCGTCGAGGTAATCGAACGCCTGCTGCATGATAACCGAACTGATGTAGTTGCCGACGCTGCCCTGAGGCCAGCCTTCTTCAACTGTGACACAACGGTTTGTCTTGCGCACAGACGCGAGGACCGTCTCGGTGTCCATTGGGCGCAGGGTCCGCAGGTTGATCACTTCGGGGTTGATACCGTCAGCTGCCAATTTCTCGGCGGCTTCAAGCGCATAGGTCATACCGATGCCAAACGACACGATGGTGACATCGTCGCCCGAGCGTTCGATCTTGGCCTTGCCAAACGGAATGGTGAAATCATCCATGACCGGCACATCAAAGGATTTGCCGTACATGATTTCGTTTTCGAGGAAGATCACTGGGTTGGGGTCACGGATCGCAGTCTTCATTAGACCTTTTGCATCCGCTGCTGAGTAGGGCATCACAACCTTGAGGCCCGGCACCTGCATATACCATGCAGCGTAGTCCTGAGAGTGTTGTGCACCAACACGTGCAGCAGCACCGTTTGGACCACGGAACACCATAGGAGCCCCCATCTGACCACCCGACATATAGAGTGTCTTGGCGGCAGAGTTAATAATGTGATCAATGCCTTGCATGGCAAAGTTAAATGTCATGAACTCGACGATCGGGCGCAAACCGCCAAAGGCCGCACCTGTGGCGATACCCGCAAATCCGTGCTCGGTGATCGGCGTATCGATAACCCGTTTGGCGCCGAATTCATCCAGCATACCCTGGGAAATCTTATAGGCACCTTGGTATTCGGCGACTTCTTCACCCATCAAGAAAACGCTGTCGTCGCGGCGCATCTCTTCGGCCATCGCGTCACGCAATGCTTCGCGAACAGTGGTTGATTTGACCTCGGTTCCCTCGGCCCAATCGGGTGTCGCGTCGACGACAACGGGCGCAGGTGCTGCGGCTGCTGAAGGTGCCACCGGTGCGGCGGGTTCTGCGCTTGCAACTGGGGCAGGGGCTGAAGCAAGGCTGTCAATCGCTGACGCGTCGTCGCCTTCTTCGAGAAGAACTGCGATTGCTGTGTTCACAGCCACACCTTCGGTGCCTTCGGCGATCAGGATTTTACCGATCGTACCTTCGTCGACGGCTTCGAATTCCATGGTGGCTTTGTCGGTTTCGATTTCAGCTAGGATGTCCCCGGACGAAACTGTGTCGCCTTCTTTGACCATCCATTTAGCGAGCGTGCCTTCTTCCATCGTGGGCGAGAGGGCGGGCATGAGAATTTCTGTTGCCATGATTTATACGTCCTCTTGCGCGTAGATGTCTGTCCAAAGCTCTTCGAGTGCGAGCTCGGGGCTCTCTTTCGAGAATTCCGCGGCCTCGTTCACGATCGCTTTGATCTCTTTGTCGATGGATTTGAGGTCGTCCTCGGACGCGTGCTTGCCGGTCAGCAAGAGATCGCGAACCTGTTCGATCGGATCACGCTCGTCGCGCATCTTTTGAACTTCTTCGCGGGTCCGGTATTTCGCAGGATCCGACATAGAGTGGCCGCGATAGCGATAGGTTTTGACCTCTAGGATGTAGGGTCCTTTGCCAGCGCGGCAGTGGGCGACAGCCTTTTCACCGGCTTCTTTGACAGCGAGAACATCCATGCCGTCAACTTCTTCGCCTTCGATGCCGTAAGCTGCACCGCGTTCCCACAAGGACGGGGATTTGGTCGAGCGTTGAACGCTTGTACCCATGGCGTACTGGTTGTTTTCAATTACAAAAACCACCGGAAGGTCCCAAAGTTCTGCCATGTTGTAGGTCTCGTAGACTTGACCTTGGTTGGCCGCACCATCACCGAAATAGGCGAATGTCACGCGGTCGTTGCCTTTGTACTTGTCCGAGAATGCAAGGCCAGCCCCCAGTGGAACCTGAGCCGCAACAATGCCGTGGCCGCCGTAGAAATGCTTTTCCTTGGAAAACATGTGCATCGAGCCGCCTTTACCCTTGGAAAAGCCGCCTTCGCGTCCGGTCAATTCGGCCATGATACCCTTGGGGTCCATTCCGCAGGCCAGCATGTGGCCGTGATCTCGGTAGGATGTGACGCGCTTGTCGCCTTCGTCGGCGGCAGCTTCGAGACCGACAACAACGGCCTCTTGTCCAATGTAGAGGTGGCAGAAGCCGCCAATCAGTCCCATGCCGTAAAGCTGGCCAGCCTTTTCTTCAAAGCGCCGGATCAACAGCATCTCGCGATAATGGCCCAGCAATTCGTCTGCTGAGACATTCGGTTTCTTGGTGGATTTCTTGGCTGCCATCTTGGGCCGTCCTCCCCGACGTTATGAAAGTAGTTTAGTGTTAAACTATCTCATAGCCTAAATGGATCGGAAATACAAAACCGGAATAGTCGCAGCAGGTCTGCGCCCAGTGCATAGCGGTTTTTAAGTGTAAAATAGGGGATATAGTTAGCGAATGACGATTTCGTCTGCGCGGATCATGCCAAGTACATCGCGGGCTTGGGTGTCCAAGAGGTCAAGGTCGAGATATTTGTCCGACAAACGTTGGGTCAGGTTTTCCATGGTGTCAACCTGTGCCTGAACTTCGGCCAGCTCAACAGCCAAGGTATCTGCCTCGGCGTCGACCTGGGCCCGTTTAAAGACGCCAAAGTCGCCCTGCACAGCCGCAAACGTGAAATATAGCCCCAGCATGAAAATGCAGGAGAAATACATCAAGGCGCCAAAAGCGGGGCGTTTTCTTAGGGTCATCTGGTCTGCCTCAGTCCAGTTATCAAACAGCTCTTGTTGGCTGGTTCGGGCAGAATCGCACATCTGATTCGTTTTGGGAATCCCCTTTATGTGGGGGGGATGTCCTTGGCGTGGGCAGATGTTGCGTTTTTAGAAAAGGGTGGGGGCACGCCGATTGTGCAGCGTGCCCTAGGTTTTAGGCTTTGCCGCGGTAGATATCGACGATCTTGCCCAGCATATTGAGCGCGTCGGCACGCGAGCGCTGGAAGGAGTTGCGTCCAATGATCGAGCCGTTGCCGCCGCCATCGCGGATTGCGCGGGCGTCGTCATAAATGGCGTCGGCACCTTTTTTCGACCCGCCCGAGAACACCATGATGCGGCGTCCGGCAAAGGCGCTGTCGACGCAGTTTTTGACGCGCGCTGCTTGGGTTGCGATGTCGATCGCTTCATCTTGGTAGACAGATTTGGCTTCTTTCAGCGACAGATGGTCCGTCGACAGCTTGATCTTGATGATATGTGCACCAAGCAGTGCCGCGATTTGTGCGGCATAGGCTGCGATGTCGATGGCTGTTTCGCCGTCCTTGTCCAACGCTTCGCCGCGCGGGTAAGACCAGATCACTGTGGCGATGCCAACGGCCGCTGCCTCGCGGCGCATTTCAGCGATTTCTTCAAACATGCCCAGACCAGCGGATGATCCTGGATAAATCGTAAAGCCGATGGCCGACGCGCCCAGGCGTAACGCGTCATCCACGCTGCCAGTGATAGCTTGGGTTTTGGGCTGTTCGTCTGGCATCAACGAATTTGCTGAGTTCACTTTGAGGATCGTTGGAATTTGACCCGCAAATGTGTCAGCGCCGGCCTCTAGCATACCCAAAGGGGCCGCATAGGCATTCAGGCCGGCATCAATCGCCAGTTTGTAGTGATAGTGCGGGTCGTATGCGTCTGGATTCGGTGCAAAGGACCGTGCCGGGCCATGCTCAAATCCTTGGTCGACGGGCAGAATAACCATCTTGCCCGTGCCACCCAGTTTGCCCGTCATCAATATCCGGTTGAGGTTCGCTTTGACACCAGGCGTCTCGCCTTCGTAGTTCTTGAGAATTTGGGAAACGGCGCGTGTAGCTTTCATGGCAGACCTCTGAATTAACGTTCTGAGGACGCCATAAGGGGCAGCAAAAAATGTTGCAAATGTATTAGCGCTAACGTTTCGTGTGTTTGCGCTAGCATCAGGTTTTGTCGCCGGATATTCCGGCGTTTAGCCTCCTAAAGCCGCGACGCCGGGCAATTTTTTGCCTTCCATCCATTCAAGAAACGCACCACCGGCGGTCGAGATGTATGTGAAATCAGCTGCAGCACCGGCTTGGTTCAATGCAGCAATCGTATCACCGCCACCTGCCACGGAAACGAGTGATCCATCGCGTGTGTGCTGTGCTGCGATCTGCGCACAGGCGATTGTGGCTGTGTCGAATGGCTCGATCTCGAATGCGCCCAGTGGACCATTCCAGATCAACGTGTTGAGGTCGCCAATTTGTAAAATTACTGCAGCCACGCTTGCGGGACCTGCATCAAGTACCATTTGGTCGGCGTCGAGTACGGTCTCGGCGGTCAGTTCGATCTCTTCAAAGTTCGCACCAGCAGCGAAGGCACGTGAGACAAGACCGTCAGTTGGCAGAACCAGAGCGCATCCAGTTGTATGTGCCTTGGCCATGATTTCACGGGCGGTGTCCAGCAGGTCAGCTTCTACCAGAGATGCGCCCAATTGTGCGCCTTGGGCCATCAGGAACGTATTTGCCATGCCGCCCCCAATGATAAGCACGTCCAGTTTTTCAACAAGGTTGTTTAACAGGTCGAGCTTGGTCGAGACTTTGGCCCCGCCAACCACCGCCCCGACAGGACGTTGTGGGTCGCCAAGTGCTTTTTCTAGAGCGGCAAGCTCTTCGGCCATCAAACGTCCGGCACAGTTTGGCAAGAGTTCGGCCACACCAGTGGTCGATGCGTGCGCGCGGTGCGCCGCTGAGAACGCATCATTGCAATAGATGTCACCGAGGGTCGCAAGAAAACCGGCCATTTTGGGGTCGTTTGCTTCTTCCATCGCGGAAAAGCGGGTGTTTTCGATCAGGACAACAGCGTCTTGGGGGAGAGCATCGAATGCCTCGCGGCTGGGTCGTTCGATGAATGTGACCGCGGTGCAAAAGGCCGCCTCGAGCGCTGGAACAAGCGGTTTGAGGGACATCTCGGGGACAACTTGACCTTTTGGACGGCCAAAGTGGGCCAAGAGAACCGGCTTGCCGCCTGAGGCTAGAATATCGCGAATGGTTGGGACGATCCGGTCAATGCGGGTCGTGTCAGTGACAGCGCCATTTTCGACGGGAACGTTGATATCAACGCGCGTCAGCACTGTTTTGCCATCCAATTCCATGTCGTCGAGTGTTTTCCAGCCCATCTCAAACCCCTTCTGGTTGGTAATTTGGGGTCTACCTCTTACGTATGCGCGATGAGGTCAACTGGCGACCTTGGCATTCTGCGCATGGGACACTAGGGTCCGGCGCGAAACAATACACTCTGAGGAGCAGGCAAATGGCCGATATTAAAGATCCCGAAAACACAATCCTGATGGAACTCAAAGACGGCACAGTAACCATCGAGTTGCTGCCAGATGTAGCACCCAAGCACGTCGAGCGGATGAAAGAGCTGGCTCGTTCCGGTGCATATGACAATGTCGCCTTTCACCGTGTGATCGACGGCTTTATGGCCCAGACTGGTGACGTCGCAAACGGCAACATGGAAAACGACTTTAACATCCGCATGGCCGGTACGGGCGGTTCTGACATGGCTGACCTGCCAGCAGAATTCTCCAAAGTTCCGCACGCGCGTGGATCGCTAGGCGCAGCCCGTTCGCAAAACCCAGACAGCGCAAACAGCCAGTTCTTTATCAACTTTGGCGACAACAACTTCTTGAACGGTCAATACACTGTCTACGGACAGGTGACATCTGGAATGGAGCATGTTGATGCGATCGCACGTGGCGAGCCGCCAATGAATCCGGACCGCATGATTTCGGTCAAGGTAGCCGCAGATGCGTAAGGCGCTGGCGGCACTTGCGATTGTTGCTGCACCGGGTGGTGTCCAGGCCGCTGGCCTCGACATCACTGTTGCGGGCGAAGCAAACGGCACCATCTCTGTTGATCTGTTCGAAGAAGTCGCACCTTTGCACGTCGAGCGGATCACGGCACTGGCGGGTGAGGGTGCCTATGATGGCGTGGTCTTTCACCGCGTGATCGAAGGCTTCATGGCGCAAACAGGCGATGTGCAGTTCGGTAAGGCGGGTGAAGACACCAGCCGTGCTGGTATGGGCGGATCAGATTTGCCCGACCTGCCAGCCGAGTTTTCGAACGAGTTGTCGTTCGAGCGTGGCGTGATTGGCATGGCGCGGTCGCAGAACCCGAACTCGGCCAACAGCCAGTTCTTTATCATGTTTGAGTCCAGTGCATTTCTGGACGGACAATACACCATCGTCGGCCAAGTCACGGCTGGTATGGAAACCGTCGACGCGATCAAATTGGGCCAAGGCCCGAACGGGTCGGTTCTGGGCGAGCCTGACCGAATGGTCACCGTGGCCGTCACCGAATAAGAACAACCTCGCGCAGCATCACAGTTGCGCGAGAGACCTATCACTGGGCGTGGTTCCTTGGCACAGTTTGGCCAAAAGGAGCCGCGCCCATGTTTTTTAGAACCCTCGCATCTGCTGCTGTGATTGCCCTGTCTGGCAGTCTGGCCAACGCCTCGCCTGAATTTTGGTCATTCGAATGGCCCGACACGGACTTTGAAAAAACGACCGTAGAAAACTGGGTTGAGATTCTATCGGGTGGGCCCCCCAAGGACGGTATTCCTGCATTAACGGATCCCCAATTCATTCGCGTCGCGGACGAGATGGACATTGGCGGCCGCGAGCCGGTGATCGCTGTTGAAATCGACGGTGCTGAACCACGTGCCTATCCGGTGCGGTATCTGACGTGGCATGAGATTGTGAATGATACTGTGGCAGGGGTCCCGATTGCGGTGACGTTTTGCCCATTGTGCAATTCAGGCATCACATTTGATCGGCGCACCGAAGCCGGGGTTCTGAATTTTGGCGTATCGGGCAAGTTGCGCAATTCGGATATGGTGATGTTTGACCGCGAAACTCAAAGCTGGTGGCAGCAGGCCATCGGCACTGGCATTGTGGGCGAGCTGACAGGTGTCGAACTGTTTCAATTGCCGACTTGGATGGAAAGCTGGGACCAATTCCGCGCGCGCAATCCCGACGGGATCGTGATGGCCGAACCGACAGGTCACAATCGCCCCTATGGATCAAACCCTTATGTTGGCTACGACGGGTCACACCGACCGTTCCTATATTCCGGCGAATTGCCGCCCCATGATATCCCCGCGCTGGTCCGTGTGGTCCGTGTGGGTGAACAGGCTTGGCCTGTTTCCCGCCTGCGCGCTGGCACCGTATCAGAGAACGGTTTGACGCTGTCTTGGGAAGAGGGGCAAGTCTCGGCCTTGGACGCGCGCGACATTGCAGAGGCCAAAGAAGTCGGCACTGTGCGTGTGCGCGATGCATCTGGCGCGGATGTGGCCCATGACGTGATGTTCGCCTTCGCCTTCCATGCGTTTTTCCCAGATGGCGAATGGATGCTAGGTAGCTAGGACGCGAGCGGGGTTCTCATGGCGATACGCCGGACCCCGCGTGAAAGAAAGCCGGTTGGCGCCGTATAAACCCACGTCCCCCCTAGGGCGCGTGGGACGGCGCCGGTCCCCAGTTTGAAACGCGCCAAACCGGGCGCATGCTGTGTTTCGATCCCCCCCAAATCCAACAGGCTGTGCCCTTGGGCTGCGAGCCAACGACTGGCACGCCAGATCAACGCACAATGCGCGTGAACGTTCCGGCCTGCGTCACTGCTCCAGCCAATGTGATAGGTGGCCACGGCGCCGTGGCGCAACATCATGATCGCTGCAATGGGTTTGCTTTGGGCGTAGGCAGTCCAGACATGGGTGCTTGTTGGGTTGGTGGATGCAAAGGCATGGGTTAGGGCAGGTGGCCATCCACGAAACCCTTTGCGCCGCTGTTGGTCTTGGTCCGATTGCAGAAGCCAGCCGTGACCATCAGGATCAAAGGAACGGCGATCTACACAAAGATTGGCCCGTTCTGCTGCGACCAACCGATTGCGCCATTTACCGTGCATGAGGTTGCGTTGATCCGCTTCAGATTGCGTCAACGCAAGTTCGGCGATTGACCGTGGGGTTACAATTTGAACGGCCCCAAACGCACGAAGCCGAGCCGCCTGTTCCGCGGTCTCGGCATTGATCAGAACGATGCGGGCTTGTTGGGCTAAGACGTCGATTGGAACCTCGGCGGCTCTTGAAACAAGAGCAACCTGACCCAACATGGGCAACCGCCGCCGAAGAACCATCGTGCCATCAACATAGTCTGCATCGGCCCCAATGAGGGTCAATGCGCGATGATATGTAGGATGCTGTTGCAGCGGGATTATCGAGGTCATCCCGCGATTAACCGGCTATTTACCTAAAATGTGATTAATCGCGGACATGAAAAACAAATCCGTCATGGGTCACGTAATTCCGCCGCCAACGTCGACAGTGTTATTGCGCCTGTTTCTGGGCATCGCGGTTGCTATCTCCGCGATGTGCCTTGTGGCTGTGGTGCAGGCGATTATTTAGCCCAGCTGGACCAATGCATGACGTTTCTTGCCAGCGGACAGCTTGATTGGTGTAACCAAATCCGCGGCTTGCAAGACCATGCCAGCGTCGGTCAGGGCTTCGTCATTCATCTTGGCCCCGTTGTCAGCGATCAAGCGTTTGGCCTCTTTGCCTGATCCGGCAAGGCCGGACCGCACGATCAGCTGCACAACCGAAATGCCATCGGACACGTCGTCAGCGGTCAAAGTCAACGTTGGCAGATCATCGCCCACGCCGCCCTTTTCAAACACTTCGCGCGCAGTTGCCTCGGCGGCAGCGGCGGCATCTTTGCCGTGCAACAATTTGGTGACTTCGTTGGCGAGCACGATCTTGGCCTCGTTGATGTCGGACCCTTCGAGCGCGCCGAGACGATCACATTCGGCGATCGGCAGGTCGGTGTAGAGCTTGAGGAACCGACCAACGTCATCGTCGTTGGTGTTGCGCCAGAACTGCCAGAATTCGTAGGGCGCGCACATCTCGGCATTCAGCCAAATGGCACCATCCTGCGATTTGCCCATCTTCTTGCCATCGCTGGTTGTCAAAAGAGGAGAGGTCAGGCCATAGATTTCATGATCCAAAACCCGGCGCGTCAGGTCGATGCCGTTAACGATATTGCCCCACTGGTCGCTGCCGCCCAACTGTAACAGACAGCCGTACCGACGGTTCAATTCAAGGAAATCATACGCCTGTAGGATCATGTAATTGAATTCGAGGAACGACAGGCTTTGCTCGCGATCCAGTCGCGATTTGACGCTTTCGAATGCCAACATGCGGTTCACACTGAAATGGCGACCAATGTCGCGCAGGAAATCGAGGTAATTCAGGTCTTCGAGCCATTCAGCGTTGTTCAGCATCAACGCCTGAGTGTCGTCACCGGACTCGTAGTCAATATAGGCGGCAAAGACCTGCTTGATCCCAGCGATGTTTGCATTGATCTGTTTGGTGGTCAGCAACGGACGCTCGTCCGCGCGGAACGACGGGTCACCGACCTTGGTCGTGCCGCCACCCATCAAGGTGATCGGCTTGCCGCCACATTTTTGCAGCCAGCGCAGCATCATGATTTGGATCAGTGATCCAACATGCAACGACTGGGCAGTTGCATCAAAACCGATGTACGCCGGCACAACGCCCGCGGCAAACGCATCATCCAAACCTTGATAGTCGGTACAGTCGGCCAAAAAGCCACGTTCGATCATCACGGTGATAAAGTCGGATTTTGGATGGTAGGTCATCGATCGGTCCCTTAGAATTACTCCGAACTCTATAGGCGCGCCACGCGCAAAGGGGAAGCGTATGTTGAATTCAGGACCAGTGACAGCCCTAGGCGCGATGTCCGGGACATCGTTGGACGGTGTGGATGCCGCCGTGGTGGTCACGGATGGCGTGACAATCAGCAGCTTTGGACCGACTGCATACCGTGCATATTCGGATGCCGAACGAGGGGTCTTGCGCGGTGTTTTAGGCCGTTGGCATGACGACGATGTGGCGCAAGCCGCCGAAGTGATTGAAACGGTCCACGCCCAGGTTTTGTCTGGCTTTGAGAACATCGATGTCGTGGGCTTTCATGGTCAAACACTGGCCCATGATCCGCAGGATCGTGGAACCCATCAGGCGGGGTCAGGTGATGTCTTGGCGGCGGTTCTGGATGTTCCTGTGGTCTGGGACTTTCGCAGCGCTGATGTGCAGCTAGGCGGGCAAGGGGCCCCTCTGGCACCGTTTTTCCACTTTGCCTGCGGTCGCTTTATCGGGGCGTCCGAGCCCATCGCGTTTTTGAACCTCGGTGGGGTCGGGAATGTGACCTACGTTGATCCCAGCTATGATCAACCCGAAGAAGACGGCGCGCTGTTGGCGTTCGATACTGGTCCTGCCAATGCCCCATTGAATGACCTGATGCGCGCGCGATGTGGTGTCGAGATCGACAAAGGCGGCGCATTGGCATTGTCGGGCACAGCGGACCAATCAATTGTCGATGCGTTCTTGTCGGATCGTTATTTTGCAAAGATGCCGCCCAAGTCGCTGGACCGCGATAGTTTCTCCCAGCTGTCTGAGGCTGTTGCTGAGTTAAGCGACGCAGATGCAGCGGCTACTTTGACCGCATGTGTGGCGCAGTCTGTTTCCCAAGGGTGTTCCTATTTCTCGACGGCAGTTGCCCAGATCCTCGTGTGCGGCGGGGGGCGGCATAATGCGGCCCTGATGCAGGCATTGGCACAGGCCGTACCGGCGCGTGTCGTGCCTGTCGAAGAGGTGGGGCTAGATGGGGATATGTTAGAGGCCCAAGCTTTTGCTCATTTAGCGGTTCGCGTCATGCGCGGCTTGCCCACGTCGGGGCCCAGCACGACCGGTGTCCGCGGTGCCGTTGCTGGTGGCACCCTAAGTCAGCCGAGCTAGACGCGGCCGGCCGCTCGCAGTCGCTTAAACAGCGCATCCTGATCGGGGTGGTTCAGTTCCAACGCAAAGACATACGCATGGGTTAGATAGAAACATGCGGCATCTATGTCGGCTGCTTGATCCGCCGCTTGGGTATAGAGCGCGACCAACGCCCATTGATCACCCTGCGCATGTGCCGCCAACAGCCGTGTGTCGAGCTCGTTCATTCGGCAGCGCGATGCGTCTCGATTTTGGTTGCAACCCAATCATGAAAACAATGCGTTGGGCCGTCCATCGCAGGTGAAAAACGCCCACCATTAAAATGCGGTGCATGGCGGCCCTTTTGCATGCCTTCGACAACAAAAATATCTTCTTCGAAAACCTCTTTCCAAAGGGTGGCATTCTTGATCCGCAAACCTTGGTCAATCGTCGCGGATGCATAGTAGAGATGAACGTGTTCAATCGTCTGCTGCGTCGATTTCGGCTCGAGAATAATCGCAAAAGCATGGTCGCGTTGCGCGCCCATCAGCACGTTTGGAAAGACGGTGATATACTCAGCGCCTTCGTTCCAGAACTCGGAGAGTTCGGTAAAATCAGGCAATGTTTGACCAGCATCGTCGGTCAGTTGGCGATACACCAAAGTGCCTTGGCCCGAAAACTTGCCTTTTTCGTCAATGTGATAGTGGTCTTCTAGCCGTGAATAACTGTTGAGACCCGGATGGACCCACGGCAGGTGGTAGCTTTCAGAATAGTTTTCGACGGCGAGCTTCCAGTTGGTCTGGACATCTAGATCAAACCGGCTGTCTTCACCGCCATGATGGTGGGGTTGGTCAAACTCTTTCCACCGGTCCATCAGGTCGGCATTCACCACCTCAAAGGGCTCGGCTGTGCCCGAGATGTTCACAAATACGATGTCGCGCCAGATGTAGCTGGCGATTTCGGTTAATCCGAGGTCGTCCTTCTTGATCGCCTCATGCGTATTGTGGCCTGGGCCGCCGACATGGGGTGTCGACACCAGCTTGCCTGCCGTCGAATAGCACCAGCTGTGATAGGGGCAGCGGATCGCCCCCTCAATCTTGCGAGGCGCATCTACTAAAATCATGCCGCGGTGACGGCAGATGTTTTGAAACACCCGCACTTCGCCCTCGCGGGACCTGATCAGTAATAGTGGAACGCCGAGAAATTCAATCGGCTTGGCATCTCTGGCCTCGGGAACGTCTGATGCGACGGCTAGTCCTGTCCAGCTGTCAAAGAGGATGGCGTGTTTCTCTTCTTGGAACACCGCATCGTCAATATAATGCGCGTTGGGCAACCCGTTCGCAGTTTCCAGAGGCTGGCGGACAGGGGCGAGGTCGGTCGTGTCGAGGTCTTTTGCCATGATGCGATTCCCTAAAGATACAACACAAAAGGTACCGCATTTCTGAGCGCAGACTTTTATCACCGCGACCTGCGTTTTTCTCACAGCGACATGTTCACAGCTCAACAAGTGAGAAAGCGCCCAAATCCGATGTGTGGGTCGGACATCCTCTGCCGATCGCATCATCGTTCGCGAAAATGCGCGGAGGATTGCAGGCAATTCCCGCTAAACGGGCAGGAAGCCGCGCGAAAATGGATGATTGGATACTGGTTCTAGCGTGACGAAAGCGTATTGGGGCAAACCCTGTGACGAGCCGCCAATCACGGCGCTCGTTCTCACCACTCACGAGACTACAAACAGGAGACGACCCATGACCAAGACCGTTTTTGCCCTGAGCCTCGCTGGTACCACGCTGATTGCGACCACTGCATTCGCAATGGAAATTGATCCGGCGGTCGATACGGATGGCGATGGCCTCTACAGCTTTCCCGAGTTGACCGAGGCCTATGCCGAAATGAACGAAGAACTCTTTGTTGCGATCGATGCCAATGCAGACGGCGCGATCGACGCAGAAGAGATGGTCGCAGCACAAGACGCGGCCCTGTTGCCTGTGACAGACGGATAAACCCCAGATCCGCACGTCTGTCTTAAGTGCTCCTTCCCGTGCCTGTGCGTGGGAAGGAGTTAAGCTAATATAACAGTGCTTTAGTCTGCGCCGCGCGACAGTGCTGCTACACCCGTCCGTGCCTGTTCTTGCAAACCAAGCGGGCGCATCAGATCGGCAAAGGCATCGATTTTCTCAGACGTTCCAGTGACCTCAAAGACAAACGACCCCAAGGTACTATCAACCACATTGGCGCGAAAAATATCGGCGAGGCGCAAGGCTTCGACCCGCTTTTCCCCGTCGCCCGCGACCTTGAACAATGCAAGCTCGCGCTCGACACTTGGGCCTTCGGATGTGAGGTCGTGAACTTCGTGAACCGGAATGATCCGTCCAAGCTGTGCGTGTATCTGGTCAATCACTTGGGGTGTCCCAGCGGTCACAACAGTGATCCGGCTACGGCGGCTTTCGTGATCAATTTCCGAAACTGTCAGGCTTTCGATATTGTAGCCACGACCGGAAAACAGACCAATTACACGAGCCAAAACACCCGGTTCATTTTCCACGATGACCGCGAGCGTGTGGCGTTCAACCTCGTCTCCGTAATTCGATCTTAGGTTGTATGCAGAGTGGCTCGTCGCGCCTTTTTTGATATGTAGTGCGGACATTTATAGGGTCCTTTTGGTCTGTTGCGCCGCAACGACGAGACGTGCAGGGCGCAGAGTGAGCGTGTTTTGCAAAAATGTAAGGGGCAGGGCGATCATACGAATGTCTGTCCTGCGCCAGTGATGGCGCCTTTGGTGGACTCTTCGCCCAACAACATTTCATTGTGCGGCTTGCCCGATGGGATCATCGGGAAACAGTTCTCGTGTTTTTCGACCAAACAATCGAACAAGACGGGACCGTCGTGATTGAGCATTTCCATGATCGCATCATCCAGATCATCAGGGTCCGAGCATAAAATGCCCTTGGCCCCAAACGCGTCGGCGAGTTTTACAAAGTCGGGCAGGGCCTCGGACCATGATTGGGAATACCTTTCGCCGTGCAGCAACTCCTGCCACTGGCGTACCATCCCAAGCCGTTCGTTGTTCAGAATGAACTGCTTCACTGGCAAGTTGTATTGCGTCGCGGTCCCAAGCTCTTGCATGTTCATAAGCCAAGACGCTTCGCCCGCGACGTTGATGACGCAGGCGTCGGGGTGTGCAAGCTGCACGCCGATCGACGCTGGGAAGCCATAACCCATCGTGCCCAATCCACCAGACGTCATCCAGCGGTTTGGATCTTCAAACCCGAGGTATTGCGCCGCCCACATCTGGTGCTGGCCAACTTCGGTAGTGATATAGCGATCTTTGCCTTTGGTCAGAGCCTCAAGACGCGAAAGAGCGTGCTGGGGTTTGATCACCTTGCCTTCTTGTTTGTAGCTCAGGCAGTTGATCGCGCGCCATTCGTTGATCTGGCCCCACCAGTTCTTCAATGCGCTGGCGTTTGTCTTGCGACCACGCGACTTCCAAATCTTGAGAAGATCCTCGAGCACATGTCCAACGTCGCCCAAAATTGGAACATCAACGTGGATCACCTTGTTGATTGAGGACGCATCAATATCGATGTGCACCTTTTTCGAATCTGGGCTGAATTTGTCGACAAGACCGGTGATGCGGTCATCAAATCGCGCGCCAATATTGATCATCAGATCGCAATCGTGCATCGCCATGTTCGCCTCGTAGAGACCGTGCATGCCCAACATTCCGAGCCAATTTTCGCCGGACGCCGGATAGCATCCGAGCCCCATGAGGGTCGATGTGATTGGAAAGTTCGTTGCAGCGACAAGCTCGCGCAGCAACTGGCTGGCATGGGGGCCAGAGTTGATGACGCCGCCGCCAGTGTAGAACACGGGCCGTTCTGCGGATTCAATCATCTCGGCCAACTTGGTGATCGCGTCGATGTCGCCCTTAACCTGTGGTTTATAGTGGCTCTTAAGCGATTTCTTGTCTGTATAGGTGCCGGTGGCGAACTGAACGTCCTTTGGGATGTCTATCAGGACAGGACCCGGGCGACCGTTTGTCGCCACATGGAATGCTGTGTGCAGGGTCTCGGCCAGCTGATCGGTCTCCTTTACCAACCAGTTGTGTTTGGTGCAGGGGCGGGTGATGCCAACGGTGTCGGCCTCTTGAAACGCGTCCGAACCGATCATGAATGTTGGAACCTGACCGGTCAAAACGATGATCGGGATGCTATCCATCAAGGCGTCAGTCAAGCCGGTAACGGCATTGGTCGCACCGGGGCCGGATGTCACAAGTGCCACGCCGGGTTTGCCGGTCGAACGAGCATAGCCTTCGGCCGCATGAACAGCGCCTTGTTCGTGACGCACCAGAATGTGTTTGATGCTGTTTTGTTGGAACACTTCGTCGTAAATCGGTAGCACAGCGCCACCGGGATATCCGAATACAGTGTCCACACCTTGGTCGATCAAGGCCTGGACGATCATTTTCGCTCCGGTCATTTGACGTGTCATAGTGTGCTCCGTTTTGACAGTCTGAGGCGCAGGGTGCGCTGGTTGTTGGTCACAAAAAAACCCCCGATGGAATGTCGGGGGGCGCATGGGGTTTCCGTTAGGATGCCGTTACCGGCCCATGCGCCTATTTCCTAGAACGACGACGACGTCTTTCATGATGAGGTCCTTTCTGCGTGTGCAAACACTATTCACCCAGAATTGGGGCGTCAACAGCGATAATGCGGAATAATGTGTCTCTGAGTGATTATTTTTAGATATTTTATGTCGCCAGACGGCTTTTGTGCGACATCATTCCAATATCCATGCCATCAAAGTGGTGCCGAGGCCCTCGCAATTTTTTCCAAATCTAGAACAATCTGCCTGATTTTGCAAAATTGTATCACGCGTTAACCCATCTTTAACTATGTTCCTTGCGTCCTGCGGCGCGTCGGTATGTAGCAGAGGCTAGATCTCGCTACGCTGCCAGAGATCGATATCCAAAATGGGGATTTAGGTATGACATTGACAACAGAGGTGCGCGCCGCGCTCGATAGCGCGCTGGCCGAAGTTGCTGTAGACACAACCAGCGTAGTCGGAATTTACGAAACAGACGTTGAGGATTTGAATGCAGTGGTGTTGCTGTCTGTCGCGGCTGGCGATGGCGAGGCGTCGCCTGCGGATCTGTTGGTATGGCAAGTTAATTACGACGGCACGTTGCTCGGATCAGTGAATACAGTAGAGAGTGGCGTCGATGCGACGAGCGGTGTGACCGCTGGTTTCGCAGGGGCGTTGTTCAACCTGAATTTCACAACCACGGACGGCGATGTCGATTTGGTTATCGAATTTGATGAAGGTGTCGCGGTCGAATTATCGCGGGATATCTTGATCGAAGAGCCGACGATAACCGACGAGCCTGTCGAGGCTGACGAATTTCTGTCCGGGACGGGACGTTCCGACACAATTTACGGGCGCGATGGGGACGATCGGATCTATGGACGGCAAAGCGACGATACGCTGTTCGGTGGAGCAGGCGACGACTTTATCTCTGGAGGCGGTGGCGCGGATTTGGTCGCAGGCGGTTCGGGCGATGATGTGCTCAAAGGTAATAACGGTAACGACACCCTTATGGGTAACGCGGGCGACGACAGCCTTTTTGGCGGTGACGGCAATGATTTGCTCTGCGCTGGTGAGGGGGACGATACGGTGTCGGGCGGCAAAGGAGCCGACCGGATTTATGCCGACAACGGCAATGATCTGGTGCACGGCGGCGACGGCGAAGACGAAATTCATGGTGGCAATGGCGATGATGAACTGTATGGCGACAGTGGACATGACGAGTTGCACGGCAATAGCGGTGATGACAGCCTGATCGGTGGGCAAGGCAACGACAAATTGCGCGGCGATGACGGTGATGACCGGTTGTTTGGCGGACGCGGCAAGGACCTGTTGATCGGTCGGGCGGGTGACGACGCGCTGATGGGCGGGAATGATGCCGACCGCTTGTATGGCGGAGAGGGCGATGACGCGCTATATGGCTGTGACGGGTCTGACTTTCTCTGTGGTGGCACCGGCAATGATGAACTGCGCGGCGGCGGTGGTGCCGACCGCATCATTGGCGGGCTGGGGAATGACCTCGTTGATGGTGGGCGCGGCAACGACATCATTTCAACGGGCCATGTGATTGAAACGGATGCTGACGGAACCGTTGGTATTCCAAACCTTGGGTTCCCCGGTATTTTGCCGGATGATACCGATCCAAACGATGACAAAGACACCGTTTATGCTGGTGCCGGTCATGATCGGATCACAACCGGTGATGATGACGACATTATCTATGCGGGTCATGGCAACGATATTGTCGACGCGGGTTTCGATGATGATTTTGTGTCGGGTGGACGCGGTGCTGACTTTATTATCGCGGGCGAAGGTTCGGACTTTGTCAAAGGCGGAACCGGCAATGACACGATCTACGGCGGACTTGGCCCTGATCGTCCTGACAGCCTGAACGTACCCGATGACGAAGGGGACCCAATCCCTAACAACGGATTGGATATTCTCTACGGAAACGCAGGCAATGACACTATCTATGGCGCCGATGACAACGACGAGATTTATGGCGACAGCGGAAACGATACGTTGGACGGTGGTATCGATGACGACTTGGTCAATGGTGGTCGTGGTGATGATTTGATCATTGGCGGGCAGGGCGATGACACGCTCTTTGGTGGCAAAGGTGCTGATACCTTTGGTTTTGCAGCTGGAGACGGATCAGACGTCATCACAGACTTTGCTGTGGGTACAGATGCGATTGCGCTGACCGGATTGACCACTGACGATCTGTTCCTCAGCCAAGAAGAAAGCGCGGTCTTGATTTCAGCCGAAGGGTTGCGGATCACGCTCGAAGACACAGATTTGGCCGAACTCGAAGACGCCGGTTTCCTCGTATAACCAGGTGGAGGCGCTTAGTTCAGATTGAGCGCTTCAACCTCATCACCTGCATCCTGAGTGGCGGATTCTATTTGTTCAGAAAGTGAACGGATTTCTTCTGCAATGACAGAAAACCCGCGTCCGGCGGCTACTGCATGGCTGGCCTCGACCGCTGCGTTGAGTGAAATCAATCGGACCGACTGGCTGATTTCATTGATCCGTTCAATTGCGGTCTGAACCACCTTTTGGCTGCGCCGTGCTTCTGAAAATGCGGCGGTGCGATTTCGATTGGTTTCATTCCAAATTGAATTGACCATCAAGTCCGTCATGGGTTCCAGCGCGTCCTGCGTGAAGGCGACGAATTCCTCGATCAGACTGTTATCAGGTGTTTCGTAACCGCCAAAGGCAGACAGAATACCGTGCACCATTTCATCCGCCTGACGCAGGGTTTGCACCCAATCCGCACGGCCCACGACGACGCCTCGTATCGATGCCAATCTACGGGTTGATAACCCGTTTATTGGCGCCGTCCCAAATGCGACAAGCATCGAGTAGTCCCAATTTTCTATGGCAGTTGTCAGGCTGGTGCGCAGGGCGTCTCGGCCAGATGAGCCGGCGCTATGCATCATTGATCCAATCAATTCGATGCGCAGCGCCTTGGGACGAAAGAGAGTGATCTCGTTCGCGGTTTCGGCAAATCGGTCAATGCTGTCGCTCGAGTGCGATCCAAAAGAATGCGGCATGACATTTGCATATCCGGCATCCGTAAGGAATTCGTAAGTGTTCTAGAGCCGGCTGCCGGTTCCCTGCAAAACACCATTCTCCATCGCATATCGTGTCAGACCTGCGGTCGTTGAAATACCTAGTTTGCGTTTGATGTTTTTGCGGTGGGTCTCGACGGTGCGAACCGAAATTTCCAAATCGATGGCGACTTCTTTGTTCGATTTACCTTGGGCCAGTTGCAGCAAAATCGACTGTTCGCGGTTGGTCAGCGCGCTTGCGTTCTGCGCACCCGGTTGGATCGCGCCTTCGGCGCCGGTGCACAGGTATTGCCCACCTGACATGACCGTATCGATGGCCAATTTAATCTCGTCCGTGGGCACGTCCTTGAGCAAGTAGCCCAGAGCGCCGTGCCCCAGCGCGGTCGAGATATATTCGGCACTGTCGTGCATGGACAAAATCAAGATACGCGTCGAGGGGCGGCGTTCAAGAACCATCTCAGTCGTCGAAAGGCCGTTGACCGCCGGCATGTTCAGATCAAGCAAGATAACATCAGGAGCCAATGTTTCGACAGCATCAATGATCGCCTGACCGTTGTTAAAGGTCGCAACAACGTCGATGTCGTCATAAGTTTCTAGAATGGATTCAATGCCTTGAGCGACCATTGGGTGATCGTCAACAATCGCGACACGCGTTGCAGTTTGGGTCATGAAGCAGTCTTTCTATCGGCGGGCCGAGAGGCCTGAGGGTGAAGCATATGGGTAAGGGGGACGGTCGCCTCGATCACGGTGCCGTGCTCGATATCAGCACCTGTGTTGCGGCTTTGTCGGTGCGACACCAGTCGCAAAGTGCCGTCCAATTGGTCGATGCGTTCTTGCATGTTGCGCAGGCCAAGACCGCTGCTTGGGTCCGTTCTGATCCGTGCGGGTAGTCCGATACCATTGTCAGAGATCCGCAAGATCGCGCCGCTGCGACCGCCGAACAACGAGATCGAAACAGTGTTCGCTTCGGAATGCCGTTCGATGTTGGTCAACGCCTCTTGGGCAATGCGGTAGAGCGCAATCTTTGCGTCTTTGTCCAACCGGTTGCGAAACACAGCCGTCTCGAGGTCGGTCTTGATGTTGGTGCGTTGGGCAAAATCATCTGCCAGTGCCTTAAGCGCTGGACCCAGACCCAGATCGTCTAGCACGCCGGGGCGCAAATCGCGCGAAATACGGCGCACTTCTTGGATCGCACCGCCTAAACTATCGATCCCGCTGTCTAGGTTTTCGGCGGCACGCGTGTCCCCCTTTTGGATACGGCGTCGCGCCAGTTCGAGAGCGTAGCGAACACCAACCAGAATTTGGCTGATGCTGTCATGCAATTCACGGGCAACGCGGCCGCGTTCTTCTTCTTGGGTGTCGATGATCCGTTGCGTCAAATTTTTGAGCTTGGCATCTGCCAGCCGTCTTTCACGCAGGTTCAGGATCATGCCGGACAAAAACACGCCTAGAACCGCAAGCACGGAAATCAGAATGACGAGGAAAAAGGTGCGTTGAATGCGCTCTTCTACATCTGCCCGAGCCATCGCAACCGTGTCGAGCACGTCATCAATGAAAATGCCGGTCCCCATGACCCATTTCCAATCCTGTAGTCCGATCACATAGGCCGCCATACGTCCCGGCTCGCCATTGGACGGCTTGGACCACGTAAATGCATGATAGCCGCCGCCATTGCGCGCAATGCGGATGAGTTCGTCCGTGATCGCAACGCCGTTGTCATCTGTTAGGCCGGACCAGTTTTTGCCGATGAGATAGGTTTGGCGGGGGCTGACCAGCGCGTTGCCGTCATAATCGTAGACAAAGAAATACCCGTCCTGACCATAAAGCAGGGACGATAAAATTTGAGTGACCTCTAGTTTGGCGGCCTCATCATCAGGGGCGGCGCGCCCGTAAATGTTCACAATCGCGGTGCGCGCAATCGACAAATAATTCAGCAATTCTTCGCGTTTGGCATCGATCAATTGTGTCTCGAGCGCTTCAATTTCGCGCTCTGCTAATTGGCGGGATTGCGTCAAAACGAGGAAGGAAACCGCAGAGACCGCAAGGACCAAAGGCACGGTTGCCAAAAGGAAAACCTTTTGACTGTAGCTTAGGCGAAAGACGCCACGCAGAGAATCCATCCATGCCATGGAGCGATTCGATACGCGGGAATCACTTCGAATCAAAGGGGGCAAAGGCAGGGACGTTTTGCTACTCTGACCTTTTAGCGCTGTCAAAGCGCCAATAATCACGGCTCAAAATGTAAATTTGACTGATTTCTACGCATTACTACGTATTTCACCCAGAGCTTGCTCTGAGTAGTCTCTTCACACTTGCAACGATCAATCCTTTTGCCCCGTGGAGGGGGAAGAGGTTCCGAATTTAATGGGAGGAAAACCAATATGGATCGTCGTTCTTTTCTAAAAACGTCTGCACTGGGTGGCTCGGCTGCTGCTGCGTCCACACTCGCCGCACCTGTCTACGCACAGGGCAAGCGTACGCTGACTATGGTTACATCGTGGGGCCGCGGCCTTGCTGGTGTTTTTGACGCAGCTGTGAAAACTGCTGAAAACATCACAGCGATCACAGATGGTCAGATCACTGTCGACGTAAAAGCAGCCGGCGAGCTGGTTGGTGCGTTCGAAGTATTTGACGCTGTTACATCCGGTCAGGCTGACATGTATCATGCTGCTGACTACTACTTCGTCAACCAGCACCCTGGTTTTGCATTCTTCACTGGTGTGCCATTCGGCATGACAGCGACAGAGCTGAACAACTGGTACTACCACGGCAACGGCATGGCGATGCACGACAAGCTGGGCGAAATCTTTGGCCTCAAGTCGTTCCTCGCTGGTAACACTGGTACACAGGCTGGCGGTTGGTTCCGCAAAGAGGTGACTGGTCCAGAAGACTTTAACGGTCTGAAGTTCCGTATGCCTGGCCTCGGCGGCAAAGCTCTGGGTTACATGGGCGCGTCGGTACAGAACCTTCCAGGTGCAGAAGTGTATCAGGCGCTTGCGTCTGGCGCTCTCGACGGCACCGAGTGGATCGGCCCATGGGCTGACGAAAAGGCTGGTTTCCAAGAAATCACCAAGTTCTACTACACCGCGGGCTTCCACGAGCCAGCAGCTGGTCTGTCGGTTGCGACAAACCGCGAAGTATTCGAAGGCCTCACACCTGCTCAGCAGGCGGCGATCGAAGTCTCTGCAGGTCACGCAAACGTTTGGAACTTGTCTCAGTACCTCAACAACAACGGTGCGGCGCTCGAGCGTCTCAAGGCCGGTGGCGTTAAGGTTCTGGAATTCCCTGACAGCGTTTGGGATGCGTTTGGCGCAGCCAGCGAGCAGGTCTATGCAGAATTTGCAGACGACGAGCTGTTTGCAGAAATCTTTGCTGACTACCGTGCATCGATGGCTGCGTCTTCGGGCTGGATCACAGACTCGATCAGCGCCTACCGCACACAGCGCGACCGCGTTCTGGGCTAAGGCCGGATTGGGGGGCGCACGCGCCCTCTATCCAACAAGAAATGCCGGTCCATCCTCAGCAATGAGGGTGGGCCAGCACTTCGAAAACTCTGTCTAGAGTTCTGAAACAATACAGATTTTCGCGACTCTCCACCGTGTGGGTGGGTTGATGTTGCGCACGACCAAACGGGGAACATCATGGAAGAAAAAGCAGGCTTTTGGCCCAACTGGGACACCGGCTTTTCGCGGTGGTTCGAAGCTCTACAAGGTGTCCAAACCAAGGACCAAATCACAGAGGCCAAGGCCGCTGCCGCTGAGGCGGGTGTCGAATACGTCGAACCCGCAATGGGCTTTTTCGGTGGGATCGGTTGGATCGTCGGAAACCTGATCGAAGCTTTCTACAACGTGATCTTTGTCATCACCCACCCCACAAGCTGGGCGGATTGGCTGACATGGGCCAACACAACCGAGGACAAAACCGCCCTGATGCGGTTTATTTACTACGGTGGGTCGGTCGAGTTCTTCTTTGTCGTGTTCACAAGCTTCCTCGTCATTGCCGCCATCGGCTTTTGGAAAAATGGCTTTATGTGGGGCGTCGTTCGCGGCCTCGAAGGGTTCGCCAATGTGGTCGGACGGATCGCCGCTTGGGCAGGCCTGGTTATGGTGCTGCAACAGATCGTCATCATCTTTATGCAGCGGATTTTCACATCCGCCGACATCACCATCGGTTTTGGCAAAGGGTTCACCCGCGACATCAGCTGGTGGGCCGAGGCGCTCAAATTTGAGAACGCCCTGATCGTCACTCTTTGCGCAGCTTATACATTTGTCCAAGGCGGCCACGTGCGCGTGGATTTGGTCTACTCGGCAGTCTCGTTCCGCACCAAGCGCATGATCGACATGTTTGGTAGCATCTTCTTTATGCTTCCTGCGGCTGTGCTGACATGGATGTACGGTTGGTACTTCTTGTGGCGGCACCTGATTGTGCCAAAGCCATCCGCGTCTGACGCATTGGAAAAACTGATCCTCAAGGCGCGCGCGCTGCGGTGGAATGTTGAAACCATCGGCTTTAGCCCGAACGGCTTTGACTACTACTGGCTGTTCAAGCTGTTGCTCATCACTTTTGCTGGCATGGTCTTTATTCATGCATGGGCATTCTTCTTCCGTTCGTACCTCGAATGGAAAGAGGGCCCTGAGAGCGAAGGTAAATTCATTGATAAAGACAGGTTGGGCGATCCAGATGCCGAACTTGCTGCAGAAATCCACTAAGGGACGATTAATATGTTGTTTGGATTAGATGGCGTAGAAATCGGCCTGATCATCGTTTTCCTTTCGCTCTTTGCGGGGATCTTGTCGGGCTTTCCAGTGGCGTTCGCCATTGGTGGATCGGCAGTTATTTCATTTGCAATCATCGCAGTGCTCGACAGTGCGGGATTGCTCATTCACCAAGCGATCGACAAGGGATCCGCTGAATATGCGGGACTGATTGCCGAAGGCGTAAGAGCCGACGCAATCTCGATCTTCCGCTTTCCTGATTTACCGCGATTTTCTGAACCTGTATTCGTCAGCGGTTGGGAGACGGCACTGGACCGGAACGTTTCCTTTATTGTGAACCGCATGAACGAACGTGTTCTTGCTGGTCAGTCGATTGAAACACTGCTTGCTGTTGTGATGTTCGTCCTGATGGGGATCACATTAGAGCGGTCCAAGATTGCGGACGATCTGCTTCGCACGATGGCACGTGTCTTTGGCCCGCTTCCTGGTGGTTTGGCCGTGTCGGTTGTTGTTGTGGGCGCATTCCTTGCGGCGTCGACAGGTATCGTTGGTGCGACGGTTGTAACCATGGGACTGTTGTCGCTGCCTACCATGTTAAAGAACGGCTACTCACCAGAGCTTTCAACTGGTGTCATCGCGGCATCTGGCACATTGGGCCAGATCATTCCGCCGTCGATTGTGATCGTTTTATTGGGGACGTTGGCAGGTGACCTTTATTCCGCAGCCCAAGAACAACGCGCGTCATTGGTAGGCTGTTCAGATGCGCTGACGTATCTGGGTGAACCCGCTGTTGTGTCGGTCGGAACCTTGTTCCAAGCCGCGCTTTTGCCGGGTATCTTGCTTGCGGTTCTTTATGCAGCATACGCCTTTGGCTATGCGCTGTTGAACCCGTCCAAAGCGCCGGCAGTTGAAATGACGGCTTCTGGTGGCGATGTAATCACCCGCAACGAAGGTCTGACTTGGTTCCTCGCGATCCCAGTTGTTCTGATCTTTGGTACGATCACGCTGTCAAACGTCAACATTGTCGGCAACCAGTCGGTCATCGTGGACAGCTTTAGCGATGCTGGTCAAACAGCGTCGTTGCGCACAAACGTCTCTGAGGATTGCGCGGCCGCGATGATTGACCTGCACGGTCAAGATGCGTGGGACACAGCAATTGCTGAACAGGCTGCGATCAACGAGGCAGGTGGTGTTACCGAGGCACGCGCATTGAGCGACGAAGAACGCGCAGCTCTGGTCGAGCAAAAGATCGAAGACGCAGCACCCGTTGGCACAGGCATTGCAGTCACTGTGCTGCTGTTCGCTCTGATGTTTGCAGTTGCGCGCGGTATCGCACCGTCGGCCAACCGTGCTCCGGTCTTGGTCGGTTGCGTGGGGCTGTGTCTGATCCTACTGATCGACATCTTGCTGATCAAACCTGTGACGTCACCAGGGGGCACGACACTGCTGTTGGCCTTGCCGATGTTGTTGGTGCTCTACGGCGCACGAGCGGCGGCTGGAATGCTGGGTCAGAACGAACTGTTGCGTGTGGTGTTCCCACCGCTGGTTCTGATCATCGCGGTGCTTGGATCCATCTTGGGTGGTATCACTAACCCAACGCCTGCTGCGGCGCTGGGGGCAGGGGGCGCGATCCTCTTGGCCGCGTACCGCAAGCTGAACGATCAGGGCAAGTCTGGCTGGATCGTCATCTATGGTACCTTTGCCATCGTTGTGCTGATCCTTGTCGGGACAAACTTTGACCTACGGGTCAATCAAGAAACGGTAGCCTTTGAGAACCGCATTGCGTTCCTCGTCGCCTTCCTATCGTTCCTCTTTGCGATGTTCTCGATCCTCTACGGCTGTGCCGTCTTGTGGCTGGGGGCGGTTTTGTCGCCTGTTGTTCGCGAAACGGCCAAGGTCACGTCGATGGTGTTCACCATTTTGATCGGATCGCAGTTGTTGAACCTTGTGGTCATCTCTTTTGGTGGCGAGCACTACATCCAGCAATTCTTGCGGAGCTTTGACAATGAATGGACTGTGTTCCTGATTGTGATGCTCGTGCTTTTTGTGCTGGGCTTTGTGCTCGACTTCCTCGAGATCATCTACATCGTGATCCCGATCGTTGGGCCCGTGATTTACGGCGGCACAATGGACCCCAAGTGGGTGACAATTATGATTGCTGTAAACCTTCAGACATCGTTCCTGACACCGCCCTTTGGCTTTGCCCTGTTCTATCTGCGCGGCGTTGCTCCCAAAGAGGTTACAACGGGCCACATCTACCGCGGTGTTGCACCCTTTGTTCTGATCCAAGTTTTGGGTCTGGGGTTGCTGGCATTGTTCCCAGCTGTGGTCACGATTGTTCCGAACTTGATCGGCAACTAAGTCGGAGATCATAACTACACGCGGGGGCCTTTCGAGGCCCCCGTTTTCGTTTCACCGCTAGGCTTTGAGCTGTAGCAGGTCCCAACGGTTGCCAAAGGGATCAGACCAAACCACAACCGAGCCATAGACTTCGTGACGTGGCTCTTCGTGGAATGTCACACCGGCGTCGCGCATCGCTGCATAGTCGGTCTGAAAGTCATCGGTGTGCAAAAAAACCCACACGCCCACCGGTTTGATTGCCGATAGTCGCATCTTGATCGGGACCATCAGCCCGCGCCAATAGGATATGGGTCGCTGCTCCTTTCGGAGTGACCAAGACCCAGCGTTTTCCGCCGCCCAAATCAATGTCAGATGTCAGTGTGAACCCGAGCGTTTCCACGTAAAAGGCAAGCCCTGCGTCATAGTCGGGCACCACGATCGTGAACGCGTGGATGTGTTGTGCCATTATCCTGTTGGGCGCCCGTCAGGCAAATTGATCCGCGCGACCTGTTCTGCAATCGGATCGACCGATAGCGGGTGGGTGTTGTCGGCATATTCTTCTGGGTTGCCAATCGGCTGCCAGACACCGCCGCGATAGATCTCGAGACCAGAGAATTTGGCCTTGTATCCCATCTTGGGTGAGCCGGGGACCCAATAGCCCAGATAGACGTAAGGAAGGCCCGCCTCGCGGGCGATCTCGATATGATCCAGGATCAAATACGTCCCGAGACTTTGACGCTCTAGGTCGGGGTCGAAGAAGGAATAAACCATAGACAGACCGTCATCCAAGACATCTGTCAGGCAGGTCGCAGCTAATGGCGTTTCGCCCGGAGGGTCATTGTATTCGATCACACGGCTTCGGATTGGTGTTTCCTCGATCATCGCCGCAAATTCAAAGATATCCATGTCAGCCATGCCACCATCTGCGTGACGACTGTCGAGGTAGGTCCGAAACAAGGCGAACTGATCTTCTGTGGCCCACGGTGACGATGCATTGCGAACCAGATGTGCATTCCGTTTGCTAACACGGCGCTGACTGCGCGACGGTGCAAAATTCGCAACATTGATCCGTGCCGAAAAACAGGCAGAACATTCTGCACAGGCGGGGCGGTACAGCACATTTTGCGAACGACGAAAGCCCTGTTTTGACAGCCCATTGTTTAGCTTTTCCGCATTCTCGCCTTGCAGTGCTGTAAACAGCTTACGCTCCATCCGGCCATCCAAATAGGGGCACGGTTGGGGCGCTGTCACGTAAAACTGTGGTGCAATGGGGAGAGTATGGCGCATGGGATCCTAACGCGATGTGTTGCACGACTTTACCAAAGCCGCGCAACAAGTCCAACCACCAGATTTAGGGAGGGGTTAACGATCCCTCGCGTAAAGCGCGCGATTAAGTGCTGTCGTGCCCAAGACATGGTCTGTCAGACCTTGTTTGTAAGAGCTGGTGAGCATCAAAAGGATCGAAATCAATTGCAGCGGAAACACCGCGATGCTGATTGTATACCACAGCGTATGCGCCAGAGCGGTTCCGGACGACAGGCGTTCGCCGGCGATTGTCCGCAATTCTAGCCCCATGATCCGCATGCCCGGCGTTGCCGAAGAACTCGCAATCGAAAACCAGCGATACAGAAATCCGACAACCAAGATCATCACAGGAAAGATCAGAATTCCGAGGAACAAGGTGAACGGCAACAGCAGCGCGGCAGTGATCGCAATCAGCACCATATCGAACACCCAAGCCACAGCGCGTTTCGTCGGGACAGACGCATAGAAATCGCTGTGAGTGTGGGGGTTAGGTAGGGACCAGATATCGGCGGTCGTAGACATTAGAGGCTCCATTGAAATGTGTGTGTTGAAATGATCCCCAAACGCGGGAGGCACGTTTGGGGAGTAGGGGTCATGGGGTTAGGCGTCTTCTTCAACTTTGTCTTCTTCGACTTTGTCCGCGCGGTCTTCCATGAACTGGTCGAACTCGGATTTGTCTTTGGCTTCACGCAGACGCTCGAGGAACGCCTCAAAGTTCTGCTGCTCTTCTTCAAGGCGGCGCAATGTGTCGGCCTTGTATGCGTCAAATGCTGTGTTGCCCGAAGACGTCCGAGCGACATTACGGTGACGGCGGTTGCCGCAAGTGTGCGATTTCGAAAACATGCGTTTGCTCCAGATCATGTAGGCCAAAAGGGCGAGACCGACAGGCCAGAAAAAGATAAAGCCAAGCACCATCGCCGCGATCCAAGCGCCTTTGCCGCGCTCGTCCAGCCAATGTTCGGTGCGCCCGAACCAAGATGTGGGCTGTGTCGGTTGCTGTAGGGAAGCGGTGCTCATTGTCAGTCTCCTTGGGTGTGTGTTGATGTGAATGCTATTCACATTGAAACAGATGGGAAGACTGGCCCTTTGGTCAAGGACTAATGTAAATATTTTTTACATTTTTGATTTAAGCTACTGTAAACGATACTAATTTTCCGCCCGAAAGTTCTTGCAGCTTCGCGGGTACAGCAGGGAAAATATGGCGTGGGGTGCCTGCAGCGGCGTAAATCACATCAAACTTCATCAAGGTTTCGTCAAAAAACGCGAGCGTTTCGATCAAATGGCCGACTGGACTGACACCGCCAATCGCAAATCCGGTCTGCGTACGAATGAGCGCTGCATCCGCTTTGCCCAACGGTTCGCCGGCCAGTTCAGACGCACGCGCAGGGTCAACCTGTCTGCCGCCTGCTGTCACAAACAAAATTGCGCGCCCGCTGGTTTCGCCACGGAAAATGATCGACTTGGCGATTTGATCCACATGACATCCTGCGACGTCGGCGGCCTGCTGTGCGGTGCGCGTTTCCGACCCGCATTCGATGATTTCACCATCCCAGCCTGCATCGGCCAAAACTCGGGTCACACGTTTTAAACTCTTACTCATAATGATCTCCGAATTTTTGACGACGCTACGAGGCACGCGCGGAATTGACCAGAGCGAACAGGTGGGCCACGGTCGACCAATGAGCTTTGCCAATCGAATGACCCGCGTGCCACGTGCTTTTGACCCTGACTTGGGGGGCGAAGTCGCGGGGTACTGTGATGCGCGGTTCGATCCGCTGTTGGTGGGGACTGCGGGTTCGTCACCTTATTTGTTGGGTTTGATTAAACGCGAGGCTGATTGGTTGCGTGCCGCGCTCGCCGACCCTGAGGCCGCATTCGAAGACGTGATGGAAGGGATCGAAACGCTGACCGTCTCGGACATGGATGTGGGTTTGCGCGGTGCCAAACGGCGGGTTGCTCTGATCACGGCGCTTGCGGATATCGCGGGTGTTTGGGATTTGTTGGAGGTGACAACGCGGTTGACCCGATTTGCTGACGCGGCGGTTCACCTTGCCGTGCGCCGATTGCTGAGGGCTGAAATCGCGCGGGGCAAGCTGCCGGGTATGACCGAAGATGATGCCGAAACTGGTTCAGGGTATTTTGTACTGGCGATGGGTAAACAAGGCGCGTTCGAGCTGAACTACTCGAGCGACATCGATCTGATTTGTCTGTTTGATGAAACAAAGTATGAGGCGGACGACTATCATGATGTTCGCGCCGCTCTGATCCGTGTCACGCGTCGCCTGACATCAGTCATCGGGGATACGACCAAGGACGGGTATGTGTTCCGGACCGATCTTCGGTTGCGGCCCGACGCCAGTGTGACACCTGTGTGTTTGTCGACCGAAGCAGCCGAAAGGTACTATGAAAGTGTCGGTCGTACTTGGGAACGCGCAGCCTTGATCAAAGCGCGGGTCTGTGGTGGGGATATCACCGCAGGCAATGTTTTTCTGAATACGCTCAAGCCGTTTGTTTGGCGCAAGCATCTGGATTTTGCGGCGATCCAAGACGCCCATGACATGCGGTTGCGCATTCGCGCGCACAAAGGGTTGGGGGGGGCAATCACCTTGCCCGATCACAACATGAAACTGGGGCGTGGCGGCATTCGCGAGATCGAATTCTTTACGCAGACCCGCCAGTTGATCTCGGGTGGGCGCGATCCCCGTTTGCGGGTCAGTGGCACGCGTGATGGGCTGGGTGTGTTGTCACAAACCGGTTGGATCACGTCCGAAATCAGTGAAACGCTTTGGGATCATTACGTCGCACACCGCACGGTCGAACACCGGTTGCAGATGATCCGTGATGCGCAGACCCATACGCTTCCCAAGACGGACGAAGGTTTTGACCGTCTCGCGTGTTTGATGGACACCAATGCCGACGATCTGCGCGACGACATCACAACCCGACTAGAAGATGTGCACCATCTGACCGAAGGGTTCTTTGCCCCAGATGCGCCCACACAAACAGAGGCCGAGGATGATTTCGGGGCCGAGGTGACCGCCCGTTGGCCCAGCTATCCAGCCCTTCGAAGTGATCGTGCTGCGGAACTGTTCCGCCGCTTGCGTCCAGAAATCATGACACGCCTGTCAAAATCGGCGCAACCCGACGAAGCGCTGAACCAGTTCGATGCGTTTCTTGCGGGGTTGCCCGCAGGGGTCCAGCTGTTTTCGCTGTTCGACGCGAACCCGCAACTGATCGATTTGATTGTCGATATTTGTGGTAGCGCGCCCGCACTTGCCAATTATCTCTCGCGCAACGCTGGTGTGTTTGATGCCGTCATTGGCGGCGCGTTCTTTGCACAGTGGCCAGGCCGTGCTGAACTCACGGAAGGGCTGGCAGCCCAACTAGGTGAAATTGGGGACTACGAACGCCAGCTAGATGCCACGCGGCGCTGGTCCAAAGAATGGGCATTTCGCACGGGCGTTCATCATCTGCGCGGCCTTGTAAGCGCGGACGAAGCAGGCGCCCAGTATTCAGATGTCGCCGAGGCGTGCCTGACCGCGCTCTGGCCCGTCGTGGTCGAGGGGTTCGAAGCCAAACACGGCCCGCAACCCGGCCGCGGGGCTGTCGTGCTTGGGATGGGATCCTTGGGGTCGGGGCGGCTACATGCGCGATCTGATCTGGATTTGATCCTGATCTATGACGCCCAAGAGGTAGAGAACTCTGGCGGGCCACGCCCGCTGCAAACCCGCACGTACTATGCACGTTTGACGCAGGCGTTGCTCACAGCCCTGACCGCGCCGATGGCAGAGGGGCGATTGTTCGAGGTCGACATGCGGCTACGTCCTTCAGGGCGCCAAGGTCCCGTTGCGACGTCGTTGGCGTCCTTTACCAGCTATCAGCAGTACGAGGCGTGGACATGGGAACATTTGGCTCTGACACGTGCTCGTGCGGTTGCTGGGAACCTTGAACTGGGGGCCGAGATCGAAACGTTCCGGTTAGAGCTATTGCAAAGCAAGCAAAACGGCACAGAAATCGCAACCGATGTGGCTGACATGCGACGCCGGATCGCACGGGCCAAAGCACCGGACAATGAATGGGACGCCAAGATCGGGGCGGGACGCTTGCAAGACATCGAACTGTTCGCCCAATCATTGGCACTGCGAGCCGGAGACGGGTCTCGTACATTAGAGGCCCAGCTCGATGCAGGTGTCGCATCTGATGCTTTGCAAGCCGCAGACAGGAACGAACTTGTCCACGCCGCTGCCATGGTGTGGAAATTGCAGGCAGCAGCCAAGCTGATTTCCGAAGGTCCATTGGTCCTGACCGAAGCGGGGCAGGGTGCTACCGATTTTGTTTTGTCACAGCTTGGGGCGGAAACGGTGGATGAGATGCGCAAGACGTTGGAACAGGCGAGCACGCAGGCCGATGCTATCATCACGCGCCACTTGGGGCAGCCAACGGAGCATCATGATGAAAAAGGGTGACGGGCTAGACCCCAAAGGGTTGATCTTTGAAAGCTACCGCATTGACGGCATCACCGCTGGTGAATGCCGCTCGATTTTTCTGGATTGGGCGCTGAGCTTGCCCCAAGGGGCAAACCCACGTCCATTGATCACAGATCTTTTGGCGCGCTATGGAACCGATCACGCCCAGCACCCAATGACGGCCGTTTTGACCGAGGGGCTGGCAAGCGCGGGGCCTGCCAAACGCCGCGGTGGGCGTGCAGCGCGGGTCGGGCGCAGTTAGCCTAGTTTGGCCACTGCTTCGCGCGCCAAGGTTTCGATGCCTGCCCAATCACCTGATTTGACCAAGTCGCCAGGAGCGACCCAGCTGCCACCAACACACAGGGTGTTCGGCAGTTTCAAATAGTCAGGTGCGTTCTTCAACGATACACCCCCTGTTGGGCAAAAGCTGATCTGAGGCAGGGGTGCCCCGATCGCTTTGAGCGCTGGTGCGCCGCCATTTGCTTCGGCGGGGAAGAACTTTTGAACTGTATAGCCGCGCTCTAGCAGGCGCATGGCCTCGGACGATGTCGCGGTGCCGGGCAGCAATGGCAGGTCGTTAGCTTCGCATGCATCCAATAGAACGTCTGTCGCGCCGGGCGAGACACCAAAGGTCGCGCCAGCTTCTTTTGCGGCTTCAACGTCTGCTGGGGTCAACAATGTACCTGCACCAACAACGCCGCCTTGGACCTGAGCCATCTCGCGGATCACTTCTAGAGCTGCTGGCGTGCGCAATGTGACTTCGAGTGCGGGCAAACCGCCTGCGACAAGAGCCTGAGCAAGAGGTGCTGCCGTGCTGACGTCATGAACAACAAGAACGGGTACAACAGGCGCCAATAGGCAAATTTCACGGGCGCGAGTGCTGGCGGCTTCAGGTGTCATAATGTGGTCCTCGGATTACGAATGCCGGAGCCTCCGGCGAAAGTTAATTGGTACTTAGGTCAGTTTAGACGACGACGCCTGCACCGTCCTTGGCTTGGCCAACAGTCTGGCGGAACATCTCGAACAATTCACGTCCTACTCCGTTGCCATTGCCCGACAGGTCGGGTTGCGCGCGGGGGCGGTCGGTAAAGTCAGCGTCTACATGCAGCGAACCGCGTGCGATATCGAGAGTGACCATGTCACCGTCTTGAATATAGGCGATGGGGCCACCGTCAGCGGCCTCTGGGCTCAGGTGGATCGCTGCTGGCACCTTGCCAGACGCACCTGACATCCGACCGTCTGTGACAAGTGCGACCTTGAGACCTCTGTCTTGCATAACAGACAACACAGGCGTCAGGCCGTGCAGTTCCGGCATTCCGTTGGATTTCGGGCCTTGGAACCGAACAACAATAATCGCGTCTTCGGTCAATTCACCCGCTTGGAACGCAGCCTTTACGGCGTCTTGGGTGTGGAACACGCGCGCAGGGCCGCTGATCATGTGGCGGCTGGGATCAATTGCCGAAGCTTTGATCACACCAGTGCCGAGCGTGCCTTTGAGCTGGGTCAAGCCACCCTGTGGCTGAAACGGATCCGACGCAGGACGTACGATCCGTTCGTTCAGGCTAACCTTGGCGCCATCGACCCATGTCAAAGTGTCACCGACAAGCTTGGGCTCTTGGGCATACCGGCTAAGACCATCACCGGCGGCGGTTTTAACGTCGTCATGCAGCAAACCTTCTTCGAGCAAGTTGCCGATCATGTAGCCCAGACCGCCCGCTGCATGGAAGTGGTTCACATCGGCCAGACCGTTTGGATAAACCTTGGCCATCAAAGGAATGACAGCAGAAAGGTCCGAGAAATCTTCGAGATCTAAGATCACGCCGGCGGCACGTGCCATTGCGGGCAGGTGCAGAACAAGGTTGGTCGAACCACCCGTCGCCATCAATCCGATAATACCGTTCACGATCGCACGTTCGTCCAGAATATCACTGACAGGGGTATAGTTGTTGCCAAGAGCCGTAATCGCGAGCGCGCGTTCGGTTCCCGCAGCGGTCAAGGCATCGCGCAGGGGCGTGTTGGGGTTCACAAAGCTGGCGCCCGGCAGGTGCAGGCCCATGAATTCCATCAGCATTTGGTTCGAGTTAGCAGTTCCGTAGAATGTGCAAGTGCCCGGACCATGATAGGATGCCATTTCCGACTTCATCAGTTCGGCGCGATCACAATCACCAGTTGCAAATCGCTGACGGACCTTAGCCTTCTCATCATTGGGCAAACCACTGGTCATGGGCCCCGCGGGCAAGAACAATCCCGGGATGTAGCCAAAGGTGGCGGCCGCGATCACAAGGCCCGGCACGATCTTGTCGCAGACACCTAGATAGAGGGCTGCATCAAACGTGTTGTGGCTGAGGCCAACTCCAGCGGCCAGCGCGATAACATCGCGAGAAAACAGGCTTAGCTCCATTCCCGTCTGGCCTTGGGTCACACCGTCGCACATTGCGGGCACACCGCCTGCAACTTGGGCCGTGGCGCCATTCTTGCGCGCTGTTTCCTTGATCATGTCAGGATAAGTGGCAAAGGGTTGGTGCGCCGACAACATATCATTGTAGGCCGTAATGATTCCGACATTGGCGGCCTTTTCTGCAACCAATGCGGGTTTGTCGTCACCCATCGCCGCATAGGCGTGCGCTTGGTTTCCGCAGGTTAGGTGCGCTCTGCGCGGCCCAGCGGCAGCAGCAGCGGCCATCCGGTCTAAATAATCGCCGCGGGTCTTTGCAGATCGCTCGATGATACGTTGGGTCACGTCGTGTACAGTGCTGTTCAGGGTCATTCTCGCCTCATGCTCTGATCTCGCAGTTTGGCTGGGGGTAGCACGCTTGGTTAGCGCTAACAATATGCAATTCCCACTAGATTGAACGAATTGCGGCGAGTATCTGATCTACCTTCTCAACCTTTTCGCGAAATTGAACCAGACTGACCACATGTGTGCCTTGGTTGGTCGCCAAACGTTAACGCAAGCTTAATGAAATCGAAGAGCACCGCGGCCGCATGGCCGGAAAGGCATAACGATGAAACTGATGAAAACTCTGACTGCACTGGCCGTAGCCGCAACTTTGACCGCATGTGGCGGGGTCGATCAGGTGTCGCGTAATGCACCGCTGGATGCAGGCCAGTTGGCCACTCCTCAGGTCGCAATTGCACCGAATTTCACACTCAGCGGCATCAGCGTCGGCATCCCGCAGGATCTGCGCGTTTCCGAAGCAAACCGTTATTATCCTGTGGCTGACATTGTTTGGCGCGGTGATGGGTTGGGCGATCGCAAACAACAGATCGCACGTATCTTCCAAGAAAGCCTCGCAGGGACAGCTTCGCGTATGACTGGTGATCAATCGGTTGATGTCGAGATCACAATCAACCGCTTTCATTCGGTAACAGAAAAAGCGCGTTGGACATTCGGCGGTGTGCACAACATCCGTTTTGACATGGTTGTCCGTGACGCAGTCAACGGTCAGGTTCTGCTGACACGTAACATGAATGCTGACCTTCCGGCGTTTGGTGGCGAGGTGGCTGCACGCGCCGAAGCCGCTGGCGAGACACAAAAGGTGCGCATCACGCGCCACCTCACAGAGGCCATCACAGACGCGCTGATTGCACAGCCTGTCCGCTACGAGAGCTGATCTAGCTCTTTCGCATATGAATTGAACAGGGTAGGAGGGCTGCATGACGCAGTCCTCCTTACCCGTTGTTCGCATGAAACCCAAAACTGACCCCCGCCGCGTGCGGTTCGGGGCGCCTTGGGTTTATTCCAATGAAATGGTGATGGATCGCCGGACCAAAGCACTGGCCCCGGGATCAATCGCAGTGCTCGAAGACGCCGACCGGCGCGAGATAGCCCAAGTCACGGTAAACTCCGGCTCGAAGATTATGTGCCGCGTGATGGAGCGGGACTTGACCGTTCCCGTCGATGCCGAATGGGTGCAGGCCAAGATTGCAAGCGCCTTTGCGCACCGCGACCGCCTCTATGATCAACCGTTCTACCGTTTGGTCCATGCCGAAGGCGACGGAATGCCCGGTGTGATCATTGACCGCTTTGGTGACATCGCTGTTGTTCAGCCGAACGCGGCTTGGGCCGAGGTTATGTTTGACGCACTCGCAGATGCATTGGTTCAGATCGTTGGTGTGACCACTGTGATCAAGAACGGCACCGGCCGCGCGCGCAGTCTCGAAGGCTTGGACGAAGTGATGGAGGTCGCTCTAGGCACCGCACCCACCGCTGCAGTTCCGGTTCAGATGAATGGTGCGACCTATATGGCTGACATCATGGGCGGTCAAAAGACAGGCCTGTTCTATGATCAACGACCTAACCATGCGTTTGTGGCTGGATTGGCGCAGGACGCGGACGTTTTGGATGTGTTTTCGCATGTTGGCGGATTTGGTCTAGCTGCCTTGGCCGCTGGTGCGAAATCAACGCTTTGTGTTGATGGCTCGCAACCCGCTCTTGATCTCGCAGCCCAAGGGGCCGCTGAAATGGGTGTGGCTGACCGCTTTACGGGGACCAAGGGTGATGCGTTCGCAGCGCTCACTCGGTTTGGCCAAGAGGGACGTCAGTTCGACATTGTGATCTGTGATCCACCCGCATTTGCACCATCCCGCGCCGCACTAGAGGCCGGTATGCGCGCCTACGAAAAAGTGGCACGTCTCGCCGCGCCTTTGGTCAAACCAGGTGGGTATTTGGGGCTGTGTTCGTGCAGTCACGCTGTTGATCAATCCAAGTTTTTCACCGCATCGACACGCGGCATTGGTCGCGCCGAGCGTCCTGCACAGCTGATCTATACTGGGACTGCCGGTCCTGATCATCCGTTGCTGCCGCAATTGGCTGAGAGCGGGTATCTCAAGGCGTTGTTCTTCCGTTTATGAGGGTCGTGCTCGACGCATGCGTGCTGTTTCCTACAGTGATGCGTGAGATGTTGATGGGCGCTGCCAAAGCTGGATTGTTCGAGCCTCGTTGGTCGAGCCGTATTCTAGAGGAATGGGCGCTCGCCGCGCGGAAAATTGGCCCCGAAGGCGAGACCATCGCGCGTGGAGAGATTGCAATATTGTCCGCCTATTGGCCCAAAGCCTCTGTCCCCGTGCATCAAGGGCTCGAAGCGCGGCTCTATCTGCCGGATGAAAACGATATTCACGTGCTGGCCAGCGCGATCCACAGTTCGTCTGATGCGATCGTCACGATGAATGCCAAGGATTTCCCGCGCAACATTCTGTCAGAAGAGGGCGTCGAGCGCCGTGACCCTGATGGGTTCCTTTGGGCCCTATGGTCTGATCACCCAGACGAAATTCAACAGGTTGCAGACGCTATTTTGAACGAAGCACGCCGTCTGTCTGGCGAGGATTGGACGATGCGGAAACTGTTGAAAAAGGCGCGACTGCCACGTCTGGCCAAGGCGCTTACGAGTTAACCCATTTGTCGGCGTTTGCATCAATTGCAGCAATACGATCCTCGGATTTTGGATGGCTCATCAGCCATGCTGGGCTTGCACCTCGCGCACCGGTCAGTTTCTCAAGCTTGGTAAACAGCGATTTTTGCGGCTCCACGCCGATTCCTGCTTTGATCATGAGGGCGCTGGCATAGGCGTCGGCTTCGTATTCATCGCTTCTCGACAAACGTGCGGCCAGCAGGCTCATCAATCCGTTTGCAATCATGGGCCCAACAAAAGGGACAAATCGCGAAATCACCATCGCGATGGCTGTTCGCATCGCGTTCTGTCCCGAAAAATCGATCATTCGGCGGCGTGCGTGTCCTAGCGCGACATGGCCCAACTCGTGCGCGATCACGCTGGCCATTTCTTCGCCAGTGACCTGACCCTGACGGTATTTGTCATAGAACCCACGGGTGATGAAAATGCGTCCGTCGGGAGCGGCCAGCCCGTTGACCGGCTCGATCTCATAGAGATGCACCTTGATCCGGTTGATCCCCAGAGCCGCGGCCATCTGGTCGCACAAAGCCCGCAAACCTGCATCCGCCAACTCTGTCGATTTGGCGTTTAGTTCTTTGGCGGTGCGCCACATGGAAAAGCGGTACATCGCGAGGCCGTAGAGCACGGCGAGCAGGATGGGGGTAAACTTGAGCATGACTTATATATGGGGTGATCTGGGGCAGGGGCCAAGCCCTATCGGCTCAATTGCCGCATACCACGTTCAATCCCTTGTAATGTCATTGGTACCATCCGGTCCGCGCCAAAGATTTCTTGGATCATGCCGATCGAATGGGTGTACTGCCAATAGCGTTCGCCCAGTGGGTTGATCCACATATGATTTGCCCAGTGATCGCGCGCGCGGCCTAGCCAAACCGATCCGGCCTCGGCATTCCAATGCTCGTTTGCACCGCCCGCATAAGCGATTTCATAGGGCGACATGCTGGCATCACCGACAAAGATGCATTTGTAGTCCGATCCGTAGGTGCGCAGCACTTCGTGGGTGTCGATCTGCGCATCCCAACGGCGATTGTTGTCCTTCCACACGCCTTCGTAGAGACAGTTGTGGAAATAGAAGTATTCGAGATGTTTGAATTCGGCCCGCGCGGCACTGAACAGCTCTTCGACCACGCGAATATAGGGGTCCATCGATCCGCCAACATCAAGGAACAGCAGAACCTTGACCGCGTTGCGCCGCTCGGGGCGGGTTTGGACATCTAGATAGCCATGCTCAGCCGTCGCACGAATTGTGCCGTCTAGGTCCAGTTCGTCCGCTGCACCGTCACGCGCCCAACTGCGCAGACGCTTGAGCGCGACTTTGATGTTGCGTGTGCCCAGCTCGACGGTGTCGTCTAGATTGCGAAACGCCCGCTTGTCCCAAACCTTGGTCGCGCGTTGGTGGTGGCTCTTGTCTTGGCCGATGCGAACACCCTCAGGATTGTAGCCATAGGCACCAAAGGGCGAGGTCCCCGCGGTGCCAACCCATTTGCTACCACCCTGATGACGTTTCTTTTGCTCTTCTAGGCGTTTCTTTAATGTTTCCATTAGCTTATCAAATCCGCCCAAGGCTTCAATCTCGGTTTTTTCAGCGTCGCTTAGATGCTTTTCTGCCATCTTTTCCAACCAATCGGTAGGAATATCGACGGCCTCCATGACCTGCTCGTCCGTCAAGCTTTCTAATCCTTCGAACGCAGCCGAGAACGCTCGGTCGAACCGGTCGAGATGCCGTTCATCTTTGACCATGATGGTGCGGGCGAGGTAGTAAAATTCGGTGGTGTCATAAGTCACCAACCCCGATTTTACACCGTCCAGAAAACTAAGGTATTCGCGCAGGCTGACAGGGATACCACCGGCTCTGAGGGTCTTAAAAAAAGGCAGAAACATCGCTTAGAACATCTGGCGATCAATAAAGATCACGAGGAACAGACCAATCAGGCCCAGCAAAATCGCGCATGTCGCTGCGTATTGCAGGACATCCAGCATTTTACCGCCTTTGATTTTTGCAAACAGCCCGCCAAACAGCGCACCCAAAACAAGACCACCAATGGGAAAGATCATAGACCTGATGCGGCTCCATTAAACGGGTTCAGCTCTTGTACTTCTCTAAGCCGTGCCCGCACGTTGCGTTCCGAACCAAAGCCGTATCGCGCCCAGCCCAGACTGTCCAGACGGACCTGACGTGCTTCGTCTATGCGTCCGGTCAGCTCTAGCGCTTCTGCGCGGAACATCATCAACGTGGCCAGTAGGGCGGCGTTTTCGTGATGGGTCGCAACGGGAATTGCACGGTTCACAAGCTCGAGCGTCAGCAGCCCGTCACCTGATGACAGCGAAAAGGCCGCCAACTGCACCGCAACATGTGCGGAATGCAGTCGGGTGTTGCTGCTTTGGGCGTAGATATTGTTCGCCGCTTGGAATGATGCCAACGCGACTTCTGGCTGGTTGCCAACTTGTAGACGACCAAAGGCGAAATGCGCAAAGCCACGACGCGAGCCATCCCAACCAAATGCGCGGGCAAGCCCGACAGCAGTGGCGGCAGATGCACGGCGTTTGGCAGGGCTCGCACCATTGGCAAGTGCTGCTTCCATCGCTTCGATCCAATCGCGAGACGTGTCGTTAGAGGGCCGACCTCCAGAACGGTCGCCCGCTGGATTGATCCGTGACAGCAATCTAGGCAGTTGTACCGCAGAGTTGCCGCGCGTCATGCCGTTGGACAGCTCTGGCGCGTAATAAGCACGCAAAATCAGCATATCAAACGGCGTCAAAACCGCATGAATGTTGTCGTCGTTAAAGACTGAGTCCGGCAAACGGTATAGATCGTTGAGCGGCCCGAGCGCTTGGGCCAGCTCCTCGTGCAGGCAGTCACGAAGCTCTTGGGGGCTGGTGTCGGATGGCACAAAGATCGCCACACGGTCGCGACGGTTCAATGTTGTCCAATCAACCTGCGGCGAACGACGCGCCGATTTGAATTCTTCCCACGACGACACGCGCGGAACGACAAAACACGCTGCTGACGGCACGGCGCGCTGTAACTCGGCGCGGGGTAGGGCATGGATCGTGATGCTCGCAGATTCGGATGTTGTGTAAAAAATATCGATGCCAGCTTCTGATCTGATGCGCCCCAGCAGGCGGCGCAAATCAGGGCCAAGACTTGCAGGTGTCGCACCTGTCGCACGAACAGAGATCGGTCCATCGAAGCGGGTCATCACTGGGATGGCTCGGCCGCTTTCCATTCTGAACGCCAGATCAAGAAAATCCTGAGCGATTTCGCTGTTGGGACGGCTCGCTATGGCGGGTGCCCTGTTCGCAAAGGTTTTCATCGGTGGCAATGCCGACACCGTCGCCAGATTGGCGGCACGTGCAGGGATTGTGTTGTTCGGGATCGGGGTGCAGGACGCGAGGAACGCGACCAAAGGCACCATTAGAAGTCTCATCCGCTTCATGCTGCTGCCCTCTGATATGTTACAAAGGGGGTCAGATTGGCGACGCGGTCATACAATTTGCGTGCCTGAGCGTTGAAATCTTGGGTCAGCCAATAAACCGTGGGTGTTCCAGCGCTGTCTCCAGCTGAATAAACAGCCTCGATCAATGCATGGCCAACGCCAGCGCCGCGAACGGATGGGTCAGCATACAGATCTTGCAGGTAGATGACGTCTTCGATTTTCCAGCAGTGGCGATGCGTCAGGAAATGCACCAGCCCAACTGGTTTGCCGTCGACCCACGCCAGAAACCCAGCAAAGTCACGATCATCATCGCCCAAAAGGCGTTCAAAGGTTTTGTCATAGACGTCCGACGAAACAGTCGTTTCGTAAAACTCTAAATAGGCCGTCCACAACTCATACCACGCAGACCTGTCCTCTGCGCGAATTGGGCGGATATCGACCGGCATTTTTGCCTTGGTCAAAACGCTCTCCTCAATAGCTCAGTCAGTTCCTGCCTGTCGACTGAGGCTGGCGTAGGGTCAGAATTGGGCGGTTGCGTGTCCAACCCACACCAGCCCACTCATAACGACGCGGAGAAGTGCGAAAATCACCTGTAAAGCGAGTGGAACACACGCTTTCGAATCAGGCGTGGTCAAAAAGACTCACACCGATTGTTGGGGTTTCTCAATATGTTGGGGTGTGTGTAGCTTGGGCTACCAAAATTCGTTAACGTTGAGATCGCGCCATAAACGCAAGCCGTTCGAACAAATGAACGTCTTGTTCGTTTTTAAGCAGGGCACCATGGAGTTTCGGCAGCGCATTCGCACCGTCGCGCTTGAGGTCTTCTGCACTCAGATCTTCGGCCAGCAACAGCTTTAGCCAATCCAAAACCTCGGACGTCGATGGCTTTTTCTTAAGCCCAGCGGTGTCGCGCAGTTCGTAAAACAGGGTGAGGGCCGTCGTCAAAAGAGTCTCTTTGATGCCTGCGTGGTGCACTTCGACGATTTTACGCATCGTATCGATGTCTGGGAATTGGATGTAGTGAAAGAAACAGCGCCGCAAAAACGCGTCCGGAAGCTCTTTTTCATTGTTGGATGTGATGATCACGATTGGGCGAATGTCTGCGCGCACGGTTTCGCCGGTCTCATAGACATGGAATTCCATTTGATCCAGTTCCTGCAACAGATCATTTGGAAACTCGATGTCAGCCTTGTCGATCTCATCAATCAGAAGAACGGTTTTTTCTTTTGCAGCAAAGGCTTGCCACAGTTTTCCTCGTTTGATGTAGTTGCCGACATCATGCACGCGCGCCTCGCCCAATTGGCTGTCACGTAAACGGCTCACAGCGTCGTATTCATACAAACCCTGCTGGGCCTTTGTGGTGGATTTGATGTTCCATTCGATCATCGGCACCCCGAGCCCAGCGGCAACCTGACGGGCGAGTTCGGTTTTGCCGGTGCCCGGCTCGCCTTTGACCAACAAAGGACGCTCTAGGGTCACAGCGGCGTTGACCGCCACAGTCAGATCGTCGGTCGCCACATAGCTGGCAGTTCCATCAAAACGCATTTTTGCACCCGTCATCGATAAATCATTGGTGTGTATGACATTTCTTTGATTGCCCAATAGGTCAAGGGATTTTGAACGCAATTGATACTTTTGGGGCGTGACAGTCGGTCCGAACGGCGGTATTGAGCGGCCAACTAAGGGGGGGAGCGGATGACAAAAAGCCTAAAACCATCTGCCCCAAGTGTAAGTGAGGGAGCCACAATGAACGCTGAAGTTTTTTTGCCTGACGACTACAAGCCTGCCGAGAACGAACCGTTTATGAATGATCGGCAATTGGCCTATTTCCAGCGCAAGTTGTTGGATTGGAAGGCTGATCTGGTGTCCGACAGCAAAGATACCATCACTGGTCTGCAAGACGGCACACGCAACATTCCTGACGTAGCTGATCGTGCATCCGAGGAAACTGACCGCGCTCTTGAATTGCGTACACGTGACCGCGCGCGGAAGCTGGTTGGCAAAATCGACGCTGCCCTGCGCCGTATTGACGAAGGTGAGTTTGGGTACTGCAGCATCACTGGCGAGCCGATCTCGCTAAAGCGTCTGGATGCCCGTCCTGTCGCCACCATGAGCCTCGAGGCGCAAGAGCGTCATGAGCGTCGCGAAAAAGTACACCGTGATGACTAAACGTAGGTTTGCTGAAGAATTCAAAGCGCGTCAGATCATTCTGGCGCGCTTTTTTGTTCAGGCTGCGAGTTCGACCCAGACCGGTACGTGGTCTGATGGTTTTTCCCGACCACGAATTTCTGCATCGATCTTGCATTCACGCAGCAGGTCCGCACATTGCGGCGTCAGCAGGAAATGATCGATACGAATACCGTCGTTCTTGTTCCATGCACCGGCCTGATAGTCCCAGAACGAATAATGCCCCGGCCCATGGGTGCGCGCACGAAACGCTTCGGTATATCCCAGATTTACAATCCGGCGCCATGCGGCCCGGCTCTCTGGCCGAAAAAGCGCATCTTCACGCCAGACTTGTGGATTTGCGGCATCTTCGGCCTGGGGAATGATGTTGAAATCACCTGTGATCAACGCGAGCTGTTCTTCGGCCAATAAATCCTTGGCACGCGTCAGCAGCCGCTCCATCCAGCTGAGCTTGTATTCGTATTTCGGACCAGGAACCGGATTTCCGTTTGGCAAATACAATCCGCATAGCCGGACGGCCTGTTCGCCTACAACTGTTGCCTCGATCCAGCGGGCCTGTTCGTCCTCATCATCGCCCGGTAGGCCACGCTGCACATCCTCAAGCGGCAGCTTTGACAACATTGCAACGCCGTTGAAGGACTTTTGCCCATGGGATTCAACGTTATAGCCGCGCTCTTCGAACAGCTCGCGAGGGAAGTTTTCGTCAACTGATTTGATCTCTTGCAAGATCGCGACGTCAGGCTGCGCCTCGTCCAGCCAGTCTGGCAGGGCGTTAATTCTCGCTTTGATTCCGTTGATGTTGAACGTGGCGATTTTCATGGCAGTCCCCGATCCGTGTTCCGTCAATTTTGACTGAACAGAACGGACCATACAACCAGTATTCGGTGGCTTTGCCCCCCCAAACATAACAAAGGACCGGCGCTGGGGAGGCACCGGTCCAATGATTGATCTGCTTGGGGGGGGAAGGGTCTGCAGATCAGAAGGCTACGGGCTCAGCGCACAACGTCGATTTCGTACTCAGCAACTGGGTTGCCGTTTGCGTCCAGCAGGACTGCAAGAACGTCACCCAAAGGCTCTTGGCCTACGTTTACGCGAACGTCTGTGTTTGCACCGGCGCTAACCGAAGTCATGCCCAGAACGTCGCCAGCTGTACCAAGACGGAAGTCGCGGATCTCAACAGTGCCGCCAGTGATGGATTTCACGAGGCCCAGTTCGACGACCGAGTTTACTTCTTGGTCAGGGATGATTGTGAAGGCGTCTGCAGTTGCTGCTGTTGCGCCAAGAGTTGCTGTCAGTGCGAGTGCGATTGTTGTCAGTTTCATTGTATAGTTCCTTTTGTGTGTGTTGTGCGGCAGATGCCTGCCTTGATGGGTGTGATATAGGCGCTCGATACTCAAACTAAACGGTTTAGTTTGTTTTTATTTGCAGGACGCAATGTGCGTTTTTGCGAGGCCTTGCAAAGAGGGGGGAGAAGTCGTCATTCTCTCGTCGCGTTTTCGTCGTCTCCTATTCAACGGCGGTGGCCTGACGTCAGTGTCTGTGTGGCCGTTGCCGCGTTTCGATGATGGACAGATGGGTCTCTTTCCGGCGGCGAAAAGGGTTTCAATCATCACAAAAAAATGAGCATTCCGTGTCTGGTAACGCTATGAATCATAACGTTTAAATACGTTTCAACTGGATGTGTGCATGTGTGCGAAATTGGGTGTTCAAGGCTGCACAGAGGATGCTCAATAATAACTGGTTTTGTGGATTTAGGTGTCTGGTGCCACGCACCGCCGGTTTTGTCACAAAGCTCACGGTGGTCCCAAAAAAAATCTGAAATGGGCGACAACTTTTTTTGCAACGGGTCACTTGTCATGCAGTTTTGCCGACGAACTTAGATGAAACGCGCATAGTTTGGCCGCCCCAATGGGATCCAGCTATCTGAACCAAAGGCAATTTCGAGGTGTTTTGGGGATGTCGGGCCAAATTCGGCCCACCAGCGCGCGACATTATACAGTGTGGGATGTCAGAAAGCCGGGTGCACGGGCCTTTGCAATGGCCCGCTGTCTAAGAAGAGCCCTAAAAAAGAGGTGGCAGGTCGATTTGTGGCGTGGGTCGTCGGCAAAGTCAGTGCGAAACGTCCGACCTTATATAGAGAAGGACGTGCCGCAGCCGCAGCTGCTGGTCGCATTGGGGTTTTCAATGACAAACCGCGCACCAATCAGCTCTTCTGAAAAATCGATGGTCGCTTGGGCCAGAAACGGCAATGACACGCTGTCGATCACAACTTTCTCGCCAGAACCTTCAAGAACCAGATCGTCTTCGCCGACCACGTCCAGTTCGATCTCGTATTGAAATCCTGAACAACCGCCACCTTCGACGGCGACGCGAAGCGCCTTGCCCTGATCTGCAGCGCCAATTTCGGCAAGCCGTTCAAAGGCTCGATTGGTCACAGTGGGGGGTAGGGTCAGCATGTCAGTTCTCTCTGTCGCTGGTGTCTAATTCGCACTATAAGGTCAGCAGGCAAAACCCACAAGACGAGGCACGCAATGGCAGCGCCCTATGCTTGTGACGCGACGCAAACCCGGGGACGGTTGGTCGCGGAACAAGAGAGCAGCTTTCGCTCGCCGTTCCAACGGGACCGCGACCGTATTATTCACGCAAGCGCCTTTCGGCGTCTCAAGCACAAGACCCAAGTCTTTGTGGAGAATGAAGGTGACTATTTTCGCACGCGACTGACCCATTCGATCGAAGTCGCACAGGTTGCGCGGACGATCTCGGGTGCATTGGGATTGAATGGCGAGCTAACCGAAGCCGTCGCACTGGCCCATGATCTGGGGCACACGCCCTTTGGTCATACGGGCGAGGAGGCGCTGGATGTGTTGATGTCTCCCTACGGTGGCTTCGACCACAATGTGCAGGCGTTGAAAATCGTGACATCGCTGGAAAGACACTATGCTGAATGGGATGGTTTAAACCTGACGTGGGAAACCCTCGAGGGGATCGCCAAGCATAATGGCCCCGTGCTGGACCCACCATTCGCCCTGACGGACTATAATAGAGTGCATGACCTGGAACTGACCACGCATGCGAGCGCCGAAGCACAGGTTGCCGCTTTGTCAGACGATGTGGCCTATAACAATCACGATCTACATGACGGGTTGCGCGCCGAGCTGTTTACAGATGACGAGATTTGCGAACTTCCGATTGTGGGAGAGGCGTATAAAGAGGTGGATCGACTATATCCCAATATTGACGCCTATCGCCGCCGCCACGAAGCGCTGCGCCGCGTCTTTGGTGTTATGGTGTCCGATGTGATCGACACCAGCCGCGCGATGCTTGCAAACACAGAGGCGCAGTATTCGGACGATATTCGTGCGTTGGGATATCAAGTGGTCAGGTTTTCTGATCCGCTGTGGTCTGATCTCAAGCAAATCCGCGCCTTTCTCTTTGCCCGCATGTACCGCGCGCCCAGCGTTGTGCAGATGCGCAAGGATGTGACCCAAGTGGTGAATGATCTATTCCCGCTGTTTCTGAATGATCCGGCGCATCTTCCTTCGGAATGGCGTGCAGATGTCGCAGCGGCTGCAGATCAAACTGCCTTGGCGCGCATCGTTGCAGATTATATCGCTGGTATGACGGACCGTTTCGCGCTCGATACGCACAAGCGATTGGTGACCGGTTAGGCGCGCCTGCGCCGCATTGCGATCAGCCCGCCAAGGACCAAGACCCCAAGTAGGACGTAAGCAGTCGAAATTCCGAGGTTCAGTGCTGCGAATGTATCGGGGTAGTCGATGTAACGGCGGGGCATGCCTTGTTTGGCCAATTGGATGTGGCTGAATGCGTTCAATCCCATGATCGTTGCAATGGCCAGTCCATGCGCCCAGAGGGCCGTATAGGAAATGCGAGGGCGCAGCCATTGGTTCAGCGCCGCAAACAGAACAAACACAACCATTCCACCCTGCAATCCATGCGCCACTGCGACTGGCAGCTGGGTGTCATTGTCAAGGGCTTGGGACGTCGCCTGCGAACCGAACCCCGTCACCAGCAATACGCCCAAGCTAAGAACAACACCTGCTGACAGGTAGGGTGCGCTGGGGGTGTCATCATCCTTCAGCTGGATCATCAAGATGACCAACAGCGGCATTGTTCCTATCAGATAGATTGGGTTGGCCACCAATCGGGTCGTATCCACCAAGGCGAAGACCAATTGCACCAAGACAAAGACCTGACAAAACGTGGCACCCAATCGGTATCCGGGCCGTGTTCCCACCAATGCGCAGGCTGCAAATAGGATCATCGCAGCAGGCCCATCTTTGACAATCGGCAGATCAGCAAGCGAGATTGTCGCGAACCCCGTCGTGCTGCCCCATGCCTCGAGGTAGCCCAGCAGGCCGCCCAGTCGTTCCGATGTGGTTTCCGTGCTCAGCGGGGGATAGAGCGTCCAGCCGATGTTTTCAGATGCCCCAAACTGCTGTTGTGCCGACAAAAACAACGCCAACCCTAGCAATAGAGCTGCACAGACCGCGGCCGCCACAGACAACCATGCAAAGACCCATGATGTTTCGTTGCCCAAATCGCGCGCGACAAAACAGGCAAACGCTGCAACGAGCAACTGAAACACAGTCGCCGATAAACCGTGCACAACAACAAGCGACTGAAAGACCTGTCCTGCATTTGAGCCGGCGAAACGCTCGAACATTGATGATATCCCGGGGGTGCCCAGTTCGAAACGCATGGCAGTGGCGCTTAGGATCATCAAAATTCCGACCACGGCGGTGGCACATAGTGTAGCGCGTGTCATGTTGCGCGGTCTCCATTGCATTGGCTGGCACCACGTTGACGTGGCCGCTTACAGTGGTAAACCCCCGACACGCAGTTAGGACGCATGAAATGAACCTTTTCGCCAACATCCGTACCCTTGTAATCGAGAGCCTCGAGGCGCTCGTCGCTGATGGTGTGCTCCCAGCAGACCTGAACATGGATAATGTTACGGTCGAACCGCCCCGCGATGCGGCTCACGGCGATATGGCGACAAACGCCGCGATGGTGCTGGCGAAACCTGCGAAAATGAAACCGCGTGACATTGCCGAGGCGCTGGCGACCAAGCTGCAAGATGAAAATCGGATTACTGTGGCCGAGGTCGCAGGACCTGGTTTCTTGAACCTGCGGTTGGCTGATTGGGTCTGGCAGGCCTTGGTCAAAAAGACATACGATGGTGGCTACGGCCAGTCGATCATGGGCACTGGTACGCGGGTGAACGTCGAATATGTCAGCGCAAACCCAACCGGACCATTGCACGTGGGCCACGTACGGGGTGCGGTCTTTGGCGATGCGTTGGCCAGCCTGTTGGCCTACGCGGGCTACGACGTAACGCGTGAGTACTATATTAATGACGGTGGCGCACAGGTTGATGTGCTCGCTCGGTCCGTGTTCTTGCGGTATCTCGAGGCGAATGGCCAAGAGGTCGCATTTGAAGACGGCACATACCCCGGCGACTATTTGATTCCACTGGGGCAGGCACTGTTTGAGATGCACGGTGATGCGTTGGTTGGCAAAGACGAAGCTGACTGGCTCGAAGACGTCCGCGAATTCGCAACCGACGCCATGATGAACCTCATTCGGTCCGACCTTGCTGCGTTGGGCATCGAAATGGACGTGTTCTATAGCGAAAAATCGCTCTATGGCACGGGCCAGATTGAAAAATCCATCGCCGAGCTTGATGCCAAAGGCCTGATTTATCGCGGAACGCTCGAGCCGCCCAAGGGTAAAAAGCCCGAGGATTGGGAACCACGCGAGCAAACGCTGTTTAAATCGACGGAACATGGTGACGATGTTGATCGGCCGATCCAAAAATCTGACGGTGCTTGGACCTACTTTGCGCCGGACATCGCCTATCACTATGACAAGATCAGCCGCGAGTTTGACGAACTGATCGACGTCTTTGGCGCTGATCATGGCGGCTATGTCAAACGGATGAAGGCGGCTGTTTCTGCACTGTCTGACGGCCAAGTGCCGCTGGATGTAAAGCTGACCCAATTGGTCAAGCTGACCAAGAATGGCGAGCCGTTCAAAATGTCCAAACGGGCAGGGACGTTTATCACCTTGCGGGACGTAGTTGATCAGGTGGGCCCCGATGTGACCCGCTTTGTGATGCTGACCCGTAAACAGGACGCTCCGCTCGACTTTGATTTTGACAAGGTCACGGAACAGTCCAAGGACAACCCTGTGTTCTACGTCCAATACGCCCATGCGCGGGTGCAATCGGTTCTGCGTAAAGCGGTCGAGGCGAACATCGATGTTTCAGATGATGCGCTGTCTTCTGTCGATTTGGCTGGCATGACCAACGAAGGCGAACTGGCATTGGCCAAAAAGATCGCCGAATGGCCGCGTTTGGTCGAGATCGCTGCGCGGACGAATGAACCGCACCGGATCGCATTCTATCTCTATGAACTCGCTGGAGAATTTCACGCTTTGTGGAACCGGGGTAACACGGACGAAAGTCTGCGGTTCTTCCAAGAGGGTGATTCAGAAACCACACAGGCGAAAATTGCGCTGATCCGTGCCGCAGCAGTTGTTATTTCGGCCGGTTTGGGTATTCTTGGCGTCACACCCGCAAACGAGATGCGCTAAAGTATCCACACACCGCGGGCGAGGCAGTTTTTCAAGAGACCACCCGACGGCATTGTACCTCGGGGGCAGCGAGGCGCAGATGGCAGCTATTGATCCGACCGAGGTTGGCGGTTACGCGACCGCATCTATGGCATCTTCTGGTTCCAATCCTACAAACATGGTCAATGCGGCTGGCGCGATTGTATCGCTCGCTCTGATCGTGGGCGTGGGTGTTTGGGGATACAAACTATTGGTGCGCGACGTCACGGGCATTCCCGTGGTCGAGGCGATCGACGGCCCGATGCGCGAGGCGCCGACTGACCCCGGTGGCACGATTGCAAATCATATCGGTCTATCCGTTAACGAAGTCGCCGCCGAAGGTGTTGCTGCGGCGGCTCAAGATACCGTTTTGTTGGCCCCCCGCGAAGTTGACCTTGATGCCGGTGATTTGGTCACCGCAATCATCAATCAGGATCCGCTGGCTGAAAACACCCAAACCACAGCCGAGGCAGCCGAGCCTGCCGCCGAGCTCGAAAGCACAGTTACAACTGCGCTCGAAGAAGAGTTCGTGCCGCGCGCACCTTTGACAGCTGGCGATGTGGCATCACTGGTTGAACAAATCACAGCTGGTGCCGAACCTTTGAGCGATCTGGGCGAGGGTGAGACTGTTGCGGCAGTTGCATCTCTTGGTGCAGGTCCCGAAACCTTGGCGATCTCGACAAGCATTCCAGGTGTGACCCGCTCACCGCGCCCTAGCGTGCGTCCAGACAAAGATCTGCGTGCAACCGCGGTGCGTTCAACTGCGGTCAACGCAGCGGCGATCCCAGTCGCGGCTGTCGCACCTCAGACGATCCCAGCAGGGACCCGCCTCGTGCAACTTGGTGCCTTTGACAGCGCAGACATTGCAAATAGCGAATGGCAGCGCCTGCGTGTTCGGTTTGCCGACCTCTTGGGCGACAAAACTCAGGTTGTCCAACAGGCGCAATCGGGTGGTCGGACGTTCTTCCGCTTGCGGGCGATGGGTTTTGACGATTTGTCAGATGCTCGCCGCTTCTGTTCGGCACTGGCCGCTGAAAACGCCGTATGTATTCCGGTTGTGGTCCGTTAGGATCGCACCATGGGGCAGGGCGCCTATATTCTTGGATGTGAGGGCACGACCCTAAAGGCGTGGGAACGTGAGTTTTTCCGTGAGGCGAACCCGTTTGGGTTCATTTTGTTTGCGCGCAACGTTGATATGCCCGCGCAGCTTCACAAACTGACAAGCGATCTTCGTGAATGCGTCGGCTGGAATGCTCCAGTTTTGATCGACCAAGAAGGCGGACGGGTTCAACGTTTGCTTGGACCTGTCTGGCGCGAATACCTGCCGCCTATGGATCAAATGGAGCGTGTCGCGCCTGAGCATCGTTTGCGGTCTATGTATTTGCGCAATTTGCTGATCGGGTCCGAATTGATGGCTGTTGGGATCGATACCAACTGCGCCCCCACAGCCGACATTGCCCAAGCTGACACGCACCCGTTTTTGCGCAACCGTCTCTATGGCTCGGACGTAGAAACCGTGGTCAAAGCATCTATGGCCACGGCCGAAGGGCTGATGGCAGCTGGTGTTCTGCCTGTTCTTAAACATATGCCTGGACATGGGCGTGCGTTGGTCGACAGCCACCTGCATTTGCCGACCGTTGATGCGCCCAAGGCGGACCTGATGGCCCGCGATTTTGCCCCGTTCAAAGCGCTCAACAGTCTGCCCATGGGGATGAGTGCGCATATCGTCTTTAAACAAATCGACCCTGATGCGCCCGCGACCACGTCGCCTGTGATGATGGATTTGGTCCGATCCGAACTGGAATTCGACAACCTGATTATGACGGATGACATCTCGATGGAGGCTCTGTCGGGGACTGTGGCAACCCGTAGCCGCGACGCTTTGGACGCCGGATGTGATATCGTCCTCCACTGTAACGGTGAACAGGATGATATGATTGCTGTCGCTGAAGCTGGCGGCAACATGACGTCAGGCGCACAAACCCGCGCAAACCGCGCCGTTTTGGCCCGTTCGACCCCTGATGACATTGACATTGCAGCCGCTGCCCGTGAATTTGAAGGCTATCTCAACGCCTAAGGCTGCCGTCTCGTGTCCAACGATCAAACCGACGATTTTCAGGAAAGCACCGTCAGTGTCAGCGACCGGCTGGCGGCTGAAGCGCTGATCGTTGATGTCGAAGGGTATGAGGGACCTCTGGACCTGCTGTTGACGATGAGCCGTACCCAAAAGGTCGATCTGCGACAAATCTCGGTACTGGACCTAGCGCGGCAGTATCTCAAATTCATCGAAACCGCGGCAGACCTGCGGATCGAATTGGCGGCCGACTATTTGGTGATGGCCGCGTGGCTCGCCTTTCTTAAATCACGTCTCTTGCTACCGCCTGACCCGACCGAAGAGGGGCCATCTGGCGAAGAGCTTGCGGCCCACCTCGCATTCCAGCTGGAACGCCTTCAGGCGATGCGCGATGTTGCGGCAAAACTTATGGCGCGCGATCAATTGGGGCGCGATTTCTTTGCCCGTGGCATCACCGAAGACGTCGCCCGTGTCCGTCGTGTGACCTATACCGCGACGCTGCTGGATTTGATGCAGGGCTACGCCCGTATCCGGACCAAGGATGAATTCCGCCCGTTTATCATGGATCGCAAATCGGTCCTGACGATGGAGCAAGCGCTCGAACGAATGCGCAATCTGATCGGCTTTGCGGGTGACTGGACCGATATCAGCAGCTATCTGCCCGATGGTTGGGAGACAGACCCGCAAAAACGCCGCTCGGCGACGGCCGCGACCTTTGCCGCCTCGCTAGAGCTTGCCAAAGAGGGTAAGATTGACATCCGGCAAGGTGAAACCTTTGCCCCGATCCAAATTCGAAAGAGACTGCCTGATGAGTGAGCCAGAACAGACCCAAGAAGAAAGCCTGTTCGAAGCCCCGCCCATGGCTGAGCAAGAACGCATGGTCGAGGCAATCATGTTTGCCACAGCTGACCCCGTAACGGTCAAAGAGCTGGCTGGACGGATGCCGCACGGCTGTGACGCGGCCGAAGCATTGGTGCATCTGCGCAAACGGTACGAAGGGCGCGGAGTTAGCGTTGTTAAGGTGGGCGACGCTTGGGCCATCCGAACAGCACCGGATCTCGGATTCTTGATGCAAAAAGAAACGGTCGAGACCCGTAAACTGAGCAGGGCCGCTATCGAAACAATGGCGATCGTTGCATACCACCAGCCCGTCACACGTGCCGAGATCGAAGAAATTCGCGGTGTATCTGTGTCGCGCGGCACCGTAGATCAGTTGATCGAGCTCGAGTGGATCCGCTTTGGTCGTCGCCGCATGACACCGGGCCGGCCTGTGACGTTTGTGGTGACCCAAGAGTTTCTAGACCACTTTGGTCTCGAGAACGCCCGAGATCTGCCAGGGCTCAAAGAACTGCGTGCGGCGGGTCTCTTGGAAAACCGACCGCCACCCGGCGCGACTGCTTTGGGCGACACCGAAGACGGCGACGAGGATGAAAACCAGTCCGAGATGTTCGAAGAATAGCGCCTCAAAAACGTCCCATTTTGGCGATAGGATCGCATTTAGTAGCACAATTCCCTATATTAGAAGGGCACAAGGAGACGGACCATGGACCGCATTCTGAATATGATCTTTCGCCGTTTGTTGAACAAAGGCATCAACAAGGGCATCAATATGGCGGCCAACCGCGGTCGTAACTCGAACGATATGACACCCGAAGAGCGCCGTCAGGCGCAGCAGGGTAAAGAGGGCGCCAAACGCGCACGCCAAGCCATGCGTATCACGCGGAGAATGGGCAAGTTCTGATATTTATCAGGTGACTATTCAGCACTCTTAAAGTGTTTTGACAGCTTTAGGCCTTGGCCTTGATAGTTCGATGCGATCCCCGCACCATAGAGCTGCTGGGGTGTTTCAGTCATTTTTTCATAGACCAATCGTCCGACGACCTGACCGTGCTCTAGAACGAACGGCGCTTCGTGACAGCGGACCTCTAAAACGCCTCGCGATCCAGAACCACCGGCCTCGGCCCAGCCAAAGCCGGGATCGAAAAAGCCTGCATAGTGCACGCGAAATTCACCAACCATAGCGAGATACGGCGCCATTTCGGCAGCATGGGTTGGGGGAATTGTGATCGCCTCGCGGCTGACCAGAATATAGAACGCACCGGGGTCGAGAATGATCCGCCCTTGGGTGGTGCGCACTTCTTCCCAGTACTCTGCGGGATCATAGTGCGCGAGCTTGGCCAGCTCGACGACGCCAGTGTGCGGCTTGGCGCGGTACCCAACCAGATCGCCATTTTCTGGGCGAAGATCAACAGAAAACCCCAGACCGCCGGAAATCACCGGCTCGCCCGAGACAATCGGAGTTTCGCGGTGCAACGCCATCAGATCATCGTCCGAGATCAGTGTCTTGCCTTGCCGAAAAATCATTTGGGTCAGCATTTGACCGGGTTGGGCCACGACGGAAAAAGACCTGGGGCAGATTTCGGCAAACAGAGGGCCGGTGTATCCCTCTGGAACACGGTCAAATTCGATCCCGTTGTCGGTTATAATGCGAGTGAGCAGATCCAACCGCCCGATCGAGCTTTTGGCACTGGCAGCCGCTGTCATCCCTGCCGGCAAATCCAAACGCTCCATCAATGGGACAACGTAAACACATCCCTTCTCCAGAACGGCGCCACCGGCGAGTTCAATCTCGTGCATCTGAAAATCAGCAAGCTTGTCGTGAACAGTCTTTCCTAGCCCCGCAAGGAAAGACGCGCGAACACGGTAAGCCTTTGATCCAAGGCGTAAATCAAGGGATGCAGGTTGGATTTGACCGTCAACAATAGGCACGTCCGACGCGATGCCGCCGTCTGTGACCATGTCGCTGATCTGGCGATCAGATAGAACACCTGTTGCCGTCATTGTACCGTCCCCTAAAAAACCAAAACGCCCGCCGCGCGAATGCACGTACGGACGTTTGTGTTGGTCGGGCTAGCAGGACTCGAACCTGCGACCTTCCGTCCCCCAGACGGACGCGCTACCAGGCTGCGCCATAGCCCGACTTGGCAGCGTTGATACTGGTTTTTGGCGCAGGGGCAAGCGAGAAACGTCATGTTTTGGATCAGTTGCGCGACATACGTTCGCGCAGTATTTTAAGCCGCGCAAGGAAGGCTGCCAATTCTGGCGACGGCTCTTTGGCTTTGGCCAGTTTGGCCATAACACCCGGTTTTCCGTCGACGTCCGCGTCGTTTGGATCGGGAGGAATGTTGCTGGGTCCAAGCGGGGCAGGTGCCGCTGCGGGCGTGATAGGAACGACATTGCTCTCAGGGGCTTGTGGCGCGTCTCGTGCGGCGATTGGCTCAGCCTCAGCCTCAGCCTCAGCCTCAGCCTCAGCCTCAGCCTCAGCCTCAGCGACCTCCACTTCGTCGACCGGTGATGCAGCTTCTTCAGGCTCAGGCTCTGGCGCTTCGCTTTCAGCGACCTCGACGGCAGCAGGGGCCATGTCCTCGGGGCTTTCGGTTTGATCTTGCACGGCCTCGGCTTCAGCGGGCGCAGTGTCTATCTCTGGTGCTTTCTGGGCCTCGTCCGCGGTGCTCTGTGCCGCATCGGACACCTTGTCGTCGGTCGCTTCGACTTCGCTGACCGCTTCACTCGGGGCTGTTTCGGGCTGTTCAGGAACAGTCTCTGCGGTGGTCGTCGCCTCTGGTGCGGCTGGCGCGTCTGCAGCCGTTGCCTTGTCAGTCTTGGGTTTCACCTCGGCCTTTGCGGGTTTCTCAGACGACGCCGTGTCACTCGGCGCATCAACATCCAAGGGGATGCTCATCGCAGCAACATGTTCGATGCCTTGGTCGCGCAGGATCTGTTGCGCGCCTTTGATCGTCATCCCGTCTTCGTGCAACAGCTTTTTGATACCACCCAACAGGCGCATATCATCGGGGCGGTAATACCGCCGCCCACCAGCGCGTTTGACAGGTTTCACTTGCGTGAATTTGCTTTCCCAAAACCGCAAAACATGGGCCGGAGTATCCAGCCAACTGGCCACTTCACTGATGGTGCGGAACGCGTCGCGTGATTTGGCCATATGATTTTACCGTTTGTTGCCGGCCGCCACGCGGTCCTTCATCAGGTGCGAGGGACGGAATGTCAGGACACGGCGCGGGTGAATAGGAACCTCTTCGCCAGTCTTAGGGTTGCGGCCCACGCGGGCTGCCTTTTCGCGGACTGCAAAGGTCCCAAAGGACGAGATTTTAACCTGTTCGCCTTTGACCAGCGCGTCGGACATGTGCCCCAAAACGCTTTCGACCAATTGCGCGCTATCATTGCGCGACAGACCAACTTCGTTAAAGACCGCTTCGCTGAGGTCCATCCGTGTAAGAGTTTTTTCAGACATTTTCTTCCCCCTAGTTCAGACAACCTAGGCGGATCAGAAATTGAGAGTCAATAACAAGGCGTTAGACGGGGCAGTTAAAGCGAGACTTTGCGCTTACCAACGCAGGACCACGGACCCCCAAGCAAGCCCACCGCCAATCGCTTCGGTGACCAACAAATCACCTTGTTTGATCTGACCACGTTCCTTGCCGACAGAAAGGGCCAAAGGAATCGACGCAGCAGAAGTGTTGCCGTGATTTTCGACCGTCACCACGACGCGGTCCATAGGGACGCCCAGCTTGCGCGCTGTAGACTTGATGATGCGGATGTTCGCCTGATGGGGGACGACCCAATCGACGTCTCCAGCGCCCAAACCGATCTTGTTCAACGCGGTGTGCGCCGTTTGAGCGAGCTTTTCGACCGCATGGCGGAACACCTCTTGGCCTTCCATGCGAAGATGGCCCGTGGACTGGGTACTGACCCCACCATCGACATACAAAAGATTGCGGTGGCTGCCGTCAGAGTTCAGATCGACAGATAGTACGCCACGATCTGCGGACGTGCCCGCACCGGTTTCTGCCTCAAGCACCAGCGCACCGGCACCATCCCCAAACAGAACGCATGTGCTGCGATCCGTCCAATCCATGATCCGGCTGAATGTTTCTGCCCCGATGACCAGAACCCGCTCGGCCTGACCCGATGCAATCAACGCATTCGCATTTGACAGCGCAAAGACGAAACCTGCACAAACTGCTTGTATATCAAAGGCATAGCCATTCGTATTACCGATCGCGTGCTGCACTTTGGTGGCCGAGCTTGGGAATGTCAGATCAGCTGTCGATGTGGCCAAAACGATCGCGTCAATATCACTGCCCTGCAAGCCAGCGTCAGCGAGAGCGGCGTTTGCAGCGTGCGTGGCTAGATCCGACGTGGTCTCGCCTTCGGCGGCGAAGTGACGATTCTTGATGCCCGAACGGGACTGGATCCAATCGTCTGTCGTATCGAGAAACGTCTCAAATTCGGCGTTCGGAACGATCCGTTCAGGAAGGTAATGGCCAACGCCTTTGACAACTGCACGAACGGTCATGAGATCTGCCTTTTATTGATCTTGGACGCTATCTTGGGTCAGACTTGCCGCAGCGGCAACCCGCTTCGCCAATTTGTCCGAGAAACCTGATTGAGCCAACTGAAAAGCGAGCGTGACAGCGGCGGCCACACCTGTTGCGTCTGCCGACCCATGGGATTTAACGACCGTGCCGTTCAGCCCCAAAAATACGCCACCATTGACCCTGCGTGGGTCGATGCGCTTGCGCAGACGACCCAAGGATCCCATCGCGAGCAGTGCTGCAAAAATCGATAGGGGGGTCTTTCTGAATGCTTGGCGCAGGAGGTCGGAAATCAGTGTCGCGGTGCCTTCGCCTGTCTTTAGGGCAACGTTGCCCGTAAAGCCGTCTGTGACGATGACATCGACGCGCTCTGATGGAATATCGCCGCCTTCAACGAATCCCACATAGTCATAGGCTCCGCGTTCTGCAGCATCGCCAATCATTTCATGGGCGACTTTCAGTTCTGCGCGGCCTTTGTGTTCTTCGGTGCCGACGTTCAACAGGCCGATGCGTGGACGTTTCTGACCCAAACCGTTGCGGGCATAAGATGCCCCCATCAGCGCATAGGTCAGTAGATCGTCCTGATCGGCGCGGATGTCTGCACCAACGTCCAACATGACGTTGAACCCGCCTGGATTGCGAGAGGGCCAAAGGCAGGCAATGGCAGGGCGGTTCACACCGTCGACCTTGCGCAGGCGGATCATGCTGACGGCCATAAGCGCGCCAGTGTTTCCGCAGCTCACACAAACAGACGCATCGCCACTGCGGACGGCCTCAACTGCAGACCACATAGATGTCTTTTTGCCGTGCCGCATCACTTGGCTCGGCTTGTCGCTCATGCTGACCACGTCTTCGGCGTGACGCACATCGATCCGGTCGCTTAACCCCTTGCGGGCAACCAACGGATCCAGTGTGCGACGATCGCCATGCAATAAAATGCTGACATCTGATTCAGAGGCCAAAAACATAGCAAGGCCCGCAACAACAGTTGCAGGCCCTTGGTCTCCGCCCATGGCGTCAACCGATAATACAATGTGTTCAGACGTGGCGCTGACAGTCGTCTCTGAAACGGGGGCCGTTTCGGTGAGCAGAGTTGTCATTTGCGCACCAGACCAGCTTATGCTGCGTCTTCGTCCAGATCGATGTCGTCGACCATCGCAACCACTTCACGCTCTGCATAGTGACCGCAGGACGGGCATACGTGGTGTGGGCGTGTCAGCTCGCCACAGTTAGAACACTCGTTCGGGTTTGCACCGCTGAGTGCGTGATGCGAACGGCGGTTGTTCCGGCGCGACTTGGAAATTTTATTCTGAGGGACAGCCATGTCGTCTCGACCTCGGGTTTGGGAGGGCGCGAGCCCTGGTGTTCATTACGTGTTTCGGGCGGTCATAAACGCGAATTCACACGCTGTCGAGACCTGCCGTCTAAGAGGCCGCGAACATACTGCGATTCCGCACATGTGCAACCCTTTTCTAGGTTGGTGTCGCGTGGCTTCAATCGCCCTTGTTTTCCAAGGCATCGCGCAGGTTTCCTAACCCCGCAAATGGCCGCGCATCTTCGTCTGTCATTGGGGCTTTGCCCGGTTCGGTGAAAACAGTTGTTTCGATTTCAGCGCCATCCACGCGTGGATATGCGGGTAGGGCAAGGGCCAAAGCCTCAATCAGCACCGCCATCAGGTCGATTTCAGTGCCCAAAAGCTCGGTGTTTTCGTCTTCGGTCATTTCGACCTCGGAAACATCGACCACATCCATGTCTTTGACATAGGTCCATGAAAAGTCATCATCGATACGCGTTGTAACAGGCGCCAAAGTGACGACACAGGACTGCACCGCAGTCGCCCCGACCATCGCAGTTAACCGCCAGTCCGTTTTTCCAATAGGGGCAAGCTTGCCTTCAAGACGCACTTTCTTCAACGAAACAAGGTCGAGTTCTGCGGCAATCAGCGCAAGATCCGCGTCAGACGGCTCTACCGAAATAGGTTTGGCACGGTTTTTTGTTAGATCCGCGACGCGCAGCGGCAAAGTTGGCATTTGGGACATATGGCGATCCATTCTTGAACCAGCAGGGGCAGGTGTTATAGGTGGGACATGCAGGCCATGAGCGCAACCGTCAAGAGACGCAGCGGTCAAAGGCAAAAAAACGAGGGGGTCAAAATGGCTCGGCAGTTGAAAATTGGGTCGCGTTTGTTGCGCGGTGTTATTGTGGGAACCGTGGTTGTGGGTTTGGCCGCGTGTGTGGCGCAGTTCCGAAACCACGGCTATGTGCCGTCCGACGAAGATCTTGCTAATGTCATTGTTGGTGTCGACACCCGCGCCTCGGTCGAAGAAACGGTTGGTATTCCGACCACGGGCGGTGTGCTGAACGGTGCAGGTTTCTATTATGTGTCGTCTCGTTGGAAGCGCGTCGGCGGATTTGCGCCGCAAATCATCGACCGCCAACTGGTTGCGATCACCTTTGACGACGCAGGCGTTGTTCAAAACATCGAACGCTTTACGCTTGCGGATGGTCAGGTGGTGACGTTGTCGCGGCGTGTCACGGACAGCAATGTCCGCAACACAACCTTCTTGCGCCAGTTGATGGGCAACCTTGCCAACTTTAACCCGGCTGCTGTTCTCGGCGATAGCTAAGCAAATTGGCCGAGTTTAGTCCTCGGCCTCGAACGTCAACGCAGCGCCATTGATGCAATACCGCAAACCAGTCGGGGCGGGGCCGTCAGGGAACAGGTGCCCCAGGTGCCCGTCGCACCGGTTACAGTGCACCTCGGTCCGCTTCATAAAGAAACTACGGTCGACCTGTTCACCCACCATTTCGCCATCGACTGGTGCGTAGAACGACGGCCAGCCTGTGCCGCTTTCAAACTTGGTGTCCTGCTCAAACAATGGTGCATCGCATCCTGCACAACGAAACATGCCCGCATCCTTAGGGAAATTGTCGTTCGTGCCCGCCCGTTCCGTGCCATGCTTGCGCAATACGCGGTAGGCTTCGGCGCTTAGGTCTTTTTGCCACTCGGCATCGGTTTTGATGACTTTGTCCATTGTCGCGCACTCCTTATTTGGCCTACGCATTACTTAGGTCGATTGACCGCGCGCACAACCCGCAAGGACGCAGGCCCGATGATCATAGCCCCGCCGCGATACCGCAGCCATCTGGCCCAAACAGCCGCAGACCGAAACGCGGTGGCCGCATTGCGCCATGCGGCGTTCTTTGGCGGGTCAGGGTTGGACCGCGATATATGGGACGACACCAGCGACCACGTTATGATCACGGATGTTGAGACGGGCGCATTGGCGTGTACGTTTCGCATTGCACATCTGACGGATCAGGGGGGTTTTGATCGGTCCTATACGGGGCAACGGTATGATATTGCTGGACTTTATGGCTGTAACGTTCTCGAACTGGGACGGTTTTGCACTGCACGAGGTGAACTAGACAGTGACGTTTTACGTCTTGCTTGGGCCCAACTAACCGCCGTTGTCGCGGCGAAAGGCGTGCAAACCGTGATCGGGTGCAGCTCGTTCAAGGGGGCCGATCCGGCAGCTCATGCACAGGCATTCCAGCTCTTGTTTGATCGGCACATGGGACCCGAAGACCGGCGGCCATCAACGAAATCAACCGAAACAGTTGCTTTGGATACCCAAGCTTCGGTTTGCACAAAGCAAGCTACGCGATCGTTACCTGAGTTGCTGCGCAGCTATTTGCGCATGGGGGGGTGGGTTGGCGATCACGCGGTGATCGACCGCGAGGTCGACACACTGCACGTTTTTACCGCTCTGGATGTCGCGCAAATCCCTGCTGGGCGCTTGCGAACACTACATCAGCTTGCGCAGTCGTGTGCTTGACGCCCTGATCGCATCTGGCTAGGCGGGGGCATGGCACGTGCACCCCTTTTACAACTCTCTGATATCTCGCTGACTTTTGGTGGCGACCCTGTGTTTTCCGAGCTTGGACTTGTGGTCCAGCCGGGTGATCGGGTCGCGCTCGTTGGGCGCAATGGATCGGGCAAATCCACCTTGATGAAGGTTATGGCCAATCTCGTTGAGGCCGACACAGGTAGTCGCGTGGTCCCCCCGGGGATTTCGGTTGGCTACATGGAGCAAGACCCCACAATGGAGGGGTTTGCGACGCTTGGTGACTATGCCGAGAGCGCACTGGACCCGTCCGAGACCTACAAGGTCGATATGGTTGCCGAAGGGCTGAAATTCGATCCTGCTGGTGATGTATCGACTGCATCAGGGGGCGAGCGTCGGCGCGCGGCCCTCGCCAAACTGATGGCAGAAGCGCCGTCATTGATGTTGCTAGACGAGCCTACGAACCACCTTGATATCGAGGCGATTGCGTGGCTTGAGACAGAGCTTGCGCAGACGCGCACGGCCTATGTCCTGATTTCCCACGACCGCGCGTTCTTGCGTGCTTTGACCCGTGCCACGCTTTGGATTGATCGTGGGGTGGTGCGCCGGCAGGAAAAGGGCTTTGAGAATTTCGAAATCTGGCGTGACAAAACGTGGGAAGACGAAGACATGCAACGTCACAAGCTGGATCGCAAGATCAAGGCCGAGGCACGCTGGGCGGTTGAGGGAATTTCAGCACGCCGCAAACGGAACCAAGGTCGGGTCCGTGTCTTGCAGGATTTGCGATCTGAGCGATCGAATATGATCCGTCGTCAGGGCGCTGCGAGCCTTGCTTTTGAATCCGGAAAAGCAAGTGGACGCAAAGTGTTAGAGGCCGAAGCTATATCTCTGGAATTTGGTGAAAAGACGATTGTCCGTGACTTTGATCTCAAGGTGCAGCGTGGCGACCGGATCGCATTTGTGGGGCCCAATGGCGTCGGCAAAACCAGCCTGATCAACGTGCTGATTGGGGCAACGCAGCCGGACAGTGGTTCGGTAAAAATGGGCACCAATCTTGAGGTTGCAGTGTTTGACCAAGCTCGGTCGAACCTCGATCCGGAAATGTCGCTTTGGGATAGCCTGACGGGTGATCCAGAAATGCGCGTCAGCGGCAAGGCTGATCAGGTCATGGTGCGCGGCAATCCCAAACATGTTGTGGGCTATCTCAAGGAATTCCTGTTCGACGAGGCGCAAGCCCGCGCACCTGTTAAGTCCTTGTCAGGTGGGGAAAAAGCCCGCCTCTTGCTTGCCCGATTGATGGCGCGTGAGAGCAATCTTTTGATCCTAGACGAGCCGACCAACGACTTGGACATTGAGACGCTCGACCTTTTGCAAGAGATTTTGGACGACTACGACGGTACCGTTCTATTGGTCAGCCACGATCGTGATTTCCTCGACCGTGTGGCCACGACAACCATCGCTATGGAAGGGCGCGGACGTGCCACGGTCTATGCTGGCGGTTGGAGCGACTATCAGTTTCAGAAGGCTGAGGTCGATCAGGTGGAAAGCCAAACAAAAACAAAGCCTAAAGAAGCAAAGCTCGCGTCAAAAAAGGACGCGGCAGCTGGCCTGTCGTTCACGGAAAAGCACCGTCTTCAAGAGCTGCCGAGCGTGATCGAACGCTATGAGGCGGAGATCGCAAAGCTTGAAACCTTGATGTCTGATCCGGACCTATTCACCAAAGAACCGGTCAAATTTCAAAAGGTGACGGACGCCTTGGTTGAGCGTCAATCCAAGCTTGCCGAGGCCGAAGAAGAGTGGCTAATGCTTGAGGAAAAAGCCGCAGCATCAGCGTGAATTTTATGTAATTTGCGTATTTTTGATCTTAAATTACGTAATTTGCATGTTTTGCCTGCCCACCTGAATTTTATTTGCCCGAAAACGGCGCGCCTTGGCCTATTTGGCAGGCTCGGTTCCAAGAGTATCCGAGCGTCTGGGGGCCGCGCCCCCAGTCAGCTCTGACTATGCTGGCAAGTGAATGTTAAACGTCGCGCGAATTCTTGCATCCAACTCTGGATCAAACCGTGCGGCCGAGCGTGTGGCGAGAATCTCTTCTTTGCGCGCAATGGTTTTCTTGATCAAATCGGGTTTGCCAATTTCGGCCCATTCCTTGGGTGAGGTGCGGTCGGCGATGGTCGGGTAGACATATTCGGTCTGCATCAGATTCAGCGTTTGATCCGATCCCAAATAGTGCCCAGGCCCACCGATGCAGGTTGCGCGCATCGTCTCTAGCCCCAAGGTTTCTTCGTTGACTTCGATGCCGCGCACACAGCGCATGGCCTGACCCAACAGATCATCGCCCAAAATCAGGCTTTCGAGACAAAAGCCCAAGAGCGAGGCGTGCATGCCTGCGGATTCGTAGACCATGTTGAGGCCGGATAGGCCCGCCATCACGTTAGAGCACATTTGTTCCCAACCCGCCTGCATGTCCGGCAGTTTGGCGTCTGCGATCCCTGCGGCAGCGCCACCAGGCAGGCCGTAGTAACGGTGCATCTGGGCGCACCCAGCGGTCAAAAGGGCCTGTTCGCCTGATCCGCCAGACATCGCCCCAGTCCGTAGGTCCGACACAAAGGGCCAAGTTCCAAAGATAGCAGGGTGACTGGGTTTGATCGAATTGACGTAGACGATACCGGCAAGGCATTCCGCCACCGCTTGGACGATGGCACCTGCGATCGGGGCAGGGGCCGTTGCACCGGCTTGGCCCGCGGACAGCAACAAGACGGGCATGCCGCCTTCGATGCATTGCTCCATGACTGCGCAGCTTTCGGTTGCGAATTTCATAGGCGGGACAACGAAACAGTTGGAATTCGACAAGAACGGACGCTCGCGCCATTTGTCTTCGCCGCCTGCGATCATGTGCAGAAGATCAAAACATCCCGGCACAAAGTCCGGCTCAACAAAGGAGGTTCCGACGTGTTTTGTGGTGCCTGCGACGCAAGCATAGATCGTGTTGATGTCCAGCTCGTAGTTGTCGGTGATGTCGCGACAAACCATAGGGCGCTGGAGAAAATGGATGTTATCGAGCGTGTCGGTGACGCGTGCGGCGTCATGCAGGTCTTGGACCGTGCATTCACGGTAGTTGCGGCCCTCGACATCAACGAGGTGCACAGCGGCACCAGCCGTGCCGTAGTGCACTTTGGTCCCTGAGAGGTTCAAATCATGGACGGGGTCGCGCCCCTTTAGCGTCACGTCAGTTGCTGCAACGGCGAGCATGTCCTCGACCAGCGCGCGTGGGAACCGCAGGCGGCCATCGTCACCTAGGGTCGCGCCAGCGGCGGTCATATAGTCGATGCCAGACTGTGGTGCGTCGGCCAGTCCGATTTCTTCGAGCGCCTTTAGGGCAGTTTCGTGGATATTCGCGATGTCCGTCTCAGAGAGCGGATTGTAGGTGCCACCGGACAGGCCTGCGCGCACGGGGCGCATGACGTCATCAAGAGGTGCGTTGCGAGCGGCATGGCGGGCGGCGCGTCCGCCGGCACGACCTGTGCGGCGGGTGGTTGTCGGAGTTGTCTGTGTCATGGTGGGCCTCTGGGCAAAAAAATCTAGAAAAGGTGTGGTCTCTAGATCTGATGCGGGCGTCCACGTGCCGCACGTCCACGCCGCGCCCCAATGGTGCGGTGGACCAGCGCAATGCGCCAAGCGTTGGAAAGATCCGCGTGGTTCATAAGAGTATTAGCGCGGTAAAAACGCGACACGTCTTGCCTGTGTGCGACGTGGGTTTGGAAAATCTTATGGGCCGATACCTGCCGATCCAACGGGTTAATAGGCAAGATTGTGAGCACAGCGCGTCACCTGTCGGCGGAAAGCCACGGGGCAATTTCCGGTTTCTGGGCAGGGGTTTGCTGAAACCAGAGTGTGGCTGATTTCGTTGAAAGGGCTGACCAGGCTGGCGTTTAGCTGCGGTATCCGGGTGGTGTGGGGCTGTTTCATTGGTCGCGGTATCCCCCACAGCCAAACATGGAGACGAACAATGATGAAATTTGTAAGCGTTACATCAGCACTCGTATTGGGTGCGACGACCCCATCCTTTGCCGGCACATTAGAGCAGGCCGAAATTGATCCGATGGTGGAGACAGTAACCATGGCGCCTGCACCGACCTATGGCCGAGATTGGACCGGTGGCTATGCGGGTATTCAGTTGGGTCTAGGTCAGGTCGACGTGGACCCTGATGGGGCTGATTTGAATGGAGATGGCGCGCTCTACGGTGTGCACGCGGGCTATATGTACGACTTGGGCCGCTACGTGTTGGGGGGCGAGTTGGACTATGACCTAACAGAGATCGAAAGCACCGAGTTGGCGGGGAAAGTCGACAGTGTCCTGCGCCTAAAGGGGCGTGTGGGGTATGACGCAGGGGCGATCCTGCCCTATATGACCGCAGGTTTTGCGCAGACGGATGCCTCGGACACAGCCTTGGGCGGGGTCGATGACGGGTATTTCTTTGGCGTCGGTGCGGTCTATGCGATGAGAGACACCATTCTGGTCGGTGGCGAAGTGTTGCAGCATTCGTTCGACGACTTTGACGGAACAGGGTTCGATGTTGATGCGATGACGGCCACTGCGCGCGTTTCGTTCAAGTTCTAGCGGCAGGTCGTGCTCAATCAGAGTGAAGCGGCCAGTGCGGTCGCCCCGTTTCTTTTACAGGGTTACCATTTTCCAGAGGCGCCTTTGCCGTCAGCCTTGCCCCCTGAGAATTCAGGTTTCTCATCAGGTTTGAGTTTGGACAATGTGCGCGGCTCGGCCTCGGACCACCCGCAGTGGGGGCAAGTTGTGCGGGTCTCGGCTGATCCTTCGGCCTCGAGCGTTGCCTCGGTCAGGACGGTGTAGGCTTTGGTCAGCCCTGTGTTGCCACATGACGGGCAGGGTGTTGCGGCAAGTTTCGCGGCTCGTCTACGGTTCAGGCCGACAAGCCCGGCAATAGCGGCGCCGATCCCGCCCAAAATGTACCATAGCGCATTCCCGCCTTTCCCAGACGTTGCGGGGGCCGCGGTTCCCATCCCTTTGAACGGGAGGGCGATCGTGTCGATCGTTGCAGTGGTGCCGGCCTCGATCTCTTTCGAGAAATCGCCATCTCGAAACACGGGCAGGATGACATCGTTGACCACGTCGCGGGCTTCGGCTGTATAGCTGTCGCCATAGCCTGTCCCCAGTTCCAGCCGCAGTTCGTTGTCGTCAAGGAAAATCAACATCAAGATGCCGTCGCCTTCGTCTGGATCACCCACACACCAATAGTTAAAGAGCTGGGTCGTATAGTCGGCAACCTCGGTGTCATTGGCGTAAAATTGTACCGAAGACAGTGTGGCGATGGTCATTTCCGTGCCGCTGCGCCGCTATAAATCTTCGAGCGCGTCGACCAATCGGGCCTCTGTTTTGGCATCGATCATATTGGCGCTGTCATTGACAGAGGTGGATGTTGGGTCAGGAAAGACTTGGGCCGTTGCGGGCATTGCAAAGAAGGCGGCTGCACCGATGGCCAAAATAGTAGAACGCATAAACGAACCTCGTGGGGTCAAAACAATAAGGTGTTTGACCCCTTGATGAGGTCAGAACTTGGTTAATAAAGCGTCGACCTTATCGCCAGACATGGCATTTCCAAAGGGGGTAAAGTCGCCTGCGCCAAACATGGCGGTGGCCGCGTCTTGGATAGCGGCATGGGTGATCCGCGCCAGAGACGATCCCAAAGACAGCCGTGCAACGCCGATGGCTGCATAGTCTGCTTGGGTTTTTGCGACAAACATCGGCTCTGCAATCAGGGCGTTGGTGGGTTTGTCGGTTGCGTTGACCAGTCGGACCAGATCATCCCAGCTGGGCGGCAACGGTGCATAGAGGCAATCAGCACCCGCTGCATCAAACGCTTGGATCCGGCGCAATGCCTCGTCCGTGTCGTAGGTGCCGGTCAGCATGCCGTCGGCGCGGGCTGTCAGAACAAAATCATTGGGCAGCGCGCGCGGCCGCACAGGCCGCCGCGATCCGTTCGACAGCGAGGTCTAAATCATAAGCCGGTTTGCGACCATTGGCCTGAGCGGGCGCATCCAGGATGGTGTCTTCGATACAAATCCCAGCGAGCCCGATCTCGGCTGCTAGTCGAACCGTTTCACTGCAGGTTTCTGGATCATCACTAAACCCGTTCTCAAAGTCCCCCTGTACCGGAAGAGGCGTGGCGGCGACGATGTCTTGGGCGTGGGCGAGATGTTGGTCGCGGTCCAGCGTGCCGTCGGGCAGCCCAAGGGTAAAGGCGTAGGCCGCCGATGATGTGGCCAGCGCGTGTGCGCCATTTGCGGCCAACATGCGCGCCGATCCGATGTCCCACGCATTGGCGAGGATCATTGGGGTGTCTTGGTGATGGAGGTCGCGAAAAGAGGTCATCTAAGGCTCCTGCGTCAGGGTATGTGCAAAGGCGACAAGGGCTTCTAGGGCGGCGACAAAGGACGCGTCGTCAACTGTCATAGCGACACGCACGTGACCCGCGGCGGCGGTGCCAAAGCTTTCGCCGGGCATCACAGCGATGTGGTGTGTATCCAACAATTGTTCGGCAAAATCACGCCCTGACAGGCCGGTCGCACGTAGATCCAGCATCAGATACATTGCCCCATCACAGGGGACAGCGCGCACGAGGTTCTGCCCCTCGAGCACTTGCATGGCCAGTGGGCGTCTGCGGGCAAAAGGTGCTGCGACGCGGGCTTCGAGAGTGTCGCCTTGGTTCAGGGCAAACAAAGCGGCGTCCTGAATGTAGCCGGGTACGCCATAGGTGGTGTGCGTGGCCAGATTGGTGATCGCTTCAAGCACGTCTTCGGGGCCGCAGATCCAGCCAATCCGACTGCCGGTCATGGCGTGGCTCTTGGACATGGAGCCAATCACTAGAGTGCGGTCAGGGTACATTGCGCGGGTTGACAGGTGAGTGCCGGACCACACTTGGGTGTCGTAGACCTCGTCCGAGATCAGCCACAAATTATGGGCGCGGCAGGTGTCGACGATCTGTGTCAGAGTGTCTTGGGTGTAAATCACGCCTGTCGGATTGTTGGGTGTGTTGATCAGCAGCGATTTGGTGGTCGCAGCATCGTCCGTCAGATGGGGGGTGATGTTCGCGGCGGTGGGTTGAAACCCTGCATCAGCGTCGGCGGGAATGGCCACGGGTATGCCACCCGCACCGCGAATGGTTCCGGGGTAGGTCGCATAGTAGGGATCAATAAACAGCGCACGGTCACCGGGATCGAGAACCGCAATATGAGCGGCAAAGAGGGCGGCCTGACCACCGGGGGTGATCAGAATGTTGTCAGGTGTTGTCGGCACACCTGTTTGTTTCTGAATGCGTGCCGCGACAGCCTCGCGCAGACCCAAGGTGCCCGGGACCGCTGCATAGCCCGTATGCCCATCGACCGCGGCGCGGTGCATAGCGTCGAGGATGATTTTCTCGGTCCGGATGTCATGTTCGCCGATCGTCAGTTCAGTGACGGGCGTACCGGCGGCCTTCATCTGGCGGGCGCGATAGAAAACTTCCCAACCGTCGGAACCGCCGGGGGTGAGTGTGCTGATGCGTGTTGAAAGTGTCATGGGATCATGGGCCGCCTGAAAGGGTGGTTTGTCAATATCCAGCGTGATGTCGGGGGCATGAAATTCGGACAGGATGCTTGCCGTATGTGGTGAGGCGTCGATAGTGTGTCGTCACACATCCCAAGGAGAAGCTGATGGCGCGTTTGGAACATTTGAATGTCGCGGTTGCGGACGCCAAAGCCTTTGCCGAAACGCTGTGTACGTTGTTTGACTGGCATATCCGTTGGGAGGGCACGGCGCTAAATGGTGGCTATAGCGTGCTGGTCGGTGAGGCGGACAGCTATGTTGCACCATATGCGCCGGTCAAAATTCTTGATCACATGAAAGACACCACCACAACGTTAGCGGGCCCAAATCATTTGGGAGTTGTTGTGGATGACATTGACGCGACCGAGGCGCGGGTGATCGCGGCGGGGTATGAACCCAACCGACATGCGGATTACGAACCGGGGCGGCGGTTTTATTTTGTCGCCGAAAGCGGGGTCGAAATAGAAGTTGCCCAATATTACTAGGGGCTAGGCAGGGGGGCTGTGGCCCGCTATAGAGGTGCGTATGAAGAGCACCTGCATCATCTGCTGTATTATTATCTGCTGACATTCGTCACGCGGACCGCTCTTTTACGTTTTTCACAAACTCATAAGTTGCTAAGTCCGCGGGATGCGACCCTGCGCGAGGACCAACTATGACCATTCGTCTGCACAATACCAAGACACGAACCAAAGAGGATTTTACCCCTTTGGACCCTGACAATGTGCGGATGTATGTTTGTGGTCCCACCGTCTATGACCGCGCCCATCTGGGCAATGCGCGCCCTGTGTTGGTGTTTGATGTGCTCTACCGGTTGCTGCGGCACACTTATGGGGCGGATCACGTCACATATGTGCGCAACTTCACGGACGTAGATGACAAGATCAACGCGACCGCACTGGCGCGGCAAGAAGCAGGTGCCAAGGGCAGCCTAGAGGATTTGATCGCCGAGCGGTCGGATGAAACCATCTCGTGGTATCTGGCAGATATGGGTGCGCTGGGCGCGCTAGAGCCCAACCATGCACCACGGGCCACAGCCTATATCGCGCCAATGGTCGCGATGATCGAGGGCTTGATCGAAGGCGGGCATGCCTATGCCAAAGAGGGGCATGCGCTGTTTAGGGTGCGGTCCTATAAGGAATACGGCGCGCTGTCGGGACGGTCTGTCGATGATATGATTGCCGGTGCCCGTGTAGAGGTGGCACCGTTCAAAGAAGACCCAATGGATTTCGTTCTGTGGAAGCCGTCGACAGAGGATCAGCCCGGTTGGGATAGCCCGTGGGGTCGGGGACGCCCGGGATGGCATATTGAATGTTCCGCGATGGCGTATGACCTGTTGGGGCCTGCGTTTGATATCCACGGCGGTGGCAATGATCTGCAGTTCCCGCACCATGAGAACGAGATCGCACAAAGCAAATGCTGTGGTCACGACTTCGCGCAGGTCTGGATGCATAACGAGATGCTGCAGGTCGAGGGCAAGAAGATGTCCAAGAGCTTGGGCAATTTCTTTACCGTTCGTGATTTGCTGGACCAAGGTGTACCGGGTGAGGTGATCCGCTTTGTCATGCTATCGACGCACTACCGCAAGCCAATGGACTGGACTGACAAGAAACGTGCCGAGGCCGAGACGACGCTGCGCAAGTGGCGCAAGCTGACGGATGGCGTTGCGTTGGATATGGGGCAGGAACGAGCGTCAGATGCCTTGGCGGATGATGTAAACGTATCCGAGGTCATTATGCGGATGCACAGCCTTGCATCCCAAGGAGACGCCGCAGCGCTCAAGGCGACGGGTGCGATGATCGGTCTATTGGGCGATAACATAGGAGATTGGGTTGTCGGCGGCGCGGATTTGCAGGCCTATGTTGAATTGTTCAATGCAACACGATCTGCCGCGACGGAAAACAAAGACTTTGCCGCGGTTGATGCGCTGAAGGCTCGGTTGACCGAAGCAGGTGTAGAGGTGCGTATGAGCAAAGAGGGCGTGGCACTAGAGCCAACCGCCTCGTTTGATGCGTCCAAGTTGGAGGGGTTACTATGACCCGCGAACGTCTATGGCTCTTTGACACCACGCTGCGGGATGGGCAGCAGACCCAAGGGGTTGTCTTCTCGACCCCTGAAAAGGTTCAGATTGCCGAAGCGTTGGATGCATTGGGGATCGACTATATCGAAGGCGGTTGGCCAGGTGCCAATCCGACCGATAGCGAGTTTTTTGATACAGCGCCCAAGACACACGCGACGATGACCGCCTTTGGCATGACCAAACGCAGCGGTCGGTCGGCCGAAAATGACGATGTTCTGGCTGGTGTCATCAATGCGGGGACGGCTGCGGTCTGTTTGGTGGGTAAGACGCACGAATTTCACGTAACGACCGCGCTGGGCATCACGCTGGATGAAAACGTAGAGAATGTCCGTGATAGCTTTGCCCATATTGTGGCGCGTGGTCGCGAAGCGATTTTTGACGCCGAGCATTTCTTTGATGGCTACAAGGCGAACCCTGACTATGCACTGCGCTGTATCCACGCAGCTTTGGATGCGGGCGTGGGCTATGTCGCGCTGTGCGACACTAATGGCGGCACGCTACCCCACGAGATCGGGCGCATCGTCGGCGAGGTGATTGCATCTGGCGTAGAAGGGACGCGTCTGGGCATCCACACGCACAATGACACCGAGAATGCTGTGGCGGGATCGCTGGCTGCGGTTCTGGCAGGTGCGCGGCATATCCAAGGGACATTGAACGGATTAGGCGAACGGTGTGGCAATGCCAATCTGACGTCGATCATCCCGACCTTGTTGCTAAAAGAACCGTTTGCCAGCCAGTTCGAGATCGGTGTGAGCCGCGATGCACTGGCCGATCTGACGCGGGTGTCGCGCATGCTGGATGATATTCTGAACCGTGTGCCTCAGCGGCAGGCGGCCTATGTGGGGGCCAGTGCCTTTGCCCACAAGGCAGGGCTGCACGCTAGCGCGATCCTGAAAGACCCGACAACCTACGAACATATCGATCCGGCTATCACTGGAAACAGCCGCATCATCCCAATGTCGAACCAAGCGGGGCAGTCCAACCTGCGCAAGCGTTTGGCGGATATGGGGCTGGAGGTGGACAAGAGTGACGCCGCGCTGGGCCGTATCCTAGAGGTGATCAAAGAGCGCGAGGCGCAGGGGTATTCCTATGACACCGCACAGGCGAGCTTTGAGCTGTTGGCGCGGCGCGAGTTGGGGCTGCTGCCAGATTATTTCGAGGTCAAGCGCTACCGAGTGAATATTGAGCGTCGCAAGAACAAGTACAACCGCATGGTGTCGCTGTCCGAGGCTGTCGTCGTTACCAAGATCGGTGATCAAAAGGTGCTGTCTGTCTCCGAGAGCATGGATGAGACGGGATCGGACCGTGGTCCTGTGAATGCGCTGGCCAAGGCGCTGGCCAAGGATTTGGGACCCAACCAAGAAATGATCGACGACATGCGGCTAGTCGACTTCAAAGTGCGGATCACAGGCGGCGGTGTCGAAGCCGTCACGCGGGTCATCATTGATAGCGAAGATGGGGCCGGTCGCCGGTGGTCCACTGTTGGGGTCAGCCCGAACATCATCGATGCGTCGTTTGATGCGCTGCTCGACGCGATACGGTGGAAGCTGGTGCGCGACGGGGCGCAGGCCGTATGAACAATGGTCTGACCGGATTTTGGGCCGTTCATTCCGAGAACGATCGCGAAGGTCCCGGACTAGAGAGCGACGTGCGCTGGGCCATTGAGGTGGCTGGTGCATCGGGTGCTGTCAAGGTGCTGGATGCGGCCTGTGGTCCCGGTGCGGATACGGTCGTTTTAGCGGATGCGCTACCGCAGGCGCAAATCGAAGCCGTTGATACCAAGGCGCATTTCGTCGCTGAAGCCCAAGCACGTGTTGCACAGTACCAAGGCCGTGTAGAGGCGCGCGTGGCTGACATGGCGTCGGTCAGCGGGCCATATGATCTGATCTGGTGTGCAGGCGCGCTATATTTCTTAGGTATTGCTGACTGTCTATCTGGTTGGCGTGATGCCCTAAACGATGGCGGACATGTCGCGTTTTCCCATCCGTGTCTGACTGATGCCGAAACTGGCGGTGGTGCTGCGTTCTGGGCGGGCGAGGGTGAGATCGGTAATCTGGCGAGCACAAGATCAGAAATCGAAGCGGCAGGGTACGAAGTTGTCGATTATCGTTGGATCATCGGTGCAGGGTGGGCGCGCTACTATGATGGTCTTGAAGCACGGATCGCGCAGGTGGATACGACAAACGCCGATACGAGCAAAGCTGTCCATAAGACAGAACGCGAGATCGCGCTGTGGCGTGCTGCGCCAGATGAAGTGGCCTATGTTCTTTGGGTGGTGAGGTTGAAATGAGTTTGTCTGCATGTGCCGCTTTGGTCGAACGCGCCGATCCTGATCGTTTCTTGGCCACAATGGCGACGCCCGTTGAGGCCCGCCGCGTTTTGTTTCCGCTCTATGCGCTGAATGTCGAAGTGTCGCGGGCGCCTTGGGTCACTCAAGAGGCGATGATTGCCGAGATGCGTCTTCAGTGGTGGCGCGATGCGCTAGAGGAAATCGCAAACGGTGCGACCCCGCGCAAACACGAAGTCGTGGATGCATTGGCCGAGGTACTGACGCCCCAGCAGGCGGCGTTGCTAGATGGTTTTGTCGCGGCACGGCGCTGGGATATCTATTCGGATGCGTTCGAGGATCCGAGCCATCTAGATGAATATATTGATGCTACGTCTGGCCACCTCACGTGGGTTGTGGCCCAGTGTTTGGGCGCAGCCGACGAAAGCGTCGTTCGCGAATATGCTTACGGTATCGGGGTAGCGAACCTATTGCGTGCGGTTCCAGAATTAGAGGCCCGTGGGCGCAAGCCGCTGGTTGACGGCACACCCCAAGGGGTGCGGAATTTGGCGCAAGCGGGGCTAGACCGGATTGATTCCGCGCGTGCGCGCAAGAGTGACGTGTCATCCGAGGCGCGTGGTGCCCTGCGTGCAGGGTGGCGTGCGAGATCGGTGTTGCGTGCGGCTGCTGCCGTGCCGGAACGGGTGATCGAAGGCAAGCTGGAGGGAAGCGAGTTTGCCCGCAAGGCAAGCCTGATCTGGTCGTCGATGTCCGGGCGGATTTAAGCCGCGAGGTTCGGGCGACGGCCCAGCCAGATCAACGCACCACCTGCCAGCACCAAGAACGGCACCATAGCGAGGTTCACGGCGTTCCAGCCTTGGACGACATCGCCACCTGAACAGTTCATCAAACCGCCTGATGCGAGGCTGGCGAGTGTCACACAGCCAAAGACGATGGCGTCGTTCAAACCTTGGATCACGCCGCGTTCGTCAGGTGTGTGCGAGGACGCCAGAAGGGTGGTCGCCCCAATAAAGCCGAAGTTCCATCCCAGACCCAGCAGGATCAACGCCACAAAGAAGTTCGTCAGCGTGACGCCCGTCAGTGCCACCAGACCAGCAGCCCCCAGAATCGCGAGACCTGCGCCGATAATCCGTGTGACGCCGAATTTGTTGATCAGATGTCCTGTAAAGAACGACGGCAGGAACATTGCAACCACGTGCAATGAAACGATGTCGTTGGCGTTGTTCTTGGTAAACCCGCAGCCGACAACCGCCAGAGGGGTGGATGTCATAACGAGGTTCATCAGCGCGTAGGACACCATCGCGCAGATGATAGCGACGATGATCTTGGGTTCGCGCAACATTCGCGCGCGGGTCCGAATGCTAGATGAAACTTTGGAAACGACTTTGCCGGTGCCAGCGGGCAGGTCGAGGCCGAAAAACAGCAACATACCGGCCAAGTTCAGGCACATGATTGCGAGATACGAGCCCAGAAACGGGGTGACATAGGCGTCTTGGACGAACTTATTCAGTTGCGGCCCGAAAATGGCAGAGAACAGACCACCTGCCATCACATATGAAATCGCCTTGGGGCGGAACGCCTCAGATGCCGTGTCGGTTGCCGCAAAGCGGTAGAACCCTTGGGCCGACATGTAGATGCCAGAAATATACGAGCCGATGAGCAGGACTGCAAAGGACTGGATGTAGAGCCCGTAGGCCGCGACACCCGCACCCAGCGCACCTGCAATGGCACCAAGGAAGAAGCCCGCGCGGCGACCATTGCGCTGCATATAGGGGCTGATCCACGGGGCAGTGGTCATCGAGCCAAAGACAATCATCGAGATTGGCAGCGTCGCAAGACAGACGTTCGACGCGAGCTGTGTGCCCGCTAAACCGCCGATGACAAAGAGCATAGGCATCTGCGCGCCAAGGATCGCTTGGGACAGGACCAAAATCGCTACATTGCGTTTCGCGCGGCTGTCGTCGATGTGGCTGGTGGTGGTCATGGCGATCCCCTTTGGCAAATCGGTAGACTTGTTGTGCGGTCAGGGCAAGGGAGCGTCGATGATATGCGCAAACGAGCCGTGGACACGCCCAGTGGTCAGCCCCATTGGTTCGAGAGACGTCCCCGTCGCATCGCTGGCCGTAAAGAGTGGCGTACCCTGCGCGCGAAGGGTTGTCGCATAATGAAATTCATGCGCCATGTGTTCGCCGGTGAACGGGCCCGCTGTCGCATGGACTGTGCGGTAACCAAGGTGCAGTTTGCGGGTCGCAAAGCTGGTTTCCAAATCCAAAAGCCCGGCCATTCTGTGCGGTGTTCCATCTGCGTCGATCAGGGTGGACCCTAACGTCATGTATCCGCCGCATTCCCCATATATTTGAGTATCTCGTGGCGCATTCTTAAGGCTATTGATGAACATGGAATTTGCAGCAATTTGCCCTGCGTGGAGTTCGGGGTAGCCGCCTGGCAGGACAATCAGATCGGCCTGTGGTGCTGGATCGTTGTTGAGGGGTGAAAACGGTGTGATCTGTGCGCCCGCAGAGCGCCAGTCCTCCAGCAAGTGTGGGTAGGCAAAGGCAAAGGCCGCATCGCTGGCGATTGCGATGTTTTGCGCAGGTGGTGCGGTGCGTGGGGTGCTGGTTGAGGACAGGTTTGGACCTGCAAGCAACGCGGTGATTGCATCCATATCGAGCTGGGGCGCGATGAGCGCCGCCGCGCAGTCAAGGAAGGCATCGAGATCAGGGCGTTCGGACGCTTGGACCAGACCCAGATGGCGCGACGGCTGGCTCAGTTCTGAATTTCGACGAACGGAGCCCAGAACAGGCAGCCCTGTCGGGGCCATGGCGTCGCGCAGCATGATTTCATGTCGGTCTGATCCAACGCGGTTGAGAATGACGCCAGCGATCTTGACTGACGTATCATGGTTCGCGAACCCCATCGCGAGCGGTGCGACGGATTGCGCCATACGAGCCGCATCGAGGATCAGAACAACCGGCAAACCGAGCTGTCGTGCGAGATCTGCGGTTGCGCCTCGACCTGCTGGTGGGGCGCCGTCAAAGAGCCCCATCGCCCCTTCGATGATCAAGGGAGTGTCGCCGGACGCAAGGGATTTTATGCGCGCGGGGGACATCGCCCATGCGTCGAGGTTAAAACACCCGGCATGACAGGCTGCTGCGTGGAAGCGTGGGTCAATATAGTCGGGGCCGGACTTGGCCGCGCGAACAGAGGCACCAGCGTTTATCAGAGCCCGCAACAAGGCCAGAGTGAGCGTGGTTTTCCCCGCGCCGGATGAAGGGGCAGATAGAATCAGGCCTGACATAGATCGGTCAAAGTCAGAGGCGGGCGCATTTAAGCGCTTTCAGCCGGACGGCCGCGACCCAGTGGATCAAGATCGCGCGGTGCGTGACCTTTTGCCATGGCCTGCCAATCAAGGGTCTGACGCATCAAGACCGAGCGCCCGACACAGATAATCGCAGGTGGCTCGAGGCCGGCTTCTTCAATGTCGGCGGTTGCGGTCGACAGCGTGGTTTCCAGCACCCTTTGGTGTTCGGTGGTGGCTGTTGTCACAATCGCCACTGGTTCGTGTGGGTCACGGCCGGCATAGATCAGCGACGATGTGATCTGGGCGATGTGTTTCATGCCCATGTAGATCACGATGACTTGGGACCCTTTGGCGATTGCATTCCAATCCAGTGACGAGGTCGCGTTACCGGATTGGTCGTGACCTGTGACAAAGGTCACCGATTGGTTCACGTCGCGGTGAGTGACAGGAATTCCCGCATATGCGAGGCCGCCAATACCAGCCGAGATTCCAGGGATAATCCGAATAGGAATGCCATGCTGAACGAGGGTCTGTGCCTCTTCGCCGCCACGGCCAAACACAAATGGATCACCGCCCTTGAGCCGCAGGACCTTTTTGCCTTCGCGTGCGAGATCGACCAACCGGAGCGAGATATCGCGTTGCTTGGCTGACGGTTTGCCGCCGCGTTTGCCCGCATAGATATGTTCGGCTTGTGGTGCCCAGTCGAGGATTTGTTCCTGAACGAGCGCATCATAGATCACCACATCCGCCTGCCGCAGCGCGTTCAGCGCGTGCAGGGTCAAAAGGCCCGGATCGCCGGGGCCTGCGCCGCATAGCCAAACCCAACCCTTTTCCAAGGTAGGCCAGTCATGCGTGGTGGGAAGTGAGTCGCTCATAACCCCATTATGTCGAAACCTCACTGTAACGAAAAGCAATGAAGCGACGCTGGCATGTCCTTTGGCGGCATGTATAGTCGCGTCATGAGCCGCAAGCCCGAAGGAGAGTTGCGCCGGGGATGGACCACGGGCGCCTGTGCGACCGCCGCAACCAAGGCGGCGTTGGCGGGCTTGTGGGGTTCCGGTGTGCCGGATGCGGTTCAAATCACCCTGCCGCGCGGCGAAGTTCCCGTCTTTGACATCAACCTGTCAGAGGTTGGCGAGGGCTGGGCGCGCGCGGGGATCGTCAAGGATGCGGGCGATGATCCGGACGTTACGCATTTGGCGATGATCGTTGTGACCGTGCGCCCATCTGCTGGCGGCGTGGTATTTCGTGCAGGTGACGGGGTAGGGACAGTTACCAAGCCGGGCCTGCCGATTGCTGTGGGCGAACCTGCGATCAATCCCGTACCTCGTGCGATGATGGACGAGGTGGTCGCCGAGATGGCTGTGGCCTTTGACCAGTCGCCAGACATAGAAATCGAAGTGGCTGTGCCGAACGGGCGCGTTTTGGCTGGCAAGACTTGGAACCCGCGGCTGGGGATCGAGGGCGGATTGAGCATTCTGGGAACCACGGGGATTGTGCGCCCGTTTTCCTGTGCGGCGTGGATCGCGTCTATTCACCGGGGGATCGATGTTGCGGCGGCGGATGGTCTGACCCATGTGGCTGGTTGTACTGGTGCAACCAGCGAAAAGGTTGTCCAAGATTTGCACCTGTTGCCGGACCACGCGATGCTGGACATGGGCGATTTTGCTGGGGGACTGCTAAAGTATTTGGCCAAACATCCTGTGCCGCACATCACCATTGGTGGCGGGATTGGCAAGCTCACCAAACTGGCGCAAGGGGCGATCGATTTGCATTCGGGGCGTTCGCAGGTCGATTTTGAAAGACTTTCGCAGGATTTGGATGCGGATGTCGTGGACGCCAATACCGCGCTTGAGGCATACGATCGTGTAGGCGCGCCGATGGCCGAATGGGTTGCACAAGCCGCGCTGGCACGGGTCAGCGCGATGGTCCCACAAACGACTGTCGATATTGTCGTTATTGACCGTGTTGGGGAAATTTTGGCGAGGGCCCAGTGAATCTGTTGCTGTTGGCGGGGACGGGCGAGGCGCGTGAACTGGCGCGTGCTCTTGATCGTGCTGGTGTGCCAGCTGTGGCGTCTTTGGCAGGGGCCACGCGCCATCCTAAACCGTTGGCCATTCCGACGCGAGTTGGCGGATTTGGCGATGCCCAAGGGTTTGCTGATTATTTGCGGGCCGAAAAGATCAGTCATGTCTTGGACGCGACGCATCCTTTTGCCAGCCGGATGTCGCTGAGATCGGCCGAGGTTTGCGCGGGAATGTCGGTGGACTATGCGCAGGTTCTGCGCCCCGCATGGGAGCCCGAGGCAGGCGATCGGTGGGAGATGATTGCCCGAGAAGACGACGCCGCAGAGTATATCGCCGAAGATGCGACCGTGTTTTTGGCCACGGGTCGCCAAACCCTAGAGGGATTTCGAAATCTCGAGGGGCGCCGCTTGATCTTGCGCCAGATTGATCCGCCAACTGCGCCTTTCCCTTGGGAAGGGGGCGAGTTTCTGATCGGGCGACCGCCGTTTTCTGTCGAAGACGAGGTGAGCGTGTTCACCCGTTTGGGTGTCGATTGGTTGATCGTAAAGAACGCAGGTGGCGTGGCAAGCCGGTCCAAGTTGGATGCCGCCCGTCAATTGGGCCTATCGGTCGCGATGATCGCGCGCCCTGCGCAGCCAGATGCGCGAAAGTTCGAAACAGTCGAGGCCGCGATGGATTGGGTTCGACGACATGGATGAGCGGATCATCAAGGACGCCAACGATGTGGCCGAAGGTGCCGCGTGGCTTGCAGATGCCGAGCCCGCCTTTGCACCGCTAATCGAGCGTCTAAGTCCATTGCCACTACGGCTAAAATCCAGCGGGTTTGTCGCGGTGCTTGATATTATCAACGGTCAACAAGTGTCTGTCGCCAGCGCAAATGCGATCAATGCGCGGATGCGTGCCGCGGGTTTCGTGACGCCGCAGGCTGTTTTGGCGGCGCCCGAAACAGCGTTGCGAGATGTCGGTTTTAGCAAGCAAAAGATCAGGTATGCACGCGGATTGGCCGAGGCCGATCTCGATTTTGACGCGCTGCACGCAATGCCGTCAGAGCAAGCGATCAAAGCATTGGTCGCGCTGCCCGGAATTGGCAGTTGGACCGCGCAGATTTACGTGATGTTTTCCATGGGGCGGGCGGATGTGTTTGCTGATGGGGATCTCGCGCTTCAGGTCGCAATAGGCGATGTGTTTGGAACAGACCGCCCAACCGAGCGGGAAACACGGGCGATCGCTGCGCGTTGGTCGCCGTGGCGTTCGGTTGCAGCGCGGCTGCTCTGGGCATACTACGCAGAAATGACGGGTCGAAGGGGACTGGTATGACACGAGTTTTGGAAGCGGGACGGCGCGAGGCGCAATCAGGGGAAGTGCGGTCATGCGTCGTATTCCTGCACGGGTACGGGGCGAATGGTGCAGACCTGCTGGGGCTGGCTGATCCTCTTGCGGAACATATGCCGGACACGATGTTCATCGCACCTGACGCGCCCGAGCAATGCGCAGGCAGCCCGATGGGATATCAGTGGTTCCCGATCCCATGGATTGATGGCAGCTCGGAAGAAGAATCAAAGGCTGGCATGATGAACGCGGTCGGTGATTTGAACGCATTTCTGGATGCGCTGATGGTCGACAATGACCTGTTGCCCGAACAGTTGATGATCCTAGGCTTTTCCCAAGGCACGATGATGGCATTGCACGTGGCACCCCGCCGCGAGGACGAAGTCGCCGGTGTGGTTGGGTTTTCAGGCCGCTTGCTTGAGCCTGATTTGCTGGCCGATGAGGTCGTTGTGCGGCCGCCTGTTTTGCTGGTGCACGGTGATCAGGACGATGTCGTGCCGCCGCAATCACTGCCACAAGCTGCCGAAGCCTTGCAGAACGCTGGGTGGCGCGACGTCTATGCCCACATCATGAAGGGCACGGCGCACGGGATTGCGCCTGACGGTTTGCAGGTCGCTTTGGCGTTTATGCGGGATCGCCTCGGTTATCGTTAATCGGTCAACCGCTTATTAAGACATAGGGCGTAAATCTGGCCTCCTCAGTCACCAAAAGGGGCCCAAATGAAACGCAAAATGCGCTACGGATATCGCGAGGGAAGCTTGCGATTCGATCCCCGATCGGGGCGGTTTTCCCTTATTGGTACAGACGACGCGCCGCTCGAACGGCTGCGCGTCGAATTATCCCCAGATGGCGAGCACGCCACAGTTTTTGATGTGGCTGAAAGTGTCCTGAATCAGGGACAGGTTCAAATTGATCCCTTCGCGCTTTTGATGTCGCCAGAGGGACAACATATTCGGATCGAACGTGTGATTGTTGGCGGCAAGCGAGCCGCGTATCTACCGTCTCTACCGCTCGAGGTGGGTGTGCTCTATGCCTATTTGGGTGCGAGCAATACGCGCCTGTCCCCCCATGCCCAAGCCCGCGATTTTTATGTCTCGGCGATGCGGGTCGAGACGGATCAGGGGCTAGTGCCTTCGGAATGGTTGGTGCCCGGGGATCGCGTCATGACACGTGACAACGGGTTTCAGACGGTTCTATGGGCGGGGATCACGCGGCTGACCTCACGTGAGTTAGAAACTTGGCCCGCGCTGTCACCGATTGAGATTGCAGCCGTCGAAGGGCATGCAGCGCTCGTGGTGCCACCAAACCAGCGGCTGTTGCTCGAAGGTGGGGAGGTCACCCGGCGTTACGAAGATCGCCAAATGCTCTGCAAGGTTGGTAACCTAGGGCCGCACCCTGATTTGCGGCCTGTCCCGTTGGCAGGTGGGGTTTGTTATCATCATATCCTGTTGCCGCGACACGACTTGGTGCTGTGCGAGGGACGTTGGATCGACAGTGTCTATCCAGATGACCTAAGGGTCAGCCGCTTTCCTCGGGTGCATCGCGCCGTCAAAATCGCGCAGATGCGTCAGGAAATCGAAGATGAGAGTCTGTGCCGTTCTGAATTGGCCGCTGTTGAGGCGCGCAATCTGACGGAAATCCCGCTGGCACAGATGACGGGCCAATCAGCTTTCGCGCATGTCGCCCAAAGTTCGATGTCATAGACCTGTGACCATTCGCCTCTAAAATCGCCACCACACTATATGTCGTAGGGCTTGCCAGTTCGAGACCGCGATATATAGTCAGCGGTGTGAAGGGGCGGGATGGCCCGTCTTGGATGCCCTTGTGGCGAACGGGATGGGGATGGTCGGCCTAATGCGAAACGAGTTCAGAACAGCCTTTGTGCGCGAACCTCAGAATTTGCGCCATTGCCCCGCTCTTGTTTTGAACGCCGATTACCGGCCTCTGTCCTACTATCCGCTCTCACTGTGGCCTTGGCAGGATGCGATCAAAGCCGCGTGGTTGGACCGTGTGGACATTATTGCCGAGTATGAAGAGGTGGTGCATAGCCCCTCGACTGAGATCAGGATCCCGTCAGTCGTTGTCCTAAAAGACTATGTAAAGCCGCAAAAACGCGTGGCATTTACCCGTTTTAACCTGTTCTTGCGCGATGAATTTAGCTGCCAGTATTGTGGCGCGCGTGGGGATTTGACATTTGACCATGTCGTGCCGCGGGCGCGGGGTGGTGTGACGAGCTGGGAAAACGTCGTCGCGGCCTGTTCCAAATGCAATTTGAAGAAGGGCTCGCAGATGCTGAGCCGGTCGGGCATGTCCCTGATTAAGCCCCCGCGGCAACCGGCATCCGAGCAATTGCGCAATCAAGGTCGGAAATTCCCGCCCAACCACCTGCATGAAAGCTGGATGGATTTCCTGTATTGGGATGCAGAACTGGAAGCCTGACCTGACACAGTTGCGTATATCGCAAGACCAGTCGACGTTCCGTTCTGGACAGTCGGGTCGCGCTTGGGTATCAGCGAGCTAGGTACGTTAACGCTAACATAAGTCGCGATATAGGCGACATTCGGAGAAGAAGATGGTCTCACGCGTCATTCCCGTCGAAGATTTCGATTTGGTGATTTTTGGGGGCACGGGCGATCTGGCCCGTCGTAAGATTTTGACTGGTTTGTTCCGGCGGTTTGTTTCCGGTCAAATGCCGAACACTGCGCGGATTATTGGTGCAGCGCGGTCTGAGCTGGATGATCAAGGCTACCGCGATTTTGTGCGAACCGCGATTGGCGAATTCGGTGGTGATGAAAAGAAAGACACCAAGGCGCTGGATCATTTTATTGGTCAACTGTTCTACACGCCGATTGATGCACGTGGTGACGGTGGGTGGGATCGACTACACGAGTTGGTGCGCCAAGAGGTTGTAAACGCGTATTATTTCTCGGTTGCACCAGGGCTATTTGGCGACATTGCTGAACGCCTTCACCGCTATAAGATCGCAGATAGCACCAGCCGGATCGTGGTTGAAAAACCGTTCGGTCGCGATCTGGAGAGTGCTCAAGAGCTGAACTCGGTTTTGGCCAAACACTTTGACGAAAAGCAAATCTACCGGATTGACCATTACCTAGGCAAAGAAACGGTGCAAAACTTGATGGCCGTCCGCTTTGGCAATGTCCTGTTTGAGCCACTGTGGAATGCGCAATACGTTGATCACATCCAGATTACAGTTGCTGAAACTGTCGGTGTTGGGGGGCGTGGCGGCTACTACGACAAATCGGGTGCGATGCGAGATATGGTGCAAAACCACCTGATGCAGCTGCTGTGTCTGATCGCAATGGAGCCACCGAGCAAATTTGACAGTGACGCTGTGCGCGACGAGAAACTCAAAGTTATCAGAGCGTTGCAGCCGGTTGAAACGCACCACATTGTGCGGGGCCAATATGATGCCGCGGGCGGCAAAAAGAGCTACCGCGAAGACGCAGAGAACCCGAAGAGCTTTACTGAGAGCTTTGTCGCGATGAAATGTCATATCGCGAACTGGCGGTGGGCGAACGTGCCGTTCTATCTGCGCACTGGTAAAAAACTAAAGGCGCGGTCGTCCGAGATTGCGGTGGTTTTCAAAGACCTTGCGCATTCGATCTTTCCCGAAGACGAGGCACGTCACCGCAACATCCTATCGATCCAGTTGCAGCCAAACGAAGGCATGGATTTGCAGGTCACAATCAAAGAGCCCGGACCCGGCGGTATGCGTCTGGTTGATGTGCCTTTGGATATGACGTTTGCTGATGCGTTGGGGCCAGAAAGTGAAGATGTAACAGATGCTTATGAGCGTTTGATCATGGACGTGATGCGCGGCAACCAAACGCTGTTTATGCGCGGTGACGAGGTTGAAGCGGCGTGGGCGTGGACCGATCCGATCATCAATAACTGGGTTGAAAAGCACGACGTGCCCAAGCCGTACGAGCCGGGATCAGCGGGTCCAGAGGACGCGATGATGTTGATGCATCGCGATAATCGTCGCTGGCGTGATATCAAAGGGTAGGAGCGGAACCATGCAGTTTGTAGAATACCCCGATAGCGAAATGATGATGATGGATCTGGCCAATACTTTGGCTGGTGAGTTGGAAAATCATCTGTTTAACCACGATCATGTCAGTTTGGCAGTGCCGGGTGGGACGACACCGGGACCGATTTTCGACAGCCTATGCGCGGCTGATTTGGATTGGGCGCGGGTCCACGTGATGCTGACCGATGAACGCTGGGTTCCAGAGACATCCGAGCGGTCCAACACGCGTTTGTTGCGAGAACGGTTGTTGGTTAATCGCGCAGCGGCGGCGACCTATGTTCCGCTCTATGCCGAGGCCGACACGCCAGAGGAAAGACTGGAAACGCTAGAAGCGTCTCTGGCACCGGAGCTGCCGATTTCGGTCATGTTGCTGGGGATGGGGGCTGATATGCACACGGCCTCGATTTTTCCAGGTGCGGACCGGTTGCACGATGCTTTGCACGGGGATCACAGATTGGTGCCAATGCGTGCGCCCGGTGCGCCTGAGCCACGGATCACATTGTCGGCGCAAGTGTTGCGCGGTGCAATGTCACGCCACGTGGTCATTATCGGCGACGAAAAACGAGCGGCATTGGAGAAGGCCAAGACCCTCTCACCAGACGAAGCGCCGATCGCGACAATTTTGAACGGCACGACAGTACATTGGACGGCGAGTTAAACGATGTGGAATGACCTAAAAGCCCGCCATGCATTGGTTGCGGACCGTACGATCCTTGATCTTTTCGAACCTGAGCGGGCCGGCGACTATGCTGTAGAAGCGTCTGACATGCGTTTGGACTATTCAAAAACGAACATTGACGCCGAAACGCGCGATTTGTTGTTCAAACTGCTGGAGGATGCGGGCGTCGCCGACAAACGCGCCGCGATGTTCGGCGGTGCCACGATCAATGACACCGAAGGGCGCGCAGTTTTGCACACGGCACTGCGCAATCTGGACGGCGGCCCAATCGAAGTAGATGGTGCAGACGTCATGCCCGAAGTTCTTGCCACGCTTGACCGAATGAGCGCTTTTGCGGGCGCGGTCCGTTCTGGTGAATTCGCGGGGCAGGGCGGCAAAATCACGGATGTGATCAATATCGGTATCGGCGGGTCCGATTTGGGGCCTGCGATGGCTACGATTGCAATGTCGCCCTACCATGATGGGCCACGCACGCATTTCGTATCGAACGTTGATGGTGCGGACATTGCCGAAGTCTTGGCAGCGTGTGATCCCACGACGACTTTGGTAATTGTTGCGTCCAAAACCTTTACCACGACCGAAACCATGACCAATGCGCGCACGGCCAAGGCATGGATGAGCGATGCAGTCGACAATCCAGCCAGCCAATTTGCCGCTCTTAGCACCTCTGAAGAAAAGACAGCCGATTTTGGTATTCCCGCAGATCGCGTTTTTGGGTTCGAAGATTGGGTCGGTGGGCGTTATTCGATGTGGGGCCCGATTGGTCTGAGCCTCATGATCGCCATCGGCGACGACGCATTTCGCGCAATGTTGCGCGGTGCGCAATCGATGGACGTGCATTTTCTAAACGCTGAATGGCGCGAAAACATGCCTGCGATTTTGGCTGTTGTGGGCATTTGGCACAACCAAGTGTGTGGCTACGCAACACGTGCGGTTTTGCCTTATGACAACCGTTTGGCGCGGCTGCCTGCGTATCTGCAACAGCTCGAAATGGAGAGCAACGGCAAGCGTGTAGCGATGGATGGCACCGAATTGGATGTACCAAGCGGACCAGTCGTCTGGGGCGAGCCGGGCACCAATGGTCAGCACGCATTCTACCAGTTGATCCACCAAGGCACGCGGGTCATTCCGTGCGAGTTTTTGGTGGCCGCCGAAGGGTTTGAGCCCGAGTTGCGGCACCAGCATGTCCTGTTGATGGCCAACTGTTTGGCGCAATCCGAGGCTCTGATGAAGGGTCGTTCGATGGACGAAGCGCGCGCCATCACGGAGAAAAAAGGGCTTGAAGGCAAAGAGTTAGAGCGTCAGGCTGCGCACCGCGTGTTCCCAGGAAATCGCCCGAGTGTGACAATTGCCTATCCGAAACTGACACCGTGTGTGTTGGGACAAATCATCGCCCTCTATGAGCACCGTGTGTTTGTCGAAGGGGTGGTGTTGGGGATTAATTCCTATGACCAATGGGGCGTCGAGCTAGGCAAAGAATTGGCCACCGCCTTGCAACCGGTTGTTGAGGGCACAGAGAGTGCTGACGGCAAAGATGGCTCAACAGCGGCTTTGGTCGCGTTCTTGCACAAACATCACAGCTGAACGGCGCCGTCGCGGGATTTGAACGTCTCGCGCAGGCCGTCGGGCAGTGGGATTTTGCCCGCTTCATCAAGCGTGACAATCACAGCCTGTGCGGTCGCGCGCAGGCTGCCGCCAGACCAAACCGCATAGTCCATCGTAAAACTGGTGTTGCGCATTTCCGATGTGCGACCGGTGATGATGTAGTCTTCGTTCAGCTTCATCTCTTGGAGATAGTCACACGATGTGCGCCGCAGAACGATCCGCGGCGGCGTGCCTTTGTAATCGTTGATGGCGTATTCGCGGAAATAATGAATGCGAAACGTCTCGAACCAGCCGAGGTAGGCGGTGTTGTTCACATGACCCAGTGCATCGATTTCGCCAAATCGCACACGGTCGGCGATGCCGTATCCCCATGGTTCGGGAATACCGAGATTGCGGAGGGTGTCGGTGGAGAGGGGCGTGAGAAAGGGAAGGGTCATGCAAAGGCTCCGTTACGTGCCCGAGAGGTAGCGTGGGTGTCGCGCGAGCGCAACGACGACGTGACGCCGAGCAAGCGCAATGGGCGCTGTAAATAAAGCCGCCGCGTAGGTCTGTAGAGCCAAAGAGGGGAGGTGGAGCGGGTAACGGGAATTGAACCCGTAACTTAAGCTTGGGAAGCTCGCGTGATACCTTTTCACCATACCCGCGCTCTGGTTCTTAGGTATGCGGCGGGTGCAAGAGGGTCAAGCCAGAACGCAAAACGCGTGCCTGTCGTGCGGTTCGCCGCCCCTATGTTTGGGGCGGCGGATGTTCAGGACCGTTTGCGACGGCGTCGGCCACCGCTGCTGTCGCCACCGCCTGTGTTGAATGTGGCCGTGGGGAGCGTGACGATCGAATTGAGGATCGGGAACGGCTCTGCTGAATTCGGGATCGCACTGGCGTTGACAAAATGCTCTTGGAAACGCGGCTCGATCGCTGTTTCGATCTTGTGAATATTGCGCACGGTTTCTTCGATCTCGGTGCGGGCATCGCGGTTCAGCAGGGCGATACGCGCGCCTGTACCCGCGGCGTTGCCAGCAGATGTCACAGCATCCAGCGGCGCATCAGGGATCATGCCTAGCACCATGGCGTGTTTGGGTGAGATATGCGCACCAAAGGCGCCTGCGAGAACAACACGGTCGACAGTGTCGACGTCGAATTTGTCCATCAACAGACGTGCACCGGAATAGAGCGCGGCCTTGGCCATCTGGATTTCACGAATGTCGCGGTTTGTAATGGTGATCAGCGGGCCACCAGACGCCGTGCCGTCGTAGACGCGGTAGGAATAGGTGCGCCCGTCGAGAAAGCAGCGGTCGGTGCCGGTTTGTTCGGCCGAGCCAATCAGGCCCGGACCGTCCACGATACCAGCGAGGCGCATCTCAGCGACCATTTCGATGATACCAGAGCCGCAGATGCCGGTGACACCGGTGGTGGCGATAGCGGCGTCGAACCCGTCTTCGTCAGACCAGATTTCTGAGCCAATAACGCGGAATCGCGGCTCTTTGGTGATCTCGTCAATCTCGACACGCTCAATGGCGCCAGGTGCTGCACGTTGGCCGCTGCTGATCTGTGCGCCCTCGAATGCGGGACCGGTTGGCGACGAACAGGCGAGAACCTTGTCCGAGTTGCCTAACAAGATTTCTGCGTTGGTGCCCACGTCCACGACCAAAACGAGATCGGCGGATTTGTCGGGTGCTTCGGACAGGGCCACAGCCGCAGCGTCCGCACCCACGTGACCTGCGATACAGGGCAGCAGATAAATACGTGCAGATGGGTGGATGTTGAGGTCGAGATCGTTGGCCCGCAGGCGCAAGCTGTCAGAAGTGGCAAGGGCGAAGGGGGCTTGGCCCAACTCGAACGGATCAATCCCCAGCAACAGATGGTGCATCACAGGGTTACACACGAACACAGCGTCCACGATGAGGGCCTTGTCGATCTCGGCTTCGGTCGCGATCTGAGTGAAAAGCGCGTTCATGCCTTCGCGCACGGCGTTGGTCATTTCCACATCGCCACCTGCGTTCATCATGGAATAGGACACGCGGCTCATCAGGTCTTCACCAAAGCGGATCTGTGGGTTCATCACACCGGACGAGGCAACGACGTCACCGGTTTGCAGATCACACAGGTGTGCGGCGATCGTGGTCGACCCAAGATCCACAGCGAGACCGTAGACCGTGCCTTCGTAGTAGCCAGGCCAGATGTGCATGATGCGTGGTGCGTTTTCGTCGTCGCCCAGATGCACAGCCACTGTGACCTTCCATGCGCCTTTGCGCAGGGTCGGTTGAAGGGTCTGCAGGATGTGCAAATCGGCGTGCACGTTCCTTAGCTCCCATTGGTCGCGCAGGGCTGCGGTCAGACGCTCCATATCGCCCGAAGGGTCGTGCATGTCGGGTTCTTGCACCTCGACGTAGTAAAGCTTGGTCGAGGGGTTCATCGTGATGTCCCGCGCCTCGGCCCGTTTACGCACAACCTGTTTGTGCACTTGGCTTTCTGGTGGGACGTCCACGACGATGTCGCCCTGAACGGTCGCCTGACACCCCAGCCGCCGGCCTTTGGGCAGGCCGCGAATATCATCATAGCGCTGTTCGACATTGTTCCATTCGGACAATGCGGTATCAGCGACTGTCACACCGTGTTTTGGGAATTCACCATAGGACGGCGTGATCTGGCATTTCGAACAAATTCCACGTCCACCGCAGACGCTGTCGAGGTCGACGCCCAGCTGGCGCGCAGCGGTCAAAATAGGCGTGCCGACTGGAAAGTTTCCACGCTTGCCCGAAGGGGTAAAAATCACCAGAGGATCGTTGCTCATCACACAGCTCGTTTGTTGTTTATACCGAGCATAAGGGGCGGTGGATTTTGCGAAAGGCAAAGAGCGGCAAAATCCGGTCTCGCTGCGTCATAAATCTGCAATATGATTATGAGTTTTGGTTGTGGAAAATAAAGCCGATGAGGTTGAGCAGCAGTTGTGCGGCAAGGATCGCAGTGCTGTCTGTCGGGTCATAGTCAGGTGCGACCTCGACCAAATCAATGCCGACGATGTGGTGGCTCTTGCTCACCTCTTGTAGCAGCTCGAGCACCTCGTAGTAGAGAAATCCGCCATGCGACGGTGTGCCTGTCCCCGGAGCGATCGAAGGGCAGAATGCGTCAATATCGATGGTGACGTAGATGTCTTGTTTTGGCAGTCGGTCAGCCAAGGCGCGTGGGCTCAGATCGCGGGCCTGACGGACGCTGAGAATATCAGACCCCATTTCGCGGGCTGTGGCGTAGCCTTCCTTGGCGGTTGAGGATACGTTGCGAATGCCCACTTGGGTCAAGCCAGTGACATAAGGTTCTTCAGCCGCACGTCGCATCGGGTTGCCGTGCCCGAACCGGACACCGTGGCGTTCATCTACAAAATCCAAATGCGCGTCGATTTGCAGAATGTGGATATCGCCGTGATCGTCAAAGGCATTGATACAAGGGATGTTGATCGAATGATCGCCGCCGATGGTCACAGGCAATGCGCCAGCGGCGCGGGCTGCGCGAACACCGGTTTCAATGTTTGCATGGCTGCGAACGGTGTCGGTGTGGATGATGTCGGCATCGCCCATATCGATGATGCGGACATTGCCGGGCAGGTAGGTTGCATCGTCTTCGTGATCGTAGCTGCCCGCGTGGCCAAAGCTAAAGAGCGTCGATGCTTCGCGCACGGCACGGGGCCCAAATCGCGCGCCAGGGCGGAACTGTGTTCCCCCATCAAACGGCGCCCCGAGGATCGCCACGTCGGCTTCGATTTCGGTCCAGTTTTCAACGTAGGGGCGTTTGCCAAAGGTGCTGATGCCAACGAATGGCAAATTCAAACGACCGCTCTCATATCCATGTGTGCTCATGTTTTGGACATTGGGGCCAAGATATAGCGGCATGCAAGGAGTTTTGCGCGCATTAGGGGTTTCGCAGGCGTAGGTTTCGTGGAATAGGGACGTGCCAACGGTGACATCGCAAGGAGACTGCAGATGAAGATTCGTGAGGCTCTCACATTTGATGATGTGCTGCTGGTGCCAGCAGCGTCCAACGTCATGCCGAGCACGGCAGACACGCGGACATTTGTAACGCAATCCATTGCGATGAATATCCCATTGCTGAGTTCGGCAATGGACACAGTGACCGAAGGGCGTATGGCCATTGCAATGGCACAGGCTGGCGGCATTGGTGTCGTTCACCGCAATCTAGATATCGAAGAGCAGGCTCGCGAAATCCGCCGTGTGAAACGCTTTGAAAGCGGGATCGTCTACAACCCGATCACGCTGACGTCTGACCAGACACTGGCGGATGCCAAAGCGTTGCAAGAGCGGTACCGTGTCACTGGTTTTCCGGTGATTGGCCCAGAAGGGCACGTGGTCGGGATCGTGACAAACCGCGACATGCGTTTTGCCAGCGATGATAACACGCCCGTCAGCGCGATGATGACGACCGACAATCTCGCCATGCTGCAGGAACCTGCTGATTTGGACGAAGCGCGGTCATTGATGCGAGCGCGGCGGATTGAAAAGCTGTTGGTCGTTGATACCGATGGCAAACTGACCGGTCTCTTGACGCTTAAAGATAGCGAACAGGCTGTGCTGAACCCGCAGGCATGCAAGGACGAGCTGGGCCGCTTGCGTGTTGCTGCGGCATCTACGGTTGGTGACGCTGGATTTGAGCGGGCCGAGGCATTGATCGACGCGGGCGTCGATATGGTTGTGATCGATACGGCGCATGGCCACTCGGAAGGGGTCGCTGTCGCCGTTGAACGCGTCAAACGGCTGTCGAGTGATGTGCAGGTGGTCGCGGGCAATGTCGCCACCGCCGAAGCGACACGCGCCTTGATCGGTGCGGGTGCTGACGCGATCAAAGTGGGCATTGGTCCCGGTTCGATTTGTACAACTCGCATGGTTGCGGGTGTGGGTGTGCCGCAGCTGACTGCAATTATGGATTGTGCGTCCGGCGCGGGCGACGTGCCTGTTATCGCAGATGGCGGTATCAAGTTTTCCGGCGATTTCGCCAAGGCCATCGCCGCAGGTGCGTCCTGTGCCATGGTCGGCTCAATGATCGCGGGTACGGACGAATCCCCCGGCGAGGTGATTTTGTACCAAGGCAGATCCTTTAAATCCTACCGTGGGATGGGGTCCTTGGGTGCTATGGCGCGCGGCTCGGCTGACCGCTATTTCCAAAAAGATGCGGCCAGTGACAAGTTGGTTCCAGAAGGCATCGAAGGCCAGGTTCCATACAAAGGCTCAGCAGGTGCTGTGGTTCACCAATTGGTTGGCGGCCTGCGTGCGGCAATGGGCTATACTGGCTGTGCTACTGTCGAGGAAATGCGCAAGAATTGTGAGTTTGTGAAAATCACAGGCGCGGGTTTGAAAGAGAGCCATGTGCATGATGTTCAGATCACTCGTGAGAGCCCGAACTACAGAATAATGTAGTCTTAACAACGACCTAAGAATCGATTTTAAGGTATCCCTTATGACCCCGTCCGCCCGTGTCGCTGCCGCAATTGAATGTTTGGATGCGATCCTCGTTGGAGGTGCGGCAGAGAAAGTTCTGACAACTTGGGCGCGGACCCACCGGTTTGCGGGTTCAAAAGACCGTGCCGCCATCCGCGATCATGTGTTCGGCGCTCTGCGGTGTCGGCGCAGCTATGCAGCGATTGGCGGTGCAGAAACAGGCCGTGGTATCATGATCGGGGCCTGTTTAGATACCGGTGGTGACAGCGACGCTTGGTTTGATGGCAAGGGCTACGGCGCTGCGATTTTGACGCAGGACGAACAAGACGGGATTGGAACGTTCGCGTCGCAGGACCGAAGTGTTCAAATGGACGTACAGGACTGGATGGTCGAGCAATTCGATACCAGTCTGGGGGCGCAAGCGACTGATATAGCACTGAAATTGAGAGAACGTGCGCCAGTTTTTGTGCGCGTTAACCTTCGGTTGGGCACTGTCGATGATGCGGTGGTTCAATTGGGTTTGGACGACATTGAGGTGGTCCGCCACCCTGATGTCGCAACTGCGCTAGAAGTGACCAAGAACCCTCGGCGCGTGCAGCTTTCTAGTGCCTACCTCGGTGGCCTGATCGAGCTACAAGACGCTGCATCCCAAGCCGTCGTCGCGGCGATCCCGCTGCCTGAACAGGGACGTATCTTGGATTATTGCGCGGGTGGCGGTGGCAAATCGCTGGCCATGGCTGCGCTGACTAAGGCCGAGATATTTGCACACGATAGTGCACCTGAGCGCATGAAGGATCTATGGACCCGAGCAGATCGGGCCGGCGTCAATATTGCGAATTTTGATACTAATAATGCCCCACAAGGCGCTGATTTTAATGTCGTTTTGTGTGACGCACCCTGTTCAGGATCGGGTGCTTGGCGTCGTGCACCTGCAGGGAAATGGGCATTTACCCCAGAGGACCTGAGCGCCTTCTGCCAGACCCAAGCGGGCATATTGGATGACGCAAAAAAATGGGTAATGCCGGGTGGGTTGTTGGCCTATGCGACCTGTTCGTTGTTTGCCGTCGAGAATGCTGATCAAGTCGACGCGTTTTTGGGCAAAAACCCGAGCTGGACGTGCGAGAGCCAAATCCAATTCACACCGCTTGATCATGGTGACGGGTTTTTCGTGGCGCTATTGCGCGCGCCCGCATAGCAACCCCAAGTTGAGTTTGGGGGTGTTCCGGGCTCGCTTCGCGTGTTAACCTCTCTGTAAGGTTTTGTGTGCCCCTATGGGGAGGCAAGAATCAAAGCGAGGGCGCGCGTGTCGCAACCGGTCATCACTCACTCTTCCTCGTTATCGGCTGTAACGCAGCTGGTCCCAAATTTCTTTGTCGCCACGGCAGCTGCAATCACACTGTTTTTCGCGGCTTATTTCATGACAGATTTACGGATGGCGTTGGGGTTAGTTTTGACCGGATCAATCGTTCTCGTCGTCGGCGCTGCTGCGGGGATTGCTCGACTTCGTCAACGTCGACACCAGCGGATTTTGCTCAATTCGGTCTCACATTTTGTCGACCATGATGCGTCGCCCAGCTTTATCACCGACGGGCAGGGTGAAATCATGTACAGGAACAAGGCGGCAGGTCATCGCTTTGAGGATCATCCCGCCGATACTCTTGCACACGCGTTTGACGATCTATTCGTGAACCCGTCCGCCTTGCTGTTTCGAATGCAGACCAAGGCCCAAATCAAAGGCGCGTCCCGAGGGGACATCGTCACGAGGCGCGGGCATGTGCGGCTGTCGGTTCATTGTGTGACGGATGACAAGTTTCTTTGGCGGCTCGAAGATATTGGCGACCGGTCTGCGGCTGCGGGGCGCGATGCGGATAGTCTTAGCCTACCGATGCTGACCAGCGGTCCATCTGGGACCATCCTCTTTATGAACGAGGCGTTTCGCAAACTTATGGGCGGACGCGTCAAAACGCTGGACCGTATCTTTCGGGATTTGCCGCTCCGGTCTGGCCAAGTGTACAATGTTGATGCGGCAGAGGGTGTGATCAGTTGCCTCGTCGCCGAAGTTGAAGGCGCAGGAGGCCGCAAAGAGGTCTACCTTCTTCCCGCGACAGCTGGGGCCTCATCTGTTTCTGCTGAGTGGTCAGGGCTCGAGGCTCTGCCGGTTCCGCTGCTTCGAATTGCGCCAAACGGTCGGGTCTTGGCGTCTAACAAAGATGCCTGTTGCTTGTTGAAAACGACGATCCCAGAAGGCACGCATTTTGGCGAATTGTTCGAAGGATTGGGCCGACCACTTAATGATTGGCTGCAAGATGCCGCCAATGGCAAAGGATTGCACCAACCCGAGTTCTTGCGCGCTGTGAACGACGATGAAGAAACATTCGTGCAAATTTCGCTGAATAGGGTCTACGAGGACGACGAGCCAGTCTTGGTCGCCGTCATGAATGATGTGACCGAGCTAAAGACTTTGGAAGCGCAATTCGTGCAGAGCCAAAAAATGCAGGCGATCGGTCAATTGGCGGGCGGCGTGGCGCATGACTTTAACAATCTTTTGACGGCTATTTCTGGGCATTGTGACCTCCTACTGCTCCGTCATGATCAAGGGGATCAGGACTATTCTGATCTGGTCCAGATCAATCAAAACGCAAACCGTGCGGCGAGCCTCGTCAGGCAACTCTTGGCATTTTCGAGGAAGCAAAACTTGCGACCTGAAATCCTAGATCTGAGGGATACTCTTGCCGATCTAACTCATTTGCTGAACCGGCTTGTTGGGGAAAAGACGACACTGACGCTCAGCCATGATCCTAGTTTGCTACCGATCAAGGTGGACAAGCGTCAACTTGAGCAAGTGATGATGAATCTTGTGGTGAATGCTCGCGACGCGATGCCAGATGGTGGTGAAATTCGTATTGAAACCGAAGCAAAGAACCTCAAATCCCCACTTGAACGTGATAGAGCGATCATTCCTGCAGGCGATTATGTGACGGTCCGCGTTTTGGACGACGGCGTCGGGATTTCATCTGAGAAACTGCCTAAGATTTTCGAACCTTTCTATACAACCAAGAGAACGAGTGAGGGGGCTGGGCTTGGCTTATCGACTGCATACGGCATCATTAAGCAAACCGGCGGGTTCATCTTTGCTGACTCGATCGTCGGAAGCGGAACAGTCTTCACATTGTACTTCCCAGCTCACGAAAAACGTGCCGTCGAAGCTGTCGCCAAACCGAACGTAAAACCGATCGAGATGTCGCGAACAGCGGATGGGGTGGTGTTGCTTGTGGAAGACGAGGCACCGGTGCGTGCCTTTGCATCCCGCGCCTTGCGATTGCGTGGATATACTGTTCTCGAAGCGGATAGCGCTGAGACAGCACTTGAAACGCTCCAAGATAAATCTCTCGAAGTCGACATCTTTGTCACCGATGTGATCATGCCGGGGATGGATGGCCCAAGTTGGGTCAGAGAAGCCTTAGTGGATAGACCCGATACCAAAGTTGTTTTTGTTTCGGGTTATGCAGAAGACGCGTTTGGAGAAGGGCAGCCAGACATCCCGAACTCGGTCTTTTTACCAAAGCCGTTCTCGTTGAACGACCTGACAACTACTGTTCAAAAGCAACTACACTAGATTTAGGCGGCGCCCATTTCCCAAACCGCGAACTCTAGCGCACACTTGCGCCGAAGCCGTTCTTCGACTTCTTCCGAGAGCTCAAGGTTCATCTGAGGAGAAACGTTCGCCTGCGGCAGTTCGATTTTGTGATTTAGGCGCGCTTCTAGAAATGAGATTAGACGAGGCTGATCTTCATATTTAAAGAGATGTGTCACACCAAGTTCATTGTCTCCGGTCAGCAGAAACTTTGATTGCGATCCGAGGTTTGCGAAATCACGCCTTTTCCCCTTCATATACTCGAGGCAAAAATCATCAAAACTGATACCGATGGTGCTATTTGGATGCCCAGCAAGCGTCTCTCTATGCCGGTACCTATACCAGCTGCTGAGCCAGCTGATGGGTTCGCGTACGACCGCCATTGCCTCGGGGTCTTTGCCGCCCGCTTGCTTGAAATAGGGCTTAAGGAATCGCCGATATCGATAGACTGGAGAATGCTTGATCGACGGTGGATCGCGCAAAACCATCGCGGCACGCGGTGCCAGAGCATTGGATAGCGCAGTGGACCCTGTCTTGGGTACAGCCAAGAAGACGAGGTTTTCATCCCAAAAAACAAGCATTTAGCAAAATCCTGATGCGTAATTTCTAACGAGGCCGTATATCTAAACTACTCTTTAACCTTGTTGAGAAAAAGTAGCTTTATGCGAATTTTCTTGAAATGTTCTTGTTTTGATCTCATACAGGCTGAGAACAAGAGAAGAACAAACCAAACGATTGCGACCCTAAGGGTCACATGAAATAAGGATAACAGGACATGGCAACGGCGGACCTTCTTCAAATGACAGACAAAAAATCAGCAGACAAACAAAAGGCTCTGGATAGCGCATTGGCGCAGATCGAACGGCAGTTCGGCAAGGGTTCGATCATGAAGTTGGGCGGCGAAAATGCGATCCAAGAGATTGAATCAACATCGACCGGCTCTTTGGGTTTGGACATTGCTTTGGGAATTGGCGGCATCCCGAAAGGCCGCGTTGTTGAAATTTACGGCCCTGAAAGCTCGGGTAAGACAACGCTGACGCTGCATTGTGTTGCCGAAGAACAGAAGAAGGGCGGCGTATGCGCCTTTGTCGATGCCGAGCATGCCTTGGACCCGCAGTACGCGCGTAAACTGGGTGTTAACCTTGACGAGTTGTTGATCTCGCAGCCGGATACAGGCGAGCAAGCTCTTGAGATTGTTGATACTCTTGTCCGCTCGGGTGCGGTTAGCATGATTGTTGTCGACTCTGTTGCGGCACTTACGCCTAAATCCGAGCTAGAGGGCGACATGGGTGACAGCAGCGTGGGTGTTCACGCCCGTCTGATGTCACAGGCAATGCGCAAATTGACGGGTTCGATCAATCGCACGAACTGTACTGTGATCTTTATTAACCAGATTCGGATGAAGATTGGCGTCATGTTCGGCAGCCCAGAGACGACAACGGGTGGTAACGCACTCAAGTTCTATTCATCGGTACGCCTTGATATTCGCCGGATTGGCGCGCTCAAAGATCGCGATGAAGTGGTCGGCAACGCAACTCGTGTGAAAGTCGTCAAAAACAAAGTGGCGCCACCATTCAAGCAGGTTGAATTCGACATCATGTATGGCGAGGGCATCTCGAAGATGGGCGAATTGCTTGATCTAGGAGTAAAGGCCGGGATCGTAGATAAATCCGGCGCTTGGTTCAGCTATGGTGACGAGCGGATCGGGCAGGGCCGTGAGAACGCAAAAACGTATCTCAAAGAAAACACCCGCACGGCGCTAGAGATCGAAGACAAGATCCGAGCGGCGCATGGTCTGGATTTCGAGATGCCCGAGGCTGAACGCGTCGAAGACGATGGCTCGGACGATATTCTCGAGAGCTGAAGCGTATCATCTGACACAAAAAATCGGAAACAAGGGGTGCAGTCGCGCCCCTTGTTTCATTTTGGGGTCCACTGTGGACACTGATGGGGTGCGGGGCTATTTGAAATAGAACCGTTTTTTCCAGACTGAGACCCAGCACATGCCAAGCTTGAATGATATTCGAACACGCTTTTTGGACTACTACAAATCCGAAGGGCACGAGATTGTATCGTCGTCCCCTTTGGTGCCGCGAAATGATCCGACATTGATGTTCGCAAATTCGGGAATGGTTCAGTTCAAGAACCTGTTCACCGGCGCCGAATCTCGGGATTATTCGCGCGCGACCTCGGCGCAAAAATGCGTACGCGCGGGCGGCAAACACAATGACCTCGACAACGTGGGGTATACGGCACGGCACCATACGTTCTTTGAGATGTTAGGCAACTTCAGCTTTGGCGACTATTTCAAGGATGATGCGATTAACTATGCGTGGAACATGGTGACGCGCGAGCTGGGCATTAACAAAGACAAGCTCGTTGTGACGGTTTACCACGACGATGACGAGGCGGCAGCGATTTGGAAGAAGGTTGCCGGGCTTTCGGATGACAAGATCATTCGGATCGCGACCGACGACAATTTTTGGATGATGGGCTCGACCGGCCCCTGTGGCCCGAGTTCTGAGATCTTTTACGATCACGGCGATCACATTTGGGGTGGCCCTCCGGGTTCGCCCGAAGAAGACGGTGATCGCTTCGTCGAAATTTGGAACCTCGTGTTCATGCAATACGAGCAGTTCGAAGACGGTTCTCGTAGCCCGCTGCCCAATCAGTCGATCGACACAGGAATGGGGATCGAGCGGGTTGCCGCGTTGCTGCAAGGCACAAATGACAACTATGCAACGGACCTGATCCGCGCGTTGATCGAGGCATCTGCCAACGCGACCTCGACCGATCCGGATGGTCCCGGCAAAACCCATCACCGTGTGATTGCTGATCACCTGCGGTCGACATCGTTTCTGATCGCGGATGGTGTGATGCCGTCTAACGATGGTCGTGGCTATGTTTTGCGCCGGATTATGCGCCGTGCGATGCGTCACGTGCATCTCTTGGGGGCGCAGGATCCGCTGATGCACCGTTTGGTCCCGTCGTTGGTTGGGCAAATGGGTGCGGCGTATCCCGAATTGGGCCAAGCGCAGGCTTTGATCGAAGAAACACTTCGGTTGGAGGAAACGCGCTTTAAGCAAACGCTGGAACGCGGTTTGCGTCTGTTGGATGACGAGTTGGACGGCCTAGCGGAGGGCACTGATTTGCCAGGGCAGGCGGCATTCAAACTCTATGACACTTATGGTTTCCCGCTTGATTTGACGCAGGATGCGCTGCGCGAAAAGGGTCGCGGTGTAGACAGCGATGGCTTTGACGAAGCGATGGCCGAGCAAAAAGCAAAGGCGCGCGCGGCATGGTCTGGGTCCGGTGAAACGGTTGATGCGACGATCTGGTTGGACATTGCTGACCGTGATGGGGCGACCGATTTTCTAGGGTACGACACCGAAACTGCAGAGGCGCAGATCACGGCAATCGTTAAACACGGCGCTGAGATCAAATCAGCGACTGTTGGGGACACTGTCCAGATTGTCGTTAATCAGACGCCGTTCTATGGCGAATCTGGCGGCCAAGTTGGTGACACCGGTGTCGTGCATGCCGACGGTCTGAGCGCGCGCGTGACGGATACGCGAAAGACAGCAGGGGTGTTTATTCACATCGCTGAAATCACAAAGGGTACATTCGAAGTTGGCACTGCTGTTGAGTTGAATGTTGATCCGACACGCCGGAGCCAAATTCGTGCCAACCACTCGGCGACGCACCTCTTGCACGAGGCACTGCGCCAATCGCTGGGCGATCATGTGGCCCAGCGTGGATCGTTGAATGCGCCGGATCGTTTGCGTTTTGACTTTAGTCACGGCAAGGCGCTGAGCCTTGAGCAGTTGCAATCGGTCGAGGCTGAGGTCAACGCGTATATTCGCCAGAACACAGGCGTTGAGACACGGATCATGACACCGGATGATGCACGAGAACTAGGTGCTCAGGCGCTGTTTGGTGAGAAATACGGCGACGAAGTTCGTGTGGTTTCTATGGGTGCGCAGCCGAATTCTGGCAGAGGGTCGCTTGGCAATACCTATTCGTTGGAACTGTGTGGCGGCACGCATGTGGGTCGCACGGGCGACATCGGTGCATTTGTCATGCTTGGTGATAGCGCGTCATCGTCGGGCGTACGCCGGATCGAAGCGTTGAGTGGGCAAGCCGCGATGGATTATCTGCGCACACAAGACGGCCGTTTGGCCGAGGTTGCGTCCGTACTCAAAACACCAGCAGCAGATGCACCTGCGCGGGTTAAAGCATTGATGGATGAGCGCAAGGCATTGGCCAACGAGGTGGCGCAATTGCGTCGTGAGTTGGCGGTGTCGGGCGGTGGTCAGACAGATGCGCCGGCAGCCGAAGATGTGAACGGCACCAAGTTTTTGGCGCAGGTTGTGTCAGGTGTGACGGGCAAAGATTTGCCGGCACTGGTCGATGATTACAAAGCACAAATCGGTTCGGGTGCGGTGCTGTTGATCGCGGATGCTGGCGGCAAGGCCGCTGTCGCTGCGGGTGTCACCGCGGATAAGGCCGAAGCTGTGTCGGCGGTCGATCTGGTTCGCGCCGCTGTTGCAGAGCTGGGGGGCAAAGGCGGCGGTGGTCGTCCGGACATGGCCCAAGGTGGCGGCGCGTCAGCGGATAACGCAGACGCAGCGATCGCGGCAGCCAAAGCCGTTCTGTAAAACAAAGCATTAAAAAGGCCCCGTTAGAGAAATCTAGCGGGGCCTTTTTTCGGTTAACTGTAATGTTTTACGCAGAGCGTGCCGCGCGTTTACGCTCGTGCGGGTCAAGGTGACGCTTACGCAGGCGGATCGCGTTTGGTGTGACTTCGACCAGTTCGTCGTCGTCGATATAGGCGATCGCCTCTTCGAGCGACATGCGGACCGGCGTTGTCAAACGTACGGCTTCGTCGGTGCCGGATGCGCGCACGTTGGTCAGCTTCTTACCTTTGAGCGGGTTCACTTCGAGATCGTTCTCGCGCGAATGCTCGCCAATGATCATGCCTTGGTAGACGTTCTCTTGGCTGCCGATAAAGAACTTGCCGCGGTCTTCGAGGTTGAAGATCGCATAAGCAACGGACTGGCCATTTTCCATCGAGATCAGAACGCCAGCGCGACGGCCTGGGATTGGACCTTTGTGTGGCGCCCAGTCGTGGAACACGCGGTTCAAAACACCGGTGCCGCGTGTGTCAGTCAGGAATTCGCCGTGGTAACCGATCAGGCCACGCGATGGAACATGGGCGATGATGCGAGTTTTGCCTGCACCGGCCTGTTTCATTTCTACCAATTCACCGCGACGGGCACCTGTGATCTTTTCGATCACTGCGCCGGAATATTCGTCATCCACGTCGATGGTAACTTCTTCGACTGGCTCGTGACGCGCGCCGTCGATCTCTTGGAACAAAACCTGCGGACGCGAGATCGAAAGCTCGAACCCTTCGCGGCGCATGTTTTCGATCAAAACACCCATCTGCAATTCGCCACGACCGGCAACTTCAAAAGCGTCGCCGCCTGGAGTGTCGGTCACTTTGATTGCGACGTTGGATTCCGCTTCCTTCATCAGGCGCTCGCGAATGACGCGGGACTGTACCTTTTTACCGTCGCGACCAGCCAGCGGGCTGTCGTTGATACCAAAGGTGACGGTGATGGTGGGCGGGTCAATCGGTTGGGCAGGGATTGCTTCGTCGATTTCGACGTGACAGATCGTATCGGCCACTGTTGTTTTGGTCATACCGGCGAGCGAAACGATGTCGCCGGACTCAGCAACGTCGATTGGCGTCTGCTCGAGACCATTGGCTGTCAGAATCTTGGTGACGCGGAACTGCTCGATGCGGTTGTTGTCGCGATCCAGCGATTTGACGGTTTCACCGACCTTAAGTGTACCAGCTTCAACACGACCAGTGAGCAAACGACCGATGAAAGGGTCGGAGCCCAGTGTCGTAGCCAGCATGCAGAAGGGTTCTTCGCGCGCAGCAACCTGTTTTGGTGTCTCAACGTGAGCGACAATCAGATCGAGCAGGGCGGTCAGGTCTTTGCGAGGGCCGTCGAGCTCCATATCGGCCCAACCGGAACGGCCAGAGGCGTACATCGCTGGGAAGTCGAGTTGGTTGTCGTCAGCGCCGAGGTTAGCGAAAAGGTCGAAACATTCGTCCAATGCGCGGTCCGGCTCGGCGTCGCCTTTGTCTACTTTGTTCAGAACCACGATAGGACGCAGGCCGAGGGCCAGCGCCTTGGAGGTCACAAACTTGGTCTGTGGCATCGGGCCTTCTGCAGCGTCGACAAGCAGAACAACACCGTCAACCATCGACAGGATACGCTCTACTTCGCCACCAAAGTCGGCGTGACCGGGCGTGTCCACGATATTGATGCGGATGCCTTTCCATTCGACCGAAGTCGCCTTGGCCAGAATAGTGATGCCGCGCTCACGCTCGAGGTCGTTGCTGTCCATGGCCCGTTCAGCCACAGCTTGGTTCTCGCGGAATGAACCGGATTGCTTCAAAAGCTCGTCCACAAGAGTGGTTTTGCCATGGTCAACGTGCGCGATGATCGCGATATTTCTCAGATCCATTTCGGGGCCTATCTGCCAAAAGTCGGAAAGTTAGCCGCGCCATACAGGTTGACGCGGCCTTTGGCTAGGGGGTGTGGCCGGAAAGGTCGCCTAAGGGTTAAGCGTGCCGAGCGATCTGAGTGGTCTGGTATTGGGGAGCCACGATTTCCATGCCACCAGCATATAGAATGTGGCTGGTATCGAACCGCAGTTCATGCACCCGGACATCAGTGTTGCCCATATCGGTAATGAATTCGCCATCGATCAGCCGGTAGGCTGGGATCAATGCCGCATCGGCGCCATAGAGCGCCTTGGCACGCCAGTCGCGAATGTTGATTGCTGTCTGTGCTGGTAGGATCAGATCACCGTCGGGGCGGTTTGTTCCCAAAGTTCTTGCTGTGATGCGAACGCACCGCGCGCGCCGTATCGCAACATCAACGCCGCGCAAAAAGGCCATTCCTGTGTCGCGTGTGATAATTCGGTCCCCGCGGGTTAGGTGTTCGACAGGGAGTTCCCCATCTAATGTCATGACTGTGGTACCTCGTAGCAGGCCGCTATTCACCCAGTTCTCGCCAAAAGGAGCCGAAATGATTGTGCGGCTGCGCCCGTCCGTTTTCGGATTCATGGCATTTTCGCTATATGTTACTGCCTCTTATTAAGGGGAAGCTACGGTAACAATTCGCCATTGTCGTCACCTTTTTTCGCGAATGATCGCAAGGAATGATGAATGTGTGTTTTTCCTCTCGCATCCGGTCTCTGGCTTTGCTAGAGAACGCGCAACATTGGGGTCGTGTTCGCGGCCCCACTTAGACATGCGGGTGTGGCGGAATTGGTAGACGCACCAGATTTAGGTTCTGGCGCCGCAAGGCGTGGGGGTTCAAGTCCCTTCACCCGCACCAAACTAACTCTTGATTAAACAAACGAATCAAGGGGTTAGCAAATGCTAGTTTTAAGCGAAGTTTTCGATGAGTTTCTGGACCTAAAAGAGATCAACCCGAACCCCTCAGAGCAAGCTGTTAAGCGACTCATAGAGGTAGTTGGTGATTTACCTGTGGATCAGTACACCAGAAGCCATGCCAAAGCGTTCCTAGCGTCCTATAGTGAGCAGAAAACCAGTACCCGTAGAAGAAGGCTTCAGTGTCTTACGTCTATCCTGAACTTTGCCTTCTGGGAGTACGACATAGACAAGAGGAACCCGTTCTCAAGGATCATTATCAAGGGTGAAGGTAAGGATGCGACACCAAGGGAACCGTTCTCTGTGGCTGAACTCAAGGGTCTGTACAGCGCGTCTCTCGCTTATGGTCGGCTACGCCTGATACTACCTATTCTTGGTGAAACTGGTTGTCGCTTATCTGAAGTTCTTGGCCTCATGAAACAGGATGTAATCCACACTGAGGACTTACTGGTTATTAATATCAGAGAGAATGATTGTAGAGGTCTCAAGACGGATAATAGCAAGAGGTCGCTACCTGTCGTGTCTGATAGTGCCACAAAAGCCCTACAGAAGTTACTAGAGGCTAATAGCGACAGTCCTTACCTGTTCCCGCGCTACGCTTCCTGTGGAAACCTGAACAACACAGGGGCCTCAGCTACGCTCTGCCAGCACCTCAGAAAGTACTACAACGGTAAAACTGCGCACTGCCTGAGACATAGCTTCAGAGACCGCCTGAGAGACTGTGACGTGCCTTTAGAAGCCATAGATCAGGCTGGTGGATGGTCTAGTGTAGGGGGCGTAGGCACCAACTACGGTAAAGGCTATAGTCTGCCTAAACTAGCTGATTACCTACGCAGGATAGCTATTTAATTCTTACTGGCCACAGTTCTGGTAATTGCTGCTCATGCAGTCTCTTGCCATGGCTTGGGCTGTTGAGATGTCTTGCGGGGTCATTTCTTCGGCTATGATGTCGCGGTTTTCTGAACCAATTTCATTACCGTTTGCACCACCGATGTTGAACCACATGTGCGCTAGAATATTATCTTGAATAACACCCCGACCCAAGGCGTACATGTTCCCTAAATTGGCTTGAGCGACAGCATTCCCCTGTTCAGCAGCTTTACGATACCAACTCACTGCTTCTGCGTAGTCTTGAAGAACACCCTGACCGTTTTTGTACATGAGACCTAAATTGGTTTGAGCTTTAGCTTCCCCCTGTTCAGCAGCCTTACGATACCAACTCACTGCTTCGGCATAGTCTTGAGGAACACCCCGACCGTTCTTGTACATGTTCCCTAAATTGAATTGAGCACGAGCAAGCCCCTGTTCAGCAGCTTTACGATACCAATTCACAGCTTCTGTGTAGTCTTGAAGGACACCCTGACCGTTTTCGTACATGAACCCTAAATTGGTTTGAGCGTCAGCAAACCCCTGTTCAGCAGCCCTACGATACCAACTCACAGCTTCCGTGTAGTCCTGAATAACACCCCGACCGTTTTCGTACATGAACCCTAAATTGTGTTGAGCGTCAGCAAACCCCTGTTCAGCAGCCTTACGATACCAACTCACTGCTTCTGCGTCGTCTTGAGGAACACCCCAACCGTTAGCGTACATGTTCCCTAAATTTTTTTGAGCAAAATCAACCCCCTGTTCAGCAGCCTTACGATACCAACTCACAGCTTCCGTGTAGTCTTGAGGAACACCCTGACCGAATTCGTACATGACACCCAGAAGGGCTTGAGCGGCAGCATTCTTCTGTTCAGCAAAAGGGTTCTCCTGTTCAGCGAAAGGTCTCAATTCCTGAAGAGCAGTCGCATAATCACCAGTGCCAAAAGCGGCTACACCCTTGTCGAAATCTTGAGCATGAGCAGTGCTAGAGAGAGCTAGAACGACAGCCACAGCAGAGATGATCTTCTTCATAATATGAACCTTTGTTTGGGCTTGCTTTAGCTCACTTCAAATGAGCGACACATGTAGATCAGGGGGAGGGCAACAAACGAAGCTCTGCCTTGGGGGAGGCATCTTCCGTAACACGAGGGAGAAGGGGGGGTGCAGTGGAAGAGGTTGCGTCCGTAATCATCCGAGTCTTCGTTTGTTGTTGAATCACAGTTAACACAGGAAGTCTCACAATGATAGCCTTTAGTATTGATTCTATATACTAACGGATATAACGCTAGTTAACACCAGTATGCTCGTTTGGGGCGACCTGCTCGAAGGTTGAGTTAAGCGTAAGACGCCCGATTGGGATGTTTAAGAAAGGTCAGAGACTTATGGTCGAATGTGTTGGGTGTGCAATGGAAATGGGCTTCGCTGACAGGATGAACGCCAATAGTTATAATGGTCTTTGTCGATCTTGTGCTAATCATGGCCGTAAAGTTGCAGCAGGATTAGATGATGAAACAATTGAGGCGGTTGGCCAAGCAGCACGACAGTATGATCTAAAAGTAGACGCCATACTCCTCACAACAGAAACAGCACCTAACCTGAACATCACTGAGCGCATTGAGATCGTTACTGCTGAGTGCGCCTTTGGCATGAACATCTTCAAGGACCTATTCGCTGGCGTAAGGGACATCGTTGGCGGTCGTTCTGAGGCTGTACAGCAGACCATGAGGGATAGCCGTAAGACTGCGCTCTATGAACTCAAGAAAGAAGCCTATGAGGTCGGTGCTAATGCAGTCGTTGGTGTTGACCTCGATTATGTTGAACTCTCAAAAGCTGGTTCAATGGTGATGCTGGTAGCGTCTGGAACTGCTGTAAGGATCGAAGGATAGAGTATGCTTGTTTTTTCGATTGTTATTTTCGTTACGGCTTTAATAGCTCCTGTTGTTATGAATTTAGTACGAAGTCAGGGATCGTGGGGGCTGTGGTCGTTTGTTACAGTAATGAATTTCCTTTTTATTGCGGGGTTGGGACTCCAGCAGATTTCATACATTGCTGCACTTGTATTACCTTTTGCTTACTTTATTTGGATTGGCCTAGCTGAAGGAATTGCGAAGAAAAAATTTCCTCTGTGGCATAAAAAATCCTACCGCTGGAGATTTGAAGACGAAGACAATCCAGTTGTGGCAGCGAGGAAGGCAAAAGAAGCTGAAGCAGAGGCGGAGAAGAAGGCAAAAGAAGCCGAAGCAGAAGAGGCACGATTAGCTGTCATATTTGAACAAGATAGAAAAAAACAAAAAGCAAAGGCAGAAGCCCAAACATTGAAGATGTACGGATCAGGTCCTGTTGCAATCGACGGAGCTAATCTTTGGGGCCGTGTCTACAGTGATACTGATGAGGATCATCAAAAGGCATTCGAGGCAGTCGCCAACCTTCTGGTGCGGTTGAAAGCCTCGGGATACGATCCGCATGTATTCTGGGATAGTAAGTTTCACAGATTTGCAAAACATCTTCAACTTGCAGGATTAAGTGAGGGTCTGCCGAATATGTTGTCTGAACTACTTTCGATTGAAAAACAGATGATTACTGTCAGCCAACGTGGGCTAGCTGCGGATGCGGATATTATTGCGTGGGCAACTCTAAAAGAGGCAGCGATTATCTCTAACGATAATTTTAATAAAGAAATTGAAGATGAGATAATCCTAAGCCGAGCGATTTCGCTTAAGGAACGTGGTTTACTTAAGAAGTTCAGCCACTCAGCAGGTGACATAGTGGTGCCGGGACTGACGAATTTAGTCTAAAACAGACTCTGCCACTTCCATACGTTAGCTACGCTCGACACGTTGGATGCGGACCTATCGCTTGCCAACACTTGGTGAGGCCAATCGTATTAAAACACTGCTTAGTCTGACGCCAGCCTGTGTTACCTATTGGGTGCTGGCGTCAGACATTCATTCATTCAGCTTGGTTCAGGGCTTTTAGGCTTCCGGTGGGGCATCGACCTGCAAATGGTTGAACAAGATACGCTGTAGCACCTCCTCATCAGGCTCTTCTGGATACTTCCTTGAGATTTCTATGGCCTCAGAAACAACCTCAGAGCAGGATACTGGTATCGGGATGTGCTTTAGGTCATCGCTAGGACCACCATAACGATTATAAGTCCTGTAGGATGCGTAGAATGCCTGTGTGAGTGCTTCTTGGACTAGCTGTTCATCCTGTAGATCATCCCGTAGGAACTCTACGTAGGGTGCAACAGCAGGATCATCACGTAGGACTAGCGTAGCGTATCGTTTACCCATGACAGTAATCCTTATTCCTAACCACATCCTTACAAGCGTGGATCATGTGGTGCTTGAGGGAAAAACCATCAGCAGCTTCCAAGACCTCAGAGGTCACAGGTAGAACCACTGTAATAATGCGCTCTTGGTGGCCTGTGACCTTAAAGGTTTGGTTGTGTGTGTTAGCTGCGTAGTAGATCGGACTGATGACAGCACTCGTTAAGCTACGCTTGGCTTTATTCGGAGGGTTCAGATAGTCCTCTATAACCTTACCTGAGAACTTCACTCTTAGGTCTACGGGGTCAATTTTCTTATCATTTGTCTGACGTCAGCGCCTTTGGGACAGATTTGAGGAATTGAACACCGGAGGATTTCTGGTTCATCGTAACCTTCATGGAGTGAAGATGAACAATAAATCCGGAAGCAGCAAAGCGTCTGCAGATAAATTGGTAAAGAACATCCGCCGCAAGACACGGCAAACTTATTCGGCTGAAGAGAAGATCCGCATTGTTTTGGCGGGAATGCGCGGAGAAGAGAGCATCTCTGCTCTTTGCCGTCGTGAAGGCATCGCGGAGAGCCTGTATTACAGCTGGTCGAAAGAGTTCCTTGAAGCAGGCAAACGCCGCTTGTCTGGCGACACAGCCCGTCAGGCCACATCCCCTGAAGTGAAAGAACTGCGTTCAGAAGCCATGGCCTTGAAGGAATGCGTGGCCGATCTAACGCTTGAGAACCGCCTGCTCAAAAAAAGCATGACAGGGGTTGGGGAGGATCTGGAATGAGGTATCACGCATCAGAGAAGTTTGAGATCATCCGTACCGTTGAAGGATCACATCTGCCAACCAAGCAGGCCCTCGACATGCTTGGCATTCCACGCACCACATTCTACCGCTGGTGTGATTTATATCTCGAAGGCGGGTTTGACGGGCTGGCTGACAAATCTCCATGCCCTAAATCCGTCTGGAACCGCATCCCTGACGATCGTCGTGACGATCTGATTGCGTTTGCACTGGAGCATGAGGCGCTGAGCACGCGCGAGCTGGCCGTCAAATACACTGACGAAAAGCGGTACTTTGTATCTGAATCATCAGCTTATCGCATTCTGAAGGAAGCTGATCTCATCACAGCACCAGATTACGTGGTGATCAAAGCAGCCGACGAGTTCACGGATAAAACCACCGCCATCAACCAGATGTGGCAGACTGATTTTACCTACTTCAAGATAATCGGATGGGGTTGGTACTATCTGAGCACGATCTTGGATGATTATAGCCGCTACATCATCTCATGGAAGCTTTGTACAACCATGCGGGCCAGTGATGTGACCGAGACGATTGAGCTCGCTCTGACAGCATCAGGCTGTGACCAAGCAATTGTTCGACACAAACCGCGCCTGCTCAGTGATAACGGGTCGTGTTACATATCTGGCGACCTGGCCGAATGGCTGGAAGGGCAAAATATGGCACACGTGCGTGGTGCTCCGTTCCATCCACAGACCCAAGGTAAAATCGAACGCTGGCATCAGACGATGAAGAACCGCGTGCTGCTGGAAAACTACTATCTTCCTGGCGATCTCGAACGCCAGATCGGGGCATTCGTCGATTATTACAACAACCAGCGTTACCACGAGAGCCTGAGCAACGTGACACCTGCCGACGTCTACTTCGGGCGCGGCAAAGCCATTCTCAGAGAAAGGGAAAAGATCAAGAAACAGACAATCAAACACCGCCGCTTGCAACATCAAAAACAAGCCGCATAATCAATCACACATAAGAGCCAGAGCCTCCATTGCTCAAACCGCTCTCATGTCCCATTTTATATGACGACAGACAGAGAAGGGAGCGTATCGACCCCAACTGGATAATAATATTAAGGGGAAGGACCTGTAGGGTGGTGTACACCACTACATAAGGAACCAACCACCAGTATTGATAATCATAAAGGATAGAGAGCCTAAGAAGGGTGTACACCCATACATATGGTATAGCTTAGGATCGGCTTACAGCCTCAAGAACAGTTAGTATTTAACCACAATAATTATAATCTGGTTGGTGGTATCTATAGGGTCGCTACGCTCAAGAACCTTAAGCTCATTTGTTGTGGCATATACATAAGGTCTTGGATGGTCTCATCCTCTTAACGACTATTACCAGTAGGGGTCATATACATTCCCAGACATAAGATACCCCAAGCACATCCTGAGATTGCTGCGGTTTATACTCGAGCATCGCTACGCTTAGTGGTTGTACTTTGTGTGAGTGATGTTGGTGGACACCCGCGTAGACAGACTTGCAGGTTATCAGACGTTAGGTGTCCACCATCCTACAGTAGGCACTCTCTTTGTATCCAGCTGGTCGCTCTTGTGGAAGCTCACCACGTGTATACCGGAGAGGTATTTGGTGTGTGGCTATAACCTTAAGTTCACGTCAATTACCCGCAAGATCGCTAGTCTAAGTTGTTGAGATTTATTGAATTGGTGTACACCTGAACCAGAGGTGGGATGCCTCGAACAAGGTGTACACCGTCGAGGGGGGAGACCTCAACGTTATCCAGCTGGTCACTCTTGTGGAAGCTCACCATGAGTATACCGAAGAGGTCTTTTGGATGATGATTATAGTCTTAGGTTGTGGCTTACATCTCATGAACAACGTACGGTGACTTATAAATATGTATAATGATTCCAGTAAGTTCTCGTAATTGCTTAGGATAATTCTAGCGTGTAGCAAAAGGGCTATATGGGCCGGCGCTTCGAATCATCTCGTGTCAAGTATTTATTTGAGTCAAGCACAAAATAATTTATTTAGTATAATAATTGTAGTATATGTGTAACACTAGGCCCTGCTTGTAACATAAGTCACAAGTACGTGATATATTGAAACATTCGATTCGTTTTGGGCTAAAGGGCTGTCAATAGATAACATACGATCCCTAAGTCATTGATATTATTATCTTTGTGGTGTATCAGTGGCTAACCCCCTGTATTCACTGGCATCTAAAGTTAGAGTCCCAAAGAAGGATACCAACCAGATCACAAGGGGTCGCTCAGAATGTGTGGTGTTACTATTGACAATGATACCAGAGTATGAGCCGTGAATTATCCTTGGTCTAACCACAGTCTATGGCTAGGGGTCGCTAGGATTACACCAGCTATAACAAATGGGACCCTATGGATTCTCACGAAAGATTTTCGGGGGCAGGGGTTGCCACCTATGAATCCAAAACAAAGAAAATACTTTCGCAAATGCACAGCATGTACATCGGGTGCATCGGTCCTTACTTAAGCATCTAGCAGCTGCCCTGTTAGCATCCTCAAGGCGTAGAAAGGAACAATAGAATGTTTTTTACAAAGGTCGGTACTTGGATAGCCGCAATAGGGTTTGCGCTTTCGGTGTTTAATATTCTTCTCGCACTATTTCTACCGGAATCCATACCGATGATAACTCGAGGCATGGGGGTCGGACGGATGATCGATCTGAGTATCTACATCGCAATGGCCTGTGTGCCTCTCGGTGTACTTTGCGAAATCAGCATGCACCTAAGTAATTCACAATCGACAAATGCTGATAGCTCTACATCGGGCTGAAAACTCATCCGTAGATGCACAGCAGCACATCATAGAGGGCCAATAGAACGTCTCTGGGAGTACTAGAGGTACAGTATTGGCGCACCATTGGTACACTATTTTACCCTTAGATAGACGGGTGGAACTCCATTGGGTTGACACCAGTTAAACGCACGAATATCTGGCGGCGATACATGCGTGTAGTGACTGCGTAGCAGTTACGTATTGGGGTTCTTTTGCGGTAAGATGCGTAGCAGATTTGCTAGCAAATAAAGTCTTGACCAAGTCCCTTCACCCGCACCAAAAACGAAGAGAAAAAGGACGGATTCCATGCAGGTCACAGAGACCCTGAACGAAGGCCTCAAGCGCGGCTATTCCATTGTAGTTACAGCTGCCGAGCTGGAAGAGAAGGTGAACGCTGAGCTGGCCGAAGCGCAGCCAGAGATCGAAATGAAGGGTTTCCGTAAGGGCAAGGTCCCTATGGCGCTGCTCAAGAAGCAGTACGGCCAGCGTATGCTGGGCGAAGCGATGCAGAAAGCCATCGACGAAGCCATGGCGAAGCATTTTGAAGACAGCGGCGACAAGCCTGCGATGCAGCCCGACGTCAAAATGACAAACGAAGACTGGAAAGAGGGCGACGACGTCAATGTAGACATGTCGTACGAAATGCTTCCTCCGATCCCAGAAGTAGATTTTACGAAAATGAAGCTCGAGCGGATGTCCGTGAAAGCAGACGACGCATCGGTTGCTGAGGCTCTTGAGAACCTCGCAGAGAGCGCGCAGAACTTTGAAGACCGCAAGAAGGGCTCGAAAGCCAAAGATGGCGACCAAGTTGTAATTGACTTCTTGGGCAAAGTAGATGGCGAAGCCTTTGAAGGCGGCGCTGCAGAAGATTACCCACTGGTTTTGGGGTCCAACTCTTTCATCCCTGGTTTCGAAGATGACCTCGTTGGAGTCAAAGAAGGCGACGAGAAAGACGTAGAAGTTTCGTTCCCAGCTGAATATCAGGCCGAGCACCTCGCTGGCAAAGCGGCTGTGTTTGAGTGCAAGATCAAAGCCGTCAAAGCCCCTGCCAAGGCAGAGCTGAATGATGAGCTGGCCAAGCAGTTTGGTGCCGAAGATCTGGACGCTTTGAAGGGTCAGATCGCCGAGCGTCTTGAAGCCGAGTACAAAGGTGCTGCACGTGCGGTTGCCAAGCGTGGTCTGCTGGATGCGTTGGACAAAGAAGTATCCTTTGAGCTGCCACCATCATTGGTTGAAGCCGAAGCTGGCCAGATCGCACATCAGCTGTGGCACGAAGATAACCCAGAGGTTGAAGGTCACGATCACCCAGAGATCACACCAACAGACGAGCACAACGAACTGGCCGAGCGCCGCGTGAAGTTGGGCCTGTTGTTGGCTGAGATCGGTCAAAAGGCCGAGGTTGAAGTTACCGACGCCGAGATGACCCAAGCGATCATGAACCAGGCGCGTCAGTATCCTGGCCAAGAGCGTCAGTTCTTTGAGTTTGTTCAGCAAAACCAGCAGATGCAGCAGCAAATGCGCGCACCGATCTTTGAAGACAAAGTTGTCGACATGATCTTTGATCAGGCGGACCTGATTGAGAAAGAGGTCAGCAAAGATGATCTGCAAAAGGCTGTCGAAGCTCTGGAAGCAGACGACTAAACCCTGCTCTTAGATCTATAGTTTTTAGAGGCCGTCCCGCTGGGGCGGCCTTTTTCGTTCCCTGGGTTGCTGTGACGTTGGTGTTTTCGCCTTTGTGTAGAAAATTAGCGTATTTGCAACCGTGGCTTTTTATGGCGGCGTTTTTGCGCCATACTTTGGGCTATGAGAAGGGGATTCATCATGAAACGCGTTATTGCAACTTGTTTGACATTTTTGAGCTTGGCCGGTGCGGCCGCTGCGTGTCCGGACTTCAATCAATCCGGCGACACCTATGAGGGCACGGGTAAACAGCTGTTTCAAGAGCGGCAATTTCCGGTTCGTGCGGGTGGCAACAACAACATTCAAAACTGTCGCAACGTGACACCGGGTACGGATCGGGGCAGGGGTTATGTGACGACGGCACCAGACTTTACGTTCTCGTTGTCGGGCATGGGTGCGTACCAGTTGGTCGTCAGTGTCGTGAGCGAGTGCGATTCAATATTGTTGGTGAATACCTCATCTGCGAATTGGTACTACGACGATGATGACAACGGCAATCTGGACGCCAAGATTGTCCTGACACGTCCCAGCGATGGTTGGTTGGACGTTTGGGTCGGCACCGAGAACGGCGCTGTTTGCGACGCGATCCTGTCGATGGAAACGTTCAAACGCTAAGCCGCCAGATCTAATCCAATAAAAAAAGGCCGCTCTGGATCAGAGCGGCCTTTTCTATGAGATATGCGAGAGACCTTAGTCTTCGTTGCTGGCCTCTTCGGCTGCGTCGTCAGCAGCAGGAGCCGCTTCGTCGTCGCCAAAGTCGTCCATACCGGCAGCGCCGATATCGTCGAACAGCTCTTGGATCTCGAACTCAGCTTCTGCTTCTTCTTCAGCAGCCAGCTCCTGGATCGATTTACCAGCAGCCTGAAGTTCAGCTTCTTCTTCGGAACGTGCAACGTTCAGAACGATTTCAGCAGTAACTTCTGGGTGCAGCTTAACAGCAACCGTATGCAGACCGAGGTCTTTGATCGGCGCTGTAAGTGCAACCTGCTTGCGGTCGACTGTAAAGCCACCCTCGATCGCAGCTTCTGCTGCGTCACGGGTCGAAACCGAACCGTAGAGCGAGCCCGAATCCGATGCAGAGCGAATCACAACGAACTGTTGACCATTCAGCTTGTCCGCCAGAGCGTCCGCTTCTTTCTTGGTCTCGAGGTTGGTTGCTTCGAGTTGCGCTTTTTGAGCTTCAAAGGCTTTGATGTTCGCCTCGGATGCACGCATCGCTTTGCCAGTTGGCAAAAGGAAGTTACGTGCGAAACCTTGTTTGACCGACACGACGTCGCCCATTTGGCCCAGTTTGGCCACACGTTCTAGAAGGATGATATCCATTGCGGTGTCTCCTTACTTAACAGCGTAGGGCAGAAGCGCGAGGAACCGAGCACGTTTGATGGCGCGAGCCAACGCACGCTGGTTCTTGGCACCGACTGCGGTGATACGGGATGGAACGATCTTGCCACGCTCAGAGATATAACGCTGAAGCAGGCGAGTGTCTTTGTAATCGATCTTTGGAGCGTTCTCGCCCTCAAATGGATCAGACTTACGACGACGGAAAAATGGTTTAGTAGCCATGACTTAGATACCTTTCCTGATCTAGCTTAGCGGCGCTCGCGGCGTTCGCCACGTTCTTCGCGCTTTTGCATTTGAACCGATGGGCCTTCTTCGTGCTCGTCGACCTTGATGGTCAGAACACGCATGACGTCGTCATGCAGGCGCATCAAACGCTCCATTTCCTGCACGGCTGGTGCCGGTGCATCGGAACGCAAAAAGGCATAGTGGCCTTTGCGGTTCTTGTTGATCTTGTAGGCCATCGTTTTGACGCCCCAGTACTCGCTATCGGCTACTTTGCCGCCGTTGTCCGCGAGGACTGTGGAGAAATGTTCGATGAGGCTTTCGGCTTGCGTGTTGGACAGGTCCTGACGCGCAATAAATACATGCTCATATAGCGGCATGAATGCTCCAGTTCTTTTCTCAAGCGCATTTCATAGGAGGGGCATAAATCCTTGTGCACCCCATCCACGAGAGACTGCGCGGTTCAAATCGTTCCGCACAAGGACGTCGCCTTATACACCTGTAGGAATACGCGACAAGTGCGGATTTTGGGGTGGTTGTACCGTGTATCCTAAAACGCGACTTACGTTCACGTAATGCACTTTAATATTGAAAAAATGTGAATTTGCCTCATTCCCGCCTCAATTGTTTACGAATGATTAACGCAATCATAAGTTGATAGACTGGGATAGCACAAATGCACAAGACACCAAGACAGGGTGTTGGAGCAGGGCGCATAGGACGCCCGAAATCCAACAAAACGCACGAAATCGAAGAAACATATGCAGGCTACATCATTCGACCGCGCGGGGGCGCATCGCTGAGCATTGTCATTCCTCAGATGATCGCGGGCTTCCTTGGAAGCATATTTGCAATGCTTTCGCTGTTTTCATTGATGTTGCCGTCGAATGTCGCTGTTACAGATGTGCTGGCGATTAAAATCGCGGCAGCCTTGGTTATGGCCGTTCTGGGCGGTTTGCTGTTGTGGTACGCCACACGCGGTACAGCCGTACAGGTCCATGTGGACAAACGTATGGAGGAAGTGCGTGAAGTGATTACGAACCGCACTGGGCGCAATACTATCATTGCGAACTACGGTTTTGATGCGATCGGTGGTGTGCATTTGGACCGATCAAAGTCTTGCGATGGTCAGGCTGTTTTGGTCATGCGTCGCCGTAATTCTTCGGTCACCGTTCCTGTGACTGCGGGCTCGGAAGAAGACCTGATTGAACTCAGAGACCGCATGGGGCGCGACCTGTTGTTGTCCGGAACCCGTGAACACCGCCGCAACGATCTGCGTATGCAGGCGCAAAATTCGACGAAGATGCCATTGGTCGCGTGATCCTACCGTCTCGACCAAGCATGGCCGCCCTGTTTCTGCGCAGGGTGGTTTTGTCGTTTTAGAGGGGCATTGTTGTTAGCGGGGCATCGGCCGCCAAGGATCAGGGGTCTGACTGCGCGTTTTTGAACACAACCTGTTGATGTATCGTGGCTTGCCTTAATGTCCGATTGCGCGACATCTAGTCACAGCAATTCCGCTGTCACAGATAGAGACCCTCAAAATGAAAAAGACACTGATCGCCGCCGCTCTGGCAGGTCTAGCCGCTTCATCCACAGTTGCGGCACCGCAGGCCTATGATCTTGATGCGAGCCACAGCCAGATCGTATTCAGCTATTCCCACCTTGGTTTTTCAACAACCTACGGCATGTTCTCAGGTTTTGAGGGTCAAATCATGTTTGACCAAGAAGACCCAGCAAACTCTTCGGTTTCCGTTTCGATGCCGACCAAGAGCATGCTGACGGGCTGGGAAGGCCGCTTTAACCACTTTATGTCCTCTGATTTCTTTGGTGCGTCTGACGAAGACATGGTCACGTTTACGTCGACCGCTATCGAGGTCACAGGCGATAACACCGCAATGATCACGGGTAATCTGACGCTGAACAACATGACGAAATCGGTTGTTCTGGACGCAACGTTGAACCAGTCGGGCGACAATCCGATGGCTGGCAAAGCATGGGCAGGTTTTGACGCGACAGCAACGCTGCTGCGTTCTGACTTTGGCCTTGGTGCGTTCGCACCTGCCGCGTCTGACGAAGTCGAGGTCATGATCTCAATCGAGGCTGGCATCGCTCAGTAAGCGGGTTCGAACCTGATAGATGTGAGCCGCTCCATTCAGTTGGGGCGGCTCTTTTTGTTTTGATCAGTTGGCCGTGCGGGTCGCGGTCAGGTTGATCGAGACATCAACAGCAAATGCGAGGCTGCTCTCGTCGGCCATGCTGTCGCCGATGCCAAAACTGCGGCGGTCCAGTGTGATGCTGCCTGATGATGTGGCTGTATCACCGTCAACGAGCATGGACATTGGCACAGCGATTGGCACGGATTGGTCTTTGATTGTCAGGGTGCCGTCCATCACGATCCCATCGTCTGGCACGGCCAAAAGCTCGCCTACAAAGGTCGCCGTGGCAAACTGGTCTGCATCAAAGAAGTCGGGGCCCATCGCCTGATCGCGCACAGACCCCAGAACCAGTGATCCAATGTTTATCGTGACATCAACGTTGCCCTGAACCTCGGCCGGCTCTGGGTTAAATACGATTGCAGCGGTCCAATCGGTGAATTCACCGGTAACGGTGTTTCCGAATTGAGTGATCGAGAGAGCAATGTTTCCGTCGGCAACGGTCCAGTCTGACCCGACGGTGTCGAGAGCGGCGGCGTGAACGGGCGCAGTTGATTTCTCGAACATCCCAATCGCAGATCCAACACCAATCGCCAGCGCAAACGCGCCGCCCGCAAGAACAGCAGGGATTGCGCTATGACGGTGAGGGGGAACATCGACCGCGTCACGGTTGCCGAACCACATCCGTCTCAATGTGCTGTCGCGATCAATGAACTGGTGCTTCAAAGCACCCGCGACATGCAAAAAGATTGAGATGACTAGAACGCGTTCAAACACGATGTGCAGGCCGGCAAAGAATGACTTGATGGTTTGGTCAACGGGAACAAAGGGCAAGCCCTGACCAAAGGGCCACCAGATCGGCGCGAAACCTTCGGTGGCGGCATGACTGATCCAACCGGTCAGCGGGACAAGAACCAGACTGCCATAGAGCGTCCAATGGACAATCTCGGCCAACAGCGTTTCGGCACGCCGGTCAGGGTGCAGAGGTCCGGGCTTGGCTTGGCGCAAGGCCCAGAGAATACGCAAAATGGCGACTGAAAAAACCGTCACACCCAGCGTTTTGTGCAAAGAAAACAGGAATGCGGCCCGCTCAAAGTCAGGCTCGGGGGCGTGGGCGGCTTTGTTCGCCATAATCCCCAGCGGGATCAACGCGAGGATCAGCAATGCCGTCAGCCAGTGAAAGCTCTTGGTGACGGAGCCATAGCGCCTCTGTGTGTTGAATCGGGTCATAATGGGCCTCAATGAACGGCTGTTTTGGAAAATAGATTGATGATGATAATACCACCAAGGATTAGGGTCATCCCAAGGATCGCGGGCCAATCCAGTGACTGGCCGTAGACCAGCCACGCAATGATTGCGATCAAGACAATCCCGAGCCCCGACCAGATTGCGTACATGATCCCTACGGGCATGTATTTAAGCGTCAAAGCCAACAGATAGAACGAAATTGCGTAGGCGACGACGACCAGCACCGATGGCCACAGGCGCGTAAATTGCTGGCTGGCCTGCAATGCAGTGGTGCCGACGGTTTCAGCACAGACGGCGAACAGTAGTAAGATGAGGTGTTTGGGCATGGGAGTGATCCTTTTTGCAGCGTCTCAAGGGGACAGCCGCGAGGGGTTTGGGTCAAGTGGAAAAACGCGCTCAGGGTCTGTGCGCATCAAGCAGATCAAACAGCGACTGGGTGTGCCGCGGTGCGGTTCTAAGCCTGAAAAACCCCGCATCGGTCGTGATGTCGACCGTGCGCGCCCAGATCATCATGCGGCCAAACTGTAGATCTGTGATGCTGGCATAGGGAATAGTGGCATCAGCATCCTTGGTTTGTAGCCGGCGGTTCATTGCGTTGGTCGTAAATGACAGCGCTGTTGCATCGCAACTGAACCGTCCGCCGACCCAATTACCAACAAGGCCGATAGTGGTGAGCAAGACAGCTTCTTTGGCGGCCACATTGCGGGTGTCGGCCAGAATATTTGCCATACCTGAGAGAAGAGGGCTGCTCATATCAAGAGCCTAACAAAAAAGAGCGCCGCGAGACAATCGCGACGCTCTTTTGATCTGCTTGCGCTGGATGGATTACATCGCGGCGTTCAGGTTCTCGTCGATTTTCTCGAGGAAACCTTCTGTTGTCAGCCATTTCTGATCTGGGCCAACCAACAGTGCGAGGTCTTTGGTCATAAAGCCGCTCTCGACTGTGTCGACGATGACCTTTTCCAATGTGTTCGCGAATTTTGCCAACTGATCGTTGTTGTCCAACTTGGCGCGGTGCTTGAGACCACCTGTCCATGCGTAGATCGATGCGATCGAGTTTGTCGAAGTCGCTTCGCCCTTTTGGTGCTGGCGGAAGTGACGCGTGACCGTACCGTGTGCGGCCTCGGCTTCGACGACTTTTCCATCGGGTGTCATCAGCTGCGATGTCATCAGACCCAACGAGCCAAAGCCCTGTGCAACAGTGTCGGACTGAACGTCACCATCGTAGTTTTTACAGGCCCAAACGAATTTGCCGGACCATTTCATCGCAGCCGCGACCATGTCGTCGATCAAGCGGTGCTCATATGTGATGCCAGCGGCTTTGAATTTGTCTTCGAACTCTTCTTCGAACACCTGCTGGAACAGATCCTTGAAACGACCGTCGTATTTCTTGAGGATCGTGTTCTTGGTGGACAGGTAGACAGGCCAACCGAGGTTGAGGCCGTAGTTCATGGACGCACGCGCAAAGTCGATGATCGACTGGTCGAGGTTGTACATACCCATCGCAACACCGGCAGCAGGAGCGTCAAACACTTCTTTCTCGATGACAGCGCCGTCTTCACCAACAAATTTCATTGTCAGTTTACCAGGGCCAGGCATCAGGAAGTCTGTGGCTTTGTACTGGTCACCAAAGGCGTGACGGCCAATGACAATCGGGTCGGTCCAACCGGGCACGAGGCGCGGAACGTTGGAACAGATGATTGGCGCGCGGAACACAACACCGCCGAGGATGTTGCGGATCGTGCCGTTTGGCGAACGCCACATCTCTTTGAGGCCGAATTCTTCGACACGCTGTTCGTCTGGTGTGATCGTCGCACATTTGACGCCAACACCGATCTCTTTGATCTTGTTTGCCGCGTCGATAGTGATTTGGTCGTTGGTTTCGTCGCGGACTTCCATGCCGAGGTCATAGTAGAGCAGATCAACGTCAAGATACGGCAGGATCAGCTTTTTCTTGATGAAGTCCCAGATGATGCGGGTCATTTCATCGCCGTCGAGTTCGACGATGGGGTTCTCTACCTTGATCTTGGTCATGGTGCGGTCCTTTGATGGATTCGAATGATTGCGCGCGGCATAGCGCGTTTGGTCAAAGATGAAAAGACGGTATGCGATTGTATACGACGAATGCCGTTTGAAAAATATGGACACTTTGTCCCAGTTCCGCGGCAGTGATCCTAACCATAGATCGCAGCACACATATTGTGGGTGCCAAGTTATCTGATCAACAAATTGGCCAGCAGGACGGCCCAAGACCTCGGAACGTGGCCCTAGTCGAACTTTGCGAGCATTTCGCGTGCTCGCTTTTCCGCGCGGCGCACACGGATCGAGGTCAGATATGCCTCTTGCAATGTTTGCGACGACGCTCCGAGGACATCGCCGATCTGGTCGACAATTTTCTCATCACCAGACTTTTCAAACGCATCCAGTGCTTTTTGCGCCAGCTCGTCGGCAATATCTGCGGTCAGCGCCATTAGCGGGTATTCTCGGTCAGGCGGCGGCGAACATATGTCGTTGTATGGTCAATCATGTTGTCCATGTGCGGATCTTCAAAGAAGTGTCCCGCGTCGTCGATTTCGGTGTGCGTGATCGTGATGCCTTTCTGCTCGTGCAGTTTGTCCACCAAAGTATGAGTATCTTGAGGAGGCGCTACGCGGTCATTGGTGCCATTGATGATCAGACCCGAAGACGGGCAGGGCGCCAAAAAGCTAAAGTCGTACATGTTGGCTGGTGGGCTGACCGAAATAAAGCCAGTGATCTCGGGGCGACGCATCAACAACTGCATCCCGATCCATGCACCAAACGAGAACCCTGCAACCCAGCAATGCTTGGAGTTGTTGTTCATCGACTGAAGATAATCGAGCGCGGACGCCGCATCAGACAGCTCGCCAATACCTTGGTCGTATTCGCCCTGACTGCGTCCTACGCCGCGGAAATTAAACCGCAACACGGTAAAGCCCATGTTGTAGAACGCGTAGTGCAGATTATAGACCACGCGGTTGTTCATCGTTCCGCCAAATTGCGGATGCGGATGCAGCACGATAGCGATCGGTGCATCACGCTCTTTTTGCGGGTGATAGCGGCCTTCTAGGCGGCCTTCGGGACCTGGGAAAATCACTTCGGGCATTGGGGTCCTCGATCTAGTTGTTAGTCTTGTTGCGCGCGGCCCTGGGTGGTTTCTTGACGAAATCAGTCAGGGACTTTAGAACACTTCTAAACTCTGATCCAATAATTGGTTCAGGGCGGTTTTATCGCAATTAAACGCGAGGCTGCATCGCGTCAACTGATTGTCGTGGAAACGTAGTATTTTTGGGGGTTTTGAAATGAAACTGAGCACGAAAGGCCGCTATGCGATGGTTGCTTTGGTCGATCTCGCCTTGTTGCAGTCGGATGCGCGTCTCGTAACGCTGGGCGAAATTTCCAAACGACAAGATATCTCGTTGCCATATCTCGAGCAGTTGTTCGTGAAATTGCGCCGCGAAGGACTGGTCGAAAGCGTCCGCGGTCCCGGTGGTGGATACCGTTTGGCCCGCGCATCCAGCGACATCCGCGTGGTCGATATTCTGGGCGCCGTTGATGAAACTGTCAGCGCCATGCACAAAGGGGCAGGGGCGTCGGGGGCGGCCTCCGGCAGCCGCGCGCAATCGCTGAGCAACCGGTTGTGGGAGGGGCTGAGCGCGCATGTCTATGTGTTCCTGCACCAGACCCGTCTCAGCGACGTAGTGTCCAATGATTTGGCACCGTGCCCTGCGGTGCCAAACCTGTTTGAAATCGTCGATTGATGCGCGTTTATCTCGATCATAATGCAACCACACCGCTGCGCCCCGAAGCGCGCAAAGCGATGGTCGCGGCAATGGACATCATGGGCAATCCGTCGAGCGTCCATTCCGAAGGGCGCGATGCCAAATCGATGATGGAGCGGGCGCGCGCGCAGGTCGCGGCGTTGGTCGGGTGCAAAACCAACCAAGTCATTTTCAACGGAAGTGCGACCGAGGCCGCCGCCCTCGCGGTGGGGCAACGGGATCAGCATGGCGGGGTCTTTGCGTCGTTGCCAACCGAGCATGATTGCCTAAACGCATGGAGCGAGGCCAAGCTGCCCGCGATCATCAACCGCAAGGGTGCGCTTTCGCCCAGCGGCGTGACAGAGATGTTCAACTGGGTGCTCGCGCAGGCAGACCAAGAGTGGCAAGCGGATCGCGGCCCTGTGGCCTTGGTCGCGATGTCGGCGGCCAATAGCGAAACTGGTATCTTGCCTGAGACGGCGCAGGTCGTGCCCAGCAGTCACATCAATGCCGCGCGCGCAGGATCGGTTCCTTATTCGGTGATCTGCGACATCACCCAGATGGTGGGCAAGATGCCCGTGACCTATCCGGACGGCCAAACCCCGTCCTATATGATCCTGTCTGCGCATAAAATTGGCGGGCCAAAAGGGATTGGCGCCTTGATCAATTTCACAGCCGATGATCCGGTTGCTCAATTGCGTGGTGGTGGCCAGGAAATGGGTCGCAGATCAGGAACTGAAAACATCATTGGCATAGCCGGATTTGGTGCAGCTGCCGAAGCTGCACAGCGTGATGTCGAGGCGGGTGCATGGGATGCGGTCGCCGTGCGGCGAAATAGTCTGGAAACAGCCATTGAGACCCGCGCGCCGGATACTATTTTTGTAGGGCAGGCTGCGACACGTCTGCCCAACACGACATGCATGATGACACCCGGCTGGAAGGGCGAGACCCAAGTGATGCAGATGGACCTCGCGGGCTTTGCGATCAGCGCGGGATCAGCCTGTTCTAGTGGCAAGGTCAAAGCCAGCACTGTGCTGCGCGCGATGGGATACGACGAGACCGAAGCGGCCTGCGCAATTCGCGTGTCGCTGGGCCTCGAGACAACGGACGACGACATAAAGCGGTTTGCGGATGCGTGGTGCAACGCCTATGAGCGGCACAAAGCGCGGGCCGCGTGAGATTAGAGGAAGAGCGAAATGACAGCTTTGGATGATGTAGAAGTCAAAGACGGCGTCGATCAGGATACCGTTGATGCGGTCAAAGAGTTATCCGGCACGTATAAATACGGCTGGGAAACCGAGATCGAAATGGAATACGCGCCCAAGGGTTTGTCCGAGGATATCGTGCGTTTGATCTCTTCGAAGAATGACGAACCCGAATGGATGCTGGAATGGCGTCTCGCGGCCTATCGTCGTTGGCTCGAATTGACCGAGCCTGACTGGGCGATGGTCGACTACCCTGAGATCGATTTTCAGGATCAGTACTATTATGCGCGCCCCAAAAGCATGGAGGTCAAACCCAAGTCATTGGATGAGGTTGATCCCAAGTTGCTGGAAACATACAAGAAACTGGGCATTCCTTTGAAAGAGCAAGCGCTGCTCGCTGGTGTTGAGGCCCCAGAGGAAGAGCGCAAGGTTGCTGTTGATGCGGTGTTCGATTCCGTATCCGTTGGCACCACGTTCCAAGCCGAGCTTGCCAAAGCGGGTGTGATCTTTTGCTCGATCTCTGAGGCGATCAAAGAACACCCTGAATTGGTCCAGAAATACCTTGGGTCCGTCGTGCCTGTCTCTGACAACTATTATGCGACGCTGAACTCGGCGGTCTTTTCTGATGGCTCGTTCGTCTACATCCCGCCGGGTGTGCGTTGCCCGATGGAGCTGTCCACGTATTTCCGTATCAATGCGGAAAACACCGGCCAATTCGAGCGCACGCTGATCATTGCCGACAAAGAAAGCTACGTATCCTACCTGGAGGGCTGTACCGCACCACAACGCGACGTGGCGCAGCTGCACGCGGCGGTGGTCGAGCTGGTTCTGATGGACGATGCTGAAATCAAATATTCGACCGTTCAAAACTGGTTCCCTGGTGATGAGAACGGCAAAGGCGGCATCTATAACTTTGTGACCAAACGTGCGGATTGCCGTGGCGACCGGTCCAAGGTGATGTGGACGCAAGTTGAAACTGGGTCGGCTGTGACGTGGAAATACCCGTCATGCATCCTGCGCGGTGATGACAGTCAGGGCGAATTCTATTCGATCGCGATTGCCAACAACATGCAGCAGGCCGACACAGGCACCAAGATGGTTCACCTTGGCAAAAACACCAAGAGCCGGATCGTGTCCAAAGGGATCAGCGCAGGCAAAGCACAGAACACGTATCGTGGTCTGGTCTCGATGCATCCTAAGGCAAAAGACAGCCGCAATTATACCCAATGTGACAGCCTGTTGATTGGCGACAAATGTGGGGCACACACGGTGCCGTACATCGAAGTCAAAAATAACAGCAGCCGCGTCGAGCACGAGGCGACCACATCCAAGGTCGACGATGATCAGCTATTCTATTGCCGCCAGCGTGGCATGGACGAAGAAGAGGCTGTGGCGCTCGTCGTTAACGGCTTCTGCAAGGACGTGCTGCAGGCGCTGCCGATGGAATTTGCGATGGAAGCGCAAGCTCTCGTTGCGATCTCTCTCGAAGGGTCGGTGGGCTAAGTCGTGACGGGGCTGTTGGTCAATACTGGGATCGCGATTGCGGTCTTTTGGGGCATCACATTTCTGTGGCGCTCTGACAGCTATTCTGCGTCCGAGTTTTGGACGCATTGGCCCGCTGTGTTGAGTTTTGGCCCGATTTATCTGGTTCTGACCATAATCTTGACCCGTCGCCGCACAGCGCAGGAGATCGACGGATGATCGGTCGTATTCTGATACCCGCTGTTCTCACTGGCGGATTTTGCAGCGGCTTTGCCGTGCTGATCGATGCTGTTTTGCCGCCTTTGATGGGCGGTGAGGTCGCAATCATTGCTGGATTGTCCGGATTTTTGGGCAGCCTCTTTGCCTATCTTCTTGTGGGGCGCAAATGATGACCCCTGATTTCGGCAAATTGACGTCTCATTCCCGCCCTGTTTGCTGGGTAGTCGGACCTTACCAATCATGTGTAAAGGCCGTTCCCAATGACAGAAATCTGCAAAAACGCGCAGAAAGCCGAGTTTGCACAGCGGATCGCGCAGATCAACGATCCGCTCAATACCGAGTATGTCGATCCCGAGACCAACATGCTGATCCCCAAGAAAATGGGGCGCAAAACCGTACAGATCGGCGCGTTCGGAAGAATGGGCTATCCATTGTCTTTGGTGATGGCGCTGTTTTCTGGCGTGTTCGCGGTGATGGCGATCCGTTTCGCTCGGTTTCATTTCCTCGGGTACAACGATTTGGAAATGAACGCCGATATGATGTTTGGAATGGACGTCGTGATGGGCATGGGGATCGTGTTGTTCTTTCGCGAGACCTTCAATCTCAAACTACTTTCACACATGGCATTGTTGGGCACCAGTCTGATGGGCGCGGTGCTGGGTCTGCACAATCTGGTTTGGATGTATCCAGCCAAGTTCGGCAGCGTGTTTTCCCCCGAATGGGTCGCGATGACCAAAGCAATGGCCGAGCCGAATTCGATTCTGTTTCGCGGAGTTGCCTACCTGATCTAGAGGTGTCGGCATGAGCGTGATTGAAAGACCCACGCTCACCTTGCCAAAGGCCGAAGCCGCGTGGATCACGCAGGCCTACTCTGATGCGTCCGCTATTTTGGAATACGGCAGTGGTGGCTCGACGGTGATGGCTGCCGAAATGTCGGGCAAAACAATCTTTTCAGTTGAAAGCGACCGGCACTGGGCCGCGATGATGTCGGAATACTTTGACGCCAACCCGTCGGCATCGCCTGTAAACATGCATTGGGCTGACATCGGTCCTACGGTTGCGTGGGGTAGCCCCAAGAATACCAAAAACCATCAAAAGTTTAGCCGTTACCCGCTGAACGTATGGGACCGCGATGATTTCGTGCACCCAGATACTGTTTTGATTGATGGCCGTTTTCGGCAGGGCTGTTTGTTGGCGGTCTTGTTTCGTGCGACCAAGCCTGTGACCGTCTATTTCGACGACTACATGAACCGTAAAACCTATCATCAAATTGAAGAATTTGTGCCGCGTGTCGATTACATCGGACGTATGGCGCGGTTTGAGGTGACACCCAGAGACATCAAACCGGCCGAACTGGGCCGGATCACCGAGATCATGGGGAACCCGCGTTAGGCGGACCCAAACGAATATAAAGGAGACAGAAATGTTGGAAATCAAAGGCCTAAAGGTCGATCTGGAAGACGAAGATAAGCAGATCCTCAAGGGTGTTGATCTGTCCATTGAACCGGGCAAGGTCCACGCGATCATGGGTCCCAATGGTTCAGGTAAATCCACGCTGAGCTATGTTCTGTCTGGCAAAGACGGCTACGAAGTCACCGGTGGTGCGGCGACGCTTGATGGTGTCGATCTTTTGGACATGGAGCCAGAACAACGCGCGGCAGCGGGCCTATTTCTGGCGTTTCAGTATCCCGTCGAAATCCCAGGTGTTGGTAACATGACGTTCTTGCGGACCGCAGTGAACAGCCAGCGCAAAGCACGCGGCGAAGACGAGATGTCTGCGGCTGATTTCCTGAAGCTGGTGCGTGCAAAGGCCAAGAGCTTGAAAATCGACGCTGACATGTTGAAGCGTCCGGTCAATGTCGGCTTTTCCGGTGGTGAGAAAAAGCGCAACGAGATTTTGCAGATGGCGATGCTCGAGCCCAAGATGTGCATCTTGGATGAAACAGACTCGGGTTTGGACGTCGATGCGATGAAATTGGTGGCCGAAGGCGTCAATGCATTGCGGTCCGAGGGGCGTTCGTTTCTTGTGATCACGCACTACCAGCGTTTGCTGGACCACATTCAGCCGGACGTCGTGCACATCATGGCCGATGGTCGCATTGTTAAAACAGGCGGTCCGGATCTGGCGCTTGAGGTCGAAAACAACGGCTATGCTGACATTTTGTCGGAGGTCGCATAATGGCCCTGCCGCAACTAAAGCAAGACGCGACTGACGCGCGGCTCGCGGCACTGTCGATGCCTTTGGGCGCTGCGTGGGCTGTCGAGGCACGCGGCGATGCGTTGGCGCGGGTGACCAAAATGGGTCTGCCGAGCCGCCGTGACGAGTATTGGAAATATACTGAGCCTTCGAGCTTGGTTGACGAGGCGGCGACCGAGGCCGCGCTGTTTTCCAGCGATGAAGCGCCAATGTTCGACCAAATCGACCGGTTAAAGATTGTCTTTGTGGACGGAGTGTTTGATGCCGATGCATCCGACGATTTGGCAATGGATGGTGTGACCATCGAACGCTTGTCAGATGTTATGGCGCACGACATCCATTGGGTGCGTGACATCTACGGTGTGCTCGAGACCAAAGGCCAAGACCCTGTTGAACGCCCGCTGGCCGCATTGAACACAGCCTTTGCTGACGACGGCATAGTGATCCACGCGACAGGGCAGGCGGCACGTCCGATCTCTTTGATCTATTTGCACCGCGATACGTCTTCCGACGTGATGCTGCACCACGTTGTCCGCGTTGACGAAGGTGCCAGCGTGACTGTTCTCGAGAACGGAGCAGCGGCTGCGCGGTTCAATTCCGTCACGGAAGTCGAGATTGCGGACCGGTCTGCGTTCCACCATGTGCGGGCCCAAGGGCGCGACCATGAACGTCGTGCTGTAACGGGCTTGTTCGCCCAATTGGGAACCGAAAGCCTGTTCAAGTCCTTTACGTTGACCGCAAACGGCGTGATGACCCGCAACGAATGTGTGTTGGAGCTAACCGGTGACGACGCACAGGCCCATGTGGCAGGGGCGGCTGTTGGTGATGGCGGTGATTTCCTTCATGACGACACAGTGTTTATCACCCACGATGCGGTGAACTGCGAGAGCCGTCAGGTCTTTAAGAAGGTGCTGCGTAACGGTGCGACAGGCGTGTTCCAAGGCAAGATCTTGGTCAAAGCGGATGCTCAGAAAACTGATGGGTATCAGATTTCGCAATCGTTGCTGTTGGATGGTGACAGCCAGTTCTTGGCCAAGCCAGAGCTGGAAATCTATGCCGACGATGTGGCGTGTTCGCACGGCTCGACGTCGGGTGCTATCGACGACGATGCGTTGTTCTATTTGCAGTCCCGCGGCGTACCTGTTGGGCAAGCACAGGACCTGTTGACGCTCGCGTTCCTTGCCGAGGCATTGGACGAGATCGAGAACGAAGACCTTGCGGATGCTTTGCGTGACCGTCTTGAAAACTGGTTGATGCGCAGGCGCGACTGATGGCGATCTCGCAGGATATCATCCAAAGCTGGCGGCGCCCTGCTGTCGTCATGCGCCGTCTGTTGGATATGGGCACACGAGAGGATCGTGTGCTCGCCATTCTGATGGGTGCGTGTTTGACCATCTTCATTGCGCAATTGCCACGGCTGTCGCGCACGGCACATCTCGAAGACGTTGGACTGGATCAATTGGTCGCCTATGAATTTCTGGGCTGGTTGATGATCTGGCCGCTGGCATTCTATGTCATCGCCGCCATCAGCCATTTGATCGCTCGCATATTTGGGGCCCAAGGCACATTCTATACCGCACGATTGGCGTTGTTCTGGTCGTTGTTGGCTTCGACACCTGCGGTGTTGTTGCACGGTCTTGTGGCGGGTTTCATCGGGGCAGGTCCGGCGCTGACCTTGGTCGGTGCAGTCTGGGCGATCGCGTTTCTGTTGATCTGGTCGTTCTGTTTTCGCGAGGCCGAATTCCGCGTTGAGCGCGTCACATCATGAAGCAGTTTCTCGCCTTGGTCTGGGGGGCTTTGACCCAACCGGGTGATAGCGCGCGGATGGTGATGACCGTTTCCGCGCCACGCAATGCGATGTGGTCTGTGTTGGTTTTGATCAGCATCGCGACTGTGTTCTTGCGTTATGGCGCTGCGGCGTTGGGCGGGATACCTGCAGAGGCTACGACACTCGGCATGGCGCCCATGACCCTTGCGGTGGTGGTGGCGTCTTGGCAGGTGATCATGGTCTTTGCTCTCTATTTCACATGCCAGGCGTTGCAAGGTACGGGCAGTTTCGAGAACACGCTCAAATTGATGGTTTGGCTGCAGATGGTTCTGTTGGTGGTCGAAGTTGCACAGATTTCGCTCTTGCTGATTTCACCCGAACTGGGCCAATTCGCCGCATTCGTATCGCTCGGGTTGCTCTTGTGGTGCTTGGTAAACTTTCTAAATGTGTTGCATGGCTATGAAAGCCTTGGGAAATCTACGTTTTGCCTATTTGTGGCTGTGACCGGACTGATCGTGGGCGCATCGTTGATTATCACACTGATCGGGGCCGCCGTGCCCGGAGGATATTTGAATGTATGACGTCTCTGAAATTCGCCGTGATTTCCCAATCCTCGCCCGCGAGGTAAATGGAAAACCGCTGGTTTATCTTGATAACGGCGCGTCTGCTCAAAAGCCGCAGGTCGTGATCGATGCGATCACGCGCGCGTACGCCGAAGAATATTCTAACGTGCACCGCGGCTTGCACTACCTGTCGAACCTCGCGACCGAGAAATACGAAAGCGTGCGTGGCACGATTGCGCGTTTTCTGAACGCGGCGTTTGAAGACGAGATTGTGCTAAATTCGGGCACCACCGAAGGCATCAACACCGTGGCTTACGGTTGGGCGATGCCGCGGCTCGAGGCCGGCGACGAGATCATCCTGTCCGTGATGGAGCACCACGCCAATATCGTGCCGTGGCACTTCTTGCGTGAACGCCAAGGCGTCGTGCTCAAGTGGGTCGACGTAGACACCAATGGTGATCTTGATACCCAAACGGTGATTGATGCCATGGGCCCGAAAACCAAATTGGTTGCTGTGACCCATCTGTCCAATGTGTTGGGGACAGTCGTGGACGTGAAAACGATCACCCAAGCGGCCCACGAACGCAGCATCCCAGTGCTGGTTGATGGGTCCCAAGCGACAGTGCACCAACCTGTTGATGTGGCTGACATCGGTTGCGATTTCTACGCCATCACGGGTCACAAGCTGTATGGCCCGTCGGGTTCTGGGGCGATCTATATCAAATCCGAGCGGATGGCCGAGATGCGTCCGTTTATCGGTGGTGGTGATATGATCCGCGAGGTTCACAAGGACGTGGTGACCTACAATGATGCCCCGATGAAGTTCGAAGCTGGCACACCGGGTATCGTGCAAGCGATCGGTCTAGGGGTCGCGCTGGATTATATGATGGAGCTGGGGATGGATAACATCGCCGCCCACGAACGCGATTTGCGAGACTATGCCCGCACGCGGCTTGAAGGGCTGAATTGGCTAAACGTCCAAGGCAACAGCGCAACCAAGGCGGCGATCTTTTCGTTTACTTTGAACGGTGCCGCACATGCCCATGACATCTCGACCGTGCTGGACAAAAGGGGCGTGGCCGTGCGTGCTGGACATCACTGCGCGCAGCCGTTGATGGAGCATTTGGGTGTGCCTGCAACCGCGCGTGCGTCCTTTGGTCTGTATAACACGCGCGACGAGGTTGATGTGCTCGTTGATGCCTTGGAGTTGTGCCAGGACCTCTTTGCCTGACGCGCGGTTTTGCCGTTGCGGGGCAGAGGGCGCGGCGCTATAGATCACGAAGACGCACCCGTAGCTCAGCTGGATAGAGCGCTGCCCTCCGAAGGCAGAGGCCAGAGGTTCGAATCCTCTCGGGTGCGCCAATTCCCACAATGATGACTGACCCAGCTTGGGAGAACCTATTGTGCAGGCTCAACCCCGTGGCGCCAAATTCTAAGCTACGACAGATCCATGACCCGCAACGTTTGGTCACCGTAGTTCGTCACGGCGTGCTTGTTGTCATGAAGGTCTAGCCCGTGTGGCATGCCCATCCCCTTGATCGTCCTCGATAGAGACAGCTTTCCTTTGGCAGAAAGCTTAAAGATGTCGACACGGTCCAGATACTGGTTGGCTGCAAAAACCTCGCCCTTGTAGGCTTTGCAGGCATCAATATGCCCTTTGCCTTTCCAACGGCTTACAAACTCGGGTTCGGTCTCGCGCAGGTTTTCGAGGATTTTGTAGACATAGGCCGTGGCAAACATCCACCATTTCCGACTGAATAGGTAGGTGGCCTTGGCCCCAACTTTTATGTGATCTGTACGCGCAAAGACGGCAGCAGAACCATCAATGAATGCAACATCTTGGCACTGTTGCTCGGTGTCGATCTGATGGATCAGTTTCTTCGTTTCGATGTCCGCGATTTGGTGGCATTTTTTCTTGTTGCCGCAATAAGTGAGCCACAATAGGCTGGGATGATTGGGGATAAACCTGACGCCATTCAGGCCCTTGAAATTATTCTCGTTAATCTCGCCTTCAAACTCGATCTTGTCACCTTCAAGCCGGTAGATTCCAACCGAGCCTTGGTAAAATTTGCTGACGATGATGCGCCCGTCTTGGAAATCCATCAAGTCTGTTTGGACCGCGGTTCCATCCGTAATGACAGTGGGAACGGAGCTTATGATCTCTAAATTGCCATCGCTGATGGATGCCAAATACATTCGCTTTTCGTTGAAATCAGCGCAAAGTACACGATCGAGACCAATAAAATTAGCTGAGGTTAGACCACTGTTCCGCGACTTGTTTTTTATGGTCGCGATGTGAGGTTCTTCGATGGTTGGAAATTGGTGAATTACAATTGATGACATCTCTTGTCTAATAGCGGAGGCCTTTGACTGATCCAGAAACGGCCAATAATTGGCGGCAAGAGTTTCTTTGCTCAATCAAGCATTAATTTGTCTGGATGAGCATACTGGGTGTTCCAGATCTTTCAATCACCGCAGGCGTTTATGTCTGATCACCCAATTTTGACGTAGTCGTTATTGGTCACTGACCATCGTTGCAGCGTAGCCTGTTTACATTGCTCGCTACCAAAGGGTCACCCAATGCCAAAACGTTTCACATCGTCACTTCGCAGTGCGTTCACTGCAGCCGTCACTGCGGGTGGGCTCTTGCTATCTGCATGCGCGCAGGCCGACACACCACCTGCCTATGTGATCGAACAATATGGCGAGCCACCTGCGACAATCCAAAGCCCGCTCGGCGATGCCGTTCGCGATGCGGTTGAAATCGCCTTTGTAGACAGCATGAACAATTCATTCTGGGGTGAAGATCAGGCATCAGCTTTGACTGTCAGTACCGCGTCTGGTGATGCGCGGGTGGCGTGGTTGATCAGTGATTTGATGCGCTTTGTCCGTGGTCCAGAGCTAAATGACGAACTGACTGCGGCCGCCTCGGAATTGCTGGGCAAAGAGCTGAGCCCGATCAATGGTTGGGGTGTCGTCACGGATCATCTGATCGCGTGGGATATTCCCGAACCGCCGAACTACCTAGACACCAAACGGGCAATCTTCACCACTGTTGTGCCGGCTTGGGAGCGTCTCTTTGTCGAAGGGGACATCGACTCGCGACATGTATCGTGGGGTGGCGTGTTGATTGATGATCGTCCTTTTGATCGCACGGATGATCCTTGTAACTGTATTCCCGCAGCCGACAATCCGGACGTGATCGCTGCGGCTGATGCCGATTGGTTGAACGAGGACGACGTTGTGTTCGGTGTCCAGGTCAATGGCGAATACCGCGCCTATCCCCGCCAGATCATGGAAGTCCGCGAAGTGGTCAATGACACACTGGGCGGCCGCGATTTGGGTATTCCCTATTGTACGCTGTGCGGTGCGGCACAGGCCTATTTTACGGATGGGATGCCAGCCGGAGTTCAGCGGCCCGTTTTGCGCACTTCGGGTCTTCTGATCCGCTCGAACAAGGTCATGTACGATATCAATACATTTACGGTTTTTGTCACGTTCAAGGGAACAGCTGTTGCTGGACCTCTGGCGGACAAAGGCATCGTACTAGAGCAAGCGTCGGTCATCACGACAGATTGGGCGACATGGCGTGCAGCACATCCTGAAACAACGGTTCTGACAGAACGTCATGCATTGGGTCGCAATCCCGATTTCCGCAATGGACGGGATGCGAATGGCCCAATCTTTCCTGTGGGTGACGTTGATCCACGGTTGCCCGTGCACGAGGACGTCATCGGCGTGACGACAGCCTCGGGGCCGGCGGTTGCATTTCCGCGGGCCACGGCACTGGTCGCCCTTTAGCAAGGCTAAGACATCAAGGTCGAAAATATTCGACTGGTGCTGGATGCAGGCGGCATCCGTGCAATCGGCGAAGATGGCCAGGACGTTGGCAGGCACCAAGCGTTTTGGTTCGCGTGGTCGCAATTCCATCCTGATGCGGTTCTGTGGCAGGGCTAAATTAGGACCAAACAACAAAAAAGCGCCCTAAGGCGCTTTTGCTTTGGCTTGTTAGGGCGGCTTAGCTGCCCCAGCTGCGGACGGGTCCGCAATCCATATGCACAAAGTTTGCACCAGAGTAGCGGCCAACGCCACCACCGGAACAACGCTGTGCAGCGCGGGCCATCTGGCTGACCGAACGGCTCGAGAGGCGAATGTCGGCGGCTTGTCCGCGCATGTGTAGGGAATTCTTGGCGACGCCACTGGACCGACGGCGCAACATCGCGTTTGTCTCAGGGCTGCGGTAGCCGGACAACAGCATATAAGGCTCGGACGTATCCATCAGGTTATGCGAGGCGGCCATGACGTCGATGGTGCGTGTGTCCATCTGGATCGTCTTGCTATTGCGCCAGTCGCGCATGAAGAAGTTCACTTCTTTGACGGCGTCAGCGATATAGTCGCCATCCACCCAATAAATCATGTCGATGCGCTCGCCGGTGCGGCCCGAATACATCTTGATCCGGCGGATATCGCCACCACCGCGCAGGAAGCCTGCAGCATTGGAATAGGTAGGGGCTGCAACTACGGCCGACGCTGCAAAAGCGCCTAGAAGACCGCGGCGTGTGATCACTCCAGAAGATTTCTGTTTCATCATATTCAAAGCGCTGTCCCGTCGCTTGCCTGTAAGAGCCTGTTTTCAGACCCAATTTGCCATTACATCCCCAGATGTACCGACCTTATGCCACAACTCGAATCACCAACCAACCTGTTTCTACGCCCTCGGCATTACGGAAGGGGAAATAGGCGATAATTTGCGCAGAATTTGATTACAAGGGAACTGTGACAGATATGTCAGCGCAGTACGGCAACATGTAGACAAAATGCCTGTCTTTCGGAAATGTGAATGGACTCTATTTGCCTCGTGAAAGACACCAGAGGCATCATTTTGTATCTCTAGGGAGGATGTGTTGATGTTTCTGTCCCGTCGCACACCAGTATTTGCTCTAACATTGCTTGTTTCTGCACTGTTTGTTGTCGCTGCCGCGCCCAAAGCTGCAGTCGCACAGGTTTCCGCCTTTAAACAAGCGGTCGCCGGGGCCGCATCGCGCGACGCCGCGCTGGCCGAATTTTATCGCGCCGTCAATTTTGAACCGATCTGGACTGGCAACAATGACCGTTCGCGCCGCAACGCGTTTTTGGCGGCCCTAGAGACGGCGGGCGATCATGGACTGCCCCAGAGCCGCTATAACCCTGAGACAATCGAGGCGCAGCTTCGCGCCGCATCGACCCCCCAAGAGCGGGGCCAGATGGAAGTCGAGATGTCGCGCCTGTTCTTGCAGTACGCACGTGACGTACAAACTGGTGTCTTGGTCCCATCGCGTGTCGACAGAGAAATCAAACGCGAAGTGCCATATCGTGGTCGTGCACAAACACTTGCTGCATTCGCGCAGTCTACACCTGCTGCGTTCCTGCGCAGCTTGCCACCTGCGGCACCCGAATATTCGCGCCTGATGCGCGAAAAACTGCGTCTCGAGCAATTGTTGGCACAGGGCGGTTTTGGCGCTCGTGTTTCTGGCACGCTCGCACCTGGCACATCGGGTCAGCAGGTTGTGAACCTGCGTAACCGCTTGATCGCCATGGGCTTTCTCGAAGGCAACGCAACACAGACATACGACGCTAACATCCAAGCAGCCGTTCAACGCTTTCAAACGGCACACGGTCTAAACGCTGATGGCTCTGCCGGACAGGGCACGGTCACTGAGCTGAACAAATCGGCTGAAAGCCGTCTGCAGGCAGTGATTGTAGCAATGGAGCGCGAGCGTTGGATCAACCGTCCACGTGGTACGCGCCATGTTTGGGTGAACCTGACAGACTTTACCGCGTCGATCATCGACAACGATGCTGTGACCTTCCAGACCCGTTCGGTCATTGGTGCAAACGACAGCAACCGTCGTAGCCCTGAATTCTCGGACGTGATGGAATTCATGGTCATCAACCCGAGCTGGTATGTCCCGCGCTCGATCGCGACCAAGGAATACCTGCCGCGCTTGCAGTCGAACCCTAACGCGGTCAGCCACTTGGAAATCACAGACAGCCGTGGCCGTGTGGTCAACCGCTCGAGCGTGAACTTTAGCCAATACAGCGCACGCACATTCCCGTTCAACATGCGCCAACCTCCGAGCCGCGGTAACGCGCTGGGTCTGGTGAAATTCATGTTCCCGAACCAGTACAACATCTATCTGCACGACACGCCGGCCAAGAACCTGTTCGGCCGCGAAGTTCGTGCCTATAGCCACGGCTGTATTCGTCTGAATGACCCGTTTGACTTTGCCTATGCATTGTTGGCGAAACAGACGGCCGATCCAGAGGGCTTCTTTCAGGCCAAACTGCGGACCGCTGCTGAGGCCCGTGTGAACCTGAACCAGCCGGTTCCGGTCCACATTGTATACCGTACAGCATTCACCGATGTGCGTGGCACATTGAACTTCCGTCGCGACATCTATGGTCGTGATGGCAAAATTTGGAACGCTCTGTCGCGCGAAGGGGTGGCTTTGCGCGCCGTCGGAGGCTAAGTCTGGTCCTCAGAGTTTCTGAGGATTTTTATGGCCTATACGATCCAAGATATTGCAACGGCACTGAATGCATCTGCGTTCGGTGCTGTTGACCGTTTGGTGTCCCGCGCGACTGAACCCGCGCTGGCAGGGCATGACGATCTGGCACTGGCGATGAGCCCCGCGTATCTCGACAGTTTGATCGACAGCGATGCGATGTCTGCTGTGGTCTGGGAAGGCTGCGATTGGCAGGCTTTGGGGCTAGAGGCGGTCATTATCGCGCCGCGAGCACGTCTCGCCATGGCGGGTCTGACCCAAATGATGGACGATAGCGGCAATGCGCCCGTGGGTGTGCATCCGACAGCCGTGATTGATCCATCCGCTCAGATTGGTGCAGATGCATCGATCGGACCATTTGTTGTGATCGGCGCGGATTGTACCGTAGGCTGCAATGTTGTGATTGGGGCGCATGTCTCTCTGGGCCACAGCGTTCAGATTGGCGACGACGCGTTGATCCATGCAGGAGTCCGGATCACCGCACGCGTTGTGATTGGCGATCGGTTTATCGCACAACCCGGTGCAGTGATCGGTGGCGATGGGTTTTCCTTTGTCACGTCCGAGCCGTCCTCTGCCGAGCAAATCCGCGGCAACCACGAGGGCAAAGATATCGTGGTGCCAGAGGATCCGACGTTGCATCGTATCCATTCGCTAGGCAGCGTTGTGATCGGGGATGATGTCGAGATTGGATCGAATTCATGTGTCGATGGCGGCACCGTCCGTCCGACCCATATCGGCACTGGCACTAAGATCGATAACCTCGTCCAGATCGGCCATAACGTGGTTCTGGGTGAGCATTGCCTGATCTGTGGCCATACGGGTATCGCAGGATCGGTTGTGGTCGGTGACCGCTCTGTATTGGGCGGACGTACGGCTGTGGCGGACAACCTGAATATTGGTGCTGATGTTGTGACCGGATTTTCAACCAGCGTGATGTCCAATGTACCGAACGGGCGTTTCATGCTGGGCTATCCGGCGACGCGCATGGATGCCAATATCGAAAGCTATAAGGCGCTGCGCCGTCTGCCGCGCCTGATACGCGACTTTGCGAAACTGCGCGAGCGTGTGTCCAAGATTGATCCCAATGGCTAACGTCGACACGACCAAAACCATGATTGCTATTCTAGCCGAGCAAGCCGTGCTCGAGCCGACAGATGTAGCGCTGACCGACACGCTGGACGCCTTGGGGATTGACAGTATGGGATTGGTCGAAGTCATCTTTTCAATCGAAGAAGCGTTTGAAATCTCGGTGCCGTTTAATGCAAATGCGCCCGAAGACAGCCCCTTTGATATCTCGACCGTCGCCACGATGATCGCAGCGGTGGATCAATTGCGCCGCGCCCAAGGATAAGGATAAGTGGTGCGCCGAGTCGTCATCACAGGACGGGGGACGGTCAATCCGCTGGGTGCAGACGTACCCAGCACGCTGGCGGCTATGGCGGATGGGACCTGTGCGATCGGGACACTGACCTGCCAAGACGCGGACCGGCTGAGCATTCAGATCGGGGCCGAGGTTCGAGGGTTCGAGCCTGCCGCGCATTTTGACAAACCGCAGCTGGGTCTCTTGGACCGTTTTGCGCAGTTTGCTTTGGTCGCCGCGCGCGAGGCTATGACGGATGCGGCAATTACCCTGACACCGGACAGAACCGCAGTCATCATGGGGACATCGGGTGGCGGCTTTGGCACGCAAAATGATGCCTACCGCGCTGTGTTTCAGGACGGCAAATCACGGGTTCATCCGTTTACGGTGCCACGCCTGATGGCAAATGCGGCGGCCAGCCACATCAGCATGGGCATTGGTGTCACAGGGCCGACCTATACGGTTTCAACCGCCTGCGCGTCATCGAACCATGCGATCGGGCAGGCCTATCAGATGATCGCGTCGGGTATGGTCGAAGCCGCCCTCGCAGGCGGGGCCGAGGCGATGTTGTCCTTTGGCGGGATCAAAGCATGGGAGGGGTTGCGCGTTCTGTCGCCAACCGGATGCCGCCCGTTTTGCAGCACGCGCGACGGCATGGTCCAAGGGGAAGGGGCCGCTGTCTTTGTTTTGGAGGATCGCGACGCGGCCCTAGCACGTGGTGCGACTGTCTATGCGGAAATCACAGGGTTTGGGATGACCTCGGACGCCCGCGATATTGTCATGCCCTCGCAACATGGGGCTGAAGCGGCGATGCGCAGGGCCCTTGGCAATACCGCGCCACAGTCGGTTGGCTATATCAATGCGCACGGCACTGGGACCCGCGCAAATGATCAAATCGAAGTTGCCGCGATCCGCGCCGTGTTTGGTGATCACGCGGATCATCTGTTGGTTTCTTCTACCAAATCGATGCATGGGCACCTGATTGGAGCAGCAGGCGCGGTTGAACTACTGGGATGTTTGATGGCGCTTGATGGAACGGTGCCACCAACGGTCGGCGTGGCGGATCAGGACGCAGCATGTGATCTGGATGTTGTTGCGGGATCGGCCCGTGCTACGCAGATTGATATGGTCCTGTCGAATGCGTTTGCCTTTGGCGGGTTGAACGCGGTTCTCGCATTGGCCCGTCCAACATAAACGTGCAACAAAAAACGCCGCCCTCGATGAACGAGAGCGGCGCCCAATTCATAAATTGATAGGCGGCTTAACGCAGGGCAGAAACCGCATCATAACCAGCCGTGAAGCCCCTGAGTGAAACAGCGAGCTCGACCGTTTGATCAGGTGCGCCGGCAGGGACCAATGTGATCTTGGCCGATGCGCCCCGCTTGAAGGACGCAATCTCTTCGTTGCGGAAACCAACCCGCGCAACACAACCCGCACGGTTGCAGAATGTGAACGGGTAGGTGCGTGTTTCGCCACCGTCGACCGCAAGCTTTATGTTCTCGGTCAGCAATGTCTCGAGCGGTGCCACGATGGTTGCACCCGCTGCGGCGCGGCTGCCGTCGGGTAGGGCAAACATGCTGATCTCGGCGACTTCATTGCCATCTGCATCGCGCAGCAATTGGTACAGCTGGCAAGGATCGTCGCCTGCTTCTGTCTTGAGACAGCGCAGCGCCCAATCACCAAATTCTTCTTTGAGGTATTGTTCGCCAACCTGTGGGCCACTTGCTTCGGCAGTGTCGGTTACTTCTGTTCCCATGCTCAGGCTGTCTGCCGGATCGGCTGTTTCAGCCTCGGTTGTTGTTTCCTGAGCGGCCAAAGGAGAGGCCAAAGCCATCAACGCGGCCAATGAGAGGGGTTTGAGCATGTTCAACATAGAACCAATTCCTGTGTTAACGAACCGTAGTGCGGTCCCTTAGATGACATAGAGCCGAGCCTAGTTTGCTGTCTCTACAAACGCGGTTTACCATGCCTAAACGGGGCTGTCAGCGCCAAATTACACCCTGAATGGGCAAGAATCTGCTGATCGCGGTGGCAATGTAACGTGTTGAAATCAAGTGTTAAAATTAGAAAAAGGGCCCGCAGTTGGACCCTTCTCCCGTTTCTCCCTATCGGACTTAGCCGATTTATCGTGAGACGGTACGAAACTCGGAACAGGGCGTCAACAGTCTAAACCACAACTTTCCGTGGGAATTCTAAAAAAAACCAACCATTTTCCGCAACCTTGACGGGAAAGCAGAAAAAGACCTCGGCATGAGGCGCGGTAAGTCTGACAGGGAGGATAGAGCCAGATCCAACAAAACATCACGGGCTCGGCGAATACTCTGGCATGTAAATGTTAAGAATGTATTTTAGCCAATAGATTTTTTTTGCGAGGCAGCTATGAGCGACAGTATCTTTATCGGCGGTGGTGGCGAGGACTATGGCGTCCCCCAAGAGCTCAAGCTGGGCTATGCCAACCGGCACGGTCTGATTGCGGGGGCCACAGGTACCGGTAAGACGGTTACGCTTCAAATTCTGGCCGAGGGTTTTTCAGCGGCTGGCGTTCCGGTTTTCCTATCGGATGTCAAAGGCGATCTAAGCGGGCTCGCGGCGTCTGGTTCCGAGACGTTCAAATTGCACGAGCCGTTCATGAAACGGGCCGAAACCATTGGCCTAGATCTGCAATACGACAAATTCCCAGTCACGTTCTGGGACCTCTTTGGTGACCAAGGCCACCCCGTGCGCACCACGGTCGCTGAGATGGGGCCGCTATTGATTGCGCGTCTGCTAGAGCTGACCGAGGCCCAAGAAGGCGTGCTGAACGTCGCATTCCGTGTGGCCGATGAAGAGGGGCTGCCGCTCCTCGATCTCAAAGATCTGCAATCGTTGCTGGTTTGGGTCGGACAACATTCCAGGGATCTGTCGCTGCGCTACGGGAATGTGGCGACGAGTTCGGTCGGCGCAATTCAACGCCAGCTTTTGACACTAGAAAACCAAGGGGGCGCCGAGCTCTTTGGTGAGCCTGCGCTTGAGCTGTCTGATATGATTTCGACGGATACAGACGGCCGTGGCCGCATCAATATCCTCGCCTCGGACAAGCTGATGAATGCGCCCAAACTCTATGCGACGTTCCTGCTGTGGCTTTTGTCCGAACTGTTTGAAACGCTGCCCGAGGTCGGCAATCCAGACAAACCCAAGCTGGTGTTCTTCTTTGATGAAGCTCACCTGTTGTTTGACGACGCGCCCAAGGCGTTGGTCGACAAGGTTGAACAGGTTGCGCGTTTGATCCGGTCCAAAGGTGTTGGTGTGTTTTTCATCACGCAGAACCCTGCAGACGTCCCCGAGGATATTCTGGGCCAGCTTGGTAATCGTGTGCAGCACGCCCTGCGCGCCTTTACGGGCAAGGACCGAAAAGAGCTTAAGGCGGCGGCTGAGACCTACCGCGAGAACCCGCGCTTTGATACTGCTGACGCCATCCGCGACGTCGGAACAGGCGAGGCGGTGACCTCGATGTTGATGGACAAAGGTGTGCCTGGGATCGTTGAGCGAACGCTGATCCGCCCGCCATCGTCGCAGCTGGGCTCACTGACCGCGGCCGAGCGCGCAGAGTTGATCAAGACGTCGCATTTGGCAGGCAAGTACGAGACGTTGCTAGATCGTGATAGTGCGTTTGAAATGCTGACAAAGCGGGCAGACGAAGCCGCCCGCGAAGCGGCGGATGCAGAAGCAAAAGAAGAAGAGCTGGAAGAGCAAGAGCGCGAACACAAGAAGGGCCGCCACTATTCAGGCGAAAAGGTCGAGCGCTCGACCTCGCGGTCCCGCTCGTCTGGCAAAGGCTGGGGCGATGCCCTGACCAAAGTCGTCGTAAAAGAGCTAAAGGGTACAACAGGACGCCGCATTGTGCGCGGCATCCTTGGTGGTTTGTTCAAAGGCCGCTAGTCACAACGGGTTGCAACGGTCGTACCTTGAGCGTTGCAATCCGGTTTTTCTGTTTCTCGGTCACTTCAAAGCGGAAGCCGTGGAACGAAAACACCTGACCCACGGTTGGGATCATCTGTGCCTCGTGGATCACCAAACCAGCGACTGTGTTTGCCTCGTCGTCGGGCAGGGACCAATCGTTCGCGCGGTTTAGGTCACGGATCGTCATGTTGCCTTCGACCATAAAAGTTCCGTCGTCCGACTGGGCCAACTGGTTGTCTTCGCCACCGTCGAATTCATCGGTAATCTCGCCGACGATTTCTTCGAGAATATCCTCGAGCGTGATCAGACCTTGCAATGCGCCGTATTCATCAACCACCAGAGCAAAGTGCGTGTGCCGTGCTAGAAACTGGCGCATCTGGTCGTCCAGCGGCGTGGTTTCGGGTACAAAATACGGCTCCATCGCGACTTCGATCACGTTGAAATCAGCCAATGACGACGCGTCTTCGCCCGGTGTGCGCAACAGCGTATTGACCGCGCGCAACAGATCTTTGGCGTGGATCACACCGATGATATTTTCTGGCTCGTCCTTGTAGATGGGCAGGCGCGTGTGTTTGCTGGCCAGACATTGGTTCAGGATATCCTCGGGGGTGTTACCAGCGTCGATCATTTCAATGCCCGAACGGTGCAACATGATTTCCTCGACGGTTCGATCCGCCAAATCCAACGCGCCCAAAATCCGGTCGCGATCTTCTTTTTCGACAACACCTTCGGAGTGGCCCAACTGAAGCGCACCTTGAATTTCCTCACGTACGGCGAGGACATTGCTGTCGGGGTCGATCTTAACGCCGAAAATACGCAAGACACCGCGCACAAACCAACGGACCGCCGAGACGACCGGCGAGAAGACAAACACCACCACAGAAATGATGGGCGAGACCCGCGCGGCGGCACCCTCGGCATTGGTGATCGCGTAGGTTTTGGGCAGAACTTCGGCAAATACCAACACGAGTGCTGTCATCACGAGAGTGGCCAAGGCGACGCCGCTCTCGCCAAAGAGACGCGTAAACAGAGCTGTTGCCAAAGACGCAGCCAAGATGTTGACGATGTTGTTGCCCAACAAGACCGACCCGATCAGCCGTTCATTGTCTTCGGTGATGGTCAATGCACGCCGCGCGCCGCGCGATCCTTTGTCTGCTTGGCTGCGCAGTTTGCCGCGCGACGCCGCAGTCAGGGCCGTCTCAGACCCCGAGAAAAAAGCGGACAGGACCAGAAGCAAAACAATTGCTCCGGCGGTGCCCCAGAAAGCAGCATCAATCATTGGTATCTCTTGCGACATGTCATTTAGCGTTATGGGGTTTGTTGCGTCCCGCTTCAAGGGCTAGCCCTTGGCAAGCGGATGATGTTCGAGCACCAGTTCACGCAGGCGTTCATCCAGAACATGTGTATAAATTTCGGTGGTGGCGACATCAGCGTGGCCTAGCAGCGTCTGGATGGATCGCAGATCGGCGCCGTTGGCCAGCAAATGGGTAGCAAAGGCATGACGCAAAGTGTGCGGTGTGACCTTGCTGGGGACCACGCCTCCGGCAACTGCGAATTCCTTGATCATCAGATAAAACCGATGACGTGTCAGGTGACCGTCTTTGCCACGAGACGGAAATAGGTGGCGCGCGCGCGGCTTGCCGGCTTTGACAGCTGCGTCCTGCAATGCGTCCCAGCGTTTGATCCAATCGGCCAGTGCAGTGCGCGCGGGGGGGGACAGCGGCACCATGCGTTCTTTGTCGCCTTTGCCGCGGATCAAAAGCATCCGTGGATCGCCGCGTGTCGCAGAAACGGGCAAGGACACAAGCTCGGTCACGCGCATGCCAGTGGCATAGAGCAATTCCATTAGGCAGGTGTTGCGCAGGCGGTCGTCGACAGACTTGGCCGAGGTCCGAGATGCCTCTAGCAATCTGTCGACCTCTTCGACGCTGAGTGTCTTGGGCAAACGCTTGTCTTTGCCCGGGCCTTTGATCTGAATGGCGGGGTTGTCCGCACGCCAGCTTTCTTCAAACGCAAAGCGGTAGAGCTGTTTGACCGCCGACAGGCGACGCGCGCGCGTTGATTTGGCCAATCCCTGTGCGTCGCAAAAGATCAAATAGTTTTCGATGTCACCTTGGGTCGCGGATGAAAAATGCAGACCCTTGGATTTTAACCAGTCAGCGACATCCGTTAAATCACGCGCATAGGCCAATTGGGTGTTTCTTGCAGCATCCAGTTCGGCCGCTTGCGCCTCGAGAAAACTGGAAATCCACAGCGCCATATCGTGGCTCATGACCGACGCTCCAACACCAAAATTTCAAGTGCTGCCCGTCGTGCTGTGGCCTCTAACCCAACCATGCGGAAGAGGGCGAGCGCTTGGGTCACATCGGCGGTTTCGCCTTGCTGGCCTATGTTGAACTGGACGATTGCACGCAGCAGCGCCTCGCCCAATTGACCGTTCGCCACGAGGTCTTGGCTGACTTGGGCGGGTTTGGCCCCTGAAAAGGCGGCTTGAATGGCGATTTGCAAGGGGCCAATCGCGGCGACCTCGTCAAAACGCCCCGTCGCGACCGCAACCATAAACCAGTCTTGTTGGCTCTTAGGCTCGGCATCGACTGCGATGGTTTCGTACGATGCCGACATCAGGCCAATTTCAAATTGCAGATCGCTCGCATCCCCCAAAGGGAGGCCGGACAGATCGTCAGCATAGGTCGTGGCAAACGCGCGTTCGGCATGAACCTTTTGCATGGCAGACCACGCCACGGGCAGGGTGGCTGCAACGGCATTTGGGTCCCGCGCACGGATCGCTGTGTCGAACCTTTGAACCGCTTCAACACGGTCCCAGACTCCGCCAGACGCGGCAGGTTGATGATCTGTGTAGACGGCAAAGAATGTGTTGGGCGCGATGGCTTGGGTGCGGATCAACCGCTCAACCGCGTCTAGCTGAGCCTTCCAACCGGCGGTGTCACGCAGGTCCGCTTGGGCAAAGGCGCGGGGCAGGCTGGCAGTGCCAATCCCGTCGCCAATCGCGGCACGCATCCGAAAGGACAACGGGCTGACACGGGACACAGGCGGCAGTGGTGCGGCCTCTTCGGCCAGCTCGGGTTCCAAAAATAGGGTTAGCAATTGGTCATCAGTATCGCTGACATCGCCCAGAACGCGGGCCGTGTTCAGCGTCAACGCCGCAGCGCTCCAATCACCATTACGTGCCAGACAGAAAATTCGTGCGGGCAGGGTCGGGGCCAAGTCAGGACGCGCGGTTAGGATGTCGCAGCCTTTGTTCTCTTGGCCCGTCAAAAGCCCCACATCAAAGAACCTCCGAAACACGTTACGATCGGTTGTATCTGCGCGCTCGAGCATAGCCAAAGCCGGTTCCAGCGCACCAAGATCAAGCAGTTTGTCCACGCGTGCCAAGAATAAATCAGGGGTGCTGTTGGTTGGTTTGGGCGGTTCCGCCTCGGCCAATAGCAGTGTTCGCAACAGATCTTGTATGGCTGGCAGGCTCTCTATCTGTTGGGCTGCAACCAAATCATTCAAGGTGTCTGCGTCGCTGTGGCGCCACAGGCCCAACGGTAGACCCGTCACCTCGCGGGCCAAGAGCCCGAGCGCCTGACCTGTGTTCGTATCCAGAGGTGTCACAGTGACCTGAGGCACACCAACGGTGGCGGCGACAGCGGGCTCGTCAGGAACAATAGAGGTGGTGGGTGGCGCTACGATCGCGGCGTCGCTCACGCTTTCGGACAGCCAATCGATTGCTGACATTGGCGCGCCTGTCTCTTGGGCCACGACGAACTGACCGGATACGAGCGCACACAGACAAACCGACAGGCTGATCCCTGTGGTCCGTGAGGTGTAGCGCTGCGTTGTCATCCGAATTGCCCTATTCCGTGCCCAAAATAACCGGCACGACCACTTGTTCTTGGGGCGCTGCAAAGTCGCTGACGAAAAAAATCGGCCCGACATACGCATAGGCAATCAGAGCAATTGCCGCCAAAATAACAAGTAAAATCAAGAATTTAATCATTCGCCACATGGTTTTTGCCTTTGCGTCATACGTGGTCGTTGTCGAACTTATATATGGCCTTTTGCGCAAGATCACGCCATTCAAGTGCACAAATTTCAATTGAGCGGGTCACAGCCGATGTGGCGAGTGTTCTATCGGGGGCCGAATGGGGCTGAATCTACATAAAACGGTTGTTTTGGTGGGCATGATGGGCTCGGGCAAGACGGCAGTCGGACGGGCGTTGTCTGCGCGTTTGAACGTGCCCTTTCGCGATTCCGATGCTGAGATCGAAGAGGCGGCTCAACGAAGCATTGCCGAGATTTTCTCTCGTGATGGCGAGCCGTTTTTTCGCGACCGCGAGGCCGAAGTGATCGAACGCTTGCTGACTGATGTCCCCTCAGTTCTCTCGACCGGAGGCGGCGCGTTCTTGGCTGAACGCAATCGCACGGCCATCACCGAACGCGGCATCTCTGTCTTGTTGGACGCTGATCTGAATCTCTTGTGGGATCGGGTTAAATCCAAAGACACCCGTCCTTTGCTACGCACGTCTAACCCGCGCGCCACGCTGACGCAGATCTTTAATGACCGCAGTTCGATCTATGGATTGGCAGACCTCGCTGTTGCTGCGGATCCCGCGTATTCTATCGACGATATGACCGATGCTGTGATCGCAACATTGCGCACTCGGACTGACGTCCTGACCGAAGAAGGCTAACATGACACCTTTTCAAATCGTTCCTGTGGCCTTGCCGGGCCGTGCCTATGACATCCGCATCGGCGACGGCCTGTTGGCCGAGGTTGGCGCGCATATCGCGCCGATGCTGAGCCGTCCGCGCGTAGCCGTTCTGAGCGATGAAAACGTCGCCGCTTTGCATTTAGCGGCTTTGCGCGACGGGCTGGCCAAGGACGGGATCGACATGGTCTCGCTTGCTTTGCCTGCGGGCGAAGCGACCAAGGCGTGGCCGCAGTTCAGTCGCGCGGTTGAATGGCTGCTCGAGCAAAAGGTAGAGCGAGGGGATGTCGTTGTCGCCTTGGGCGGCGGTGTAATTGGCGATCTTGCGGGCTTTGCCGCGGCCGTATTGCGGCGTGGTGTCCGGTTTGTGCAAATCCCGACATCGCTGTTGGCGCAGGTCGACAGCTCTGTCGGTGGCAAAACAGGCATCAACGCGCCCCAAGGTAAGAACCTGATCGGCGCCTTTCACCAACCAAGCCTAGTGATCGCGGATATCGCGGTGCTGGGATCGTTGACCGAGCGTGATTTTCTCTCTGGCTATGGTGAGGTCGTAAAATACGGACTGTTGGGCGATGCGAATTTCTTTGAATGGCTCGAAGAGAACGGCCCTGCATTGGCGGCGGGCGACATGGAAAAACGCGCCTATGGGGTCAAACGGTCCTGCGAAATGAAAGCCGAGATCGTTTTGCGCGATGAGACCGAGCAGGGCGATCGTGCGCTCTTGAACCTTGGTCATACGTTCTGTCACGCGCTTGAGGCGGCAACGGGTTATTCTGACCGGCTGCTGCATGGTGAAGGTGTCGCAATTGGCTGTGCGTTGGCCTTTGACGTCTCAGCGCGCATGGGGCTGTGTTCCCAAGAAGACCCCAGTCGTGTTCGCGCCCATCTACGGGCCATGAACATGAAAACCGACCTGCGCGATATCTCTGGTGATTTGCCAGATGCTGAGGCCCTGCTTGATCTTATGGGGCAGGATAAAAAGGTCGTTGCCGGAACGCTGCGCTTTATTATGGCGCGCGGCATTGGTCAGGCGTTTGTGACCTCGGACGTGAATCACAACACCATCTTGGCAGCGCTACGCGACGCCGCCTAAGGTTCAAATTTTTGGGATACCTGTGGTGTCTGGGGGCAATGCCCGCAGACGTTCGGGGCCATTGAAGGCCCCGACACATATATCTTAGAACGGAATTTCGTCGTCGATGTTGCCACCGCCGCCACCACCTGATGGTGCGCCGCCACCGTCGCCGCCGCCGTAGCTGCCACCACCGCCATAGCTGCCGCCGGACTGGTCAGAAACGTAACCGCCACCACCGTAGCCGCTGCCACCACCGCCGCCGCCTTCGCTACGGCCGTCTAGCATGGTCAGGGTTGATGTGTATGGGCGCAGAACGACTTCGGTTGAATATCGGTCTTGGCCGGACTGGTCTTGCCACTTGCGGGTTTCCAGCTGGCCTTCGAGATAGACTTTCGATCCCTTGCGTAAATACTGCTCGGCAACGCGCGCCAAAGGTTCCGAGAAGATGGCAACGGAATGCCACTCGGTGCGCTCTTTGCGTTCACCTGTGTTGCGGTCTTTCCAGTTCTCGGAGGTTGCGATGCGCAAGTTGCACACTTTGCCGCCGTTTTGGAATGTACGCACCTCGGGATCACGCCCAAGATTGCCGATGAGAATGACTTTGTTCACGGATCCGGCCATATGTCAGAGCCCCCTTTGTCGAATCTGTTTGCAGTTGTCTGCACTCTACATGAGCGGAACGCGGTTAACAGGGGATGAAGGCTGGTCCTGCCCATATTTTGCGCTATAGTCCGCTCTAACGGATAGGTCTTGGGGTCCTGAGATGCGTTTTGCGAGTATAAGTCTGTCTGTTGCGATCGCGATAAGCGGTGCGCCGGTATGGTCCGACACGGTTTCGTCCCGTAGCAGCAGCGCGATTTTTCAGTCTCAATTGAATGTGCTGGATGGACGTGCGTCCTCTCAATATGCCAATTCCGTGCGCCTGCAACCACCGCGGGCCGAGGTGCCGGTTAAGAACACCACGCTGCGGTATAACGGGGCATATCGTGGGCAATATCTGAATGTAGCCAAAGCCGCTGCGCGTCGTCATGGCGTACCAGAAGACCTGTTTCTGCGGTTGGTCCAGCAAGAGAGCGCGTGGAACCCCAATGCGAAATCCAGCGCGGGTGCTTTGGGGCTGGCGCAGCTGATGCCGGCAACGGCACGGTATTTGCGGGTGAACCCAAATGATCCTGCGCAAAATCTAGATGGCGGGGCGCGGTATCTGCGCGAACAGTACCGCACGTTTGGCTCGTGGCGGCTGGCGCTTGCGGCGTATAACGCCGGTCCTGGCGCAGTTCAGCGTTACGGCGGTGTGCCACCGTTCGAAGAGACCCAGAACTATGTTCGGGTCATCTGGGGAAGCTGATTTTCTTTATTTTTCGGTTGGTTACCGCGCAAAGCGAAAGCTCTGCGCGGCAGTATCCTATTCCGCTGCGATCTTGATCACAGGTTCCATCTCGGCCAGATCGGCGTCTGACAGGTGGCACTTGATTTGAAGCCCATCGGACATCGTTTTCATCGGTGGGACGTCCTTTTCGCACAGACCGCCTGCAACCTTTGATTTCCAATTGCACCGCGTCTGGAACGGACAGCCGGGGGGCGGGTTCATTGCCGATGGAATATCGCCTTCGAGCACGATGTGCTTTTTCTCGACACTTGTGTCTGCGATCGGAACGGCGGACAGCAATGCCTCGGTATAGGGGTGGTATGGTGGGGCAAACACTTGGTCCGTTGTGCCCAATTCGACCACATGCCCAAGGTACATTACCATAACGCGATCAGATAGATAGCGGACGATGCTAAGGTCGTGACTGATGAATAGCAGCGTGGTTTTCTCCTCGCGCTGAATCTCCATCAACAGATCGGTGACAGCAGCCTGAACCGATACATCAAGCGCCGAAACAGGTTCGTCCGCGACAACGATCCGTGCACCACCGGCAAAGGCTCGGGCGATGCCGACACGCTGTTTTTGACCACCTGACAATTGCCGTGGCATCCGGTCGGAAAACGCACGTGGCAATTTGACTAAATCCAGCAAATTCAACATCTTATCGCGACGTTCGTCGTCGCTGTTGCCGATCTTGAAGACTTCGAGCGCGCGAATGATCTGACGACCGACGGTCATCGACGGGTTTAACGTGTCAAACGGGTTCTGGAACACCATCTGTACGTCGGACACGGTTTTGGTGTCGCGTGCTTCGATCGGGGTGCTGCCGATGCTTTGATTGTCGAGCAGAACCTCGCCCGATGTTGCAGTCTCAAGACCCATCAGAACCTTGGCAAAGGTGGATTTACCGCAACCGGATTCGCCCACGATGGCGAGCGTTTCGCTTTCATGCGCTTCAAAGCTGAGGGTCTCGTTGGCCTTGACGACTTTCTTGTTTTTGCCGCCGCCAAACAGGGCATTGGCGCTGACCTCGTAGTATTTCTTGAGGTCGTCCATGCGCAGGACCACATCGCCAATTTCGCCTTTTTCCTTTTGTTCTGCGACAGTTATAGGCGCATCCCAATCGATTTCACTGATCCGCATGCAGCGGCTTTCGTGACGGTCACCAAAGCTGACGCCGGACATCGGGATCGGACCTTTGTCACATGTTCCAGCCTCGAAATAGTCGCAGCGTGGGCCAAAGTTACACCCCATTGGGCGTTCGTGCGGCAACGGAAAGTTGCCAGGGATCGCCACAAGAGGGCGCGCATTTTTGTCAGCACCGGGCAATGGGATCGAACGGAACAGCGCCTGAGTGTAGGGGTGCTGCATTTTGTCGAACACGTCTTGGATGCTGCCGGTTTCGACCGTTTCGCCGGAATACATCACACAGATGCGGTCGCAGGTCTCTAGAACCAGCCCGAGGTTGTGCGAAATGAACAGCATCGACGTGCCGTATTTTGTGCCTAACTCTTTGACAAGTTGGACAATTCCCGCCTCAACCGTCACATCAAGCGCGGTTGTTGGTTCGTCCAGAATGAGCAAGCTGGGCTTGGACATCAGGGCCATCGCAATGACGATACGCTGCTGTTGGCCGCCAGAAAGCTGGTGCGGGAAGCTCTCCAAAATACGTTTTGGGTCGGGCAGTTTGACGTCAGTGACCACCTCGAGCGCCATCTGATAGGCCTCTTCCTTTGAAGTGCCCTCGTGGATCATCGGCACTTCCATCAGCTGTTTGCCGATCTTCATTGCGGGGTTCAAAGAGGCCATAGGCTCCTGATAAATCATGGCGATTTCGGATCCGCGGACGTCGCGCAGCTCTTCTTGGGACATCTGGCCCAGATCGCGGCCTTTGAATTTAATCGAGCCGCCAACGATGCGTCCGTTGACGCCGAGGTCCTGCATAACGCCCAGCGCCACGGTGGATTTACCGCAGCCGGATTCCCCAACGAGACCCATGGCCTCGCCCGGTTGGACGGTGCAGGAAAAATCCATCACCGCCGGGATTTCTCGCAGGCGGGTAAAGAAAGAGATCGATAGATTATCGATTTCCAGAATGGGGCCGTCATAGGTCGTGTGATCAGTCATGCTTGGCCCCTTGTTTTATGTATTTTGCGTAATTTCGGGTCTGAATTACGTAATTTGTATGTTTTGAAACGGCGCGTATTGGAACTGCGCGCGGCGGGTTGAAAATAAAAGCGACCAAGTCGTAAATATTTTCAACCCAGCGGGTCAGGATGTGGGACAGGGCGCGCATCAGTCTTTCAGACTTTCTTCGCGCAAGCCGTCTGCCAACAGGTTGAGACCCAGCACCAATGACAACAGGGACAACGCTGGTGGCAGAGCAGGGTGCAGGTAGATCGACAAGAGCTTGCGCCCTTCGTTGATCGTGCTGCCCCAGTCAGGGCTTTCAGGCGGCAGGCCGAGGCCAAAGAAGCCCAAGGTCCCAAGCAAGATGGTGGTGTAGCCAATGCGCAGACAGAAATCGACGATCAGCGGGCCACGTGCATTGGGCAGGATTTCCCACAGCATGATGTACCACGGACCTTCGCCACGGGTTTGGGCGGCGGCCACGTAGTCGCGGGTTTTGATGTCCAGTGTCAGGCCCCGGACAATACGGAACACGGTGGGCGAATTCACAAAGACCACCGACACAAACACCACGAGGATACCGCCGGGGATATCAAAGCGGTCGAGCGCCTGAGGCAGGATGTTGATGACCGTCCCTTTTTGGCTGACGATCATCAGGTAGACGATGATCATTGGGATCATCCATGCCGCCATGATGCGTGTCCGTTTCGCGGGTTCTGTGTAGAACCGCGACTGGATCAGGACCGCGACAAAGATCAGTGGGAACAAGAACAGAACCAACGCCATAAAGTTAGGCAGTCCTGTGGCGACGATCTCTGGTGTGACAAGGAGGTAGAACAACAGGATCACTGGGAAGGCGAGGATCAGGTTGGCGAGGAACGACAGGAACGTATCCAGTTTGCCGCCATAGTAACCTGCGGGCAGGCCCAGCGTGATACCAACCATAAAGGCAAAGATCGTGGCCAGTGGTGCGATTTGCACAACGACCCAAGCGCCTTTGACAACACGGCTGAACACGTCACGGGCCAGTGTATCTCCGCCCAATAGGTAGTGCGCGCCGGGGATCATTTCGGATGCTCCGGGGACGGCCATACCGGGGGTTTTGTTCTTGAGGCCCGAAACCTGAGACAGTTCGTCATGGGTGACGATCAAATCCAGAGGGCCACCCAAAACCGCGGTGAACACCCAGAACATCACCAGACCGAAGCCGATCATGCCGATGGGGCTGTCAAAGAGTTTTCCATAGAGCCCGAGGCGGCGTTTGAAGGTGATCGACAGCACATAGGTGACGATCAGGGCGATCCAAACGGGCAGGAATTGTTTGGCGATTGCGCCAACGATACCTGTGCTGCCGTAAGGCATGACAACGCCCAAGATGATGTAGCCCAAGAGGCACAGCACGATGCCGGTAAAGGCGATCTTGATCCCCACACCAGCAAATTCCTGTGGGCCGCGCGTGATGTTCAATGTGCCGTCAGGGTTGGTCGAAACTGCCCCCGGTGCGGTCACAAAAGAAAGCGCGATCTGAGCCACGATGAAGGCGACCAGTGAGATCATCAGCACCAAGAGAGCGGGGTCGATGTAGCCAGAAAGGGCACCTGTCCAAGTCAGTTGTTCCATTGATCTGGCCCCTTATGAAATGCGAATGCGTGGATTGAGGAAGACATAGCCGATGTCCGAGATCAGTTGGGTGACAAGCACCACGATCACAGACACAACCGACACGCCGAGCAAGAGTTCGATATCGTTGTTACCGGCCGCTTGGACCAGCACCCATCCGAACCCTTTGTAGTTAAAGAGCGTCTCGACGATCACCACGCCGTTCAAGAGCCACGGGAATTGCAGCATGATGACGGTAAAGGGTGCGATCAGCGCGTTGCGCAAGGCGTGCTTCATAACAATGTTAGGAAAGCTGACGCCCTTGAGCCGTGCAGTTCGGATGTATTGCGCGGTCATGACTTCGGTCATCGAGGCGCGCGTCATTCGGGCGATATAGCCCATGCCGTAGAGTGCGATGGTTAGCACCGGCAGAAAGAAGTTGTTGAAGGTCGCATCGTCCATCGCCGATGTGGCTGTGCCTTTGAACCATTTTAGGCCCACGGCAGATGACGCAAAGATGGCGATAAAGATCACACCCGAGACATATTCTGGCGTCGCGGTGGTCGCGATTGAAAAGGTCGATAGTGTGCGGTCGGTTCGAGAGCCTTCTCGCATACCCGCAAGCACGCCCAGCAACAGCGCACCGGGCACCATCAGCAGCATAACAAAGAACATCAGTTTGCCTGTCAGCCCCAGTCGAGTGCTGACGATATCGCCCACGCGGTCTTTGAACACCGTCGAGTTGCCCCATTCGCCCTGAAGGATGCCACAGAATGTGGGCGCGTCTTCGACGGCTTGTTGTGGGGAGGCACAGCGGGCGCGGGTGGTGCCGTCGGTGCCTTCGATCACATAACCGGGGACAACGCCCAGCCATTGGCCGTATTTCAGAGGGAGGGGATCCATATAGCCGCGATTGCCAAGCCAAGTGACAACATCCGCGTCGGACATTCGGTTGTTCGCCTGATTTTTCGCGAGTTTTTCAAGGTTCGGAAAGAGGTTCGTCAGAAAGAAGACGATAAATGTCAGGCAGAGGGCCGTGAGGATCATCACCCCCAAGCGGCGTAAAATAAACAGTCCCATTTTGGCCCCTGTCGGTCAGTTGGGTGCAGCGCCGCACAGTTGTCTGTGTCTAGAAATCGCGCATGCGGTGTATTCGAGAGAAAAAGGGCCGCCCCGACATATCGGAGCGGCCCAATTATGAGATCGTCTTAGGACTCGACCGAGTACTTGTAGATCTGTGGCAGATACGCGATGTGCATATCGGTGCCATTTACGCCATCGCGTGCGTGGCGATAGAGCGAGCGCCAGTATGGCTGAATGGTCACGCCTTCTTCGACCATGATGCCCTGCAGTTTGCCCATCACAACACGACGAGCGTCTGCATCAGCGATCGAGTTTGCCTCTGCCAGCAGTGCGTCGAATTCGTCGTTGGCAAAGCCAGCTTCGTTCCACGGCACACCGGATTTATAAGCAAGACCCAGAACCTGAGTGCCCAGTGGGCGGTGGTTCCAGTTGGTCGATGAGAACGGATATTTCGCCCAGTCGTTCCAGAAGGTCGAGCCAGGCAAGATTGTACGTTTCACAGGAATACCTGCGTCACGCAGCTGAGCCGCCACCGCATCGGTGGTGTTCTTGCGCCAGTCGTCGTCGATCGAGATCAGCTCGTGCTCGTAGTCAGCCATGCCGGCCTCTGCCATCAAGGCAGCAGCACCTGCTGGATCGTGCGGAATGCGGCCCATGGAAGGGTCGTGCTCTGGGTGCACAGGCGCGACGTGGTGGTTTTCGGCAGGAACACCGAGACCCGCGTTGCCCAGCTCGAGGCAGATCGCGTTGTCGACAGCCATAGCAATCGCCTGACGAACGCGTTTGTCTGCGTAAGGCTTGACGCCATCAACTTCGGCTTGCTGGTTCGGACGGATAACAACAGTCGCGCCCGAGACAACCTCGGATTTGTTCCAGCCGATGCCGTCAAAGATTTCTACAAAGTCGCCGACGTTTTCATAGAGCACGTCGATTTCTTCTGCTTCAGCAGCAGCCAACCATGCGGATGGGTCTGTGCCGTAGTCGACGTATTCGATACGGTCGAGGTGGAAACCACCGCCTTCGTAACCTTCGTCGCCCCACCAAGCGTGGTCGCCTTTTTCGAGGACAGCTTTGACGCCGACTTCGTTCGAGGTGATGACCATTGGGCCTGTGCCGACCAACTGGTCGAGAGGGGCTGCTGCATCGTATGATGCGTGTGTCACAGCGGCAGGATAGTCTGCCATGCCAGGGATCACAGTGATGTCTGGGCCGTTGAGAACCAGTTTCACAGTGTTTGCGTCCATAACAGAGATCGCACCGTCGCGCGCTTGGCCAGTGGCCTCGTCAACGAGCGATGTCATGCGCGACGCCATCGAGTTACCCTCGAGGGACGTGTCACACCAGCCGGTGATGACGCGGGCCACGTCGTCAGCTGTAAAGTCGTCGCCGTTGTTCCACTTGACGCCCTGACGCACGTTCAGAGTGTACTCTGTCGCGTCTGCGTTTGCTTCCCAGCTTTCGACCAGCATGCCGTTGAACGTACCGTCAGAGTTGTACTCGACCAGATATTCAGTTGTGCCAGCAGTGACGAACGCCATCTGGGTCCAGTCGTATGTGCGTGGGTCTTTGTGCGCGCGGACTTCCATCTGCATGCGCAATGTGCCGCCTTTGGTTGCGTGTGCTGCTGCGTGAGCCGGTGTTTCAAGACCGATCAGGCCATAAGCACCAGCGGCTGTGACACCCAATGCGGTTGTGCGTGCTAGGAACTCGCGGCGGCTAAGATCGCCTGCCTCGTGCTCATCCGCATACATCTTGGCCGCTGGATGTGTGTTCATTGACTGCGTCATACTTTTCTCCCTGTTGACACATTACGTGCAGCGGGAGGGTGACAGCGTCATTCCAAGCAATTGCTTTGTGACATCTTTTTCAGCCAAATGGCCGTGCCGCTCCCCCGCGGTGTGTCTGCCATTCGGCATTGTTTAAACTACAAGGTCAACGGTTGGTTTCTGAATTTGGGTCACAAATGCGACATTTAACTAGTTTGTTTGCGACTCCGAGACGCTTTGGCTGAGGATTCAGTGTCTGGACGCAGAATGCTGCGGGTGCACGGTCGATTGCGCGCGAAATGCCGACGGTGTGAGCCCAGTTTCGGCCTGAAAGCGGCGAGTGAAGTAGGCGGCCGAGCGGAATCCAAGGCTGGATGCGATCTCGCAAATCGGGCGACTGGTTTCAGACAACTGCTTGCGCGCTTCGAATAAAATTCGGTCATTCAAGAGCTTGAGGGCGGAGCGGCCACAGGTTTGTTGGCAGCACCGTGTCAGATGTGTCGGGGTGACGTTGAGCTTGCGGGCATATTCCGTGACACCTTGTTCGCTGTGAAATTCCGTCGCGATTAGTTTAGTATAACGGCGCACCAGACGTGCGGCAGAACTGTCGGGCAGGGTGGTTTCGGACAAAAGCCGCGTTTGGCGCTCGACAAAAACGCTGATCATGCCGGCGTGGTGGACTGCTGCGCGGTCACTGCCGGGGTCGGTTGATGCGTTTTCGCGCTCGAGGTTATCGAGCAGGGACATGAATTCCTTTTGCTGTACGACATCTCGTAGACGTAAATGGATTGGCTGTGCAGACCAGTCACCGGCAAGAGACAGTGGCAGGGTGATCTGTTGACCAAAGGTGTGCACGCCCACGTCATATCCATGCAGAGTGCCAGGTGGGATATAGATGAGGTTGTTTGCACCAAAACCGCGGGTCTGACCCGATAGGGTAATGCGGCCCTGACCGCGGGTGATCCATAACAGGCGTGGAGCAGCATGGCTGCGCATAGCGGCCGTGCGCCAATGACCGTGCTGTGCCAGCGATGTAATCGATACAATTTCCAGCCGCTCAGTGTCGACACCGGTTTTGTCCGCAAAAGCGGAAATATCTGTAACTGTCATGAACTGCCCCGTTCTTTGCCTGTTGTCTCTGCCTTTGGTCCGCCATTTTTTGACGGGGTTCGAACTTGGACGCTTTTACCGAGCGATGTTCGATTAGTGAAAGATTATCCGATAACCCCTTGTTTTTGAAGCCACGAGATATGGGAAATGGGCAAGGGTGCGTCTCAAGATATGGGTCAGGGGCCGATGTGTAGATTTGGCTAGGACAGGGCGATCGCGTTCCAATCGCGCATACGTTTTCGGAACCATGTGCGCTGTCGTTTGGCGTATTGTTGGGTCTGGGTGATGGTAGCAGCACGCGCATCGTCGAGGGTCATTTTGCCGTGGTGATGTGCGATCAGTTCCGATGCGCCGATTGCCTTGGATGAATGGTGGTTCGCGTCCCAAGTGGGGGCCATTGCGGCCACTTCGTCTAGCGCGCCCATTTCAATCATCAGATCAAAGCGGCGTGCAATGCGGTCGTTCAACCAGTCGCGGTCCGCGTTCAGCACAATAGGTGTACAGGCGTCAAGCGGCAGCAGCGGCGGCGGTGTGTCGTCCTGCCAATCAGCAAGCGGGCGACCGGTGGCAGTCAGCACCTCCCACGCGCGCTGGACCCGTGCGCGGTTTTGGGTGTCGATACGTGCGGTGGTCTGCGGATCAAGGGCGGCAAGCAAGGCGTCGAGCGTCAGCGTGTTGCCGTGATCGCGCACATCGGCAGGTGTTTCGGGAATATCGGCGAGTCCTTGGGTCAGGGCCGCAAAGTTAAGCCCAGTGCCGCCAACAATGATGGGACGCTCGGGTCCGGTGACAAAAGGCGTGACATCGCGCAGCCAATCCCCCGCAGAATAGGACGCATCATAGGGCACATGGCCATAAAGAACGTGCGCGGCGCGGGCCAAATCATCCGCCTGAGGGCAGGCTGTGAGGATCGACCAGCCACCAAAAACCTGCAACGCGTCTGCATTGACGATCACACCACCACCAGATTGGGCGATATCCAGCGCGAGCGCGGATTTGCCACTTGCGGTTGCGCCGGCAATCAGAACAGATCTTTGGGTCGGTATATCTTTTATATTTATCATCTTGCAGCGCGTTCTTTATGTAATTTTTAAATCCATTTAGAAAACCCGCACGCGGGGCATTGAACCTACTCTCTTTTTGCTACATTTTGTGGCGAAGCAAAAGAGCAAGGGGACTTCTGCGATGAGTGACACCGAAACTGCGGCGTTCAAACGGGTCCTTTTGAAGATTTCAGGTGAAGCCTTGATGGGGGATCAAGGGTACGGCCTGCATCCCCCGACAGTTCAGCGGATCGCCAAAGAGGTCAAGACAGTCCACGAGATGGGTGTCGAGATTTGCATGGTGATCGGCGGCGGCAACATTTTCCGCGGCTTGCAAGGCAGCGCACAGGGCATGGAGCGGACCACGGCCGACTATATGGGCATGTTGGCGACCGTCATGAACGCACTGGCGATGCAATCTGCATTGGAAGAGTTGGACATCCACACACGGGTGATCAGCGCTATCCCGATGGATCAGGTCTGTGAGCCGTATATTCGCAGACGCGCGGTGCGCCACCTCGAGAAAAAGCGCGTATGCATTTTCGCGGCGGGCACAGGCAACCCGTATTTCACTACGGACACTGCGGCCACGCTGCGCGCGTCCGAGATGGCCTGCGAGGCGATCTTTAAGGGCACCAAGGTTGACGGTGTGTATGACAAAGACCCAGCCAAGCATGATGATGCGGTGCGGTATGACGATGTGACCTATGACGAGGTGCTGCAAAAGCATCTGGGTGTCATGGATGCCAGCGCGATCGCTTTGGCGCGCGATAACAACCTGCCGATCATCGTCTTTAGCCTAGACGAACCCGGCGGGTTCCGTGGCATTCTGGCGGGCGAGGGCACCTACACCCGCGTCCACGACTGAGTCAGACCGCCTTATTTGCGAATAATCTGCGCCACTGCTGCACAGGACGAGGCTATACAAGCCCCCTGTGTTGGCGGTATATCTAGGAAAACCCGCCGTTATGGCAAACAAGACGGGACCTGAGCGATGAGCGATGATCTAGAAATTGATACTGACGACCTGACACGCCGCATGGATGGCGCAATGGCAAACCTACGCACCGAATTTGCGTCGTTGCGGACAGGTCGCGCCTCTGGCTCGATGCTCGAGCCGGTGATGGTAGATGCCTACGGCACAATGACCCCAATCAATCAGGTTGGTACTGTGAACGTGCCAGAGCCACGCATGGTGACGATCAACGTTTGGGACAAGGGGTTGGTCAACAAGGTCGAAAAGGCCATCCGCGAGAGCGGTCTGGGCATTAATCCGCAAATGAACGGCACCATCATCATGCTGCCGATCCCCGAATTGAACGAAGAGCGTCGCCGCGAGCTAACAAAAGTTGCGGCCAGCTATGCCGAAAACGCTCGCGTGTCTGTGCGCAATGTGCGCCGCGACGGAATGGTTCAGATCAAAAAGGGCAAAGCCGCTGGCATGCCTGAAGATGATCAAAAGCTTTGGGAAACCGAAGTGCAGGAATTGACTGATAGCTTTATCAAGCAGGTCGATGGTGCGCTGGAGACCAAGCAAGAAGAGATCATGCAAGTTTAAGACATTTAGACCCCGCGCGATTGTTCGGGGTCTCTTTTTTATATAACATTTGATGATTGAATAGAGTGAGACGCAATGTCTGAGACAGAGACCCAAGGGCCGCGTCATGTTGCCGTGATTATGGATGGCAATGGGCGGTGGGCACAGTCGCGAGGTCGGCCACGTTTGTTTGGCCATCACGCAGGCGCAAAGCGTGTGCGCGAGATCGTTAACGTCTGTCCGAAGCTTGGGGTCAAGTATCTGACAATATTCGCATTTTCGACTGAAAACTGGAAACGAACCCAGACCGAAGTTTCGGGTCTGATGAAACTGTTCCGCCGGTATATCCAGCGCGAGGCGCAGGATTTGCTGCGCGAAGGTGTGCGGGTCCGCTTTATTGGTGACCGTGTCCGTCTCGACGAACGTCTGGTGCGGATGATGGATGATCTCGAATTGCTGACCAGCGACAATGATGCTGTTCATCTGACGATTGCGCTGAATTACGGGGGCCGCGACGAGGTGGCCCGCGCGACCAAGCGTCTGGCCTATGATGTTGAACAGGGCCGGTTGTCCTACAAGGACGTCACGGACGAAACATTGGCCAAATACCTTGATACCAGCGTGTTGCCAGATCCCGATCTCGTTGTGCGGACCAGTGGTGAGGCGCGGATCAGCAACTTTCTTTTGTGGCAGTCGGCCTATGCCGAATACGAATTTATCGACACGCTGTGGCCGGACTTTACCGAGGCCGAGTTTGCACAGGTTGTGGGCCGTTATGGCGCGCGCGACCGGCGCTTTGGCGCGGTTAAGGTGTAGCTGACATGGCGGGGGGCAACTGGGATGATCTGACGGTTCGCATCACAAGTGGTGCGGCGATGGCTGTTGTTGGAATTGCGGCGATTGTCGCAGGTGGCGTCTGGTTTCAGATGTTGGCGGTTTTTGTCACGGCTGTGATGGTTTGGGAGCTCTGGATGATGATCCAGCCCGACCGTCCGACACCGGGCATGTTGATGGCGGCCTTTGTCGCCAGTGTTTTTAGCGGATTTTTGTCCACCGAACGGGAATGGCTGTGGGTGTTCATGGCGATTGCGCCTTTGGTCGGAGCTATGGCCATTCGGACCAGACCCCGCGAACGGATGACGTTTTTCCTGTTTTGCTTTGGCATTCAGCTGGCTGGGTTCGGGTTGGTCGTCTTTCGGGCTGACTTTAGCCTCGCGTATTTGCTGTGGTTGGTGTCGATCGTCGTGGCGACCGACATTTTTGGCTATTTTGCGGGCCGCGCGTTTGGCGGCCCCAAGTTCTGGCCTGCGATCAGCCCCAAGAAAACATGGAGCGGAACCATCGCAGGCTGGATTGCTGCAGCTTTGATCGGCGTCGCGTTTTGGTTCTATACCAAGGCCGGAGCGAGCGTGATCTGGTTGTCCGTCTTGCTTAGCTTTTCAGGACAAATGGGCGATATCGCCGAGAGTGCATTGAAACGGCGCACGGGCGTCAAAGACAGCAGCACGCTGATCCCGGGGCATGGCGGTTTGTTCGACCGGTTTGATGCGCTGTTGGGCGCGTCGTTGGTTCTATTGATCATCGCATACTTGTTTGACGTGCCGGGGGTTCGTTTTTGAGGCGGGTCAGTATTTTCGGCGCCACGGGGTCGATTGGGCAGAACACCATTGATTTGATCCGGCGCGCACCTGACGCCTACGATGTTGTGGCCCTAACGGGTGGCCGCAATGTCGAACAATTGTCGCGCGATGCGGTCGAGTTGGGCGCGCAAATTGCGGTGACCTGCTACGAAGACTGTTTGGCGCCATTGCGCGATGCGTTGGCTGGCACCGATGTCGAGGTTGCAGCAGGTGATGCAGCTATCGCCGAGGCCGCAACACGGCCCGTGGATTGGGTGATGTCGGCCATTGTTGGTGCTGCGGGTTTGGTGCCCGGACTGCGGGCGCTAGAGCAGGGCGCGACATTGGCGTTGGCCAACAAAGAGAGCCTCGTGACCGCTGGCCAGTTGATCATGGGAGCAGCGGCGGCGCATGACGCGCGCATCCTTCCTGTCGACAGTGAACATTCTGCGGTTTTTCAGGCCTTGGTTGGCGAGAATATCGAAGAGGTTGAGCGGGTGATCATCACCGCCTCGGGTGGCGCATTTCGAGATTGGCCGATCCAAGATCTGGCGGGGGCAACATTGGCCCAAGCGTCGTCGCATCCAAACTGGGACATGGGGCAGCGGATTACAATCGACAGCGCAAGCATGTTTAACAAAGCGTTGGAACTGATTGAAACCAGAGAGTTTTTTGACATTCCACCTGCGTCAATTGAAACGATTGTACACCATGAAAGCATGATCCACGCGATGGTTGGTTTCCGTGATGGTGGCATCATGGCGCATGTGGGGCCGCCCGATATGCGGCATGCAATTGGCTATGCGCTGCACTGGCCTGAACGGCAGGATTTACCGGTTGAGCGGTTGGACTTTGCCAAATTGGGACAGTTCACATTCCGCGCCCCTGATCCCGCGCGCTATCCGGCGTTGACGGTGGCGCGGGACGTCATGGAGACGCGTGGATTGTCGGGCGCTGTATTCAATGCCGCCAAAGAGCGTGCGCTAGATGGGTTCATCGCAGGCGACATCGGGTTTTTGCAGATGGCCGATGTGGTGGCTGAGACGTTGAACAAAATGTCATCCGAGCTGTGCCTTGGAATTGCCGAACTCACGTTAGATAAGGTGCAAGACACTGATGCCCTGTCGCGCATTCGCGCAGGCGAAATAATTCAAGAGATGGGATAACCCGTGCAGGACATTCTGGGACAATTCGGCAGCTTTGGCTTTACGATGGTGGCATTTGTGGTCGCGCTGTCAATCATCGTGGCTATTCATGAATATGGACATTACATCGTCGGCCGCTGGTGCGGGATTGATGCGGATGTGTTCAGCCTGGGCTTTGGTCCTGTCTTGTACAGCCGCGTGGATAAACGCGGCACACAGTGGCAGGTCGCGGCATTGCCCTTTGGCGGGTATGTCAAATTTGCAGGCGACGCCAATGCCGCAAGCGTGGGTGGGGATAGTGATGTTCCACGGGCGCGCAACACGATGATGGGTGCGCCGCTCTGGGCACGCTCGTTGACGGTTGCTGCAGGACCCGTTTTCAATTTTATTCTGTCTTTTCTGATCTTTATGATGTTCGCGCTGATTTATGGCACCCCAAGCCAAAAGATGATCATCGCCGAGATGACGCCGCTGCCTGACAGCTATGTGCAAGAGTTGCAGGTCGGTGACGAAGTGTTGGAAATCGCAGGCATGACGGTTCCGGACTATGACGTCATCGGGCCGTTCCTGAATTCACTACCGATTGAAAAGACGCTGGATTACCGCGTGTTGCGGAACGGCGAAGAGATCACCGTTCAGGCGCCGCATCCGCGCCCGCCGGTCGCCAGTGGTGTTAGCCTAGAGAGTGCTGCACGTGATGCAGGTGTCGAAGTGGGCGATGTCATCACCGCAGTGGGCGGCACGCCGATTTGGGTCTTTGACGAATTGGTGGCGGCTGTGGCTGCAGCAGATGGCGGACCTGTTGATCTGACTGTCCAGCGCGGCGATGAGACGTTGGAGTTCTCACTAACTCCGCGCGTCACAGCCGAGCCGACAGCTGGTGGCGGTTTCCAGAACAATTTCCGCATCGGTATTGCGGCCTCGACGTTCTATCAGCCTGCGACCGAATCCGTTGGATTGTGGACCGCAATCACTGGTTCAGTGGGGCGCGTTTGGGACATCATCGCCCAGTCGGTTTCCGGTTTGGGTGCGATGATCACCGGACAAATTTCAACCTGTAACCTGAGCGGCCCAATTGGAATCGCACAGGCCAGCGGTGCGATGGCCAGCCAAGGTGGTGTGAGCTTTATTTCGTTTGTGGCGTTGCTCAGCACGGCGGTGGGTCTCTTGAACCTGTTTCCGGTGCCTGTGCTCGACGGTGGACATCTGGTGTTTCATGCCTACGAGGCGGTCACTGGGCGCGAGCCATCCGAGGGTGCGTTGCGGGTGCTGATGGCGCTGGGTCTGGGTCTGATCCTGACGCTGATGGTGTTCGCGGTGTTCACGGATATGTTCTGCTAAACCTTTGTTTTACGAGGGTTGAGGGCTGATTTCCGCCCGTTCGCGGGCGAATTGCCCCCAAAGCACCAAGCCGCTGCCGCAATCGTGCCACAATCAGGGGCGATGTATTTGGTCAGCGACACATGTAACCAAAGTGAGTGAACCATGCAGACTATTGCGACAGGATACCGTGGATTGTCATTGTTGATCGATATCAACTGGGATCGTTTGCTCTATGGTGCCACGATCATTTTCGCTCTTTGGGGCGGGTCATTCCTAGGCTCAATGTAGCCCGATCGGCGGGGCTCCGCCGGACTTGAACTTTTTCAACAATAGATGCGCGCGCAACCGATGGGTTTGTGCGCGTCTTGCTTTTGACAACACGGCCCGCTCGGGGTAGTCAGAACGTCTGGGACTGTCTGTTAAATACTCGAGCGGGAAAAATAAAAATGATCGACACGACGCGGGCGCGGGCCTTGGGCCTAATGTTAAGCAAGCTAAGCCAGATTGGCGCTGTAGTTTTGATGCTGGTAATAGCCACGAGCCACGCCGCACAAGCACAAGCGTTCCGGTTTAATTCTGTTGATGTCCAAGGCAACCAACGGATCGAAACGGCAACCATTCTGACATTCGCTGGAATTACACGTGGTGAGGCGGTGTCTGGGGCACAGCTGAACGACGCGGCACAGCGTATCCGTCAGACCGGATTGTTCGAGAGCGTCGATGTGCAGCCCCAAGGTGGGATGCTGGTGATCATCGTCAAAGAATTCCCGACGATCAACCGCATCAACTTTGAAGGCAACAACCGCCTAAGCGACGAAGAGCTGGGGGCAGTTGTCCGCAGCCAATCGCGCCGTGTTTACAGCCCGACACAGGCCGAGGCCGATGTTTCGGCAATTACACAAGCCTATGTCAACGACGGTCGGATTTCCGCGACTGTCACGCCACAGATCATCCGCCGCAGCGACAACCGTGTCGATCTGGTGTTTGAAGTGTTCGAAGGTGGCGTGACCGAGATCGAGCGCATTTCCTTTGTTGGCAACTCTGAATACAGCGACCGCCGTTTGCGTCGTGTGCTGGCGACCAAGCAGGCCGGTTTGCTGCGTGCGATTGTACAACGTGACACATTCGTTGCGGACCGCATCGAGTTTGATAAGCAGATCCTGACTGATTTCTACCGCAGCCGTGGCTACATCGATTTCAACGTACAAAACGTTGATGTTGCGCTGACCCGCGAGCGCGATGCCTATTTGATTACCTTTAACGTCCAAGAAGGCCAGTCCTTCCGCGTGGGCGATGTCAGCGTTTTTTCCGAAATTGCCGAAGCAGATCCACAAGAATTCGAAGATGCGCTGCGTTTGCGGTCAGGTGTGGTCTACAGCCCCGAGCATGTGGACAATGCGATTGCCCGTCTCGAAGTTCTGGCGATCCGCAAGGGTCTGAACTTTGTCCGGGTTGAACCACGGATCAGCCGCAACGACCGTGATTTGACGTTGGATGTTGAATTTGTCCTGACGCGTGGCGAGCGGATTTTCGTTGAGCGTATCGATATCGAGGGCAACTCGACTACTTTGGACCGCGTTATTCGTCGTCAGTTCCGTGTCGTTGAAGGGGACCCCTTTAACCCACGCCAGATCCGCGCCAGCGCCGAGCGTATTCGCGCACTTGGGTATTTCGCCAATGCTGATGTTGAGGCACGCGAGGGCTCGACCCCGAACCAAGTGATTGTGGATGTGGACGTGGCTGAGCAGCCAACAGGTTCGTTGTCCTTTGGTGCGAACTATTCCAGCGATGGTGGCTTTGGTCTGGTGGCCAGCTTCTCAGAGCGTAACTTCTTGGGTCGTGGTCAGCAGCTTAGCTTTGACCTGAGCACCGCATCATCGAGCCGCCAGCTTGGGTTCAGCTTTGCCGAGCCTAGCTTTTTGGGTCGTGACCTGCGGTTCGCGTTTTCGATCGATTACGCGACAACAGACAATGACAACGCGCTGTATAACACCGAGACATTCCGTGTGTCGCCGTCTCTGACATTCCCTGTCAGCGAGAATGGTCGTTTGCAGGTTCGTTATTCCTACGAGTCGCAGAGCCTGTCGGGCGCAGATGTGGACGAGAGCGCGATCGTATTTGCCGAGGCCGCTGATGGCGAAACACTGTCATCCAGCGCATTGGGATACACCTACAGCTACGATTCACGTCGCTCTGGCTTTAACCCTACAGGTGGTTTCGTCTTCCGCTTTGGTCAGGACTTTGCCGGTTTGGGTGGGGATCAGGCCTTTGTGAAAACGAGCATTTTCGCAGGTGCTGAAACCAAGGTGCTGAACGAAGAGGTCACGCTGCGCGCGATCTTTGAAGGTGGTGCATTGACCTTTGGCGAGGGCGACAGCCGCGTCACCGACCGTTATTTCCTAGGCAGTCGCGTTATGCGTGGTTTTGAACCAGGCGGCATTGGCCCACGTGAAAACGATGGTGCAGATATTGACATCGCCTTGGGTGGTAACTATTTCACGGTCGTGCGCCTCGAAGCTGATTTCCCTCTGGGTCTGCCAGAAGAATACGGTATCTCTGGTGGTGCATTCATCGACTACGGTTCTGTCTGGGATGTGAGCGGTCGTAGCACGGGTGCAAACGTTCTCTACAACGACTTTACACCGCGTGCGGTGGCCGGTCTTTCAATCTTCTGGGATACACCGGTTGGGCCGTTGCGGTTTAACTTTACCGAGCCATTGATGGCTGAAGAGTTTGACCGCCCCAAGAGCTTTGACGTGACCATCTCGACACGGTTCTAAGCGATGTTCCGGCGGCTGTTCGCAGCGGTTCTAGTAGCGGTTGGCTTCGGGGGCGCGGTTGCGGCCCAAGACGCACCGCTGACGCCGGTGCTAACGATAGACAGTGACCGGTTTTTCGCAGAGAGCGATTTTGGCCAGCGTATTCAGGAAGAATATGCAGCTGGGGTTGCGGCGCTTGCTGCGGAAAACCGTCAGATTGAAGATGATCTAGAGCAAGAAGAGCGGGATCTGACCACCGCGCGTGCAACTATGGCTGCGGACGCGTTCCGCACCCAAGCACAGGCCTTTGATGAAAAGGTCCAAAAGATCCGCCGCGCCCAAGATACCAAAGAACGGAATTTGGGCCGCATTCTAGAGGATGGTCGTCGCGAATTTCTACAAACCTCGGGGCCGGTTTTGGGCCAGATTATGCGCGGACGAGGCGCCAGCGTTATCCTAGAGCGGCGCAGTGTTTTTGGCAGTTTGGATGCGATTGATGTGACGGCTGAGGCTGTCGCGGACATGAACGCGCTCGAAAACTAGCGGATTTCTATTACAGCGTTGAAACATTTTGCGTCTGCTTCGGCGGGGCCTTGCCCGTGGGTGTGCTTGCCCCCGTGGCGGGGGGTTGCTAGCAAGGGACACACAAAGAACAGTAGGAGCCTAGGGTATTATGTCGGACGTTGTCACCACTGCGGATATTGATCTAATCCAGCGGATTTTGCCGCATCGCTATCCGTTTTTGTTGGTCGACAAAGTCGTTGATATGAATGGCACCCAATCGGCTGTGGGCATCAAGAATGTCACCATGAACGAGCCGCATTTTCAGGGACATTTCCCGGGCGCGCCTATCATGCCCGGTGTCACGATCATTGAGGCGATGGCGCAGACCGCGGGCGTGATGGTTGGAACGGCTCTTGGGCTGGCTGACAAAAACATGCTTATTTACTTTATGGCGATTGATGGCTGTAAATTCCGGCGCAAGGTCGTGCCTGGCGATGTGCTGCGTATGGACATCGAAACGACCCGCGGCAAAGAAGGCGCGAAAGTCTGGAAGTTTAAGGGCGTCGCAACTGTTGATGGTGAGTTGGCCGCACAGGCTGAATTTACCGCAATGATGGACCTCTGAGTATGGCGATCCATCCCAGTGCAGTGATCGAGGACGGCGCGCAAATCGTTGAGGGCGTCGAGATTGGCCCGTTTTGCGTCGTCGGGCCACGGGTCGTTTTGGCCGCTGGGGTGGTTTTGAAATCCCATGTTGTGGTGACGGGTGACACGCATGTGGGCGCCGACACGGTGATCTATCAATTCGCCAGCATTGGTGAAATCCCGCAGGATTTGAAGTACGACGGCGAGCCGACGGCGCTTCGCATTGGGGCGCGCAACCGTATTCGCGAGCATGTCACTATTAACACGGGCACCAAGGGTGGCGGCGGTTTGACCCAGATTGGGGACGACGGGCTCTTTATGGCTGGTTGTCACGTGGCCCATGACGTCATCATCGGCAACAATGTGATTGTTGTGAACCAGGCCGCAATCGCGGGGCACTGTGTGATTGATGATGACGTGATCATTGGTGGCCTAAGCGGTATTCACCAATGGGTCCGCATTGGCAAAGGTGCCATCATTGGCGCACTGAGCATGGTGACGAACGATGTGATCCCGCACGGTTTGGTTCAGGGTCCAAGGGGCGCGCTGGATGGTTTGAACCTCGTCGGGCTCAAACGCAAAGGCGTTGCACGTGGTGATATCACAGCGTTGCGCGCGGCCTTTCAGATGCTCAAGCAGGGCGATGGTACGTTCCAAGATCGTGCCAAGCGGCTGTCGGAAGAAAGCGACAGCGCCTACGTCGACGAGCTGGTGGCCTTTGTTCTTGGCGCAAGTGATCGCCATTTCCTGACACCTCAGTGATGCTGGCGCTGTTCGCAGGGCAGGGCTCACTGCCGGGGTTGGTGATGGACGCGATGGTGCGGGCTGGAACTCCTGTTGTTCTCTGCGAGATGGAACAGTTCCCTGTCAAAGGGTTGGGTGAAACCAAACGATTGCAATACAGGCTCGAAGGATTGGGCCCGTTGTTGGCCGCGTTAGAGGCTGAGGGCGTCACGGACGTCTGCTTTGCCGGTGCAATTTCGCGCCCTGATGTTGATCTGACCAAGGTGGACGCTGTCAGTGCGCCGCTTGTTCAACGGCTGGTTGGTGCGTTTGGCCAAGGGGATGATGCGCTGCTGCGCGAAGTTCTCGAGATTTTTGAAGACCGTGGTTTTGTTGTGCGGGCGGCGCATGAACTGGCCCCGATGTTGTTGCCAGAGGCGGGTGTTCTGACGCGAGTACAGCCCATTGAAACCCATGAAAACGATGCGGACAAAGCGGTGGCTGTTGTCGCGGCCATGGGCGTGGCTGACGTGGGCCAAGCCTGTGTTGTCAGCGGCGGACAGGTTTTGGCAATCGAGGCCATACCGGGGACGGCATGGATGTTGCGGTCTTTGATCGTGCCAAAGGAAGACGCCCCCAGCGGTCCTATCGGCTGGGCCTTTGACATGGTGGCGGTGACCGTCAGCGACTGGGCTGAATGGCTAAGCGGAATCAATGGCCAGCGTGATCCAGCGTTGCCCAAAGGCGGTATTCTGTTCAAAGCCCCGAAACCGGATCAGGATCGGCGGATCGACCTGCCCACTATCGGGCCTGAGACTGTTATGCTGGCGGCCGAGGCCGGATTGGATGGTATCGTGATCGAAGCAGGTGGTGTGATGGTCATCGATGCGCCCCAATGCGTTAAGATTTCCAATGGAGTGGGGCTGTTTCTATGGCTGCGCTAAGCGTCTTTATCATTGCAGGCGAGCCGTCGGGTGACCGTTTGGGTGCGGCCGTTATGGTGGGGCTCAAGGCCGAGCGGCCTGATGTCGTGTTTGACGGGGTTGGCGGGCCGTTGATGCAAGCTGAGGGTTTGGTCAGCCGGTTCCCGATGCAAGAGTTGTCGGTCATGGGGATCGCCGAGATCCTGCCAAAGTACCGCGCGTTGAAACGGCGCATTCGCGAAACTGCTGATCAGGTCGTTACCGGCGTGCCAGATGTGATGATCACCATCGACAGTCCTGATTTTTCGCTACGCGTGGCCAAGCTGGTCAAAGCGGGATCAAATATTCGCACCGTGCATTATGTGGCCCCGTCGGTTTGGGCGTGGCGTGCAGGGCGTGCGGCGAAAATGGCCCGCGTGATTGATCATGTGCTGGCCTTGTTGCCGTTTGAGCCACCGTTGATGCAGGACGCAGGCATGGCCTGTGATTTTGTAGGTCACCCCGTTGTGGGCGAGCCGTTGGCCAGTGACGCAGAGATTGCTGCGTTTCGACGCGACCATTTGGGGGATGCCCCGACATTGTTGGTACTGCCCGGATCGCGACGGAGCGAGGTTGGCCGGTTGTCCGAGACTTTTGGTGCCGCCGTCAGCCAGTTTGCGCAGGACGTACCCGGTCTACGGGTCGTCGTGCCAACGCTTGCGCATCTTTATGATGATGTTTCGCGCATGGTCGGCGAATGGGATGTCGAGAGCTGTGTATTTTCCAGTGACAGCCCAGAGGGGATGGCGCAGAAACGCAGCGCCTTTGCCACGGCGGACATGGCGCTGGCGGCGTCGGGAACGGTGTCTTTGGAATTGGCGGCAAATGCGACGCCCATGGTGATTGCCTATGACATGAACCGCATCAGCCGTGCGATCATTCGGCGCATGCTGCGGGTGGATACGGTGACATTGGTCAATTTGGTCAGCGAAACACGTGTCGTGCCAGAATTTATCTTTGGCGATTGTCAGGCAGACAAGATTGCTGGTGGCTTGGGCGACGTTTGGGCCGACAGACATGCGCAAGATGCGGCAATGGATCTGACGATGGAGCGTCTGGGACGTGATGGTTTACCGTCCGGCGTGCTGGCAGCTCGCGCTATACTGGGGCGGCTCTCCGATGAGTAACAAGAACCAGCACTGGTACAACGCAAAGAGCCGATGCGATGGCGCATCCCGCAAATCCGTAATGTGCAAAGATTTGCCCGTAGATCGCGGTGCCAAAGAACATGGCGAGATATGTGGTCGCTGAATAGAGCCCGAGGATCGCGGCGCGTTTGGTCGGCTCAAGTGCGGTTAGGTTGCTGACGATTAGGTTCAGCCCAAAGTGGTTGATCGCGCCCCAGATCATACAGAGTGCAACCAGCGGGATCGAGTGTTGTGCAAAGCTGGCCAGCAACAGATAAGTCACAACCAACGTGCCAAAGGCGATAGGGCGCGCGCGGGCCTGACCGAACTGGTCGATATAGCGGTCGAATACCGCCGATGCGCCAAATCCGATCCCATAGAACAAGGCGGCGATCCCCGAAAACGTGGTCGACAACCCCAAGGGTCCAGTCAGGTGCGCCCCGAGGTATCCATAAGAGCCATAAAACGCAGTCATAAAGGCGGCGGCATAGAACAAGCCCTGCGGCACACCGGGGATTTTGAGCGATTTGAGCGGGTTCTTGGACAATGTGCCGCGCGGTGCAGGCGCGTTTGGCAGGCGGCTGATGAACAGGGTGATGACAACCGAGGCCAGCGCCATCAGTGCAAACACGGCCCGCCAATGCAAAAGGTCCGCGATGATAGCTGATAGTGAGACCCCGGCGACGAGGCTTATCGTCCATCCTGTGAGCACAACGCCCAGCGTTTCGGCCTCGCGGTCCTTTGGGGCGAGGTCAGCGGTGATGGCATAGGTGCAAGGCAAAGCCGTCCCTGATCCAAGCCCCACGAGGCATTGCGCCACGATCAACCAGATCAACGAGGGCGCAAGCGACGACAGGATCAATCCAACAGCGATCGCGCTGACGGCCAAAGTCAGAGCACGGGCAAGGCCCAATGCATCAGCACGGGTCGCCAAGAAAAGCGCGCTGAACGCGGTGCCCGCACCAAAGAGCGCTGAGCCCAACAGAACATTGGGTGCTGTGGTTTGAAACCCATCCGCGACTTCGGCGGCGATAGGGGCCAACACAAGGCTGTTTGAGCCGACAACCGCGATGGCGGCTGTGAGTACGGCAATCGGGCGCATCAGCTGTCCCGCCACTGACCAAGCGCCAGATTGTCGATGGTCCAGTCCCCGATACTGTACCTGATCAGGCGCAAAGTCGGATGGCCCACAGCCGCAGTCATGCGGCGCACCTGGCGGTTGCGTCCTTCGGTCAGGACCAGTTCGATCCATGTGTCAGGAATAGCTTTTCGTACGCGAATAGGTGGATCACGCTCCCACACGTCTGGCGCATCAATGATGCGGGCGCGGGCGGGTTTGGTCATCCCGTCTTTTAGTTTCACGCCAGCGCGCAGCGCTTCTAGCGCTGCATCGTCAGGGGTGCCTTCGACTTGGGCCCAATAGGTTTTGGGTTGTTTGAATTTTGGACTGGCGATCCGGTTTTGCAGTCTGCCGTCATCTGTCAGCACCAACAGCCCCTCGCTGTCGCGATCCAATCGACCCGCCGCGTATACGCCAGGGATTTTCACATAGTCCTTGAGCGTGGGATGGTTTGTGCCTTCGTCCGTGAACTGCGACAGAACCCCAAAAGGTTTGTTCAAGAGAATGACACGGGCCATCCGCTCTAGCCGCGCCAGATCCAGCCACCGCCCAAAATGCGGGGGCTGTCGGGGGAGTAGAACACGCAGGCCTGACCGGGTGACACGCCTTCTTCTGGGGTAAGCAGTTCGACAGTGGCTTCGGTCGCCGAGATTGGACGCACGATTGCCTCGCGCGGTGGGCGGGTTGAGCGGACCTTGACCATGATGTTCCGTTCGACAGATGCGTCAAAAGCGTCGTCGCCCAACCAGTTGATTTCGCGCACTGGAATTGTACGGGTCGACAGCATGTCTTTGGGACCTACGATGACCTGTTTCGCGTCAACGTCGAGTTTCACCACATAGAGCGGATCGGCAAGTCCGCCGATCCCGAGCCCGCGGCGTTGGCCAACAGTGTAGTGGATGACGCCGTTGTGCGTGCCCAAAACGGTACCATTGATGTCCACGATATCACCGGGCTCTGCCGCGCCGGGGCGCAGTTTTTCGATCACCGCAGCATAGTTGCCGTTGGGGACAAAACAGATGTCTTGGCTGTCGGGCTTGTCCGCCACGGACAGCCCGTATTTTTCGGCCAAGGCACGAGTTTCGTTTTTCGACGGCAGGTGGCCCAGAGGAAAGCGCAAATAATCAAGCTGATCTAGTGTGGTTGAGAACAAGAAATATGACTGGTCGCGATTGGCGTCCGTGGCACAGTGCAGTTCCGCGCCGTGGTCGCCCATCTTGCGCTGGATGTAGTGACCGGTTGCCATGCAGTCAGCGTCGAGGTCCTTTGCCGTCTCCAAAAGGTCCTTGAATTTTACGCGTTCGTTGCAGCGGATGCAGGGCACAGGCGTGGCACCCGCGAGATAGCTGTCAGCAAACTCGTCGATCACGGCTTCTTTGAATGTGTTCTCATAGTCCAAGACGTAATGGGGAAAGCCCATTTCCTGGGCCACGCGGCGCGCATCGTGGATGTCGAGCCCCGCACAGCAGGCACCTTGTTTGGCCAATGCGGCCCCGTGGTCATAGAGCTGAAGCGTGACGCCAACGACGTCGTAACCTTCTTCGGCCAATTGAGCGGCCACGACCGAGCTATCGACGCCGCCAGACATGGCGACAACGACTCGAGTGTCGGCGGGGGCTTTTGCAAAACCCAAGGAATTTAGTGGTTGATCAAGAGACATTAACAGATCCAATCAGATTAAGCCGAAATATAGGAAAATTCGACGAACTAACAAGGTCCTGCTTCACCTCGCATTAAACCCTATGTCGCATGGTCGCCCTTCACGAGACCTTTGGAAGGGGTGAGAATGTATTTGAAGAAAATAGATGGACCACGGGCCGTGACATTACCGGATGGGACTGTGATGACGCGGGCCGATTTGCCAGATGCCAGTACGCGGCGCTGGGTCGCATCGCGCAAGGCGGCTGTGGTGCGCGGTGTCCAGTACGGATTGCTGCCGCGCAGTTCTGCATTGCGTCTGTACGGCCTGTCGGATGACGAATTTTCTGAATGGGAGAAAGCAGTTAGCGAGCATGGCGAGGCCGCACTCAAAGCGACAGCGCTGCAGAAATATAGACAACCGTAGCGAGAATTGATAATTTCTTTATATGCGGTAACGATCGGTTAACCAAATTCGGTTCATTCTCGGGTCAAGATATAGCCGTAAGTGGAGACTGACTAAATGCGCGTTTTGCTTGTAGAAGACGACCCCAGGACCTCAAAGAGTATTGAGTTGATGCTGTCCCATGCAAACCTGATCGTCTACGCGACGGATCTGGGCGAAGAGGGTATCGATCTGGCCAAACTATATGACTATGATCTCATTTTGCTGGACCTTGGTCTGCCCGATATGAATGGCCACGAGGTTCTGCGGCAGCTGCGGCTCGCCCGTATTGAGACGCCAATTCTGATTTTGTCCGGCTCTGACGACACCGAAAACAAGCTAAAGGGGTTTGGGTACGGCGCTGATGATTATATGACCAAGCCATTCCACCGCGAGGAATTGGTCGCGCGTATTCATGCGATCATCCGCCGGTCCAAAGGGCATTCACAGTCGATCATCAAAACCGGACGGGTGATGGTTAATTTGGATGCAAAAACGGTAGAGGTTGGCGGCAAGACCGTTCATCTGACCGGCAAAGAATATCAGATGATCGAACTTCTCAGCCTGCGGAAAGGGACAACGCTGACCAAAGAGATGTTCCTAAATCACCTCTATGGTGGCATGGATGAGCCAGAGCTCAAGATCATTGACGTGTTCATTTGCAAGCTACGCAAAAAACTGGCGACAGCCACTGGCGGTGAGAGCCACATCGAAACGGTTTGGGGGCGTGGCTATGTTCTGCGCGATCCAGAACCGGTTACTGTGGACGAGGAAATGCTCGCGATCGGCGCCTAGCATTAGGTCTTGGGCTGGACGAACAGAAAGGCGCGACCTATCACCTATACGTAAGAACAATGCGTAAGGTCCGCCATGACTGCCAATTCAGATCAGCCTGCCACATCCCAAATTGATGTCGATGATTTGACACGGACAGCTGCGACAGATGAACTGACGTGGCTTTCGTATGTTTTGGGGCAGGCGAACGATGACTATCACGGTTCGGACGCGCCGCAGATGTCTGACGCTGAATATGACGCGCTAAAACGCAGGAACATGGCGATCGAAGCGCGATTTCCTGATCTTAAACGCGGCGACAGCCCGAGCGACCAAGTCGGCGCTGCGCCAATAGATGGGTTCGGCAAGATCACCCATGTTGTGCGGATGCTCTCACTGGGCAATGCGTTTACGGACGAAGATGTTGTCGAATTTGATAGACGGGTGCGCAAATACCTCGGGCTAGAGGATGCCTTGGCCTATACGGCTGAGCCAAAAATTGATGGCCTGTCTCTTTCTCTGCGCTACGAGGGCGGTGTGCTGATTCAAGCTGCAACACGTGGCGATGGCGCGGTGGGCGAGGACGTGACTGCGAATGCGCGTATGGTTCAGGATATTCCACAAACCCTAAAGAATGCGCCTGACGTTCTGGAAGTACGCGGCGAAGTTTACATGAGCCACGCGGATTTCGAGGATTTGAACACGCGGCAAGAGGCACGCGGTGCCAAGAGTTTTGCCAACCCTCGCAATGCGGCGGCGGGATCACTGCGCCAATTGAACGCGGAGATCACCAAGGATCGACCGCTTAGATTTTTTGCCTACGCGTCGGGCGATCTGTCTGCGCCGTTGGCGGACACACAAAACGCAGCGATTGAGCGGCTTGCAGCGTTGGGGTTTTCAACCAATCCGTTGACCCAGTTGTGTGATGACCCCGAGGCGATGATCGCGCATTACCGCCGTATCGAAGAGCAACGCGCGACATTGGGCTACGATATTGATGGCGTCGTCTACAAGGTGAACGATCTGGGGCTGCAGCGTCGTTTGGGGTTCCGTTCGACCACGCCGCGTTGGGCAATTGCGCATAAATTCCCAGCCGAGCTTGCTTGGACGACGCTCGAGGCAATTGACATTCAGGTGGGGCGTACTGGCGCACTTAGCCCCGTTGCACGGCTCAAACCAGTCACCGTGGGCGGGGTCGTTGTTTCAAATGCGACGTTGCACAACGAGGACTACATCAAAGGGTTGGACAGCAAAGGCGCGCCGATCCGAGAAGGCCGCGACATTTGGGTCGGCGATTGGGTCCAGATTTACCGCGCGGGTGATGTGATCCCGAAAATTTGTGATGTCGATCTAGCAAAACGGTTGGCGACGGCCCAAGCATATGAATTTCCTGAAACCTGTCCAGAATGCGGGAGCCACGCGGTACGCGAAGAGGGCGATGCTGTGCGGCGCTGTGTCGGCGGTATGATTTGCCCCGCGCAGGCCGTTGAAAAGCTCAAGCACTTTGTCAGCCGTGGCGGGTTTGACATCGATGGTTTGGGCGCGAAACAGGTCGAGCAGTTTCACAGCGACGCTTGGGTCAAAGAGCCTGCGGATATTTTCACCCTGCGAGATCGGTTCGGCAGTGGACTGCAGCAGCTCAAGAACCGCGAAGGCTGGGGCGACAAATCGGCCAGCAATTTGTTTGACGCGATTGATGACAAACGCCGCATTGGTTTGGGGCGGCTGATCTTTGCTTTGGGGATCCGTCATGTGGGCGATGCGTCGGCAAATCTGATCGCGAACCGCTATGGCACATGGTCCGCGTTCGAGGGGGCAATGACAGCCGCAGTCATCGGTGAGGGTGACGCGTGGGAGACGTTGATCGACATTGACGGCGTTGGCGCCGTGATGGCCGGATCGTTGGTGCGCGCAATGCAAGAAGAGGCGGAACGCGCATCGATTGATCGGCTGGTGGCGCATTTGGATGTGCAAGAGGCCGTGCAGGTCACATCTGACAGCCCCGTTGCAGGCAAGACCGTGGTCTTTACCGGATCACTGGAGAAAATGACGCGCGCCGAGGCCAAGGCGCGAGCCGAAAGCCTAGGGGCCAAAGTATCTGGGTCGGTCTCGGCGAAAACCGATCTCTTGGTCGCAGGGCCAGGGGCCGGGTCTAAGGCCAAGAAGGCCGCCGATCTGGGGGTAGAAACCATAGACGAGGACGATTGGCTGGCCCTGATCGGCGACGCATGAGCGGACGCCCCGAAATCCTGTTTCCGCTGTTTGCCGAGCTGAAATCGCTGGAAGGGGTCGGGCCCAAGACGGCGCTGAACTATCAACAGATGCATGTCGAGACGCCGCGCGATTTGCTGTTTACATTGCCGCATTCTGGCATTGACCGGCGCGTGCGCGACACAGTTGACGGAGTGATCGGTCAGCAAGTTGTCACGGTCGAGGTGCAAATCGATGGGCATCAGCCGCCGCGTCAAAAGGGGCGGCCCTATCGGGTTTTTGTCTCAGACGCGCAGATCAGTTTTCAACTGGTGTTTTTCCATGCCCGCGAGGATTACGTTCGGCGCATGTTGCCCGAAGGCGGGCGGCGTATTGTATCGGGCAAGGTTGAGAGTTTTGATAACCTGATCCAAATGGTGCACCCCAACTATATGTTGCCAGTATCCGAAGCAGGCGACATCCCACAGTTTGAACCGGTCTATCCGTTGACCGCTGGCGTCACGCAAAAGGGAATCTACAAGGCGGCGCAGTCCGCATTGTCCCGCGTGCCTCAGGTGGATGAGTGGGTTGATGGCGCGTTGCTCGCACGCGAGGGCTGGCCTGCATGGGAGGCGGCGCTGGTTCATGTGCATGCGCCGCAAAACAATGGGGATTTGTCACCGGAACATCCTGCGCGGTTGCGATTGGCCTATGATGAATTGATGGCGCATCAGCTCACGTTGGCCTTGGCACGAGCCAAGGATCGTCGGGCAGTCGGTCGCGCGTCGGTCGGCACTGGTCGTTTGCAAAAGCGGGTGATGGATCAATTGCCCTTTGCCCCGACGGGCGCGCAGGTTCGGTCAATTGCCGAGATTTCAGATGACATGGCCCAGCCGACAAAGATGAACCGCTTGCTTCAAGGCGACGTGGGGGCTGGTAAAACTCTCGTGGCGTTCATTGGGTTGTTGGTGGCAGTCGAGGCTGGCGGGCAGGGCGTGATGATGGCGCCTACAGAAATCCTCGCGCGGCAGCATCTCGAAGGGTTGCAGCCACTGGCGGAACAAGCCGGTGTCGTGTTGGAAATCCTGACGGGCCGCGACAAGGGGCGTGAACGCGCCGCAAAACTGGCGGCCTTGGCTGCTGGTGATATTCAGATCCTAGTGGGCACCCATGCTGTGTTTCAAAAGGACGTGGAATTTGGTGATCTGCGGTTGGCGATCATTGATGAACAACATCGGTTTGGCGTGCGCCAGCGGCTAGAGTTAGGGGCCAAGGGTCCTGTGACGGACGTTCTGGTCATGACGGCGACGCCGATCCCGCGCAGTTTGGAATTGGCTCAGTACGGCGATATGGATGTGTCGGTTCTGGATGAAAAACCGCCCGGACGGACGCCGGTCCAGACGGCATTGGTTGCCACATCCCGAATGGATCAGGTGATCGCACGTTTGCAGGCCGCTGTGGCCGAGGGGCGGCAGGCCTATTGGGTCTGCCCGCTGGTCGAAGAGAGCGAAGTGGTCGACATGACCGCCGCCGAGGAACGGTTCAAACGGTTGCGTGCTGTCATGGGCGAAGGTGTGGTCGGTTTGGTCCATGGCCAAATGCCGCCCGCGGATAAAGATGCAGCGATGGCCAAGTTCGTCGCAGGTGAAACATCCGTGTTGGTGGCCACGACCGTGATCGAGGTTGGGGTGAACGTACCTAATGCATCGATCATGGTCATCGAGCGGGCCGAAAGCTTTGGTCTGGCACAGTTGCACCAGCTGCGTGGGCGTGTGGGTCGTGGATCGGCCGCGTCGACATGTCTGTTGTTGTACCAAGCGCCGATGAGCGAAACCGGCAAGCGCAGGCTCGAGATCATGCGCGAGACAGAAGACGGGTTCCGGATTTCTGAAGAAGACCTCGCTATTCGGGGGGCGGGCGACGTGATTGGCACTGCGCAATCGGGCCTTCCACAGTTTCGGGTGGCTGATCTGGAACGGCAATTGGGATTGATGGCCATGGCCCAATCTGATGCGCGCAAGCTGCTACACGATGATCCAACGCTGACGTCGCCCCGTGGTCAGGCCGCGCGTGTTCTGCTTTGGCTGATGGAACAAGATAAATCTATTCGTTTGATATCAGTAGGTTAGCGATTTTTGTTCCGTTTTGTTCGCTAATGTTCCCAAAAAGTTCTTTACAGGCGTTCCTCCATATGAGAACAAAGGGGCAACAAAGAGAACATCAGCGCAGGAGGCCAAAATGGCCAAAGATATCAAAATCGCAATCAAACGGTCGCAAGATACATTGATTGAAGATCTTGCCGGTGCTGTTGCTCTCGTTGTTATGCTCTTTGTCGGGCTGTCTTTGCCGGGGGTCGTATGATCCTCTGACATCCCGATACTGCCTAGCTGTCTGTGCCGGCCTCGCACGCGTCCCTGTCCCAACGATGACGCGCACCTGACTGTCACTGCCTGTTACTGTCCCGTCAGAAGGGTTTTGCCTCCCCTCTGAATTTGCGAAAGCCCGGGTCCCACACAGACAAGCTGACTTAGTCCGCCGCCTTCCAACAGGAAGTGCGGCGGTTTTTCTATGAAAAACAGTTATTTATGCAGTTGTCTTAATGTTATTTAGCGCGTCGAGCGTAGCATCGAACGCCAGCATGATTGAGGCATGACGGTTCTTGTAGTCGCGTGCCGGTGTCAGTACCTCAAGATCCGAAAATGGGGCTGATGGCACGGGGCCATCGTTCTTGAGCATATCCAAGAGTTGGTCGCGGCCAGACTGAATTTGCGCAGGTGTGGACCCGAGAATGCCAGCGCCGACGACGGCTGCGGCGGCCTGACCCAGTGCACAGGCTTTGACGTCTTGGCCGTAGCCCGTGATCTGGCCGTTCCCGAGGGTCAAATCGACGGTGACGGTTGAACCGCACAGCGGCGCGCGCTTTTTCGCGGTGGCATCGGGTGTCTCCAACCTATCAGTCAGAGGCATATCCGCCGCCAACGCCAAAATGCGAGCAGAATAGAGTTTGATTAGGTCGGTATCTGCGGTCATGTCGATTGCCCTAAAGTCTGTCCCACTCTAGATAGGCGTGACCGTCCATGATGCAAAAGGTTTTCTGCCATGTTTGATCCTAATTCCCTGACATTTAATGACGCAGGGCTGTTGCCAGTGATTGCGCAGGACGAAGAGACCGGCGAAGTTTTGATGCTGGCGTGGATGAATGCAGAAGCCGTGACCAAAACGATCGAAACAAAGCGGGTGACCTACTGGTCCCGGTCGCGGTCCGCGTTCTGGATCAAAGGCGAGAGCAGCGGCCACACCCAAGAGTTGGTCGATTTGCGCATGGATTGTGACAAGGACTGTTTGCTGGCGGTGGTTCGGCAGATTGGTCCGGCGTGCCACACGAACCGGCGGTCATGCTTCTACACCAGCATTTCTGGCGACGAGCCGGTCGAATTGATGAAACCGATGATCTAGAGACCGACCAGATGGCGTATGTCGTCTAGCGTGGCCCCTTCGGCGCGGTACTTTGAAATCGCGCGCGCATCGTCGCGTTTAGCAAGCCGCTTGCCAGAATCGTCGCGGACCAAAGCGTGGTGGTGATAGATCGGTGTCGGTAGACCCAAGGATTTTTGCAAAATCACATGGATTGCCGTGGCATCAAAGAGATCGGCGCCACGGATCACATGCGTGATGTCTTGGTCCGCGTCATCCAGCACAACGGACAGGTGATACGAGGTTCCCATATCGCGGCGGGCGATCACGATGTCGCCGATTGTCTGTGGAATCGCACGCGACGAAACTGAAATTGTTCCGGTCTGGTCGTTTGGCCCGTGTCCCGTTTCAGTGAAGGAAAGGCACATGTCATCATTGCAGGGCGTCCCAAATCGGTGAGCGGCGTCTGCAGTGGCAAAGCGGTAGACGGCTGCAGGATCCCTAGGTGTGGTGTGATTGGCAAACCGTTTTGGCGCGCAGGTGCCCGGATAGATCAGCCCGTCAGGCCCCGTGGGTAATACCGCACCTTCTTGGGGGGCTGAGAGTGCCGATTGGATATCGCGGCGGTTGCAGCTGCACGGATAGATCAGATCGCGGTCGTACAGCGTCTCGAGCGCCGTTGAATAACGGATCATTTGATCTGATTGCCGGACCGGAGCCGCGTCCCAGCTGATGCCGAGCCATTTCAGATCGTCGTAAATCTGGGTTTCCCATGCGGCGCGCGCGCGGGATTGGTCGATGTCCTCGATCCGCAACAGAAACGTGCCGTTCTCAGCGCGGGCCATATCATGCGCCAAAAGCGCGGAATAGGCGTGCCCCAGATGCAAGGGGCCAGTCGGTGACGGCGCGAACCGCGTGGTAAAAGTCATGTAACGCGAGCGATGATGATGTCCGATCCCATATCTTTCTTGGGCAGATGCGGGCCATGGGCACGGTACAGAACCGTCAGTTTTCCTGCCGTGATCAGCCCGTCCAAATAGGCGTCATAGCTCCCATCGGTCAGTGTGGGGTCGTTAAAGCTAAAGGCCAATAGACCACCGGCGGGCAGAGCGCCGATCAGGGTTTCGAATGTTTCTGGCGGTGCTGCCCCTAGGCTGATCACTCCTGCCGCAACAATGGCCGCATAGGGGCCGTGCTGGATGTCGATCGAGCCGGGCTCGGATTGCCATAGCTGGGTGTAGACGCCCGCGTTTTGGGCATGACCCAGCATTTCGGGTGATATGTCTGTACCGTGGACGTCTGTAAACCCTGCGTGGGTCAGCGCCTTGCCCGACAAACCAGTTCCACATCCGAAATCTAGGATGCGGTCGCGGGCGGCTATATGATCGCGCAATGCTTGGGCCAGACGGGTGGGGGTGGCGTAGCCTGACGCTATCACATCGGCATCATAGCTATCAGCCCAATCGGCATAGATCGCGCGGGTCTCGGTTACGCTACGTGGCGCCCAGAGGTCAGGTTTCAGAACGTCATCTGTCATGAGGTGACGCTAGCTTGGGAATTATTGGCTGTCGAGCCATGCAGTCCAATCGGCCTTGGCGCGATCAGTGTAGGCTTTGTAGCGGTCCTTGCGCCCTTTGCGTCCACCTTTGAGCCCTTCGACAGGTGGGAAGAGGCCAAAGTTCACGTTCATCGGCTGGAACGTCTTTGCGTCGGCCCCACCAGTGATGTGCGTGACGAGCGCACCCATCGCCGTTGTGTGAGGCACGGGGTCCAGTTCCTGTCCGGTAATTTCGGCCACAGCGAGACGCGCGGCAAGCAGGCCCATCGCGGCGGATTCGACATAGCCCTCAACACCCGTGATCTGACCTGCAAAGCGCAGATGTGGTTTGGATTTAAGCCGCATCTGTCCGTCCAAGAGTGTGGGCGAATTGAGGAACGTGTTGCGGTGAATGCCGCCAAGCCGTGCAAATTGCGCGTCTTGCAAGCCGGGGATCATGCGCAGAACATCTGTTTGCGCGCCGTACTTCATCTTGGTCTGGAAACCGACGATGTTGTAGAGCGTCCCCAGCGCGTTGTCGCGGCGCAGCTGAACCACGGCGTAGGGTTTATTTTCGGGATCATTGGCATTGGTCAGGCCAACGGGCTTCATTGGGCCAAAGCGCAATGTTTCGCGGCCGCGTTCGGCCATAACCTCGATCGGGAGGCAGCCGTCAAAGTAGCCTGCGGTTTCGCCTTCTTTAAACTCGGTCTTGTCCGACGCGAGAAGGGCGTCGATGAAGGCCTCGTACTGATCGCGTGTCATTGGGCAATTGAGATAGGCAGTGCGCTCTTCTTCGGTCTCGCCCTTGTCATACCGCGACTGCATCCACGCTTGGGACATGTCGATGCTGTCAAAATAGATGATCGGTGCGATTGCATCAAAGAATGCGAGCGCATCTTTGCCAGTCTCGTTGGCGATCGCGTCCGCCAAGTTGCCCGAGGTCAGCGGGCCAGTGGCGATGATCCAATGGCCGTCTGTCGGAAGCTCGGTGATTTCTTCGTAAGACACGGAAATGTTCGGATGGGATTTCAACGCCGCGGTCACGCTCTGCGCAAAGGGTTCGCGATCAACGGCAAGTGCGCCGCCCGCTGGCAATTTGTGTTTGTCAGCCGTGGCCATGATCAAGCCGCCTGCAGCGCGCATTTCCCAATGAAGCAAGCCCACAGCGTTTTGTTCGTCATCATCCGAACGGAACGAGTTCGAGCATACCATCTCGCCCAAATCACCCGTCTGGTGAGCAAAGGTTTCGACCTTGGGGCGCATTTCGTGGATCACGACGTTGAGGCCCGCGTTTGCCGCCTGCCATGCGGCCTCGGAACCGGCCATGCCGCCGCCAATGATGTTGAGTGTCTGTGTCATAGGCTGGGATGTAGCTGCGCACTCGTCGAAAGGAAAGAGGTGCAGGCGCAATAAAAAAGGGCCCGCGCGAGCAGGCCCTTTTCACGATTAATTTTTCGGTTGGTTTAGAAGAACAACATGTTGACCTGCGCACGGCGCGTATCGTCACGCAGGCGTTCAGCAACGATCGCACGGTTGCCGCGCTCAAATGTCAGGCCAATCGAAATAGTCCTAATATCGTCAGGCACGCCATCACCGGAAAGGTGACCGACAGATGCTTCGATCATCGCGCCTGGTGCGAATTCGTAAGACGCACCGATGTCGATCTGATTAATGTCGAAATCAACCCCAACAACAGTTGAGTAGGCGCTAGTGGCTCTCAGGCCGTTGCCAAAACCATAGCTTGCATCGATTGCAACGAAACCTTCGTCACCACCAAAGGTCAGGTAGCTGCCACCGACTTCGATATCGCCCACGCCGTAGTCAACCTGAACGAAAGTGACCGCATCGTTGTCTTTGAACTTATCAACCACAACACCGAAAGACAGGTCATCCGAGACCTTATATTCGCCGTAGATTGTTGTGTTTCTTTCACCATCGGTGTCCGTCAACGCGAGACCCGCGACCATCTGGCCATTGTTATATTCTGCGAAGACCAAATTTGCGTTCTCATCAAAGTCGCTGAACGAAGTAACAGCTAGACCAGCGAGAAGTTCAGGCGTGATGTAGTAGCCGAGTGCAATTGTTGTCGCACGGTCTGGATCGCTGTTTGAGCCGCCATCGCTTGAGCGAAACTGAGTCTACGCGATATCGACGGTGGCCAAAAATGAACCCATTTTGTAGTCGGCCGCCGCGTCGATCTGGCGAATCCCAAACCAATCGCCTTCAAAGGTGATGCGATCTTCGGTGATCTCGATGCCGTAATATGTGAAGCCGTCGGCCTGCGCGGCGCCAGCGAGTGCCATAGTTGCCGCTACGGCAAGTGTGGTAGATGTCTTTGTATATTTCATCATGTGATTTCTCCGAGAAATAGAAATGTTTTATTATCAAAAAACTGTTAAATTTACCGCGAACTATGGTCAGCAAGGTGAAAAATATCGGTGCCGTTTCTTAGGTGTTCCGAGGCGAATAGGTCACATAATTTAACAGTGATCCCATTACAGAACTCTTTTTGAACGGTCACAGCATCCGATGCTTTTGTTCATTGGCCGAAGGGCAGGTGATCTGCCCGTATTTGGTTGATAGCAATAGCCTTTTTTAAGGTAAAGGGATGAAAAAGAGCAGTAAACGGTTCTAGTCTGACCATCAAAGAATTGATCAATCCGCGTTTGGAAAACGACAAGACAACCCATGCGATTTTATTTGGCAATTGGCTCGCCGGGGCGCGAATAGCGGGAGGAATCCACCCGCGCGTCGTTGATGCGCAGGTGGGGATTCTGGTTAGCTCTCTGCGCTATCGCTCGCGTCCGGGGCGGGGCCGTCTTCGCCATCATCTTGGTCGTCATCCTGTTCCGCAATCCATGCGACGGACATGACCATCTCGTTTTTGCCGGTGTCGAATACTTTGACGCCACCTGCACTGCGCGAGCGGAAGCTGATGCCTTCTACAGGGACGCGGATCGATTGGCCCTGGTTTGTGACAAGCATGATTTGATCGTGGATATCGACAGGGAAGGACGTGACGATTTCACCACCGCGCATCGCCTTGTCCATGGCTGTTACACCCATGCCGCCACGACCACGTAGCGGATAGTCGTGTGAGGATGACAGTTTGCCGGCGCCCTGTGCCGTGATGGTCAGGATCAAGTTCTCGGCCGCTGACATCTCGGCGTAACGCTCTTGGCTCAACTGACCAGCCTCCACGGCGTCGTCGTCATCGACCTCGGCATCATCGGCCAGACCTGCCATGGCGCGGCGCATCTTGAGATAGGCTGCACGTTCGGCTGGATCAGCTTCAAAGTGGCGAATGACCGACATGGACACGACCGTGTCGTCGCCGTTCAGTTTGATCCCGCGTACACCGGTTGAGGCGCGGCTGTTGAACACACGCACATCATTGGCACGGAAGCGGATGGCGCGGCCCGAGTTGGTTACCAGCATGACGTCATCATCAGGCGCTGTAATGCGCACATTGATCAGCTTGGTCTCTGCGTGCTCGCCTTCAAACTTCATTGCGATTTTGCCGTTCGATTTCACATTAGTGAAATCAGACAGTGCGTTACGGCGCACAGTTCCAGCGGATGTCGCAAAGGTTACCTGAAGATCAGCCCAGTCTTTTTCATCCCGATCAATGGGTAGAATAGCCGCGACAGAGGCGCCGACAGGCATCGGTAGAATGTTGACAATGGCCTTGCCCTTGGAGGTACGAGACCCCTGCGGGAGACGCCAAGTCTTGAGCTTGTAAGCCATACCATCGGTCGTAAAGAACAACAGTTGTGTATGCGTGTTGGCAACAAAGAGCGTCGTGACGACGTCTTCTTCTTTGGTTTGCATGCCGCCGACGCCTTTGCCACCACGACGTTGCGCGCGGAAATCAGCCAGAGGCGTGCGTTTGATGTAGCCACCCGACGTCACAGTCACGACCATATCTTCGCGTTCGATCAGGTCCTCGTCGTCCATGTCACCGGACCAATCAACGATCGCAGTGCGGCGCGGAACAGCAAACTGATCACGCACCTCATGCAGCTCGTCGCGGATGATCTGCATGATACGTTCACGGCTGCCCAGAATTTCGAGATAGTCGCGGATCTTGCCAGCCAATTCTTGCAGCTCGTCTGTGACTTCTTTCACGCCGATCTGTGTCAGACGTTGCAGACGCAGCTCGAGGATTGCGCGGGCTTGGGTTTCGGACAGGTTATAGGTGCCGTCGTCATTGGCAGTGTGGGTCGGATCATCGATCAGTTCGATATATTCGAGGATCGATTCAGCAGGCCAGCGGCGGGTCATCAGTTTTTCACGTGCCTCGGCCGCATCTGCAGAAGAGCGGATTGTGGCGACGATTTCGTCAATGTTGGTAACGGCCACAGCGAGACCACACAGGATGTGGCTGCGTTCGCGGGCTTTGCGCAGCTCGAACGCTGTCCGGCGCGCGACGACTTCTTCGCGGAAGTCCACGAACGACGTAAGGAACCGGCGCAGGGTCAGCTGTTCTGGGCGACCACCGTTCAATGCCAGCATGTTACAACCGAAATAAGTCTGCATCGGAGTAAAGCGGAACAATTGGTTCAGCACGACCTCGGCTGTGGCATCGCGCTTCAGCTCGACCACGACGCGCACACCATTGCGGTCGGATTCGTCTTGGACGTGGCTGATGCCTTCGATCTTTTTCTCGCGAACCTGCTCGGCGATCTTTTCGATCATCGTGGCTTTGTTCACCTGATAGGGGATCTCGTCGAGAATGATGGCAAAGCGGTCCTTGCGGATTTCCTCGACGCGGGTTTTCGCCCGTACGATCACACTGCCGCGGCCTTCGAGGTAAGCTTTGCGCGCACCGGACCGACCCAGCATGATGCCGCCCGTTGGAAAGTCAGGGCCGGGCACGTATTCAATCAAATCCTCAGAGCTGAGATCAGGGTCGTCAATCAACGCAAGGGTCGCATCGACCACTTCGCCTAGATTGTGAGGTGGAATGTTGGTGGCCATACCGACGGCAATACCGCCCGCACCATTGACCAGCATGTTTGGAAAGCGCGAGGGCAGAACCGTTGGTTCGCGGTCTTTGCCGTCATAGTTATCTTGGAAATCAACAGTGTCTTTTTCGATGTCCGCCAACACAAAGGCTGCGGGCTTGTCCATCCGCACCTCGGTGTAACGCATCGCGGCCGCATTATCGCCGTCCATCGAGCCAAAGTTGCCCTGACCATCAAGCAGTGGCAACGACATCGAGAAATCCTGGGCCATCCGAACGAGAGCGTCGTAGATCGCGCCATCGCCGTGCGGGTGGTATTTACCCATGACGTCGCCAACAGGACGGGCAGATTTGCGGTAGGATTTGTCGTGGCTATTGCCGGTCTCGTACATCGCATAGAGGATGCGGCGGTGCACAGGTTTCAGACCATCACGCAGATCAGGGATCGCACGGCTGACGATCACGGACATCGCGTAATCGAGGTACGACGTCTTCATTTCATCCGTGATCGAAATCTGCGGCCCGTCATAGACGTAAGGGGCTGGTGCGTTGTCGTCTTCGGGGGTGTCTGGCGTGTCGCTCACTGTCGGGCTCGTCCTGTTGCTTTTCGCAATATATTGTACAGCCCAAAGGTATCACCCCGCGCATATGGTGGGAAGCGCGGAGTGATCCAAATAGGCGGCAGATGCCGCATTTTGTTGATTTATTTGCCTAGCGGCCTCCAGAAGGGGGGCTGTGACGCTGTTATGAGGCGCGTTGGAGCATTCCGAACAGGTCGCGGGGGTCATCAGGGTCGGCCAGCATGTCGAGATTCTGATAGAGCCCTGTGTCTTGCAGCTGATCGCGGACGTAGTTCAGCGCCGAGAAATCCTCGATTGCAAAGCCGACGCTGTCAAAAAGCGTGATCTGTTTGTTGGAGGTGCGTCCCTGTTTGCGGCCCAACATCACTTCCCACAATTCTGTGACGGCGTGGTCGTCGTCCAACTGCTGAATTTCACCCTCGATCCGTGTCTGTTCGGGGTATTCCACAAAGATATCTGATCGCAGCAGGATATCGCGGTGCAATTCCGTCTTGCCCGGGCAGTCGCCGCCGATTGCGTTGATGTGCACGCCGCTGCCGACCATGTTGTCCGTCAGAATTGTCGCGTTTTGCTTGTCTGCGGTGCAGGTCGTGATGATCTGCGCGCCTTCCATTGCCTCTTCGCCGGTATTGCATTGGGTGACGTGCAGGCCCGAAGCGGTGAGATTAGCGGCACATTTGGCCGTAGCGGCAGGATCAATGTCATAGAGCCGAACGTGGGTGATGCCGCAGATCGTTTTCATCGCGATGGTTTGAAATTCGGACTGAGCACCATTGCCGATCATCGCCATGGTCGTGCTGTTTTTCGGCGCGAGATACTTGGCCACGAGGGCCGACGTCGCCGCAGTCCGCAGTGCTGTAAGCAATGTCATTTCGGACAGCATGACAGGGTATCCAGAATCTACATCTGCCAAAAGTCCAAATGCAGTAACGGTTTGTAGCCCTTTCTTCATGTTAGATGGGTGGCCGTTCACATACTTAAACCCGTAGGTTTCACCGTCTGATGTTGGCATGAGTTCGATCACGCCTTCTTTGGAGTGGCTGGGCACGCGCGGGGTTTTGTCAAAGCTCTCCCAGCGTTTGAAATCGGCCTCGATCCGGTCGGCAATGCCGGTTAGCATTGTTGGCAGGCCGATCTGATGGACGAGCTTCATCATGTTGTCGACGCTGACAAAGGGCACCATGGCGAGGGCAGAGGCATTTGGGTTATGGGTCATAGTCTGAGCATCCTTTGTCATTATGCAGCACGGTTAGGGCGGTCAAAGACGCGGCGACCCATCAAAGAGGCCGTCAGATCGACCATCAGGGTTGCAGTGCGTCCGCGTTCGTCGAGGAATGGGTTGAGCTCGACCAGATCCAGCGAGGTCACAAGATCGCTGTCGCTGAGCATTTCCATGATGAGGTGGGCTTCGCGCAGGGTCGCACCACCAGGAACGGTCGTGCCAACAGCAGGGGCGATGTCGGGGTCCAGGAAATCGACATCTAGCGAGACGTGTAAAAGACCGTTCGCGGCGCGAACACGCTCGAGAAATGTGGCGAGCGGTGCCTTGATGCCATTTTCGTCGATGCTGCGCATGTCGTGCAGGGCGATATCGACGTCGGCCAAGGCGCAGTGTTCTTCTGGATCGACCGAGCGTAGGCCAATCATGCAAATGTTTTCAAAAGGCACCGGTGCGGTGACGGATGGAAAGGCATCAAACCCAGCACGTCCGGTGAAATAGCCGACAGGTGTGCCATGCAGGTTGCCACTGGCCGTGGTGTTTGGTGTATGGAAATCGCTGTGCGCGTCCAGCCATAGAACAAACAAAGGGCGTTCTTGGGTGGCGGCATATTCGGCCATGCCACTGACGGTCCCCAGCGCGAGCGCGTGATCGCCACCTAGAAAAACTGGCATTCCCTTTGGGGCTGTGTCTTGTGCGGCGCGCGACAGGCTTTGGGTCCAACCAACTGTTTTTGACAGTTGATGAAGGTGGTCGGGGCCAGATGCGTCCACCACGTCAGGCGTCAGGTTGCCAAGATCAGTGACGTGATGGCCCAAGGCGCGCAATGCTGTGTCCAGCCCAGCTGTTCGAAAGGCATCAGGCCCCATTATGCAGCCTTGGCGCGTTTTACCACAATCAACGGGCGCGCCGATCAAAAAGAGCGATTTCGGGGTCATGATCCACCTCTAGGTCTGTTGTGTTATCGCGACCGTACCGTGCGTGATGGTATGGACGGGAGGGGTCAACATGCGCATATTGGTGGTATCTTATTCATATCGGACGACTGGGGAGATCAAAATGGACAATATGGATCAACGCTTGATCGCGGCACTCAAACGCGATGCGCGTGCGAGCCTATCTGAACTGGCGGATATTCTACAGGTTGGCCGTGCGACTGTACGTAGCCGGATGGCCCGTTTGGTCGAACAGGGCGAGATTGCCGGTTTTACCGTTCTGACGCGACATGACGTCAAGCCTGCAGCGGTGCGCGGGTTGATGATGTTGGGGATTCAAGGGCGCGGGGCTGAAAGGGTGAGAACAGCCTTGATGCGTATGCCGCCGGTTTCTGTCGTTCATTCCACAAACGGCAAGTGGGATTTCATAGCCGAAATCGAGACCGATACACTGGAAGACTTTGACAGGGTGCTGTTTGAAATCCGCAGGTTGGATGGGGTAAGTCAGAGTGAGACGAATCTGTTGCTGTCAACCCGCCGTCCGGCGCGCGGCGGCTAGCCAGACAACTGTCAGGGCAAAGGCGGCGAGCATATTGTAGCTGGCCATCGACAAGCCAAGAAATTGCCACGAGATTTCGTCACACATCACAACAGGGGTGATATCGGTCGACAGCAGATCGGTCCCTAGATTGCCGCCGCCTGAACAGCTGCTTGGGCCTTCCCACCACTTTTTCTCGACACCGGTGTGATAGGCCCCGATGGCACCCGTTATAAATGTCGCAAGCGCGCCGAGGTATGCAATCGCTGGGGCGCCGTAGCGGTAGCCGACCAAACCGATCAGGATCGCGGCGGCGTGCGGCCAACGTTGCCATAGGCACATTTTACAGGGCGGATAGCCGATAACTTGGAAAAAGAACGCACTGGCCAACAAGGCGGCAGAGCCAAGACCGGCTAAAAGCATGAGCTGGCGTGATGTCATAGAAATTTCACCGCATAGAACCCGCCGACCAATACGACGCAGAATATCGCGAACATAAGGCCAAGACGCCTTTCGATGAAATCACGAATGGGTGCGCCGAATTTCCACAAGAGAGCCGCCACAATAAAGAACCGCAATCCGCGGGCGACGATCGACGCCACGATAAAGACACCAAGGTTGAGGCTGGTCGCACCCGACAGGATCGTAATGACCTTGTACGGGAATGGTGTGACGCCGGCGATCAGCACGGCCCAAGCGCCGTATTCCTGATAGCGGACTGCGAATTCGCCAAAGTATTTGTCTTTGCCGTAGAATTCGAGGACCGGCTTGCCGACCGTTTCGAACAATCCCGAGCCTATATAGTAGCCTAGCATTCCGCCGAGCACCGAACCCACCAGCGCAACACCTGCGATGACAAAGGCACGGCTGGGGCGGGCAATGATCATCGGGATCATCAGCACATCGGGCGGGATGGGAAAGACAGAGCTTTCGACAAAGGCCACGATAAAGAGGGCCCAAAGCGCATAGCGCGTTTCGGCCAAAGACAGGGTCGTTTCATATAGTCGGCGGATCATGTGCTGCTCGCTCTTATTCTATGTGCTCTTCTTCCACCAGCGGTGCCGGATGGTCAAGGTTGCGGTGCGCGCGGCAACAGATAGATTGGTGTCCGAATAATGAGTGCATAAAGGGGTAGGGCGATGAAATGGCAGGGACGTCGCAAAAGCCGCAATATCGAAGACCTTCGTAGTCAGGGCCGCAAGGCTGGATCTGCAGGTGGGATCGGCGGCATCGGTCTGATCGTGATACTGGTTGCTGGATATTTTTTAGGCATTGATGTCTCGCCCTTGCTCAACGGTCAAACGGGTGGCGGAGCCGTCACTGAGAGCGCAGGGATCACTCCACAAGATCAACAGGCCGCGGAATTTGTGTCGGTTGTCTTGGCCGATACCGAAGCAGTTTGGGCTGATATCTTTCCACAGCAAGTCGGCACGCAGTATGATCCTGCAACGTTGGTCCTGTTCAAAGGTGGCACACAATCACCATGCGGCGGCGCCTCGGCAGCGTCTGGTCCGTTTTATTGCCCCGCAGATCGCAAGGCGTATCTGGACCTCATTCTTTGTGACGATGCAGGATAGGCTTGGGGCAGGGGGTGACTTTGCGGCGGCTTATGTTGTGGCGCACGAGATTGCCCACCACATTCAAAACGAGCTGGGTATTTTGGGCCAAGCCAACCAAGCACGGCGCCAAGCATCGCCCGCGGAATCAAACGCGATTTCGGTTCGGATTGAATTGCAGGCCGATTGCTATTCCGGAATTTGGGCCCGCGCAGTGCAGCAAAAGTTCGGCACGCTTGAGCGTGGAGACCTAGAAGAGGCGCTGAATGCGGCCAAACAAATTGGCGACGACACGCTCCAGCGCAATGCTGGTCAGCGCGTGCAACCGCATACGTTTACGCACGGCACATCCGAGCAACGTCAGCGTTGGTTCGCAACCGGATATCAAACCGGTGACATGCGCGCCTGTGATACGTTTAGCGCCCGCCAGCTCTAGGCCTATAAGAGCGGTCAGAAAAAACGCGAAAGGGGCGGCAAATCCCATTGACGCCCCCCGCCCGCAAGGGTAGGACCGCGCCACTGGTTCAGCCGATGTGGCGGAATGGTAGACGCAGGGGATTCAAAATCCCCCGATAGTGATATCGTGTCGGTTCGAGTCCGACCATCGGTACCAGTGCTTTCACAATCTCCTCACAATTTGGCGACTCACGAGGACCCGCGTGGTCCAATTGATTCGAGAATATGGCACTGTTGTTCTCGTTCGGGTGCCGATTTTGTCGGAAAAATAGGATTGTTCACGAGAAAAATATAAAATGTGACAACGCTAGGAAACTGATTTTACCCCACGTTAACGTTGTTCAACTGTTTCGCTATTTCCTGCATTCAATACCAGTCAGGGCGGAAATTAGTTAATTTTTCGCCAATTAGTTCACGATAAAACGCGCCAATGGCGATCCCGTTTTTGCGAATACACCAAGTGCGCGATTAATTGTTTCGGTTTCGGAAACACATCTACAGCCCTTGGTTGTGGTGACGTGGAGCTTTGTTGCACAAATGGGTTGATGGGATTCACTGTATGAATCCAGCGTGATAGCTGCAGGGGATGAGCAGCTGGTCCCCTACTAAATATAAGACCAAGAATTGGTCGTCTTACAATGACAGTTTGAAGCGGCGCGGATCGTTGTCGGTCTGGTTTGATCCAGAGATGGTGTGGACGCCGCCGCCAAACGGCAAACGCGGTCGGCAACAGCAATTCAGTGACGCCGCTATTCAAACGTGTCTGACGCTCAAAGTCCTTTTTGGCATGCCGCTCCGCCAGACAACCGGGTTCGTTCAGAGCTTGCTGCAGTTGGTCGGGCTTTATTGGTCAGTGCCGGATTTCAGCACTCTTTGCCGCCGCCAGAAAACGCTGAACGTGAGCCTGCCCTATCGTGGCGGTGCTGGCCCGTTGAATCTTCTTATCGATAGTACGGGGATCAAGGCCGAGGGTGAAGGCGAGTGGAATGCGCGTAAGCATGGCGGCTCTAAACGCCGCATATGGCGCAAGATACACATAGGTATCGACGAAGAAACGCTGGAAGTGCGGGCAGTCGAAGTCACGGGCAGCAACATCGGGGATGCTCCCGTGCTGCCCGCACTCCTGAACCAAATCCCGCTTGATCAGGACATCGGCAGCGTCACCGCAGACGGGGCGTATGACACGCGTAAATGTCACGAGGCAATTGCCGCCCGAGGTGCCCATGTAGTGATCCCGCCACGCAAGAATGCAAAGCCCTGGAAGCCCACGAGCGCCGGAGCAATTGCCCGCAACGATGCGGTCAATGCACAACGATATCTGGGCCGCACGTTGTGGCGACACTGGAGCGGATACCATCGCAGAAGCCGCGTCGAAACCAAGATGCATTGTATGAAACTACTGGGCCAATCGTTGATGGCGAGGGACTTCGATCGCCAGGTCGCGGAAATCCAAGTCCGCATCGCCGTCCTTAACCGCTATACGGCTCTTGGCATACCTATCACTAAGCCCGTAGGCTAAATCCGTCTGGGGTAAGGGCAAGAACGTCCTTCACCCAATTTGTGCAACAAAGCCTGTCTAAGACTGTATCGGATAGCAGTGCAGAATATGGCAATGGCGTGCACCGCGCGACAGCGTGCTATGATTTGATTAAACTTCCTCCTACAACAGCGCTATGTTAGCGAATACATGCCACCTAACAGCTGCGTTGGGCGTGGCTCACATTATTCCTTAGCTGCGAGGGACCTCAAAAATGGCCGATATCGACGGAACACCAAACGACGATCAGATCCAAGGCACAGCCGAGGACGACATAATCAACGCGGGCAATGGCGCAGACATTGCATCGGGTGAAGGTGGTGATGACCTGATCAATGGTGGTGAAGGTAACGACATCCTGTATGGCGATGCCGGCGAGAATGTTGTTCCGGGCTCAGACGCGACACCTTTGACGATGGCGGTCGGCAACGTGGTTGCTGGATCAGATACGTCGACAGGAAATAACGCTGCTGATCCAGGTGACAGCGTTGTCTACCGTGATGTTGCCACGTTGGAAGACGGCACATCCGTTTCCGGGCGTTTGGTTTTGGTGTCGGTTTCCAACGATAATATGCCCGTTGATATTTCGGGCGGTCCCGGCTTTGAAATCCTGTTGAACAGCGGCGCCAGCGGTAACGCCGGTTTTGCGGGTGAAACGGCTACGTTCCGCATGGAATTTTTCGTGCCCAGCAGCCCGAATGCAACAACTGGCACGCCAATTGCATTGAATTCGACCGCGACCTTCAATGACCTTGATCGCAACACGAACGGGACTGTTGAAACTGTCCAAGTGGACGGCAATTCGTTCAGCCAGTTTGGCGTTGCTGATGATACATCACTGGCCGTGACGACAACCGGTGGCACTGTGACAGCTTCGGGTGGTGAGTTTAACAGCCCCGATGACCAAGACGCGTGGTTTAGCGCCGAGTTTGAAAACCGTGAATTCATCGAGTTCACGCTTTCGCCGCGTTCGACGCAGTCCGGATTTTCGATGAATGGTGACCTGATTGACGATGCAGTTGTCGAGCCGCTGGTCCCCGGGAATGATACGATCAACGGCGGCGGTGGTCAGGACACGATCTTTGGCCAGCAAGGCAATGATACTATCGACGGTGGTTCGGGCAACGACACGATTGATGGCGGCTCGGGCAATGACACCATCCAAGGTGGCACAGGTCAGGACACGATCGAAGGTGGTTCGGGCAACGACATTGTTGATGGCGGTGAAGGGAATGACCAGATCAGCGGCGGGTCAGGCGAAGACACGATCGATGGCGGTCAGGGCCAAGACACTCTAGGCGGCGGCGAAGGCAATGACACACTGACCGGCGGCGACGGGGACGATACCCTGCGTGGTGGTTTGGGCGAAGACACGTTGAATGTTGGTGGCGACAACGACACCGCCGAAGGTGGATTTGGTAGCGACCTGTTTGTTGTGACCGAAGCAGGTAACCACACAATTATCGGCGGTGAAGACCCCGATGGTTCTGATATCGACGTGCTGAATTTGAGCGGCTTAAACGTCAACATCATCCGCACGGGCCCAGAGGCCGGACGCGTCGAGTTTCTCGATGACAACGGCAATGTCACGCGCGAGTTGGAATATTCGGAGATCGAAGAAGTCGTTCCATGCTTTACGCCCAGTACGATGATCGCAACGCCGCGTGGTGAGATGCCTGTAGAAGCATTGCGCGCCGGTGACCGTGTGTTCACCCGTGACAACGGTATTCAAGAAATCTGTTGGGCTGGTTCCAAGTCGCTTGATGCGGCAGTGCTCGCTCAGATGCCTCAATACCAACCGGTGTTGGTGCGGGCGGGAAGTCTGGGCAACGGGATGCCCGAGCGCGATCTGCTGCTGTCGCCGAACCACCGCATGCTGATGACCGGAGAGGCCGCGAGCCTCTATTTTGAAGAAATCGAGGTTCTGTCTGCGGTCAAACATTTGACCCAAGTACCAGGCATTGATGCGGTCGAGACGACGCAGGTCACCTATTTGCACCTGCTGTTTGATCGCCATGAGGTGGTTTTGTCGAACGGCGCGTGGACCGAGAGCTTCCAACCCGGCGATTATAGCCTGCGTGGGATCGGTGCGTCGCAACGCGCTGAAATCATCGACCTGTTCCCAGAATTGTCGAATGGTGCGGTGAGCGCTGGCTTTAGTGCGGCTCGCAAAGTGCTGAAGAAACACGAAGCCAAATTGATCATGTGATCAACGACCCGTTTCGCGCCGCCATGCGGCCCAGTCTTCGGGCGTGTCGAGATCTCGACGCGCCCGATTGTCGTTTTGCTGAACATATCCGACCCGTGACGAGTCACGGGCGATGATTGATTGGGCACCGGTATCCCCAGATAGAAATGCAAACTCGGGTCGAACAATTGCGTCAAAGTAGATCGGATGACCCGCCGCGCCGCTGGCTGTCAGTGGGCGTACGATTTGTTTGTGCCCGAGCGTTTGGGCAACTAGATTATACTCGTCTTTGGTGATGTCGGGCATGTCTGACAGAACGACAAAGAACCCTGTGACCTCTGGCAGCGCGGCGACCCCATCACGCAAACTGTCGCCAAGTCCACCCAGTGGGTCCTGTACCGCGATACATTGGGCGTTTGTCCCTGCCAGAGCCTGCGCGCGCGGGTGACCGTCCTGTGGCACCATCACCACCACAAGATCGCAGGCGTGTTGTGCGATCTCGACCTGTTGACGCAGCAACGGTTGCCCATCCACAGGTTCGAGCAGTTTGTCGATCCCGCGCATTCGCGTTCCTCGACCAGCAGCTAGGATCAACGCCGCGATCATCTGCGCATCTGCGCGCCGTCAGGATCAAAGAGCGGCGTGGTGATTTGTGTGGCCTTGCACATCTTTCCGAGGATTTCGATTTCGGCGGTTAAGGATCCAGTTGCATGTTCAGTCGGCACGAGGGCCATCGCGATGCTCTTGCCTGCGTGATGCGAATAGCCGCCAGATGTGACAAAGCCCTGAACCTTGCCGTCGATGAATACCGGCTCGTAGGCGGTGGCATCGGCATCATTGGCGTCGACCTCAAACACAATCAATTGTCGCGCAGGTGGATTGGCGCGCTTAGCTTCGGCCGCTCCCCGACCAATAAAGTCTGCATTCTTCTTGAAGCTGATAAAGCGGTCCATGCCCGTCTCAGCAGCGGTATAGTCAGGCGAAAATTCAGCCATCCATGACCCAAAGAACCGGTCTAGTCGCAAGGACATCATTGCACGCATTCCAAAGGGCGTGATATTGTAAGATTGGCCCGCTGTCCAAAGGATGTCCCAAAGCCGGCGTTGGTCGATCGCATCGCAGTAGATTTCAAACCCCAGATCACCCGTATAGCTGACCCGTTGAATGAAGCAGTTCACGCTATCGACAAGCACCGGTTTAACATCAAGAAACGCCATTTCTGGGTCACGCCCCAATGCGGCGGTCAACACGTCACGGGCGCGGGGGCCTGCGATTTGAAATCCTGTGCGTTGGTCCGAGACGTTCAATAGCCGAACATTGGGTCCGGGGTTTTGTTCAAACCATCGCAGATGGATCGCTTGGGCACCGTAGCTCGCAGTCAATTGGAATTGGTCATCCGCGAGGCATGAGATCGTGAAATCACCTAGCAACCGGCCCTTGGGCGACAACATGGGCGACAACGACAGCCGACCCGGTTTGGGGATGCGCCCTGCCATGATCCGGTCTAGCCAATCACGTGCACCGGGTCCGTGGACTTCGTATTTGCCAAAATTCTGAACCTCATTGATGCCAACACTGTTGCGGACGGCATGCACCTCGCGTGCGGTTGCGGCAAAGGCATCAGAGCGCCGGAAGGACGGTGTCTCGAATGTGGGTTCGTCCCCATTGGCAAAGTAATTGGCGACCTCGAGCCCGAACTGATGGCCCCAGACCGCACCCATTTTGCTGAACGTGTCATACATTGGTGTTGTGCGATGCGGCCGCGCGGCGGGCAGTTCTTCGTTCGGATAGGCGACGGAAAAACGCCGCTGGTAGTTTTCGATCACCTTTGGACGGGTGTAGCCGGGGTTGATCCAATTGCCATAGCGCCCGACGTCCATTGCGGTCACGTCACGTTCACATTCACCTTCGACCATCCATTGGGCCAACATCAGGCCGACGCCGCCACCTTGGCTAAAGCCGGCCATCACGCCGCAAGCGGACCAGTAGTTTTGCAAGAACGGGACGGGGCCGACCAGCGGGTTCCCATCGGGTGCAAATGTAAAGGGACCGTGGATCACTGATTTCACGCCAGAGCGTTCGAGAACAGGGAACCGGCGGTAAGCAAAGTCGATCGAGTCTTCGATTTTGTCCAAATTGTCAGGCAGTAGCTCGTGCCCAAACGACCAAGGAGTTCCATCTACGGCCCACGGTTTGCAGGGCTGTTCGTAGAAACCGATGCACAATCCGCGACCTTCTTGGCGCAGATAGCTTTCGCCAGCGGGGTCCATCACGTGGGGGTGTTCGCTGGTGGCCTCGTAGATTTCGGGCACATCGTCGGTGACGATATACTGATGTTCCATCGGGTGCAGAGGCAAGTAAACACTGGCCATTGCAGCCACTTCGCGAGCCCAGAGGCCACCCGCGTTGACCACATGTTCGGTGTGAATTGTGCCTTTATCCGTGACCACATCCCATGTGCCATCAGGCCGTTGGTTTGTCTCGGTCACCATGGTGTGGGTTTCGATCGTCGCACCGCCCATTCGCGCCGCTTTGGCATAGGCGTGGGTGGTGCCGGATGGATCGAGGTGCCCGTCGAGCGGATCATAGAGCGCGCCAATGATGCCATCGAGGTTTGTTATTGGCGCAATCTTGGCGATCTCTTGAGGACCAACGATTTCGGTCTCAAGCCCCATGTAGCGATGCTTGGCCCGTTCCGCGACGAGCATGTCAAAGCGGTCTTGGTTATCCGCAAGGGTCACGCCGCCGACGTGATGCAGCCCGCAGGACATTCCTGTGATCTCTTCCAACTCGCGGTACAGTTTGATCGTGTATCCTTGGAGCGCGGCCATGTTGGTATCGCCGTTCAAAGTGTGAAAGCCACCGGCAGCATGCCAGGTCGAACCGCTGGTCAACTCTGAGCGTTCCAGCAGCATCACGTCTGACCACCCTAGCTTGGTCAAATGATACAATACAGATGCGCCAACGACGCCGCCTCCGATCACGACAACACGGGTGGTGGTTTTCATGACACTGCTCTCCGATGATGTGTTGAGGGTATCCTGCGACGAGGATTGTGCGGAGGTCCAGCCATTTGCGACATCTTTTGTCGCGACTTGTATCACTGCGACCAACTATGTCGCCTTGAGGCAAATGAATGGCCGCGACTCGCGGTGTGATAAAGAGGTTCAACAGGCCCGAAAGGCACATCACATGCGGACCCATGCCCAAGCTGTCGTCATTGGAGGCGGTGTCATTGGATGCTCTATTCTCTATCACCTGACAAAGCTGGGATGGACCAATGTTGTCCTGCTCGAGCGGGACGAGCTGACTAGCGGTTCGACGTGGCATGCGGCCGCAAACATTCACGGCCTGCATGACAGCACGAACATCAGCCGGATCCAGCACTACACGATGGGGCTGTACAAAGAGCTAGAGCAGGAAACCGGGCAGGGTTGCGGCGTGTTTCAACCGGGGTCGCTATACCTCGCGCAGACGGAAAGCCGCGAACATCAATTGCGACTGCAGGCGGCTAAGGCAAAGCTATACAACATGAATTTCCACGAAATCGGGCGGAACGAGGCTGAGCGTCTGCATCCGCTGGTCGATTTCGATGGCGTGCGGTGCATCATGTACGAACCCGATGGTGGCAATGTTGACCCATCAGGTGTCACCAATGCCTATGCGACAGGTGCGCGTCAAAACGGCGCCGAAATCATGCGGTTTACACCTGTCACTGCAACGACCCAGCAACCGGACGGGACATGGATTGTCGAGACGCCCAAAGGCAACATCGCGACCGAGTGGGTGATCAATGCCGCGGGCCTCTGGGGGCGCGAAGTGGCTGCATTGGCAGGACTCAAGTTGCCGCTGTTGCCGACCGAGCATCAGTATTTTGTTACAGAGACCATTGCTGAGATTGCTGCGATGGATCGTCGCCTGCCATCTGTCGCGGACCGAGACGGCGAATATTACCTGCGCCAAGAGGGGCAGGGACTTCTCGTTGGGGCCTATGAAAAGGACGTTCGGTTCTGGGCTGAGGATGGAACCCCACAAGGGTTTGGTCACGAGCTCTTTGCAGATGATCTAGACCGGATCGAGGACAACATGATGCGTGCGATTGACCGCGTGCCGGTTGTTGGGTCCGCAGGGATCAAGCGGGTTATCAATGGGCCGATGATCTGGTCGCCTGACAGTAACGTGCTCTTTGGCCCAGTACCTGAATTGCAGAATTATTTCTGTTGCAACGGCATTATCCCCGGCTTCTCGCAGAGCGGTGGGATGGGACTGATGGCGGCACAGTGGATCGTTGAGGGTGAGACGCAATACGACATGTTTGGATGGGATGTTGCCCGCTTTGGCGATTGGGCTGGCACCGAATTCACCAAGGCACGGGTTGGTGATCAATATGCGAACCGCTTTGCCATTCACTACCCCAATGAGGAACGCAGTGCGGGTCGCCCTGTACGGACGCGTCCTATCTATGAAACCCAGCGCGATATGGGGGCGGTCTTTGGCCTGAACTATGGATGGGAACACCCACTGTGGTTCGCAGATGAGGTCGGTGTAGAAGACACGAACGGCTTTACCCGCCAGAACTGGTGGGAGCCTGTCGGTGTTGAGTGTCGGATGTTGCGTGATCGGGCGGGTATCATCGATATCTCCAACTTTGCGAAATACGAAGTTGTGGGCGATGGGGCCGCAGATTGGCTAAACGCCATGTTTGCCAACAATATGCCCAAAGCTGTCGGGCGATCCTGCCTCACGCCATTGATCGGCAAACGTGGTGGGATTGCAGGCGATTTCACCGTCACGCGATTGGCTGAGGATCGTTTCATGATCATCGGGTCCGGAATGGCCGAGCGGTATCACCAGCGCTTCTTTCAGGATGTTCAGCTTCCGTCAGGGACGACGTTCACGAGCAAGACGATCGACATGTGCGGGTTCAATGTTGCGGGGCCGCTGTCGCGCGATCTATTGCAGCGTCTGACGAATGCGTCTCTTGCCACGGCTGATTTTCCATTCATGCGCAGTCAGACGATCACATTGGCCGGGGTCGAGGTGCTGGCGTTGCGTGTCTCGTTCACTGGTGACCTAGGCTGGGAGCTGCACTGCGCGACTGAGGATCAAGCCAAGCTCTACGCGGCGTTGATAGATGCTGGCAAAGAGATTGGCGCGGGCCCCGTAGGAAGCCGTGCGTTGATGTCTCTGCGCGTTGAAAAGGGCTATGGAAGCTGGTCGCGTGAATATTCGCCCGAGTATTGGCCCCAAGAGGTCGGATTTGATGGTTTAATCAAATTGAAAAAACATTTCTTGAACAAATCAGCATACTTGGAAGTAAAAGATAATGCATCACGTGAGCATTTGGTGTTGATCGAAGTCGACGACCAAGGTGTCGATGCAACCGGTGGCGAGCCCATCTTTGGCGCAGACGGCAGCGCCCAAGGGCGCGTCACTTCTGGTACGTATGGGTATACTGTCGAAAAATCGCTGGCTCTGGGGTATGTCAAAGACGCAAAACCGGGCGACCGTGTCAGCGTCATGATCCTTGGGGCACCGCACGCGGGTACAATCCTGCACGAGCCGCCCTTTGATCCCAAAGGCGAAAAGCTGCGGGCATAAACGAAAAAGCCGCGCTGAAATGGCGCGGCTTTTTACGTAATGTCAGAGAGTTAGGGGATAATTCGGGTGTATTTGCTACCTTCGATCGTCGCACCCAAGCGCAATCCCGTTTGGCCAAACACAACAGCGATCACAGGGGCCAAAGACGTGGTCGTCTCGGCTTTGATGCTTTCGGCATTGTCGTTCAGCGCATATTCGATATCTGCACCCGCAGCCCAACCGCTGCTTTGACGGAATCCAAACAATGCTTCGTTGGTCATAAAGAACAGAACATGCGCGTATTGCTGTGCGCCAATCTGAATACCAGCACTGGCGCGTGCCGCTGAATAATAGTCGACGGTCGAGTTTTGTACCTGCAGGGCGCCACGCCCGTAAGCGCCGCCTAGGCCGAGACCGGCCTCTGTCACCAACGGCATAACCAGTATACCAGCGGCCTGAGAGGCGAGCTGCTGAGTGCCTGGAAATTCGTTGTACATAAAGTTGAGAGTACTATCGACGCGGGCGTCGATGGTTTCAGGACCTCGGCTGCCGATGCCATTGCCACAGGCGGCCAAAGCGCCCGTTCCGGCCAAAGCGCCAAGGGTGAAGTAGCGCCGTGTCAGCGCGGAATTTGAGAATCTGCTCATGTGATGTGCCTGTGTTTACTGCCGGATCATGCCCCACTTAGACGCGGGATCTGTCGCAACTATAGGCGCTATTGCGCGTGCTGTCACGCACAACATACCTCACGGCTGTTCACATTCGGCGGTAAGTCGCCGCAGGGCTAGCTGTTTAACAGTCTCGCAGCAGCGGGTGCGAAATAGGTTAGAATGCCGTCACAGCCTGCGCGTTTGAACGCCATGAGGCTCTCCATCATCACGGCATCCCTGTCGATCCAGCCGTGTTGTGCGGCCGCCTGAACCATCGCGTATTCGCCCGACACTTGGTAGGCGAAGGTCGGAACACCGAATTCGGTTTTCACACGGCGGCAGATATCAAGGTAGGGCATGCCGGGTTTGACCATGACCATATCCGCGCCCTCAGTGAGGTCCCGCTCAACGAGGCGCATCGCCTCGTCTGAATTGGCAGGGTCCATCTGATAAGTCTTCTTGTCGCCTTTGAAGACGCCTGAGGCGCCGACGGCATCGCGGAACGGGCCGTAGAAGGCACTGGCATATTTGGCGGTATAGCTAAGGATTGCCACGTTCTGTTGGCCCTCTGCCTCGAGTGCTGTGCGCATGGCGCCAATCCGGTTGTCCATCATATCAGAAGGTCCAAGGATATCTGCACCAGCATTCGCCTGTGCCAGCGCCATTTTGACCAGCGCCTCGACCGTTTCGTCATTCACTATCACACCGTCGCGTACATATCCGTCGTGGCCGTTGATGTTGTAGGGATCCAGCGCAATGTCAGTCATCACGATCATTTCTGGAACCGCGTCCTTGATCGCGCGCACTGCACGGTTCGACAAATTATCAGGGTTCCATGCCTCGGCGCAGTCCTCGGTCTTAAGCGACGAATCCGTGTAGGGAAAAATGCAAATGGCAGGAATGCCCAAGTCGCGTGCTTCACGTGCGGCGTCGGCAAGCAGATCGACGGTCCGGCGCATCACGCCCGGCATCGAGTTGACGGGTTCGGTTGTGTTGGTGCCGTCCATCACAAAGATGGGCCAGATAAAATCATGTGGCGTGATCGTGTTCTCGCATACCATATTGCGAAGGCCTTTAGAGCTGCGCAAACGGCGCAACCGCGTGGCGGGAAACGGGGCGAGGGTCGGTTTCATCGTTCTAGCCTTTGCATATCGGTCACAGATACTTGGGTCGCATGGAATGGGGTGTCGCTCAAGGGTAGGAATTTATTTCTCGCGCAGCTAGTGTCGCGAAATCCAAGCGAGCCGGCTTGGGTGCGCACAAAGGGACGCGGCGTGGACATCTACCAAACGATATTTGAAATCATCGACATGCGGTCGTTTTCGAACCTGTGGTTCTGGATCGCTCTTGCGGTGGTGTGGTCAACGACCAGCCATTGGGTGCTGGGTGTGCCGTATGACATGGTGCTGCGCGCGCGCCGCAATGGCGGGCAAGACGAGATCGACCTCGAGGACATCGTACGCATCAACGTGAACAGGTTGCTTTATATTGGGCGGGTGTCGGGCCTTTGGGTCTTGGCCCTGTTGTGTTTCACTCTGACGTCACTGGCGCTGCTTGCGTTTTGGTATGACGTTGAATTTGCCCAAGCGGTGTTTCTGCTCGCCTTTCCGATGAGCTTTGTCGGTGCGCTGAGCCTGTCGACCGCGCGCCTGATTGCAGAAGAGCAGCCCCGAGGCGAGCTGTTGCGCGCCCGTTTGGCACGGCACCGTTTGTGGACCCAAGTCATCGGGATGGTTTCGATTTTTGTCACGGCGATGTTTGGCATGTACCAAAACCTCGTTCTTGGGCCGTTCGGCGGGTAAACCATCTAGGTGCAGGTCGATGATGCAGGGGTGCGCTAGTGAGCGTTTCCTTGAAGAAAGATGCTTGCAACGTGGTGCTTTGGCATTGACTTGGGCGTCGGTCAGCGTAGGTCTTGCGGTCTATGTCACAAGCAAATGAACATCGTGTTTTGGGTGGCGCGCCCGAAGGGTTTGACGTCCAGTTGATCCTCGCGGAAGTCGCGCGATCAAACGCGCCTGTGTGTCATGTTGCACGGGATGACAAACGGCTCGAGGCGATGCGCGCCGCGCTCGCGTTCTTTGCCCCTGACATGCCCGTGATTGTGTTTCCTGGTTGGGATTGTTTGCCCTACGACCGTGTGTCGCCCAATGCGGATGTCTCGGCCCAGCGGATGGCGACCTTGGCGGCGCTTACTCATGACATGCCGTCGCACTATGTGTTGTTGACCACATTAAACGCCGGGACCCAGCGGGTGCCCGGGCGTGATGTGTTGCGCGAGGCGTCATTCAAGGCGCAAGTCGGCGACCGGATCGACGAAAAAGCGCTGCGGGCGTTTTTGGTTCGGATGGGGTTTGTTCAAACGCCAACTGTGACCGAGCCCGGGGACTATGCTGTTCGGGGCGGGATCATCGATGTCTATCCACCGGGGGATAGTGGCCCAGTACGGCTGGATCTGTTTGGCGATGACTTGGATGGGGCGCGGCGGTTTGATCCGGCGACGCAACGCACAACAGAAAAGCTCGACTTGATCGAATTGGCGCCCGTGTCCGAAGTGATTTTGGACGAGGCGGCGATCACGCGGTTTCGCCAGACCTACCGGATCGAATTTGGTGCGGCTGGCACAGATGATCCTCTGTATGAAGCCGTTAGTGCGGGCCGCAAACACCAAGGTGTCGAGCATTGGATGGGGTTCTTTTACGACCGGCTCGAGACGATCTTTGACTTTTTGCCGGGCGTGACGATCACCTTGGATGATCAGGTCACCCCAAGCCGGATCGCAAGGTGGGAGAGCATTGCGGATCAATACCATGCACGCCGCGAAGCGCTCGCAATGAAAAAGCGAATGGACACGGTCTACAAACCGGCGGCTCCTGAATTATTGTATCTGGACGAGGCGGCGTGGGATCAGGCGACCGCCAACCACCGTGTTGTGCAATTCCACGCATTGGCACAAGCCAGCGGTCCCGGTGTTGCTGATGCAAGCGGGCGCATTGGCCGTAATTTTGCGCCTGAACGTCAGCAAGAAAGCATCAGCCTGTTTGGCGCACTTGCAGATCATATCACGGCCAAGTTGGCCCACGGGCCCGTTGTGATAGCCAGCTATTCTGAAGGCGCCCGTGAGCGCCTGACAGGTTTGATTGAGGACGAGGGCATCGCCGAGGCGATCCCGATCCGCAGCTTTGATGGTGTCGGGAAACGTGGTGTCCATCTGGCGGTTTGGGCGCTGGAACATGGATTTGAGACGCCCGATCTGACGGTCATCTCGGAACAGGATGTGTTGGGTGACAGGCTCATTCGCAAAGGTCCGCGTAAACGTCGTGCTGAAAACTTCCTGACCGAAACCCAGAGCCTGACACCGGGTGATCTGGTGGTTCATGTCGATCACGGTGTGGGCCGCTTTAGGGGGTTGGAAGTCGTCACCGCGGCAGGTGCCGCGCATGAATGTCTGCTCTTGGAATATGCCGAGCAATCCAAGCTTTATCTGCCCGTTGAGAACATCGAGCTGTTGTCCAAATACGGCCATGATGAAGGTCTGTTGGACAAACTGGGCGGCGGCGCGTGGCAGGCGAAAAAGGCCAAGCTCAAAGAGCGCATCCGTCAGATTGCAGAGCGACTGATCCGCGTTGCAGCAGAACGCGAATTGCGGACAGCACCGATCATGACGCCACCCGATGGCATGTGGGATTCGTTCTGCGCTCGGTTCCCCTATGTCGAGACCGAGGATCAGCTAGGTGCTATCAGCGACGTGATCGAGGACATGGGGGCAGGGCGCCCGATGGACCGTCTGGTCTGTGGCGACGTAGGCTTTGGCAAAACCGAAGTGGCGATGCGTGCTGCATTTGTGGCTGCTATGTCTGGCACGCAGGTCGCGATCATCGCGCCGACAACCCTATTGGCGCGCCAACACTACAAGAGCTTTGCCGAGAGGTTCCGCGGCTTTCCGATCAATGTGCGGCCCTTGTCCCGTTTTGTCGGAACCAAGGATGCAGCCGCAACACGCGACGGCATTTCAGATGGTACAGCGGATATTGTTGTGGGCACACACGCGCTGTTGGCCAAGAGCATTAAGTTCAAAGACCTTGGGCTTTTGATCATCGACGAAGAACAAAAGTTCGGCGTGACGCACAAAGAGCGGCTCAAGTCGTTGCGGACGGATGTGCATGTTTTGACGCTGACCGCGACGCCAATCCCGCGGACATTGCAGCTGTCATTGTCCGGCGTGCGCGAGCTGAGCATTATCGGCACGCCGCCGGTCGACCGTCTGGCGATCCGCACCTATGTCAGCGAGTTTGACACCATCACCCTGCGCGAGGCGTTGTTGCGTGAACATTATCGCGGTGGCCAAAGCTTCTTTGTGGTGCCGCGCATTTCGGACCTGCCCGAGATCGAGGATTTCCTGAAATCCGAAGTTCCTGAGGTCAGCTATATCCAAGCCAACGGCCAGTTGGCGGCGGGCGAATTGGACGACCGCATGAACGCGTTCTACGACGGCAAATACGACGTGCTGTTGGCGACAACGATTGTGGAATCCGGTTTGGACATTCCAACGGCCAACACGATGATTGTGCACCGTGCGGATATGTTCGGTCTCAGCCAGCTCTATCAAATCCGTGGCCGTGTGGGCCGGTCCAAGACCCGCGCCTATGCCTATATGACGACAAAGCCGCGCCAAAAGCTGACCCAAACCGCCGAGAAACGCCTCCGGGTTCTGGCGAGCCTCGACAGCCTTGGGGCAGGGTTCACGCTTGCCAGTCAGGATTTGGACATTCGTGGGGCTGGTAATCTGTTGGGCGAAGAACAGTCCGGCCAGATGCGCGAGGTTGGCTATGAGCTGTACCAGCAGATGCTGGAAGAACAGATCGGCAAGATCAAATCAGGCGAAGCCGAAGGCATCACCGATGACGGAGAATGGTCACCGAACATCAATCTGGGTGTGCCTGTGTTGATCCCAGATGACTATGTGCCTGATCTGGATGTGAGGTTAGGACTATATCGCCGTCTGAGCGAATTGGCGACCAAAGTGGAGCTGGAAGGTTTTGCCGCTGAACTGATCGACCGGTTCGGAACGCTGCCGCGCGAGGTCAACACCCTGATGTTGGTCGTGCGGATCAAAGCAATGTGCAAGAAGGCTGGCGTGTCTAAACTGGATGCCGGACCCAAGGGTGCAACGGTCATGTTTCACAATAACAAGTTCGCCTCGCCCGAGGGGCTGGTGCAGTTCATCCAAGATCAACGCGGGTTGGCGGCGGTCAAAGACAACCGCATCGTGGTTAAACGAGATTGGAAAACGGACGCTGACAAAATTCGTGGTGCCTTTGCCATTGTGCGCGATCTAGCTGAACAAGCCGGTGCGATTAAGCGTAAGAAAAAGGCCTAGTCGGTTACGTCGTCGCTGTCGCGGCGCAATTTTCCAGTCAGATAACGGCCTGCGATCGCGCATAGCAAAATCCCGACTGCCGTTGGCAGGGGGGTGCCGTCATACGCCAGCGACACAGGTGCTGCGATGAACACGGCCGCAATTGTCGAGATCGCAGACATCAGCGATGCGGCCATCCCTGCGATGTGACCCATCGGCTCCATCCCCAATGCGTTCAGATTGCCAATTGTCATACCCGCCTGAAAGAACACTGAGGTCGTCCAAATGAGGTAGACTGCAAATTCGGTTGTCTCAGTGAGGTTGAGTTGCAGCGCGATCACCATCGAGAAGGCCGCAAAGATCTGGACGCTGAGCATCCCTTTGATCAATGCGCGCATCCCGTGTTTGACGACCCATTTTGCATTGAGAAACCCTGAGGTCCCTGCGGTGACCGCGATCGCGCCAAACCACAGGTGAAACGTGTCACCGTATCCGTACACATCGTCAAAGATCTGCTGAGTTGAGGACAGCACTGAGAATAGCATCCCCAGCGTCAGCGATTGGATCATGATCGACAGGCGTGCGGTCGGATGGGCAAACATCTCGGCTGCACCAGCCCAAAGCGCGCTCAGGTTCACTGGGTTGCGCTTTTCCGCAGGATGCGTTTCAGGCTGACGTAACATCAGCCAGACGACCGAAATTGCGGAAAATACGATAAAGGCCAAAAAGATTCCGCGCCAGCCGGACAAGGCAATGATCCCAGCGCCGATTGTTGGCGCGATTGCGGGCACCAGCGTAAAGACGATCATGATGAAAGACGTGATGCGCGCCATGTTTCGACCTGCATAAAGATCACGGATCGTGGCCATCGCAACCACTCGCGGACCTGCAGCCCCAAGCCCCATAAGAACACGGGATGCTAACACGGCCTCAAAGCTTTCGGCGAAAAAGGCGAAAAGGCACGACAGGATGTAGACAGCCGCGCCGCCGATCATGACGGGTTTGCGGCCGTATGCATCAGACAATGGTCCGGTAAAGAACGTCCCCAGCCCCATCCCGAGAACAAAGCTCGTGATGATGAGGCCGACGCGGTTTGGCGCATCGGGGGTCAGATCTTGGGCGATTTCGGGCATCGCCGGAAGCATGGCATCAATGGAAAATGCAACCGTCGCAGACAGCATTGCCATCAAAGCGACGAATTCGGACTGTCGCAGACGCTTTAGCGGTTTTTCCATAGCCATAAGGCCCATCCCCAAATCAGCAGCTCGAGCCCAAAGACCGGATGCAGTACAAAGTTCCAGATCCAGTTATCATAGCGGGACGGGATCGTCATAAAATGCGTAAACTCATTTGAAAACGGCCAATGCCACAGGATGCCACCGGCGACCGTGTCTAGAACGCAATGCATCATAACCGCGACAAAGAACGTGACTGCAGGCAAAAAGAGCTGCCGTGCAAAGGTATAGATCAATGGCATCGTGACGGCGCAAACCGTTGACCAAAACGCAGGGATGTGCACCCAATAGCGGTGGTGGTGCACGGCGCGGTCATCAACCAAGTAGAACCAGATCATATCAAAGTCTGGAAAGACGCCGCCCAAGATAGCGGCGCCCATCACCAATGGCAGCGGGGGCAGATGACGCGCGAGGATATAACCAGAAGGAAGGTGCCCGATGATCACGATTGTTCTGTGATTTGCGCCTTGAGCTCTTCGATTACCTTGAGCCACATCTCGGGTTGTTGGGCGCCGGGCACTGCGTGCTGGTTGGCCACGATGAACGTCGGCACAGAATTGACACCCATGCTGCGGCTATGGGCGTCGCGGTCGCTGATCTCTTTGACATCAGAATCTGATGCCAGCAATTTGCGCACAACGGCGGCATCCATGTCACCCGCGTCGGCAATATCGGCGAGCACATCGATGTCGCTGATGTCACGACCTTCTTTGAAGTAGGCTTTGAACAGGGCCATCACAACAAACGTCTGTTTGCCTTCGATGCCGGCCCAATGGATCAAGCGGTGTGCGTTGATTGTGCTTGGGGTCCGCTGGATCGCGCCCAAATCCATATCAAGTCCCATGTCTTCGGCGTGTTGCCCGATCTGGCCATAGACCCGAACGGCGCCGTCTTTGCCGCCGAACTTGCGCTCGAGGTATTCGCGACGATCCATACCTTCGCTAGGCATGTCAGGGTTCAACTGAAATGGATGCCATTCGATCGTGAATGGATGATCAGGAACCTGCTCTAACGCGCGGTCCAAATGCGTCTTGCCGATGTAGCACCAAGGGCAGATCGGGTCGGATAGAATATCAAGTTTGATCATCAGATATCTCGTATCTCAGGCGCAACGCACGTCGTTGCAGTTTTCCATTTGCTCCGCGTGGCAGCGCGTTTTGATGCAGCCAGAGGCGGGGGCGTTTGTAACTTGCCAGCGTTTCAGCCGCTAGCGCATCGAGTTCAGCCTCGTCTATCATGTCTGCGGCCGAGTAAAAGGCCGCGATGATATCGACGTCTGACTTGATCGTGATCGCGATAGCCGCCACATCGGCGATCAGAGGGTGGGCGGCAACAGCCGTTTCGATTTCAATTGGCGACACGCGCAGGCCACCAGCATTGATCATATCGTCGTCGCGACCCAGATAGGTGACCGCACCATCGTCGTCTATTTCGGCCACATCACCCGTCACGAACCAGTCGCCATTGAATTTGGCGGCGGTTTCTTGGGGTTGGTTGAGATATCCAAGCATGAGGCCGGGGTCATCCTTGTGAATTGCGATGCTGTTGTCTTGCAAGCTCACTCTGCGCCCCGTTTGCGCAAATCCTAGTGACCCTTTGGGGGCAGGTCGTACAGGTGAGCCCGAGACAAAGGTCGAGCATTCGGTCATTCCAAATGCCTCGTGCACCAGTGTTCCGGTTTGCGCGGTCCATCTAGCTCGTGTGGCGTTAGGCAGCTTTTCACCCGCAGATAGCCCGTGGCGAAGATGCGGGAGGTCGGGCATGCCATTGGACTTTAGGAGTTTTCTGTAAATACTTGGTGCCGCTGCAAAAAGTGTTGCGTTTGATCTATGCAGTAGCTGTGGTAGTTGCGCGGGATCCGTCCCATCAGCAGGAATAATCGCAGTCGCCCCAAGGCTCCACGGATCCATGAGGCCCGTGCCCAGCGTAAACGTCCAGTTGAACGCGCCTGCATGCAAAATTCGGTCGTTTGCTGTCATTCCGTACCAGTCATCGTGCATGGACTGGCGCGCCCAGATCGCGCGGTGCGCATGGACTACCGCCCTTGGCTTGCCCGACGTTCCGGATGTGTAAACCATATAGGCGGGGCGGTTCGGGTCACCAAATATGAAGTCAGCGAGGCGACCAGTTCCCCGACGCAGTGCATCGACGTTGATTGTGGCGACGTTTTTGGTCGGGCGGGATGTCTCTGCATCAATAAGCACAGCGGTTGGGGCGAGATCATCTACAATCCGGTCGAGTTCGGTTGGGGTCAATTGGGTCGAGGTTGGAACTGGGCGTGCGCCCATCGCGATCGCAGCCAAATAGGCAATTGGGAAATCAGGTGTATTGCCCAGTCGCAACAAGACCGCGTCACCGTCTTTGATGCCGTGGTCGACCAAGATTGCCGCGGCGCGCCTGATCGCCTGTTCAATCTGGTCAAAGCTGTAGCGCGTCACACGGTCCGGATGGTGGTGTTCAAGCGCGATTTCGTCCGGCGTCCCGCGGCCCGCCGTCAGCACATAGTCGGCCATATTGAACGATGCTGGGCAAGGGGGAAGGGCACGGGTCATATGGTATCGCTAGCCTCCCTTGCGCGGTATGGCAATGGCGCGATATACGAACGCATGACCAGTTCTGATCCCAAATCCCTGATCCGTATTGCCCGCGAAAACGGCGAGAATGCTGATGCCACGCCTGTTAATCTGGGGGAACGTGTCCGCGAGCTGCGCAAAGCGCGTTCTTGGACGCTCGAGCAGGCTGCCCAAAAGGCAGGATTGGCGCGATCAACCTTGTCGAAAATTGAAAATGGGCAGATGTCTCCGACTTATGATGCTTTGAAGAAGCTGGCTGTGGGTTTGGCGATCTCGGTTCCGCAACTCTTTACGCCGCCGGTCAAGGGGCAGGTGAACGGGCGTATGGCCGTCACGCGATCGGGCGAAGGCACCAACCAAGCAACAAGCACGTACGAGCATGATTTGTTGGCCGAAACACTGACCAAGAAAAAGATGCTGCCGTACCGTGCGCGCGTGCGCGCGCGTAGCTTTGAAGAGTTTGACGGTTGGGTCCGGCACGACGGAGAAGAGTTTCTATACGTGTTAACCGGCGAGGTGACGCTGTTCACCGAGTTTTATGAACCCGTGACGATGCGGCGGGGCGACAGCGCATATTACGATGCGTCTATGGGCCACAACGTCGTGTCCGTCAGCGCCGAAGACGCGACGATCTTGTGGGTGACATCACTCGTCTGAGAACAGTCGCGCCAGCAGGCCGGTTGCCACAATCGCCGTCACGATCTGAATCCCGATGAACATAGGTGCATGTGCGGGATTGATCCCTGCAAACGTGTCCGAGAACGACCGCGCGATAGAGACAGCGGGATTGGCAAAGCTGGTCGAAGACGTGAACCAATAGGCCCCCGTGATGTAGAGAGCGACGAGGGTCGGCACTGCCTCGGGGCGGCTGCGCAGCCCTCCGAAAATCACGAACAACAGTCCAAACGTCGCAATCGCCTCGGATGACCAAAGACCGATAGATGCGCGGTCGGTGGTCGAGCTTTGCAATATCGTACGATCAAACATGAGATGCGTTGCCCATACGCCCAAAATACCGCCAGCGATTTGTACGGCGACATAGCCCAGCGCAGGGCGGGTTGTGATCTCGCCACGTATCCAGAACGCCAATGTGACCGCCGGATTGAAATGCGCGCCAGAGATCGGGCCAAGCGTTGTGATTATAACATAGAGCATACATCCCGTGGCAATCGCATTCGCCAAGAGAGCAATCGCTGTGTTTCCGTCGGCGAGCGTCTCGCCCATGATGCCTGATCCGACAACGCTAATGAGCAAAAGCGCGGTCCCCAGTCCTTCTGCAATGTATTTGCGGATCATGCTGGCGCCCCCACGGATTTGAGGTGATTAACGAGCACCTGATCCGACAGATCGGCAAATTCGGTTGTGGACAGGGCGTCGGCCTTGGTCAAGAGCAATGAATAGGCCAGCTCGAACGCGCTGTCCCAGTCCTCGGGTGATGCGGCTGCCGGATCGTCGATGCCCCAATGGACACGTACCGGTGTACCCGGCCACATCGGACAGGTCTCGCCAGCAGCGGATCCGCACACCGTTATGACGGCATCCATTTGCGGTGCATCGTCTTGGGCAAACTCGTCCCAGCTTTTGGAACGCAAACCTGCTGTGTCGTACCCTTTGTCGGCCAAGAGGGTCAACGACTGTGGGTGTACCTTGCCGGCGGGTTTGGAGCCTGCTGAGTAGGCCGTGATCCGATCATCACGGTTGAGCAAACATTCAAGCAGGATCGAGCGGGCAGAATTGCCTGTGCACAAGACCAAAATATTCATTGCGTATTCCTTTGTGTTGCCGCTGGTTAACCCAACAGGACAACAGTTTTGTGACAGTCGCCTATAAAACGACGTCTGCGGTGCCCACGATAACCTTGCCTGTGCCGACTGCGGCTTGGCCAGCGAGGCGGGCAGGACCGCAGGCTGTCAAGAGACAGCCCACGGCGACACTCCAAATCAAAGTTTTCACAAGGCGCGATCTACGGCTTGGGCCCCACGAGAAATATCGCGGCCAATGCCTTCGACGGTGGCGCAAGCGGTCAAACCAGCCAGCGCCACCAATGCAAAAATCAGCTTACTTTTCTTCATACCACCAGACATCCGGTTGCCATCCAATCCAATCGCCATAAATCGGCAGATTCTCTGGATAATGCAAGTTCTTGGAGTGGGCGATGCGGCTGATATTCCACTGATAGATCGGGATGACATAGCGCCCCGACGTCAAAACACGGTCCAATGCGCGGGTTGCGGCAAGGAAATCGTTTTGATCTGGCGAGTTCAACAGACGTTCGATCATCGCCTCGGCGGCGGGGCTGTTCATCCCCATCCAGTTGCGCGTTCCAGGTTCGGTGACACCAGCGCTGCCCCAATAGAGGTTTTGCTCGTTGCCCGGAGACAGGGACAATCCACGACGGTAGTACGTCATGTCAAAGTCATAGGCATTGGTGCGTTCTTTGTATTGCGCACTGTCGATCGCTGTCACAGTTGGCGTGATGCCAACACGTTCAAGCGATTGCACATACATGTCGATGATTGCTTGGTTCTCAGTAGCACCGGATTTGAGCAGGATTTCAAATTCGAACGGTTCGCCATCGCTGTTTTTCAAAGCGCCGTCTTGGACGGTCCAACCTGCGGCCTCGAACTGGGTAATTGCGGCACGAATACCTGCACGATTCCGTTCGGATCCGTCAGATACGGGCAAATCATACCCCTCGAGCGTACCGGGCAGAAGATCTGCGGCGAAGGGTTCGAGGAATTCGCGTACGCGACCCTCTGCTGGACCTTCTTGCATGCTGAGAACCGAATTCGAGAAATACGACGTGATCCGCGGCTGTGCAGACCCTGTCATCGCTTCGTTGATGAATTCAAAGTTGAACACATGGATCATTGCGTCGCGGACGCGCCAATCGGCAAAGATCGGGTTACGGGTGTTCATGACAAAGCCGGTGATCCCGCTGGGACGCTCATGAGGCAGAATGGATTTGACCACGTCACCATCATCGATGGCGGGGAAGTCATACTGGCTGTCCCACTTGGCCGCGTTGAATTCGCGGTTAGAATTCACTTCACCAGATTTGAAGGCTTCGAATTGGGCTGTGCCATCGGCATAGAATTCGAGCCGAACCTCGTCCATCACGTTCGTGCCACGGCGGAACGGGATATCGGCACCCCAATAGTCTGGATTGCGCTGCAAGGACACGAAACGGCCCGCTTCAAAATCACCGATCACATAAGGGGACGTGGTGATTGGCACGACATCAAGACCGCTTTCGGCAAAGTCGAGGCCGTCCCATTGTGCCTTTTTCAGGATTGGACGCATGCCGACGATCAGTGCAAGCTCGCGGTCTTCGACGTTGAATGTGAACTTGATCGACCGGTCGCCTGTTTGCTCCATCGAACCGATCTTGCCCCATAGACCCGCATAGCGTGGGTGGCCTTGGGTGCCGAGCGTTTCATAGGACCACATTACGTCTTCGACAGTTACAGGGCTGCCGTCAGAAAAACGAGCTTCTTCGCGCAGGGTGAATTCGACCCATTCACGGTTCGGACCCGTTTCGATCGTTTCAGCCAGCACACCGTACAAAGCGAAGGGTTCATCGTAAGAACGGCCCATGAGGCTTTCGGATGCTAGGAAACGCAGCTGCCAAGGCACGCTGCCTTTGCGGATGTAGGGGTTGAGGCTGTCAAAGCCGCCAACTTCGCCTGTAACGATCTGGCCGCCTGTGGGCGCATCAGGGTTGGCATAGGGCAGGTGGGTGAAATCTGCGCCCAGTGCAGGTTCCCCATACATCGAGATGCCGTGCTTGGGTTCGGCGGTTGCGAATCCCGCAGCGGCGATCAGCCCGATTGTAAACGCGAGGCCGCGCATAGGCTGGAATAATACTGTTGTCATTTTCGAGCTAATCCCTGTTGTCCCTTGTTCTATTGGGCCTGAGCCTAACGAGGGTCTCTAGCCTTTTCAAACTTTTAGCTTGGATGCGAGCGGGTAAATGCTTATATAGAGAACACTGCTCGATAGGTTTCTTGCCTGTATGAAACCTGCCTCAATAACTTAACGCCCGCTTCGCGCGGGCGTTTTTTTTATGGCTATTTGATCTGTTCGACACAAAAAAGGCCAGCGTTTCCGCTGGCCTCGTTTTTGAGAGAATCGGGTGCGATTAGAGAAGCATGAAGTCGTCTTCTTCTTGCTCTTCGAAGTGATCGACCGTCAGTTCAACGAGATCGAAGTGACGCAAAATGACCTCGTTTCCTTCCTCATCTGACCGATAGACGTGCTTGCCTGTCTGAACCGCACCGGCGGTAAAGGCGTTAAACACCTCTTCTGCTGTCATTTCGGTGTCAAGGTTCAGCGTCAGGTGATCGTCCGCAGCCTTGAAGTCGCGAATGGTGGTTTTGGAAACATCGCCGGTCACGTCTACAGAGAATGTATCGCTGCCAATACCGCCCGAGAGCTGATCGATGCCTTCGCCAGCGTTCAGGGTGTCATCGCATGCGCCGCCGTAAAGTTTATCGTAACGTGCGCCACCGTCGAGGGTGTCGTCGCCCGAGTTGCCGTTCAATTTGTCGTTGTCAGCCCCGCCGTGCATAAAATCGTTGCCGTAGCCACCAGCCATCTTGTCGATACTGGCGTCACCGTATATCCAATCGTCGCCGTTGTTGCCTTGCATCCGGTCGCTGCCATTGCCGCCGTGAACGGTGTCGTTGTCATCACCTCCAAAGAGGTAGTCATTGCCTTCGCCGCCAACCAGGTTGTCTTCACCAGTGCCACCGAACAGTTCGTCGTTTCCGAGACCGCCGTTCATGACGTCGGCACCATCGTTTCCGTAGAGACCATCGCGACCCTCATCACCATAGATGATGTCTTCTCCGTCACCACCTTTGAGAATGTCGTTGTCTTCGCCACCGCTCAATGCGTCGTTGCTGTCGCCGCCATAGATCTCGTCTTTGCCAAGGCCGCCGATCAATGTGTCGTCACCGTTATGGCCATAGATCAAATCGTTGCCGTCATCGCCGTCGACATAGTCATTGTCGTCGCCTGCAAAGACAGTGTCATTGCCGAGCCCACCATTGATAGTGTCTTCGCCATTGCCGCCGTGAATGAGGTCGCGACCACCACCACCGGCGATGACGTCCGCGCCTTCGCCGCCTTTTAAGATGTCGTTGCCGCCCATGCCGTAGATCAGGTCATTCCCGTCATAACTAATCAGTTCATTGGCCTTTGCAGTGCCGAGAACATAATCGTCAGCGCTAGACGCTTGGTAGGTGACTGCGCTGTCGGCGGTCATAATGGATGTGCCCAAAAAGTTGGACGCTGAATACCAAGGCGCGTCTTCAGACGAGAAGAGCTGGTTCATCTTGGTGATTGAACGCGAGAAATCTGTGTAAGTGCCGTAGGTCACGATGATCTCGCCATTGACGATATCGTGGTATTCCATCCGGTCGATTGTACCAAACACTGGCAAGCCAGAGGCGGGATCATATTCGATGTCCGTGCCCTTTACGACGATACCGGTAAAGGTAGATCCTGTTTCGTCTTCGGTGTGGACGCCGTAAAAAAATCGTGTTGCGCCATCAGATGTAATTACTTCGGTCATTTTGATTGTGTCCGATTTGGTTTCAATGCTCGTGTTAAAGGGGCATTAACCAAGTAACTGTGTACTAAATGGTGCAGGTTCTGGGTCATATGGTGCCGAAGAAACAAACTGTTGCTGTTTCAAGAAAAGATCATTCGGCCCGTAATTGTTGATCAGGATGGTGGGGTGCCATCGCTGGAATGGTGGCTGTCTAAGGCTGTTCTTTGCAGGTGCAGCATTCTACAACAGTTCGGGAAACCCAATCACAGGACACGGCACATGACATTGGCAGGTAAGACAGCTGTAATCACAGGATCAAACTCGGGCATCGGTCTGGGGGTCGCGCGCGAACTGGCAAAAGCGGGGGCAAACGTTGTCCTGAATTCATTCACGGACCGTGACGAAGATTACGAACTGGCCCGTGATATTGCTGATGTCACAGGCGTGACCGCGACTTACGTCCAAGCTGACATGTCCAAAGCCGAAGATTGCCGACGTCTGATAGATGCGGCTGGTGGCTGCGATATCCTGATCAACAACGCTGGTATTCAATATGTAGCGCCGGTCGAGGAATTTCCGGTCGCGAAATGGGACGCGATTATCGCGATCAATCTCAGCTCGGCCTTCCATACAACAGCGGCTGCGATCCCTGGGATGAAGGATCGCGGTTGGGGCAGGGTGATCAACATTGCATCTGCCCACGGATTGACCGCATCACCCTATAAATCTGCCTATGTCGCAGCTAAACACGGGATCGTTGGTCTGACCAAAACTGTGGCGTTAGAGACGGCCCAGTTGCCAATCACCGCGAATGCGATCTGTCCGGGATACGTTTTGACGCCATTGGTCGAGAGCCAGATCCCCGACACGATGAAAGAATACGACATGTCCCGCGAGGATGTGATCAAGACCGTGATGCTCGAGCGGCAACCGTCCAAAGAATTTGCAACGACCCAACAGTTGGGTGGAACGGCTGCATTTCTGTGCTCTGACGCAGCCGCGCAAATCACCGGTACGACAATCAGTGTCGATGGCGGCTGGACGGCCTTGTAGATGACCAAACGGATCAATCTGGCCCTACAGGGCGGCGGTGCGCATGGCGCGTTCACATGGGGTGTGCTGGACCGCATTTTGGACGAGGACGACATTGAAATCGCTTCGATTTCAGGGACGTCTGCGGGTGCGTTGAATGGCGCTGCGTTCAAAGCGGGTTGGCAGCATGATGGCCGTGATGGGGCACGCGAAAATCTTAATTGGTTCTGGGGCCAAATTGGAGCCGTCCAGGACGACGGCCTCGCACAATGGATGTCAGTGGTGTCTCCTGATCCCGGTGTGTTGTCCAAGGCATTGAAATATTTACCTGCCTTTGTAGCGCGTGATGCGACGATGCGGATGTTCTCGCCGTATTCTTACGGGGCGCTCTACCAAAACCCGCTAGAGCCGATTGTTGAGCGGTTCAATTTCGAGGCCGTGTGTGGCGATCAGGGGCCAGATCTATTTGTCTGTGCGACCAATGTCCGTAGCGGGAAAATCCGAGTGTTTCAGGGGGACGAGGTCGGGCCAGAGGCGCTGTTGGCGACGGCATGTTTGCCGACTGTCTTCAAAGCGGTTGAATTCGAAGACCCTAAGACGGGACAGGTCGAGGCGTTTTGGGACGGTGGCTATACGGGTAACCCCGCGTTGTTCCCGCTGTTTTCAGAGACATATCCCGATGACATTTTGATCCTGAATATCAACCCCTTGCAGCGCCCTGATATGCCACGAGATGGGCAAGCTATTCAGAACCGAATTAACGAAATTGGCTTTAACACCAGCCTGTTACGCGAGCTGCGCGCGATTGATTTTGTCAAACGTCTATTGGCGGATGGAAATGTTCCCAAGGGCACGATGAAGGATGTGTTGATCCATATGGTCGCCGACGATGACCTGATGGTGAAGCTGGGTGTTGCGACCAAGATGATCCCACAGCCTGTTGTTTTGGCGAAACTCAAGGATGCGGGGCGCACGGCGGCAGATCGTTTTCTAACGGCGTATAAACAAGACTTGAACACACGCGCGACTGTGGATTTGGCCGCAATGTTCGCCTAGTGGCCGAGCCCCTGCAATAGTTGTAGCGCAATGGCCCACATCACAAGGCCGATGACTGTATCCAGCACGCGCCAAGAGCGTGCTGATTGCATCACGGGGGCCAAGAGACGCGCGCCGTACCCTAGTCCAAAGAAAAAGACGAAGGATGATGTCACTGCACCAGCCGCGAACAAAGTCTTGGCATCGGTGAGCGGGTAATTCGTCGAAACCGCGCCGATCAATCCAATCGTATCCAGATAAACATGAGGGTTCAGCAACGTGATGGCGGCGGCTGTGGTCAGCGTGGCGGCAAAGCCAGAAGAGGTGCCAGATAACACGAGGTCATAGTCACCCCGCCATGCCGCGACAAAGCGATTCAGTCCGTAAAAGAAGAGAAAAATCGCCCCACCAATCGCCATGATCATTGGGAGTTTCGGCCAAAGGGATACAATTGCACCGAACCCGATGACGCCCACGATGATCAAAATCGCATCTGAAACTGCGTAGAGCAAGCAGACCGCAAAGATATGTTGGCGCAACAATCCTTGGCGCAGGACAAAGGCGTTTTGCGGGCCGATGGCGAGGATCAAGGAGAATCCTGTCAAAAAGCCAGTGGCTGCAGGTTCAAACATTACTCGGGGGCTTCGTCCGTGACGCCGCCTTCGCCGTTTGGATAAACGAGACCTGCTGAAATCACGAGTTTGGCCGCGTCTTCAACCGACATATCAAGCTCGATGATGTCTTTGGTTGGAAAGAACAACAAAAACCCTGAGGTGGGGTTCGGCGTTGTTGGCACAAACACCGATGTCATTGGGCCGGTGTTCGCTTTGGTCAACACTTCGCCCTTGGTGTGAGTGGAAATGAACGCGATCGCCCAGATGCCCTTGCGCGGGTATTCGATCAAGCACGCCTTTTCAAAGCTGGCTTCGGTCTGTGCGAACACCGTCTCGGCCAGCTGTTTAACGCCGTTATAGATCGAACGCACGACTGGCATCCGGCTGACGACACCTTCGCCCCAGCGCAGGAACGAGCGACCAATGACACCTTTGGCCATCCAACCGATGAGCATGGTGAACAAGAAGAAGATAATAACGCCGATGCCGCGCACGTTGATGCGGGTATCTTGACCAAGCCATTGGCGAATGCGGCTGTCTTCGCTGACATACTGGTTGATCAGGTTCGCGGGTTCGATTGCATCGGGCAAAAAGGGCAGGACAACACCGTCAATCCAGCCAACCACGCTCCAAATAAGCCATAGGGTCAGACCAATCGGCAAGACCACGACGAGACCCGCCAAAAAGTTGGTCCGCAGACGCGCAATCATGCCGCGGCGGCGTGTGTCATTGTTTTCGTCAAAGGGGCTAGTCATCAATGTCGTCCGGTACAGTGCATTGGCTTATGTAGGCAATTGGGACGTGCGCCACAATGACCAGTCTCAGCAACGGTGTGTTTTTCAGCGTTTGGCAATCTCTTGGGCGATTTTTGCCGCCAATTTCGCATTATTCAACACCAATGCGATGTTGGCGGTCAGAGATGCACCCTCGGTCAGCTCGAATATGTGGCCCAATAGAAATGGTGTCACAGCCTTGGCGCTGATTGACTGTGCGTCTGCTTCGCTTAGGGCCTGTTCAATGATTGGGTTGATGACCTCTTGGGGAATTTCGGCGTCTTTGGGGATCGGATTGGCGATCAGCTGCCCGCCCTCTAGCCCCATATCGCGGCGCACGATCTGCGCATGGGCGATGTCAGCGGCGCTATCCATTCGCAAAGGTGCGCTATGTTGCGATGCCGCGGACCAAAACGCGGGAAAGCTGTCTTGGCCGTAGGCGATCACGGGCACGCCAAGTGTCTCGAGAACTTCGAGCGTCTTAGGGACGTCGAGGATCGCCTTGGCACCAGCGGCGACCACTGTGACGTCGGTTTTCGCCAGTTCGCGCAGGTCGGCAGAGATATCAAAGCTGTGTTCAGCGCCACGGTGAACGCCGCCAATGCCGCCTGTCGCAAAGACGCTGATACCAGCGAGCCGCGCTGCGATCATTGTAGCTGCAACTGTGGTTGCACCTGTTCCGCCGGTCGCCATGCAGGCCGCCATGTCAGCGCGCGACAGTTTGGCGACGTTTGTCGATTGGGCGAGGGTGGTCAGCTGCGTTTCGGTCAGTCCGATGTGCAGTTGTCCGTCCATAACGGCGATGGTTGCGGGTGTGGCGCCATGTGTCCGCACCGTTTCTTCGACCACACGGGCCGTTTCTACGTTTTGCGGATAGGGCATCCCGTGGGTGATGATCGTGCTTTCCAACGCAACAATCGCAGTTTTATCTGCAACGGCCTTTGCGACTTCGGGCGAAAAGGTGAGGGGGAAGGTCATAGTGAGGTGTCTCCTGAGACGTAGGCAGCTGCGGCGTTCAGCGCGCGGGACAGTGCAGTTGGGCCATCGGCGCCCGCTGCTTCTGATGCAATATGGGCCGCCATGAATGTGTCACCCGCGCCCGTGACCCGTGTCACCAGAACAGGTGGAGGGGTTTGCGTAATCAGATCAGCGCCAGAGGCCACTGTCGTGGGGTCGCCCCCTTTGGTCACAAGCACACGGTGCGCGCCCCGAGAAATCAGCGCACGCGCGGCGTCTGCGCTGGTCTTAAAGGTGGTTTGGCACAGATATCCGGCCTCTTCACAGTTCAGATAGAGCGTGGCCGTTGGGTGGTTCAACAAGGGCAGCAATCTGGTCGCTTTGCCCGGTGATGCTGGCGCGACACGCAAGTCCGCCCGCGCAAACAGTGGGCTATGGGCGATATCCGTCAGCAAAGCCTCGGTTAGGTTGCCGTCGAGCGCGATCAAACCGTCAAACGGCTGTTCTGCGCTTCCAAGTGTTCCATCTTCTAGGGGGCGAAGGATCTTTTCGCCCGCTTTTTCAAGGGAATGTGCGTCAGCGATCGCGGCAATTAGACCGTTTGCACCCTCGATCGCCATATAAATGTCTGTTGGTAAGTCGTCGGAGCGATAGAGATGCTGTGAAATCAGTCCCATTTGATCTGTTGCTGCAATCAGCTCGGCGCCTTCGGCGTCACGTCCTACTGCTGACAATAGAACAGGCACCATATCAAAGCGGCGCAACGTCATTGCGATATTTAGGGCGACACCACCCGGGATGCGGCTGATCCGGCCAGGTACGTCGGAGCCGGGGCTCATGTAGCTGGCAGTCCGGCCGACCACGTCCCAAAGTACGGATCCGATGCAAAGAATTTGATCTGTCATGATCTCTGTAATGACCCGATGCGCAGGCGTCCGCAAGTATCGATGCGGCAGTTATTCTGCTGGCATCGCCCAAGTTAGAGACGCCCAGACGGTTTCCCATACGGCATCTTTTTCAGCGGCTAATTCAACGGACGGTTCGCGCAAAACCACGTTGTCGGCGAGATAGCGGTAGCCGGGTTTGACGGGGAGCGTACCAACGCCGTCATTATCGGTTTTGTACAACTCAATGGTGACCGTGCCGTCAGGTGCCTTGGTGAATAGTTCGATTTGTGCATCTGGTCTGGGGCTGCCCTGATACAAGAGTCGGACCTGAACAGTGTCGGATTGGTCAACATAAGGGTTGGTCAGCATCACAAATTCGATCTCGAGCCCGAGCGCTTGGTCAGCCCCTTCGCCAGACCCGACAGCGACGACAGATTTCGCAAATCTCGAATACGCCTCCCAGAAATTTGTGAGGGGCAGGTCGCGGGCTGCGTGACGGGTGGCAACGTCATCGAATTTCTTGTGATCCGCAAAGGCGAGCCATTTGTCCCATTCTTCGTACTTCACGCGGCTGTCGGTCGAGACATAGCTGAAAACATGCAGGCCATCTTCGGGTGCAGTTACGTTTAGGGCTGGGCGATCACCCGTCCGGCCCGCGACGGGCTGTGTCGTGCCATCAACCGAAAGATCAAAGAGCCGAAAGCGTTTTTCAAAGAACGACAGTTTTACGCCGTCGAAATTTTGACCGTTTATGAGGTCGCCAACGATGTTTTCACCATTTTCGACTTGAAACTCTTTGGGTTCGATCCAAAACTCATGCCCGAGCGTCGCGCTACTCGTAAGTATGGCAAAAGACGTAGCAAATACAGATAGGGCAAGACGCATGGCGATCTCCAAAAATTTGGAACTTAGGGTGGCTTTGGCACGTGTAATGTCAAGTGCAATCGCGTTGTGGCTCGCGCTGAGTTTACCATTGGCCGCACATGAAGTGTTTCCGTCCATCCTAAATTTGCGGGCTGACGACGGGCAAATAGTGATGGAGCTCGACTTTAGCGCCGAGGCGATCATGGCTGGGATCGATCTGGACGGGGTCGAGGATACGGACGCTGCAGAGAATGCGACCGACTATGACGCCTTGCGCGCGCTTGATGTTCAGGCGCTGGCCGACATGTGGGCGGGTTACTACTCGACGTTTGCTCCGAACTTTACCGTTTTGGCGGATGGCGAACCTGTTGCGCTGATTAATGTGTCTATCATTGTGAACGACGAGATTGACCCAGAGCTCGCTCGGATCAGTACAGTCACACTGTCGGGGGACTATGCAGGCGACGCCGAGACGTTTCAAATCGGCTGGGCACGTGAATACGGCACCTTGGTCGTACGTCAAAACGCAATCGCAAATGCGCCTTTTACTGGTACGGTATCTGAAGGCGATCTGACGCAGCCGTTCTTGATCAATGGCGGCACGGTTTTGTCCGGCTGGCAGGTGTTTCTGGACTACATTCCAGCAGGTTTTGACCACATCATTCCACTAGGGTTGGACCACATTCTGTTTGTCTTGGGTCTGTTTTTCCTCGCGGCGACTGTGCGACCGCTGTTGTGGCAGGTCACCATGTTCACGCTGGCACACACTGTAACGCTGGCTCTTGGCGCTTTGGGTGTGGTCAACATTCCTGCCAGCATCGTCGAGCCGTTGATCGCCGCATCCATTGTTTATGTTGCTGTAGAGAACGTGTTTACCGAGGGGCTGAACAAATGGCGCCCCGCGATCATCTTTGGCTTTGGTCTGTTGCATGGACTGGGATTTGCATCCGTGTTGGGCGACTACGGCCTGCCAGAGGCTGCGTTTATCCCCGCGCTCATCGGGTTCAACATTGGTGTCGAGGGCGGCCAGCTGACGGTTATCGCGGTGGCATTTCTGGTATCTTATGCGGCGCTGCGTGCCAGCCGAGTGGCGGGAATGGAGACCATGGTCGTCTACGGTTATATCCTTCTCGCGTTGATCTTTGGCGCGCTTTCGATCTTGGAATTGCCCGAATTCTTGAATGTCTATTTGGTGCCATTCCTGTTGCCGCTTTTGGTGCTCAGCTTGCTGTGCGCAGTCTGCACAGCGGCGTCGAGTGTTGGAACCGCTGCCTACCGCCAATTCGTGTCGATTCCGGCGTCGCTGACCATCGCGGCTGTTGGGATTTACTGGGTGATCGAACGGGTCTTTTTCTAGCGCTAAATGAACGCTTGCGCCGTATAACTCAGCCCGTTATACGGCGCGCACTAAATCCCGCAGGTTGAGGCGGGCCTATTGGGGAGAAATCCCAAGATGGTCCACCGGTTGTGCATCCGCACTCACCCTCAGCCAAGGCGAAAACCGGAAAAGGAAAACGGACATGGCTCTACCCGAGTTCACCATGCGCCAGCTCTTGGAAGCAGGCGTTCACTTTGGTCACCAGACACAGCGCTGGAACCCAAAGATGCAACAATACATCTACGGCAGCCGCAATGGCATCCACATCATGGACCTGACACAGACAGTTCCAATGCTGGACGCAGCACTGAATGTTGTGCGCGAAACTGTCGCCAAAGGTGGCCGCGTTCTCTTCGTCGGCACCAAGCGTCAGGCACAGCGCCCGATTGCAGATGCTGCTGAGAAATCCGCACAGTACTACATGAACCACCGTTGGTTGGGCGGCACGCTCACTAACTGGCAGACTGTTTCGCAGTCGATCAACCGTCTCAAGTCTATCGACGAAGCTATGGAAACCGGTTTCGAAGGTCTGACTAAGAAAGAGCGTTTGGGCATGGAACGTGACCAAGGCAAGCTTCAGGCGTCCTTGGGCGGTATTCGCGAAATGGGCGGTGTTCCTGATCTGCTGTTTGTCATCGATGTACGCAAGGAAGACCTGGCCATCGCAGAAGCGAAAAAGCTGGGCATTCCTGTTGTAGCTGTTGTCGACACCAACTGTTCGCCAGACGGCGTGGACTATGTCATCCCGGGCAACGACGACGCAGCACGTGCGATCGCGTTGTATACCGATCTGGTCGCTCGCGCGGCTCTGGACGGCATGACAGCACAGATGGGCGCCGCTGGCATCGATCTGGGCGAGATGGCCGAAGCGCCAGTCGAAGAGGCAGTTGCTGAAGAAGCGCCTGCTGCTGAGGCTGCACCAGCCGCCGAAGGCTAAGTGATATAGGCGAGGGGGCTTTGGTCTCCTCGCACCCCCTTTAAATTCTGATTTAAGGAACCTCCAAATGGCGATTACAGCTGCATTGGTGAAAGAACTGCGCGACAGCACAGGCGCAGGCATGATGGACGCTAAAAAAGCGTTGACTGAAACAGATGGCGACATGGAAGCTGCGGTTGATTGGCTGCGCACCAAAGGTCTCGCCAAAGCTGCCAAGAAATCCGGGCGTACTGCGGCAGAGGGTCTCGTGGCCGTGAACGTTGCTGGCGGCAAAGGTGTTGCTGTCGAAGTGAACTCGGAAACTGACTTTGTTGGTAAGAACGCCGATTTCCAAGGCATGGTTGCTTCGATTGTGAATGTCGCAATAGACGCGTCGGACGTAGACGCGCTTAAGGCTGCAGAGATCAACGGCAAATCTGTTGAGACAACAATCACAGACGCAATCGCGACGATCGGTGAAAACATGTCGGTTCGCCGCATGGCATCACTCGAAGGTACATCCGTAGTGTCCTACGTCCACAATTCGGTTACGACCGATATGGGCAAGATCGGCGTTTTGGTTGCTCTGTCTGGCGACAACGAAGCGTTTGGCAAGCAGGTTGCGATGCACATCGCAGCTGTGAACCCAGCGTCTTTGTCCGAAGCTGATCTCGACGCAGCCGTTGTTGAGAAAGAGAAAACAGTTCAGATGGACATCGCTCGTGAGAGCGGCAAGCCAGAAGCAGTGATCGAGAAAATGATTGTTGGCCGCATGAAGAAGTTCATGGCCGAAGTCACTCTCTTGAACCAGCAGTTCGTTGTGAACCCTGACCTGACAGTCGAAGCGGCAGCGAAAGAAGCTGGCGTTGAGATCACTGGTTTTGTTCGCCTCGAAGTAGGTGAAGGCATCGAAGTCGAAAAAGAAGACTTTGCAGCTGAGGTTGCTAAAGCCGTCAAAGGGTAAGTCCCACTGATAATTTTAAGAGGCCGTGCAGGAGACTGCGCGGCCTTTTTTGTTGGGTATAGTTGAAAACAAAACGGCACCGATCGGGATCTGATCGGTGCCGTTTATGGCACGGACCATCTGGGAACGAGGGACACGTGCAAAGAAGATGCTGGTTTCCAAATGGCCTAGCCATCCACAAACCAGCGCCCGGTTACCCGGAGCGGACTGTCTGCTTTGAAATCACAAAGGGTCCCATCCCGCTGCTCCTGGGCCTTAGGCCACCACTCACGAAGCTGCACCAATATGATCAGCCCGCGGAAAACAGTTAAAGTGTGGTTACCCTTACCTTTGGGCAGCCAAATGCAACCTCTAGGCGAGGTTTGGTGTCAGGGGCGCATGCTATCCGGCGCGATCGAGCACATACATCTGATTTTGGAACGCAGCTTTGAGCACGGCTTGGGCCGTGGTTTCGACACCCAACGCGTCACGGGCAAGGCGAAGGTGTTTTTCGACAGTCGCAGAGGTCCGCAACAAAATGGTTGCGATGTCTTGTGTTGTTTTACCGTCGCCGACCCATTCAAGAACCTCGCGTTGGCGCGATGTCAGGGGACGGCCGCCAAAATGGGGCAGGGTCAGGATTTTGAGGTGCAGCACATTGTTCATAACAATGAGATCGGTACCATGCCGGTGCCAAACCTGATCGATGGCCTCTTGGCTCACGTCTTGGCGGGCCGTCAGCGCGATCGCCCCCTTGGATCGGGCAGAAACCGATTTTAAGCTCACGGTATAACCGCCTGTCGTATTCATCTTTTGATTGAACTCGATGACGTCCATTTCGGCTTGCGAAAACGCACCCTGTTCGATCTGATCTTGGATCCAAGACCAACTACATGCACCTGCGTTTTCCAACGCCCAGTTTACCATTGGCGCGTCATCATAGAGGCCCGCGTCCAGAAATTGGTTCATGTATTCAGGTGGTTGGTTGGTCAAGATGACCATGTCTTCGATGTCGCCCAGAGATTTGTTCGTCCGTTGGCGCGTGTAGCCATAGATCAGACGGTCAAACCCGTAGGTCGCCATCTTGTCACAGTGCTGTTGCCAGAGCTCTTCTAACGATTGTGCGTTTGTGATCGTGTCCAAATATTGGATAAGGACTGTCATCAGGGCCCTTGTGCTCATAGCAGTATTGAGCAGACCATGCAGGACCAATTAGGCGAATTCAACAACTCGGGTTTGCATTTTCCGCGATTTGCCACCGGTCGAGCGTCAGGCGTCAGATAAAAGCTCGGTCTTGGTTTGGGTCCAGATAGTTTTAATGCCGCCGACTTCAGTATTTACAATGCTCGAATCACCTTCTCTGGCTGCTCTTTCGATGACCTTTAGGCTTTCGCGTAGTCGATCGGCACCAAATACCGCGGCGCTGCCTGCGACCTTATGACTTTTTTCTGCGATTTCGAGCAGATCTTGGGAGGCGTCAGTCGATAACCAATCGTGGAGAGTGTCGACTTCGGTCATGAAACGGGCCCGCAGTTTTGCGAATGCGTCTTCACCCAGGGCCTCTCGGGCTTCGGCACTGTGCGAATGATCGACCATAGGGGGCGTGTTGCTTGGTTTGTCAGCGCTGACGTCATCCAACAGATTGTTCAAAGCGTCCCTCGAGAGTGGTTTGGTCAAGATCGCGTTCATGCCATCCTTAAGAAATTTTTCTTGCTCTTCGGGCATCGCATTTGCAGTCAACGCCACGATCCGCGTCTGGGCAGATTCACCGCCTTGGCTTCGGATCAATCGGGTCGCTGTGCGTCCGTCCATAACCGGCATGCTAATGTCCATCAAGATCAGGTCGTAATTGGTCGTAAGAGCAGCCTGCGCGCCTTCTTCGCCGTTATGGGCAAGAGCGACGGTATGGCCATTCGCTTGGAGCATTTCGCTCGCGATGATACGGTTGATTTCGTTATCCTCAACCAACAGGACCTTTAGCGATACATCCGATCGTTTTATGGGCTTTGTCTCAGTTGTTACGGCTGGCGCCGTGGCTGGGATAAGCGGCAGAGTGACCCAAAAGGTGCTACCAAAGCCGGCTTTGCTCTCGACACGGATATCGCCACCCAAAGCATTCACAAAGCGTTTTGCGATACTTAGCCCCAAACCTGTGCCGCTAACATCACGATGATAGGAAGTGTCGCCGGTGACGAAGTCATCAAAGACACTCTTGACCAAGTCTTCGGTCATTCCAGGACCTGTGTCCTTGATTTGAATTTGAAGCGTTGGGTTGTCGTGCTCTTTGATCTCTTCGACTGTAATATCCACCCGACCACGTTTGGTGAATTTCACCGCGTTGCCAATAAGGTTAATCATGACGTGCTGTAGTCTGTCATGGTCAGATAGAATCCAGCTTGTTTCCTCGCTCAACCATTTCCACGTCAGTGACGTTTCGTGCTTGGACGCTGCGCTGCTTTGGTTGTCCACAATGTCCTGCAACAGAGCCGAGATATTGACTGGTCCAAGCCGCGTGTCCAATTTTCCAGCATCGTAGCGCGTGATGTCTAGGACGTCTGAGATGTGGTTCATCAACAGGCGACCGGACGTTTCCATATACCCGACATATCTATCTTGCGCTGTGTCGAGGTGGGTATCCCGAAGTAGGCTCATGTTTCCCAATAAACCGTTGAGCGGTGTGCGAATTTCATGGCTCATGGTCGCAAGAAAATCAGTCTTAAGCTTCTCTCCGGCCAAGGCTTTGTCACGGGCCATCACAAGTTCGGCCTCGTCCGCAACGCGTCTTGAGATGTCTCGGATGAACGCGATGTATATTTCGCCTTGATCCGTCTTTGCTGATTGTACGGCCAGTTCCACGGGAAAAACGCTGCCGTCGAAATGCTTGGCTTCAAGCTTGACACGACCTTGGCCAACGACTCTCCTTTTATCGTTAGTCTGTGCGCGGTTGCCCCCTAAATCGAGCGTGTTTTGTATGTGTTTGGGGATGATCAAATCGATGATATCCAGCCCCAAGACGTCTAACTTTCGGTGGCCAAAAATGGTCTCGGCGGCAGGATTGAATTCGATGATCTGCCCGTTGGAATCAGTCACAATGACGCCGTCCAAAGAAGTGCCCATGACTGTGTTCATCCGCTCTGACGTTTGATTTTTCTCTTGTTCACGTCGGGAGATGCTGGCGTTCGAGCGGTTTAGAAACCATACGGTCAGTGCAAGAGCCCCGATCAGAGTCGCGATTGCGATCGCGAGTTGCATCATCGTGCGGGCCACAGCTTGGCGCTGATTGTCAGATTTTTCCGCAAAGATATCGAGGCCGGAATTCGACAAAGCCCGAACGACAGGACGAATATCGGCTGTTGTGGTCTGCAGGGCAGGGAGCTCTTGGGTAATTTCAGCATCAGATGCATCGATGATTGGTACGCTGTTTACCAAAAATGCTGACACGTCGTTAAGGTAGTCTTGGGATGTTGGGTTTTGCCGAACGATATCAAAAACTTGGGCTTCGCGGATGGTTGCGATGCGGCTGTAGAACACATCGAACTCGCGCCGGAGCGTCGGAAGCTCAACTGGCGTCATGTTCAATTGTTCTTGGTAGTTTAAGAATTCAACTTGGGTTTGGGCGAGCGACCATTGGATGTTGTCCGACTTTGCCGAGCCAAGCAGACTGATTTCGCGCGAAACATTATATGTAAGCAAGGAGATTGCGGAAATCGCAATGAAAGCGGCCAGCACAGCAAAAGTACGACCTGCCGTGTTTCTTTCACGGGCCTTTGTTGCCAACGCAATGATCCTCTCTTTGGGCTAGGTGTCGGTTTCGCCCGTTATTCAACCAGTTCAATCCTGTCGAGCTGCCAAATGCTTCGTGAGTATACGACCTCGGTTCGGTAGTCGGGACTGCTGTCGTACGGGTAAATCAACCACAGTGGGCCTTTGTCTCGGACGGACATTTCTTGGTCGTTCAACATATAGGCAATAATTGGACCACCTTCGATTGCATCGCTGATCGGAATACTGACGGTGTAGTCATTAATGGCTGTCGCCAAAAGTTCTCCGGCGTCTGCACCGATCAGCGTCGCCAAGGTGACGAGCGATACACCTTTGAATTTCTGGATGTCGGTCGTCCAAATAGTCTCTGTTTCGACTATCTCAGAAGGCAGGGCCATCAAGCTATCAAGATCAAAGACCAGTGTTTCGCCAACATTTGTCACGGCAATGCCGCCCGTGATCGTCAAAATTGCATCGCCAGTTGGTGCTGTAATCTCTTGAGCCTGTAGGCTCGTTACTGCGGCCACCGCAAAGCTAAAAACCAATGGTATCAAATGCATAAACTTTTTCCGTACGTTAAAATTACAAGTATTTGGTCACACGTCTTGCCAAAATGCATTTGGGCATTCGGATAGTTAGATATCCGTTAGAATAGGTTGACTATTGGGCGCCGGCTTATGCGACCAGTTCGAGCGGCGCGCGGCGCGCCACCAAGAAATGCGCGTAATCGTCGCGCAGTTCCGGACGAATAGGGGCATATGCTGTGGTTGCTTGAACAAAGCCTTGGATCGAACCGCAATCAAAGCGTTCGCCTTGGAAACTGAGACCCGTGACGCCAACTGAAGCAACATCGGCGCAGGGCTTTTCCACCAAAACGCGAACATTGGCGAGGGGGCCGCTTTCATGCGTTACGTCTAGGTCGCCGTAGTTGCTTGTTGCGGCGCGAGGCACCTCCATCGTGGCGAGCATGTGACCGCCAACCTGGGCATGGGCCTCAACCATCTGTTACAGCGCACCACGAGGGCTCTTGATGACGTCATCGGGCAGGAACAACAGTCAATGAATCGTTGCCAATGTGGCATTTGGCGTGGCCCATGCCCACGAGCTGCGCCTAGCGTTGAATTGTCAGAGCGACTTCGGGCTTGCCGCTTTGTGTCAAGCGGTGCTCTAGGGTAGCGGCAGTGTCAAAATAATCTTCTAACGCGCTCTTACCGGCCACATAAACGGATATGAATTCTTCTATTCGAGCCCCCGGCGCTTCGTCGATCACATATAAAATGAGGGGTAGATCGACGAGCGTCAGCATCTCTATTGCAGCTGACTTCGTGACAGGGCGGGAACAAGTGCTCGTGTCAACGACGCAGGAAGCGGCTATGCGAATCGACAGCCTTTCGAACATTGTTAACAAACAATCTGAAGAAGTGTCGCTTAAATGCACGGCTCAAGCAACGACGCAGAAGGTCAGTGTTTACCCCCTAATGGAGGCATTTATCGCCCATTGAAGTGGTGACCAATTCAAAAGGATTTAAGAAAGTTGCCGATTTAACATGACTTAGGCTGTCGAACGGTCATATTGTGAGAATAGTCAGCCTTAGGAGGTCGAAGAATATTTACTATGAGAATATTGATTGCGGACGATCATGAACTTTTGCGCGATACCTTGGTTTTGTATCTGGGGAACGAAGGGGGCATTGAAACAGAGTCAGTTGGAACACTGAAGGATGCAATTGAGGCCATCAATTCAAGCGAGGCATTTGACCTCGTTCTGCTCGACTACAACATGCCTGGGATGAACGGCCTCTCTGGACTTAAAGAAGCGCTTGAAACAAATGGAGGGCAAAAAGTAGCCCTGATTTCTGGCGAAGCGTCTAAACAAGTCGCCGAAACGGCTCTAGCTGCTGGAGCTGCTGGATTTGTTCCAAAGTCGCTGCCGGCCAAGTCGCTTGTGAATGCAGTGAAATTCATGGCGATGGGCGAGCAATATGCGCCGCTCGATTTTATGACTGCTGAAGAAGAGCCTGAAACGCACGAGCTGGCAAAAAATCTGACCCAACGCGAATTGCAGGTGCTCGAAGGGTTGACGCAGGGCAAGTCAAACAAAGAAATTGCAAGGGACTTGGAGATCCAAGAACCCACGGTCAAACTTCATATGAAAACGCTGTACCGTAAATTAGAGGCATCCAACCGAACGCAAGCCGCGTTGATCGCTCGTGAAGCGGGGCTATTCTGAAATACCCAGCAGGATAGGAGGCGGAACAAATGAGCGCGCCACTTGTACCATAGCGCATCATCGGTGAGCCAACTGCACATGCTAGTCTTCTGTCAAGGAGACAACATATGACAGAGAGAAAATATGACAGAGAGAAAGGCGCGGCGGGATATAAAGCCGACGGTTATCTCTCTGGCACCCAAAATTATGTAGGCCGTGTTTTGGGGCATTAAAATCTCTGATAATTTTGTCGCCGTTTTCCCTCTTTTTTTGGCGGCTTTACCAGCTATTAAAGGTAGCGAGACAGTATATAGACTGCCGCAGCGCGCATTTGTGTCCTGTGGGAAAAATTCATTTTTTGGGTTTCATACCCCGTGGAAATTAGTGTGATGTCTACCGCTAGGTTAAAAATTATTGTTGCTGAGGACAGCGAAATCCAACGGTTGTATTTGTGCAGCCTGTTGGACGCGATGGGTCACGAGACAATCCCCGCAGAAGATGGACAGCAAGCCTTGGCCTTGCTGCAAGACAGCAAGGCTCAGATTGTACTAAGCGACCTTCAGATGCCGAATTTGAATGGCATTGATTTGACCCGCAGTATTCGTGCGCTTGATCTCGACCGGTATGTCCATGTCATCGTGATAACCGGCAGCGATGAGATCGACGTGCGGCAAGAGGCTCTTGAGGCTGGTGTCGATGACTTCTTCACCAAAGGTGATAGCCCAACGATGCTCAGGGCTCGCATCATGATAGCAAGCCGTTCCGTGACCCATGCCGCTGAGCTGGCGAAACGCACCCAAGTCCTAAAAGAAGCGAATGATCGAATCTTGGATGACCTGCGCGCCGCGGCCGCCGCACAACAACAACTGTTGCCGGATATCCAAGACGACATCTTGGGGTTTAAGGTTGCGTCGGCATTTGTTCCGTCTGCGATTGTATCAGGCGATATGTTTGGGTGCTCTCTTTTGGATGATGAAACTCTCGGGTTTTATGCGGTCGACGTGTCTGGCCACGGCGTTCACGCATCGTTGTTGTCGGTCGCGATTGGCCATTTGATTACGCCAGAATATTTCCGCGATAAAGCGCGGACAAAAGACGGGCTCTTTGATCCTGCAAATCTCGTTGGTGCGTTGAATGTTCGGTTCAGCGCAGCAGACAATGCCGAATACTTTACGATGTTTTGCGGGCTGATTGATAAGTCATCTGGCAACTTGGTTTATTGTCAGGCGGGGTATCCTTCTCCGTATCACGTGACCAAAGATGGCATTGCGACACCCGTGGGGGACGGTGGTTTCCCTGTTGGGATGATCGCTGCTGCAACCTACGAGAACAGATCCTTGCACGTCTCAAGGGGCGACGCACTTGTGATGTGCTCGGATGGCGCTTCGGAAGCTGAAAACCCGAATATGGAACCCTTTGGAAATGATCGCGTACAAAACGCGGCCGCTAGTCTTAGTGAAATCGGCGTTCGGAATTTCCCCGATGCTCTGGTGGACCAACTCAAAGAATGGCGTGCCGGGCACCCTATAGAAGACGACCTAACAGTCGTAGCATTAGAAAGAAGCGAAGAAGATGATCCCGACAATACAACATGAAAATTAGATCACAGTCTTCCGGCCTGGGGTCGATCGATTGACCGCTCTGAAGCCAATGATTTCAAGGATGAGGTCGTAACCTTGATCCTAAAGGGGGCAAGCCTTCTGGTGTGTGACTTCCAGGATGTGTCATTCTTGGATTCGTCCGGACTGGGATCTCTGGTTGGACTTCTAAAGATCATAGGTCACCGCGGCGAACTCACCGTTTGCGGATTGGACGCTGAGGTCGAGCAAATGTTCCGCATCTGCCGGATGGACCGTGTTTTTACGGTTCATAGAACCGCAAATGATGCCGTAGACGCGATGCGCAGCAAGCTGTGATCAAACACACCCATTATATGCTGACCGTCCTCGAGAATGTGGACGCCGCCGTGCTGGCGCTCAAATCAGTCGTGGTTGATGTGTTGGGGGCTGACGTCCTGATCCGTTTTGAGATTTGTTTGGCCGAAGCTCTGGTCAACCTCGTCAAATACGCTGCATCGGATGCGACAGATGCTGTGGTGCAGATCGACCTGCGCGAAGGCAACGAAAGGGTTCGCGTAGATATCTATGATCCAGAAGGCACGCCCGTGTTTGATGTGCGGGCTCACGCCAAGGATCTTTCAAAAATCGAACTTATGACCGAAAGCGGCCGTGGTTTAGGGATCATCATGCAATGCGCAGATGATGTTTCGTATGGGGCCGTAGGCAGACGCAACCGTCTGGCTCTAGATTTTCTGAAAGAGGCAGTGTGATGCAGTATTAAACAAATGAGAATTTTTCCAAGAAGGGGAAAACAATGATGCCCAAGACACCTTTCTTAAAGAACTTGGTTATTTCGAGTGCGCTCGTGTTTGCTCCGATCGCTCATGCACAGGAGACGCTTCCAGCTGGAAAAACGCTAACAATTGATGGCGTCACATTGGATGGCGAAAGCTACAACAGCGTCACCATCAGCTCTGAGACGCCACTGACGCTGACTGTGTCAGAAGGCGGCCATTCCGTAGCGACGTGTGATCGCGACCGTGGGCGCAGTTCGACACCGCACTTTGGACGCAATGGTGAACTGACACCGCGTGAAATGGAAATGGCCCAAACCGCTTGGTGTTATTTCGAACGGAATTACCAAGAGAGCACCGGTTTGGTGAATGCGGTGAATGGGTTCCCGTCGACCACGATGTGGGACACGTCATCCTATATCAGTGGTTTAGTCGCGGCTTACGAGCTCTGCATCGTTGATAAACGCGTGCTTGATACTCGCATCGCAGAACTGACCAATACGCTCCGTAATTTGAGCCTCTTCGAAGGTGAAGCGCCCAACAAAGTATGCAACGCTAGCACCGGTCAAAAGGTGAACTATGCAAATGAGCCGGGCCAAGTTGGCATGTCTGCAAATGACATTGGTCGGCTTTTGATCTGTTTGCGGATCATTAAGGAAAAATATCCTCATCATTCTAATGCGGTCGATAACATTCCGATGCGTTGGAATTTCTGCTCTTGGATGTGGACTATTGCTCGTGACCCAAATCGAAAAAATTGGCGCCGCAACGGCTGAGAGCGCCCAATCGAATAGCGGTGCTATAGATGCGTTCGAAGAGACCCAACCGTTGCTTCTGGCTCCGACTGGCACCTCGCGTGAAAACGACTTCGAATACGCTCGGATCGCATGGACTTACTTTGCCAATAACACCAATCCGGACACAGGGTTGGTCAATTCGACGAACAACTATCTCTCTACCACCATGTGGGAAACGGGGTCCTATTTTGTTGCGACGATCTCGGCTGACACACTTGGCGTCATCCAAAGCGATGAAGCCATCGAACGCATCGGCAAGGCGCTTGATACGTTGATTGAGATGCGTTTGTTCGATGATCTCTTGCCGAACAAAGCCTATGATGTCCGCGACGGTGGTCTGGTAAATTACGGCAACAAGCCCGTTGAGCGCGGGTTAGGTTGGTCGGCGTTAGACATCGCAGGAATGGTCGCGGCACTCTCCCATGTCGAAGCGAACTATCCTGTGTTCGCTTCTAAGACGGCGGCCCTGATCAACCGGTGGGCCTTGGATGAGATGGTAAAGGATGGCCAATTGATTGGCGGCAATATGGCCGATGGCAACCCGCGCTATGATCAAGAGGGGCGGGTCCGCTACGAGCAATACGCGGTCAAGGCTATGATGCTATTCGGCTTTGATATGTACCGCGCCTACGATGCGTCAGCACATCTGATGGTCAAGGACGTCTTGGGGCATCCTATTCCCGTCGATGACCGTTTGCACCGGAACTTGACGCCTGCATTCACGGCTATCGAGCCGTATCTGTTCGATGGTTTGGAATTCGGGTTTGACGCTCGGTCTTTGCGTTTTGCCTCGTCAATCTACAAGGCCCAAGAGCAACGCTATCGCGACACAGGGATCCTAACTGCTGTCAGTGAGTCGCATATCGATCAGGCGCCATACTTTATCTATTCGTCTGTCTGGGGCGGGGGGGGCGCCTTGGGCTGTGATGAGCTTTTCGGGCGAGCGCCTAGACAGCAAGCGCACCGTCACGACCAAGGTCGCATTTGCATGGGACGCACTGTTCGGCACCGAATATACCCAAGAACTGATCGACGCGATCGCCCCGCTTGGGGACACTGATGTTGGTTGGCGCGAAGGGATTTACGAGATTGACGGCACGACTAATTCGTCAGTGACGGTAAACACAAACGCGGTCGTCCTCGCATCGCTTGCATTTCGTGCAAATGGCCCATTGATCCGAGCCGGCCAATGAACATTGTGCGCTCAATCATCCCGTTCGTTCTCGTCGCGGCAGCATCACCTGTACTTGGTCAGGCGTGCGTATCATCTACTTTTGATAGGTCAGTACCAGGCGCGCAAAATGTGGTTTCACATATCTCGGATGTACCTTCGGTTCAGTTCCCTGCGTTCTGGCAAGAAGGGACCCTCGACATGTATCGGTATCGTATTTTTCAAACGGTGACGGAGTGGTCACAAGTGCGGAGCGTAACGCTGAATGGAGAATTGCGTTTTCTTGCGCCAAGAACGCAGAAAGCTGCACGTACGAGACCAAGGGCACGCCGCCTGAGACCACTGATGGCGTGTCCAAGAGGCTAGGGGCGTGCTTGCTTGGACGGGATATGGCATCGGCTCCGAAACCAGCCGACGACAGCATGGTTCTCGAAGTGCCCGATGGACTTGCTACTCTAGAGGCCCAAGGAGATGGCGTTGTCGCCTGTGGCAGAGCGCTGGCCGACGAGTTGACTGAAGCGGCCACATTGCAGCGATTGCTGAAAATGGCAGGAGCAGATCCGGGTCCGATTGATGGATTTCTTGGACCAAAATCGTTTGCTGCAATGGACGTTTTCGTCGAAGATGCGGGCTGGGGCACATCCATTTCAAACACCATCGAATTGTTGGATAAACACCTATGCTTGGTGTACAACTAGCACGCGATTAGGGGGTTTTTGCCCCAAGAACCCGCGGCTCTTTACCGTAATTCTTCATTCTGTTTTCACGTCAATTATGGCGAAAACCCTGCTTTTTTAGCATGTTATATCCGATCTTCCTGAACTTGATAACTCTTTGAGTGGCGCACCTATCCGTTCGCGCAGCTAAGCATCTATTTGCGCCTTCGCATTTTGTTTTCCAGTCGGTGAAAGAGGGAACACTACTATCCACCCTCCATTGGGCAAGGTGATTTCGAGGCCTCTGAAATCATCTTGCCCACTCTCTTTAAGATAAAACTGGAAGAGACATGGCATTAGTAGTGAACGCACCGGTACAAGAGGTGATCGGAACCAAAGTAAACGATGACATTATCGACGGATTTGCTGGCAATTCTGGGACCGTAATGGATACGTCAGCGCCTGAAGCGATCAAATCGAACGGTCTTGAAGGTGATGATAAGATCGTCACAAAAGACGCCAACGACCTAGCCGCTGGCGACATGTTTGGTGACGAGTGGACCTTCATTGATGGCGAATGGGTCTATGACGAAAGCGCAGTAGTCCTATCCGATTATGGTATGGCATATTCATACCACGACGTGATCGTGACAGGGCAGGGGAACGATGTACTGCTCGGGAATGGCGGCAATGATCACCTCGACGCTGGCGCTGGCGGTGACCGCATCATTGCGGGCCGCGGCGACGATGTAGCATTTGGTGGAGCAGGTAATGACCGCATTTATCTCGAAAACGGCAACGATGTAGCGGAGGGCGGTCATGGCGACGACGTAATTAACGTGGGCGCTGGTGACGACATCGTGTATGGAGACAACAAAGACGATAATCTGCTCGAGAATTTGTCTTCCAACAGCACGACGTTCGACGGGTTGGTCGAGGGCGGCGGATGGACAATGACCGACAAAGACGGTCAATCGCAGATTTCGCAATCAGCATCGACAGTTGCTGGCGAAACATACACAATTTCGTTTGACCTTGCGGCTAACTTTGGTGGCGGTCACGCTGCTGGGGCCGTTCAAGTCATTTGTTTTGAGGTTCGGAATGTGCCGCAGGATATTGATAATAATTAATATTAATCGGACTTCTTATCAAAAAGCGTAGTTATTTATATTACATAATACTGATTATGCGAATGGTGAGTATAGTCTTACCTAACTCCAGCTCCCAAGCAACTTGCACCAGAACTCAACGTCCTCCACACATTCGGTATGCTTAGGTCATTTGCGAATTCTGAACATCCTTACTGATCCCAGTCCAACCCAGTTGGACAAACGGCGCGACATGATGGCGATCCTAGGATGAAGTCTGCTGATGGGACAACACAGCGGCAACTCATCGAGCACTTGGGGTTCGTTCGAGCGTTGATCGTTTATTTTTCAAAGTCGCGAGGATTCTCAGATCCTTGCTGCCTGTCAGAAACGGATGTGGACGGCCCTGCCCGGTATGACGGTAGCGATCCCAAGGCCGACGATGACATTCGTCACGACCATCAGGCTGCAGCAGCAGCCACCTTTGCCGCGCAGATGAAGTCATTTTCGGTCAACCGTCCCAGTTCATGCGACGTAAAGGTGACGTGGCAGTAGCCCCAGCCGAACGCGATATCCGCATGGTGGCCTTCCTTGTCGCTCAGAAACGCTAATAGGTTGGCTGTGTACACCGCCTTGGCAAACCCCTTGAATGCGAACTTTCGTGTAAGTGTCTGTGCTTGGGCGTCCATCTCCCAGCTCGGGTCTAGATCGGTTTTCAGCTTTCCAATCTGGTCGTCGGTCAGCTCGGGCGCCCAACCGTCGCAGGCTGCGCAATTCTTAGAAGTTAAGTCGCTCATTGGATTTGCTCCCCTTTGTTCTTTAGCGGATATGACGGCGCATGAAGGCCCAGTGCCTTGGCATGGCGAATATCGGTAACCAAGTCGCGCTCGGCTGCTTCAAGAAGTTGGTCCACATTCTCTCAGGCGAAATAGATCGGTTGATTGATGTCGATGCGGTAAGGTGTTCGCAAAATATCGATGATATCAAAAGGTTTCCGGACGACTGTCGGCTCGTTTATCGAATGATCCAGCTCTCCTGGGGATGAGGCTAGCCCAGAGCCTAGGGCTTTGATTTCATGTCCCTCGCGGATCAAGCCAAACTCGACAGTGAACCAATATAGGCGGATTAACCAAGAGTATTCAGACTTGTCGCATTTGGTTCCAGTTTCACCAAGCTTCTGCGAGAATTTTGCAAACCTGGGGTCGGTCAAGAGTGGTGTATGGCCATAGATTTCATGGAAAATATCGGGCTCTTCTATGTAGTCGAAATCTTCGCGACCTCGAATGAATGACGCGGCTGGAAATGTGGCCTTGGACAGCATTCCAAAGAACTGTGAGAACCCGATCAATGCGGGCACTGGCTCGACCTGCCAGCCCGTCTGATCCATCAGCACTTGGCGACTTTTACGCATTGAGGAACTCGGTCAGTTGGCAGGTTCAATGCCCTCTGCCCTCTAGAAACGGACTCGCGGCAAGCGCATCTACCCGTTGCTGTTGCTGAGCGACGAGGTCGTGCCAGATCCGATCTTCTTCCTTTGTGTACTCGATCCAGCCAGAACTATCGGACTTTTTCGCGGAGTATTTTGTATCCTTGGGCGTCTCTGTCTCCCTATCATTAGGGGTAGATTATTCCAGACTGATGGAAATAAGTCGCCTAGAGTCGCATCTTTTGAACGGTTTGCGGTAAAATTTACCCTCAAAACCATAAGCGAGGAAAAGATTTGCTCGTTAGATTTGAAAAACTGATCCTGAAGTCGCTTCAACGCAATGGACGGGCGAGTACGCAGGAATTGTCAGACGCCGTTGGGCTGTCGCCCTCGCCCTGCTGGCGTCGTGTCAAACGGCTTGAGGATGATGGGTTTATCCTTCGGTATGCGGCAATTCTGGACCGCAAGAAGCTTGGGTTGAATGCGTTTGCGCATGTTCAGGTTTCGCTCGTTGATCATAGTGAAGAGTCGATCGAATTCTTTCAGGCATTCATTGCACGTGAAGAACAGGTGTTGAAATGTGCCTCGATAACTGGGGATTTTGATTTTGTTCTCAAAGTCGCGGCGACGGCCCCCGAGGCTCTTGAGCGGTTCATCATGCACAAGGTTCTACGATTGGGCGTTGTGTGGACGACCACGACGACATTCATTCTGCGACAAATGAAGGTTTCAGGTGCGTTGCCAATTGATGTTTGAGGTAGGACAGAGCCGCCCTGCCCCATATTAGGTCAAGTGATCCAGCGGTAGCGCGGTGTCGTCTTTCATCTCACCCATAACAATTTGGCTCTGTACGCGGCCAATCCCTTTGTGGGGTAAGAGAACGTTCTGAATGAGAGCGTTCAGATCCGGCAAGCCAGAACAGAACACACGAAAGATGTAGTCGTCTTCGCCCGTTAAGGTCCATGCCGCAACAACCTGTGGCTGCCTGTTCACCAATTCGAGGATCGACTGGTGTGTCGCCCGTGTTTGCGATTCCGTCTGGATTTGTATGAACGCCTGCACATCAAGCCCAAGCGCCTTGGGGCTCAGTCGAAAAACAGAGCGGTCGATAAAACCCTCTTGTTCAAGCCGTTGCCGGCGTCGCCCGATCTGCGAGGCGGACATGCCCAGGTGTTTTGACAGATCGATAGCAGAATGCGGGCCTTCGCTTTGGAGGGCCGCTAAGAGTTTGATATCTAACGAATCGAGCTGAAGCATGCGGATATAGTGCGTATTTTACATTATTCTTGCAATATTAACGCAATAATTTTAAAAATCTTACGCCACTTTGCGCACCGAACGCGCCGACACTGGCCTATCTTTGTGGAAATCAAGGAGATAAGCCATGGGACCTTTCCCGCATGATGCGCCAAAGTCGACAATCACCCCCGAAAACCCAGCAGGAACAGACGGATTCGAGTTTGTTGAGTTTGCTCATGAAAATCCAGACGAGCTGAGAGAGTTGTTTGGGAAAATGGGATATGTGCATACGGCGACGCATAAATCCAAGGCCATTGAGCTTTGGCAGCAAGGTGACATCACCTATGTGATCAACGACGAACCTGAGAGCCATGCACGCCGTTTTGTTGATCTGCATGGGCCCTGTGCACCTTCAATGGGCTGGCGTGTTGTGGATGCGCAGCATGCGTTCGATCATGCTGTATCCAAGGGCGCGACACCCTATCTGGGCGATGATAAGGCCATGAACGTTCCCGCGATCGAGGGCATTGGCGGTTCGCTGATTTACTTTGTCGAAGAGTACTATGAGGCAAACCCATACAACGAAGAATTTGACTGGGTGAGCAAAACCCATCCCGAGGGCGTTGGTTTCCACTACTTGGACCACCTCACCCACAACGTACACAAAGGGAACATGGACGTCTGGTTCAAGTTCTACGGCGATCTGTTTGGTTTCAAGGAAATCCGTTTCTTTGACATTGAAGGCAAATTCACCGGCCTTCTTAGTCGTGCGTTGACGTCGCCCTGTGGCCGGATCCGCATTCCGATCAACGAAGACCGTGGTGAAACTGGTCAGATCGTTGAATATCTCAAGCAGTACAAAGGTGAAGGTATCCAACATATCGCTGTCGGTGCTTATGATATTTACGCATCAACCGATGAAATCGCGTCGCGTGGAATCAAGTATATGAAGGGCCCGCCTGAAGCATATTATGAGCTTAGCAAAACACGCGTCGTGGACCACGAAGAACCCATTGACCGGATGAAGAAGCACGGGATCATGATTGACGGAGAAGGCGTCGTTGGTGGAGGGGAAACCCGTATCCTGTTGCAGATTTTCTCAAAAACCGTGATCGGCCCGATCTTCTTTGAATTTATCGAGCGCAAGGGTGATGATGGCTTTGGCGAAGGCAACTTCAAAGCGTTGTTTGAAAGCATTGAGGCGGATCAGATCGAACGCGGTGTTTTGAGTGACGTCTAAGACATGAACACTATTGGCACCCCGACAGAATTCTATTGGGATGCCAAAACAGATCGGCCCGCTGGCCTGTCTGGTCTATGATTGAGGCGCTAAACCCTACGTCTAGACCTTCGCTGACTAAAATGAGGCCGACATGACATCTAAAACGAACCCGACCTCGCTACATCAAGCACCTTCTGTTGCGGGCCCACACCAAGGATACATGCCAGGTTTCGGAAACGATTTCGAAACCGAGGCGCTGCCAGGCGCCCTGCCCCAAGGTATGAATTCGCCGCAGAAATGTAGTTATGGCCTCTATGGTGAGCAGCTATCTGGAACTGCGTTTACAGCGCCCAGTCATCAAAACGAACGGACATGGTGTTACCGGATTAGACCCTCGGTCAAACACACAAATAGGTTTGAAAAGATCGATCTGCCCAGCTGGAAATCAGCCCCAAATATCGACCCCGACGTGGTGTCGTTGGGCCAGTACCGATGGGATCCTGTACCTCATTCAGATGTGCCGCTGACATGGCTCACGGGGATGCGCACAATGACGACTGCGGGCGATGTTAACACGCAGTTTGGAATGGCGACGCATGTATACCTCGTCACGGAAAGCTTGGTGGATGCGTATTTTTATTCGGCGGATTCCGAAATGCTTGTCGTCCCGCAAGAAGGACGATTGCGGTTTTGCACAGAGCTAGGGATCATCGATATCGCGCCACAGGAAATCGCGGTTCTCCCCAGAGGGCTGGTTTACCGTGTCGAGGTTTTGGAAGGTCCCTGTCGTGGTTTCGTTTGTGAAAACTACGGGCAAAAGTTTGAACTGCCGAACCGAGGCCCGATTGGGGCCAACTGCATGGCCAATCCGCGCGATTTCAAAATACCGGTCGCGGCCTTTGAAGATCGTGAAGTGCCATCAACCGTCACCGCCAAATGGTGCGGTCAATTTCACGAGACAAAGATCAACCAATCGCCGTTGGACGTGGTGGCTTGGCACGGAAATTATGCGCCCTACAAATACGATCTAAAGACTTATTGTCCTGTCGGCGCTGTATTGTTCGATCATCCTGACCCCTCGATCTTTACCGTTCTGACGGCACCTTCTGGACAAGAAGGCACCGCAAACATCGACTTTGTTCTGTTCCGTGAACGTTGGATGGTTGCCGAAGATACATTCCGCCCGCCGTGGTATCACAAGAACATCATGTCCGAATTGATGGGCAATATTTACGGCCAGTACGATGCCAAGCCCAAGGGTTTTATTCCCGGTGGAATTAGCCTACACAATATGATGTTGCCGCATGGGCCCGATCGCGATGCGTTCGAAGGCGCGTCGAATGCTGATCTAAAGGCAGAGAAGCTCGACAATACGATGTCTTTCATGTTCGAGACGCGGTTCCCGCAACACCTGACCCATTTCGCCGCAAAGGAAGCCCCGCTGCAAGACAACTACATCGACTGTTGGACTGATCTAGAAAAGCATTTTGATGGGAAGCCAGGACGCAAATGAAGCTCTATAGCTACTGGCGTTCAAGCACATCTTACCGCCTTCGGATTGCTCTAAACCTCAAGGGGCTTTCCTATGAAACGATAGCGTTGGATTTGGCGACAGGGGATCAGCACACGCAGAGCAATTTGCAGCGCAATCCGATTGGGGGCGTGCCAAGCCTTGTGCTTGAGGATGGCTCGGTCCTGACGCAATCTATGGCGATCCTTGAATACCTAGAGGCTGTCTGCCCTGCACCCTCTATGATCCCCAGCAACCCATTGATGGCGGCAAATATGCGTGCCTCAGCGAACGTCATTGCGAGTGATATTCACCCAGTGAACAACTTGCGAGTTGTCTCGACGATCAAATCCATGGGCCACACCCAAGACGAGGTGGTGTCGTGGATGAACCGTTGGATGCTGCGCGGTTTGCAGGCGTTCCAAGCGCTCTTGCCAGCTGGGACCAAGTTCAGCTTTGGCGATGCGCCAACGCTCGCGGATGTTTGTCTCATTCCTCAGCTTAATAATGCACATCGCTGGGGCACTGACCTTTCTTCACTCAAGCGCCTGACAGAAATCGAAACACGCTGTCTTGCGCATCCAGCCTTTGACGCGGCCCATCCACGCAGGCAACCAGATGCAATCTAAGGACCATACATGAGCGATTTGATCAAAAGCTGGGTCACCAGCGCCAATTCCGCCCAGACACAATTTCCGCTGAATAACCTGCCCTATGGCGTGTTTTCTGTGGGCGAGACAGCGCCGCGTTGCGGGGTTGCCATTGGTGATCTGATCCTCGACGTGGCCACATTAGAGGATGTGGGCGTTCTATCCTTTGGCGGCACGTTGCAATCGGCAAGCTGGAACGCGTTTATGGCCCTTGGACCCCGCGCATGGGGCAAGCTGCGCAACGAACTGACCCAGATGCTAAAAGATGGATCAGCCCAGCAATCAGAATTAGAGCTTCATCTGGTTCCAATGGCGGATGCCCAGCTGCATATGCCGTTCATTGTCACAGAGTTCACTGATTTCTATGCCAGCAAACATCACGCCACGAATGTGGGTACGATGTTTCGCGGTGCCGAGAATGCGTTGCCACCCAACTGGCTTCACATCCCGATCGGCTACAATGGGCGCGCCTCGTCGGTGGTGGTTTCCGGAACTGATGTCACGCGCCCCCACGGGCAGCTCAAGGGGCCAAACGATGACCTGCCCCGCTTTGCGCCTTCGGCCCGTTTTGACATCGAGCTAGAAATGGGTGCAATCGTCGGTCAGCCGTCAAACGGACCTATCTCTGTGGCAAGGGCGTTTGAGAACATCTTTGGCTACGTCCTATTAAACGACTGGTCAGCTCGCGACATTCAGGCGTGGGAATACCAACCGCTTGGGCCGTTTCAGGCCAAAGCCACCGCAACGACCATCAGTCCATGGATTGTGACCACTGCGGCCCTTGAGCCATTCCGAACGTCGACACCTGAGCGCGAGACGCCTCTCTTGTCGCACCTCCATGAACCTGGTCCGATGCTATATGATCTAGAGCTCGAGGTCAGTCTGACACCAGGAGGTGGAGCAGAGAGCACCATCGTCCGAACCAACTATGCTGAGATGTACTATTCTGCGCCGCAACAGTTGGCGCATCACACAACGTCTGGATGCCCGATGCGGGTGGGTGATTTGCTAGGTTCTGGTACGATTTCGGGTCCTCACAGAGAGAGCCGTGGTTCATTCCTTGAGCTAAGCTGGGGAGGCAAAGACCCCTTACAGCTCGAAGGTGGAACGACCCGCAGCTTTATCGAAGACGGTGATCTTTTGACATTGAAAGGTGCTGCGAACGGCGATGGTTACCGTATTGGGTTTGGAAATTGTTCAGGCACAGTCCGACCTGCAATCGATTTACCGTGACCCTACCCCAGCGCGTAGCCTGCACCCCTAATCGTTCTTAGGGGGTCATCACCGCCAAACTGATTGAGAGCCTTGCGCAGCCGTCCGACATGAACGTCGACGGTCCGCGTATCCACGTAAATCTCGCGACCCCAAACGCGATCTAGCAGCAGATCACGCGACCAAACGCGGCCGGGCTTTTCCATGAAGGATGCCAGCAGCTTGAACTCTGTTGGTCCCAGTTTGATGGGGTGCTCGCCACGGGTCACCCGGTGGGTTTCGGAATCCAGCGTGATATCACCATATACCAGCACCTGCCCCATTGTCGTAGGGCGCACGCGGCGCAAGTGTGTCCGAACCCGCGCCATCAGTTCGACTACAGAATAGGGTTTGATCACATAGTCATCCGCACCAGTCTCTAGGCCACGTACACGGTCGACTTCCTCAGAGCGCGCTGACAGCATGATGATCGGGATATTGCGCGTGGCTGCTTTGGTTTTTGTCTGCCGACAGACTTCGATCCCAGATACATTAGGAAGCATCCAGTCCAAAACGATGACGTCGGGGGCGACCTCATCAATCAACATCAAGGCCTCTTCGCCGTCTTCGGCTATCCGGACGATGAACCCTTCGGCCTCAAGGTTGTAGGCAAGAACCTCGCGCTGTGCAGGTTCGTCTTCAACCACGAGGACTTGAGGTTTACCCGCTGACATTACGACACGTCCGTCGTAATCGCTGTGGCCTTCTGGCGGTCTTCTTCGGGCATTTCACCAGTGACCAAATAGATCGTTTGTTCCGCGATGTTGGTCACGTGATCGCCCATACGCTCGACGTTTTTGGCGATGAAATGCAGATGCATACAGCTGGTGATGTTGCTGGGGTCTTCCATCATGAATGTTAGAAACTCTCGGAACAGAGCGTTATACATCTGGTCGACTTCCAAATCGCGCTCGCGCACCTGTTCGGCGAGCTCGGCGTCACCACGGATATAGCCATCCAGCGCATCCGAGAGCATCAGCTGTACCTCTTTGCACATCCGGCGCAATGCGGCATCCGTTCCATTGATCCGCGAGAACCCAGCGACGATAGGCGTGCGTTTCGCCATGTTCTTTGCATAGTCGCCGACCCGTTCGAGGTTTGCGCTAATTTTCAGAACTGACAGCACCATGCGCAGGTCGCGGCTGACTGGTGCCCGCAACGCAATGGTCCGCGCTGCCATTTCATTGATTTCTTCTTCATACGCGTCAATTTGTTTGTCCCCGGCTCGGACCTGCTCGGCAAGCTCTAGGTTGCGGGTTTCAAGCGCTTTGGCGCTATCGAGGATTGCGGCTTCAACGAGACCGCCCATCTTCATGATCTTCGAGATGATGTCTTCGAGGTCGCGGTCGTACGCGGACGCAATGTGTTGATCGGTGCCTGACATGGTAGCCTCCTTATCCGATCCGACCCGAGATATAGCTCTCGGTGCGCGGATCGCGGGGGTTGGTGAATATCTTGTCTGTATCGTCCATTTCAACCAGATTTCCGAGGTGAAAGAATGCCGTGCGTTGGCTGACACGCGCGGCCTGCTGCATCGAGTGGGTGACGATAACAACCGAAAACCGCTGGCGTAGATCGTCTATCAATTCCTCTACTTGGGCCGTCGCGATCGGGTCAAGAGCAGAGCAAGGCTCGTCCATCAACAAAACCTCGGGTTCGGTCGCCACAGCACGCGCAATGCACAAGCGCTGTTGCTGACCACCAGAGAGGCCGGTCCCCGGCGCATCAAGACGATCTTTGACCTCGTCCCAGATCGCACCACGACGCAGAGCGGTTTCCACAATCTCGTCTAGCTCGGCCTTGTCGCGGGCCAATCCATGGATTTTGGGCCCGTAGGCTACGTTGTCATAGATCGATTTGGGAAACGGATTGGGTTTTTGAAAAACCATACCAACCTTGGCGCGCAATTGGACTGGATCGACTTTCGGATCATAGATGTCTTCGCCATCAATCCTGATGTCACCCTCAACGCGGCAGACATCAATAGTGTCATTCATCCTATTGATACAACGTAAGAAAGTCGATTTCCCACATCCTGACGGGCCGATGAAAGCAGTCACCGTTTTGTCTGCGATCTCGACATTCACATCTTTGATCGCGTGGTTGTCGCCATAGTAGACTTGGACACCAGACGCGCTGATCTTTGACGGGGTTGGCATTGAATTATCCATTTCAGCTTGGTCTTTCATAGCGTTGGTCCCTACCAACGACGTTCGAATTTGCGGCGCAGGAAGATTGCGAGCAAGTTCATAAACAAGAGGAACACGAGGAGCGTGATGATCGCCCCAAAGGCGCGTTCAACAAAAGCGGGATCGGCGCGTTGCGTCCAGTTAAAGATTTGGACAGGCAATGCCGTTGCGGGATCAGTGAATCCTTCGATACCGATCTCGGGGTATTCTTTTACAAATGCGACCATGCCGATCAGCAACAAGGGTGCCGTCTCGCCAAGCGCTTGGGCCAGACCGATGATTGTTCCCGTCAGAATGCCGGGTGCGGCGAGCGGTAGAACATGGTGAAACACAGACTGCATTTTCGACGCCCCTACCCCCAAGGCTGCATCGCGGATGCTGGGCGGGACTGACTTTAGCGCGGCGCGGGTCGAGATGATGATCGTTGGTAGCGTCATCAAAGTCAGCACAAGACCACCCACCAATGGTGCGGACTGTGGCAGGCCAGCAAAGTTAATAAAGATCGCAAGGCCCAAGATACCGTAGACGATTGATGGGACAGCCGCGAGGTTCGAGATGTTCACTTCGATCAAATCAGTGATCCAGTTGTTGGGCGCGAACTCTTCTAGGTAGATCGACGCGGCGACCCCCAATGGCAACGCCAACGCCAACACGACGATCATCATATAGAGAGACCCCAAAATCGCGACCCCAAGGCCCGCAGATTCAGGACGCTGGTCCGAGGCATCAGGTTTGGTCAAAAAGCCCCAGTTGAACCGTGTGGTCATCAGACCGTCATCTGCTAGTTGCTGCGCCACTTGGAGAATTTCTGGCGAGGTGTTTTTGTCCAACGCCGCACTTTCCATCGTGACGCGACCTTTGAAAAATCCGTCGATGCGACCATTGGCCAGCAATTCCATCGAGACGGTCTGACCGACTAAATCAGGATTGGCGAGCACGCGATAACGCAGTGCAGCTGGCGCCTCTTTGGAAATTAGACCCAGCAAAGCCTTGGCAGATTGATCCGTTTCAATCCCTGCGTTGGCAAGTGTCTGGACGAGGCCATCGCGAATCAAAGGCGTATACCCAAAGGTGCTGACCTTTGCCATCACTTCGGGATCTCGGACGCCGGATTTGTCCAACTTGTCCTCAGGCAGCGCAATATTGATCGTGACAAACGTTTGTTGAAACGCACCTAGTCCGTTGGACAGGATCGAGGCCAACAACATGAACAGCGCCAGCACGGACGCGATGACCGCAGTCAGACCGTAGGCTTTGAACCGGCTCTCTGCACGGTTGCGTTTTCGGGTGCGGGCATCCTCGGTCAAGAGCGACCCGTGTCGGGATTGATAGCTCATTCGTATTGCTCCCGGTAGCGACGCACAATGATCAGTGCGAGGACATTCAGCCCCAAGGTCAGGACAAAGAGGGTTAGGCCCAAAGCAAAGGCGACAAGCGTCTCGGGTGCGGAAAAATCTGTATCACCGGTCAGCTGGCTCACGATCTTGACTGTGACCGTTGTCATGGCTTCTAGAGGGTTGAGTGACAGGCGGGCTGCGGCTCCTGCCCCAAGTACGACGATCATTGTCTCGCCAATCGCGCGTGATGCGGCCAGCAGAATGGCGCCGACAATGCCGGGCAGCGCAGCTGGCACAACGACTTGGCGTATTGTTTCGCTCTTTGTAGCGCCTAGACCGAGGCTGCCGTCACGCATCGCTTGGGGGACCGCATTGATAATATCGTCGCTGAGGGACGAGACAAACGGGATCAGCATGACGCCCATCACGAGACCGGCGGTCAACACGGATGATGCGCTGTCCCCCAATCCTATTGGTTGAGCAAAGTAGTCGCGCAACAGCGGCCCGACTGTCACCAAGGCAAAGAGCCCGTAAACAATCGTAGGAATACCAGCGAGCACTTCGATCGCTGGTTTGGCAAACGCGCGCATCCGAGGGCCGGCATATTCACTGAGATAAACCGCAGAGAACAACCCGATTGGGACAGCCACGAGCAGCGCGATAAAACTGATGTAGAGCGTGCCCCACAAAAGAGGCAAAATCCCCAAATCACTGTCGCCCCGAAAGTTTGGCGACCATTTGGTTGAAAAGAAAAAGTCGGTCCAGCTGTACTGCGAAAAGAAGTTGAACGTTTCAAACAGCATTGAAAAAACGATGCCAATCGTGGTCAAAATAGCGACGCCGGACGCGCCCATCAGCAACGCAAGGATCCAGCGTTCAGACGCTGTGCGAGCGCGGAAATCCTTGGTCGATAGCGCAATTGCGCCAACAAAACCGAGCACGGCGGGAACAAGGATGAACCATGTTTTGGACAGTGGCGCCACGTCCTCCGCCCGCGGTGCAAGCCCGCTGTAGAGGCTGATCAGGATGAACCCTACAAAGGCCGGAATAACCACGCTCAACGCTGCATTGGTGCCGTATGCGGTGGGTAGAGCCGCCAAACTGCGCACATCGCCTTTGGCGGCACTGATCGCGCGACGTTTGGCCAACCAATACGCGGCGACGGCCAGTAGTAACGTCAAAGCAAGAGGCGAAGTGATTAGGGTCATGACGGCAGCAATTCCAACGTTTCGGATGTAAGCGGCGATTAAACCGCCCCCTACAGGTTTTCAGGTCTACGACTACATCGGTGCTTCGTCTGAAACGATACCTTGGGTCTCGGCCAATTCAGGATCCGAGACGAGGCCGTATTCAGCGAGGGGTCCATCTGGACCTGCAATTTCGTCAGCAACAAAGAACTCTGCATACTCTTTGACACCGGGGATGACGCCGATATGCGCAGCTTTGATGTAGAAATACAAAGGACGCGATACTGGGTATTCGCCGGTCGCGATGCTTTCGGTCGATGGAACCACATCGTTCATGGTTGCGACACGCAGCTTGTCAGTGTTGTTTTCGTAGAACGACAAACCAAATACGCCGATACTGTTGGCGTCAGATTCAATCCGTGCAAGTGTCTCGGTATAGTCGCCGTCGATGTCGACAGACCGACCGTCAGTGCGCAGCTCGATGCACGCGCCCTCAGCGGCTTTCTTGTCGCCGCCATTTGCCGCCATGATAGCCTCGAATGCGCCAGTGGCCTCGCAGCCTTCTAGGATCACTTTGTCTTCGAACACTTCACGTGTGCCGTGCTTGGTGCCGGGGACAAACGCTTGGATCGGTTGATCCGGGAACGATGCGTTGACTTTCTCCCATGTTGTGTTGGGGTTCTCAACCATTGCTCCGTCGACCAGGATCGTGTTGGACAATGCCAGAAACCAGTCTGTTGGCGAGAATGCAAAGTCGTTGCTGTTCACGTCGGACGCAAAGACGATACCGTCATAGCCGATGCGCACTTCGATGATGTCTGTGACGCCGTTTGCTGCACATGCTTCGATCTCAGAGGACTTGATCGCGCGCGATGCGTTCGCGATGTCGATTGTCGTGTCGCCGACACCTTCGCAGAACCGCTTGAGACCCGAGGACGAGCCGCCAGATTCTACAACCGGTGTTGGAAAGTCAAAATTTTCGCCGAACGCTTCGGCGACGATAGCTGCATATGGCAGCACAGTGGACGAGCCTGCAATCTGGACGTTGTCACGGGCAGAAGCAGCGCCAGCAAGCGCACAGATCGCGAGTGTAGATACTGTCAATTTCGACATGGACATAAAATCTCTCCTGTTATGTCGTGCGGGACCAAAGCAGATTGATCCATCACACAAGCAGTTAGGTGTGGCCTTCGAACCTTTTGTGTCAGTTGTGTAAAAGTTTTATGACACGAGGTGACTAGCCTAGGGGCAAGAGCACCGAAAACGTGCTGCCAACGCCTTTTTCACTGGAAATCCGCAGTTTTCCGCGATGTCGGTCGACAATATGTTTGACGATTGCCAGCCCCAATCCGGTGCCGCCCATCTCTCGGGACCGATGCGAATCCACACGAAAGAATCGCTCGGTCAAACGCCCAATGGCATGGGGTTCGATTCCGTCGCCAGTGTCCGTCACATCAATTTTGACGGCGGCTTGCCCCAATGCCCTGTCATGAGACGTTGTTGCAACTCGGACAATCACCGCAGAATTGGCATAACCATATTTCAGCGCGTTTTCGATCAGGTTTAGCATGACTTGGCGAAGCTGATCGGCGTCCCCCGTTATCTCGCAACTCTCGGGCCCAAGGATATCGCAGTTGCGGGACATGTAAGGCCTGCTTGTCTTCAGGGTGTCCGCGGCGCTTTGGATCAGTCCCATCAACTCGACCGTGTCTGTCGGGCGAACACGCTGATCCTCTTCCACGCGACAGAGCGACAGTAGGTCCTCGACCAGACGGGACATGCGTCCTGCTTCGGTTCCCATGATCGACAGGAAACGATCCCGCGCTGCGGCGTCATCGCGAGCCGCACCAGATAGGGTTTCGATAAAGCCCAGCAAAGCCGTTAACGGTGTTCGTAATTCGTGACTGACGTTGGCGACGAAATCGCGGCGCATTTGTTCGGCTTCTCGAGAAGCAGTGATATCCTGAAAACAGACCAATACGCCCTGCCCGCCTGCGGCCTGAACCGGATTGACGGTCACGGTCCATGTCATTTTCTGCCGTGCGACCGTATTGAAAAAGCGGGTTTCTTGCGGCTCGCCGGTCGAAAGGCCAGTCTCAATCGCCTCAATGATCGAGGGCTGTCGCAATACGTTGTGAAACAGGCGACCCGTCAAAGGCAGCGACACCAGATCATCCGCAAACTGATTGCTGGCCGTGACACGTTCATCGGCGTCGATCACCAAGGCAGGAATTGCCATCGCTGCGATCAAGGATGAGGTCGGATCAGTCACGAGAGGCCCCTAGAGATTGTGTTGCGCCTCGGCGATGGCTGCGGTGAATTCGCGAACCAACAGCTCTGGATCTTCGATACCAACGGACACACGAAAAAACCCTTCGCTGATGCCCAATGCGGCGCGACCTTCGGGCGTCAATGCGCGGTGGGATGAACTGGCGGAATGGCTTAGGACCGTGGCCACATCACCCAAGGTTGGACCAAAGGCGATGTGTTCGGCGGCTGTTGTCATGGCGTTTGCCGCAGGGCGTCCCCCGTGCAATTCAAAGCTTACCATATTGCCGCCTTCGCCCTGCAACACAGATACGGTTCGATTGTGGTCAGGGTGATCGGCGCGTCCTGGATAGAGGACACGTTTTACGCCCGGGCATTCTGCTAGCGCATCGGCGAGAATGGCAGCGTTTGCAGATGCGCGGTCAAACCGCAGATCAAAGCTGTGCAACCCTCGCTCTGCCAACCAGCAATCAAACGGGCTGGGCGTGAGACCAAAAGTCGTTGCTGTCACGACAATCTGTTGCATCAACGCAGGATCACGCGCGGCGACATAGCCCAGCGTGACGTCGGAATGGCCAGCCAGCAGTTTTGTCACGGAATGGATGACAATGTCGGCCCCATGCTCGAACGGTTTGTACCCACGCGGCGTGGTGAACGTGTTGTCGACAACCAGCAGCGCGCCACAGTCCTTGGCCAGCTGTGCAATGCCGTCCATATCAGCCACACGCAGTGTGGGGTTAGAGACAACTTCGACCAAAATGATCCGTGTGTTCGGCTGGATCGCCGCGCGCATCGCATCAATATCAGTTGGATCAGCAAGAGTGGTCTCAACACCAAAGCGTGGCAGCTCTTCGGCCATCATACGCAGCGAACGACCATAAAGCTGATCCCCACCCAAGACGTGATCACCTGCTTTGAGAAGGCCCATCATCGTTGCCGTGACAGCCGCCATGCCGGAACCTAGGATCAAACCACCCTCTGCGCCCTCGAGTTGATCGATCTTGCGAGCAAGAACATCGGCGTTCGGGTGCCCTTCGCGGGCATAGGTGTAGCCAGTTGTGCGACCTTCGTATTGGTCGTCCAATGCATCCGGTGTTTGGGTCGTGTAGACGACAGACGGCATCAACGGTGTAACCAAAGGCTCTGACGCGGAATTTGGAATAGACGTGCGGCGCACGATCGAAGAGTGAGATTTATCAGTCATAGTAGATCCGTGGTTCAGAGCGGCCGCAGTGTTTCGCGGAACCGTCGCATGTTGTTTTGATACCCTGTCGCCGAGGCCCGCAAACCAGCGATCCCAGCTTCATCCATTTCGCGCACGACTTTGGCTGGGACACCCATCACCAAGCTGCCGCCGGGAATGTGTTTACCCTCGGTGATTAGGGCCCCTGCCCCGATCAGGCAATTGTCGCCGATGACGGCCCCGTTCAAAACCGTGGCCCCCATACCGATGAGGCTGTTCTCACCAATAGTGCAGCCATGCAGCATCGCCTTGTGACCAATCGTGCATCCCGCCCCGATGGTAAGCGGGAATCCCATGTCAGTGTGCAGCACAGCGTTTTCTTGGATGTTGCTGCCTGCGCCCACGGTGATCTGTTCGTTGTCCCCGCGCAGCGTCGCCCCGAACCAAACCGATGCGCCATCTTCGACGACAATGTCCCCGATTACGTTTGCATCGGGTGCGATCCAGCTGTCTGAAGCGACCCGTGGAGATTTCTCGCCCATAGCATAGAGCGTCATGCCTGATCCTCGAACTCTTGCTGCAGTTTGCGGGCGTGGTCTTGCAAGTCAGGTTGCTGAGCGCGGGCCATGCGTGCGGCAGATACAATCGTTTTGAGGTGAGCTTCTGTTTCGTCGAGAGAGTCGTTCACCAACACAAAATCATATTCGGACCAGCGACTGATTTCGTCCCAGCTCTTGCGCATCCGCTTTGCAATCGTGTCGTCATCATCTTGGCCGCGACCGACGAGCCTGCGACGGAGTTCGGTGATGGAGGGCGGTAAGATGAAGACGGACATCACGTGGGCCCCAAGGGCCGAGTTCTTGATCTGCTGTGCGCCTTGCCAATCAATGTCAAAAAGCACGTCACGCCCGTTATCAATGGCCGCCTGGACGGGTCCCATCGGAGAGCCGTAAAAATTACCAAAGACGTGGGCGTGCTCTAGCATTTCGCCATCTGCGACTTGCCGCTTGAAATCGGCCTCTTCTGCGAAGTGATAGTCGATGCTGTCCACTTCGCCGTCACGGGGTGCCCGGGTTGTCGCAGAGACCGAGAACGACAGGCTGTCGTCCCATTTCATCAGCCGTTTGGCCAAGGTGGATTTACCTGCGCCTGATGGCGATGACAAAATGATCAATAGCCCACGTCGTGCCATGACTTACTCCACGTTTTGAACTTGTTCACGCATCTGGTCGATCACCGCTTTGAGGTCGAGCCCGATAGCCGTCAGCGCGGTTGAGCCTGCTTTGGAACACAGTGTGTTCGCTTCGCGGTTGAATTCTTGCATTAAGAAATCAAGCTTGCGGCCCACTGGCCCCTGCGCATCAAGCAAAGCGCGCGTTGCATTTACATGTGCCTTTAGGCGGTCGATCTCTTCTGTGATGTCTGCCTTTACAGCCAACAAAGCCAGCTCTTGGTGCAAACGGTCGGCATCAATGCCGTCTGTGTTGTCGATGATGCGCGCCATGGCCTTGACCAGAGCGTCTTTTGCGTCTGCTGTTCGGGCTTCGGCGGCTTTTGTGGCCTGTTCGGTCAGCGTCTCAATGGTATCCACTTGGGCAGACAGTACATCGTTCAATGCGCCACCTTCATCCCGCCGCATGGCAAGGAAACTCTCGATCACGTCGGCCAACGTCGCCAGTACAGCCGCGATGGTTGCGCCTTCATAGGGCTCGACCGCTGCATTCTCTAAGATGCCGCGCTGGCTCAATACATCTGCCGCCGTTGGCTGGCCCAAAGTAAGGCCCATAGAGACCGCTTTGTTTTCAATTTCGTCCAATGCCATCAGTACGCGGCTGAGATGCTCCTGGTTCACGCTTAAAACATCAGCGCCAGCCAGTCGGGTAAGTTTGAGAGACGCATTGATGCTGCCACGCCCCATAGCCGCTGCAAGAGCCGAGCGGGTCTTTTGTTCTAGACCTTCGATCCCGTCTGGTAGCCGTAGGCGGATGTCTAGACCTTTGGCATTCACACCGCGCAAATCCCACTGCCATTCGGCAAAAGCGTCACTGCCGCTCTGTGTGGCAAAGCCTGTCATCGAATGGGTCACGCGCTAGCATCCTTTGAGTTTGTGTTCCGCCTCCACCTAACGGGAACGGGCGGCTGTGGGCAACCCCACCGTACGCTCCTGCGGCCTTACGTTAACCCTTAGCAAGGATTGTTCGCGCATTCGAAGCGTATTTTAGGTATTAACACCTCAGTAACTAGTATGACGATATTATTAACCCTAGTTCATCCAGACCAGAAATTGAGACGGGGACTGACGATGCAAGATCAAATGACAAACCGCCCGAACGCGAATGTAATAATCGTGCCGCTCGTTCCGCGTCAGGAAACGATTCCGCAAAATGTCGAACGCGCCGAAGCGTTGGATATGATTGCCACCTATTGGAGCAGCTGCGCTGTGGGTACAGAGTTGCCCAATCGGCGTGATATTGATCCACGTGGCGTGACGGGCGTGCTTGAATACTCTTTCATGCTCGAAATGATTGCAGGTGGTCTGGCGCGGTTTCGAATTGCTGGCCAACATCTGTGTGAAATTATGGGTATGGATGTTCGTGGAATGCCGTTCAGCAGCCTCTTTCAACCGTCTGCTCGGGATGAAATGGCCCAGATCTTGGAAACCTGCACTCGCCAAAGATGCAGAATTGATGTCCCACTTGAAACGACACGAAAAGTGTTTGTGCCCAATCGCCCTGTCAAAATGGTTTTGCTGCCTTTGATGGGGGAATCCGGTCGGGTTGACCGTATTTTGGGTGCGATGGTTTCAGATGGATCAACTGGTGGCGCGCCTCAGCGGCTCGTCCGAGCCGATGCGCCAGTTGTCCATGGTCAACCGTTTGGTCAACCCCAAAGCCCTGCCGCAGCACCTAGCACTTTGGGCGCCGCCAAAGAAAAAGGGCCGGGCGTTGCGCGCCCAGCCCTTCGTCTCGTTTATAGTGCCGACTGATTAGCTGTTAGCCGCGACCTTGATTTCGGTTCGGCGTGCAGACAGCTCTTCGGCCACCAGGAAGGCAAGCTCGAGAGACTGGCTAGCATTCAAGCGTGGGTCACAAGCGGTATGATAGCGAGACGCGAGATCTTCGTCGCTGACCGCACGCACACCACCGGTACATTCGGTGACGTCCTTGCCTGTCATCTCAAAGTGAACGCCACCTGGGATGGTCGATTCAGCATTGTGGATTGCAAAGAATTCTTGAACTTCACGCAGCACACTGTCGAATGGACGTGTCTTGTAGCCCGAAGCCGATTTGATCGTGTTGCCGTGCATCGCATCGCACGACCAGACAACATTTGCGCCCTCTTCCTTCACGGCTTTGATAAGACGCGGCAGGTGATCACCCACGCTACCGGCACCAAAGCGCGCGATCAATGTTAGGCGACCTTCTTCGTTCTTGGGGTTCAGTTTGTTCATCAAAACCTTGAGATCGTCTGCCGTTGTTGTCGGACCACATTTAAGACCGATCGGGTTCTGGACGCCCGAACAGAATTCAACATGAGCACCATCAGGCTGACGTGTACGGTCACCAATCCAGATCATGTGGCCGGACCCTGCGATCCAGTTGCCGGATGTTGAATCGACGCGGGTCAGCGCCTCTTCGTATTCCAACAACAGAGCCTCGTGGCTGGTGTAGAAATCAACCGACTGCAGCGTGTGCGCTGTGTCTTGGTTCACACCGGCCGCGCGCATGAAATCGAGTGTGTCAGAAATCCGGTCCGCCAGATCACGGTATTTCTCCGCGCCTGACCCTTCGGTAAAGCCCAGTGTCCACGCATGCACCTGGTGCACGTCCGCGTAACCACCTGTCGAAAAGGCCCGTACGAGGTTCAAGGATGCTGCCGCCTGAGTGTAGGCGCGCAGCATTTTTTCGGGATCAGGGAACCGTGACTCTGGCGTGAAATCAAGCTCGTTGATGATGTCACCACGGTAGCTTGGCAATTCGACGCCATCTTTCACTTCGGTCGGAGCCGAGCGCGGCTTTGCGAACTGACCAGCCATGCGGCCGACTTTGATCACAGGCACTTTGGCGCCATAGGTCAGAACCATGGCCATTTGAAGCATCACTTTGAACGTGTCGCGAATACCGTCTGCGCTGAACTCGTCAAAGCTCTCTGCGCAATCACCGCCCTGCAGCAGGAACGCCTCGCCACGAGATGCGGCTGCCAATTGCTCGCGTAGTCTGCGTGACTCACCAGCAAAAACCAAAGGTGGATAGCTAGAAAGACGCGCCTCAACAGCGTTCAGTTTCTCCATATCCAGATACTCTGGCATCTGGATCCGGGGCTTATTGCGCCAGTCAGATTTTTGCCACTTCGTCATTGTCTTGCTCCTAGGTTGGCCGCGGTTAGCGGTATCAGACATTTTCTATAAGCCTGAGCTAGATAATTTCCAATGCAAAAGCGTTCAATTCCCCCCCTGAAATCAACAAATCGCTACGCGACACTCTTGCGGAGGCAATGAAAAACGGGTCAGGGTCAATTTAGAAGCATCAAAAGACTCACATCATGACCGATCAGGAAACCGTTGTAGACATCGACATGTCGGGAAAGAAAACCCAACGTTTTGTCTTTGTGCTATTGGACAACTTTACGCTGCTGTGCTTTGCCAGCGCGGTCGAAAGCCTGCGTATTGCGAACCGTATGGCGGGCCAAACGCTCTATGACTGGACGCTCATGGGCGATGGTGGTGATTTGGTGACGTCATCGGGCGGGATCGGCTTCAAAGTCGATTTTGATCTGAACGAATTGGGTCGTGACGACACGGTGATGGTGTGTGGCGGTATCAACGTACAAGCCGCGACAACCAAACGGGTTCTGAACTGGCTGCGCCGAGAGGCCCGTCGCGGGGTCACAATCGCGGGTCTGTGTACGGCTGGGCATACATTGGCCAAGGCTGGTTTGCTTGATGGGAAAAAGGCCACGATCCATTGGGAAAACCAAGACAGTTTTGCCGAGGAATTTGACGAAGTTGAACTGACAAAATCCGTGTTTGTTGTGGACGGCAATCGCTACACAACGGCTGGCGGTACAGCCTCGATCGATCTGATGCTGAAATTGGTGGCAGACGAGCATGGTGAAGAATTGGCCAATGCCGTGGCGGACCAGCTGATTTATTCGTCGATCCGTACGGACCAAGATACGCAGCGGCTCTCAATTCCGACGCGGATTGGTGTGCGGCACCCAAAGCTGAGCCAAGTCATTCAGATGATGGAAAACAACATCGAAGAGCCAATTAGCCCATCGATCCTGGCCAAAGACGTTGGAATGTCGACCCGCCAGCTTGAGCGTTTGTTCCGCCGTTATCTGAAGCGTAGTCCAAAACGGTATTACATGGAGCTCCGTCTGCAAAAGGCGCGTAACCTGTTGATGCAAACCGACATGAGCGTGATCAACGTGGCGCTCGCGTGTGGGTTCGCCTCACCTTCGCATTTTTCCAAATGCTACCGGTCGCACTATCAAACCACACCTTACCGCGAGCGCGGCGCCCAAGCGAACCGTCTTTCGATCTGATCAGATGCACGCGAGATGCCGTCTGACCTGTGTTTTCTCACTTACGGCATCACTGGCATCTGCGGATATTGGAACGCTTTCTTGCGAACTGATCGAAATCTGTGATTTCGGATGCAGTGACGCGGCGCAGATCGAGCTGCAGTTCAACTATGGCACTGATGTTCTACCTGTTGTCCAAGATCCGAATGACCCGCCTGCCCGCGCCTTGATTGACGTCATGACTGGCGATGAGACATTTCGCGCGGAACCTGTTTGGATCGCGGACGGTGCCATTGTTGGGTTTTCTAAAACGAACGGTTCTTACGTGATTTTGATGACCGTCATAATGAATTCGACCAATCGCACAGCACGGTATGTTGTCGAGGACGGCGAAATGCTGCAAACATTCGAGGGTCAATGTAGGGATAGTTCATAATGTTACGATGCGCCGCCTTTTTCGCCTTGGTGTCTGGTCCGTTATCTGCGGCCACACTCGAATGTACCTTCGTCACGGAATGTTGCGAAACTGAAGGCTGTTCCGACACCTCTTATGACCTGACGTATTCGTACCCTGATGATCTGATGGATGTGATGGACAACTCTGGCACGGTGTCCGACATCATCGAAACCTTTGCCGCGCGCCCATTCCAAAGCGAAGCCGGTGACGTCGTTGGATTTTGGGCGACCCAGCCCAGCGGCGATACGCGTGTCTTGACGTTAGCTGACGGTGTCGGACGCTATTCAGTGCATATGCCAGCCTCTGGCCTCGCGCTCTATTATCTGGGTTCTTGTGAAGTGAAGGGCTCGTAATGTCCAAGACGCGAAGCATTGTGTTCGTCCTCTTGGCAGTTGTGGGCGTGACCCTGTTTGCCTTTGCAATGGGACCAACTGCGGTCATCACAAATACATCTCTTAACTGTTCGTTTGATGGTTTTTGTGCGGGGGACGATTGTTCTGTCAGCAATACTGACGGTTTCAAAATGATGTCAGACGGGTCGGGCATTTATACGCAGCTCAAGGTGTTAGAAAAGACAGTCCCAGTGAAACACAGCCGTGTCGGGGATCTGTCGACGTACCGCTATTCTGACGAGATGGGCGTCTATACCGTCACGCTCAAAGACGCGCTGACGTTTGAGTTTTTCTTTGAAGCGTCATCGACGAACGCGCTGGAAATTGATGCCTCGGGCATCGGAACCTGCGGTACTCATCAAGAGCTGTAGACACCCGCATTTCTCCTGTTATTGCAAGGCGTCGCTAGGCGATTGCCCCGCCGCCCTGACTGACGTTACAAGAGACGCGCACGACCGCTCTGGAGCAAAGTTATGAACCTCGTTTTCCGTTGGCTGCTACGCGTAGCATCGCTGATGATCTTTTTGATCGTCGGGGCATTAGGGTTGGCCTACTTCTTTGCGTCGCGGTCGCTGCCTGACTACAACGCCGAGGTTTCGGTTGCGGGATTAAACGCGCCGGTCGAGATTATTCGTGACAATGCCAACGTCCCACATGTGTTCGGGCGGATGGACGACGATGTGTTCTTTGGTCTCGGGTATGCACACGCCCAAGACAGACTGTGGCAAATGACGATGCTGCGACGCACCGCTCAGGGACGTCTGAGCGAATTGTTTGGTGAGCGTACCCTCAGCATCGACAGTGTGATCCGCCGGTTGGACATTTACAATCTCGCCTTGCAATCCGTCGACGTACAGGATGACCGCACCAAAGAGGCGCTTGTGGCCTATTCAGCGGGCGTCAATGCGTGGTTGGCCGAAATCAACAAAGGTGCACTGGGGCGCGGCGCGCCAGAAATGTTCCTGTTCAATCATGCCGTTGCCCCGTGGCAACCCGCAGATAGTCTCGCGATTACCAAGTTGATGGCACTGCAATTGTCGTCGCACTTGGATGCCGAAGTGCTCCGTGCTCGCAGCTCGCTTGCTCTATCGTCAGATCGATTGGTTGACATTTTGCCTGATGCGCCTGGAACTGGACTGGCGGCACTGCCCGAATATGCGGCCCTGATCCCTGAATTGCCGCAGTACTTTGCATCTTTTGAAACGGCTGCTGACCCTTTATCTCCGTTCAAACGGCGTGACCTTGCCGGTGCGTCAAATGCTTGGGCTGCAGGCCCGTCGCGGTCTGCGGCTGGATCTACGCTGCTGGCCAATGACCCGCACCTTGGTCTGACCGCCCCTGCCATTTGGTACCTTGCGCGCCTCGAGCTTTCGTCTGGTGGGGTGATTGGTGGAACGATCCCTGGCATGCCTGTTATTCTCACAGGACGGAGTGCGGATTTGGGCTGGGGTCTGACGTCCTCCTATGTTGACGACCAAGACGTCTACGTCGAACAATTGAACCCTGAAAACCCGAATGAATACCTGACCCCCAATGGTTTTCAGCCCTTCCGCAGTCGTGACACGATCGTGTTGGTCAAAGACGCGCCCGCCGTCACGCTAAAACTGCAATGGACAGAAAATGGTCCGGTCCTGCCGGGCGAGCACTATGACCTTGCGACGATCACACCGCCTGGGCACGTGGCCAGCGTCGCGTGGACCGTTTTGACCGGGGCAGATACGTCGATGTCCTCGGCTATGGCGTTGATGCGCGCAAGGTCTGTCCAAGAAGGTCTTCTGGCCGCTGAAACCTATATTGCGCCATCCCAAAACCTGACGCTTGCTGATCGCAATACGATTGCGATGAAAACGATCGGGGCCATGCCGCGCCGGAACGTCGACCATCAATCCAAAGGCCGATTGCCGACGCAGGGTCGGATTGCAGCCAACCGTTGGTCGGGGAACTTGCCCTATTCCATGAATCCAGAGTTTGTAGAGCCGTCTGGTGGCATCCTCGGCAACACCAATAACAAAACCATCGAACGACCCTTTCCCAACCACGTCTCGTATCGCTGGGGCGATACACAGCGGGTCAATCGGTGGCGCCGTCTGATGCAAACACGAGAAGTACACACCCGCGAAAGCTTCATCGAAGCGCAGCTTGATACCGTCAGCTATACGGCGCGTTCTTTGCTGCCGCTTTTGGGTGCTGATCTCTGGTTCACTGGCGCTGCTGCGCAGGACGGCACGCTTGAACGTCAACGCCAACGCGCGCTCGAACTGTTGTCCGAATGGAACGGTGAAATGAACGAGCATCTGCCAGAGCCGTTATTATACGCGGCATGGCTGCGTGCTGTTCAGGATCGTCTGATCCGCGATGATATGGGCCCTCTTGCCCGCGAGTTTACCCACGTCGAACCATTGTTCATTGAACGGGTCTTTCGCGATGTGAACGGTGCGTCTGCTTGGTGTGATGTGTTGCAGTCTGCACCCGTTGAAACCTGCGCGGATATTGCATCCCTTGCATTGGATGACGCGTTGTTGTGGGTCAACGAACACCACGGTGATGCGCTTGAAAGTTTGCGGTGGGGCGATGCACACCAAGCGACCCACGACCACCCTGTGCTGGGCAAAGCACCTGTTCTGAAGTGGTTCGTCAATATCCGTCAGAGTACATCTGGCGGTGACAATACCTTGCAACGTGGCCGCACCCGTGGTGGTCAGGGTGACATGCCGTTTGCCAATGTTCATGGGGCTGGCATTCGTACCGTCTATGATTTTGCAGACCCCGACAGTTCGGTCTTTGTGATTTCAACAGGTCAGTCGGGACACCCATTGTCGCGGCACTACGATGATTTGGGCGAACTTTGGCGTCGAGGTGAATATACGCCTATGTCACTGGATCCTGATTTGGCGCGGGCCGCGTCTGTCGGTGTTACGACCCTTATGCCCGAGTAAAGAACCGACCGGTCCATGTCTGGAAGGGTTTTGGGGCAATGGCTGGAACATTTAGTACGTAGTCAACCGGAAAGACGTCTGCGTCCTCCAACGCCAGCGCTGTCAAAACCCCTGTCATGTCCGCACCGTCGTGCCATTGGCTATCAATTTCCCAATAGTAACCGCAAAGCTCGGCCGCGCTGTCTGTGTCGACAACAAAGACGGTGTTCAAAGACCGTCCACCCGCCGGTGTGGTTGTGCCACCAACGAAGTAAAACTCATCCTGTTCGGGCAACACCACTGGTGCAGTCACTGTGTGTGGATGCGAAATTCGGACCAAGTGTTTGGGCGACCCTGCGACCAGCTGAATACGTTTCAACAGATCGGGATCAATCGCCGTCACGGCAACCATTCGCCGCGAGGAGCCTCGTCTTTTTCTTCATCAACGACAACGGTCGGCAAAACCTGCGGTTCCGCGCTGGAGAACCGCGAGCGATCAGTCTCGTTCCATTTTACGGTGATTTCGAAACCGGTCTCGGTTTGTGTTTCGTCCTCGACCACACCTGTATTGTGTAGCCAAGCCCGCGCACGACCATCTGCAAACCCGAGTGTCAGGGTTTCGATTTTCATGGCCGCATTCAAGATGTCCGAGATCGCTGCCAAGAGCGGGTCCATGCCCTCGCCTGTGACCGAAGAGGTGACAAAGATTGCATCATCCCGATCAGATGCTGTGTTCAAGCCTTTGCGCACGTCTAGCTCGACCTGATCGATTTTGTTCCAGACCTCCAGCAACGGGGCATCCTGTCCTACGCCGAGCTTGGTCAGGATTTCCATCACGTCGCGGGATTGCTCGTGGGTGTCAGCCGACGAAATATCGCGAACGTGCAGGATCAAATCGGCGTCCAGCACTTCTTCGAGTGTCGCACGGAAAGATGCGACCAATTCGGTTGGTAGGTCTGAGATAAATCCAACGGTGTCGGACAAGATGATCTCGTCACCTGTTGGCAAATCTACCTTGCGCATGGTCGGGTCCAAAGTCGCAAAGAGCATGTCTTTGGCAAAGACCTCAGCACCGGTCAGCCGGTTGAACAGCGTCGATTTACCAGCGTTTGTATAACCAACCAATGCGACAATCGGGAACGGCACCTTGGCCCTCGCCGAACGGTGCAACGCGCGCGTCTTCTCAACCTTGCCTAACTGTTTGCGCAGCCGGACAAGCTGGTCATCGATAGCACGGCGGTCGGCCTCGATCTGTGTCTCACCCGGACCGCCGACAAACCCCAGTCCGCCACGCTGGCGTTCAAGGTGGGTCCAAGCCCGTACCAGACGTGTCCGCTGATAACTTAATGCGGCCATCTCGACCTGCAAGACACCCTCTCGGGTGCGCGCGCGGTCGCTAAAGATCTCGAGGATCAACCCAGTCCGGTCGAGCAGTTTAACGCCCCATTCCTTTTCCAGATTTCGCTGCTGGACCGGCGTGACTGGGCCGTCAATCAGCACCAAGTCGACTTCGGCGTCATGCAGACGTTCTTTAACCTCGGCGATTTTGCCGGAACCAAACAACATTCCAGGATGCGCCTTGGGCAGGCGCACGACTTCGTCACCCTGCACAACAAGATTAGGCAAGGCACGCGCAAGCGACACGGCCTCGGCCAAGCTGGTCGCAGGGTCGCGGCGGTCGTGATCCGATTTGATGTCGGGGCGTATTACCCACGCCCATGTATCTGGATCTGCTGTTGCGTTGGGATCTTCACCCATAAGGGTTATTCATCACCTTCATACAGGCTGATCGGCTGGGATGGCATAATGGTGCTGATGGCACCTTTGAATACCAGTTGCGACTGGCCGTCACGGCGCAGCAGCACACAAAAGTTGTCAAACCAGGTAATAACACCCTGAAGTTTCACCCCGTTGATCAAGAAAACTGTGACAGGAACCTTAGTCTTGCGGACGTGGTTCAAAAAAGTCTCTTGCAGGTTTTGCTTATCGTTGGCCATTGATTGGCGTCCTTTTTGGTACGTTGGGCTGTGGACCAACCCTCGGATATTGTAATGCAATTATGTCGCGAGTGTTCGGGAGTTTCCAGCCCAAAAATGAGACTGCCAAGCGCGGCTATTTGTCCGCCCTTTAGGCCCGCCAAACGTCGGGGTTCAGCAACGCAATGATCGCCAAAGCTTCGAGACGACCCAATACCATTGCAAATGCTAAAATGGTGCGGGCGGTGTCTGGCAAACCGGCATAGGCGATCGGCACCTCTGCTGCGATTTCTGCCAGCGGTCCTGTGGTCGATAAAGTGGCAATCGAAAGCACCATCGCGGTTTCAAACTGCACACCTGTCAGCGCCAATGCCAGCATGACGCCTGCAATAGAGATCGCGAACAACATGAAAAAGATCCATGCGATATAAGCACCTTCTTTGCGGATGCGGCGCGCGTCCCGACCGGCGCCACCCACAGATGACGGGCTAATCAGTCGTTCCACTTCGCGGCGTCCATGGGTGTACAACGCGTAGACGCGTAGTAGTTTGACGCCGCCAGCCGTTGTCGCGATGCCCCCACCGATCAGCGCCAGCCCCAGCAGGGCCAATCCAGGTGTTTGCAGGCCTGACCAATTTCTCAGCGTATCCCAATGGGCAGATTCAAATCCGGTCGTGGTCAGAAACGACATCACTGTAAACAAGCTGCCCCATAGTGCCGAGGCGGCTGCACCGAGATCTTCGTTGGCGCCAACTTCAAACGAGCCAATCCATTGGCGTAAAAAGAAGACCGCGGAAACCGCCGCAACCAGTGCTAGACCTATCCGAAACTCGGGGTCTTTTTGGAAACCGTCACGATCCTCGCCCAAGAGGCCCCTGCTGAATGTCAGACGGGATAGCGCAAAGAACAAGAACGCGAATATCAACAATTCACCCGGGGTGCCCGCACCTGTTTCGCTCAGATTTCCAACGGGGGAAATGCCGGACGTGGCCAGCGTCGACATTGCATGGATCGCAGCATAGAGCGATCGTTCGCCAACCATGATCAGGCTAAGCCAGAGCACTGCGGTTAAGCCCACATAGATAGGCGCCAATTTCGTAGCCAGACGGATCAACCGCTCGGAGGGACCCACGGTCTTTTCAATCTGTGCGAAACGCCGTGTTCCAGCACCAATCGTCGATTCCGATCTCACTTCGAACCCGCCGAGGTTCATGGGGGCAAAGATCGCAACGGCCATCACCCAAACAAGAAACCCGCCGAACCATCCGACCATCCCGCGCCACAAATGCATCGCATCCGTGAGTCGTTCAGGTTCATAGACTGTCGCACCCGTTGTGGTCAGCGATGACACCATTTCGAACCACGCCTTGCTAAACGTTGTCGTTCGCAGTGCCTCGTAAAAAGGATAGGCCAGCATGATTGGCAAGACGACAAACCCCGCCAAAAGAGCCAAGAGCTGGCTGCGCGCAAGGCTTGAGGGTTTTACATTCGACGTGGCGATCGCAATCAAAGCCGCAAGGATCAAAAACAGAATTGCGGAATAAAAGAACGCGCGGGCAACATGATGGTCGTCTACCAAAATGGCCTGCACTGCGGGTAAAAACATGCCCATAGCCCCAGCGCCCATGAGCAGGACAAAGAGAGGAAGGCTGCGGAGACGTTCCAACATCGCGGGCTAGAAATAGTCGATCGAAACTTGAAGAAGCCGCTCGACCTCGGGCACATCATTGGTCAACGCAAAGATGGCGATCACATCGTTTTCTTCGACCCGAAGACCACCGGTCGGCTTGTGCAAGACGCCGTCTTTCATGACGCTGCCGACGAGAACACCTTCTGGAAATGCGACATCGCGCAGCCGCTGACCCGCAATCGGTGACGTTGACAACACTTCGGCCTCGATCACCTCGGCCTCGGCGTCACCAATTGAATAGACGGCTCTGACCCGTCCATGGCGGATGTGGCGCAAGATCGATGAAACGGTCGTAGCGCGGGGATTGATATAGGCGTCGATCCCCAGTGGGGCCATCAACGGCACCAATGTTGGATCGTTGACCAAACAGATGCTCATGGGACAGCCGAGCTCTTTGGCGCGCACGGCGGCTAGTAGGTTGGTTTTGTCGTCGTCGGTCACTGCCAAAACGGCGTCGGCCCGATCAATGCTCGCCTCATCTAACAGCGAGCTATCCAACCCGTCACCGTGTAATACAATTGTTCGTTCCAGTGCGTCAGCCGCCTGTTCGGCGCAGCTGCGATCCCGTTCAATGACGCGCGCACGCACACGTTCTGTCCGTGCCTCTAAGGCTTGTGCGACGCCTAGACCGACATTGCCGCCACCGATGATCACGATGCGCTCTTGTTTGCGGTGCGTCTTGCCAAAAATCTCGAGCGTCCGCGTCAGGTCGCCGGTTTCGGAAAAGATATAAACTTCGTCGCCGGGGTAAATTTGGTCACCCGCCTCTGGCGCAAAGAGCCGCCCATCGCGGCGAATACCGACGACAATAGCGCGCAGCGTCGAAAACAGATCGGTCAACTGACGAAGCGGTGTGTTGATGACGGGACAATCGTCTTCGATCGTGATCCCCAGCAGTGTGGCTTTGCCCTCTAGAAACCGTTCTGTGTCAAAGGCCGCTGGTGATGCAAGCCGTTGCAGGGCCGCCTCTGCCACTTCTTTCTCGGGGCTGATCACCACATCAATCGGCAAGTGGTCGCGGCGGTACAAATCAGAATAGATAGCGGTAAGATAAGATTGCGAACGCAGTCGCGCGATTTTACGTGGAACCGCAAACACGGAGTGCGCGACCTGACAGGTCACCATGTTGACCTCGTCAGAATGGGTCGCTGCGATAATCATATCCGCATCGCGCGCGCCTGCCCGTTCCAAAATATCCGGATAGCTCGCAAATCCTGCAATACCTTGGACGTCCAAAGTATCGGTTGCGCGGTGCACCAGATCGGCGTTGTTATCGACGACCGTCACATCGTTGTTCTCACCCGACAAATGGCGGGCAATCTGCCAGCCAACCTGCCCTGCGCCACATATGATGACCTTCATGTTCCAGCCTCGCGTTTGCGTGGCCCCCACACCTGCCAGAGAGGGGCTTTGGGGTCAATTGTTTGTGGATTTACTCGGCGTCGCCTTCGACATGGGCAACACGGGCCCCAGCTTTGTTCGAGGTGACAACCCCCAAGGATTTGAGCTTGCGGTGAAGCGCCGAGCGTTCCATTCCCACAAAACTGGCCGTCCGGCTGATATTGCCGCCAAAACGATTGATTTGGGTCAATAGATATTCGCGTTCAAACAACTCGCGGGCTTCTCGCAATGGAAGCGTCGCCAGCGATCCAGCCAGCACCACGCGCCCTTCTTCTCCGGCGGCCTCGTCTGAGACAGGCAATTCCTTGGCCGAGATGTCTCCAGAGGCTTCGCCTAGGATCAAAACCCGCTCAATCACGTTCTTGAGCTGACGCACATTTCCCGGCCAGAGCATCGTCTGAAGCAATGCCCGCGCGTCCTCAGCAAGGGTGCGCAGCGGCAGGCCCTGCAATTTGTTGAAACCGTCGATGAAGTATTCGGCCAGCATTGGAATGTCTTCGCGACGTTCTTCTAGGCTTGGGACATGGATCGGTACAACGTTCAGGCGATGGTATAGTTCTTGACGGAAGTTACCCGCATCGATTTCAGCGGCCAAGTCTTTGTTTGTGGTTGATATAACACGAAGATCAACCTTGACCTTGTCGCTGCCGCCGACACGTTGGAACTGTTGGTCCACAAGAACGCGCAGAATTTTGGCCTGTGTCCCTGATGGCATCTCGGCCACCTCATCAAAGTAGATGACCCCGCCGCTCGCCTCTTCCAGCAGGCCTTTTTCGATACCCTTTTCGGGGCTCTCGCGGCCAAACAGTTTGGCCTCCATCTGGTCCGGCTCGATGCCAGCAGAATTGACAGTCACAAAAGGGGCCGACGCGCGGTTTGAATTGGTGTGGATATAGCGTGCCGCGATTTCCTTGCCCGCACCCGCAGGGCCAGTCAGCATCACGCGACCGTTGGATTTGGTGACTTTGTCGAGCTGGCTCTTGAGGGTCTTGAATGCAGCGCTTTCGCCCAACATCTCACTTGGGGCCGCATCCCCGCGTTTGAGGTCGATGTTCTCGCGGCGCAGCCGAGAGGTTTCCATCGCACGCCGGATCACTACCATTAACTGGTCGATATTAAAGGGTTTTTCGATAAAGTCGTAGGCACCCTGTTTGATAGCAGCGACAGCAATTTCCACGTTCCCGTGGCCCGAAATGATCACGATCGGGATGTCTGGGTGGTCTCGCTTGACCGCTTTCAGGATGTCGATGCCGTCCATCGCGCTGTCTTTAAGCCATATATCTAGGATCATCAGCGCAGGCGCTTCTTTTTCTATCTCGGCCATACATTCGTTCGACGATCCAGCCAGCCGTGTCGAAAAGCCTTCGTCTTCTAGAATGTCCCCGATCAGCTCGCGAATGTCGCGCTCGTCATCTGTGATTAGGATATCGCCCATAGTGACCTCATGCTATTGTACTCGCCGCCTCTGATGCGATCAGAACCGGTAATATTATCGTTGCGCAGGCGCCTACGTGGCTTGCTCCTGCAAAAGTTTCGGCATCTGACAGCACCAGCTGTCCGCCATGCTCTTCGATGATCTTTTTGACAATTGGCAGACCTAGTCCGGTCCCTTTGTCGCGTGTCGTGACATAGGGTTCGAACAGACGGGCCCGGTCTTGTGGCAGGCCGATACCGTTGTCTTGGATCGTGATCACTGCGGTATCACCTTGGACCTCAAGAGCTACTCGGACCTCGGGTGAAAAGTCGCCAGTACCATTCTTTTCGATATAAGTTTCAGTTGCTTCGCCGGCATTCTTAATTAGGTTTGTGAGTGCCTGTGAGATCATGGTGCCGTCGATGTCAGCGGTGACAACCTCTGCGCTGATATCTGACACGATCGCCACATCGGGTTGCCCGGCTTCCTGCAGTGTCACAGCGTCACGAACCAAAGTCGCCAGATCCTCGTTCCGCTTTTCCGGTTCGGGCATACGCGCGAATTTCGAGAATTCATCCACAATCCGGCGCAAGTCATTGGTTTGGCGAACAATGACGTCGGTCATCTGGTCCAGCTTGGCCTGATCATCGACCACGGGTCCAAATTTGCGTTTGATCCGCTCGGCGCTGAGCTGAATTGGCGTGAGCGGGTTTTTAATCTCATGGGCAATCCGTCGCGCAACATCACCCCATGCGGCCATCCGTTGGGCGCTGACCAGATCGGTGACGTCGTCAAATGCGACAACATAGCCTTCGAGCTTGCCATCTTCAGACCGACGGGGGGCCATACGCACCAACAGGCTCTCTTGGGCCCCACCACGGATCAAGTTGACCTGTTCTTGTTCGGCGTGACTGCCTCGGACTTGGAGGCGGTCAAACAGCGGGGCGAATTCAGGCACAGCAACGGCAAGAGCCATCGCCTCTTGTTCTTCACCTACTTCTAGCAGGCGTCGTGCTGATGGGTTAGCGAAGGTGACGCGTCCTTGGGCGTCTAGGCCCACAACGCCGGATGTCACCGAGCTTAGGACGCTATCGAACAGCCGGCGGCGACGCTCTACCTGTTCGTTGCTTTCTATCAAAGTCTGGCGCTGGCCGTTCAATTGGGTGGTCATTTGGTTGAAATACCGCCCCAACATCGCGATTTCGTCGTCACCCTCTTCTTCGAGCACACGAACAGTCAGGTCTCCTGCTCCGACACGCTGTGCCGCGCCCGCGAGCCGTCCCACAGGACGTGCCAACCGTTCGGCGAACCAAAGGCCCAGCCAAATCGCAGCGAGGATCAAGATCACAGCAAAACCTAAATAAAGGAGGCCGAATTCAAACAGCAGCCGACCACGTTCGCTTTCGAGTTGTTCGTAGAGATTGACTGTTTCTTGGGTCTCATCCAGCAACCCTAGAACCTCTCCATCCACCTCACGGGTAACGTAGAGGAACCTGTCGACGAATTCGGTCAATGGGATCAGAGCGCGGAATTCGTTGTTGTCCCAATCCTCGATGATGACCAGCCCATTACGCGCCGCCGCCAGTTGTTCCGCCGTCGGTTGTTCAAACCCAAAGAGATAGCTGCTGGGGCCACGGGTCTGAATTTCTCCAGCGCCATCGATTAGATAGACCTCGGTCAGGCCACGCCTGATTTGCGCTTCGACTTGGGCCAGTGCGGTTCTGACCTCAAGCTGGGTCATGAAAAATGTGCCGCGCCGTTCGTTGTCGAGATAGTTGGCGAGCGCCTGACCATCGCGGTTGAGTTCGCTGCGGTGTTCGCCTTCGTAGGATTCCGCGGCGGCCAATGAGTTGCCGACCACCTGACGCACCCGATCAGAAAACCAACCCTCAAGGCCTACGTTTATCGTCAGCATTGAAAAGACAGCGACCAGAACGGTTGGAATCAGCGCAAGCAGCGCAAACACACCGGTCAGACGAAGGTGAAGCCGTGAGCCGGCCGATTTTGCGCGCCGTGCAGCAATCATTCGAGCCACACGCTGCATAACGAGAGCCGCAACCACGAGAATGTAGATCAAGTCGGCCAGTAGGATCAGGCGCAAGCTGGGCGCGGTGGCGCCTTGGTTTAATGGACCAAGGGCTACAAATGTTGCGACCGTGAGGATCGGCCCCAAAATCACAAGTCCGAGTGTCGCCACGTTTTGCACGCGTCTTAGGCGCCGCAAACGGCTCAGCCTCGCTAAATTAAACCCCAAGAGAGAGCGCTGCACGGGCGTCCCTGCTTTCCTGATTCTGGGCGCAGGTATGCAAAACACCTGTGCCATTACCGCCATTTATGTGGTTCTCGCGCGACACAGATGCCGCGCGGCCACGCTTGTGTGACGGTTTTACATCAGTTTGCGGCGCCTTGTCACGTGGATATCGAGGTCAGTGATCTTCTTGCGCAAGGTATTGCGGTTGATGCCCAGAAGATCGGCGCATTTTGCCTGATTTCCGCTGGTTGCATCCAGCGCGATTTCGATCAGCGGGCTTTCGACTTCCTTGAGTATCCGTTGGTACAGACCGGGTGCTGGCAAAACTCCACCGTGCAGATCGAAATAGCGCCGCAAATGCGCGGCCACAGACGCCGACAGCTTTTCACCATCTGCGCCACCTCTGAGTGGTTCCATCGCAGGCTGATTGCCTAGCACCAATTCGGTTTCGGCGCGCGAAATTTCATCTTCGGTCGCTGTGACCACCAACCGACGTACTGCGTTTTCCAGTTGTCGAACGTTTCCAGGCCAGCTGTAGCTGCGAACCAGCTCGGCAGCTCCCGTGGAGAGCCGGCGCAATGCGGCCCCTTCCCGTTCGGCGCGTGCCAGAAAGTGGTCCGCCAACAGCGGGATATCATCGACACGCTCGCGCAATGCAGGAACTGTCAGGCTGACACCGCCAAGCCGGTAAAACAGGTCTTGTCTGAATTCACCTGCTTCGGTCCGATGCATCAGGTCAATCTGGCTCGTCGCCATGATCCGCGGTGCAGTATCCGGGAGCGCATCCAACATGCGCACAATCTTGGCTTGGTCTTCATCGCCAAGGTCACCAACTTCGTCGAACAACAACGAGCCGCCTTTGACACGCGCGAGCAAGGCCGATGGCCCGTCGACGCCAGCCAAATCTTCGGCACTGACCACAACAAATGGCAATGTGCGACGGTCAGACAGGTCGTGGATAGCACGCGCGATCAGAGATTTCCCCGTCCCGCTTTCACCGGTGATCAAGACCGACAAGTCAGTATTCATCACACGTGCGACTAAGCGATACAGCGTTTGCATTGCAGGTGTGCGGCCAACCAGCGGCAGATCATCGCCCTGATCCTCGGACGCATCACGCGCGATCGGTGCACGTCGTTTCACTTCGAGCGCGCGAGCGGCGCGTTTCATCAAATCCGGCAAATCAAAAGGTTTCGGCAAATAGTCGTATGCGTCTGCTTCGGCCGCTTGGATCGCTGTCATGATCGTGTTTTGCGCAGATATCACGATTACCGGCAAACCGGGACGTGCCTCGCCAATTTTGGGTAACGCCTCTAGGCCATTACCATCTGGCATTACAACGTCAGAGATGACCAAATCCCCTTTGCCCTCTTCGACCCACCGCATCAACGTCACAAGGCTTGATGTGGCATGCACCTTGCAGCCTGCACGGGTCAGAGCTTGGGTTAGAACGGTGCGAATTGTGCGGTCGTCGTCTGCAACCAGAATAGTTCCGTCCATTACTTTTCTCCTTGGGGAATTGTTGTCACCAACGGCAACGAGACGCGAAACACAGTCCGCCCGGGTACGGAATCGACTGTGATCCACCCGTCGTGGTCAGCAATAATTTTGGATACGAGCGCGAGGCCTAGGCCTGTGCCGTTTTCTCGACCTGAGATGAAGGGTTCAAAGACATCACTTTCGATCTCGGGCGGCAGGCCCGGACCGTCGTCGATGATCTCGATCTGTAGCGGCAGTTTCGCTTGGGTGCCGTCGTGGCGTCTTACACGCAGTGATTGGTCGTAATACGTGTGGAGCCTGATTTTGCCAGCAGCCCCTTTGCTGGCCTCCGAGGCGTTTTTTAAGAGGTTTTGAAAGACCTGCAGCAATTGATCGGTGTCTCCCATCGTAGGTGGAAGAGACGGATCGTAGTCTTCGATCAACGTCATATGTGCGCCAAAACCAACCGCCGCGGAACGGCGAGCACGATCTAGAACATCGTGCACATTGACGGGATCCATTTGAGGGGGCGCGAGATTGCCGAACTGATCCACCTGATCCAGCAATGACACAATGCGGCGACATTCCTCGACGATGAGATCGGTCATTTCGAGGTCGCTGTTCGACAGGTTCATGGCAAGTAACTGAGCTGCGCCCGTGATCCCCGCGAGAGGGTTCTTGATTTCATGTGCCAGCATTTCTGCCATACCAATCGCGGAGCGTGCGGCTTTGACCGACGACGCATTGCGCGACATGGATGACGTGATCTCGCGTGGCGCAAACAGGACCAGCATCTGATCGTCTGAGCCATTGAGTGGCGCGATCCGCATATTGCACAGCACGGGCGCACGCGCCCCTGTCCCGATGTCCACGTCATTGATGTGCAAAGAGGTTCGATTGCTGCAGGCCCGCGCAAAGGCCAGCTCGATCGGGGCATCGATCATCACCTGATCCCAGATCGGTGTGCCCAACAGCGACTTTGCCGAGACATTCATGAAATCTTCTGCGGTGGAATTGGCGGCGATGATCCGGTTGCCCACATCCAACAGCAACGCCGGCACGGGTAACGAGGTCCAGAGATCGTCAACGTTCATGCCGCCAACTCGTGGTCGGGTCCCACAGCATCTGGGAGCAACAACAGAACCGCCGCTGGGTCCTTTTCCACCAGAACGGCCTTGCGTAGCGCGGTTGGGGTTTGTGCGTTGTCCATATACCAACCCAAGTGTTTGCGAGCGACGCGGTTGCCCAGTTCGATCCCGTAGAACGACATCATCGCCTCGTAGTGGTCAGACACCATCCGAACCAATGCCGTTCCTTTTGGGACGTCAGGCATTGGCGTGCCGTGCAGGTCTGCGGCTACTTGGGCCAACAGCCATGGCAGCCCCTGCGCGCCGCGCCCTATCATCACGCCATCGGCCCCCGAAGAAGTCAGCGCACGACGGGCTGATTCACTGTCCACAATGTCCCCGTTTGCAATGACGGGTATCGTGACCGCGTCTTTTACTGCTGAAATGGCTGTCCAATCAGCATGCCCTTTATAGAACTGGCACCTCGTCCGACCGTGGATGGTGATCATTGAGACACCTGCATTTTCGGCGCGTTTGGCAAGCGTTGGCGCGTTCAACATTGCGTCGTCCCACCCGAGCCGCGTTTTCAATGTGACGGGGATATCAACCTCATTGACGACGGCATCGATTAGCGTGAGCGCATGATCCAGGTCGCGCATCAGAGCCGAACCGGAATATCCGTTCGTCACCTTTTTTGCTGGGCAACCCATGTTGATATCAATCAGACGTGCGCCGCTGTCTTCGACAATCCGTGCGGCCCGCGCCATCCATTCTGCATCGCGACCGGCCAATTGTACGGACGTGTCAGCCAGACCAAGCCCCAGCTCTGCCTTTTCACGCGCGCCCGGTTTGGATTGCACCATTTCTTGGCTGGCGACCATTTCGCTCACGACTAATCCGGCACCAAACCCTCCGACAAGCTGTCGAAACGGCAGGTCTGTGATTCCAGCCAATGGGGCTAGAAAGACGGGTGGGTCCAAAGTGAGCGAGCCAACTTTCACGAAGAGCGCCTAATCCTTGTGCGATGACACTGGTCTATGCGGCGCTGCGGCCCCATACAACAAAGCGGCAGTACCATTTGGTCAATTTTGTAGCTGATGCTTAAAAATTAAGCAAATACGCCTCGAAAACTTGCGCATTTGCAAGACTGACCTCTGGGTCATACACAGGTCAAAACGGATGTTAGGGCCTTTTTGAATGACAACAATTGCTTTGATCGTTGCTGCTGGATCGGGTCGCCGTGCTGGTGGCCCAAAACCAAAGCAATGGCAGACCCTGAACGGTCGTGCAGTTGTCTTGTGGTCAATTCAGATGTTTCAGGCGCATCCGCTCGTCGACCGGATCATGCTCGCAGCCCCAGCCGACGGTGTTCCTGAAGGCATATCAATTCCTGACGGCGTTGAGATTGTCACAGGCGGCGGCAGCCGAGCCGAGACCGTTCAAAATTGCCTGCGGGCATGTCCTGACGCAAAGCGTGTCCTGATCCACGATGCTGCACGCCCTGCTGTCACCGAGCAAATGATCACTGATGTTATTGTGGCGTTGGAGACCCATGATGGCGCGGCTCCAGCACTACCTGTTGTTGACGCATTGTGGACTGGCAAAGACGGTGTCGTGACCGGCGCGGCGGATCGGAGTGGTTTGTTTCGTGCGCAGACCCCACAGGGTTTTCAATATTCAGCGATCCTAGCCGCACATGCGGCCTATACCGGTGCCGCAGCGGATGATGTCGAGGTTGCTCGCGCTGCGGGGCTGGACGTCGCGATCGTTGCGGGTGATCCTCGCGCAATGAAGATCACCAACCCAACCGATTTGGCGCGGGTTGAGCATATGATGAAACAAGGAACGACATACGTGGATATAAGACTGGGCAACGGCTACGATGTTCATAAATTTGGACCAGGTACGCATGTCACTTTGTGCGGTTTAGAGATTGCACATGATCACGGTTTGGTCGGTCATTCGGACGCCGATGTCGGGATGCATGCAGTAACTGATGCGATCTATGGCGCACTTGCCCGTGGTGATATTGGCCAGCATTTCCCGCCCAGCGATCCGCAATGGAAAGGGGCTGCCAGCGACATCTTTTTGCGTCATGCAGTAGCGCTTGCTTCCGAGATGGGATTTACGATCAGTAACGTTGATTGCACTCTGGTTTGCGAGTTTCCCAAGATTGGCCCACACGCCCAAGCAATGCGTGAAAAAATGAGCAAGATCATGGGGCTGGATGCCGACCGGATCAGTGTCAAAGCGACAACTTCGGAAAGGCTTGGGTTTACAGGGCGCGGTGAAGGCATCGCGTCGATCGCAACGGCAACATTGGTGGCATCATGAGCAAGCTTTGGGCGACGTTTTTCTATTCGGGATTGCTAAAACCCGCTCCGGGAACATGGGGATCACTGGCCGCCCTGCCTGCTGCATATTTGGTGGCGACTGTCCTTGGGCCAATCGGCTTTTGTCTCGCAACAATCGTCGTGTTCTTAACCGGCTGGTGGGCGACGCAAATTGAGACGGCCGGACAGGACGATCACGATCCGTCCGAAATCGTCATCGACGAGGTCGCAGGGCAGTGGATCGCGCTGTTCCCGGTCGTGTTTGGCGCCCACAAAGTTGGCGCAGCCCTGACGGACCTTTGGCCAGGCTGGCTTGCGGCATTCCTGCTGTTCCGTTTGTTCGACATATCCAAGCCTTGGCTTGTGGGTTGGGCGGACCGACGCGGCGACGCCTTGGGTGTGATGCTCGATGATGTCATCGCGGGCGTTTTTGCCGCCATCGGCGTGATGATCCTCGCAGCGCTCGCTCATTTACTATGAGTACCGACAACCCTCGTGCAGTGGCTCTATTGACCCGTGCGCTGGCTGCCGAAGTCATGATCGCCACAGCCGAAAGCTGCACTGGCGGGATGGTCAGTGCCGCAATCACCGACATCGCGGGGAGCTCGTCGATTTTTGACCGTGGCTTTGTCACCTACACCAATCGGGCCAAGACCAAAATGCTGGGCGTTTCTCCAGAAACATTGGCTGCCTATGGTGCCGTTTCGGAAGAAACCGCGGCCGAGATGGCGAAAGGTGCGATTGCGCACTCGGACGCCAGCCTTGCAGTTGCGATTACCGGCATTGCTGGCCCCGGAGGATCGGATCACAAACCCGAAGGTCGGGTGTGTTTCGGGATCGCGCAACGCGACCAGATTCAAACGTCTACGGTCGAATTCGGATCATTGGGTCGTGCCAATGTCCGAATGGCCGCATGTGACTATACCTTGGATCTGCTGCTCGGAGCGCTCGATTCATAAGCGCGTAAAAATTAGTCAAATACCAAAAATTGCGCATAAACCTGCGCCGGTTTGTGATTTGCCTATCGTTTAACCACCCGAAACGACAATCGCCTCTTTCCGCGCCGATCCCGATATTGTCCACCCACCTCAGTTTTATAAATGTCGGAGGGGACAATGAACGGAGCGGATACAGCCTGGATGATCGTGGCGACAGCCTTGGTCTTGTTTATGACTTTGCCAGGGCTTGCCCTGTTTTACGGAGGTCTTGTACGCGCACGCAACGTGCTCAGTGTGTTTATGCACTGCTATGCAATTGCGTGCGTGATGAGCGTCCTTTGGCTCGTGATCGGGTACTCGATTGCATTTGGTGGCGGGACATCCGGCTACTGGGGCGGCTTGGACAAAATGTTCCTTGGTGGCATTAATAGCGAGACGCTCGCTGGCACCCTGCCCGAAGTCTTGTTCTTTGCCTTCCAGATGACCTTTGCGATCATCACACCGGCTTTGATCGTTGGTGCCTATGTCGAACGTGTCGGCTTTGGCTTTGTGCTGTTGTTCTCATCGCTTTGGATGCTGTTGTGTTACGCACCGGTCGTCCATTGGGTCTGGGGTGGCGGCATTCTGGCAAACGGCACAATCTTTGAAGTCGCCGTGATGGACTTTGCAGGTGGCATTGTTGTTCACGAAACTGCCGGTCTTGCGGCTTTGATCCTCGCGATCTTTCTTGGGCCACGTCGTGATCAGAATAAACCGCCACACAATCCTGGCATGGTGATGATAGGTGCTGCTATGCTTTGGCTCGGTTGGTTCGGCTTTAACGGCGGCTCTCAACTTGCGGCCGACGGTGGCGCGGCTATGGCACTGACCGTGACACATATCTCGGCGGCCACTGCATCCCTGACATGGGCGCTGTGGGAGCGGATCAAGTTCGGTAAAGCCAGCCTCGTTGGTTTGGTCACAGGTACAATCGCAGGTCTCGCCTCGGTCACTCCGGCGTCTGGTTTCATCGACCCGATGCAGGCCTTGATCATTGGTGCCGTCGCTGGTGTCTTGTGCCAAGAAGCGGTCACTCTTGTGCGCAACGTCTTTAAGATCGACGACACGCTTGATGTGTTTGCGGTCCACGGTGTTGGTGGCATCTTTGGTACGATCATGATCGCAGTCTTCGGATTGGGAAGCTGGGCCACTCAGTTGGGCAGCCTCGCGATCGTCGGTGTGTTCACCGCAGTGGTCACAGTCGTGCTGATCTTTGTCTGTCGTGCGGTGACACCATTGCGCGTAGATCACGAGACCGAAGTCAACGGTCTGGACCTCGCGGTCCATGGTGAACGTGCATACGACATGACGTCGTAAATACGATCAAGACGAATGCGCTAGCGGGCCCTACGGGACCCGTTAGGCTGCTGACAAAGTTAAGGTTGTCACGGCTTATCAAATCATCCGAAAAATTTTGTCGGATGGTTGCAATGAGCCCAAAAGTGACTGATGCTGCATTTTGCACGAATGGCTGCTATTAATAGCTTCCCAAAAACCTTCAACAACTGGTAGGGTTGGGAAAAGGTTTTTTTACAGCAGAAATCCCGGTGGTTGGCGACCATGTCGAAAACGAGCGTTTTTGGAACACATATGAATGGCGGTTGTGCGGGACAAAGCGGGCATTGCTATCTGGCGAATAAACGGCTGCTTCTCCATCTTTAGCAATGTTGTGTCGCGCGCCAGAATTGATGGGGCGCGCTGTCTCGCAAAACGCCTCGGGCTAAAGTTCGCCGAATGCGCGACCCTCCTGCCAGCGTAGGTATAAGTTAGCACCAAGCCTTGAGATCGGCTCTGGCGGCAAGCGCATTGGAGCGTCAGCAGCTAAGGCGCGTGACAGCGTCGGCGATGATTGACCGAGTGCGAGATCGGCCGCGAGACCGCCCGCCAATGTCCCTTTGGCAGTGCCTAAGCCATTTTGACAGCAGGCTGAAAACAATCCGGGTTCTAATTTGCTAATTACCTGCACGTTATTGCGGCTGAGGCAAAGCCGCCCACCCCACCTGAATTCCATTGCGACATCGCCCAGATTTGGAAAGCGGCGCATAAAAGAACGGTCGTGATCTTTGCCTACTTTTGCGATGCGTTTCGCGCTTACCTCCATCGTGGGGTCAAATGTAAACCTGTTCCGAATGATCAACCGATCGCCGCCCGTACCACAGATGCGGCGCACAGTCGTTCCAACAGGATCTGCCGGCGTTAGCCCCCAGATCGCGTGACCACCCAGCTTGGCCACCTCTTGCGGTGACAATGCCCGTGTCATCGAGGCGTAGGTGAACACATGCATCAAACGCGATTTGGCGTATCCGAAACTGTTCAGGTGACCGTTTACTGCGAGGATGACGCGCGGCGCGGTAACTCGCCCGTTTGGGGTCGTTGCGATCCAATCATCCTCACGCTTCAGGTCCGTGACGGGGCTGTCTTCATGGATCTTAACACCGTCTTTGCGTAGTCCTTCAGCGATGCCGCGGATGTACATTGCAGGTTGAATCATGGCCGTACTCGGCGTGAACAGGCCACTTTGATAATAATCCGAACCCGTAATTTCACGCATCTCTGCTGCGTCATAGACCTCATGCGGTTCACCCATTGCGGTCAAATGTTTGGCAAAGCTGGTGTTGTGCGCATGACCCTTAGTGGTTGCCGCCCCATTGATCTTGCCTGACATCACAAATGCTTCCGCAGAAAGGCCATATTCATTTGACATTTCACGAGCATGGGTAATTCCCAGCCGGTTGTCCTGTGTTTGCGCCACGTCAGCATCAAGCGCACCGCCGTAGTCCGCCGACGTCAGATCGTGCGGAAGATCGATCATAAAGCCCGAGTTGCGCCCCGCCGGTCCGTCGCCAATGCGCACAGCATCCAACACGACGATCTTGTCGCCTTTTGCCTTTTTGGACAGGCGGTGGGCCGCCGCCAACCCTGCAAAACCTGCGCCAATTACCAACCAATCGGCGGTGATCTTGCCAGCCAAAGGTGTCGCTGGTTGAGGGTTTGCCAGCAACTTATTCCAACCGGTTGGGCCGGGATCGCGGGGCAGACGGGTCACAGCCACGTTAGTAATCCTGATTAAGCGCGTCGACGGCCGGAATTTCGCGTTCGCGCCTAGCGATGTAATCCAGCAGCGCTTCGTTCACGCCCTCGTCGAGCTTGGGTTCTTCGTACTCGTTCAACATGGAGCGGGCTTTGTTAAGGGCGCGTTCGTTGATCTCGATCCCGCCTTCGGCTTGCCATTGCTCGATTGAATTGTTGTCGAACATCTCGGGCATGAAGAATGCCTTTTGAAAATGCTCCAACGTATGCGGATGGCCAAGATAGTGACCACCGGGGCCAACATCTGGCACGGCTGCTAGAGCTGCATCAAAGTCATCCCAATTCACGCCTTGCGCCATGCGGTAGCCCATTTCGCACATCTCGGCATCGACGATGAATTTCGCCGTGGAACAATGCATCCCCGCTTCATTCCAACCCGCGCTGTGCCACATGTAATTTGCGCCCGCCATCAAGACCGCGTTCATCGTCATCGCACTTTCATAACCGGCCTGCGCATCGAACGTCTTGGCCCCACCAAGCGTGTTCGACGTGCGCCAAGGCACACCGTAGAACCGCGCCATCTGACCGATCATAAAGTTCATCAGGCTGATCTCTGGTGTGCCAGCCATCGGCGCGCCCGATTTCATGCTGACGGTTGAGAGGTAGTGGCCATAGATCGCAGGGCAGCCTTTGCGCACGACCTGCGTGTAGGCCAGCGCGCTGAGCGCTTCGGCGTTCAATTGCGCCACGGTTGCGGGCACGCTTGCGGGGGTATTTGCGCCGCCCAAAACGAAGGGCGAACACAGGATCGGCTGATTGCGTTTACAGAATGCCCGCAGTGCGCCCAGCATCGTCTCGTCCCAGACCAAAGGCGAGTTTCCGTTGCAATTGCCCGTCACGACCGGGTGGGTGTCAATGTAATCATCGCCAAACAGGATCACGCACATGTCCATCACGTCTTCGGCGTTTTTGGGGCTGGTGGTCATACCCATGAACGTCTTGTCAGAGTGTTTCATCGACGAATAGGTGATACGCAGATGCCGCTGGCTAATCGGATGATCATAGGGTTCGACGATATGGTGCGCTGACGAGTGGATCGCCGGTAACATGTGGCTGAGCTTGTGGAAATTCGCCAAGTCATCCAGCGTTGGGTTGCGCCGCACGTCATCGAGATCGCGCAGAAATGGCGCGCCCGTCATTGGGATGAACATGCCATGATCGCCGCCGAAGGGCAGAGAGTTGGCCGCATTGCGTGCGTGGTAGGTGAATGTTTCTGGAATACTGGCGATCAGCTCGCGCACGAGGTGCCGATCAAGGTAGACCATCTCTCCGACGACCTTCGCGCCAGCACGTTTCCAATCAGCCAAGGCGATATCATCGCGGAATTGCACGCCAACATTTTCAAGGATATCCATAGACGCCGCGTCGATCTTTTCGATCTGATCGGGGGTCATCGGGTCGGTCAGGGGCAGCTTGCGCTTGAGCGCAGGCAGCATCTTTATGTCACGGGTCTGGCGCAGCGCTTTGCGTGCGCCGCGCCCCCGGCGCACAGTGCCTACTGCGTCCACACTCATGTGACGTTATTCCCATCAGCGGGATCGGTGAGGTCGATCCAAATTGTTTTGACCTCGGTGTATTGGTCATGGGCGTGCAGGCCATTGTCGCGTCCGCCGAAGCCCGATTGTTTGTAGCCGCCGAACGGTGTGGCGATGTTGCCTTCGCCGTAACAATTCACCGTCACCGTGCCTGCATTGATGTCGCGTGCCGCACGAATGGCACTGCGGCTTCCAGCAGAAAACACTGACGCGGCAAGGCCATAGTCAGTGTCATTGGCGACCTGCACGGCTTCGTCATTGCTGGCCACGGTGATCACGCTTAACACAGGGCCAAAGATTTCGTCGCGTGCGCGCGGGTCATCAGCCTCAACTTCAAGAATAGTTGGGGCCACGAAGGGGCCATCACCCTTATCGTCCAAAAAGCTGCGCACTTTGGTGCAATGACCTGCATCAATTAACGCGCCGATATGGTTGGTAGGATCAAGCGGATCGCCAACTTTCCAATCGCGCACGCGGGCATTAATCTTCTCTAGCAACACATCTTTCACCGACGCATGCACGATCAACCGCGACGTCGCAGAGCAATTTTGCCCCGCATTCCAGAACGCTGCATTGACCACGTGTTCCGCCACATGATCGAGGTTCTCGGCGTCGCCGAACACCACAGCGGGGTTCTTGCCGCCGCATTCCAACACCACCTTTTTGAGGTTGCTGTCAGCCGCATAGCGCAAGAACCGCCGTCCGGTTTCCGTCGATCCAGTAAAGCTGACCATATCGACATCCATATGGCGTCCAAGTGGTTCGCCCACCGATGGGCCGTCGCCCGGAAGCACCTGAAGGACACCGCGGGGGATACCCGCCTCGTGCGCCAGTTCAGCGACGCGTAGCGCGGTCAGGCTCGTTTGTTCAGCCGGTTTCACGATGACAGAACAGCCTGCCGCCAGCGCAGGCCCAATTTTCCACGCCAACATCATCAACGGGAAATTCCACGGCAGAATTGCTGCGACAACACCCACAGGTTCACGCACGATCATCGCCATTGCGCCGTCACCTGTCGGTGCTGTCTGATCGTAGATTTTGTCAGCAGCTTCAGCGTGCCATTTAATGCAGTGGATCGTCTCGGGCAGGTCAATCGTTTCGCAATCAAGGATCGGCTTGCCCGATTCCACACTTTCCATCACAGCCAGTTCGCGGCGATTTCGCGTGATCAATTTGCACAGACGGGTCAGCACATCCTTGCGGGCGTCAGGGTCGATCTTTGACCACCGACCTTGATCAAATGCCTCGCGCGCTTTGGTTACGGCAAGGTCGACATCCTTGGCATCTGCCGTGGAAATCTGTGCGATCTCGGCCCGTGTTGCTGGGTTGGTTGTTGCCATCAATGGGCCATTACCGCGCTGGTACTTGCCGTCGATGAACGGGCTGCGCGGTGGGTCTAATGCGTCAGCGATGGCCGCGTATTCGGCGTGTGTCAGCAGATCGGTCATGTGTTCGCCCCCATGATGCTGGAAATGGCTGTGTCCATTGTGCGGATCACCTCGGCCAGTTCGCGTTTGTCGTCTTTGTTCAGTGGTTGTAGCGGTTTGCGCGGTGGGCCCGCGTCAATGCCGCGCAAGGTCAGCCCATATTTGATGCATTGCACAAATTTGCCGCCCTGTTCGAGGACGCGCATCAGCGGCAACATCGCAGACATGATCGCACGGCCTTTGGTGAAAGCACCCTCGACGGCGCAAGCCTCGTACAACGCGATGTGCGCCTTTGGTGCAAAGTTTGACCCAGCGCAGACCCAAGACCGCGCGCCCCATGCAAAGAACTCCAGCGCTTGATCATCCATGCCGCAGGACAATGCGATATGTGGATAGTCGCGCGCCAGCATGTGCAAGCGATTGATGTCGCCAGAGCTTTCCTTGATCCCGCAGAAATTGGGCGAGCGGCCCAAGCGGTTCAGACAATCTTCGTCCATGTCCACCGACATCCGTCCAGGGTAGTTATAAAGCATCACCGGCAAGTTCGCGGCGCGGTCCACGGCCAGCGCATGCAACGCAATTTCGCGCCCCGTCGGGTAAGCATAGGGCGGCGTTGCCACCAGCAAGGCATCCGCGCCTGCCGCCTTGGCGGCTTTGGCGTACATCACGCTGTCTTCGGTCCGAATTGCGCCTGTTCCTATCACCATCGGCACACGCCCGTTGATCAGACCCGCGCAGCGTGTCATCATCTCAAGGCGTTCTTCAGTCGTCTGCGCGTAATATTCGCCCGTGGACCCCGCGACGACAATGCCGTGAACGCCTGCCGTTATCAAATGCTCAACCGTTTCGGCCAAGGCCACTTCGTTCAGCGAAAAGTCATCATGATACGGCGTGACGAGCGGCGTGTAGATACCTTCAAATTGCATTGCGGTGGTCCTTGAGAGAAATGACATCAACCGGCAACGGATCGGGGCGCACGTAACGCTCCATCCGGTCACGGCTTAGGTCCCAATGTTGGAGTGTGAGGTCAATCGCGAGCGCGCCTTCGCCAGCCTCAATGGCCGCGATCATCGCGTCGTGCTGTTCGATTGCTTTGAGAACCAACATCGTCTCGGCGGGTGCCGCGGGGCGATAAAACGTTTGGCTCATGCGGGTGTGATCGATTTGCAGTCGCGCAAGCGAGGCCAATAAATAAGTGTTTGAGGCCATATCACCGATAATCGCGTGGAATTTGTGATTGGCGAGCGCGGCCTCGGCCGCATCAGATGACTTGGCCGCTTTGGAGAAAGTCATCTGCGCCTGTTTCAGGTCATCCAACTGGGTGGCGGTGTGGTTTTCACAGGCCAGACGCCCGATATTGGCGTAAACCATCGGGGCCGTCTGGAAAAAGGTGCGCAAGACGTCAATGTCCATCGACGCGACCTTCGCGCCACGGTTCTCGCTCATCACAACATAACCTTCGCCTTGAAGGCGTTGCAGCACCTCGCGAAGTGGCGTGCGCGACATGCTGTAGTATTCAGACAAGCCCGCTTCGTCGAGATCATATCCCGGCTTAAGGTCAGTCGACAAAATGCGCCGACGCAAATCGGTCAAACAGGCAAGTTTTGTATATCGGTCCATGTGGAGCTCCAAGAATCGTATACAAAGTGTATACATTTTTTGAATCTGTCAACTGAACTAGGCTAGTGATGTTCTGATAGACAGACGGAGTAGTCAAAAATCATTGGCATGCAAACGCCGCTTTAATGGCGACCACACTTTTTAGGGCCCTCAAAGCGGTCATTGGAGCACTACGCAGCATCGGTTGGATTGGGCTCAGAGCCGTCATTGAACGCCTTCCAAAAACGACCGTTTGTGACAACATCCAAATGAGTGCTCGCGGGCACCCTGTTTTCCGCAAAAGGTCATCGGCCCGAATGTCATCGAGGTCAGCTTCGTCCGCTTTGCCGCCATTGTGCATCTTCGCTGTTTTGCGTGATTTTATAGGCTCGGGCTGACTCAATTGGGTGTGTCGAAACGCCCCACACCCCACCAGAGCGAGGTTGAGATGGTCACGCTTGAGAGCCTGGTTCCTAATGATCACCTGCTGCGCAAGGTTGATGCTGTGATTGATTTTGGCTTCATCCGTGAACTGAATCAGGGGCTTTACTGCCTCGACCATGGCCGCCCGCCGATTGCGCCAGAGGTTTTGTTCAAGACCCTCAGCCGTCTCGTCTGGGCCGATGCGCGGGACCGCACCGATGCTAACCGACAGACAGACTGGGGCAAGCGATTGTATACGCGACGAAAGGAAACGGTTGAATGCTCATTCGCAGATGCCAAGCAACTCTTCGGGCCTCGATACGCCCATTGTGCGAAGGCACACAGGTGTCAAATGCCAATGCCTGCTTGCCGCAACTGCCCAGAACATCAAGAAAATAGCAACGATCATGGACAGAAGACGCAAAATCAGTCCCGTCTAAGGACTGAAGCTCACTCGTGCCCAAAACCCATCGCCAAATGGCGATCCCAAAGCAAAGCCCCGCCAGAATGTGACGGGGTTTGTCAGTGGTCTGGCGGGCCCTACTGGCCCCGTTTTTCTGTCGCGATCAATGTCTCGAACAGTATGATGTCTTGTGCGTCACAGGCAGCCCGCAATTCTTCGGCAAACGAGCGTCCGACCAGAGCTGTCGCTTTGTGGTCTAGCTTGGATTTGATTGTGCTCGCCGGTATGGCCGCGGACAGGTCGTGTCGTGCAGTAGTCACGTCGCCGCCTCGGGTAACCCTTACGGTGGCCTGCATTTCGGTCAGATCAGAGTTCTCTGTAACGTCGATCCGGCCCCGAATATCAGCAAACTGGGCGGCACATTCATCCGTATAGGATGAGATTGCACCAGTATCCTCACCGTTGATCGCCATGGCGGCGGTTTGTCGATAGCTGAATTTGCATTCCAGCCCCGTACGCGGTGTCTCGATGTTGCAGACGCTCATCCATCTGGGGTGAGTTTCGATCTCTAGACGATCAAAATCTTGTGCAACATCTAGGGTGCTCAACGCTTCGAGCATGGCATGCAGCCCGTGGCAACAGGCGTGAAATTTGTAGTTGATTGTTTCAAAGCGCCAATTGGATCCAAGCTCTCGTAAGGCCGACGTATCTGCTTGCCCGTGGTGGGTTGGTCCAAAGCCCAAAGCTCCGGCCAATCCGTCATCACATGACATCAGGCCTGCCTTTGCCCACATCGCCGCCTCTACGCCTGTGCGTGCGGCGAGACCTGCGTTGAGCGGTTTTCCCATGGTCCCAAATTGACTTTTGAGCCCTGATGCCATGGTCGCGCATAAACCAATGGCAGCGATTGTTTGATCCAACGTTAAGCCGAGCAGACGCGCGACTGCCAACGTTGCCCCGAACGCACCCGCAGTGGCCGTCTGGTGGTATCCGATTTCATAGTGCTCGCGCCCGAACCATAGTCCGACCCGAACCGATGCCTCCATCCCAACCAAGGCGGCATCGACGCGCTCGCTCCATGTTTGTGTTTTGGCGACAGCGTGGACAGCAGACCAGACCGCGACCGAAGGGTGACCGATGTGACCAAAATGCGTGTCGTCAAAATCTAGCGCATGTGCGATTGTCCCATTGATCAGCGCAGCTGTGGCAGGATCATGTGCTTGACCGGAAAACGTGGGCTGATCGCCCGGCCCTGACTGCACTGCAGCCCAATTTTGAAAACCGCTATGCTGCCATCCGGCCACACCACAAATTGCCCAATCAAACAGAGACAGTTCACAAAATTCGCGCGCAGTACAGGCGCCGACAACTGGCGCATGTGCAAATTCCGCGAGAGTTCGCGTGATCGTCATGCCACCGCGCCATAGAGGTCCGCCGCGCGCCGTTCAAATGCACGCACGACCCTCTGCATCGCCTCGTTGAAGAACATGCCGGCCGCGCCCTGAAGAAGCTTGTTCTTGAATTCAAAATCGACCGAAAATTGAACTTCGCACCCACCGTCGACGTCAGCAAAATTCCACTGGCTCTCGAGATAGGAGAAAGGGCCGTCGATATATTCGGTATCGATCTGCTTTGTTTCTGGCCAAAGGGCAACGCGGCTTCCGAATTTCTCGCGAAAGACTTTGAAGGAAATCACCAGATCAGCCAGCATGACCGTCTTGTCGCCCTCATCGGTCGTGGACCTGATTCGCGCAGCCGCTGTCCAAGGCAAGAACTTGGGGTAATTCGCGACATCAGCCACAAGGTCATACATTTGGTCCGCCGTGTAAGGGAGGACACGTTTTTCAGAATGGCTGGGCATAGCGGTGCCTTTGGTCGTGACAGTCGGTGTAGATGTCGTAGAGTGGGGCCGCAAAATCAAGTGAGTTCTCATGCCGCACCGTCCCTATATCATCGACCAAATGATCTCGGCCAAGTCCATTGCCGCGAAGATTGAAAACCTCGCCCGCGAGATCGAACAAGAGTTTCAAGGCACTGACAAGCTCGTCGTTGTTGGGCTCTTACGAGGAAGCTTTGTATTCATCGCAGATCTTGTGCGCGAATTGGATTTACCCGTTGAGGTCGATTTCCTAGAGGCTTCATCCTATGGTGATGGCATGGAGAGCAGTAGAGAAGTCCGCATTTTCAAAGACTTACGCGGCGCCATTGAAGGTCGTGATGTTCTGGTGGTCGAAGATATCATCGACACTGGTCACACGTTGGCACATGTCCACGACTACTTGGAAACGAAACACCCCGCGTGTTTGAAATCTATCGCGTTGCTCGACAAACCGGCACGCCGCGAAGTTGATTATCGTGCGTCATGGACTGGTTTTGAAATTCCTGACGAATTCGTGGTTGGCTACGGCATCGATTTTGCCCAACGCAATCGCAACTTGCCCTATATCGGAAAAGTCCGGTTTACCGACGAAGATGGCTGATTGCGGTGTTTAACCCCATCCATCTCCTGCGCATATCAAAATGGGCCCGACATCCACCGGCGATGTGGCGGCTGAAACTTATTGTCGGTATCATCATTGCTTGCGCGATCATCTTTGTGATCGAACGCTATATCGGTTGGCCCGACGCGCTGTCGGTCGAGCCACGCGGCCCTCGGATCAAAACCTTTTAAGCCTGACCAAGTTTTTTCAAACGGGCCTCGCGCAAACGGGCGAAATCGTCTCCAGCATGGTATGACGAGCGGGTCAGTGGTGTTGCCGAAACCATCAAGAACCCTTTGCCGAACGCCGCCTTTTCATAGGCGGCAAATTCGTCAGGCGTCACAAAACGGTCGAGCACGTGGTGTTTTGGTGTTGGTTGAAGGTACTGACCGATTGTTAGGAAATCGATATCCGCCGCGCGCATGTCGTCCATGACTTGGATCACAGCTTGACGATCTTCGCCCAAGCCAACCATGATGCCGGATTTGGTGAACATCGATGAATCAAGCTCTTTGACACGTTGCAACAGCCGCAATGAATGGAAGTATCTCGCACCAGGGCGCACTTCTGGATAAAGGCCAGGCACCGTTTCAAGATTGTGGTTAAAGACATCGGGTTTGGCGGCCACCACCACCTCGAGCGCTTCTGGTGCGCACTTGATAAAGTCTGGTGTGAGAATTTCGATCGTCGTGGTCGGTGATTGGCGCCGCACTGCGCGGATTGTCTGGGCAAAGTGTTCCGCACCGCCATCCTCGACGTCGTCTCGGTCAACGGACGTAATCACAACGTGGTTCAGTCCCAGCTTTTTGACCGCATCGGCCACACGACCTGGCTCGAACACATCCAATGATTCTGGCGGCTTACCTGTTGCGATGTTGCAGAACGTACAGGCACGGGTACAGACTTCGCCCATGATCATCATGGTTGCGTGACCCTGCGACCAGCATTCGCCGACGTTCGGACAACCGGCTTCTTCGCATACGGTGACAAGCTTGTTCTCGCGCATGATGTCGCGGGTCTGCTTGTACCCATCCGAAGTCGGTGCCTTTACACGAATCCAATCAGGCTTGCGTGGCTGGACAGTATCCGGACGCTTGGCCTTTTCGGGGTGACGCTGGCTTGGAATTTTCAGATCACGGGTCGCCATGGACGGGCTCCTCTTGGGTGTTTGGCTATAGGTAAGCCGCCCTTCCCCAAAAGTCTAGAAATGCCCGCCATGCATCAGCATCATATCATCCGATTAGTGGTCCGTGCTTGCCGTAACGTTCCTCGAAATGGCGTCTAAGACGTTCCAAAGCGATACGAAGGACAATTTTTCCAGACCGAGCTGACCATCCCAGTTCGCGTTCGGCGGTTTCTAACCATTCTAGAAAACAACAGCAGCGTAGGATTACGTCGCCTAACCCCGGCCCCAAGTCCGCCAGCGCCAATCGAACGCGATTGCGGGCGCCTGCAGCCCCTAGTTCGGGCTCAATCCGGTCCGCGTCACTCGCGACCAGATATTGATCCCAGTCGCCGGGTTGATTCTTACCCATTTGGGCAAGCTCAAAGTCCTCGCGCAGCCTTTCGCCCGCTGTCACCAATTCGTCGCGCAAGAACGGTCTGCCGTCTTTTTCACGACGACGAGACAATCCAGTCAGTGGGCTCTCCCCAAGATTATAGCGCATCCGGCGGGTCTCAGATTTTGTCGTAGGTGATGACACCAGACCAACCGGCTTTCCGTCAAAAACTGCTGGCGCTTCGGCCATTCCGTTTGTTTCACGGTCTTTATTGATCAATTTTTTCAGTGCTGCACGCCCCTGAGACGTGATATTATCTCGCGATATGCGCGCGTTTGGATCATCCAACGTCCGACAGGTGATCCAGTCCTTCAGGGCGAGCGTCTCGGCGACCACACGATCGACAATTGCGGTTCGGGTGCTCTGGCCCGATCGGCCATCCCGAACCACCACAGCTTTGTCCATTTCTCTGGCGACGGCCAAAACAGCGCCCGTCTCCAAAAGCCTTTTGAGGACACGCAGCATGTCGTGGTCCAAGCGTTCGTCTATCAATAATATCGGGGCAAGGTTTCTGTGATTTGTTGTGTCCAGTCTTTAACTCGGCAGCCTTAAATTCGATTGTCATCGGTGTTCCATCCCTTCGTGTTTCGATACGCGTACGATCTAAATGCTCCGCGTCCAGCTTGCGCAGGGCATCGTCAATCAACGGATCATCACGGCGCTGCTCATAGCGGCGGACCTGACGCAAGATTGTGGAAGCGTGACAGTTTGCGATGCGTGCTGGTGCACGTATCGAGAAACCTGTCTCTGTATGGAACAGATAATGTTGTTCGGCCATGGGCACCCAATCGGGTAGCCCATAGATACCGCGCGAACCCGTCGCGTGTGTCATTGCCTTTGTCCCTTCTGGTTCCGTGAACTGCTGTCCCCACGGCATAGTTATCCACAGAATCATGCACACAACTTAAAATTGGAATTGTTACCTATTAGTTAGCGGTACGAGGGACCGGAAAGTTTGTTTCAAATTCGTAAACGTTGTTGAGAGGGGCCGTTCTCAGGGTTCTGCCACCGCGCAACGGGCATACAGCTATGGCACTTTGATCCAAGGTTTTGACAATCTGGGATAAATGAAATGCAAGATATTCTGAGCGTAATTCGACAGCTCAAACGCCCCAAGCTGCTGATCCGTGCAGCCCGTTTTGGCGTCGATGATTATGACCGCGAACGTCATTTGGTCCGCATCCTGCGGGTACACCATTTGCCGGTGTCTGGCGACGCTTTGATGCGCCTCATGGATCTTGAAGAACGGCTAAATGATCTGCGAAAGGCCAATGAAGCGGGCTATTCCACCGCACGCCATGTCGATATTCTGATCGCAATCATGGGTGAGGCGCGATTACTGCGCGCTGTAACCAGCGTCTAGCGACCGCGCCTGCCTGAAACCCTATAGCATCTAGATAAAGGCGTCGGGCATCGATGCTTTCTTTGCCTCGACATAGTCACGCAGCGCCTGTTCGATTGCAGGGTCGAGCGTCGGTTGACGGTAGTTGTCCAATTGGAATTTGACCCGCGCCGAGGCGAGCGACTGACTGTCAAGCGCGCCCTCTTCGTCCCACGTCTCGAACGGTTTGTAGTCAAAGACGTCGGACCGCCAGAATGCATCCTTAAAGTTGCGTTGGGTGTGGTCGCATCCAAGATAGTGGCCCGACGGGCCGACCTCGCGGATGGCGTCCATGGCCTGACCATTCACGTCGTGTTCGACGCCTTTGGCGATAGAGTGCAATGTGCCCAGTTGGTCAGCATCGAGAACAAATTTCTCGAATGACGCGACCAGTCCACCTTCGAGCCAACCGCAAGAGTGCAGCATAAAGTTCACACCGCCCATGAGGGCCGCATTCAATGTATTTGCGGACTCGTATGCCGCCTGCGCATCAGGCAGTTTCGAGCCGCACAGGCCCCCACCAGAACGGAACGGAAGACCCAAGCGGCGGGCGAGTTGTCCTGCCCCGTAGAGGATCTGTGTCGCTTCGGGCGTACCGAATGTCGGCGCGCCCGAGTTCATGTCGATGGAGGACACGAACGTGCCCATAATGACCGGCGCACCTGGGCGGATCAGCTGACTATAAGCGATCCCTGCCAGAACTTCTGCCAGAACTTGGGTCAGTGTTCCGATGACAGAGACCGGCGCCATTGCCCCGCCTACTATAAACGGCGACACGATACAGGCTTGGTTGTTTTTGGCGTAAACCTCGAGAGCACCCATCATAATGCTGTCAAACGTCAGAGGCGAATTGATGTTGATGAGCGAGGTCATAACAGTGTTCTCTTGGACAAACTCTTTGCCAAAAAGAATTTCGCACATCTCGACGCTGTCTTGGGCGCGGCTTGGTTCTGTCACTGACCCCATGAACGGTTTGTCAGAAAGCGTCATATGCGCCAGCAACATGTCGAGGTGACGCTTGTTCACGGGTACATCTGTCGGCTCGCACACTGTTCCGCCGGAATGGTGCAACCACTTGGACATGTACCCAAGTTTCACGAATTTTTCAAAATCAGCCATCGTGGCGTAGCGACGGCCACCTTCGACATCCCGAACAAACGGAGGGCCGTAGACAGGTGCCGCAACCATTGTGTTGCCACCGATCTCGACGTTACGCTCTGGATTACGGGCATGCTGGACAAATTTGCGAGGTGCAGTCTCGCACAATTTGCGCGCCAGACCCTTGGGGATGCGAACCCGTTCGCCGTCAATCGTCGCACCAGCCGCACGCCAGCGCTCTAGCGCTTCGGGGCAATCGATAAAGTTCACGCCGATTTCTTCTAGGACGATGTCGGCGTTGGCCTCGATAATGTCCAACGCTTCGTCCGACAGATATTCGGTCAGCGGGATATTGCGTTCAATATACTTGGCTGTGTCTACGCTAACGGCTGTGCGTTCTGCGCGACGTGCGGCACCGCCGCCTCCGCGTACTCTGCGACGTGTTCCTGCTTCGGCCATATCCCAAGTCCCCAAGAATGAAAGTCTGTTTCATTTTCATACCGAAGCCACGAAACCACCGCGCGTGGTTTGCGCCATTCTGGACGCAAATGCGACATATGCCGCAAAGAAGCGCGAAAAGCCCCTTGTAGAGCGTATTTTCCGTCATGCCTATTCGGACCCCCCTTGCGAGCCCTATCTATTGCCACTAGGAGGATGACGCATGGATATGCCCTCTCTCGAACGCCTTCTCATCATTGATTTTGGCAGCCAAGTGACGCAGCTCATTGCGCGTCGTTTGCGCGAATTGAACGTCTATTGCGAAATTCACCCGTTTCAAAATGTGACCGATGCCTTTCTGGCTGATTTCGCACCCAAAGCGGTTATTTTTTCGGGTGGCCCCGCCTCTGTGATCGACGAAGGTTCGCCTCGCCCGCCAGAATCTGTCTTTGATTTAGGCGTTCCGATCCTTGGCATCTGTTATGGCCAACAGGTTATGATGGAATGTTTGGGCGGTAAGGTTGAGCGTGGGCATGGAACAGCTGAATTTGGTCGCGCCTTTGTGACGCCGACGGATGATCAGGTCGACCTACTCAAAGGGTGGTTCCTCGAGGACAAAGAACAAGTCTGGATGAGCCACGGCGATCACGTGGCTGCGATCGCGCCGGGGTTCGAGGTCTACGGAACATCGCCCAATGCGCCTTTTGCTATCACAGCTGATACGTCGCGCAATTTCTATGCGGTACAGTTCCACCCCGAAGTACACCACACCCCTAACGGTGCGGCACTCTACGAGAATTTTATCAAATTGGCCGGTCTGACTGGCGATTGGACGATGGGTGCCTACCGTGAACAGGCCATTGATGCGATCCGCGAACAGGTTGGCAACAAACAAGTTATTTGTGGTTTGTCTGGTGGTGTGGACAGTTCTGTCGCCGCAGTTCTGCTGCACGAGGCGATTGGCGATCAGTTGACCTGTGTCTTCGTGGATCACGGTTTGCTGCGCAAGGGTGAAGCGGACGAAGTCGTTACAATGTTCCGCGACAACTATAACATGAAGCTCATCCACGCTGACGAGCAGGATTTGTTCCTTGGTGAGTTGGACGGACAATCAGATCCAGAAACCAAACGTAAAATCATCGGCAAGCTCTTCATTGATGTTTTTCAAAAATACGCCAACGAAATTGACGGTGCTGAATTTCTGGCCCAAGGCACGTTGTATCCAGACGTGATTGAGAGTGTCTCGTTCAGCGGTGGCCCGTCCGCCACGATCAAATCGCACCACAATGTGGGTGGCCTGCCTGAAAAGATGGGTCTGAAGCTGGTCGAGCCGCTGCGTGAGTTGTTCAAAGACGAGGTGCGCGCGTTGGGCCGAGAGCTGGGCCTGCCTGCCTCCTTTATTGGACGGCACCCCTTCCCTGGTCCGGGTCTTGCGATCCGTTGTCCGGGCGAGATTACGCGCCAAAAGCTGGATATTCTGCGAGAAGCTGATGCGGTCTACATCGACCAAATCCGTAAACATGGTCTCTATGATGAAATCTGGCAGGCCTTTGTTGCGATCTTGCCTGTTAGGACCGTGGGCGTGATGGGCGATGGCCGCACATACGATTTTGCCTGTGCGTTGCGCGCGGTGACGTCGGTGGACGGCATGACAGCGGACTACTACCCGTTCAGCCATGAATTTCTGGGTGAAACAGCAACCAGAATCATCAACGAAGTCCCTGGCATTAACAGAGTGACCTATGACATCACCTCTAAACCTCCAGGGACGATTGAGTGGGAGTAATTCCTGCCTGGGTTGAAAATACCTCCGAAACATTGACTGAAACAGAGAGCGCTTGCATAGAACTGCCTGTTAACGATTGTTCATTGATTTCCGATATTCATTTCTAGCCTCGGCATTAAATATGACATTGCGCCTATTTAAGTGTTCGGCTTGCGGGCACCGGATGCGTTTTTTGGGAACGCGGTGCAACAATCGCTATCAACCAAAGCTCTTGCACCAAAATCCTGCGACGCTTCTTTTTCTTGTCTGGTTCGCTTTTATGGCGGGCCTAATTTTTTTCTCGGTCTAATCTCTTTGCCTGTTGGCATGGCAATACGTTCATTTCTTTCGTAAACCATGCTTATGAAATTTCTATCCGCCCTCGTCTTCGCCTGCGGTGTCCAAGCTGCTGCCGCGCAAGATTTGCCGCCCTTGGCCTGTGAAGGGCGCGAGGGAAACTGGACGTTGACCATAGTGGGCCCCGCGGCTCAGCTAACTCTGGGAGACGTGTTCGAGTTGCAAGTCGCACAAGAAACACGCCCAGAGAATAGCCCATGGCCTATCGTGCAAACACTCGTGGGCAATAGACAGACGGCAATCTCCTTGGTCACCCAACGCCTCTGTTCGAGCCACTTTGTGACATCCTACCCATTTGAAATCACCCTTTTGACACAACGCGGCGAGACACCTCTGGTTCTGACCGGTTGCTGTACTCTGGCTGAATGAACCCGGTCTTTGCAGCGGCTCTATGGATGTTGGGTGCGATCCTTGCCTTTACATCGATGGCTGTTGCTGGTCGGGCCGTGAGCTTCGAGCTTGATACATTCGAGATCATGCTGTTTCGCAGCCTGACCGGTATCGTGATCGTCCTATGTATTGGCGCCTATGCAGGCACTCTGAAACAAGTCCGACAGGACCGGTTGCAGATGCACTTTATTCGCAACCTTGCGCATTTCATCGGTCAAAACCTGTGGTTCTTTGCAATCATTGTCGTCCCGTTGGCCCAAGTCTTTGCCCTCGAGTTCACTGGACCGCTGTGGGTGATGGTCTTTACGCCATTGCTGTTGTCCGAACGACTTACATGGCAAAACATTCTGGCGGGTGCCATTGGCTTTGTTGGTATTTTGGTCGTGACCCGCCCCAATCCAGATACACTGAGCTGGGGCATTGGGGCTGCAGCCCTTGCCGCGGTGTTCTTTGCTCTGACGGCTGTCCTGACCAGAAAGCTGACCCGGGATCAGAGCATAACATGCATCATGCTGTGGCTTACAGTGATGCAAGCTGTCTTTGGCCTGATCTGTGCAGGCTATGATGGGGACATCGCTCTACCCACCGCCGCCACATTGCCGTGGATCCTGTTGATTGGCTGTGCAGGTCTGACGGCCCACTTTTGCCTTACCAAGGCATTGGGGCTCGCGCCTGCAACTGTTGTCATGCCGATCGACTTTGCACGGCTGCCCGTTATCGCGATCATCGGGCTGCTGGTCTATTCAGAGCCTCTAGAATGGGCAGTGATGTTAGGTGCTATTTTGATCTTTCTGGCCAACTATCTGAACGTCTGGTCGGCCGCAAAACGTGCGTGACAATTCTGTGACGCTGGACTGTCCAAGATTTTTCTGACGTCGCGTCATTAATTGCCTGAAAACTTATACTCTTCATCGGCTGAGTGCACAAGAATTGACCACTCACGTGACAGGGATATGGAATGACACGCTTTTTGACAACAGGTGCAGCGCTTTTGCTCACCACATCAATTGCTCATGCTGGTGGCATCGACCGCTCGGGTCAGAGCATCACAGCGATCTTCGAAGACGGCGACTACGCTGAGTTCAGCTTTGGCATGGTTATGCCTGAGGTGTCCGGTGAAGTTGGTTTGTTTGATCTTGGCAATATCGCGCCAGATTACACCAGCCTCGGCTTCGCGGTAAAAACTGACATTAACGATCAGCTCCCGCTTGGCCTGATCATTGATCAACCATACGGCGCAAATGTCGAATACACAGAATTTCCAGCTGCTGGAGCTGGCGCGACGGTTGGTTGAATCGACTGGTATTACTGCCCTTGCCCGCTACAAACTGAACGATAACTTCAGCATCCACGGTGGTGCCCGCGTTGTTAGTGCGAATGGTGAATACTCTACGGCCGGTGGCGCTTACGAATCCGTTTACTCAAGCGGTTCTGCCGCGGGCTACGTTTTGGGTGCGGCGTATGAAATTCCAGACATCGCTCTGTGGGTTGCCGTAACCTATTCAAGCGCAATGGATTTCGAATTGGATGGGAGCAATGGCGATTTCAGTGCAAACTTGCCAGAAAGCATCAATCTTGATTTTCAAACGGGTATCGCGGCGGACACACTCTTGTTCGGTTCCATCCGTTATGTTGCTTGGGACGGCGTAACATTGACCGATAGTGATGAAGGTGATCTGGTTGCCTACACAGACGACGTGATCACTTATAACATTGATGTTGGTCGTCGCTTGTCCGAGCAGTTGGCGGTTTCCGCGTCCATTGGTCACGAGAAATCAACTGGGGAGCTGACTGGCAACCTCGGTCCGACCGATGGTTTCACAAGCCTGTCCATTGGCGCAGCCTACACAATGGACACCGGCGTCGAGCTTTCGGGCGGTGTGCGTTTTGTAAGAGTTGGTGATGCGACAACGAGAGCCGGCTTTGAGTTTGCAGACAACTCGGTCGTTGGTGTTGGTTTCAAGGTTGGCTACAACTTCTAAACCATTATAAATAGGCCTGAAAACCCCGTCCTTTGTGGCGGGGTTTTATGTTGCGCAGGTTTCGGGTCGCTACTGCTGGGGAACCGCGCTAAGCGTCCTTCATGAACACTCAAAAACAGATGTCGACCCAAGCATGGGCTGAACTGCTCCTACTCTCTTTGATTTGGGGCGGGATATTTCTGTCAGTCCGAATTGCTCTTGATGAGATTGGGCCGCTGACGGCAGTTGCTAACCGCGTGGCTTGGGCCGCCCTTTTGCTTTGGGTTGTCGTCTTGGTTGGTCGTGTGCAGATACCGCAGTCGCCAAAGGTTTGGATCGGCTTTGTTGGAATGGGGCTCTTGAACAATGTCATCCCGTTTTCACTACAGGCTTGGGGGCAGCTCTATATCGAAAGCGGCCTGACCTCGATTTTGAACGCTGGTACGGCGGTGTTTGGTGTTCTGGTCGCTGCTATTTTCCTAGCTGACGAACGGTTGACCCGCCGCAAGGCAATCGGCGTCGCCTTTGGGTTTGCGGGTGTCATTACGGCAATCGGGTTTGGCGCTTTGGCGTCGTTTGACTTGCGCTCGATGGGGCAGCTCGCAGTGATCGCCTCGACAATTTCCTATGCATTCGCAGGCGTCTGGGCGCGCAAGATGTTGGCAGGTGTTCCACCTGTTATGGCCGCTTGCGGTATGCTCACAGCCTCAAGCGTGATTGCCCTACCTCTTGCGTGGACCGTCGAAGGGCCACTGACCCTCGCGCTAAGCCCGACCACATGGGCCGCAATCGCCTTTTATGCCGTCGTGGCCACTGCTGGTGCTTATTTGCTGTTCTACCGCGTCCTAGACATGGCCGGTGCTGCAAACCTTATGCTCTGCACATTGTTGATCGCGCCAGTGGCGATTGTTCTTGGCACTGTTGTGCTTGGCGAAGAGCTTCCGCTGCGCGCGTATGGCGGTTTTGCGTTGATCGGAATGGGTTTGATTATCCTTGATGGACGGTTGATCAAAAGATTCCTCTAGAACGGAACCGTTTTGCCCGTTAGCAACAGACTATGAGCTATAAATCCGCAGATGATTGGCGTAAAAGCCGCCACAAACGTGTCCTCTTGTTGGGGATGTCCGGCCTTGGAAAGACACATGTGTCCAACATGCTGCGCGCCCAAGGGGACTGGTTCCACTACAGCGTCGACTACCGGATTGGCACGCGGTACATGGGCGAACTGATCGCTGACAACGCCAAGCACGAAGCGATGAAGGTTCCGTTCCTGCGCGAAATGCTAATGAGTGATAGCATCTACATCGCGTCGAACATCACATTTGAAAATCTGGCACCGCTTTCGGCGTACTTGGGCAAACCGGGTGATCCTGAATTGGGCGGTCTGTCGATCGACGAATATAGACGCCGTCAGGACCAACATCGGGCCGCAGAAATCAGCGCGCTGTTAGACACCCCTCATTTCATGGACCGTGCTCAGGCGATCTACGGGTATGATCATTTCGTTTGCGATACAGGTGGATCCATTTGCGAAGTCGTTGACCCGTCGAACAAGAACGACGAGGTCTTGAACACGCTTTCCAACGATCTTTTGATCGTGTGGATCGAAGGGTCCGATGCACATGCAGCCGAGCTTGCCAGACGTTTTGATCTGGCGCCCAAGCCGATGTATTATCAGCCTGAATTCCTCGAAGCTGCGTGGGCTGAATATCTCAACAATAACAAGGTGTCCGAAGGCGACGTTAATCCTGATGATTTTGTTCGTTGGACCTATAGCCGTGCGCTCGCGCATCGCGCACCGCTCTATCGTGAGATCGCGCAATGGGGCGTGGCGGTTCAGGCGCACGATATAGCGCAAGTTAAATCGGCAGGTGCCTTTGAGGCGCTGATAGCCTCGACTCTTGAGATGCGAGGCTGAGACCTCTATCTACCCTGTCTCAAGTCCAAGGACGCTGATCTATGCCGATTAAATTACCATCCTCATTGCCTGCTTTTGATATCCTTGACCGTGAGGGTGTCATGGTTATGGCTGATCGCGAAGCATCCCGTCAGGATATCCGGCCTTTGCGGATCGCACTCTTGAACCTGATGCCTAAAAAGATCCAAACAGAGACCCAGTTTGCGCGTCTGATCGGTGCCACGCCTCTGCAAATCGAGCTGACCTTGGTCCGCATGTCGGAACATCAGACGAAAAATACGTCGGCCGAACATATGGATGCGTTCTACAAGAGCTTTGCCGAGGTGAAGGACCAAAAGTTTGATGGTCTGATCATCACGGGCGCCCCGATCGAACATCTGCCATTCCAAGAAGTGACTTATTGGGAAGAGTTGTGCGAAGTCTTTGAGTGGACTCAAACGAATGTGCATTCGACGTTTGGCGTTTGTTGGGGTGGCATGGCCATGATCAACTATTTTCACGACGTGAAGAAACACATCCTAGACGCCAAAGTATTCGGCTGTTTCCGGCATGATAATCTCGCTCCGGCTTCGCCATTTTTGCGCGGGTTTTCTGACGATTGCGTCATCCCAGTCAGCCGATGGACAGAAATGCGCCAAAACGAGATTGAAGCAGCACAGGGTTTGAAGACGCTCATCAACTCGCCATTGGCGGGCCCTGCTCTGGTCGAAGATCCAGATCACCGTGCGCTCTATATCTTTAACCACTTTGAATATGACAGCAGCACACTCAAAGAAGAGTATGATCGCGATGTCGACGCTGGGACGTCCATCAATGTTCCCAGCAACTATTATCCGAATGATGACCCAACGTTAAAACCCCAGAACCGGTGGAGAAGCCACGCGCACCTCCTATATGGTAACTGGTTAAACGAGATTTATCAGACGACGCCTTATGACATCACGCAGATCGGTGCTTAGATTTTTGGGATACGGCAGCGCAGCTCTTGGAGCAGCGGCATTGTTGACGTCTGGGTGTGCGAGGTTTCGCACAGATCGTGCCGAAGATGACTATCCCCCGATTGGCGAATTTGTCGATGTTGATGGCACTCAGGTCCACTACCTGACCAAAGGGACGGGTCCCGATCTCGTCTTGATCCACGGCGCTGGTGGCAATCTACGAGAATTCACATTCGACCTGATGGACCGGCTGACAGGTAGATACCGTGTGACCGCTTTTGATCGCCCTGGTTTGGGCTACACCGGTCGTGCGCCAGGAATTGACACCCACCCAACCGCAACAGTTGCCGAAACACCCTTGCAACAAGCACAGCTGTTGCGCAGTGCGTCGGCCGCTCTCGGGCTGGAAGCGCCAATTGTTGTAGGTCACAGTTTTGGTGGTATCGTGGGATATGCGTGGGCCGTGTTGGACATGGATGACCCGTCACCCTCATCCGCCAGTGCAGTGGTATCGCTTGCCGGTGTTGCCCTGCCTTGGCCGGGGGGATTGGGCGCCTATTATACCGTCAACGCTAGCGCCTTTGGTGGCGCTGTTACCGTCCCGTTTCTATCTGCATTTGTACCAGAGAGTGTTGTGACCGACCGCATTACTGCGACGTTTAAACCGCAGCCCGTACCAGAGGGCTACACCGAACATATCGGCGCACGGCTGACACTGCGGCCAGATACGTTTCGAGCGAATACGAGGCAGGTTGCCTATTTGCGGCCTCACGTGGTTGAGCTGTCCAAACGGTATCCCGAATTGACGTTACCGATCGAAATTTTGCACGGCACCGATGACACAACTGTGCCGATCGACATCCACAGTGAACGGTTGGTCAAAATCATCCCGTCGGCCAATCTCACTGTTATGCAAGGTGTCGGTCACATGCCACATCATGCGGATCCACAAACGACGATCGCGGCTATTGATCGCGCGTTTGCACGCCGGTGATTGCGTGGGCGGTATCAAACCCCCATACTGCTTCAAAATATAACAAGGATTGGATCATATGGACCTGCCTTTTGATGGTGCCATCAGCGCGTTCTACGACAACGAAGCCCCAGAATGGGTCCGTGATCAGATCAAAAGCGCGAAGAAAAATCGCATTCTAAATCCTGATTATCCGTATGACAGCCGTTGGTACAAAGGCGAATACGAAGACACCTTGGCCGCGCTACAGATCGAGTTGGTTCGGCTACAAGCATGGGTCAAAGAGAGCGGTGCGCGCATTGCTATTGTGTTTGAAGGGCGTGACGCCGCTGGCAAAGGTGGCACGATCAAACGCTTTCGCGAAAACCTAAGCGCGCGCTCAGCACGCGTCGTGGCCCTGTCCAAACCGACAGATCGTGAACGGGGTGAATGGTATTTTCAACGCTACATCAAAGAACTGCCTGCCGAGGGTGAAATCACATTCTTTGATCGAAGCTGGTACAACCGCGGCGTTGTTGAACATGTGTTCGGCTTTTGTGAGCCGCAAGAACGCGAGCTGTTTTTCAAACAAGTAAACCCGTTCGAGCAGATGCTAGTCGAAGACGGCGTGCAACTGTTCAAGATTTGGCTGAACGTTGGTCGGGCTGAGCAGCTACGCCGCTTTAGGGACCGCGAAAAAGATCCATTGAAACAGTGGAAGCTCAGCGGCATCGACGTCAAAGGGCTTTCTCGTTGGGATCCATACAGTCAAGCAATCGGTGAGACGTTGGCACGCAGTCACACCGACGCCGCCCCATGGACCGTTGTGCGCTCGGATGACAAACGGCGTGCACGTGTCGGCGCGATCCAAGCTGTCTTGAGCCAGATCGACTATGCCAGAAAGGGCAAGATCGTCAGCGCGCCAGATCCAAAGGTCGTTGGTGGTCCTGATCTGTGGGCGGACGCATCAGGTGCCTAAACGCGGCTATCACCATGGCAATTTGCGGACGGCTTTGGTCGATTCCGCACTGGTGTTGATCGAGGAAAAGGGTCCAACAGGTTTTACTCTTTCTGAGGCTGCGAAACGTGCGGGTGTGACGCCAGCGGCTGTATACCGTCACTTTCAGGGACGCGAAGACCTGATCGCCGAGGCCGCCCGTCAGGGGTATGAGATTTTTGCAGATCTGATGGACTATGCTTACGGCAAGGGGCAGCCTTCGGCGATGGCCGCGTTCGAGGCCACAGGACGCGCCTATTTGGCCTTTGCCCGCAAATATCCCGGACACTACGTGGCTATGTTCGAAAGCGGGATCTCGATCCAACGCACACCGGAACTGAACGCCGTTGCCACGCGCGCAATGGGCGTGTTGGAGAAAGCTGCGACAGAGCTGAGCCAGCACATTCCAGAAGACCGCCGCCCGCCCCCACAGATGTTCTCAGCTCATATTTGGGCCATGAGCCACGGTGTTGTAGAGCTTTTCGCGCGTGGCAGTCCCGGAACCAAGAGCCCGTTTCCACCCGAAGACCTGTTAGAGACAGGGATCGGCGTGTATTTACGCGGTCTGGGGTTGATCCCCAGTGACACGAACTAGTCGGAAAACCCAACCAACGCCCTTGGATCCCACGAGACACGCGCACGATCATCCCGTTCCAGAACCGGACGATCGATGAGGTTTTTCATCGAAATTGTGACGGGGGCATCCACGTCGTCCAACCGAACGTCATAATAGGTCATGTCGCCATAATACGCGCGCTCAATCACCTGACCGACCGTTTCACGTTGTGATGTCGTTTCGCCCTGAAAAAGGATCGACAGGATTTCGGGCCGAATGCCAACCGCACCGCCCCCTGTAACTGGTCCGGCAGGGCATTGCTCGGACGCAAGCTCGGCCTGCCCGAGCCCCGCAATGTCTGCAGTTATTAGATCACCAACGGGTTTGAACTGAGCGGGAAGAAAGTTCATTACACCGATGAAGTCGCCAACCTGTCGTGTTAGTGGTCGGCGGTACAATGTTTGTGGGTCGGCAAGTTGTGCGATCCTACCTTCAAACATGACTGCGACGCGATCTGACATGATCAACGCTTCTTCTTGATCATGAGTTACGAGAATAAAGGTAATCCCGACTTGTCGCTGCAGGCGGCGCAGTTCAGTTTGCATCTGCTCGCGCAGCTTTTTGTCCAACGCCGACAAGGGTTCGTCTAATAACAACACCTTAGGCTTAAGGATCAAAGCGCGCGCCAACGCGACCCGCTGGCGTTGCCCGCCAGACAGTGCATGTGCCGCTCTTGCCCCAAAACCGCCCAGGCCTACCATCTCTAGCGCGTCTTGGACGGCTTGTGCTTTGTCCGAACGTGACATGCCTGATTTGCGCAGGCCAAAGCCGACGTTCTGCGCCACGGTCAAATGTGGAAAGATCGCATAGGATTGGAACACCATGTTTGTGGGGCGTAGGTTTGCAGCGACCCCAGCCATGTCAGCGCCGTCGATCAAGACGACACCGTCTGTCACATCCTCGAACCCTGCAATCGTACGAAGCAAGGTCGTCTTGCCACATCCTGACGGACCCAACAGCGAGAAAAATTCACCCTCGGCAATCTCGAGATCGACATCGCGCAGGGCGTGATAGTCGCCATAGTATTTATTGATGCCCGTCAGGGAAATCAGCGCGGTCATAGAAAGCCACCCGTATCTTTGAGGCCAGCGCGTTTCAGCCCGCGCCGGCGGAAATATTCAGCGATCACCAGCAAAACGATCGAAAGAATGACCAGAATAGTGCCTAAGGCCATCACCGCCGGTAGCCGCTGTGGGAACCGCAAAAGGCCCCAAATGTAGACTGGCATTGTCGGCTCGGACCCTGACAAGAAAAACGCGATGATGAATTCGTCCAAGCTGATCGTGAAGGAGATCAGAAGTGATGAAATGATGCCCGGCATCACCAGTGGCAACGTCACCAGTCGGAAGGCCGCAAACCGGCTTTCACCCAAATCCAATGCCGCTTCTTCTAGGCTGTTGTCGAGGTTTGAGAACGCACCGTTCAAGATGGCGATGCTAAATGGCATACAGATCAGAACATGGGCCGCAATGATCGTCCAGTTGGACAACGGCAGGTTTAGGATTTGAACGAGAACGACCAACAGCGATACGGCCACGATGATCTCTGGCAAAACAAGCGGGATCATGATGAGCCCCATAATGCCTCGCTTGGCCGGAAATTCGAAACGCGTCGCGGCGCGTGCGGCACAAATCCCTAGACCTGTTGCGATGATCGCCGACATGCAAGCAATCCAGAGCGAGTTTTTTACCGCGTCATGCAAGGCACCAATGCCAGCAAGGTCGTTGAACCAGCCCCATGTGAACCCTTTCAACGGGAAGGCAATGACTGGGCTGTCGTTGAACGCAAAGACAGGTAGCAATAACACAGGTGCGTAGAGAAAGATCATATATGCGATCGCATAGATGCGCAAGGTCATGTGAGCCCCCTCGCCTTATTAGTCAACCACATCAATATCTTGGCAATCACAATGAATGTTATACACCATGTCGCAACACTGATCATCGCAACGATTGCCAAAGCCGCACCAAGCGGCGCATTGTTCAGTTTAAGGAACAATGTCTGTATCAGGTTTGCGATCATCAGGCCATTTGGCCCCCCGACCAGCCGCGGCGTCACATAGTCACCAATCGTCGGGATCAACACGATCACCATCGCGGCTAGGATCCCCGGCATGGCCAGCGGCAGCGTGATACTAAAGAAAGTTTGCGCGCGGCTTTCACCCAAATCACGAGCGGCTTCTAGCAACGAGCGGTCGATCTTCTCTAGCGAGACAAAGATCGGCAAAATGGCAAACGGCGCAAAGGCATGGGCCAGAGTCAACACAACCGCGTTCGGATTGTAGAGAATAAACGTAAGCGGCTCTCCGATCAGGCCTGTGCCCAGCAAGCTGGAATTCAATACGCCGTTGTAGCCTAGGATCACCTTCCACAAAAAGACGCGGATCAGGTAGCTGGTCCAAAATGGAATGGTAATCAGGAACAGCCACAACGATTTGCGGTGCGCGGGTACATGAAACGAGACGAAATATGCGATTGGAAAGGCCAACGCGACCGTCACAGCCATAACGGCCGAGGCGATGTATAATGATCGCAACAAGAGCGTTCCATAGAGCGGTTCCGTCATGATCGTGCGGTAGTTTTCGAGCGTCGGTGTCCGGTCGAGCGTCAGAAAGTCCTGTGTCCAAAAGCTGAACATGATAACGGCGGCGAGCGGCGCGGCAAGCAGCGTTATTGCGTAAAAAAATGGGGGGCTGACGAGCGTTAGCCCGCGTGCTGCCTCACTGTTCTTGTACCGTCCAAACGCCATGCCCTATCAAGAAACGTCTTAGGGAAAACGTCAACGATCTTTCTAAGATCCGGCCCAAAAAGTTATGTGCAACGAAAAAGGCCGCCCACTTGGGACGGCCTCTTCCAAATATATAGCTCGGTTTAACGCTTGGAGAACTGGAAGCTCTTACGCGCCTTGGCCTTACCGTATTTCTTACGCTCAACAACGCGGCTGTCGCGTGTGAGGAAGCCGGCTGCCTTAAGTGCGCCACGCAGCGAGGGATCATAAAGCTGAAGTGCTTTGGAGATACCGTGCTTAACAGCACCCGCTTGACCGGACAGGCCGCCACCTTTGACAGTCGCCATAACGTCGAACTGGTCTTCGGTGCCGGATACTGTGAATGGCTGGCGCAGGATCATCTGCAAAACAGGACGCGCAAAATAGACGTTCTGCTCTTTGCCGTTCACGACAACTTTGCCGGAACCTGGCTTGATCCAAACACGAGCAACCGCGTCTTTACGTTTGCCAGTTGCATATGCACGGCCCAATTCGTCACGAACTGGCTCGCGGTCGATGACCACTGCAGTTTCAACGGGGGCGGCAACGCCTTCGGCGACTGTGCCCAGCTCTTCGAGAGAGTTTACTTGATCAGTCATGTGCTCAGCTCCGTGTGTTCTTGGAGTTCATCGCCTTGACGTCGAGAACTTCGGGGTTCTGGGCCTCATGGCCGTGATCAGTGCCTGCATAAACGCGCAAGTTCGTCATCTGAACGCGCGACAGGCGGTTGCCTGGCAGCATGCGCTTGACCGCTTGCATGACAACACGCTCTGGGTGTGCGCCATCGAGGATCTGACCTGTTGTGCGCGACTTGATGCCACCTGGGTGGCCGGTGTGCCAATAGTTCGGCTTGTCACGCTTGTTGCCAGTCAGCTGGATTTTGTCAGCATTGATAACAATCACGTTGTCGCCCATGTCCATGTGCGGCGTGAATGTTGCCTTGTGCTTGCCACGCAGACGCATGGCAATGATCGACGCGAGACGACCCAGAACCACGCCTTCGGCGTCGATCAGGATCCATTTCTTGTCGATGTCTGCTGGAGTTGCAGAAAAAGTTTTCATCGGGTTCACCCTTGGGATGTGACGCGATCATCGCGCCGGTTGTTCGATGGGCGGGTTATATAGGTCGTATTCGCTGCGTCAACGACCTTTGTACGTGTTTTATCCATCTAAAACAATGACTTACAAATTAGGTATTGGAATACCCCACACCTAGGCACGCTTTAAGCGTCAATATCGGTCTCTGGGTGGGCCAACATGCGATTCATTGTTTCGAGACAGGCCAATAACGCAGGGATCCCGAGATGTGAATTGATTGCCAAGCGCACGGCATGGGGTGCCACACCATCCGGCATCGCAAATTCGTCGGCTGGCTTTACATTTATCCGCTGTCGTTCACACGCAATCGCAAAACGAGATGCCCGCCAACCGACAGGAAGTTTCAACCAGATAAAGGGCGCATCGGGGCGCCATTTGATATCCCATTGGCCCAAAACGTTGACGGCCAACTTGATGTGACGCTCCATTTCCTCGCAAACCATTCCGCGAATATGAGCCGCCTGCCCCGAAACCATGAGTTCTGTTGCGATATCCAAGACTGGTCGCGCAACGCCGTAGAACGACGACTGCGCCACTTGTCGCGCCTTGTGCGCTGTATCGCGTGGACACACAGCGAACCCGAAACGCAAAGCGCCGCTCACTGCTTTGGTCAATGACCCGACATACCATGCGAGTTCAGGGCACATCTCACGGTAGGCAGGTATTTCGGTGCGTGCGGTGCTATGACAATCATCTTCAATAATCTGAAGCCGATGGGATTTTGCGATACTTGCAATTTTGACCTTGCGTGCATGGCTTGTTTGCATGGTTGTTGGGCTGTGTACCTCAGCCGAGGTCAACAGGACCTGCCCCCCGTGTTCGCGAAGGGCTCGTTCTAAAGCTTCTGGCCGAATACCGTCGTCATCCATTTCTAGGCCAACGAGCCGTGCGCGCAGCAGTCGTGCGGCATGGCGCACGCCGGGATATGCGAGCTCTTCGGTCAAGATGACAGGGTTCGGGCCATGCAATATGGATTGCAGCGCCATCATAACGGTGTTTTGCGCGCCATTGCCCAGCACAATGTCATCTGCCATCAGCGGCCCCACGTGATCTGCGCCGACCCAATCACAAACAGCTTGGCGTGTGGGGCGATCTGTTTCGGGTGTTGGGTAATGAATGTAGCCAGTCATCGACCGCTTGGCGATTTTCTGGAGTATCTGACTGATAATCTGGCCCTGCCCAACATCAGGCACCTGACACCCCCTAAAGTCAGCCATCCCAAGGGGGATGTGCGTCATCAATGGCACGTCCAGTGGTAGCTCATCTTTCGTTTCACCCGCAACGAATGTTCCGCGACCCACTTGGGCCGCAAGGACACCGTCGTCCACCAGACGCGTGTATGCCCGCGCCACAGTTCCAGGTGTGATCCCGAGTTGGTACGCAATTTCTCGTACCGGCGGCAGCTTTTCCCCAGCTTTCAAATCGCCAGAGACCACGGCGGTTCTGATCGCGGCTGTGACAGCTTGGTATTTGGGAATCGTTACGTCGGTAAGGTCGGGCAGCCAAATTGTATTCATTACAACGTTTCCTTGGACAAGGCGCAGTGAGTCTTTGTATCAATTTATTATAGCAATCACGCTATATTGTATCAATACAAAACTGGAGATCCGAAATGACACCCGCACGGCAAATGCTTGCACCGCTCGACGTACAAATGATGACACCGGCCGCGCTTCCGCCTGTCTCTCGCGTTGTGTTTGCGGCGGCCTCGGTGATCATGAAATGGGAACTGCGTCACCGAACGCGCAGGACTCTTGTGTCGTTGACCGACCACCAACTGCGAGACATTGGATTGGAACATGGTGCAGCTTTAACGGAGGCGCGCCGCTGGTTCTGGCAGGCTTAACCCAAGTTCCCAAGCACCAGAACAGACTGGGGCCGGTGCATCCATCGGCCCCCTTTTCGTGTTATTTCGGTGGGATAGCATAGGTCAAATTGGCCCGCGCGACTGGAGCGTCATGCCCTTCGGATCGCAGCAAAGCATCGCCAACAGCCAATACACGACCGACCTTTAAGAGCCTGACATCGCAAATTAAATCGGCATCTGCCGTCGGTCTACGCATAAAATCAATTGCACAGTTTGCCGTGACGGCCAATTCCTGTGGGCCAATGCGTGACAGCACCGCGATGTACATCGCCACATCAGCCAAGGCGAACATAGAGGGGCCTGAAACGGTTCCACCCGGTCGCAAATGACGGTCCTGCACCCTTAAGCGAACGCAAACACCGACCGCTCCGATACTCTCAATCACAAAATCCGTTCCGATTTGGGGAAAGGTATCGCCCAAAAAGCATGTGATTTCTGGAATCGACATAATTGCGTTCATGACTTCCCTCTTGGTCAATGCCCTACTAACCTGCGCCCAAGAGACGACGGAGATCAAGATGGCAATTCTAGAACGTAGCGACGCAGACGGCATCGCACATTTGACCCTAAATGCACCCGAGCGCCTGAACGCCCTTTCGGATGCGATGTTGGCCGCACTACAGGACCAAATTGATACATTGGCGACAGATCGCAGTATTCGGGTGGTGATTTTGTCCGGTGCGGGCAAAGCGTTTTGTGCGGGTCATGACCTCAAGGAAATGACTGCCGCGAGACAGGCCCCTGATGGTGGTGCCGCTGCATTTAAGGACCTCTTTGATCGCTGTGCGTCGATGATGAAGGGGATCCAGTCCCTGCCCCAACCCGTCATCGCACAGGCCCACGGGATCGCTACCGCCGCTGGGTGCCAGTTGGTTGCGACCTGCGATTTAGCCGTGGCCGCCACAGGCACGCGGTTTGGCGTCAATGGCGTCAACATTGGGCTGTTTTGCTCGACCCCGATGGTCGCTCTTAGCCGGAATATCGGCCGAAAACGCGCCTTTGAGATGTTGACAACGGGCGAATTTATCGAAGCGGACGAGGCCAAGCGGCTTGGGCTCATCAATCACGCGGTGCCGGACGACGCTCTTGTTGTCGAAACCCGGGCGCTCGCCACCAAAATCGCATCCAAACTCGGAACTGCCGTCAGGCACGGCAAACGCGCGTTCTACGAACAGCTCGAGCGCAGCACATCAGACGCCTATGCGTTTACCGGCGATGTCATGGTTGAAAACATGCTGGACGCCGACACCCGCGAAGGCATCGACGCATTTTTGGAAAAACGTGATCCCAACTGGGAGCAGTGATTATAGCCTGTATAGATCGGTGAATTTGGCGTCGAGATAGCCCAGAAGTGGTGCTTCGCTCGGAGCCTTGCCCGTCGCATGCATAATCGTGTCACGCGGGCTACGCAGGCTGCCGAATTGCTGGAGGTTTTCACGCAACCATGTTGTTGCCGCCTGAGCATCGCCGCGGGCCAAATCATCGTCCAGCGAAGGAACCGCCTCGCGCAGCGCCTCGTAGAGGCATCCAGCGTAGACATTACCAAGGCTATACGTCGGGAAGTATCCGAACAGACCCAGGGACCAATGCACATCCTGCAACACACCGTTGGATGGACGATCAACAGCATAGCCAAAATCGGCAGCAAAGCGTGTGTTCCATGCCTCTTCGAGGTGTTGGACATCTAAATCGCCCGACATAAGTTGACGCTCTAGATCAAAGCGCAACATGACGTGCAGATTATATTGTATCTCGTCGGCCTCAGTTCGGATGTAGCCGTTTGAGACGCTGTTCACGCAGCGATAAAACGCATCCTCTTCAGCAATTCCAAAGTCACCAAACTGGTCGCGCATGTGACCGAAAAGGAACCCCGTAAACGCGCGGCTTCGACCCATTTGATTCTCGTAAATCCGGCTCTGGCTTTCATGGACGCCCATTGAGACACCTTGGCCCAGTGCCGTCAAAGCATAGGCATCGTCAATTCCCTGTTCGTAACAGGCATGCCCAACTTCGTGAATTGTTGAGTAAAAACAATTGAATGGGTCACCAGCACTCGTACGTGTGGTGATCCGGACATCATGACCTGATCCGCTGGAAAATGGATGCACAGCCTTGTCGATACGGCCTTTGTTCAGGTCGTATCCGAACACCTCGGCCAATTTGGTCGACACGGCAAGTTGGCCGGCCTCGTCAAATGTATGGTCCAAGCTAGGCGCAGGATTTGCGGCCAAGACAGCGGCCCGAAGATCAACCAAGCGTGGACGCAACGCATCGAACATCGTGGCGATTTCGACGCCAGTTGCACCTTGCTCGTAATCATCAAGCATGGCGTCATATACGTCCCCACCATCCGCCAATGCAGCGCCTTCTTGGCGTTTTAGATCAACCACATGCGACAGGGTTGGCAAAAACGCAGACACGTCTTCGGCAGCACGCGCTTCTGCCCAAGTGCCCTGAGCTGCACTGGTGACTTTGGCGATTTCGGTCGCGAGATCAGCTGGAATTTTGCAAGCCTTCTCATAACCGATAGTGATTTCGCGCAAAATTGCATTTTCAACGTCATTCTTAGGTTTTGCGGATGCGATCCATTCACCGATCCGAGGGTCGGTGCGCCGTGCATGCAAAACGGTTTGGATTGCACCCATTTCTTCGGCGCGTTGACCTGCAGAGCCACGAGGCATCATGGTTTCTTGGTCCCAGCCCAAACGGCCAGCGATCTGACCCAGTGCTTGGGTGTCACGGTCAAATGCGATCAGGTCTTTCATTGCGATCATGGCTTAGCCTCGTTGAATGGATCGGGCGGCGGGATATGCGGTGGCGAACCGTGCGCGTAGGATCAGAACCCACAAAACAACCGCCAAGAACTGGTGCACAATCGCAATATGTGCAGGCGCCGAGTAGAGAACGGTTACGACGCCGACCGCCATCTGTAGGAGCAGGACCGCAAGCATCGTGTTGAACGAAAATCGTGTGGCACCATTGGGTGAACGACGCGCGCGCATCCAAACAAAGACGCCAAACGCCATCAAACCATAGCCCGACATGCGGTGGATGAACTGCACCAACCCGTCATTTTCAAAGAAATTACGCCACCACGGTGTGATCGCAAAGAGTTCAGGCGGTAAAAAACCACCCGCCATCAAAGGCCAATCTGGGTATCCGCGTCCCGCATCAATGCCCGCCACCAATGCCCCAAGCAATATTTGAACAAAGGCAAAGATCGTGAGACCCGTGGCCAACGGGATCAATGCCGTCTCTCGAGCACGGCGCGCTTGCATCAATTCTGCTTCGCTGCGACCCATGGCAAAGATGTACCACGCGATGAAGCCTAGGATAACAAACGCCAATCCCAAATGTGTCGCCAGCCGGTACGATGCGACATCCAGCATGGTTCCTGTCAGGCCAGATGACACCATCCACCAGCCAATCGCACCCTGCAGACCGCCCAAAACGCCCAATATGAACAGGCGACCGGTCCACCCCGTCGGGATTTGTTTGACAATCAAAAAGCCAAAGAAACCTATTGCCCAAACCAGTCCAATAACGCGGCCCAATTGACGATGGCCCCATTCCCACCAGTAAATGACCTTGAACTCTTGCAACGTCATACCCGCATTTTGAAGCTGGTATTCCGGGATTTCCTTATACTTTTCGAACGCTAGGGCCCAATCAGCGGCATTCAGTGGCGGGATCGCCCCCATCAGTGGCGCCCATTCAGTAATCGACAATCCACTGTCGGTAAGACGGGTTAAACCGCCCACTGCAATCATCACAACCACGAGGGTAAAGAGCAGCATCAGCCACAAACGTATTCCAGAGCGCGCGCCGCGACCGTTGGCATCAATCAAACCAGGATTGGGAGCTGCGACTTGCGCCTTTTGTGCGGTCCCGACGTCTTCGAAAATATTGCGCTGCTTGGCCATGTTGTATCGCCTTTTATTGTCGTTTGGCATGAACCTAAGTCCACGCAAGGTCAGTCACAAGGCTAGATAGCGCTACTCGTCACCGCGTTCTTTCCAACGGACCATTTGCCGCAAGACACCATGCAAAGTTTGTACGTCTGCTTTGGTCAAAGGCATCCGAGACCACAGATTTCGCAGGTTTTGTTTCATCCCGTCGGCTTTTTGCTCAGGATAAAAGAAACCAGCCTGATCGAGCCTGTCTTCGTAGTGTTCGGTCAGTTTCTCGATCTCGATCTGTTCGGCCCAGTCGGTTTTGATCATTTCAACGCGGCTGTGTTCAATTTGGGCGACCTGCCGTTGCCACTCGTACCCCACGAGCAAAACACATTGGGCTAGGTTCAAAGACGCAAAATCGGGGTTCACTGGCACCGAAATGATCGCATTTGCCCGTGCAATGTCATCATTTTCCATACCTGCGCGTTCAGGTCCGAACATGACAGCGACCTTTTCACCCGCAGCGACCTTTTGGGCGGCCAGCTCCATCGCTGCCTCTGGGGACATGACCGGTTTGGTCAATCCACGTGGGCGCGCGGTCGTGGCAAAGACATATGTACAATCTGCCACAGCATCTGCCGTGCTGTCGTAGACTAACGCTTCATCCAACAGCCGCCCTGCCCCAGATGCCATAGCCACTGCGTTGGGATTGGGCCATCCATCACGCGGAGCAGCTATCCGCATCCGGTCGAGACCGAAATTCCACATAGCACGCGCCGAAGCGCCGATGTTCTCGCCCATTTGCGGACGGATCAAAACAAAGCTCGGCTGTGGGTGCGGGCTGGCAGATTGTTGGGCCTTGGGGACGGGCATGGTGAACCTCTCAAAATCAGGTTCCTGATACGCTGACATTTTCGCCCCTGCAACCACGCGTGGGAACTGGTCAAGCCACGCTTTCCCCGTTAGAACGAGCGCAGAAAGACCAATAGGATCAGACCAATGACCCAAGACGATGCGCCTCAAACACCGCAGATCTATCTGATCACGCCACCTGAATTCGAGCTGTCGACGTTTCCCGACCAACTGGGCAAGTGTCTTGATACAACCGAGGTGTCTTGTGTTCGGCTCAGCTTGGCCACCCGTGATGAAGATCGGATTTCACGCGCGGCGGATGCCCTGCGCGAGGTGACACACGCACGTGATGTGGCATTGGTCATCGACAGCCATATCCTGATGGTCGAACGCTTGGGGCTGGACGGGGTCCACCTGTTGGATGGTTCGCGATCAGTGCGCAGCACCCGGACAGAGTTGGGCGAGGACGCTATTATTGGCGCCTTTTGTGCGACCTCAAGCCACGACGGGATGAGTGCCGGCGAGCACAGCGCAGACTATGTCAGTTTCGGCCCTGTTGGGGCATCCGCGCTGGGTGACGGATCTACCGCGCCGTTGGATTTGTTCCAGTGGTGGTCGCAAATGATCGAAGTTCCCGTTGTCGCCGAAGGCGGCTTGGACGACGCGTTGATTGGACAACTCTCTGATCACACGGACTTTTTCGGCCTAGGTGACGAGATCTGGTCTCAGGACGATCCTGCGGCACGGCTCTCGATGCTCGTCGCGACGATGTCCTGATCATCTAAACCTGAACGCACCGCGGCTTCTATTTCTTTGGCCAGCGTTTTGCGATCCTTCGCGTCTTTTAGCGCGATTGGTGTGTGATAGATCAGTTTAATGCCACCTTGAGGCCGCGTGGTCAGTATTTGCCAAAGGTTCGGTGCAAATTCCATCTCACCCCACCAACCATAGTATCGCGGGTCCTGCCCTACGGGTGCGATATAGCGCAGAGTGACGGGTTGGATACTAAGCTCGTCGCGCACATCAGGTGCAAAGAACGCAGCAAACAACGTCGGTTTGAATGGCAACACACGAATTCCATCGGTCGAAGTGCCTTCTGGAAAAAACTGTAGCCTGTGACCGGCCATCAAACGTTCCGTAAACATGTCGCGGTGTACTGCCGCCTCGCGTGGATTGCGGCGGATAAACAATGTTCCTGTCGCGCGCGCCAGCCATCCGATCCCGGGCCAGCCTTCGACCTCGGATTTAGCGACAAAATAGATCAGGTCGTTTGCGTTCAACGCAAAAATATCGAGCCAGCTCGTATGATTGGACACAACTGCACCACGGCCAGTCATCGGAGCACCAACGGTTCGATATTCAATTCCTAAAATGACAAAAGCCAGCCGACAGACGGTGCGCGTGATCCGTGGCGTGATTGGCCTGTGAATTCCCCAAATGGGCTGCTCGACCACCCGTATCAGTAGTAAAACCGCGAGCCCGCCAAACACGACAAAAGCGAGCGGAACAATCCGAAGAAGGCCCAAGATCACCCCAACTGGTGTCGCACGATAAACAGGGATCGGGTCTTGGTTGTTCCACGGCTCCATTATGCCGCAAAACCTCGGGTGTAGATGCGTTTCTGTCGTTGGTTCATATCGTTCACATCAATGACAACGCAGACATCAACCGTATTGAACTGATGGTCGACGAACGCACCATCGCCGATACGCCCGCCTAGTTTTAGGTAGGCTTTGATCAACGCAGGTGTACCAATCATCGCGCGTTTGTCGTTCACCAACGGTGCTTCTAGCTGGTCCAGTGGAACATAGGATTCGGGCCGTGCCCGGACCCGCAATTCTGGTGCTGCACGATGCGTATGATGCAAATGGGCTAGCGGCTCGCACAGGCTTTCTATGTCCGTTCCATGAAAGCTCGCCACGCCAAAGATGATTTCGAAACCATTTTGGTCAATATAGTCAGCCAAACCGGCCCAGAGCTGTAAGAACCCTTTACCGCCTCGGAAATCGGGATGCATGCATGAACGCCCAAGTTCGAGCAACTTGCGGCCCGAATTTTTCAATCGGCTGAGGTCATATTCAATTTCGGTGTAGAACCGGCCGATCTTTGCGGCCGCTGCCCCGCTCAGCAATCGGTAAACACCGACAACATGATCGCCAACGTCGCGACGGTCATCGACTAGGATTAGATGCTCTGCCAGTGCATCAAACGTGTCGCATTCTAGTTGCCGTGCGTGATCAACATCAGAACCCGTGGCGCCTAGCTCTTGAACAAAGACGCGGTACCGTAGCCGCTGTGCGGCTTCGACGTCAGCGGGCGTTGCCGCCAATCTCACACTCAATCCTAGGCTCATTGAAATGCCCTACTACGACGATCTCGTTAACGAGTATTTAGGCACATCAGACGACAAAAACAACAGCTCAAAGGGTGAAAAAATCGCCTTAAGGTTGACGTGATGTATGGGTGCGCTACTTTGCACCCTCGCACGGGTTGTTAATCATTTATTCTCGAACTCTATTTCTAGGGTGATCCTTGATCCATCAATCACAACCTTTCCCGCCTCAGGAAAATTCACGGTGATCCGTCCTGCAATATTGGACTGCACTTGGCCCACACCCCAATCGGGTTGGTATGGATGGCGCACGCGCATTCCGGGCTCAAGTATGCTGTTCAACGCATTCATAACTTCGCCTTTCCCTCGACAGGAGACATGATTTGAAACGAGAAAATACCGAAATATCGGCCCAACTGTCCGCGTTGGTGGGGTCCCGTATCTGTCATGACCTTATTAGCCCCCTTGGCGCAATCAGCAATGGCATTGAATTGCTTGAGATGTCTAATCTCGCCGACACGCCCGAAGTTCAGTTGATTGCCGAGAGTATAGCGAATGCAAACGCACGAATTCTGTTCTTTCGGGTCGCGTTCGGTTCTAGCACCGAAACGCAGCGGATCAATCAGTCAGAGATCAATCAAACGCTGGGCGCGATCGCCGCTGGTGCGCGGGTCCAGTACCGATGGCAAGCCGCTGGCGACCACAGCCGCCCTGATGTGCGCATCCTGTTCTTGCTGATCCTGTGCATCGAGAGCGCGATGGCCTTTGGTGGCGAGATTACCGTCCAGTCGGTCGACGCGAAATGGCGGATCTGTGGTGAGGCGGACAAGTTAAAGATCGACCAACCCTTGTGGGACACTCTGTCTGCGCCATCGAGCCAAGCTGCAAAAATACCCGCCTCTGCCGTTCATTTTGCGTTGGTAACAGAACATTGCCGCGCCGCGGATCGCCGTTTGAAGGTGGATCTCACAGATCAGAAAATTCGCATCGAGTTTTAGGGCCGCAGTGTCCCATCACCGATCACAAGATATTTAAAGCTGGTCAATTGCTCGGCGCCAACAGGGCCACGGGCATGCATCTTGCCTGTTGCAATGCCGATCTCCGCGCCCATTCCAAATTCTCCGCCATCGGCGAATTGGGTCGATGCATTGTGCATCAAAATGGCGCTGTCTAGGCGCGCAAAGAAACGATCCACCACAGCATCATCTTCGGTCAAAACACAATCGGTGTGGTTCGAGCCGTACTGCCGGATATGTGCGATCGCCTCATCAACGTCATCCACGACGCGGGCCGCAATCTTCATGCCCAGAAATTCGACGCCCCAATCAGCATCTGTCGCCTCAATGCTCCCAGAAACACCCTCTGCGCGTACTTCCACATGCGCAGCAACCAGATCATCCACAATCTGTTGACCCAAAGTTTCGGCAACGTCGCGGTGGATCAACAGACATTCCGCCGACCCACAAATCCCCGTCCGGCGGGTTTTCGCATTCAGCACAACAGCCCGAGCTTTCTCGACATCAGCGGTCGCATCGACATAGATGTGGCAAATCCCCTCAAGGTGCGCAAAAATCGGCACGCGCGCTTCGCGCTGAACCAACCCAACGAGCCCTTTGCCGCCACGTGGCACGATCACATCAATGGTGTCGATCATGGTCAACATCTCGGACACGGCCGCGCGATCACGGGTTGGGACACGCAAAATGCCGTCTTCTGGCAAGCCCGCCGCCCGTAGCCCGTCAACCAAACAGGCGTGGATTGCACCCGATGAATGAAAACTCTCGGATCCGCCCCGCAATATGACAGCGTTACCAGCTTTTAGGCACAAGGCGCCTGCGTCCGCGGTGACATTCGGTCGGCTTTCGTAGATCACACCGATAACACCCAAAGGCGTTCTGACCCGTTTGATCTGCAAACCACTGGGGCGATCCCATTCAGTGATGACTTTGCCAACGGGATCATCTTGGGCCGCGATCGCGCGCAGACCGTCGACCATTGATTGGATCCGATCCTCGTCCAGCATTAGACGGTCCATCATCGCGTCGCTTAGACCTTTGTTTCGACCAAACTCTAGATCCTGCCCGTTCACCGCAATAATATCGGCCCGTTTGGCCCAGAGAGCGTCTGCGGCAGCCAGCAATGCCTGTTTTTTTTGCTCAGCAGTGGCAAATGCCAACTCGGCACTTGCGGCTTTGGCCCGTTTGCCAAGATCGGCCATCATCTCTGATACGTTGTTTGCTTGTGTCATCTCAAATCCTGTCTTGGTCAGACGACCATATCATCACGGTGAACCAAAGCGGCGCGGCCCTTGTGGCCCAAAACTGCTTCGATCTGCCCTGTTTGCTTGCCCACAATCTGGACGGCTTCGTTCGCGGCATATCGAGTTAGCCCGACAGCTTGTTGTGTCCCATCAGGTCCGACGATCGCCACGGGATCCCCACGTCCGAAGGTGCCCTCTACACTGGTAACACCTGCAGGCAGCAGGCTTTTGCCTTGGGCTAACGCACGGGCTGCTCCTGCATCAATCGTGATTGTTCCACGGGGCTTCATCGCTGAAATCCAGCCTTTGCGTGCCGCTTGCGGATCGGTCTGTGGGACAAACCACGTCGCTGCAGCACCCTGCCCTAGTTGGCGCAACGGGTTCGAACGGCTGCCCAAGGTGATTGCCATTGCACAGCCTGCATCCATTGCAATCTTGGCGGCCATGATTTTGGTTTTCATCCCACCTTTGGACAGTCCCGAACCGGCATCGCCAGCCATGGCTTCTAGATCCGGCGTGATTTTGTCGATGACATCATACCGAACCGCGTTTGCATCACCATTGGGATTGGCGGAATAGAAACCGTCGACATCACTGAGCAAGACCAACTGGTCCGCACCAACTGTCACGGCGACCTGCGCGGCCAGTCGGTCATTGTCACCATAGCGAATTTCGTCTGTCGCAATCGTGTCGTTCTCGTTCACGATTGGCACCACCCCCAACGACAAAAGCTGTTCCAACGTTGCACGAGAATTCAAATAGCGACGGCGGTCGGCGCTATCCTCGAGAGTTACCAAAACCTGTGCCGCGACAATGTCATGAGGTGCCAGAACATCCTGATACGCCCGCGCGAGCTGAATTTGACCGACCGCAGCCGCCGCTTGGGATTGCTCAAGCGCGAGTTCAGTTGCGGGCAATCCTAAAACGCCACGCCCCAACGCAATTGATCCGGACGAAACGAGGATGACATCGGTGCTGCCCGCGCGCAGCTCTGCGACATCAGCGGCCAATCCGTTCAGCCAAACTTGGTTCAGCTGTCCGGTTGCCCCGTCCACCAACAAGGCCGAGCCGATCTTGACGACCAGCCGTTTTGCGTTGCTTAGGGTTGCCACGGCGCAGGTTCGTCCATTTCTTCTTTTTTGATGCGTAACTTGTCATCCTCGATCTGCCCACGCACAGCGCGCAACACATCGATCAAACCTTCTCGGCTTACGCCGGACATCATCAAGACGGGCGCACCGCAAGCTTCTTCCAGATCAGCTTTAGCTTCGGCACGCTCTTCGTCAGCCAATGCGTCGATTTTATTCAACGCAGTTACGCGTGGCTTGTGGGCCAACTCGCCACCATAAGCCTCAAGCTCGCCAATAATGGTTCGGTAGTCCTCTGCCACCGTCTCGGACGTGCCGTCGACCAAATGCAAAAGAACCGAGCAACGCTCGACGTGCCCTAAGAAACGGTCGCCAATACCGCGCCCTTCTGAGGCGCCTGCGATCAAACCGGGAATATCCGCCATTACGAATTCAGTGTCGTCCACTCCGACAACCCCAAGGTTTGGATGGAGCGTTGTAAACGGATAGTCGGCAATCTTTGGCCGCGCATTCGAGCTGGCCGCAAGGAATGTCGATTTACCCGCGTTGGGCAGTCCCAACAATCCGGCATCCGCGATCAGTTTGAGGCGCAACCAGATCGTGCGTTCAATCCCGGGCAGACCGGGATTTGAGCGCCGGGGTGCTTGGTTCGTAGCAGATTTAAAATGCAAGTTGCCAAAACCGCCGTTGCCGCCACCAGCAAGGATCACGCGCTGGCCCACCTCTGTGAGATCGGCAATCACTGTCTCTTCGTCTTCATCCAGAATTTCGGTCCCAACGGGGACGCGCAACACAATGTCATCACCATCCGCACCGGTGCGCTGTTTGCCCATACCGGGGACACCGTTTTTGGCGAAAAAGTGCTGCTGGTAGCGAAAGTCGATCAGCGTATTCAGACCGTCGACGGCCTCGGCCACTACGTCGCCACCGCGACCACCGTCGCCACCATCCGGGCCACCATATTCAATGTATTTCTCGCGACGGAACGACACACAGCCACCGCCGCCGCCGCCGGAACGGATATAAACCTTGGCGAGATCGAGGAATTTCATGTGCGTGTCCTTACATCAGATGCGTCCAGCAGGTAATCTATGACGGGCGCAGGCTCAAGTCTTGCTGCTGACGTGCCCGTGCTCTCGCCCGTCTTTTGAAAGCCTAATTTGCGCAAAACAGCGCCCGACGCCGGATTATCGGCGAAATGATCGGCCACAACGGCGTCTATATCGTAACGTTCAAAGCTATCGGCGAGAAATTCGATCATGGCTTCGGTTGCGTACCCTTGCCCCCAATGTGCAGGATCAATGAAATAGGCGCAGGAGATGGGCTGGTCGTTTGCACTGCGTCCAATCCCAACGGTGCCAATCAATTCGCCATCTGGCAAACAGATCGCTGCGCGAAATCCCAAAGACCCGCGATACTGTGATGTGGCGATCGACGCCTTTACATCAGCCTCAGGCCACGGAGACCTGACCGAAAACAGCATCGGGGCGACATCGTCACGGCCCCCGATCCGCGCAAGATCGCGCCAGTCATCCGCCACGAGCCCGCGCAAGACCAACCGTTTGGTTGTCAAATGATAGGCTTGGACGTCTGTCACTGTTCAATCGCCTTGCTATAGGTCCAAGTCTGTACGACTGCATTTCGCGCGATACAAAAGGCCTCGGCATCTCCGAGATACTCAAAGCCCGCGTTCATCAGAACCCGTGCCGATCCGGGGTTGTCTTGAAACACCTGCCCGAAAATCCGGCTGTTATTGTGCGGATTGGCCTCAATCAGGACTGCGAGGGCTTCGCTTGCAAAGCCAGTCCCCCAGAACGCAGGCGCCACCCAATAGCCGATTTCGGATTGGCCACGGTCCATACGATTGAGCGATATCAGACCGATTACTTCGGCATGACCCTGTTCGCTGCCGTCCATCACCCAAACGTCTTCAGTGCGATCCGCAGACATTGAGGTTTCGATGAACGCCTCAGTAACACCAGGGGGCAGAGGATGTGGAATCACCGCCGTCATCTGCGCCACGCGCACATCGGCGGCATGCACTGAGATCAATCCCGCGTCACTCTTGCGTATCGGGCGCAAAAACAGACGCTGGGTGTTGTAGCTAGGTTGCTGAACCAAAGTATCAGTCATTGGTCTGCTCCTTAAATCAAAACATAGAGAACGCTGGCGACGGTCAGAGCCGCGAGGCTCCACATCAGGCAGCGTTCCGCAGGTTTGCCTGCGATGGCACGTGCAATGCTCTGGCCCGCAAAGGTCCAAACAGGATGCAGCACCAACTGTACGGCCAACAACAACGCCGCGATCGTCGCGGTCGCCTGCAACGCGGGCGTGCCCTCGGCTACGAAGTTCGTAAAGCTGCCTGTGATCATCGCCCAAGCCTTGGGGTTCAGCGGGTGCACAATCAGACCGGCCAGAAATCCCGGCGGCGTGTCATCCGCATTTTGCACAACCAACCGCGTGCCAGCGATACGCCATGCGAGATACAACAAATACGCGACCGACGCCCATTTGAAGACTGCAAAGACAATGGGTGCAGTTCCGGCCAATGTCATCAATCCAAAGCCGATCGGCCAAATCAGAAACTGTTTGCCCAGAGCGACGCCCGCGACAAAAGGAAAAGCACGGCGCAACCCGTATCGAGCGCCCGTTGCCAGCAAGACCATGTTTGCGGGTCCAGGTGTTGCAACCTGACCAATAGCGAACAGGATAAATCCTACAAATGCGACGCCCATGTTAAGTCCTTTCAATCGACACTTGGGAATTGGGAAAACGAAAAAGGGGACCGGTTTGCACCGATCCCCACAAATTCTTGTAACCTTTTGGGTTCGGATTATTCAGCGGCCTCCGCCAGCGGAGTAACCGAAATAAAGGTGCGGCCTTTCAGGCCTTTGTGGAAGGTCACATTGCCCTCGACAGTTGCAAAGATTGTGTGATCTTTGCCCATGCCAACACCCTCGCCCGGCCACTTTTTAGTGCCGCGCTGACGGATGATGATGTTGCCGGGGATGACGTGCTCGCCACCGTATTTTTTCACGCCAAGGCGGCGACCTGCTGAGTCGCGACCGTTACGGGATGAACCACCTGCTTTTTTGTGTGCCATAGTGTCTCTCCTTAGCCTTTCATGAACTCTTCAGCCTGCTTGATCCACTCATCGCGGTCAATGCGGCCCTTGAACGACAATTTGTCATCCATGTATGCAACTTCTTCCGGACCCCATGCGGCGATCTGGTCAAAGTGGAATACGCCGATGGAATGCAAAACGCCTTCCAGCTTTGGACCAACGCCAGAGATCTTCTTGAGATCATCAGCGCCACCCTCACGGGCCTCGGTCAACAAGTTTGCTGGCTTCTCGCCTGCAACTTCAACAGCTGTTGGCATCTCTTTTGCAGCAGCTTTCTTAGCAGCTGGCTTCTTCGCTGCGGGCTTCTCAGCCTTAGGCGCGTCTGCTTTCTTAGCGGCTTGCTTTTTCACAGGCTTGTTCGAAGGTGTCAGGTCCATTGCAGCGAGTGCTGCGAGGGATACCGAGCCAACACCGACTGCTTCTTTAATGCCCGACTTATCGGCACCTTTTTCAAGAATGTCAGTGATCCGAACCAACGTCAGTTGCTGACGGTGACCTTTGGTACGCTTGGACGAGTGCTTACGCCGGCGCTTCACAAAGTGAATAACCTTCTCGCCTTTGATCTGATCGATGACTTCGGCCTGGACGCCTGCACCAGAAACGGTGGGCATACCGACGGTCGAACCAACCATCAGAACTTCGTTGAATTGTACTGTTTCGCCGGCTGTTGCTGCGATCTTCTCCACACGGAGAACGTCGCCTGATGCAACTTTATATTGCTTGCCGCCGGTTTTCATAACCGCAAACATGGTATTTTCCTTTGTCTCCCGCGTCTCTCAGGTCCCGCAAGCGGCGTTTTTGACCCCATGTTTCCAAGCGATCACCTTCGGACAGCGCGCCCTGTGGGCGAATTTATGCTGTATTCGGACAAACCTGTTGCCCGAGTGCCGGCTTATCTGTCTGTTTGGTATTTAAGTCAAGCCCTAACACGAGGCCTATTTTCATGCGCACGCCCCTCATTTTACTGACGCTTTTGTGCGGATGCTCGAACTAGGCAAACCACCTTGGAAATCCATTGCTATGGCCTGTCCACGCAGTCAGCCACGCGGCCTCTGAGACGGCATATCAATCCAGACGTGGGGCTGTCGAACTCTTTGTGAAATCCAATCACCCTATCCTCGTCAGTGATATCCGCGCAGGCGGTGGCGCGACCCTGACCGAGGCTATGAACCGTGCCGAAGTTCCAACTGGCAATCGGGCGGGTTTGGTCTTGGATCTACAGTCTGACTTGCCGCTTTATTCCAACAGCCCTGACGCGATGATTGTCACCCTTATGGTCTATTCCTAGAGTTCTTCTGTCTGCATCATTTCTGCGGCGGCCATCCCAAGCGCACCGGAGACACCAACAAACATTTGGTCAAAGGCTTCAAACAGCGCGCGGTTCATTGCCTTGCCTTCCTCGGTTTTGGACAAAAGGATATAGGCGTCGATGTCTGTGGCCTCTAGGGGGTCATACGCCATTAAGAGGAATGAATAGACCCATTCTGTTGTGCTCGCTCGGATGTCGCCTTCTTGGCTCCAAACATCGCGCAAAACTTGGTCTTCGGTCAGATCATTGCCAAAGGCACTGCCGCCCATCAGGCCCATGTAGAACGCATAACTCGCGTTCAACGCGCCAACCACGTTGGTTTCCACAAGGTCATTCACCTGAACAAAGTCGTCGATGACCTGATACATCCTTGAATTGGCTGCGATCTGTTCTTGGGCAACGTCCTTGCTCGCGGCCTCTACATCCGCATCCAACATGGCGCGCCGCGCCGAAATTTCGAGATCAACTATCCGCTGGCCGCGTTCGGATTGAAAGAACGCGATCAACGGTGTGACATCTGTCTCATCCAATGCCTGTACGAACGCTGCCTCGACACCTTCGCGCAATCGATCCTCGTCGTAGATGTCGCTGACCACCTCGGCCCACGCAGGTCTTGGTATATCGCCAAACATGCCCTCACCAATCTCGGCACCATATTGCAGACCCTCTTGGCGCATCACGGGGATCATGCGATCTAGCCCCATCTGCGAGAACAAAGTGTTGGCCGGCGTTTGGGCGAAAACGCTCGTGGGCAGAATGAGCGACAGGGCTATTGCAAGGGATCGCAGCATGGGAACTCCTATTTTGTCCTCTGAATATGATTCATTGGTGGCCGAATTCCAACGCGTCCAACGCAATTGTGACGATTGACCATTTAGCCCCGCCTCGTTTCGCGTTAGCAAAGGGCAACAATTGACCCGAGGACGCACCATGCGACAACCAACACCGAACCCACAAATGGTCAAATTCAAGCATGCTCGCGCATTGCAAAAGGCGGGCAAGGTCAAACAGGCGATATCCGAATATCGTGCGCTCATTCTGATTGCTCCCAAAATGGCTGAGGCGCACTTTCAATTGGCGCGCCTGTTGATCGGCGAGCTGGAATATTCAAAGGCGCTAAATCACCTGGAAGTCGCCCGAAAGTACGCGCCGCTTGAAAAATCTGTTTGGCGCCAAACGTTGCATGCGTTGAACGAAGCTAATGATTTGTCCCGAACCCAAAGTGTCGTAAAGGAAGTTGGGTCCGGCCCTCTCGACAAGGCTTCGAAGGCAGTGTTGTGGATCGACTTGTCAGAAACGCTGATCAACCTTGGCGACACAAAGCTCGCGATCAAACTATGCCGTGATGCGCAAAAGGTATTCCCCAAGCAAGAACAACCGACCCGTATGATTGCCCGTGCCCATCTGCATGCAGGCGATTTTGACAAAACAGCTGCATCATGTCGGTCCGCGATCAAGATCAATCCTGGTTCGACTGATGCTTATTTGGGCTTGGCCAAGGTGCACAAATTCAAGATCGATGACCCTGAGCTTCAAGACATGAAGGCATTGCTTAAGACCGAGCTGACCGAAGTGGACACCGTGACGTTGAATTTTGCGTTAGGCAAAGCGCATGATGACATCAAGGATTACGACACTGCCTTTGCACATTACAAGGCCGCGAATGAGTGCTGTCGGAAATTGTCGCCGTTCAATTTTGACGAACATAAACGTGTTCTAAGCGCGATGCGCTCCACGTTGGACAATTACGATTTTGAAGAATTGGCAAAGGCGGGAAAACCAGACCGGTTGCCCATTTTCATCACAGGCAGTGCGCGTTCGGGCACCTCATTGGTCGAACAAATCTTGTCGCGTCATCCAGACGTCACATCGGCCGGAGAAACTGAATGGTTCACGCGGGCACGGACCCGCAGTTTGCAGTCCAAAATCATGGATGACGGAGATTTGCCCAGGGATTTGTCTTCGGCTATCTCAGCATTAGGCGAAACCTATCTTGCGCAAGCGCGCGAGCGGTTCCCAGATGCAAAGTACGTCACAGACAAAGCCATTTTCAACTATCGCTACCTTGGTCCCCTAGCTGCCGCCCTACCCAATGCGCCAATCATCATTCTGCGGCGTGACCCTCGTGACACCGCGACTTCGTGTTACCGCAATATGTTTAGGTATGGCACGCATCTCTATTCGAACGATCTAGCGGATCTAGGGCGTCATCTGGTCGATTTTGAAAAATTCGTTAGCTATTGGTCTGAGAAGCTCCCTAACCGGTTTCTCGAGGTTGATTATTCTGAGCTGACCAAGGATCCCGAACCTCAGGCAAAACGCATTCTCGACTACTGCGGTCTTGAATGGGTTCCAAATGTCCTGACGCCCGGTAAATCCGAATATCAGGTTCGGACGCTCAGCATTGTTCAGGCGCGCCAACCGATCAACAGCAAGTCTGTGGCGTCGTGGAAAAGATACGAAAAACACCTCGGCCCACTCTTTGATGCGCTCGAGAGCGATTGAAGGGTTGCACCTCTTTTCAGAGCGGATTAAACGCCCCTCGTGACTACCCAGTGGAGAGGTGCCGGAGTGGTCGAACGGGACGGATTCGAAATCCGTTGTACCTGCAAGGGTACCCAGGGTTCGAATCCCTGTCTCTCTGCCACTTTCCTACAACATAGTTTGGGCAAGCCGTTGGTTCACAAATGAAAACGCCGATCCTATCGGGGACCGGCGTAGCCCTGCTCGGTTTGCGAACGCGCTAGATCATAAAGTCATTTGCACTGAGATCCGAGGCTTGCAGCCCTTCCAGCAGGCCAGCAGATTGGTGACAACCAATCCTTCCACCTGTGGGCCGTTTAGTGCGGGCCTGCTTGTGATCCAGAACGGGTAAATAACATCGATGGCTGCCGGACCACTGATTTGGAGGTTTTCAACAACAATGTCCGTCGCGGCCTCGGTCGCAGTGGATGCTATGACAACCCCGTACTTCCATCCAACAATTGTAAGTGAGTCTGGTGATGGATCTGTCGATCCAACGTTGCCAATGAACGGATCCTTCGCCGCATCGCCCAGAACAGCCGTATCAGTATTCCCTGCGGCATCTAACGTGCCCGTACCAGTCAGGCCTGCAGATTGCGTGCCAGACAGATCATAGGCCGAACCGACAATGGCGCTATCCAGCGTTAGCGTTACACCAGCATTCAAATTCAACGCAATGTTGTCTTGGGCGACAATTGTTGTCGAAAATGACGTCGACGCAGTGACATTTACAACCCCGGATGTCGCGGTGGCTGATCCTAAAATGTATACATCCAAGGCCGCTAGCGCATCGTTGATATCGGCTCCGGTAGAAACGTCGATTGACGCAACGCCATTAAGTTCAACAATTGTAAAGTTATTCATTCCGTTCCTCTGCTCGAGCTTGCCCAGATGTCTTTTCGTTTTCTTGTGAGGCCTGCTGAATTTACTGCTTCACCAATCCAACAAAATATTGGACGGAATAAGGCAAAAACGGTGCCTAAACAGACAATCGGCCTTAAATAAGATGCAAGTCGGGACAACACTGCCCCTCTCTTTGACCTAACGATCAAAGGTGATTTGGGTAATTTATTTAGCGAGAACAGACAGTAATACCGATCTTTGGCTCTGAAATAGGTGACCGGTCACTACCTGGGCGAGAAGTGGATCAGCAATTTGTTATCGTACGTTGAACTGCATCCGTCCAACCAGCATATCTTTCGATCCGAACATCATCGTCCATCTGAGAAGAGAAGGTTTTGTCCACCGCCCAGTTGGCAGCAAATCCCGCCTGATCGGGGTAAACTCCAGCACGACTGCCAGCGAGCCACGCCACACCAAGTGCGGTGGTTTCCAGCACTTTGGGTCGATCAACGTCTGCATCGATGATGTCCGCCAGAAATTGCATGGTCCAGTCAGACGCACTCATGCCGCCATCTACACGCAAGGTCGCTCCGCCCTCGGCATCGTCCCAATCGGCATGCATCGCTTCGAGTAGGTCACGTGTTTGAAATCCAACGCTTTCCAAAGCGGCCTTTGCGAATTCCTTTGGGCCGGAATTGCGGGTTAACCCATAAATTGCGCCGCGTGCTTCTGCATCCCAATACGGCGCACCTAGGCCCGTGAAGGCAGGCACCATATAGAGCGAATGGCCGGTGTCAGCACTTTGCGCCATGGCTCCGGTTTCTGATGCATTTTCAATGATCTGCATGCCGTCTCGTAGCCATTGAACCACGGCACCTGCGATAAAGATTGATCCCTCAAGCGCATAGGTCACCTTGCCATCTAGCTGATATGCGATCGTGCCTAACAACCGGTTCTGGCTCTCCACCAGAGTATCGCCCGTGTTCAAAAGCGCGAAGCAACCCGTCCCGTAAGTGGATTTTAGCATTCCTGGCTCAAAGCTGGCCTGCCCCAGCGTGGCGGCTTGCTGATCTCCGGCAACGCCCAAAATTGGAATGTCGGCGCCAAGATGTTCTGCCAGTGCGGTGCCAAAATCTGCGGCACAGTCCGTGACATGGGGCAGCATCTCCATCGGAATACCAAACCTGTCGCAAATCTCGCTATCCCATGCTCCATCACGAATATTATACAGCATGGTGCGCGCGGCATTCGTGGCATCAGTGACGTGCTCTGCACCATTGGTAAATTTCCAGATCAGAAATGCATCAATTGTACCGAATAAGAGCCTGCCATTATGCGCTTTTGCCCTCACACCCTCGACGTTTTCCAAGATCCAACGCAACTTGGTACCCGAAAAATATGGATCCAACAGGAGACCCGTCTTTTGGGTCAACGTGCCCTCAAACCCTTCGGCCCTTAGCTGTTTGCAATACTCTGACGTCCGGCGGTCTTGCCAAACAATCGCGTTGTACACAGGCTCGCCAGTATTCTTGTCCCAAACCACGGTCGTTTCGCGCTGGTTTGTGATGCCAATTCCCGCAACGTCTGCTGCGGATATGCCCGCCTTTACAATCGCATCGCGAGAGGTTTGCAGCGTGGTCGCCCACAAATCTGCCGGATCATGTTCAACCCAACCCGATTGGGGGAAATGCTGTGGGAACTCTTGCTGGGAGGTCGCAACAATCTGCATATCAGCATCAAAAACGATGCCACGGCTCGATGTGGTGCCTTGGTCGATTGCAAGGATGTAGGTCATGATCGGTGCCCCAGTATTTTATGTAGCGTGCGTATTTTTGGTCGCAATTTATCGAATTGGCAATATCAGGTTCTACCCAGCCAAGACGGGGTTTTGTGCCATGTGGTCATCCAGTGTGTTGATCTGTTCCGCTGTCATCCTCAGGCCCAATTTAGAGCGACGCCAAACGACATCTTCGGCTGTTTGAGCATATTCACGCGACATCAACCACGTCACTTCGGCCTCGGTTAGGGTCGCACCAAAGTCAACCCCAAGGTCGCGCACATTGTTTGCCCCGCCTAGTATGTCAAAGGCTTCGGTTCCATACCCGCGGATCAGCCGCTGGGCCCAGCGTTCCGTCAAAAACGCGTAGGTGTTGCGCAAACGATCGGTCAAGGCCCCGACATCCGCCACTTTGAAATCACCTCCAGGCAGCGCGACACCTGCAGTCCATTCCGGCCCCGTTCCTGGTAAAACATTTGCAAGTTTGACCAGCGCGTGTTCCGCCAGCTTGCGGTATGTCGTGATCTTGCCCCCAAATACGTTCAAGAGTGGTGCGCCGCTTTCGTCCATCGACAACACATAGTCGCGTGTGGCCGCAGTCGCGGATTTTGCACCATCATCATAGAGAGGCCGCACACCAGAATAGGTCCAGACGATATCCTTGCGTTCAATCGATTGCTCGAAATATTGCGATGCGAAATGGCACAGATAGTCCTGTTCTTCCTGTGTTGCGATCGGTTTTGTTTCCAGATCGGTGTGTTCCGCATCTGTCGTGCCGATCAGCGTGAAATCAGTCTCATAAGGAATAGCGAAAATGATACGTCCGTCTTCACCTTGGAAGAAATAGCATTTATCATGGTCATAGAGCCGCTTGGTCACGATATGACTGCCCCGCACAAGGCGGACGCCTTCGCTCGAGTTCACGCGGACCGTATTGCGAATGATGTCTTCGACCCATGGTCCACCTGCATTCACAATGGCACGTGCATAGTGTGTCTCGAGGGTGCCGTTGGTATCGGTCACGATCTCCCACAAATCGTCGACGCGTGTCGCACTGACAGCTTTGGTGCGCGTCATGATCCGCGCGCCGCGCGCTTGGGCGTCGCGTGCGTTTAATACAACAAGGCGGGAATCCTCGATCCAGCAATCGCTATATTCGTAAGCCTTTACGAACTTTTCCTTGAGCGGAGCACCTTCGGGTCCAAACCTCAGATTGACCGTCCGCGTGGCGGGCAAAATTTCGCGCCCCCCCAAAGTGTCGTATAAAAACAAACCGAGACGGATCAACCAAGCGGGCCTGCGCCCCTTCATCCACGGCATAACAGTGTTCAACAGCTTTGATGTTGGTGTCTCGCCCTCAAACCGCATGTCGCGATGGTACGGCAATACAAACCGCATGGGCCAACTGATGTGAGGCATCGCGCGCAGCAGCGTTTCTCGTTCGACCAACGCTTTGCGTACGAGGTTAAACTCGAAATACTCCAAATACCGAAGGCCTCCGTGGAACAGCTTGGTTGATGCCGATGACGTGGCCGACGCCAGATCGTTCTTTTCCACCAAAGCGACCGACAACCCACGCCCCGCTGCATCCCGTGCGATGCCGCAACCGTTTATGCCGCCGCCAATGACAAAGATGTCGTGTGGAGTGTGCTGTGTGTTCATCGAAATGCCTCTGCTCTTCTGGTGATTGGGTGCCACACGGATCAATTTGGGGCAAGCGCAACCGCGGTAAAGGTTCGTTAAAGAGTGCGTGAACGCAAAAACGAACGAGAGTTAATTGCAATAAACGACCACATATAAGATACTGATGTTCGTTATAGATGGAAAACGAACATGACGGATCCGCGCCACAGCTTGATCTTAAAACGTGCGCGACGGGACGGTGTCGTTCGTGCCGACCAATTAGCCGATGAGCTGGGCGTCGCGGTACAGACCATTCGGCGTGATCTGCGCCAACTCAGCACAGCAGGTGTTCTGGAGCGGACACACGGCGGGGCCGCGCTGCCGTCAGGGGTTCGCAACATCGGACATCGCAGCAGACGTGGACAAGCACGCGACGCCAAAGCACGAATTGGCGCAGCTGTGGCACAGGCTATCCCTGATGATGCGTCCTTGTTCTTGAACATTGGCACGACGACCGAAGCGGTTGCGCGTGCACTGATGCAGCACCGCCGTCTGATGGTTGTGACAAACAATCTGAACGTCGCGAATATTTTGGCCGAAAACGAGAGCGCCCAAGTGATTGTCGCGGGCGGCAAGCTTCGCCGTTCCGATGGCGGTTTGGTTGGTGATCTAACCGCGGACGTGATCACGCGGTTCAAAGTGGATTTTGCCGTGATTGGGACGTCGGCCATTGATGATACTGGCGATCTATTGGATTTTGATGCCGACGAGGTGCGGGTCAGCCAAACCATTCTGGCCCAAGCGCGCACACGGTTTTTGGTGGCCGATGCCGGCAAGTTCAATCGCGCGGCCCCTGTTAGAATTGGATCATTATCGCAAATTGATCGGTTTTATACCGATGCCACACTGCCCGAGGCGCTGCTTCACCAGTGTCAGGATTGGAACACGCGGGTTTTGCGCGTTTAACCTTTGAACCCTGTTGCGACGACAAATTTTTCGGAACTGTCCGACCGCGATGCGGGGGGTTTCACATTTGCCACTTTGGTGAATTTGGTTTTCAACAACTTCTGAAGATCGCCTTCAGCGCCACCGGCGAGGACTTTGGCCACGAATGTGCCGCCCTCTTCGAGAACGTCAAAGGCAAAGTAAGCGGCCGCCTCGCACAGCGCGATGATCCGCAAGTGGTCTGTTTGTTTGTGACCCGACGCACTGGCTGCCATGTCAGACATCACCACATCGGCTTTGCCGCCCAGCCATTCTTTGACCTTTAGGTCGGCGTCGTCTTCCATGAAATCCAACTGGTGCAATTCACACCCAGCGATTGGCTCCATCTCTTGGAGATCAACGCCGAGGATCGTGCCCTGCGCCTTGGACGTCTTTTGCCCCAAAACATTGCAGCGTTTCACGGCCACCTGACACCATCCGCCCGGAGCCGCGCCCAGATCAACGATCCGCGCACCTGGTACCAAGAACCGGTATTTGTCATCCAGCTCAAGGATTTTATAGGCCGCCCGACCGCGATAGCCATCCGCCTTGGCGCGTTTGACATAGGGGTCGTTAAGTTGACGCTGCAACCACAGGGTCGACGACATCTTGCGGCCACGCGCGGACTTGACCTTGACCGTCAAATCCCGCTGTCCGCGACCCGATGTATTGCCCGTTGGTTTCTTCGCCATTGTCCTATTCCCAAAAAATGCCCGCCGTAAGCTCCGACAGGGCAACGCCTAGTATGGCCCGTCTTCGAGCACGCCATCTGCACTCATCTGTGCATAGAGTAAACCCTCGCGCAGGCCTCTATCCGCCACAGACAGCCGATCTGTTGGCCAAATCCGCATCAAAGCCTGCAAAATCGCTGATCCTGACATGATCAGGGCCTGACGGTCCCGTCCGATGCGTGGGTCCGCACGTCGGCCCGCAGGGCCAAGTGTTAGGTATTCACGGATTACTGCATCAATTTGATCAGACGTCATGCGTAGGCCGTCAACCTTGGTGCGATCATATCGTCTTAGCCCCAAATGCGACGCGGCCACAGTTGTAACCGTTCCACTGGTCCCGATAATCTGGAACCCTTCGCGGTTTTGCTCTGTTGCATAGGGCGCAAACTCGGCGAGGTTTTCTTCAAAGAACCAGCTCATCAATGCAAAGCGACCAGCGTCATCTTCGACGTCCTCGAATTGATCACGCAAGGTCGCAACGCCCAATGGCACCGAAATCCAGTCGACTACCTTGGCCGCTGCAAAAGGACCCGGGTCCTGACAAAAACCAGAATGCAACCGCATGATCGACTTTGGCCGGTCGAGCTTTGGCACATTTGTCAGATCGATCCACACCAGTTCAGTCGACCCCCCGCCAATATCGACGACCAACAACTGTTCCGTCTTGGTCGACACAAGCGGCGCACAAGAGATAACGGCCAAACGTGCTTCTTCTTCTGGCTCGATGATATCAAGCTTAAGCCCCGTCTCGCGGCGCACTTGGTTGATGAACTGATCTGCGTTGCTGGCACGACGACAGGCCTCGGTTGCGACTAGCCGCATCCGTTTAACCTTGTGTCGGTTCAGTTTTTGACGACAGATCCGGATCGCGTTGACCGTACAGGTCATAGACGCACGGCTAAGCCGTCCGGTGCTCTCTAGCCCGGCCCCGAGTTGGACGGACTTTGAGAAACTATCGACCACATGAAACTGGTTGCCCTTTGGTTGGGCAATCAGCATGCGGCAACTGTTGGTCCCCAAATCGAGCGCCGCATATAGCTGTGCTGGATCGGGACGATGAGGCGCGGACTGTTCGACCGCTTTTGGGAACGCGCCCGCACCTTTGGGACGCTTGGGCGCCATAGTCACGCCCTCCATTTCGAGTTGCCTTAAAGGTAGGCGCGCAAACCTCATCGCGCAAGTCTTATGACGCGGGGCATCTGATTGTTCATATACAATATGAATGGCTTTCACGGGGCGTGGGGTGGTCTTTGAACGCGCAGGTCCTGATATTGCGCCACAACATCTGCGCGCGTCGTGATCTGTCCCTGTGGTGTCGAAAAATGCACCAAGCGACGACTCACCGCAGCGTAGAACAGAAGCTAGAGAGATAAGAGGGAATCACGAAATGGCAGATGTGGTCATCGTTTACTGGCGCGATATACCAGCGCAGGTCATCGTCGGCAAAGGCCGCCGTGCAGCAAAAGTTCAGCTGCCAGAACGCTTTGAACAAGCAATTGACCGGGCTGCGATGAAGATTGGCGCCGAGGATACGGATGCCTATCTTGCAGAATGGCGCAAAGCCGCACCGTTCTCGGTCGACGGTGATGACCGCGAAGTGGCGGACGCTCAGGCAGCCAAGATCGACGAAGAGTATGATCGCGAGCGCATCAAGACGCTGATCGCGAATGACGGTTGGGCCTAAGGCCCGGTCACAGCAGCATAAGGGAGGCCATCATGGCGCTGTTGAATTTCAGAAAAAAAGAGGCGGATGCGCCAATCGAAGTGAACCCTCAGGTCGAGGCGTTTCTAGATGGCTATTCTATCGAGGTGATGCCACGCACGGCTGAAAAGGTTGAAGATTTCCAAGCGTTGCTACCCAAAGGCACGCGGGTCTATATCGCCCATATCGAAGGCACCCCGATCGAAGACATGGTCGCATCAGCGAAACGACTGGCTGCCGATGGGTATCCTGTCATGCCGCACTTCCCTGCGCGGATCATCAAGGACGAAGCAACGCTAGCCGATTGGATTGCGCGCTACCAAGGTGAAGCAGGTGTGGATCAAGCATTGCTACTGGCAGGTGGTGTGACCAAACCCCATGGCGATTACGACAGCTCCATGCAGCTGTTGGACAACGGCCTGTTCGACAAAGCAGGGTTTCAACGACTGCACGTCGCGGGCCACCCTGAGGGCAACAAAGACATTGATCCCAATGGCGGCATGGCAAATGTGGATGCAGCTTTGAAATGGAAGCAAGAGTTCTCGAACCGGACCGACGCCAAAATGGCGTTGGCCACGCAATTTGCATTCGAGGCCGGCCCCATCATCGAATGGGCGGATGCCGTCAAAGCAGCTGGTATTGATATCCCAATTCACATCGGCATCGCCGGTCCCGCAAAACTGCAAACGCTCATCAAGTTTGCAATTGCTTGCGGCGTCGGTCCGTCACTCAAAGTACTGCAAAAGCGCGCAAAGGATGTGACCAAGCTGTTGCTGCCATTCGAGCCGACCGAGGTTCTAACTGAACTGGCTGCACACAAAGCTGCAAACCCTGATTTCAACATCGAATCCGTCCACTTCTTTCCGCTGGGCGGCATCAAGACAAACGCCAACTGGGCGCTCACTCATGGCGGGACTTCAGCTGTTCCCGTCTCACAATCCTAAGGACCTGCCCCATGACGCGTACTGTCATTGAATCGAAAACCAAAACGGCCATCATTGGCTTTGACGAGCCGTTCTGCGTGATCGGTGAACGGATCAACCCAACGGGGCGCAAGATCCTGAACGAAGAACTTGAGCGCGGCGATTTCAGCCGTGTTGAGGCTGATGCAATTGCACAGACCGCCGCCGGCGCGACAGTGCTCGACATCAACTCTGGTGCTGTGTTCTCGAACAAGATGGCCGAAGACCCCCGCTATGCGGACAACAACTTTGTCGAGCCACAGCTGATGATGGAACTGGTTCAGCGGGTTCAGGCGGTTGTCGACACACCATTGTGCATCGACAGCTCGGTGCCAGGTGCGCTTGAAAACGGGTTGGCCGCGGCCGAGGGTCGCCCTTTGCTGAATTCGGTAACCGGCGAAGAAGACCGTCTGGAATTGGTTCTGCCTTTGGTGGCTAAATACAATGTCCCCGTTGTTGCGATTTCAAATGACGACACAGGCATTTCCGAGGATCCAGAAGTCCGTTTTGCCGTGGCAAAGAAGATCGTAGAACGGGCCGCGGATTTCGGAATTCCAGCCCATGACATTGTGGTTGATCCGCTCGTGATGCCAATCGGAGCGATGGGCACAGCCGGCTTGCAGGTGTTCACATTGGTACGTCGCCTGCGTGAAGAGCTGGGTGTCAACACAACCTGTGGCGCATCCAACATTTCGTTTGGCCTGCCGAACCGTCACGGCATCAACAACGCGTTCCTGCCTATGGCGATGACGGCCGGTATGACTTCCGCGATCATGAACCCAGTGGCACTGCCTGTTGGACCCAAAAAAATTGCTGAAAAGAAGGCTGAGATCGAAGCCGCGGGCATCATTCTGCCCGAAGGCATGGACAACGAAGCATTCGTACAGATGTTCGGATTGGGCAGCACCCTGCCCCGTGCAGGCAAGGAAATGGAAGCCATCCGTGCGGCCAACTTCTTGACTGACAATGACCCAAGCGGTGGAGAGTGGATTCAGTTCAATCGCGTCCCACCAAAAGCAGGTGAAGAAGGCCGCGGTCGTGGCGGTCGTTCAGGTGGACGTCGCCGTCGGGGTTAATTCGTTGCTGCCATGATGCAGCGTTGAACAGAATTGTGGCGCCTCGCAGGACACTGCGGGCGCCCTTTTCCGTCCCGTTTCTTTGATCGCGATCTGATGTCTTACGGAGCAAGTTCTGCAGACAAAGCGCGCGCACTGTTGGCCAACAACGTCACATCAGAACTGGCAGCGAGCAACGTCGCACCTTTGCCTCGGTAAGCGATCAATGTGTCAGGGACAAAGCTAAGAACGCCTGCACCTTTTCCCGTCTTTAGGATTCGCGCAATCGCGTCATCAATTGCCGCTAGAACCTCTGGTGCATCCACCTGCCCCGCAAAGCCCATGTCCGCCGACAAATCGGCAGGACCAATGAACAACGCATCAACACCATCAACCGCGGCAATCGCTTCGAGATTGTCCAAAGCGGTCTGACTTTCGATTTGAACGATCGTGCAGACCTGAGCGTTTGCAGTCGCGACGTAACCCGTATCAGCGTTGTAACCCGTCGCGCGAGCCAGAGCCCCACCAATGCCACGGCGCCCATGAGGTGGATACCGCATCGCAGCGACAGCGTTCTTCGCGTCCTGCTCTGTGTGAACCATAGGAACCATTATCGATTGAGCCCCCAGATCGAGGACCTGTTTGATGACCCAATCTTCATTCACAGGCACACGGACAATTGCGGTGCAATCGCTGCCGTTCATCGCCTGAAGCTGAGGCAAGATCGTCGCCGGCGTGTTTGGTCCATGCTCGGCATCAATGAGGCACCAGTCAAATCCTGCGCGAGACACAATTTCGGCAGAGATCAACGACCCCATCGACAACCAAACACCGCTCTGGGGAACGCCGTTCATCAGGGAAACTTTTAGTTTATTAACAGGTGTTTGCATGGCGATCCTCATGTAAAAATTGGGTCGCCACGCTGGTTAACGATAGAGCAAGGACTGACCATTTGAGAACAGATGAACCTTGGATGGGTCCGCCGTCAAGGTCATCTCTTGGCCGCGCAGGCCGTGATGAATGCCGGCAAGCTTGGCGATAACCGTGTCCTTGTTCTGTCCTGCTTTAGGTGGTTCGAAATAGACTTGGGTCACCTCGCCCAAGGCTTCGGCGATGCTGACTGTATCCTTGAAGGCATGGTTGTCGCCAGTTGCGGGGATCATGTCCTCTGGGCGGATGCCCACGTTGACCGCCAGCCCCATGTCGTTGTCCGTTGTGGGGATGTTGGCCGTGATCGTACCACCGCCATCGTGAACTTTGACGGTCGTTGTTTTACCGGTCTTTACGACTTCACCAGCCAGCAGGTTCATCGCGGGTGATCCGATAAACTGGGCCACAAATTCGTTCTCTGGGGTCTCGTACAGCTCTAGCGGTGTGCCGACCTGCGCGATGCCTTTGTTCGCGAGAACAACAATGCGGCTGGCCAGTGTCATCGCCTCGACCTGATCATGCGTGACGTAGATCATGGTACTGTCGGGCATCGATTCCTTGAGCTGGGCAATTTCGATCCGCGTGGCCACACGCAGCGATGCATCGAGATTCGAGAGTGGTTCGTCAAAGAGATACACCTTGGGGTCCCGCACAATCGAGCGGCCAATGGCCACACGCTGGCGTTGCCCGCCAGACAGCGCCTTGGGGAGCCGGTCAAGATAGTCTTCGAGCTGCAAAACCCGCGCGGCGCGTGTGATTGCCTCATCGATTTCAGTGGCTGAATTTTTGGCGAGTTTCAGGGCGAACGCCATGTTGTCGCGCACCGTCATATGCGGATAAAGCGCGTAGGACTGGAACACCATCGCGATGCCACGCTGCGCGGGCGGGACATCATTGACGACAGTTCCGTCGATTTCCAACGTGCCTTCACTGATTTTCTCGAGCCCTGCAATCATCCGCAGCAACGTAGATTTACCGCAGCCCGAAGGGCCAACAAATACAATGAGCTCGCCCGTGGTGATATCCAGATTGATGCCCTTGAGCACTTCGACGGTGCCGCCATAGACCTTGGCCACGTTCGTCAGTTTAAGATCAGCCATTGTTCCCTCTCCCCTAGTTTATGTGCGTTTGAGCGCGAGGCACGGCTGCCACGGGCCAAGGTGTAGTTTCCCGTCCGCAGACAAGCTTGCGCTGCTCAACTCGGCGCCGATCATCGTCCAATCGCCAGCTGGCAACATTGCCTCGGATGGCGTGTCGCTCAGGTTGAATGCGCAAAAGATCGTCTCGTCCCCATAGGTGCGGGTGAAATGGACCACGTCGCCAAGGGCCTCGACACCGCTATGGGACCCTTTGGCCAGCGCAGGATGCCCGTGGCGAAACGCTATCGCACGGCGGTAGTGGTGCAAAATCGCCGTCGGATCATCCTCTTGCGTTGCGGCAGATCGTGGCAAGTGATCATGGCTGACGGGCAGCCAAGGCGTGCCAGTCGTAAAGCCGCCATTCTGATTGGATTTTTCCCAAACGATAGGTGTGCGACAACCGTCTCGACCTTTGAATTCCGGCCAAAACTCGATGCCATAGGGATCTTGGAGATCCTCAAACGCCACCTCGGCCTCGGCCAGGCCCAGCTCTTCACCTTGGTACAGGCAAACAGAGCCACGCAGGCACATCAGCATGGTGGTGAATAGTCGCAAGGCTGCGGGTGTTAAGTTCCAGCGTGACACGTGGCGCTGCACGTCGTGGTTGGAATACGCCCAGCAGGCCCAACCATCTGCTGCCACTTCGTCTACACGGGCAAAAACTTCGGCAACACGCGGCGCGGTCAGCGGCTTTTGCTCGAGCAGTTCAAACGCATAGCACATATGAACCAGATCATCGCCGCGCGTGTACTCGCCCATGATCTCTAGCCCGCGTTGGGCATCGCCTACCTCGCCCACGGCCGTGGCTGCAGGGTACTCATCCAACAACGCACGGAACTTGCGCAAAAACTCTAGGTTCTCGGGCTGGTTTTTTGAATGCAGGTGTTCTTGGTGATTGTAAGGGTTCACCGACGGCGCAATCGTCGAATTACGCTGATCCAGCGGCAGCGCAGGATTATCACGCAGCTCTTTGTCCGCCATGTAAAAATTGATCGTGTCGAGCCGGAAACCATCAACACCGCGGTCTAACCAAAAGCGTGTCGCTTCTAGCAACGCGTCTTGGACTGGCATGTGGTGAAAATTGAGGTCCGGCTGCGACGCCAGGAAGTTGTGCAAGAAGTATTGCTCGCGGCGCGTGTCCCACTGCCAAGCAGAGCCACCAAAGATCGACAGCCAGTTATTAGGCGGTGTGCCGTCAGGTTTAGGGTCAGCCCAGACATACCAGTCGGATTTATCGTTATCTCGGCTGACGCGGCTGGCCTGAAACCACGGGTGTTCATCCGACGTGTGCGACAGCACGAGGTCGATCATCACCTTGACCCCTAAGCGGTGAGCCGTGTCCACCACCGCGTCAAAATCCGCAATACTGCCGAACATAGGATCGACATCACAGTAGTCGCTGACGTCATAACCGAAATCCTTCATTGGCGAGGTGAAGAACGGCGAAATCCAGATCCCATCAACACCCAGCGACGCGATATAGGGCAGTCGCTGTACAATTCCCAAGAGATCGCCTATGCCGTCACCATTGCTGTCTTGGAAACTACGCGGATAGATCTGATAGATCACGGCACCCCGCCACCAATCAGGGTCAATGGCTGTTTGCAGCATAGGGGTATGGTCCATTTTCGTCATGGAGCAGTCTTTCTAAGTTAAGTACGCGTTATTTGACCGAGCCGGCCAAGAGGCCGCGCACGAGGTATTTCTGCATCAAGAAGAACACACAGAGCGGCACAGCAATCGAGATGAACGCCGCTGTAGCGAGGATTTCCCAGTTGCCGCCTTTTGAGCCCAAGAGCTCAACAATCTGTTTTGTCATTACGGTGGTGTCACCGGTTGCGTCGATCAAGAAGACAAGAGCCACCAGAAGATCATTCCATGTCCACAAGAACTGGAAGATCGCAAAGGACGCCAGTGCAGGAAACGACAGCGGCAGAATGATCTTGGTAAAGATTTGAAAATCAGTCGCGCCGTCAACCTTGGCGTTTTCGATGATGTCTCGTGGCAATCCCACCATGTAGTTTCGTAAGAGATAGATCGCGAGCGGTAGGCCAAATCCAGTATGAGCGAGCCACACCCCCAAGTAGCCCTTGCCGATACCAATCTCGTTGTGGAATTTCAGCAGTGGGATCAATGCCAATTGCAGTGGCACAACCAACAGACCCACAACCGCCGCGATGAGCAGTGCACGGCCCGGAAAGTCCATCCATGCCAATGCATAGGCCGCAAAGGCCGCAACCAGTATCGGGATGATCGTGGCCGGTATCGTGACTGTCAGCGTGTTAAAAAACGCCTTGGCCATCCCACCGCTGTTTTTCGGATCAAGCAGGATGTTTTCATAGTTTTCGATCGTCCATTCGGGCGGTGCTGTTGCGGTCGTGAACACACGCGGTAGGCGTTCGCCCTCGAGCGTTGTAGGCGAGGTCATGACAAACGCACCCTGCCCGTCGACAGTCAACGTCCAGTCGTTTTTCAACTCAGCAACATCATCGGGGTCAAACGCTTCAGGTGCGCGCGAGGACGTCCCCCATTTGCTGACAGTGACTTCTGCACTTTCGAACAACGAGCCGCGAATTTCAAAACCGTCTGCGACGATGACTTCTTCGCCCGCAACACGGATCGCGGAGTTTTGACGTTCTTGGCTGGACAGCGATGCCCACCAGCCCGATGTCGCGATCTGGTCCGACGTACGGAACGACGACACCAACAGACCCACAGTTGGGAACAGCCACAACAGGACGAGGACGAGAACCGAAAGGTTTACAGCCCAAGTCAGAGACGATTTGCTACCTGCGATATTATCCATCTGATCTGTCCCCTTACTGCATTTCTTTGCGCGCGTTGCGCACGTTCCAAACGAGAATCGGCGTCACGAGCAGCATGATGACCATTGCCGCGGCAGACCCGACACCCCAATCAGAGGCACGGAATAGTTTGTCGTACATGTAGTTCGCCAAGACTTGGGTTTCCCACTGGCCGTTGGTCATCGCAAACACGATGTCAAAGACCTTGAGTACAACGATTGTAATTGTCGTCCAGACCACGACAATGGTGCCTGCAATTTGCGGCATTTTGATTTTAAAGAAGATTTGGAAGGGGTTGGCACCGTCTACGATGGCAGCCTCGATCGTCTCTTCGGGGATACCGCGCAGAGCCGCCGAAAGGATGACCATCGCAAAGCCAGTCTGGATCCAGATCAGAACAGTCATAAGAAAGAAGTTGTTCCAGAATGGGATCGTTAGCCATTGCTGCGGGTCGTCCCCACCAAAGAACAGGTAGAGCGCGTTCAGCACACCGATCTGATCCGCCTCGGGTGGACGTGCATCATAAACCAGTTTCCAGATCACCGCCGCACCAACGAACGAGATGGCCATCGGCATAAAGATCAACGCCTTGGCGATATTGCCCCAGCGGATGCGGTCAGTCAGTTGAGCGACCAACAGGCCAAAGATTGTCGACATGGCAGGCACGATCAGCAACCACATCAGGTTGTTTGTCAGCGCCTCCCAGAATTTGGGTTCGGCCATCATCTGGGTGTAATTGTCTAGACCAACAAAGTTGTAGTCTGTTGTGCCATCGGCCAGCGTCATACGTTCCGTGAGAGACAGCCGCAGCGTCTCGACCACCGGATAGGCCAGATAGAGGCCAAGCGCGGCCAAAGCCGGAAAGAGAAAGAGCCAAGGACGGATCATGTTGGCGCGGTTGATATTGCGCCCGGCGTTCGGCCCCTTGGCAGGGAACAGCACCTTGTCCAGAAACTGGTTCGAGAAATAGAAATAGCTGATACAGCCACCTACCCCGATGATCACAGTCAACAGACCTTGTAGTGCTGGATGCATAATCGTGTCCCCCCGATACTGTAGGCGTCACCAGACCGCTGGTATGGATCACTACGGTTAGTGAGCGCGAGTGGCCCGGTTTAAAACCCGGACCACCCGTTTGCATGTACGCTAAAGCGTGATCGCTTACTTCAAAGCGTCCCAGCTGTCCTGGATGCCAGAAGCAACTTCCCCGGCGTCTTTGCCGCCTGCATAGTCAACCATGCCTGTCCAGAACGAACCAGCACCAACGCCACCTGGCATCAGGTCAGATGCGTCAAAGCGGAATGTTGTCGCGTTGAGCAAGATGTCGTTCATGCGACGTGCTGTGTCAGACGAGAACTTGGCGCTATCAACACCTTTGTGTGGTGTAAGGAAGCCACCGGCCTGCATCCAGACTTCGTGGGCTGCCGGATCACGCAAAAATGCAACCAGTTCCTGAGCGGCGTCAGATGGGTTTGTGATCGCGAATAATGTGCCTGCACCCAAAACAGGGCTGCCAAGGTCTTTGTCAGCGTAGGCTGGGAAGTAGAAGAAGTCTGCATCTGTGCCCACTTCTGTGCCTTCGGGGAAGAACGCAGGAATGAACGACGCTTGGCGGTGCATGTAGCACTGTGGAGGCGAAGAGAAGAGACCCTTAGGGCTGTCACGGAAGTCGGTAGATGCCACTGCACCAGCGCCACCCGAAACATATGCGTCGTTACGTGCAAATGCGCCAAACTCTTTGATCGCGGCAACGACGGCTGGGTCGGTGAACGGTATCTCGTTTGAAACCCACTGGTCATAGACGGCTGGCGACTGTGTGCGGAGCATCAGGTCTTCGACCCAGTCTGTCGCGGGCCAACCTGTCGCGCCACCGGAACCCAGACCAATACACCAAGGTGTGCCACCGTCTGCGACGATCTGGTCAGACAATGCTTTGAGGTCTTCCATGGATTCTGGAATGTCATATCCAGCATCTTCAAAGTTCTCTGGCGAATACCAAACGAGCGACTTGAGGTCGACGCGGAAGAACATGCCGTAGAGATTGTCGGCGCCCGTCTGGTCTGCATATGTGCCCAGATCGACCCAAGACTGACCTGCCGCATAGTTTTCACGGATCCAGTCCGCTGTATCATCAGCCAATGGCGTCAAGAAACCGCGCGATGCCATGTCCGCTGCCAAACCAGGCTGTGGGAACACAGTGATGTTTGCAGATGAACCGGCTTCGGCATCGATCAGCACCTGCTGCTCGAGGCTGTCAGAACCAGTGTATTTTACAGTGGCGCCTGTCTGCTCTGCGAAGATGTCAAAGATTTCAGCGATCGTCTCGGCCTCTGGGCTCAGCCAAGGGCCAGCAACGGTGATCGTTTGACCGTCAAGATGACCGGCAGCATGCGACATGCCCGCGGCCAAAGCCATTGTTGCCACACCGGCGTACAATGAAAGTTTCATAGGTTTCCTCCCAAGATGCGCGTTTGCGCGTTTAGTCTCATCCGCGATCCAAGAATCGATTCTCAAAGCGCTTTGGATGCCTTGAGGAAACCCCGACCCGCCAAACAAAGTCAATCACCTTTGCAAATATTTGCTGAAAAAGCCGATATGTAATCGATTGCAATGTTTTTACAGCTTGGCTCTTTTCTTTTGATACCAGCCTGTGTCAGATTGTCCTGCAACACGTACATAAAAGCGCTTTGGAACCAATACCGCTATGAACCTCAAGGAACTTTCTGAAAGCCTAGGGCTGTCACAGACCACGGTGAGCCGTGCCTTGAACGGCTATCCAGAGGTCAATGAAACAACACGCGCGCGGGTCGAAGCAGCCGCCAAGCGGTATAGCTATGTCCCCAATACACGCGCCAAGGGATTGGCCACGGGACGGTCCAACGCAATCGGTCACGTGATTCCAATTTCAAACAAGCACGAGATGGTGAACCCAGTCTTTGGTGACTTTATCGCGGGCGCTGGTGAAACCTATTCGCGCAATGGCTACGAAATGGTACTGTCTGTCGTTGATGATGTGGCCGAGGAAAAGACCTACCGCGAACTTCAGTCGCGCGGGACGATCGATGGCCTGATCGTCCACGGCCCTGTATTGAACGATCCACGCATTCCGTTTCTGAATGAAATCGGTTTGCCATTTGTAGTCCACGGTCGGGCTTCGGGGATCACGGCCCCCTATTCATGGCTGGACGTGAACAACAAGAGCGCGTTTGAGAGAGCAACGTCCTTCCTTTTGGACCTTGGGCATCGCCAGATCGCATTGATTAACGGTCTTGAGAACATGGATTTTGCCCATCGCCGTCGTGCCGGTTTTGAGGCGGCGCTTCGTGGGCGCGACATCTCGATCGATCCACTCTTGATGCGATCAGACGAGATGACAGAAACATTGGGCCACCGCTCGGCCCGGGATATGCTCGAGCAACCTGATCCCCCCACAGCTTTTGTCGTGTCATCAATGATCTGTGCCTTGGGTGTGCGTCGCGCGGTCGAGGAAATGGGTTTGACCTTGGCGCGCGATGTATCTTTGATCACCTTCGACGATGACCTCTCGTATCTTCGCAATGGTGATGCATTGCCAATCTTTACGGCAACGCGGTCTTCAGTCCGTGAGGCGGGTCGCCGCTGCGCCGAAATGCTGCTCGCTAAGATTGCTGATCCGGACGCAGAGCCAACACATCAGCTGCTCGAAGCTGAATTGATGGTCGGGCGATCGACCGGCCCTGCCTCAGCATCCGGATCATCACGATGAACTTTAGCCGATCCGATTTTCCCAAAGGGTTTCTCTTTGGGGCTGCAACGTCGTCCTATCAAATCGAAGGCCACGGCTTTGGCGGTGCTGGTTCAACGATGTGGGACACGTTTGCCGCAACGCCAGGCAATGTTGTTCGCGGCGAGAATGGCGCGCTGGCGTGCGATCATTATCACCGTTTCGAAGAAGACTTTGATCTGATGCAAGCGGCTGGGTTCGACTGCTACCGGTTTTCCACCAGCTGGGCCCGAGTGATGCCTGAGGGGCGCGGCGCCATAAATCAAGAAGGTTTGGACTATTACGACCGCCTTGTTGACGCGATGCTTGAACGGGATCTCAAACCCTGCGCCACGCTCTATCACTGGGAACTTCCCTCACCGTTGGCGGATATGGGTGGGTGGCAAAACCGCGACATAGCTGGGTGGTTTGGTGATTTCACCGAAGTGATCATGGGCCGCATTGGCGACCGTATGTTTAGCGCGGCTCCAATCAATGAACCTTGGTGCGTGGGCTGGCTAAGCCACTTTCTAGGCCATCATGCCCCCGGCCTGCGCGATATTCGCGCAACGGCCCATGCCATGCATCATGTTTTGTTGGCGCATGGCACCGCGATCGAACGCATGCGCGGTCTGGGTATGACCAACCTCGGTGCTGTTTGTAATTTTGAATATGCCGAACCCTACGATCAGAGCCCCGAAAGCCTAAAGTCAGCCAAGCTTTATGACGGCTATTACAACAGGTTCTTTATGGGGGGGATTTTCAGAAAGGAATATCCGCAGATCGTGATGGACGGACTGGCCCCACATATGCCCAAAGGCTGGCAGGATGATTTTGATGTGATCGGAGCCCCGGTCGATTGGGCGGGTATCAACTATTACACCCGCAAAATCATGCAGCCAAATGATGGACCCTGGCCCAGTCATGAAGAAGCTGAAGGCCCCTTGGCTAAGACGTTTATGGATTGGGAAATCTATCCTGAGGGTCTTTATGAATTTATCACACGGACCCACCGAGAATACACAAAAGGGCTTCCGATTTACGTGACCGAAAACGGTATGGCGTCGAATGATCATCTAATTGATGGTGCGGTCGAAGACGCGGCACGCATCGACTATCTGAACCAGCATGTTGCAATGGCCAAACGTGCAGCCGACGAAGGCGTGCCTCTCGAGGGCTACTTTATGTGGTCGCTGCTCGACAATTATGAATGGGCGCTGGGCTATGAAAAACGCTTTGGGTTGGTCCATGTCGACTTTGAAACCTTGCAGCGGACGCCCAAAGCATCTTATCACGCACTAAAATTGGCTTTTGCCCGTTAAAATCAAAACGCTTACCAACTGGCATTGCCGACGAAGGTCCAATTCAACATGAGCTATCCCTCAGACACCACCACATTGGTTGCGGATATCGGCGGCACAAACACGCGTGTCGCCCTAACCCGAGGCACCGATCTGCTGTCTGAAACCGTCAGCCGCTACCGTAATGCAGAGTTTGATAGCCTAACCCAAGTTTTGGAACAGTTCATCGCAGACCAAGGTGGCGTTGATCCAACAGCAGCCTGTGTTGCCGTTGCGGGCCCTGTTCATAATGGCACGGCAAAAATGACCAATCTTGATTGGGCCGTCGACGAGGCCACACTTGCACGCGCAACCCATGCAGAGACTGTAGCAATTCTGAACGATCTTCAGGCCCAAGGGCATGCATTGGGCCACCTGCCCGACAGTGCCCATGTAGAGATTGTCAAAGGCGCCAAATCCGACAGCAATCAACCTCAGTTGGTTGTGGGCATTGGAACCGGGTTCAACATTGCGCCTGTCCACAACACCCCGAATGGTCGGATCGTCACTGCGGCCGAAGCGGGCCATGCGGGCCTACCAGCTGTGACATCCCAAGACCGAGCATTGGCAGATTATGTCGCCCAAGAGTACGGGTTCGCCAGCATCGAAGATGTCTTGTCTGGTCGCGGCCTCAGCCATGTTTACGGCTTTCTAACGGACGGACGCGAGATGACCGGCCATGAGATTATGCAAGCGTGTGCTAACAACAGCGATCCTGCTGCTCGTGAAACTGTCAAACTCTGCACCCGCAAATTGGGTCAGGTGATTGGCGATCTCGCATTGGTACAGCTGCCCTTTGGCGGGATTTATCTGGTGGGTGGTGTTAGCTGCGCTCTGGGCCCGTATTTGACAGAATTCGGGATGGCCGACGCAATGGCTGACAAAGGCCGGTTCTCTGACTTTGTTGCTCAGTTCGGCGTGTATGTTGTCCAAGATGACTATGCGGCTTTGATCGGTTCGGCCCATTATCTGAATGCAGCGGGCGAATAGTTTCACAAAATCCTTACTGACGTAAAACTATCTTAAGACTTGAGCGGCTACCAAGGATCTAAGGGGAAAAGTTCCCTTGGATAAGAGGTGTTATGACGCAAGCTGTCGATGTGACAGGCCAGTTGGCCCTGCCGCCTGTGGTCGACCTAAGGAATGCTGACGCGACATGGAAAGCTTCGCAGCAGCTATGCGACGAAAATGCAGCCCAGCTGACGCTTGATGCAAGTGACCTTGCCGAAGTGACATCGATTGGCGTTCAGATTGTATTCGCGACAGCGGCTTATGCCGGCGCACGTGGGAAACAAGTTTTTCTGCGTCATGCCAACGACCCTATTCGTCAGGATCTCGCGCTGTTTGGTCTAACAGAATTATCGCCTGTCCCCTCCCTTAGTACGTAGGATTTGTAACAATGACACTTCAGGTTTTGGCTGTCGACGACAGCCGCACAATGCGCAATCTCATCGCGATCGCTCTTAGTGATGCAGGGTTCGAAGGGCATTTTGCAGATGACGGCGAACAAGCGCTCGAAGTTCTAGCAGGTATCGAACCCGACGCTATCATCACTGACATCAATATGCCCAAACTCGATGGGTTCGGCTTCATCAACGAGGTCCGAAAAAAAAAGGAACATGGTGCAACGCCGATATTGGTTCTGACGACAGAGAGCGCACCTGAGTTAAGGACGCGTGCGCGTACGGCCGGTGCGACAGGGTGGATCGTTAAACCATTCGAGCAACGTAAATTGGTACGCGCCCTACAGATGATCACGGGTTAACAATGGCACCACCCGACCCTCTTGCCGATGTCCACCAAGGGTTTCTTGTCGAATGTGACGATCTGCTTGAGATTATCCATGACGGTTTGATCGCGATCGAAGGTCACGTTTCAACACGTGACACGATCAACGATATGTTTCGCGCCGTTCATTCGATAAAAGAAGGTGCTGGCGCATTCAACTACGCCGGCATCGTTCGTTTTGCTCACGGGGTTGAAACCGCCTTAGAGGGGTATGTCCCACAGGGTCGCCGGCTCTTTTCCGAGCTGACGGTCGCGGAAAATATCGAAATCGGCATGATGGCTTATGGCGAAGGCCCGAATACACGCGATTGAGTGTTGGACATCTTCCCACGTTTGCGAGAACGTATGGGACAACGGGCCGAAACATTATCAGGCGGCGAACAACAGATGCTGGCCAAAGCACGCGCATTGTGTTTGCGTCCAAAGGTCCTGCTGCTGGACGAGCCGACAGAAGGGCTGCAACCCTCGATGATTGCGCAAATTCGGCAGGTCGTCGCACGGATGAAGAACGACGGCGTTGCGGTGATCCTCGTTGAACAACGGATAAAAGCCGTTCTGGAACTTACGGATCACGCGGTGTTTATTGAGAACGGAAAGACCATTCAAACCATGGATCGCGCCGAATTGGCCAATGATCCGGCTGTCTTAAACCAACATTTAGGAGTGTAGATCAATGATGTCACACCTGCACGCTTGTTCTTTTTCAACATCTGGATCTAGATTATGACTGCGCCGCTCGAAGGCCTCAAGGTGGTCGAACTTGCTCGGATTTTGGCGGGACCTTGGATCGGTCAGACGCTCGCGGATCTTGGCGCTGAAGTCGTAAAAGTCGAATCCCCTAACGGCGACGACACCAGAACATGGGGGCCCCCCTTTGTGACGCGCACTGCCCCTGATGGGACTACCGAAACCACTGCCGCTTATTTTCATTCCGCCAATCGCGGCAAGACGAGCATCACAATTGATCTGACCAACGCCGACGATTTGGCCAAATTGCGCGATTTGATCGCCGAGGCTGATGTTTTTATCGAGAATTTCAAAGTCGGCGGGCTGGAAAAATACGAGCTAGATTATGAAACGGTTTCGAGTCGTCATCCCAGATTGATTTACTGCAGCGTCACTGGGTTTGGGCAAACGGGCCCCTTTGCCCATCGTGCTGGCTATGATTTCTTGATCCAAGGCATGAGCGGGATCATGGATCTAACGGGCGCACCAGACGGCGAGCCCCAAAAGATCGGCGTCGCGTTTACCGACATCTTTACCGGCCTATACGGTGTGATTGGGATCCAAGCGGCCCTCGTCGACCGCGACAGGTCTGGCCTAGGTCAGCATATTGATATGTCTTTGATGGACAGCATGACCGCCGTGCTCGCCAACCAAGCGCAAAACTACTTTGCTACAGGACAGGCTCCTACACGGCTAGGAAATGCGCATCCCAATATCGCGCCCTATCAGGTGCTAACATGTGCAGACGGCCATGTGATCATTGCATGCGGCAATGACAGACAGTTTGCTGCCCTGATGCAGTTTCTGGGGCTCACAGTACCCTCAGAATTTGAAACCAACGCCCTGCGCGTCGAGAATCGTGATGAATTGACCGAAGTTCTGACGGCGAAACTCTCAAATCTATCACAGTCAGAGGTGATTTCAGGGTTAGAAGGCGTTTCGGTGCCCGCAGGCCCCATCAACACAGTTGAGCAGGCTTTGAACCATCCGCAAATCAAACATCGCAGCTTGGTCGTCAAGCCGGACGGCATTCAAGGCCTCAGAACCCCTATCGCATTTTCGCGCAGCACGCTCAAAACAGACAAACCCGCGCCAGTGCATCAATCGAAACGGCCAAAGAACCAAGGGTAATGCGCCAAAGCGTTAACTCTGATGCTCGAGCATGCTCGCGTTGCCTCTAGCTGAAATCTGACCAGTCAAATTCGGCAATTTAGCCGACTTTCGGATCATGGGCTTTGCGGCCCAAACCGCAGCAATTTGAATCTCAGTACGAATTGGATTATCGTGGCTTCAATAAAAAATAAAATCTTGAGCGGTTTCAATATGCTATCCCTACCCACGTCAACTTTTGGCGCATTTCTCACGCTGTTCATTCGGCGGCCAAGGCGTCTTCAAATGGCGGCGCTGTGCCATCGCGGCCAAGGCGACGCAAAAGAATACCTGTTGGTGACCAGTCGCGATACTGGCCGCTGGATTATTCCCAAAGGCTGGCCCATTCGGGGCCTATCATCGAACGAAACGGCCCTGCAAGAAGCGTGGGAAGAAGCCGGCGTTACCAAGGGCCGAGCCTCTGAACGGCCCATCGGCATGTACACCTACCAAAAACGTCGCGATACTGGCCTATGTATCCCAGTGGAAACACTGGTTTATTCTGTGTCAGTTGCCGAAGTTGCGGATGAGTTTCCCGAGGTCGAAGAACGTACCCGTAAATGGGTTAACGCCGCCGACGCCGCAGAGATGGTACAAGAACCTGAACTCAAGGCGATTTTGCGCGACCAATAACCCCTTATTTGGATCACTGAAACCTTGCGGCGTTGGACCAGAAACCGCTAAGGGTTTCGAGCAAACTTAGGGGGGACACCAAATGCCAGAGAATCAAAACGATCCACGCCACCTAGAAACCTTGGACCGTGACTTAGCACGCTTTTCAAACCTCGAGGCTGCGACCAGTATGGTCGGTCGCCCGATGGTCGGCGTTGGTGTGTCATTTATTTTTGTCGTGATGGCTGGCCTCGCGGCCATGCTATTCTTCGGTCAAGCATCGAATTCATACATCGTCATCATTGCGGCCGGTCTGGGTGCCTACATGGCGCTGAACATCGGCGCGAACGATGTCGCCAACAATATGGGCCCTGCTGTAGGCGCCAATGCGCTCTCCATGGGGGGCGCGATCGCAATCGCCGTCGTCTTTGAGAGTGCGGGTGCTCTCATCGCGGGCGGGGATGTGGTTTCCACCATCGCCAAAGGCATCATTGAGCCAGAACGCATCGGTACCGCTGACGTGTTTGTTTGGGCCATGATGTCGGCACTGTTGTCCGCAGCCCTTTGGGTCAATCTCGCCACTTGGGTTGGCGCGCCTGTCTCGACCACCCACTCGGTGGTTGGTGGCGTGATGGGTGCCGGCATCGCCGCTGCGGGCTTCTCGGCAGTGTCATGGGGCACAATGTCTAGCATCGCAGCGTCCTGGGTCATCTCCCCTGTTTTGGGTGGCGCGATCGCGGCGTTCTTCTTGTTCGTGATCAAGTCCCGCATCATTTACCAAGACGACAAGATCACAGCAGCTCGCAAATGGGTTCCGATCTTGGTCGGTATTATGGCCGGTGCATTCGGTGCTTATCTGGCGCTGAAAGGTCTCAAGAAAATCATCAAGATTGATATGCCAATAGCGTTGTTGATCGGTCTTGCGATCGCGGTCATCGCATGGTTGATCATGATCCCAGTGACCAAGAAGCAATCCATTGGCTTGGAGAACCGGAACAAATCTCTCAAGGTTCTCTTTGGCATTCCACTGGTTGTATCAGCCGCTTTGCTCAGCTTTGCGCATGGTGCGAACGATGTGGCAAATGCAGTGGGTCCGTTGGCCGCAATTGTTGACGTTTCGCAATCCGGTGACTTCACTTCGGCCTTTAGCATTCCATTGTGGGTTATGATTATTGGTGCGTTCGGTATCTCCTTTGGCCTGTTTCTGTTTGGCCCAAAATTGATCCGAATGGTCGGCAACCAGATTACCAAGCTGAACCCGATGCGCGCCTATTGTGTGGCGTTGTCTGCAGCGATCACTGTGATCTTTGCCAGCTGGCTCGGCCTTCCGGTCTCGTCGACCCACATCGCTGTTGGTGCCGTGTTTGGCGTTGGCTTCTTTCGCGAGTGGGATGCAGAGCGTCGCCTCCGTAAGGCACGTGTGGCAATGCCAGATCGCCCACAATATGCGCCAGAGGAACGTCGCCGTCGCAAGCTGGTCCGCCGCTCGCACTTTATGACAATTATTGCGGCTTGGATCATTACGGTCCCTGCAGCCGCGATCATGTCAGGTGTGATCTTCTTCCTGATCAGCTCTTTCGTTTCCTAGGTCAAAACAGCGTTCTCCCACAGCCCTTCCAATAGGGTTGCGAGAGAACACGACCTACCACACCGACACAAATTCTCCGTTCCAGTACAATTGGTCTGAACCATGAGACAACAAAAATCCGTCCCTTTGGGGGTGTTTTTTCATAGGTGGGCTCCCACAAAACCCTCTACCATTGTTTCTGATCCTCGCCCGTCTTGCGATCTCGCAATGGGCCATGATGATTGACCGAATAGCGCGGGGCAGGTACCGAAAAAGGTAACAGCAGCGGTTCGGCGTCAATTCAACAGCAAAACCGCCGCGAAAACTAAGCGGAGGAAGCAGCCATGTCCGATCCACATCTGAATTCCATGATGGAGAACCTCTATTGGTGGGGCATCCCCACCTTATTCCGATGCCCCAATAAACCGGCAACGGGCCATGACATTGCGTTGGTTGGCGTGCCTCACTCCACCGGAAATGGGACCACCGAACGCGACCAGCATCTGGGACCACGCGCGCTCAGAAATGTGTCATCTGTCCAGAGACGCATGCACAGCGGGTTCCAGCTAGATCCATGGAGTGCGGCGAGCGTCGTGGACGTAGGCGACGTGCCGTTTCCAAAAGCCAACGATAACGAAGATTGCATCGAGCAAATCACACGGCTTTACCGCGAGATCGACGCAGCTGGTGCACACCCGATTTCCGTCGGTGGGGATCATTCCATCACAGGCGGGATCGTTCAGGCATTGGGATGTGGAAATGTGACCGGTGGTGAACCTGTCTGCTTTTTGCATCTCGACGCTCATACAGATGTCTTTACCAAGGTCGATCACTTCCTAGGGGCCAAGAAATCCGCAGCCCACTGGGGGGCCTATCTCGCCGATCAGGGCAAGGTCGACCCAACACATTCAATGCAGATCGGATTGCGCGGCCATGCGCGGACATTAGATTGGCTGCAACCGTCCTATGACTATGGCTACAACGTCGTCACGATGAAAGAGTTCATACAGCGCGGACTAGCGGATGTTGTGGCGCAGATCGCCGAGACACTGGCAGGGCGACCTGTCTACATCACGTTTGATCTCGATTGTCTCGATCCCACGATCGCACCAGGTGTGTCCAACATCGAAGCTGGCGAAAAAGGCTTTGATATTGACGAGGCGATTGGCCTGCTACACGCTGTACGTGGATTGAACATCGTCGGTGGCGACATTGTTTGCATGATGCCAACCAAGGACAGTCCCAACCAAATCACAGCCCTGACAGCTGGTGCTGTTATGTTCGAGATGATCTCGATGGTTGCCGAGAATGTATCAAAGACCCCCAGGGAGATCGCGTGATGGAAACCGTTTCTGCTGAATTCTTTCGACAGGTTTCTAGAATGGATTTGCCACGCTTTGCCGGTGTGCCGACATTCATGCGCCTGCCGCATGTGACCCCTGACCACCCTGCGTACGAACAGGTGCAGATGGGGCTTGTGGGCGTGCCTTGGGATGCTGGCACCACCAACCGACCTGGCCCCCGTCACGGCCCGCGACAGGTACGCAACCTGTCGACCATGATCCGCGCGGGCAACCCCGTGACTGGCGTGAACCCCTTTGATTTGGTCAATTGCGCAGTTAAGCAGCAGTAGCTGCTTACGGGCTTGCAAGGGCAGCCATATTGCTTTCCTCGCCATTCACATGGGTCGTAACAAACGGTACCTTATCTATCTCGGGGCAAACAAACCTCGGCGCTCAAGATTTATAGCGATAAATTCTATCCTGCAGGGCGTCACGACCTAGCAACAGTCTTCCTTCAGCGCTGCTTGGATCAGTGCGTAAGAGGTGGCTCAGCAAGCATAGTGCTTCCACAAAATTGGCTTTTTCTCAGAAGATACGAAGAACTGCGAATAAAAACGCTGACCGAGGAAGAATACAATTTAGTAGCAAAGTTGGGCGAAGGTGGGTTTGAGTCCTCCGCCGCTGCCGGTGCATTTTTGGCCATGATCACCTTAAGTGCCAAAGTCAAAAGCTTAGAACTTCAACTGGTGATGTCAGACGGATGCGAACCAGTCTCTGCAAGGACAATGAGCCTGTCCCTTATGCTGCACCGAGTTGGCGCCACTCGGAAAGAGCAGCGGTTCGGTTGAGCTTGAAATTGGCGCGTGAGTAAATGGGGCGCTCCAGGTTGAAATGGTTATAGACGGAGGCGTGAACAGCGGAAAATTTCTGCAAACTTCCCATATTACGGAAACCCAACATCGCCCGTTCTCGTCGTCGAAATGGCTGTTGTGAATTCTCGCCTCGATTGTTCAACCAACGGCCAGTTTCCTGTTTCTTCGAATTGCCAATAATCTCCATTGCAGCGCCATAGGACCTAAGTTTGTCCGTCACGATGACATGCGGATTCCCATAGCGTTTCATTGTTTTCTTAAAGAATTTCAATGCCGCCTTGCGATCACGGCGTTTTGTGGCAAAGGTTTCCAGCACCTCGCCTTCATGATCGACCGCACGCCAAAGGTAATGAATCTCTCCATTTATTTTCACAAAAAACCTCGTCCAAATGCCATTGCCAGTTGGAATGGGCGTGCTTCCGCTGGATACCTTTCTTGCGGATCTCGGCTGCGAAAATAGGGCCAAACCGATTCCACCAAAACCGCACCGTCTCGTGACTGATAACGATCCCTCGCTCGTGCAGCAGGTCTTCAACATTTCGAAGGGAAAGTGGAAATCGCACATACATCATCACTGCCAGGCGGATGATTTCAGGAGACGTCTTAAAGTAGCGAAAGGGCGAAGGTTTTGTCATCCGCAATCGCTACGAAACCCACCTGCCCTGTTCAAGTCAGTTTCCTCTGACACTGCCCCACTGCCAGTTTTAGTATACGCGCATCCGGCTGACACGGTTTCTGCAGATCACGGCAGCGAAGATCGGACCGAACCTGTTCCACCAGAAACGGACAGTTTCGTGACTGATTTCGATGCCCCGTTCGTGCAGCAAGTCTTCGACATTGCGCAGCAATAATGGAAACCAAACGTAAAGCATCACCGCCAAACGAATGATCTCAGACGACGTCTTGAAGTAGCGGAAAGGGCTGTGTTTGGTCATCTGGCGATGCTAGGTCGCCACCCTGCCCATCTCAAGTCAGTTTCCTCTGACAATGCCCTCATCAAGAGTGCCTTAGCAACGCAGCTGCGGCCGAGTGGTCTTGGACGCCCCACTCAGAAACTATGGCTGAATGTCAGTCCGAACGTCTGCGTGCGATCATAGTCCTCGTCCACCACAGGATGAGCCACATACATTTGGATTGGTCCAAGCCCCGTGGCGATCCGCAGCGTCAGTCCGACGGACGCGCGCAAATTGGAGCCTTCGTCCACCGGGGTCGCGCCAGCAACGCCGCCAGCCGCATTATCGAGACCCCACAAGCTGCCGACATCCATAAACACACCAGGCGTCAGACGTTCAGCACCATCACCCATTATATTCGGGAACTGCGCATCAAACCGCGTGATCCCGTAGTAATTTCCGCCTAAAGCAGGAGTGTTGGCAACAGCAAGATCTCGCGGACCGAAGCCGCCGAATTCAAACCCGCGAACTGAGGCCTGCCCTAGCATGAAACGGTCGCCGATGCTGCTGTTTCCCGACAAGCTTTTCAAGGCGCCGACGCGCAGTTGACTGCGGAACACAACGTTGCCCCCGCCAAAAACATGGATCGCGTCAGCTCTGGCCGTCAGGCGCAGAAAATCGTGATCGCGCGACGTCGATCCAACTTCGGCCCCGAACTGTAAGCGCGCATTGCGCATGGCGGCGCCCGCGATGCCCGGAAACCGATAGTCGAAACCAATACCTACCGCACCAGCCGTCTGGTTGCCTTCGTCAATACGAAGCAGGTTTGAACTTGTGGCTGAAACGTTTTGTATCTCATTCGATGCGTAGTAGATGTAGGCCGAAGTCGTGAAAGTCGGCGACATGCGCCATGTCAGGCGCGGCTCAATTCGCATGGCCGTTGCGTCAAAGCCATAAATACTGCCCGCGCGGCTGTCGGCCTGCAAAACCCGCAGGCCAAAGGTCGGTAAGGCCCCAAAAATCGCGTCGTTGTTATAAAGAAAGCTGATTCGTGTTCCACCTTCCTGCGCTTCCAAATTAAAGCGCAGCGTTTGGTCACGCCCAAAAAGCCGGTCCGTTCCGAACCCCAGACCAACAACCGGACCTGCATCAGAATTGTACGCAAGCCTCGCCGACAATTGCGCGATCGGCTTTTCATTCAAAGTGTTCGTTCGAGCAGCAGCTATCGGTTCTTCGATGTCTGTAGGCGACTGCGCCTCCGCCGCAGAGATGCCTAAGTTGCACGCGGCTGCTACTAAGCAGAAAAGAAACTTGTACATGACAGCCCCAATAATTTGCTCTAGCCTTGTTTTGTAGTCGCGCCAAGAGTTTAACCCAAGTCGCTAATAGTCTAAAATATCAACTGTGTCTTTTTGCCCATGGGCGGAACCCGAATGACTTTAACTATGATCGACGCCGACGAAGCCCTGTTCAAACTGGCGCATTTGGCTGATGCCTGCGAACAGTCCTGGTCACTTACGGCCGATGAAGTGGAAGAGCGGGTGCTGTTTTTCTGTGATGCTAGCGTCGAGGCCGCCCAAAACATCGCCCGAGCTGCCAAAAGGCTTGCCATGGATGACAATCTGTTGGCGGATTGGTCGCTGGCAATGCGCGCCGCCGATGCCATCGGTATGGCGCTCCGGTGCGACAGAAAATCCGTTCGGCTGTACACCCAGTACTGGGAGGCAATTGTGGACCGGGTCAAAAGTGGCATCCACACCCCATACCCTTTGTACTGCGGGTTTAAATCCCTGCCCGGCGGTGTCGTACGGCGCGACGAATACATTGCATTTCCTGCGGCCCAATCGGCGCTGTTCTGGCCGCCGATGGCCAAGAGTTTTGCCGAGTTCGGGCTTGACGAGAGCGAGGGCGAGCGCGTGTTCAGCGGCCTTTCGGCGTCGAATGCGATTTTCACACTTACATCGGGAAATGGGCGGAAATCATGGCTGACGACCGTGCGTCGCGCAGATATCAACCGGGTTGAACTTGCCAAATGGCTGGCTCCGCTCGCGGATCGCCCGGGAGGCGCGGCCATACTGGAGGCCGCACGGAGCAATAGTTTGGTACACTTGGCGGGCGGCACGGACGACGTGAAGGGCGCTTTTCTAACAGTTTACTTTGAAATCGACGTCGAAACCCTGCTGTCTCGCCTGTCTTAGTTCAAGACCGCGCAAGACGTGCCAGCGGGCAGGGATAGATCGGTGTTCTCGATCTCGGCTAAGACGGTGAAGGAATTCGATGTTGCGTCGATGAACGGATCAATTGCTGTGACCACGGCTTCGACTTCGGCATCCGCCATTTCGACGTGTACCATAAGGGTGTCGCCGAGAGATACCAGCCCAAACGCACCGGCTAGATAGACAAGTTCAGCGCGCAAAGTGCTGACTTCGATGAGCTGCAGCAAAGGGTCCGGACCGATCAATTCGCCAACTGAGACGCCAATATTCGACACGTAGCCCGCAAACGGCGCGCGGATCGTGGCGCGGCTCAACTCCATCTGGGCGCGGGCTTCGTTGGCCAGCGCCAGTTGCAGATCGGTGCGCAGGGCGCCGATTTCGTCACGCGATATCAAGTTGCGACTGAGCAAGCCTTCGCTGCGCCCGAGGCGTTCTTCCAGCGCCGCGATGCTGATCCGCGCGACGCGAAGGTCAGCCTCGGCAATCTCGGCGTCGATCCGTACCAGCGGAGCATCTTGTTCAACAAAATCAGCGCGCCTGACATCGACCGCCCGGACGATGCCGACGCGGTCACTGCCGATGTCGCTGGTGCGCGCGGGCACCAGAAGGCACGTCAGCGGCTGCAGCGACTGGGCCTGCGCAGGGCGCGCGCCCGCCAGCCAGCCGCCTTGTGCCACCAGTATGGCCAGCATACACGGCCCGATAAAACGTCTGATCATGATACCACCCCTAGCGATAGCCAAGACGCTTGCTCATGTCCTGCTCCCGAAGCAGGGTCTTGCGCCTCAGCGTTCGTGCCCGACAATCACGGTCCGCGTGGATTTGAGCAAGGCAAAATGTGGGGGAAAGCCTGCGTCGTAGTATCCAGGTCACAACCGTCCGCCAGATTGAAAAGGCACCTTCGACCAACCCGCGATCCTGCAGGCTGATCATCCGGTCATAGCTGCCGGGGTCGCCTTGCCGCGCGGCGCGGCCGTAAAGCTGACGTTCCAACCGACCCGACGCCATCACTGACGCGATGATCACGTGCAACCCACCCGCATCCCGCACATCCGCATCAAGCGTGATATCGGTGCCGCGCCCGGCAAGGTGGGTTGCAATCGTGATGCGGCCGCGACGACCAGCTTCGGCGACCAGATCGGCCTCCTGCGCTTCAGTCAGGGCGTCCAGCACTGCGACGTCCCGGCCCAATTCGACGAAGACCGCCTTCAGGGCCATGGATTCTGCTACGTCATTAAGTCCGATCAGCACGGCGCGCGTTTGAGCCACGTCAATCGCACGCGCGGCAACGGCGCGCCAGCGGTCATCGGCGGTGCGAAACAGCCTCAACCCATAAGATACCATCCGCGACGGCGCATGGGGCGCGACCCGTTTCACCCCAAGCTGATAGATCGCCCAAAATTCGCTTCGGCATTCATGGGCAGTTCCAGTCAGGCCGGACAACACACGGTATTGCCGAAAATACGTCTGCTGCGTGATCTGACCAACAGTGCGCGTTTCAGCCGTGGGATCGACGCCGACGACCATTTCAACCATCTGCTGCAGACCGTAATCCCATTTGCGATCCGGCATCAGCCGTCCGGTCGCCTGATCGACCATCACGACCTCGCCTTCGACCACGATATAGGCGACGCCTTCGATGAAGCCGTAGACGGCCGTCATGCCCATTTCGGCCAGGTCCACGATGTCCGATGTACCGGCCAGCGGATGGCGCCAGGTTGCGGCGGCGGCTTCCAGCCGTTCGGTGCCGTTTGGGGTCAGCCGCCAATTACCCTGACGGTCGCGCACCCGGTCGTCTTCGGGCACCATCGCGCGGGCAAACGCAATCAGGTTGCGAAACAAGACCAGATCCACCGCCGGGAGGCGATCTGCGGGTTCCGACAAGATCATCGGTACCGTTGCATCGTCGATCAGGACGCTGTCGACCTCATCCACGATGGCAAGCGCCTGACCGGTTTGGCGCGGGCGCGCTGCATCTTGCCGGCTACGCGCCTCACGCTTGTCGCGCAGGTGATCAAAGACAAAGGTTTTGTTGGTTCCGTAAAGGATATCATGGTCATAGGCGCGGCGCTTGTCATCGTCGCTGTCGGTTTGCAGCACCACGGCAGAGCTTAGGCCAAGCCGCGCGGCCAGCGGGGCGATCAGATCATGGTCACGTTCCGCAAGGTAGTCATTCACCGTGACGACATGCACCGACACCCCTACACTGGCGGCCACCAACGCGGCCAGGGCAGCGGCAAGCGTCTTGCCTTCGCCGGTGCGCAATTCTACACAATCGCCGTTCAGCAAAAGCACCGCGCATTCGATCTGGTTTCCGCGCAGCGACAGGCCGGTTTCGCGGCGGATGACCTCAAGCACGGCGGCAAATCGTGCGGCTCCTTGCGTTGCGTCCAGCAGATGTTCGGCCCTGAGCGGAACACGCAACGCCGCGGTCAGATCAGCTTCGGACATGCCGGGCATTCTTGCCTGTTCGGTCGCGATTGCACCGCGCAATGCCACCAACCGGTCGGACCCGCGCGCCACGCGCCACAGCGCCCATTCATCGGCGAACAGCCGGATCCGCGAAAGGGGCGGAACCTCGCGCCGGACAGGGCGGCGGCGCGACCGGGCAAAGGCCTTGAGGATCGGCCGCTGACCAATCGCGGCCAGCGTCATAGCCGCGTGACCCGCAGGAACAGCCGCTGGACGTGAAACACCATCTGTTCTAGCGCGGTGGCGCTCCCCAGATCGATCCGCGCAACAACCCGCGCGCCCGCCCAGGCCGACAGATCGCCCTGTGGCGCGGCCCAGACGATATAGCTGGTATCAAGCGCCATGCCGGGACGGTCGGGCTGTTCGGGCACCGGCCCGCCCGCTGACACCAACAATTCCGGCGGAACCTGCTGGCCGACATCAACCACGCGACTGCGCGCGACCGGGCGCGCGAATTCATCCCCGTTGGGCAGTAACATCAATAGCGTTGGGTCTTCATCGATCCGACCAGAATACGCCGCGGGAAACGCAGTCACGACCTGGAGTGCGTCGGGGTTGATGATGTACCCAAGCCGGTCTCCGCGATACGCGAAGGCGCCGGGCGGCGGCGGGCGCCCGCCCTGCCAACTGATCCGGCCCGAAATTGGTGCACGCACATCCAGCGCCTGTTCCAAATCCTCGGCATTGGCCAGCGCCGTGCGCGCGACCTCAAGCTCGCGTTCAGCACGCTGGCGTTCTGGTACCGTCAGGCCGCTGCGCGACAACGCTTCTTGCAGAAACGTCACGTTCATATCCATCGCCAGCCGCCGTGCGGTCTGCGATGCGTTGTCCAGCCGCATGATCTGCATACCGGCGGTGATTTCCATGCCGTCCACGATATTGGTCGCAGCAATCTGCCCCGAGGTTTCAACGGACACTTCCGCACTTGCGAGGGGTACGATACGGCCTTCGCCTTGCGCAGAAAACGGCAGCGGCACCAGAGTTGTCAGTCCAACTAGCAAAGCCAGAAACACCGTCAGCCGCACCAGCACACGGCGCGCCCGATTCTGCGACTTGGTCATCCGAAACCCCTTCTTGAACACTTTCACCAGCGGCCATATCACGCCTATAATAACAACCCATGCCGCTAAAAGAACGCCAAAAACAAAAAACCAGGTCGATACGAGAAGTGCGATCGTTAGCGTCAGGAGCATCCGGTAAGACAGCGCAAGCGTTCCGTATGTGCCCAGTATCCGCGCCTCGCCCTGGCGGGGGTCGACGTCGGACCGCAGGCCCAGAATGCGCGACAAGAACCGGTCTTGCAGGTATTCGCCCGACCGTTGCGCAAGGTTGGGCATTTCGAGGTAATCGGCGAGTACAAAGTAGGCATCAAATTTCAGAAGTGGGTTGCCATTGAACAAAATTGTGGAAATCGATCCGATCAGCACAAAATTGAACAGAAGCGCGCGTTCGACGCCGGGTTCAATCTGTAGCCAAAGCATCAGGGCGATCGACGCGATGAACAGTTCCGACAAGATGCCAGCCGCCCCCACCAGCATTCGCGCGCGTTTGTCCGGCAGGGCCGTCGCCTCGGACGCCTCCACGTAAGGTACCGGGAAGAATAGCAAAAGCATGATGCCAAATTCGCGCACCTGGCCGCCGAACCGGTAAAGCGCGTAACAATGCGACAGCTCGTGTAGGCCTTTCATAATCGGATAGGCCAACGCCAGGCCCAGGAGGCCACTTTGCGACAGTATCGTCTGATCTGCCGATTGGGACAGCGCCTCCCAGTTCATGACTGCCAACACAAGCGCACTGAGCAATACTGCTGCAACGACCAAACCGCCAAAAGGCGTGAACATCATGCCGACCAGCGGATATGTCTTTCGCACCAGCCAACTGGGATCAAAGAGCTTGATCTTGATCGCAAGCGGGCTGGCAAACCGCTGCTCCATCGTGGAGGATCGGCGCTTGTTGGTTCTGTCGCTCAGGTAGATCGGATCAAGTTCATGATCCGACAGGATCAGGCCCGTTCCCACCAATTGCATTACCCATTCCACCAATTCGCCCTGACTGGGCGCAATGGCCGGACGGCGCATCAGATGTTCCCAGATGTCATTAAGCGTCCTGCGACCATCGAACAGCTGCCACAGTTCCTGTGCGCGTTCGGTCAGGCGCAGGTTATGGCCCGTGACACGGTCGCACAGAACCACGAAGGCTTCGCCACGAAACATCTGGTGCGATGTGCCGATCGCCGCACGGCGGCGAAATTTCTGATCACTCAGCAGATGCCAGTCAGGATGCCTAAGCGCACTCACTAGCTCCACCGCCACAGCGTACGGCGCAGCCAGCGCATCGCGCCACGCGTGTAGGCCGCCAGCATGTTGGTTTCACCGCCGTCGATCCGAACTACACCGCGCATCCCGTCCAAAAGCGCAACGTGTGGGACATCAGCAAAATCCATCCATGCGGAGAAGGAATTCACCCCATCGCGCATTTGGGGGTCGGTCGTGATGCTAAGCAACGTCACATCGACGGGTGTGTTCGGAAACGCTGTCAGCAACAAAGTGCCGGCGCCTCCCGGATCCAAATCCGCAACCCAGTCCTCATCGATAAACGCCAGAACGCGGAACGTATCAGGAGATGCCAATTCCAGAAGCGCCTCGCCCAATCGGACCCGCCCACCGACCCGGCGCCATGCATCCCCGCCAACAACGGCAGCCGTTTCGGTGACCTCGAACCGGGCCAGATCAAGCTGCCGTCGCAGCAGTTCTTGCCGCACTTCGACCTGACGACGCTGTGCCTCGAGCGACTGGACACGGGACGTGTCACGCTGGGCGCGCGCAGTCTGGATCTCGGCCTCGATCTCTGCCAACTCGGAGTCGGCCTGCGCTGTCTGCAGCACCAGATCGCTGTCTTCCATTGCCACGATGATCGCGCCGGGCGCGATGACATCGCCAAGCTGATAGGGCGCTTCTGCAAGAAAGCCGTCATAGGGCGCCGATATGACCCGCCGGTCCTGAGCTTCGATCCGGGCCGTGAAGCTCGGTTCAAACCGGGTGGGCACGAGGGCGAGAACCGTCACAATGACAGTCGCAATCACGATGAAAAGCTTGAGCTTCCAAGCCGTTGCACCAAACACTCCACGAAAACTGGCCCAAATCCAGTTGCCCATCCGCCGCAGGATCGAAGGATAGGAACGCGCCTGGATCGTCAAAGATTCGCCCAGAACCTGCGCCACAAGATCGGCGGCTTCCATATGCAGCGGCCCGGCGGTGGACGCAGACGACCACACGGCGATTACCACCGCTTCGGCTTCGTCGCCGCTATAGATCGGCATCGACAGCCCGCGCTGCCCGCCAAGCAGTTCGACCCGCGCCAGCGCGTCTTCGCGGGCGGATTGTTCAGTGGGATCGGGCAGGGCGTCTTCTTCGGGGTCGGGCATGTCGGGGTTTGCGGCGGGTTCGGGCGCAATGATCTGCGGGCCGCGGGCGCGCACCGCATAATCGGCCAGCGCTTCGATCTGGCTGCGGGCTTCGCTGTTGCGTTCGATCATACCGCCGCCCGACAATGCGACCAGCTTCGGCTTGCCTTTCTTGACCCAAGTCACGGCGATCAGGTCGGGCGCCAGGGCGCGTTCCAGCCGGGCGATCCACTGGTCGGCCAATTGCCGACGGCTGCGCGCGCGCGCGGCATCCAGCAGGACTTGCGATCCGATTTCCGCGCTCAGCGCCACATCGCCGATTTCTTCGGTGCGATCGGACAGCGCAGCCAGCATCAGCCAGCCGACCTTGGCCTCGATCACGGAAAGCTGTGACTGCAGCTCGCTGGAGTTCAGCCCCTCAAGCCGCAAGAGCAGCACCATATCCAGCCCCGGCCCACCCAACATGTAGCTGGCCGACCAGCCCATATCGGTGCCTTCGATCGCTTCCACCGCGCCACCCGCTGCGGGGTCAAAGGCCTGCAACGTGGCATCCACGCGTTCGGGCAGGGTCTGCCCAAGTCGCGACGCCTCGCGCCACATTTCACCCTCGCGCAGAAACGCGTTGATCCCTTTGAGGCCGCGGACGCCACCAAGGTGGCGCCCCAAAGCTTTCTGGAACAGCGGAAACGGAAGGTTTGCGGTCATCATCGGCCTTCAGTGCGTTGGACGGATCGGTACTATGTGCCTATCAGCCAGCCACCCATCTGCCAACCACCATCGGTCCCATCCTCAGCCGCCGCGGCGCGCGCCGTGGCAAATTCGGCCTCCAGGGCACGCAATGCTGGGTCTTCCTGAACTTCCGGTGCGGTGCCATGACCAGTCCCGGACGCGCCTTGTTCGCCAGTACCGTTTTCATCGGACGGCGGTTCGGCCGCATTGGTGGCATCCAGCAACGCGTCTCCCGCCCCGCCCAGCACGCCTTCGATCCTTTGCAGACGGAACCCTGTCAGACCGCTAATCAGGCTCAGATCATCCTCGGACAGCAACCCTTCCATCAAGGCCGCACCGAAAATGCCGCCATCCAGGAACAACAGATCCATCCGATCAAGGATCGAAACCCGCGCGTCGCCAGGGAAGCCGATGTCGATGTTGGTACCTTCGGGCGAGCCAACGATGACAGTGCGCTCAGACGAGAAGTTCACGCCAAGTGTGAGCTGAACCAGAAGGTCAAGATCGCGGACCGCCGGGGTCAGGAACGATGTGATCAGGTCACGATCGCCACCTGTCGGAACAAAACGTACCCGCAGGAATTCACCGGCCACGATGTCGGTTCCGAGCGACAGGCTGAATGTGTCATTGCCGATACCGCCGATCATCACGTCGAACCCGGTTTCGGGGTCATCAAGCGTGTCCCCGATCAGCGTGTCATTGCCGCCATCGGTGATCGCGGTGCTTTCAAAGGTCCGTTGCCCTGAGGCAAAGGGCGTCATGCGGGTCAGCAGGCCATTGTCGCCATTCAACAGATCGTTGCCAAGATTGCCGGTCAGGCTGTCTGCGCCTGCACCGCCAAGCTGGACATCGCGACCGGAGCCACCGACTACAGTGTCGTCGCCACCGGTGCCCGTTTGCGTGTTTTCGACTCGCTCATAGATGCCCGTCGTACCCTCGGCCTCGATCCCACCGGCATCGCCGATCACGATGTTCAGGCCCGAGTCGCTGGTGGACATGTCGTTGCCTTCGCCAAGGATCACCCAATCGTCGCCTGCCCCGGTGCTGACCGTGTCGTCGCCGCCATAGGCCGGGTCTTCGATCGGACCTTCGAACACCGACCGAACGCCGCTTACAAAAGCGAGAGTGCCCTGATCGCCCGCGATGACATCATCGCCACCCGCGGTGGTGATCTGATCCCCTGCCGAGCCACCAAAGATGAACGCCGATCCGTCGCTCGCTGTGATGGTGTCGCTGTCGCCGAATGCGCTGGCATGTGTTGCAATCTGAACCAGTTGCTGGCTGGCCGGGTCCATATCGATCTGACCATTGTCGCCCAGAATGACGCCGCCACCTGTGCCGATGCTCAGATCATCGGTGCCCTGCCCGCCGATCACGAAGTCAAGGCCGCCTGCCATGTTCACGACATCGGCGCCGCCTTCGTCTTCACGCTGCGACTGGATGTTGACGATGCTGGCGGTATCGAATGCCCGGTTGGTGCCCGCGATCTGTTCGATAAGGCCGAAATCCGTGAGGATGACGTTATTGCCCGACCCGCTGATCACATCCGCACCCGGCGCGCTCAATGCATCCCCGGTTTTCACGTTGTACCCGGTCGTTCCAACCTGTTCGGTCACGATCGAGATCAATTGCGGTTGCTTTTCAAGGCGCACCGACTGATCGATAATCAGCGCGTTGTCACCATAGACGTGATCGTTTCCGCCAAGCGCGTTGATCGTATCATCGCCTGATCCGCCAAGCAGATGATCATTGTGGTTGCTGCCAGTGATCCGATCATTGCCGACACCACCCGAAACGATCACGAAGCCGTTCGCCTCGCTCACGTCGATGACGTCATCGCCACCGGCTGCAAATTCGCGCCCCGACCCGTCAAGCGCACCTGTCACGCTGTTGTAGCGCAGGCCATCTTGCGTCGTGTCGCCAAAGATCGCCAGCGTGCGGTTGTTACCGCCGACATTGGCACCGCTGGTCCCCGCAGGCGCCTGAACACGGATGGTGTCATCCCCGCCGCCGCCATGGACAACTGTCAGCGCGTCCGGGGCCGTGCTTTCGATGATCAGCGTGTCGTTGTTGTCGCCCAGCAGCAGTTCGACCACTTCCATTTCATCATAGTTGATACCGGCCTTGAAGGTTTGCGGATCAGGAATCGCCGTAGTGCCGAAATTCAGCACCAGATCGGTTGTGCCCATATCGAAGCCCGAGATGTTGTCGTAGCCCGTGTTTGTGTCTTCAGACATCCTGCCGGACTGGACCGCGTTGCTGCCATCGTTGAACACGACCAGACGGTCGGTCTGTTCGTTCTCGTCCACCGGGTTGGTGACGGCGACAAGTTCAGCGTTCAATTCGGTCGGCAGGGTCTTGGCCACTTTCACGGCACGGTCAGCGCCCGGTCCGACACCGCCAAAGATGAACAGCGGCCCCTGAATGTCAGATACCAGATGGTTCTGCGCACCGGGGTCAATCGTGGGCTGCGGTTCAGACACGATCGTGCCGATGGTCAGATCGATGGTGATCGGCTGATCCCAGTTCGTTGCGTTGAACGTCACCGTCTTGTCAGTGTTGTTCCAGCGCGCGGTATCGGTGCTGGTGGCGATGGTCTGACCGTCCGTCAGAACCGAAATGAAGACATCGGCTGTCGGCATTTTCGACAAGACCAGCGTGTAGGTGTCGGGCGCCGTCGCCGAAACGATGGTGTCACCACCGGTTTCGGTGACCAGAACCTCGCCCTTTTCATTGTCGAAGATACGCACGTCGACCTCGGTCGGGTCGGCAAGATCGTTCCACGACGCTTGCGTCGTATCAGTTTGATCCAGCGCGATGGACAGCCGCTGACGTTCCCGGTTTTCCTCAATCGAGTCGTCAATTGCCGTGACCGTGACATCAATGCCGGTCGCGTAATTGGCCGTGGTGAACTGGACGTGCAGCTTGCCGTCATCAACATAGGTGAACGTCGCGTCCGTGCTGGTGACCGTATAATCACTGGTCGGATAGTCGATCTCATAGACGATATCTTCGCCGACATCAGGCATACGTGACAGCGTCAGCGTCAGGGTTTCGCCAGCCGCCCCTTCTGCGATGTCGATCGACGACGGATTGCCAGCGACACGGATGCCGTAAGCGTCATTGTCGAACACCGTCACTTCGGTATTCGCGATCTTGGTGGTGTTGATCTTGTCGGCAATCTCCACCGGGGTACCGCCTGCGGCCATCGCCTGATGGCTGATGACCACGTCGCGCGTACCTTCGGCAGCGCCATCTTCGGGCGCCTGCACATAGACCCTTTGCCATGTGGTGGAGTTGGTGAAGGTCAGGACAGTCGCAGATTCGTAACCGCTGCCCGAACTGGTCGAGACCAGTGCAGAGTTTGCCTTCACGGCCCCCGGCAAGCTGCGATCCTGGGTTGATGACCGCGCCGCCGATACCGTCAGATACGCGGTCGCCGCAACCGCTTGGGTCATGCGGATGTCGTAGTAGCCGAAGGTCCCGCCTTCGTTGAGGATCGCCAGACCTCTGGTATCCATCTCAAACAGGCCGGAGTTTTCATTGGCAACGTTCAGGCGCAAACCATCAACGAAGATCCCGTTGAAGGCCGGGTCGAGCGAATTCACCGCGTGGTTGACAATGCCCGAGCTGCCTTCGACCTCAAGCGACACGATGTCGGTCATCACGTCGCCCGCGACACTGATGTAATCCGACCCCAGACCGCCAATGACGGTTACTGCCATATTGGCCGCGGTCGACTGGACATAGAACGTGTCGTCGCCTTCCAGCCCGTCGATCTCGGCCTTTTCGACCCCTTCGAAGCTGATGTTCAGACCCGCGCCAAAGATGCCCTGTTCGGTGATCAGGAAGCTGTCGGCCCGTTCGGTGCCAAGCACGACGATCGTGTCAGTCCCTGCCCCGCCGTCAATCGCAAGCGGTGCGTTGATGTTGTAAAGGAAGCTGTCATCGCCGCCGCCGCCAAAGGCTTCGGCATCGCCGCCGCCTGCGGTCCTGGTTGGATCACCCTTTAATACAAAGGCCCGCACGACGAAGATGTCGTTGCCGTCTTCGCCAAACAGTTTCGTCAAACCCTTGTTGGAGTAGACGTTGAACGTGTCATTTTCCGTGCCGCCATAAACGATCATCGGATGGCTGTTGCCGACCGACAGGAAGCCCTGGGTGGTTTCGTTTGTCTCGATCTCATCGCCGAGCAACACATTGGGCACCACACGATCCGACCCGAACATCTGTCCGATCTGAAACGTGTCTGCGCCCGCGCCACCATCCAGCGTGATCATGGTCGACGTGTCGTCTGAATAGAACTCATCTTCCCCGCCAAGCGCGTTCACACGCACACGGCCGTTAATGTTGAATTCACCGGTGTCGCGGGTACCGGTATAAATGATGCGTTCGTAATCATCGGTGGTATCGCCGTTGCTATCCTCGTTCAGCAACGCGACGAATTCCTTTCGCACAAGGACCACGTCCTTTTCACCGTCGCGACCATTGATCGTCAGCACATCCGCGCCGTCCGATTTGGCCCCGGTGTCCGCCACTGTGATGACGTTTGTCACGGCGCCGCTGTTGCGGTTGATGATGTACTCATCGCTTTCCTGCTGACCATCGAGGACAAATTCATCCTCGGCGTCGCGGTTGCCCAGTTCCGTGATCGTGATGTTGTCTTTGTTGCCGCCGGCGCGAACGTAGACGTCGCCGTCAACATCGCCGGGCCGGATCAAAATGGTGTCGCTGTCAACGTTGCCACGGATTTCAGTGCTTGTCGCGCTGATGTCGCCGAAAATCTCGACCGTGGCGCCTGTCCCGCTGTCAAAATTCAAATAATCGGCCAGAAGCAGGACATCACCCGTCACGTCGATTGAGCTTGCGGCGGTCTGGCGAACATCATCACCGACCCGCAGCGTCAGGTCCTGCGCGCCAGTACCATCGTCACCGACCTTCATGTAGCCCGCGATGATCAGGTCGTCGTCGTTCCCGGCGCCTTCGCGGACGGAAATAACAACGTCACCAAGCGACTGCGCAGCAAACCCGCCAAAGTGGTTTTCGTCGATCCAGAGTGATTGCAAGGATTCGATGAACGCGCCGCCCGCTCCGGCATCAAATGACAAACGCTCCGCTTCAATCTCAATATCACTGGCGTTGGTCCCGATGCCCGACGCTTTCATACGCAGGTTGACGGTTTCGACGTTCAACAAGTTGTCAGTATTGCCATCAGTGATCGCATCGGTCGTTTCGATATCGACAAGCGCCTGTGACGTCACGCGGTTGATGGCGACCACACCGGCCGAGCCGAGAACGATGTTGTTCACCGCCTGCGCGGTCAGCAGACCGCCACCTGTCAGCAAGATGTCGAAGCGCTGCAGCGGGTCAATAACACCGATATCGCCAAGCACCGACCGCAGCGTGATGTCATTGGCGCTGAGCACGGCGCCGTCGGCTCCGAACATGGTGCCCTGGCTCAGGATATCCGCAGCCCCTGTGATCGTCAGATCGCCACCCTGAACGTAAGTGTTGAATTCGTGAACGACGAAGTTTCCGCCCACTGAGCCCGCCACGCCGGACCCGACGCGGATTTCGATGCGTTCACCATCCGCGCCAAAGTTGCCGCCGACATCCAGCGTCAGGGTTGACGCCGTGATATCCGCCGACGGGTCATCATCGTCGCTTGAGAAATCGACAACATTGCCGCCGACGTTCAATGCAACGCCCGCGCCCACTTCGATATCGCCAATGCTCAGATTGTCGTCCATCGTCAGCACGAAGTCGCCACCGACCAGCGCAAGCTGAACGGTCAGATCATCGCCCAACTGTTCGACATAGGCGCTTTGCGTGGCTTGCAGCAGCAGCACGCTGTCGCCCGAGGCGTTGATGGTGAAGGGGGTGTCTTCACTGCCGATCATGCCATCCGAGATCAAGCTGATATATTCCTCAGCCGATGCAGCCGCCACGCCATCCGGCGAAATATCGACCATCGAACCGGTGGTCAGCAGTCGCAGGAAGCCGCCACTGTCGACTTTGCGCACATCAAGCGACACGCCGTCATGACCGATCCCCGCCATCGAGGTCGAGGTCATTTCAATGGTCGTCCGGGCGTCGGGGTTGCTGGCGCGCAGGTTCACATCGGCGAAGGGCCGGGCCGAAACGCGCTGAACATCCCAGAAATCTGCAAAGATGTCGCCGGTGTCGATGTCGATGGACCCGACCTCGGGGGTGCGTTCGATGTCGTCTGTAATGTTGTTCCACGCACCGCCGGGTGCGGACCAGTCGACGGACTGCGGTTCAACCGTCAGGTTAGCGCCCGTATACTGGAAATAGCGATAGGTCAGTGCGGTCGTATCGCCGGGCACATCCTGCCACGTCCCCCACAGCACCAGAACATCGCCACTGGTCACATCGACCGTCGGGCGGTTTGCATCCGTCAGATCACCAAACACGAGGTTCAGCGCGGTCCAGCCCGCAGCGGTCTCCAGCGCGCCCTGCTCCGGCGGATCGGTCGGTGCGGGATTTTCGCCAGGGGCCGTGATAATAATATCGGACCCAGTGCGGACGTAGATCTGGTGCACAACATCGACGACATCCTGCACCTGCAGCGCACGGCGAAGGTTCTGGGCGTCAAGTCGTGCCTGATTTTCCGCGTCAGACAGGCTGTCATCGCGTTCAAGCACGGCGGTGAAGTCGATATCCCTGGGCTCGGTCAGCGTGCCGATCTGGCCTTCGCCCGTCGCCGTACCGGCCGCGTTCAAGATAACCTCGGGCGCGATGATATTGGCATTTTCAGCGGCGGCAGTCGCGCCGCCGGCAATCGCCCCGACCTCAAGCAGCGGATACAACGCCTTGGCCACCGCGGCGGGCAAGGTCTGATTCAGGCTGGCAATGCGCGCTAGTTCGGCATCGATCGCCGTTTCGCGCGCCGCATCTTCAAGGAAAAGGCTTTCGACATAGCTAGACTTGATCTCACGGGCCTTGTTGGCGTCGTGGATGACGACGAACTTGTAGGTCAGGTCCGTTTCAATGGCCGCTTTGCGGGCCGCGCCATCATAGCCCGCGAACAGACCGTCATAGGTGCAGGCGGTCACATCTGCCGTAATCGCGGCATCGGTTCCGCGCTGCTGGAATTGCGCCCAGACATTCAGGTAAACATTACTTCCATCCTTGTCGCCTTCGGCCTGAGACCCGTCGCGCACCTCATCGATATAGGATTGAAGCGTGCCGTTGTTGAACGCCCATAGCGCGTCATGGATCGGCTGGAACTGTGCCAGCGCCGCATCGGTGGCCGCTGCGATCTGCTCAGGTGTTTCGCCGCCCGAAAGTGTCCCCGCAACATAGGTTTGAAAGCTGGTCATGTCAGCCAGAACTGGTTTGTCGATCGCGTTGGCATGGATGTTTTCGATGTAGATCCGCACATCGCTGCCGACGCCGACGGCATCGTCGGCCAGCGTTGCGTGCAATCCGCCGTAGGTCTGTGACACACGGCTGGCGAAATCGTTCAACAACTGGCGGTCAACCTCGGCGATGAAGGTGCTCATCTGGTCGATATCGTTGGTTTCGCCATCCACCCAAATCAGGTTGTAATACTGGTTGTAGCTGTCGGTGTTGCGGAAGCTCTTGTCGAATTCCTGAGCGTGAATCGTGCTGAACCGGGCGGTCTGTTGTGCGGTCGCTTGCGCCACCGTCAGGACCGGACCCGTGGTCGGATCAAGAGCCACAGCCGCTTGGGATGCAGCGACCGTATTGGCCACCAGATCATCAAAGGACTGCAGGCTGGACAGATCAGAACTGACCGGACCGGTGCCTTCGGGCGTGCGGATCAGGTTCCAGTAATCGACATAGACCTGATATTCCGACTTCGCCTTGTTATCCAACTCCTGGCCCGCAATCGTACGTTTGCCTTCGGCCAGGCCCAGACGGGACTGATACGCCGCAAGCCGCGCGTCGGTCATCGCGCCGTCGGTTTCAAAGTTGTAATCAAGGATCGACCCGGACAACGCCGTCAAACGGACGGCCCCCTCAAGCGATCCGACAGAGATCGAGCCAAGGCTGTCTTCGGCCTGCTGATCTTCGCGGATAAAGCTGGTGCGGATGTTTTCCGGCTGGACCAGATGCAGATCGCCCGCAACTTCCACCACGTTCATGCCAAGCTTCGCAGCCCCTGCAAAGCCGCCATTGACGACCAAATGGTTGGTATCGATGAAAATCGGCTTGTCGACAGTGCCCACCACCGATTGGCTGGACTGAAGTTCGATCCGGTCGGCGCGGACATGGGGGTTCGACGCTGAACCGCCGTCGGCTGCAAAGATGCCCTGCGGCGCGCTGATATAGACCAGCCCACCAGTGGACCACGCGCGTTTGACCACGACATAGCCGTCCGAGTTCGTGTTCGACCCCAGATCGATCATGATCGCAACATCGGCTTCGATGTCCAGCTCCTGTGTGCCAGCCGGGGGCGTGACAACGGGCGCGGACAAGACGGCAGGCGGCGGTGTAACCGCCGAGGCGAACGACATCAGGCTCATCGGCGCGACGCTAAACGCCGCCGGCGCAGCAAAGGCCGCAGCAGCGACGGGCGCCGGGGACTCGACAAAGTTCACAAGAACAGTATCAAACGTGCCCGTAGATCGGACCGCTTGCAATTTACCTGTGATCGACACGTTCTGCGTTGCGATCACGCTGCCGCCGTTCTTGCCGAACGCTTTGGAAGGTGTGGCGAACAGCGGGTTGATATAGACATGCGCATCGGGCGCCATGCGGATATCACCGGCCAGGTTAACCTCGCCGACGCTTTCGATCCGCACTTCGGGGATCACGCTACCGGCCAGGAATTCAATATTGATCGCACGGTCGGCTTTCAGGCCGATATCCCAGTATTTCTTCAGGCCTTCGGTGGTCGTGGTTTCCTTGTATTTTGTCTTTTTCTTCATGTAACCACCGCCTTCGCTCCACTCGCGGACGGTTTGGTCAAAGTTCTTGAAGGTGGACAGATATTGACCGGCGTCACGGTCATTTTCCGTGAACGTCTGGCCGGTGACGAGGTCAAAATTATCGGTCTGCAGGTCGATTATAGTGCCATCGGCCTTGAATAGGTCGCTCAGTTGAATCTCAAGCTTCGCACCCGCTGCATCCGGATTGTAGCGATAATAAACGGTGGTTTCGCTGCCGCCGCTTGGCGCGAAAGTATGGCGAATGGTATCCCCGTTGAGCAATTCAACAGCCACATTCGTGATGTTCTTGTAGCGCCCGATGATATCAGCGCCGGCGGCATTCGACGTATTGATGCCAAGAGCAGCTGCCAGTTCATTGAAGGCCTGCGTGCCCTCGCTTTCCAGAAGCGGGCTGTCGCTCAGCGTTTCGACATTACGCGACAATTCCGTGCCACTGCCGGCCGGGAAGTTGAAGAACAGGTTAAACGTCTTCCAGTATTCGGTATAAATTTCCTGCACCACCGATGACTGGCCTTCGGTCCAGACGTAATAAGTGCCCGCCTTTGGCGAATGGGTCGTGGTCGAGCTGCCGATTGGGGTGTCGCTGCCGATTTGCGTGAACTGCACGCCCTCGAAAACACCGTTGCTGTCACGCGCAATATCACCCCTGAACTGCTGCCGGATTATCCCGCCGGAGTTCTCCGTATAGACAGTGCGCAACGCGACGTAGTTGTCTTTCTGCGCCTGGTTCGGGTTCGATCCGTCAGACGGAATGTTCAGCGTATCGGTGATCTGGATCACGCCCTGCCGGTCGCGGCTGGTGTTGATCTGGTTCAGGATCAACTTGTGGTTGGAATAGTTGCGGATCGCCACATCGGCAAAGCCGGATGCAACCTTGAGCACACCATTTCCGGTCGAGAACACGTTGCCGGTAATTTCGATCCGGCCACCAGCAAAGTCGATGTCGTCCAGAACGATGGCACGTTCGTTAGCGTCCCAACGGCCCGACAGAGGCACCTGCGTCCCGTTGATGTTCCCGAACGTGATGCCGAACAAGCCGCTGTCGGCCGAACTGACGATTGACCGGCTGGTTGATGGTGGCACGAAGCCTTCGGGGATGGTGATCGAAGCCGACTGAACGCCGGACTGGATCAGCCCGTTGACGTTCACATTGGTTGCAACGATCGAAACCACGCCATTGGCCACAACTGCGGAATTGGCTGCGGCAGAATTACGGCCGTTCTGAATTGCAAGGGCTTCAAGGTTGTTCGTGCCGCCAACATCCGCGTGGCGCGTCGCAACAGAGCCCTTGGTTTCGAAGTCCGACGGCGTAAGCGCCCCGATGAAGTTGCTGACCCCGCCATAAGTCCGCGGATTGGCGCCTGCGTGATACCAATCGGTCGAGACGATGAAATCACCACCGGACTGGATCGCGACTTCTTTCGCCAGAATCTGACCGGTCAGACGGATTGCGCCCGTGGTGGTCGAGACCGTGACCTTGCCGAAGTCATTGACGATCGACCCAAGCAGATACAGGTCAGGTGGCAGATCGGGCAGAGTCCCGAGCACAAAAGTTCCCGAATTGACCGCCCCGCCGGTCCAATACCCATTGGCTTGCGCATACACCGTTTCGATCGCGCTGACATATTCGTACGTCGACCGGTTCACCGCGTTGATGGAGATCTTGATGTCAGCGGTTCCGTCGGACGAATTTCCACCCGAGACAAGCCGGTCATTGGCATAGATGTTGCCGGGGTAGAATTCGGTGTAATCGCCGGTCGCTTCGCTGAAGCGTGCGACTTTGGTGTTGGCGATCACCACGTCATTCACGCGGTGCATCATGAATACATCTGACCGCACGTCGACCTGTACATCCTTGTGGGCGAGCAATGTCGGGTCCGCCCCGGTAGTCAGCACGCTGAAAGTCGTAATAGGCTGTTCAGACTGGATAAAGATCGAGCCCGGCGCCGCGATGATGTTCGGGATCTCTAGGAACACGGCTGGCAGCGTTTCTTCCAGAACAACCGAGCTTCCGTCACTGGGGGGCGGCTCAAGCCCAAGGGCCGTCATCTGGGTTTCGATCTGCTCAAGCTGCGCGGCATAGCGCACCAACGCCTCGGCATTGCTGTTATGGTCACGCATCCACTGGCGGACCTGCTGGTACTGAGATGCCAGAAGCGTGGCCAGCTCCCCGACGCTGATGATCGGGTTGTCCATCGTGCCCGGGCGGATCACGGCGACCTGCTGGAAGAACGCGCTGCGCATGTAGGCGTTGGCGTTCGACCCGAAGGCCTGATCCGTGACAACTGCACCCGGGTTGGCACCAAGGTTCTGCCACAGCGCGGTATTGGTGAAATCTGTCGCCTGAATGGTGATCGCCATCGGACCTTCGCCGAGGAAGCGATAGTAGTTGCCAACCGTCCCTTCAGCCGTACCGCTGTTTGCGGCCTCAAGCTGCACGACATCCCCGTAATAAAGGTCCGTCGCCAGTGTCTCCGGACTCCAGTACTGGATTACGTAATCCTGGTTGTCCGCGACGCCCAGAATGACTTCTTTTTCGCTGCCTGTCGCAGTCCCGGTCTGAACTCCCGCATCGTCGAAGACGGGGCGCGTGATCTGGTTCGACAGCTGGCGCGCTGTACCGTCCGAGTTGATGACAATGTCAGTCCCGTTCCAGCGGTTCAGCGCCCCGTCACCGACATAGGCGACCTCATATACCGTCTGGTAATTCACCCCGGCGCGCAGGCGCGCACCCGGGTCGATGACCACATTGGCCGAGCCGCCATGGCTTCCCTGGTTCGTGACGTTGTAGCCATAGGGCGGGATCGCAAGAACCAGCACCAGGCCATCATTGCTTTGCTGGAACAGCCCGCGTTCGGCGGACACAACCACATTACCGGCGCTGTTGATCTTGGACGTGCCGTCAATATCGACCGAGGCCACACGGTTGGTGGTGTTGGTCTGCAGCGCAACGCCAAGCGAGATGAACGCCGACACCAGTGACCCGTTAGCCGCCGTGCGCGACACGGTCGAACTGACGGTGTTGTTTGCCTTACCGGCGCTGACCTCGACCCGCAGGCCTTCGATCGTAGAATTGTCGATATCGATCCGGGTGGCGGTGTTGGTGATTGCTTTCACATCCAGGCCAAGGTTCGCAGACAGCAACCCAGACTGGAACACCGCGCCATCGGCAGTGTTGCGCATGTTGGCGCGGGTTTCAATCTTCACGTCGCCGCCAAGATTATCGATATACACGCCGTCCATAGACACATCGGTTTCGGCATTGATCGTCTGATCAGTGTCGGACACTGCGAGACCGCCCAGACCAGACAAGGCGAAAATCTCAACCGCATCGGCGACCGAATGGTCGGTGAGCGCGCGGACCACGACCCGGCTTGGGTCCGTGAACGTGCCCTTGCCTTCGATCCACAGATCACCAAGCGAGATGGCCGACCGGGATTTGTCGCTATCTGTGCCGACGGTGGCGTCGGTTCCGATGACGGTCACGCCGGCCAGGTTGCCGGAGCCCGACGACACGTTCGATGCCACCTTCGCGGGCACTCCATTCGTGCTGACAACCGCTTCCTTGTAGACCTTGTTGTAGGTGTCGATCTGCACCGACGTGCCGGTAATCTTGCTGCGGCCATTGCCGGTCAGAAAATTGATCCGCGCGTCGCCATTGGCATACAGGTTAAGTTTCGCGCCCGCGCCACTTGCCGCCGCAAAGCTGTTGGCGTCCGCGTTACCATCCATTTCGCGCGATGCGCGGGCGGACAGGTTCACACCATCTGCTTCGATCTGGGTGTTCGATCCGACCGATATTTCAGATGTCGTGTTGTCGCGCACATGGCTGACAGCCCCGATCGCGACAAACCCACCACCACCGCCTGCCGTGGTGTCCACAAACATGTCGGTAATCAAATCGGCCAGCGCATTCAACTGTCGGCTGACGATTTCCACGTTGTTTATCAATACGATGCCACTGTCGACATCCTGACCCAAACCTGCTTCGGCAAAGGCGGTCATCGAGCCGATGGCGCCCAGACCCGCAGACACACCAAGCGTGGACGAGCGCAGGAACAGGTCAGCGCGCGAAGTCAGATCAACGAATTGTTCGCCCACCAGGACCGCGTTGTCTATGGTCGTGTCGACGGACCCTTCGGCTTCGGCCCGCGCAACGTTCACTTCCACCGCGATGGTGCCGACGCTGACACCGGTGGCGCCGACATCCTTGATATCGACATCCGACAGCGCTGCGACTTCGATTGAATGCGCGGTCACACGGGCGTCCTTGACCATGGCAGACACGGTCGAACTGTGACGCGAAAGCATGACAGCGGCGCCCACGGCCAGGCCGATAGGCGCAATCGCGGTATTGATGTTGGCGACGTTACTGTCGAATTCGGCCGTGTCCTTGGCCTCGACCGTCACCTTGCCCGATGTCGCGCTGACCTCGGATTCCTTACCGGACAGGTCGATCTTGGCCATGACGCTGTTTTGCACCGTCAGCGTAATTTCGAGCCCACCGCCGGTCGCGGAAATACCGCCACCCGAGATGGCCACGCCAACCCCGTTCAGGTCCAGCAGGCGCGAGATCGAATCCGCGTCCACGGTCACGTCGCCGCCCGCTTCCAGCACCCGGCCGACATGCCCGGTATGATCCACAACGGCATGCGATGTGTTTTGGACATCCACCTGCAGGATGCTGACATTGATCGCAATCGCGCCAAGTCCGACAGACATCGCGACGCCCACCATTGTAGAGCCAGAGCCGTTCGGCACGGCGTCATTCACGAGCGTCTCGGCAAAGGACAGCACGCTTATGTCGCCGCCAGCCGTGATCAGGCTGTTCGTGGAAATCGCTTCAACCGTTGAATAGTTCGAGACCGACACCCCGATACCGGCCCCTGCGACCGACCCGCCAAGGCCGATGGCAACGGCAACCGATGCTGTGGCGGCCTCGACCCGATGCTCTTCCTTGGCGTCGGCATTGACCTGAACGTTGCCACCAGCGGTCAACTGGCTGTTAGTCACGACCGCACGCGTGCGTTGTTCCCGGTCACCCGGCCCATCGCCACCGACGCGGCTGGACAGGATAGACACCCCGATCGACCCAGCGCCCGCGATGATGCCGCCGCTGACAGCGGCTGAAACCGTGACGATCCGCGCTTTGAGAAGCGTGTCGTTCGTCGCGATGGCATCGATATTACCGGCATAAGCCGTCAGCCGCGCGTTCGTGATGAAGGCTTCGCTGTTGTTGGAAACCGCGTTGTGCACCGATGCGCCCGCCCCGGAAATCGCGATGCCGCCAAACAGACCGAAGGACGCCGCGACCGAAGCCGCAACCGCCGTGCCGAAGACCGTGGCATCGTTGTCGGCATTGACGGTAATGTTGCCACCCGTTGCCGGAATGGCATCCACAGCCGGGGTGATAATAACCGGTGCCCCGCCTCCGGCAGGAACAGTCGTGACCGCCGGAATGCCCGCAACGCCCGCGGTCCCTGCCACGACCATCTGATCGACGCCCAGGGCGCCATCCGTGATCTGTGCCTTGACGTCATTGCTGACGGTGCTCTGCGCAATCGCGACCCCGATAGAAATGGCGACCCCGACGGCCAGCCCCCCAACGCCCACAGCGACCGATGCGCCGACGGCGATGGCCTGAATATCGGCATTATCTGTCGCAGCCACGTTGAGGCTGCGCACGGTCAGCATGGTGTTCAACCCGCCGACCGGACCGCTGGTGCGTGTCACCTCGGCCAGGGTGTTCACATTAACCTTGTTGTAGACGCCCGCGCCCGCGCCGGACAGGGCGCCCGCCACATCGCTCGATACCGCGACGGCGGCGGAAATGGCGTCCCCATTGGCGAAGATGCGCGACGAATTGGTTGCCGTGACGGACATCTCGCCAGCCACAGTCATGCGCGCGTCGGCGACCCGTGCGATCACGTCGAATGGGTTGCTGGACGATCCGACCTCATTCGACACAAAGACCGCCCCGATCGACGCTGCGCCTGCACCACCGGTGCCCGCCGCACCAACACCGGCGGCCACGACGACCACATTGGCATCAATGTCGATCTTGTTAAGCGTCCGGACCGTCACCGATCCGGCCCCACCCGCGCCGATATTGCTCAGCCCGGCAATGGTTTCGCCGCTGATATCATTGATAGAATTGGCCCCGCCACCGGCAAGCGCGATCCCCGTCGCACCACCAGCTGCCACCGCCACCGAAGCCGCGACAGAGGTGGAGTTGATCTCAAGCTTGTCGCTGCCGCTTTCGGTGTCTGCGAACACCTCCAACGCGCCGGATTTCGCATCCAGCGCGCCGGCAGCGCTAAAGCCGCTGATCCGCGCTTTGGTCGAGGCGTCGATGGAGTTGATCGAAATACCGACAGCAATCGACAGGGCCACGTTCGATCCGCCGCCAGCCGCAACTGCAACTGCAGCCGAGCCGATCACAGCGGTGATTTTCGATAGGTTCAGTGCACCGACATGAATGCCGTTCGCAACGGTCCGGTGACTGCTATTGCTGCCCACGATCTCAGCCAGAACACGGGACGAGCCATAGTTGCCAGCCCCTGCCCCGGCGCCAGCCGCCGAAAGGCCAAAGCCACCCGATGCCGCAACCGCAACCGAAGCCGCAAGAACCACAGCAGTGATGATGTTGTCGGACCGCGCATCGACATCCAGCGCGCTATCAAGCGTGACCGCGCTGTCGGCGATCCGTGCCGCCACAACATAGCCTTCGCCCGCAGGCAGCCCGACGATCGGGTCGTCGAGGCCCTGGGTTTCGTTTGATGCTGCCGAAACACCCAACGAGAACGACAGGCCACCACCTGATCCCGCCGAAACCGAAACCGCAATACCGACCACGACCGATACGATCTGCGCGGTGCCATGCGCGTTCACTTTCATCGCGTTGGCACCCGTGATCGTAGCACCCGACACAACCGCGTACGTTGCGCCTGCAATGATGTTGCCGCTACCCGCGCCGCCGCCTGCAAAGGCAATCGCGCCCGATGTAGCAGCCACAGCGGCAGCCAGTGATACGGCCGCGATCAGCCCGGAATTTTCCGCATCCACATAGATGTTGGTGCTCCCACCACCGGTGGCGTTGACGGTGCCTGAAAGCCGCGCGCCGACTTCGCCAGAGATCTTGTTGACCGCCGCCGAGAACCCGACAGCGCCGCCAACGGTGGACCCGCCGACGGCCGCAGCCGCGCCGATAGCGACCGCGATGATATCCGCGTCGTTGCGGGCCAGAACACCCAGATCAGCCTGATTTTGCAAGTTGACCGTGGCACTTCCGATCTCGGCAATGATCGAGCTGTCGATATTGGAATAGGCCACGCTGCCTGCGACCGCGATGGCAATCGCCTGCCCCGGCCCAATGGCTGCTGCCGCGCCCACCGACACCACGACAATGCCACTGGCATCATCGGCCTTCACCAGCAGACCCTTGGTCTGACCCGCTTCGCCGTCAATGATTGCGGTCGTGTCGGTGTTGGTCAGGTTGAAGTTCGCACCGCCATCAACAGAGGCTTTGATCTCGCGGTCAACCTCGGTGTAGGCGAGGTTGAAGCCGATTCCGACCATTTTCGAACCGCCGATTGCGGCGGTGATGTTGACCATCTGCGACCGCAGATCGGATTTATCGAGTGTATTATCGTCCTGGCTGAACGCATCGTCATCGAGACCGTCAATAGCACTAGTCAAGTAGGCGTTGTCCTGCCCTGCCCCGACTGGTTTGCGCGACCCGGCGGTGATCTGAACATGGCCGGACGCGTTGACCGTCACCGGGCCATTCACGCTGGACAGGATCGACCGGTTGCTGGTGATCGTGCCGAAGGCCGCGCCGACGCCGCCATAGCTCAGCCCGACACCGACCGCACCCGCGATGGACACGACTGTTGAGCTCTCCTGCGCCGAAACCGTTAGGTCCCGCAGCGTCCATGTCTTGGCGCTGGTCGGCGCAACGGATGAGCTTACAGCACCACTGAGCGTGGTAACGGCAATTGAGCCGCCAAGAGCGAAACCACCCGAGCCCGCGCCACCGATCGCGATGGTCACATTGGTCTGGTTGGCGCGTGCGATGACCGACGCGTCATTGGTCATGGAAACCGTACCATTGACCTGCGTCGTTACGGCTGTGTCAATCAAAGCAATTGCAATACCCGCACCGCCTGCGCCGCCCTTGGACGGATCGAACGCAATGCCGACGCCACCTGCAATGGTCGTGTGATCGGAAACATTGACCGCTTCAGCACGCATCGATCCGGTGCCCGCTAGGGTCGAGGTTACATCCACGACAACCTTGGTGCCAATATCGTTGCGGTTCACCGCCGCGCTACCAGCCAGCGCGAAACTTTTCGCAACTGCAGCCCCGACCGCGATGGACACCATCGTCAGGTCCGATGTGGCAACGGCCGACAACAGACCCGACCCGCTGGTCAGCGTTGACCCGGTGACCAGAACCTCGGTCCCGCGTGTCTGGCCAGCGTCATTTTCGGCTTCGCCCGCGATGTTGACTGCAATCGCAACACCAACGGCAGCCTTGCCGGTCGAAACGGCGACACCGCCAGCCGTGACGGCAAGCGCGCTTTCGTCGAAGGCAATGAGCCCAAGCGCGCCAGTGCCTGCCACCGAAATCGTGCTGCCGGTTGATTCCACAACCGTGCTGCCATTGTAGACGTTGATCGCCACCATGCCGACGCCTGCGCCCTTGGCACTAGCTCCGATTGATGCCGCAGCCCCGAAACTGAGGTTCACAAGCGTGATCGAGTTCACTGCCGTCGCTTTTAGCGAAGCAGCCTCAATCCCGCTGCCCATGATGACATGATCAACATGGGTTTCCACCAGACTGCCGATCACGGCGATGCCGACGGCGACGCCAACCCCGGCAGCTCCACCATAGGCACCCGCGCCCGAGATATGCAGCCAAAGAGTGTCATTGCGCGCTTCGATATCCATTGCCGTTGCAGCGCCAAGCGTAATCTGCCTGGCGGACTGGCCGAATAAGCCAGCGTCAATTTCAGCCCGGGCGACAGTGACAGTGACCGATCCGGCCACGCCGACGCCTTTGGAGCCTTTTGATACGGCAACACCGACGGCCAGGCTGAAGTAGCCCGAATTGTCCCGCGCACGCATCGTCAGGGTGCCCGCGCTCAACATCATCGCAGTCGCGGTCGTCGTCGCAATGCGCGACGCTATCTCTTTTTGGCTGTCGATCACCACGAAGGCACCTGCAACGCCAACGCCCTTTTGCGTGGTTGTTATGGCACCTGATCCGGCAACCAGAATGCGGTTAGCCGTGTCTTCGGCCCGCATGGACAGCGACGCCGCGCTCAGGCTTGCCAGACCAGTGATATCGGTCGTGACGAAAATATCCTCTTCAAATCCGATAGCGGAGCCAGAGACTGCAAACCCCGAATTTGATTTAGCAGCACCCTTGCTGACCCCAGATCCGACCTTGTCCCCGACACCGGCGGTGTCCGAAGCACCTGAAGAGGACGGCTGTGAACTGCTAGCCCCGGAGCCCGTGCCCGGAGGAGCCGGTTTGGCTACAGAGGCCGCAATCGACCCCGCCACAAAAGCGCCCTTGACCTCGGCGTCCATGGTGATGGCGCCATCGACTGCAATGCTGCCGCCCCCGGTTCCGTCTTCGATCAGAACTTCGGCGCGACGATCGCTCAGGAATGTCAGCCCCGAAATGCCGACAGCGACACTGTTCGACCCCGATACTGCACCGGCAAACTGCACGATTAATGTCTGTTCGGTCGCATCCAGATCAAGATTTCCCGACAGCGTGATGTTCACGCCAGAATGGATCCGGGTAATTGCGGAACTATCAACTGTAGTGTGGTTCCACGACCCATTGAGCGACATCGACGATCCCTTGCCGCCAGCCGCCGCCAATCCGAAGTTCAGTTGTGATGCATTGCTTGCGACAGTCATATTGTTAGCAATGATCACCGCGTCGCCAATATATGCTTCGGCCTTCGTCGTCTCAAACAGTACCGAAACCGATGCGCCGACTGCTTTTTTGGTCTCACCCTCACCAGCCGGGTTCTGGACCGCTTTGCGGTCCTTCACATTATTTTTGTGGTTATTATAGAATTCGCCAAGTCCCTTCTTGAAGCCCTTGTCGCGCGCAGGATCGGGTGCTGCATCTAGGGTTGGTCCAAACGGTGCAAAATTGCCGTGCAGGGCAATCATGTCATTTTGTGCGGCGGCGCTGACATTCACATGATGCGTTGTGCCGGCGGTGCCGACATCAAGTCCAGTATCGGTGACGACAATCTTGGCGCCATCCTCCACCTTGGCATTGGCCTGGAAATCCAGAATCACGACTGAAGTCGCAACTGCGATGCTCAGGGTTTCACCGCGCGCAAAGCTCTGGGCCCAGATGTCAAACAGGTTCGAGGCAAGGCCAAAGTTGTCATCTACATGGTCCGCTGCCGTTCCGACCAGATCGAGGATCGAGACATTCGGAGAGAACTCTTCCCAATTATTAACTTCATTGACGTAGTCTTCGGTGCTGAGATCAACCTGTGTCTGGGGCAGCAGGGCCTTGTAGCGTTTATCACCGTCCTCGACAACGTCACCCACATTAATGTTTTTGACGCCGTCCGTAGATTTAAAATCCGGCGAGGATGCAGCATCTATGATCGGCGCCACAAGTGTCGCACCCCAAAGCCCAAGTGGGTCGATTTTGTTCTCAGACGCGGCCTTGACGGATACTGCGCCCCGCGCGCGCAGGGTCGTGTTGCCTTCGATGATCGCGTCAGCGTCGATATCCATCACACCTACATTTATCGCGACACTGCCACCGGCCTTGGACGAGCCTGCACCGCTTTTGCCTTCGTTCGACGCCAAAGCGGTCGTTGTCATCTTGGGGCGCGCCGACACGGTGCTGACAATGTTCGTGGTTTCTCCCACCTTGATCAGGCTGGCAGATCCATCCTTAAAGCCAAGCGAGGCATCCAGATCGTCTTTATCGACCAGAATGCTTATCGCGCCCGCGATTTGCACCTTAGGTTTGACCGGCGCTTCATCCAACGTTTCGTCAAGCCATTTGGCAATCTTGTCGCGAAAGTTTTTGTCTTTATCGTCTTTGGGCGCCGAGTTCGCGCGCTCCTTGATGGCTACGCCGCCAACGGCGCCTGCGGGCACCGCGCCTTTTATAACATCAGAGACAAAATTGCCGAGAGACAAGGTGCCGGTTGACGCCCCGGCTAAGAGACCTTGAGTTTCATACGGCAAAAACCAAGCATGCTTCATCTCAAGAGACATTTTATGAGTCGTGGCCTGCACAACCAGATTTCCACCAACTGTCAGATCTTCACTTGCAACACCGGCACTGGTCGTGTTGACGCCAACCTCAATTGGTACGGCAAGGGTAAAAACGCCATCGGCGCCGCTAGCGGCTCTGGCCTCGGTGTAGATGCGTTCGATCGTATCTGCGGAAACCCGCAAATCGCCGCCAACTGTGCTGCCTGATTTGGCCGACACCATCACTTCGTTTTCGACGATGTTCACCGACACCGCGATACCGATTCCCACCCCGGCCAACCCACCACTATCGGCTTTGACCGAGTTCGACATATCCGCGATGGACCGAACCTCCATATCGCCCTCTATGTTGAGAAGGCTGTCGATCTGGATCGTGTGATACGCCTCAGACAGACCAACACCGATACCCGCCACAATGGCGATCGGCGAGGCCGAGTTCAAGCCGTGTGTAATGATCCGAATATCCAGATCACCATGTTCACCTGTCCCGGTCGTGGTGAACGTCGAGTGCTCGGTGGCTGTAAGATTGATATCAGACACGATCCGCGAATTGGCCGAAATCAGCGCCAAGCTTTCTAGCAAATCCGCAATCATCTCAAGCCCGCCTACTAGTGAGGCGCCGAGCGTGTCCCAGAACGATGGGGTCGCAGGATCATCACCGGTGGATACCTCTTTGGCGGGCAGTTTGCCTGCGCGCAGATCGATCCGGATATTTCGGCCTTCGACCTCTGCAGTTCCGGAGCCGCTATCTGCGGCGCCGAATGTGTAGTTAATATCAAGTGCCTGGATTTGGTAGAAGCCCGAGGTCCACCGCCGGTCTTCGGACCGGCCCATAAAAAACACATCGCCATTCGACAAAATCTTAGTGCCCCGATCCTGGGTGAAATTCGTCGTCTCGAAGATTAACCGGTCGGTGTCACTTGCGGACCCAAGTTGCACGATATTGGATTGGACATGGATCGAGTCGGCCTTGATCGTGAACACGCCGGAGCCATAGGTCGTCGTGCCGCCCGCCAGCGTCAGATCAGAGGTTGTGCTGTCATCCACGCGCGTGATGCGCAGTTCATCCGCGCGTTCCGGCAGGACACCTAGCGTCACCTGATCGGTGATACCGGTCAGGATGCTGGACAGGTCACCGCTGAACGTGCCGCTCAGTTCAACGAACACCTGATCATTGGTGTTGTTGGCGGCCGTGGCATCGACATTGATCGTCGGCATCGTGAGCGTACCACTGGAGCGTTCGACAATGATTGTGTCTTTTCCGGCGGCCTTCGTGATGGTGTCCGCACCGCCGCCGGTGCGATAGATGAATTTCCCCGTCAAAGCCGCCGCATCGACGGCCTGAGCCGAACTATCGCCGCGTGCTTCAATGATCTCGACGCCCGAGAACGTCGCGGTCAGGGCGCTCGCAACCGTCGCGGTCGTGGCGGTGAACACGAAGTCACCGGCTGTTCCGGTCGTGCTGAGGATCAGGTGATCCTTGCCCGCACCGCCTGTCACGACGTCGGCACCGCTCCCGGCGATCAACAAGTCGGACCCTGCAGACCCTACAATCGTGTCCGCACCAGCCGTGCCGTCGATCAGCGCGGAGATGCCGCTGCCCATGGATGACGTAACCGACGCGCCCGAAAACGCGACATCCGACAGGCCCAGTGCTTCCAGCATGTATGTGTCGACATAGATGTCCTGCACCGTGCCGGAATTGCCCTGCGTGGTGGAATTGTCGATCTCGACGCCTTCAAAGCGCAGATCGCCCGTGCCCGCAACGGACGAGGTGATGATCAGTTCACCATTGGTGATCACCGCGCTCAACCCGGTCACTGCATTGAACGCGTCCAGCACGTCCTGCATCGTCGTCGCATCAGCCGTCAGGTCAACGTAAGCCACTGAATCATCGGGGTGGATGACCTTCAGGTCATAGGCGGTTTCGCCGGTATCAAAGCTGGCCGGGGCAAGTGGGTTGCCGGTAGTCGGGTCCCGGTTCACAACACTCAATTGGTCATTGTCGCTGGCCCGGATCGGCAAGCCCGCACCAGCGTTCAACGTCGAGAGCTGCGTAGCTGCTGTCAAGGCCCCGGCATTCAAACCGGACGCATCCAGATTGTCATCCCCGCCCGTGCCGATCAGATGGAAGTCTTCAAAGCCCGTGTGGTTCACCGCGCCCGCCGTCAGGGTCACCGTGGCATCGGTCAGAACCTGGCTGGTCTGGCCCGAAACCCGAAGCCTGTCAAACCCGTCTCCCCCGGTCAGAACCACACCCGCACTCAGCGGGCCTGCGCCTGTCAGGTTAAGGAAATCGTCGCCTTCACCCAGATCGGCGCTGTCATTGGCGCCAAGGGTGACATGGTCAATCCGGGCTGAGCCGGTGATCGACACCGCCCCGCTCCAGCCATCCACATCGGCCCAACCGGGCACGTCTGTCTGAAAACTGAAGGCTGCGGATTCAATTCCGCTGATGGTTTCCCGCGCGTCTGCACGGGCGCCTGCCGTTGCCACGGCGTTAGCGGTGAACGCCGTCTGGCTGCCGGCCGAAGGGGTCCAGGTGCCCGCTCCGGACATCGCGAGGCCCAGATCGCGCCCGCCAAAGGCGTTTTCGAAAGTCATCGTGATGCTGGTGATCTTGTCATCGCCATCGCGGACGATCGTCAGGTCATAGGCCAGAGTGTCGAACTGGCGCAGCGCCTGAATGGCGGTTTGCACCTGCGCCGTCGTGGCATCAAAGCCAAGCGCCGCGGTTGTCATCTCGATTCCGTCCAACCCACTGATATTCAGGCGGAAACTGTCATCTGCCCCGCTTGATGCCGGTAAGGTCAGCGCCAGCGTATAATCGGTGTCGGTCGCGCTGTCATGGTAGAGCCCACCAGCGGTCAGGTCATAGGATCGGAACCCGTCTTCTTTCAGAAGATCGTTGCCGCCGCCGCCGGTGAAGCTGTCGCGGCCTTCGCCGCCAGTCAGGATATCCGCGAGGGAGCCGCCTATAAGCGTGTCATTGCCGCCATTGCCGATCAGGAGGACGCTGGCCGAGGTAAGAGCGGACGCGTTGAAGATATTGGCATTGTCGTCGCCCGCCAGACGGATCTCGTTGAACACACCAATAAGGCTATCGATCTTTGACGTTGCGCTGCTAGTAATCTCGATATTGACGCCTGCAGCCACGCCATCTCGCACGACGCGGTTTCCGGCCACATCCGTAACCACGTAAAACGCAGCGGATGCGCTGGAATTGGTCATCCGGTCATTGCCAGCCGACCCGATAAACCCATTGTCCACGCCCAAACCGCTGGTCAGAAAATCATTGCCAGCGCCGCCGTGAAGGGTCGTGCCGCCAGTGAACGCCGCCGCGTTGATCGTCACGGCGGTGGTTGTGGTCTGGGGCGTCAGGATCACGGCCTTGGAAATGCCCAAGAGGTTTGCAGAGCCATCCGCACTGCTGCCCGTCTGCGCCAAGGCTCCATTGGTCAGCGTCACGGTGCCCTCAGCTGAACGATAGGCGATGGTATCAGTTCCGCTGCCACCTTCGGCAGCGGCCCCGGCCAGCGTCACCAGACCCAACTGGTCATCACCGTCATGCGCCTCGATCAGCAACGTGGCCGCGTTCCCCAGAAGCGCGTCGTTCTTGTTGGTGCCGATCAGCGTTCTGACGTCACCTTTGAATTCCGAGAACCCTGCCGCTTCTTCAATCGACAGATCGACAATCACGTCGCCGTCATAGGTGCCGATGTTATTGCCGGCATCGCCAAAGTAGCTCAGCGTCAGGGGCCGCGTGCCGGTGTTCTGGCCGCGCGCAATGGTCGAATAGGCCAGCGAAGCGCCGCCCGCGACGATCACTCCCTCATAAACCGTGGTGACATTCCAGACAACGCTGCCACCACCGCCAAGGTTCATGACCAGCTGGTCTTCGTCACCCGATGACCCCTGCCCTTCGATGGATTCGACATTGGCAAAGCTGACACTCGCGCCCTGCGCCACGCCGGTTGGCAGAATGGCGGTGAACACACCGTCCGCGCCGTTGCCGTCCAGCACATTGACCTGGAAACGGCTACCCAGAGGATTGGTAATTTGGTACGGGCCATTGATCGGCAAGCCCGTCACTGGATCGCGTTCAATCGGGTTACCGTCAGCGTCAAAATCAGGTTCCGCCGTGGTGAAATCATCGTCATCGACATATGCGACCCGGTCGGATCGCGCATCGGTATCACCGATCAGAATGTCATCGCCAGCACCCGCGTCGACCGAAGCGGTATTCGTGAACCGGGTCAGAGTGATCGTGTCGGCACCGGCGCCGGTTTCGATCAAGATCGTGTCTGCCGCTGCAATGACCTCGTCATCGCCGGACCCGGTGCGGACACCGACAAAGCCCAAAATCTCAAGGAAACCACTGGCCGTGCCAAGACCGAAATCAACCGACACGTCATAGCTTTGCGTCGAGTAATCCAGCACCGACCCGGCGCCAGTCACGATCAGAAATTCGATGTCGTCCGCCTTGAAAAGGCCGGTGCCGCCGCCCGTGATCTCAAGCTCGGCATTGTCTTCGGAACCCTTGATCGCAACCGTCAAATTCGGCGCATAGCCCAACGTCAGTCGGTCATCGCTGTCGCCGCCCCGGATTTCGTCAACCCCGGCAAGCTGCGCGGTCTGGTTCAGATCGATCCAGAGATCTGCGTCCTCTGGCGTGGCGGGGTTTTCAGGATTCTCAAAGAAATCCAACGTGATGGTGGCTTCGGGCAATGCGCCCGCGCCGCGTGCGGTCACGTTCCATTCCAGCAGATCGTCGGTGCCGTAAAATACGTCACGCCCGTCAAGCAGGTTGAAATCGACGCCCTGCGCGGCACGCCCTGTGTCGATGCCGCCGGTTCCCGTAAAGCCCGAAATCCCGTCGGTATCCAGCATCGTCGGGAAGAAGCGCACGATATCTGCAGATGCATACAATCGCAATTCGCCGCTTTCGGCGTTGATGTCGGCGCCCATGCCCGATGCGCCCCGGCTTTCGCCCGACAGGTTGAGATGGGTGTCACCGGCGCCTTTGAAGCCATCCGCCCCAGTAAATTCGAAGGAAAACTCGCGCGCCGCCGTGGTCCCTCCGACAGCGGTGGTTGTGGTGAAGCGTTTCAGGCTGGTTTCGCCATCCCACGTCAGGCCCCATTCACTGGAGCCCGCGATGCGATCCGACAGGATATCGCGGCTGCTTTCGCCTTCGATCGCAGTCACACCTGAGAACCGCAGGAATTCATCGCGCGTGCCATTGGGATATGTGACGCGGTTGTCCAGCGTGCGGTCGCCCTCGTCGGGGTTCGTCATGTCGCCCGTGGGCTGCAGCAGCGCCAATTCGCCGGTCAAGCCCGTGCTGTTCAAAGCATCCAGCGACCAGACCATGCCATCGCTTTTTTCAGGGCCCTTGATCATATCTGAGCCGTCAGCAAGCGAAACGTTGAACTGCACCACGTCATGCAGGCTAAGGATCGACTGGTCGATGGTCAGATTATTGTTGGAGTTGTTACCGGAGATGTTCAGAGTGTCAATGATCGTGCTTGTCTCGTCCCAATCACCAGTGACGACACGTTTCTGGCCATCAATTTCGACGATCCGACGTTCCGCGATCACGTTGCTGCCCAACGCCGAAACGCCCTGGATCAGTTGAACGCGCTTTTCCTTGACGTTGTCGGGCTCATCTTCCGTGCCGCGATTGTATTCTTTTTCAACGACACGCAGCGTGGCATCCGAGGTGATGGTCATTGCTGCGGCAATTGGGTCCCCGGAAAGCAAAAGCCGGGGCTCGAGCGTGTCGATCCCCAGCCGTTTTTTAGGAAGCCGTGAACGTTTGCCAACAAACAGGTCGCGCGCCCAATCGGAGAACCAATCCTGTAGTCTGGACCCCTGGGTCCAGGGCTGACGAACCGCCCATCCCGGCGCGATATCCTCATTCGCTCCGGTCAATCGGGTTGCCCGGATGCGTTCCTTCCGACCGAATGATTTACTCACAATCAAATCCCCAATGTGCAGTCCGGACAGGCAGCGAAAATAGTCTTAGTGCAGGCCCATATCTTCAACAGCGGGCTGGTCTTCTTCCATCGCCTCGGCAGCAGGCGCGGTGGCAGGTGCCGATTTGGCAACGACCGATTCAATCTGTTGCATCGACAGCAGATGGGCCTGGATCAGATCCAGATCGCCGGACCGGAACATGTCCGTGATCTGCTCGTCATCGAGGGCGCGAAATTTCTCGTTCGAGACGCGCAAAAAGCCGGTCACGCCGCCCTTGGTGCCATCGGCGAGCGTGTAATCCACGCGGGCTTCTTCCAGCAGACAGGCCTCTTCCAGACGATCGCAAAAGGCTTGCGTCCGGTTGAAGGTGGCCTGGTACTCTTCCACGAAACGAAGGACCGTGCGTAAGTAGGAACTTTCGGTGCCTTCGCTGTCGAACATCCGCTCGCCACGGTCTTCGCCGTTCAGACCCTCGTAGGTTTCGTCGAGGCACAGCGTCATCTGTTCGCTGTCTTCCTGAACTGCGAACACGAAGGGATAGCGCCGGAAAAACGCCGGCACATAGCGACCTGTCCAGGCGTCGTTTTCATCGACGAACGCGTTCTGGTTCTGTTGCGCACCCAAAAGTGCAAGGCTGACGATCCCTGTTTCGGTCCGACTGAAAACGATCGGCATTTCGAGGCAGGCCCGGGGAAATTCGACATCCACGATCGGGACGGAATTGACCTCCTTCGCGAACCCGAAGGAGGTCGTCTGGCGAACCGACATGCCCCGGTGCGTCTGACGATTCACCGGAACAACGTTGTCGTAGATAAGTAATTGCTTTGTCATTATTTTCCCTGTTTGCCTATCGTATGGACCCGAAGATCAGGTGCCGCGGAATTCCTGAGAAAGAGCGTCGACATCGAGCGCCCCGAAAAGTGCCAGAAGTTCTGCCTGAAGCTGCACCACGCGCAACCTCGCAATCTGCCCCTGAAGCGCCATTGTATCGCGCCGAAGCCGCGCTTCCAGAGAAGCCTGCGGACCGATACGGCCAGCGTCTTCTTGCTCAATTGCAGCCCCCAGGCGGCGTCCTGCGGCCGACTGTTCGGCGCCGATGGCTCTTACCGAAACGAAGCTGCGCCCCAACGCGGAGGTCAGCGCGTCGTAGCGGCGCTCGGTCAGATCGGTGATTTGCTCCAGCCGAAGGTTGGCAATCTGAACCCGTGCACCGGCTTCACGCATGCGACTGCGCCGCAAGCCACCTTCGTAAATCGACCAATCTACGTTCAGGCCAAGTTCAGTCGATTGCACAGTCGACCCGCCGCCAAAGAGAGAGCCTTCGGTTTGCTCATACTCAAATTCGAGCGCCAGGTTGGCTGTCGGCTGATATGCTGCCCTTGCGACATGTTCCTGACGCTCTGAGACGTCCAGCTCCGCGCGCGCCACCTGAATAGCGGGCGACATGGCGAGCAAGCTCTCGAGGCTGAAGGTGCCAACAAGTTCATTGTAATTCGGGATGCCAACAGACGCCCCCGCATAGCTTACGCCCGTGACCTCAGGGCCAGTAAAGCGGTACAGTTCGAACAATGCGGTCGTCAGGTCCAGTTCCCGCTCGGCCTGCATTGCACGGGCCTCAAATACGTCTCCCTGAGCGCGAAGCAACGTGTCAGCCTCGATTACGCCTGCATCAACCTGCACCGCAAGATCGCTTTCAAGCTGGCTGCGCGCCCGGATCATGATCCGGGCCTGCTCCACACCAATTTGGGCGCGAGCAACGTCGAGATAGGCTCCTATCAACAACGTCGTCAATTGATTGCGCGCCACCGCAGCCTGAGCAGCTACCAATTCTTCTTCGGCACGCGCCTGAGGAAGCGCCCGCCACCGAACCGGGTCGTAAAGCGGCTGCCGAACCGAAAATGTCATGCGAGTCGTGGGATACTGCGAGGTGCCTTCTTGGAACGTTGTGTTGTCCTGATTTACGATGACTTGCTGCGTCTGAATGTATCGAATTGCCAAACCGACGCGCGGCAACCGCTCGCCGCGTGCCTGCCGCACAAGCTCAGCGGCTATGTTCTCTTCGATATCCAGTATTTCGTACTGAACGTCCCTGTCTAACATCAGGTCAAACGCATCGGCCAAAGTCACAGTTTGCGCCTGTGCACCGACGGTGCTCACCCCTAAGGCCAGCACCGCAAATAAGCCCCTTGAGCAAATCCCCAACCGCCGTCCGAAGTTATCCCGCATCGCGTTCAAGCACACCGTCAAAACCCATCCTTAAACAATTTAAAGCCGCTCGGCTTTGCAGCGCGCCCAGGCGGCTTGGCAAAACAAAGGGCAGACATCATGACCCCAAAACTCCCTTTTTAAACTGCCGCATTCGACGTCCCTCTGCAATTCTTTTTTAATTTTATTCAATGTGTTGCCTTGCCTGTGCGGCGACTTTGATCCTCAACCCATTGATTTCAGTGTGTTGACTGGCGCGGTTGCACAAACCGGTGGATGGCCGGAGTTCCGTTTTCGACGGACAGATTTGGCCCACGGAGTTTTTGATGGGTGTTCCGAGGGCTGTGTAGCCGTTCATGACAGCGATACGGATCTGCCCCACTCCTCAAGTTCGCCCGCCGACACCTGATCGGCCCCGTCGAACTCATAAACATCGCGGGTTGAGGCGCATGGGCGAACGCAGAACGCGGTCAGGTAGCCATCCTCGATCCCCTCGCGCAGGACACAAACGGGTGCTGTCAGACCAATGCGAACCAGTCTCCACAAGGATAGTGATGCTGCCCTTTTATGCCGTGCAAAGACCGCGCCACTCAGCAAGAGCAGCGGTGCGGTTCATCTTGAATTGATCTCTTTGGGAAAGGCTGCGCTCCGAATTCAAATGGTTACAGACTGAAGCGTGAACGGCGGCGAATTTCTGCAAACTTTGCATACGACGAAAGCGGTGCATCGCTCGCTCTCGCCTTCGAAAAGGTAGATGTGAATTTTCTGCGCGATTGTTTTTCCAGCGCCCGGATTCTTGCTTCCAGGCGTTGCCAATAACCTTCATCGCAGCACCATATGAACGAAATTTGTCGGTCACGATGACTTCCGGTTGTCCATATCGATTCATCGCTTTCTTCATAAATGTAGGGGCCGCAGTGCGATCCCGGCGCTTAGTGACGAAGCTTTCTAGCACCTCACCTTCGTGATCCACCGCACGCCAAAGATAGTGTCCTTCGCCGTTGATCTTCACAAAAACTTCATCGAGGTGCCAACGCCAGTTCGAGTAACATCGCATCCGGAAAATCCGTTTTCGGCGGATTTAAGATACAAACAACGGGCCAAATCTATTCCACCAAAACCGTACAGTTTCGTGGCTCACATCGATGCCTCGTTCATGCAGCAAATCCTCCACATTCCGAAGTGAGAGCGGAAACCGGACATACATCATCACCGCAAGGCGAATAATCTCAGGGCTCGTTTTGAAGTAACGAAAAGGGGATCGTTTTATAATGAACGAAAGCTAGATCGACACCCTGCCCTTCACAACCGAGTTTCTTCTGACATCACCGGTGAGAGCCCTTTTTAACTAAATGCTGCGACGCAGCGAGCGTCAGGTTTGCTGCGGCGAGCGCAGAATTTGCCATGTTGAATTTGGCAAAAGTAGCGACCTTGGCTGCTATTGTTCAGCGCACTGCTGCCCAGTCGAGCGCGTCACTTGATCGCGTTAAATGATCAAGTACCTTAGTCGGGGACACGGAATGCCCGCGGTCTGGCGCAAACGCCAGCCCGGCTCTGCGGCTGCGATCATATAGCGCCCTTGCGCGCGAAACGGCGTCTTGGTTGTAGTTGGCCAGTGCCTGAGGAACGGAGCTGGCGTCGTTGAAAGCCGTCCCGAGTGCATAAGCATCAAGCATGGCCGTATAAGCACCTGCGCCCGTGCGCGGGCTGGAGAGATGGGCGGCATCACCCAACAAGGCGACACGGCCAGCCACAACAGGGTCTGCGGCAAACTCCCAGATCGGATGCGGCGTGACCTTTCCGTGCTTCACACAATCCGCCCAAAACTGCGCATTGCGTTCGCCGAACAGGGCCTTGGCCAAGGGAACAAACCAGTCAGGAATATCGCGAATGGCAGACCCAACCTGTCGGTTGCGCGTCGGTGCCGCGACCTCGGCGTACGGCATCGCCATGTAGACGCCGCAGTTCCACAACGGGCCGTCCGGACCCGCACAGGGAAAGCCAAGTGTTTCATAGCGAATGCCATTCACTATTCGCACACCAGATGGCGGGCCATCAATTCCATTCATCGGCACGAGGCCCCGCCAAGCCGTATATCCAGAATATACAGGTTGCTGCTGTGTGACGAAGGGCCGGATCGTCGATTTTCCACCATCCGCCCCTATGATCACGTCAAAGGTGGTAGGCTTCCCGTCAATCACGATCGCTGGCCGATCGCTGCGCGCATCGGTAATCGTTTGGACGTCAGTGCCAAAACGCACGCTTTCAAGCCGCAACCCTTGATAGAGGTAGTCCCACAGGTCACCGTAAAAATGACCGTGGCCTTTGATGGCGCGGTCAGCTCCGTTTAGGTTGCCTCCCATGATACGGCGGAGCAGGCCAAGATCGACCGACCCAAGAGCGCCACCCCGTTCCTCAAACCCCTTGGCAAACAGTTCATAAACCTGCACGTCAAAGCCAAGCTGGCGCAGCACATTGGCTGCGCTTAGCCCGCCGAGGGATGCCCCGACAACAGCAATCCTGATATCACGACGGATCGTCATGGCGCGGTCCTATTTGATGGTTTTCGGGAACAGCGTTTCCAGCGGAACGACCTTCTTCATTGCACTGACCCATGGCTCAAGACCGGCCTGCTTGACCATGTTGGCAGCAATGGGCGAACCGGCATGGAGGTATCCCGCCAAAAAGCCGTAGAATGACAGGTCGACATGGCCCGGCTCGGTTCCGCCATGAAATTTACCCTGCATCGATCGTTTGAAATCCCGCGCAAAGGCAATCTCGTCGCCTTCGCGGTGGCCAAGGCCGGTGGTCGCGATGTTGTGACGCGCCTGCTTGCATTCCATCCGCGCAAGCATTGGCCCGATCAACCATTTCATTACCGATGGCGCACCCACCGTCGCCACGGCCAGCCGCGCCCAATCGGTCGAGGTGCAGTGCAGCTTGAAGGTTGTATCAAGTTCCATGACGATACGTTCTTCCCATGCTGCATCCATCTCTATCCCGAGCGCGGGCAGAAGGTTTTGCAGAATGATCCAGCTGTCATTCACCTGGCGTCCGGCAACGTCGATGACCGGTACTTTTCGATAGCTAGAGTTCGGCTTGATCCCTTGCGGCTTGGCTTTCAGATGCTGTTCATGCCGGAAAGGCACGCCTGCATACTCAAGAAACGTGCGCAGCTTTGTTGTCGCGTGAGAGAACGCCGGTCCGTGGACAATCACATCTTTCAGGTCGGTCTTGCCCGTCCATCCAAGAGGTGGGTTCGGGGCGACGCCTTCCGGGTTGGAGCCATCGGGAAGCATTTTCGTTGATACAGACATGTTGAATCTTTCATTCCAGAGTTTTGAGTTTTGCGCTGACTATTTGAGAAAATGACGCATGACGTCGCCGCGGAACATCATCAACGCGACTGCGATGTTCAAAACCATGCCCAATCCAATGGCTAAGTAGATAACTGCGGACACCGCGCCTTCGGTCGCTTGCGGATAATGCCACTGCGTGGCCAGCCCATGTGAATAATCAAAGGCTCCAAGCGCGTTATAGGCGATCAATGTGGCCCAGACCTTCGCACCGGTCTGGCGCCACAAAAGATAGATCATGACCGGAACCAAAAGGCCGAGAATTGTATCGCTGACCCATGGGGCGAACCAGGCATTTGCATCAACGCCGCCATACATCTCCAAATGGGGGAAATAAGTGGCAACAGAGGTGCGAGAGAAGGTAAGTGCCATCATGATGGTCATCAGGATGCGGGGTCGTGTTGTGTTGGTCATTTTAGTCCTCATTGTGTTGGTCATTTTAGTCCTCAATACGTTGCTCATGGTGGCAATCAAGAAGTTCATTTCGCTAGTTCAACAACCCGAACATCGCGTTCATGGCAGCAGCTTGTGCCTTGAAGAAGATGCCATTCAACGCGCCGAAACCGACGACCCAGATCCACTTGCCCGCCATGGGAGAGTCCCTGAATCTCAGCCCCGAGCCGCCTTCGGCTTGAATGAAGTAACGCCGAACAGCGGGTGTCAGCAAAAGGGCGAGGGCGACGATCTCAAGCGTCATGTTGCCGAAGAGCCAGCCTTTCAGAAAACCAGCAGGCATGTTTTCACCAAGCGGCGGAAAGTGCGGTGGGTACAGCGCTTCGACAACCATGCCATTAGTGAAATCCACAATTCCGAATACGAAAAACGAGACGCCAAGTGCATAGCTCAATACGCTCGGACGCATGGCCATCATGAAAACGATTAACGGCGCGAGCAGGCCGGTAACGGTGTCTTGCGACAATGGGATCGCCCATGCGTTGGGAAGCAAATCCCCGCCTGACAGATCAAGGCCTGACCAGAATATCGCTCCTGCTATTCGGTAGGTCTGCCACGCGGCAATGATCAGAATGAAAGATAGATACCGAGGGAATTCCCTGTCCATCGTGGTCTCCTTATGTATGTCGCCGGCGCAGCCAGTTGACTCTGTTGTCGGTTGGCCGCTTGTGCCATACTGCAAAAACAGATTATAGAAGCCAAGATACGCACCTGACGTGCGAAAATATGACATCATACGATATGGACAAATGGACTGAGATCAAGACCGCCTACCACGTCGCCCGCCTTGGGACAGTCAGCGCCGCTGCTGATCTGCTGGGGGTGCATCGGGCTACCGTGATCCGCCATATCGACACATTGGAGGCTGAACTCGGTGCGCGCGTTTTTCTGCGCAACAAGACTGGATATGTGCCCACAGAAGTCGGCCTGGACCTACTGCGTGTCGCACAAGCCACGGAAGAACAGTTTGATCAATTGGCCGGGCGACCACGGGGCCGCTCCGCGGCGATTACCGGTGATCTCGTCGTGACGGCGCATGAGCGCATCGCTCCCCTTCTGCTGCCCGCGCTGCAGCGGTTTCAGGTCGAAAACAAAAACACGGTGATCCGTTTTGTCGCCAGTCCGGCCGTGCTCAAACTGGAATATGGCGAGGCCCATGTCGCTATCCGGTCCGGCCCCAAGCCCGATCAGCCAGACAACGTCGCTCAGCCCTATCTGGACCTCAAGCTCGGTCTTTACGCCCATGCGACCTACGCCGCGCGCCATGGCGTGCCGAAATCGCAAGACGACTATCGCAATCACAGATTTGTCTGTTGGGAGCAGGACAAAACACCGTTTCCCTTCACGGGATGGCTGCGGAAAAATGTGCCCGAGACAAGCAAAGTCTTAATCAGCGCAAACCAAGGCGTCGCCGATCAAGCCCTGTTGGCCGGAATGGGGATCGGATTTCACCCTGAGATATACGCGCAAAAACGCACCGATTTGGTCGAGGTGCTTGCGCCGCAACCAGATTGGGTGGTCCCGTTTTGGCTCGTGACTCACACGGATCTGCACCGTTCCGCTAAGGTGCAAGCAGTTTTGAAATTCATCAAGAATGACAGATTCTCGCGTTGAGACCGAAGCTTGAAAGCAGTCATTGGCGCAGCCGCAGCGAAAGCACACTTCGTCCGCATCTCGGTCGTTGCTGCAGACTGCAGCGAATGGTGCTGTCAGACGAATGCGAACCAGTCTCTGTATGCCCCTCAATTCCGGAACTTATGCCGAACAAACCTGGCGCCACTCAGCAAGAGCGGCGGTTCTGTTGATCTTGAAATTGGCGCGTGAGTAGTGGTGACGTTCCTGGTTGAAATGATTGTAAACGGAGGCGTGAACGGAGACGAATTTCTGTAAACTACGCATATGACGAAAGCGCAGCATTGCCCGTTCTCTTCGTCGAAACGGCAAGTGTGAATTCTCTGCTCGATTGTTGAGCCAGCGGCCGGTTTCTTGTCTGTCAGCATTGCCGATGACCTTCATCGCGGCACCGTAAGACCGCAGTAGGTCGGTCACGATGATTTCGGGTTTGCCGCAACGCTTCATTGTTTTGCTGAGGAATTTCAAAGCTGCTTTGCGGTCACGGCGCTTTGTCACATAGCCTTCCAGAACTTCGCCCTCATGGTCGACTGCCCGCCAGAAGGTAGTGCGTCTCACCGTTGATCTTCACAAACACTTCGTCCAAATGCCATTGCCAATTCGAATGTGCCCGTAACTGTTGGACGCGCCGTTTGCGTATTTCAGCGGCGAACGTCGGGCCAAATCTATCCCACCAAAACCGAACTGTCTCATGGCTAATATCAATATCGCGTTCGTCAAAAATGCACAGTGACAGCGGAAATCGAACGTACAGCATTACCGGTAGGCCAATGATCTCTGGGGTGGTCTTAAAATAGCGAAATGGGGAGCGTTTTGTCATCACAAAACGCTAAACCGCCGCCCTGCCGGTCTCAAGCCGGTTTCTTCTGACAACACCAGTCAAGGCAGTGTGAAGCGTCGTGCTCGCCCATCCCATTTCAATTCAATTTTTTTCGACATGCGTTTAAAGCAGTCGTTGAGCCCAAGACTATTGGTCCAGCGACACCAAGATCTTACAGTTATTGGATAGGAGTCACCAAAGCCGTCGACAAGAAAACACCCATAGACTGGTCTGAAACCAAGAGCGCTTGCGCGTCGATACCCAAAGACAAAGTTTCCAGGATTGGCATCACTTACGCGGACGCCCAAAGAAAAAATCTGGGTAACTGCTTCATTCAGCAACCCAAGGTCTGATAGAGTAAATTGCATGGTTTCGCATTTATGTCGAACTGTGTTTCCGGTAATGCCATTCTCCTGAACCACATGTTCGGTGACGCAGCCTACTCCAAGAGACGTGTGCACAAATCCATACATGTGGGATATTGGTAGAGCTATCGACATGTTAGTATGGCTAAGCATGACGCGGGCATATTCAACATACTCTTTATAACTATAATGAAGCGATTTTTTTTTGCGAAACCAACCATCTAGGCTGCGCTTAAATACAGCTGGATCCTGGTGTTTGTGTACCTTAATGAGCAGGGTAGGGTCGTTTGGGTGTACAAACACCATCCGCTGCGCGCCATTTGCTATTGCGTCATTAATATCAAGGACAATCACATCGTCGCTAAGGAAGACTTTCTTATGCATTGTTTTAGTCCAATTATTACCCCGTTACGTCCGAGGTAATATAAAATTAATCGGTAATCCCTCCATTTTCAATGGGGTCCAGCCGTAGAATTCAGGCGGCAGTTTTCAGTTTCATGGCGGGGGTTATGCCGCCGATGGGTGCTGTCAGACGAATGCGAACCAGTCTCTGTAAGGACAATGAAGCTGCCAAAGAAGGGCCTCTGGATGGGTGGAGTCCCACCCCTTGGCGATAATCCACACCCCGATCCAAAAACCAGAGGGCTTGTGGTAAGCCAGAATGAGGCGAAAACCGTTGAAGAAATCTTCCACCTCTACGTCCAGCTTGGGTGCCTGAATAAGGTCATGCGCGAGACAGCGAAAATGGGTGGTGTCAGACCAATTCGAACTCGTCTCTGCAAGGACAGTGAGGCTGTCCCTTATGCCGCACCGAGATCGCGCCACTCGGCAAGAGCGGCGGCGCGGTTGAGCTTGAAATTGTCTCTGCTGTACAGGGCGCGTTCCTTATTGAAATGGTTGCAGACAGAGGCATGAACGGAGGCGAATTTCTGTAAACTTCGCATGCTGCGGAAACGTTGCATGGCCCGTTCTCGTCGTCGAAACGGAAGGTGTGAATTCTCCGCGCGATTGTTGAGCCAGCGACCGGTTTCCTGCCTCTGCTCGTTGCCGATTTCCTTCATTGCAGCACCGTAAGACCGGAGTTTGTCGGTCACCAGGATATGAGGGTGACCGTGACGCTTCATAGTTTTCCTGAGGAATTTCAACGCTACTTTGCGATTCCGGCGCTTTGTGACATAGCTTTCCAGCACCTCGCCCTCTTGATCCACGGCACGCCAAAGATAATGCGTCTCGCCATTAGTCTTCACAAATACCTCATCCAAATGCCACTGCCAGTTCGAGTATGCGCGCATCTGCTGAACTCGCTTGCGGCGGATTTCAGCGGCGAACATTGGGCCAAATCTATTCCACCAATATCGAACGGTTTCGTGGCTGATGTCGACGCCGCGCTCGTGCAAAAGATCTTCGACGTTTCTCAGCGACAAAGGAAAACGAACATACAACATGACGGCGAGGCGGATAATCTCAGGGCTGCTATGAAAGCCCTTGAATGGGTCTGTTTTAATCATGTGGACAGGCTACGCAACCACCCTGCCCGCCTCAACTCAAATCCTTCTGACAAGACCCAGCTTTGGCCATGCCGCTCGTCTATGAGGTTCGGTCTGTTCCCGCAAACCCCTTTGATAACACGAAAAAATCAGTGCCCGTCAGGGCAGTGTTACTGGTTCGCAATGGGGATAATGGCGGACAGACAGGGATTCGAACCCTGGAGACGGTCTCCCGCCTACACACTTTCCAGGCGTGCGCCTTCGACCACTCGGCCACCTGTCCGTGCCTCGTCTCTACCCAACAAGCGGGCCTGAGTGCAAGAGGGTTTTACGCAAAACCTGCAACCGCGGTGTTTCGGCCCCATCAAGACCTATCTTTGTGCATTTGCTCGCATCAAAACAACCGCCATCAAGGTTTCAAGCAAGGCTGCAATCGCAATCGTTTGTGACGCGTATCCACGTACAAAATCGTAAAGGCCGGTCAGCGAAATTCCAATGAACGCCGCGACCATCGCGATGACCACCATATCGCGCAAGCGGCTTGGGGCTTCGTCGCGCAGCGCCCACAACAAGGTTGCAAAACCTAGAAACATTGGTGACGCGCGGCGTGTGATGAACTGCACCCCTTCCGAGGCCTCGATCCCATAGGTTGGCGCATAGAGCGCAGGCGCGATGCACAAGACCGCGAAGAGAACGAACCAAACAAGAGCGAGCAGACTACAGGTCAATCGAAATGACGGCATGCTGCTAATCCTCTAGATGCAAATGAACGCGGCGGTTCTGTTTGCCCTTGTTTTCGACTTTGCCCAAACGGACACGTCCAATCTCAATTGTGTGGGCAACATGCGTTCCGCCACAGGGCTGCAGGTCTGCCATGTTATCGCCCTCGCCAATGCGAACCAGACGAATGTGGCCCGTGCCACGAGGCGGCTGAACAGACATGGTTTTGACAAGCCCGGGATTTGCATCCAGCTCGACCTCGGAAATGGATTCTGTCGTCACTGGGAAATCACAAGCGATGAGCTTGTTCAGCGTCTCTTCGATCTCGTCTTTGTTTTCGAGAGCGACGGGCATATTGAAATCCAACCGGCCCTTCTCGGCGCCGATTTGCCCACCTGTTACTGGCAATGGAATGACTACCGACAACAGGTGCAGCGCCGTATGGACGCGCATGTGGCGATGTCTGCGGTCCCAGTCCAGCTCTTGTTTGACTGCAACACCCTCTGGCGGCAGCGCAGAGGGTTCGGCCGGAACAAGAACAATGTCAGTCCCCTCGCCCTTGATCGTTGTTGCAATTTCGATCGCGCCCTCGTCCCATGTCAGTCGCCCACTGTCACCCGGTTGGCCACCACCTGTTGGATAGAAAATCGTCTGGTCCAACACGATGCCGCCTTCGGTCGTGATGTGACGGACCATGCCGCGTGCATCGCGTTTGTAACTGTCACTGCGGAACAAATCTTGGGTCATGCGGAGCCTCCAGCATCGGGGGTTGTTAGGGCTTCGGGATTGCGCAGCCACAGGTCTCTTTGGGCAAATGGAATTTCGATCCCCTCTTCGGCAAAACGTCGGTTAATTTCGTGGTTCATATCGCTCCGGACCGCGGCTACAAAATTCACGTCGCGCAGAATGGCCCGGATTTCAAAATCAAGCGAATCTGCACCAAAGCTAATGAAGAACGCGCGCGCTGGTGGCGTCGTTAGAACCATTGGATGCGCTGTCGCAATCTCCAGCAGGATTGTTTCGACCCGCTTGGTGTCAGTACCATATGCAACACCGACAGGCACCCGAACCCGCCCAACCAAATTGCCGCGCGTATAGTTTGTAACAGTCCCCGACACGAGATCAGAGTTCGGCACAATCACATCAGTTCGGTCAAAGGTCTCGATCCGAGTTGAGCGCACAGAGATGTCGCGCACATAGCCCATTTGCCCGCCAACTTCGATCCAGTCCCCTTCGGAGATCGGACGCTCGATCAGCAAAATGATCCCCGAGACAAAGTTAGAAACGATGTTCTGCAGCCCAAAGCCGATACCAACCGACAATGCACCCGCGACAATGGCGAGATTCGATAGATCAAGACCGGCCGCACTAATCGCGATCACTGCAGCTAAAAAGATACCAACATAGCCGAGGCCTGACACGATCGCATTTTGACCACCAATATCCATTCGTGTTTTTGGCAGTACCGATGATTTGAGCGTGCCCTGTACCAAACGGGTGATCATGTAACCCACGGCAAAGATCACAGCAAAGGTCAGGAAATCCGTTGGCGAAATACGGCTTTCACCGATTGCAAAGCCTTCGCGGAAACGGGCCCAAATCTCAGTCAGATCAGCGATACGCACGCCCCAAACCAACGCAAAGATAGGTAAGGAGGTCAACGTCAGCACAAATCCGATTAGAATTGGGATCAAGGCGTCTGATTGTCCATCATCCGCCCCTGTCACAAGGCTATAGAGATCACCAGCCAAACGCTGGAGCACAACCAGCAGACCAATCAGACCGATGCTAATGATGGCTGGATACAATAGGGCATTGGCAGCCGACATGTACCCAATGGCGCCCAGAACCGGCGCAAGGACTGCAATCAACATGCCAACGCGACTAACTGTGGTGATCAGCCGGACGCCGTGGACCAATTCATCATCTTCAGAGGGTCCCGGGCGCAATGCCTGACACAACCGGAAAAACAGCAATGCTGCGACAACAAGGAATGGAAATCCCCAAACCGCGGCAACGGTTGCAGAAGCGCTTGAGACATCCAGCAAAGTCAGCACGAACAGCCGAACGGCATAGACCACGCCCAATGCTGTGATCAGGGCACGTAGCTTAGTGCGTTCCTCTGTGGTGTGGGACAAAAACCGGGGTTGTTCGGCGCCAGCCAAAGCAGGTTTTGGGAACAAAACACCAGCCAGCCAGCGGGCTGCGAAAATGCTCATTCCAATTGGGATCAACGTGTTGACCAATGTCGTGCCGCCGATCCCGAGGAGGCCCGAGCTAAAGGCCGCTTCCCTGAGTGCGGTCAGACCAGCGAGCGGCAAAAGCAGCTGGCCTAACGACAATGCAAAACGCCATACCCCTTTACCCCGACGGGTATTGGTCACGACGAATCCCGCAATGAATTCGACCCACTGTTTGCTTCGCAGCAACAATACCGCAGCGACGATGATCAAAAGAAGCGTGACAGGGAGCTGCCCTTGGAACTGTTGTTTGCCCGTGGGGCTCGCCCAAGCGGCTCGGATTTCTTTTCTGATCCGATCAAGACCAGTTGAGAGCCCTGCCAACGCGCCGCTCCATAGCGTCGGGTTCAGAGGTGTCGGGCCAAATTCCAACAACGCATCGGTTTGCCGGTTCCGGATGATGCTGTCGATCTCGCGGATCAATCCATCTGCTTGCAAATAAGCTTCTTCTGCTTCGATCACCGGCGCACGCAAGCGGCCCAATTTCTCGTTTAGACTGAGCCGCCATGCGGTGGCGTCGGCGCTTTCGCTGTCGCCGTCCGTGGGCGCAGCTCCCAACGATGCAATTTGGTTTGCGGTTGTTGCAATACGCGCCGCGTTGACGTTTTGCGCCTCGAGAAACTCACTGCGATAGCCCACCAGTTCGCTGCGTAGACCCTCAAGCGCGGCTGATGAAATACGTGTGCTCTGAGTTGCCGTCTGAGCGCGCGCAGCAACCGACACCCATACGCTACTCTCAACGGCACTGTCCTGAGATTGCGCAAGCGCCCCACCAGCCCAAGAGAAAGCAATCGAAAAGCAGAGCAGCAGAACGCTGCATAGATGCAGCGGGTGGTTCATACGTCTTCGAAGACCGAAGGGATGTCTTTGGGTGGGCCGTCCAACCAATTAGGCACCGGAAGCCCCTTTTCCCGCAGGAACGCAGGATTGTAGAGCTTGGATTGATAGCGCGTGCCATAGTCACACAGGATCGTCACGATCGCATGACCTGGTCCCAAGTCACGTGCCAAACGCACCGCACCTGCGATATTCACACCCGATGAGCCGCCCAAACACAGACCTTCGTTCTGCAAAAGATCAAAGACGATTGGCAACGCCTCGGCGTCTGAGATGTTATAGTTGTAGTCCGGCTTGAGCCCTTCGATGTTCTTGGTGATGCGCGCCTGCCCGATCCCTTCGTTGATCGACGAGCCTTCCATCTTGAGAGCACCCTCGGTGTAGTAGGAATAGAGCGCGGCACCATCCGGATCAGCAAGGCCAATCTTGACGCCCTTGGGCTGCAGCACCGATGCAATACCAGCCAACGTACCGCCCGATCCAACAGCACAGATGAAACCATCTACCTTGCCGTCCGTTTGCTCCCAGATCTCAGGTGCAGTCGTTTCAATATGCGCCTGACGGTTGGCCACATTGTCGAACTGGTTGGCCCAGATCGCGCCATTAGGTTCGGTCTCGGCTAGCTTGGCCGCCAAACGCTCGGAATAGCGAACAAAGTTGTTTGGGTTGCGGTAGGGTGCTGCGGGCACTTCGACCAATTCGGCCCCTGCCAGTCGCAGCATGTCTTTTTTCTCTTGGCTCTGTGTATCGGGGATCACGATCACAGTCTTAAAGCCCATCGATGCGCCAACCAACGCAAGCCCGATGCCTGTGTTACCAGCGGTACCTTCTACAATCGTTCCACCCGGCTTTAGATCACCGCACGCAATCGCATCGCGGATGATAAACAACGCAGCCCGGTCTTTGACCGACTGACCGGGGTTCATGAATTCAGCCTTGCCCAAAATCTCGCAGCCCGTCGCTTCGGATGCGGCGCGCAAGCGGATCAATGGGGTGTTGCCAACTGCCGAGGCCAGATCGTTGTGAATTTGCATGACGGTCGCGCCTTTGTTCTTGTGTCGTCCCTATCTAGTGGGACCCTTGATCTACTTCAAGCGACGTTGGCCGCCGCGCGCAAGTCGGATCGGTGTCGCGCCAACCAATGTAATGCGGTCACCAAGGGGAGAACGCGGATCTCGGCCGCGTCGGCCATTTCGATAGCACGTGACGCTTCTATCAAATGGGTCCGAATGTCCTCATCCTCAGACGCCAGCCCACCGACAGTTTCGGCATCATCCGGCAAATCACAAATGCCACAAAACAGCGTAAAATATTCCGTCGTCGACCCTGGTGACGGATAACCCGCACTGATTTCCTTGAGATCGGACAGGGCCAGTCCCGCCTCTTCGTTCGCCTCGCGGTGGGCGGCGTCAGCTGGGGTCTCGCCATGATCCACGCGGCCTGCAATCGGCTCGAGCGTCCAAGGGGCATTGTCACCACGTGCAAAGGGCCCAGTTCTGAATTGTTCGAGCAAGAGAACCAGGTCGCGCACCGGATCATAAGGCAGCACCAAAGCACTGTCCCCACCAACGAAGACAGCGCGTGTCACCTGCGGACTGTCGGCCCCATCAAAGCGACGAAACGACAGATCAAATTCTTGAATGACAAAAAAGTTTGAATACGGGCGACGGCTGTCCGCGACAGTGACGTCCCCTACCCCAAAGCCACTGACTTGTGCGGGTTCCTCGGACGCCGCGCGCAGTCGCGACGCGGCCCGCGATTTCATTTGGCCAAACCGAACACCCATCTCTGGCGCTGACAATTCACCAAAATAGCTCATCGCTTCTTGGGCGGTCTCGACTGCCAGTGCGCCGTGCTCTGCCACCCAAGTCGGAAGATGCCAAAGATCGCCAGGATCAGAATGATCAACATCCGAAAAATACACAGCAGCCGCGATTTCCCCTGCTGGTGATCCGTCCTCATCTTCGACCCGCACCCCAACGCGGCGGGTCTGATATCCGAATGCCGCCTCGTAATAGTCCAGTCGCGCCAGATGATCCGCACTTAGATCATCCACCACCAACCCTGGTGCGATACCGGTCAATTCAGCCCGTACATGCGGCCAAGACCCATCAGGGGACCAAATCACCTCGTGTTGGGGTAAAAACCCGGTCCGAATACGTGCTGTATGCCCCGCCCCCAAGACAACATCGAGCAATGGCAGATGGCACAGCGTTCCGTATACGAAAACACGCATCCTTACGAATACCGACGGCCAAAGAATTCGGTTACGAAACCACCAACAATCGACCCTACGACCAGTGTGATCACGACCTGTTGGTCCAGCAGGATTTGACCGTATTTTGCCATAAGCTCGAACATACCAACAACAGCCTCGGTTGGGCCGTCATATTGCTTTCGCAGAGAAAGCCGGATCATTTCGCCAAAACATTGAAGGAACACGCACCAAAAAACCATGGCAGCCCCTGCTGTCAGCCCGTAACCCAAAGCCGATCGATACCCCGTTCCCGCTCTGGACCCCGCAACCATCCACGCAATCGGAATCGTCAAAAGCGTATTCACTTCTACGAACCGTCCTATATCTTTTTCATTGGGAAAAAGTGGAATAATAAGTGTCGAGACATACCACGCGAGTGGTGCGAACATAAGTACGGCGACGAGCCGGCCTGCGGTGGGCATAGTGTGCGTCCCTTGTTGCGGGTGCGCACCCTCTTTTATGCGGGGCGCGTCACCGTGATCTGCGTCACATCACAGTTACCGCTATGAAAGGTCGACGCGCAAGAGGTCAGGTAAAAGTCCCACATGCGTTTAAACCGTTCATCAAAGCCCATTTCTTCGATTTGGGACCATTTATCATTGAAATCCACATACCAGCGCCGCAGCGTTTGGCTGTAGCTTTCGCCGAACTCAATCGAGCCTTTGACATCGAGACCCGCACGGTCCGCTTGGGCCTGCAGCGCACTGGGGCTGGGCAACATACCACCCGGAAAGATGTATTTCTGAATGAAATCCACACCGCGTTTGTAGACCTCCCACCGTTCGTCGGCGACCGTGATAATCTGCAGCGTCGCGTGCTTGCCGGGTTTTAGCCGATCACGCAGCGTGTCGAAATACACGGGCCAATATTGCTCGCCTACGGCTTCGAACATTTCAATGCTTGCGATGCCATCATATTCGCCCGTCTCATCGCGGTAGTCCTGAAGCTTGAAGGTCACCATATCAGAAAGTCCAGCCTTTTCAATGCGATCCACTGCATACTTAAACTGCTCTTCTGAGATTGTTAGACAGGTTACTGTCAGCCCGCGCGTGCCTGCAGCGTATTCCGCAAAGCCGCCCCAACCGCAACCGATCTCGAGGACATGATCACCCTCTTGGACGCCCATCTGGTCTACCATGCTCTTGTATTTTTCGGTTTGCGCGGCTTCCGTGCTCTCTTGCCCAGTGGTGAATTTAGCCGATGAATAGGTCATCGTATCATCGAGCCACAGACCGTAGAAATCATTCCCCAAATCGTAGTGATAGCTGATGTTTTTACGCGCCTGTGCTTTGGAATTGCGCTGTAGCCAAAAACGCATTTTCTCGAACACTCGTACGATCCCCTGACCGGGATATCCGTCATACATTTCCTCATTGCCAGCGTGGGCGAGATCCATGAACGCCTGCAAATCTGGCGTCGACCACCAACCGTCTAGATAGGCGTCGCAGAACCCTAGATCGCCTTCGCGAATGAGGCGGGAAAACAAATCGGGATTGTGAATGACGAGCTCCGCAACATATCCGGGGTTTTCACCTTCGGCGCGGAACCGGCGACCGTCTGGCAACACCATGTCGAGACGGCCATTTTTCATCTTGCAGGCGACATCAAAGGCCGCAGAAAAATATCGCGGCAGATCGCCTTGGCCTCTTGTTGTTGTAAGGATCATCCCAAATTCCCAGTTCGTGTTCGTTGCGGCTTATTGCAGGCTCTTATCACCACAAAAGGTAACGCAAGTTCTTGAAAAGTCACGTGGTTTGGACACAAAAGGTTTCATCACGAGGCGATATTTTCCGCCGACTTTGCACCAATCCGTCAAAAACCACGATTTGAGTACGCATCAAGCGCCGCTTTGCGACCGTCTTCTGCGCTGACGACCGGTGCAGGATAGTCATCGGTCGGCTTGATGGCCCAATGTTCTGGTACCGCATCGAAATATCTCAGAGCATCTGCGTGTGGTTGGCTGCGGCCTTCTGCGATCCACCGGTCAACATATTCGCGGTTCTTGTCAAATTTGTCCAATTGCGTGACGGGGTTGAAGACACGAAAATATGGCGTCGCATCCGGCCCCGAACCAGACGACCATTGCCACCCCATAGCATTGCTGGCGGGGTCCCAATCGACCAAGCAATCCTCGAACCATTTGAGCCCAATTTTCCAATGGCACATCAGATGTTTTGTCAGATAACTCGCAACGATCATGCGGCCACGATTGTGCATCGTTCCAGTCACATACATCTCGCGCATGGCTGCATCGACAAACCGGATGCCAGTGCGTCCCTGTTTCCACGCAACGGCCTTTGGGTCGGTCTCGTCCGTGTTCCACGCAAAGCCATCCCAGTCGGGCTTCCAATTGTCGGTGGTGATGTGGGGCGTGTGATGCACGAGGTGATAGGCAAACTCGCGCCAAACCAGCTCTTTTAGAAACACCTCCGCGTCTGCATCTCCGTGGTTCAATGCAGCCCACCCCGCATGCCAACACGTCAGCGGCGCGATCTCGCCATACGTCAGGTTTTCCGACAGCCGCGATGTACCGTCGACCCGCGGCAAATCGCGGTTGGTTTGATAATTGCCAACGCGTTCGTTGATAAAGGTCTCAAGCCGCGACAGCGCGGCCTGCTCGCCCACAGTACAAAACGCGGCAAGCACATCGCGGCCACGCATCATTGCTGCGTCCATCGCCCAATCTGCAAGCGCATCGCTGGCTGGCCACTCTTGCGGTGCTTCCAATCTGTTGGGCGCAGGGGTTGATACGGGCAGATCGGTGCCGCGCACCGCCTTCCACATCGGAGTGAACACTTTGTAGAAACCGCCGGTTTTGGTTTCAACAGTCCACGGCTCAAACAACAGATGCCCGGCAAAGCTCTGGGCGGTGACGCCGTCGTCTTTCAGCGCAGATTTAACAGCGGTATCGCGTTCTTTGCTAAGAGGATCATAGAGGCGCGACCAATAAACGGCACCTGCCCCTGTCTCTGTGATCACTTTGCGCAAAACGTCCAATGCGCGACCTCGGCGCAAAACCAGCCTAGACCCGGTGCCATGCAAAGACCGATCCAAAGCCTCGACACTGAAACCGAGACGCATCTTGGGCGCCGCGCCCTGACCTTCGACGACCTCGTCGTGAATGAACAACGGAACAATCGGGCGGCCCGTTGCGACCGCCGCCGCCAATGCGGGATGATCACCCAATCGCAAATCGCGCCGGAACCACAGGATAATCGGAGAGTTGTCAGTCATTGTCAGGCCCTAGTCATCACTACAAGGTTTGATCTAGCGCCTTCATCAACTGTTCAACCTCTGATGGGCTGGTGTAGTGCACAAAACTAAGCCGCAGCACACCTTTGTCAGGATCAATACCCATCGCCGAGAGCGGGCGCTGCGCATAAAAGTCGCCACCACCCGCCATCACACCATGCGGTGCCAGCTTGCTTGCTGCTTCTTCGGCATTGCCCGCAAGTTCAACCGCGATCGTTGGCGCACGCTTTGATGCATCACGCCCACCGACCAAACGAGCCGAATTCTTGTCGGATAAATAGTCTAGCAGCGGCTGCATGGTTTCGATTTCATGCGCGCGCATCAGATCATGGGCGAACCTTGCACCATCTCGCGCACCTGCGGGTCCGCCGTGGTGTTCGGTCAATGCCTCAGCATAATCCGCCATACCTGCACAGGCCGCGACTTGTGCATGATCAGGACCCGCTGGGGTGAACCGTTTGTATAGCATCTCGCTGTTGAAATGGTGCCCTTGGTTCGGCAACAGCATCCCAAACGCGCGGCGGATCGCCATGATCCCCTGATGCGGGCCATATGTCTTGTAGGCTGAAAACAGATAAACATCCGGCCCCAACGCGCCAACGTCGGGAATGCCATGCGGCGCATAGCTGACACCATCTACGCAAACAAAGGCCCCAGTGGAATGACAAACCTCGGTGATTGCCGGAACATCATTGATCTCACCCACAACATTCGAGCAGTGGGGAAACACGACCAAACGAACCTTTTCATCCAACAACGCCTCAAGCGCTTCGATCTCTAGGCTGCCCGTTTCCGAGTTCAGCTGCCATTCACGTACCTCGATGCCTTCTTCCGCCAAACGGCGCCATGGGCCGGAATTGGCTTCGTGATCTTGGTTAGTGACGATGATCGCCTCGCCCTCGCCCAACCAGCGGCGCACGGCATTGGCCAGCACATAGGTGTTCTGCGTCGTCGACGGGCCAAACGATACTTCATCAGTCTCGACGCCCATCATCAGGGCCAGCCGGCGCTGTGCCTCGTCCATCTCCTCGCCGCCCAAGGTCGATGCGGCATACGGCGCATAGGGCTGAACCTTGCGCTGATGATAGAACCGCATCAGGCGGTCAATCACAGGCTGACAGGTATAGGACCCGCCTGCGTTTTCGAAAAAGGCTTGGCCCTGCAGCGGTGCCTCGGCAAAGGCGGGAAATTGGTCCCGCACCCAATTGAGATCAAGTGTCATGACAACACAGTCACGAAAAAGGCCCCGATGCGCAAGCACCGGAGCCCTTTGTTTTCCGACTAATCAATGATTAGTCTTTTGAGCGTTTGCTATCGCGCCAAAGTGCCTTGAGCAGCGAAGCACCCATGAGTGCCATCACTGCCGAAAATGGCAGCGCGCCAATGATCATCGCAGTGTTAATCGCACCGAGACCACCAGCCAACAACAGACCGCCAATCACCAGCGTGAGGATTGCACCCCAAACGATGATGTGCGCGCGGCCCTTAGGGCTTTCGTCACCAGCAGCTGCGATTGTGTTGATGATGAGAACAGCGGAGTCTGCCGATGTGACAAGATACGTCAGCAACAGAACCACGATCACACATGACATCAAAGTCGCGAGCGTTGGCGACAGCATGAAGTTGATCATCGCAAAGAGCTGGCTCGAGAGGCCTGCACCTGTGATCTGATCACCTGCACCACCGTTCAACGTCAGGTCAATCGCTGTGCCGCCTGCAAAGGCGAACCAAACGAAACACATGATCGAAGGTACAATCATCGCACCCAGAACGTATTCGCGGATCGTGCGACCCTTGGAGATACGTGCAAGGAACAAACCAACAAATGGTGCAAAAGCAATCCACCATGCCCAGTAGAAGATGGTCCAACCACCCTGCCAACCGGCAAGCTGTGTGGCCACGCTGTCTTCAAGGCCGTCACCTTTGTAAACGCTTAGAGCCATGCTTGGCAGTGCGACTACGTAGTCCCAGATACCGAGGAACAGCGACTGAAGCGCGAACATTGTCGAACCAAAGATCAACAGGAATGCGAGGATGAAGAACGACAGGCCCATGTTGATGTTGGAAAGCCATTTGATGCCTTTGCCAACGCCAGACAGAGCCGACAATGTCGACAAGATCATCACGATAACAAGACACAGGATCATTGCGCCAGCAGTAGGCGATCCCTCAGCGTTCATGATCCACTCCATCCCAGTGATGTTGTAGAGACCAGCCGCAAATTGCGAAACACCGTAGCCCAGTGTCACAGAGATGCCGAGGATGGTCGCGATGACCGATACGATGTCGATGATGTGACCCAAAGGACCTTCTAGCGAACGGCCCAGAAGCGGTGTCAGACCCGAACGGATCGTCAGCGGCAAACCACGGCTGTAGCTAAAGAACGCAAGCGCAAGACCTACAATCGCATAACAACCCCAAGCGGAGAAGCCCCAGTGCAGGAACGACCACTTCATCGCGGCGCGTACGTTGTTTGCGCTTGATGCTGTTGTCTCGCCCGTGATCACGTCAGGGTTGGTGCCAAAGTGGAAAATCGGCTCGCCTGTTGCGTAGGTCAACATGCCGATGCCGATACCGGCACCAAACATCATCGAGAACCAAGAGAAGCTTGAGAACTCTGGCTTGCTGTCTACCCCACCCAGACGAATTTTACCTGTAGAAGGCAGGATCGCGAGTACGAGACAGACGATGATGTAGAATGCCATCACGTACATGTACCAAGAACCGGTGTTGGCATCGATCGAGCCTCGCACCGAATTCAGAGCATTACCTGCTGCATCTGGAAAGGCGATCGCCCATAAGATCAGCGCGCCGATCAACAGCTTTGAGCCGATTGCGACAAATTTGGAAAATCCCTCGTAAAAACCGCTATTCGCGGTTGGGATATCGAGATCGGTAATTGGTGGCTTCATCGCCATAGTTGTCCCCTTATTTAGCTAATTGCTCCCCAATCCTAAGCCGGGGAATCTTTCTCACAAAGAATTTATCGCATGTTTTACTGACAAAATGCCCAATTTTCGGGCGAATTGTAAACGAAACACAAAAATGCGCCGCAAGATGTATCCGCGGCGCATTTCAACAGTACAAAATGTAGTTTTCTAGGCGTTCACATCGACAACGACTCGGCCCTTAACCTGACCTTTGAGGATGTCTCGGCCAAGCTGCGGCAGATCGCTCAACGTTGCTGGCTGCACCATCGCATCAAGCTTGTCCATTGGCAGGTCTTTGGCGATGCGCTGCCATGCGCGCACACGGTTGTCGTAGGGCTGCATAACACTGTCGATTCCCAACAGGTTTACGCCGCGCAGCAGGAACGGAATGACTGTCGCTGGCAGACCCGCGCCGCCCGCTAGACCAACAGCAGACACGCTTGCGCCATACTGCATCTGACCCAGAACACGCGCCAACATATCGCCGCCAACCGCATCGACACAGCCCCCCCAAGCTTCGGCTTCGAGGGGGCGTTTTGTCGTCTCGTTGATCTCTTCACGGGCAACAATCTGTGTTGCGCCCAGCGATGTCAGGTACTCTGCCGTCTCAGGACGACCGGTAACCGCAGCCACCTGATGTCCCAGATTGGCAAGGATCGCAGTCGCGACGGAACCAACCCCACCTGCCGCGCCAGTGACCAAAACAGGACCGTCTTTGATCCCGAGATCTTCGAGCGCCATGACAGCCAACATTGCCGTGAAACCAGCTGTGCCAACAGCCATCGCTTGACGTGCGTCCAGACCGTCAGGCAGCGGCACCAACCAGTCGGCTTTGACACGTGCTTTTTGTGCATAGCCGCCCCAATAGGCCTCGCCCACCCGCCAGCCTGTCAGTACAACCTTGTCGCCCGCTTTATAGCGAGGATCGTCTGATGCCTCGACGGTTCCGGCAAAGTCGATACCCGGCACGTGCGGGTAGTTCCGAACCAAACCGCCACCTGGGCCGATGCACAGACCGTCTTTGTAGTTCACTGTCGAATACTCGACCGCAACGGTCACATCACCATCTGGCAAATCATCCAATCCGATTTCTTGCACCGCAGCCGAGGTTTTACCCTCGTCGTTCTTGTTCACGACCAAAGCATTAAACATCGTCCATCTCCTTTTTTGGGGGCATGTGGCCCCACAATCTTTGCTCAAGAAACCAATTGCCGGTTTGCCCGACAGTCGGTCCGAGCGTTACAACCAAAAGCTCTCGCATACTGTGACATCGCGCGCGCCATCAGGTGTGAGCACAGACAAAACTGTGTCCGCGTCCCAGTGGGTCATCTTGACCATGCCAATCGCAACGTTTGTGTTGAAATCAGGCGACCACGCAGCTGACGTGACTTGGCCGACCTTTTTCGAGCCAGCCATTAAAGGCCAAACACGGTCACACCCCGGCACTTTGTCGCCCGCGATATCAAGGGCCCGCACCTGTTGGATTGGTCCTTCTTTTGCGACACGCAACAGAGCATCACGCCCCACACAACCGATTGCAGTTTGCGTATCGCAAAACTTACCCAGCCCACATTCGTGGGGTGTGTTGTCGTCGGTCATGTCATTGCCATACGACAGCAAGCCACCCTCGATCCGTTCGATCCCGTTAGGGCACCCTGCCCGCACATTCAGGTCTGCACCCGCTTCGAACAACGCATTCCACAGTGGCATACCAATGTCAGACCCTTCGACATAGATTTCGAAACCGCCCTGCTTTGAGTACCCAGAACGAGCAACGACCATATCGCGACCTTGAAAATCGAAGTGACCAAAGCGAAAGAATTTGATCTTGCGCACGTCATCACCAAAGACCCGCGCCATCAAGTCGTCAGCTTTGGGGCCCTGGACGGCAAGCGGTGACACGTCAGGTTCATCAACCAACACATCCAAGCGGTAGCCCTGTGCGATACCTTTGACCCAAAACAGCAGGTCGCTGTCTGCGATCGAAATCCACCAGCGATCATCGGCGATTTTCACCGCAACAGGATCATTCAACATGCCGCCCGTTTCATCAACGATAGGCACATAATAACACTGGCCGGGTAACATCCCGCGCAGATCACGCGGCGTCAGCATTTGCATCAAGCGGCCCGCATCTGGACCGCGCAGTTCGACCTGACGCTCGACCGAGACGTCCCAGACCTGAACGTGGTCCTTGAGGTGTCGATAATCTTCCTCGACGCTTTCAAACACCGTGGGCAGCAACATGCGGTTGTAGACCGTGTAGGCAGAGACACCTGCGGCCTCGACCCCTTCAGAAAAGGGTGTGCGGCGCAAGCGACGAGAGGGCGAAATGAGTGCCATCTTAGACCTCAGATATTAAGTTGTTTGAGACGTTAGGGCTTTGGGCCCTTCCAATCGATTGCGCAGACTTCAGCGGATTTGCCACCGAAATCCCAGACACGGCCGTAGTCACGCACCTTGGACTTCAGACCGCGGGCCGCCACGATGTCGGGACCCATCCAATATTTGGAATTCGAAATCACAACCGGATGATCCTTGGACTTGCCCTCGATCATTTCGATCTCACCAGCAATTTTGCGCCCGATATACAGACCGCGCTTGTTGCCTTCGCGTGTGATCTCGACCTTTTCGCGCTCGGCACCGATGATTTCGGACACGAGGAACGTGAATAGGCCCGTGGTGCCGCCAGCAGCACCGCTAAAGATTTTCAAGATGCCGTTGTACGCCTTTTGCGTCGCACGCTCGTCAACATAGGCACCTACGCGCCAGTTGCCCTCGCCCATACGACCCGGAATATCGACCAGCAGACCAACGTTCAGTCCGGATAGGTCTTCGCCTTCGAAATGGCCTTCGTCGATCGCAATCGCCATCCAAGCGTGGCAGTGACCCTCTGTGGGGGGATGCGCACCCAACGAAATGACGCACGGACAGAACATTTCGCAAGAGCAGTTCAGGAACAGCTCGCCCTTGATGGCCCATTCTGTTGGGTCCATTTTGCGGCGCAATGGATGACTTTCTATGCGTTGGTCAATGCGTTGCGAAATCGGCAACTTGTCACTGGGTTGTCTTTCTCTGTCAGCCATTTTTAGACCCTTTCTAAACCAGCGACCACAGGGGCAATAGAACCCCAGCCGCGATCAACAGACCACCCATCGGGCGTGTCACATAATGCCCAATACTGGGCAATTTCTCTAAAACCATAAACAGTGTGGCGAGACCCATCCAAGCAAGGCTCATCACGCCGCCTACAAACCCCAGAGCCATAAAGCCCCAGCAGCAGCCTACACAAAACACGCCTAGACCCAGCCCCATGCGAAGCCCGCCAGAAAACCCTGTCTTCCAGTGACCAACAAAATACATCATTGGGCTGTGGCATACGCCATGGCAGACCTCTTTGATGCGCGTGAACTGAAAGGCACCGACAACAATCAACAATGCAGCGGACAGCCAAATCGACGTCGCAATCCCGAGCATATCGATGATGCCTGCAAACAAGAGCGTAATTTGAACGGCGGCGATCAAGGCGGCAAAGCCGACCCAGGCAATCGAATATCCTAGGATCACACCAATCCAGCCAGCACGGCTGCCATTGGCGTTATTGATCAGGTCTTCGTAGCTTCGCAGCGTTGGCACCATTGTTGGCAACATCATTGCCGCCATCATGATGGCCCACATTGCAAATACAGGACCGAAACGTGCCATTGGCATATCCATCGGCATCCGCGGATCCATCGCGCGCATCGCCTGCCCCATCGCACCGGGACGGCCAAGGATATCGAGATCCATTGACATGCTCATCATGAACATCATCCACCACGAACCCAAAATGGCCGCGAAAAACGCGAGCCATAGGATCGAACGGATTGGCATATTCAAACTGTGCACCAGATAATCCTCCCGACTCAGGTGTTGCAAATCAAATGTCAGACTTTTAGATTTGTGGCAAATGATTAAATGTCTGACATATGAAAATTGATCCTGATTGCTCCGCCGACCTCTCGGTCCAAATCGCCAGCGCCATCCGTGACGCGATCATTTCGGGCGATCTGCCTGTGGACGAACGCCTGCCCTCCGAGGCCGAACTGTGTGATCAGTTCGACGTGTCCCGCTCGACAGTTCGAGAGGCACTGAAACGGTTGGGCGCACAAAGCCTGATCCGCACGCAACGTGGTGCAACAGGCGGTGCCTTTGTCAATCGATTGAAGTTCGAAGACGCCTATACCCAACAGATCACAACCTCGACGCTGTTGTTGTCGATGAACGAAGTCAGCTTTGCCACAGCTTGCGAGGCACGCTATGCGCTGGAACGGGCCTGTGCGTCTCTTTCGGCTGAACGCCGGACGCCTGATCATCTGGCAACGATGCGCGCCGAAACGTTTCGTCAGGCCCAACCAGGCCTCACAGACGAGGCGTTTTGCGCATCAGATGTCGCGTTCCACCGTGCGTTGGTAGACGGTGCTGCGAACCCCGTGTTGTCCTATCAACTCGCCGGTGCCGTTGAGGCGATGCAGCCTTTGATGAACATGATCACCTTTTCTGCCCGGTCTCGTGAAACCATTGTTTCGCTTCACAGCCAAATTGCCGATGCGATCGAAGCACAGGATGCATCGCGGGCTGATGAATTGCTGTGCGACTTGTCCGAATACACACTCGCACTTGCACAATCGGTGTTCGAGGCCCGCTCCAAAGGTTAAATCCCGCTTGCGAGATAGCCCGACCGCGCTTAGCGTAACGGCATCAAGCATAGGGAGAACTGCTTTGAAACTTACAAAACTGATGGGCTCTGCCGCCCTCATCTCACTGGCTACCGCTGTTTCCGCTGAGGATCCAGAGCTGTTGATCTTTGACTGGTCCGGCTACGAAGAGGCCGATTTCTATACGAAATACACAGAGGAAAACGGCGTTGCCCCAACCTTTGCGTTCTTTGGCGAAGAAGAAGAAGCGTTTCAGAAATTGCGGTCGGGCTTTCGTGCAGACGTGTCTCACCCTTGCTCACAATCAGTCGACAAATGGCGTCAGGCTGGCCTGATTGAGCCATGGGATCTGTCAAAAATCCCATCCTATTCGACCGTTGCTGATGAATACCAAACCGCCCCGATCTTTACGGACGGCGATGATGTCTATTTCATCCCAGCTGATTTGGGCGCGACCGCGATTGCCTATAACACCGAAGAAGTGCCCGCCGAAGACGTGGCATCGCTTCAGGTCTTTCACAACGAAAAATATGCGGGCCGCCTGTCGCTGCCTGACAACGTAGAAGACGCATTTGCATTGGCATATCTCGCCACAGGCATCAGCGACTGGACCCAAGCCACCACTGACGATGTTGCCGCTGCCGCCGATTGGCTGCGCACAGCGCACGCACTGAACCGTGCCTATTGGGCGGACGGCGCAGAATTGCAGCAGCTCATGGCAACAGGCGAAGTTTTGGTTTCTTGGACATGGAACGAAGTTCCAGTGACAATGGTTGGCGAAGATTTCCCAATCGGCTTTAACCGCTCCCCTGCAGAAGGTTCTTCTGTCTGGTTCTGTGGCTACGTGAACCTCGTTGACGGACCTGGCTCCGAAGATAAAGCGCACCAGTTCATGGAGGCATGGCTGCAGCCAACCACGACAGACTACATCGTCAACGAATGGGGCTATGGCCACTCGAACACCCAAGCGATGGCCGGTATCGGCGCGGAAACGCTCGAAGAGGTTGGTCTTGGAGAAGTTGACGTGCCACTGCTGGCACAGTTGCCAATGGACAACGCGATCCGCGAATTGATGATCCAAGAGTTCGAAAAAATCAAAGTCGGCTTCTAAGCACAGCGGGACAAGATTTTGATATCTCCGGTGGGCGCGCCAAGACGGCGCACAAGGCTCATCGGGGATATTATCTGCCAACCCGCCCAATCGTTGGCCTGTCACACTTCGACAGTTATTGGCGACACGCCTCGTCGCAGATGGGCAAGACCCGTTACATGGACCTACGTCATAACGCTCCTATGACACGAATACCCCCCTTATTGGTTGGTCCTGTTTTTGCTTTGATCGCGGTGACGCTGTTCTCGTTGAACGATGTGGCGATGAAATCTCTGAGCGGCGGCTACGCATTGCATGAGGTCGTTTTGATCCGCAGCCTCATTGGCATGGGGGTTGTTCTTCTCATCATGATCCCGATGGCCGGTGGGTTCGCTACGATCAAAACGCGACGTCCAGTGATGCATTTGATCCGTGCGGGCTTTATCGTTTTTGCCAACATGTCGTTCTTTATGGGGTTGGCCGAACTCGACGTCGCGACTGCCGTCGCACTATTTTTCATATCCCCAGCGCTTATCACAATCAGTTCCACCGTCTTTTTAGGCGAAACTGTCGGCCCGCGCCGCTGGACCGCAGTTCTGATTGGTCTCTTGGGTGTTTTGGTGATCCTGCGCCCCGGAACCGAAGCGTTCACGCCAGCGGCTTTGTATTCGATCGCTGGGGCCGCGGGCTACGCAGGGCTGCACGTCATGACCCGCCTCATGCGAGGAACCGAGAGCGCGGTCTCGATGGTGTTCTACATTCAAATCGTTTTCATAATTGTTGGCGCGGCCATGTGGCTTTTAGTTGGTGACGGTCGGTTCGATACAGGCGCCAATGCGTCGATGTCGTTCCTCTTGCGCGCATGGGTTTGGCCCACTGGGTTTGATTTCATCGTTATGATCATACTGGGGCTTTTTGCGTCGATAGGCGGATATTGCATCAGCCAAGCCTACCGCCTGTCAGAGGCAGCACTGGTGGCGCCGTTCGAATACCTCGCCCTGCCTTTGGGGATCGTATTGGGGATCGTCGTGTTCGGCGAATGGCCAGATGCGGTTGTCTGGATCGGCATCGTTATGATTATGGGATCAGGGCTCTACTCGGTATGGCGCGAAAACCAAATAAACGCGCCCATCCGCGAACGACCCGTGCGGCGATAGACGCTAGTTTTGACCCGATCGGCCGGTTTATGCGTTACAAGGATAAAACAAATCAAAAGGTGCCCCGATGCTAGACCTTCTCAATCCAGCGATGGCGCTGATCACAATCCTCTTTGGCGGCTTTGGATTTCTGGCCCCGCGCTACACAGCCTCGGCGCTAGACATGCAGCCTACACATTCGACGATGGGTCTGTCCGAGCTGCGCGCAGGCTCTGGCGGGCTCTTTGTCTTTGTCGCGCTTTATTGCTTGATCACCAACCAACCCGAAGCCTATTTCATGCTGGGTGTCGCGTACGTCGGGGCGGGTGCCGGTCGGCTCTTGTCCATCATCCTCGACAAGCCACCTATGACCAAAGCACTGGTGTTTCTAGGCTTTGAATGGGGCCCAGCGGCATGGCTGATTTGGTACAATGCGGCCCCATCAATCGGGTAAATCCGCCGCTTGCCCCTTGGCAAACCACATAAAACCTCCCATATATCGGGTGTCCTTCGGGACTATGAACATAAACGCGCATGTAATAAGCGGATTGGACCCGGGGGCGGTACCCGGCGTCTCCACCAACATCCCTCGTTTGGGGACCATGGGGACGAAATAGGATCGACAAACGTCTAAAGATGTTAGCTTTGTTTCGGTGAGTTACCACCGTTATCGGTACATTCAAGCTAGTTGCAAACGACAACAAAGCTCCGATGGCACTCGCAGCGTAAGCTGTGCGTAATATCGAAAACTTAAGCCCTCTCGCTTAGCAGCGTTTGGCGGGGTTCGCAGGCACCTGGCAACAGAAGCCTGCACTACACCTGCTCCTACACTCCGGCGCCTTTGTTGGGATCTGACATGAAAACGGCCCGCTCCAAGCTGGAACAGGCTGTCAAAATTCGTGTCGTGTTCGACTTAGGCGTCGCACTGATCCGGAGTTAGGAAAAGACGGTCGATCAAGCGTTGGTCTAACGACAGATAGTTGTAGCTGTAGACAAACCCATAGTCCGTCGCGAGCAGCTTGAGCGTCTCATCCGCACAAACGGTCGCTTGGATGGCTTGCTGCTGCTCTTGCATGATGAGGCGCGGGTTGATCCGCGAATAGTCACGCTCGACTGTGTAGAAATAACGAACATCTAGCTGATCAATCGCAAAGTGATCAAACTTGAGATCGTCGCCGACCTGCTGGCTGCCGTTTGCATTCAGCTCACGGGCCGTCCGCTCGAAGAAAGCCATGATTTCCATTTGCTCTGGCGACAAGTTCTCGGTCCGCGACAAAGGGCGACCGTTTGCGATTTGCGACAGCTCGCCAATCTGACCCGAGCTTGCCCGAGTGACAAAATCACCCTCGGCCGGTGTCATCTCGGCCACCTAAGGTGTCGCAGCACCACTGACCCAATTCAAAAGCTTTGGTGCCCCAAAACCAATAACAACACCGACACACAAAATGCCGGCCAGACGCCCAATTTGTCCCATTGCTCACCCCAAAGTGACCGAAGCGGCGCGGCAGACGCCACCGATATTTTGCGGCTCATTTCAGGCAGGCCGCAATATCTGCTAGTTCTTGCTATATACAGGTTGCGCTAAGGATCAACGTTTTTCAGCAAAATGCCACTATTTATGGCTGTTTCGGTCGAATTTCCGCTTGCTGCGTTCTGCTGCGCTTCGGCCCTTTCATCCCCCACCGAATCCCGTATGCTAAATGGCAATACGACGAACGATCATTGGGGATGTCAGAATGTCGCGCGAAATCGACTATGGGAATCTGATGCATCAGGCAATGCGTGGCCTCATTCAGAACGTCCTAAATGACGTGGCGGCCAATGGCCTGCCCGGCGATCATCACTTCTTTATTACGTTCGACACGATGCACCCTGATGTTGAGATCGCGGATTGGCTGTCAGACCGCTATCCTGATGAAATGATGGTGGTAATGCAGCATTGGTACGACAATCTCGACGTCACGAACGATGGATTTTCCGTCACTCTGAACTTTGGTGACACACCAGAGCCGCTGTATATCCCATACGATGCAATCAAGACATTCGTAGACCCCTCAGTCGAGTTCGGCTTGCGGTTCGAGAGCCAAGACGACGAATTGCCGGACGAGCACGAAGCCCCGATGGATGAAATGGTCGAAGAACCAGATGACGACGCACCCCAAGAGGCAGAAATCGTCAGCCTAGACAGCTTTCGCAAATAAATTCAAAATGGCTGCGCTAACAATCGGCCAAACAGTTGCGCCGCGCCGCGGCGCTGCATAAAGCAGTATACAACAGCATACAATATTTCGGAGACACCACATGTCCACCCGCACAGAAACCGATAGTTTTGGCCCTCTTGAAGTCCCAACAGACAAATATTGGGGTGCCCAAACCCAACGAAGCCTGATCAATTTCCCAATCGGTTGGGAAAAACAGCCCATCGCGGTCGTCCGCGCTTTGGGTGTGATCAAACAGGCCTGTGCGATGGCGAACAAAGCCAACGGCAAGATTGATGCCACCAAGGCCGATGCCGTGATCCAAGCCGCGTCCGAGGTTGTCGCCGGTGATCTCGACGATCACTTCCCTCTTGTTGTTTGGCAGACCGGTTCCGGCACCCAATCGAACATGAACGCCAACGAGGTCATCGCCAACCGCGCGATTGAAATCCTAGGTGGCGTTATCGGGTCGAAAGATCCGGTTCACCCGAACGATCACTGCAATATGGGGCAGTCGTCTAACGATACCTTCCCAACCGCGATGCACATCTCGACCGCGATGACCGCGCGCGATGTTCTGATCCCGGGGCTGGAAAAACTGCACGCCGCTTTGGCCGCCAAAGTTGCCGAATTCGATGGCATAATCAAAATTGGCCGCACCCACACTATGGATGCGACGCCGTTGACACTGGCCCAAGAGTTCTCTGGCTACACCCATCAGGTCGCCATGGGCATCAAGCGCGTCAAAGCCGCTCTGCCCCATATCTATGAGTTGGCCCAAGGCGGTACTGCCGTTGGTACCGGCCTCAACACGGCCCCTGGTTGGGACACTGCAGTCGCTGAAAACATGGCCACGATCACCGGCCTGCCCTTTGTCACAGCACCGAACAAATTCGAAGCGCTCGCAGCGCATGACGCCATGGTCGAAATGTCCGGCGCGCTCAAAGTTGTTGCCGCATCCTTGTTCAAAATCGCAAATGACATCCGTCTGCTCGGTTCTGGCCCTCGTTGCGGTCTGGGCGAGCTGATGTTGCCCGAGAACGAGCCGGGCTCGTCAATCATGCCAGGCAAGGTAAACCCCACACAATGTGAGGCGCTGACCCAGGTCTGCGCCCATGTCTTTGGCAATGACGCTGCCGTGGGCTTTGCCGGATCGCAGGGTCATTTTGAATTGAACGTCTACAAGCCGATGATGGCCTACAACGTATTGCAGTCGATGCAGTTGTTGGGCGATGCGTCCTCGGCGTTTACCGACAACTGTGTGGTCGGCATCCAAGCCAACAAAGACCGGATCGCCAAAATCATGGGCGAAAGCCTGATGTTGGTGACAGCATTGGCCCCTGAAATCGGATATGACAACGCAACAACAGTCGCCAAGACCGCACATAAGAACGGCACCACCCTGCGCGAAGAAGCAATCGCACTTGGGTTTGTCGACGAAGAGACCTTTGACCGTGTTGTACGTCCTGAACAGATGATTGGGCCTAAATGACCACGCCGATCAATCTGAACAAAGCACGCAAAGACCAAAGCAAGGCACGCAAAAAGGCAGACAATGATGCCAATGCGGTCAAACATGGCCGCACCAAAGCACAGCGGCTGTTGGAAGCGACCCAAAGTGACAAACTGCGCGCGCATCTTGATGCGCATAAGTTCGACGAATGACACAGCGTCCGCGCAAACGGTCTTTGACCCTGCGCGGGCACCGCACATCTGTGACGCTTGAAGATGAGTTCTGGCACGCATTCCGTGATATAGCGTCAAAATTAGACATTCCTATCAATGAGTTATCTGCAAAAATTGATTCAGAACGTGGTGAGGATCTAGGCCTCGCGTCGGCTATCCGGCTGTATGTTCTTAGGCATTATCGCGGGGCGTAACCCGCAACCAAATTCCATCTTTGGACCGGACTGTCAGATGCGCGACAGGAACTGGGACTTCGCCCTCGACGGCGTCAAAACGGTAGTGTTTCAAGAGCATCGACAGCAGCAACACCCCTTCGATCATCGCAAACCCAGCACCCGTGCAGACACGCTTACCACTTGAAAACGGAATGTAGGCATCCCGTTGACATTGCTTGCCATTTTCAGTCGCCCATCGGGACGGATCAAAACCATCCGGATTGTCCCAAAGACGCTCTTGTCGATGCAAATGCCAAGGAGAAACAACAACTTGGCTACCGATCTTAACGTCCCGATCGCGGAAATGCTCGGGGCATGTCGTCTCGCGAACCATCATTGGCACGGGTGGGTAAAGCCGCAGGCTCTCTCGAAATACATCGCGGCTCAGCTTGAGCTTTGAGACGACACTGAAGTCCATCTTATCAAGAACCTGAGCCTCGCCCGCGAGACGCTCTTGCCATTCAGGATGCGTGGCCAAGAGATAAAGCGTCCAAGCCAGTGCCGACGCGCTGGTCTCGTGACCTGCAAGAAAGAAGATCGCGACCTGATCGACCATTTCGTCTGCATCAAACCGCTCGCCCGTCTCAGGATCGGCAGTTGTCATTATTTTCGTCGCGAGATCATCAGGTGCGGTCCCTGCGGCGATCGCAGCCGCCCGTTCATCAGTCAGCCGCGTGATAAGCGCCCGAATACGTCGTGCGGTTGACTTAGTCTCGGCCTTGAAACCGCGTGGCAACCATTTGAACCGCGGCAAGAACGCCGCAATATTTAACAGCGGCTGGGTCCGTTGATAATCGCGAAACTCGTGAAACACCTCTGACGCGATTTCATGATCAATCGGGATTGAAAACAACGTACGGAAAATCACGTCAGCGGCCGCGTGACTGGTCTCAGGCTCGATATCAATGGGATCGGCGCCGGCATTGCGCATCCGGTCTACGGCGGCCTCTGCGGCCTCCCACATCGCCGGAAAGGCCTCTCTAAGCCGCCCCCCCTCGAACGCTGGATCAATGATGCGTCTTTGCCGTTCCCACACCGCTCCGTTGGTCAGGAACACACTGTCCCCCAAGAGCGGGCGTAGCCCCTCGCCAATTCGGTCAGATTTTGGAAAATCCATTGGTCGTTCATTCAGCACGGTCTTCACCAGCTTGGGATCATTCACCATATAGCTGCGGAAGAACGGCGTTTTGAATTCAGCCATCCATGCGCGATACAGCTTGGCCGGTTGCGCAGACAGAATGTCCTGCCGGAATAGGCGCAAATAGCGGAACAGGCTGACGCGTTCTGGACGCGATGGGGGTTTGGGTGGGATCATGCAGTCATCGACGTATATTTTGAGGCGGGCACGTCGATACGCGACTTAGACGCGACACGATCCGCATAACGGTCAGCCAAGGTCACAGGCCCTGCTGTGATCTGAAAATAATCGTAGTCTTTGGGCGCATCAAACGCACACAGATACTGAAAATGCAGCCGAAAGAACCGCCAGCGCAGCTCGGCCCAGCGTTCAGGGGTTAGCGATTGGGTAAAAGCGGCTGAAAACACCAGCGGCCACTTTGCATTGGTCGGTTGAACACCAGACACCGCCACAGGATCACATAACGCAAATGCGCAACCATCGCCGGGCGCGGTCACATCCATCCACGACAGCGCATCTGTGGTCGCCAGATAGTGCAAATCAGCGCGCAGTCGGTGCGCTTGCGGCAGAAACGAAACCATCGGGACAACTTGGCCCAGCGACAAAAACCCAAGGACTGGACCGTCTGCTGGTACACGACCCGCGCGAACCAAATCAGCCAAGATCGACACCGCAAGATGCGCGCCTGATGAATGGCCAATGACCAAAACTTCGTCTTCATCCCCCTGCAACGCCGCTGCGATCTGATCACCGAACTGGCCCATTCGGGCCTCAAGCTCGGGTGGGTTCGCCCCGCGGGATGCGGCCGAATAGGAATAATCATGCATCAGGTAGTATGCGAAAAACTTGTTGTCCTTTGATTTGAACCACCGCAGTAGCACGACCGCGACACCTAGAAAGATCGGCCACCACACTGCAGACTTCAACACGCTAGGCATCTGCCATCCTGTCAGTCCAATTGTTCCCAAACCGATCCGCCCCAAGATCGCACCTGCCGCCAAAGCAAGCAGCAGCTGTAGGATCAACATGCCGACCGGATAGAGGGCCGCGATCACTGGCCCTTTTCGCAACCACATCAGTCGGCGCAAGGTGCCAGTGCTGATATAGATCCATGCGGTCCGGACAAGTTGAAGATAGGTCGCGGGGATCGAGGTCGCCATCGAGTCGCGCACAATGTCCGACCAAACCAGCACATCAAATTCTGCATGAACCTGAGCGCCATCAATGTCCCCTTGGACATGCCAGCCATAGCTGTCTCCGCCAGATTTGGGCGATAGGCCGATGTCATAACCTGAGATGTCGGCCTGAAGCGCGCCTTCTTTGCGATACAGCTCGCGATACCGTCGCGGATGAATCGGATCATACCCAGGGATGTAGAACACCCGCCGCCGTTTGACCTGTTGTGTTTGATTGCTCATTCAGCCGTCCTCTTGCGAGGCACTCTAGCCGATCAGTTTGGCGAAATTAAGCCGTTTTAACCCAGCAAGGCTAGCGCAGGGAACTGTTCGAGCAACCACCAGCTAAAGGTGGCGAATTGCCCAGTCAGCATCATCACCCCAACAAAGATCAGTAATGCGCCGGACACCTTTTCGATCGCGCCCATATTGCGCTTCATCCAGCCCATCAGCCGCGTCAAACGCGGGAAGAACGCCGCCACCAGAAGGAACGGAATACCCAAGCCGATTGCATAGGCACCCAGCAGCGTCGTGCCACGGACAACATCACCCTCGGACGCCGCCATCCCGAGAATCGCGCCAAGGATCGGCCCCAGACACGGGGTCCACCCAAAAGCAAAAGCCAGACCAAGGACATAGGCGCCAAAGGCCGAACCGCCCTTGTCCCCGGCATCAACACGCGCCTCGCGTAGCAGAAACGGGATACGGATCAGGCCGATAAAATGCAGACCGAAAATCACGATGATCCCGCCCGCGATCATGATGAACCAATCTTGGTATTGCAGAAACGCGCGGCCAGCCGCCGAGAATGCGAGCCCTAGAAACAGAAACACCGTTGAGAGGCCCAGCACAAAGAAACATGCAGACACCAATGCCTTGCGCCGTGCCCCGCGCGCTTCGGACATGTCCGACACGCTGACCCCGCCCATATAGGCAAGGTAGGGCGGCACAATTGGCAAAACACAGGGGCTAAGAAATGACAAAAGCCCCGCAACCATTGCGATGAGCAAGGCAGGGATCAATGTGGCGTCTAGGATTAATGATGCTTCCATGCGTTGATATCTAGCGACGATCGGGCCCGGCGTCACCTGACCAATAGTCACAACTTAGTGGACTTAGTGTAACATCACGCCTAGATGGCCAGCTATGACACATGATCACGATCTCGATGCGGTGGGCCTGTTGTGCCCCCTACCCGTGCTAAAGGCGCGCAAACGTCTCATGGCGCTTGAGGTGGGACAGGTGTTGCGAATGACCGCCGATGATCCCGCAGCGATTGTCGACGTCCCACATTTTTGCGCCGAAGCAGGTCACACATTGCTCGAGACAATCGACGAGGGTTCGACCCAAGTCTACTTGATCCGCAAAGCCTAAACAAAAACGCCGCACTCTGAACCCAGAGCGCGGCGTCTTCACGATTTTATCTCAAAGACTTAGCGACCTAGCGACCACCAGCCCTTTTTCTTGGGCTTGCCGTCATCCGACGCCGGCTCTTCTGCGGCCGGTGCTTCAACCACGGGCTCGGCCGGCTTGGCCTTGGACACGCGTGTGCGCGTTTTCTTTGGCTTCGGCTCTGGCGCAGCTTCTGGCTCTGGCGCAGCTTCTGGTTCCGGAGCAGCCTTTGGTTCCGGAGCGGCTTCTGGCGCGGCTTCTGCGACGACAGCGTCTGCTAGGGCCGCAGCCTCGGCTTTCGGCTCTGCCTTTTTGCGGCGTGTGCGCTTGGGCTTTGGCTTTTCTTCAGCTTTTGGTGCGTCCTCAGCCGCAGGCTTTGCCTCCTGCGCGGGCTCTTCTGTCGGCGTATCAGCGGTAGATGCCTCGACTGCAGCCTCTGGCTCAGCCTTTTTGCGGCTGCGGGTGCGCTTGCGCTTAGGCTTGTCCTCTTTGACAGCCTCTTCTGACGGCGCCTCGGTGGGCGCTGCCTCTACTAAAGCATCATCTGATGCGGTCTCGGCTGCACCGTCATGAGCGGCCTCTTCAGAACCAGCGTCTTGACCTTCGGACTGGTTTTCACCCTGCCCTTCGGCATTTTCGCCATTTCCACCACCACGACGACGACGACGGCGACGACGACGACGCTTGGGCTTGTCCTCACCTTCAGCATTCTGTTGGGCTTCTGCCGCTTCTGCCTCGGTCTCTTCAGACGCTTGATCTTCGTCGACATCATCCATGATGATCGCGCTGCCAGAAATCACAGCGTGATCAACCGGTGCCACCACACGGGTCGCAGTCTTGAATTTCTCAATCGCAAAGTCAGGCGAGATCATGAAGGGGTCGCCTTCGATCCGCACAGACAAACCATAGCGACCCTCAATCTGGCCGATATGCTCGCGCTTGTTGTTCATCAAGAAGTTGGCGATCGGCACGGGTGCCTTGACCAAGACCTCTTTGGATTTACCGCGCACGCCCTCTTCTTCGAGCTGGCGCAGAATACCCAATGCCATGTTGTCGTCAGACCGCAGCAGTCCTGTACCGTGGCAATGAACACACGGCTGTGTCGTCGCCTCGATCATACCAGGGCGCAAACGCTGACGCGACATCTCGAGCAGGCCAAAGCCGGAAATGCGGCCCACTTGGATGCGCGCACGGTCGGTCTTGAGCTTGTCTTTGAGACGTTTCTCAACGGCGGTGTTGTTGCGACGCTCATCCATGTCAATGTAGTCGATGACTATCAAACCAGCGAGGTCACGCAGACGCAATTGGCGCGCCACTTCGTCCGACGCCTCAAGGTTGGTCTTAAGCGCAGTTTGCTCGATCGAGCCTTCTTTGGTGGCACGACCCGAGTTCACGTCGATCGCGACAAGCGCTTCGGTCACGCCAATGACGATATAGCCACCTGACGGAAGTTGAACCGTTGGGTTAAACATACCCGCCAAATAGCTTTCGACCTGATACCGCGCAAAGAGTGGCAGCGGATCTTGGTAGTGCTTCACGTTCTTGGCGTGCGACGGCATGATCATCTTCATGAAGTCTTTGGCCACGCGGTAGCCATCAGCGCCTTCGACAAACACTTCGTCAATCTCGCGGTTATAGAGATCGCGGATCGAACGTTTGATCAGGTTACCTTCTTCGTAAATCTTGGAAGGTGCGATGGACTTGAGCGTCAGCTCGCGGATTTGTTCCCACAAACGCAACAGATATTCATAGTCGCGCTTGATTTCGGTCTTGGTCCGCTTGGCGCCCGCAGTACGAACGATCAGACCTGCACCATCGGGTACATCGATCTCGTTCGCAATTTCCTTGAGCTTTTTGCGGTCCACGGCGTTCGTGATCTTGCGGCTAATGCCGCCACCACGTGCAGTGTTTGGCATCAAGACGCAGTAACGACCGGCCAGCGACAGGTACGTTGTCAGGGCTGCACCCTTGTTGCCGCGCTCTTCTTTGACGACCTGAACCAGCAAAATCTGGCGTACTTTAACAACTTCTTGGATCTTGTAGCGCTTGGGACGCGGCTTGCGCACTGGGCGCACATCTTCGCTGTCGTCTTCGTCTGCTACAGATTCAATGCCGTCGTCTTTGGCAGTCGCATCCGACATCGTTGGTGCGTCGTCTTCGTCGTCGTCACCGTCAACAATCGGCGCGTCCGAACCGCTTTCCAGATCGATGGTTTCCATCCCCTCAGGCTCATTGCTTGTTGGGGTTTCATCGATTAGTAGCGCATCTTCGACCGCAGTCTCTGACGTTTCGCCTTCGACCTCGGCTGTGACGATCGCATCATCTGACGCAACCTCTTCAGCCTTGGGCTTGCGGCGCGAACGACGGCGCTTGGGTGCATTCGCCTTAGCCTCATCATCAGCGCGCTGCTGTTCCGCATAGGCACGCTCCTCAGCGATCAACGCCTCGCGATCGGCCACAGGGATCTGATAGTAGTCAGGGTGGATTTCCGAGAACGCAAGGAAACCATGGCGGTTACCGCCATAGTCTACAAACGCGGCCTGAAGCGACGGCTCGACCCGTGTTACTTTTGCAAGGTAGATGTTGCCAGCAAGCTGGCGCTTGGATGCAGATTCAAAGTCAAATTCCTCAACTTTGTTTCCGTCCACAACCACGACACGCGTCTCTTCCGCGTGGGTGGCATCGATAAGCATTTTCTTAGCCATAATATCCGTTCAGACAGCACCCTAGGCGGCGCACCCGAAGGTGCACAGTTAACGGGAGTGTCGTATTTAAAGGCAGATGACGCGCGGCGCAGAGGACGGCCAAAATTGGCTCCTGCTCTGTCGCTATATCTTGTCGCGCGCTTCATCGCGTTGATCTCCGACGACCCAAAAGAGCCGCCCATTCAGGACCCTAGACAACGGGAGGTGTGTCTGGGGCATAACAAAAGCCATTTCTGGCCCAATCGGTCTGAAACAAGGTTCGGGGCGCTGTGCCCTCGGATCGCCTGTCTCAGCGAAACTAACCGCGCGGTCCCGCAAACATCTGCGGCCGCCCGTACTCTCTACATAATGTGCTTCTTGTAGAATTTACAATGGCAAACTTGAGTGTGTTGCGCCCCGCAGCGCCTACCTTAGCGCGAATATCAGCTTGAAACACACCAACACGCGCGGTTCACAGGGCGTTGTCCCTCTAGCAGAGGCGCGCCCAGAGAAGCAATTACGGGGCGCTTTCAGCGATCACTCCAAGTAGTCGGAACGCTGCAAGCTGTATTTCGCCATCTTTTCGTTCAGCGTCCGCCGCGGCAGGCACAATTCATCCATGACACCGACAATACTGCCTTTGTGACGGCGCATCGTGTTGTCGATCAGCATCCGCTCAAACGCCTCAACGTACTCTTTGAGCGGTTTGCCCTCAGTCGTCATGGCAGGTTGGGTGTCTTCGTTGTCAGCCATCAACAGCGATGCAATGGTGCCTGTCCCTCGACGGTTTTGTAGCACAGCGCGCTCTGCCACATTGATCAACTGACGCACATTGCCGGGCCACGGGGCTTGCAACAACTGCGCGGCTTCTTGGGCCGAAACTTCGGGTGCATCACAACCGTATTCGTCGCTAAATTGCTCAGACAGACGCGTGAACAACGTCAAAATGTCTTCGCCCCGCTGTCGCAAAGGCGGCACTGTGATTTTCAGCGCTGCAAGCCGGTAATACAAATCGTTGCGCAGCATATCTTCGCAGGTTTTGCCTTCGTCTTGCAGGTTACAGATCGCCACGATACGCGTCTCGGCAGGTGTGCCTTGTTCATTAATTACGGTCAACAGCCGCGCCTGCATCCCAGGGCTCAGCGCCTCGACGTCTTCAAGAACCAGCGTTCCGCCACGTGCTTCTTCGATCACGGGCAGAGGCTCGTCGTCGCCAGCGGGACCAAATAGTTTGCGGCCCAATTCGTCCTCTTCGTAAGCTGTACAAGACAGCAGAACGAATTTCTTGGACGCCCGCGCGCCAACAGCATGCAGGGCATGCGCCACCAGCGTTTTACCGGTCCCAGTTTCGCCTTCGATCAAGACATGGCCGTCCGCCTGCCCCAAATCGAGAATGTCCTCTTTCAGGCGCTCCATCACGGGCGACGCCCCGATCAGCTTTTTCATAAGGGCCGAGCCGTCCGACAGTTCGCGGCGCAATGCGCGGTTGTCCAACGTCAGACGCCGCGCTTGGGTCGCCTTTTTGGCGAGCTCGGTCATTTTGTCGGGGTTGAATGGCTTTTCGAGAAAATCATAGGCGCCGATGCGCATTGCCTCGACTGCCATAGGCACGTCGCCGTGACCTGTGATCATGATAACGGGCAGCGCACTGTCGACACCCATAAGCTTTTTCAGAAACTGCATCCCGTCCATGCCCGGCATGCGGATGTCACTGACCACAACGCCAGGATAGTCATTCCCCAATCCTTTAAGCGCATCTTCAGCGCTTGGAAAGGTCTCGGTGTCAAATCCGGACAACGCCAGCCATTGGCTGATCGATTGCCGCATGTCCTGTTCGTCATCGACGATTGCGATTTTCATTGACTGTGCCATCTGGGGCCTCATTCTGCTGCGTTACGGGCGTCGTCACTGTCTTGGTCTAGGATCGGCAACTGCACTTCAAAGACAGCGCCACCCAATTGACCATTTCGGGCTGTTAGCCGCCCATTCAAGTCGTTGACGATGCCTGATGAGATCGCAAGCCCCAAACCAACCCCGTCTCCAGGCTGTTTTGTGGTGTAGAAAGGCTCGAACAGGTTATCGAGATCGTCGATACCTTGTCCGTTGTCGCGCACCGTTAGGGTCGCGGTTTCCCCCGCTGCGAGAATGATGTCGATCTTGGGGTCTTCCAATCCCTTGGTCGCGTCTAGCGCGTTCCGCAGCAGGTTAATAATCACCTGCTCTAGACGGAGACGGTCCCCCATAATCATCACCGGTCGGAATGGTAGAACCTTGGTGATGGCCAACCGACGCTGCTTGAGCTGGGGCTCCATCATCGACAAGGCAGACGACACTGCGACCCTTGTATCTAAGGGTTCAAACGCGTCACCGCCCTTGCGTGCATAGGACTTTAACTGGCGCGTAATCGCCCCCATCCGCTCGATCAAATCATCAATCCGTTGGAACGATGAGAGTGCCTCTTCTGGACGCTTGCGTTGCAATAACAGCTTGGCCCCAGCGAGGTATGTTTTCATCGCAGCCAGCGGTTGGTTCAGCTCGTGACTAACAGCAGCAGACATTTCACCCAAGGCCGCCAGTTTCGAGGTTTGCGCCACCGTCTGTTCGGCAACTTCTAGGTTCTTTTCCGCCTTTTCACGCTCGGCAATTTCCTGCTGCAGCCTTTCGTTCAATGCGCGAAGATCAGCCGACTCGCGTTGAAAGAACAAAAGCCGCGACGCGGTTTTACGTGACGACAGCCAGAAAATGCCCGCCAACAGAATGGCGAATCCCATAATTTCGAGAGCCAAGACACCGTTCACCCGTTCGCGAACCGACGCATAGGTCGTAAATGATGTGATCTTCCATCCACGAAACTCGACACGGCGTTCCATGCGCATCACGGCATCACCGCCGATGTATGCCTCTGGTGGCAAAGCAGTCCAATCTTGCGTCGCTCGGATCGCGCGCTCGATTGCGTTGGGCGGGCTTTCGCGGCGCAAGGCCTCGGCCTCTTCCAGTCCGCGCCATCTGTTTTCAGACGATAGAATGATGGTCCCTGCCCCGTCGGTCACAAAAACAGCGTCAGACACTCCGGCCCAAGTTCTCTCTAACTCGGCGAGATCAACCTCAACGACGATGACACCAACCGGCTCGCCAGCGAACTCGACACGACGAGTATACGTAAACTCAAACCCGTTGGTTTCTCGTGGTTCTAGCGTAAAAACCGTGCCTGAGGCACGCAAAGCATCAACAAAATAGGCGTTACTGCGGTGGGTTTCGCCCAAACGCGCCCGATCGGTCGCCGCAACAGCACGACCGTCCAGATCCAAGAGCATCAAAGACGCCGCACCAATTTCATCAACAAACGACAACAACCGCTGTGACGATTGGCTGAAGTCACCTGAATTCAACGCACCAATCAATGCGGGGTCTCTGGCCAGCAACTGCGGCACAATTGCGCTTTGCTGCAGTTCTGACAAAAGGTTGCTGGAATATAGCGTTAGACGAACTTCGGCCCGCTGACGCGTGGTTTCGGTAAACCGTTCGGTCAGAAAAACGTTCGTGAACCACACAACGGCTGCCACCAACACAAACAACAGCAACGCGAGACCGCGTAGCACCCAAGTGTTGGGATCAGAAGACGTAGTAGAAGGTGACGTGCGCGGGCTCATTGAGCCAATCTATGCCGCATGTGTGCGACGCTCAAGTCACGCAGGTATTAGAACACCTGACAAAGCACGGAACATCGCCTGACCGTCAGTACCACCGTGACCTTCGTCAACGGCACGTTCGGGGTGTGGCATCATGCCTAGAACACGGCGGTTTTCCGACAGAACACCGGCAATATCGCCGACCGAACCGTTTGGATTTTCCGTATAGCTGAACGCCACGCGATCCTCGCCACGCAAGCGTGCCAGCAGATCATCGTCTGCCAGATAATTGCCATCGTGGTGCGCGATCGGAACATTCACCACATCGCCCGTATTGTACCCTTCGGTAAAGGCGCTGTTCGATGTCTCAACCTTAAGCCCAACTGTTTTACAGACGAACTTTAGCTGCGCATTGCGCATCAAAGCGCCGGGCAACAGACCCGTCTCTGTCAGCACCTGAAAACCGTTGCAAATGCCCACGGCATAGCCGCCGCGATTTGCATGCTCGACAACCGCTTTGCAAATCGGGCTCTGAGCCGCAATCGCTCCACAGCGCAGATAGTCCCCAAACGAAAACCCACCCGGAATGCCGACAATGTCGACATCTGACGGCAGGCTTGCGTCCTTGTGCCAAACCATGGTGACATCCGCACCAACCGCCTCAAAAGCGACAGCGAGATCCCGATCACAGTTCGATCCAGGAAAGACAATGACAGCAGCTTTCATCGCAAGAACCCCTTAGACCAGTTCGACCGAGTAGCTCTCGATCACAGTGTTCGCGAGAAGCTTTTCACACATTTCGTTTACGGTGGCTTCGGATGTGCCATCAGCAAGGTCTAATTCGATAACCTTGCCCTGACGAACACCTTCAACACCATCGAACCCAAGGGTCCCCAACGCATGGCGCACGGCCTCGCCCTGTGGGTCCAAAACTCCGTTTTTCAGCATGACGTGAACGCGGGCTTTCATATGGATCGTCCTTAGTTAATCAGAGTTGGTTTCGGCATTTGCGCCGTATTGGTGGGCAAAACACCCAGACGTTTCGCAACTTCGGTATAGGCGTCAGCCAAATCACCCAAATCGCGACGGAATACATCTTTGTCGAGCTTGCGACCCGTCTCGATGTCCCACAAACGACAGCTGTCAGGGCTGATCTCGTCCGCAACGACAAGGCGTTGGAAATCGTTGTCCCAAACGCGGCCAATCTCGATTTTGAAATCAACCAGCTTGATCCCGACGCCGTACATAACGCCAGAGATAAAGTCATTTACCTTGAGCGCGATCGACACGATGTCGTCGAGATCCTGCTGCGAGGCCCAACCAAAGGCCGCGATGTATTCCTCTGGAACCAAAGGATCACCAAGGCTGTCGTCTTTGTAAGAAAACTCAACGATCGGTCGTGGCAACTGCGTGCCCTCTTCCATGCCCAAACGTTTGGCCATCGTGCCCGCCGCATAGTTGCGCACGATCACTTCGAGCGGGATAATCTCGCACTGGCGGATCAACTGTTCGCGCATGTTCAAACGCTTGATAAAGTGTGTCGGTACACCGATCTGCTGCAAGCCGTTCATAAAGAACTCGGACAAGCGGTTGTTCAACACGCCTTTGCCTTCGATCACGTCCTTTTTTCCGGCATTGAACGCGGTGGCATCGTCTTTGAAATACTGCACATACGTGCCAGGCTCTGGGCCATCATATAGAATTTTGGCTTTGCCTTCGTAGATCAGTTTGCGTCTGGCCATTGCGTCACCCCGTGCAATCAGGGGTCATCTTCGGCATTGGCGCCACAGACCCCTCATGCTGAGGTGCCATAAGCCAAACTGAGCATGCGAGCAAGCGCAGCAATTTGATTAGTGCGGCTCGAATGGCGACCAACGTCAAAAAACGCGCTCGAACAAGTCGAAGTCATAATAATCATGCGCATTATGAATTTGTATCATCTCAGCAAAGCTGAGATGAGGACGCCAACCGATGAATAGGATACTCCGATGACAAACCCACTCGCCCAGCTGTTGGAAACCCGTGATTGGCTCTTGGCCGATGGCGCGACAGGCACAAACTTGTTCAACATGGGCCTCGAATCTGGCGATGCGCCCGAGTTGTGGAACGTGGATCATGCGAACCGTATCAAAACGCTCTATTCCGGTGCGGTGGATGCAGGCAGTGATGTTTTCCTGACCAACACGTTCGGCGGCAATGCCTCGCGTCTTAAATTGCACAACGCACAATCGCGGGTTCACGAGCTGAACCGCGTCGGCGCCGAGATCGCCCGCGAGGTTGCTGATGCAAGTGGGCGTACAGTGATTGTCGCGGGTTCCGTGGGCCCAACAGGCGACATCATGGCACCACTCGGCACACTCACCCATAAAAGCGCCGTCGAAATGTTCCACGAGCAGGCCGAAGGTCTAAAGGCTGGCGGCGCGGACGTCGCATGGGTCGAAACGATCAGCGCACCGGAAGAATTCGAAGCCGCAGCCAAGGCGTTTGCACTGGCCGATATGCCATGGTGCGGCACCATGAGCTTTGACACCGCGGGTCGCACAATGATGGGCCTCACTTCGGCTGACATGGTGAAAGCTGTGGCCAAGCTAGACCATCAACCGATTGCATTTGGGGCGAACTGCGGTGTTGGCGCGTCAGACTTGCTTCGCACGATCCAAGGGTTTGCCAAAGCCGACGCACCGCTGCCACTGATTTCCAAAGGAAACGCAGGCATTCCGAAATATCATGACGGACACATTCACTATGATGGCACCCCTGACCTGATGGCTGACTATGCCTGTCTGGCACGCGACAGTGGCGCGACGATCATTGGCGGCTGTTGCGGCACCACGCCGGAACATTTAGTCGCGATGCGCGCCGCACTGGAAACGCGCGCCACAACCGCACGTCCATCGTTGGACGAGATTGCGCAAAAGCTGGGCGCGTTTTCATCTGCCTCGGACGGAACAGACGGTGCGGCCCCTGCGCCGCGCCGCACACGTCGCCGCGCAAAAAGTGCATAAGCACACATCACAAACTCGGGCTTTCAACTTAGGTTGGTCACATGGCATTGGTTTCAGACATCTGGCGATCTCTTGGTGCGCTCCCGCTGCCTGTTCAGGCATGGGTGTTTGTGATCCTTGTGCCTGTCAATCTTGTAACATTGGCGTTTCTATCCGAACCGCACGGGACATTGGTCGCAACACTGGCTGTCGGCGGGCTCGTATTGGGGTCCGCGATCATGTTCTGGTGTCGCGGGTTTTCACGGCTGATTTCACTGGGCCATCTCGTCACTTGGATCCCACTTGTTGTGTTCCTCGCATTGCGCACCCCCGCGGGCGGTGACGGCTACAGCGTTTTTCTCTTTCTGCTACTGGTGGTTAACGTGATTTCTCTGTTTTTTGACGTCAGTGACATGTGGCGCTGGTGGCGCGGCGATCGCGACGTCCCAGGCCACGCCGAAACGCATCCAAAAATCGTACCATAGCCTGTCAATGTACCCAAACGCGCCAATAGCCTCATCCAATCCGGCAAATTTGGTCGGTACCGCTCTCGTCCATGTCGCAAATCGTCATGTGGCTCGGCAGCTTTGGGCACATTAATATATCTAATTTCACACCACGAACGAGGAGAACCGTTCAATGTCAGACGAAGACGATATCATCCTGAGCGAACTGAACGACGAAGATCTTGTCGCGCAGATGTTTGACGACCTCTACGACGGTCTCAAAGAAGAAATCGAAGAAGGTGTGAACATCCTGCTGGAACGCAAGTGGGAACCGTACCGCGTCCTGACCGAAGCATTGGTCGGTGGCATGACGATTGTTGGCAACGACTTCCGTGATGGTATCTTGTTCGTACCAGAGGTTCTGCTCGCTGCGAACGCGATGAAGGGTGGCATGGCTATTCTCAAGCCGCTCCTTGCTGAAACTGGCGCACCTCGCGTTGGTAAAATGGTCATCGGCACCGTCAAAGGTGACATCCATGACATCGGCAAGAACCTCGTTGGCATGATGATGGAAGGCGCTGGTTTCGAAGTTGTTGATCTCGGCATCAACAACGCGGTCGAGGCCTACCTTGAGGCGCTCGAGACTGAAGAGCCCGATATCCTCGGTATGTCCGCCCTGCTGACAACAACCATGCCGTATATGAAGGTTGTTATCGACACGATGGTCGAGCAAGGCATTCGCGACAACTATACCGTATTGGTTGGTGGTGCTCCGTTGAACGAAGAGTTCGGCAAAGCCATTGGCGCAGACGGGTACTGCCGTGACGCGGCTGTCGCCGTTGAAACCGCTAAAGAATTCATGGCGCGCAAACACAACCAGATGGCCGCTGGCTAAACTCTAGCCTGTCCGTTTAGAATTGGGGCCTTGCGGATAAACTGCGGGGCCCTTTTTAGTTGGGGAATACCAATGATCGATGATGCAACGCTGACAACCGACGGACTGGACGCAACCGGTACGGGGCGCGTGTTGCTTTTGGCGTGCGGCGCGCTTGCACGTGAAATCATTGCACTCAAGCAGACAAACGGGTGGGACCATATGGACCTGAAATGCCTGCCCGCAATCTTTCATCTCTTTCCAGATAAAATCGTCCCCGGCATCCGTGAAGCCGTTGAAAAATACCGCGCAGACTATGAAACGATTTTTGTTGTTTATGCGGACTGTGGCACCGGTGGCTTGCTCGAAGCCGCCTGTGACGATCTGGGTGTCGAGATGATCGCCGGCCCTCATTGTTATTCCTTCTTTGAAGGAAACGACGCATTTGCAGAGCGCGACGAATTCACAGCCTTTTTCCTGACCGACTTTCTGGTGCGGCAATTCGATGCCTTTGTGTGGAAGCCTATGGGGCTCGATCGTCATCCTGAATTGCGCGACATGTATTTTGGGAACTACACCAAACTCGTCTACCAAGCTCAGACTGATGACCCAGATTTAACAGCCAAAGCAATGGCTTGCGCAGAAAAGCTGCAATTGCCGTTCGAGCGGCGCTATACTGGATATGGCGATCTAGAAACCCCACTGGCGAACATGGCCACGTCATGATCTCGTATGTCACAGTAGGATCAGACGACATCCAAGCCGCCCGCCGGTTCTACGACGCGTTCCTGCCATCCCTTGGATATACGGTCAGCGAAGGTGCCGAAGGCATAAGGTATGCCTTGCCCGTCGCCGAAGGCACACGCCCCGTTTTTCCCGATTTCTATGTCAAACCGACCTTTGATGGCGCTCCTGCTATGGCGGGCAACGGCACAATGGTCGCATTCGAAACAACCACGCAGGCACAGGTCCAAGCCCTTCATGCCGCAGCATTGACCGCTGGTGGCAGTGACGAAGGGCGGCCAGGGTTCCGCGCGGGCTACGGCGCAGATTTCTATGTCTGCTATTTGCGTGATCCACAGGGCAACAAAATCGCGGTGTTTTCGTGCAATCCTGACGAGCCAACCCGCCACGACTAGGCCACCGGCTGGTCGGCCAACTATACACCGTCTTACTAGGTCAGTTTCAAAACGACGCTGGATAGCTCATTCTCGCGCCAAGACAGGCCAGACCTTGGACGACGACATAGTTTTCATTGGCAAAGACGATCCGCGCTTCGATGCCGTCTAAATCCGTCTGTGGACAGGTTATGGTCACCGCCGCGCGCAACAATTCCAACCGCTTGTCGCTGTCCAACACGGGGCGGGCGAAAAACACTTCGATGTCATAGCGAAAGACATCCGCGTGCCCTGTCACGCCATTCTCGAATGTCACAGGTATGCCCACCAGCACTTAACCGCATCGATCAGCCATCTGCTGTCTTGCGGCTGATTTGACCAATCCGCTCAATCATCGCGGTCAACCCGTTCGAGCGTTGCGCTGATAGGTGATCGTTCAATCCCAAACGCCCCAATTCGGCCTTGGCATCAATCGCCACAGCTTCGGACGCAGGAATACCGTTATAAAGCGTCAACAACACAGCGATCAGACCACGCACGATCATCGCATCACTTTCACCGCGAAACTGCATGACGGCGTCTGGCCCCTGCCCCTGCACTTCGGGCAAAATCCAAACTTGACTGGCGCAGCCGTCCACTTTGGTTGCGGGTACGCGGAACGCATCCTCCAGCTCTGGCATCGCCTTCCCCAATTCAATCACGTGACGATATCGGTCTTCCCAATCGTCCAGAAATTCGAAATCTGCAGCAATGTCTTCAAAGGCATCGGTGGCCATGTCGTACTCCGTCCATGTGTTGCCCATCATCTAGGCTGCAACACGGCTCGCGTCCAGACACCAGCATGGGTTTTCAAGGTGCGACAGATCGGCTAGCACTAACACACCACCAATTTGAAAGGCGCGACCTATGCTGCGGACCCTCTCTTTGACTTTGTGCCTTGGGCTTACTGTTGCCGGATGTGCCCGTGTTGCTGACTCGCGGTTCAACCCGCTGAACTGGTTCGGCCAAAGCAGCGAAGAACAGACGGTCGCACCCCAAGACCTCCGCCCTCTGGTCCCTACAAACCGTGTTGAAAGAGTTGGTGACGCCCGCGCCTTGGTCGCTCAGATCACCGCGCTCTCGGTTGAACGTACACCATCCGGCGCATTGATCCGCGCCACAGGGATTGCCGCGACCCAAGGCGGGTTTAACGCACAACTGGTTCCAACGGGGATCGAAAATGGTACCGCGACCTTCGCATTCCGCGTCGAAGTGCCAGCAGGATTTCAGGCATTGGGCAGCACATCATCGCGCGAAATCACTGTCGCGCGGGCAATCAGCACTCAGGAATTGGCAGGTATCCGTCAGATCCGTGTGCAAGCCGCGCAAAACAGCCGTGTCACACGCCGCTAAACCCGAACGGGTCTAAATCTCGACGACTTTGACAACGGACCCTTTTGCGGCCAGTGCGATTTCACCATCGCACAACCGCAATGCGTCATTGCCGAACACTTCGCGGCGCCAACCGCGCAGCGCATCACCATCCCGCAACCCCGCGGCGATCGCGTCCAGTTCGGACGACGTCGCAATCAGCTTTTGTGCGACACCCTCGCCCTCAGCTTTGGCCTTTAGCAGCACACGCAAAAGATCAGCCAAGGCCGGATTCACTTGCAGTTTATCGCGGCTGCGATCCGACTTTGGCAGGTCAGCGGGATCGGCTTTCATGCCCTTTTGCACAGCCGCAAGAATACCGGCCGCGATATCCCCACGCCGTGCTTCACGCAGCAGCAGGCGGGACCGGCTCAGGTCTTTTTCGTTTTGCGGTTTTGTCGATGCCAGCTCGACCAGCGCATCATCCTTGAACACCCGGTTGCGCGGAATGTTACGCGTTTGGGCGTGATGCTCGCGAAACTCGGCCAATGCCTGCACAACGGTCAAGAACTTGCCCGAGTTGGTCCGCGTCTTGATCCGCATCCACGCCTCAGACGGCTCAACGCGGTAAGTTTTCGGAGCATTCAGAACAGCCATCTCTTCGGCCACCCATTTCGCGCGATTGTTCTTGGCCAGCTTGTCGGCCAGAAATTCGTAAATTTCGCGCAGATAGGTCACATCACCCAACGCGTATTTCTTTTGGGCATCCGACAACGGACGGCGCGACCAATCGGTAAAGCGCGACGACTTATCAAGCGGCGCCTTTGCAATCTTGCGCACCAGCGTCTCGTATCCGACCTGTTCGCCAAAACCACAAACCATCGCAGCCACTTGGGTGTCGAACAACGGCGCGGGAATGATCCCCTCGTCTACAAAAAAGATCTCGAGATCTTGGCGCGCGGCGTGGAAAACTTTGACCACGTTCGGATCACGGAACAAATCATAAAGTGAGGCGAGGCTCAGGCCATCCTCGAGAGGATCAACCAGAACGGCGTTCTCATCCCCCTCACCTGGATAGGCCAGTTGGATCAGACAGAGCTTGGAATAGTAGGTCCGTTCTCGCAGGAATTCAGTATCGACAGTGACATAAGGATGGGCCGCGGCCTCTTGGCAAAACGCGGCGAGCTCTTGTGTCGTAGTGATGGTGATCATTCTGTGCGGCTTCTTTTTCTGTTCGGGCCTTGGGGTTGTTTAGACGCTAAACAATCAGTGCCAAAAAGAAAAGCACATCACAAACTGTCACCGTCAATCGTGACCCTCGTGCGATCGCCGCGACAGAACCGTTCAAGAACAGCAGGATAAAGAGCATGCTCGACAGGTAACAGTCGTGCGGCCAATGTATCGGCTGTGTCTGTTGACCTGACGGTAATTTGGCCCTGCCCCAGAATAGGACCGTCATCCAAATCACCCGTCACCTCGTGAACCGAACAGCCGTGTATGCTGTCACGGGCATCCAGTACGCGCTGGTGGGTGTGCAACCCCTTGTACTTAGGCAGCAACGACGGGTGGATGTTCAGCGCCCGACCAGCCCAGTTTTCCATAAACGAGGGCGTCAGAATACGCATGAATCCAGCAAGACAAATGATGTCAGGCTGCGCCTGCTTCAGTGTTTCTTGCAACGCGACCTCGAACACCGCGCGATCACCCACAAATGGTTTGTGATCGACGGCAGCCGTGGCAATCCCCATGTCCCGAGCTTTCGCCAAGCCACCTGCAGTAGGGTCGTTAGAGACAACCAAGACGGGACGCGCGGGATTATCCCCAGTCATCGATTGGGCCAGCGCCACCATGTTCGAGCCGCCGCCAGAAATTAAAATGGCGACGCGATTTGTCATGACAATGTGCCGGAATACCGCACACCTGCGCCCGCAGTGATCATGCCGATCTGCGACACGTCGTGGCCTGCGTCTTCAAAGATGCTTGTGGCGCTCGCGACTTGGTCTTCTGGCACGACGGCAACCATACCAATACCGGAATTAAAGGTCTTGAGCATTTCAACTTGGTCCAAGCCACCTCGGGCGGCCAACCACCCAAAGACCGGCGGCATTGTCCATGCGTCCAGATTGATATCCGCACCCAGCCCAGCGGACAGAACACGTGGTAGGTTCTCGGTCAAACCACCGCCGGTGATATGGGCCAAGGCGCGGATCATGCCGCCCTCGCGGATCGCCGCGAAAGCACCTTTTACATATAGCGTCGTTGGCGCAAGCAGCGCCTCGCCCAACGTGCCCTCACCAAAGGGCGACGCGTCACCCCAGCCCAAACCGGACCGTTCGACAATCGCACGCACCAGCGAGTACCCGTTGGAATGCACACCGTTCGATGCAAGACCCAGCAGGATATCGCCCTCGGCGACACCGCTTGGCAAATCTGCGCCACGCTCCATCGCGCCAACGCTAAAGCCCGCGAGGTCAAAGTCACCTTCGGGATACATGCCCGGCATTTCAGCTGTTTCGCCACCGATCAACGCACAGCCAGACAGTTCGCAGCCTTTTGCAATACCGTTGATAATGCGTGTTGCAGCATCCAGCTCTAGCTTGCCAGTCGCAAAGTAGTCAAGAAAGAACAGAGGTTCAGCACCCTGACACACCAGATCATTGACGCACATTGCAACGAGATCGATGCCAACGCCGTCAACCACACCCGTATCAATCGCAATCCGCAGTTTGGTTCCAACGCCGTCGGTGGCAGCAACCAAAATAGGATCTGTGAACCCAGCACCTTTGAGATCAAAGAGAGCGCCAAAGCCACCAAGGCCCGCCATCACACCGGGGCGATTTGTCCGCTTCGCCGCAGGTTTGATCCGGTCAATCAGCGCATTTCCTGCGTCGATGTCTACACCCGCATCCGCGTAGGTCAGTCCAGTTTTATCGCTCATATCGGCCCCCAAGCTGTGTTGGCCCTGCCCCTAGCGCAATCTGCGCCGCATCGCAACGCGCCACGCCGATTAACTGGGTTATGCCGCCACCTTTTGAGCCTGCCGCGCACCAAGACCGAAGAAGAGCCGCGGAGCCAACACATAGATCAACGCCACAACGACACCGACAATCAACAGCATGGACAAACCTATCCCAAAGAAAATTCCGCCCGAGGCCAATACCACCAGACCCGCCAGAATGCAGCCGACGACCATATTCAGTGCGACGAATACGGCCGCATAGCGCCATGCTTCACCCTGTTCCGGCGCGCGTCCAGCCAGCTTGAAAAACTGTTGGCCTGCGTCCATTGCGGGCACGATCACCACGACAATCCCCGTTCCAGCACTGATCTGGTAGTTCAGAAGATACTCGAGCGCGACACTCACCGCAAAGACCACCACAATCAGCAGCAACATCATCCAAACAAATCGAAACAAGATGGGGCTGGCAAAAGGCATAAGAACTCTCCAAGAATATTCGGTTCTGCGTAACCTCGCCACAGTTGTTTATCGACCGTGGCTTGACCCCAAGTCGCGACAACGGCACGTTGGCCCCACTGGGGGAATACGACATGGATTTTGCACGCGAGCTGTTCGACAGCTTCTTTGGCCTCGGCACGGTAACATCGCCAATCTATCTGTTCGTATGCGTGGCCATTGCCTTTTTGATTTACCAAACTCGAAACGAAGACGACGGCTTTGTCGCGTGGCTGGTGCCGCGTCACATCTGGACCCATCGGTCGACTGGTCTCGATCTGGTACTCTTTGCCATCGGCCGCGTCATGTCAGCCCTCGGCCTTGTCACCCGCTTTACTGTGACCCCGCTTTTCGCGGCAATGTTCGCAGACCATCTACCGTGGAATGCCATCGACGGTGCCAACCTTTCCCCTATCGCACTGGGGTTCATTTTTTGGATTGCTAGTGATTTTTCGGTCTACTGGGTCCACCGCGCCCACCACCAAATCAAAACGATCTGGCCCCTTCATGCGGTCCATCACAGTGCAGAAGTCATGACGCCCTTTACCGCCTACCGCCAACACCCACTGGGGCTTTTGGTGATTGCCGCGATCCAAACCATGATCATGGGCATTGTTTTGGGTATCCTCATCGGTAGCTTGAACCCAGATGCCACCACGGCCCAGATCTTTGGCGTCAATGCCTTTACTATTGTTGCGATCTTGCTGATGTCAAATTTTCACCATGCCCATATCAACATCAGCTATGGACCGGTCCTCGAGCGTATCTTTATCTCGCCGACGATGCACCGCGTGCATCACAGCACTGACCCCGCGCACTACAACAAGAACTACGGCAGTTTTCTTGCAATTTGGGATTGGATGTTCGGGACGCTCTACGTGACCAAAGGGAACGAAAACCTAACCTTGGGCCTGACAACAAAAGACGACGCGCCATTGATGACGCATCGCCTTGGACCTGTCCTGATCGATCCTGTACGTCGGATGTTTCGCCCGACGCGCTAGGATTTTAGAACTTCATGATGACGTCGCCCTTCGAGGCGTCGTCAGTCTGTGGTGCATCAACACCGCGCGACGATGCGCGATTGCCGAAACCACCATTGAGCAGCAAAATAGCGCCCAACATAACCAGCAAGACTGCTCCGCCATTCACACCGCCACCAGAAGACACTTCTGGTTCACTAATAACTGCCGATATACCCGCAAAAGCCGTACCCGCGGATGTAGCCAACAAACTCGTCAAAGATACTGTCTTTAAAAATTTCATGCCTGAACCCTCCTCTAAATTTACGATTCGCTTCTGGTAATATGTTTTCGGCGAAATTTCGTCACCTCAGTGGGAAAAACATCCCAATCTTGTGCCGTTTCGACGGATCGCGCGGCCTCGGCGCAACAGTTTTCAACCCCTGCGGGAACCTAAAAACTCTCTTCCGCAAAAACAGGTCCCAACCCCATCAAATCGACAATGTGCCAAACCGCTGCCGCCGTGGCTTGACCTCTGGGGCCAGTGTGCATACCAAACGCTCGTGGCGGGCCTGTAGCTCAATTGGTTAGAGCAGAGCGCTCATAACGCTTTGGTTGCGGGTTCAAGTCCTGCCGGGCCTACCATCCCCCAATTTTCCGCCATATTTTTCTGGTGTTTCAGGTAATTTGTGTCCCACGAATTATTCACTGTGGGACACATTCTCAAAATCTATCCGCGACATCTTCTCAATTGCCTTCGCTGCCAAACCCGCTCTTTCGATTCCTTTGGTGTAAACTTCGGACGTCTTGGCCTCTGTGTGCGCCATCAAGCACATGATCTCATATTGAGTTGCTCCGGCCGCAGCCAAGAGGTTGAGCCTCCCCCTTTGAAGTGGTCCGCCCCTATAGTTAGGAAAGAGGAGGACCAGAGATGGCGATTAAGAGACCCAAGCCCGAAGAGATAGTCGTGCAGTTACGGCAGGTTGAAGTTCTGAAGGCCCATGATCTTATCACCAGCCCTGCGTTCATCGTCATCAAGGCAGCCAGTGAGTTCAAAGATAAAACAACTGCTATCAATTAGCTTTGGCAGACCGACTTCACCTACATCAAGGTATTGGGCTGGGGCTGGTTCTATCTCAGTACGGTCCTCGACGATTACAGCCGCTATATCGTCTCCTGGAAGCTCTGCACTAACATGCGGGCTGAAGACGTGACGGACACACTGGACCTCGCTCTTCGGGCATCTGGTTGCGATCAGGTGCATATCGTCCACAAGCCACGCCTGCTGAGTGATAACGGATCAAGCTACGTCTCAGGGGATCTGGCGGAATGGTTGCAGGACAAAGGCATGAAGCACTCGCGCGGTGCGCCATATCATCCGCAAACTCAAGGCAAGATCGAGCGGTGGCATCAAACCCTCAAGAACCGCATCCTGCTGGAAAACTACTTTCTAACGGGTGATCTCGAAGCCCAGATAGAAGCCTTCGTCCATCACTAGAATCATCAACGCTATCACGAGAGCATCAACAACGTCACACCGGCCGACGTCTACTTTGGCCGAGACAAAGCCATTCTACAGCAACGTGAAAGGATCAAACGAATGACACTCGAAGCGCGACGCTTGCATCACCGCCAGCACGCCGCATAATCAAACCAACCAGATGAGCCAAACTCTCTCTTAGCTTAGGCCGCCATTGGTTCCAAAAACCCTGACGACGGACAGCACTATATTCTGCAGACAGTCTTTGCAGCGTATGATGCGGAACCGCTTACAATCACTCTTCTACAAACATGGATAGTCCTTTTGGTTCTCTGGCAGTGAAATCTTTTGGTGCAGCATTTTAGGTACCTTCTGGTACGATTAGGTAATCAGCATGTTGTGTGCTAAGCTCTTTCTACCAACAACAAGGAGTAGTAAGATGATTGAAGCTAGTGGCGGAGTGATTAATTTTATAGCGATCTTAATCCCCACACTCATGTCTTTGTATTATGGGTTTAGATGCCTGTTCCAGACTGATGCTGCGATTGCTGAGTGGGGCATTGGTGCAGCGTCCGAGAACATGGTTAAGATATGTGGATGTTACGCTCTAAGTCAGGGCGTATTGTATGCGATTATCCTGTTCACCTCACCAGCAGGTGCTTGGGAACTTTTTGCTTTCTCAACGATCTGGGCGGCTTTGTTTTTATACTTTAGCTATACAACCAAGAATAGCGCATGGGCTGAGATAGAAGGGGTAAATCCTACTAATGAGCCAATCATAGTTAGCGGGATTATACTTGTCGTTCACTTATACATCATGTCAGCGATGAGCGGAATAATATACGCATAACTGACCAAGATAGCATCATCCTGAATTCTAAATGCGCTGGGCGATCACTAAGTTTAGATATGGCGAAAGTTGTGACTTTACTTGAGGACCAGAGAACTAACACCCTTTGGAGCAAACTATTCAGTGTCTGACGTCAGCGCTTATGGGTCCAAATTCGATATGCTTCACAAACTCATAATGACGCTATGCATCGTAGCGATAGTCCAACCGTGTTCTGCAGAGCAATCCAGGATTACAGCGTATGACAGAGAAGAGTTCGGACGCTGGATAGACCGTGACAGCGATTGCCTAAACACGCGGCATGAGTTGCTGGCCGCGCTGACTACTGGAGCATTGTCATATTCAGATAATGGTTGTCGGGTTCTGCGTGGTCGTTGGATTGACCCCTATACTGACACTATTTTTATGGATGCGAGTGATCTTGACGTGGATCATTTGGTACCCCTGCATTGGGCTTGGCAGAGAGGGGCGTGGAGTTGGAGCCGCGAACATCGAGTAGCATTTGCGAATGACCCCATAAACCTAATTGCTGTTGATGACGCCACCAATCGCTCAAAAGGCGCTAATGGGCCACTCGATTGGTTGCCTCCAAATGACGCTTACCAGTGTCAATACGTTCTTCGTTTTTGGCGGGTGTCCCGAATGTACAATCTTGAGATCGGCGACGATGAGCAAATGGCACTAGCGGAACAGCGTGAGAAGGTTTGTAGCTAGCACGACGAATGCTAATAATCGACATGGTTGGAACCTAAGTGGAGGTTTAGGCGCCGTACGCCGCTAACACGGCAGCTATACCTGCAGCGGTTACCCCACCCGATGTCGACCAAAGCACCTGTCCATTGCGGCGCACAACCAAAACGCGGATTGTGCCACGCCCTGAAAACCCGAGCGGAGTGTTCACCAGTTTCGGACTTTCATAAAGCGTGATGGTCCGTGCTCGCAAAGCTGGGTCAACAATTCCGGACCGCATCCCGTTATCAACGATAGGCCGGATCAGGCGGGCGCCGACACCGACGACTGGAATTTCCACAAATTCTGCCCCAATTGACGGGTCAAGTCCAAGCGCACGCACCCAGCCATCCACAAGGGGTTGCTGGTTCTGTTTGTAGGCAATGAAGACAATTGTCGTCTCTCCCGGAAACCCTTGAGGCAGCGTCGCACTGCGTCCATTCAGATCGTCAGCAGTTACAGTGGGAAACACGCCCTGCGCTGTGGCAGATGCTGTGCTTATTAAAAAAGCTAGGAGGGCAAAGGCTAAACAGCGCATCCAGAAATTTCTCATTTTGAGGCTAGACGTTGGCAAGAACCTTGGCGATCAAACGTGTCTGACACACTATCTAGTAAAAACATGGTCCAGAATAGCCGCCTGAAAGTGGCCCACCATCTGGGATAGTTTTGTCCCCCAAATTGGAGGATCAGCGATGCACACCTCCGCTGCCTAAACTAGCGCCTAAGCTGAAATTTTCGACCACCAACCGAGTGTGACTGCAAATTTAAAGCTTGTCGGCCAGCCACCACAGAGGCGTTGGTTCAATTGTCTTAGTCACATGAATCTGGCGCAATCGATCAATTAACTTCTCTTGCAAGTCACCTTGTGCAGAATGAAATGGGCTGGTGAGTTCAACAATGTCCGGCGATGGGTTTCTAAATTCGGCAGTCCAACTAGCCAAGTGAAACAGAATAGGCACGAAAGCTATTCCAGCCTCAGAGAGAAAATAAAGTTTCTTCTGTGCATGATCGTCCGATTTTTGGACATTCAACAGGTCCAGCTGCACCATGTACTGCAGGCGTGACGAAAGCGATGCTGAAGAAATTCCTTCACGATTATTTTTTAAAATCTCGTTGAAGCCACGCCTGTCAAACAACGCTATGTCGCGAATAATTACCGGAACCCATTTATCAACTAGAAGATGCCCCGCCAGGCCAATCGGGCACATCTCCTTTTCTACAATATTTATGTCTATCATATTAGCCCCCAAACCACTTTGATATACAGACTAGATTGCCAATCCGCACGGTGTCAACGTTGAAGGCATAGCCTTAAGAGCCACCTATCTGATGCAGCTACTGATTTGACTGATCAGCTAATGCTAACGTTTTTACTAGCTCGAATTGCGAATGTCGCATTTTATGCTTTTGGGATCTCTTGGCTCCGAAACGCTGCTCGGGTAACGGCCCTCTTATGCACCGCTTTGCTGTATGGGGGCTTAGTCCGTTAAATAAGTTAACAGTACATAGCTCAGAAAATCAAGTGAGCGGCTAACGACGCGGGAGTACCAGTCATGATAGTAAGACTAACTCAGGATTTATCTCATGGGTTCCAACCTTGGAAAGATATGTTCTACGAGAATGAGGCAACGTTAAATGCGCTTGGAGCGACTCTTGTTTTCGCCGGAACTGAGAAAGATAATGATAACAAGTTAACAGTCATAATCGATTTTGAATCTATCGAAGCTATGAAAGCTTTTGGTGGCCACGAGGAACTCAAGGAAAAAAGAGCCGCCGCAGGCGCTATTTTGGAAACTACAGTGATAACACAGATGAGTGGAGAGTCTTTCACTCGATGACGCATCGACTAATTGGGATAAACTAAATAGCGATCGTTTGCATTATTTTACCCCAAATTGCTCGTTTAAAGACAAAATAAGGAGTATAATCATGCCAATTGAAGTTAAAAACTTTGCAACACAGGCAGACGAAGCCAAGGAAATGCCCAACGCCCAGATGAAGGCAGTAAACGTTCTGGGTCAGCGTGTAATGAAGCTGACACTGGCACCAGACTGGAAATGGTCCACTGATATTAAACCGATAGTTGGGACCCCCAGCTGTCAAGCAACACACACCGGTATTATTGTTGAAGGTACGATCCATTGCGTCTGTGATGATGGTTCCGAAGCAACTTATTCTGCTGGTGACGCTTACGCCATTTCGCCTAATCACGATGCTTGGTGTGTCGGTGGTAATCGTGCCGTTGTTTACGAATTTGCAGGGATGTGGGGAGAATAGAGATGTCGCTGTATGAAAAAATTAAGTCTGCGCAGGATTCCAAAGATATTGATATGTATTTGACCTGTTTGCATAAAGACTTTGTGTTTGTCCGCCATCAATCAGGTACTGAAGTTAGTAAGGCAGATTGGACTCCAACGGTTACTCAAATGATGCAAAGCGATGCTCTACAGTTCCATGATCAGAGATGCCTTTATGAAAATGATGAAATCATGGTTGAGCATTCGGTCATGAAATTTCCAGATGGGACATCTGAAGCTGTGATGGTGGTTAATCACATAAAAGATGGGAAAATAATTCGCGTCGAAACTGGTGCGACACCACTCAAATAATTTGGCCGCACTTATTCGAGACAAGATGCAACAATAATTAAGGGAGAATCAAAATGGTGGAAAGTTTTGGTGGAAGCTTAAACTTTATAGTTTGGACCGTTCTTTTAATAGGTGCGCTCTATTACAGCTACAGATGCCTGTTCCAAACAAAAGCATTCGTTGATCAATATGGATTTGGTGATAGCGCAATTTTCATGACACGTTTTGCTGGTACTCAAGTAGGTGCATCAGCGATAATTTCGCTCGCATTACTGTTTGTTGGACCGCAAGGTGCTTGGGCATTTGTGGCATGGGGATGGACGCAATCTTTACTGGCTTCGATATTTGGGTACCAGACTGTGAATGGCGAATGGGCGAACGTGGAAGGCGTCAAGGCGACAGCCGAGGGTTACATAGCCCCAATCGTTTTCCTAATCTTGAACAGCTTATTACTCTTGAACATGGGTGATATCCTCTACGGCTAACCTCAGTCATATACTGTACGTATGTACAGACTCTCGGGACACTTCCTTTCATTGATTTTCTGAGGAATTTCAATGCCGCTTTGTGATCCCAGCGTTGGTCACGTAGCTTTCAAGCACCTCGCCCCCATGATCAACGGCGCGCCACAAGTAGTGCGTTTCACCGTTGATCTTCACAACAACCTCATCGAGGTGCCACCGCCAGTTCGAGTAGGCCGCATCCAGCTTACACTGTTTTTGCGGATCTCAGATGCGAACAGTGGGCCAAATCTGTTCCACAAGAACCGAACCGTTTCGTGACTAGTGTCGATGCCGCATACGTGATGCAAATCCTCAACAATCCGCAGCGAAAGCGGAAACCGCACATAGATCATAACGGCTAAACAGATGATCTCGGGGCTCGTCTTGAAGTACTTGAATGGCCCATCTTTTTGTCATGAGCTGGCGTTAGGAGACCGCCTTGCTCGCCTCAAGCCGATTTGCTCTGACAGTGCCTCAAACCTGCTTTATCACACCTTCATCCACTCAAATAAGCGGTTCGTTGCGCGATTCCATTTTTCAACATCGCTGCCGCAAATCTTAACGCTACCGCCACATACATACAGACTTTGGGCATCGATTTTTCGCTGAAATTGCATTCAGGGAAACCGCATAGCCATGCAGCGCTGCCAATGTAGTCTCATGTACTTGATTTGCGTTGGCCATATTAGGTTGGGGCTTACCGGCCGCGTCTGTATTTTTTAGGACCGAACAGGCAGGAAGCTTTTCGGCCGCTTTGGCGCACCTTGCGGCGCGGGCAGCTTCCTCCCTTTGCGCAAGCGCCGCTTCATTGTTGCGCGCGATGTGGGCCTGTTTGGCAAACTCTTTTGCAGCAAAAAACTTGTTTTTCGCTTCCTGATTCGTTGGCTGAGGGCGGTTCGCAGTACGGATTGCGTCGCTTGCCTGCTGTTCTCTTCGGTCGTTCGCGGACTTACGGGCGACGCTTTGGCGTTCTGTTTTCGTCCAAACCCGGCTTCGATTGCCCTTTTTCCGGCGGTCCAAGCCGCGGTTCGCAGCGCGGCGGTCTGCAAAAGGTTTATGGTCGCGCAGTGCATAAAATGCTTCGTTGACGGCCACCAAAGCCTCACAGGCCACAGACTTTTCTTGATCTTTGGCAAGGTCAGGATGCAGAGTTTTGACCTTGCGACGCCACGCTTGACGGATGGAAACAAGATCATCGGTGGTACATACACCCAGAGTGTCAAAGATTGAGAGTTTGCGCCGCATCAGGAACCTCGGGTAAGTTATTTAAACTATAATTGGGATAAGTCTAAAATTGCATCGAACCAAGCATTTCCTGAAAAAGCGGTTAATAAAGGGCTCTCATACGGACGATCAGTTGGGCTTTAGAGGCCATTTCTTGGTGCTGTCAGACAAATGCGAACTCGCCTCTGCCAGGACAGTGACGCTGCGCATTATGCCGCACAGAGATCGCGCCATTCAGCAAGAGCGGCGGTTCTGTTGAGCTTGAAATTGGCGCGTGAGTAGTGGTGACGTTCCTGGTTGAAATGATTGTAAACGGAGGCGTGAACGGAGACGAATTTCTGTAAACTACGCATATGACGAAATCGCAGCATTGCCCGTTCTTTTCGTCGAAACGGCAAGTGTGAATTCTCTGCTCGATTGTTGAGCCAGCGGCCGGTTTCTTGTCTGTCAGCATTGCCGATGACCTTCATCGCGGCACCGTAAGACCGCAGTAGGTCGGTCACGATGATTTCGGGTTTGCCGCAACGCTTCATTGTTTTGCTGAGGAATTTCAAAGCTGCTTTGCGGTCACGGCGCTTTGTCACATAGCCTTCCAGAACTTCGCCCTCATGGTCGACTGCCCGCCAGAAGGTAGTGCGTCTCACCGTTGATCTTCACAAACACTTCGTCCAAATGCCATTGCCAATTCGAATGTGCCCGTAACTGTTGGACGCGCCGTTTGCGTATTTCAGCGGCGAACGTCGGGCCAAATCTATCCCACCAAAACCGAACTGTCTCATGGCTAATATCAATATCGCGTTCGTCAAAAATGCACAGTGACAGCGGAAATCGAACGTACAGCATTACCGGTAGGCCAATGATCTCTGGGGTGGTCTTAAAATAGCGAAATGGGGAGCGTTTTGTCATCACAAAACGCTAAACCGCCGCCCTGCCCGCCTCAACCAGTTTTCTTCTGACAACACCACCAGCAGTAATACAGGCTCTCTGAAATGCCCTCACGGCGGCAAAAAACCGCGATGCTTTCCTTGCCACGCAGACCGGCCAAAACAATGCGGATCTTCTCCTCAGATGAACAGGTTTGGCGCGTCTTACGGCGGATGTTCTCGACCACCTTGTCGGCAGCATCTTTCGATGTAGTCGGCTTCTGCGTCATCTCGATCTCCGAATCGATAAGATGAACCAGAAAACCTCCCTTGTTCAAATCCTCAAATCTGTCCAACGCCTGCTGACGTCAGGCACCTGCTCACTTCAAGCTGGTTTCTTCTGACAACACCGCTTGAACGGCTTGCATCTTTATTCGCGCACTGTAAAAACGGCGTCGCGCATGCCCGCACCCTTCCTCATCAGTCAAAGCTAAAACCCATGACGATTTCGATCCGCCAGAAACTTTTGACGGGACACGCCCGCATCCTGCAAAAACCCCTTCTGTCGCTATTGTCGTCGCCGCGCATGTTGCGCTCAAGCGCCAACCTCAATGCGACGATACTCCATGCCAAGGCCCGCACGGCCCAGTTTGAAGAGGTCTCGAACGATTCCGCCCTCGTACGGGTCCGTGCCGGCCAACAGAAGGCGCAGGGCGCAATCCTCTATCTGCACGGCGGCGGCTTCATTCTGGGCGGATTGCATGGCTATCGGGCACTGACCGCAACGCTGGCCGCAAAGGCGGCCATGCCGGTCTATTTCCTTGAATACGCCAAAGCGCCAGAGCACCCCTATCCAACGGCGATCAATCAGGCCGAGGACGCTTTTACCAATCTGACCGCAACCTATGGCGCCGGATCCATAAGAATTATGGGCGACAGCGCTGGCGGCGGGCTGGCCCTAGCGCTGTTGCATCGTCTGATCGCAAAGCAGAGCGCCCTGCCCCAAGCGCTTGCGCTGTTTTCGCCTTTGACAAACCTCGCCACCGAACTGCCATCTTTCAAGAACAACAAGCGCAGTGACGCACTCTTGTCCCCAGCCTTCGTGCGCCGTGGCAATGCTGCCTACACAGCCGGTTTGAATGCGAAAAACCCTGAAATTTCGCCTCTTTTTGGACATTTTGAAGGGGCGCCAAAGATCCAGATACAGGCCGATCGCTCCGAGATTCTCTATGATCAGAGCGTTGCGATGGCCGCACATCTCAAGGCTCAAAGCGTTGCCGTGGAGCTTTGCGAAACGGATGGGTTGTTCCATTGTTATCAAATGTATACTGGCCGCACGCCAGAGGCGGATCACTCGCTTGAATTAGCGGCAACATTTCTGGTAGCATAGGTTGCCCGCATTGCGGCGAATGCTGCGCCGGCTATGCCCCGCGCCAGCAAGCTCTTCTTCCCATTGACCCGATCACGGCCAAACGATTTATGGACCTGTCGCGGTTTGATGCCGCTCCTTTGATAGCATTTACTGCAACAAAGGAGATTGACTATGGGACAGAAACGGACGGACGAATTCCGCCATGATGCGGTGCGTATCGCGCGGACCAGTGGGCTAACGCGTAAGCAGGTGGCTGATGATTTGGGTGTCGGGATGTCGACGCTGAACAAATGGATCACAGCGCACCGAGATACAGATGTAGTTTCGAAAGAGGATTTGAGCCTCGCCCAAGAGAATGACCGGCTCCGGCGCGAGAACCGCATTCTCAAGGAGGAGAGGGAGATCTTAAAAAAAGCAACGCAGTTCTTCGCGAGCCAAAAGCCATGAGGTTCAGGTTCATTGAAGAACACGCGGGGACTTTCGAAACGGCGCGTCTTTGCAAGGTCATGGATGTCAGTTCACGTGGTTTACATGCGTTCCGCAATCGACCGGCCAGTCGCAGACGGCGGTCTGATTTGGTCACGCTGGCCCACATCAAGGAGCAGTCCCGTCTCAGTCTGGGCAGTTATGGCCGGCCACGCATGACCGAAGAACTGAAAGAGATCGGCTTGGATATCGGTCACCGTCGTGTCGGACGTTTGATGCGTCAGAACGGCATATCTGTTGTGAGAACGCGCAAACACAAGGTCACAACCGACAGCGATCACAAGTTCAACATTGCCCCGAACCTGTTGGATCGCGACTTCAACGCCGACAAGCCCAATCAAAAATGGGCTGGCGATATCAGCTATGTCTGGACACGCGAGGGGTGGCTTTATTTCGCGGTGATCCTGGACCTGCATTCCCGTCGTGTCATTGGATGGGCTGTAAGCAACCGGATGAAACGTGACCTGGCGATCCGGGCGTTGAAAATGGCAATCGCGTTCCGACAACCACCCAAGGACTGCATTCATCACACGGATCTCGGGTCGCAATATTGTTCGCACGACTACCAGAAGATCCTGCGCCAGAACGTGTTCAAGGTGTCGATGAGCGGCAAGGGTAACTGCTATGACAACGCGGCAGTCGAAACCTTCTTCAAAACGATCAAGTCAGAACTGATTTGGCGGCATTCATGGGAAACACGGCGGAAGGCAGAGATGGCGATCTTTGAATACATTAACGGGTTCTACAATCCGCGCCGCCGACACTCAACATTAGGCTGGAAAAGCCCGGTCGCTTTTGAACGGAAGGCGGCTTAAACGAGCACTTGGGGCGGCACAAAAGCGTGACAGGTCCAAGATGCTACGTTTATGGTGGTGTCCGACGAATTCGAACTTGTCTCTACGAGGAGAGTGATGCTGCGATCTATGCCACGCAGAGATCGCGCCACTCGGCAAGAGCGGCGGCGCGGATGAGCTTAAAGTGATGTCTGCCAGAGAGGCTGCGTTCCTGTTTAAATTGGTTGAAAACGGAAGCGTCGATGGAGACGAATTTCTGCAAGGTTCGCATGCCCCGGAACCGCTGCATGGCTCGCTCTCTTCGTCGAAACAGCAGACGGGAATTTTCTGCTCGACTGTTCAGCCCGCGACCAGTTTCCTGCCTTTCGGCATTACCGATGACTTTCAGAGCAACACCGTATGATCTCATTTTGTCGGTCACGATGATCTCTGGTTGGCCGTAGCGTTTCATTGACTTTCTGAGGAATTTCAATGCCAAACTCATACTTTCGGTCTTCGACATTGCGAAGCGAAAGCGGAAAACGCAGATCCATTTCCACAGCCAGACGGATGATTTCGCGAGACATCTTTAAAAACTTGAATGGGTCGTGTCTTTTCACCTGGCGACGCTAGGCGCCCGCCGTGCCTCTCTCGACCGATTTTCTTCTAACAACGCCCCTCATGTGCGTAAAATGCCATCTAAAGCGGTATCAACGTGGCTTGCAAACCTATTCTGGGTCAAGCCGAACCAGTCGCGTAAGACTGTGTGATACATAGTTCGATAGTCCAACGTAAATTCCATATCTCCATCACTAAGATTGCCTAGGTCTGGGTGTACACCCCAAATCCCACCGCTCAATCCACCACTCATCAAGAAATGCGGCGCTGCAGTACCGTGATCTGTACCCATTGAAGCATTCTCAACAGCGCGACGGCCGAATTCGCTATAGGTCATGACAAGTGTATTCTCCCAGTGACCTGACTGTATCAAGGCTTGGCGCAGGCCCTCAAGCCCCCTGCCCAAATCTCCTAGCAGGTCGCGGTGGCGCCAAGGCTGAGATTCGTGTGTGTCAAACCCGTCAAGCTTCATTTTTAAGACTGGTGCGTCAATGCCTGCATCGATGAGCTGTGCCGCCATGGCGGCCTGGCGCCCGAAGTCACCAGCATCGATCCGGAATGAGGAACTACGCGGGAGGCGTTCAACCTTAGCCGAAATTCTTGACATCGCAGTGTTTAGACTGTGGCCTCGGTCGAGGAGCATTGCCAGCGCCGGGTTATTCCCTCCAGATATGGTAGGTGTTTGCTCGCGCTGACCAGCCAGTGTCGCGAATTGGTTGAGAGAAGTCATCGACAGCCAGAGCCCCGATGATGCGGCGAACACCCCCATGCCACCGTCCAAGCTAATCCCGTGCGCGTCCACCTCGGCTGCGTCGCGCATGTCCATAATGTCTTCGGTGAGCCAGCCGTTTACACCACTTTGAGAGCCGTCACCGCCAGTCTCCCATATAGCGATAGATTTGAAGTGGGATCGGTTTTGACCAGGGTAACCTAAGCCCTGAATGATAGCGAGGTCTCCTGCCTCCCAGGCATCGCCAAGGGGAATAAGCGCCGTGTGCAGCGCTAGGTTAGAAGTGAGCGTGAACCGCTCGTTCTTCCGTAAGTATATATTGGGGCGGATTTCACGATACCGCTCATCTCGATAGGGAACTACAGTGTTCAGGCCATCGTTTGCGCCAGACAATTCAACCAGAATTACTCTTCGTCCGCTCGACTGGGCTGCTTTTGCCAAATTGAGGGGTGCTAAGGGAATAGCAAGGCCGGCGAGGAGGGATTGAAGAATTTGACGCCTTTTCACTGCAGTGCCTCACTTTAGTTGATACAATGGGTGTTGAAAAATATCTGTTGATATGCGGATTTGGGGCATTTCAGCTCCGACTTCCGAGGTTAAAAAATATTGCGCAGGCAGCTCCACCGTTGATAAATCATCAATGTAGTTTCGCGCCTCATCGGCAGGCATACCTGCAACGATCGGAGGTGTTCTACTAGCCGACTCTGACATCATAGACATTATCATTGACATGGAATTTTGATCGATCTGATTGCTGCTCAGTTGCCAGCCTCCGGAGGCCGCGTTCTGCGCATAGCGACTTCGTGGCAAGGCTTCCTCCATCCGCGCAAACCACTCAGACCAGGTGTCATATTCCACTTGTCCATTGCGTTGACGCCAATTTCGCCCCTGCATGGATTGACGCAACAGGTCGGGCATGGCCATCCAGAGCGATGACACAAACGCGCGCTGTTCATCCGTTAATGCATTCCACTGACGCCGCTCGTCACCCCATTCGCGCCCAATCAGAACGAAATTCATCTCACAGCAACCCGTATCTCGGTTGACATAGGCCGCGGACGGCATCGATGCACCAAGGCAGTTAGGATAACAATCGTGTTCCCAGATCTTAAGGAGTAAGCGCTGACCCGCGTCACGCGTGTTATTGCGGACAAGCTCGATTTTCATCGCCTCGGCACCGACGGCACCGAGGCGTGGTGCCAGTAAGCCAAGACCGAATGACACCCAGTCGTCGCTCCCGCGCATTTCCTCGGCCCATTCAAAGGCGACGCGGTCAATTAGCAGCTGGTCGCTGGTGCGAACTAAAGCCGGTTGCGTTTCCCCGGTTACGTATTCGGTAAGTGTCACGTGTCCGCCACAGTAGAGGCGGCCAGGCTCCCGGTCTGCGTTAGCGGATGTGCAATTGGTCCGTTGCTCACCAGAGGAAACAGGGTAGAGGCGGCCGTCATACGACAGCCAGTCAACATAAAGGTTACGGTCCCCACCGTCGGAGCCACCAACCCCACAACACCTATCATTCAAGAAGGAGATACGAAATGCGTCTGGCTTTATTTCTCGTGGAACCAGAATTTCTGTTTCACGCCATGGGAGATCAGTCTCCATCACCCGCCCGTAGCGCTCAGTATCAATACCACCTTCGACGACGACTACTGGGCTCACCCAGTCAGAACGAAGAACGCCTTCATTATTTTCCTGCATGACTGACACGTGGAAGTGCGGGGGGCCCTTAAAATTTTCTGCGGCATATCGCACGCGTATGGAGCCGTAATTCATTTCTTTATTAGCAGGCATCGACACCTCATCAGAGCCTGTCATCATCTGATCGGGGGGCGGTGCCTCCTCTCCATGAGAGTTTACCATATAGTCACTCAAACGGCTGATAATATCGTAACGCAGGAGGAGTCGCGACGGCGTCAGCCAATCACCAGCACCAGGCCAGCCCGCCACGTTGGGCGGTTCGAATAAGTTTTGGCCAAGCGCGGTCAGCTGGTTGGGCAGCGATTCAACCTCACCCAATGGCAAGCCTTGCGACCGCACCGAACCAATTAAAAGATCGACGGGGCTCTTCACGATCGTTCCGCGATTTTCGGCAGCCCAGAAGGAGCCAGAAGCGAGCAGATTACGCAGGAGCGTCTTAACGTCATAATCCGTATCACGAAATGCATGCGCAACAGAGGCTATCTGAGCCTCATCATAATGGAATTCTGACACATAGGCCGTCCAAAACTTGCGGGTTATGAATGTCGCAACCTCAGGCTGATCTAGTAAAATGTCAGCTACGTCTTCTGCACGCCACCGCCCCGTGCGGCCAAAAATCGTTTTACGGCCTGTGTCGTGGTCCCAAGGACTGAATTGGAATTCCATACGCCCCATACGGGTATAACCGTATCCTGTAAGAGCGCGTGCGACCTCTTTTACTGTCTCCTCATCATAATTCCCCTCGCCGAGAACAAATAACTCCATTAGTTCCCTGGCGAGGTTCTCGTTGGGCTGCTCTTCTCGGCTACGGTCGTTATCAAGGTAATTAAGCATCGCGGGGTCGTGCAGGATTGCTGTCACGAGGGTGCGAAAGTTTTGGTGGCCAAGGTCGCGAAACAGCTGGTGCTGTAGGTACATCGCATGGCTCTCTTCTTGAATGGCGGAATAGGCCGTTACGAAATGATTGTGCCAAAACAGGATTAGGCGCTCAGCTTGCGGCCGGCCCGTTGCGACCATTTCATCAACCCACCAATGCCGTAATTGATTCAACTCTCGATCACGCGCCATACGGAAGCTCGACCGCTCTTCCTCATCATAATCCCAACGCATCCAATAATTCGGAAACTGATCACTTTTGACCCAAACAGGTTGCGGTAATAACGGCGCACCCGCCCCAAGCCCAGAAATGATTTTACTGATCGCTTGACTACGAGAAAGACCGACCAACTCGTCTATCTCCGCTGGGTGAGCACCGATGCCAGTGCGCTCAAGCAAGTGCCGAGCATCATCCACACTCATTACCACCTGCAGGTGAGGCGTGTCGGCCTCAATTGTCTCATTACGCAAGTTGAAGGCTCTAACTAGACCATCAAACACAGCGTCCGAGAGATTGTCTGAATCGACGATGGGTGCTTCCACACTGAATTCCTCTACGAACTCAGACAGCGCCGAATTCGTAAGCATGCCCCAATAGCCATCTAACGGCCCCGGATCGTAGCCCGCGAGGGCTAACGCGCGCTGCACCCGCAGCACATCTTGGTCTTGAGCTTGGGCAGGCAAGCCGAGTAAGGCCGTCTTCAACACGACAATCCACAGAAGCCGACTAACCCAATTCGTAACTCCAACGAGCGCTGCCATACTCCAACCGCATATGAAAAATTATCAAGTCAGAGCTTAATCTTATTTACTGCGGAAGCAAGTATACTGGTTTTTTGCACGACTCCGAAGATGGTGATGCTCCAGCTAACCCCAGACGGATTTCGCCCGCAAGTCCAGTGACGGGTAACTGCGGGACGCGCCATTTGCGAATTTCAGCGGCGAGCATCGGGCCAAATCTGTTCCACCAGAAACGGCCCGCTTCATGGCTGATATCGATGCCGCGTTCGTGCAGCAGATCCTCCACATTTCGAAGCGAAAGTGGATACGCACATAAATCATCACCACCAGACGGATGATTTCGGGAGAAGTTTTGAAGCAGCGAAATGAGGAGCGTTTTGTCATGGCAGAACGCTAAACCGCCGCCCGGCACGTCTCTCGCCGGTTTCTTCTGACAACACCGCCTCGCCTTTTGGCGCGGCGGATTTGACCGCTGCATGCGCAGTCTGGCTCGGTGCTCCTTAGTGTCATACTATCAAGCGGAAGGCACCACATCTATGTGCAAATTCAAAACTCTTGCCACAGCAGCCGCTGTTGCACTCACCGCGACCACCAGCTTTGCAGCGGGGCACGCCAGCAGCTGGACGCTGGACGGGTCATTGTCGAACGTCTCATTTGGATCGATCAAGAACGACTATATCGGTGAAAGCCACAGTTTTGGCGATGTATCAGGCACGGTTTCTGTTGAAGGCGCCGTAGAAATCACACTTGGGTTGGCATCGGTTGAGACAATGATCGACATCCGCAACGAACGTTTGGGCCAATTTGTCTTTCAGAACGCTCTCTCTGCTACCCTTACGGCCGCGCTTGAGATGGACGCGCTCAATGCGCTTGAAACCGGTGGCGCGACAACCGTCGAAGCCTACGGCACGCTGAACCACTTGGGGTTGGACACCGATGTCGATGCCACATTCTTTGTGATGCGTCTCACTGACAGCCAAGTACTGGTCACCACCAACGGAATGGCGATGCTCAGCACCGAAGACGCCGGCCTCGATGACGGCATCGATGACGGCATCGACAAGCTTCAGGAACTGGCCAACCTCGACAGCATCACACGGGTCAGCCCTGTGACGATGCGCCTTGTGTTTAACGCGGATTAACGAGTGGGGTCAGGGCTGCCGCTATGTCGCACTGACCAGTTATTCCGGTCGGCCTTTTCGGTCGACCGGACCACCATGGGACCTACCGTGCCAACACTAGATCAGCACGCAATCCACCCAAGGCGTCACTATGATCTAGCCGCAAAAGCCCACCATGGCCCCGCGCAATATCGGACGTAACAGCAAGCCCTAGACCAACGCCGCCGCCCAAATCCTGATTGCGCGACGGATCAAGACGTGTGAACGCGCGCCTCGCCTCTTCTCGTTGATCATCAGGAATGCCAGGGCCATCATCATCTACCGAAATCACCAACGCACGTTCGCCCAGCGACATGGAAACAACGGCGCGGCTGCCGTAGCGCACGGCGTTGCCAATCAGATTGTCTACCGCTCGGCGCACGGCGATTGGCCCCAACCGTACGATTGCACCTTCTTGGACCGCGCCCAGTGTCACATTCATCCGCGCCCGCTTGGCCCCTTCTACACAGGCACGCAGCAATTCAGCAGGATCCACTTCTTCACGGGCGACATCTGCATCGCCTCGCGCAAAGTCCAAAAATCCGTCTAGCATCCGCTGCATGTCCTCGACGTCTCGCACCAGCGGCTCCGCTTCGGCCTCGTCCATCAAAGACAGCCCCAGACGCAGACGTGTCAGCGGCGTGCGCAGGTCGTGGCTCACCCCTGACAGCATCATAGTACGCTGCTGGGTTTGTCGTTCGATCCGGTTGCGCATATCCAAAAACGCATTGCCTGCCGCGCGCACTTCGTTCGCACCCGACGGGCGGTAATCCACGATCCGACCCTTGCCGTATTCCGCCGCCGCCCCAGCCATTCTTTTGATCGGCCGCAGCTGGTTGCGCAAAAACACATAGGACACACAGGTCATCAACACGCCCAAGACAACCATCAAAACAAGCAACTGATGCGGGTTCGACGCAGAAACGCGACGGCGATCAAATTCTACGGACATCAAACCTTTGGTGGTTTGGATAACAACGTAGACCCGTTTGCGTTCGCGCATATCGACCCACGCCAACCCATCCAAATCAGACCGCATCGTGCGGATCACAGCGCGCCCCGACAGATCGTAGAACGACCGACCATCCACCCCAAGGGCCGCAAATTTTTCTATCGCAGCGTCAATCTGAAGCGGTTCGGCCAGTGCTGCCATCACCTCTTGGGCGGCGATTGCATCCTCGGACGCATCTACCTGATCTCGAAGATAGGCGAGCTCTAGTATAACGGCGCGTGTCATCTGTTCGGTCACCCCATCATAGTGCCGCTGAATAAAAACAACCGACACGGCCAGTTGCACCGTGACAACCGGCAACAACAGGATCAATGCGGCCCGACCATACAGGCTGCGCGGCATATAGTTTTTGAGCCATCCAAACATATGTGACAGGCTAGCCCGACCACCTGACGAGGGAAAGCACGAACCATGACCACCCCGATCATCCAGCTCGCGCCCGATTTGCGGATGCTGCGCTGTAACAACCCCTCGCCTATGACGTATACAGGGACCAACACGTATCTCTTGGGGCACCGCAATATCGCTGTGATTGACCCTGGTCCGGACAATCCCGATCACTTGGGCGCCATCTTGGACGCGCTGACACAGGATCAACAAATCACCCACATCATTATCACGCACAGTCATCTCGACCATTCACCCAACGCGGCACCATTGTCCGACCGAACCGGTGCGCCGATCTATGCCTTTGGCGACAGCCACACGGGCCGTAGCACTATCATGACACAACTGGCTGACAGCGGGCTTGCAGGTGGGGGCGAAGGGGTCGATGCCTCTTTTGCACCGGATCACTGCCTTGCCGATCAGGACCAAATCCAAACCCCCGAATGGACACTGACCGCGCTGCATACTCCGGGGCATTTTGGCAATCACATCTGCCTTGAATGGGGGCGGCACTTGTTTTGCGGTGATCACGTCATGGGATGGGCCAGCAGCCTTGTGTCGCCACCAGATGGCGATCTCACTGACTTTATGGCGTCGTGCGCCAAACTGCGCGCACGCCCGCACCGTATCTATCATCCGGGCCACGGGGACCCGATCATGAATCCGGTAGAGCGGCTAGATTGGCTCACAACGCATCGCCTTAATCGCGAAGCACAGATTCTTGCCAGCCTCGAGACGGAGCCTGCGGCGGCTCGCGATCTCGCCGCGCGTATCTATACGGATGTCGACCCCATGCTGCTGCCCGCAGCCGCACGAAACGTGTTTGCGCACCTCATTGATCTCAAACAGAAAAATCAAGTGGATCAAACAGGTCCCCTCGCCTTTGACAGTGTTTTTCACTGCATTTCGTAGAGCTGCAAAAAACTTTGCACATTTGTGACAAAAGCCTCTGGACGGCTCCCCAAACCCCCGCTAAAAGCAGCCTCGGTATTCCGGCGTAGCTCAGCGGTAGAGCAGTTGACTGTTAATCAATTGGTCGTAGGTTCGATCCCTACCGCCGGAGCCATACTAACTCTTGATTCTTATGCTAGAACAAGAGGTTAGTGAAATGAGCATCCAGAGATATGAATTAAAGGCTATCGTAGAAGAATACGTAGACCTCAAGTCTTTGAATCCTAAGCCATTATTTGAGACACTTGAGTTCCTTTTCACTATCTGTGGTGAGAAGCCTGTAAGCGAATACACAAGGGGTGATGCTAGGCAGTTCGTGAAGGTCTACGGTTCCAAGGGGCGACTATTGCGTAGCGACCTTTTGTCGTAAGTTTCATAAAGTTACCTTTTGAGGTTTCGTCGTCATGGTCAGCCTTTCTGAACAAAAAGAAAAGAGGCTTGCGATAGGCATCTAGACTATTTTTGTACCAGTCGTAGACGCCATATGCGGCAGAATAAACGGAATACCGCGACTTTTGGGCGGGGCTTTGTTCACCCGAACATCACATCGATATGCGGCCGAAAGGTGCGCGTCTGACAGAACATTTGCGGGGCGGTCTTGGATCACCATTCGCCCTTTTGCCAGCAACGCAACACTGTCCGCAAACATCGCCGTCAGGTTCAGATCATGCATCACCGCCACCACACTGCCACCTGCATCCGCAAACCCTCGCGCAATCTGCATCACCTCAAGCTGGTGCCCGATATCGAGGGCCGACACAGGTTCATCCAGAAACAACGATGCGGGTTTGCCATCGCGAACCGGTTGCCAAACCTGCACCAATACGCGCGCAAGCTGGCAGCGTTGTTGCTCTCCTCCGGAAAGCGCGTGGTAAAACCGCCCCTCGAACCCAGACAACCCGACATGTGCCAAAGCGCGTTTAGGCAAATTGGTGTCATCGGCATAAAGACCCGCCGAAAGGCCCAGACGGATGACTTCAAGCACGGTGAACGGGAATGCCAGCGCAGTCGCCTGTGGAAGAACCGCGCGCCGCGCTGCGAGGGCAGCGGTGGAATAGGATTTTATGTCTGCCCCATCCAACTTGATCGTCCCGCTGTAGGGTAACTCCCCCGTCATCGCCTTGAGCAGCGTCGTCTTGCCAGACCCGTTCGGGCCGACAATGACTGTGACAGCACCTGCGTCGGCAGAAAACGACACGTCATGCAGAATTGTTGTGGCAGAAATGGCAACCGACAAATTACGAACGTCCAGCATTTTACATGTCCAAAATGCCGCGATTGCGCAGCAAGATATAAAGAAAGAACGGCCCACCGATGGTTGCAGTCACGATGCCAATGGGCAGTTCAGCGGGGGCAATGATCGTGCGTGAAATCATGTCGGCGACCAGCAAAAGGGACGCACCAAGCAGGGCCGAGGCAGGCAAAAGATACCGATGATCCGGCCCGATTAAAAGGCGCAAAAGATGTGGCACGACGATACCAACAAACCCGATCCCCCCAGACACGGCCACCGCGGCACCGGTCGCACCTGCAACGGTCAGGATTGCGACGTTTTTCATCCGTTGCACGCGAATGCCAAGGTGTTGCGCTACCGCCTCGCCCAAGGTCAGTCCGTTTAGGCCCTCGGCCAAAAACGGTGTCGCGGCGAGGGATAGAATGATCAGCGGTGCCGCCACTGCGAACTTGGTCCACGTGGCCCCCGCCAACGATCCAAGCCCCCAGAATGTCAGATCGCGCAGCTGCGCATCATCGGCCATATACACCAACACACCGGACAGCGCGCCGGATAATGCGCCGACGGCAATGCCTGCCAAAAGCATTACAGCCACAGACGTCCGCCCTCCGTTTGTTGATACCTTATAAAGTAACATCGTGGTCAACCATCCGCCAAGAAACGCCGCGATGGGGACGGTATAGATGCCTGCAAACGCGGCGATTGCAGGTGGCAGCAGACCGCCCAAGACAATTGCCAGAATCGCGCCCAACCCCGCGCCCGCGCTGACACCAACCAACCCGGGATCCGCCAGCGGGTTACGAAACAAACCTTGCATCACAGCACCGGACACCGCAAGCGACGCGCCCACGAGGACACCCATCAACGTGCGTGGCGCACGAATGTCAAACAGGATCACACGTTCACGAAGACCGATGTCTTCGCCACTGCCCCACGCAATCAATGCCTCAAGCAGCGACGTTCCCGACGCCCCGACAGTTAAGCTGGCGATTGACATGATACATAGCAAAACGGCGCTGACGCAGATGACACGTATAGCAAGGGACCGGCGATCCCCGGCCACGCGTTTTTCCCTAATCTGGGCGGATGCCTCAAACACGGTCATTGTCTAGCCATCGCCGTAAAGGGCTGTGTGCAGCTGCATCGCGGCCTCAGGCGTGCGCGGCCCGAACCCAAGCAGCAGCAAACCGTCGATCCGCACAATGCTCTGCGATTGCGCCGCACTCGTCGTTGAAATCGCCGGATTTGCCCAAAGGTCAGAATCTAAAACTGAATGGTCCCCGCCCCGATCCATCATGACGATCACATCTGGATTGGCCGCTGTGATCGCTTCGTCGGTGAGGGGTTTGTAACCTTCAAATTCTGTAACGGCGTTTATGCCACCAGCAAGCTCAATGATCCCTTGGGCCGCAGTGTTGTCACCAGAGGCCATGATCCGCCCACCTTGTGTCGACAAAATGAACATCACACGCATGGGGTTGACCGCTGCCGTATCCAACGCCGCCAGCTGCGCTTCAACCTCAAGCGCGAGGGCTTCGCCTTTTTCAGGCACGCCAAGCGCATCCGCAACAGCGCGGATTTTTGCCCCCACTGCCGCGCGATCATACCCGTCTGGTACCGTGATGAACGGAATGTCCGCAGCTTCCATCACAGCGATAGTTTCTGGCGGGCCACTGCCGTCTTCTGCGATGATGAGTTGCGGATCGACTGACAAAATACCCTCAGGGGACAGTGCGCGCATGTACCCGACATCGGGTAAACCAGCAGTGGCTGCCGGGTAGGACGACGTAGTATCGCGCGCGATCAGTCGGTCCTGTTCGCCCAAGGCATAGACAATTTCGGTCACTGAACCGCCAATTGATAGCACACGGTCCGCTGGTACGTCATCGGCCTTGGCAGTTGTCACAAGGCTGCCCATGACAATGGCCAAAACAGTCAAGCTGGCGGGAAAATTGAATTTCAATGCAGGTATCATAGCCTATGCGTCCTCTGAATGAAGGGTGGGAAGGGTTTCGATCAACGCGCCAAAGGCTGCCGTGTCATCAATCGTGTCGCTTTCTTTGCGACGACCAAACATTTGCAGTATCAATGCTCCGTGCTGATCAAAGGCTTCGATTGAAATGGCGGGTCCCCGTTTTGTCGGCTTTTCGACAGCCCAAACCTCGGCGATATGATCCGTTCGTAAATGCAGGTTGAATTCGGGATCCATCACATTCTGCCAGGGGCCCATCGGACTAACCGTGTTTACCGGACCCGTATGAATTTGGATGCAGCCGCGATTGCCGACGAAACACATTATCTGCGTGTCCTGCTGACCCAACGCCACAAGCGCGTCATTCAACGCCCAAGGGGCCAGCGGTTTCACAAAGGGCGCGCCCGCGATGCGGTAGGCGCCAAGGCGGTTCATCTTCAACTTTGATGTCAGGCGCATGAATTGATGCGTGTCCGTCATCCGCGTCCATTCCTTGCGCAAAATATCAACCTTGCTGGCGTCGGCCTTGGCGACCTCAACGGCCGCACGCGCTCGCAGATCAATCATGTCCGATGTATCACCCGTGGCCAACGCACCCATCATTGCCTCAAACGCGGGCAGATCTGTGCCGTCGCGGCTGAACACTTTGTGGATGGCGTCACCCGCCGCGTCAAAAACCTGAACACTATGGCGTGGGCCTGCGTCAGTTTCAGTCGTGACCGCGAACCCGTGAACCCAATGACTGGCAAAAATACGCAGGTCGATATCGTGGTTCAGCACCATCGAGGCGTGATCGCCGGAATGATAATTATCATAGACGCCAACCTTTTCGTGAACCGCGCTGATGTTGCGGGTCAGGCCCATCACGAGGCCACACGCCGTCAGCGCAGGCATGATCGCATCCGGTGACGCGTTTATTCGGCGCGCGCCTTGTGCTGCAACCAACGCGGCCTCACCTACACCAATCTGATCGGCAAGATCGCGGGCGCGCATTTTTGGATTTTCTAAGATGTGCTGACGGATTTCATCCGGTGTAATCTTGGCGTCCAGTGCCATGTCTTTTGTCCTGTTCTAGCTTTGAAAAAGGGATTTCAGAAATGCTGGCAACAGATTTGGCTGGCGTACGGCTGCGTCAATAAAGACTCATTCGCTTTCTTGACTGTTTTAATCAGGTATTCTAGGGAGGGCAAGTACACAAATCATTAACCAGCAAGTCACCGCAATTTTTTCGGGCCAGCTAGTCACACAATCGAACATGCCTCGGGAAAAGGATAAACAATGACACGCTGTAAGCGCGCACTGCTAGGTGCAACTTTTTTGACATCTTCAACACTCATGATGACCCTGCCAGCCATCGCACAAGATGCATTTGAAACGGGCACGCCGCTAGGACGAATCGTTCTTGGCATCGGTGGTGACGGAGAGGTCGCGATTGACACGCCTCAAGCCGTAACAGTGATCAATGAAGAAGAAATCGACCGCGCGCAGGCCACGACCGTCGGTGAATTGTTTGATCTTGTTCCCGGAGTTCAACCAATTGGGTCCGGTCGCGTCGCGGGGGAATCGTTTAACATTCGCGGTATCGGCGAATTGGCGGCCTCAGACGAATCCCGCATCATCATAACCGTCGACGGGGCGACAAAATTCTACGAACAGTATCGCTTAGGCTCCTTTTTCTCAGACCCAGAACTGTATCGTCAGGTCGAAGTCCTGCGCGGACCGGCATCATCCACATTGTACGGATCAGGCGCATTGGGTGGTGTCATCAACTTTGAAACCAAAGACGCTTCCGATTTTCTGACAACAGGCGATCAAGCGATCCGCACCCGCCTTAGCTATGGCAGCAACAACGATGAATTCGCAACATCTGTGATCTTCGCTGAACGCCCCTCCGAACGGATCGAGAGCGTCTTCGCGCTAAACTACCGCGAAGCTGGCAATTACACAGACGGCGACGGCACCGAAATCGGCGGATCAGAATTTGATGCAACTTCCGGCCTTGTCAAAACGCGGCTGTCGTTTGGCGATGACCTCGCGCAGGCGCTGACCGTTTCCTACACACGTTGGAACAGTGAACTGGACGACACGGAATATTCACAGACTGGCACGCTGGGCTTTGGGACCGTGGACCGCGACATCACCGATGACACAATCGCGATCCGCTATGAAAACCCGATGTTGGGCAACAACCTAATCGATCTGGATGTCGTGCTGGCCTATTCCAACACGCAGGTCGAACAATCCGACGCGCAGCCGCCTTTTCCGTTCTTTGGTTGTACGGCACCGTCGCTGTTTTGTGACACCGAATATGGTTATCAAACGACTAGCCTGAAAATCGAAAATACCTCCGAATTCAGTGGTGCAAATTATCTGGCCTACATCACGGCAGGCATTCAGCTGTCCAGTCAAGATCGCAGCGCCAGCACCCCCGCAGGCGGTTTGTCGTTCCACCCAGAGGGCACAGACCAGCGCACCGGCGTCTACGTGCAGGGTGAATTTATCTTCAACGACCGCTTGACGATCATCCCCGGTCTGCGAGCAGACTTTGTATCGCTCGAGGCGGGCAACGGGCTGACGTTCGCCAACTTTGACGAAACCGCAATCTCACCCAAAGTGGCCGTGCACTACGAAATCAATGACGTCTACAGCGTGTTCGGGTCTGTGGCCCAAACCCAGCGTGCACCGACCATCGATGAAATTTTCGCCTTTGATGATGACGAACCTAACAGCCCAAATCTGACCACTGAAACAGCACAAAGCGCTGAATTCGGCGTCAGCGCGTCTTACCTCGGGCTGGCCACGCAAAACGATGCTTTGGATGTCAAAGCCACGTTCTTTTATTCCGAAATCGACGATCTGATTTCGCGGGATAGCACGGTCGGGACGCCACTGTATCGCAACGTGGATGCGGCCAAAATCTATGGCCTTGAAATCGAAGCAGCCTATCAGTCGGACGCCATGTTCGCCCGCGCGGCCTACTCTGATGTGCGCGGCGAAGATCAGGCGACGGGCGAGACATTGTCGTCTATTCCTGCGCGATCTTTGAACCTCACATTGGGTGGGATCAACCAAGACCTCGGCCTGAAATATGGCTGGCAGGGAAATTTAGTCGACGACATAAGCTATGGCACACGTGAATTCGCAGGCTACGCTGTGCACGATCTGTTCGTTGATTATACCCCGCAACAAGGCGCGCTTCAGGGGTTCGAGGTCGGCTTTCGGGTGAACAACGTGCTTGATAAGCAATACGAAAACTCGCTGGCCGGTGATGCAGGGCAAGGCCGTTCCTATGAGATCAGCCTGACACGCGGGTTTGAGTTTTAAGATGCCACATTCCAAAACAACAGATGCGCAAATCATGGGCATTGTGGCGGCTGTCCTCGTGGCTGCCCCTGCCCCGGTAATTGCGCAACAAGAGGGG
>NZ_GG697169.2:862417-1719917 GCF_000161835.1 Thalassobium sp. R2A62
TTTCGATCGAGCTTAACAGCATCAATGCTCGTGAAGATGCTTGCGAATTGACGTTCTTTTTGTCGAACACAACGGACATCAACATCAACGCCTTTGTATTGGAAACGGTGTTGTTGACCAAAGATGGGGGCGTGGATCGCCTGACGTTGTTCGACATGCGCGATGTCCCGACGGGCCGCCCGCGTGTGCGACAATTCAATGTCCCCGATCTGCAATGTGACGCCTTGGGGCAAGTTTTGATCAATGGCGTGGCCACGTGCGACGGCGACGGCCTGACGCCGGCCATGTGTTCTGACACCATGACATTGTCCTCGCGCATCGATGTTGAGGTTTTGGGATGACGTTCGTTACAAACCTTCAATCCCAGCTTTGGGCCATCTTTGACCTTGGCGGTCCAGTTGTCGCAATATTAATCGCATTGTCCATCGTGTCGCTGGCTGTGATCCTGTGGAAGCTGTGGCAATTCATGGCGCTTGGTGTCGGCCATCATCGCGACATCACGCGCGCCATGACCAACTGGGATCACGCCCAACCCGAAGAGGCCAAACACGCGCTGATTCAAAGCAAAAACGCGATGGCGGCGGCACTGGTACGCGGAGATGACACAACCCAAAAGTCTCGGGTTGAAGCAGGGGCAAGCGCGCATCTAACGCGTTTGGAAGGGGGATTTCGCATCCTCGACAGCATCGCGCAAATCGCGCCACTGCTGGGTCTGTTCGGTACTGTTTTGGGCATGATTGACGCGTTCCAAGCATTGCAGGACGCCGGAAATTCAGTTGATCCGTCTCTGTTGGCAGGTGGCATTTGGGTGGCGCTGCTCACGACGGCTGCGGGTCTTGCGGTTGCGATGCCCACGTCCCTTGCGCTCACGTATTTCGACTCTCGCGTTGCATCTGAACGCACACTTGCAGAAACTGCAATTGAGGCACGTTTTTCACCGCTTAAGCCTGCCACAGCCCATGCCGCTTAGCGCCTCCCGACCGCGCCGCAAGGCGTTGTCGATGACCTCCCTCATCGACGTGATCTTTTTACTGTTGCTGTTTTTCATGCTCAGCTCAACGTTCACACGGTTTTCAGAAATCCAATTGTTCGGAGCGAGCGCTGGAACGCAAAGCACCGCGGCCCAATCCGAAAACACGCCAATCTTTTTGCAACTGGCACCCGAGGATGTGCGGTTGAACGGTCAGGGATTTGATCTCTCGCGCGTGCCTGATGGCGTTGCCGCATTGCGGGGCTTGGACGAACAGATGGTGTTGATTTCCGCTACATCTGACGACGTGACCGCGCAACGGCTGGTCGATGTGCTTATGATTCTAGCAACGGTTCCCAACCTTAATGTTGTGGTACTGGAATAAACATGGGCTTGCGACACACAACACCGCGCGCACGGCCGGAACCGACGATTGCGTTGATCAATATCGTATTCCTCATGCTGATATTCTTCATGATCGCGGGAACACTTGCGCCGCCACTGGATGATCAGGTGACCCTGGTGTCCACCGAAAACCTTGACGGGCGTGCGCCGCCCGATGCGACTGTGCTGATGTCTGATGGGCGGCTCATGTATCGCGGCGTGGCCACAACGACACAACAGATCATCACGCGCGCGCAGACGAACAGTGGCAGCGTCGAAGTGCGCATCGTGGCCGACCGCGCCGTCTCGGCCAATGTTTTGATGGATCACGTCGCCACCCTGCGCGCTGCAGGTGCGACATCCGTTTGGATCATCACCGAAAGGGGTCTGTAACATGGGTCTGAAACGGGGGGTGATTGTGTGTGTCTTCGCCTCAGCCGCGATGCATACGGCTGCTGTCACCCAGTTTGACATGCCCGACACGACGCTTGCGGCGGCCAGCCCGCCACCGGCCTTGGTCAGCGCCGGCAACAGTTTTGAAGACATGGTGATGGGCACAACCGCAACGCCCCCGCCCACGCCAATTGAACCACGTGAGGTTGAGGAGACCGTGGTCGAGGGCAGCGAAGCACAGGCCACCCCTGCCCCGACACCATCGACCACACCGTCAAATGCGCCAACCCAAACTGCAACAGCGACAACAAGCATCCAGATCAGCCCAGATAGAATTACGGATGGGGCCGCAGATGTCGCGGCAACATCGCTTGCGCCAACAGCGGCACAACCACTCGCGCCAGCGGATGCCACACCAGTCGCGACACCATCCGCCGTGTCAGAAACAACGCCCACACGCCCGTCTGATCAAGTGGCACCAATGCAACCCGAAACCCTTGAAGCATTGCCAGACGTCACGGTGAACAACGTCACCGCAAATACAGTGCGCCCACCGGATCGCCCAGCAAATCTAGGGCAAACCCCACCGCCGCCACCTCCGACACCGCAGCGCACGACACAGCGCGCAACACCCGCGGCCCCCAGCGGCAACGCCCAACAAGACACGACACGCGGCGCACAGGCGCCCGCCGCGGCCCCAACAGCCCAACAAACGACGCAAGGCCAAGGTCAGCAAGCAGATCAAGCCGCAATTGCCGCCGCACGTCAGGCCGTCGCGAATTATCCAAATCAGGTGGTACGCCGTATCAGCAATGTGCGCCGAGAAGGCACCCGCGCGCGCGGCGTTGCTGTCGTGAGCTTTCGGATCGGCGGATCTGGTCAATTGGTGGCTGTCAGTATCGCACGGAGTTCGGGGAATGCAGATCTCGACCGGATTGCCATAAACCACATCCGCCGCGCAGCCCCGTTTCCAGCTCCACCAAGCGGCGCGCAAACATCATTCTCTTTCGAATTTCAGGGGCGTTAGATCACGCAGGGCGTCATCACCGGCGTTCCGGTTTCAGGGTCATCGTACACTCTGACCTTCAGTCCATAGACGTCGCGTATCAGCCCAGATGTGACCACATCACGCGGTGTGCCTTTGGCCAGCATCCGCCCCTCGCCCATCACAATCAACGTATCCGCATACCGAGCCGCCTGCGCGATGTCATGCAACACCACCACACAAGTTTTCCCCCGTCGGGTCAATGCGGCAAGCAGATCAAGCGTTTCATATTGAAACCGGATATCCAGAAACGACGTCGGTTCGTCAAACAGCAAATATGGAGTGTCCTGCGCGATCCCCATTGCGATAAACACACGCTGACGCTGCCCGCCTGATATTTGCGAAAGTTTGCGATCTTTCAGGTCAGAAATTCCCGCAGCATCCATTGCATCCCCGACGATTTGCACGTCCGCAGAACTGCGCATCCCGAACATATTTTGATGAGGCGCACGACCGTAGTGCACCAGTTGTTCGACAGATATGGCTGGCGGCACCACCGGGTTCTGGGCCAGCAACGTCACGTGTTTGGCCAATGTACGGCGTGGTGTCTGCGCCACATCCAACCCACCAATCGCGATGCGACCGGTTTGGGGCAATACGCCTGCAATCATATTCAACAATGTCGATTTCCCACACCCGTTCGGCCCAATCAACGCGGTCAGTTGACCCGTTGCAATCTGCGTCGTGATCGGACCCAGTTGAAACGATGCATGGCCGCCCTGCACGTCGTTCAGATCAATGCTCATGCCCGTATTTTTCGCTGTGTGGTGATCATTATCATGACAAAAAACGGCGCACCCAACAGGGCTGTCACGATACCCGCTGAAACCTCAATCGGTGGGGCAATGGCGCGCCCAATGGCGTCCGCCCACACCACCAATCCCATGCCGATCAACATCGCACAGGGCAACAAACGGGCGTGCCCGCCGCCCAGCACTGTTCGCGCGATATGCGGGGCGATCAGTCCGACAAATCCAAGTACGCCAACAACGCTGACCGATAACGCCGCAAGCAAAACGGCCAATATCATCAAAGATAGGCGTGCGGCGCGCACATTCTCGCCCAGACCGCTCGCCGTTTGAGGCCCCAGCCGCAGCAGATCAAGGCGGTAAAACAGCGAAAGCGCTATCGCGATACAGACCAATAACCAAGGCCAGACCAATCCTAAATGTGTCCATCCCCGCGCCCAAAGCGATCCAGTCAACCAGATCAGAGGTGCGGAAAACTGCGCATCCGATGATGTGACCAGAATGAAGTCTACGCCAGCATCGCATAAAAACCCAACCGCGATCCCGACTAAAACCAGACGCGCAGGCGAAGCGCCGCGCAGGTCAGCCCCAATATAAATAATTGTAGCGGCCAGTATCCCTCCCGCGATGGCGGCTATCGGCAAATAGGCCAATGAAACTGACGGCAGCAAAAGCACCATGAGGCACACACCCAATGCCGCGCCAGAATTGATGCCAATGATCTTCGGGCTGGCCAATGGGTTGCGCAACAATGCCTGCACAATAGCTCCTGATAACGCCAAAGACGCGCCCGTCAGCAGCGCCAAGACTGTGCGTGGAAGGCGTGATTTCAGGATGATGTAATCCTGCTTCGGGCCATCAAGATCAAACAATGTGTTCGCAATGACGGACCATTCAATCGCGACAGCACCCGCCGACAGCGACCAGATCGAGGCCAATAAAACACCAACCACCAAAGCGACAAACACCAACCCGTCCCGTGTCATTCGATGTCATCCGCAAAAAGGGCTTGGCATAAGAAGAACGGTGCGCCAATCAGAGCCACGACCACACCAACGGGGATTTCAATCGGGGCCGTCAACCACTTGGACACGCCATCAGCGGCCATCATCAACGTGGCCCCAATGATCGGCACTACAAACACCAAACGGCGATGATCCGGGCCGATTAGCATACGGCACACATGGGGCACGACCAACCCGACAAACGCAATCGGGCCTGCAACCGCAACGCTGGTTCCCGTCAAAACGGCAGCGACGAAGGCACCCATCAACAAGGTCATGCGCGGGTCGGCCCCAAGGCCAGCACTGGATGCCTCACCCAAGGCCATCAGGTTCAAACGTTGCGCGATGAATGCGGTGGCGATCAGGCCCCCACCCGCCCAGACCACGATCAGTTTTACGTCATCCCAACGTACGTCCGTGATACTACCGACCGTCCAGCGCAGCACCTGACGCGACAGATCATCCTCAAGCGTGAAGGTGAAGCGCACCATCGCATAGGCAAACGCGCCCACCGCGACACCGCCCAGAACCAGACGCAATCCATCCAAACGGCCACCCAAACCACCCGCAATTGCAAAGGTGATGAACCCCGCCGTAAATGCACCCACAATGGCGAGGGTTTGCAAACCCAAAGCATTTGAAACTGGCGCAAACACCAAGCCGAAAACAAGCCCAAGCGCTGCCCCCTGATTCACCCCAAGGATCGCGGGTGAGGCCAACGGATTACGGGTCACGGCCTGCAATATCAAACCCGCCAGCCCCAGATTAACCCCGATACACATCGCAACAACCGTGCGTGGCAGCCGGATGTCCCACATCACGCTTGCCGCTAAAGTATCGCGCGCAAACAGGTCCCAAAAACCTACGTCGCCCCGACCTCCAGTGGTGATCGAGGCGTACGCACAAAGACAACATGCTAAAATAAGAAGCGACAGGCGGGGCCATCTCACACCCCCGCTTGCCCGAAATTGCATCATCAGTTCGTCGCGCCAGCCTGTGACATAATCGCGATCAGGTCTTGCGCCATCAGCTCTGCGGCCAACAGCCCACGCAAACGCGACCAATTGTGCGCCGTCACAGTATGAACCGCTCCATTGCTAACGGATTTAAGGTTCTCATAAAGCGGCTCACCGACCCAGCCATCAGTAAATGCAGGGTCCGCGTACTTGCCCAAGATTAGGATATCGGGGTCAACGACGGACAGCTGTTCCAGCGTGGTAGGCACATAATTTGTCTCATACACCTCGCCCTCGCCTGGCGTCATCGTTGATGAAAACCCGAACATCTCAAGCAGGGACCCGTTATAGGACATGGGGCTGTGCAGCCACAAACCCGTTGCATTGGTTACGCCGAACTGTGCGACAACACCGTCCGAAACCTCAGCGATCTGAGCTGCGTAATCATCCATCACCGCCTTGTGGGTCGCGACACGGACGGCGGCCTCATCCGCGCGACCAAGGGCGGCACCGATCACTTCCATCTGCTCAAGAGCGGCAAAGTAATCACCGCCCAAACTGTCCAAAACGATTGTCGGGGCAATTTCGCTAAGCGTGTCATAGGCGGCCTCATGGCGGGTCAAATCCACGATAATTAGGTCGGGCTGAAGCGATGCGATCACCTCAAGGCTGGGGGTTTTACGCGTGCCCACGGACACCCATTCATCGCCGATCACATCCGTATACGCAGGAATAATGCGATCACGGTTATTGTCGTCCGCAATCCCAACGGGGGCCACGCCAAGTGACGCCAGTGCATCAACGTAGCTAAATTCCAGGACCACAATCCTCTCGGGGGTATCCGGCACGTCCGTAACGCCCATTTCATGGGTGATGCTATCCGCCCAAGACGGCATTGCCGCACCCAGTGCGAGGCTTGCGAAAGTCGTAAGGAAAGTTCGTCTGATCTGCATTGTGCACCACCATTTCTAAAGTCAAAAAATGGCTTTTCATGCAGGATTGCAGAATGGCTATACATCTTCTAAAAAGACCTAGTGTTTTTATCAACAATAGAGCGGTGGTTCACAAATTATCATGACATATAAGGCGATGACCCTTTTAAAGCTAATCGTTCTGCGTCTTGTGCTGGCCGTATTGCCGTCGCTTGGAATGGCCTCTCCTATTGACGGAACTGTCATCATCAGCCGGACGGCAACGTCCATTGATGTATTTTTCAAAATGCCGGCGGATGTGATCGCGCCTCTCACGGGGACCGACTTGACGTTTCTGACACAAGACGACGGGACCGTGGATTTGCGCGATTTCAGGGTGGAAACCGCACCTTTGGGGGATCGGGTTTTTGCACCTGTTGCATTTAACGTGGGCGTGAACGCAGTAGACGCACAGGCCATTGCGCTTATGCTGCACACGGACGACGATGATATTCCGTTTGCCGCACCTTGGGATGCCTTGATGGCTGTGACGCTGTGTTCGGTGTCATATTCCAACGAATTTCCGACGCTGGCCGATGTGCAATCCTACCTCGGGTACAGCATGTATCCCGTCGTTGGGACGGCCCTCTTGAACATAACGTTTCCCGAAACGGGGCGTGATCAAATTCGATTTGAGGTAATTGAATTTATGGACGGCGACAGGATTGCCAGCCATATGATCATCTTGGATGATGGCGGGACACTGCAACTTGGCGCGGTTTATAAACCTGTAATACACCCGTTGATGCTGGGCCTCTTAATTGCATGCGTTTGCGTCTGTGGCATCTCAATCGCGCAGCAATCAAACAGACGTCTCACCTCGCCCCTGTTTGACGATTAAAGATCACACCGTAGACCGGTCGGGAGCAAATCCGAAAGATCGACGCGCGCATCTTGGGCGATCATTTCAGCCGCATCAAACCAATCCATCGCCCAACACGTTTCGCGTGTGATACCATGTAACCCACCTGCATAAATATGGCCCAACGCCAGCGCTGCTTTGGCATCGCCCTGTGATGCGGCGGCACCCAACCAATACAATGCCTGATCGCGATGATCAGATGTGTGGGCGGTTTCCAAACGGATCATCGCAAATTGAAACTGCGCATTCAGATGGCCGGCCTCAGCTGCGTTAACCAAGTATGACAATCCCAGCGCAGGATCCTCTGACACGCCAAGCCCGACGATATAGCGCACCCCCAAAAGATAGGACGCGTCTGGGTGATTTTGGAAGGCCGCATGATGCAATAATTCAAGTGCTTTGGCCTGCTCAGCCAGTGAACAATGCGGCTGATCCAAACGCTGCGACAAATTGAATTGTGCCTGTGCATCCCCGGCTTGGGCGTAGCGCTGAACCAAATAGCTGCCCGCATCTTCGCACAGCGCGTCCTGCGCAAAGGCAGGAACCACATGTGCGGCACTGAAAACAAATATGGCAATATTTCGGAGCAAATCTAATCCCAACTAATTTACTCGACTTTAGCATACCACCGCCCTATTTTCTACAGTTAGATACGTTCTGCCAGCCGCCGCCCGCTGACGTAAGTCACACCACTGGAGAACTTTATGACACTGAGAATGACCCGTAGAACCGCAATCGCAACGGGAACCGCCGCCCTTTTAGCGCGCCCTGCTTTGGCACAAGACGCGACCGTTCACGAAGTACAAATGCTCAACGCAGATCCAGAAAACCCACGAACCCGCATGGTCTTCCTGCCACGCGTTGTCGTGGCACAGCCCGGCGACACCATTAAATTTATCGCCACCGACCCCGGCCACAACAGTGAGAGCATCGAAGAAATGATGCCCGAAGGCGTTGAAGGTTGGGAAGGTGACATCAACGACGATGTTGAATTTGTCGTCGAAACGCCCGGATTTTATGGCTACAAGTGTACGCCCCACAATTCTGTCGGAATGGTTGGGCTGGTCATCGTGCAAGGCGATGGGATGTCCGACAATCTAGAGGCCGCCAAAGACGTGCGTCAGCGCGGCAAAGCCCGTCAAATCTGGGACGAAATTTGGGAAGAAGTCGACGCGCTCGACCTCGCCTAAGTTGAGCCGACATACCTGACGTGAACCGCCCCGAAGCAAACGTTCGGGGCGGTGTGATGTCCAGCTATTTGTGCAAATGCCAGACAGTGCGTTCAGACCCGGAGGATTGCGAAAGTCGGCCATTGAAACTATCAATTGGCATAGATCTCGAGACCGGTTCAATGCGATAAAACTGGCCATAAATGCGCGAAATCTCGTGCCCCTTAACAGAAAATGGCGGACCAGCCATAAGCGATTGGTCATATTCAAAACTCAACAGCAATTGCGTGGCACCCCGTGTCAGGTCGTGAACATGCGGCCCGAACCGGTTGCGCAGATTGCGTGGCAAAGCAACCAAAGCCGCGCGATCATAGACGGCATCAATAGGACCGATTTGATGAGGTATCAATTCAAAAATGTCCCCCACAAAAACATCGATCAATGGGGCGCTGTAGCGTCGTACAGAACCATCAGCGACGATTTCAGGGTCGATGCCGAGATCAGAAAACAACGCCATCACCGCAACCTCGCTGAGTTCGGATGCAACGACGCTGTAACCTTGATCAAGCAGCCATTTGATATCGCGTGTTTTCCCGCACAGCGGCACGAAAACCCGTACGGGTGATTTCGAAATCACCGTCGGGAAATATGTTGCAAGCATCGAATTCACCTTTGCGTCGTGAAACCCGATGTTGTTTTGATGCCATTTATCGTGCCAGAACTGCGGGTCCATAACGTCTCCGATGCGCGCGCTATGCAGCGGCTTCTGCGCGTTTCATCTGTTGGTGCTCATCCTCAATAAGGCCCATTTTCCAATACCCTGAAATGTAGCAATCCTGCTTGGCCAATCCCTTTTCACCGGTCACATAACTGCGCAGCGCTTTGATGACACCACTTTCACCCGCGATGCAGGTTTGAACAGTTCCGGTGGGCCAGTTCCACGCATGAACGGCGTCAATCAACTGGGTGCTTGGCGCGTGGGGGTCTGGATGAACAAGCCAATGCAGACGCACACCGTCCGGCGCGTTCATGTCTTGCGCGTCATCAATGTGCGTGACCTCAAAAAAGGCATCACCCTGTGCGTCACGCGGCATCGCCTCAAGGGTGGCGGCCGCAACTGGCAGCGCGGACATATCAGCAACCACCAGATACCGATCTGCGTAAAACTCTGGCACCTTTACGGGGCCCGGTCCGGCAAACCCGCAGAACGACCCGATCTTGGCCGCGCGCGCCCATGCGGATGCTGGCCCCGCGTCCCCGTGATCGACAAAATCAATGTCCATTTCACGATCCTCAACGCGCATATGGCGCACTGTATACGTGCGCACCGTCGGGCGCGGGCCGTTCATCAATTGCGCGCCAAACGCGGCCTGTGATTGGCCCGCCTCTGGCAAAAACACTTTGCAATTGGCGCCTTCACAGCCCGATTGCATGGTGGCGATTGCATCCCCTGCCAATGTCACGCGGATCATATTTGGCGTCAGATGCCATACATCGACAACCTGTAACAGATAGGGCGATTTTTTTGGGGGATTCATTGGCGCACCTCAGTTTCTAAACACGTCACCAACAGTGCCAGTGCCGCCAGAAATGGCGCGTGATCCCCACCCTGACACAACAACAACGCTTGCGTGCGCGCGTCTGACATCCGCCCGCGCCGCGCTGAATGCAACGCCGCAACCAGATATCGTTCTTCCTTGGTGATGTATTTTGAACAATCCGAACACCCCGGATCACAATAACTGAACCCCGCACTGCGCACAAAGCGCACGGTATTCACCACCTGTAAAACCCGCGCCGCGATCACCGCGCCTGCCGGAGAATCAAACAACTGTTCGGCCGTGAAAATGGCGGGCATCCACGCCTGTGATGTTGGATAATGAAAGCTGACAAAAAACAATCTGGCGATATGCAGCACATGTCGTTCATCAGTATCAAACGGCAGTTGATTTTGCATTTGATACTGATCGTGCCCCGTAGGTATGTGCGCGGCGTACGGATGTTGTGTATGCGCCATGACGTTCCACCGTTGTTTGCGTGGCAGGGCCACAAGGGAGATAAAATCTGGCATTGCTTCCTTCTAACGCGGCCGCCCTCCCCGCTTACCGTGAAGAATTGCGCGGCCTTGGGCGTACCCTTTGGCCGTTGTTGTTTGTATCAGGTGCAGGCGCGATCGTAGGTTCACTTTTGCTGCTCGTGTCTGATCCGGATTTTTTCGTCGGATTGATCCCGTTTTTGATCCTCTTGGCGACGTTTTTGTTTGCGTTGGGCGATGTGTTGCGCGCATGGGTTTTGAAGACCGCAGGCGCACACAATGGCAAAATACTGATCTTCGCCGCGCTTTTTATATGTTCGATCTATGGTGGGTACTTTGGTGCAGGTCTTGGCATCATTCTGTTGGCAATCGCACAGATCATGGGATTTAGCGATTTTCATGTCGCCAACAGTATTAAAAATCTGCTTGCCACCAGCTTCACTGTGCTCAGCATCATCGTGTTCGGAATTGGCGGTCTAATCGCGTGGCCTGAGGCTGGGGTGATGATGGTCGGTAGTACAATCGGCGGCTACTTTGGCGGGCGCTTTGCCAAACGAGTAAATCCAAAAATCCTGCGATGGCTTCTCATTGCCTTCGGCTTGATCCTGTCCGCCGTCTACTTCTGGCGCTTTTTTATTGAATAAAGCGCACTACACCAGCGTAAGTTGTGGCCGTTTGGACGACCTCAAAACCTCGCCGTCTGAATCAAGTTGTGCAGCCAGCAGAAGACCTTGTGATACAATACGCGACGGAATATGCCCGCCCGTCAACCGCGCCAGAATTTCACGTGCTTTGGGCGTTTCATCAGCGCGCATCGCCGCAAGCAAAGACAAAACATCGCCTTCATCCAGTGTCAGATGTTGGCGCGCATCAATATCTAAGGGATCGCAATACGCCAAAGGAACGGGGCGCGCCCGTAAAACAGTCGACAAAAACGTCTGCGTTCCGTTGGCGATGGACAGTCCGCGCGCTTCGCCCCAAGTCGCTGATGCAGACGCAAACGCAAGCCGCCATCCTTGGCTGTCAGGCTGCATGAATGCGTTGAGGAAATGGCGGACCACCGGCAGCAAAGCGCGGCTGACGACATCCAATTGGTTTAGATGCACGGGCATATGTGATCTAGACACGCTCATCCGTCACGCCTTTGATCGACGTGGCCATTGGGAAATAAAACCACCCCATCGGGCAGATTGCCGGCGCCCACATTGGTTGAAAGCGATTGCGCGGGTCCCGCCGACTTCGATGCAAATCTACCCTTATTTTCGAGCGCAGCGTGTAATTTAGGATTCAACCCAGCCCTCGTCAATTGCGCCAACAGATCCATTGCGAGAGGCGTGTTAACAGCATCAGACATATGCGGCCTCGCCGCTTGCCGCGACACGCTTTGGCAACACAGAAACAAGCCGCGTCAATGCATCCAAGGATGGGCGGGTGTCGTTCCCTTCACAAAGCATCATCAATTCAGTTTTCGCGTGCCCTTTGCGGCCGGTCCGTATCGCCCGTATCGCTGTCGTGAACCGACGTTCATGTTCTGTAACGATAGCTGCGCAATCGGGGCATGTGGGTGAGTTGAAGCAATATACTGATTTTCGCGCCTGTCGCACCGCCATCAAAGCACCTAGTAATCGGGTCCCCACAAGCGGCCCTTTGATGTCTCCAAACGCCGCTTCTGATTCCTGTAGTGCCCCAATCCATGAATGGGACTCAGGCACAGCAAACGATTGAAAATAAAAGCGTGCGATCGTCAGAATATGGGCTTCTACAGCGTCTAGATCAGCATCACTGAGCATAATTTCTTTCGACTGCAGCACGCGGTTACAGTGCAGGTTGGTACTACTTTTTGTCATAGTCGGGCCTCTAATTGCAGTTTGGGGTTCACCTATCTGGCGGGTCTTGCAATGGGCTGGACAAAAGTTTGAACCGAATGATACTTTAATCCTGAGTATTTCTATCGGAAAAGCAAGTGCGAAGTTATGAACGCGACCTAGCCAAAAAGAATAAAGCACTAGCAGGTACAGATGCTTACTGGGCATTGAATGACGCACGGTACTAGCGAGTGATAGCCTTACGCCAGCCTGTGTTGCCTATTAGGTGCTGGCGTCAGACATTCATTCAGTCAGCTTGGTTCAGGGCTTACTCTGTGCGGCGGTTCTTTGACTTGCAGGTGCTTGAACAAGATACGCTGTATTGAAAGATGGAGGAACCATTACAACACCAAACGACCACATAGTGCTCTGGGCTATCGCCCACCTGCGCCGGAGGCCATCGTAACGATGGACCAAAGGACGATCATGCACTAACTTTCAACATGGACCACTCAAGTGGGGCCGCCCAAGGCTACGGTCTCACTGATGGGGATGCCAAGGACAATTTTAGGGATTGAGGGCAGCGATACGGATTTGAGTTTCCGCAACATGCAGGCCAAAGTCCCGCACCATCAACGAAACCAATCCCGCCCTTAGAAGACGACCCGAAGTGTGCACCTCCGGGCCGCCCATGCTCCAAAGAAGCATGTGTTTACTCTCGAGCGAGTAGTCGCTCTTCAAGCCAGTCCAAGACTTCCTGTTCCACCCATCCGACACGGTTAGGGCCCAGCATTACCCGCTTGGGAAATGTGCCTGCCTTCTCTAATCGAGCGATGTGTTGAAGTGAGTACGAGACCAACTCTTTGAGCGCTTTCTTTGAGAGTATTTTCATAACGATATCTCCCTGAATTAAGGAGCATCGCGATGCCCCAAGGGTTGAGCCTCGTGAAAATTCATCCCGTAGAGTTATCTTCCTCGCGCGCGGCCACTTCGGCCCAATCGGTCGTACTGAACTTCCATTGGACGATGCAGGCGCCGGCGATAAACAGAACGCCCCAAAACGCTTCGCCTTTGGCAATCTCGAATGCGCCCCAGCCCACCATGACGACGATCACTGCGATACGCCGCTATGCTGGAAGGAAAACGGGACGTCTAGGTCGAGAAACCCACGGCGTGCCACTTATGCAGCACCCTCGTATTCGGCACCTGTCTTGGCCCCTGTGATATAGGCCACCACATCATTGCCATCGGTGTCTTCCTTGCGCAGGTTCGCACAAATGCGTCCCCGCCGGAAAACGATGATCCGGTCAACCAGATCAAACACCTGCCGCATGTTGTGGCTAACAAGGATCAGGCTTTCGCCCTGCTCTTTCAGCGTACGCACGATGTTTTCTACCTGTGCGGTTTCTTGCACACCCAAGGCAGCCGTTGGCTCGTCCATGATCGTCAGCTTGGACGCAAACGTCGCAGTCCGAGCAATGGCAACACATTGACGTTGTCCGCCCGACATATTGGCAATGGCGTTTTTGATGTTGGGAATTTTCACGCCCGTTTTCACCAATCCAGCCATCGTGTCGTCGCGCATGCCTTTGTAGTCCAGCAAACGAAACGGCCCTAACCAGTCGAACTTGGTCTTTTCACGTCCCAAGAACAGGTTGTCTGGCACGTTCAGATCGTCCGCCAACGCAAGCGTTTGGAACACGGTCTCGATGCCTGCTTCTCGCGCATCAAGGGGACCGGAAAAGTTCACCTCGTTGCCGTCAAAGACCACTGTGCCGCTCGTGCGCTGCTCAACCCCGGTAATCTGACGGACAAAGGTAGACTTGCCCGCACCGTTGTCGCCCATGATTGCCACGTGTTCGCCCTTGTGTAGGACAAAATTCGCGTCATTGAGCGCCTGCACACCACCGTAGTGTTTTGTCAGGCCTTTGGTTTCAAGTACGATATCATCGCTCATATCAATGCCCTCCTTATGCGCGGTTTCGTTGTCTGTATTGATCGAGGATCACGGCTGCGACAATGATCGAGCCCATGGCCATCAGCTGATACGAGCCGTCGAGCTTGATATAGGTAAAGCCGGACCGGATCACACCGAGCACCATAGCCCCCAACACCGTACCGATGATCGAGCCACGACCACCCTGCAGACTGATCCCACCGATAACGGCCATCGCAATCGCAAAGAGTTCGTAGAATTCGCCCATGCCAGCCTGCGCTGTCACAGCCTTAGAACTCAGTACGATACCAGCAAAGGCTGCCAGCATTGACGCGATCATATAAACCATCAGCTTGTGACGCTTGACGTTGATGCCGGACATCCGTGCGGCTTCTTCGTTTGATCCGATTGCGTAGGTATGCTTGCCGTAGACCGTGTAGCTCATGATCAGCTGGAACACGATTGCCAGAATAACAAACCAGACAACTGGCATCATGCCGGACCCGATCCAAGCATATGAATCTGTCGGGAATGAAATCGGGTTACCACCGGACCACCACAGCGCAATACCGCGGCAGAACAGGAACATGCCCAACGTCGCAATAAAGGGTGGGATGCGGAAATACGCAATGAATGTCCCGTTGATCAGGCCAATCATCGCACCAAACGCAAGGCCCACGACCACCGGTATGATGACGGGCAAGTCCATGGCCCATGAGCCAAACAGTGCCTTGGGGTTTGCAAAGCCGTTGACCAGCTCTGTTTGACCAAAACTCATCGCAATCATCGCCGTCGCCGCAACCAGCGGTCCGGATGACAGGTCGATACCTGCTGTAATGATGACTTGCGTCACACCCAGCGCAATGATGCCAATGATGGCAACCTGCAAAATGATAATCTGCAGCCGGGCTTCGTTAAAGATACTGTCAAAGCGACCCTTGGTATCAAACAAGAAGCTTTGGCCATTCATATAAGGCGCGATTTGACCGATCGCCTCGAAGACGATGATGATGATGAACAGTGCTAGAAGAATATTCAGCTCGTTTGGCCACGACCGTTTTGATTTGTCAAAGGTCAGACCACCGGTGCCTTGGCTTGTGTCAGCCATGCTCGCCTCCTCGGTATTGGCGGTAATAGAATGGGCGGCGCACGATCGCGCCGCCCGATGTTTTCAAGACAATAGAACTTAGTTCTTGTCGAGGAAGTCGCCCATGTTGTCTGGAGTAACCAGAACGAATGGGATGTAGACTTTCGAGTCAACGTCTTCGCCAGCGATCAGCTTCAACGCTGCGTCGATGGAACCTGTACCTTGGCCAACAGAGTCTTGAAACACTGTGACGTCGTAGTCGCCAGAAGCCATAACAAGCAACGCGTCCTGAGATGCGTCAACACCGCCGACCTGTACGGCATCCATATCCATGCCTGCAGCTTTCATCGCCTGGATCGCGCCGATTGCCATTTCGTCGTTGTTCGCAAGAACGAAGTCGAACGGCTCGCCGGAAGACATCCAGTTTGTCATCAAGTCTTGCGCTTCGTCGCGCGACCAGTTTGCTGGTGCTTCGTCGATGATTGTCATGAAGTTACACATGTCCATGCCGATCACGTCGTGAACGTCCTTGGAACGCTGAACAGCAGCTTGGTTAGACAGCTGACCGTTCATCAGGTAGCCACGTGCGTTGTTGCCAAGACCGGCTGCGCGCAGGTTCTTACAAACTTCGAACGCGGACAATGTGCCGGATTCGATTTCGTTAGAAGCAACGAAAGCCTGAGTTGCTGGCAGTTCGTTCACGTTGTCAGGCTCACGGTTAACGTAGACAAGTGGAGTGTCGCCAGCCGCCGCAGAAACAGCTGCACCGGCAGATGTGTCAACGATGTTTACGATGATCGCGTCAACGCCCTGAGCAACAAAGTTTTTCACTTGGTCGATCTGCTTTGCAAGGTCGTCAGATGCGTCTTCCTGCTGGTAAGACAAACCGTCGATTGTGCCTGCATACTCAACCATGCCGGTCCGCAGAACTGTCAGCCAGTTGTCGTCGAAACGCGAGAACGTTGCGCCGATTTCTTGTGACATCGCAGATGTTGCCATCATGGCTGTCAGGCCTGTCGCGAGTAGATACTTTTTCATGTTTTCCTCCCTAGGAAACGTGCCCGGCGCACGCCAAAAATTATACCGGGTCCCCTGTTGGGGCGTTACATTCACCTCAGGTCCACTCTGCTTTGAGCATGGTGATGGACTGGTCGATGAAGCGAATAGACGTCTCGAGAGCACCTTTGATGTCAGGTGCGGAATGCAGGTCGGGCGAAAACGCCTCGAATGAAAAGGCGCCGCGGTAGCCTGCGCGCAACAGGGCAGCAATCTGCGCAACGGTGCCGAGTTGGTCGCCCGAACAGACCAAGCCGCGATCGGCGTCGGCATAGTCAGCCGGCCGTCCAGAGCGGGTCACGCCCGAGATATGAACAATATTCGTCAGAGCCGGATAAAACTCGGTTTCGCCTGCGAGCGTGTGATGGAACGTGTCATGGACCAAACCGAACTGGTCCGCATAGCCACAGGTCTCAATCGCGCGGACCACTTCTGCTTTGGTGCGGATGGTGCTCGTCGCAAACCCAATCGGCTCGATCAGCCCAGTCAATCCACGCGCGGCCAATTCAGGCCCCAACAGATCAAGCAAGTCAGTCAGCTCGCTCGTCTCCGTCTCGCGCATGCCCACCTGTGGGATCAGAACGATCGATCCAATGTCATGGGCAACGGCCATATCCATCAGCTTAACGGCGCGGTCCAAAACGCTCGCCTCTGCTGCGTTGAATGCAGCAACCTCAGCCAAGGCCAGAACAGTCGTATCTGTGCCTGCCACACCCCGTTCGATGCGCAACTCAACACCAACCATACCCAACTGCTCTGACAGGTCCACCATCTGTGGAACTGACAGCGCCGGGGCGGTCGCATGATTTAGCGCAAATGACAGCATGATTTGACGACACCTCCCAATGTGTTCGCCCTCTCAGGTTAACGCGCCCTAAAAAAATTGCAACCGGTTGCAGAAAAATATGTGTTTTGGCAGAAATCCGGCTCATCGAGCGCGCTTGAGGTGATTTTTAATCATTTTATAACAACAACTTATAGATATAAACTACATCTCTCACACCCTCAATTCCGGTGAAAACGAACACCAAAATCCGACCCTTTCAGCCGCCCAATCACTACAAGTTTTGTGACTGACCCACCCAACTTGCTTTTGACAGACAGCTCACCAGATTCTCTTTGATCACGACCATCCTGCCGCCAACCCAGATTTTACCTCGTTGTTACTGACGCCTTTCCAACTCAAAACGCATCCCGCAACACGCCGCCGACAGACGGTGTAGCACCACGATTCAGCACCTCGAAAATACAAAAAGGCGACCAGTTTCATGGCCGCCTTTTGAATGGGCAGCTGCAGCCGCCCTACATGAATTCACTGGTTAGGTGATGACGATATCCAGGCCCAAGGTCGTCTCATCAATACCCGCACCGTTCTAAACTTCGAGAATGTCACCATTGCCAAAATCAAGGGACAATGCGGTGCCACCTGCATTCATGGTGCCAAACGTGTCGACAACTTCTCGCTCGGTCAGCACACCGTGTGTGTTCAGCCACAACGCATCGTCCAGCTCGATCCGGTCGGTGCCTACCTGACCAAAACCAATGATCCGGTCCGAGTCGTAGTCAACACCGAAGACGAATGTGTCACGAGCCGCATCGTTGCCACCGCTCAGACGGTCACTGCCTGCGCCGCCATCCAATGTGTCAGCGCCGTTGCCGCCATACAGCTCATCGTCACCGTCGCCACCATTCATAATGTCCGAACCAGCCTGACCCTGCATAAAGTCAGCGCCGTCGCCACCATTCAGAGTGTCGTTGTTGCCGCCACCACGCAGTGTGTCGTCATCCGCACCGCCAGACAGTTCATTATTACCAGAACCGCCAAGCAATTCGTCTTCGCCAGCGCCACCATCCAAAATGTCGTCTTGGCCCTGACCCGAGATAAAGTCATCGCCATCGTCGCCATTAAGAGTGTCGGTTCAAACGCCGCCATAGACGTCATCATTGCCTTCGCCCGCGTTGACTTCGTCGTTGCCTGCACTGGCGATCACGCTGTCATTGCCGTCTCCGGCCTCGACGATGTCGTCGCCGCCGCCAACACTGATACTGTCATCGCCGTCGCCGCCGTCCATCAGGTTTACCACAGACGCACCGATCAGAATGTCACCGTATTCCGAACCCTGAACGCCCTGGATGCCGGTCAGTGTGTCGCCCTGAGCATAGCCGCTGTTCGCGTTGCCAGCTCCAAGATTCACAGTCACCGCAGCGTCTGACGCGATATAAGACACGATATCCGTACCAGCCCCGCCATAGTTGTCGTTGCCAACGTCGTTGGCATAAACCACGTCATCACCACTGCCCATCACAACGTTCTCGATCTCAGTCCCATCCATGATCGACATATTGCCGACATTGCCAGCAATACTGGAAATCGAATTGCCGTTCAGGTTGATCATTTGATCGCTGCCAAAGACCGACACATCAATCGTGTCCACGCCGCCATCATCCACAACGGTAAAGGTCACGGGATTGGCGAGCCCCAGCACGGTGTCATAGTAGCCACCCGCGGTTGAGCCGACACCATAGATCGTATCCGTATCGCGAATGTTGCCTGATGTGTTGTACAACTGATGAATCGCCTGAATGTCAGCCAACATCGGCGTGACAACATAGGCAAACGTCGCATCGATGAACGTATTCTCGGTCTGCGAGAAATACGACATGACACTCATCTGCCAGCTGTCGTTGATAAATGCGGCGTCCCCGCCCTCAAACTGGGTGTAATCTGCGGAACCATTGTATGGGCCCGCATGTCCTAGACCCAATGCGTGGCCAATCTCGTGTATGTATGTCTGGAACGAATAGCTATCCAGATCGACACCATCATTCAGAGTCCAATCGTCTTCGATCCAGTCCTTGCCGATGTTGATTGATGCATCAACAATCAAGCCTGTGCCATTTGCATTTGTGCCGCCCATGTTATCCAAATTGAACGACGCATACGCATTGCCCAGATCTTCATCGTCAAAGACCAAATCCGCGGTGACGGACTGAACAAAGTGGATACCCGTGGCCATGGTCCACGCTTCCATCGTAAAAGCCTGCCCCCCCCAACGTCCAAAGCATCGATGTTGTAGCTGATTGTGGAACTCGCATCACCTGCCGTCACACCCCAAGCGTAACCCATTTGTTCGACCCAGAATTCGTAGGCAAGCTGGCCCGCAGCCTGCACCGTGACCAGAGGCGCTTTCAGCTTCCAGATTCAAAAACATCAATTTCTCTGTCATTACTCAGATCTCTAATCGAATGGATCTTTGTATTTTACACCGGCCCCACTCAACACAAGGCCTCCCATCGTTCCGTGTAATAGAGCTTGGGAAAAAGTAACGTGAAAAAAGCGCGAAGAGTGTCGCAGGTGGGTTTGCGCTCAAGCGAGATTGGTGACCAGTCAAAACGCCGCTCAAAGCCCTGCCACCTATATGTCATTTGGCTAAAATTCGGGTTGGCACTGTCACCTGAATGCCCCCAAAGCCCCTCACCAACCACCCAATTTGAAGGCTGACAAGGCTCTGGCCCTATTGTCGCGCAAGGCTCGCAAGCCACGCTACACCAGCTGCCACAAAATTGCCTTATTTGCGCCCTTCTACCGGCACATCCACGTTGCAGCCTGCCCCCAAGGACCAGAAAACTGGCCACGCCCGCGGACAGAGTCACCCCAGAGGCGACCTTAGAGCAGAGCAGCGATGGCAACCGCAAAGGCTCCAACACAGACACGACGACCCGTTCTACGGCCTGCACCGGCGCCTGTATTCACGGATTACGCAAGCATTTGATCGGCTTCAATGGCCTCCTCCTCACTGGGCCGTTGACACACAACCAGACTGGGCTTTGGCGCGCGGGATTTAACTCTGCCTACCGCGCCGCCCGTCTGGTTCTTTTTTGTCAAATCCTTGGAAACTTTGGCCACCGTAGCTAGGCTGTTTGCATGTCTGACCTCACCACCATCCGCAACATCGGCCCTGCCTTTGAACGAGAGCTCATTGCCGCTGGCATCAAAACAGCCGATCAGCTGCGCGAAACCGGTGCGGATGCCGCCTATGCCCGCCTGTTGGGAAATGGCACGAAACCGCACTTTATAGGCTACTACGTTCTGGTCATGGCGCTTCGGGGGCGCCCATGGAACGACTGCAAGGGCGACGAAAAGAAAGCCCTGCGCAAACGGTTTGAAGCGATCAAATCAAGCAACTTTGATACTGGCCAATCAGAGTTCGAAAAGATGCTAGATATTATTGGCGTCGTTCCGTCCAAAAAATGAAATAATACGGCTTAATGTAAACATCCTTCACATCCACGTTGGAGACGTGTATATTAACGACGTAAACATTGAAGCGAACATAGATTTTGAACTCGCACGTCTCGCCAAATTGGCGCGGCGCATGGATGCTATTTTTACCATCCCTCGGACCCGCGTGACGATTGGTCTCGACAACATTTTTGGATTGATACCCGTGATCGGAGACACGGCGGCGTTCTTACCCGCTGCCTATATCGTCTACCGCGCTCACAAGATTGGCGCCTCACCGGGCACGGTGACATTGATGTCTCTCAATCTCGTCGCTGACCTGCTGATTGGCTCGATCCCAATTGCGGGCGACATTTTTGACGTGCTCTGTAACGCCAACCTGCGTAATTACCGACTGCTTGAAAACAATCTCAATAAAAAAGCCGCTCGCGCCAAATTGGTGCGAACGGCCTATGTTTTAAACGGGTCGACGGCCTAAACCGCCCTACCCCGATGGCGCTTATCCAACCAGCTCGAGACCGGAGAAGAAGAACGCGATCTCTTCTGCAGCTGTCTCAGGTGCATCCGAGCCGTGTACCGAGTTTTCACCGATCGACATAGCGAACTCTTTACGGATTGTGCCGTCAGCAGCGTCTGCTGGGTTTGTAGCACCCATGACTTCACGGTTTTTAGCGATTGCGTCTTCGCCTTCGAGAACCTGAACAACGATCGGCTCAGAGATCATGAACTCACAAAGTTCGCCAAAGAACGGACGCTCAGAGTGAACGCCGTAGAACTGCTGTGCTTGGGCCAGTGTCAACTGGATGCGCTTGGATGCGACGATACGCAGACCAGCTTCCTCGAACTTGGCCGCGATCTGGCCTGTCAGGTTACGCTTGGTTGCGTCGGGTTTGATGATCGAAAAAGTACGTTGAATTGCCATGATGGGCCTCGTCTTACTGGGTTTGAATTTCGCCGCTGCCCTAACATGGGTATCCCCCCTTGAAAAGCGGTGATTGACGCGCCCCCGAAGCTAGGGCAAAGCACGCCCATGCTTAAAATCAACGACATCACCTATTCCGTCGCGGGCCGCACCTTGGTCGAGAACGCAACCGCCGTTATCCCCACGGGTCACAAAGTTGGCCTTGTGGGTCGCAATGGTACGGGTAAGACCACCCTCTTTAACGTGATCCGCGGCCATATCGTGCTGGACACCGGTGCAATCTCTTTGCCCCGCGGCAGCCGCATTGGCGGTGTGTCCCAAGAGGTGCCCGGCAACGAGGTCTCGCTAATCGATACGGTGCTCAAGGCCGATGTCGAACGGACCGACCTGTTGGCCGAGGCCGAAACCGCCACTGACCCCAACCGCATTGCAGAAATTCAAACCCGCCTTGCAGATATTGATGCATGGTCAGCCGAGGCTCGCGGCTCGGCAATTCTCAAGGGGCTGGGCTTCACTGAATCCGAACAAAAGATGCCATGTTCTGCCTTTTCTGGCGGCTGGCGGATGCGCGTGGCTCTGGCCGCCGTGCTGTTTTCCGAACCTGACCTACTGCTCTTGGACGAACCGACCAACTACCTCGATCTCGAAGGTGCGCTGTGGCTCGAGGCCTATCTCGCCAAATACCCGCATACGGTTTTGATTGTCAGTCACGACCGCGAGCTGCTGAACCGTGCGGTTGGTGGCATTCTGCATCTCGAAGACAAAGACCTCACCTACTACACCGGCAACTACGATACTTTCGTCAAACAACGCGCCGAGAAACGCGCGCTTTTGACCGCCGCTGCGAAAAAGCAGGATCTGCAACGCGCCCACCTTCAGTCCTTCGTCGACCGGTTCAAGGCCAAGGCTTCCAAAGCAAAGCAGGCCCAGTCCCGCGTCAAAATGCTAGAGAAAATGGAAACCATCCGCGCACCCGAAGACGCTGCGCGCACCGTGTTCACATTTCCATCCCCAGAGGAACTCTCGCCACCGATCATCGCACTTGAAAACGGCTCGACTGGTTACGGCGAAACCGTGATCCTCAAGGGGCTGAACCTGCGCATTGACCAAGACGACCGCATCGCTCTCTTGGGGCGCAACGGTGAAGGAAAGTCTACTCTTTCCAAACTTTTATTCGGCCAACTTGAAGTTATGACAGGCAAGATGAGTACCTCGAACAAGCTGCGCATTGGCTTTTTCGCACAGCACCAAGTCGAAGAATTGCACATCGACGAAACACCGCTCCAGCACCTTATTCGAGTTAAATCTGAAGAAGGTCAGCCGCGCCTGCGCGCACGTCTCGCGGGCTTTGGTCTGGGCGCAGATCAGGCCGATACAGAGGTCAGACGCCTCTCTGGTGGGCAAAAGGCGCGTCTCTCGCTGCTGCTTGCGACAATCCACGCGCCGCACCTCTTGATCCTCGACGAACCGACCAACCACCTCGACATCGAAAGCCGCGAGGCTCTGGTAGAGGCGCTGACCGCCTATACCGGCGCGGTCATCCTTGTCAGCCACGACATGCACCTTTTGTCTATGGTGGCCGATCGTCTTTGGCTGGTCCGCAACGGTTCGGTCACGCCCTATGACGAGGATCTACAGGAATACCGCAAACTGTTGCTGGCCCCAGACAAGCCCAAGGCAGACAAGCCTAAAGAAAAGCCCAAAAAGGCCAGCCGCGATCAAGTTCTCGCCTTACGTTCCGAAGTCCGCAAAGGTGAAGAACGCGTGGCCAAAATCAACGACATGCGTGACAAACTGGCCAAAAAACTGGCCGACCCTGCCCTCTACGAGGATGCCCGCAAAGGCGAAGTTGAAGTTTGGCAAAAGAAATATGCCGAGGTTATGGGCGCACTTGAACGGGCCGAATCCATCTGGATGGCATCCTTGGAAAAACTAGAGAAAGCAGAGACTTAAATGGACCCCACTACCATCATCCCCGCTTTTGTGACCCTCTTTGTGGTCATTGATCCCATCGGCCTGGCACCGCTCTTTGCGGCGCTGACCCAAGGCATGACAGATGCGCAACGCCGCTCCATCGCGATCCGGTCGTGCCTAACTGCCATTGGCATCCTGTTGGTCTTTACCTTCTTTGGCGAGGCCGTTCTCGGCTTTGTCGGCATCTCCTTCCCTGCGTTCCGCATTGCGGGTGGTGTTTTGTTATTCCTCACAGCGCTCGACATGCTGTTCAACCGCCGCCAAGAAAGGCGTGAGGATCAGGCAGATGAGCCCCAAGTGGATGACCCGTCGGTCTTTCCACTCGCCATTCCACTGATTGCAGGCCCCGGCTCTATCGCCACAATGATCCTGCTCGCAGGCGAAGCAGAAGGGGCCACAGGTCTCGCAGTGTCAATCGCGATCATGATCGCCGTTGTGTTCCTCGGCTTCCTTCTGTTCCTGATGGCAGGTCCGCTTGAACGGCTCCTGGGCAAAACAGGCATCAACGTGGTCACGCGCCTCTTGGGCATGTTGCTCGCCGCACTATCGGTGCAGTTCATTCTCGACGGCCTTGCCTCTTTCGGTCTGGGCGGCGCGTAACTATATCAACGCTATGACGTCAGATCAGATTGCCAATTTCGCCTATCTCGCCCTAATGGGTACCGCTGTTGCCGGTTGGTTTTTTGCGCAAAGCCGCCAAGGTTTGGGCAAATCCCTGCAACAGGCGATCATTTGGGGCATGATTTTTCTTGGTGTGATCGCGGCTGTCGGGCTCTGGACCGACATCCAAGGCACGGTCTCGCCTCGTCACACCACCCATGAAAACGGCATCATTGAAATCCCTCGCAGCTTTGACGGCCACTACAATCTTACTGTTGGCATCAACGGTGTTGAGGCAGATTTCGTCGTCGATACGGGTGCGACGATGATGGTTCTAACATTGGATGATGCGGCCGCTGCTGGGATCGAATTGAACGACAGATCGTTCTTTGGCTCGGCCAGTACCGCCAACGGCATCGTGCGCACCGCACCTATTGTTCTCGACAGCGTCACGTTGGGCCACCTCGTCGACCGCAATGTCCGCGCGACTGTGAATGAAGGTGAACTCGACAAATCCCTGCTGGGCATGTCCTATCTCAGTCGCTTTAGCCGGATCGAGATTGCTGGCAACAAAATGCTACTGACGCCCTAGGCTTTTTCGGCCTTCATTTCCCAACGCCCACCTTCTTGTGACCAATATTGCGCTGGCGCACCTGCATCGGTCAGCGCCTTCCATTGCTCGCGTGCACGTGCCAACGCATTGCCGTCCAGCCCGTCAAAAAGAATACAAACCCGCTCGCAAGCGGCGACTTCTCCCGCGGTGACCTCGGCGCCGTCTACGGCCATCAAACACCCATCGATCACGGTTTGCGTGTCCGCGCGCAACAATACGGGCTGATCCGCATCATGATCCCCACCCGCAATGCCATGGGGTAGAAAACTGGTTGGATCGCCGGCCCAAAGTTTTTCATCCAGCCACACGATCCGCGCCGCATCGCGACCGCGCACAACAACGCGCCAACCGGCGCCCTGCGCCTTGCCAATCAACATCGGCAACGTCTGCTCAAGCGGTGCCGCCGTCAGATGATAGAAATATGCGGCGCCCATTGGCTTAGCCCTCGAACACGTCGCGGATCATCCGGTCTAGGCTCATCACGCCCCAACCCGTGGCACCTGCGGGCGCCAATGCAGTCTCGGCCTTAACGCTTGCGACACCCGCGATGTCCAGATGGATCCATGGCGTGCCATCCTGCACAAACCGTTGCAAGAATTGCGCCGCAGTGATCGAACCAGCTGTCCGCCCACCAACATTCTTGATATCTGCGATCCGCGAGTTCAGCAGCTTGTCATAAGCCGGTGACAACGGCAGGCGCCATGCGCCTTCGCTTTCATTTCCAGCGGCCTTAAAAAACTGCCCTACAAGACTGTCATCATTAGAGAAAACACCTGCATTCTCGTGACCCAGACCGACAATGACCGCACCTGTCAACGTCGCAAGATCGATCATACCTGTCGGCTTGAAGCGCTCTTGCGCGTACCACATGACATCCGCCAGAACCAAACGGCCCTCAGCATCAGTGTTGATGACTTCGATCGTGTCACCCTTCATCGAGGTCACCACATCACCCGGTCGCGTCGCGCGGTCGCTCGGCATGTTCTCGACCAGACCAACCAGACCGACAACATTCGCCTTGGCCCCGCGCATTGCGAGCGTTTTCATAACACCTGACACGACGCCAGCGCCGCCCATGTCCATGGTCATATCTTCCATGCCGCCCGCCGGTTTCAGCGAAATGCCACCTGTATCGAACACGACGCCCTTGCCGATCAACGCAAACGGCGCCTCATCGCCGCCGCCGTTCCACTGCATCACCACGACCTTGGACGGGCTTGCAGATCCCAAGCCAACGCACAGCAGTGATCCCATGCCCAGCTCTTCCAACTGGTCGTCTTCCAACACTTCAACCTCCAGCCCCAATTCTTTGAGCGCGACCAACCGTTCGGCAAATTCGGTTGTTGTCAGCACATTCGCTGGCTCGTTTGTTAGATCGCGCGTGAAAAACGCGCCTTGTGCGACGGCTTGCATAGGCGCTGCGCGCTCGGTCACGTCCTCGGGTTCGCCAACCATGAACGAGACCCCGCCCACCGGATCAGCCTCTGCCGTTTTGTGAGCGCCAAAGCTATAGGCCCGCATTGCAATGCCAAAACCGACATCCGCAGCGCGTTGATCGCTGGCATCCAGAACTATCAAATCACCTTTGCCCATAACTTTGGCCAATCCTGCACCGCCTTTGCGGGCATCTTCGATGCTCGACTTTTTGTCCAACCGCAAAACGATCACGGCCTCGGCGGCCATACCAACGGGATACCCCAACACACGGGTGTCGCCTTCTTTGAGCTTGGCCCACGCATCGCTTTCGACCAAACGCGCAATCGCGCCCTTCATCCGGCTATTGGCCCGACGAGCCCCGCGCCCCAGCTTGCCATCTGCACCAATACAGACGGCAACGCGGCCTTCATGGGCGTCAATCGCGTCCAAATCCACTGCGGCAAAGGTCGGGGCAATCGGGTTGGTCATTTAGGGGCCTCTTGGGGTCAAATTTCATATATTCCCCAACAGCTAGCGCGGCTCCTCGCCGATGACCAGATAGCAGTTTGCCCGCGCCACAGAATCCGCTATTCATGATGTATTCCGCTGCAAGACGGATGAACAACCTTGGGGGGTTGCAGGCACGTGGCACGACTAGACAGATATATGCTGTCACAGCTGATGATGCTGTTTGGCTTTTTTAGCCTAGTCCTGATTATGGTTTATTGGGTCAATCGCGCCGTAATCTTGTTCGACCAATTGATCGCAGACGGCCAATCCGCCGGTGTGTTTTTAGAATTCACAGCGCTTTCGTTGCCAAACGTGATCCGACTGGTTCTGCCACTTTCTGCCTTTGCCGCCTCGGTCTACGTCACCAATAGGCTTAGCACTGACTCCGAGCTGACCGTCATGCAGGCAACAGGTCATTCCGCCGTGCGGCTCGCCCGCCCCGTGATCGTCTTTGGCCTGCTCGTCACCGCATTGATGATGGTCCTGACCCATGTTCTGGTGCCAACCTCGCTAAGCCGCCTGAATGATCGCGAGGCCGAGATCGCAGAAAACGTAACCGCCCGCCTGCTGACCGAAGGGACATTCCTCAATCCCGCCAGCGGCATTACGTTCTATGTCCGCGAGATTTCTGCGTCAGGCGAATTGCTGGACATCTTCCTGACGGACACACGTAATCCTAAACGACAAATCACCTACACCGCTGAACAGTCGTTTCTTGTGCGCTCGGACGATGGCCCCCAGCTTGTGATGATCAACGGCCTTACACAAACATTAACGCTGGAAACCCAGCGCCTGACGACGACGACATTTGCTGACAGTACGTTTGATATTGGTGGTCTGATCGACAGCGGCAGTCGCGGTCGTGTGAACATCCGCGAAGTCGCCACCATGGACCTGCTCTACCCCACCCAAGAAATTCGTGATCTCACCCGACGCGATGACGCGACATTGATCCACGAGGGTCACGGCCGATTTCTTCAGGCACTTTTGGCAGTTGTCGCGGCCCTTGTCGGGTTCTCGACCCTTCTGATCGGTGGCTTTTCCCGCTTTGGTATTTCGAAGCAAATCGTCATCGCGATTTTTCTGCTCATCGCGATCAAAACAGTCGAAAGCGTGGCTGTCGGTGCGATCAGAGGTCAGGCACATCTCTGGCCGATCATCTACACGCCAATCGCAGTCGGGTTGGTGATTTCAGCGGCCCAGCTTTATTGGGCCGACCACCCTAGCCTGTTCAAACGACGTGTGCGGGGGTTTGCATGATTCTGCACCGCTACTTTGCACGCCGCTTTTTCCTCGCCTTCCTTGGTGTGTTCGTGATCTTCTTTGCGATCTTGGGCTTTTTGGACATGGTCGAACAACTGGGCAAGTTTTCCGGCGACGACGTCAGTTTCACCCAGACTGTAGGTTTGACGCTGCTTAACACCCCCCAAGCACTCTACCGGATTTTGCCGCTCGTGATGATCCTGTCGACCATAGCACTGTTCCTTTCTTTGGCGCGGTCATCCGAAATGGTTGTGACCCGCGCTGCTGGTCGTTCAGCGATCCGCGCTTTGTCGGCGCCGATCTTTGTTGCAGTCCTGATTGGGCTCTTTGCCGTGGCCGTTCTCAACCCAATCGTCGCCGCCACTAGCCAAGAATACGAAAAACGCGCCAGCGATTACCGCAGTGACGACGCCCAAGTGCTGTCGGTCAGCGCCGAAGGCCTATGGCTGCGCCAAGGCGACAACACCCAACAGACCGTGATCCGTGCCGAGGCCGCCACCCTTGAGGGAACCGAACTTAGCCGTGTCACCTTCCTTAGCTTTACCGACGCAGGCCCAATCACTCGGATTGAGGCGGACAGCGCACGACTAACCCCCGGCGCATGGGAATTGACCAACGCCAAATCATGGCCGCTTGATGCCCCCAACCCCGAGGCCAGCTCGACCAAGCATGACGTTTTGCGCGTGCCATCGACACTGACCCGCGACCAGATCCGCGACGGCTTTGGCACCCCAAGCGCAATCCCAATCTGGGAGTTGCCCGCCTTTATCAAACAGCTAGAGACCGCTGGATTTTCTGCGCGACGCCATGCGGTATGGTTCAACATGGAACTGGCATTGCCAGCCTTCATGGTGTCGATGGTGATGGTGGCCGCGGGCCTGACAATGCGTCACCAGCGCGGCGGTCGTGTTGGCCTGTCGGTACTGGCCGCGATCATGCTGGGCTTTGCGTTCTACTTTTTGCGGAACTTTGCGCAGATCCTTGGCGAGAATGGCCAGATCAGCGCGACCCTCGCTGCATGGGCCACCCCAGCCGCCGCGATCTGCCTCGCCCTTGGTATGCTCTTGCACTTGGAGGACGGCTGATATGCGCGCCCTACTCGCCTTCTTTCTGACGCTGCTTCCGGTGCTTGCATCGGCCCAAGGGGTGGCAACGCTTGTGGCTGACACAGTGTTCATCGCTGGTGGTAGCTCGACACTTGTGGCCGAAGGCAACGTTGAAGTTCTCTATGACGACACCCGCCTGACAGCCAGTCGCGTGACCTATAAACAAGACACCGACGCCATGACGATCGAGGGTCCAATCGCTATTGTGACAGGCGACAACGACACGATCATCCTCGCCAATGCGGCGCAAATCGATCCAACTTTGCAAAACGGCCTGCTGCGGGGCGCGCGGCTGGTTCTGGATCAACAGCTGCAACTCGCGGCCAGCCAGATGAACCGTGTCGAGGGGCGCTATACCCAGCTCTACCAAGTCGCGGCGACCTCTTGCAATGTTTGCCAGAACAAACCGCCGCTTTGGTCGATCCGCGCCAGCCGCGTGATCCACGACGAGGCCGAAAGACAGTTATATTTCGAGAACGCGCAATTCCGAATCTATGACGTGCCCGTGCTTTGGGTGCCGCGGATGCGTCTGCCCGACCCCACGCTAGAACGTGCGACCGGTTTGCTGATCCCGAAACTACGGACAACAACCGGTCTGGGTATCGGACTAAAGTTGCCGTATTTCATTACGCTGGGCAAACACCGCGACCTGACCCTCACCCCGTATTTCAGCCGTGAGACCCGCACGCTCGAGGCGCGCTATCGTCAGGCCTTTGTGCGCGGCAACATCGAAATTAATGGCGCGATCAGTCGCGACTCTATTCGCCCCGATACCAACCGCGGATACATTCGGGCCAACGGTGTCTTTGCATTGAACCGCGATTTCCGGCTCAGCTTTGATGTCACCGCCGTCTCGGATGACGGGTATTTGCTCGATTATGACTACTCGGACCGTGACCGCATCGACAGCCGGATCCAAGTTGACCGTGTCCGCCGCGATGAATTCTTCGAAATGGCCTTGATCCACTTTGAATCGCTCCGCTCTGGTGACAACAACGCGATCCTGCCCAGCGTCATCACCCAATTGAATTATGATCGACGCCTGTTCCCTCGGGCATTAGGTGGCGAGCTGTCATTGGGGATCAATGCGCAAACGCTCTATCGGTATTCGGACACCATTGGGGACGATGGCCGCGACGTGGGTCGTTTCGGCGCCTCAGCTGATTGGCAGCGGCAATGGACCCTCAACAACGGCCTACAAATCACAGCGCAGGGCAACCTTGCCGTTGATCACTTTGAAGTATCCCAAGACACCAACTTTCCTGACCGCGCGACCCACGTGACCCCGTCAGCCGCACTGACACTGCGCTACCCTGTGGCAAAAACCACCGCGCGCGGCGTTCGTCATGTGATCGAACCAACGATGCAAGTCGTATGGTCAGACAGCAGCAACATCGACGCCCCGAACGAAGACAGCACAATCGCCAAGCTGGACGAGGCGAACCTCTTTAGCCTGTCGCGCTACCCCGGTCTGGACCGTCGCGAGCATGGGCTGCGTGGCAACATCGGTTTGACCTATAGCCGCTTTGCACCGTCAGGTTGGTCATCGACGCTGACCTTGGGTCGTGTCATCCGCGACGAAAACGAGAATGAATTCACGACCACATCCGGCCTTGATGGTGTCAATTCCGACTGGTTGCTGGCAGGGCAATTGAACATGCCAAATGGATTGGCTTTGGTAAGCCGCTCTTTGTTAGACAGCAGTTTTGACTTTGCTAAATCCGAAACCCGCTTGGCATGGGCGGCCTCTGACCTGAAATTGGGCGCCTCCTATACATGGCTTACAGCCGACACCGCCGAAGACCGCCCCGATGCCGTTTCCGAGTTTAGTCTCGATTTTGACTACCGCGCGAATGACATCTGGTCCGTTTCGGGCGATGTACGCTATGATTTAACCGAAGATCGCCCTGCCCGCGCGGGCATCGGCATCGGCTACCGCATCGAATGTGCAGAGGTCGATTTTTCGGTCTCGCGCCGCTACACCTCTTCTACTAGTGTAGACCCAACCACTGACTTTGGCCTATCGGTCGCACTGCGCGGGTTCTCCGCTGGACGTGCGGCGGGTGGATCATCGCGCAGCTGTAAACACTAAGATCAATAGGAAAAACCCCTATGAGACGCATCCTTCTTGGCCTTGCCCTGATCCTGACCTCGCTCACCACGGCACCCGCCATGGCCCAAGGTCTGTTTTCCCCCGCCATCATCGTCAATGACGAGGTGATCACCCGCTACGAATTGGACCAACGCGCCAAGCTGTTGGGCGTTCTTCGAACACCCGGCAATTTGTCCGAACTCGCCCAAGAGCAGCTGATCGAAGATCGCCTCAAGGCGCGTCTCATTCGCAATGCAGGTCTGCAACTGACCGGCGACGGCTTGCAGCAGGCCTTGTCGGATTTTGCAGGTCGCGCCAATCTGGACCTTGCGACCTTTACCCAAGTGCTGAACCAAAACGGCGTCGAGCAGGAGACGCTGCGTGATCTGGTCGCCACTGGCGTCAGCTGGCGTGAATACATCCGCACCCGTTACGGCAACCGCGCGCAAATCACTGACAACGAAATTGACCGCGCTTTGTCGAGCACCGGCGGACGTGCAGGCATTCGCGTCTTGATCTCAGAAATCATCATGGACGCACGCCCCCAAGTCGCCACCTCGGCCCAAGCACGGGCAGAACGGATTTCAAAGCTGACATCGACGGCCGCATTCTCCGCCGAGGCCCGCCGCGTGTCGCTCTTGCCATCGCGTGAAAATGGTGGACGCCTCGACTGGCTGCCATTGTCTGATCTGCCGCCGACCGTGCAGCCAATCATCCTGAACCTCTCCCCTGGTGAAATCACACCGCCGCTGCCGATCCCGAATGCACTGGCCTTGTTCCAGTTGCGCGCTATCGAAGAGACCAGCGTGACGCCGCCAACCTATTCCGCGATCGAATACGCCGCCTACTACATGGCGGGTGGCCGTTCCGAGAGCACGCTGCAACAGGCCGCACGCCTGCGCGACCGCGTGGACACCTGCGATGACCTCTATGGTTTGGCCAAAGGCCAGCCAGCCGAGGTTCTGCAACGTGACACCCTGCCGCCGGCTGACATTCCACAAGACGTCGCTTTCGAATTGGCCAAGCTTGATCCCGGTGAGATTTCGACCGTCTTGACCCGCTCGAACGGTGAAACACTGGTGTTCTTGATGCTCTGTGGCCGTACCCCAGAATTGGGTGGTGCCGAGGTCAACCGCGAAGGTGTGCGCGATCAACTTCGTTCGCGCCGCTTGAACGGCTATGCCGACGCATTGCTTTCAGAACTGCGCGCTGACGCGAACATCCGTTTTGAGTAAGCCTCCAATTGCGCTGACCTGCGGTGAACCCGCAGGCATCGGCCCCGAAATTGCGGTCACCGCGTGGGATACCCTGCGCGGTGACCTGCCTTTCGTCTGGATCGGTGATCCAGCACACCTGCCCGAAAACACGCCTTGGGCCGAACTCTCAGATCCCACAACCGCGGCCGAGGTTGCCAAGTCAGCCTTGCCAGTGCTGCGCCATGACTTTGCCGGTGCCTATACCCCCGGCACACCAGATCCCGCCAACGCGGCAGGTGTCGTCGACGTCATCGCCCGCGCTGTTGATCTGACCCAATCAGGCGAATGCTCTGCTGTTTGCACTCTGCCGATCCACAAAAAGGCGTTAAAGGACGGCGCAAATTTCGCCTATCCCGGTCACACGGAATACCTCGCCGCTTTGGCTGGTATTGACCGCGTCGTCATGATGCTTGCCTGCGATCAGCTGCGCGTGGTGCCCACGACCATTCACATCGCAATTGATCAGGTCCCTGATCAACTGACCGCCAGTCTACTCACGGATACGATCCTGATCACCCACGCCGCATTGCGCCGCGACTTTGGCATCACGTCCCCGCGCATCGCTGTGGCGGGCCTGAACCCGCATGCGGGCGAAGGTGGTTCCATGGGGATGGATGAAATCGACATGATCACCCCGACACTGGAAGCGCTGCGTGCCAATGGCATTGATATCACTGGGCCGCTGTCCGCTGATACGATGTTTCACGCAGCCGCACGCGCACGCTATGACGTTGCCGTCTGCATGTATCATGATCAGGCCCTCATCCCGATCAAGACCTTGGATTTTTCGGGCGGCGTGAATGTCACGCTAGGTCTGCCGTTCGTTCGGACATCACCGGATCACGGCACCGCCTTTGATATCGCAGGCACTGGTTCGGCAGATGCAACCAGCCTGATCGCTGCCCTGCGCCAAGCCAATGAGATGGCAGCCGCACGAAACACGATTGCAGCACCGTCAGGACCCCAGACATGAGCCAGATCGACGGCCTGCCGCCCCTCAGCGAGGTGATCCAAACGCATGGATTGGCGGCAAAGAAATCATTGGGGCAGAACTTTTTGCTCGATCTAAACCTCACGGCTAAAATCGCGCGACAAGCGGGTGATCTGTCGGATTGTGATGTGCTCGAGATTGGCCCGGGGCCCGGTGGTCTGACCCGTGGCCTGTTGGCCGAAGGCGCACGCCGCGTGCTGGCCATTGAAAAAGACCCGCGCTGTTTACCCGCCCTTGATGAAATTTCCCAAGCCTACCCAAACAGATTGCACGTGATCGAAGGCGACGCATTGGACATTGATCCTCTCGCCCATTTGACGCCCCCCATCCGCGTGTCCGCCAATCTGCCCTACAATGTCGGGACCGAGCTTTTGGTGCGCTGGCTTACCCCACGGGATTGGCCCCCTTTTTGGGAGAGCCTGACCCTGATGTTCCAGCGCGAGGTTGCACAACGGATCGTCGCAGAACCCGGCAGCAAGGCTTACGGCCGCCTCGCAATCCTTGCTCAATGGCGCGCGGATGCTCGGATCGTGATCAACCTGCCACCCGAGGCATTCTCGCCCCCTCCCAAAGTGTCATCTGCTGTTGTGCATCTGACTGCATTGGCAGAGCCGCGCTATCCGGCTGATGCCGCAACGCTCAACCGTATCGTCGCCGCAGGGTTCAACCAACGCCGCAAAATGCTACGCGCCTCGCTCAAAGGGGTGGCACCAAATATTCAGGGTTATATTGAAGCGGCGGGTCTCAGGCCCACCGATCGGGCCGAGCAAATCTCGCTCGAAGGGTTTTGCGCATTGGCGCGACAGATCAAACCTGTAACGACCTAGCATATTTCCCTGATTGTCGACGGTCGCGGCATAGCACCCCCGTCAGGTCACGCACAAAAGAGAAACCCCGGACCAATTTGATCCGGGGTTTCTTTTATTCTGCGGCCTCTGGAGTGTCGCCTTGCGCATCATCACTCGGCTTGGGCGTCGGAGACGTCCGCGTGCGCGGTTTGCGCGGCTTGCGGGGTTTAGGCTGTGCCTCTGGCGTCTCGACCAATCCACTGTCACCCTCGTCTGCGACAGGCTGCTCTTTAGCCTCTTCCACATTTGACTGGTGTTGCGATTCATGGGCTTGCTGACGCCCAGCCCGCTCGCGGTCGCGCTCGGCTTGGCGTTCGCGGTTTTGACGGTCCGCTTCTTCGCGCTTCGCCTCTTGCTCGCGCAGGGCTTCGGCCAACATACGTGTGTAATGCTCGGCGTGCTGCGCATAGGCTTCGACCAGCACCCGATCACCAGCAAGCTGCGCATCGCGGTGCAACTGGTTGTACTTGTCGATGATTTGTTGCGGCGTACCGCGCACTTTGCCTTCGGGGCCAGAGCTATCGAAAACGCGGTTTACGATATTGGCGCCTGAAGGGCGATTGCGGTTCTTATTGCCCCGCGAACGTGACTTAGATGATCTCATATGATGTGTCGTCCGGCCTAAGTTTTCTTTGGCATCCCGTTCCGCGCGTGTTGCGTGGAAAATAGCGGTCATGCAATGTTCTGGCGGGTTATCGGGGGAGAGCAAATGCCCAGTCCCAACCGATGCCTTACTCAAAGCACTGTTCCACCGACCTCGCAAGGGAAAACTGCGTGATTCAGCTTTCAACCCGCTGTTTTTCGCCGATTATTACCGGTTTCGCCCCAATACGACACGATTGCGTCCATCCAGATCGGGGCGAATCTCTATTTCGACCAACCCAGCCTCTTGCATCATCAGTGCCACAGCGTCCCCTTGGGTCGGCCCAATTTCAACCGCAAGGCGACCACCAGATACCATTTTAGCAAGCGCCCCATCACAAATGATCCGGTAACATGTCAGGCCATCCGCCTCGTCTGTCAGGGCCATGCGCGGGTCATGCCCTCGGACCTCTGGCGCGAGACCCGTCATTTCCGCCAACGCAATATAAGGCGGGTTAGATACGATCAGATCATAGCATCCGTCGACCGCATCAAACCAATCAGAGCCAACAAACTCGATCCGTGCGCCAACATCGTGGCGCACCGCATTCTGACGCGCGACATCCAAAGCTGCATGGCTCAGGTCCGTTGCGGTGACCGCCGCCGCATCCCATTCAGCGGCCAGCGTTACAGCGATCGCACCACTGCCGGTTCCCAAATCCAAAACGCGCGCCGCAGGCCCTGCCCCCAAACATGCCTCGATCAGACATTCCGTTTCAGGACGCGGATCTAGAACATCCGGCGTAACAGCAAAGTCGCGTCCCCAGAACGCACGCTGACCGATCAGTTTGGAGACGGGTTCATGCGCAGCACGACGGGCAATCAACACATGTAACTGCGCTTTTTGACCAGCTGTTACATCATCGCCCATGTGCAACGTCATCCGGTCCGGCGAGACCTGTAGAACATGTGCCGCCAACCGCCTGATATCGCGCACAGCATCTGCCCTAGGAAACGCCGCCATTTGACGCACCAACGCGGGCATCAAATCTTGCAGGGTCATCCGCCCATCTCCGCCATCAGCGTCGCTTGGGCATCCGCCGTCAACGCCTCGATCGTCTCGTCCAAGTCGCCCTGCATCACCTGATCCAGCTTGTACAGCGTCAGGTTGATCCGGTGATCTGTCATGCGCCCTTGTGGGAAATTATAGGTCCTGATCCGTTCTGATCGATCCCCCGAGCCGATTTGGGCCGCGCGGTCCGCCGACCGTTCGCCATCAACACGCTGACGCTCGGCATCATAGAGCCGCGTTTTCAACGTAAGCATCGCAATCTCGCGGTTCCGGTGCTGGGATTTTTCCGAACTCACCACCACAATCCCTGATGGGATATGTGTGATCCGCACCGCCGAATCCGTGGTGTTGACGTGCTGGCCACCCGATCCGCTCGCGCGCATTGTATCGATCCGCAGGTCACCAGGATCAATCTGGATATCCACGTCTTCGGCTTCGGGCAGAACCGCAACTGTCGCTGCTGATGTGTGAATGCGTCCGCCACTTTCGGTCGTGGGGACCCGTTGGACACGGTGCACGCCACTTTCATATTTCATCCGCGCAAAGACGCCCTCGCCTTTGACATGCGCGGTGACCTCTTTGATCCCGCCCAGCTCGGTCGATTGCTCTTCGATAATCTCAAACGTCCAACCGCGTGCCTCGGCATAGCGTTGGTACATCCGCAACAAATCGCCTGCAAACAGCGCAGCTTCGTCCCCGCCTGTTCCGGGGCGAATTTCGATCATCGCAGGACGCGCATCGGCGGCGTCCTTGGGCAACAAGGCGATCTGCAAATTCTGCTCGATCTCGGGCAGCCGCGCGCGCAACATCGGCAGCTCTTCTTCTGCCAGCTCTTTCATATCGGGATCCGACATCATCAGCTCGGCTTCGGCCAAATCTGCCTCGAGCGTTTGATACTCGGTGATCACATCAATCACAGGCCGCAGATCAGAATACTCTTTGGCCAGCGCTGCGATGTCATCAGCAGCATCACCGCTGGCCATCTTCGCTTCGAGAAACTGGAACCGGCCCAGAATTTGTTCAAGTTTGTCCTGAGGTATCATGACCTTGGCATCCCCCATTGGCTGTTGGGGGTCAAGTGGATTTGGTGTTTCAGGCAAATCGTGCTACCGTCTGATCATGCGCACCACTGTCCTACTCTCTTTGATCATGGTCGCCCTTGCGGCGCCGATCTCGGCTGACGTCACCAGTGGCGGACGCACGATCGAGTGCTTTTGCACTGACAGTTCAGGGGGCCGGATCGAATTGGGCGAAAGCATTTGCCTACAGGTCGACGGCCGGATGTTCACCGCTCAATGCCAAATGTCGCTGAACGTCCCTATGTGGCGTGAAACCCAACAAGGGTGCCTGACGGGGTCCTACAACGCCCCGCAAATGTCCCCGTTTCCGGCAGATATCCCGTCACTCGGATAATCCGGCATCGGCCACCCACGCCTCTATGCGCTGACGGTTTAAGCCTAAATCTGCCTTTCCAAACCGTAATCGTCCACGAATAGAAACCAGCCACGATTCCGTGTCTTGGGATAGACCAGCCTCGCCTTTCTCGACTACAGACACAGTCGTCAGGTCCGGAAAATGCCAAACCGCGCTTCGGCTCACATAGCTGACCAGTCCATCGCCGACTTCTCCGGCCAGCACGTTTGTTCGCGGCGCACGACGGATCACCTGATCCAGGGTCTGCACTGCCGTCAGTGCCGCGTCCCGATCTGGAAAAGCAAAAACGATTTCATGGCCCCCAATGTCAGGAAACACCCCTGCCTCGGTGCGGTTGGGCATTTGGTGCCACCTAGCGGGGTCGATCGGCGCCAAACGCACGTAGAGCGACGCCATCAGGATGACGACAACGACCAGGATCACAGCCAATTTCACCTACTCAAATCCCACCGCAATCCTGAACGCTGGGCCAGCCCAAATTCAGACAACATAACGAAGTACGCAAATTACATATTTTTGGACCAAAAATTCACAAATTACATGAAACTAACGATATGGAACGCCCGGAAGGATGCTCAAGAGCTCGAACATCAGATTGGCACCCGTCAATGCGGTGTTACCCGATGGGTCATAGGGCGGCGACACTTCAACCAAATCACAGCCCACGATGTTTAACCCATTGATACCACGTATTAATTCCATCGCCTGGGGCGTCGTAAGTCCGCCGATTTCCGGCGTCCCCGTGCCCGGTGCATAAGCTGGGTCAAGGCTGTCGATGTCATAGGTGATGTAGCATGGCTGGTCACCAATCGCGTCCTTGATCGTTTTCGCCAATGGGGTCAGAGACTTATGCCATAGATCTTTGGCCAGAACGGTATTGAATCCCCATCCCTCGGCCTCGGTAAAATCTTCGGACGTATAGCCTGTGCCTCGCAGCCCGATTTGGTACACTTTAGAAGGCGTTATGAGGTTTTCTTCGTATGCGCGACGGAAAACGGTGCCATGAGTCTCGCGCTCACCGAACATCTCGTCGTTCACATCGGCATGTGCATCAACATGGACCAAGGCAACCGGCCCATGTTTTTTCGCGATCGACCGCAGGATCGGCAAGGTCAACGAATGATCACCGCCCAAGGTCATCGGGATAAAATTATGCTTTAGGTGTTTGTCGTAAGTCTCTGTAATAATGCGCAAGCTATCAGACAATGAGAACGTATTGATTGCAACGTCCCCAAGGTCTGCACACTGCAACGCATCGAACGGCGCAGCCCCCGTTTGGATATTGTATGGCCGGATCATCGCCGACTGCTCGCGCACTTGCTTGGGGCCCATCCGCGTGCCTGACCGCCAGCTGGTACCAATGTCCATCGGAATGCCGATAAAACCAACGTCCAGCCCTTCGGGTGTTTCGGCCTCAGGCAGTCGCATAAACGTTTGTGGACCTGCAAAACGGGCCAGGTCATTTCCGCTAATCGGTTGATTAGGCATTTTTTTTCTCTCTTTTGTTCCAGCAGTACAGGCACATCAATTCAGTCGCAACGTGCGCGCCAGCGATGGCAGTGGCGCCCGTCGTGTCATAGGGTGGAGACACCTCAACCACGTCCCCACCCACCATTTTGATCCCCGCCAAATCACGCAGCATCATCGCCGCCTGAGCGGAACTCAATCCACCCCAAACCGGCGTCCCTGTTCCCGGCGCATAAGCAGGGTCTAGGCAGTCGATATCAAACGTGAGGTATGTCGGGTAATCCCCTATAATATAACGTATTTTTGCAACCGCAGCCGTTGTCCCGTACTCATGAATTTCACGCGCATCAATCGTTGGAACCCCTAGGTTGTCAGCGTTGGTCGTCCGAATGCCAACCTGCACTGATCGGTCCACATCAATCAGCCCCTCTTTGACGGCCTTGTAGAACATCGTGCCATGATCGATCCGGTCCATGTCATCGTCCGGCCACGTGTCTGAATGGGCGTCGAAATGAAGCAGCGAGAGCGGCCCAAATTTCTCTGCATATGCACGCAATATCGGGAACGAAATATAATGGTCCCCTCCGAGAACGAGACTGCCCGCACCCGAAGCTAGGATTGTGCGAATATGTTCCGTCAAAGCCGTAGGAAAGTCCGAAACGCGGGCGTAATCAAACGCGAGATCCCCGTAGTCAACGATATCAAACTCGGACAGTGGATCGATATCCCATCCATACGGGGGATCATAAGGCTGCAATGTCGACGCCTCGCGGATCGCCCTTGGTCCCAGCCGTGTGCCGGGCCGATTGGTCACCGCTTGGTCAAACGGCACGCCAGTCACCGCGAGATCCACGCCTGTCAGATCTTTGGTGTATTGCCGACGCAAAAACGATGTCGCCCCTGCAAAGGTGTTTTCATAGGTTAACCCACGCCGCTCTGTACGGGTAAAGGCCGCATCGACCTGAGTTTTTGCGTCTTCGAGTGACATTAGCCGATCTTTACATGTTCGCGCACAAGGCCATCCATCACATCGACAATGGCACCCCGCAGGTTTTCAGAAATGAAATCAACATCTTGGCGTTTCAAAATGAGCGGTGGAGACATCACATTCAATGCCCCAATGGGCCGCACCAAAAGCCCACGCTTTTCAGCAGCGTCCGAAATCCTGCGACCAATATCCAGATCATCACCCAAGGGGCGTTTGGTCACTTTGTCGGCGACGTTCTCAACACATCCGATCAGACCCCGACCGCGTGTGTCACCAACAATGGCGAGATCGTTCAGGCCCGCGAGTTGTTCTTGGAAATAAGGCCCAACATCACGCACATGAGGCAGAATCTCCTCTCGCTCGAGAATCTCGATGTTCTTGAGCGCCGCCGCACACGCGACAGGATGGCCGGAATAGGTATACCCCGACGTATACCAGGGCTGGCTGGTGATCGCCTTGTGCACCGCGTCCGAGAGCAGCACCGCACCAATGGGTTGGTAACCCGAGCTCAAACCTTTGGCACAACAGATCAAATCAGGTGTGACGCCGTATTCACCATAGCTCGCAAACCAATGGCCGAGCCGTCCATAGGCCGTCACCACTTCGTCCGCGACAAAGAGAATGCCATTGTCCTGACAGACCTGCCACATCCGTTTTAGATAGTCGTCCTCAGGAACCAAAACGCCGCCAGACGCTTGGATCGGTTCTGCAAAAAACGCGGCGATCCGGTCTGCGCCAATTTCTTCGATTTTCGCCTCAAACTCGGCAATCAGATGATCGGTAAAGGCGGCGGCGTCCATCCCGTCAGGTCGGCGGTACATATAGGGCGCGCCAATATGATGGATCGTGTCTGTCACATGGGTGAAACCGGGCGCTCGATCACCATCGCGCAGCCCCAGCGACATCGCAGCATGGGTTGAGCCATGATAGCTGTGATGGCGGGCAATCATATGGGTACGTTCTGGATGACCCAGTGCCGCTTGGGTGAAATGCGCCATGCGATACGCACTATCTATTGCGGTTGAACCGCCCGTCGTGAAATGGACGTGGTCCAATGAGGGCGGCGCCAATGCAGCCAGCTTTGCAGCCAACAACGTCATGGGGGCATTTGTCATGTCCACAAACGTCGACGAGAACGCGAGGTTCATCGCCTGCTCGGCAATTGCATCCGCCATTTCACGGCGGCCCAAGCCAATGTTCGTGCACCACAGGCCACCAACGGCATCAAAGTACCGGTTGCCGCTATCGTCCCACAGGTGACACCGCTCGCCCCGTGCAATCACAAGCGGATGATCGGTGTTCCCGAGTTCGTCCCACGGATGCAACACATGTGCTGCGTCCAGCGCTCCAAGATCATTGATTAGCTCTGTCATGACATCACTTGATCCTGCGGGTTCAAACAGGTCAAGAGGCGATCGGCTGTGCCCGTTCTACTAGTCGCGCAAAGAATGACGCGCCACTGGTCGCAGTTTTGTCGTCAAAATCGTAGGCTGGATGGTGCACACCAGCGGTATCGCCGTTCCCAACGAACAAATATGCCCCAGGTCGGTGCTCTAGCATATAGGCGAAGTCTTCGGCCCCCATTTCACGCCCACCATCAGGTTCGACGTTGGCCTCGCCCGCAATTTCGACTGCGACATTTGCTGCAAAGCCCGCCTCGTCTGGGCTGTTGATCGTCGCGGGATATCCAATTTCATAGTCGATCTCGACCGTGACACCAAAACTGGCCGCTTGGCCTTGGATGATTTCAGGAAGACGCTTGCGCACCATCGCTTGGACGTCTTTATCAAACGTACGCACGGTTCCGTTGATCCATGCCGTTGCCGGAATGATGTTGTCTGCCGAACCAGAATGAATCTGCGTCACCGAGACCACCAGATCGTCAAAGGTGCGGTGATTGCGGCTGACGATGGTCTGGACGGCTTGGATCATACTGGCCGCCGCTATGATCGGATCGATCGTGTCTTGGGGATAGGCACCGTGGCCACCGACACCAGTGACAGTAATCGAAAACGTATCAACGGCCGCCATGATCGGGCCCGGTGTCGTGTAGAAATGACCAACAGGTGTGCCGGGCGCATTGTGTAGCGCATAGACAGAACCGATGTCGTAGGTGTCGAGGATCCCCTCGTTCACCATCACCTGCGCACCGCCGCCATTTTCCTCAGCCGGTTGGAAAATCAACGCAACGCGGCCTGCGAAATTACGGGTCTCAGCCAGATAGCGCGCAGCCCCCAAAAGCATAGTCGTGTGCCCGTCATGCCCGCAGGCGTGCATGCGCCCGTCAATCTTAGAGGCATAGGGCAACCCAGTTTCCTCTTGCATAGGTAGCGCGTCCATATCCGCACGCAGGCCGATGGTCGGGCCGTCCCCCTGCCCGTTGATGATCGCCACCAGCCCAGAAGACGCGATCCCCTCATGTATTTCATCAACACCAAAGTCGCGCAGGCGGGCCGCGACAAACTTGGCCGTCTCATAACATTCCATTCCCAATTCCGGCATCTCGTGCAGATGTCTGCGCCAAGTTGTCATGTCGTTCTGAAATTCTGCGATACGATTGAGGATCGGCATGGCTGGCTCTCTGTGATTGGGGCGATTACGATGTCACAAAACCGCAAAGCGAGGGTGCATGCAATGAATGAACTGCTGATCTTTGATCCAAAGGGTGGGATGCCGCGATTGTTGATGATCATGGAGCGGTTGCGCGACCCTGATACAGGCTGTCCTTGGGACATTGAACAGGATTTCGCCAGCATCGCGCCCTATACGATTGAAGAAGCCTATGAAGTCGCGGACGTAATCGAACGCCAAGATTGGGACGAGCTTGAAGGTGAGCTGGGCGATCTGTTGTTGCAGGTCGTCTATTTCGCGCAAATGGGGCGCGAGGTCGGCCATTTTGACTTTGCCAGCATTGCAGATGCGATTTCTGACAAGATGGTTGCGCGACATCCCCATGTCTTTGGTGACGAGAACCGCGACAAGAGCGCAGAGCAACAGGTTGTGGATTGGGAAAAGATCAAAGCGGCCGAACGTGCGGGCAAATCACAAGGTGGCGCACTAGAGGGTGTCGCCCTTGGCCTGCCTGCATTGCTGCGTGCAACCAAATTGCAAAAGCGGGCCGCGCGAGTGGGATTTGATTGGCCCGAGACAGAACAAGTCTTGGACAAGATAATTGAGGAATCACGCGAGCTGATCGAGGCCAAAGACACGCTGACCCAAGCTGACGTCGAAGAAGAATTTGGTGATCTGATGTTTGTCATGGCGAACCTCGGGCGGCATCTGGGATTGGACCCCGAGGCCGCCTTGCGTGCCGCCAACGCTAAATTTACCAAACGGTTTGAAGGTGTTGAAGAACGCCTTGCTGCGATGGGGAAGACGCCAAACGATAGCAATCTCGCTGAAATGGACGCCCTTTGGGATGCCGTAAAAGTTGCCCAGAAGAATATCTGATTTTTTTAATCAGGTATTGACCTGACTAAAAAAGTCAGGTTTACCCGTGGCACCGCAACAAACCACTAAGGACGTCGTTATGCTACGCTCATCCATTTTCTCTCTGACACTTTCCGCGCTTGCCATGCCGGTCATCGCAGACGAGGTGAACATCTATTCCTACCGCCAGCCAGAGCTCTTGGCGCCACTGACTGACGCATTCACAGCCGAGACAGGCATCGACGTGAACGTAGCCTATCTCGCCAAAGGTATGATCGAACGTCTCCAAGCTGAGGGCGACCGCTCTCCTGCCGACGTGATCCTGACTGTCGACATCTCTCGCTTGACGGACGCTGTAAATGCAGGCGTGACACAGCCCGTTACATCTGACGTTTTGACTGCAAACGTACCTGCAGAGCTGCGCGATCCCGAGGGTCAGTGGTTCGGCGTCACGACACGTGCTCGCATCGTATACGCAAGCAAGGAAAACGTAGCTGACGGCGAAATCACAACCTACGAAGATCTCGCCGATCCCAAGTGGGAGGGCCGCATCTGTACACGCTCGGGCACACACGCATACACATTGGCGTTGGTCGCAGGCATGCTGCACCACCACGGTGAAGAAGAAACCCGCACATGGCTCGAAGGCGTCAAGAGCAACCTTTCCCGCAAGCCGCAAGGCAACGATCGTGCACAGGTCAAAGCGATCTGGGCTGGCGAATGCGACATCAGCCTTGGCAACACATACTACATGGGCAAAATGCTTGAAGATCCAGAGCAGCAGGACTGGGCCAATGCCGTCCGCATCACCTTCCCCGAGTTCGAAGATGGCGGCACACACGTCAACGTATCGGGCATTGCGATGGTCAAAGGTTCGCCAAACAAAGAGAACGCATTGAAGCTGATGGAATTCCTCGCGTCGCCAGCGGCACAGGAAATCTACGCCGAGGCAAACTATGAGTACCCGATCGCACCAGGCACAGAGCCTACTGAACTGGTTGCAAGCTGGGGCACATTCACGGCAGACGACGTGAGCCTAGCAACCTTGGGCGGCTTGCGTGCAGACGCATTGCGCCTGATGCAAGAAGTCGATTTCGACGGCTAAGCTTTGCGTCACGAAACAAGACGATCGACCCCGTGCGCGCCCGCACGGGGTCTTTTTGTTTGGTCCTACCCTTGAGCCACCCTAGCCTGCGTGTCAGATGTAGCGGGACACAAAGGGACGGCTATGACACGCAAGATTATCATCGACACGGACCCCGGACAGGACGACGCGATTGCAATCCTGTTGGCGCTCGCCTCGCCAAACGACATTGATGTTTTGGGTATCACGGCAGTTGCGGGCAATGTGCCGCTGCCATTGACCCAACGCAATGTACGTGTGGTTTGCGAATTGGCCGGACGCCCTGATATGACCGTTTGTGCTGGGTGCGATGCACCCATGCAGCGGCCGCTTGTGACTGCAGAGCACGTCCATGGCACCACTGGGCTAGACGGGCCAGAGATGATCGCCCCGACAATGCCACTGTCAGATCAACACGCTGTGGATTTCATTATCGAAACCGCTCGCGAGCAGGACGGCATCACCCTTTGCCCGCTGGGACCGCTGACAAATATCGCAACGGCGTTGGAACGCGCGCCCGAGATTGCCGACAAGATTGATGAAATCATTTTGATGGGTGGCGCCTATTTCGAAGTAGGCAACATCACCCCTGCTGCCGAATTCAACATCTATGTTGATCCCGAAGCCGCAGATATCGTCTTTCGGTCCGGGATCAAACTGACCGTTCTTCCGTTGGACACAACGCACAAGGTTCTCGCCACGGCAGAGCGTACAGCAGCGATCCGCGCGATTGGTGGCCCTGTCGCAGAAACAGTTGCAGCTTGGACTGAATTCTTTGAGCGCTTTGACACCGAAAAATACGGCAGCGCAGGCGCACCGCTGCACGACCCCTGTGTCATTGCCTATTTGCTGAAACCAGATCTGTTTTCAGGACGGCAATGCAATGTTCAGGTCGAGGTCAGCTCGCCTTTAACTCTGGGCATGACAGTCGCCGATTGGTGGCACATAACAGACCATCCGCGAAACGCCTTCTTTTGTGGCGACGTGGATGCAAACGGCTTCTTTGATCTTTTGACAGAACGGTTGGCACGACTATGAGCACGGCATTGCATCTGGCAAAACCAACAGATTTTGAGCGCGTCGACGCATTAGTCTCTCAATTCCACCAAGAATTCGGATTGGACATCTCTGACAGTCACCGCGCCGGAGCGATCCAACCGCTTCTGGATGGGGTGCCTCACGGAATGATCTATCTGCTGGGCCTGCCACGAGCGCCGGTTGGCTACATCGTTGTGTCGTTAGGGTGGTCGATTGAATTGGGCGGCCTAGACGGGTTTGTCGACGAATTCTTTGTTCGGCCCAGCGTGCGCGGCCGCGGCATCGCCACCGAAGTCCTACACGAACTCAGCCATGCATTGGGCGCCGCTGGGGTGAAAGCGCTGCATCTCGAGGTTGACGCCGAGGCGGACAATGCGCAGCGGCTTTATAAACGGGCGGGCTTTGAGCCACGAGAACGGTATTCATTGATGTCGAGGTATCTCTAGTGGCAATCAGCATCCCCTTTGACAACAGTTATGGCCGTCTGCCGGACGGCTTCTACACACGCCAAAACGCAGGTCACGTCAGCGCCCCCAGCATGATGGCGTGGAATGCAGATCTGGCGGACCTTATGGGAATAAAAGCTGACGATCTGGCCGAGGCCGCGCAGGTGTTTGGCGGCAATGTGATCCCAGACGGGGCTGACCCGCTGGCCCAAGTCTATGCCGGCCATCAATTTGGCGGCTGGTCCGCACAATTGGGCGACGGGCGTGCCCTGCTGCTAGGAGAAACGATTGGAACCGACGGTCAGCGCCGCGATATCCAGCTAAAGGGATCGGGTCCGACACCCTATTCACGGGCTGGCGACGGGCGGGCCGGATTGGGCCCTGTTGTGCGCGAATACCTGATGAGCGAAGCGATGCATGCGCTGGGTGTGCCCACGACACGAGCCTTGGCTGCCGTACGCACGGGTGATCAAGTGTTCCGCGACACGATGTTGCCGGGTGCGGTTTTGACCCGCGTTGCTGCCAGCCATATTCGTGTGGGCACGTTCCAGTATTTCGCAGCGCGCGGTGATACGGTCGCCCTACAGGCGTTGCTCGACCATGTGATTGCGCGGCACTACCCAGAGGCTATGGGCCCAGCCCAATTGTTAAAGGCTGTGATGCGGCGTCAGGCCAAACTGATCGCTCATTGGATGTCGCTGGGGTTCATCCACGGCGTCATGAACACTGACAACGTGCAGATCGCGGGGGAAACCATCGACTATGGACCCTGCGCGTTTATGGACATCTATCACCCCCAACGCGTGTTCAGTTCTATTGACCGCAGTGGCCGCTATGCCTACGGCAACCAGCCAAACATCGCGATTTGGAATGTTGCGCAATTTGCGACCTCGCTGATCCCATTGATGACAGACCGAGAGGCGGCGATCGAAGAGTTTACAGAGATCGTCAACGGGTTCCCTGCCATCTACCAAGAGGAATGGATTGCACGGTTCCGCGCCAAACTGGGCCTTACCCGCCAAGAAGATGATGATTTGCAGTTGATCGAGGAGCTGCTTGCCTTGATGACCGAGGGTCAGGCGGATTTTACCAATCTATTTGCGGCTCTGCCCAATGGCACCGCACGTGATCACATCACCGATCCTGCGCAGTTTGACGCCTGGGCAGAACTGCGGCACGCGCGGCTGGTCGGAGAAGATGGTGCCGACGCATTGATGCGCCGGACCAATCCCATCGTCATCCCCCGTACCCACCTGATCGAAGAGGCGATCGTGCGTGCCGCAGCCGGTGATGACGATATGTTCCATGATATGCACAGCATCCTCGGGACCCCATTTGAGATGCCGGATGATCCCAAATGGACACGTCCACCCACCCCAGAGGAAATTGTCCCAGCGACGTTTTGCGGGACCTAAGTCCGGTAACGATTGGACCGCAACAGGCTCTAAGAATATCCAGCGCGATTGGCACGCCGCTGGATTAAATTGGACCTGCCGTGCTAGGGCGATGCAACTCTATTCAAAGGACATCTTATGACCCTGTTGCAAATTGCCTCGCTGTTGATTGTTTTGGCAGGCGCTTTCGGCGCAATCAACTATCTGTTTTTGCGCCTTCCTTCGTCGATTGGCATCTTGGTTGTCGCACTTTTGGCATCGCTGGCTGTTATGGGGGTCGATCTATTGGTCCCGTCATTGGGCATGGCTGATCAAGTCCGCGACACTGTCCTTGGCATTGAGTTTTCTGAGGCCCTGCTCGAAGGCATGTTGGGGTTGTTGCTGTTTGCAGGCGCCCTGCATGTCAAACTGTCGGACCTTAAACAGGAATGGTTGGTTGTCCTATTGATGGCCACGATTGGCGTGGGTCTATCCACCGTCATTTTTGGCGTCGGGTTTAGCTGGCTGACAGGCATGCCACTGTTGATCGCGTTGGTCTTTGGATCCTTGATTTCGCCGACCGATCCGGTGGCCGTTCTGAGTGTTTTGCGCGAGGCAGACCTTCAAAAATCGCTAGAGACCAAGATCGCAGGCGAAAGCTTGTTTAACGACGGTGTTGGCTATGTTGTGTTTCTTGTCCTTGTGGGCCTCGCCTTTCCCAGCGGCGACCATCATGGATCGGGTCTCGCGGATGCAGCGACCCTCTTTGTCCAAGAAGCGGTTGGCGGTGCTGTTCTAGGCCTCGTGCTGGGATGGCTGACATTTCGTGTCATGCGCCGCATTGATGACTATTCACTCGAAGTGCTGATCACCCTTGGCCTCGCCTTCGGAGGCTACGAACTGGCCGTCTATTTGCATGTGTCTGCACCTATTATGGCGGTTTGTGCTGGCCTGCTGATCGGCGATATCGGAATGAAGAACGGCATGTCGGAAGAGACGCGACAGTACGTCGACGGCTTCTGGAAACTCATCGACGAGATTCTGAACGCGGTTCTGTTCCTGATGATTGGCTTTGAGGTCTTTGCCATCGCCTTTGACATAAGCTTTGTTACAACGGGTGTCTTGTCGATCGGGCTGGCGCTGCTGGCACGTTTGGCGGCTGTTGCTGTTCCAATCCTGATCCTACGCCCCTTCCGCGAGTTTAGCCGCGGCGTGACCCCCATCATGACATGGGGCGGGCTCAAAGGTGGTATCTCGGTCGCTCTGGCGCTGTCGCTGCCCGAAGGTGAATGGAAGCCGCTGATCCTGACAGTGACCTATGTGATCGTGATCTTCTCGATCATCATTCAGGGCCTAACGATCGCTCCATTGGCCAAACGGCTTAACCGTGAACCAGATCTGATGTGATCAGACCCATCCAAATGGAAAAAAAGAGGCCGAACAATCGGCCCCTTTTCTATTTTATGCTGCGCTGCGGGTCTTGTTGCCGCCGCCGGAACGACGTCTGCGGTTACCGCCACCGGGCTTGGCCCCACCAGCGTTGGGTTTTGAGCTCCCACCACCAGGTTTGCCGCCGGGCTTGCCACGGCCACCGCCGCCGCCACCACCGCCGGGACGTCCGGCACCGAACCGACGTCCACCACCGCCACCGCGTTTTGGCTTGGGCTCTTCATGCTCCCACACACGACCGGACGCGACGGGAATATCCATCTTCATCACCTTTTGAATTGAACGCAGTTCGCTCATCTCATCAGGTGCGCAGAATGCAATCGCCATGCCCTCGGCCCCAGCACGTGCTGTCCGGCCAATACGGTGGACATAGTTTTCGGGAACATTGGGCAGGTCAAAGTTATAGACGTGTTTGACGTCTGGAATATCCAGACCACGCGCTGCAACATCAGTCGCAACAAGTACGGTAACCTTGCCCTCGCGGAACGCAACGATTGCGCGCTCGCGTTGACCTTGGGATTTGTTGCCGTGGATAGACACCGCATCAAAGCCCGCCTTTTCCAACGTCTTGTAGAGCTTTTCACAGCCATGCTTTGTGCGGCCAAAAACAATCGCACGCTCGCCTTTGTGTTTGCCCAACAGCTCGATCAGCAGCTTGGGCTTTTCCGACTTGGCGATATAGTGCAGCGACTGTTCGATCTTATCAGCGGCTTTGCCCGGAGGGTTCACTTCGACGCGAACTGGGCTTCTGAGGTAAGCTGCTGCCAGTTCGTTCATCTGCTTGGGCATCGTCGCCGAAAACAGCATTGTCTGACGGTCATCCGCCAGCAAAGGCGCGATTTTGCGCAGCGCGTGAATGAACCCGAGATCCAGCATCTGGTCCGCTTCGTCCAGCACCAGATAGTGCGTCTCGGACAGGCTTAGTGCTTTGCGGTCCAACAAGTCGATCAAACGACCCGGGGTCGCGACCAACAGATCAACACCACGCTCGAGGCGTTTCATCTGAGCCACGATGCCAGCACCGCCAACAACCAGAGCGACCTTGAGGTGCGATCCCTGTGTGTAGTCCCGCAGATTGTCGCTGATCTGCTTGGCCAGCTCGCGCGTTGGAGCGAGGATCAGTCCGCGCACTGTTTTGGGTTCGGGTTTGACGCCAGCGCGCATCAGCGCGTCAATCATAGGCAAACCAAACGCCGCTGTTTTACCTGTACCAGTTTGTGCCAGACCCATCACATCGCGCCCGTTCATAGCGTGCGGGATCGCCTGTGCCTGAATAGGGGTTGGGTCTGTGATGCCTTGGTCGGCAAGCTTCTTAACGAGGCGGGGCATCAGCCCCAGCATATCGAAATCCATGTATATCCTTGTGCGGGGCCGCAGCCCCATAAATGAGGTTCACCCGATGCCAACATGACAACGGGATCGCAATTGGGTTACGCGAACGCTCTGACAGACATGCCGAATTGCATGTGGGCCGAACCTGCGTCGGACCCCCTGCGTGACTGTGGGAACCAGTGGTGTTTTCCGTGTCGGTCGCCCATCGGGGCGGTCTGCTCACGCGGCAGAGGAACACGGATGAGAGCCACATGAGGGTTTGAGCTGCCTTTGTCAACGATTGCTTTGGGGTGGAAACCTGTGGCGACCGGCGTTAAACGGGACCCAGATGACCCCGAGGGCGTGATGACCGACACCATTCTTTCGCGTAGCGCGGCCCGTGGCTTGCGTATGACCGACCAGAGACGCACCATTGCGAGTGTGCTCGAAGAGGCCGACGACCACCCTGATGTAGAAGAGCTGTTTGCGCGCGCCTCTGCCCGTGATCCACGCATCTCCATCGCCACGGTCTACCGAACAGTCAAACTGTTCGAAGAGAGCGGCATTCTGGAAAAACACGAGTTCAGAGACGGCCGCGCGCGGTACGAAGCCGCCGACCGCGACCACCACGATCACCTGATTGACATGAATTCTGGCAAAGTGATCGAATTTGTAGACCCAGAGATCGAAGCGCTGCAGGAAAAGATCGCAGAAAAGTTAGGTTACCAACTCAGAGGGCATCGGCTCGAGCTCTATGGTGTACCCTTGAAAAAAGGCACAAGCTCCTGACACAGTCGCCCGCCTCTGTGGCCCCTGCCCCTTTGCGGCAGAACATTCGCAACATCGGATGGATGATCCTTTCTATGCTGGGCTTTGCGCTGAGCGACAGCGTGATCAAGGTCTTGGTCCGTGATGTCCCAACGGGTCAGATCATCTTGATGGTCGGCACCGGTGGCACAGCGATCTTTGCGCTCCTTGCCCTAAGGCAAAAGGTGCGCATCTTTTCCCGCGATTTTTTTGCGCCCGCTGTCTTGGTCCGCAATATGGCCGAAGGGTTGGGCACGGTTCTCTTTGTTTCTGCCTTGGCTGCTGCCCCCTTGATCACCCTGTCGTCGATCCAACAGGCCGGCCCGTTGATTGTAACGCTGGGCGCTGCGGTCTTTCTCAAGGAACATGTGGGACCTCGCCGTTGGACCGCCGTTTTGATCGGTCTGGTTGGTGTCCTAATCATTCTGCGCCCGACATCCGACGAATTAAACGCGGGCGCACTGCTGGGTGTGAGCGCAGTTGTCATGCTTAGCGTCCGTGATCTGACCACACGAATTGCGCCCCCCAACCTGCACACATTGCAGCTGGCCACGTGGGGGTTTTCAATGTTGATCCCCGCTGGCGCATTGCTGTTGTTCACAACTTCAGCGCCCGTTGCCTTGGATCTGCGGATTTCGGGCTTGGTTGCAGCAACCATTGCCCTGACGATGTTGGCCTATTTTGCAATCACCGCCTCGATGCGGACGGGTGATCTGTCCGTGGTCAGCCCGTTTCGCTATACACGCCTTATCTTTGCACTGATCCTTGGCATCTTGTTTCTGGGCGAACGTCCTGACAGTTGGACCCTGATCGGCGCTGCTATTGTCATCTTGTCCGGCCTCTATGTCTTTGCAAGAGAACGGCGCAAACCGCTTTAACTTTTCAACGATGCGCGATAGCTAGCGCTAACATTACTCATAACCGCACATACGGAGCCAAAAATGAGCACAATCATCGACATTCACGCCCGCGAGATCCTCGACAGCCGTGGCAACCCCACCGTCGAAGTCGACGTGATTTTGGAAGACGGAACAATGGGCCGCGCCGCTGTCCCATCGGGCGCGTCCACTGGTGCCTATGAGGCCGTTGAAAAACGTGACGGCGACAAAGCGCGTTACAAAGGCAAAGGCGTCTTAGAAGCCGTCGCCGCCGTAAACGGTGAAATCGCAGAAGAGCTGGTTGGATTTGACGCCTCTGAGCAGGTTGCCATCGACGGCGCGATGATCGAACTGGACGGCACACCGAACAAAGCACGCCTCGGCGCAAACGCGATCTTGGGTGTCTCCATGGCCGTAGCCAAAGCGGCGGCTGATTTCACAACGCAACCGCTCTACCGTTACATCGGCGGTACATCAGCGCGCATTCTGCCCGTCCCTATGATGAACATCATCAACGGTGGCGAGCACGCAGATAACCCTATCGACATCCAAGAATTCATGATCATGCCAGTGGCTGCGGACAACATCCGCGAAGCCGTGCGTATGGGCTCGGAAGTATTTCACACGCTCAAAGGCGAATTGTCCGCTGCAGACCTGTCGACTGGCATCGGTGACGAAGGTGGTTTTGCGCCAAACTTGTCATCGTCCCGCGACGCGCTGGACTTCATTCTCAAGTCGATCGAAAAAGCCGGCTACAAACCAGGCGAAGATATCTATCTCGCTCTGGATTGCGCAGCGACTGAATATTGCCACAACGGCGTCTATGAGATGAAGGGCGAAGGTAAATCCCTGTCGTCTGATGAAAACGTCGCCTACCTCGAGGCGCTCGTGAATGACTATCCGATCATCAGCATCGAAGATGGATGTGACGAAGACGATTGGGGCGGCTGGAAGGCACTGACAGACACGTTGGGCGGCCGCATTCAGTTGGTTGGCGACGATCTGTTTGTAACCAACCCAGAGCGGCTGGCAACGGGCATCGAGCAAGGTTCGGCCAACTCTCTGCTGGTAAAAGTTAATCAAATTGGGACGTTGACCGAAACACTTAAAGCAGTAGACATGGCGCACCGTGCACAATTCACCTGTGTGATGTCGCACCGTTCCGGCGAAACCGAGGACGCAACAATTGCAGACCTCGCAGTTGCCACAAACTGTGGTCAAATCAAAACAGGCAGCCTTGCACGGTCGGACCGGTTGGCGAAATACAACCAGTTGATCCGCATCGAAGAAGCACTGGCCGAGACTGCTGAATACGCAGGACGCAGCATTCTCAAGTAAGCGCGACCTCTGACATTCAAGAGCCCCCGCCGTGATGCACAACGGCGGGGGCTTTTTGTCTGATCGCAAATCAAAAAAGAAAAAAGGGAGGGCAATCGCCCTCCCTTGAGTTTCGCCACTCAGGCTCATTCTAGTGTACCGCCCGGTTTATTTGCCTGCGGCCTGAGTGTCGTCAGAAGCAAGCGCACCCGCTTCCTTGTCTGTGTGCACCACTTGGGTGTGATGCGATGAGACGGCCGCCGATAAGTTCGACGACCGCCCCGAGAGTTTAGCTACAGCCGGATGTTCCGCCGCAGGTGTTGCACTTCATGCAAGTGCCGTTGCGCACCAGCGTGTAGTTGCCGCATTCGCCACATGGATCGCCCTCGTAGCCTTGCATTTTTGCCTTGTCGCGCGCGGTCAAGCTGACCGAACCGGTAGACAATGACGTTGTAGCGGCTACCGCAACCGCGGCGTTGCCAACCTCTGGCACCAATGTCTGCAATGCCGCAACTGGATCCGCTGACTCATCCAGCACCGTCGCCCCCATGCCACCCTGCAGCACAACCAGTTCCTGAGGAACACGCTTGCGCAGATAGCCAGTCGAGCTGATCTGCTTGAGCACTTCGAGCGATTTCGAAGCTGCAGTTTCCGATACGGATCCTACATTGCTCTTGCCCTCTTCTTCGCCACGGCCAAGGTCGTCGAATGTCTCGCCTGTTGGCTTAACATGCGCCAGATCGGTCCGGTCGAGGTAGGACACAGCCAATTCGCGGAAGATATAGTCAAGGATCGACGTCGCATTCTTAATGCTGTCATTGCCCTGAACCATGCCTGCTGGCTCGAACTTGGTGAAGGTGAAGGCATCGACGAACTCTTCGAGCGGCACGCCGTACTGAAGGCCAACAGAGACTGCGATAGCAAAGTTATTCATCATCGCACGGAAGCCCGCACCCTCTTTGTGCATATCGATAAAGATTTCGCCGAGCGCGCCATCCTCATATTCGCCAGTGCGCAGGTAGACCTTGTGACCACCGACGATTGCCTTTTGCGTATAGCCCTTGCGACGCTCTGGCATCTTGGTGCGGGCCTGTTCCTTTTCGATCTCTTTGATGATGATCTTTTCGACGATTTTCTCGGCGAGAACAGTTGCTTTTTCGTGGTGGTTGCCGCTCTCGAGTGTCTCGAGCGCTTCGTCGTCATCCTCGACCAACGCTGCAGCCAGAGGTTGAGACAGTTTCGAGCCATCACGGTAGAGCGCGTTGGCTTTGATCGCGAGAGACCAAGACAGTTCGTAAGCCTTTTGGCAGTCTTCGATCGTTGCATCGTTCGGCATGTTGATCGTCTTGGAAATCGCGCCAGAGATGAACGACTGAGCTGCGGCCATCATATAGATGTGACTGTCAACACTCAGGAAACGCTTACCTTTTTTGCCACAAGGGTTGGCACAGTCGAACACGTTGTAGTGCTCTTCCTTGAGGTGTGGTGCACCTTCGAGGGTCATTGTACCGCACACGTGGTCGTTTGCCGCGTCGATATCTGCCCTGGTAAAGCCGAGGTGGCGCAGCAGATCAAAAGACGGATCGTTCAGCTTGTCCTGCGGAATGCCCAGCGGGCCGGTGCAAAACTCTTCGCCCAGTGTCCACTGGTTAAAGACAAAGCGGATGTCAAAGGCAGACGCGAGCGCTGCTTCGATCTTGTTCAGCTCGTTTTGGCCAAAGCCGTGACCGATCAACGAGGTGTGGTTGATGCCCGGTGCGTTGCCCATCGAGGCGTGACCGACAGCGTAGGACACGATCTCTTCGATCTGGGCAGAGCCGTAACCGAGTTTTTCAAGAGATGCAGGGACCGATTGGTTGATGATTTTGAAGTAACCACCGCCAGCGAGCTTTTTAAACTTCACCAGAGCAAAGTCAGGCTCGATACCGGTTGTATCGCAATCCATGACCAGACCGATGGTGCCTGTAGGGGCAATCACCGAAACCTGCGCGTTGCGATAGCCGTGCTTTTCGCCAAGGCTCAGCGCTTCGTCCCATGAGGACATCGCCAGCTCAACCAAACGGCTGTCTGGGCAACCAGCGTGATCCAGTGGCACAGGTTTCGTCGCCAGCTTTTCATAGCCGCCGGTTGCACCATACGCCGCATTGCGGTGGTTACGGATGACCCGCAGCATGTGATCCTTGTTTTTGCCGTATCCAGCAAAGGCACCAAGCTCGCCCGCGATTTCAGCCGACGTAGCGTAAGAAACACCCGTCAGGATCGCTGTCAGAGCACCACAGAGCGCGCGGCCCTCGCTGCTATCATAGCCGTGACCCATGTTCATCAGCAGGCCGCCGATGTTGGCATAACCCAGACCCAATGTACGGAAGTCATAAGACCGCTGCGCGATCTCTTTGGATGGGAACTGGGCCATCATGACCGAGATTTCCAATGTCACAGTCCACAGACGCGTGGCGTGCATGTATTCTTCAACCTGAAACTGACCATCTGTGTAGAATGTCAGCAGGTTCATCGACGCAAGGTTACAAGCCGTGTCATCGAGGAACATGTATTCGGAACACGGGTTTGAGCCGCGGATCGCACCGTCTTCTGGGCAAGTGTGCCAGTCGTTGACGGTGTCGTGGTACTGGATGCCCGGATCGGCACAAGCCCACGCTGCGTGACCAACCTGCTCCCACAGATCGCGCGCCTTGATAGTCTTGGAGACATTGCCGTTCTTGCGGTTGACCAATTCCCAGTCCGCGTCTACTTCAACGGCTTTGAGGAACGCGTCCGTGACACGGATCGAGTTGTTGGAGTTCTGGCCAGAGACCGAGTTATATGCCTCAGAGTCCCAGTCAGTATCGTAGGTTGGAAACTCAATGCTTGTGTGACCCTGTTTGGCATAGTCCAACACGCGTTTGACGTAAGTCTCTGGAATTGAAACCTTTTTTGCGGACCTCACGGCGTCTTTCAACGCTGAGTTCACTTTAGGATCATATGCATCCGCTTCGGCACCATCCCAGCTGCGGATCGCAGCAAAGATCGCATTCAACTTTTCTTCGTGCATTTTCGAGCCAGCCACGATCGACGCGACCTTTTGCTCTTCAAGCACCTTCCAATTGATGAAGTCCTCGATATCTGGGTGATCAGCATCGATGATAACCATCTTGGCCGCGCGGCGTGTTGTGCCGCCCGATTTGATCGCACCAGCGGCGCGGTCACCGATTTTCAGGAAGCCCATCAAGCCAGAGGATTTACCACCACCTGACAGCGCCTCACCTGCGCCACGCAGGGACGAGAAGTTTGTGCCAGTGCCTGAACCATATTTGAAGAGACGTGCTTCACGAACCCAAAGATCCATGATCCCGCCTTCGTTCACCAGATCGTCTTCGACCGACTGAATGAAACACGCGTGCGGCTGTGGGTGCTCGTAGGACGACTTGGACTTGGTCAAAACGCCGGTCTCGTGGTCGACATAGTGGTGACCCTGTGCCGGGCCGTCGATGCCATACGCCCAATGCAGGCCCGTGTTGAACCACTGTGGCGAATTTGGTGCTGCGCGCTGTGTCGCGAGCATATAGCGCATTTCGTCAAAATAAGCCTGAGCGTCGTCCTCGGTGGTGAAATAGCCACCCTTCCAACCCCAGTACGTCCATGCACCTGCAAGACGGTCAAAAACCTGCTTGGCGGATGTTTCCCCAGCGATCTCTGCGTCGTCTGTCGCCTCACCGCGCCATAGGAATTCAGGAACACCCTTTTCCTCAATGCACTTGAGCTTTGATGGAACGCCCGCTTTGCGGAAATACTTCTGTGCGATGACGTCGCTAGCGACTTGGGACCAACCAGAAGGGATTTCGCAGTCATCCAGTTTGAACACAATAGTTCCATCAGGATTTCGAATTTCGGACGTTGTCGTCACGAATTCGAGGTCTGCATATGCGTCCTGTCCGGATTTGGTAAACTTGCGTTCAATCTTCATGGTCGTCTGCCCCTTGTCACAATGCCCCGTGCCGTTTGTCGGACGGTGGCCTCTTGAATTAATGCCCTGAAATCTCACGGCGTTCGCGGCGTTAACCGGACGCTGAAACGACAAAAACAGAGAGCAAACCGATAGGTCTTGCGGATACATGGAGCCATTTACTGACTGCTTTGATTGTAATCTGTCCCTGCGGCCCCTGCCACTAAATCTAGTGGGTGTCCCAGTACGCTCATACAAACTGACGTATAGCCCCCTACAGGGTCAACGAGTATTTTATTAAAAGTTCAGGAAAAATTAATTGACGTCAGAACCAATTTTAAGGCGTCAGGCTGGTCACCGATTCATCCACAGACTTGCCCACAAATGAGCCGACTTTTCGAACCGATAAAAACTCAACGTATCAAGGGCGTTAGGTCAAAAACTTGATCAAACAGTTTAACAACTGCCCGATTCTTATTCCCCTTACGTCAATAATTATTAACGCCGAAACAATCTGTTGTAACAGGCTCACAGTTTGACATTGGAACGGTCCAGCCCAGTTTTTCAAAGCCGCCGAGCGCGACAAACCACCCCATATGTAGTGGGTCAAAGCCATCTACCACCCATAGGTGTAGTGGTCTGCCGAAATTAGAAGGCGAAGTGATTCACAACATCTCGGCCAATTTGAGCCGTTGGATTTTGCCTGACGGCCCTTTTGGTAGCTCGTCCAAGATGTGCACGACATCCGGTGCTTTGAACCGACCGACGCTTTGCGTGCACAGCGCGATCAACATATCACCTGCGACCCCTGACCCCTCACGCAGGCGAACTGCCGCCTCGACCCGCTCACCGTATGTGCCGCAAGGCCGCGCAAAGGCTGCGGCCTCGACCACGTCAGGATGCCCATATAGAGCCTCGTCAATTTCGCGCGGCGCGATATTTTCACCGCCCTTGATGATCAGCTCTTTGAGCCGCCCAGTGACATAGATATAGCCGTCGGCGTCCATCCGGCCCAAGTCACCAGTGCGCAACCATTCGCCCGCAAAACTCGCCGCAGTGGCTTCGGCATTATTGAGGTATTCCAACATTACATTCGGGCCACGCACGACGATCTCGCCCTCTTGGTCAATTGGCGCGGTTGTCTGATCGCTCGCCCAGATCTGCACATCGTTGCCAAAGGCCTGACCGGGTGAACCGATCTTGCGGACACCAGGTGGCAGTGGGTTCGATAATATCTGCGCTGCAGTTTCCGTCAAACCCATCGTTTCAACGATCGGTACGCCAAATCGGTCTTCGAAACCGCGCTGGGTTTCGACGGCCAGCGCGGAAGATGCTGAACGCCCAAATCGCAAACGATCAATCGTCGCCTGATCTGGATTCACCTCGGCATGGAGCAGGTGACTAATGATGGTCGGCACGACCGAGAACCAAGTGACCTGCGTATCCCGGGCCTGCTCCCAAAACCGGCTGGCAGAAAACTTTGGCACGATTGTCAGTGAACCACCCGACACCAGCGCGCCCATCACAGTCACGCAAAGTCCATTTATGTGACAAATCGGAAGAACGCAAAAACCACGATCTTGGGGTTTTAGTGCATGAGCCGTGGCCGACGTCCAGCCGCCAGCCAACAAACTGGCGTGCGTGTGAACAACCCCCTTGGGCTTGCCTGTCGTGCCAGAAGTGTACATCAGCAGCGCATGATCCTGCGGTTCGATCTCGCAAAGCTCTACATCGACGGGCGCCGTCGTCGTGACCCTAGATAATCCGTCAGGGGCCACGTCATTGAATGCAGGCACCGTGTTGTCATGCACCAAGGCCAGTCGCGCGCCGCAGTGATCCAAAGAATAAGCGATAGCGTCTCGCCCAGCTGCGAGATTGATCATCGTTGCACGGAACCCACCATAGAGCGCCGCATAAAGCGCAATCAGCCCCTCGCGACCATTGGGATGTAAAATGGCAATGCTATCGCTCTTTTCCGCACCTTCCGACGTCAGAACAGTGGCCAGAGCGCGCGCTTCATCCCGCAATGCTCGCCAATCCAGTTCTTCACCTGTTTCTGGAAACACAGCAGCCACGCCCACCTCAGTCGCCCGATAATCCAGCCAATCACGGACGGTGCCTTCTGGGGGTAAGAGCGGGCTTGTTTTCATGCGCCAGTCTCGGCCCAATAGGTGGCAAAAATATCTTCGACAGCCGGTTCGCGTGCAGGAATCTCGCGTACGATTTTGGTTGTTTGCAAGAAGTGCTTCCAATGCAGGTTGTCGTCGATGGAATTTCCACCCCAAGATCCACAGCCCATTGAGAGCGAGAAAGGCATCCCGTTGTTAAAGGCGCCGCCCGTCGCAAAACAGTGCGCTTGGTTCACGATAACACGACAGGTGGGGATCGCGTTCGCCAAAGTCAGCGCCCGTTCGTCATCTGACGAATGTAACCCCACCGAATGCCCCGCCCCCATATGCAATTGAATTCGTTGTGTAATCTCAACCGCGTCGTCAAAATCGCGTGCGCGATACATGGCAAGGACGCGGCTCAGCTTTTCGCCAGACAACGGGTGGTCAGGTCCAATGCCCGATGTCTCTACGCCAATAAACTCGGTGCCCTCTGGCACAGATCCTGTCAGGCCCAGTGCTTGGATCATGTCAGATGCGTCTTGGGCGATGACCTCGCGGTTCAAATGCCCATCGGGCCAAAGCTTGGACACGATGCCTGCTTCGTCCTCGACGATTGCGCCACCTGTACGCGCCATTGCTGCGACAAAGTCATCCCAGATCGCATCTAGGATCACCACAGCGTTCTCAGACGAACAGGACGTTGCATTGTCAAACGTCTTGGACGCCGTGATTTTCGTGGCAGCCTGATCCAGATCTGCGGTCTCGTCGACGATCACAGTTACATTGCCAGCCCCGACAGCCACGGCTGGCGTGCCACAGGTATATGCACGTTTGACGTTGTTTTGTGATCCCGTGACCACAACGAGATCCGACACTTCGAGCAAGCGCTGCGTGCCTTCTTTGGAACCACGACCAGGCAGCATCTGAACGAGATCACGATTAATACCCGTCTTGTCGAATTCCGCGTAGATATGTTCGATCAACCGTACACAAGTCGGCACCCCCTTTGGCGATGGCGACAGAACAATAGCATTGCCGCATTTGAGCGCGTTGATGATGTTGTTGGCTGGCGTTGCGCCTGGGTTTGTTGATGGGACCACAGCCCCGATCACGCCAATCGCGCGCGCGATCTCGGTTATGCCGGTCTCTGCATCGTCTGAGATGACACCAAACGTCTTAGCACTTTGGATGTCGCGCATCAGGCCCAGTGTCTTGCGGTGGTTCTTGGTCAATTTGTCGGGGACGTTGCCCAGACCAGTTGTTTGAACAGCCAGTTCGGCTAGTTCCAGATTACGTGCGGGTTCCATGATAGCCCACGCAGCAGCCGCAGCCGCGCGGTCATAAAGAGCCTGAGAGCCTGTCGCCTCGAATTGCTGTTGCGCAGCACGTGCGCGGACAACGATTTCTTCTACCTCGGCAATCGGGTCTGGGGCGGTCATGAAAGAATATCCTTGGGGCTAAAATGGCAGAGCGCGAGATTCGCGCCCTGCCCTGTTAATATTTGTCGCTTACAGACCAGCGAGCAACTCTTCGAGAGTTTCCTGACGTGCGGCCCACATGGACAGCACTTCTTGGCGGTTCATGATGTGCATGGGCGATCCGCCTGCTTTCATCTTGCCCGCAACACGGCCATTTTCGAACATGGTTGGAACCACAGCAGCGAGATGATCGATCACCTCTTGTGGTGTGCCCTTCGGCACCATCACACCGCGGAAGTTGACCGACGCATTGTCGATGTCAAAGCCTTGTTCTTGCATCGTTGGGACGTCTTCCATGAACGCATTGCGTTCGATGTCGAACACACCAAGGATTTTGATGTTGCCAGCTTCACGTGCGCGGAACGCATCCGAGAGGTTGTTGACGCCACCCAGAACTTCGCCAGCAATGACCGATTTCATCGCACCGGCACCACCCGCATTGGACGGGATATAGGCCAGATCAACGCCAGCTGCTTTTTCCAGCTGAAGCGCTGCAATGTGGTGACCCACAAACAGACCCGCGCCAGAGAATGTCAGCCCACCTGGGTTTTCCTTGGCATAGTTTACGACGTCATCCATTGAGTTGAACGGGCTGTCCGCACCAACAACGAATACGGCAGGGTCAGCACCCCAATTGGCGATAGGCTCAAAGCTATCTGCGCCATACTCAACACCGCCCTCGATGGACTGCGCGATAAAGTGCGGAATGTTGTAGGCACCCAGCGTATAGCCGTCTGCTTCAGCCTGCGATGCAAACCAGTTCCAACCAACACGGCCACCCGCACCTGGTTTGTTGATGATGGCAATTGGCATACCCAGCGCATCATCATTGCCCGCTGTCATTGTAACGATACGGGCCTGAAAGTCAGTCGCACCACCGGCACCATAGCTGACCATCAACATGATCGGGCGCTCTGGGAAATCGCCGTGGCCTTCTGCGACGGCTGCGCCGCCCATCATCATCAGGGCCGTTGCGGCCCCTGCGATCCATTTTTTCATAGTCTTTCCTCCCTAAGGGTTTGCTCTGCCGCTTTTGCGGTTCAGAAAAAGATCTCTCGCGGTGTGTAGACATTGAGTAGTGCCGCGAAGAGGCCATACATCACTGCCAGAAACCCGGCTGTGATGATGATGCGTTTGATCCAGCTACGCATTTCGCGGTGCGGTGCTGGGTCGTATAGGCTGAGTAGAATGAAGAATGTGATGGTTGAGGCGGTATAGAACCCCAACCCTTTGGCCGCCCAAAAGACATAGATCACCATGATGATCAGGCCTGGTAGGATGTTGCGCATGTCTTGGCCCGACAGACCCTGCCCCACACGGCTGCGGCCCATGACCGCCTTGGCAAAGGTCCAAATCGCAAGCACCACAAACAAGCTCGAGATCATCCGCGGGAATAGAAATGCCGCCGCGGGCTCTTGGGTGAAACTGATATAGGCGATCCAGACACCGACTACGGCAACACTGCCGGACATGATTATGTGCTGGTTGCGGGGTAGATCGTTCATCCGATGATCTCTTCTTTTGAGGTAAAGCGACGATTGCGCAGCTCCATCCATGCCGAATAGGCAACCGACAGGACCACGATTGCGATCAGCGTTACGTTCAATTTCCCTGTAAAGAAGTAGCTACCTATGCTGGATGTCGCATTGGCAATCATTGACCCTTGGACAAAGTTCGCCTCGGCAATCGGTCCTAGGATCAGACCCAGAACAAGCGGTGCCGCTGAAAAGCCGAAGCGTTCTAGGCAATACATCCCCAAGCCCAACGAGGCCATCACATAGACATCCCCCATCGAGTGCTGCACCGAATAGCTGCCGAAGACAGCGAGGCCTAGAACAACGGCGGCCATCACAGAATGCGGCACACGCGCGACGCTGGCCGCCAGCCCAGCAACATATAGGCCAAAGATACACATCAAGATCTGACCGATCAGCATCGAGTTGATGAACGTCCAAGCCACATCAGGGTGATTGTTGAACAAATCCGGCCCCGGAAAGATCCCGTGGATCAACAGGCCACCCAGTAGGACCGCAGCAGTTGGCGACCCTGGGATTGACAGCGTCAGCAGCGGCACCAAGGACGGGCCAACCATCGCATTGTTTGCGGATTCAGCGGCAATAACGCCTTCGCTATGGCCTGTTCCGAACTTACCGCGCTCGGGGCTAAATTTCTTGGACTGATCATATGCAACCAAACCGGCGATTTGACCGCCCACACCGGGGATCAATCCAATGATGCTGCCGACGGCGGTACCAATGCCCAACGCGCGGTAGCGCTTAGCAACCTCGGCCACAGCCTCGCGGATCGGTGATTTTTTGACCGTGATGACTTCGGCGTTGCTGGTCGTGCGTCCTTTGGCAAACATCGTGATGACCTGCGGGATCGCAAAGAGACCAATCAAGGCAGGGATCACATTGATGCCGCCCCCCACTGCTGGGTGAAAGATAAACCGCTGCGCACCCATGATGTCATCAAACCCAATCGTGGCGAGCCACAGGCCAATGCATCCGGACAAAAGGCCTTTTACCACCGAACTGGAATCAAGTGATCCGATGACCGTGACGCCGAGGATTGCGAGCCAGAACAGGTGGGATGGTCCAAATTTAAGCGCCCATTCCGCCAGCACAGGTGTCAGAAAGATCAGCAATAGAACGCCAAAGACGCCGCCCACTGCCGAGGCCAAGAACGACAATTGCAGGGCTTTGGCGCCTTCGCCCTTTTGCGCCATCGTGTGCCCATCGAGCGTGGTCGCAATGTTTGCGGGTGCCCCGGGTATCTTGAGCAGGATCGCACTGACAGCGCCCCCTGCGACAGTCGACGTATATGCAGCCCCCAGCAAGATTAGGCCCTGCGCCGGTTCAAGTTTGAACGTAAACGGGATCAACAATGCGACCGCCATTGTGGGGGACAAACCGGGGGTCGCACCCAATATCAGGCCCCCGATGGTCCCAACCATCAACAGCAAAAAGTTAAAGGGCGTGAACACGTCGCCCATGTAGCTGAGAAATTCCAAAGCGGCAGCCCTCTTCCAAAAGCAGCAATTGACCTTTGAGGTTAGGTAATGAAAATAGTTTTGCAAATGTTTTCATAAATTCACTGAATTTTGGTGTTATATGTCTGATAATAAAACTAAAAGAGCCGATATTGTCGATGTTGCAAACGCCGCAAAGGTGTCGCCAGCAACAGTGTCGAGATTCTTTAATCGCCCCGAATTAGTAAACAGCGCCACCCGCAAAAAAATTGATCGGGCGGTCAAACGGCTGGGTTATATTCGCAATCGCGCGGCTCAGACGATCCACGGAATCCGTTCTGGCACCATTGGTCTGCTGGTGCCGACGATCAATCACGCGATCTTTGCTGAGTTGGTCCAAGCCTTTTCAGACACCGTGGCCGAACACGGCTTTACCATTCTGCTGAGTTCGCACAATTACGACAAAGCCAACGAGTACGCGATCCTGCGCAAGTTTCTGGAACACCGCGTGGACGGGGTTGCGCTTGTGGGGCTCGACCACTCTGAGGAGGTCTATAATCTGATCGAAAGCCAGAACATTCCAGCGATGTCTCTTTGGAATTTTGATCCCGTGTCGCGGCTACCATGCGTTGGTGCGGATAACTACGAAGTTGGTCGAAAGATAGCGGATCACGTGTTGGCCGGTGGCCACTCAGAGATAGCCACGTTGTTCCCACCCCTAGGAGGCAACGATCGCGCGACCTCGCGTGCCCGCGGTGTTCATGACGCATTGGCGGATCAGGGGCACAGCCCAAACGAAGACCAACGGCTTGAGACGCCCTATAGTATTTCAGCGGCCAAGGCTGCAGTGCAGCTTTACCTCGATACAGGGCAACGCCCACACGCCATCCTGTGCGGCAATGATGTCTTGGCCTTGGGGGCTGTCTATGCGGTACAATCACGAGGTCTGCGTGTGCCCGAAGACATCGCCATCACAGGAATTGGTGATTTCAAAGGATCCCGAGATGTCGAACCAGCGCTAACGACGGTTCGTATTCCTGCGCGGACCATCGGACAATTGGGCGGTAACGCCTTAGTCCAGTCCATCATTGCGCCAGATACAAAACTCGAAAACCAGCTGTGCCCATCTGAGTTGATGGCACGGCGGTCTTGCTAGCGCTGGTGTTCAATCAGGAGGACTATGATCACCATATCGGTGACAAAATGGTCGGGACGGTAAGATTCGAACTTACGACCCCCTGTACCCAAAACAGGTGCGCTACCAGGCTGCGCCACGCCCCGAACCGAGCGCTGTGTAGGACGGACAGCGCGGATTGGAAAGCCAAAAAACGCACCTGAATGCAATTTATTGGTTTTGTCTTTCAGATGATCGTAAAGACGGGCGCTTTAGCTGGCGCAAGGGGCCGCCGCTATCGTCTGATCAAGCGATGGATGGCTCAGAGTATCGCCAGTTTCGATGCCCAGACGCGCCGCCAGACCACCATTGATTTCCAGAACGGCCAGAACACCACCACCACCTGGAATCGCTGTCAGATCACCAGGGATCGCGTTGGCATGGATGCGGGTGATTAGACCCGTTTCATCAGCAAAGATCATATCGAGGGGAATCAACGTGTTCTTCATCCAGAACGCGACCTGTTGGGGGCGTTCATACATAAACAACATGCCTTCGAGTGTAGCGAGGTGAGGCACATTCATGAGCCCCTGCCCCCGCTCCGCAGGCGTATCAGCTACAGTGACCGTGAAACGCGCTTGGCCAAAGTCGCCGTCGACGACAACAGCCAACGGATCACAGTCGGCGGTTGCCGCTGTAGCCAAAAACAAAATTGCCGAGATAAATCGAAACATAGCGCCCTTACTCTTCTTTCAGGGCGACCTCCCACGATGCAACCTGTGCCGCCATGCGCCCTCGTTTACCGTCAACCACGCGGACGCCAATCGCCTCGCCGTATTGCAAATCGGCCAAACCTGACCGGCGCAAGACCTCGACGTGGATAAAGATATCGTCCGACACCCCAAAAACATTGGCAAAGCCAAAGCCCTTGGACTTGTCGAACCATTTCACACGTGCTGGCTCTAGCGCAACACCTGTCAAATCCGCATCTTCAAAGCCATCATCATGTGGTGTTTTGTGATCTAGGTCCATTTCCGGCGGCGTGATCGTAATAATTTCGGCTGCCTGAATCCCGCGCTCGGTATCGATCACAGACAATTCAATCGCTGACCCATCAGCGACTGAACTTTGACCAAAATTTCGTAACACGTTTGCATGCAGCAGAATATCAGGTCCGCCGTCATCTGCGACGACAAAACCGAATCCTTTGCTGGGATCGAACCATTTCACTAGGCCGCGCATCGATCGCGCGTCACTTGTGTTCTCTAACATTTCTTTTACCAATCTGAGAGCGCACCCAAGAGCCGCTTGCTGTCGATTCATGGTCATGAAAATTAACCGAGAACAAGAGGTCACGAAAATTAACCGAGAACAAGAGCGCAAGAGATCAAAAATTGATCAATTGATATAATTTATGGGTTCAGCCTCACAACACTCCATGGCGTACCACTACCCTTGCGTGTCCAACGGAACCTATCGTGCAGCCGAAACGCTCCGTCTGCCCAAAATTCAATCTCGACCGGTGTGATGCGAAAACCACCCCAGAACGGAGGGCGGGACGGTGACGTCCCCTGCTTGGAAGTTTCCTTGGCAACTTGGGCCATCAACGCACCGCGCGATGCCAACGGACGAGACTGTTGTGACGCCCACGCCCCTAGCCGGCTTTTGAGCGACCGAGACGCATAGTAGGCATCCGCCTTTTCCCCATCTTCTCGGGCCACTGTTCCGCGCACACGAATTTGACGATGCAACGACTTGTGGTGCAGGACAAAGGCCGCTTTGCCAGCCTGTTCGATTTCTAGTGCCTTTTGGCTCTCATAGTTGGTGTAGAAAACAAACGCATCGTCTTCGATATCTTTGAGAAGCACCATCCGCACGTTGGGCAGGCCGTCCGCATCTATAGTGGACAGCGCAATAGCGTTTGGGTCATTGACCTCAGTCGCCTCACCCTCGGCCAGCCACGTCCGCGCCAAAGCAAAAGGGTCATCACCTGCAAAAATGCCGTCTCGTTCCATCGTCGCTGTTCCTTGTCTCGCCGTCAGTCCATTGTGACATATCTAATGCACCCGTGCCATACGACCAGTTGCCGTTTTGGTCGCTGTCCCTTGATGGGTTCCACGCAATGGCCTAAACCGATCAAGAACACCGATCCGAAAAGGACACGAGGGACTATGTCGACACAGTTGATGAGCGGAAAGCGCGGCCTGATCATGGGTCTTGCCAATGATAAATCGATCGCATGGGGTATTGCCAAAGCGCTGGCTGACCAAGGTGCAGAGCTGGCATTCTCCTATCAAGGTGACGCGCTTAAGAAACGGGTCGATCCGTTGGCCGCAGAGCTGGGCTCAGACGTTGTACTGCCGTGCGATGTTGGGGACGAGGCATCCATCGACGCGCTCTTTGACGCGCTCAAAGACAAATGGGGCAGCATCGACTTTATCGTGCATGCCATTGGTTTCTCAGACAAAGGTGAACTGCGCGGTCGCTATGTCGACACCACGCGCGGCAATTTTGCAATGAGCATGGATATCTCGGTCTATTCCTTTACCGCTGTTGTGCAGCGTGCTGAAAAAATGATGAACGAGGGCGGCTCTTGCCTGACACTGACCTACTATGGTGCCGAAAAAGTCATGCCTCACTACAATGTCATGGGCGTGGCCAAGGCCGCACTCGAAGCGTCTGTACAATATCTGGCCGAAGATCTTGGCAAGGACGGCATCCGCGTCAACGCGATTTCAGCGGGTCCAATCAAAACTCTCGCGGCATCCGGCATTGGCGATTTTCGCTACATTATGAAGTGGAACGAATATAACTCGCCTCTGCGCCGCAATGTCACGACCGAAGACGTCGGCAAAGCTGCCCTGTTCCTGCTCTCTGATCTAGGCAGCGGCACAACCGGCGAAAACCTGCATGTTGACTGCGGATATCATGTCGTTGGCATGAAGGCCGTTGATGCGCCAGACATGGCCAAATCCTAAGAAAAACCCGAGGTTCAGACTGCTCTGAACCTGCTGCTGTTGAACGAGGCACACTATGACCGACCGTCTACCCCACGAAAAAGGCTTTCACATCAGCTGGGACCAAATCCACCGTGATAGCCGTGCGCTGGCGTGGCGCTTGGATGGCAATGGGCCTGACAATGGCGCATGGCGCGCCGTTGTCGCAATCACTCGTGGCGGCATGGCCCCTGCAATGATTGTTGCCCGCGAATTGGATGTGCGGACGGTCGATACGATCTCGGTTGTATCCTACCATTCAGGCGGTGGTGCGGCGGATCAACGTCGCGAGGCAAAGGTTCTCAAATCACCTGACCCCGAGATCATGGGCGACGGCACTGGCGTGCTTGTTATCGACGATCTGGTCGATAGTGGCAAAACCCTCGAACTGGTGCGCGAGCTCTATCCAAACGCCCATTTTGCAACTGTTTATGCTAAACCTGAAGGCGAACCACAGGTAGATGATTTCATCACTGGGGTCAGCCAAGACACGTGGATTTTCTTCCCGTGGGACATGGCAATGCAGTACGTCAAACCCTACCGTGGGACCGACTAAAACCCGCCTGCCATTGGTCGGCATTCGAAGAAATGTGCCGCAGGCACGCGATTGGACCACGCCATGACATTGAGCCGGACACAAACCACGTTTTCACCGCCCGTCATGGAGGCCCGACGCTGGTTACAGGGCGTCGAATTCACCGACGATCGTCCGCTTTTGAACGTGAGCCAAGCTGCCCCTGTCGACCCCCCCCCGCTGCCGATGCGTCAGGCTATGGCGGACATGATCGTGAATGATGACGCATCGCACCTCTACGGCCCCGTCTTGGGCCTGGACGCGTTAAGGGCAGAGGTCGCGGGTGAATGGTCTGACGCCTATGGTGGCACAGTGACGGACGCTCAGGTCGCAATCACCTCGGGCTGCAACCAAGCTTTTGCAGCTGCAATCGCATCGTTGGCCAGCGAAGGTGACGAAGTCATCGTGCCGGTGCCCTACTACTTTAACCACCGTATGTGGCTGGACATGGCGGGCGTTCGGACAGTCCCGTTGTTGACAGGCGCGGATCTATTGCCCGATACCGATCAAGCCGCACGTCTGATCACAGACCGGACGCGCGCCATTGCACTGGTTACCCCAAACAATCCCGGCGGTGTTGAATATCCAGCCGAACTGGTGCGCGCATTCTTTGATCTGGCCCGCCGCCACGATATCGCCCTGATCGTTGATGAAACCTACCGCGACTTTCACGCGCATGTCGGCGCGCCCCATGACCTGTTCACCGATCCTGACTGGGACGACACACTGATCCAGCTCTATTCCTTTTCCAAAGCATACCGTCTGACGGGCCACCGTGTCGGTGCGCTTGTCACCTCGACCAAGCGTATGGCCGAAGTTGAGAAGTTTTTGGACACGGTCACAATTTGCCCCAACCAGCTAGGTCAACGGGCTGCTCTCTGGGGGATGCAGAATTTGCGAGACTGGCTCGCTGGTGAGCGTCTTGAAATTCTGGACCGCCGTGCCGCGATCAACGAAGGGTTTGGCGTGCTCGCTGACCAAGGTTGGACGCTGATGGGCTGTGGCGCGTATTTCGCCTATGTCCAACACCCCTATTCGCGCCCCTCTGACGAGGTAGCCAAGGCGCTTGTTCGCGAGGCAGGTGTCTTGATGTTACCCGGCACAATGTTCATGCCCGACGAAATGCCCCAAGGTGCGCGTCAAATGCGTGTGGCCTTTGCCAACATTGACCGCACAGGTGTCGGTGATCTCTTTCGTAGATTGGCCTCAACGGCCTTGTGATCTTGCACCTCTTGCCCCTTGCCGCTAGTCATGTGCAACCTTGGAAAACAAGGCATAGATCATACAGGGAACAGCAGCGACATGGCACGCAGCAAAACGTCAAATTTCTTCGTCTGGATCGTCATCGGTCTTTTGTTTGTAGGCTTGATTGGCTTTGGCGCAACTGGGCTGTCTGGCAATATTCGCAGCATCGGATCTGTCGGCGACAAAGAGCTTGATCTGCAAACCTATGCGAACCAATTGAACCAAGAAATTCGGGCCTTTGAGGCCCAAACAGGATCATCTGTTTCGTTCCCTGAAGCCCAAACGATTGGTCTGGATCGCGCCGTGTTGGCCCGTGTCATCGGGGTCCGCGCGTTGGACAACGAGGCCGCTCAGGTCGGTCTCTCGGTTGGTGATGCACGCGTACGCGCGCAAATCCTAGAAATCCCAAGCTTTCGTGGACCAAGTGGTGAATTTGACCGCGACGCGTACCGTTTTTCTTTGGGCAACAACGGCCTGACCGAAGCCACCTTTGAGACGCAGCTACGCGAAGAAATGGCACGTACCGTGTTGCAAGGCGCTGTTCTGACCGGCGTTGAAGCCTCGGACACCTATGCTGAAACATTGTCTGGCTACATCGGCGAGAGCCGCGATTTCACCTGGGTACGCCTTAGTCAGGCGGATCTCGAAACAGAACTGACAGCAGCGACTGATGAACAGCTGTTGGACTATTATCAAGCAAATCCGATCGATTTCACGGAACCTGCAAAGAAGCGCCTGACTTATGTGTCGCTCACTCCTGAAATGATCGTCGACACTGTCGAAATCGATGAGACCGCTCTGCAAGATCTTTACAACACGCGCCTCGATACATTTGTCCAACCTGAGCGCCGCTTGGTCGAGCGGTTGGTCTTTTCATCCCAAGAGGATGCTGACGCGGCGGCTGCGCGCCTGACAGAAGGCGAGATTACGTTTGATGCCTTGGTCGAGGAACGTGGTCTCGCACTCTCTGACATCGACCTCGGTGACTTGGCCCAACCCGAGCTTGGGGATGCTGGCGACGCCGTATTTGCCGCGCAGACAGGTGATGTCGTCGGGCCACTGCCGACGGATCTGGGCCCTGCCCTGTTCCGGATGAACGCGGTCCTGTCGGCCCAAGAAACAACCTATGAGCAAGCGCTGCCAGAGCTGCGCGAAGAACTGGCAACCGAACGCGCCCGCCGGATCATTGACGACGCATCGCGCGAGATTGATGACCTGCTTGTTGGTGGTGCCACTCTCGAAGAGGTCGCCGCCGAAACTGAAATGGTGCTGGGGCAGATAGATTGGTTTGCTGGCTCAGAAGAGATCATTGCAGGCTACGACAACTTTCGTGCGGCAGCCAACGCCGTGACGTCGAATGACTTCCCAGACATTGAAAGATTTGAAGACGGCGGGTTGTTTGCGTTGCGCCTTGACGAAACGATCGATGCTGAGCTTGTCCCTCTCGAGGATATCCGCGGCAAGGTCGTTGCAGGTTGGGAAACCCAAGAAACATCACGTTTGCTGAACGAACAGGCCCAAGGGTTGATCGATCAGGTGAACGAAGGCCGCACACTCGTATCGCTTGGTGTTGAGGCAAATGTCGAAACCGGCATGACCCGCACCGACTTTATCGCTGGCGCACCCGGTCAAATGTTGCCTAGCGTGTTTGCGCTCGACGTGGGTGGTAGCGAAATCCTCGAAGCGTTTGGCGCCGTTTATCTGGTCCGACTTGATGTGATCGGGGCTGCCGATACCGAAGGCGAAGAAGCAACAGCGCGTCTCGATCTGCTTTCGCAACAGGCAGAGCAAGGCATCGCGCAGGATCTGCTGGATGCCTATTCCCGCGCCGTACAGGCCAAGGCTGGTATCGAGTTGAACCAAGCCGCCCTGAACGCAGTCCACGCACAATTTCAATCTGGTGGGGCTGGTGGTCATGGCTATTGAGCCACAGTTTTCGACGTTCGAAACAGAATTCAACGCAGGTAAATCTCAGGTTGTCTACACGCGGCTCGCCGCCGACCTAGACACGCCTGTTTCCTTGTTGATGAAACTGGCTGGCGATCAGCCCTACAGCTTTGTCCTTGAATCCGTAACAGGTGGTGAAGTCCGCGGTCGGTATTCGATCATCGGCTTCAAGCCGGATTTGATCTGGAAGTGTGAAGGCGAAACATCGGCCATCAACACCCAAGCACGGATCGACCAAGACAGCTTTGCGCCCTGCGCCGGGGACCCGCTGACAGCCCTGCGCGAAATCATCGCAAGATCGAAAATTGATCTGCCAATTGATTTGCCAGCAGCGTCAGCCGGACTGTTCGGATATCTGGGCTATGACATGATCCGGTTGATCGAGCATTTGCCCGATGTGAACCCCGATGTCTTGGGGTTACCTGACGCAGTGATGATCCGCCCATCCGTGATTGCGGTCCTCGACGGCGTAAAGGGTGAGGTCATCCTTGTTGCACCTGCATGGGCCGACAGCGGCCTTTCTGCCAAAGCGGCCTATGCCCAAGCGTCCGAGCGCGTCATGGACGCTGTTCGTGATCTGGAACGTGTCCCTGCAACGGCGACCCGCAATCTAGGGGAAGCAGCCGAGATCGCGCCACCCGTGTCGAACTTTACCCATCAGGCCTATCTCGAGGCCGTGGAAAAGGCCAAGGACTACATCCGCGCTGGCGATATCTTTCAGGTGGTGCCAGCACAGCGCTGGACCCAAGATTTCAAAGAACCACCCTTTGCATTGTACCGCTCGTTGCGTCGGACGAACCCTTCACCGTTCATGTTCTATTTCAACTTTGACGGCTTCCAAGTTGTCGGTGCGAGCCCAGAGATTTTGGTGCGCGTCTTTGGAAACGAAGTCACCATTCGCCCGATTGCAGGCACCCGCCCTCGCGGGAAAACGCCTGACGAGGATCGCGCTTACGAAGTGGATTTGCTGGCCGACAAGAAAGAGCTGGCTGAACATTTGATGCTGCTCGATCTTGGACGCAACGATACGGCCAAGGTGACCAAAGTCGGCACCATGCGCCCGACCGAGAAATTCATCATCGAACGCTACAGCCATGTGATGCACATTGTATCAAACGTTGTGGGCGAGCTTGCCGACGATCAAGACGCACTATCGGCGTTCTTTGCTGGCATGCCAGCGGGCACAGTGTCTGGCGCCCCTAAGGTACGCGCGATGGAAATCATCGACGAGCTTGAGCCCGAAAAGCGTGGCGTCTACGGCGGCGGCTGCGGTTATTTCAGCGCCAATGGCGACATGGATATGTGCATTGCGCTGCGCACGGCCGTGCTCAAGGATGAAAAGCTCTACATTCAGGCGGGTGGTGGTGTCGTATACGACAGCGATCCCGAAGCCGAATACCAAGAGACCGTTCATAAATCGAATGCGATCCGCGCTGCAGCTGCAGACGCTGCGCGCTTTTCAGGCGGCAATAGCTAATACGTATTGAAAAGGTTCTGGGCCAATTCGCGGCCCAGTTACTGTACCACTGATCCGGTCAAAACAGCCGAAATCGGGGCCAGTTCGACCTGATCTGCGCGGTCACCCGCACCCCACAACAGCAGTGCGGAAATCGTATCTGCCCGCATGCGTCCCAGAACAACCACGTCGCCCTTTTGACGGGCCGTGAACGCAGCTTGGTCTAGGAAACGGCGGATCACCCGCGCGTCTTGGCCAGCAACATCAAGATCGCGAAATACCAATGCTGATGCGACACCGGCCTCTTGGGCAACTCTTTGGACAGAGTTCAGCCCCTTCGCTTGGGTCAAGAGACCCTGCCCACGACTGGCAAGGATTTCAGTGACTTGCGAGACAAGCGCGCGATCTTCTTGGAAACCGTTCTCGCCTCCATCAAGCACCGCTACAGCCTCTGGGACTGCGGTGCGATATGCCTCGAATGCAACCTCGAGATCCGCAGCCTGCGCGCCTCGCGGCACGTTGGTCAGAACCATCACCTCTGCCCCGGCGTCACGGTAGCTTTGCATCAGCTCTGTCGCATTCTGTTGGGCCGCATTGATCGCGACCGTTACAGGAAACGTGAACGAAGTTAGCGCAGTTGGCCCCAGTCCACCGGCACCGTCATCAATCAACACAACAGAAAGAAGCGGTTTATCATCGGGGTTGTCAAACGCGATGGCATAGTCGACCAGCGCATTGCGCGACACATCCGCGTCAGACGTATCTTCAGTCTCGGTATCGGTCAGGCGGTTTACTTTGATTTCGGGGGCAAGTTTAGCGAGGTCGCCCGCAGGGGTGCCCGCCGGTTTGCTCGGCTCAACGAGGCTGGCAAACAGATCGTCGACATTTGTTTGCGGCTCGAGCGATGTTTCGTCAGACGGTGTGCCCTCAAGCTCTTGGTTGACCGCCTCGGCGACCTGAACGTTAGTTTCGTCTTGCTCGTTCGGATCGTCTTGCCCTTCGGTCTCTGCAACTGTGGGCTCATCCGAGGCAACCGCGGCTTCGCCTTCTGCTGCGACAACAGGTTCTTCAACCTCAGCCACTTCAGCGGTCTGTTCCGTTGCCAGTGCTTCAGCTGGTTGTTCCTCGGATGCTTCAGCCACAGCTTCCGTCGTGTCAGCGTCATCCGTGATCTCTGGCTCGACCATAGCTTCAGGCTCGGCCTCAGGCTCAACGAGCTCTGGCTCGACAACGTCCTCTACAGTCGTCTCTGGCGCTGTCTCAACGGTCTCTTCTTCTGTCGAAGTCTCAGTGTCACCTTCTGGCGTTTCAACAAAAACAAATTCTTCTTCAGCCGGCGCTGCAAAAGCCCCGCCCTCTTCGACAGCCGGAGCAACCGGTTGTGCAGGCTCGGTCGAAATGGACAAATCTTCTTCTGGTGCAGGGCTAACCGGCGCGAGCGCCTGAGGGTTTGGCAAAACAGGCTCTACTGTATCAACTGATACCGCGGTTTCTGTTCCCGCTTCTGGCTCGGCCATCGAACCCTCGATCCCAGAGGTCTGAGGGATATCAGCAGGATTCGTATCTGCAATTGGTGCGGTTACCTCGGTTTGAGGCGCACCTACAATTGGGGTATCAGTGCCTTGCGAGGCGGCTTCACCACTGGTTTCCGAAACAGTCGTCCCATTGGTGTTGATCGTGCCTGCATCAGCCGACGCAGGGACTTCGACATTTGGCACCTCTGGGGGGGTGTTTTCCGGCGGAAGCTCGCCCAACAAAGACGCCACACCCAAGACCGGAGCTGCGACAACCGCGCCCCAAACACTGCCTGCTAAAAATCCACGTGCCACCAATGACGGCCCTTCTTGCTGCCTTTCACCTGTGATGCCCCTGTTTTTAGGGGGAAATCACACCGCCACGGCCTTGACGACCTAAGCGTTCCCAAGCCATGTATAACTCTGCCGCACCGTCCTGCGGTAGTCCTGAATTTGTAATAGGTCCCGCAATGCTGCTGCTCATAGATAACTACGACAGTTTTACCTACAATTTGGTCCATTATTTGGGCGAATTAGGAACCGAGGTCATTGTCCGGCGTAATGACGCGCTGGATGTCCAAGAAGCGATGGGAATGGGCGCAGATGCGGTTCTGTTGTCACCAGGCCCTTGCGACCCTGCACAGGCAGGCATTTGTCTGGCTCTGACCGCCGCCGCAGCCGAGACCAAAACACCCCTGATGGGCGTTTGTTTGGGCCATCAAACAATTGGTGAGGCATTTGGCGGCAAAGTCGTGCGGCACTCTGATATCGTTCATGGCAAAATGGGCCAGATGAAACATACTGGCAAAGGTCTGTTCGCAGGATTGCCCAGCCCGTTCGAGGCAACGCGCTATCACAGCCTCGTGGTCGATCGCGCCACCCTGCCCGACAGCTTGGAAATCACTGCTGAGTTGGACGATGGCACTATCATGGGACTGCAACACAAGACGCTGCCCATTCACGGCGTTCAGTTCCACCCCGAAAGCATCGCGTCCGAACACGGCCACGCTTTGCTCAAGAATTTTCTCGATGACGTAAAGGTCCCCGCATGAGTGACATGATGAAACCGATTATCTTTGCCGCCTCTGAGGGACCGCTTAGTCGCGCACAAGCCGAACAGGCGTTCGAGGCTCTGTTTGAAGGTGAAGCGACACCTGCACAGATGGGCGGATTGTTGATGGCGATGCGGGCTCGTGGTGAATCCGTGGCCGAATATGCGGCAGCCGCTGCTGTGATGCGCTCAAAATGTAATGCGGTGTCTGCACCAGCCGATGCAATTGATATCGTGGGAACGGGCGGCGACGGCAAAGGGACCTTGAACATCTCGACTGCAACCGCGTTTGTCGTCGCAGGCGCGGGCGTACCCGTCGCCAAGCACGGCAACAAGAACCTATCGTCCCTTTCGGGGGCCGCGGACGCATTGGGCCAGATGGGCGTCAATGTCATGGTCGAGGCCGCCGTTGTTGAAAGAGCCATTCGCGAGGCTGGCATCGGCTTTATGATGGCGCCGATGCATCACCCTACGATCCGCCATGTTATGCCTGTACGCCAAGAGCTGGGCTGCAAGACGATCTTTAATATCCTAGGGCCGCTCACAAACCCCGCTGGTGTCAAACGGCAGCTGACCGGCGCCTTTGCAATCGACCTGATTTTCCCGATGGCCGAAACGCTCAAGGATTTGGGAACCGAAAAAGCGTGGCTGGTTCACGGGGGTGACGGCACTGACGAATTGGCCATTTCCGAGCCGAGCCAAGTTGCCGTTTTGGAGAATGGCAAAATCATTGGCCGCGAAGTCCACCCAGAGGATGCGGGCTTGCCCGTCCATCCGTTCCGCGACATTATGGGCGGACCCCCAGAGGACAACGCCAAGGCATTTCGCGCCCTATTGGCTGGTGAGGCGTCCGCCTACCGCGATGCCGTACTGTTGAATTCGGCTGCTGCATTGGTTGTCGCCGACAAGGTCGACGATCTGAAATCAGGGGCTGCCCTCGCCGCCGAGAGCATCGACAGCGGTGCCGCCCTGCGCGCCATCGAAAAACTTGCCCAAATCACCCAAGAGGCCAGCGCATGAGCACCGGAACCGTTCTAGACAAGATCAAAGCCTACAAGCTGGAAGAGGTCACCAACCGCAAATCCAAGGTCAGTCTGTCTGTTGTCGAAGACGCCGCACGCGCCGCACCACCCACACGCGGGTTTGCCAAAAAGCTGCAGGATGCGAGCCGCGAAGGCTATGGCCTTATCGCAGAAGTCAAAAAGGCGTCGCCCTCCAAAGGCCTGATCCGGGCCGATTTTGAACCTGCATTTTTAGCCAAAGCATACGAAGACGGCGGTGCGACCTGCCTCTCAGTTTTGACAGATACCCCGTCCTTCCAAGGAGCCGATGAATTCCTCGTAGCCGCCCGTGGGGCCGTGGATCTGCCGGCGCTGCGCAAAGATTTCATGTACGACACCTATCAGGTTGCCGAAGCGCGCGCGCTGAATGCAGATTGTATTCTGATCATCATGGCCTCGGTCAGTGATACACAGGCCCAAGAGCTTGAGGCATCCGCATTTGAATGGGGCATGGACGTGCTGATCGAAGTCCACGACGAGGCTGAACTAGAACGCGCAACCGCGCTCAAGTCGCCTTTGATGGGAATTAACAATCGCAACCTCAAGACTTTTGAGACATCACTAGATACCACACGGCGGTTGGCCAAACTGGTGCCTGATGATCGCACAATCGTTGCCGAGAGCGGCCTCAACACACCTGCCGATCTCGCTGATTTGGCGATGTACGGTGCGCGTGTCTTTTTGATTGGCGAAAGCCTGATGCGTCAAGAAAATGTGGCAGCAGCCACACGCGAAATTCTAGCTAACCCTCTGACATCTGGGGGTATGTGATGTCAGGTCTCACACATTTTGACCCTTCGGGCCATGCTCACATGGTTGACGTGTCGGGAAAACTCAACACGGACCGGATCGCCACGGCCCAAGGCTGGGTCAAGATGACCAGTGAGACCCTAGAGATCATCACAGAAGGTCGCGCGGAAAAGGGCGACGTTCTGGGCATCGCCCGTCTTGCGGGGATCATGGGCGCGAAACAAACCTCGACGCTCATACCGCTGTGCCATCCCCTACCGATCACCAAAGTCTCTGTTGAACTTGAGCCTGACACGACGCTTCCTGGTGTGCGTATCAGTGCGACTGTGAAAACCAGTGGCCAGACAGGTGTGGAAATGGAAGCCCTGACAGCGGTCAGCACCACCGCACTGACGTTGTTTGACATGGTCAAGGCTGTCGAAAAGACGATGGAAATCGGCGGTATTCACGTCACGCTCAAAGACGGTGGAAAATCGGGCCGCTTCGAGGCGCCATGATTTCGGTCGATGCTGCACTCGCGGCCCTTTTCGATCTGGTTTCACCGCTCGAGATTGAAGAGATCGCACTGATTGATGCAGCGGGCAGAACGCTTGCGCAGCCAGTAAAGGCACAACGCGATCAACCACCCTTTGCTGCCTCTGCCATGGATGGATACGCTTTCCGCAACGATGATGCCGTGACAGGTGCGACGCTCGCTGTGATTGGTGAGGCCGCAGCTGGCCACCGCTTTGACGGAACCGTTCAATCTGGCCAAGCCGCGCGCATCTTTACAGGCGCGCCATTGCCAGATGGTGCCGACCGCGTTGTTATCCAAGAAGACGTGATCCGCGATGGCGACATAATCGTCCTGTCTGACAACTTGGATGCAGGCCACCATGTCCGCCCTGCCGCCGGTGATTTCAAAACCGGTGATGTACTCACGGCCCCGCGCCGGCTGACTGCATCCGATATCGCCTTGCTGGCATCGATGAACATCCCACGGGTGCCAGTGACGCGCCGCCCGACTGTCGCAATCGTCGCAACAGGAGACGAGCTGGTCCAACCGGGTGAAACCCCAAATGCAGACCAGATCATCGCCTCGAATAGCTACGGCTTGCACGCGTTGATGACCCAGATCGGCGCACGGCCTAGGATGTTGCCGATCGCTCAAGATACCAACGCATCATTAGAAACCGTGCTTGGGCTCGCATCGGATGCCGATCTGATCGTGACCATCGGCGGTGCATCTGTTGGGGACCATGATCTTGTAGGTGACGTCGCCCAATCCATGGGTCTTGATCGGTCATTCTACAAAGTCGCGATGCGCCCCGGGAAACCCCTGATGGCTGGCCGCATTGGATCATCCACATTGATCGGCCTACCGGGTAATCCCGTCTCGGCGATGGTTTGTGGCCACGTGTTCCTAACCCCAGTGATCCACCGGATGCTGGGGCACCCTGCACGTCCAGTGGCCCGCCAAAGCGCGCCGCTCACTCACGACATCCCCAAGAACGCAGATCGCGAACACTACATGCGCGGACATCTAACAACTGCTGGCATCACAGTCTCGCCCCGCCAAGACAGTAGCCTGCTCACAATTCTAAGCGACGCAAATGTCTTGGTCATCCGGCCTCCAAACGACCCAGCCCAATCGGCTGGCGCATCCGTCGACTACATCCCCCTGCCCGCATAGACGCAGAAAGAGTTGACACAAAACAAGAACATCAATAGAACAATTCGCAAACGAATGACGAAAATGCGACCTAGTTTGGTGAGGATTGCCCGATGTTGACGAAGAAACAGCTTGATCTGCTCGAGTTCATTCACAAGCGCGTTCAGCGTGATGGCGTGCCACCGTCCTTTGACGAAATGAAGGAAGCGTTGGACCTACGATCTAAGTCTGGCATTCACCGTCTGATCACCGCCCTCGAAGAACGTGGTTTTATCCGTCGTTTGGCACACCGTGCGCGGGCGATTGAGATCGTAAAATTGCCTGACGCGATGGCGGACAACGGCCCACGTGGCTTTACCCCACAAGTGATCGAAGGCGACCGCCCCGACAGCACGCCACATGATGCGCGTCCGGTTGAAACAACTCATGCAATTGAACTGCCGGTCATGGGCAAGATTGCTGCGGGTGTACCAATCGAGGCAATCAGCCATGCGGCCCACTCTGTCGCTGTGCCAGGTGGCATGGTTGCGGGCACTTGTGAACACTATGCGCTCGAAGTGAAAGGCGACTCGATGATTGATGCTGGCATCAATGATGGCGATGTTGTCGTGATCAAAGAGACGTCGACCGCCGACAACGGTGATATCGTTGTAGCACTGGTCGAAGATCAAGAAGCCACACTGAAACGGTTCCGCCGCAATGGTGCGTCCATCGCGCTAGAGGCCGCCAACCCAGCCTATGAGACCCGTGTTTTCAATGACGATCAGGTCAAAGTTCAGGGTCGGCTTGTTGGTTTGATCCGCACCTACTAACGCAGATCTGCGCGTGCCCAGAGTGGGTGGCGGGCTGGAATTTCCGGGCTGTGTCTGCTCCACGGCCTCTGGCCCGCTACCGCATTGGCGGTGATAATATCCCAACCAACCGCGCCGCGCGTCACCCCAAGCGATTTAGTTTCGCGCAAACGCTTGGGGTCATAGGTTTCACAGTTGAACACCCGTTCGGCCGCAGTGCTCAGAATGACGATGTCATCAGATCGGCACCCTAGGAAACTGCGCTGTGCTGCTTTTCCAGCCAGATGGATAACTCGTACTTCACCCATCTCGGCAATGCCTGTTTGCCTTGAACGCTCAGCCCTGCCCGCGCTGCTGCGACGCTTTGGTCCACCGGTTGGCCATCATTTTCAAACCACGCTCGTGCCGCGAACCCGTCCCCACGCGGCTTGTTCACATCGCGCACTTGCTCGGACCAAACACCTATTAGACCACCACTGTCGGCAACAAGAACATCGGGGCGCGTCGTGTTTGACCATATCCACAGGGCCGCGACCAATATTGCCAGCCCGCTCCACCTTGCCTGCCCTCACCACAAGATGATCAGCAGCCCACCAAGCGCCAAGAGCGCTAACACGACGGGTGCAGGCGTCACCACGTGGCTGACGGCCCTGGGCTGAGACGCAGCAGACTGAGCAACAAACAAGATCCAAGTCAGCCTCTGCTCCATGATCCAAAACCCGATCCACGCCAGATCGAACGGCGCGAGGCAAACAGCAAGTACCGCAGCCGGCATCACGACGGTTCCCATCATGGGCACTGCCAAAAGATTTGCGATCAATCCGTAGTGCGAGATTTGGTTGAAATGGACCGCCGCGAACGGTGCTGTTGCAAAACCAGCAACGGCTGATGAGACAACGACTACGACGATAGGCGACGACCACTTGGGCAGGATCCGAGGCATATCTCGCAACGCCGAGAACACCGCGACCAGCGCCGTCGTCGCAGCAAATGACATCTGAAATCCCGGTCCGGTCAATGCCTCGGGTCGCAGCACCAACACGATGAGCGCCGCGACCGCAACAGCCCGCAAGGTAAGCGCACGACGCCCCAGCAGGATCGCTCCGAACATCACTGCCACCATAATGAACGCGCGTTCGGTTGCGACGTTGCCACCAGAGAGGGCCAGATAGCAGACGCCAACCGCGAAACCGCCAACTGTCGCGATCTTCTTCGTCGGCCAGTACAATGCCGCATACGGCACCGCCGCGAGCGCGAGCGCGGATCAACGCAAAGATGAAACCGGTCAATAGCCCATGTGTAATCCCGAGATAGCAAGCAGATGAGCAAGGTTTGAACGACGCAGGGCCGATAACGTCTGTTGTCCCATGCCCGAACGATCACCAGTTGTGATCGCTGCAGCAAATGCCCCAACTTCGCCCCCTATTTGATCTTGGACAGTCAATGACAGCTGGCGACGGATTTTGTAGACCCACAGCCCCGCCCCGTCCGGCGCGTCGGGACCCGCCGCTAAAACTGGTGCGCGCGTATAGCCGACAGCCCCAAGACGTTCGAACCACGCCATTCGCCTAAAATCAAAACGACCTGGTTCTGGCGGCCCTGCTGGTGGCGACAAATGCCCCGTGGTCATAACATGCAGACCCAGTTCAAGTGGGACAAAGACCTCAGGGTAATACAGAGAAATGCGAACCGTGTGTGGGGTGCGCGCGGGGGAGACACGCGCCAATCGAACTTGATCTAACGTGATCCTAGGTTTTTCGCTCTGCGATCTGTCAATTTCGATGATTCGACCCTCGATTGGGCCGTAGTAACGCCATCCCAAGACAGGCTCCGCTACGATCAAGCTGCGGGAGCCGGCGACGGCAACCCCCATAAGAACGGCAATGATCGCGATCGCCAAAGGCGTCCATTGCCATGGCAGCCACCGCACTGCACCCGCCAAGAGCACACCGGCCACTGCCAGCGCCAACAACGCTATGGCCGTAGGTTCAAACCCCAACGAAAAATACCAGCCGATCCCACATGCAAAAAAACACCGGAAGCCATCCAAACAGATGTCCGCGTTGTTCTGCCAGCGCTAGAAGCGGATTGATCACCATATCCTCTTGTTCTTTGCCCTCTTGTCCTTGGGCGCACGCCTGATGTAGCAGGTGGGCAACGGGCGCAGGCCCTGCTCGCGCCACCCCGCATCGCGTTAACTTTGGCTCGCGATGGTTAGCAAAAGGTTAAGATTCATGTCTCAAGGCACCCAGATTGTCACCCGCTTTGCACCGTCCCCAACCGGCGCGCTGCATATTGGCGGCGCACGCACGGCTTTGTTCAACTGGCTGTTCGCTCGCGGACGTGGCGGCAAATTCTTGCTGCGGATCGAAGACACAGATCGCGCACGGTCTACACCCGAAGCGACCAAAGCTATCTTTGATGGATTGAACTGGTTGGGTCTCGACCATGATGGAGAAGCCACAAGCCAAGCCGCAGGAGCGGCACGCCATGCCGAGGTCGCCCTAACCATGTTGGCCAATGGTCATGCGTACAAATGCTTTTCCACGCCCCAAGAGATCGATGCGTTCCGCGAGGCAGCACGTGCGGCAGGAACATCAACACTATTCTTGTCCCCATGGCGTGACGTGCCAGAGGCCGATCACCCTGATGCACCCTATGTTATCCGTCTGCGTGCCCCGCGAGAGGGGACAACCGTCATTCGCGATCAGGTCCAAGGCGATGTCACGTGGAAGAACGAGCTGCTCGACGATATGATTTTGCTGCGCTCTGATGGGACGCCCGTTTATATGTTGGCTGTGGTTGTCGACGATTACGATATGGGCGTGACCCATGTCATTCGCGGTGACGACCATCTGGCCAATGCCGCGCGTCAAATGTTGATCTACCAAGCGATGGGCTGGGATCTGCCAATCTATGCGCATATCCCGTTGATCTTTGGTCCAGACGGCAAAAAGCTGTCAAAACGGCATGGCGCTACAGGCGCTGCCGAGTATCGCGAAATGGGCTATCCGGCTGCAGGTATGCGCAACTATCTGGCCCGACTGGGCTGGAGCCACGGCGACGACGAATTCTTTTCGGATGCACAGGCTCAAGAGTGGTTTGACCTCGGTGGTGTGGGCAAATCTCCCGCCCGTTTCGACCCTAAAAAACTCGAAAATATCTGTGGTCAACATATCGCTGTCGCAGGCGATGCTGCACTGCTGCACGAAATCTCTGGATTCTTGGATGCAACCGATCAACCCGCACTAACGGATGATCAAGAAGATGGCATGTTACGAGGATTGTATTGCCTCAAAGATCGGGCAAAAACACTACCAGAACTCCTTGAAAAAGCGCATTTTATTTTGGACCAACGTCCGTTCACACCGGACGAAAAAGCCGCAAAGAATTTGGACTCGGTATCCAAAGGTATACTGAACGAATTGACGCCGCACTTGCAAACTGATAGCTGGGACCGTGACACGCTTGAGGCGATTTTGAACGCGGCTGCTGAACGCCACGGGACAAAGTTCGGCAAGCTTGCAGGGCCTCTTAGAGCCGCCCTTGCGGGACGCGCCGTGACCCCAAGTGTTTTCGATATGATGCTCGTCATAGGACGAGACGAAACCATCGCGCGTCTTACCGACGCCAGCGCCTGAAAAACGCATCCGCGTTAACCATATTTTCAGGTTCAACACGATAGCACGCCCCCATAGGGGGACGCGTGCAATACGCAATGAAGGGACACACCATGGCTGATGCTCAAAAAACAGCGACCTTGACGATCGACGGTCAAGACTACGAATTGCCGATCTATTCGCCGACTGCCGGCCCTGATGTGATCGATATTCGCAAGCTTTACGGCCAAGCGGGTGTGTTCACTTATGATCCGGGCTTCACTTCAACTGCCTCTACAGATTCCACCATCACCTTTATCGATGGCGGCAAGGGCGAGCTGCTGCACCGCGGTTACCCAATCGATCAACTGGCTGGCAAATCTCACTATCTGGAAGTTTGCTATCTGCTGCTTAATGGTGAGTTGCCAACATCCGAACAGCTCGAAGATTTTGAGAGCCGTGTGACCAATCACACAATGCTGCACGAGCAGATGATGAATTTCTTCCGTGGCTTCCGCCGCGACGCGCACCCAATGGCCATCATGGTCGGCGTGGTCGGCGCGATGTCGGCATTCTATCACGACTCTACAGATATCTCTGACCCTTGGCAGCGCGAAGTGGCGTCGATCCGTCTGATCGCCAAGATGCCAACGATTGCCGCGATGGCCTACAAGTACCACATTGGCCAGCCGTTCGTGTATCCACGCAATGACCTCGACTATGCGTCAAACTTCTTGCGCATGTGCTTTAGCGTTCCAGCAGAAGAGTATCAGGTGAACCCGATCCTCGCCCGCGCGATGGACCGTATCTTTACATTGCACGCAGATCACGAACAGAACGCATCGACCTCGACCGTGCGCTTGGCATCGTCTTCGGGTGCGAACCCGTTTGCCTGTATCGCAGCAGGCATCGCATGCCTCTGGGGGCCAGCACACGGTGGTGCAAACCAAGCCTGCCTCGAGATGCTGCGCGAAATCGGCACAGTTGACCGCATCCCCGAGTTCATTGCGCGTGCCAAAGACAAGGAAGACCCCTTCCGCCTCATGGGCTTTGGCCACCGCGTCTATAAGAACTTTGACCCTCGTGCGACCGTCATGAAAGAGAGTGCTGATGAAGTGCTCGAGCTTTTGGGCGTCGACAACAACCCTGTTTTGCAGGTCGCCAAAGAGCTGGAAAAAGCTGCTCTTGCCGATCCGTACTTTGCCGAGAAGAAACTGTTCCCGAACGTCGATTTCTATTCTGGCATCATTCTCGAAGCCATGGGTTTCCCGACATCGATGTTCACACCGATCTTTGCGATGTCGCGGACTGTCGGATGGATTTCCCAATGGAAAGAGCAACTTAGCGACCCACAGTTGAAGATTGGCCGCCCTCGCCAGCTGTACCAAGGGGAGACGGCACGCGAATACGTGGATATCGAAAATCGCTAATTCTTCGGACATCACGTCTTACACCAAGAAGAGCGCGCCCAGACGATTTGGGCGCGCTTTTTGCTATCTACTCTGACCCGTCCGCAATGCGGTATTGGTCGTCCCCCCCCTTCCCCCGACCTATCCGTGGCAAAGTCCACTTTGGACTGGCTGATCGCGCATAACCCGCTGACCTATTTTGTCTGGGAACACAGCGACGGTGTGATTGGCGCTGGCGGGCTCTACGAAGGGGACGAGATCGGTTTTATTCTGAGCCCTAAATATTGGCGACACGGGTTTAGAGCCGAAGCGCTGACCGCAACGATCTCATACCTCTTTGAGACCAGCGATCTGCCACAGCTCACTGCAGATGCTGATCCGCGCAATGCAGCGTCTGTCGGGCTGTTGAAACATCTGGGATTTCTCGTGACTGGAACGGCCCAAAACACGTTCTTTGTGAACGATGAATGGAGCGATAGCGTATACCTCGCTCTTAAGCGGCCTGACGCCACCCTTTGAACCGCGCAAAAACGGGTGCTAATTTGCGGGTTCGGTCCGCAGTTCACCGAGGCGTCGCCAATCCCAGATAGGGATCGCTAAACCTGTTTTCAAAACCTCTCGCTGTTGAACCCTCACCAGCCCGACGACAAGGGCGACCATCCCCCCACGGACGTGGGCCGGCACATCGTGAAGGAACAAACAGATGGCACGCGACCATATCGCACTTACAATTCCCGACCTCTCTTCATTCGCTAAATCACTGCGCACCGAGTTGCAGAAAAAGGATGACCTTCCTGGTCATGCGGCGTTTCTAGGTTTGATCGCCAAAGCAGCTGGATACCAAAACCACCAGCATTTGCGCGCGTCCCAAGAAACCGCCCCTAATCCGCAACTTGCCAAGGCACAGATGGTGTTTGACGCATCCGGCACAATGTTTCGTTGGCCAAAACAGACATCGGTACAGGAATTGTGCCTTTGGACGTCTTGGGCACGGACACCGGACGCAACCGATCTGAGCGAGGCCCAAATCAATGACGTTTTGGTATCAGGTCACAGCTTTGGGGATCATCCGCTGCTGCGTCGCGCGATGATTGGTCACGGGATGCTCAGCCGGACGATGGATGGGCGGATTTTCCGCAAAGAGGCGGTCGAAATGCCTGCGCCTGCTGCCAAGCTCTATTCAGAGCTTGCCCCTCTTTGGCGCTAGCGCCCTTCGTAATTGGCGGGACGCTTTTCAAGAAAGGACATCACGCCTTCTTTGAAATCACGCGTCTCGCCACACTTGCCTTGCAGCTGCGCCTCAAGAGACAGCTGGCTGTCTAGGTCATTCTCATAGGACTTTCGGATCGCCGTTTTGATATAGCGCAGCGTTTCCGTCGGACCGGTTGCAAGATGCAGCGCACGCTTGCGCCAATGCGCATCAAAGCTCTTGTCTGGAACGGCCTCCCAAATCATGCCCATGTCACTGGCTTCTTTGGCGGTGATGCGCTCTGCGAACAGAGCGGCACCCATTGCCTTGGCGAAACCAACCTGACGGGGCAGCCAATACGTACCACCCGCATCCGGAATCAGGCCAATGCGTGCGAATGCCTGTACAAAAAACGCATCCTCAGACGCGATGACAACGTCCGCCGCCAGAGCAAGGTTCGCCCCTGCCCCCGCAGCGGCACCGTTCACCGCTGAAATCGTCGGGATCTTGCTGTTAAAAATCGTTTTGAGCATGGGTTCGTATTCATCGCGCAATGTGCGCTCTAGATCGAGGTTCGCAGCAGAGCCGCCATCGCCTAGGTCCTGTCCCGAGCAAAACGCCTGCCCAGCACCCGTCATCACCAACACTCGTGCCTCGCGACCCGCCGCCTTGATCGCGTGAATGATCTCGGCCCGCATTTGGGTGTTGAGCGCATTCATCACATCGGGACGGTTCAACGTCAAAACGGCGATATCGTCGTTGATGTCGAGAGTGATCGCTTGATAGTCCATGACAGGTCTCCGGCTGCTGTATTGCCCACAACATAGTAAACTCATCAGTTCAGAAAAGGGAAACCGTGCGTTACTTGCCGATTAATTCGTCGATCCGGCGTTGTTCATCGTCGCTAAGCGGATCAGGGGCACGAGATTGGCGACCAATACTGCGCCAGCCGACCAAAAGGGCCAGCAACAGCAAAACCGGTGCAGTCGCCCACAAGATCAAAGTAGACCCAGTAGTGCGCGGTTTAAGCAATACAAACTCGCCGTACCGCTGGGTGACGTAGTCAACCACCTCGCCATTGCTATCACCCTCTAGCAATCGTTCACGCACCAACAGCCGCAGATCCCGCGACAAGGTCGCATTGCTTTCATCGATGCTCTCGTTTTGGCAAACGGGACACCGCAGCCCCGCAGAAATGTCGCGCGCACGTTGCTCGAGCACTGGATCATTCATCATTTCGTTGGGCTCGACAGCCCAAACCGGTGACGCAAGCAGCATCAGACATAAAATCAAACGGATCATTCTGCCGGAACTCCATTTGCACGGGAGGCACCCGCCGCGACGCGGTGCCGCCGATCACTTAGGCTAAGCGCACCGCCCAAAGCCATGACAATGCAGCCGCCCCAAATCCAATTCGCAAAGGGTTTGATATAGACCCGAACAGCCCAGCCACCCGCCACCTGACGATCGCCGATCACCACATAGAGATCACGCCATATTCCGTTTTGAATTGCGGCCTCTGTCGTGGGCATTCCAGCAATCGGATAGAGACGTTTTTCGGGGGTCAAAACAGCCACATCACGTCCACGGCGCGTAATATTCAACGTCGCCATAGTGGAAATATAGTTTGGTCCCTGCAGGCCCTCTTCGACATCAGCCAAGGTCACTTGATAGCGGCCAACATCATAGCTCTCACCCACTTGGACGACGCGGATATCTTCGCTCTCCCATGCGAGCAAAGCTGCAATGCCGAACATCGTGACGCCCAGTCCCGCATGTGAAACAGTCTTACCCCAGTCCGCTCGCGGTAGCCGCATCAGACGGCGCAGGCGCGCCTCTCCGCGACCTGTACGTTTCCACAGATCAACCAACGCCCCTGCGACGACCCAAACCCCAAGCGCGACGCCCATCGGCCCTAGCGAGCTGCGGCCTGTCTGAACGGCATAGGTCAGCACGGCGCAGGCCACCGCAAACAGTAGAACACCTGCCATGGGTCGTGCCTGCTTGGCCAGTTTTGCCCGTTTCCACGTCAGGATCGAGCCGATTGGTAGGATCAAAGCCAGTCCGATCATGAATGGCGTAAAGAATATGTTGAAGAATGGCGGCCCCACTGACAGCGTCCGCCCAAACACGAGCTCGGCCACGAGCGGCCAGAGGGTTCCTACGAACACAACAATCGCACTGACTGCCAACAAGATATTGTTGAGAACCAGCGCGCTTTCGCGGCTGATCGTACCAAAAACGCCCTGCGCTTCCATCTCGTGGGCACGCATTGCGAACAGCACCAGAGCCCCGCCCATGAACGCCGCAAGGATGATCAGAACAAACGTCCCCGTAAACGGGTCGCTGGCAAAGGCATGGACCGATGTCAGCAGACCAGACCGCACAATGAACGTGCCAATCAACGAAAAGCCGAACGCGATGATGGCCAAAAGGATCGTCCAGCTTTTGAGCGCCTCGCGCTTTTCAACCACAATGGCCGAATGCAGCAAGGCCGCCGCGATAAGCCACGGCATCAGGCTCGCATTTTCGACCGGATCCCAGAACCAAAAACCACCCCAGCCCAATTCGTAGTAAGCCCACCAAGAGCCCAACGCGATACCAATGGTAAGAAACACCCACGCCGCCAAGGTCCATGGCCGCACCCAACGCCCCCAAGCCGCGTCAACACGCCCTTCGATCAGGGCGGCCACAGCAAAGGAAAACGTCATCGAGAGCCCGACGTACCCGAGATAGAGAAAAGGGGGGTGAAACGCCAAACCCGGATCTTGGAGTAACGGGTTCAAATCCTGCCCAGAAAACGGTGGGACCGCGAGACGCAAGAACGGGTTGGATGTCGCAAGAATAAACGCGAAAAATGAAACTGAAACAGCGGCTTGGACGGATAGAACCCGCGCCCGCAGGCGCATTGGCAGGCCATTTCCAAACCATGCGACGGCGGCACCATACAGCGTCAAAATCAGCAACCACAGCAGCATTGATCCCTCGTGATTGCCCCAAACCCCACTGATTTTATACAGTATTGGTTTGTCGATATGGCTATTGAGCCACACCAGTCTTAGCGAGAAATCAGAAACCACAAACGCATAGGTCAGCGCCGCAAAAGAGAACGCCGTGAGCAAAAATTGCGCCGTCGCCGCCGCTTCGCCCGCAGCCATCCAGCCGCGCCAGCCCTTTTGTGCACCGATCATCGGGACGACTGACTGGAAGATCGCCAGCCCCATCGCCAATATCAACGCAAAATGTCCAAGTTCAGTAATCATACCAGCTGTATAGGTTGTCTCGCTGATGGGGCCAACCCTGCCCTCGCTGGCGCGGCTTCACGTCACAGCTTTGTTTTTGACCATTCCGCAAGCGCGGCGTTTTGTGTGGGTGGCGCGCCTTCGTCATCGAGCGACTGCAAGGCCCGTGTGTTCGAAACGACCTGCGGCACACGTGCCATGGTCTGGGCGATTGATGCCTGGAATTCTTGTGCTTTGACCTGATGGCGCGCTCCAAAATAGAACGACACAATCGCCCCCATCAGCCACCACAACGGATCTGGGACCAACGCGATCCCCTGCATCCGACTGGCAAACCAAACGGGATCAATCATCGCCACAACAAACAACCCCAGCGTCCCAAAGGCCAACCTCGGTCGCGGGAGACGGTTCATCCCGTCCATCGCGCGGTCGAACCAAGATTTACGAGAATGGGCAAATTCTGCTGCGTACTGAGCCAACGCTTGCGACGTTAGATGAACCTCGCGTTGACCTGCCGCCTCTGCATTTTCACGAAAGACATGCGCCGTTTCTGCAATCACGTTGCGCCCACCCCCAAATATGAACGACAGAAGCTGCTCCATCAAACCCATGACGCCACCCGCGCGCTGTGTTCAGCGTCCGTCAGATGATAGCGCGGCGTGATGAACGCCTCAGCGCGGGTAATCCACCCACCCTTGCCCCCGTCCCGTCGCCGTGCGTATTTGCGGCTCGCGACGCGGCGATCCCCTAGCGCATAGTAATAGTTCCGCCGCGCGATACCGTAGGCATCTGTCAAATGTTCAGGCGCCGCATCTGCTGCTTGGTGGGCGGCGGCAATTGTCCGTGGACCAATCATACCATCGACATCCAACTCAATCCGCATGTTTCGGATCAACCGTTGAAGAATGCGAAACGCATGACCGCCAGCATTGACATACATGTCAAAAACACTTGCCTGTAGCACCTCAGGCAAGGCGGAAATGCCCGGCCTGACACAGTAGTGCTCAACGAAAATCTCGACCGCATAATCGATTGTAATTTGGCGAACATCAGATGCATCGACGTCCCCGTCGCCATCCAAATCCAGCCCCAGTGGCCGCATCGTATGGATTGTCACACCGTATTTTGTGGCCCCACCGGGATCGTCCGGATCATTGACGTATCCGCCTTCTCTGGCGACGATCTCTTGGGCAATCACATGAACGTTCTGCATAAGACTTCCCCCATAAATCTATGGGATCAAGCTCATTAAAATTGGTTAATTTGTGGCGGCGTCAGCGCCCGATGCTTTGTAGACGCCCTGTTCTTTGAGCGCCTCAATCACCTCTTTGGGCATGTAGGTTTCATCATGTTTCGCAAGAATTTCCACGGCTTCAAAGGTTCCATTAATGTAGCGCCCCTGACCTACCATACCTTGACCTTCTTCAAACAGATCAGGCAAAATACCGTCAAACGTTACGGGTACGGACGCGCCACCATCTGTCACGACAAAGCTGACTTGCGTCCCTTGCCCCCGTACGACCGAACCATCTTCTACCAAACCGCCCATGCGAAACAGCTCGGCCGGACCGGGCGGGGCGGCTGCGACTTCACTAGGTGAGCGAAAGAACTGAAACGCGTCGTCGGGCAGAAAATACAATAGCATCAACACCCCTGCCAAACAGGCGCCCAATAGCGAAAGAATCTGTATCCGGCGTTGCTTTTTCAGGCCGCGCATTACGGAAACACGGGTGCCGACATCAAGCCGTCTGTTTCAGGTAAGCCCAACATCAGGTTGGCGTTTTGCAATGCTTGCCCCGAGGATCCTTTGGTCAAATTATCAAGTGCGGCAACGACAACAGCACGCCCGTCGATCCGGTCAGCAACCACACCGACGTGGCAAAAATTAGAGCCGCGCACATGCCGTGTCGAGGGGAGCTCGCCAATAGGCAATAGCTGAACAAAAGGTTCATCCGCATAGGCCGCCGCATAGGCAGCATGGATCGACGACGCATCACCATGCAAATAGACCGTCGCCAAAATTCCACGGTTTGCCGGGATCAAGTGTGGCGTGAACTGAACACGTACATCCCGCCCAGCAAGCAACGAGAATTCTTGATCAAACTCGGCCAGATGCCGATGCGCCCCACCAGCGGCGTAGGCATGACCGCCCTCGGACAATTCAGCATGAAGCAAGTTTTCCTTGAGCGAACGCCCTGCCCCAGAGACACCAGTTTTCAAGTCAATGATTATCTGGTCCAGATCAATCACCCCAGCCGAAATCAAGGGCCGGATCACATATTGGCCCGTCGCCGCGTTGCACCCCGTGCCCGCAACCAGCCGTGCACCTGCGATTTCATCACGGTAGAATTCCGTCAGGCCGTAGACAGCGGTCTTTTGCAGCTCAGGTGCTGAATGTTCTTTGCCGTACCACTTGGTATATTGGGCTGTGTCGCGCAGTCGGAAATCCGCGGATAGATCAACGACTTTGACGTGCTCTGGCAAGGTTGCGATCACCGCCTGTGATGTTGCATGCGGTAAACCACAAAACACCAAATCCACATCATCAAAAGACATCTCATCGATCTTGGTCAATGTCGGCAGGTTTAGATGCCGAAGATGAGGGAACACCGCGCTCATTTCGAGCCCAGCCTTACGATCAGCCGACAGTCCAACGATTTTTATCGAAGGGTGTGTAGCGATCAAACGGATCAATTCGGCACCTGTGTAGCCAGATGCACCTAGGATAGCGACGTTATAGGTCATGCGGGACCTCCTGAAATTCGCCATTTGATTTAGACATAGAACAACGGTTCTGCAATGGGCGCATTCGCGACCTTACGCAGCTGTGAAGGTCATCTGTCGTCGCAAAAACTGGGTCGCACGGACGCTGACTTGGTCAGGATCGCCAGTGGTCAAGAAACGCGGCTCACCGCCACCTGCCATGGCAGGCCGCCGCTCTAGGTAGTCTGCCAAGCTATCCGCAACCAAATCCGCCTGCGAAAGCACACGAACATCCGGCCCCAAGGCGGCTTGGAAGATGTCTTGCATCAGCGGATAGTGCGTACAGCCCAAAATCGCCGCATCCGGTGTGGGCATCTTGCGCTTTAGGGCATCCACGTGGCTGCGGACCAGCGCCTCGGCGAGGATCATGTCACCCTCTTCGATCGCATCGACAACGCCACCACAGGCTTGGGCCTCGACATCGACACCAACAGCCCGAAACGCCAGCTCGCGTTGAAAAGCGCGGCTCGAAACTGTCGCAGGTGTCGCAAAGAGCGCGACATGCTTCACGTCAACTTCTCTGGGTGGGGAATTGTCGCCCCAATCTCTTTCAGTCAGCGCCTCAATCAACGGAACAAACACACCCAAGACGCGTTTTCCGTCTGGCACGCCAGCCTCTTGCATTCGCCGCAACGCCGCAGCCGACGCGGTGTTGCAGGCCAAGATCACCAGATCGCAGCCGTTATCCCACAGATGCCTGACGGCTTTTTCTGTCAGTTGAAAAATATCTTCTGCATCGCGGACGCCATACGGGGCATGCGCACTGTCGGCGTAATACACAAAAGGCACGTCCGGCAAACGCGCGGCGACCGCACTGAGCACAGTTAAACCACCCAATCCGCTGTCAAATACGCCTACTGCCATGATCTTGCGCCCCTTTTCCTTTGATATCAAAGTCATACCCCAACAACGACGGGTCGCAAGGGCCTTGGGAAAGCTCATATGTCGATTTTCGTAGAAAATCCATGCAGCCTTTGGGATCTTTAGCAAAAGGAGCCATATCTTGCGGCGTCAGCGGCGTTCCAATCGAGACGACAACAGGCTGATCCACCCGTTTGCGAAATTCACGGATCAAAAGCCCCATCCGCAACGTACTATGGATTTGGCTCGCCAACTGGAATGCGCCAGAGTTTGCGCCTTCGAAATGAATTGGAATAACTGTCGCGCGGGACTTCATGATCATCTTGGCGGTAAAGGTCCGCCACGACGGATCCATCGCCGGCATCCGTCTGTTCGCACGGGTCGAAACGGTTCCGCCAGGGAACACGCCCATTGCGCCCCCCCCGAGAAGAAACTTATGAGCCTCGGCGCGGGTTTGGATATTGCATTGTGCCGCCTCTTTGGTCGCATCAAACGAAATCGGCAAAATAACGTCGGCGAGAGCGGGCGCACGTCGGAACACATCATTTGCGAGAACGCGAAAATCACCACGCGTTTGATCCAGAATGTGCCCCAACATCAACCCATCCAGAATGCCGTACGGGTGATTGGCTACTAAAACGACCGGACCATGCGTTGGGATGTTGCTCAAGGCGCCGGCCTGAATATCCAATGTCAGACCATACCGTTCGGTCATGACGTTCCAAAAGGACTGTCCTTGTTCCAATTCGGCCTGAAACCCGCGTGCGCGTCGCAGCATCCGGGTGCGGCCCGTCACATTTTCCATAACGCGGATGACCGCCCATCCTGACCGTGTCTGTGCGGCATGGGCGTAGCTGATGTGTTTCGCAGATGTCATGGCGTGCTCGGGACTAATGCCTAGCTGCGTCCTACTACAGACATGTAAAAGTTTCGCAACACCTAAGCCGCCCGATCCTGCGCGATCTGCGTTATCTCTTTCAACAACTTGGTGCGCGTCCGGCTGGCGTCCTTGGCGGATTTGGCTTTGACGGACCCAAACCCGCGAATGTCGAGAGGCAACCGCGTCAACGCAATAATCGCGTCACGGTTTTTGGTTGTCAGTTGCGCCAATGCGTCAGGCAAATCGGCTTCATACTCGGCGATCAATGCACGCTCCATCCGCCGTTCTTCGGTATATCCGAACGGATCAAACGCTGTTCCGCGAAGCCGTTTGAACCATGCCAGCCACGTGACCATACCCACCATTCGTGCACCAAACGCGCGCTTGGCAGGACGTCCATCGGCTCCAACCTTGGACAGGACCGGCGGGGCAAGATGATAGGTCAACTTGAGATCCCCCTCAAAAGCATGAGCCGCCTGTTTTGCAGATTGCCTTAGCAGTCGTGCAACCTCGTATTCATCCTTGTACGTCAACAGCTTATGATATCCCTCAGCCACTGCCAGCTTCACTTCAGGATCATCGATTGCATCAACCAAAACGCGGTACTTTTTGGCCAATTTGGCAGATTGATAGGCCGTAATATGAGCCTCACGGAACGCGATTTTTTGGTTCAAAGATTGCGGCAACTCGGTTGTAACAGCTGTCACGGCTCGCGCAGCTTCCGCCGGATGAACCACGGCCCAGCGACCGATCTCGAAGGCTCGAAAATTTTGATCGACCTTCGTTCCATTCAATGTGATCGCCCGAACAAGGGCTGCATGCGTCACAGGGATCCCGCCTTGCTGCCAAGCCGCCCCAAATAGAATCATGTTCGCATATAAACTGTCCCCCATCAACTCTTGGGCCAGCGCAAACGCATCCATCATGATCAAACCATCGCCCAAACGAGCCTCTAACGACACCACAAGACGGTCCGTTGGCAATTTGAAGTCGCGATCACGCGTAAAGTCCCCCGTCATCACCTCATGGCTATTGACGACACCGATTGTTCGACCCTTTTTCATCAGCCCCAGTGTTTTCGCACCAGCACTCACAACCAAATCACCACCGACCAGCGTATCGCATTCACCCGTCGCCACGCGAATTGCGCTGATGTCTTCTGGCGCTTGCGCCAACCTGCAATGAATGTGAACAGCGCCGCCTTTTTGCGCGAGGCCCGCCATCTCCATCATGCTGGCTCCCTTGCCGTCCATATGCGCGGCCATCGCGAGGACAGCACCGATAGTTACGACACCTGTACCGCCCACGCCCGTGATCACAATGTTTCGGGTTCCATCGATGGATGGAAGCACGGGTTCCGGCAAATCCGGCAGCTCGATATCACGGGCGACCAGCTTGCGAGGCGTGCCGCCTTCGACAGTGACAAAGGACGGGCAAAAGCCGCTGACGCAAGAATAGTCTTTGTTGCAAGACGATTGGTCGATCCGCCGTTTGCGGCCTAATTCAGTTTCATGCGGGACAATCGAGACACAGTTTGATTGTGCGCCACAATCACCGCAGCCTTCGCAAATATCAGGGTTGATCAAAACCCGTTTGTCCGGATCAGGGAACAGACCACGCTTGCGACGACGTCGCTTTTCCGCGGCACAGGTTTGAACATAAACAATGGCGCTTACACCCTTGTATCCACTGTATCTTTCTTGAATTTCATTCAACTTTTCTCGGGGTTCAAAATCCGAAACTGTCGGATAGTGTCCCCGATCAACATCTTCTTTATCATCATAGACCAAGGCGACATTGCGAACCCCCATCGCAGACAGCTCTGCCGCGATTTGTGGCGCAGCAAGCCCACCGTCATTCCCCTGTCCACCGGTCATCGCGACCGTGTCATTGTACAGGACTTTATAGGTCATCGTCGTTCCAGCGGCTACTGCATGACGGATCGCTTGGACGCCCGAGTGGTTATAGGTTCCATCCCCAATATTCTGGAATACGTGTTCTCGCGTGGAAAACGGTGCTTCACCAACCCAGTTCGCGCCTTCACCGCCCATTTGGGTAAAGCCAATAGTTTCACGGTCCATCCATTGAACCATATAATGGCACCCGATGCCCGCATATGCGCGGCTTCCTGATGGAACTTTGGTTGATGTATTGTGTGGGCAACCCGAGCAAAAATAAGGCAATCGTTGCGCAATATCTTCCGCATTATCAGTGGTTTGGGCTTGTTCAATACGCGCCAAGGCCGCGCGCAGTGCCTTTGTGTCGCACCCCTCTTCGATCAGCACCGCACCTAGGGTTTGGGCGACCATAATAGGATCTAACGCGTAGCGTGTCGGGAACAATTCATCACCGCGATCATTGTTCCAGCCATAGACACGCCGCCCTCGGCGGTCATGGAAAATGGCCTCCTTCGCCTGCACCTCGATCAGCTTGCGCTTTTCTTCGACGCAAACAACCAGCTCTAGATCAGTGGCCCATTCTTCAAAGCTTTCCGTGTCCAGCGGCCACGTCATCCCGACTTTGTATGTCGTGATCCCCAACCGCGCGGCTTCAGCCTCATCAATCCCAAGCAATGCAAGGGCATGAACCAAATCGAGCCAGTTCTTGCCAGCAGCGACGAACCCAATCTTGGCTTTGGCAGCCTGCCAAACCGGTTTGTCCAATTTGTTAGCACGGCTAAAGGCTTGCGCGGCGTTCCTACGGTAATCAATGACCCGTGCTTCCTGAGCTACAGGCGTATCAGCGAGCCGGATATTCAGTCCACCCTTGGGGATATCGACCTCGGGCAAAACCACATCAATACGTGACGTATCCGCATCGACAACCGATGTGACTTCGACTGTATCTTTCATCAATTTCAGACCGACCCATAGGCCGGAAAACCGGCTCAATGCATAGCCATAAATGCCGTAGTCCAGAATTTCCTGCACCCCTGCTGGCGACAGGATTGGCATGTAGGCATCGACCATCGCCCAGTCGGACTGGTGCAAGGTTGTCGAGCTTTCGCCAGTGTGATCATCACCCATTGCCATCAGGACACCGCCGTTGGGCGACGTACCAGCCATGTTGACATGACGCATCACATCGCCTGATCGGTCAACACCAGGTCCCTTTCCGTACCAAAGACCAAACACACCATCGAACCGCCCCTCGCCACGCAGTTCGGCCTGTTGTGACCCCCACAGGGATGTCGCGGCTAGATCTTCATTCAGGCCCGCCTGAAACGTGATATCGGCAGATTTGAGAGCTGTGGACGCTTGGGCCATTTGCATATCCACGGCCCCAAGCGGCGAGCCCCGATATCCAGTGACATATCCTGCAGTATTCAAGCCTGACAAAGCATCCCGCGCCTTTTGCATCAACATCAACCGAACAAGCGCTTGGGTACCATTCAGCAGTATTCGGGTCTGATCCAGATCATACCGATCAGTCAGTGATACATCTTGTTTGCTCATCCAGCACTCTCCCTGTTTGGCACCACCTTAGGTCATAAATACTGACCTACCAAACAAAATCATGCCAAAAACGCTGAAAATTTACCCGCCACAAAGACATGTTATCGCTTTATGGTACAACGTAACTCTGCGAAACGAACCGCAGCGGATATGAGAGAATGGAACCAATATGGACTGGGACAAACTTCGAATATTTCATGCAGTGGCCGATGCCGGCAGCTTGACCCATGCCGGTGAAACCCTGCATTTGTCGCAATCTGCCGTGTCGCGACAGGTTCGTGCACTCGAAGAGTCGCTGAACACAACACTGTTTCACCGCCATGCGCGGGGACTGATTCTTACCGAACAGGGCGAACTGCTGTTTGATGCGACCCGTTCGATGAACAAACGCCTAGACGCCACAGCCGCGCGTATCCGCGACAGCGAAGAAGAAGTCTTTGGCGAATTACGTGTGACAACGACAATTGGTTTTGGCTCTCTGTGGCTCGCACCTCGTCTGTCGACGCTCTACGAGAAATATCCAGATCTCAAAATTGACCTGATGCTCGAAGAACGTGTGCTCGACTTGCCTATGCGCGAGGCCGACGTGGCTATCCGCATGAAAGAACCCTCGCAGGCTGATCTTATCCGAAAAAGGCTCATGTCCGTCCGTATGCAGCTTTATGCTTCACGCGAATACCTCGTGCAGAACCCAGCGCCAGCAGATCTCGAACGTTTGGGCGAGCATCGGTTGATCTGTCAAAATCCACGTTCGGCCCAGGTGTCCGCCTCGTCGACATTGGTCCAAGAGCTTTTGACCCATGACGTGCCAAACCTTCTGACGGTCAACAACTACTACGGCGTGCTTCAGGCTGTGCGGTCCAACCTTGGGATCGGCGTCCTCCCCGACTACACGACTGAGGACTTTCCCGATCTGGTCCGCGTGCTTCCGGATGTAGAATCAAGCGAGGTACCCGTGTTCCTCGCCTACCCAGAGGAATTGCGGCAATCCAAACGCATCCAAGCGTTCCGGGACTTTGTCCAAGACGAGATCATCACCCATCGTCGCAAAATCAGGGATGCAGCAGCAGCGCAGGAATAGCTATGCAGCAGGCGCATAGCGGCTTTGCTCAAAACCCCTACTTGAGACCCTTGATCGACTCATTTGTGCACCCTAAGTGGTCAATCGAAGCCGATGATGCTTAAACGCTCATCACTTCATACCTCCCTGTTGGACTTCGCCGGGCCTTGTGCCCGGCATTTTTTTGCCACAACGCCATATTACACGGGCATTTGCGGCTATTGCCCCTTCCCCTTAATGCACCACGCCCTTATGACGTGCCGCGACTACCAGACACATCGGGGGATTTACCATGCAAGAACCAGCCATCACAGAGGACGTGATTGCGGCGCACGGCATGACGCCCGATGAATACCAGCTCTTGCTGGATACGATTGGCCGCGATCCATCATTTACCGAACTCGGCATTTTCTCGGCAATGTGGAACGAACACTGTTCCTACAAATCTTCCAAGAAGTGGCTACGCACCCTGCCAACAGACGGCCCCCAAGTGATTTGTGGCCCAGGTGAGAACGCAGGCGTCGTCGACATTGGCGATGGTCAGGCCGTCGTGTTCAAAATGGAGAGCCACAACCACCCGTCCTACATTGAACCCTACCAAGGGGCTGCGACCGGTGTCGGGGGTATCCTTCGCGATGTCTTTACAATGGGTGCTCGTCCTATCGCTGCGATGAACTCTCTGTCCTTTGGCAAACCGAGCCATCCCAAGACCAGCCAGTTGGTGAATGGTGTCGTCGCGGGTGTTGGCGGATACGGCAACTGCTTTGGCGTTCCGACAGTTGGCGGCGAAGTTCGCTTTGATCCAGCCTACAATGGGAACTGTTTGGTCAATGCGTTTGCCGCAGGTCTCGCAGATGCGGACAAGATTTTCTATTCCGCCGCCTCTGGCGTTGGCATGCCCGTCGTTTATCTGGGCGCAAAAACCGGACGCGACGGTGTGGGCGGGGCGACAATGGCGTCTGCCGAATTTGACGACACGATCGAGGACAAACGCCCAACCGTTCAGGTCGGCGATCCCTTTACCGAAAAGCGCCTGATGGAAGCCACGCTCGAGCTGATGCAAACGGGCGCTGTTATTTCGATCCAAGACATGGGTGCCGCAGGCCTGACCTGCTCGGCCGTTGAAATGGGCGACAAGGGCAACTTGGGCGTCAAACTGTACCTAGAAGACGTGCCCGTGCGCGAAAAAAACATGACAGCCTATGAAATGATGCTGTCCGAGAGCCAAGAACGGATGCTCATGGTTCTCAAACCCGAGCTTGAGGCCGAAGCCAAGGCCGTGTTCGACAAATGGGACCTCGACTTTGCGATCGTTGGTGAAACGATCGCAGAAGATCGCTTTCTTGTGACGTTGAACGGTGAAGTCAAAGCTGACCTCCCGCTCAAGGCACTGTCTGGTACAGCTCCTGAATATGACCGCCCGTGGGTTCCTACGCCCGCAGCAGAACCCCTGGCCGATGTGCCAAACATCGACCCCATCGACGGTCTGCGCGCGCTGATCACATCGCCAAACTACGCAGGCAAACAGTGGGTTTACGAGCAATACGACCACATGGTTATGGCCGACACGGCCCGCGCACCTGGTGCCGGATCTGGTATCGTGCGTGTTCACGGCACAGAAAAGTCGCTCGCCTTCACCAGTGACGTGACACCGCGTTATGTCAAAGCCAACCCCGTCGAGGGCGGCAAGCAGGCCGTGGCCGAAGCCTACCGCAACCTGACCGCTGTTGGCGCGACACCGCTTGCGACCACGGACAACCTGAACTTTGGCAATCCAGAGAAACCCGAAATCATGGGCCAGTTCGTTGGCGCCATCCAAGGTATTGGCGAAGCTGTCGCAGCTCTCGATATGCCAATCGTTTCGGGTAACGTATCGCTCTATAATGAAACTGACGGTACCGGCATCTTGCCCACCCCGACAATTGGCGCGGTGGGTCTAATCGCGCAGCCAGATCACATCATCAACGCGACAGCGCGGGATGGTCATGTCGCTTTGGTCATTGGCGAAGTAACACCGCATTTGGGACAATCCGCCCTATTGGCCGAGGTCTTTAATCGCGTCGAAGGCGACGCCCCGCATGTCGATCTCGTGGCTGAAAAACGCAATGGCGACTTTATTCGCGACAACCGTGACTGGATCACTGCATGTACAGACATCGCCGATGGCGGTTTGGCTCTGGCAGCGTTTGAGATGGCCGAAACCGGCGGCGTCGGAGTGACGCTGGACGATGCAGATACGTTGACTTTGTTCTCCGAAGAACAGAGCCGCTATTTGATCGCCTGTAATTTCGACATGGCCGAGGCTTTGATGATGAACGCTGGCCGCGCGGGTGTTCCGATCCGGTCCGTGGGCAAATTCACGGGCGATGTCGTTCGCATGGGCGCGTCCGAAGCACCACTAGAGGAACTCGCGTCAGTCTTCCGCACATCCTTTGCCGAGGCGGTCGCCTAAGTCGCAGCCCCTTGCAGGGCTGCCCTGCCCTGACTAGGTTCTGATTAACTGATCAAAGGATATCGCCATGCCGATGCAAGCCCATGAAATCGAAGAGCTGTTGCGCGCAACATTTCCAGATGCCGAGATCGTGGTTCAAGGCGATGACGGCGTTCATATGGCGGCCATGGTCGCCGACGAGAGCTTTCGCGGTAAAAACCGTGTGCAACAACAACGCGCGGTCTATGCCGCACTCAAAGGTAAGATGGACGGTCCCGCAGGCGAGCTGCATGCGCTGGCGCTGACAACCAAAATTCCGGACTGAAACGAGGATATTCCAATGACTGACGTAAACCAAACAATCCAATCGACCGTCGATGACAACACCGTTGTTCTTTTCATGAAGGGCACCAAAGAGATGCCACAGTGCGGCTTTTCCAGCCGTGTCGCTGGCGTTCTGAATTTCATGGGCGTCGACTTTAAAGACGTGAACGTTCTGGCTGACGATGAAATCCGTCAGGGCATCAAGGATTTTTCGGACTGGCCAACAATCCCACAGCTTTACATCAAAGGTGAGTTTGTCGGTGGTTGCGACATCATCACCGAAATGACGTTGTCGGGCGAACTGGACACTATGTTCGACGACCAAGGTGTCGGCTATGACAAGGCCAAAGCGGACCAAATCCGCGAAGCCAACGGCTGATAGCACCGACTAAAGAAACAAAGGCGCCGCCCGAGCAATCGGGCGGCGCCTTTGTTATATCTGAATGAACGATACAAAAATCGCTCACCTGTTGGTTAGCTGGCTTTGGCCTCGACATCCGCCGCCAACGCCTCTGCGCGTGCTGCCAACTCTGCCATCGCATCCGTAACCGTATGAGGGATCACAGGGACTTCGATCCGCTCGGGCTCGGGCGCGCCTTGGGCCGCAATCGCGTCGAGCTGCGACTGCAATTCAGCTGATTTGCCTTCGGCCTCGCGCACGCGGTCTTCCATTGCGGCGGTTTTGTCCGCGAGCAACAGACCCGACATCAACAACATCCGCGATTCCGGCATCCGTCCGATTTGGCTCGAAAGGCTTTGGGCCTCGACATCCAACATTGCAGCTGCAGTTTGAAGAAAATGCTCTTCGCCGTCCTGACAGGACACTGCGAAATCGCGCCCACCTACTTTGATTGTAACTTCGGCCATTTTACGCCTCTCCTGCCAACGGTTCGATTTCGGCGATCATCGCATCCAGCTCGCCTCGGTCTGATGCGCGCACAGCACGCAACGCCTCGAGTTCGGCAAGCATGGCTTTGTTGATCAAATGCGGCTCGCCAACACCTGTCTCGTTAGCCTGACGCAACTGGGCATTGATATCGCGCAGCTGATCGTTGGTGGCACGAACCTTGGCCAATTCGGCCTCAAGAGATGACAACCTGTTCTGCTGTTCCGTTGTTTTGGATTGCAGCCCGTTGATTGTCCCGTCCTGGCGGTCCTTGAGCAGTTTAACCCGCTCTTCGAGCTGCGCATTCGCGGTCTTTTCCTCGTCCAACGCACGGCGTAAATCGTCGGCTTCGCCCGAGCTGGCCGCAGGGGCCGCGGGCCCCATTCCATCAACACCGGTCTTAATCCGGTCCAATGCCGAAATGATCCGCTGTTCAAGATCTGTAATGTCAGTCATTAACGCCTGCCCTCACTGCAACTGTACCGGACGCATCCGATTTAAAATTCTATATCGCCTCTGCCTTTGCCTGCCTCTTAATCCCAACGGACCGGGCCAAAGTTCAACCGACGAATCGTGCCTCTTGTCTCAAACACTAACGTCTCGGCTAAAATCCCGCAAACAAAGGCTGGTTTACCGCTGTTTAGGTCCTTTTTCCGGCCCGACCGCTTGAATTCCAGTCCTCGCTTGATATGCAACAAATAACGCGACCGGCAGGCCGAAACGGCCAGCCCCAGATCAAAGGACAACGACCGTGGATATCTCTGAGCTTCGCAAGGCACACCCCGATCACTGGATGCGCGCCGCCGCGATCCGCACATTGACGCTGGACGCTGTTGCTGCCGCGAACTCGGGTCACTCTGGCATGCCCATCGGCATGGCTGATGTTGCGACGGTGCTCTATCAAAACCACCTGAACTTTGACCCCAAGAACCCGCTGTGGCCAGACCGCGACCGCTTTATCCTGTCCGCAGGCCACGGCTCGATGCTGCTCTATTCGCTGCTCTATCTCACCGGCTACGAAGATATGACGCTAGAGCAGGTCAAAGATTTCCGCCAATGGGGTGCCATCACTGCAGGCCATCCTGAGTATGGCCATGCTACCGGCATTGAGACGACAACTGGCCCACTGGGCCAAGGTATCGCCAATTCCGTAGGCTTTGCCATCGCCGAAGAAATTCTGCGGGCACGGTTTGGCAAAAAGGTCATCAACCACCACACATATGTCATGGCTGGCGACGGCTGCCTTATGGAAGGTGTGAGCCAAGAGGCAATCGGCCTCGCTGGCATGCATGAACTGGGCAACCTCATCGTCTTCTTTGACGACAACAACATCACCATCGACGGCACTGTTGATATTGCTGACAAAACTGACCAAGTCGCGCGCTTCAAGGCATCCGGCTGGCATGTTCAGGAAATCGATGGCCACGACCCAGTGCAAATTGACGAAGCGGTCATTGCTGCCAAGAAGTCTTCAAAGCCATCGATGATTGCGTGCAAGACACACATCGCGCTTGGCACATCGGCACAAGACACGTCCAAAGGCCACGGTGCACTGACTGATCCCAAACTGATCGCTGATGCACGCGAGATCTACGGCTGGCCCCACGGCCCGTTCGAGATCCCAGCAGACATCAAATCCGCATGGGAAGGTTTCGCAGATCGCGGCATCGCCGCTCGCAAAGATTGGGAAGCCCGCTTTGCTACGATCTCGAACAACAAACAGGCCGAGTTCAACCGCGCCTTTGCACTAGAAGCCCCCAAGAAGCTGAGTGCGACGATCAAAGCGTTCAAGAAACAGATGTCGGAAACCGCGCCAAAAATGGCATCGCGATCCAGCTCTGAAAAAGTTCTCGACGCGGTCAATCCGATCATGCAGGAAACTGTAGGTGGATCGGCAGACCTGACCGGATCGAACAACACCAAATCCAGCGATATGGGTGTGTTCCACCCAACCAATCGCGAAGGTCGCTATATTCACTACGGTGTCCGCGAGCATGGCATGGCGTCTGCGATGAACGGTATGGTGCTGCACGGTGGTATTCGTCCTTACGGCGGAACATTCATGTGCTTTACGGACTACGCACGTGGCGCGATGCGCCTGTCTGCGCTGATGCAGGTGCCCACAGTCTACGTCATGACCCACGACAGCATCGGTTTGGGCGAAGACGGCCCAACACACCAGCCTGTCGAGCATCTGGCCCTGTTGCGCGCGACGCCGAACACAAACGTGTTCCGTCCAGCTGACACTGTTGAAACGGCCGAGGCTTGGGAAGTTGCACTGACTGCCAAGACAACGCCATCCGTGCTCGCGCTCTCCCGTCAGGGCCTGCCCACCGTTCGGACCGAGCACAAGACCAAGAACCTAACAGCCCAAGGCGGTTATGTTCTGGCTGATGCCACAAGCAAGCGTCAGGTGATTCTGATAGCGTCGGGTTCCGAGGTCGAAGTCGCCATGGCAGCGCGTGATCTGCTCGAAGCAGAAGGCATCGGTACACGGGTTGTCTCTATGCCGTGTATGGAGCTCTTCGCTCAGCAGGACGAAGCATACCGCAAGCGGGTCCTACCCGGCGGTCCCGTTCGCGTCGCAATCGAGGCTGGCGTGCGTCAGGGCTGGGATCAGTGGCTCTTGGGCGAGCGTGGCCGCGAAGCCAAGGCTGCGTTCGTAGGCATGGATAGCTTTGGCGCATCCGCACCTGCAGGCACCCTGTTTGAAAAGTTTGGCATCACTGCGGCAGACACAGCCGCAGCGGCCAAGGCAATGCTCTCTTAAGCAACGCTATATTACGACTGCAAAGGGCCCGACCAATGAGGTTGGACCCTTTTGCGTTTCGGCTGCCTGAAATAGTGAAGATCGCATCCAGCTAGTTCAGTCATCGAATCGGGATCAACCCGTTCGGACCCTCGACAAAAATCGTTAGCGTAAACATCCCAAAACCACCTCTTCCTGTTAGCGCCAACCGTAGCACATCAGTATGGTTTAACGCTAACATATTGACCTTACTGCGATATTTCCTTGGTCCTGTTCGATGCCCACCCGTATACCGAACGCAACAAGATACTCGCCCACCGGCATAGGAAACGCGACATGACAGTTACAGTAGGCATCAACGGATTTGGCCGCATCGGCCGTTGCACCCTCGCGCATATCGCCGAGAGCGCACGCAACGACGTCCAAGTCGTCAAGATCAACGCGACAGGCCCAATTGAAACCAACGCCCACCTTTTGCGCTATGACAGCGTCCATGGCCGCTTTGGCGGGGACGTCAAAGTTGACGATAGCACATTGGATCTGGGGCGTGGCCCTATCGAGGTGATGTCGACCTACGAGCCAAAGGAACTGGATTGGGGCGGTGTTGACGTTGTCCTGGAATGCACCGGAAAATTCAACGATGGCGGCAAGTCATCTGTTCACCTCGATCAAGGCGCCAAAAAGGTTCTGATCTCTGCACCTGCAACGAATGTCGACCGGACCGTTGTTTACGGTGTGAACCACCGCGACATGCTCGCAAACGAAAAACTGATCTCGAACGGCTCTTGCACGACCAACTGTCTCGCGCCGTTGGCCAAAGTGCTGAACGATGCGATCGGTATCGAGCGTGGCATCATGACGACGATCCACAGCTACACAGGCGACCAACCAACGCTGGATCGCCGCCACAAAGACCTCTACCGCGCGCGCGCTGCCGCAATGGCGATGATCCCGACCTCCACGGGTGCAGCCAATGCATTGGGCGAAGTTCTGCCTGAACTCAGTGGCAAGCTCGACGGCACAGCCATGAGGGTGCCGACACCAAACGTAAGCGCAGTCGATCTGACATTTGAAGCCTCCAAAGACGTGACCGTAGAAGACGTGAACGCCATCGTCGCCGAAGCAGCCGCTGGCCACATGGGCGCGGTTCTATCCTACGATCCAGAGGAAAAGGTCAGCATCGACTTTAACCACACGCCGCATTCCTCGATCTTTGCGCCTGACCAAACCAAAGTTGTTGGCGGTCGCACTGTCCGCGTTCTGGCATGGTACGACAACGAGTGGGGCTTTTCGTGCCGCATGGCCGATGTCGCAGCGCTCATGGGCCGCTTGCACTAGGTCCCACAATTGGACCACAATACGGGGGCGCCATTCGGTGCCCCTTTTTCTATGCCCAAGGACCCGACTGTGACCAACCGTATTGCACTCATTCTCGGCCTGATCATTGCGGGCGCAATTGTTTGGGATATTTACCGCAATGACGGGGCTGCATTGGTGTTTCTGGCCCGTCGTGGGCTCGACCTGATCGCCTATCTCGCATTTTGGCGCTAATTTCCGCCTGAAGCACCCCTTGGGACTGTTGACCTTTCTCCGAAAATCGCAATGTTAGCGCCAACAGCTTACTCCAAGCTCCCTCCCCGCGCCCAAGCAAATGGCGCGCAAGCCAAGGAATGCTCTTATGTCAGTCAAAGTCGCAATTAATGGGTTCGGTCGGATCGGTCGCAACGTTCTGCGTGGTATCATCGAAAGCGGCCGCACAGATGTCGAAGTCGTCGCAATCAACGACCTCGGCCCTGTCGAGACCAACGCACACCTTTTGCGCTTTGACAGTGTGCACGGGCGTTTTCCTGCGACTGTGACGACGACTGAGACAACCATTGATGTGGGTCGCGGTCCAATCGCGGTGACAGCGATCCGCAACCCGGCTGACCTGCCATGGGGCGACATCGACATCGCACTCGAATGCACGGGCATCTTTACCAGCCATGAAGCTGCATCCGCTCACCTCGAGAACGGATCGAGCCGCGTTTTGGTTTCGGCCCCGTGTTCGAACGCGGACAAGACAATCGTCTTTGGCGTCAACCACGATCAGATCAACGCCGACGACCGCATCCTGTCAAACGCGTCCTGCACAACAAACTGCCTGTCGCCCGTTGCCAAGGTTCTTAACGATGCCATCGGCATCAAACGCGGCTTTATGACAACCATCCACAGCTACACTGGCGACCAGCCAACGCTGGATACAATGCACAAAGACCTCTACCGCGCACGTGCTGCAGCACTGTCGATGATCCCAACCTCGACAGGCGCGGCCAAAGCTGTCGGTCTGGTCCTGCCAGAACTCAACGGCAAGCTCGACGGCGTCGCAATCCGTGTCCCTACTCCGAACGTCTCGGTCGTTGACCTCACATTCGAAGCGGCGCGCGACACAACAGTAGAAGAAGTGAACGCCGCAATCAGCGCCGCTGCGGCCTCTGGGCCGCTCCAGGGTATCTTGGGCGTGACTGACGATAAACTGGTGTCTTCTGACTTTAATCACGACCCACATTCGTCAATCTTTGCCACAGATCAGACCAAAGTTATGGACGGCAATATGGTCCGTATTCTCAGCTGGTACGACAACGAGTGGGGCTTTTCGTGCCGGATGGCCGACACCGCAGTCGAGATGGCCAAATACCTCTGATACGCCCTGCGGCGCAGTAGCTATGCAAGCCCGTCCCCACATAGGGGGCGGGCTTTTTTCATAGCTACCAGCCAGTTACAAAAAATGCTGCGTTGCAGAAAACGCATAGCGGCCTTTCGGTTATGTCAGTTGTTACCGCAAACAAAAGGCGTAGATATGGGTCAAGACAAACGAAGTTGACCCAATTCAAAGAGGAACGGCACTATGAAAGTTATCACATCTCTTCGGAAAGCCGCTGCTTACCGCCGCACCGTGGCTGAAATCAAAGCAATGCCTCAGGACGTCGCGTGGGACCTGAACATCTTCAAAGAAGATGCTCGCAAAATCGCAGCGCGCGCGGTCTACGGCAACTAGGCGAACCGCCCCTTTGCTAAACCACTCAGGCCGCCTTTCGAGGCGGCTTTTTCATGTCAGGTGTCAGGTTCTGTCGAACTTGGCGTCTAGGGCCGCACGAATTTCGGGTGTCACAAACTTGGACACATCCCCACCGAGGCGCGAGATTTCCTTGACCAATTTCGACGCAATAGCCTGATGTTCTGCTTCCGCCATCAGGAACACGGTCTCGATCGTGTTGTCCAACTGTCGGTTCATGCCAACCATTTGGTATTCGTATTCGAAATCTGCGACAGCCCGAAGACCACGAATGATGATGCCTGCGCCCACATCACGCGCGCAATCGATCAACAGATTTTCAAATGGGTGCACGACGATCTCAACACCGCTTGCCTCCGACAGCTTGGCGCATTCTGCTTCGACCATGGCCACACGTTCTTCTAGATCAAACAACGGTCCTTTGTCGCGGTTGATCGCGACACCAATGACGAGGCGGTCCACCAGAACCAATGCCCGTCGAATGATGTCCAAATGCCCCATTGTGATCGGGTCGAAAGTGCCAGGATAAAGGCCAATGCGCATGGTCGCGCTCCTTTTGGTCGTCTAGTTCTCATTTGGTCACAGGCAACAATATTGCTTCGCCGATTGCAAGACGAACCCCCCCCTGTTACGTAGGGACCAAAGAGATGTGACGCGGGGCTAGTGCCCCATGATCATGCCTTCAAGCGCCTCGCGCTCGACTTCTAGCTCGCTAAGCCGTGCTTTAACCACATCGCCCAGCGTGATCAGCCCAACCATTTCGCCATCTTTGACGACGGGCATGTGTCGAAACCGGCCTTGGGTCATTTTGGCGAGCACGACATCAGCCACATCCGTCGGCGCGCATGTGACGGGGTTCACCGTCATGATGTCAGCGGCACTGTCCGTCATACACGCGACACCACGCGTGCCTAATTCACGAACGATATCGCGCTCTGATAGAATCCCATCTGCACGAGAGCCACTGGCCGAAACAACCACTGTACCGATACGTTTTTTTGACAGGACTGCGGCAACCTCGCCAACAGACATCCCCGGCAATACGGTGATAACGCCCTGATCTGATTTAGAATTCAGAATTTGGTGCACAAGCATTTTGGCCCTCCTTTGATCTATTCCAGATCTCTAGCGTCGCCCTTTGCACCGCCCTCTGTCAAGTCAGCCCTTCGAGCCGAGCCACTTCGGACTTCATGCCAGCCATCAAACGGTCGGCAAATCGCTTCAACCGCTCAACCCGTTTGTCCGATGCATGACGCACGAGATAAAAGCTTCGGGTCAATGAAATCTCATCCATCAGAATACGTTCCAACCTACCGATCAGTGGCAGGGCAAAGTCATGGCCAATGCCGACCCCTGCCCCCTGTCGCAATGCATTCAGTTGAACCGCGACCGAGTTCGATGCGACGGTCACGCGGTCGACATCCATCTCTCGCAAATAGTCCAATTCCGCATCAAAGATCATATCATGGATATAACCGACAATCGGATGGTTCTTGAGATCCGCTTTGGTCGTGATTGGATCGCAATGGGCCAGATAAGGCTTGGATGCCACCACATGCAATTTGTAGTCCGTAACCTTTTGTACCAGCAAACGCCCCGTATCCGGCGGGCTGACCGTGATCGCCATGTCGGCCTCACGTTTGGACAGGTTCACTACCCGTGGCAAAGCGAGGATCTGCACCTCTAGATCGGGGTTTTCGCGGCTGATATCAGCGCACACTTTTGGCAAAAGGAAATTCGCACAGCCATCAGGCGCACCAACTCTGATTTGCCCTGATAGTTGTTCGGCCTGACCTTGTGCTTCCTCTCTTGCAAGTGACAGCGCCGCTTCGGCCTGTCGCGCATGGGCATCAATACGTGCCCCAAGATCGGTAAGCGCATAGCCCTGCGGAGACTTAACAAAGAGCGCACCGCCGAGTTCTTCTTCGAGGCGCGCAACCCGCCGTCCGACAGTTGCGGGGTCAACCTTGAGCACTTTACCTGCCCCAGACAGGCTCTCTGCCCGTGCAACGGCCAGAAACACTTTCATATCATCCCAATTCATCATCCCGCTCGCCCGCCTCTTTTTGCAAAGCTGTTTTGTATAAATTCCTCTGTTCCAAACAAAAACGCAAGAGTATCCTATCCAAAACCGCAACCTATGAGAGATCCCATGCAAGAGCTTACGCATTTTATCAATGGCGCCCATGTCGCTGGCACCTCGGGCCGCTTTGCCGATGTCTTCAACCCTGCCACTGGTGAAGTCCAAGCCAAGGTGCCACTGGCCAGTGCCGCCGAAATGGACCACGCCGTCCAAGTCGCTGCCGCCGCACAGCCTGCTTGGGCCGCCGTGAACCCCCAACGTCGCGCCCGGGTGATGATGAAATTCGTCGACCTGCTGAACCGCGATATGGACAAACTGGCCGAAGCGCTCAGCCGCGAGCATGGCAAAACGCTTCCCGATGCCGCTGGCGACGTTCAACGTGGCCTCGAAGTCGTCGAGTACTGCATTGGCGCGCCTCACTTGCTCAAGGGCGAGTACACTGACAGCGCGGGTCCTGGCATTGATATGTATTCCATGCGTCAGGCGCTGGGTGTGACGGCCGGCATTACGCCGTTCAACTTCCCAGCCATGATCCCGATGTGGATGTTTGCCCCCGCGATCGTGTGTGGCAATGCGTTCATTCTCAAACCATCCGAACGTGACCCATCTGTGCCTTTGATGTTGGCCGAACTGATGGAAGAAGCTGGACTGCCCAAGGGCATCCTACAGGTCGTGAACGGTGACAAAGAGGCCGTCGACGCGATCCTGTACCATGACGTGATCCAATCTGTCGGCTTTGTTGGCTCGACACCGATTGCTGAATACATCTACGGCACAGGCTGTGCACAAGGCAAACGCGTCCAGTGCTTTGGTGGTGCAAAGAACCACATGATCATCATGCCCGATGCCGACATGGACCAGGCAGCTGATGCTTTGGTCGGGGCCGGATACGGCGCCGCTGGCGAACGCTGCATGGCTATTTCGGTTGCTGTCCCAGTGGGCGACGAAACCGCAGACCGCCTGATCGAAAAGCTGGTCCCTCGGATCGAAGCTCTTAAGGTTGGCCCCTACACCGCTGGCAAAGACGTGGACTATGGTCCCGTTGTCACAGCTGCGGCCAAGGCCAACATCGAAGCGTTGGTGCAAACAGGCATCGACCAAGGTGCCGAGCTGGTCGTCGATGGTCGCAACTATTCAATGCAGGGCTATGAGGACGGCTTCTTTGTCGGTCCGCACCTCTTTGACCGTGCCACCAAGGACATGGATATCTATCAAAAAGAAATCTTTGGCCCAGTCCTGACTTGCGTGCGTGCGCAAAACTACGAAGAGGCGATCGGCCTCGCGATGGACCATGAATACGGCAACGGAACTGCAATCTTCACACGGGACGGTGACGCCGCTCGTGACTTTGCCAACCGGATCAACATCGGCATGGTCGGCATCAACGTTCCGATCCCTGTGCCGCTGGCCTATCACACCTTTGGCGGTTGGAAGAAATCGGTGTTCGGTGACTTAAACCAACACGGCCCAGACGCGTTCAAATTCTATACGCGGACAAAAACCGTCACAGCACGCTGGCCTTCGGGGATCAAAGAAGGTGGCGAATTCAGCATTCCAGTAATGGAATAATCAGGTCAATTTGTCGGGCGCGTAGATGTCTACACGCCCGCCAAAAAATGACAAGATACGACCATGTGCATCCGCGATTTTCATAACGGCTCTGACAAACATCTTTGGGCCCATCACGATGGATCCAATCATCAACACGATCGCTTCGACTACATTTGAAATCACACGTTTCAATGTCTGCCCTTTGGATTTTCCATGCAGGTTGACGTTGTTGATCGCACCCCCCTTTGTACGGCGATATTGAACCCCTAATTTCAGACGGCTGCTGGGGATACGGTCGCGCACCAGTGCATTGGGCACCCATCCAACGCGCCCGCCACGCCTACGAACGTCAATACAGAACTTGGTGTCTTCGCCGCCAGTCATGCCTATGCTAACGTCAAAACGCACATCATGCTTTCGCGCAAAATCAAGCCGGAATGCCCAATTGTTTGTCGCCGCATTTTGGGCCTGCGCAATGATTGGGTCTTTGTTCTTTTCACGGGCTTGTTCATTCCGCCGCGTTGCAGACTCATACAGTGCATGTTGCCAGATCCCCCGATTTGGCTCTAATGGTTCGAGCGTCAAAGGCCCCGAAACCAGATCATAGCCGCCTTCGTCCAAACCACCGATCAGATTGACGAGCCACGTCTCAGAAACTTTTCCATCGTCGTCACAAAACGTAAGGATGTCATAGCCTTGATCCAATGCGATCTGCAAAACATGGTTGCGTGCAGGGACGATCCCGCCGTTCGGTTCGTTTTCATAGATGACCTGTTCAGGCACGGACACATCAAAGTTTTCGATCACGGTGCCAAGTGTTTTCTCAGCCTCGTTTTCAACGACAATAAAGGCGATCTCGTCATCCTCGGGTCGTTTCATTTGGGCATAGGTTTCGAGCAAGCCAACCAACAAATCTGGCCGCCCTCGAGTAATCGTTCCTAATGCAATTCGTCGCTTGGTCTTATTTTCCATCTGATCCTCATCAGGACGCACGAAAAAGAAAAATGCTTTTTTGTATCGGTTAGATTTTTCAGCTTTTACGGTCTGACGCAAGCCCGCTGTCGGTTTTGAGCTTGTCTTTGCCAGCCGTGCCGTTTTGAATTGCCCAGTGAATCAGATCATCATCCGAAAAGATGGCCACGCGGGATGGATCACGCTGGACCGCCCCGAGGCCCACAACGCGCTAACCCATGACATGGTTTTGGCGATTGAGCAGGCGTTGGATCAATGGCGCAACGATACCAGTATCAAACTGTTGATCATTGATGCGTCAGGGGATTGTGCATTTTGCGCGGGTGGTGATATCACTGATTTGCACCGCACTGGCACGGCTGGTGACTACGAATATGGTCGCCGGTTCTGGCGTGACGAATACCGCATGAATGCCAAGCTTGCGCGCTTTCCTAAACCCGTCGTCACATTCCTCGCGGGCTTCACGATGGGTGGCGGTGTTGGCGTTGGGTGCCACGGGTCGCACCGTATTGTTTGCGACAGCAGCCGCATTGCCATGCCCGAAGTGACCATTGGATTGCTGCCCGATGTTGGCGGATCTCTCCTGCTCTCTCAGGCCCCAGGGCGATTGGGCGAATACCTAGGGATCACTGGCGCACGGTTCGCAGCAGGAGATGCTATTCTCGCGGGCTTTGCGGATTACTTTATCCCAGCGGGCGACTGGGCCCCACTAAAGGATGACCTGTGCAAGAGTGGTGACTGGACCCGCCTTGATGCGGTAGCTCAGACGCCTCTGACGGCTCGGTTGTCCGAGAAGATGGATCAGATCAACGTGCATTTTGGTGGCGAAGCCCTTGCCGACATTGTCCGCTCGCTACGTCAAGATGATAGCAAATTTGCGTCGGAAACCCTAGATAAAATTGGCCGAAACTCGCCCCTTGCCATGGCGTGTGGGATCGAGGCTATTCACAGAATCCGAGGGCGCGACGACATCAGTATGGCGCTCGAGCTCGAGTACCGGTTCGTGCATCGCGCGATGGCCCATGCTGATTTCTTAGAAGGGATCCGCGCCGCTTTGATTGACCGAGACCAGACAGCCCAATGGATGCATAGTTTGGACGATCCGATCGCAGCGGATGTGACGAAAATGATGATGCCCTTGGGCGCAGAGAAACTAGACCTCAGAGGGATAGAATAGATGAAAATTGGGTTTATTGGTTTAGGAAATATGGGCGCCCCAATGGCGATCAATCTGGCCAAGGCGGGTCATGAGGTTTCGGGCTTTGACCCCGTCGCGCGCCCCACTGAATTAACCCTCGTCGAGACGGCGGCGATCGCTGCCGCTGGCGCAGATGTTGTCATAACGATGCTGCCCAACGGAGATATCCTGCGCGCGGTCGCCTCTGACATTCATCCACTTATGAACGCGAATGCAACGCACCTTGATTGCTCGACTGTTGATGTAGACAGCGCCCGCGCCGTGGCTGATGCGGCTGTGGCGTCGTGTTTGAATGCGGTTGATGCGCCCGTGTCCGGCGGGGTCGGTGGTGCGGCGTCTGGCACGCTCACCTTTATGGCCGGCGGAACCAAAGAAGGGTTCGAAAACGTCTCGGAACTCTTTGATATTATGGGGCAAAAGGCCGTTCACTGCGGCCCATCTGGCAATGGCCAAGCCGCAAAAATCTGCAATAACATGATCCTAGGTGTGACGATGATCGCAACCTCCGAGGCGTTTGTTCTTGCCGATAAACTGGGATTGTCCAGAGAGGCGATGTACGACGTTGTGAGCACGTCATCAGGCGCGTCTTGGAGCATGAACACCTATTGCCCCGCGCCGAATGTGGGACCGACCAGCCCCGCAGACAACAACTATGAACCCGGCTTTGCGGCTGAGCTGATGCTCAAGGATTTACGGCTAAGCCAAGTCGCAGCAGAAGCGGTCGACGCTGATACGCCAATGGGCCAAGCCGCCGCCGCCCTCTACACACGCTTTGTTGAAGAAGAAGACGGTTTGGGGCGGGATTTCAGCGCGATGTTGCCGCGTTTTGAAACAAAGTCGCGATCCGAAAATACGTAATTTGTATAAATTACATATCGGTCTCTTGTAATTTTCATATTTTGGCCGCGCGGTGCGTTAACCTCGCCCCGCGCACCAAATTATTCTGCGGCGTGCTTGCTTGGTTTGAACATGTCACGCAGATAGTATCCAGTGTGGCTGCCTTCGGTTTCGGCCACTTGTTCGGGGGTTCCAGTCGCGACAACCGTACCACCCCCGTCACCACCCTCGGGTCCGATGTCGATGATCCAATCCGCCGTTTTCACCACGTCCAGATTGTGTTCGATCACGACGACAGAGTTGCCTTGGTCAACCAATTCATGAAGCACCTCGAGCAGCTTTTTCACGTCTTCGAAATGCAGGCCTGTCGTCGGCTCGTCGAGGATATAGAGCGTCCGCCCTGTTGATCGTTTGGCCAGCTCTTTTGAGAGTTTGACCCTCTGCGCCTCGCCGCCAGACAGGGTCGTCGCCTGTTGACCGACCTTGATATAGCCAAGACCCACGCGCATCAGGGCATCCATCTTGTCGCGGATCGACGGCACCGCTTTGAAGAAGTCTTGCGCGTCTTCGACCGTCATGTCGAGCACGTCGGCAATGGATTTGGACTTGAACTTTACCTCGAGTGTCTCGCGATTGTAGCGCTGACCGCTACAGGTTTCACAGGTGACATAGACGTCCGGCAAGAAGTGCATTTCGATCTTGATGACACCGTCACCTTGGCACGCCTCACAACGCCCCCCTTTGACGTTGAACGAGAACCGACCGGGTTTATAGCCGCGTGCTTTGGCCTCTGGCAGACCGGCAAACCATTCACGGATCGGGGTAAAGGCACCAGTGTAAGTGGCTGGATTGGACCGCGGGGTACGCCCGATAGGACGCTGGTCAATGTCGATAACCTTGTCGAGATGCTCGAGCCCTTTGATCGTCTCGCAAGGGGCCGGTGTTTGACGCGCACCGTTCAGCTGCATCGAGGCGGTTTTGAACAGCGTCTCGATGGTCAGCGTCGATTTACCACCGCCCGAAACACCCGTCACACACAGAAATTTACCAAGGGGGAAATCAACAGTGACGTTTTGCAGGTTGTTGCCCGTCGCCTTTTTGACCGTGATCTTTTTCTTGTTTCCCTTGCGGCGATCAGAGTTCACAGGGATTTCGCGCGTGCCTGTCAAATACTGGCCTGTGATGCTGTCGGCATTGTCGGCAATCGCTTGGGGCGTGCCGTGGGCGACAACTTGGCCGCCATGCACGCCAGCACCAGGACCGATGTCGAACACATAGTCCGCCTCGCGGATCGCCTCTTCGTCGTGCTCAACCACAATCACGGTGTTGCCTTGGTCACGCAGGTTTTTCAGAGTGATCAGCAACCGGTCATTGTCGCGTTGGTGCAGGCCGATGGACGGCTCGTCCAAAACGTAGAGAACGCCCGTCAGACCCGATCCGATTTGGCTGGCCAAGCGGATGCGTTGAGATTCGCCACCCGACAGCGTGCCGGAATTCCGTGACAGGGTCAGATATTCAAGGCCAACATTGTTGAGAAACCCAAGACGTTCGCGGATTTCCTTGAGGATCGCGCGGGCAATTTCGTTCTTTTGATCGGTCAAATGCTCTGGAACAGAGGTGCACCAATCAAAGGCTTCGCGGATCGACATCTGAACCACCTGCCCGACGTGAATGCCAGCAATTTTTACGGCCAACGCTTCGGGGCGCAGACGGTAACCTTCGCAGGTGCCGCAGGACCGGTTGTTTTGATAGCGTTCAAATTCTTCGCGGATCCACGAGCTGTCGGTCTCGCGGTAACGGCGTTCCATGTTCGGAATGACACCTTCGAACGGGCGGCTGACATTGTAGACGCGCCCCCCTTCGTCATAGCGGAACGCGATTTCTTCTTCGCCCGAGCCGTAGAGAAACACCTGTTGAACGAACGCTGGAAGATCCTTCCAACGAGCGTTCTGATCAAACTCGTAGTGTTTCGCGATCGCTTCGATGGTTTGTTTAAAATAGGGCGATTTGCCTTTGCGCCACGGTGCCAGCGCGCCGTCATACACCTTGAGCGTGGCATCAGGCACGACGAGACGTTCGTCAAAGAACAGCTCGACCCCGAGACCGTCACACGACGGGCATGCGCCAAACGGAGCGTTGAACGAAAACAGCCGCGGCTCTATTTCTGGGATCGTAAAGCCGGACACAGGACAGGCAAAGTTCTCGGAAAAGGTCAGACGCTCGGGGTCGCCCTCTTTGGGCGCTGTCTCGATATGCGCAATACCATCTGCAAGATCGAGCGCTGTGCGGAAACTATCGGCGAGACGGGTCTCTAACCCTTCGCGGATCACGATACGGTCGACGACAACATCAATGTCATGGCGGTACTTTTTATCCAGCGTGGGTGGTTCGTCCAGATCGTAGAATTCTCCATCCACTTTGACACGCTGGAAACCCTGCTTTTTGAGTTCGGCAAATTCCTTGCGGTATTCACCTTTGCGGTCGCGAATGATCGGGGCCAAAAGGTAGCCGCGCGTGCCCTCTTCCATCGCCATTGTGCGGTCGACCATGTCTTGGACCTGTTGGGCCTCAATCGGCAGGCCAGTCGCGGGGCTGAACGGGGTGCCCACACGTGCAAACAGCAGACGCATGTAGTCGTAAATCTCGGTGACTGTGCCAACGGTCGAACGCGGGTTCTTCGAGGTGGTTTTTTGCTCGATCGAAATTGCGGGCGACAGACCTGTGATGTGATCGACGTCCGGCTTTTCCATCATATCGAGGAACTGGCGCGCGTAGGCGGACAGCGATTCCACATAGCGGCGCTGACCTTCGGCATAGATCGTATCAAAGGCGAGCGAGGATTTACCCGAACCGGACAAACCAGTGATCACAACCAGTTCGTTGCGCGGAATATCCACGTCGATGTTCTTGAGATTGTGTTCGCGCGCACCGCGGACTTCGATGTTTTTTTGTTCAGCCATGTCAGGCCCCCTTAGGTCCAACCCAACTAGATAGAGGGGCTGTGATCAAACGCCACCCTTGATATAGAACGTTTAGGGAACATATGGAAATTAATTTCGTTTTTACGGATCAATTTCGGCGTGGTCCGCGTGCGTGATCTGCCACGCCATGAGTGCAATCAGCCCCAAACCCGCGCAAGACGCCAAAATCATCAGCCCCAACAACCCTGTTGTGCCAGCAATCGAAAGGCCCACAGCAAAGAGCGGCGTTCCAAGTGTCGTCCCGACATTGCCCAGCTGTGCGATCACCCCAGCGGCCCGGGCACGATCGCCCATGTCCGAGTTGAAATAGGGAATTGCCGCAAAACAGCCCCCCGGCGTCAGGCCCAGCCCGATGAACATCAGATAGAGCGGCCAAATGGCCCCAGTCGTTGCAACCGCCGCCCCAAAGAGCGTCACAACAAAGCCTGACGCAGCAATCAGATCTGGGCGATAGCGACGCGCCAAAAGACCTGCGGCAAATGTTCCAGCAAGACTGATCAGCGGCAGAACAGCGGCGAGATCAGGACGACCAATCGCGGTGGGAAGAAATGTCATGAACGCGAGATACATCAGCGTGTACATCAAGAACCCCAGCCCCGGTGCCGCGATCCGTGGATTGGAATAGCTGCGAACGTGCGCGCGGAGATACCGTAGTGGAGGCTGGGGGTCTGGCGCAACGTCAGGCAGCCGCATCCAAACCAGCAGGCCAACGCACAGCAACCCAACCGCGTGCCCGCCATAAAGAAGCGGTAGCCCTCCAAGCGCGAGCGTCGCCGGAGCAATCAAAGACACGACCGCAAAGGCCACGCCAAAGAACATCGCCCAAAGGCTCATCGCGACGGGGCGGTCGTGGTCATTTGCCGCCGCCGCCATAAGCGCCGGACAGGCGACGACGATGGCAAGGTGGGACAATCCTTCGGCAATGCGAAGCGGGATCATCGCGGCAAAGGGCGGCACCAATCCCTCTAACCCCGAAAGGATCGCGCCAAAAATCACGGCTGCCAGCAGTACTTTTTTGCCGCCCAATCGGGCGACGATGCCCCCCGCAACGACACCAAACACAATGCCGATACCCCCGACCAAAGACACAAGAATGGCGAGTTGCGGCAGGCTGCGATCATAGGCCTGCGCCAGTGCATCTAGCGAAAGAGAAATCTTGCCAAATTGGGCGGCTGCAAAGAGCCCAAGACAAAAGATGAGGCCGACAAGCAGCCAGTCAGTGCGTGAATGGGATGAGGTCATGGGGGGACGCTAGTGCGCAATTGACTGCCTCACAAGCGCAAAGCAATGCTAAGGCGTGCAAAAAAAATACTGTTTGATTTCTACGAAAATCAATGTTTATCAGTTACTTGAGGGATATCAGCACCAATAGACGGCACCCAAAAATAGCAGGCATAAAAAAACCTGCGCCGAAATATCGAACACAGGTTTTGATGTTTGGATGTGGTGATCAGAATTACATGTGAATGACGCGGTCGTAGGCGTCGAGCACACTCTCGTGCATCATCTCGGACAGTGTCGGATGCGGGAACACGGTGTTCATCAGATCTTCTTCTGTTGTTTCGAGCTGGCGACCGACGACGTATCCTTGGATCAGTTCGGTGACCTCAGCCCCGATCATGTGCGCGCCCAACAGCTCGCCCGTTTTTGCGTCGAATACGGTTTTGACCATGCCTTCGGGCTCACCCAATGCGATCGCCTTGCCGTTGCCGATGAATGGAAAGCGTCCGACTTTGATGTCATAGCCCAGCTCTTTGGCTTTGGCCTCGGTGTAGCCAACCGATGCGACTTGGGGGTGGCAATATGTGCAGCCCGCGATGCTCTCTGGTTTGACCGGATGCGGCTTGCCGCCTGCGATCAGCTCGGCGACCATGACACCTTCGTGGCTGGCCTTGTGCGCGAGCCAAGGCGCACCTGCGATGTCGCCAATGGCATAGAGCCCGTCGACACCTGTCCGGCAGTATTCGTCTGTCACAACATGGGTGCGGTCAATCTTGACGCCCAACGCTTCGAGCCCGAGGTTTTCAACATTGCCGACAATGCCGACAGCCGAAATGACCGTGTCGAACTCTTGCGTGACGGTCTTACCGCCCGTCTCGATATGAACCGTGACCTTGCCCTTTGCACGGTCCAGCTTTTTGACCATGGATTTCTCCATGATTTTCATGCCCTGCTTGGTGAATTGCTTTTTCGCAAAGGCGCTAATTTCAGCGTCCTCGACAGGCAACACACGGTCCATAACCTCGACCACAGTCGTGTCAGCCCCGAGCGTATTGTAGAAAGACGCAAATTCAATGCCAATCGCGCCGGATCCGATGACCAACAGCTTTTTGGGCATGCGCGGCGGCGTAAGTGCGGTTTTGTATGTCCAAACCAGATCGCCGTCGGCCTCGAGGCCGGGCAATTCACGTGCGCGCGCACCAGTGGCAAGAACAATGTGCTTGGCTGTCAGGTTGGTCGTCTCTTTCTCGCCTTTCACGCTCACCTTGCCTTTGCCGGTAATCGTCGCCGTTCCCATAAACGTCGGAATTTTGTTCTTTTTCATCAGGTGACCGATACCGCCTGACAGCTGAGCCGCGACACCGCGACTGCGTTTGACCACTGCATCCAGATCATAGCCGATACCATCTGCCTTGAGCCCAAACTCTTTGGCACGGTGCATCAGGTGAAAGACCTCGGACGACCGCAGCATCGCCTTGGTTGGGATACAGCCCCAGTTCAGGCAGATACCGCCCATGTGTTCGCGTTCGACAATCGCGACTTTGAGTCCCAGTTGCGCCCCACGAATAGCGGCAACGTAGCCACCGGGCCCTGCCCCAATCACAATCAAATCAAACGACGTTTCAGCCATGGTTCATCCTCCTGTCAAAACTAGTTTGACGTTAAACTATTTTTTTATGCACCGCCAGTATGTGGCGAACAGGTCTGTTATGCTTAATATGCATAGCCCGTAAATCTGGGTGAAATGTCAGAAATAACTGGTCCGGCGACGTTGCTTGCCGGCATTTCGTAGGGATCACTTTTTCGAAGCAATGCCCGCCACGAAAAAGGCCCCGCAGTTTGCGAGGCCATAGCGATCCGCGAGAGCGGAGCGCAAAATCAACTCGTGCCGCGCCTGCGGCGCAATGAGATCAGGCAGGGGCCTTTAGGTTGCGAACCGTATGACCATATCCACCTGCGTCGAGATAGGCTGTTTCGAGGTTGGTCGGCGCCCGCTCTAGCACGGCATTGCGAAATGGGAACCGACCGAATTGGCGGATGACATCGCGGTGTGCGCGGGCGTGCAGCATGTGGTCCGCCCCCTCGTTTGGCATACGTTTGTGAAACAACCGAACAGCGCGGTCTTGGTCGCACAAGTTTTCGGAATGCATCAGCGGCATATAAAAGAACTGGCGCGCAGGTCCATCAATTGCCAAATCCCATTTACGTTCGATCGCCGTTTTCGCGGCGGCCCGTGCCAAATGATCGGTGGCAAATGCGGCCTTGTGGTCGCGCCAGATGTTGCGTGACAGCTGATCCGTCAGAATAATGTAGGCAAGTGAACCAGAGGGATACGTGAGCCATAATCCGTAGGCGCCGTTTAAGACGTCTTGCCATGCAGCACCAAACTTATCGCGGCATTTTGCGTCTAGCGCACCACCACCTTCATACCACCCCTTTGGCCCGACATCGTCCAACCAAAATGAAAGTACGTCCTCTGCGTTTACCATGACGCGATCCTCACCCGTTTGCGCCCCCAGTAAAAAAAGCGTTACACTGATTCTTTCATTAATCAAGTGGGTTAGCGATATCAGGACACATCTTCTGCGGCGGCCTCTTCTTCGAGTTCGGTTTCGATATACAGCTCTTGCGCGTATTCCACGACAACCGGCGATGCGTTGGCCAAAACCGGCGCATAAGATGTCATGTCTTCGACGCTGGTTGTCGATGTTCGCTGGGTCATCCGGTAGATGCCGTAGGCGACAACCGCAGCCAGCAAGACCGCAATAAACAAGAAGAACCCTTGGGGGCCCAAGGCACCCATCATCCAACCCACAATGATCGGGCCCGAAATTGCGCCGACCCCGTTGATGAACACCAACCCGCCAGACGCTGCCGCCATGTCGTCATGTTCCAAAAAGTCATTCGTATAGGCGATAAGCAGCGCATAGAGCGGGTTTGACGTACCCCCGATCAAGAAGCCTGCGGCGCAGAGCAACGCGAAGTTGTCGGGAATCATATAGGCCGCAAAACCAGCCGCCCCGCCCAGAGCCGACACACCTATGATCAAGAGGCGGCGGTCCATGCGATCAGAGATCCAGCCGATGGGGTACTGCATCAGCAATGCACCCACATAGATCGACGAGACAAAGAACGAAATCTGTCCAACTGTTAGCCCTGCTTGGGTGCCATAAACGGCGGACATGCCGAACTGTGCCGCAAACACGCCGCCCAAGAGGAACATGCCGACGGCGCCCAAAGGTGAGACGCCGACGAGTTCGCGTAGACTCATGGGTTTGGTGGTGTCGAATGCGGGTGTTGGCGAAATCGACAAAAGGATCGGTGCAAAGGCAATCGAAACCATGACCGATGCCACGACAAACAGAACGTAGCCGCCTGCATCCGCAGTCACGAGCAAGTACTGAGCGAGCACAATGCCTGCCATTTGTACGATCATATAGAGCGAGAGCGCCTCGCCGCGGTTTTCATTGCTGGCTGAGTTGTTCAGCCAGCTTTCTGCTGTCACGTAAACGCCCGAAAAGCAGAACCCGATGATGATACGGCCGACCATCCACGCCCAAGGGTTGGCAATAGCCGGATAGAGAATAAGCACGGCAGAAATTAGCGAGCCAAGCGCCGCAAAGACCCGCACGTGACCCACGCGCCGGATCATCGAAGGGGCCATGCGACTGCCGCCCAAGAAGCCGATGAAGTAGCCAGACATCACAATGGACATCTCGAGCGTCGAGAAATTCTCGATCCCGCCCCTAATGCCCAAAAGCGTACCTTGTAGGCCGTTTCCGACCATCAACATAAACATGCCCAACAAGAGGGCCCAAGAGGTGCCAAGAACTTGAATCATCGGGTGGCCTTTCGTCGGCTGAGATACGTAATTTTGCGGCGCGTATCACCGTTCTGTCTGTCTGAAAAGCGACTATATCAAAGTCGTTTACCCGCCAGCTGTTGCAGCCCATGCGCGGTCGAAATTTAGAGCAGCTAGATCGTCCTCGGAAATCCAGAAATCGACAATGCCGCAGTCGCAGAACATCCATTGCAGGGCATAATCGCTGTCGAATTGGGCGAGCCTGACGCCGGTCCCAGCCGTTGGGTTTGTGGCCATGCCTTTGTTCCCCAACATCATGTGATCGGATTGGCCGCGTTTCGGGGCGAGCCTATGGGTGATCACGTCGATTATGCTGTCGGGCAGGCACGCACACAGGGCCGGATCGGCGACAGACATCGCCCCGAGTTTGACCAGCGCATTCAAAGGCGCCCATTGCGACAGATAGAGCGTGTTGGGGGTCGCCACGCCGCCGACAATTTGGGTCACGAAAATCTCGGTCATCAACGCGTCGAATTTCGCCTGCCGCTGCTTGCCGAGCGGTTTGTTGGCGGGGGCCGCGTCAAAGGCGGGGATTGTTTTGTCTAAAAGAGCGAGCAGCGTCTCGCCGTCGCGCAGGGTGGCGCGGGTCATCTGGGTCGGGTCTTCGCTACATTTTTCAGCGTAGCGGATGCTGTCGCGGGCCTGATTGGTTTTCGCCTCGATTGTAAACCGCAGGTCGGCAGCAGAACACGCGCGCCTGTGCCACAAAACGGCAAGGTGCCGCCCATTGCGGTGGGGTCATAACGCGCCTCGGTAACGCCGACGGTTTTGCCTCTGGGATCGGTTTTTGGTAGAATTGGGTCGGCACACCGCTGGGACCATCAGTGATCATGTCGTCGGGCGTGTCGATCAGGCCCATCTTGCGGCTGATCAGTTCAGGCAATTTTGTCCATTTGCGATCTTGGAAGACACCGGAAAAAGCCGCATCAATCGCAGATCGGATCGCGGTATTGAGGCCCTCGTCATACTGGCCACGGGTTTGCATTGCTTCGATATCCCACGTGTCGATGACCTGCGGGGTGACGGGCCATTTTGGCGCGTGGGTTTGGTGCACGCCGAGGTGGGAATAGCCGTGATCAGGCAGCAGATCGCCCTGATGGTGCATGACGGGCATGTTGTCCGGTTCGGGCGTTTGCGGCAGATCGCGTGTGCTGTCAGGGGTGTAAAGCACGGCGCTGTCAGAGCTATCGCTGCCCTCCTCCCAATCAAGATCCTCGCTGATATTGGCAAAGAAATAGAGCGAGCCTGTGTCCGGCAGTTTCGGCTCACTCTGCGGGTGGGGCATCTCCGACAGATCGATTTGCGACAGGAAATGCAACGGCAGGTTTGTGGTGCCGTGACGCGGCCAGTCGAGCCCCGCGGCGAGATGCGGCAGACCGCCAATCCAACTGTTTTGAGGCCATGATTTGGGAATATCTGGCGTGCCAATGGGCCAAACGCGTTTGAGCAGAATACCCGAGCGCCGGTTGTCGGCGATGCGGCGCGCAATTTCAGCCTCGGACAGCACATCAGGTTTGGGCGGTGTCGCAGCTTTGCGCGTATCGCCAAAGGGTGTGCGGACAGCGGATTTACCCTTTTGCGCCTTGAGTTGGGCGCGGTACATTTCGGCCTCTTGGGGCGTGATTTTGATGCCGCAAAGCGTGCGGAGCAGCCAGATGCGGACCTTGAAAATGCCGCGAGCACGATTGAGGATGAGGGTCAGAATGCAGATCACGATGCCAACCTTGGAGTAGCCCATAAGGATCAGCACGAGGGCGAAGGCGAGGACAACAAATAGTGCAGCGGTCAGCACGCGGCCAAGGTTCTCAGGTTTGATCATTGCTACTCTCCTTGGGGCAACAACAGCGAACTGTCCCCGTAACTAAAAAAGCGATACTCGTGACGCAGGGCGTGGGCGTAAATATCTTTGATATTCTGAGTGCCCATCAACGCGGACACCAACATCATCAGCGTGGATTTCGGCAGGTGAAAGTTCGTCATCAGCCCGTCGGCGATTTGGAATTTGAACCCCGGTGTGATGAAGATATCAGTGGGTCCTTCCCATGCCGCAAGCCTACCATTCTGAGCCGCGGATTCGATGAGACGCAGCGCCGTAGTGCCCACAGGGATCACACGACCTGTTGTTGAATTGATCGCGTCTGCGGCGGCATGGGTAATTTGGCCCCATTCGCTGTGCATCTTGTGGTCGGCGATGTTGTCGACCTTGACCGGCAGAAACGTCCCCGCGCCCACATGCAACGTGACATAGGTGAATTGGATGCCCTTGGCATTGAGCGCCTCTAGCAACGGCTGGTCAAAGTGAAGCGATGCGGTCGGTGCCGCCACAGCCCCCTGATGCCGTGCCCAGACGGTTTGATAGTCTGTGTGATCTTGGGCATCTGCCGCCCGTTTGGCAGCGATATAGGGCGGCAATGGCATCGCACCTGCAGCCGCGAGGGCCGCATCAAAGTCATCGCCAGTTAGGTTGAATTTTAGCCGGCCCTGCCCGTCTTCTTTGCCAATAAGTGTGGCGCTGAGATCATCAGAGAATACGATATCTTCGCCCTCGGTTACCTTTTTGAGGGGTTTTATCAATGCGGTCCAGGCCCCATCAGCCTGCGGCGTGAGCAGCGTAACATCAATCGCCGCGCTGACGGGACCTTGAGCGCTGTTGCGGTGGCGTTGGCCTGACAAGCGCGCGGGAATAACCCGAGTGTCGTTCAGCACCAGCCGATCACCGGGCTGCAAAATATCAATCAGGTCCGTGACGACACGATCTAAAATGTCATCACCTCTGGCCAGCAACAGCCGTGCAGACGACCGCGGCTGTGTAGGGCGAACGGCGATCCGGTCATCGGGGAGATCAAAGTCAAAGTCAGAGAGCTTCATTGCGATACCTGTGGGGGCGGTCTGCGGAAAATCTCACGGAACATGCCAGGGGTGAAAACAGACAGCGGGTTAACCGCGACATCGGGGTCAACCGGCGTGCCACGTAGGTTGAAATTAAATCCGATGAGCCCTTCGCCACGACGGGTCAAAACAGAACCGATGCCATTCAACAAATAGAGCGGCGATGCAACACCTTGGAAATCCATACGTTTTTCGGCCAGCGCATATCGTCCGTCCAACGACAGACCAATGGACGGGCCAACGGCGCTGGATTCAGTGATGATGATCTGTCGTGGGTCTAGGCGGAATTTGGCGTCGACCTCGCTAAACAACAGCCCGTTTCCATCAAGCTGCTGCAAGAGACCTACGATGCTGATCGCATCAAGCAATGCTGCCATCGTGGGTGCGTCACGCAGGCGGATATCAGTGATGTCGAGTTGGCCGTCATAAGTGCCTTCGGCACCGGTCGGCACGAGAATGAGATCCATCTCGCCCTTGCGCGCACCGGGTAAGAAGCCAGCCGCGCGCAGCACACCGCCCGCATTGTCAGACCGGATGCGGACCGCCGTCGCGCCATTTTGCGGCACCAATGTTCCGGTGACCTGTTGCTGACCATTCACCGCCCCTTGGAACCGGCCAGACAAACCGCCTGCTCCGGTCAATTCGGCGCGGAAATCGGTCAGTGCGATACCAGATGTAATTTGCAAATCGTTGAGCCGGACGCTCATTGGGCCAGTCTCGCCGCCGCCACCGCCAAATTCTGCACGTCGTAGATCGAGGCTACCGCCGCCGATCGAAATACCAACGGGACGCCCTGCCCCACGACCCGTCAACGTCACGGGTGCATTCAACCAACCGCCCAAACGGACACGGGAAAACTCGGCCCTCTCAAAGCTGCGATCTGCGTTCAGCCGGATGTTGCCGCGGGCCTCTAGCCCTGCCGCCTCAACCGCGAGATCGGTAATCCGAGGCACAGGTCCCAGCGTGCCAGTGACAGATAGGTTGCCAGTGCCACTGCGTGCCTTGGACCAATTCAGCGCAGGCAATGAGAGCCCGACACCACGTAGGTTCGACGACAGCTCAAACGCCGCATCCTGACCGTTTCGCAGATCGAGTGTCACAGCAGCTGTGCCACGGCCCGACACCATCCCGCGCGGCAATCCAAGGTTAAAGCGCTGCACGAATGTCTCTGATAGTTCGACTGTCCCTTTGACTTGGCTGCGCCCCGCGTATTGCGCCCCGATCCGTTGGGTCCAAGTCCCCGACACCGGAACACCATCCAAGGCCAGATCACCCCCGATCGACAACGCATCATTGTCGACCGAAACCGCAAGTTGGTCGGCGCTGAGTGTCCGGTCGGGGACCAGGCGGCTGGTCGTTACGTTGCGCACAGCACTGTCAAAGCTATAGCGAATGTCACCCGGCCCGTTTGTTTTGCGCAACGGCAACGTGACCGTGCCACGCGTCCGTGCGCGACCATCTGCCAGCGTGACGGGAAGCGAGGCTTTGCTCAGGAATTCAAACGGTTTGAGATCCAGCATAGAAAGCGCCGCTGTGACCGTGCTGTCGAGTGCGAGATCAATCCGAGCCGGCGGTTCTGGGATGCCAAGGGTCGGGATAGTGAACACGCTGCCCGCCGCATTGATCCGCCCCCCTTGGGGTGCCGTGAAATGCCCGTCGGACACGGCGATCACCATTGCGTCTTGGGCGATGTTAAACACGCCTGATGCGCGGGTCAGAACGGGCAGCGTCGGCATGACACGCGCGTCGGTGTCACGAAATTCAAAGCCGACGGAATAAACAGGCTTGTCCCCTTGGGCCAACCTCAGCCCCGCGTTCACGTTAAACAGCTCGCCCGCCAGCAAATTATTGGCAAGCCAGCTGCGGGTTTTTGGGATCACAGCCGTGGGCCACAGATCAAGCACGCGGTTTTTTGAAATGGCAGGCAGGGTTCCATCCAATGCCACGGTCCAGCCCTCGGCGTCCGCGCCAATATGGCCATCTAGATAGAGCGATCCCGCAGGGTCCGAGATAACGACTTGGCCCAGATCGATTTGGAACGGATCAAGCCGCAACCGAATGTCAGCCAGCGCCTGTTCAATCTCGATCGCCCGGGGATAGACGTCATTGGGGTTCAGCGAAATATTCGTCAGGTTAAACTGCCCGAGCAAAGCTTGGGGGATGTCGTCGCGCAGTTCGCGCAAATAGGCATGACCCTCTGCAATGACGTTGCCCCAATCGCTTGCGACCTCGATCTGGTCAAACCGCAGGCCAGTATCAGCGGGGTCATATCCCAGATAAATTTTGAGCGCGTCAAACCCGATGGGCGCGGTTTGGGCAGTCGGTCGCAACGCCCCTTGCCCCAACTCGAGGGTGGCGTTGATTGGCCCCAGTGTGCCTGCATCGTCGATGCTGGCCCGCATCGCGCCTGACAATGGCGCATCAATCAATGTTAGAAACGACAACGCTGGCGATTGGCTGGCGATGTCAGCGGCCACCGCATCAGTGATGTTCAATCCCAGTTCTGCCGCCGATGTTCCGCGCCGCGATTCATAGGTCGCAGCCAAGGTGGTCACGTATGACCGCCCCGACAAAAGGGCGACGCTTGATCCAAGAGACAAGCTCTGGTCATCAACGGTGAGCACAGCTCGCCCACCATCAACAATCCACGTTCGTCGCGCCCGTTGATCGGCATAATTCAGGATCAGGCCCGTTGCGCGGACCTCTTCGAGCGCGGCCAATGCAGGTGCGTCAAACATCGCATCAAGGCCGTCGAGCAGTTCTGGCAGGTTCGACGCCGTTTGTGCGGGGGCCGCGCCGGTTTCAAAAGCCAGAGCTACGGCGCCGTTCGCATCGCGGGTCAGAGCCAATTCGGCCCCGTCCAACGATACGGTTTGTGGCAGTATGTCGCCCTGAAACAGCAACCCGCGTGGCGACACCCCTGCCCGCACTGTTTGGACGCGCGCCAGCCGCTGACCGTTTGCGTCCTGCACAGAAACGCCGCGCAATGTCACCGACGGGTGAAGGTCGCGGGCAATGGTGATTGTGATTTCGTCCATGCGGATCGCCCCGCCAGCCAAGGCTTCCGACGCTTGGGTTTCAATCCGCGACTTGATCCATGTCGGTGCAGTGATCTCTTGTCCGACGATCAAGAACGCGGCCAGCACCACAAAAATGAGCGGGATCGCCAAAACCAACAACGCCGCACGCGTCCAGAACCACCAGCCATGATGCACAGGGTGCGGCGCTGGCGTTTGCGGCGCATCAGAAACCGCGGGCGCTACACCGGCTGTCTCAGACGGTGTGTCGGCAATCTCCGGCGTAGATGATGGGGGCGTGTCCGCCATTTGGCCTGTCGGGTCCTCTTTTTTGGGTGCTAATGGACTGCACCCTTTATCTTTGCCTGACTAAGGCTAAAACAAAACGGGGAAAAGCAATAGAGGAGACGACGATGCCCGAGATTGGCGAAACCGCACCAAATTTTGATCTATCACGTGACGGCGGGGGCACGCTTTCGCTGTCAGAGCTGTCCGGCAAGACGGTTGTTTTGTATTTCTACCCGCGCGACGACACGCCGGGGTGCACCAAAGAGGCAATCGGGTTCACCGAAATGGGCGACGCGTTTGACGCAGCGGGCGCAATTGTCATTGGCGTCTCTAAGGACACCGTCAAAAAGCACGACCAGTTCCGCGACAAATACGAATTGGGCGTGCCCCTGTTGTCTGACGCCGACGGCGACGTTTGCAAGCGTTACGGCGTCTGGGTCGAAAAGAACATGTACGGCCGCACATCCATGGGGATCGAGCGCGCGACCTTTGTCATTGACGAGACTGGCGTGATCCGCGAGGCATGGCGCAAAGTCAAAGTTCCGGGTCATGTGGATGTGGTACTAGAAGCCGTCAAGGCACTGTAAATCATAAGGAAAATTCGTATTTTGGCGTTGACGAAAATGGCAGTTGCGGTGTTGAACACCGCAGATGGGCGCGCCAAAACGGCCCTGTCACGCGGGTACGCAGCCGAATGGTTTGCCGCCCGCGACGCAGGCGTTGATGTCGAAATCGGGGCCGCCACTCCGCCCGATTTTCCAGCACGTCCTACCCATCCCGAACTGCTGTCACCGCGCGATGTGCCGCGGCGCAAACCTGGCACACCAGAGGGCCGCGCCGCGATCCTGCATGCTGTTGCGCATATCGAACTCAACGCCGTTGATCTGCATTGGGATTTGATTGCGCGGTTTGGACATGTGCCGCTGCCGATCGGGTTTTACGACGATTGGGTCAAAGCAGCAGATGAGGAATCCAAGCATTTCAATTTGATGTGTGATTGCCTCGAGGCGAACGGCAGCCACTATGGCGCGATGCCCGCCCACGCCGGTATGTGGAAAGCCGCCGAAGATACGACGGATGACATCATGGCGCGGCTAGCTGTGGTGCCCATGGTTCTTGAAGCGCGCGGGCTGGATGTCACACCGGGTATGATCAAGATCTTTAAACAGGCCAAAGACCAACAAGCCATCGACGCGCTAGAGGTCATTTATGCGGAAGAAGTGCATCATGTCTCATACGGCTCGAAATGGTTCCATTTCCTGTGTGGGCGCGAAAATATTGACCCCAAGCCGCTGTTTCATGACCTTGTTCAGACGCATTTCCACAGCCAGCTAAAACCGCCCTTTAACGAAGAAAAACGGGCCGAAGCAGGCATTCCACCAGATTTCTATTGGCCCCTTGCAGACGGCACAGCGTAACAATCGGCGGCTTTTTGCCACTTTCGAGGTGTAAATTGCTGATATTGATCAATTTTGGCTAAATTTCTTGCGGCAGAGTCCTCGGCCCGTTAAGCATCACGGGTACGTCGATTTGGGGATCGGTGTGACCGGAAAACGAAGGCCCTTAAAATAGTGCAGGCAGGCACAAGGGTCCGGCGACAGGGGAATTGGGACGTTGAAGACCAAAATTTTGAACAGAGCGAACGCTGCTCTTGAGCGGTGGTTTCCTGAGAGACGGCTGTTTTTGCGGTCTGACAGTGAGACTCGGTTTATCCGCCTGACGCCCAGCACCCAAGTTGTGGCGTGGACAGGCAGTGCGATTGTGGTCGCTTGGACCATCATCGCAACAGCGATTTTGTTGATGGACAGCATCGGCGCCGGCAATTTCCGCGCACAGGCACAACGTGATCAACGCCTATATGAAGAACGACTGAATACTTTGTCCGAACAGCGTGACATGCGCGCTGCCGAAGCTTCGGCAGCCCAAGAACGTTTCAACACGGCATTGGGTCAAATTTCATCGATGCAGTCTGAGTTGCTGAAATCCGAAGACAAACGGCGTGAGCTGGAGACAGGGATCGACGTGATCCAGTCGACCCTGCGCCGCACAATGGGCGAGCGCGACGATGCACGGACCCAAGCCCAAGAGTACGCAGACGCGTCCGAAGGTGGCGTAGCCCTACCCGGCGCGAGTGATGATGCCCTGAATGGCACCGTTGATTTTCTGTCCGCCGCTTTGGCCAGCACAGCCGCCGAGCGTGATAGCATTGCCGCAAACGCCGAATTCGCAATCGACCGCGCCGCTGAAATGCAGCTCGAGCTAGAGTTGCTGCAAGAAAAGAACGAGACGATCTTTCGCGAGCTAGAAGAAGCGATGACCGTTTCGGTCGAGCCGCTGGACCGTATGTTCCGCAACGCCGGTTTGAATACAGACAGCCTGTTGAATGCTGTGCGCCGTGGATATTCGGGTCTCGGTGGTCCGTCCTTGCAGGGCTTGCAAGTCTCGACCCGTGGTGGCGCGCCTGATCCAGACGCCCAACGTGCCTTGGAAATTTTGAACAAGATGGACAGGATCAACCTCTACCGGATTGCCGCTGAGCGCGCGCCTTTTGATATTCCGGTCAAGGACAGCTACCGCTTTACGTCGGGCTTTGGCCCTCGCTGGGGACGGATGCACAACGGCACAGACTTTGCTGGCTCACACGGTACCCCAATTTATTCGACCGCAGACGGGGTGGTCATTCACTCTGGCTGGTCCTCTGGATATGGCCGTTTGGTCAAGATCCAGCATGAGTTTGGCATCGAGACACGCTATGCCCACCTGAGTAAACTTCGCGTTCAAGTTGGACAAAGGGTCTCGCGCGGGCAGCGAATTGGTGATATGGGCAATTCTGGACGGTCTACCGGAACCCACCTGCACTACGAAGTCCGCGTGGGCGGACGACCTGTTAACCCTATGATTTACATAAGAGCTGGACGCGATGTTTTCTAAAAGCAAAATCAACGAGCCGGGCCCAAATGCGGGCGATGCGGCAACCCCTGCAACTTCCGAGGCTCCTGCCGCTGCAAAAACTGCTGCGCCAGAGTTCAAGCCTTCTGCACCAAAGGCCAAGCCGCCAGCATCTGTGCTGTCGTCTGACCTGCACATCAAAGGGAACCTGAAGACACCTGGTGACATCCAGATCGAAGGTCAAGTTGACGGCGACATCCGTGCGCACCTACTGACTATCGGTGAAGGTGCCACAGTCAAAGGCGAGGTCATCGCCGATGACGTTGTGATCAATGGCCGCATCGTAGGCCGTGTTCGCGGCCTCAAGGTCCGCCTGACATCGACCGCACGCGTCGAGGGTGACATCATCCATAAGACGATCGCTATAGAAAGCGGTGCCCACTTTGAAGGGTCCGTTCAGCGTCAGGATGATCCGCTGAACCCCAAAGCGCCTGCTGCGAAAGCTGCGGCCAAGTCCTAAGCAGACTGCAAAACACAATTAAAAAAGGCGCCCTGCGAAATGCATGGGCGCCTTTTTGTATTCGGATCGAAGGTCGCAAAACCGAGCGACGAGTTACGTCTAGTCTTCTAGGTTTGCCTCGGCGCGGGATTTACCCGCGACGTTCTGAGCCAGCGTTGCAGCCATCAGACCGTCGAGATCGCCATCCAACACACCTTTGGTATCGGACGTCTCAAAGCTGGTCCGCAAGTCTTTGACCATTTGATACGGTTGCAGAACATACGACCGGATTTGGTTGCCCCAACCAGCGTCACCTGCATTTTCATGCGCCTCGTTGACGAGAGCTGACCGTTTGTCGAGCTCGATCTGATAGAGGCGGGATTTCAACGCCTTCATCGCGATATCGCGGTTCTGGTGCTGGGATTTTTCCGAGCTGGTCACGACAATGCCTGTCGGTGCGTGGGTGATCCGCACGGCCGAGTCTGTGGTGTTGACGTGCTGACCCCCTGCCCCCGAAGACCGATAGGTGTCGATCCGGATGTCGGCGGGATTCACTTCGATTTCGATGTTGTCATCAACCACGGGGTAAACTTTGACCGAGGTGAACGATGTGTGGCGTTTTGCGGCGCTGTCAAAAGGTGAAATACGAACGAGACGGTGAACGCCGCTTTCAGATTTGAGCCAGCCATACGCGTTGTGGCCACTGATTTTGTAGGAGGCCGATTTGATACCTGCTTCGTCACCCGCGCTCTCAGATTGAAGCTCGACCTTGTAGCCGGCCTTTTCAGCCCAACGGACATACATGCGTGCAAGCATCGAGGCCCAGTCACAGCTTTCTGTGCCGCCTGCACCTGCATTGATTTCTAGGAAGGTGTCGTTGGCATCCGCTTCACCATCGAGCAATGCTTCGAGCTCTTTTTGAGCGGCTGCATCTTTGAGGGTGGCGAGAGCTGTCTCAGCCTCGGTCACAACGTCGGCGTCGTCTTCCATTTCGCCAAGTTCGATCAGCTCGACATTGTCGGCTAGCTCTTGGCTGATTGTCTCGTAGGTTTTGATCGCATCGACAAGCGCCTGACGGTCGCGCATCAGTTTTTGCGCAGCCTCTGGGTCATCCCACAGGGTCGGGTCCTCAACGCGGGCGTTGAATTCTTCCAATCGGTATGGCGCAGTTTCATAGTCCAGCCGTTGGGCCAGGAGCACGAGAGACTTTTCAATATCCGAGACGAGTGTTTGAATTTCCGCGCGCAAGGGGCTGATCTTTCATAAAAAAGGGCTTGGGCGCTATGACGCCCTAGCCCAGAGATTTAGAGGGTCGCGCAGCCGCACGCAAGCAAACAACGTGCGGCGCGACCGTAGTCTGTTTAGTAGAGGCCACCGGAGGAGAGCGAGCCAAACGTTGCCTTGGGACCAACCACTGCTGTGCCGCCAGACGATGTCGTAACCTGACGCGCTCCGACGTTCTCGTTCACCTCATCAAAGAGCGGCAGGTCGGCAGCCATCGCAAAGCCGCCATCGAAGGTAATGCCAAAGATCGGCTCTTCGCCCGGACGGAAACATTCAGCGACGACGTTTTCGCCGGACGCCCCATCAGGAAGACGTGCGCCAGTGAAACGGTCGATCGAGATGAACTCACAATCGCCTGGCACACCGAATTTGCCGCCACCGTAGGATTCGATCGCACGGGACATGAATTGGTTGAACACGGGGCCACACATGCCACCACCAGAGGCGCTACGGCCCAAGCTGCGAGGTGTGTCAAAGCCGATGTAGCAGCCCGCCACGATGTTCGACGAGAAGCCTACGAACCAAACGTCTTTGGCGTCGTTGGTGGTGCCTGTTTTGCCCGCGATCGGAACCGGCAGTTTGACGTATTTCGATGCTGTTCCACGATCCACAACACCTGTCATCATCGATGTCAGCTGGTAGGCGGTGATTTCGTCCATCACCCGTTCGCGGTTGGATTGGATGCTCGGCGCGCGACCAGAGGCCAGCGTAAGAAGGCTGCAATCCTCGCAGATGCGTTGGTCATGACGGTACACTGTCTTGCCATAGCGGTCTTGCACGCGGTCAACCAACGTGGGTTCCACACGCTCACCACCATTGGCGAACATGGCGTAGGCCGCGACCATTTTGAACAGGGTCGTTTCCTCAGCACCCAAAGAGTTCGACAGGAAACGGTTCATGTCGTTGTAGACGCCAAATCGTTCAGCGTAACTCGCGATCGTGTCCATCCCGACCTCCTGGGCCAAGCGAACAGTCATCAGGTTACGTGACCGTTCAATACCTGTGCGCAGAGGCGTTGGGCCGTAGAACTGGTTGGACGCGTTTTTGGGGCGCCACAGACCTTGGGGGGTGTTGATTTCGATCGGAGCGTCCACAACGATGGTTGCAGGCGTATAGCCACTGTCGAGAGCGGCTGCATAAACGAACGGTTTGAACGATGAGCCGGGCTGACGGCGCGCCTGTGTTGCACGGTTAAAGACCGAGTTTTCGTAAGAGAACCCACCCTGCATCGCGATCACACGGCCGGTGTTGACGTCCATCGCCATAAAGCCGCCCTGCACCTCGGGGACTTGGCGTAGGGTCCAACGAATGAACGAGCCATCCGCATCTGCTGTCATGGCGCGGATAAACACCACATCGCCACGGTTAAAGTTGTCTGCGAAATTGCCGCGCATCCAATCGATGTCTTTGCGCGGAACCCAATGGCCATCCTCGTCTTCGTCGACACCTTCGATGCCGACACGCATCTGGTTGTCTTGGATGGTCAGAACAACGGCTGGGTGCCATTCGTTCTCAAGACGGATATCGCGCGCGACTGTGGTTTTGCGCAGGGCGTCGCGCCAGCTTTCTTCGGTTTCAAGGCTCGCAACTTTGACGGTTTTACCAGTGCCACGCCAGATGCCGATGCCACGGTCGTAGCTCTCTAGCGCACGTTGCAGGGCGTCAGCAGCTTCGAGCTGCATTTCGGGATCAACGGTTGCACGAACCGAAAGTCCCCCACCCAAGAATTCTTCTTCGCCAAAGTCGTTAGACAGCTGGCGGCGGATTTCATCGGTAAAGTAATCACGCGGCGGCAGCTCGTTGCGAAAGCTCTCGTAGTCGCCGTTTTGAACAGTACGCAATGGCACGTCGCGCGCGCCGTTATACGCGGCCTCGGTCAAATATCCGTTCTGGTGCATCTCACGCAGAACAAAGTTACGACGCTCGGTGGCGCGCTCTCGCTGGCGGACGGGATGATAGTTCGACGGGGCCTTGGGCAGAATGGCCAAATAGGCGGCCTCTTCTGCAGTGAGGTCTGTCAGTGGTTTGTTGAAGTAGGTTTGCGAAGCAGCCGCGACGCCAAAGCTGTTTTGACCCAAGAAGATCTCGTTGAGATACAGCTCGAGGATCCGATCTTTGGACATGGATTCTTCGATACGCGCGGCAAGGATGATCTCTTTGATTTTGCGTTCCGCACTGCGCGAGCCGTCGAGCAAAAAGTTCTTCATCACCTGCTGTGTGATGGTCGACGCACCACGAAGCCGTGCCCCGCGCGCCGCATCTACGGCGGCGGCTGCCATACCGCGAACATCATAGCCCGCGTGTTGGTAGAAATTCTTGTCCTCGGCCGAGATAAACGCGTGTTTGACCAGATCAGGGATTTCTTCGGCAGGCGCAAACAGGCGACGCTCTACCGCGAATTCGTCGATGATCCGCCCCTCGCCCGAATAAATCCGGCTGATTGTTTTGGGGGTGTAGCTGGCCAAGACGTCATAAGACGGAAGGTCACGGCCATACATCCAAAAGATGCCACCGATGGTGACAGCCGCCATCATCATGCCCAACGTGAGCATGGAAAACAGACCGCCAAAGATAGACAAAACAAAACGCAGCACGTGCTCGACCCTTATAAGAGGTTCTCTTAGGTTCTCTATACGCCGCGGTGCGGCCTACGTCAAAACGATGTCGATCACATTTCGGCAGGTTTTGGCCGCTTGGGCATGGTGGTCTAGCGCAACCGGCGCGCATCTGTTTTGGCTTCCGAGATCGACCACAAAAGCACGCCGCGCAAGATGCCCCCGACAAACCGATTGCGCGTTGCCGGATCTTGGAGCGCCAAGAGGTCCGCATCATTCGACAAAAAGCCAACTTCGATCAAGACAGACGGGATTTCCGGGGATTTCAGAACCGAGATTTCAGCGCGGCGCAAGGGGCGCGAGTTCAGCTTTACACCTTGTTGGCCCAATCCCTCGACCAGCGCCTCGGCCAGTGTGGCGGTGCGGGGTTCGGTTTCTTGGCGCGCGAGGTCCATCAGGATCGTGGCAACCTGATCATCGCGCCCCGTCAGATCAACACCGGCCAACAGGTCATCGCGGCTCAGTTTAGTGGCAAGCTGTTGGCTGGCCAGATCGGACGCCTCGTCAGACAGGGTATAGATCGTGGCGCCTGTCGCCTGCCCTTCGGTCAGTGCGTCGGCGTGCAGCGAAATCAGCACATCAGCCCCGACCGCACGGGCCAGTTTACGCCGTGCATCAAGCGAAACAAAGCTGTCGTCATTGCGCGTCAGAACCGGCACAATCTGGCCGGACCGACGCAACGCATCCTCGACTTCACGCGCAAGGGTCAGCATCAGGTCTGCTTCTTTCACGCCACCCCGCTGCGCGCCCGGATCAAGGCCACCGTGACCCGGATCAAGAACAACAATAAGGCGCCCATCAGGATTTTCAGGGGGTGCGGGAAACCGCGGGGTTCCCCACGTCGGATCAACCGGCGCACCAGCGTTTGCGGCAAACGTCTCGGGGTCTGTTGGGGCCAAATCAATGCTCAGCTGCGCCGTGCCCGTGTTCTGATCAACGACAACACCCGCAGTGTCGATCAACAGCGGTGTTGAAAGAGCGATAACCAGACGGCTCCAACCGGTTTCGACCGATCCATACCGCAACCCTGTGGCGCGATCCGCATTCAACAACGCGGGCTCTGATACACCCGTCCAATCGACCTCTTTGAAATCCAGCACCAGCCGTGTGGGCGCATCAAGCATATAGACGCGGTATGGCACGACTTGGGACAAGGCCAGCTCGACCGACAGGCCGCGGCGGGTATCTATAATTTGGCTGGCAGACATATCCACCCGAGCGAGCGCAGAAAAATCTTGTGCCATCAGGGGGATAGCAGTCGGTAACCATAGAAATATTGCCCGCAAGATCATCATGACAGATGGCCCATTTTGTTTTGTAAACAGTCTAGATGCGGCCGCGCCAGATGCAAGGGTCAGCGGCGCCTGTTGGCCATCAACCGCTTGAGCCGCGCGAGGCCCTCGGTGATGTCATCGGTGCTGCGGGCATAGGAAAAGCGCACTGTTTGGTGGCCACGAATGGGATCAAAATCGAGCCCCGGAGTGATGGCGACACCGGCCTCATCCAGAACTGTGCGGCAAAAGTTCAAACTGTCGGTACTGATGTCACCGATATCCGCATAGACATAAAACGCCCCGTCTGGTGGCGCAAAATTCGTGAACCCTGCATCACGCAGCCCCTCGATCATTAGCTGCCTGTTGGCGGCATAAACCGCGAGGTTCTGGTCCAGCTCGTCGGTACAGTCCATCGCGGCGAGTGCTGCAACTTGGGACGCATGGGGCGCACAGATGAACATGTTTTGCGCCAGCCGTTCGATACGGCGAACGTGGTCGTCAGGGACAACCATCCACCCTGCCCGCCAACCCGTCATGCTAAAGTATTTCGAGAATGAATTGACGACATAGACATCATCAGAATGGGACAAGGCGGTGACCGCTTTGGCCTCGTATTCGATGCCGTGATAAATCTCGTCCGAGATAAACGTCATATCGCGGGCGGCACATGCATCGATCAAGCCGCCCATCGCGTCCTTGTCCAACATGGTACCGGATGGGTTTGCAGGTGATGCCACGATCAATCCTGCCAGATCGGCATCAAGCATATCAGCGGTGGGTTGAAAACGTGTCTCTTGGGTAGTGGGCAATCCCACAGGCGCGAGGTCCATCGCACGCAGGATTTGGCGATAGCTTGGGTAGCACGGCTCGCCCAACCCGACCCGTTCGCCGCCATCAAAAAGCGCTGAGAACGCGAGGATGAACGCCCCCGACGCGCCAGACGTCACAACAACGCGGTTGGGGTCCAGATCAATGCCATACCAATCATCATAAAGCTCGGCAATGCGCGCGCGCAGCTCTGGTAGGCCCAAGCCAACTGTGTAGCCCAATGCGCTGCCATCCATTGCGGATTTGACCGCCTCACGTGCGCCCGTTGGCGCACCCGTGCCGGGTTGGCCGACCTCCATGTGAATGATGTGACGGCCTGCGGCCTCGGCTGTGCGTGCGGCCTCCATCACGTCCATCACGATAAAGGGATCAACGTCGCCGCGTCTTGAGTTCCGCATATGCATCGCCTTATGGTTGGGTTCGGGACCAAATGTGTTCCGTGTTGTTTCTCAGTCATAGGACGAAGCGTCAATGATGGTTTCTGTGGTTCGCAAAGCGTTGTTCGTTGTGACCCTCTGTGCAATCGCGATGCTCAGCGTCATTTCACCTGCTCATGCTGCCGGTATCATTCGGGATCCCGAGATCGAGCGTGCCTTGGATGAATTGGTGCGGCCCATTCTACAGGCCGCAGGATTGAACCCGTCCAGCATCGATATTCTGGTGGTGGATGACAGATCTCTGAACGCGTTTGTCACGGACCCTACACGCATTTTCATCCATTCGGGGCTGTTGCTCAAAATGGGAAATGCCTCGCAATTACAATCGGTTCTGGCCCATGAGGCGGCCCATATTGCCAACGGCCACATCACGAGACGGATGGCCAACGCGCGGTCGTCTTCGAAAATCGCAGCTCTTGGTATCTTGCTCGCCGCGGCCGCCGCGGCCTCTGGTCGGGGTGACGCCGCGGGCGGTATTGCAGCGGGTGCGGCCGGTGCGGCGCAGCGCAGTTTCTTTGCCCATACCCGCGCCGAAGAGGCCAGCGCAGATCAGGCTGGCATTCGTTACATGGTGCGGGCCGGTGTCCCGACCCAAGGGGCTGTGGATGTCCTGAACCTGTTTCACGGCCAAGAGAGCCTAAGCCTCAGACGGCGAGACGCCTATGTGCGGTCCCACCCTCTGACCCGTGATCGGCAGCGGGCAATGGCCGGTTTCGTCGCGGGAAACCCCGGCGGTCAAACAAGCCAGACAGATGCCTATTGGTTTGCACGCGCGCAGGGTAAATTGTCGGCCTTTACCCAAAGCACGTCTTGGACGCTGCGCCGTGTGCGCGGCCAAAACGATGCAATCAGCGTGATGCGGGCCGCCGTGGCCTATCACCGGACGCCGGACCCGCAGAAAGCAATTTCAACTATTACCCAACTGGCCAATTCGCGCCCCAATGATCCTTATGTTCACGAATTGCGTGGCCAAATCCTATTGGAAAGCCGTCAGTTCCCAAACGCCGTCAATGCATACGGGCGTGCCGTACAGCTGGCCCCAAACAATGCGCTGATGCTGGCGGGTTATGGCCGTGCTTTGCTGGCGGTTAATACAGCCGACAGCAATCGCCGTGCATTGGATGCACTAACACGGGCACGGACGCGTGATGGCGCCGACCCCCGATTGTTGCGTGACTTGGGCGTGGCCTATGCGAAGGCCGGACAAAACGGCATGGCGTCGCTGACCACAGCAGAGCGCTATGCCTTACTAGGACGGTTCCGTAACGCTGGCATTCACGCGCAGCGCGCCGTGGGCCTGTTGCCGCGCGGGTCTGCCGCATGGCGCCGCGCCGATGATATCTTACAAACAGCACAACGAATAAACCGAGGATAACGAGATGCGTTTTGCCCTACCTTTCGCCGTCATGACGGCGTTGGCTGCCCCTGCGGCAGCTCTTGATCTGGATGCGATGACCGATGCCGAACGCAACGCATTCGGGGAAAACGTACGCAGCTACTTGATGGAGAACCCACAGGTGTTGATGGAAGTGATCGCCGTTCTGGAACAGCAGCAGGCCGATGCCGCAGCGATGACAGATCAAACGCTGGTACAGGTCAACGCCGAGGCACTGTTTGACGACCCGAATTCTTGGGTTGGTGGCAATCCCGAAGGCGACGTGACGATTGTCGAGTTCCTCGACTATCGCTGTGGGTTCTGCAAACGCGCCCACCCCGCCGTAAATGAATTGGTCGGCTCAGACGGCAATATCCGCGTGATCGTCAAGGAATTCCCCATCTTGGGTGAACAATCGGTAATGGCGTCCCGCTTTGCGGTTGCCACCCGTCAAATCGCCGGTGACGACGCCTATGCAGCCGTCTCAGACGCATTGATGGCGATGCGCGGAGAAGTCTCGCCCGCGTCCTTGGGTCGTTTGGCCGAAGTGCTAGAGATCGACTATGCCGAGATCGAGACTGTGATGATGAGCGATGACGTGACCGCAATTTTGCAAGCAAACCGCGCCTTGGGTGACCGGATGCAGATCACCGGCACGCCTACATTTGTCTTTGGTGATCAGCTGGTGCGCGGCTTTGTCGAGCTGCCGCAAATGCAGGGCATCGTCGAAGAGCTCCGCGCAAGCCAAGGCTAAGACAAGAGTGGCCCTACCATTGGTGGGGCCTCACTCGGCGGCTTGGTCCGCCGCGTCCATTTCGGCCTGAATGCTGGCTGCTTTTTTCTCGACCTCTTCCACAATGTGATCGACCATCTGGTCGTTCGACATTTTGTGGCTGGCCGTGCCCGCGAGATAAACCATGCCTGACCCTGCCCCGCCGCCGGTAAACCCGACGTCCGTCATCAGTGCCTCACCCGGTCCATTCACAACGCAGCCAATGATCGAAAGGCTCATTGGGGTTTTGATATGCTCAAGACGATGCTCGAGCGTTTCAACCGTTTTGATGACATCAAACCCCTGACGCGCACAGGACGGGCAGGAAATGATATTAACGCCACGGTGACGCAGACCCAGCGATTTGAGGATTTCAAAACCGACTTTGACCTCTTCGACGGGATCGGCAGACAGGCTGACACGGATTGTATCGCCAATGCCCATCCAAAGAAGATTTCCCAAACCGATCGCGGATTTGATCGTACCAGAGACCAAACCGCCCGCTTCGGTGATGCCGAGGTGAATAGGCGCGTCCGTTGCATCCGCCAGTTTTTGATAGGCGGCCGCTGACATAAAGACGTCAGAGGCTTTGCAGCTGATTTTGAATTCGTGGAAATCATTGTCCTGCAGCAGCTTGATGTGATCCAGACCGGATTCCACCATCGCATCTGGCGTAGGCTCGCCGTATCTTTCCAACAGATGCTTCTCAAGCGACCCAGCATTCACGCCAATGCGGATCGAACAATTGTGATCGCGCGCCGCTTGGATGACTTCTTTGACGCGCTTTTCGTCGCCGATATTACCCGGGTTGATGCGCAGGCAAGCAGCACCGGCTTCGGCGGCTTCGATCCCACGCTTGTAGTGAAAATGAATATCCGCGACGATCGGCACTGGGCTTTCGCGGCAAATCTCCTTGAGAGCCGCCGACGATGCTTCGTCCGGTACAGACACACGCACAATGTCGGCCCCTGCGTCGGCTGCGGCTTGGACTTGGGCAATTGTGCCTTTGATGTCTGTTGTCAGCGTGTTCGTCATAGTCTGAACTGCGATGGGTGCATCGCCACCGACCGGCACGTTACCAACCATGATCTGGCGGCTTTCGCGGCGATAGATATTTTTCCAAGGACGAATGTGGTTCAGCGACATTTTACGGCCTTTGGTGTCAGTCAGTATCGACACTATAGATAGGCCGAATGGGTGCGTCAGACAACGCCCTTGCGCCACTAAATCATGATTGGATTACTGATCGGGCTGGGCCTGAGCGACATTGATGACCTCTGCCAAGGCAGGATCGGCATCAAGATCAGCAACTGTATAGCTTTCGCGCAAAAGATCGGCCGCGAGGGCCACGTTCTTTGCAGTCGAAGTGCCTGCGCCCGCGGGACCGTAGGTTTGGCCATTCAGTTTGAAGTAAAGCGAACCGGAGTTACCCGCGCGTAGCACGGGCGGTTCTTGGGTCGCAGGTAGAACGTATTCTTCGCCCGTATCGAGGATTTTCTCGAAAATGATTGTGCCATCGGCAGAGCGGACACGGATCCATGTCGGACGCACTGCAAAGAGCACAACCTCAGGCGCATTTTCTTCGACCACCTGAACACCTGCAATGACAGGCGCCTCGCCCGGTGCGGATCCGATCGAAGGCGCAAGCATGCCATTGAGACGCGGATCAAGGCTGGCGATTGGGCCATCTCGTGGCACCATCACTGGCGTATCTAATGCTTGGGGGCGATAAAGACGATCCAACGCATCAGCCGTTGGCGGCGTAAAGCTAGCGACATCAACACCAGCTTGGGCACCAGTGGCGTTGCCAGACAGCGGATCGATATCTGCAATCACGGTCGGGGCCTGCTCGACCGGAGCAAGCTGCACCTTTTGAACTTCTTGCAAAACAGTCCAACCGCCATAGCCGAGCCCTGTGACCAAAGCGATCAGGACAAGGACCGAACCAATTGCACCCGGCTCGACACGCGACATCATCGCCTCGCCTGCGGGGACAAACGGTGTGGCTGGAGCCGCAAAGATATCTTTGTCCGCGGGACGCGACAGGCGCTCTTCGCGGCTCGGTTTGACCGAGGATGCGTCGGCGGACATGCCGTGGGCTGTGAAAAAGCCGCTCTCGGTGCAGAATGTGTCGAACGCCCAATCGGGGTCCATGTTCAGGTAGCGCGCGTATGAACGTACGTAACCTGCAATAAATCCGGGTGTGTCAAAGGCTGTTGGGTCGGCGTTTTCAATCGCGGCAATATAGGCTGCTTTGATTTTGAGTTCACGCTGGACGTCCAAGAGGCTCTTACCGAGGGTCGCACGTTCGCCGCGCATCACATCTCCAAGACGCAATTCGAAATCGTCGAACCCTTTGGCTCCAACGTCTTCCACAACTTTGCTACGTCTGAAACTGCGCCCAATCATGCGTCGCATGTCCCGTGCCTAACTGCTCCCACAGGGCATCATCGATTCGCTCGATTTTGCCCAACCACCTATGTGCTAACATAATTGTCCACAGTTTGCACGTGCAGAGAGAGATCAGCCTGCGAGGTCGGCGCGATTTAGCGCACAGTGCGACCACAGGTCATCCAGGGCTGCGATCAAGGCATCCATTTCTTTGGGGCCGTGGACAGGTGACGGCGTAAACCGTAGGCGTTCTGTCCCTCGTGGTACTGTTGGGAAATTGATAGGTTGCACGTAAATTCCGTGATTTTCCAATAACATATCCGACAGCATTTTGCATTTCACCGGATTGCCGACGTGCACAGGCACAATATGGCTGCCGTGATCGGTGACCGGCAGGCCCATCCCCTTGATCCGCAATTTGAGGATCGCCGCTTGGGTCTGGTGACGTTCGCGCAAGGCTTGGTCTGTTTTGAGGTGCGCCACAGATACAGCAGCCCCTGCCGCAACTGCGGGCGGCAACGACGTCGTAAAGATAAAGCCGGGTGCGTAGCTGCGCACCGCATCAACCATTTTGGCGCTGGCTGCGATATAGCCGCCCATAACGCCGTATGCTTTGGCCAACGTGCTGTTAATAATATCAAGCCGGTCCAACAGACCGTCGCGCTCTGCGACACCTCCACCACGCGGGCCGTACATGCCCACGGCGTGAACCTCGTCAATGTAGGTCAGAGCGCCGAATTCATCAGCCAAGTCGCACAACGCTTCGATCGGGCCAAAATCCCCGTCCATCGAATAGATCGATTCAAACGCGATCAGTTTGGGCGCGTCCGCGTCGTCCGCTTCGAGCAGTTCGCGCAAGTGAGCCACATCATTGTGACGGAAGATGCGTTTTTGGCCACCGTTGCGGCGTACACCTTCGATCATGGATGCGTGGTTCAATGCATCCGAATAGATGATCAGACCGGGGAACAGCTTGGGCAGTGTGCTGAGTGTCGCGTCATTGGCGATGTAGGCCGATGTGAACAACAGCGCCGCTTCTTTGCTATGCAAATCAGCCAACTCGGCCTCGAGCCGTTTGTGATAAACAGTTGTGCCTGAGATATTGCGCGTGCCACCCGAGCCTGCGCCGGTCGCATCAATCGCTTCGTGCATCGCGGCCAAAACGGCTGGATGCTGACCCATCCCAAGGTAGTCGTTACCACACCAAACGGTGATGGGCTGGGTCGTGCCGTCAGGCTTGTTCCATGTCGCGTGTGGGAATTGTCCCCGCTCGCGTTCAATGTCGATAAAGGTGCGATAGCGACCCTCATCGTGAAGCCGCGTCAAAGCCTGATCAAGCGAAGCAGTGTAGTCCAAGGTGCAGACCCTTTGTTTTAGCCTAAATGCCCCGAGACACCAAAGCGTCTGGAACCGTTCTGAAGGTCATATAGGTCGGAATACGCCGGGGCAATACGCTACAATTTGACGCTTGTCGATATTTGTCCTGCATACCAACGACTGCCATTGACGCCCCGCACAAACCTGCCACTCTGAAATCGACAATTTCCAAAGAGGTGCACCCGATGTCCGACCCAATTCTTGATCCCGTTCTTGACTATATCGATGCCACGCTGGACACATCGACTGACCGGCTGATGGACCTCTTGCGGATCAAGTCGATTTCGACCGATCCCGCCTACGCAGACGAATGTGACAAGGCCGCAGATTGGCTGGTCGCAGATTTGGCCAGCATCGGGTTCGAGGCCAGCAAACGCGACACCCCCGGTCATCCGATGGTGATGGCCCATGCCCCAGACGGCACCGGCACGCACGTCATGTTTTACGGGCATTACGACGTCCAGCCCGTTGATCCGCTGGAACTGTGGGATCGTGATCCGTTTGATCCAAAGGTCGAAGACACCCCCAAAGGCAAAGTCCTGCGGGGACGTGGAACATCAGATGACAAAGGCCAGTTGATGACGTTTGTCGAGGCATGCCGCGCGTGGAAAGCGGTGCACGGCACCCTTCCCGGCAATGTGTCGATCTTTTTCGAAGGCGAAGAAGAAAGCGGCTCGCCCAGCCTAGTCCCGTTTATGAAGGACAACGCGCTCGAGCTGACGGCTGATGTCGCACTGATTTGTGACACGGGGCTCTATGGCGACAGCACGCCTGCGATCATCACCCAGCTTCGCGGATTGCTGGGCGAAGAAGTCACCATCACGGGGGCAGACAAAGATCTGCATTCCGGCATGTATGGCGGCATCGCGATGAACCCTGCCCGCGTATTGGCTAAAATCATCGCAAGTTTGCATGACGACACAGGCGCCATCACCGTTCCGGGGTTCTACGATGGTGTGCCAGAGCTGTCGAATGAACTGGCGGCCAGCTGGGACGATCTGAAATTCGATCACGAACATTTCCTAGGTGAGGTTGGACTGTCAAAGCCTGCTGGCGAACAGGGTCGCCGACCGCTTGACATGATCTGGTCGCGCCCCACCTGCGAGGTCAACGGAATGATCTCGGGGTACACTGGCGACGGGTTCAAAACAGTTCTGCCGTCCAAAGCCAGCGCCAAAATCAGCTTCCGCCTTGTAGGGACCCAAGACCCGCTCGTGATCCGCGCAGCGTTCCGCGAAATGGTCTCGGCCATGGTGCCATCGGACTGCACGGTCGAATTTAGCGATCACGGCGCATCCCAAGCGGGACAAATGACAACCACCCACCCTGCGTTCGCCCAAGCGAAAAAGGCATTGTCTAACGAATGGCCAAACGCAGCGGCCTATGTCGGCTGTGGCGGATCGATCCCGATCGCGGGACATTTCAAGCACATTTTGGATATGGACGCGATGCTGATAGGTTTTGGCAAGGATGACGACCAAATTCACAGCCCCAACGAGAAATACGACCTGAGTAGTTTTCACAAAGGCATTCGCAGCTGGGCACGGATTTTGCACGAACTGGCGGAGTAATCACAGGGGACACCACGATGAAACGATTGATCGAATGGATCGCTGGTCTGATTGGAGTGGCGGCCGCGGCCTTTGCCATCTCGTGGACCCTTTACATGCCCAACAAAGACGAGCGTGGCGTTTGGTTGGACGAGGCAAGTGGCGTCATCATCGATCTCAACAGGTGGCGTGCCAACCTCTATCACCAGTCCGACGTGGCCTGCCTCTATGACATGTCTTTTCCGGCTCACATGGGGTTGGTCAAAGCGGCCGAAGGTGCGTGGATCAAGCGCCAAGGGGGGCGAACTCTATCTTTGGCTCGATAGTTCATTAGAACCAACAACTTATACCAATACTAGCACCCTACCCGAGGCCTGTTTTGCTGAACCAGATGCCTCGCCCAATGGTGTGTTTATGGCGATGTGGGCCGCGATGGACGAAAACTATGCGTTCTTTGACTTGCATGGTGTTGATTGGGATGCACGCCGTTCTTTGGCGCCTGAGGTTGGTCAAAACATGACGGACCAAGAGCTGTTTGATGTGTTTGTCGCGGCGCTAGAGGGTTTGGATGACGGGCATGTTCAGCTGATCGCAGACCCGATTGGATACCATTCCCCCAGCGTGGCCCCTGCATGGACGGTTGGTCGCGATTTCAGCAGGGACGGTCTAAATCAAACGGCCCGAGATGCGATAGGGACACCGCTCACCACTTTTGAAAACGCCGATCTCGAATACGGGCTGCGCGACGACGGGATTGGCTATGTCTTGATCACTGGAATATCGACTGATCCTAGCTTTGGCGAAATGGACAGTACCTTGTCCCGCGAAGTCTTTGCCCAAATTGCCCGCGATCTCGCTGGTGCACGCGGGATCATCGTTGACGTGCGCTATAACCCGGGCGGCAACGACGGCACGGCCTTTGTCTATGCGGGCCACTTTACCCATACGGCGCGCGAGGTCCTGAGCAAGCGCGCCCGCGATGGTGACGGGTGGACACCGTGGTTTAACGCGACTCTGACACCTGCCCCGTCGGAAGTGTATCTCGGCCAGCCCGTCGTCTTGCTGACCTCGCGGCTGACCGGTTCGGGCGCTGAGATATTCACCATGGCGATGCGCGATCTCCCACAGGTTACTGTGATGGGCGAAAACACCGGCGGCGGGCTAAGCGATATTTTAGGGGTATCCCTGCCGAACGGCTGGAAGTTTGGATTGTCGAACCAAGAATATGCCACATCAGACGGATCAATCTACGAAGCGACGGGCATTCCACCCGAAATAGTGATAACCATCGACCCAGACGCCTTGGCACGGGGGGAAGACCCTGTTTTGCAGGCCGCGATTTCTAAGCTATTGAATTCAGGTAACTAAGCAGCGCCTTACGCGCTCTGCGCCATCTCGGCCAGCACACCGAGCGCGTCATGCTCGCGCCCGTCGGGGACAAAGAGATGATCGTGATAAAAGCCCGAGACAGGGTTCACGCCCATCTCGTGTTTGGCCAGTTCCGTTGCGATGCGCGCCATAAAGGCGACTGCCTCGAGCGAGGAGTGGATATTGAGCGTGATGATCCGGCAGGGAAGCTCATAAGCCATCCCAAGCGCGTCTGCTTGGCTCTTGAGCAGGATATAGGTCGTGCCTTCCGCCTCTTGAAACATCATGCGCGGCGTGATGCTCAGCGGCGGGGCTGTCGCAGGCACGGTGGCAAAGGCATAGAGACCGTCGACCAGAACCGCCGACATCGACGCAATAAATGTGTTGAGATGTGTCTCACCTGACATTTATTGTGGCCTTCCTGCTCTGCCCTACGCAGTATGAAAGGCGCATGATGCACTGTCGAGGTCAAAGCCGATCTCTTGCCCGTATGAATAGGCAACCTATCGAATAAAGAGGGGAAAGTGGCGCGGTTGACGGGACTCGAACCCGCGACCCCCGGCGTGACAGGCCGGTACTCTAACCAACTGAGCTACAACCGCGCACTTGGGCTCTCAACCCGTGGTTCTCGCGCCGAACAGGCGGGCAATGGTGGCGCGGTTGACGGGACTCGAACCCGCGACCCCCGGCGTGACAGGCCGGTACTCTAACCAACTGAGCTACAACCGCCCATTGCCTCTTTGACAGTCACCCATCAAAGCGTTGGCATCTCTTATGGCGCGGCCCTTTTGGCGTCAAGCGCTCTCTGCGGAAAATTCGAAATTGCAGTCCAGTTTCTTGGGGGTGTGTGGGTGACGGGTGCAAAAACCTTGCGCATGGGCCCTGTTTTGCCGCAGGTTGCGGGTCTGCTGCACCCTGGGGAGGGTTTATGAGTATCACACGTCTGGGTCTGTTGACCCATGTGGGCGCTGTTGCCGCCGTAGGGGTTGCCACGCCTACCTTTGCCAAGCCGTTGATCGCGTTGCCTGATGATCTCGCCCTGCATGACGCAGCCACCACCACCGCCATTCGCACCTCCAGCGCTGTCGTTGCTCTGACCTTTGACGATGGACCGCATCCACACCACACGCCGCGCCTGTTGCAAATGCTGCGCGAACGCGGCAGTGTCTGACGTCAGCGCCTATGGGTCCAAATAGGGTCATTTGCTAAGAGAGGGTTTGTTGCACATCGTAACCACCGAGGAGTGGACGATGAGAAAGACAACGAAGAGCCCTGGCGAGAAGATCGTCAAAGACATCAAGCGCGCCGACCACTGCCCGGCAGTCGAAACGCTGTTTCGATGAGAGGGGCGCAAACACTATTCATCTGAAGAGAAGATCAGGATCGTGTTGGATGGGCTGCGTGGCGAGGACAGCATTGCTGAGCTCTGCCGTCGTGAGAGCATATCGCAGGGCATCTACTACAAGTGGTCGAAGGACTTCATGGAAGCCGGGAAGAAGCGTCTGGCTGGGGACACCGCGCGCGCCGCAAACAGTGACGAAGTAAGGGAACTGCGGCGTGAAGCGAAGGATCTCAAGGAAGTTGTCGCGGAACAGACGCTTGAACTGCGTCTTCTCAAAAAAGCATGACAGGCGATGGGGGCGGCCTCGAATGAGATACCCTGCATCTGAGAAGCTAGAGATCATCAGGCTGGTCGAAGGTTCGCATATGTCGGCGCGTCTGACACTGGCCAAGCTCGGCATTCCCCGCACCACATTCTACCGCTGGTATAATCGGTATCTGCAGCGTGGTGAAGCTGGATTGCAGGACCAATCTCCTAAGCCAAGGCACGTCTGGAACCGCATTCCCGACGCAGTGCGCCGCAAGGTGATCAAACTGGCGTTGAAGGAGACGGAATTGTCACCGCGAGAACTGGCGGTGACCTTCACTGACAAGGAAAGTTACTTTGTATCAGAGGCTTCGACGTATCGGATCCTCAAGGCACATGATCTGATCACCAGCCCAGCTTTCATTGTCATCAAAGCGGTCAGCGAGTTCAAAGACAAAACCACAGCGGTCAATCAGCTCTGGCAGACAGACTTTACCTACATCAAAGTTCTGGGATGGGGCTGGTTCTATCTCAGTACGGTCCTTGACGATTACAGCCGCTATATCGTCTCCTGGAAGCTCTGCACAAACATGCGGGCTGAAGACGTGACGGACACGCTGGACTTGGCTTTGGAAGCATCCGGTTGCGATCAGGTTCACGTCGTCCACAAACCACGTTTACTTAGTGACAACGGGTCCAGCTACGTCTCTGGTGAACTGGCGGAATGGTTGCAAGACAAAGGCATGAAGCACTCTCGCGGGGCACCGTATCATCCACAGACCCAAGGCAAGATTGAACGCTGGCATCAAACCTTGAAGAACCGCATCCTGTTGGAAAACTACTTCCTGCCGGGCGATCTCGAAGCCCAGATAGAAGCCTTCGTCGATCATTACAATCACCAGCGCTATCACGAGAGCATCAACAACGTCACACCCGCCGACGTCTATTTTGGGCGAGATAAAGCCATTCTAAAGCAACGAGAAAGGATCAAACGAAAGACACTCGAAGCGCGACGCTTGCATCACCGCCAGCACGCCGCATAATCAAACCAACAAGATGAGCCAAACTCTCTCTTAGTTTAAGCCGCCATTGGTCCCAAAAAACCTGACGACGGACAACCCTGCCAAAGCCCTCCCCAAAACCTGATCAAACGGAGGGTCCAGCAGATGAGACCATTTGAGCGCAAGGTCACTTCCACCACGATAGCAGCGCTAGAACGAGTTGGCTTCGACGTAGCGACTGAAATCAAAGCACACCTTGTCGATACCGACGCTCGGATTGTTGCTGAACAAGCCAAAAACAAACCCTCAAAAGTGATCCTTGAGAGCCTTCTCAAAGAGCGTGAACAGATGCTTCTCGCCATCGTCCCGTACCAATTCCAGAAACCAGAAAAAGAAGTGGTTGTGGAAGAGGAAGACACCTCGGGGATCACACGAGCAATCAAGCTGACATTCTAACCCAAGGACATACTATGAAAACTGACAAAGGCGCACCTACGCGCAAACAAATCGAGAATATCAAAACCAAACTCGCAAAGTCTGCTCAACTTCGGGCCGCGAAAAAGATCGCGTTAGGTGAACTCTCAAAAGAACGCAAAGAGCGCCGCAAGCTGGCCAAACAACAGCACATTCTGAAGCTGAATAAGCAAGCTTCGAAGAAGAAATAAACAAGTTCTCCCAGCATCCCTTCAGGGGGTGTTGTGGGGGCCTGTGTATTCCTACATGATCCAACCACGAGTTCCTGTGACTACTTCCACAGTTGAGCTTGCAACTCTTCCCCCGACATCCACCAAGACCTTTTTTTATCGTTGACGGACGATCTGCTTGGGCATGTTGGGGGGAGCTTTTCTCGGACAGTTTTGCCAAGAGATCACCGGATCACTTTGCAGAGGTGTTTGCGAACATACTCTCGCAGACCAGCTTGAGACCTCTTCTGAGGGAAAGAGTTGAGAGATTTTCCCTGATTGGAAGCCTCAGCTGTCTGCATCTCTCACTACTTTACACAAAAATAAGGAATTACCTCCAATGACAAACCTACATCACCTTTGCGCAGTAGAACTCGCAACCTCGGAGGACGAACACATCCAGATAAGCACTCACAACTTGAACACTCAGCGGTTTCTCCGCGCAAAACGGATGAACAACCTCTTGGCCTTGGAGCTAGGGCTACTTTGCGCTGTCTCCGACATTACGCAAGAAGACGCTCTCAAGCTCACCTGTCAGGCCGTTGTAAAGCGTCTGCTAGACCGCACCCCTGTCGATGACCTCCGGAGCTTCCTCGGCACGGTCTACAACGATTACACCGAGTGCGACTACCCACACCAGCACCTTGGACGTGGTGAACTGGACCGATCGTATCCGAGTTTCGGACTGGAAAAGATAGCAACAGACGAACAGATGATCGTGATGAACATCCTTGGCAAGATCATACAAGACGACGACGATGTAGCACCGTTCTTCCTGCTCCTCAGCGAAGCCCTAACAGGCTACATGATGCTGACCCTTCCACGAGACTTCGCGACCCTGTCCCTCGATCTGGGCATTCCAGAAGAAAAACCGAAGGAAGATAACGTGATTGCGTTTGGCAAGCCTTCCGTAGACAGCACCTTCGACCCCTTCGAAGCCTGTTAAAACCATCCCACTGATGAGCTTGTGAAATCCAAGCGAAACACCCTTGGCTAATCCCTTTGGTGTCTGGGAGATATTCTCACTCTCACGTTTAGTAAGACCGAGGGACTACCTCAAACCTCATCCCCTAACGGGGGTGGGGTATCTAGACGTAATTTCTGGGGTGCCTACTAGCCTAGTTGCCTAGTTCACCCTCCAAAACAAACCCATTGAAAAACAAATGAAAGACTTAAAATGAACATTCAAATCACTCGTATCACCCCCACCAAGTACTCGTTCAAAGCTGACAGTTTCGAGTTCTTCGCTGAAGCAAACGCCAACAGTGGCGCGTGGATCCTTCCCTCATACACCCAAGACCAGTTTGGCGTGATGAACGACAATCGCGCTCGGCTTGCCCACGGTCAGGTCGTGCAGTTCCTGAAGAAGAACCCCCTGTACCTCAAAACAAATAAAATCGATGCCTCGACCAACAAACGCATCTTCAATCAAAACCCAGCATTCAAATAATAATCCCATTAAAACAATACTTTACAACATAAAGCTAAAGCAAAATTTAAAGAAAGAATCGAAAATGACTGTAACCAAAAACCTTTTCGCACTCGTAGCCATCTTTTTGACAGCACCAACCCTATGGGTCGCTCTGACCGTCCCTGCCTTCGTCGCCCCAACATACCTGATGCTCTCCTTTTTCGGGATCGCGGTCATGTGTGTTGCCTCGTGGAGCCTGTCCAACCAGAACAAGTTTTGGCTGTCCTGCTGTGCAGTTGGCTGGATGACCCTCGTGGCGGTGGCAAATGGGCTATAAGCAGAGCCTCGCAGACTATAAGTCACGAATCAGACTTCCAGATGGTTCTTACAAGGGTGTCCTCAAGGAACCCGAAGCTGAAATCTGGGGTCTACTGGACGAGAACACAGGCAAACAAGTCGGCTGGTTCACCAGTGAAGACGCTGTCCTGCACCACGGCCACGCGTATGGCCTGAACCTGCTCCAGAGTGCCACAGAGAACGCCTCTGAGAGCCTACCGATAGCACCCCCCACCCAGCAACCAGAGGAGACACCAGAGATGTCCTATGAGGAGTACTGCAAGCACTTTGAGAACTTCAAGAACAAGTCAGGGTATCGCTTCATCACAGACCAATCCGAAAGCACAGGCTGGGTGATCCTCAAGGAAGGGCGCTCAGAGTACGGGCGCTATGGTAGTGTCGAAGACGCTCTCCGAGAAGCCTACGGCGCAGGTCTCAACCTGTAAAACAACAACAGAAACGGAAAATGAAATGACAATCGAAAAGATGAACTCCGAAGCGGAGAACACGATGCAACGACAGCTGGCCTATTTTAAAAGCTGTGCTCAACTCAACCTCAACTATGCAAGTAGCCAACAACTCAAGGGGCTAATCACAGAGGGTGAGATGGAGACCATCCTAAGAATGAACAAGGAGATGCTGAAAGTGATTTCCGACATCAAAGCCGACTATGTTCCCGAAGCTTAGCCCAGACTGGTCAGCAATGACTGACAAGGAATTCGCCAAAGCCATTGCGCAACGCCACAAAGAACAGCGTGACCTGATGACAAAGCCAATCTCCGAAATGAACAACGACGAAATGCTCTCTGCGATCAAGGCGGGATGGTTCGACAAGAAACAATAAACAAGACAACTGACATCACAGGTCGCCAGATCGATCTGAGGTTGCTTCCCTCCGAGGCAACTAATGACAATCACTCCACAAGCCCCTCTGACACCCTCAGAGTTGGCTCTGCATAACCGCTTCCCTCAATACAGCCAGACAACCAAATACTACGTCTATCGCCACAACGACTTCGATGGTCGCTGTCTCTATGTCGGCAAAGGTTGTGGGAAACGAGCTTGGCACGTCACAAAAAGAGACCCTGCACACAAGGCTTGGATCGAAACCTGCAAGCACGACTACGTAGAAGTCATCGATGACTGCCTGACTGAGCTTCAGGCGTTCCGCTTAGAGAACCAACTGCTTCGGGAAGAAGCGCCAAGGTTCAACAAAATACAAAATCATTAAAATTGGAAAGAAAATAGAATGAACAAATTAAATTACATCTCCTACGCCATCTTCGCAGTGCTGTTCCAAGCCTCGGCGATTGTTGTTGCCATCTACTGCGCACTGAGCGGTGACTACGGCGTGGGCTTCGTGTCCTTCCTCATAGTCGGGGGTTTCGGTCATCTGTTCTGGAAACGCGCTGCCAAGTACAAAGACCACTCCCAACAATAATCACACCAATTTCCACACGGTTTTTCCGTAGTAGTCCTTCCGTGTGGACCTCGAAGAGTAGTGCAACATGCTCTTCCCTGACCCTTTCCCTAAACCAGTTCTAATCCTTTCTGGCTCTGGGTGGGGGTCTCCTTATTTCCAGCAATAACAATAGAATAGAAAGAAAAATGAAATGAAAATCACAGCAAGAATTAACCCAAAAGACATCCAAGGTCTGACGGACGAAATCAAACAGGACTTCACCGATCAGCTGAACAAACTTGCACGGGATGTGTACCGTGAAATCAAACTCCAAACCCCTGTACGCACGGGCGAACTCCAGAGGAACTGGACCTTGGCTGGGGTGTTCAGAGAGCTAGAGGGCGATGTCTCGATCTTCAATCACACCCACTACGTCAATTACGTGAACTACGGCACGACCACGCAAGCTGGTCAGTATTTCGTCGAGCAAGCCACAATGCGGGTACTCGGGACAGTCCCGAAATGACGTACACAGTCTACGCCCTGTACTATGAGGGTGCTGATCGAGAGACAGCCTGTGCAAAGGGCTTCGTTGGGTCCACCAGCCAACCCCTGAAGAGGTGCCTGAACGACCACACCAAGTGGATTGCCTCAGACCGCCACACGAACAAGAACCTCCAAGCAACAGCGGGTCAACGTCTGGAGATGTATGTTGTGGATGCAGGTCTAGACCTTAAACAGTGCAACACCCTGCTAAAGTCCCTGAGACCGTCATCCAAGCTGGGCTGGAACATCACCTCGGCATCCCGAGACACCACTGACAGGCATACGGGCAGTAAGCGCCCCAAGGAGACGAAAGAAAAGCTCTCCAAGGCAATGTCAGCAAACCGTGTTGGGCATACCCACTCGGACGAGACCAAGGAAGCAATCCGCAGGGGCAAGCTGGCGTACTTCCGTCCAGCAACGGTCTACGACTATGCGACCAAGCAACCTGTAGCGGTCGGTGTATCGCTGTCCGAATGGTGTCGTGAGAACGGCCACACCAAAAGACTTGGATTAATAGTTGACAGTTTTAATAAGGTTTAATAGCAATCGCCGAAAAGATGCAATCCTAAATTTGGATGTGCTCCAGTTTTAAACAGTCGCCAGCCCTTCCTTGCTAGCACCGACACTGCCGGTACGAAGGAAATAAACATGGCAAAACTCTCAATAAATTCTGCGTTACGGTGCACTGCAAGCGGTACACGACGCGCCTCAGGGGGGGGGCGCGGTAATTGAAGTGCGCATTGCGAGAGACGGAAGCGCAGCCGCAATTCGGGTGCAACGGGCATCTGGAACCGCCGAGTTTGATCAATTCGCACTTAATGCAGTCCGCAGCGTTGCAAGCTTTCCGCCGCCGCCGAGCGGTGCACCAACCCCGTTCCGAGCGGAGATTACGGGACGCTAACAACCAACAAGGCACAAAACCCAGCACACCAAAGTTAGGACGTTGCCCAAAACGTGGAAGATCATAAAATGTCACAATTCCTGAGAAATCTCATGCATATGGACGAACTGGCGCAAAAGTACGGCATTGGGCTCAATCCGACGTTAAAGGAAGCGATCCGTGCTGATGTCTCTTTCCCTTCGAAAGCGGCCACACCCCAGTTGACCAAACCGTTACCCGATCACGCCCTTCCAGAGAACGCGACCCGTCTGCCTGTGCCCGACAATCAAAGCGGCCGGAGACGTGTATGAAACCCGAACAAATCTCTCCATTAAGCGAGATGCCCTTTGACGAATTTGAGCGTGGGTGCCTCATCATTCTGAGGTATTTTTTTGATACATACCGGTCGCCAAAACGCCAGCTTTGGCGAAATGGGTATGCGGTCGCTGCGGAAAGGTGGGGAGAAGCGATTGGTTTAAGAGCAGCGCATGGCCTCCAGAAAGTCGCACATTCAATCAAACGTTGTTGTAGGGACGATTTTGACTTTTTGCCCCCACTAGATGTGTCCAGCAAAGAGATCATCACGCTGGATGAAGAAGCAGCGGTTGAAATGATCCACTTAATGAGACGCGACCAAACAGCGCTTGCCCGTAACGCAGTCGATGATTTGACGCGTGGGCGTATGGATCCGGATATTATTCGAGATGCTCTCGCATTTGCGGCAAGTTTTCCAGTTGGGTCATCTACCAAACCAAATCGCCGAGATGGTCCGCGTCTTCATGTAGTCGCGTAGGATTGAAAATCGCCTCTTAGGTGAAGCGTCATCAGCTTCAGCGCGCTTCATTTTCTGGTGTTCATCTTCTACCAGCCCAACTTTCCAATAGCCCGAGATATAGGAGTCAGCCGTCAGGGTTTCCCGCTCGACGCTGATGTAAGCACGTAACTGTTTTATCATACCTCTTTCACCAGCGATGCAGGTCTGAACCGTTCCTTGGGCCCAAGGTCGCTTCAAGATGGCCTCGACAATCCGATCTCCAGGCGTCTCTTGTGGCGTCACCACCATCCAATGTTGGCGGATGCCTTTCGGTGCGCGAATGTACTGTTGGTCCTGTCGGTCCAATATCTCGAAATACGCATCCCCTTCCGCGTGTTCCGGCATCGCTTCAAGCGAAGCTGCAACAAGTGGGATCGCCGACATATCTGCTGCTAACAAGTAATCATCCGCATAATAGCATTTCAATTTCACGGGTCCGGGACCACCGAAACCACAAAACGCGCCCGGTTTTGCAGCTCGTGCCCAAGCGGATGCAGGCCCATGATCACCATGATCCACAAAGTCGATATCAAGCTCACCTGACTCGGCGCGAATATGCCGGACGGTATAGGTGCGCACCGTCGGCCGTGGTCCGTCGCTCAATTGCTACTCAAAAGCCTCTCGGGATTGACCGCGATCAGGCAGATAGATCTTACAGTTGGCCCCTTCACACCGACCTTTCTTCGCTTTGATGTCTTCGCCCAGAAGGGTCACACGGATCATGTTAGGCGTAAGATGCCATGCTTTGGAAACTGTCAGAAGTGTCGGGGTTGGCATGCTCACTAGGCTTTTGCTCTTTCTTGATCAGGCGTACTGGTTGAAATTCCAAACGCCTGGTTTTCAGTGATCAAAACAGCGAGTCGCCCCATACAGTCAAGAAATTGCTGATCATCTGCGCCCTGACACAGAAGCATCGCATTCATCTTTGCACCTGAACGGTTTCGTTGACGGATGTCATGAAGCGCGCTGACAAAGTACCGCTCTTCATTCGTGATAAATTCTTGGCACGTCGGACACTTTGGATCACGATAACTAAATCCAGCGCTGCGCGCACTTCGCATCGAATTTACGGCCATCAGTACCGCGTTGCCAATCGTGGCACCATAAGGCATCCCAAACCGTTGTTCCGCGCTGTAAAACGCATTCACCCAAGCTTGGCTTTCCGGCTTGTGAAAGGACAAAAAATACATCCGTGCCATTTGAAGAACGTCACGTTCAATTTGATCGAACGGTGTTTGATCAAGATGCATGCAGCCATCTGACGGATCGTGAGAATGGGAATGATTTGTCATCTGTAGCCTCGCGTCTGTTTGCTTCAAATATTCCGAGCATATCGCTCAGAATCCTGGCTAAGCAGCAAGCTACACTGGCGCGGCCCTTATTTCTGACAATATTTGTCAGAAAAGTCAATTCAACTCTTGTGTACGCGCAGCTTTTGCCTCATCGACGATGAGCGATGACAATGTTTGGGGACAAAATGCAGACAATTTCAGCTTTGCCTGAAACCGCAAGATCGCTGTTTCCCGGCTTTTTGATCTCCGCTCTCATCGCCCTTGCTGCACAGTTTATTTCTGACCACTACGGCGCACCTGCGATGCTGATGGCCCTACTTTTTGGCATTGCTTTAAACTTTTTGTCCTCAGACCAAAAATGCCAAGCTGGTATCGCTTTTTCTGCCAGAACAATCTTGCGATGTGGTGTTGCCCTATTGGGGATGCGGATCAGTTTTGAAATGGCCACATCTCTTGGCTGGTCTATTGTTGCCATTGTGATCGGCGGAGTTGTCGCGACAATTCTGTTTGGTATGTCAGTGGCGCGCTTCTTTGGATACGGACCACGGTTTGCGTTCCTTTCTGCCGGCGCTGTCGCGATCTGTGGTGCTTCAGCCGCAATGGCCATCGCCGCAATTCTACCCAAAGACGAACGATCAGAGGAAAGGCTGGTTTTCACAGTTGTTGGTGTCACTATCCTCTCGACGATGGCGATGATCCTTTACCCAATCCTAGCGGATATGTTGGGATATGGCGCGCAGTTTGCGGGCGTTTTCATTGGCGCAACCATCCACGACGTAGCGCAAGTGGTGGGGGCTGGTTTCTCGATCTCTGAAGAGGTTGGCGATGTTTCCACTGTAGTAAAGTTGATCAGGGTGGCCATGCTCGCCCCGGTTATTCTGGTCGCGTCAATCGTCATTCGACAAGTAACCAGCGCCGCGCAATCAGACATGAAACGGCCACCCCTTATACCCGGATTTGTCTTGGCATTTGTAGTCCTTGTCATCATCAACTCCATCGGCGTGTTTCCACAAGCGCTGACAGCGGTCGCAGCGGAATTATCCAGATGGGCTCTGCTGACGGCTATCGCAGCGGTGGGTATGAAGACCGCGTTGAATGAGGTGATCAACGTCGGTGTTCCTGCAATTTTCTTACTTGTTTTGGACACCGCATTTCTTGGCGTGCTGACGGTTTTGGCACTGTATTGGCTGGGCTAACATTTTCAACGAAGGAGTGGTCGGATCTAACCTGTCTTAAGTTGAAAAAAATTTAATCCGGTTGGACGTAGCCGGTTCCTTGGGTGGCTGTCAGATATGGATAGCAAATGGCCGATCGATCATCATCGTACTGGCGACCGGTCTCCCAATTCACCAGGTATGGTTAGGTATCGATCCGCTCGGAGATGTTCAAAGCGTCTTATAAGTGGCGATACGAATCCGTGCTTAAGCGGAGGTTGGTTTTTCCGAGTGAAAACAGGTTTCCCTAATGGGTTCTCCTGATTGAAACGACCCGTGATGATGCAAGTGTTCCCGCCGAAGAGATGCTCAAAGTGCCGATTTATGAACGTTTGCTGTTCATTGTAGTAATTTCGAGTAGCAATAACGGTACCCATAAAATTTCCGTCGGGATAAGAATATATAATCTGTCTGAGTTAAATACCGAAGCAGATGATCGCTGACTTTTGTCCTGATCCAAATGTGACTGAAATGGATTGAGAACGTGGGGCAGCTTTGTTGCACAAATCGGGTCGTGGACAGCTTTCCCCTCTCCCTGGACGGATTTAGCCTATTGGTGCTGTAACAGGCTATGCCAAGCACGGTACAGTGATTGAGCGCGACGATGCGGGTACTCGGGTACTTCGAGTACTTACCAAGCCTTTTCCATAGCCTGTCTCAGTACATCCAGAGTATAACCAGAGCCATAACGCGAAGCGACAGACCCGTCAGAGTGACCTAAAATCGCCTTACCAAGTTCTTCTGGGCAACCAGAGTTACGCAACGCATCCTTCATGGAGTGACGCAAGCTGTGGATGGATTTCTTGGGGTCTTTGACGACCTTCCGCAGACGCTTCATCAACATCTGAGACGCACTGTCAGCACCGCGAGGACGAGCATAACGAGTGAAGATAGCCTCATCCGCTTCCTTGCCCTGACGCAATACCTGAAGTGCCTCCAAAGCCTTGTCAGACAGTGGGATTGTACGCTCTGAAGAAGCAGTCTTGAGGCTTCCACGGAAAGAGTTAAGGCGGATCGCCACAGACTTGTTCTGGAGATCAACATCCTCAACAGCCAGATAGACGATCTCGCTTAGACGAGCGCCAGTGTCCCGCAAGGTAGTCCACAGGGCAGCGACATCATCTGGAGCTTCAAAAGTATTGTTAAGTTCGTAGATATCGTCTTTGGACAACGGTAGGCGGTCATCCTTGGTAGCACCCCTGCCCTTGATAATGACACCTTGGAAGGGGTTCGCCACGCTCAAGTCATCTTCTCTGATACAGAAGTTCATAGCGGCCTGTGCTTGGCTGATAACTCTCACAACACTGTTTGGCTTGAGACCTGTTCCAAAGAGGTAATCACGAACAGCATTCACATCCTTACGGGTGATTTTAGCTACATCTGCATCGTTTACCGCAGTTGTGCCTAAAACCTCCTCGCAAGCCCTCTTGGTGCGCTTAATCAGATTAAACAGCAGTCTATCTTTGTCGGCATCACCTGTAGACTTATACTCACGGTATCTGTCCAATACCCCTGCAAGAGTGACCTCAACTAGAGGTACAGACGCACCATAGATACGCGCTGACACTTCCTCTGACACGGTACCCTCTACTTTGGCTGAGATGTCCATCAAGGCGAACTCTAGGTTATCATCAACATCGCCACGAGCAAGCTGAAGCATAGCATCCTCACCAAGTTCAGCTTTGACAACTTCCAGAACAGTTTCACGGACAGGGGCCTCATTCCGATACGCTGAGACAAAGCCGTCAAACTCCAGCAAGGCTGCTGAGTAAGCACGCATCGCATCTTTGTAATCTTTGCCCAGCACCTTTTAGAAGAACACCTTGCCAGAGACTTCGCGAATACCCTTCGGGACATTGCGCTTGAAGCGAAACACACCAAAGGAAGTCCTGAACACGTACTTTGGCAACTTATCTTGGCTCTTGCTGGACATCTTTCGGCTCCCTTTTCTGACCTTAAGGGTACTATGGGAACACTTCCACCGAGGAGTTTGTCAGTTTTTGACGAAGCTTGGTTGGTTCTCGACGCCTTTGCCGAACCATACAGGGACGTTTCTGACGGAATCAACCTTGTGAAGCGATGCTGAGTAGCAGACTTTCGAGAACGCCCCCAAAAACCACAAAGAGTTCCCCAAAGCGTTCCCGTAAAACGTCCCCGTATCGGTGATTATAACTTGTTTTCTATGTTTTTAAGGGGAAATTACGAAGATTATGGTGGGTGATGAGAGAACCACACCAATCTGTAAGTATTTATTTTTAAACGGAAATCTAGGACGCAAAAATCAAAAACAACCTCGTAAGGAACCCCGTAACACCACTGAAAAGAACTGACCAAACGTCAAAAACTGACCTCGAAAAGTCAGAAACGGACGAACCCTGAACAGTCACTCTGGGTATTGTTTTCACAACAGCCAAGGAGACAGTTTTGGGCCATACTTTCAGAGAAGAAGACCGTGTTGTAATCGCAGAGTTCCACGGTGTTGGACCGTTTCGAGGAACAGTCATCCAAGCCGATGATGAACAGGTCGAGGTGCTGGTCGATGAGGACGAAGGCAACAAGCACTTCTGCACCGTGTACTCCGAGAACTTCCGACTGCTGTCGCACACTGATTTAGGCCTTGTCCGAAAGCGTGCTTCGGATCGCAGACAAGAAGGTGACCATTCGCTCCCTACGCCACCGCATGAAAGACAAGCTGCGCAATGCTGGCTGCCCTGAGGCCATCTCCGTGGCCATCCACGGGCATAGCACCAACACCGTCGCTGCCAACTATGGCTCGGGGTATGCCCTAGAGGTCATATGGGAGCGTATGGGGCGGGTCTGGAAGGCGTGATAGCGAAGTGGACAAGTGGCAGGACTGAGGGGACACTCAACCAAATCGCAGCGAATGGCAGAAATGAGCCCAAACCTGACGGGTTGCACTTGCAGCCTGTTGCTAATGTAGAATTTAGCCAGGTCCAATCGGGACGGTGAATGGATTTTTGAACCGAATTCAGAAAGCTGCGACGTCGCTTGCAGAGTCGTCATTCATAAGTGCGCGACGCTTGTTGCTGGCGATACATGGCCATGTGGCGCCATCTGCATAACAAGAAATATAAATTTAAACGCTGGACGATTATTGATCAGATGGATTGCAGAGTATTTTGGGCAGGTGAAGTTATTCCCGATTTGCATCAAACAACCGCACTCTCGCTTAGATTTTGACCGAGAGCTATCGTTGTCGCTCCAAATACATGAATGCTGTCCGACTAACTCACGTGGATTACGAGACCGTTCAAAATATGCGTGCCAGCACTTTTCAAGTGCTGGTCCCGATAATCTATCAACGCCCTGAAACAGAACTCTGATACCGCTCGAGTTTATCGATCAGATCCAGACCCGATGGGCAATTCATCCGCGCACAAAACTCATCCCAAACACGCCCAAATGGCAGGTCTTTCAATTCTTCGGTCACGACAAAACGCTGTGTGAAATCCAGAGAGCCTTCTGCAGAACGAAGTCGGTCGAGTGGCATCAGGAGCGCACGCAGTAGAGCCTTTTGCATGTTGCGCGTTCCAATGACCCACGCAGCCGTGCGGCTGATCGTAGCATCAAAAAAATCGAGGCCGATATAGGTTCGGTTCAATAGATCAGAGGCCACAAGTTCCTGCGCGATCTGCAGTACATCATCACTTTGCAAGATCACATGGTCGCTGTCCCATCGCATGGGGCGTGAGACGTGCAGCAGGATTTCATCCACGAATAGTGACGCCGCACTAAGCTTGTCGGCTACGTTTTCTGTGGGGTGGAAATGGCCCATATCAAGGCACAGCACAGTGTCGTTCTTCATCGCGTAACCCATGTAGAATTCGTGGCTACCGACCGTGCAGGCCTCTACCCCGATGCCAAAGAGTTTGCTTTCGACAGCATCGCGCATGTACGTGCGGTCGTGGGGTGCGGCGATCATTTGGTCAATAGACGCTTCAAGACGGCGACGGGCGGCCATACGGTCAACGGGCGTGTCCTTATAGCCATCAGGCACCCAAATGTTATTAACGCAAGTCGAGCCAAGCTCTGCCCCCATCCGCGCGGCAATCTCGCGGGTACGACGCCCATGTTCGATCCAGAAATCACGGATGCCTTCGTCGGGATGCGAGAGCGTCAGGTTATCGTCAGCCTTGGCATGGGCAAAAAAGGTCGGGTTGAAATCAAGACCGAGCCGCTGTTCCTTGGCCCAATCGACCCAAGGCACGAAATGCTTGTATTCGATCTCATCCCGATCCGGGGTATCGTCGGTGTCCATATACATCGCATGCAGATTCAGGCGATGCGATCCGGGGATCATGGCATAGGCGAACTCTAGGTCGGCGCGTAGTTCGTCAGGTGCGCGCGCGCGCCCGGGGTGGTTGCCGGTCGCCTGAATACCGCCACCAGACGATCCTGATTTCTGTTCAAACCCGACCACGTCATCGCCTTGCCAGCAATGCATTGAAATCGGGATGGTTCTCAGGCGCTCGATGGCGGCTTCTGTGTCGATACCCCAGTCCGCAAACTGGGCCTTTGCGCTTTCATAGCTCATATCAGCCCCCTATCGCGTAAACGCTTGAACGTTGCCCGCGTCCACGTTGATGATGTTACCCGTGGACTTTGCTGACGTATCAGCGGCAAAGAAATAGGCAGCTTCGGCGATGTCTTCCGGAAGGACTGAACGTTTGAGCATGGATCGCTGGCGATACATTTCCTCCAACCCGTCCTTGTCAGTGCCGTAGGTGACTGCGCGCTGTTCCAGCCAATCACCTTCCCAGATCTTGGAGCCGCGCAACACTGCATCAGGGTTTACGACGTTGACGCGAATGCCCGCGTCAGCCCCCTCCAGTGCAAGGCAACGGGCCAGATGGATTTCGGACGCTTTTGCCGTGCAATAGGCCGCCGCATTGGGTGAGGCCGCAAGGCCATTTTTCGACGCCACAAAGATGATCGCACCCCCCATATCCTGCACCCGCATAACTTTGAACGCCTCACGACTGACAAGGAAATAACCTGTGCTAAGGATGTCCATGTTCTTGTTCCACAGATCAAGTGTGGTGTCCTCAACCGGGGCTGAGGATGCGATCCCTGCGTTGGACACGAGGATGTCGATCCCGCCAAATTCAACGGTGAGATCTGCATAGGCGGAGGCCACAGCGGCTTCATCGGAGACGTTCATGTTGACCTGTCGGACCACATCAGCCCCAAATCGGGATGTGAGATTGTCCAACGTTGAGGTCAGTGCTTCGTCATTGATGTCGGCCAACATCACACAGGCTCCGTCCCGTAGGTAGCGTTCGGCGGTTGCCGACCCGATGCCGCCCGCGCCGCCGGTCACCAGTGCCACACGTCCAGCCAGCGCCTTGGGTTTGGGCATGCGCTGCAACTTGGCCTCTTCCAGAAGCCAGTATTCGATGTCAAACGCCTCTTGCTCTGGCAAGCCCTTATATTCACTGACCGCCGACGCACCACGCATCACATTGATGGCGTTGACGTAAAATTCGCCGCTGATCCTCGCCGTCGCCTTGTCCTTGGCAAAGGTAATCATGCCCACGCCGGGCACCAGATAAACCACAGCATTAGGGTCTCTCAGGGCGGGGCTGTTGTTGTGTTTACACCGCTCATAATAGGCAGCGTAGTCGTCGCGGTAATCTGCGATCTGCTGAGGCAGCCCTTCGAGGACCGCGTCTACATTGTTCTTTGCGGGATCGAAGTCGACCACGAGGGGACAGATTTTAGTACGCAGAAAATGGTCGGGGCAAGATGTGCCCAAGGCTGCCAGAGGCGCCATGTCTTTTGCGTTTACGAACTCCAGTACAGCATCGCTATCGTTGAAATGTCCAACCATATGCTGATTACCGCTGACGAATCCACGGATCGCGGGCATCAAACGGGCGGCGACCGCGCGGCGGGCGGCGACGGCGAGGCTTTCGTGCTTTGCGCCGCCAAATGCGGTTTTGCCGTCGGTTTCAGAGGCTAGCCATTTGGTGGCCACGTTGATCACGTCAATTGTCGTGTCATAGCACTCTTTCGAAGTGTCGCCCCACGTGAACAGTCCGTGGCTTGCGAGAACAACACCATCGGCATCCGGATTCTCAAGGCAGAACTTTTCGAGCCACAGACCCAATTCATAGCCGGGACGTTTCCAGGGAAGCCAACCGATCCGTTCACCGAACACTTTCTTAGTCAATTCTCCTGAATTCTTAGACGCGGCGATAGCAATAATCGCATCCGCATGGACATGATCGACATGCGTGCGCGGGACATAGGCGTGCAGTGGTGTATCGATTGAGGCCGCGCGCGAGTTCAGGTTGAACGTACAATGGGGCAGGTAACCCACCATTTCGTCCTCGAATTCCACGCCGCGATAGAGCCCCTTCAGTGCATGTAGCTTGTCCATATATAGGGTCGAAAAGCCGTCCATCTTGATCGACCCGATGTCGCCACCCGATCCCTTGACCCACAAAACCTTGGCCTTGTCGCCCGTCAACGGGTCCGTTTCCATTACTTTGGCCGATGTATTTCCGCCACCATAATTAGTCACCCGTTTGTCCGAACCAAGGATGTTGGAGCGGTAGAGCAGCAATTCCGATTCGCTCATTCCGGACGCAACGGCGTCGGACCAACGGTTTTCAAGCAGCTGCTTTTCAGCGGTTTTCAACATTTTTTCCTCCCTGCAGGCGCATCACAGCAGCCTCTGAACATTCAAGCAGACTGCGTATACGAAGGTATGTTGTCAATCAAAAACAATCAAATTCAGTCATGCTGCGATGCAGAACGATTGCTTGTGATTGAAAATGATTGACAGGTGGCTCGAATCTAAACAAAGATGATGGCGGGAGGACGAAATGCACGAGACTGAGCGCCACAGAATTATTCTATCTGCCGTACAAGACAGACCCGTCATCACCGTCGTTGACTTGTGTGGGCTGACTGGCGCGTCAGAAGCTACGGTCCGTCGCGACATCGCAAGTCTGCACATGCAAAAGAAGCTACGCCGTGTTCGTGGCGGAGCCGAAGCGATAACGCCACCGCAATTCGTAGGCCTTGCTGGACGGCCCTTTGCGGTGAACGAAACCATGCGCAGCCCCGAGAAGCGGGCGATTGCCCGCGCTGCGGTTGACCTATGCGAAGATGGTGATCCGATCATTATCAACGGCGGCACATCGACGTTCCAGATGGTGCATCCGCTGGCGTCCCGTCGGTGTCAGGTGTTCACCAACAGCTTTCCCATCGCAGAACATCTGCTGAAGCATTCCAAGAACACGATAATGTTGTCGGGCGGCGCGATCTACCGCGAACAGAACATCATTCTGTCGCCCTTCGACAATGACGTGACCCGCAACTTTTATGCGCGCCGCATGTTCATAGGTGCTCAAGGTATCGGGCCGCTAGGGCTGATGGAAGCGGACCCTCTCCTCATCCAAGCCGAGCAAAAACTTATCGGTCAGGCGGATGAATTGGTGGTCTTGGTGGACAGTTCCAAATTCGCACAACGTTCCAGCCTTGTGCTGTGCCCGTTGTCGCGGATCGACACGGTTATCACCGACGATGGCATCTCAGACAAGGCGGCCAGCATGCTGGCCGCCGCAGAAATTACCCTGATCGTCGCCGACACGGGCGCCGGACAGGCCGAGGGTGAGGCGGCCTCTTAACCGCCTAACGACCAGACGTACTTTCAGGGAGGAACCAAAATGAAACGTCGTACTTTCACTTCACTTGTCGCAGGTCTCAGCATGGCTGCGAGCATGATGGGCACAACGGCCATGGCGCAAGATGACATGCGCATCGCAATTCTTGTCAAGGCCCTTGGCATCGGCTTCTTCGAGGCCGCTGCTGAAGGCGCCGAGGAGGCCGCAGCAGAGCTCGGCAATGTCGAAATCATCTACACTGGCCCAACGGGCACAACAGCAGAAGGCCAGATCGATGTGATCAATAGCCTGATCGCCCAAGGTGTTGATGCGATTGCAATCTCTGCCAATGACCCCGATGCGGTGGTCCCAGCGCTTAAGCGCGCCATGGACCGTGGCATCACCGTCATCAGCTGGGATTCCGGTGTGGCCGAAGAGGGCCGTATGATGCATCTGAACCCGTCTTCTACGCCGCTGATTGGGAACACGATCCTCAAGCTCGCCGCAGACCACTTGCCTGATGGCGGCCAGGTGGCGATCCTATCAGCAACATCCACATCGACCAACCAGAACGCTTGGATTGCCGCCGCCGAAGAGGTTCTCCCGAACTATCCGGGCATTGATCTGGTCGCCACCGTCTATGGGGACGACCTGTCAGACAAGTCCTACCGCGAAGCACAAGGCCTGATGCAAACCTACCCGGATCTCGGGGCGATCATCGCGCCGACGACCGTGGGCATCCTTGCGGCCTGTCAGGCGGTATCTGACGCTGGCAAGATCGGTGAGATCAACGTCACAGGCCTTGGACTTCCATCAGAGATGGCAGGCTGCGTAGAAAGTGGCGCGACGGAAAGCTTCGCCATCTGGAACCCGATCGATCTGGGCTACTCGGCCACAATGATCGCCCACTCTCTCGCCACCGGAACCGACCCAAGCGGCGAAATTCCGATGGGACGGATGGGATCGATCACGCTGGATGAAACGGGCAGCGCCGCCATGGCCGATCCTTTCACCTATGACAGCTCGAACATCGAACAGTTCAAAGACATCTTCTGATGTAATTCGGTCTGGCGCGGCACGTCTGCGCCAGACCAACGTCCCCCAAAACATTCACAACCGACTGGAAATGAGGCCCGACGTGTCCCCATCTGAAACCCCCGTTCTGTCCCTTGCGAAGGTGACGAAAACCTTTCCCGGGGTGCGCGCACTGTCCGAGGTCTCGCTAGATCTATACGCTGGGAAGGTCACAGCACTCGTCGGTGAAAACGGTGCGGGCAAATCTACGGTCGTCAAGACCCTGACAGGTATCTATCAGCCCGATGGCGGTGAGATTCTTGTCGATGCCGCGACCGTTCAATTTCCCACCCCGCAATCGGCTGTGAATGCAGGCGTTACGGCGATCCATCAGGAAACAGTGCTGTTTGACGAGCTCAGCGTGGCCGAAAACATCTTTCTGGGCCATGCACCTAAGGGCTGGTTCGCCCTGATCGACACCCGCGCCATCCACAAAGGCGCGCAAGAGATATTGGACGGGCTTGGGGCAAAGATTGACCCTGGTGTAACCCTCAAGGAACTTGGTACCGCCAACAAACACCTCGTGGCAATCGCCCGCGCCCTATCCGTGGATGCGCGCGTGGTGATCATGGATGAACCTACCGCAGCACTTAGCCACGCGGAAATCGAGGAACTCTATGAACTGGTCGATGGACTGAAGGCTCAAGGCAAGGCGATCCTGTTCATCAGCCACAAGTTTGATGAAATTTTCCGCATCGCAGATAATTACACCGTGTTCCGTGATGGGCAATTGGTTGGCGAAGGTGCCATTGCCGACGTGAACGAAGCTGAATTGGTCAAGATGATGGTTGGTCGCGATGTGAGTCAGATCTTCCCCGAACGCGACCGCAATCTCGGTGCCGAAGTTTTGACAGTAACTGGCTACGACCACCCAACCGAATTTGCCGATATCGGGTTCATGCTAAAACGCGGTGAAATACTTGGCTTTTATGGCCTTGTGGGCGCTGGCCGTTCCGAATTCATGCAGGCCCTATTTGGCACAACGAAACCAAGTGCCGGAACCTTACGCATTGACGGGGCCGAGGTCACGATCCGGTCGCCCGCCGATGCTGTGTCCCATGGTATCGTCTATGTGCCCGAGGATCGCGGCAAGCAGGGCGCGATTGTCGATCTGCCGATCTTCCAAAACGTGACCCTGCCATCGCTGAAACATACCTCCCGCAAGGGGTTTCTTAAAATGGCGGAGGAATTCAAACTGGCGCGGGAATACACTGAACGGTTGGACCTGCGTGCGGCGTCTTTGGATACTCAAGTTGGCAGCCTATCGGGAGGCAACCAACAAAAGGTTGTCATCGCCAAATGGCTGGCAACCAATCCCAAGGTCATCATTCTGGACGAGCCCACTAAGGGAATCGACATCGGATCAAAGGCCGCTGTGCATGAGTTTATGGCTGAATTGGCTGCACAAGGTTTGGCGATAATCATGATCAGCTCTGAAATACCTGAAATCGTCGGCATGTCGGACCGCGTGATCGTCATGCGCGAAGGCCGGATTGCCGCTGAACTCGACTGGCAACACATCAGCCCCGAAGTACTGGTCGGACACGCCGCAGGCATTACGGAGACCCACGTATGACCAAACTCCTCGCCTCCCGCGAAGCCTTTTTGATGTTGGCGATCGCCGTCCTTTTGGCTGTGGTTGCATGGCGGTTTCCTGCTTTCGTGGCTCCGTCCAACCTGCTGAACGTGTTCAACGACACCTCGCCGCTGATCCTGTTGGCCATCGGGCAGATGATCGTGATCCTGACCAAGTGCATTGACCTATCCGTTGCTGCCAATCTTGCCCTAACAGGGATGGTGGTGTCATTGATCAATATCTCAGCACCGGGCCTGCCAGTGATCCTCATCGTTCTCATCGCTATCGGCTTTGGCACCCTATTGGGCATGTTCAACGGCGTTCTGGTGTGGAAACTCGCGATCCCTCCCATCGTAGTGACGCTGGGGACGATGACCATTTTCCGCGGTATCATCTTCCTTTTGACCGAAGGCAAATGGGTCAACAGCCATGAGATGTCGGATTCCTTCAAATCCGTCCCCCGCACGGACCTGCTCGGTCTGCCGATCCTCAGCTGGATCGCCATTTCGACCGTGATTCTGTTCACCATGGTCATGACCCGCACATCGCTGGGCCGTGCGTTTTATGCCGCGGGCGGCAACCCGCATGCGGCGACCTATGCGGGCATTAATGTTGGCAAAACGCAGTTCTGGGCCTTTACCATTTCAGGCGCCATCGCTGGTCTTGCGGGCTACCTTTGGGTGTCCCGTTTTGCAGTGGCCTATGTGGATGTTGCGGGCGGGTTTGAGCTAACCGTGGTGGCCGCATGCGTCATTGGCGGAGTTTCGATCATGGGCGGCGTTGGCACCGTGTTCGGGGCCCTGCTGGGCGCGTTGTTCCTTGGCATCATCGCGAATGCCTTGCCGGTCGTGAACATCTCTCCCTTCTCGCAAATGGCGATCTCGGGCGGAGCGATCATCATCGCCGTGATCCTAAACGCACAGGCCAACCGCACACCAGGCCGCATCATCCTCAAGAAAGCGGAGCACGCCAAATGAACACACGCAGCATCCCTGACCGCCTGCAATCCTCGCTGGAACGGAGGCTGAAAAGCTGGGAAAGTCTTCTTCTGCTGGTGACTATTGGTATCTTTGTAGCAAATTCCTTCGCCTCGCCCTACTTCCTGAACGCCTGGAACCTGAGCGACGCGACGTTCAATTTCACCGAAAAAGCAATGATAGCCTTTGCTATGGCGCTGCTGATTATATCGGGTGAGATTGACCTGTCTGTGGCCTCGATCATCGCATTGGCCTCCACAGCGATGGGGGCGGCGGTGCAAATGGGGGTGGGCACCGAAGGGCTGGTTTTGATTGGGCTTGCGACTGGGCTTGTCTGTGGCGCCTTCAACGGCATTCTTGTCACCGGTCTTGGCTTGCCGTCTATTGTTGTGACCATCGGCACCATGTCGCTGTTTCGCGGCATCAGTTTCATCATTCTTGGCGATCAAGCCTATCGCGGCTATCCGCCCGAATTTGCCTTTTTCGGGCAAGGCTATGTCTGGTGGGTGATTTCGTTTGAATTTGTGCTGTTTGCGATCATCGCGGTGATCTATGGCGTCATCCTGCACATGACTAACTTTGGTCGCGCCGTCTATGCGATTGGTAACAACCCGACCGGCGCGCTGTTTTCCGGTATCCGCGTGGGGCGGGTGAAATTCATACTGTTCCTGTTCACTGGCCTGATGTCTGGCGTCGCGGCGATCTGTCTGACCTCACGCCTCGGCTCCACCCGCCCGTCAATCGCGACGGGGTGGGAGCTTGAAATCGTCACGATGGTTGTCCTGGGTGGCGTTAACATCCTTGGTGGATCGGGCTCGATCCCGGGCGTTGTCATTGCGGCCTTTGTCATGGGGCTCGTGACCTTTGGGCTGGGGCTGCTCAACGTGCCGGGCATCGTTATGTCCATCGTCATCGGCGCCCTACTGATCGGGGTCATTGCCCTGCCGCGCCTTTTGTCCATGTGGCGGGTCCAGTGATGGAAAAATTCGCCTTCAAAATGCATCTGACGCCGGGGTGCCGCGATGAATACAAGAAACGCCATGATGAGATTTGGCCAGAGCTTGTGACCTTGCTCAAAGACGCAGGCATTTCCGACTACTCTATCCATCTGGACGAAGAAACCGGCCTTCTCCTTGGGGTGCTTTGGCGCACCGACGATCACAAGATGGACAGCCTGCCCGAACAAAAAGTTATGCAAAAATGGTGGGCCCATATGGCTGACATCATGCAGACCAAGCCTGACAACGTACCAGTCGCGGTGCCGCTGACACCTGTCTTTCATATGCCATGACCCATGTTGCCGTCATCGACATCGGCAAGACCAATGCCAAACTGGCGTTGGTGGATTTAGCGACGCTGAAAGAACTGGCTATCGTGAAACGCCCGAATATGGTTCTGCCCGGTCCGCCCTGGCCCCATTTTGATGTTGACGGCATCTGGGACTTCCTGCTTGGCGCAATGGCACAGTTTCATCAAAGTCACGGTATCAACGCGATCTCGACCACAACCCACGGCGCCTGCGCCGCTTTGATCGGTCACGACGGTAACCTTGCCGCGCCGATCCTTGACTATGAACATGAAGGGCCCGATGCGATCGTTGCCGACTATAACGCAATCAGGCCGCCGTTCGATGAAACAGGCGCACCGCGATTGCCCATGGGCCTTAACCTTGGCGCGCAGCTTCATTGGCAATTCGCCGAAGACCCTGAATTACGGGGCCGAACGGCCGCCGTGGTTACATACCCACAATACTGGGGCTACCGCCTAACGGGCGCTTGCGCCTGCGACGTAAGCTCTCTTGGCTGTCATACTGACCTCTGGAATCCGGTCGCGGGCTCATTTTCAGAACTGGTACACAGCTTGGATATTGCCAAGCTGATCAGCACCCCTTGCAAATGCTCGGACCGCCTTGGAAGCCTTCTTCCAGATATTGTCAAGCGAACTGGCCTAGATCCGGCGACACCCGTCTATTGCGGCATCCACGATTCCAATGCGTCACTACTGCCCCATGTGTTGCGGCAAACCGCACCCTTCTCCGTGGTCTCGACGGGCACATGGGTCATCGTCATGAGTGTCGGTGGCCGTCAAACGCAACTTGACCCGATGCGAGACACCCTAATCAACGTCAATGCCCTAGGCGATCCCGTGCCGTCAGCGCGGTTCATGGGCGGGCGGGAATATGACACAATCCTTCAGGGTCAAGCAGCCGAATACACCCAAGACGACATGATCAACGTCGCGCGGACTGGTACGATGCTCTTGCCTTCGATCATCTCTGAAAGCGGGCCATTTCAGAGCCGCCGCGCCCGTTGGCATGGAACTGAACCAAGCGCGGGCAGTCTCGAACGCACTGTTGCAGCGGGGTTCTATTTGGCACTCATGACCGCGGAATGCCTCGGGCTGACAGGTCACACTGGCCTAATCATCATAGAAGGACCATTTGCCGGCAACCCAAGCTTCTGCACCATGCTCGCAACCGCGACGAATTGCACAGTCGAGGTATCAGGTGGAACGACCGGAACCAGCGAAGGCGCCGCCCTGATCGCGCTGCCCGCTGGGTCACAGCCCCCACCGGCCGTGAAACGACGGATCTACCAGCCTCAAGGCGGCGCCCTCGTTGATTATGTTATTGCTTGGAGAGATGCGATCTAGGCTCAGTCCAATAGTGCCGCCCAGTAAGAGAAAAACGTCAGGTTTGTCGCTCAGATCGCGTAACACGTCATTCGTGACCACCCCCTCCCGTTGAAAATCCTTGCTGCAAACCCGTGTATGAACTTCGCCCAAAGACACCACCATGAGGATGCCGCCATCCTCATTCACAAAGACCGCAAGTCCAGAACACGCGCCCTTTGCCATGCTGAGCTGATCGTTTGAAAGCCCACTTTGGTGGCTAGAGATATCTCATCTTGCACCGCAGCAAAGGTCTGCTTCGCTCCTGACAGATGGATCAGCCTGTAGAAAAAGCCAGAATTTCGCGAATGCAGCGAAAGTCCGTTTCATCCGCTAAGCAGCTATTGGGGCAGAATGTGGCAAAGGGCTGCTTCCCAATATTTCCATCTCGAGCACATTGGTTGCCATAAACCCATTAGCTGGCTTTGACGTAAACCATAAGAGGTTGTTTTGCGAGGAACCGTACTTCCGTTTCTGACGAATCGCGGTCTGTTTGTGACGTTGCTGTCAAAAAATGACGAGGTGGCTTCCAACCGAAGCAGTGCTGAGTAAATATCTCCAGAATTATGCAGAACAACCCCGTAAACAACCTCGTAAAATAACCACGTTTCTGTGATTATAACTGATAATCTATGTTTTTAAGGGGAAATCACGAAGATTATGGTGGGTGATGAGAGGCTCGAACTCCCGACATCTTCCGTGTAAAGGAAGCGCTCTACCAACTGAGCTAATCACCCGATGAGCGCTGATTAATGCGGCTCTGACCACTTGGCAAGAGCGTTTTCACAATTCACACCAGTTTCGTCTGCACGCCCTCTTTTAGATGGTAAACAACCCCCTGCCCGCCCGGCAAAGCAGCCATGGCTTGCAAGTCGTCCCAAGCATGCCCCAGCAGCACCATCCGCATCATTCGCGAGGTGACCCCATGGGTGACCAACACACTAGGACGGGTCAGATTTGACAGGAAATCGGTGCAACGTTCTGCCAAGGCTTTGAACCCTTCTCCACTGGGCGCTGCGGCGTACATCGCCAAAGGCCCGTCTGGTCCACCGATCGCATCGCCGTCCCAGTCTAGTTCCGTCCGAACACGACCCTGCCATTCACCAACCTCTATTTCGCGAAGACGGTCATCCGTCCGCAGGTATCGTACTTGGCGGGCAAGCGCGATGGCCGCCGTTTCAAAGGCGCGCCCTTGAGGGCTACACAGCACATCAAACTCTGATAAATCAATGGCTTGAAGGATTTCAGCCTGACGTACGGCTTGGGCATGTCCAGCATCCGTTAGCGGTGAATTGAGCCCGCCTTGCATGCGGTTCTCAGCGTTCCAATGGGTTTCACCGTGGCGCAGGATATAGAGTTCTGGGTATGTCATAACGGCGTTTTAACGCGGTGCGCCCAAAACCAACAGCCCGATTGTGGTCAACGGTCAAAGCCACCTTTACTTGCTCTTAGGAACCGCAAAAACTCGGCGCACAAATGCAAAAGGCGCACCCATTGGCGCGCCTCATGCAGGATCGTTTCAGTGTCGGTTATTCAGCAGCATCAACCACTGGAGATGGCTGTGCCGCTAGCGGCGGCTTGGGTTGGCGCACCTTGCAAATGATAACCTTGCCGTTTGGCCGGTCCTTCTCGCGGTTCACCATGATCTTGCCCAGCGGCTGAATGTTCATTTCTTCGCCAGCAGCAAGTGCCTCACCGATCACGGCCAATGCGGCCTCGACAGCAGGTTTCACGTCTTTTTTCTTCATCCCTGAACGTTCGACCACACGGTCCATCAGGTCTTTCTTTTTCATCATGGGCGCAGCAATGACTGGCTTGGCGGCGGCAACGACACCTGGTGTTGGGGTCGTAGCTGCAGCAGCAGCCTTGGCCGCTGTCGTCAACACGGTTTTAGGGGCCGTGCTCATGGTCGCAGCCGTCGCGGTGCTTGCCGCTTTAGTTGTTGTTTTAGCCGTCGTGGATTTGGTCGTGCTCTTCTTACGTCGTGCCATGTGCCTCAAGTCCTCTTTCTTATTGTTGGCTTCACCATAACGGATTGAGCCGCTCTTGGCTAATATTTGGTATGATCCTGCCCCGCAAAAGGGGAAAAATGGCAACAATACGCCCTGTAAACGCGAAAGGGCGCCCGTTAAGGCGCCCTTTGCAAATTGATTTATCCGCAAATTAATGCGCGACAGCGGTTGATCCGTTTGACGCTTTGTCGAGTGCGGCTTGGGCTGCAGCAGCCTCTTCAGCCTCATAATCCCATTCCACAGCCTCAGGCTCGGAGATCAACACATGTTTGAGAACTTCGGACACATGTTCGACCGGGATGATCTCTAGTCCCGCCTTCACGTTGTCAGGGATCTCAGGGAGATCTTTTTCGTTCTCTTTCGGGATCAGAACCGTTTTGATCCCGCCACGCAGTGCGGCCAGCAGTTTTTCCTTGAGGCCACCGATTGGCATTGCGTTGCCCCGCAAACTGACCTCGCCTGTCATCGCAATATCTTTGCGCACCGGAATTTGGGTCAGCACCGACACGATAGAGGTGACCATAGCCAATCCGGCACTTGGGCCGTCTTTGGGCGTCGCGCCATCGGGGACGTGGACGTGAATGTCGAACCGGTCAAACTGGGGTGGTTTCACGCCAATCTGCGGGCTGATTGAACGGACGTAGCTAGACGCCGCATCAATCGATTCCTTCATCACATCACCCAGCTTACCGGTGGTCTTCATCCGACCTTTGCCCGGCAAACGTAGTGCCTCGATGTGCAGCAATTCACCACCAACTGACGTGTACGCGAGACCTGTCACAACACCGATCTGGTCCTTTTCTTCGGCCAGACCGTAGCGGAACTTTTTCACTCCGAGGAAGTCGTCGAGGTTGTCTGTCGTGACGACCACTTCCTCAGCTTCTTTCTTGACGATCGTTGTCACAGCCTTACGCGCCACCTTGGCGATTTCACGCTCGAGGTTACGCACACCTGCTTCGCGGGTGTAGGTGCGGATCATCTCTTGCAAGGCTTCATCCGTCAACTCGAACTCGCCCCTTTTCAGACCGTGGTTCTTGATCTGCTTGGCGATCAAGTGCTGTTTGGCGATCTCGGCCTTTTCGTCCTCAGTGTAGCCGGACAGCGGGATAATCTCCATCCGGTCCAATAGAGGGCCCGGCATGTTGTAGCTGTTCGACGTGGTCAAAAACATCACGTTCGAGAGGTCATATTCCACCTCTAGGTAGTGATCGGCAAAGGTGCCGTTCTGCTCCGGATCCAACACTTCGAGCATTGCCGAGGCAGGGTCGCCACGGAAATCCTGACCCATCTTATCGATTTCATCGAGCAAAATCAGAGGGTTCGTCGTCTTGGCCTTTTTCAGCGCCTGAATGATCTTACCGGGCATCGAGCCAATGTAAGTCCGACGGTGGCCACGGATCTCGGATTCGTCACGCACACCGCCAAGGCTGATGCGAATAAACTCACGCCCCGTGGCTTTCGCCACAGATTTACCGAGCGAGGTTTTACCTACGCCTGGAGGTCCGACCAAACACATGATCGGGCCTTTCAGCTTTTTCGAGCGTTGTTGAACCGCAAGGTATTCGACAATCCGCTCTTTAACCTTTTCGAGACCATAGTGATCGTCGTCTAGGACCTTTTGAGCTTTGCCCAAATCCTTTTTCGTGCGGCTGACTTTGCCCCATGGGATCGACAGCATCCAATCGAGATAGTTGCGTACGACTGTCGCCTCGGCGCTCATCGGGCTCATGTTTTTGAGCTTTTTGATCTCGGCGTCGACCTTTTCACGGGCCTCTTTGCTCAGCTTGGTCTCGGCGACTTTGTTTTCAAGCTCGGCCACTTCGCCTTCGCCCTCTTCGCCGTCGCCCAGTTCCTTCTGGATCGCCTTCATCTGTTCGTTCAGATAATACTCGCGCTGGGTCCGCTCCATCTGGGATTTGACGCGCGTTTTGATCTTTTTCTCGACCTGCAAAACGGACATCTCGCCCTGCATCAGGCCATAGACCTTCTCGAGCCGCTCAGCGACGCTCAGCGTTTCCAACAACTCTTGCTTTTGGTCGACCTCAATCCCGAGGTGTCCCGCCACGAGGTCTGCAAGTTTCGCAGGCTCAGTCGCCTCGCCCACAGCGCTAAGCGCTTCTTCGGGGACATTCTTTTTGACTTTGGAGTAGCGCTCGAACTCTTGGGCAACGGTCCCTGTCAGCGCTTCGATCACAGCCTCATCGCCCGGCATCTCTGTCAGATACTCGGCGTTGGCCTCAAAAAACTTGGGATTGTCGATGTAGTCCGTGATGCGCACGCGGCTTTTGCCTTCGACCAACACTTTTACCGTGCCATCAGGCAACTTGAGCAGCTGAAGCACGTTCGCCAGAACACCGGCTTTGTAAATGCCGTCGCTCTCAGGATCGTCAATCGACGGATCAATCTGGCTGGACAGCAGAATTTGTTTGTCGTCCTGCATCACCTCTTCGAGGGCTCGGACGGATTTTTCACGACCAACAAACAGCGGAACGATCATATGTGGGAACACCACAATATCGCGCAGCGGCAGGACGGGGTATGATGGGCTCAATGGCTCTTGCATGGCTCTTCCTCATTTTAGGCAAGCCAGCACCGGTCCCAATCATTGGCAACTCTTGGCTGGCTCCTATCAGAGCTTGTAGGTGGGTCTGGATCCGCCCCCTTTCAACCTCGTCAGTTACATATCGTTACAATGACGGTAGCGCCCAAGGGGCACAAGCCAAGACATTAAGACATTTTGTCCCGAATTACCGAACAAGGCACAAAAAACGGCCGATTAACCAGAAGTCAACTCAGACTTGATGAAAATCGGGAATCGAAAGATACTAAAAAAGCCTGCTGATCGCGAACTGCCACATATGGCGATGTTTTGGGGGGATAGTACCAGTGCCTTTTGACTTGCTTGCCGCGATGATCGCGCTCATCGTGATGTTGGTTAACGTCGATATTGACGAGGGTGACGATGATGAGGGGCGGGATGACGATAGCGGCGAAGAAGCCGTCAGCATGTAACGCAGGGGCCGACACGAACACGTGACGCCGCTTAGCCTAATCATAACATTTTACAATGAGACCGCCTTTTTCGACATGGCGGTTCAATCCGTGGTGACCCAAGCCATCGATGGCTTGGAATTGATCGTTGTGAACGACAACCCCGACCAGTTTGATGACAGTTGGTTTGCCGACAGGCTGCCCGACGGTGCCCGCCTCATTCATCACGACATCAATCGCGGGCTGTCTGCTGCACGCAACACTGGGATCGATGCATCAACAGGTAAATTCATCGGATTTCTGGATGCTGACGATTATTTCACGTCGGATGGATTGGCACAGCAATATGCATTGGCCCAGCGCTCAGGGGCGGATGTCACCCATGCCGCATGTTTTCTGTCACGCCCCGGTTCCCCTGACGTAGACGTTTTGCGCCGTGACGCGCTGATGTTTCTTGAACCGCGCCAAGGCGCAGGCCTTGAGAACTTCGAAGAGGCGCAGTTCTTTACCTCAAGCTGGGCCAGTCTCTATCGGCGCGACTTTCTCGACAAATTCAATCTGCGCTTTGACGTTGAACAACCAAAATTCGAAGATCGGCTGTTTGTGCTGGAAACCGTCACTGCGGCCAGATTGATTGCCACATTGGGCGCGCCGACACGGGTTTGGCGCAGACGGGCGGGGTCAATCTCTGTCTCGCCGACAAATCCGGATATTCACCGGCTGCAGGTGCAACTGCTGGAAAAATGTTTGGGTGTCATCCGCAAACGTGTGGCCGCAGAAACCCTGCCCGCACGTTTTGAAAAGCGGGAATTGTTTAACACCGTCGGGCGCTTGATTTGGGATATGGATCTGATCGACCGCCTGGTTGAGAATAACGACCCCGATTATACGGACTTCGCCCAGCGCATCGTGTCTTTGTTAGGCGTCGACAGCTTTGGCCACCCGATTTTCGATGACGAGGTACTGGCCCACATCACCCGTGTGGGGATGAAGACCAAACGGGGCTTTGTCTCGCGTACCGACTTTTTCGAACTGCACCGCATGTTGCGTGAGGGTGACTTTGACAGTGTCGGGAACCGTTTGGCCGCGATCAAGCCAAAGCACGCAACGCGCAAGGCCCCTGCCAAGCCGCTGCGGCCCAAGCTGATATTGCACCTTGGCATGCACAAGACCGGATCCACCTATCTGCAGCACCACCTTGTGCACCATCGCGCAGCGTTAGCCAGCAAGGGCATCCTTGTCCCCAATACGGGGATTGCCAACATCAAGCATGCGTCAGTTCGTCAGGGTGGCCTGCCCGGCCATTATGGTTTGATCCGCGCCCTACAAAAGCGTGACTTTGGCCTTTGGAAATCATTGCGCCGCGAGATTGAAAACAGCCCTGCAAAGACGGTCATCTTGAGCTGTGAAAACATGCTCTTTCCGTTGGGTGAGACCCGCGATGCACAGCTTCGTGCCTTGTTTGAACAGCTAGACATGTTCCGAGAGATCCAATGCGTCGCGGTAGTGCGTCGCCCCGATCGATATCTCGAGGCGTTTTACAAAGAACAGGTCTCGAACGGTCAAAGGTTGGGCAGCCGGACGATCCAGGAGTTCATGGTCGATGAGGCCGAGAACCTGACCAACTTGGAAGCGCTCCTTGCCCCGTTCGAGGCATATACGGGCACACCGGTCCGTTTGATGGATTTTGACGAGGCAACCGAGCAATCAGCGCTCTGGCCCGATTTTTGCAAGATGATCGGATTGTCCAAACGGCACCCCAAGGCGCTGGATGATTTGCCGCGCTACCCTTCGCCCGACCGCCAAGCGACTGAAGCGGCGCGGCTGTTGAATTCCGTGGGGGGTGAGGTGACCTACCGCCAAGACGTGCTGCGGGACTTTTTCAAAGTGGTTCCGACCGATCAAGATCCGGAACCTTTGTTATCCCCCTCAGAACGCCAATCGCTGATTGCCCTGTTCCAAGAGCAATCGGCCCCATTCGTGGCCCAGCGCGGCTATACGCCCGACTATTCCAAATGGCATGCAGAACTGGATCAAACAGACTGGGCCCCTCTACAGTGGATCGGCCAACCCTATCTGGATGCGTTGATTGGCGCGCGTTTGCGCAATGAACGGCCCAGTACACAGCGTCTGTCATCTAAGCCAGCCCAAGCAGCGCGATCATCGGATGCTTCTTTGTTGACGTTTCGTGTACGGCCGCGACCGTGGCTGATGCGGATCGTCAACCGGTTCCGGTAACGATCAGAGCGGATCAATATCGCCCTGTGCACGCGCACCATGGAAATCTGATTGGAACTGGGCGAACTGGCCGACTTCGATCGCGTCGCGCATTCCCTGCATCAACTCTTGGAAATAATGCAGGTTATGCCACGTCAGCAGCATCCCCGAGATCATCTCTTGCGAGCGGAACACATGATGCAGATAGGCGCGGCTGTAATTTGAACAGGCCGGACAGGAGCAATTCTCGTCCAGAGGGCGTGGATCATCCGCATGGCGGGCGTTTTTGATGTTCACGACACCGTGGCGGGTAAAGACTTGGCCTGTGCGCCCTGATCGTGACGGCAAAACGCAATCCATCATATCAATGCCTCGCGCCACAGCGCCTACGATGTCATCAGGCTTTCCCACCCCCATCAAATAGCGCGGCTTGTCCGTGGGCAGCTGCTCTGGTGCATAGTCGAGACAATCAAACATCGCCTCTTGGCCTTCGCCGACGGCCAATCCACCAACGGCGTAGCCCTCGAATCCGATCTCGCGCAGCGCCTCGGCGCTTTCTTGGCGTAGATCCTGCTCTAGCCCGCCTTGCTGAATACCAAAGAGCGCGTACCCCGGTCTGTCGCCAAAGGCATCGCGCGACCGTTTGGCCCAACGCATCGACATCTCCATGCTTTGGGCAATGCGTTTGCGGTCGGCTGGCAATGCAGGACATTCGTCAAAACACATCACAATGTCCGAGCCCAACAAACGCTGGATCTCCATAGACCGCTCAGGCGTCAATTCGTGCTTGGAACCATCAATATGAGATTTAAACGTCACACCCTTTTCCGTGAGTTTGCGCAGCCCAGCAAGGCTCATCACCTGAAACCCGCCGCTATCGGTGAGGATCGGCTTGTCCCAGTTCATGAATTTGTGCAGCCCGCCCAATCGGGCTATGCGCTCTGCGGTTGGGCGCAACATCAGGTGATAGGTATTCCCTAGTAAGATATCGGCGCCTGTAGCTGCAACACTTTCCGGCATCATCGCCTTGACCGTGGCGGCAGTGCCCACAGGCATGAACGCCGGTGTGCGGATGTCTCCACGTGGTGTGTGGATTGTACCGCCGCGCGCGCGCCCGTCGGTGGCGGTCAGATCAAAGGAAAACGGTTGTGTCATACAGGCGATCTAGCGCCCATCGCGCGGTGGCGCAACCGCCGCGTGATTTCCCAATGGAAGGCCAAGTTTCGCCCAATTGAACAGGCTACTTAGGCCCAAGTGCATTTATCGACCTATGGATTTTGAACATGAAGACCCTCTTGAGCGCCGCATTACTGGCCACGACCCTTGTTATTCCGACCACTGCTGATGCCGCCCGACTGGGGTATTACCCACAAGTGGACGTAGTGGCCCAAACCCACATCCCGACCCTTGGCCTCACCGCCCAAGGTGGACTGGCGACCTATACGCTGTGTCATACGACAGTCGCGCGCACCTTTGGCATTCCCATCTACTATGAATCCGATGGCTATGGCCTGTCCGCAAACAACTGCGAAGGCACCCGCTACACACCTTTGAGCACGGAAGAGTTTGCAGAACTGCAAGCCGCCGGCATGATCGCCGCTGACATTGCCCAAGAGCCAGCCTTTAACGCCGCGCAAAAACGTACTCATTTGTTTTCCACCCTACTGGGCAGCATTCTTGGCCTGACGGTCGCGATTGCCGTAATTTCCCGAAAGCTGCGGTTGCGTCGTCGCCGCGCTATGATTGGCACCAAAAATACGTACACCCGCTCTATGGTGGACGTGATGTGCCACATAGCTAAAATTGAAGGTCAGGTGGATGTCTCCGAGATCAGCGCGATTGTGCGGATCGCTCATGCCCTGACAGGACGCCGCTTTATCCTCGAGCAGATTGCCGAGATCGTCAACAACGCCGAAAGTAAACTGGCCGAAGCGGACTACAAACGCTTTGCCAAAGGCTTGGCCGAAGGACAAAAGGACGGCGTCATGCAGGTGGCCATTCTTGTCGCCGCTGCGGACAGCTTTATGGATGACCGCGAAAAGCAGTTTATCGGCAATTTGGGTCGGGCTCTCAAAATGGACGTGCGCCGTGTTGGCGATTTGTACCGCGATATTTTGGGTGTTGGTGCCGCGCAACCCGCCTAAGGCACAAAATCCAGAGGGTTTAGGGGGCTACCCTACCCTCGCCACCTGCCTGTGTGCGTGAACACAAACCATTGAACACAGATTGGCGCGGGTTGGTACTGGACCTCTGGTTTGGCAATCCTTATGTAACTGGTCAGGAATTGACAGGACTGATCCATGACCGACAACGCAGCCCCTCTCGAAGGGACACCCTTGATCCAACCGTCGAGCACGGACCACCCACTGTATGACAGTGTGGTCGAGGCGTGCCGGTCTGTCTACGATCCAGAGATCCCCGTGAACATCTACGACCTCGGCCTCGTCTACACGCTTGATATTGCCGAAGATAACGCTGTTCGTGTTGTGATGACATTGACCGCGCCGGGCTGTCCCGTGGCTGGCGAAATGCCAGGGTGGTTGGCTGACGCAATTGAACCTCTTGCTGGGGTCAAGCAAGTCGATGTTGAACTGGTTTGGGAGCCACCGTGGGGCATGGACATGATGTCAGATGAGGCCCGTCTCGAACTTGGATTTATGTAGCGGCACTTGAGCCGCGCCCCCGCTGTCTCTATCTTGAAGCTCAAAGGAGCCCACACATGTTCGGCATTCCAGGCAAACAAGCGGTCAATATGACCCCAAAGGCAGCAGCACAGATTTCTAAACTGATGGCCAAGGATGGCCATGAAGGTTTGCGCATTGGTGTCAAAAAAGGCGGCTGTGCGGGCATGGAATACACCATGGAGTATGTGACCGAGGTGAACCCGATGGACGAGGTCGTCGAACAAGACGGCGCGCGCATCATGATCGCACCAATGGCGCAGATGTTCCTCTTTGGCACCGAAATCGACTACGAAGTGTCGTTGCTAGAAGCTGGGTTCAAATTCAACAACCCGAACGTGACCGAAGCCTGCGGCTGTGGCGAATCCATCAAATTTGACGCCACGCTAGGTTAATGGCCATCAGCGACGCCGATATCAAATTCGCCAAAGAGCTGTTTGCGGATGTGGGTCCACTGACAACACGCAAGATGATGGGCGGTCTGTGTCTCTATTATGACGGTGTTATCTTTGCCATCATTCATTCCGATGCACGGATATACCTCAAGGCCACCGGCACCTACGCCGAAACCCTTGTGGATATGGGTGCCGAGCAAGGGAGCTATACCCGCGACACAGGCAAAGTAACCAAGATGCCCTATTGGACCCTGCCCGACGCAGCCCTTGATGATCCCACCACAGCGGGCGACCTCGCTCGTACTGCACTGAGCTATTTGGAGTGACTATGCGCCTTAAACTTGCAGCCGGAAATTGGAAGATGAACGGCACGACCGCTGCCCTGAGCGAACTGACACAACTGCGATCAATCGACGCCACAGGCATTGATGTCACGATCGCTACGCCGGCCACTCTGATCCACCGCGCTGTTGCTATTGCAGGTGGGGTTCAGATCGCAGGTCAAGATTGTCATGCAAACGTCTCGGGCGCACATACGGGCGACACATCGGCGGACATGCTGGCCGATGCAGGTGCGACAGCCGTTATTCTGGGCCATTCGGAACGCCGTGCAGATTACGGCGAAACGGATGCAGATGTTGCGGCGAAAACCAACGCAGCATGGGGTGCCGAACTGACTGCGATCGTTTGTGTTGGCGAAACCTTGGACGAACGTGAAACAGGCGCCACGCTCTCTGTCGTGGCAACTCAATTAACCGGTTCGGTCCCCGATGGGGCATCCGGCGAAACGCTGGTCATCGCATACGAGCCCGTTTGGGCCATCGGCACCGGCAAGGTTCCGACATTGGAACAAATCGCCGAAGTCCACGATTTCATTCGCGCGGAACTGACCAATCGCTTTGGCGCAGAAACTGCAGATGCCATTCGCCTGCTTTATGGTGGGTCCGTTAAACCATCAAACGCTACCGAGATCTTTGCGACATCAAACGTTGATGGGGCATTGGTAGGGGGCGCATCGCTCAAGGCGGATGACTTTTCTGGGATTATCTCTGCACTCGCAGCCGCCTAACGCCGCCAATCACAAGAACACTGGGGCAACCGTGCCCGCGATGGTGGCAAAGCCTCTTGCCCCCGTGCGGCCATCGCGTAACTGTGCGCTATATGACAACATTGAACCAATCGCCCAAAGACCCATCCTTTGTCCAAGACCCCTACCCGTTTTACCAACGGGCGCGGCAGGCAGGCGACTTTGTCTATTGGTCCGACTACGAAGCATGGTCTGCAACGACACATGCGTCTGTCTCGACAGTTTTGCGTGACCGTCGGTTTGGCCGTGTGAACCCCACATTGACCGTGCCCCCAGCCCTAGCTGATTTCTACGCGGTCGAGGCGCATTCAATGTTGGAGCTTGATCCCCCGCACCACACGCGATTGCGCGGGCTTGTGCTGCGGGCGTTTACCTCGCGGCGGATTATGGGTCTGGCCCCTGAGATCGAACAACTGTGCCATGATCTGATTGATGCGTTTCCAACGGGCGATTTCGATCTACTGACGCAGTACGCCCAAAAACTACCTGTGATCATCATTGCACGGCTCCTTGGTGTACCAGAAACGCTTAGTGATCAATTGCTTAGATGGTCCAATGCGATGGTCCGGGTCTATATGGCCGGACACTCAGCCGACGATGCGCGCGCCGCAAATGATGCCGCTATCGCCTTTTCCGACTTTCTGCGTGGATATATCGAGACGCGCCGCGACACCCCTGCTGACGATTTGATTTCACATCTGATTGCCGCCGAAGAAGACGGCGAGCGTCTGTCGACGGACGAGCTGATCACAACCTGCATTCTGTTGTTGAACGCGGGCCACGAGGCGACGGTACACACGCTCGGCAATGGTGTGAAACTGATGCTAGAGACCGGCTTGCGCCCAACGGATGATATCAACCCATTGATCGAAGAGATCCTGCGCTACGACCCGCCGCTGCATATCTTTAGCCGCTGGGCCCGCGAAGACGTCAGCCTCTTGGGACAGGATTTCAAAGCAGGGGACCGTATTGATTGCCTCTTGGCCTCGGCGAACCGTGATCCTGCGATTTGGGAAGACGCGGAAACCTTTGACCCGTCACGCAAGGCAACAGCCAACACCAGCTTTGGCGGCGGATTGCATTTTTGTGTCGGCGCACCGCTGGCGCGGCTCGAGCTTCAGATTGCATTGGGGGTTCTGTTCGAACGGTGTCCCGCTCTCGCAGTGTCAAGCATCCCGCGCTATGCGGATGTCTATCATTTCCACGGACTGACAGAATTGATGGTCACCCGCTAGAGCGGCAACATCGTCGTCGATTTGATTTCTTCCATCGACAATAGAGCTGTGACGTTGAACACGCGCACCTCGGAAATCAGCGATTGGTAGAATTCATCATAGCCACGGGCATTCGCGACCCGCACCTTGAGGATATAGTCGATATCACCGGCCAGACGGTGCGCCTCTTGGACCTCGGGACGCGACAAAAGCGCGTTTAGAAACTTGTCCTGCCAGTCGGCCTCGTGCTCGGACGTTCGGATCAGGACAAAGAAACACGCGTCAAACCCCAGCGCCTCGGCATCTAGCACGACCGTCTGCTTACCAATGATCCCCGCTTCGCGCATTTTGCGAATGCGATTCCACACAGGCGTCTTCGAAGAGCCAATTTTTTGGGCAATAATATCAAGCGATTGACTTGCATCCCTTTGCAGTTCCGCAAGAATTTTCCGATCTACGTCATCTGTTTGGAACGACATTCCAACCCCTTTGCATTTGCAGAACACTGAATCCGAATTTTACTCAAATCGGAACATATGTCCTTAATGACCCACGCGAGATACAAATAACAAGGAAATTGTTCTATATTCAGCAGTGAAACATGCAAAAGAGCTGTCGCTATGAAACATTTTCCAATCTTTATGGCCGTCGAGGGTCGCCGCATCGTCCTATCGGGCGGTGGCGATGCCGCACTGGCCAAGCTGCGCCTGCTGATGAAAACCCAAGCTAAGATTACGGTCATCGCGGCAGATATCGCCCCCGAGATCACAGCATGGGAAGCGGAAGGAAAACTGGCAACGCTGCGCCGCGCGATGGAGCCTGGTGACGCGATGTGCGCCACGTTGTTTTACGCCGCAAACGAAGATGACGCTGAGGATACACGTGTCGCCGACCTCGCCCACCGTGACGGTTCATTGGTCAATATCGTGGATAATCTGGGCGACAGCCAGTTTATCACGCCGGCGATTGTTGACCGTGACCCTGTGACGATTGCGATCGGCACAGAAGGGGCAGCCCCCGTTCTGGCCCGCGCGATCAAAGCGGACCTCGAGGAAAAGTTGCCATCGACCTTGGGCACCCTCGCCCACATCGGCAAAGGCTTTCGTCATATGGTCGAAGCACTGCCAATGGGCCGCCAGCGTCGCGACTTTTGGCGCGAATACTATTTCAAGACAGGCCCACAGAGCCTGATCGCTGGCGACGACACAGCAGTTCAAGACGATCTACAGTCCCTGCTCTACGATCACCTCAACAAAACATCCCGCAAAGGTCACGTTGATCTGGTGGGTGCGGGTCCGGGCGATCCAGAGCTATTGACCCTCAAGGCGCGCAAAACCTTGGACGAGGCTGACGTCGTTATCCACGACCGTTTGGTGACACCTGAAATTCTCGAGCTGGCCCGCCGCGAGGCAATCATCATTGATGCTGGCAAAGAGGGCTTTGGCAAAGCGATGGCGCAAGACGACATCAACGCGCTCATGGTTCAGCACGCGCGCGGCGGCCATCAGGTTGTCCGGCTCAAGGCTGGCGACCCGACCGTCTTTGGTCGTCTGGACGATGAAATTGATGCGCTGGACGCCCATGATCTGTCTTGGGCAATTGTGCCGGGCATCACAGCAGCCTCTGCGGCTGTAGCTAACATCGGTCAAAGCCTGACCAAACGCGGGCGCAATTCCTCGGTCCGCTTCATCACCGGTCACGACACACGCGGGTTTGCCGAACATGACTGGCGCGCCTTGGCCGCCGAGGGCGAAGTTGCCGCGATCTACATGGGCAAGAAAACAGCGCGTTTTATTCAGGGCCGCCTGCTGATGCATGGTGCCGATCCGCTGACACTTGTGACGATCATCGAAAACGTCAGCCGCGCGGATCAACGCGTTTTGACAACCCATCTGGCCGAACTGGAACCGACCCTGTCGACCGCTGACCTGACGGGTCCTGCACTCACACTCTTTGGCCTCGCGCCTCGTGCTGCGGTGGAAGCCGCACAATCCTTTGACCTTCAGGAGCTTGCCCAATGAGCCGCCCTTTCAAACCCGCTGTTGTGACCGCCAATGCCTTGCTCGAGGGTGACGCAATCTGGCTGACATCTCAGGACACTTGGACACGCGATATGGCCGAGGCCGAGTTGATCACCGACCAGACACGCGCCGATGCCCAGTTGGCGTTGGCCGCCGCCCAAGTGAACGACGTCGTTGGCGTCTATTTGGCCGAGGCTGCTGCATCTGATGCCGGACCAACACCCACACACTTTCGCGAAACATTCCGCACACGCGGGCCATCAAACTATGAACACGGCAAACAGGTGAATCTGTAAAGATGTATAAATACAATGACTTCGACGCCGCTTTTATTGCAAAACGTAATGCACAATTTCGTGCCCAAGTCGAGCGCCGTGTCGACGGCAGCCTGACCGAGGACGAGTTCAAACCGCTGCGTTTGATGAATGGTCTATATCTGCAATTGCACGCCTACATGCTGCGCGTCGCCATCCCGTATGGCACGCTGGATAGCGCAAAGATGCGCCAACTTGCGATGATTGCTGATCGCTGGGACAAGGGCTATGGCCACTTTACCACGCGCCAGAATATCCAATACAACTGGCCGGAACTGCGAGATGTCCCCGATATGCTGGACGCGTTGGGCGAGGTCGAAATGCACGCGATCCAAACGTCGGGCAATACGATCCGTAACGTGACCGCCGACCACTTTGCCGGTGCCGCTGCGGATGAAATCGAAGATCCCCGCCCCGTCGCCGAGCTGTTGCGCCAGTGGTCGACCGATCACCCAGAGTTCCAGTTCCTACCGCGCAAGTTCAAAATTGCGATCACAGGCAGCCCGAACGACCGCGCGGTGACCAAAGCGCATGACATCGGCCTGCGGATGGTCCGTAATGATGCGGGCGAGCCTGGTTTTGAAGTGATCGTTGGTGGTGGCCTAGGTCGGACGCCTATGGTCGGCAAAGTGCTGCGCGACTTCCTACCCAAGGCTGATTTGCTGGCCTATTGCGAGGCAATCGTCAGCGTTTACAACCTGCTGGGTCGCCGCGACAACAAATACAAAGCGCGGATCAAAATCACTGTTCATGAGAACGGTCTCGAGAAAATCCGCGAATTGGTCGATGCACGTTTCGAACAAATCCGCCCTGTTTTCACGGGGTATGATCAGGAATTGCTTGCACAAATCGAACAATCCTTTGCTGCACCGGACTTTAAGGTCGCCAGCACCGATGGATATGAGGCCACCCGCCTTGCCAACCCCGCATTCCGGTCATGGAGCGATACCAATCTGACCGCGCACAAGGCAGACGGCTATGCAATCGTGTCGATCAGCATCAAGAAGCATGGTGCGACCCCTGGCGACGCCACAAGCGAGCAAATGCGCGTGATGGCTGATCTGGCCGCGCAATACGGGCATGACGAACTGCGCATCAGTCACGAGCAGAACGTGATCCTGCCGCATGTTCACAAATCGGACCTGCCTGCGATCTACGCGGCATTGCGTGCAGCCGACCTTGTGACAGCGAACATTGGCCTGATTTCAGACATCATCGCCTGCCCGGGTATGGACTACTGTGCATTGGCAACGGCTCGCTCGATCCCAGTGGCCCAAGAGATCGCCACGCGCTTTGACGAATTGAAGCTCGAGCATGACATTGGCCAGCTCAAGATCAAAATCTCAGGGTGCATCAACGCCTGTGGTCACCACCACGTCGGCCACATTGGTATTCTGGGCCTCGACCGTGCTGGTGTTGAAAACTACCAGATTACGCTGGGCGGTGATCATACTGAAACCGCTGCCGTCGGTGAACGTGCGGGCCCCGGCTTTAGCGCGGATGAGATTGTGCCAGCGATTGAGCGCCTTGTAAGCGGTTATCTCGAACTGCGGACCGACGAGACCGAAACCTTCATCGAGGCTTATCGTCGTCTCGGCATGGCCCCTTTCAAGGCTGTGCTCTATCCAGAGGCTAAAGCTGATGCCGCTTAAAGAACTTGCTGAACGCCGGACCCTCTTGCACCGCAAGAGCGACCCGCACGCCATCCTGAGCCATGCTTTGGGCGATGTCCAAATTGGCAAACTTGCCGTTGTCAGCAGCTTTGGCACAGAAAGCGTCGTGCTGTTGCACATGGTCGCGGATATCGCGCCTGAGACACCGGTGCTGTTCTTGGACACAGAGATGTTGTTCCCTGAAACGCTCAAGTACCATAAACGTGTTGCTGACGAGCTCGCGCTGACGGATGTCCGCGTCATCAAGCCATCGCGCGCCACGTTGATGACCCACGACGTTGACAGCCTGCTACATCAAGCAGATCCAGACGCATGTTGTGCCCTCCGCAAGACGCAACCGCTTGAAACCGCGCTGGCGGGGTTTGATGGCTGGATAACTGGTCGCAAATCCTATCAGAACGGTCAGCGCGCGTCGCTGCCCCCCTATGAACGGGATGGTCGCCGGATCAAAATCAACCCGTTGGCGCAATGGGGGCCGACCGAACTGGACGCCTATATGACCAAATACGTGCTGCCACGGCATCCGTTGGTCGCCCGTGGCTATCCCTCTGTTGGCTGCGCACCTTGCACCACACGTGTCACCCCCGGCGAAGACCCCCGCGCGGGTCGCTGGCGCGACACTGACAAAACTGAATGCGGTATCCATTTTGACAACGAAACCGCCATACGAAAGGCCGCATCATGAGTGTAATCATCACTGACACAGGCTTTGCCTCGGACACTTGGACAGGCGATTTCGTCACTTTGGACACCCTACCCGCTAACGATTGTGCGTCTGGACTGGATCTGGCCTCGGATACTGACCCCAACGCACTATCGGGTCGTTTGTCGTGTATCGAATTGATCCGCGTTGATTTTCCCAGCTCTGCTGATGGTCGTGGGTTCACGATTGCCGCACAATTGCGCCGCCTCGGCTTTACCGGACGCCTGCGCGCCCGTGGCCATGTGATTGCAGATCAATACGCAATGGCGCGCCGCTCTGGCTTTGACGAAATCGAAATTGATGACGCGCTCGCAGCACGGCAGCCACAGGATCAATGGCTGGCCCGCGCTGACTGGCAAAGCCACGATTATCGCGCCCGCATGCAAGGGTAATCGGCCCTCTTTCCCAACCTCTATTTGACCGCTATGAAAGGCGGGCAAGGCGTCAACCTTGCCTGACACCCTTATGAACGAAGTGACGCCAATGACCGCATCGACCAAAGCCGTGCCGACCCTGCCTGACGCTCAGACCGTCACGGCGGTGAAACACTATACAGACCGCCTGTTTTCATTCCGCGTGACGCGCCCCGCTTCTTTGCGGTTCCGTTCGGGTGAATTCGTGATGATCGGTCTGATGGGTGATGCACACCCCGAGACAGGCAAACAAAAGCCGCTCTTGCGCGCATATTCGATTGCCTCGCCCAGCTGGGACGAAGAACTCGAATTCTATTCGATCAAGGTTCAGGACGGCCCGCTGACATCCAAGCTACAGCACATCCAACCGGGTGACGAGCTGATCTTGCGTCCAAAACCCGTTGGCACTTTGGTGCATGACGCACTGCTGCCCGGCAAACGCCTGTGGCTCTTTGCGACGGGTACGGGCTTTGCGCCGTTCTCTTCATTGCTCCGCGACCCGCAGACATTCGAAGACTATGACCAGATCATCATGACGCACACGTGTCGCGATGTCGCCGAACTGGACTATTCAAAAGAGATCATCGCCAGCCTGCACGCTGATGAAATGCTTGTTGAACTTTTGGGCGAAGACAACCTGAACAAGCTCGTCTACTACCCGACGACAACACGCGAAGAGAGCCCCAAGATGGGCCGCATCACCGACCTGCTAAACGACGGAACAGTTTTCTGCGACCTCGGTATTGATGGGCTGTCCAAAGAGACAGATCGCGCGATGGTTTGCGGCTCGATGGGTCTGAACACAGACATCAAAGAGATCCTCGAGGCACATGGTTTGACCGAAGGTGCGAACTCGGAACCTGCTGAATACGTAGTGGAAAAAGCGTTCGTCGGTTAAGTTCGCCCGCGTTCAGACCTAGCCTGAGACACCGCGTAGAATGGGGTGTCGGATAGCCCGCTAGCGAGAGCAGGCAACCAGCGCAAATTTCAGCAAGACAAAGAAAAAGGGCCGCGTCAGATTTGACGCGGCCCTCTTTGTGTTTGAGATCAGTAGGTTTACTGACCCAATGCCGATTTGATCTGCTCGATCACCAAACCGATCAGCTCTGGATTGTCGCCAGCAGCTTCAACCGCTTTGGTCAGTGTCGATTTGACCAGTGGGTTCAGGTCAGCATTTTTGATCATCTCAACAACTTTAGCCGCGTCAAAACCGTCGGCAGTCAGCAGGTCAGACATGCTGGCCGATGCGCCTTCGGTTGTCGCTTCTGCAGCGGCTTCGGCTGTGTCTGCAGCACCTTCAACAGCTTCTGCAGCTGTATCTGTCGCGGCGTCTGCAGTGTCTGCAACTGCGTCAGCAGCTTCACCAGCTGTTTCTGTCGCTGCATCAACTGTGTCAGACGCTGCATCTGCAACATCGCCAGCTGTGTCTGCAACGGCGTCGGCTGCTTCACCAGCTGTCTCTGTTGCTGTGTCGACTGCGTCGCCAGCGGCATCTGCAACATCACCAGCAGTGTCTGCAACTGCGTCTGTTGCAGCTTCTGCTGTGTCCGCAACTGCGTCTGTTGCGGCCTCGGCTGTGTCTGCAACTGCATCAGCTGCCTCGCCAACTGTATCAACAGCAGTGTCTACAACGTCGGAAGCTGCATCAACTGCACCCTCAGCCGCGCCTGCAACAGCGTCTGCTGCGCCTTCGGCCATATCAGCGGCACCTTCGACACCACCTTCAACCGCTTCTGCTGCGTCTTCAGCAACGTCAGAAGCTGCGTCAGCAACACCTTCAACCGCGTCAGTGGCGGCACCAGCGGTGTCTGCAACTGCGTCTACTGCGCCTTCAGCCATGTCAGCCGCACCTTCTGCCATATCACCAGCAGCATCTGTTGCGCCAGAGACGACTTCCATGGGCGAGCGGCCTTTGGCAGCATACTCGTATCCAAAATAGCCCGCGATCGCGAGAACTGCGATAATAATGAGTGCTCTCATGATAAAATCCTTCTAGGTGGTTTGGGGCAGCCCCCATTAGCGCTGCATATGTCAGACGCGTCTCTGAGATAAAAGCGCTTCTCGCCTGGTTTCAGGGGACTTCCGCCGCGTTTCTCCCCCAGCAAGCGCGATTTCGCCCAGAACTCGCAGGGCATTGCTTACACAAGTTTGCAAGGCGCGCGGGGTTGAAAGCCGCCCGCTTAGGGGCTACTTTCCAGCCTCGGACAATTGATAAAGGATCAAGACCATAGCCCGCAGACCACACAACGCGCCACCGGCGCGTGACACCGGCCCCCGCGTCAACGAACGCATCCGCGCCAACGAAATCCGTCTCATTGGCGCCGAAGGCGAAAATGTAGGCGTTGTCACCCCAGAACGCGCATTGGATATGGCGGTCGACGCTGGTCTCGATCTTGTCGAGATTTCGCCAAACGCCTCGCCGCCCGTCTGCAAGATCATGGACTTTGGTAAGTTCAAATACGAGACTCAGAAGAAAGAAGCTGAGGCGCGCAAAAAGCAAAAGATCATCGAGATCAAAGAGGTCAAGTTCCGTCCTAACACGGACACGAACGACTATGACGTCAAAATGCGCAACGTATTCAAATTCCTCGAGAACGGCGACAAGGTCAAAGTCACCCTTCGCTTTCGTGGTCGGGAAATGGCGCACCAGAACTTGGGCCGTGAATTGCTCGAGCGTGTTGCCGAAGACACCAAAGAATACGGCAAAGTCGAGAACTTCCCCAAGATGGAAGGCCGCCAAATGGTCATGCTAATCGGCCCACTGGCGAAGTAAGTCCTAGAGGCCGACAAGCTGAAACCGCATTGTCGGGTCAGCCGTAGCTGAACAGATTGAAACCCCTGCTTGCGCGGGGGTTTTTCTTTTGCGCCATGTGATCTCTCTGACCATGCTGCAACATTACCTATGGGCGAACGCGGCGGTGAAAAATCAACGTCACATTAACGCGCCTACCTGTTTGACCGGAAAAACCGTCAGTTCGGTCAAATTCAAGATTTACAACCATCAGCCGAATCCGACATTTACGAGGAATGCGGAGACTTGTTTTAGCACTCGTGCGAATTGTTATTTTATTGCGATATCGAAAGCTCGCCAAATACTACCGGCGGGTGGATATGTATGGACGACATGCAAACCCTGCATCGCCCAGGACTGCGAACGACAAATTCTTTTGGCGCAAAGTGTTCGACCTTGATCCAAGGTATACCCAAGTGTCTGACAAGGTTGGTGTCCGCGATTTTTTCAAAGAACATGACATCAAGGTGCCCTGCCCTGATTTGTTGTGGACCGGCGATCGCGCCGAAGACATCCCCGATGATCTGTTAGCCAGCGGCGTCGCCGTAAAGGCAAACCACGGCTGGGCTACAAATATCATATTGCCTGAGGCCCCACCCGACCGCGCTGCATTCAATACGCTCGCCAACAGCTTTCTATCCAAACGGCATGCGCGCAGTCGCCACGAATGGGCTTATTTCGACATCAAACCGACGTTATTCGTCGAAAGATTGGTCGACCCTCTCGTCTCTGAGACCAACATCTTTACCTATAACGGCGCGATCCCGCGCGTGATCATCAGGTACCCTCAACCGAACGGATCCTTGCTCTATGACAACTGGTTGCGCGGTCCGGACGACACATGGACCTGTGGTGAACCTGCTGTAAAAGGCGCAATTATGGCGAACCAACCAATGCCGCCCTTTGTGCCGCAAATGCTGGAAACTGCAACGGAAATCGGTCGGCACTTTGATTTCATTCGTGTTGATTACTTAGCAACTGACACGCAGTGCTGGCTTGGGGAACTCACGGTTTATCCCGGAACTGGACAACGACAGGGTATCCGTAGCCTTGAGGATCACAGCGAAAACATATGCTGGGATATTCGAAAGTCGCGGTTTTTTGAAACGCCACAGCGCGGCTGGCGCGGCTTGTACCAAAGGGCGCTCTTGGCCGATCTAAATGCAAGAGCGGAAAAAGCGAATTCCCAAGACTGAGATGCTGCACTGGTCAATCGTGACTATCCAGCGCCACGCGATGCAGGAACGTTGTCCGCGACAACAATCTGAATATCAGACATGCCGTCTAGCGGCATTGCAGCCAGACGGTGCGCTGCCATGATGTTGCGAAAGGCACGTGTCATGTCTTGGGCAAGGTCGTGGTACAGGACAAAGTCGAGCCTACCCTGCGCCAACAGATCAACGTTCTCGTCATCTAGATCGTGCGCGACATAGACCCGAGGCGCGAGCCCCAGCCGAGCAAGCGTTGTTTGGATGGCTCGGTTGCCCCCGCCCATGGAATAGACCCCAGCAACATCGCTCAGTTGCGATGCCACAGCTTCGACCAATTGAGCCGTGCTTTGATTGAGACCGCTGGTGTCTTGCACCATTCTCACCTCAAGATGCGGAGCATAATCGCCCAATGCCGTGCGAAACCCGTCCAGCCGTGCGTCTTCGCCTTGGAAATCATTGCGGCTGAGCGTCGCAAGGACCACGCCACGCGACACAACACGGCTGACCAAACGCGCCGCCGTCCGGCCCGCCCGCTCGTTATCTAGTCCAGCATAGGCCGTGCGGCCTGACGTCAGACAATCAGTAAAGATCGTGACCACAGGAATGCCCCGCCCAACCAATCCAGCAATCGCTTGGCGAACCTCAGGCACATCTCTTGCCTTTAGACACACCCCGTCGCTACCCCGCTTTGCGATCCGCGCTAAAACGGCGACGGTCTGGGCAACGCCCATGACCTCTCGCATTTCGAACCGCGGACGCACTACCGCTGGCGCGATCTGCGGCAGAACATGATGCACAGCTTTGGTAATTTCCCGACAAAACCGATCTGGTGCTTCGACAACAATATCAATGAACAGCCGCCGCCCACGCGCCGCCATCTGGCCTTCTTGCTGTTCAAGCTCTGCAATGGCCGCGACCACCCGCGCCCGTGTTTGCGGGCTGACATGGGCCCGTCCATTTAGCGCACGATCAATGGTCGCCGTGCTCAAACCGGACTGTGCCGAGATTTCTTTGATCGGAAAACGATGTGTCATTGATGTATTATTGATGTGTTTTACCAGCGACCGCCAGATCAAAACGCGGCATCCTGTCGCCAACACAGGAGCAAAACATGACAAACACCGGCTATTTCACAAGCGATGACTGCGATCTCGACGCATTCAAGACACTCTGCAACCAAACACTGGATCCCGCGCAGGTGCCACTCGCCACAGATGTGCAAAGGAACGTGCCAATCTACGATGTCGCGCAATTTCCGGACCTCTTGAACAACCGATTTTTCAAGAGCGAATGGGCCCACACTTTGCTAAATGGCGCAGGTGTTTTGGTTTTAAAGAATGCCTATGCGGACACCAGCGCGATTGACGCCGCAACAGCGATATTCACGCAGATCATTGCAGATGAAAAAGCTGCTGGTGCCAATTCCGCGGACCACTTTTCGGCGGGTACCAACGACCGTGTCTGGAATTCATTGGGGAAACTGTGCCTTGCCGATCCGGAAACTTTTGCGCGGTACTTTGGAAATCCGGCGATCCAAGCTGTGTCCGAGGCATGGCTTGGCCCAAACTATCAGATGACGGCGCAGGTCAATCTTGTGCATCCGGGTGGCGCCGCCCAACAGGCCCACCGCGATTACCATCTGGGGTTCCAAACGTCTGAAGTGTCAGCGGGTTATCCCGCACATGTGCACGATCTATCGCCCGTTCTAACGCTTCAGGGGGCTGTGGCCCATTGTGACATGTCGGTCGACAGCGGCCCGACTAAACTCTTGCCCTTTTCCCAAGCTTTCCGCGCGGGATACGCAGCATGGAGATTGCCCGAATTCCGCGCATATTTCGAAGAGGCATATATTCAGCTGCCACTGGCCAAGGGTGACGCCTTGTTTTTCAATCCTGCGCTATTTCATGCGGCTGGCGAAAACAGAACAACCGATGTGCACCGCATGGCCAACCTTTTGCAGGTCTCATCTGCCTTTGGACGCGCGTTAGAGAACATTGACCGCACGACAATGTGCCGTGCGCTTTTCCCTGTTCTATCGCAGCTAAACCTATCAGATGCAGACAAAAATGCAGCCATCGCAAGCTGCGCCGAGGGCTATTCATTCCCGACTAATCTCGACAGCGATCCGCCCGTTGGCGGTCTTGCCCCCGAGACCCAAGCAGTACTGTTCCACCGCGCGTTGAACGACGGGATGGATGCCGCGACGTTCAACGCGGCACTAGATGACATAACCGCACGCAAACGCGCATAAACCACAAAAGGCCCCCGTAAACGCAGGGGCCTTTTAATTAATGTACTAGATTAAAAAGCTGCATTAACTGCCCGCCCTGTCATAACTTTTACCAAATGGGCACGATACTCTGGTGTGCCATGAAGATCGCCAATCAACCCATCCGCTGGCACTGTCAAATCCGTCAAAGCATCAGCGCTAAAATTGGCTGACAGCGATTCTTCAGCGGCAGTCCAGCGATGTACACCACCCTCGGATGCACCAGTCACGGCGACACGCACGCCATCCGCAAATTTGGCGACAAACACCCCGACTAACGCAAAGCGTGACGCAGGCTGCACGAACTTTTCATAGTGCGATGCCTCTGGCACGGGGAACCGAACCTCGGTGACAATTTCGCCTTCGTTCAATGCTGTCTCGAACATCCCTTGGAAATAGTCATCCGCCGCGATTTCGCGGGTGTTGGTGATGATCGTCGCACCCGACGCGAGAGCCGCAGACGGATAACAGGCGGATGGGTCGTTGTTCGCAAGCGATCCACCAATGGTGCCACGGTTGCGCACAGCTGGGTCACCGATGTTGGCTGCGAGTGCTGCCAAACCTGCATAGCGCCCCGCCCCGGCGGCGACTGCTGCATGGGTTGTAGCCCCACCAATGCACAGCGATCCATCGTCCCCGTCGCAAATGCCGACCATCTCGGGAATATCCGTCAAGGATACCAAGGTTTCAGGCGCAGCCAGTCTGGCCTTGAGCGTCGGGATCAACGTTTGTCCCCCGCTCAGTGCCTGCGCATCGTCGCCTTTCAGCGCCTTGGCCGCGTCCGCAATCGTCGAAGGCCGTTCAATTTCAAAAGCATACATATCTGCGGTGTCCTATCCGTTGTTCATCGCCGACCACACCTTGGACGGTGTGAGAGGCATATCAATATGCGTGACGTCATGGCCCGCGCTACGGAGCGCGTCGCAGACCGCGTTGACGACTGATGGGGGTGATCCAATTGCACCAGCCTCGCCGCAGCCTTTTACGCCCAAGGGGTTGTGCGTACATGGCGTCTGGCACGAATGGTCTACGTCATAAAACGGCACGTCATCCGCACGTGGCATCGCGTAATCCATGTAGGATCCGCTTAGCAACTGGCCGTCCGCATCATAGGCACAATTCTCGAGCAGCGCCTGACCAATACCTTGGGCCAAACCGCCATGCACCTGACCAGACACGATCATCGGGTTGATAATGTTGCCAAAATCATCCGCGGCAGTGAACCGTTCGATCGTGACCTTGCCCGTATCTGGGTCGACCTCAACCTCGCAAGCATAGGCGCCTGCGGGATAGGTAAAGTTCGCCGGATCATAGAATGCGGTCTCTTCCAACCCCGGCTCAATATCTTCGAGCGGGTAGTTGTGAGGCACATACGCCGCAAGAGTCACATCGCCCCACGCCACGGACTTGTCCGTGCCAGTGACACTGAATTGACCATCCTTCAGTTCGATATCATCGGCACTGGCCTCGAGAAGGTGCGCCGCAATCTTCTTGGCCTTGTTGATGATCTTTTCTGTCGCACGCACCATGGCCGAGCCACAAACCGCAAGACTGCGCGATCCATAGGTGCCCATCCCGAACGGGATTTTCGACGTATCGCCGTGGACGATATCAATCTGGCTCTCGTCGATGCCAATCATGTCCGCGACCACCTGAGGGAACGCTGTCTCGTGTCCCTGCCCGTGGCTGTGCGCACCGACCATGACGCTGATTGACCCCGTGGCGTTCACACGCACCGTTGCCGCATCATAGAGCCCTGCTCGCGCGCCCAGCTGACCAACCAGGTTCGACGGTGCAATACCGCAGGCCTCGATGTAGCAGTTCACGCCCAATCCGCGCAGCTTGCCACGCTTGGCACTCTCCGCACGCCGCGCATCAAAACCAGCGAGATCACCCAGCTCTTCGAGCTTGTCCATCGTCGCGGGGTAGTCGCCGGTGTCGTATTCCACCGCAACCGGCGTGGCATAGGGGAATTCAGTGATAAAGTTCTGCCGCCGCAGTGCGATCGGATCAACGTCGCGCTCGGACGCTGCTTTGTCGATCACCCGTTCCAGCTGGAATGTGGCTTCGGGGCGACCAGCGCCACGATATGCATCTACTGGCACCGTGTTGGTGAACATCGCTTTGACGTTCACATAGATCAGCGGCGTCTTGTAGTTGCCTGCCATCAACGTGCCATGCAGCCACGTCGGAACTGACGAGCTAAAGGTCGATAGATACGCGCCCATATTGGCAAATGTGTTGGTGCGCAGCGCGGTAAAGTTATTGTCTTTGTCCATCCCCAATTCAATTGTGGTGACGTGATCGCGACCATGCGCGTCAGACATAAACGCCTCGGACCGGCTAGAGGTCCATTTCACAGGACGCCCACAGGCTTTGGCTGCAAAAGTACAGAACGCTTCTTCTGCGTAGTGGAAGATTTTGGTGCCAAAACCGCCGCCTACGTCAGGGGCCACCACGCGCAGCTTGTGCTCGGGGATGCCCAAAACGAATGCGCCCATCAACAGACGGATCAAATGCGGGTTCTGACTGGTCGTGTGTAAAGTGTATTGCTCGTCATGGCCGGTATATTCGCCCACAGCCACGCGTGGCTCCATCGGGTTGGCGATCAAACGGTTGTTCACCAACTCTAGGGTCGTCACATGCTCGGACGCTTTGAGCGCGGCATCGACTGCATCACGGTTTTCTTCAACAAAACCCCAGTCATAACAAAGATTGCTGGTCAGATCGTCGTGGACCTTGGTCGAGCCTTCCTTGGCCGCCTCTTTCATATCAACGACCGCTGGCAGCTCGTCAAAATCGGCCTCGATGGCCTCGGCTGCATCAAGAGCTTGGGCATAGGTATCTGCAACGACAGCTGCATACGGATCACCAACATGGCGCACCTTGTCTTGGGCCAATACCGCATGGCGTGGCTCCTGCATCGGCTCGCCGTGACGGTCCGTGATCTGCCATCCACATGGGATCGATCCCACTGCTTCAAAATCCGCGCCTGTGAACACACGCACAATGCCAGGCATTGCCTCGGCTGCCGTTGTATCCACCGACTTGATCACCGCATGGGCCATCTCTGAGCGTACGAAATGCACGTAAGCCTGACCATGAACATTGATGTCGTCTGTATACCGTCCCTGACCGGTCAGAAACCGCAGGTCCTCGCGCCGCTTTGGGCTGGCTCCAATTCCACTATCCTTAGGCATTCGATCTCTCCTCCAAGAGCGCGATCTGGGGATCATCCGACCCTCGGCACACCGCAAATTCAATCCTCTGCCCCGCCTCCTTGCAGGACAAAACAGAAACGCGTGTTACTCGGCCGCGATGGACGTCACATCCTGACCCGCAGCCGCCATAATCGCCTTGACGATATTATGGTAGCCCGTGCACCGACAGATATTGCCTTCAAGATAGGCTCGGATTTCATGCTCGGTGGGGTTTGGATTGTCGTTGAGCAATGCTGCCGCTGACATCACCATTCCTGGTGTGCAAAACCCGCATTGCAATCCGTGGTGGTCCTGAAAGGCCTGCTGGATCACATTCAGCGACCCATCTGCATTTGCCTGACCTTCAATCGTGGCCACGTCAGCGCCGTCTGCTTCAGCCGCAAACATCGTGCATGCCTTGACCGCCTCGCCGTTCACATGGACGACACAAGCACCGCATTGGCTGGTGTCACAACCAACATGGGTTCCTGTCAATTTCAGATCTTCACGCAGGAAATTCACCAAAAGCATCCGGCCTTCTACTTCGCCAGACACAGCTTTTCCGTTCACAGTCATCGAGACTTGTGCCATTCACATCCTCCCAGAATTTTCAGTATCGTTACGGTGAGTTAAGCATGACATGTGCGGTCTGGGAACAAAAACTTTCCCGTTTGGGTTGGGTGGTCGCAGGTGCGTCTATCCTTCTGCGCTGCGGCGTGGGCGTGGCCGCGTCGGGATTTCCTTGAGCAATCCACCGACTCCCATCGCCGCAATATCCGCAGCATCTAAATTGATCCCGCACAGCACACGCTCCATCACCCAATCCGCCCCATTTAGCGCAGGCGAACGTGCACAACCCGGCAACCCGATAACAGGTTTTGCGCCCAATTGCCCCAAGAATAAAAGGTTTCCGGGGTCCGCTGGGATGCCATAGTGATGCACCTCTCCGCCTGCCGCGCGCACGGCCATTGGGGCGACATCATTGATGTCAGAAGTAGCTGATCCGGTCAGAATAAACAGTACATCCCCCTGCGCATCGCGCAGCGCCTGGGCCAGCGCGTCCACCTCATGGGGGACCCTGATTTCACCCTGCAAATCCATGCCCATTCGCTGCACCCGCATTGCAAGGGATTTGCGCCCTTTTTCGCCAAAGACCTGCCCCGGAACGGCCGTTTCAACCAAACTAGCGCTGTGAAACTGCGGTTCGGCCACCTGAATTGCGCCTCTCATATGCTCGGCGGCACGCATCACATCACCCTCTGGCACACCGTAAGAGATGATCTTGATCGTCGCTACCATCCGATTTGCCTTGAGGCGCGCAAAATCATCCAGCGTCGCCACGGTGATCATTGGGTTCACGCTATTCGCCAGCGTTATCGCGTGAGCATCAATCCGAACGACACCCACTGTTTGGGCATAAACGTTAACGCGGCCTGTGCGCGCATCTGTACGGCGCAACGCCGCGGCCTCTTCCGGAACCAAAGCGTCGGCCAACAGATGTGCGGCTGCGTCCTCATGCAAATCACCATCTCCCAAAACAGCGACGACGACCTGTTCGGCGCCATCCTCGATCAAGGCTGCGATATGCTCTGGGCCTAGGATCGTGCCTTTTGACAAATCTACATCTGAGACCGCCCGTGTTGGATAGCTATGCGCGAGAATTGCGCCTATGGCATCTCGTACCGGAACAGGGCCAAATTTCACGCGGGCCTCCGCAGCGTTTGGACAACTTCCGCCATAATCGACACCGCAATTTCGGCAGGCGATTTTGCCCCAATGTCCAAGCCTACTGGCGCATGGATACGTTCAATGTGTGCCTGCGAAAACCCAGCCTCGGACAGCCGCGCGACACGCTTGGCATGCGTGCGTGTCGAGCCTAAGGACCCGATGTAGAATGCATCAGACACCAGCGCTTTTTGCAGGGCTGGATCATCCAATTTTGGGTCGTGGGTCAGGGTCACAACCGCGGTCCGCCCATCAATGCCTATCACGTCCATGGCCGCATCTGGCCAATCCTCTGACAAAACCACACTGGGAAACCGCACGGCCGAGCCAAAGGCCGGTCTGGGGTCGACAACGGTTACGGAAAATCCAGCCGCTTGCGCGACTGGAACCAAGGTTTGAGCGATGTGAACAGCACCTACAATTATCATTGATAACAATGGATTATGGATCGAAACGAATGCATCACCATCAAAGCCACTTTTGTCGCGTAAAAACCGATCTTCATACCCGTGCCCCCGCTCGACAACTGCACGTGTACCTGTCTTTAGATCGGCAACATAGGCCACCGCTTTGCGCTTTGTGCAGGCCTCAACCAGCTGTTCTAGAATGGTGATCGGCATAGCCGCGCCAACCGGTTCGACCATGATACGGATTGTGCCGCCACAGGCCAATCCAACGGCAAATGCATCGTCATCACTGACACCGTACTCCAGTGTGCGGACCTCGCCGTCCGCCAGTGCATCGATGGCCTCGACGACAACCGCGCCTTCGACACAGCCACCGGATACAGATCCCTCCATTGCGCCATTGGAATCGATGACCAATTGGCTACCCACAGGGCGTGGCGCGGACCCCCAAGTTTCGACCACAGTCGCCACGGCAACTGCGCGCCCGTTCCGCACCCACTCTAGGGCAATTTCTAACACTTCAGTCATGCATCACTGCTCCCCGACACTTGGCCCGCAATCCATTCATAGCGCAGCCATCAATCGCGACTTTTCGCCGGTATCCATTGGCTTGGAAATCACGCGCCCCAGCTCTTCGAGCGACGTGATGTTATGCCCTGCCCGAAAACTGTCGACATGCGGCAGCATCTCGGCGATTCCTTTGGCCTTTGGCGCGAAACCGTCCCAACGCAACAGGGGGTTCAACCAAATCACCCGCCGCGCGGACAAATGCAGCCGTTCCATTGCGCGCCCCAAACCACCCTCGGGGTCGCGGTCCAACCCATCTGTGATCAACAAAACAACAGAACCCTGCCCCAGAACACGCCGCGACCAATCACGGTTAAATGTCTCTAAACATTCACCAATTCTCGTGCCACCTTCCCAATCTTGGGCCTGTGATCCAGCAGCAGCAAGTGCGGCATCAACGTCGCGGGCCGCCAAATGACGCGTGATGTTGGTGAGGCGCGTGCCAAAGGTAAATCCATGCACCTTGGCCCAGCCCGCCCCTTTTTCATTCGCCACAGCGTGGAGAAAATGCAAAGCAGCACGACTGTATTGAGACATCGAACCCGAAATATCGCAAAGCACCACAAGGTTCGGATATCGCTTTCGGGGCTTCATGTACGCCAATGCGCCCAGCTCGCCCCCGCGACGCATTGCAAGGCGCATGGTACGTACGGGATCAATCCGACCGCGATGATCGGCCCCCATGCGACGGGTTTTGATTGGCGCAACAGGTAATGACAATCGCGCGAGCAACCGCTTGGCTTGGGCCATCTCATCCGTGCTCATTTGTTCAAAGTCCAAACTTCGCAGACGTTCTTCGGCGCTCGCAGTGCGGGTCGCGTCAATCTGGATTTCCGTTTCTTTTTCGGAACTTGGCAGGTCTGGAACCTCGCGATCAACCCCGTCCAACAGCGCTTCGGCGGCACGTTTCTCCGCAGGTTTTGCGCGCCGCTCTTCTTGGACCCCGCGCACGGCGGGCGTCATGAACGCGATCATGTGTTCTAAGTACCGAGGGTCCCGCCAATACAGACGAAAAACCTGCGCAAAAACTATACGTTGCTCTGGTCGCGTCACAAAACACGCATGCAGCGTCCAGTAAAAATCGGTCTTTTCGGTAAACCCAACCGCCTGCACAGCCTCAATCGCGTTTAGGACGGCACCGGTCCCAATCGGAACACCTGCCTTACGCAAAGCGCGTGCAAAATGCGTGATATTTCCCGCTAATTTGGGATCATCTGGCAGTTCAAGATCAGCCAGTTCGACCATTACCCGTCCTCGGCCAGATCAGCGCGGACTTCATCCAATAGACGCTTGGCTTCTGAGCCTTGCAGCTTTTGAATGTCATCTTGGTATTTCAAAACGGCACCCAACGTGTCGGCGATCACATCTGGTGACAGGTTCAAAACATCAAGCGCTAACAAGCACTTGGCCCAATCGATGGTTTCAGCAACCCCGGGTCGTTTGAACAAATCTTCGGTGCGCAAACGCTGAACAAAGGCCACGACCTCGCGGCTCAGCGCTTCGGATGCCTCGGGCGCGCGCGCATTTAGAATTTCGATTTCGCGGTCAAAGGCCGGATAGTCGACCCAGTGATACAAACACCGCCGTTTGAGCGCGTCATGTACTTCGCGGGTGCGGTTAGATGTTAAGATCACAATGGGCGGCTCGGGGGCTGAAATCGTCCCCATCTCGGGGATTGTGACCTGAAAATCAGAGAGTGCTTCGAGGAGGAACGCCTCGAACGGCTCGTCCGTGCGGTCCAGCTCGTCGATCAGCAGCACGGGCGCACCCGCAGGATCAGGGCGCATTGCATCCAACAAGGGCCGCTCGATCAGAAAGTCGTCGGAAAACAGATCAGGCGGTGTCTGACCGCCGGCTTCTGCCGCACGGATCGCCACCATTTGGGCCGCAAAGTTCCATTCATAGACGGCCGACGATGCATCTAGCCCCTCGTAGCATTGCAGCCGGATCAGCCGCCGCCCCAACGTGGCTGCGATCGCTTTGGCAATCTCGGTCTTGCCCGTGCCAGCCTCGCCTTCGAGAAACAGCGGCCGCCCTAAACGCAGCGCGAGAAACACAACCGTCGCCAATGCGCGGCCACACACATAGTCCTGCTCAGCCAGCGCCGTTTGCACATCATCGATTGAATTCATGCGACATCCTCCTGCTATATTAGCTGCATTGATGCCCTGCGGCGTCAAGGCACTTCACAACGATTGCACCCAGACAGCCCCCCAGATAGGTTGCGATCAACGCAATTCGAAAGGCCGCGCCATGAACGCAAATACCTCCATTCTTTCGCCCAAAGATGCCCCCGATCTGGGCCGGTTTGATTGGCAAGATGCCTTTCGTCTTGATGACCAGCTGACCGAAGACGAACGTATGCTGCGTGACGCGGCCGGTGAGTTTGCGCAATCTGAACTGCAGCCGGGCGTGACGGCGGCCTACCGAGACGAGGTCACGGCGCCGGGGCTCTTTAAGCAGATGGGCGACGCGGGGCTCTTGGGGTCGACCATTCCCGAAACATATGGCGGTTTGGGCGCGAATTACGTGACCTACGGCCTGATTGCCCGCGAAATCGAACGTGTGGATTCTGGCTACCGCAGCATGATGTCAGTGCAATCCTCGCTCGTTATGTATCCGATTTACGCCTACGGGTCCGAAGAGCAGCGCCAGAAATACCTGCCCGGCCTGTCTGCAGGCACCTTGATCGGCTGTTTTGGCCTGACCGAACCTGACGCGGGATCTGACCCAGCGGGCATGAAGACAATCGCGCGCAAGACCGACACAGGTTATGTGCTTAACGGCTCAAAGATGTGGATTTCCAACAGCCCCATCGCGGATGTCTTTGTCATCTGGGCCAAATCCGAGGCCCACGGTGGCAAGATCCGTGGTTTTGTTCTTGAAAAAGGCATGGACGGATTGTCGGCCCCAAAGATTGGTGGCAAACTGTCGCTGCGTGCGTCGATAACTGGCGAAATTGTCATGCAAGATGTTGCTGTTGGCGAAGATGCGCTGTTGCCCAATGTTCAAGGGCTCAAAGGTCCGTTTGGCTGTCTGAACCGCGCACGCTACGGGATTTCGTGGGGCGTTATGGGCGCTGCCGAGTTCTGTTGGCACGCGGCTCTGCAATACGGACTGGACCGGAAACAGTTTGATAAACCAATTGCCCAGACCCAGCTGTTCCAGCTCAAGTTGGCCAATATGCAGACCGAAATCACCTTGGGTCTTCAGGGCTCGTTGCGGGTCGGACGTTTGATGGACGAGGCGAACGCCGCCCCTGAAATGATCAGCCTGATGAAACGCAACAACTGCGGCAAAGCACTAGAGATCGCACGCCATGCCCGAGATATGCACGGTGGCAACGGTATTTCCGAGGATTTCCAAGTCATGCGCCACATGGTTAACCTAGAGACGGTAAACACGTATGAGGGGACCCATGACGTGCACGCGCTTATCCTAGGTCGTGCACAAACAGGACTTCAGGCATTTTTCTAGGGATTTTAACCAAATTGGCCTGAAATTGGCACAACGCCCCCCCAATTGTGCCATATTCGACCTCAATACGCTTAGAAAAGAATTTAAATCGACCTGAGGCATCTCAATGAAAGACGCGCAGACAGAGTTTGACCCTGATCTCACTGGCTTAGACAGGCCTCAGTGGATCGACGCGCTTGATGAAGTCGCTGAAGACTTTGGTGCGTTTGACCCGCTGGGCCCAGATCACCAAGCCGCCTTTATCGACGCGGGTCGTTGTCTTGTTGTTACCTTTGAAACCATCCAGTCCGTGCGCGGCACCGAGCGCGATGAACCTCTGGGCTTTGCCCTCACCCGCAAACACGGATGGTCATCCCTTAGCTTGATCTCTGACGGCGACACATGGTTCCGCCATAAGGCCGTTTACGGCTATTTTGACCGTCTGGTTGACGACGGGTTCTTCGAAGACTTTGACCAAGTGGTTTTCTTTGGCGCAGGTCATGCAGGATATGCAGCGTGTGCTTATTCCGTCGCAGCACCGGGTGCTCGGGTTCTGGCCCTTCGCCCCCAATCGACGCTAGATCCGACAATTGCCGGCTGGGACCACCGTTATCCAAAAATGCGCCGGACGTCCTTTAGCGACAGATACGGCTATGCCCCTGACATGATTGATGGCGTGGACAAGGCGTTCATTATCTACAACCGCAATGATGATTTGGACGCAATGCATGCGTCCCACTTTGCGCGTCCTCATTCCAACGCGACACTGCTGCAGACGACACACACCGATATGCGGCTCGAACGCGATATCGAAGCGATGGGCCTAACCCATACGCTGATCGAGGCTGCGATGGACGACACCCTATCACGCCAGACATGGGCCACCCTTTGGCGCGCACGGCGCGAACACGTACCCTATCTGCGCAAATTGGTTGGTTCGCTAGAGGGTGCGGGCCGGACCCGCATGCTCCAAGCGGTGTGTGAATTCGCCACCACCGATCAACAACGACCCTTCTTTCAAAAGCGCCTCAACGAAACCGCCGAAGACGCTTGAGGCGACCCTAAAACGAAAAAGGCCCCGCAATTGCAGGGCCTTTTCGCATTTGTGGGTCTAACTTAACGCCACAGATAGTCGCGAAAGACGTGACGCGCGATGTCTTCGCGGGCGATGCCCATCTTTGCCAACTGTGCGTCTGTCTTCGAGTTCAGCGCTTCGAACTGATCGCTGCGGCTCCGAGCTTCGGCGACCGAGACGAAGAAATCGCCGATCGTTACGGCCAGACGGCGCAATGGGCTCACTGAAACTGCGGGTGTATTTGTACTGCTTGCCATGGTTGGTCACCTCGGGTTGATCAAATAACTGGTATGAGAGCCATATAAGACCCAACCCTGCGAGGTGTAGAGACAATGCCGCAATGCGGCTATGCGCCTGCGACATTGCTGATTTTACGCGATAACTAAACGCGGCAGCGCAGCATTAGCTGTCGTCAGAAGATTCAACAGCCTCTTCGACTGCGTCCTTCTTTTTGCCATAGATCAGGCCGCGGACGATTGCAATGATACGCATTCCGAACAGACCAATCAGACCGCCAAAGATCAGACCGAAGGCTGAGCCACTACCACCAACAGCCGCAATCACAAGGCTCGCGACGATCAACGCAGCGATAAAGGCCAGCGTATGCTTTTCGCCCTCGCCCACAGGCATGTGCGGCGTCAGGCGATTGATGATGTGCTCGCCGACAAAGTTCTGGATGTAAGGTATCGATGCACCAGCCGCGATTGCGATGATAAAGTTGATCATGGAAATTTCCCCCGAATTGATCCGTTTCCAGCAACTTATGCACATAACTGGGTCGGTACAGGGGGGAAACGCGCCTGATCACCTCAACAGACCCTAGCGCGGCGTCAGACTTTGTTGTACGCGAACGCCCATGGCAGACAAAAACATGACATCCCTGACGATCCGACGCCCTGACGATTGGCACCTTCATTTACGCGATGGCGACATGCTCGCTGCTGTGGCTCCGGAAACGGCACGCCACTTTGGCCGCGCCATCATCATGCCGAACCTCGTACCACCTGTTGTTCGGATGGAAGACGCGGTGGCCTACCGCGACCGGATCATGGCCGTCGTGCCCGAAACGGCAAACTTTCAACCGTTGATGACCCTGTATTTGACAGAAGAAACAGACCCCAGCGACGTGATCGCCGCCCACAAGGCCGGCATCGCCACCGCGGCCAAGCTCTATCCCGCAGGTGCGACTACCAACTCGGCCTCGGGCGTCAAGAATATGAGCGCTGTGCGCCCTGTTCTCGAGGCGATGGCTGAAGCCGGAATGCCACTGTGCGTCCATGGCGAAGTCACCAACAGCGAGATCGACATCTTTGACCGCGAGGCCGTGTTCATCGACAAGGTGCTCAAACCTCTGCGCAAGCGTATCCCTGATTTGCGTGTCATTATGGAGCACGTGACCACGCAGGATGCTGTTGATTACGTCCGCGACACGCCCAAGAACCTTGGCGCGACGATCACGACGCACCATTTGATCATCAACCGCAATCATATCCTCGCTGGTGGCATTCGCCCGCATTATTACTGCCTGCCCGTGGCCAAGCGCGAACGCCATCGCATTGCGTTGGTGCAGGCCGCGATTTCGGGCGACAAGCGGTTCTTCCTTGGCACCGACAGTGCGCCACACATCGATCCGGCCAAGCTGCAGGAATGTGGGTGCGCTGGCGTCTTTTCGGCCTCGAACACGATGTCCTGCCTTGCAGAGGTCTTTGACGTCGCAGGCGCCCTGCCCAAGCTCGAGGCGTTTTCATCGCTGAACGGCCCCGCATTCTACCGCCTGCCCCCGAACGACAGCACGATCACGCTGACCAAGGGCGAACCGGTTGACTACCCCACACATATTCAGACCGGCGAAGGCCCAGTCACCGTCTTTGACCCCGGTTTCCCGCTGCACTGGCGTGTTGACGCCTAATACCACCTCTCGTTCCAGAAAGAGTCTGCCATGATCCCCACCAGTTTCCCCAGCAAAGAAGAAATGGCCCGTCTGACGGCGCGCATGTTGCTCGAAATCGAAGCCGTGCACTTTAACGCAGACGAGCCGTTCACACTGGCCTCTGGTCTTCCGTCGCCGACCTACATTGATTGCCGGAAACTGATTTCATACCCCCGCATCCGCAGCACCTTGATGGATTTTCTGACCGTCACCGTGATGCGCGAAGCGGGTTTCGAGGCCTTTGACAACGTGGCTGGTGGCGAGACGGCGGGTATTCCATTTGGCGCATTGGTTGCCGAACGCATGAGCCTGCCAATGACCTATGTGCGCAAAAAGCCCAAAGGCTATGGCCGCAACGCCCGAATCGAAGGTGTGATGACCGAAGGCCAGCGTGTGCTGCTGGTCGAGGACCTGACCACCGATGGCGGATCCAAGCTTTCATTTGTTGACGCGATCCGCGAAACTGGCGCGACATGCGGCCATACCGCCGTGATCTTTTACTACGGGATTTTCGAGGAAACGATGAAAACCCTTGGCGATCATGGGGTTGCTCTGCATTCCTTGTGCACATGGTGGGATGTCCTCAACGAGGCCAAGGCCCAAGGTTCGTTCTCAGAGGCAACTTTGGCCGAGGTCGAGACGTTCCTGACTGCGCCTCGGGCATGGCAGGATGCACGCGCAAAATAATTTATTTTGCTGCGGCGATTTCCCGCCAAAACCACTAAATATTGACGAACAGCACCTCACACCCTCATAATATGAGGTGTGAGTGGGGTCAGGTTTTATCCTCGAGTTATCCACAAGAACATACCGTTTGCACCGCAAATCACAGCGACGTTATACCGATCTAGCAATACGCTCTTGGGTGGGCACAATGGGGTGAGTGAGGCAGCAGATGAACGAGATTTCTTCTATTCCAGCGGGTCAGGTACAACCGACCGACGCAGATACGATGCCCCATTCGATTGAAGCCGAGCAACAGCTGTTGGGCGCGATCCTGACAAACAATGACGTCTTCGAGCGTGTCTCATCGATCATTCAGCCTGAACATTTCTACGACCCCGTACATGCGTTGATTTATGAAACAGCGTCTGCCCGCATTGCCAAAAATGCGTTGGCCAGCCCTGTCACGCTCAAGGCATTTCTCGAGGACGATCCGGGCCTTCAGGAACTGGGTGGCCCCGCCTACCTCGCCCGTCTCGCAGGTGCCGCAATCAGCGCCTTTGCCGCGCGCGACTACGCACAGATGATCTATGATTTCGCGATCCGTCGCGAATTGATTGGCTTGGGCCAAGACATCGCTGCCAAAGCGGGCCGCGTCGAAATCGACAGCGAACCAACCGAACAGATCGTCCAAGCCGAACAAAAGCTTTATGCGCTGGCGGAAAAAGGTCAGGCCGAGCGTGGCTTCCAATCTTTCCTCTCTGCCGTGACCGAGGCAGTGAACACCGCCAACGCCGCGTATCAACGTGACGGTGGTCTTTCAGGTGTCTCAACCGGCCTGATCGATCTGGACAAAAAACTTGGTGGTTTGCACCGTTCTGACCTGTTGATCCTCGCTGGACGTCCATCGATGGGTAAAACGTCACTCGCGACCAACATCGCGTTTAACGTGGCCAAGGCCTACCGCAAAGGTGCGCTGCAAGACGGCACCGAAGGTGCGGTCAACGGCGGTGTCGTGGGCTTCTACAGCCTCGAGATGAGCGCCGAGCAGCTCGCCGCACGTATCTTGTCCGAAGCCTCGGAAATCCCGTCCCAACAGATCCGGTCCGGCGATATGACCGAGGGTGAATTCCGCCGTTTTGTCGAGGCTGCCAAATCGCTCGAGGCATGCCCGCTCTACATCGACGACACACCTGCCCTGCCGATCAGCCAACTGTCCGCACGGGCACGACGCCTGAAACGGACCCATGGGCTAGATGTTTTGATCATCGACTATCTCCAGCTGGTGCGCGGCACAGGCAAAGGCGAAAACCGCGTGAACGAGATCTCCGAGATCACAATGGGCCTCAAGGCGATTGCCAAGGAACTCGACATCCCCGTGATCGCCCTGTCCCAGCTGTCACGTCAGGTGGAAAACCGCGACGACAAACGCCCGCAGCTGTCTGACTTACGTGAATCCGGATCGATCGAGCAAGACGCCGACGTCGTCATGTTCGTCTACCGCGCCGAATACTACAAAGAGCGCGAAAAACCGGCGGATCACGAGCTGGATAAAATCGCCTTGTGGCAAGAAGAGATGGAAGCCCTGCACGGCAAGGCCGACGTCATCATCGGCAAACAGCGCCACGGTCCAATTGGCGATGTTCAACTGTCCTTCGAAGGTCGCTTTACCCGCTTTGGCAATCTGGTCCAGCAATGGCAGGGCGGCGGTGGCAGCGGCGACACCGAATTCTAATGCGCCACGCGCTGACCGACGTCGATCATGTCACCCTTTGCGTGAGCGATCTAGAGAAGTCCATCGCATTCTACCGCAACGTTCTGGGCGCCAAGCTGCGCGCACAATGGGCCACTGGCTGTTATTTTGAACTGGGCACCCTCTTGTCTGGAACAATCGGGCAGCGTAACACCTCGCAGCGACGACAGTCACATTGCGTTTTCCACGACCGGTGATCTGACCGATTGGGACAACCATCTGCGCCAAAATGCCCAGATTTGGAAGGAAAACCACAGCCCCGACCCGTCGGTTTACTTCCTTGACCCAGATGGTCACAAACTGGAACTCCACAGTGGCACCCTCGCCAGCCGGCTTGCCCATTATTCCACCCGCTCTGATGTAACTTTGTATGACTGACCCAATCATGACACGCCGCACCACGCTCGCTGGTCTCGCCAGTCTACCGCTTGCCTCATCGGCATTGGCAGGCGTTCCCGCGGGCTATGTCGTCCCAGCCGAAGAGGCCCCGCACCAAGCGACGATTATGATGTGGCCCAACCACAGGTCCGTCTATGACGATCCGGTGTTTTTGCGGATGACGCAGGCGACAATCCTGAACATCGCCAACACTATCGCGGACCTTGAACCTGTGTTCCTTTGTGCCCACAGTGACCATCACGCCGCTCTGCGGTCTCGTCTGTCAGGTAACGTGACCCTCTGGGACATCCCGACCGAAGATCTCTGGGCCCGAGACGCAGGTCCCCTGTTCACCCAAAATCGTGCGGGCGACCTCGCCGTCAGCCGCCTTCAGTTCAACGGCTGGGGCGACAAACAAATCCACACCAATGACAGCCAAGTCGCACGCCGCGTGGCAGACCGTTTAGGCGTCCCGCTCTTTGACACGGGCCTTACCGGCGAGGCTGGCGGTGTCGAGCAAGACGGACATGGTAGCTTGATGGCGCACCGCAGCTCTTGGATAAACCCGAACCGCAATCGCGGCAGCGAGGCCGAAATCACGTCCCGTTTGCTGGCCGCTTACGGCGCTGATCGCATGGTATGGTCTGACGGTGTCATGGGCGAAGACATCACCGACTACCACATCGACAGCCTTGCGCGCTTTACCGGCCCTGAACGTGTCTTGATCAACCTGCCCAACCGTTTTGATCAAGAAGACCCCTTTGCCCAAGCTGCAGGCGACAGCTTTGATATTCTGTCTGAAACGCTAGACGTGCATATGATCCGCGAACCTGTCAAACGGCGCGTTCGTGATCCTGAATTTGTGGCGTCTTACGCGAATTACTACGTCTGCAACGGCGCTGTGATCCTTGCTCAGTTTGGTGATCCAAAAGCAGACAAGATCGCCGCTGACACGCTGGCCAGCCATTACCCAGGACGGGACATCATCGCCCTGAACGTCGACCCATTAGGCGAACTGGGCGGCGGCATCCACTGTGCAACACAGCAGGTCCCCGCATGAGTTGGCTTAGACAAAATGCCGACGCGCTTCAGGCGCTTGCAGCCATCGCGACCCTATTGGTGGCTCTCGGTGCGCTGATCGGGGTCAAGGCGCAGATCGACGCAACGGATCGATTGAACAAACAGCAATCTGCCCGCGAGATTTACCGCGAGTATCTGTCGCTCTCGATCACGAACCCTGCATTCTCTGCGCCAAACTATTGCGCCTTGGAAACCGGCCCACCGGCCACTCTCAATGGCTATAGCAACTACCTAGAATACACGCTCTATACGGCCGAGCTCATGATGCAGGCCGACGACGGATGGGACAGTACATTCCAAGCTATCTTTGACACCCACACCGCAGCACTGTGTGCCGACGAGATTGACCCAGACGCCTATGACCCTGCGATCCTGCCGCTCTTGGGCAAATACACGCCAACCTATTGTGCAACCCAACCCAGCTGCGACGGCTGATCTCTTGACCTAACCGGCAAAGGGCGTCACTCATCGGCCATGAGCACAGGACATCTTACCATCGATCTCAGCGCAGTTATTGCCAACTGGAAAGCGCTTGACCAGATCAGCACCTCGGAAACCGCCGCCGTCGTCAAAGCCAACGGCTACGGTTTAGGATCACGCCGCGTTGCCCGCGCCCTCGCCCGCGCAGGTGCTCGCAAATTCTTTGTCGCGACGGCAGAAGAGGCCGCCAACGTACGCAATGTGCTGGGCGACGAACACGAGATTTACATCTTTGCCGGTCATATGTCCGGCGACACCGATATGATTTCTGACCTCGGTTTGATCCCGCTTTTGAACTCGCTTGATCAAATGGTTATGCATCTCGAGGCGTTGCCAAACCACCCCTTTGGCGTCCAACTCGACACCGGCATGAACCGGCTGGGAATGGAGCCTGCAGAATGGGGTGCAGTCCGTGACATGGCGCTATCGCAGAACCCCAAATTGATCATGAGCCATCTGGCCTGCGCCGATGAACCTGACCACACGCAAAACGCGATGCAGCTTACCAGCTTTCGCAGTATGACTGACGGTGTTTCTGTGCCGCGCAGCCTAGCCGCGACAGGTGGCATCTTGCTCGGATCCGACTACCATTTCGACCTGACCCGCCCAGGTGTCGGTCTATATGGCGGCGCCCCTTTTGCTAACGCAAAGCCAGTTGTCCAATTGGACATTCCAGTCATCCAAGTTCGCGATGTCGCGGTCGGCGAAGCTGTTGGCTACGGCGCGTCGTGGGTTGCAGAACGTCCCAGCAAAATCGCGACGATTTCCGCAGGCTATGCCGATGGCTTAATCCGCGCAATGTCAGGCCAAGCAACGCTGTGGCACGAAGGCATTCCCTGCCCACTGGCAGGTCGCGTCTCAATGGATTTGTTGACCGTGGATGTCACCGATCTGCCGATCCCGCCACGCTATCTCAGTATCCTATGCCCAGAACAATCGGTGGATGATTTGGCGGCCGTCGCAGGCACGATTGGCTATGAAATCCTGACATCCTTGGGCGGGCGGTATTCACGCCGTTTCATAGCACCCTAGATCTAATCATGGCGGTCCCCCGCCGATCCTCACGGGCCCCTGTTGAACATTGAAGGTTTCACGAAAACGTCAACGAATCAAACCGTAGCGATTGGGTGTAAAATCCTGTGCGTCCGCACCTCAAACCTCTTAATTTGTGGTGCTTCTGCCACGGCAGCTACAAAAGTGGTCAATAAGGCGCGGCCGCACAAAAACCCCAAAAATGCAGGCTTAGCGCATAGTTCTTTTCGGCAGAGTCCCGCCGCGTCCCCTTGGAAACTTGGGCGATTGCTGTTTTTCCCCCGACTTATCTACAGCACCAAACGCGCAACAAAATGTGCCACGTTGATCCATTGTTGGTTGCAGCGAAATGGCTACGGGGAAAGCCTCAGATTTTTCCCTTAATTCCCCCCCACTAAGTGCGTTAACTTACAATTCTGCTATTGAAAAAGTGACCTCTGGGGGGCTCATTATGCCATTTATGTCGACAATGCGCGCGTTTCAGCGCGGATTTCACGCCTTATCATTGATACTCTTAGTGGGGATCGCCGCTGGTGCGGTCGCCTACACTGTTCTCAGCGCATTTGGCGTTGTGCCGTGGCTGACCTTTTCTGCTCAGTTCGGCGAAACCATCGTACCACAGGCGGGTATATACACCCAAATTGCCGCCACCGTTTTGTTGGCTGCACTGTTCTTCTTCATCCCGTCCAGCAGTCGTATTATGACGTTGGATCGGTCCCATCGCAGCTTTGCGCTAGGAATGAATGACGTGGCCCATGCCTATCACATTTGCCATACTGCTGATCGTCAGGAATTGTTCACGCTTTCCTCGGAATTTGACAGCGTGCGCGAACGCCTGACCTACCTGCGCGACCATCCTGAGTTGGACACACTCGAGCCTGATGTGCTCGAGCTTGCCGCACAGATGTCGCACACGTCCAAACACCTCGCCGAGGTCTACAACGACGACAAGGTCAAACGTGCCAAAACCTTCCTGCAGCAACGTCAGGAAGAGGCCGAAGCCCAGAAAGATCGTTTTCTTCAAGCGCAACACGCATGCCGCGAAATCAAACGTTGGGGCGAGCAGGTTGAACTCGAAGAGAGCATGGTCGCAAGCCAGATGTCTCGCCTTGAGGAAGACCTCGCAAATGTGCTGCCTCTCTTGGGGTTCGATCTCGCGCACGAAGAGGACAACGTGGTGCCTATGGGCAAGCCTGCAGCGGAATAATTGTCGGCTCGACTTGCAATCTTAACGCAGCGTCTGCACATCTGAGCCTATGATGTCAGTCCTGCGTTACGCTAACCTTGCCCTCTTGATCGCCTTCCCGCTTGCGTGGTTTGCGCCCTTGATGCGCGCAGGTCTCTTGCCGCTCTTTGGCTTGTCGGAAATCAGCGTAATCTCTGGCCTACAATCACTGTGGTCGTCCGACGTGTTTCTCGCGTTGATCGTCACGGTCTTTGCGCTCTTTGCGCCGTACCTCAAAACCATTGGCCTCGCGCTGGTCCACTTTGGCCTGCTCAAGGACAAGGTCCTGCCAGTTCTGTCGTACATGGGCAAACTGGCAATGGCCGACGTGTTTTTGATGGCGCTCTATGTGGTCATCATCAAAGGCATCGGCATCGGCCGCGTCGAAATCGCATGGGGCCTCTACGCATTTACTGCCTGTATCCTCGCCTCAATCGCCATCTCGATCCTGACCACTCGGGAATTGAAACGGGCGGGTTAGCCTGCCTTTTTGCCCTCCGTCCATTTCGAAAACAAATTTTCCAGATGTTGTGACGGCGATACTGGTGCCTTTCCAAAATCAATATCCGCGGGCGACAAGGTGTCGGACCATTTACCCATGCTGATTTCATTCGCCCCATGCAGCACCAACGCATCCCCGCGGCTGTCGTAGAACGCGGCCAAGCGCAAACTGTATCGATACAACCCAACCAAAATCTGGACCAGAAACACGAGGATCAACAACACGCTGATGCGCGTAAACAACGTGGCAAGTTCGGTCCAAACATCGCCGTCATTGACGTTGGGATCTATCAAAACCTGACTTGGATCGTTGGCCACATATCCGGTAAGCTTGTCCATCGCCTCCAACTCGGCCTTTTGCCGCGCCACAAACGTCGCAATGTCGTTTTTCAGTAATTCGCGACGGTCTGCGAAATATCGCACCAACCGCAGCTATAGCCCTCGGGCCATCAAAAACGGCCGCAAAGACCCCCCAACCAACGCGCGCGCCAATTTGCGTTCTAACTCTTGCAGCGCGTCGTCATCAACTGTCTCGAGCTTTTCATTCAAAGCAACAAGCAGCCCACCCGCCTTAAACTGATCCGATTCCGCTTCTGTGGCAAGTCTCACAAACTCGCGGTAGCGGTCTCCCTTACCGCTGGAACGACCATCTAGGCCCAAACGCTCAGCATCCGCTTCTCCTTGATAGTTAGATAGGAGATTCCCGAGCCGACGGATTTCTCGCTTCTCGGTCTGGATTTGCTGTTCCAGATTGGCCTTTAGGTCTTGTGGACACAGCGATGTGTTTTCCTCAAAATCCTCACTTGTCGTCGGAAATTGCGTACAAAGTCCCATGATCGCGACCGACCAAGCCTCGACCGTCCTCGAATTGAGAGGTGTGGCATCCGGACCTGGACGGAACGCGGGCATCTCGTCTGGCGTCACCCCTTCCACCGCCTGCAATGCATAGTCATAGTCCAGGAGCTGCAAGTCGAGACGCCCAATTTCTTCACGAAACGATTCTGCGACCCGCCAGTGTTCCGCACGAATTGTCGTCAGCTGGGAAAATTTACTCTCGCCTTTCGACTCTTCCTCTATCAACTGCCCTGCATAAAAGATAAACGCGCCACCCGCTGCGAGAACAACCACCACCAGAACAAGAGACATCAAAGCCCGCACTTTGAGAAAGGTCGCGCGAGTCCGTACTCTCAAAACAAGCCGCTCCAACTCTTGTTTCGAGATACGTTGCGGGCCGTCTTTGTCGCGCCCAAGCTCTCGGGGCTCCATCCAGAAAAACAATAGAGAGGCAAATCTGGCGACTAACAAAACCGCCAATGCAATCGCCGCGATTTTCATATCAGCGGACATGTCCCACCTTGCAGCCGCAGTTTTGACCCGTACAAACGGCGTGAACCAATCCCCGAATAGCCCCTGAACTGTCCACCGCTGGGGTACCGGAACGAATGGAACAGTGGCATCCATGACCTCTTCTGATCCGCTAAGCGACCGATCCGGAAGACTGGGCTCGATGATCACCTCTGGCACGAAAACAGGTTGCGCACCAATGTACTGAGAATAGACCGACGGCGCGATCTCGAGGGCAAAGAACACACCAATCAAAAGCCCAAGAAAGCTGACCCCAAAGGTCGATATCTGATGCAGCCGGAAAAACGCAGGGACATTCCAATCAGGGACAATAGCGTCAAAGACCAAAACAAGGGCGGAAAGCCCAACCAGCAAAGCAACGGTTTTTGCGTCATAGGCGGTCGCAATTGCATCACTTACCCCCAATGCCGCCAGCAAAACGACCGCGGCCAGCGCCAAAAGCCCCCCAACCCACAAAATCGCGCGGTTGCTTGGCGCAAACCGTTCTAAACCAAACATATATTCCCCATCACCAGCGTTTGAAAATCCATACCCCACAGCGCGTCACGCCTGCGTCACAGTGCTTGTTGGTTTGTGTATCCGCAGGGCTGTGATACACCCGCCACAACGCGCATTTGACTTTGACGGAGCCTCTCCCATCACCCGCGACTATTCCCAATTCACAGGCAGCATGCCCAAACCTGCCGTGCCAAATCCTCTGCAAACTCTCGGGTGGCAGCCGTTTTTTGCCCAGCAGACAGATGCTAATACGCTAGACGTCACGCCGCCTGTGCGTGTGACCCAAGTGCACCGCACTTTGATCCAAGTGCGCGGCAACGGGATTGACGCCACGGTTGCCCCACCCGCCGAAATAACCGTCGGTGACTGGATTTTGCTGAACCACGACAGGCCGATGGACAGCATTGTGTTAGAGCGTAAAAGCTTGATCAAGCGTCGCGCGGCTGGTCATGATCGCAGTGTGCAATTGATTGCCGCCAACATCGACACGGCCTTTGTGGTGACCTCCTGCAACGCCGATTTCAATATTGCACGGCTAGAGCGGTACATCGCACTGGCTTTCGAGGCCGACGTCACACCAGTTATTTTATTGACCAAATCCGACATGTGCGACGACGCTGACATCTATGTGTCCCAAGCCAGCGCGCTGTCTCCGGACGTTGCGGTCATGGCGTTAAACGCCACCGATGATACGCCCGTTGATCTTCTGGCGCCGTGGTGCAAACCGGGTCAAACTGTGGCCTTTCTCGGCTCGTCTGGTGTCGGTAAATCAACGCTGACGAATGCGCTCGCTGGTAGCCAAGACATCGCCACCGGTGCGATCCGCGAAGACGACGCGCGCGGGCGTCACACCACGACGCACCGGCACCTGCATATCTTGCCGTCGGGATGCGCCGTTCTCGACACACCCGGAATGCGTGAATTGCAACTGACGGATGCCAGTTCGGGTGTGGACGCCCTGTTCGCCGATCTGTTCGCGCTCGCCACGCAGTGCAAATTCAATGACTGCGCCCACGGCCCTGAACCGGGTTGTGCAATTCAGGCCGCACTGGCGGGCGGAACCATCGATCGGGCCCGCTATACTAGGTGGCAAAAGCTGCTTGAGGAGGACGCGCATAACACCGAAACACTTGCGATGCGCAAAGCCCGCGACAAATCTCAGAACAAATCTATGAGCAAGACGATCAAAGGCCTGCAGCAAAACAATAAAAAGCGTCGGTAACAGGTTCGCTTGCCTCAGGTCGAAAAATAGACCAAAAGGGGAACATGGCTAAATCATCCCCTTCTTTTCAATGCTCTGCCTGCAACGCGACCTCGACCAAATGGTCGGGTCGGTGTGATGATTGCGGCGCATGGAACACCGTCTCTGAGGTCAAACCCCTGTCCTCTGGTCCTGCCTCGAAAACTCTGGGTGGCGCGCGCGGACATCACCTGACGCTGACTGACCTCGCCACGACATCCGAGCCGCCCCCGCGCACATTGGCTGGTGTTGACGAACTCGACCGCGTTCTGGGTGGCGGTCTGGTCGAAGCTTCGGCAATTTTGGTCGGTGGAGATCCCGGCATCGGCAAATCAACCTTGCTTTTGCAGGCTGCTGCACGCTTTGCGCGCAACGGACTCAAAGTGATCTATGTCAGCGGCGAAGAAGCCACCGCACAGGTGCAAATGCGCGCCCAACGGCTGGGCCTAACAGAAAGTCCGGTCAAACTGGCGGCCGAGACAAACCTGCGCGACATCCTCACCACGCTCGAGGCCGAGAACCCCAATTTGGTGATTATCGATTCCATCCAGACCATGTGGGCCGACAACGTAGAAAGCGCCCCGGGGTCAGTGTCCCAAGTGCGCAGTGCCGCGCACGAACTGACCACCTTTGCCAAACGCAAAGGCATGGCTGTGATCATGGTCGGACACGTCACCAAAGAGGGGCAGATCGCAGGCCCCCGCGTGGTCGAGCATATGGTAGATACCGTTTTGTATTTCGAGGGCGAGCGTGGTCATCCATTCCGCATCTTGCGCGCCCACAAAAACCGCTTTGGTCCTGCGGACGAAATTGGCGTGTTCGAAATGACAGGCCGCGGTTTGGCAGAAGTTAAAAACCCGTCTGCACTGTTTCTTTCGGAACGCGGCACGCCGCAGCCTGGCTCGGTCGTCTTTGCCGGTATCGAAGGGTCGCGCCCAATGTTGTGCGAATTTCAGGCCCTCGTCGCCCCCTCACCCCATTCCAATCCACGCCGCACGGTGGTCGGCTGGGACGGTGGACGGTTGGCGATGATCCTCGCAGTCATCGAATCCCGCGCTGGTGTTCCCTTCACAGGGTTGGACGTCTACCTGAATGTCGCCGGAGGGTTGCGCGTCACAGAACCTGCCGCCGATCTAGCCGTCGCAGCCGCCCTAATTTCTGCGCGAGAAGATGCCGCTTTGCCTGCAGACTGTGTTGTTTTTGGCGAAATCAGCCTGTCGGGTGGCCTGCGTCCTGCCCCCCAGACAGAAAACAGGTTGAAAGAAGCGGAAAAACTTGGTTTTTCCTCCGCAATCGCGCCCTTGACGAAAAAAGGGGTGCAAACCGGTCTAGGTGTCCGCCAGATGGACGACCTCGTGACCTTTGTAAAAGACGTATTCGGGGATCGCTGACCGCCTCCCCACTGTTAGGGAGACAGCGCCATGGAAGGCTTTACACTTATCGACGGGCTGGTGGCGCTTGTCATCGTGGTCTCGGCCATCTTGGCCTATGCACGTGGTTTCGTTCGCGAAGCATTGGCCATCGCAGGCTGGATTGGCGCGACAATTCTGGCGTTTATCTTTGCCGATAGCGTCAAACCCCTGATCAAACAGATTCCCGTCGTGGGCGATATGATTGGCGACAGCTGCGAGCTGAGCATAATTGCAGCCTTTGCTGCGGTCTTTGCGCTCGCTCTTGTGGTGATGTCGATCTTTACGCCGTTGTTTTCCAGTCTCGTGCAGCGATCCGCATTGGGCGGTCTGGACCAAGGGCTCGGTTTCCTCTTCGGTGTCTTCCGCGGCATCCTGCTGATTGCGATCCTGTTCTTTGTCTATGACACCGTGCTGACGACCCAAGACATTGAAATGGTCGACAACTCGCGCTCGGCTCAGGTCTTTGCCCGTATGACTGGCCAAATCGAAAACCGCGATCCCGAGGCGGCTCTGGGTTGGATCACGACACAGTACGAACAGCTGGTCGGCGAATGCGGCGCTGCTGAATAAGCCACCGCTTTGATAGTAACGATGAAACGGCGTGCTTTTGTGGCGCGCCGTTTTTCTATGTGCCGTCCCCGATACGCAACACCTGCAAAACGGAGCGTATAGTGTCGTGACACGCACCCTCTCTCGTTCTAAGTAGGGACCACGCACACATATCAGGATTCGGAGCTGCACCGTTGTCCCCTACCATGCCCCCTGCCCATCCCTTTGATGATGACAAACTAAAAGAGGAGTGCGGCGTGTTCGGCATGGTCGGTATCGACGATGCAGCGAACTTTGTGGCACTCGGGCTTCACGCCTTGCAACACAGGGGCCAAGAGGCCGGCGGCATCGTCGCCCACGACCCTGAGGTCGGTTTTTCCCAAGCCCGCCGCTTCGGTTATGTCCGCGATAATTTCACCAGTCAGAAATTGATGGAAACACTGCCCGGATCCGTGTCGATCGGGCATGTCCGCTATTCGACTGCAGGCTCCAAAGGCCAAACCGCGATCCGCGATGTCCAACCGTTCTTTGGCGAATTCTCGATGGGCGGTGCAGCGATTGCCCACAACGGCAACATCACCAATGCTGATGCCCTGCGCCGTGAGCTGATTGATCGCGGCTCGATCTTTCAATCTACATCCGACAGCGAATGCATCATCCATCTGATGGCGCGCTCAATGGGCCAGACGATCCCAGACCGTATGGAAGAAGCCCTCCGCAAAGTCGAAGGCGCGTTTTCTGTCGTCGCAATGACCCGGACCAAATTGATCGGTGTGCGTGACCCATTGGGTGTGCGCCCGCTGGTCCTTGGAAAATTGGGCGACGGGTATGCCTTGTCGTCCGAAACCTGTGCATTGGACATCATTGGCGCGGACTTTGTTCGCGAAATCAAACCCGGCGAGATGGTCGTTATCACCGAACGGGGCGTGCAAAGCAGCTTCCCGTTCCGGCCACGTCCATCACGTTTCTGCATCTTCGAGCACGTCTATTTCAGCCGCCCAGACAGCATCCTTGGTGGCCGCTCGGTCTATGAAACCCGCCGCCAAATTGGCGTCGAGCTTGCCCGCGAGGCGCCCGTCGAGGCCGATATCGTCTGCCCAGTTCCAGATGGCGGCACGCCAGCGGCGATCGGCTATAGTCAGGAAAGCGGCATCCAATATGCCATGGGCATTTCTCGGAACCAGTACATCGGACGGACGTTCATCGAGCCGACCGAGCAGATCCGCAACATGGGTGTGCGTCTCAAACTGAACATCAACCGCGCCTTGGTCGCTGGCAAACGGGTCATCCTCGTTGACGACAGCGTTGTGCGTGGCACAACCTCGATGAAGCTCAAGGACATGCTGCTGGATGCAGGCGCATCCGAGGTGCACTACCGCATCGCGTCGCCGCCCACAGAATGGCCCTGCTTTTACGGTGTCGACACGCCCGAACGCGACAAACTCTTGGCGGCCAACATGACCGAGGACGAAATGCGCGACCACCTCGGCGTGACCAGCCTCAAATTCGTCTCGCTCGACGGTCTCTACCGCGCGGCTGGCGAAGCCAAAGGCCGCGACAACGCACAACCTCAATATTGTGACGCATGTTTCTCTGGCCAATATCCTGTTGAGCCTTCGGATATGATCAACAAGGGTTTTGAAATGAAGACCGCCGCTGAATAAGCGGCGGAGCGGGCTCTTGCTGTCCGCGCACGGCTTGACGCCTGTGTCCTGCGGGATCACAGTCACCCCATGACAAAATCCTTCAGTTTCACCCATGCCATCACGCGCAAACCCTCAGTCAGCATTATTGACGGGCTGCGCGCGGTGGATATTGGCATACCCGACCTCGCAACATTCCAATCCCATCACGCCGACTATATCGCAGCGCTAAAATCTACCGGTGCGACAGTGATCGAACTCGACGCAGACGAGGCCTTTCCTGACAGCTGTTTTATCGAGGACGCAGCGCTGTGCCTGCCGCGCGGTGCGATCCTGATGCGCCCTGGTGCGCCCTCTCGCCTCGGCGAAGCCGCCCTGATGCGCGAACACCTCGCACCCCTCTCTGATAATCTTGCAGAGATCACCGGCCCCGGCTTTATCGAGGGTGGCGATATCCTGACCACAGAAACCGAAATCCTGATTGGCACCTCAGCGCGCACCGATCCGGCTGGCGTCGCCGAATTGCGCAGCATCACCGAACCGTGGGGCTATACCGTCCGCGAGGTTCAAACACCGCCTGATGTGCTGCACTTTAAAACTGATTGTTCGCTCTTGGATGCCACCACAATCCTGACCACCAAACGGCTTGCGCGCTCTGGCTGCTTTGACGGCTACGACCTGATCTATCCGGCAGACGGGGAAGAGGCCTGCGCCAACGCAATCCGGTTCAATGATCTTGTCATTATGCCAGACGGCTTTCCCAAAACGGCGCAAATCCTGCGTGATGCGGGCTACAACGTCCATCCCGTCGGCAACTCCGAGGCCGCAAAGCTCGACGGCGGTATGTCCTGCCTGTCGCTTCGCTTTAGCCCCAACACTTAGGAAATATCATGTCCACCCTCGCACTGATCCTTATCGTCCTGATCGCAGTACTGCATCTCTACATCGCATGGTTCGAGATGTTTGCATGGACCACACGCGGCCCAAAGGTGTTCAGCGATTTCCCACGTGATCTCTTTGAACCCACTGTCAAAATCGCGGGGAACCAAGGGCTCTATAACGGGTTTCTTGCGTTGGGCCTGATCTGGGCGCTGATCATTGCTGACGCCGCTTGGCAGGCGAACATCGCCACGTTCTTTTTGATCTGCGTTGCAGTGGCTGGCGCGTATGGCGCGGCCACAACGGCGCGCCGTATCCTATACGTGCAAACCGTTCCAGCTGTGGCCGCACTTGCTGCGCTTTGGCTCACCTGATGCCCTTGACCTCTGTACCAATCCACAGCAAACCGCGCTCATGACAAAAACAGCTCTTATCACCGGCGCGTCGCGCGGTCTTGGCGCAGCTCTGGCGCTGGCTCTTGTCCCGACGCACCACATCATTGCCGTGGGCAAAACCACTGGCGCGCTCGAAGATCTCGACGATCAAATCCAAGCGATCGGCGGTCAAGCCACCCTCGCCCCGATGGACGTCAACGTCGAGCCTGCGATGCAACAGCTGTGCCGCGGTATTCATGACCGCTGGGGCCGCTTGGATCTATGGATCCACACGGCGATCCACGCGGCCCCGCTAACGCCTGTGGCGCATATGAACGACAAAGACCTGACCAAGTCGCTCGAGCTGAACATTCGCTCAACCGCGCGTCTGATCCAATACACAACGCCTCTGTTGGGTGACGACGGAACAGCCGTGTTCTTTGACGATCCACACATGGGCCAAAAATTCTTTGGCCACTATGGCTCGACCAAAGCCGCGCAAATCTCGCTCGCACAGTCGTGGCAGGCCGAGAATACAAAGTCCGGCCCAACGGTTAAGATTTTGACGCCCAAACCCATGCCAACCGCTGTGCGGGCACGGTTCTATCCAGGTGAGCCACGCGAAGGTCTGGCCAGCCCGGCGGACGAAGCCGCACGCCTCTTGCCAGAAATCCTAGGCTAGAGCGCAAAAACACCGCCCACCCCTTTGCCAAACCTGCGTGCCTGCCCTAACAAAGAAAGGCAGGCAAAGGGGCGATCTATGCGCATTCTCATCACCAACGACGACGGCATCAACGCGCCGGGCCTTGAGGTCCTGACCGAGATCGCGGCCGATCTGGCAGGCCCCGACGGCGAGGTCTGGACCGTGGCCCCCGCGTTCGAGCAGTCCGGCGTCGGCCACTGCGTCAGCTACACCCACCCCTTTATGATCAACAAAATGTCCGAACGCCGCTATGCCGCCGAAGGATCACCTGCCGATTGCGTATTGGCTGGGCTTTACGATGTATTGGCAGACACGCCCCCCGATTTGGTTCTGTCAGGCGTGAACAAAGGCAACAACTCGGCCGAAAACGCGCTCTACTCTGGCACCCTCGGCGCGGCCATCGAGGCCGCCTTGCAGGGCATTCCGGCGATTGCCTTGTCGCAATACTACGGCGCAGGCAATAATTCGCTCAAAGACCCGTTCGAGGCCTCGCGCGCCCACCTTGCTGATGTCTGCCGCCAAATCCTGTCGTTCGAGGCCTCTGCCACAGACGACTACCGCCTGTTTTATAACGTCAACGTGCCGCCAGTTGCCGCCGCAGACGTGCGCGGGACACGCGTTGTTACCCAAGGTTTCCGGCGTGACAGCTTCTTTGGTATCGAACCGCACACTGCACCATCTGGGCGCAAATTTTTGTGGATCAAAGGTGGGCCACAACATACCCCCACATTGCCTGGCTCGGACGCAGCGGCCAACCTTGATGGCTATATTTCTGTAACGCCCATGCGGGCCGATTTCACAGCCCACGATACGCTCGCATCCCTGACCGAAGTGTTCGACACCTGATGGACTGCCCCGAGCTCAAAATGCAGTTCCTATACGCGCTTCGGTCCAAGGGTGTGACCGACGCACGTGTGCTGACAGCAATGGAACAAGTCGACCGAGGCCCTTTTGTTAAAGGGATATTCGCCGATCGGACCTACGAAGACATGCCTTTGCCTATCGCCTGCGGGCAGACGATTTCACAGCCCTCTGTTGTCGGTTTGATGACCCAAGCACTGGATGTCCAACCCCGCGATACCGTGCTCGAAGTCGGCACTGGATCAGGCTATCAGGCTGCGATCCTCAGCCAACTGGGGCGGCGGATCTACACCGTCGATCGACACCGCACCTTGGTCCGCACCGCGCGCGCGATATTTGAGAAAATGGATCTCACCAATGTCACGGTGTTCACCGCCGATGGCAGCTTTGGCCTGCCAGATCAGGCCCCTTTTGACCGCATCCTTGTCACCGCTGCAGCCGAGGACCCCCCCGGCCCACTGATGCAACAATTGCGTGTCGGTGGCATCATGGTGGTCCCTGTTGGGCAATCCAACGCAGTCCAAACCTTGATCCGCGTGACCCGCACCCCAGATGGATATGACTACGAAGAGCTACGGCCGGTACGCTTTGTCCCCTTGATCGAAGGCCTCGGCTCGGATTAAGTAGCACCTAACGACTGAGCCTTGAAAACAAGGCCGTTTTACCCGAAACGCCCCACAAGACGGGCGTCAGGACCATGAGGATCGAGTGATGGCATTATCCAACCCAAAAATCTGGCTCGCGGGCTCTGCGCTTTTAGCGCTGACAGCCTGTGATGAACCGTTCGACTTTGACCTGCGCAGTTATGGCAATGGATTTGACACCTCTGACGCCGTGCGCAACATCGCATCGCGCCCCCGCGCAGACAATCGCGGTGTCATTTCATACCCCGGCTATCAGGTTGCTGTCGCCCAGCGTGGTGACACGGTTACGGATGTCGCCAACCGGCTTGGGATCGATGCAGGCGGGTTGGCCCGCTACAACGCCATTGCACCTGACGTCACCCTGCGGCGCGGTGAAATCATCGCCCTGCCCAGCCGTGTGGCTGAACCTTCACCTGCAACAGGTGCCGCAACGACCGGTCCCATCCAACCACCGTCTCAGGTCGACGTGACCGAGCTTGCCTCGTCCGCAATCGACCGCGCGGACACACAGACCGTCAACGCGGCCAATCTGCCGCAAACGGGTCGCGAACCGATCCGTCACCAGGTTGAACGGGGCGAAACTGCATATTCGGTTGCGCGCCTCTATAACGTACCAGTGCGCAATCTCGCGGAATGGAACAGCCTTGGCGCTGACTTGAATGTTCGCGAAGGCCAGTTTCTGTTGATCCCTGTGGCCGCTGAAACGCCGATCGCTAGGGCAACTGATCCCACCGCGCCCGGTGTTGGCACATCAACCCCGACACCTCCGAGTGCGGCGACCGCACTACCCGATGAAGCCCCCGAGATCACGGCACCGACGGCCACACCGGAACCTGAGACCCCCTCCCCAAATCTGGGCGAGACGCAGACGGCGCCGACCCGTCAGGCCCAAATGATCCAGCCAGCATCTGGCAACATCATTCGCGCCTATTCTAAGGGCCGGAACGAAGGCATCGACATCGGCGCGAGTACGGGCAGCAACGTGCGTGCCGCAGACGCGGGCACCGTCGCCGCCGTGACCAAAGACACCAATGGCGTCACCATCGTTGTGATCAAACATACGGGCGATCTGTTGACCGTCTACACCAATGTCGAGGATCTGACCGTCGCGCGTGGCAGCAGCGTCTCTCGCGGCCAAACAATCGGTAAGGTGCGTGCCGGTGATCCTAGCTTTGTCCACTTTGAGGTGCGACGCGGGTTGGAAAGCGTCGACCCCCAACCGTTCCTGAACTAAGCATTTAAATTCAAGGCGTTGGTGTCACAATGTGACGCCGCGCCGTCCTGCCAAATCAGTGAAATATTGCCATGCCACGCGCCCCGAACGGCTGCCGCGTGTCGCTTGCCATTCGATGGCTTCCGCCCACAACGTATCTTCGTCAATCTCGATACCGTGGGCCGCGCAATACCCGCGGATCATCGCAAGATAGGCGTCTTGGTCGCAGGCATGGAACCCCAACCACAGACCAAAGCGATCGCTGAGCGACACCTTTTCTTCGACGGCTTCTGCCGGATTGATGGCCGAGCCGCGTTCGTTTTCAATCATATCGCGCGGCATCAAATGTCGGCGGTTTGACGTGGCATATAGGATGACATTGTCGGGTCGTCCTTCGATCCCACCATCCAGCACCGCCTTGAGCGATTTATAGTGCTCGTCATCATGGCTAAAGCTGAGATCATCGCAGTAAATCACAAACCGCGCATCGACCCCGCGCAGCATCGCCAGACAGCGGCCAATCGACGGCAAATCTTCGCGCTGCACTTCGATCAGTTTGAGCGGCAGACCGTCGCTGGTGATCCGCCCATGGACGGCCTTGACGAGGCTAGACTTGCCCATCCCCCGTGCGCCCCACAACAGCGCGTTGTTCGCAGGCAAGCCTTTGGCAAAGCGCATCGTGTTTTCCAGCAGCGTGTCGCGTGATCGATCGATGCCAACCAACAGGTCCAGATCGATCCGGTTTACATGTGCGACAGACTCTAGGCGGTCAGGCTCAACATGCCAGACAAAGGCCTTCGCACCCTCAAAGTCAGGAGCTGCCAAAGGCGCCGGAGCTATCCGCTCTAGCGCCTCGGCAATGCGTGTGAGGTCCTCGCTCAACCTGCCGTCTCGTCGTCGTCGAGATCGCCTTGATCATCCTCGTCCCACAGACCTTCGGCCCACAGCTTCTCTTCACGTTTTCGCTCAACCCGCTTTACCAACTGGATCGACACCTCATAGAGGCCATAAACCACAACAAAAAGAATGACTTGGGTGATGACATCCGGTGGCGTCACCAATGCAGCAAGCACCAAAATACCGACAACCGCGTATTTGCGAACGTTGCGCAGACCCTCGGCGCTGACCAAACCGGCCTTGCCCATCAGCGTCAGCAAAACAGGCAATTGAAAACACAGACCAAAGGCCACGATGAACTTGATTGTCAGGCTCAGGTATTCCTGTGCCGAACCTTGGAACGCAATGCCAGCCGTTTGGTTATCGACCTCATCGAGCGACACGCTTCCGGGCTGCTGGAACCCAAGAAAAAAGTCAAATGCCAATGGGGTTACAACATAGAACGCAAAGGTCGACCCAAGGAAAAACATGAACGGCGACGCCACAAGAAATGGCAGAAACGCGCCCTTTTCATTTTTGTAGAGCCCCGGCGCCACAAAGCGCCACATCTGATAGCTGAGGAATGGGAACGACAAGATCAGTGCGCCCATCAACGAGATCGAGATCGCGACAAAGAAACCTTCTTGCAGCTTGATCAGGATCAATCCGCAGTCCGATTTGCCCGTCTCCGCGATCGCAGAACACAAAGGTTGCGTCAGGAAATTAAAGATCGGGTTCCACACAGTGAAACAGATGATCATGCCGATCAGAAACGCGACCACACATTTGATCAGCCGTGACCGCAGTTCGGTCAGGTGCTCGATCAACGGGGCTGCGCTGTCGTCAACGGTGGTGTCCTCTGCGCTCATGATGCGTCACCTTTCGGGGCCTTTTTCGGGACCACCTTCTTCGCCGCAGGCTTTTTGGCGGGGGCCTCCTTGGCTGGCGCTGCCTTAGCTGGCGCAGCTTTAGCCGTTGCAGCTTTAGCAGGTGCCTTCTTGGACGCAGCCTTCTTTGCCGGCGCTTTCGCGACCGTCTCGCCTGCCGCATCTGCTGCTTCTTTGGCCTTGCGGGCCTCAGCAGCTTTGGCAGTTGCCGCACGGATCTTGTCCGCCGCTTCTTTACGCTCTTTCGACAGCTTTTCCGTCTCGCCACCTGGTTTCAGAGGGTTCGGAATGTTTACCGCCTCGCGAATTTTATCCGCGCCAAAGCTTGCAGGGTTTGCCGCCGCCTTGATCGAACTCGAGATGTCATTGACGCCACTATCATCCGCCGCGTCATTCATCGCCTTGGAAAAGTCACGCGCCATCGCCTTGGCCTTGCCCGTGAACCGACCGAATTGGCGGAACATCTTGGGCAAATCTTTGGGGCCCACGACGATCAACGCCACGATCCCAATCACCATCAGCTCGGTCCAACCGAGATCAAACATGGGCAACGCCCTCCTTGGACATCACCACTTAGGCTTTGTCTTTTTCGTCCTCAGGCGTCACATCGCGGGCTTCTTCAAGAGCCTCATCGACTTCGTTTTGGCCGTCGTTAACGCCCTTTTTGAACGCAGTGATGCCTTTGCCCACTTCGCCCATCAGCGACGATACTTTCCCGCGACCAAACAGGACCAAAACCACAACGGCGATCAACAGGATGCCGGGGATACCAATGTTGTTGAGCATGAACTCTCTCCTTTAGGGGGATGCCGCACGTGCATCCAAAAAACCAACGATCCCTTTGCTATGCACAGAATCGCATGGCGAAAAGGGCAAAACACCCTTTTGGCACAAGGCTTTGCGCTTTCTTTGACAAAAACCTGTCAGTTGACATAATAATGGCAGTAGCAATGCAGCGAGAGCCCTATGAAACGATCTGATCGCCTCTTTGATATGATCCAACTATTGCGTGATGGACGGCTCTATCGCGCACAAGAAATAGCCGGTCGGTTAGATGTCTCGCTGCGCACGGTCTACCGCGACATGGATACATTGATGGCCTCGGGCGTCCCGATCGAGGGCACCCGCGGACGCGGATACCGCGCGACCGCTGCGATTACCCTGCCCCCGTTGAACCTGAGAATGACCGAACTCGAGGCACTGCACCTCGGCATGGCGGTCGTGGGTGAAGTCGCGGATGAAGAGCTGAAAGCTGCCGCCGCATCCCTGTCATCAAAAATTGACGCTGTGCTGCCAGAGGATCGCAGCGCCGGACCAACGGGATGGGGCTTTGCCGTCTATCCCTTTGCCGACGCGGCCAAGGGTTTTCAGCATATGCCATCAATCCGCAGTGCCACGCGCAGCCGACAAAAATTGCGGATCACCTACCGCGATCTCGACAACACGGTCACTGAGCGGACGATCCGACCGTTGCAAATGGACTATTGGGGGCGCCTTTGGACCGCGACGGTCTGGTGCGAAACAACTGGCGATTTCGCCGAACTTCGTGTTGATCGCATCGAAACATTGCAGGTGTTGCCACAGCTCTTTACCGAAGAGCCCGGCAAGACGCTGGCGGATTACTCAGGTCCGGCCTAGCTCAACAGAACTTAGGTCCGTGGAAATACAAAGCATTTGTCGCGGCGGATCATCAACCATAGCGGTGTGCCGACCTTGGGCAAAAACACCGACGGGACTTCGGCGTGTAGTATAGAGCCGTCAAAATCCATCCGGAACTCGACTAAGCTTTGGTTGCCCATAAACCGCGCACGCGTGACCACACCCCGCGCAGGCGTGCCTTCGCGCGGTGTCGGATTGGGGCCCTTGCCGGATCGGTCAAAATCGATCTTTAGATGCTGCGGGCGGATCACAATGTTGACCTCGGCGCCTTCAGCCAGACCTGGCGCGAGGAACTGACCAAAGGCCGTTTCCGTCAACGCACCGTGAACCTCGCCACATATGACGTTGATATCGCTAAAGAACGCCGCCGCCTCGCGATCTACTGGCGCATTGTAGATGTTATAAGGTGCACCCGATTGGATTATCCGACCGTCGCGCATCAACGCGATCTCGTCCGCCATGCGCATCGCCTCACCGGGTTCATGCGTGACCAGCAAAACGGCGGCCCCCTCTTCGCGCAGCACTTCCAGCGTCTCGTCACGAATGTCATCGCGCAGGCGGTCATCCAGTCCCGAAAACGGCTCGTCCATCAACATGATCTTTGGACGCGGCGCCAAGGCCCGCGCAAGCGCGACCCGCTGTTGCTCGCCACCTGACAACTGATGCGGGTAGTCATCGATGTGACGCATCATATCGACCCGCTTTAGCAATGCCTCGACCCGCGCACGGCGCTCGGGCTTGGGGCCTATCAAACCAAAGGCGACGTTCTCGGCCACACTCAGATGCGGGAACAAAGCAAAATCTTGAAACATCAAACCGATGTTGCGCCCCTCGGGCGGGACCCGTGAAATCGTGTCGCAAACCAGTGCCCCATCAACGTAGATTTCACCACTGTCCTGCATCTCGACGCCCGCAATCATCCGCAGCGTCGTTGACTTGCCACAGCCCGATGGCCCCAGCAGACAGGTAACCTGTCCCGGCATAACGCGCAGCGACACGTCATCGACCACACGCCGCCCGTCAAAGCTGCGCATCAGGTTCTTGATTTCCAACCTAGGACTGTCCGGCACGTCATTCATTCCCATTCCCGACAAGAAACATCGGGTTTATTCGGCCAATATCAAGGGAACGGCGCGCTGCCAAGTGTCAGACAAGCGTAAAATCCACGCGCCCCAAGGACTTGCCATTGGCCGTGACTGTCAAAAACTGCGCACCCGGATACAACCGAAATGTTGTCGCATCGCATTTAAACCTGTGGTTCTTCTTTAGTGTGACGGGTTTGTTCGGCTCTAGCGTCAGGTCTTTGACCTTGAACACTTTGGGGGCTGTCGTGCCGTTCGATTTCAAGAAATGAATAGCGTAGTCGATGATCACCGGCTCTTGGCAGCCTGCCTCAATCTCGATCTCGACGGCCACTACATTACCAATTGCAATGACGTCTGGCGTGACCGTCAGCGACACCAAACGGACGTCAGGATCAGGTCGGTAGCCCAGGTGCGCCATCGCACCGGCATGACCATTCTTGATCAAAGTACGCAGCGCGTGCCGGTCCATCCACCGCAGCTCTTTTTCGTCCTGCGCCCCCGCCTTACGCCACGTTGCTAGCCGGTCAATCACCACGTCAGGCGAAAATTTACCAATATCATTCAGATGATTAGATACCGAACGCGTAACATAGCGAGTGCGATCATCGTGCAATTTGTCCAGTATTGGCACCATCAGAATCGGGTCAATTTTGATACCCTTGCCCCATGGCAACTTGGGCCGTGTCCCTTCACTGGCCAGTCGACGCACGTGATAATTCTCGTGATCCGCCCAAATCTCCATCTGCGCAACCGCCTCGTCCGGCCAACGGTTTAGAAAAGGACGCATCGCCCACTCCATCGAAAACCGCTGTGTGATCGCTTCGATCAACCGAAAGCTCAGATCGCGATGATGTTCGACCCCGTAGGTCGCAACCAAATGTCCCAGCGGCGCATAGATGAACGCACCAAAGTCATCATCGCTGCGCGTTGGGTTCAATGGCGGCGGCAAACTATCAAAGATTGCCGTCGCTTTGTCTTCGAACGCATCGGGCAGATGCCGCGCCAACACCTCGGCTATCCATTCGATCCGCGCCATCAACTCGAGCGGCAACAACCCCTCCATGATATCGGTGTGAAACGCATCTGCGTCCAGAACACCGCCGAAATCATCCGCCAGAACCCGAAGTGTTGTCGCGTTAAAGAGTTCGTCCTTGAGGCTGAATTTTTCATCCATATCAGAGCGTTGCGTTCACAGCACCGCCATCGAGCAAGATGTTTTGCCCCACCATAAAGCCCGCATGCTGCGAACACATAAAAGCGCAGGTCGCCCCAAATTCCGCGGCTGTGCCGTAGCGGCGCGCCGGAATAGTCGCCTCGCGCTGTGTCCGCGCTTCGTCCATGGAAATGCCTTGGGCCTGTGTGACGCCAGTATCCAGAGCAATCGCACGATCGGTTGCGTGAATGCCGGGCAACAGGTTGTTGATCGTCACACCGTTTGGCGCGACTTGGCGCGATGTCCCAGCCACGTAGCCTGTAAGACCCGCACGCGCCGCATTCGAGAGCCCCAGAACTGCGATCGGCGATTTGACTGATTGCGACGTGATATTGACCACGCGGCCCCACCCACGATCAGACATGCCCGGCAAAACGGCCTTCATCAGTGCGATGGGCGTCAACATATTCGCATCAAGCGCACCGATGAAATCCTCGCGATCCCAATCCGACCACATACCGGGGGGTGGTCCACCCGCATTGTTGACCAAGATATCGACCTGAGGCGCGGCTGCCAAAACAGCCTGTTGCACGTCTTCCTGCGTGATATCGCCTGCGACTGCGATCACCTCAACGCCGTGGGCTCGCACAGCCTCGGCTGCGTCGTTGAGCGACGCTTCAGTCCGCCCGTTCATCACCAGATTTACACCGGCCTGCGCCAATGCCTCGGCACAGCCGCGACCCAATCCGCGCGACGATGCACAGACCACCGCCCTTTTGCCTTTGATGCCCAAATCCATTGCTCAACTCCCTAGATGTGTTTGCTCAGACATATCAGTGCCCCCGCACGACAGCAACGCACCTAAAAAGAGAACCACCAGTCAAAATTTCCCCCTTTCTGAGGGATAGGCAACTCGCCATAAATCCGCTAAACCGCTGGAAATCATTTTGAACGGCGCGACACCCATGACTCTTCCCGACGACCAGCCCACTCAGTTGCTCTCCGTATTGCGCGCGGATGATTTTACTGTCGTCGACGGTGTCGCGCAGGGCGATGCAATGACCTTTGCCGATGAACTGGTCATGGACGACGTCTATCAGATCAAAGTTGGTTCAGAACGGGTCCGCATCGCGGTGTCTCAAACGGCGAACGGTCTCACCTTAGATTCGCAGACCCCGACAGGGCACGCCGGAAATTTGGTGCACCTTGATAGCGCGGTGACCCTGATGTCCCCCGACGGCACCACATTCGAAGCACTGGTGATGGTCGAGGTCGAAGACGATGCGGTCGCAGATATCTACCTGTTGCCGTTTGCCCCCCTCGCCCAAAAGATCGATTACCGTCTCGTTGGTATTGACCGTGACACTGCCGCATCGCGTTTTGCAGAAGTCGCCTGTGTTTCGTTCACCCGTGGCACCCACATCGCAATGGCCTCTGGCGCACAGGTCCCGATCGAAAACCTCAAGATCGGCGACAAAGTCCTGACCCGCGACGATGGTCCAAAAGAAGTGCGTTGGGTCGGGTCTTCGACTGTGCGAGCCGTTGGTGCATTTGCGCCTATCGTCATTCGCAAGGGTGTTTTGCACAACGAAAACGATCTGGTTCTCAGCCCCGACCACCGCATATTCATCTACCAGCGGCAGGACACCGTTGGCGCGGGTCGCGCCGAGCTGTTGGTCAAGGTCAGCCATCTGGTCAACGGCACGACCGTGTTCCAGCAGGACGGCGGCTTTGTTGAATACTTCCAGCTACTCTTTGACGATCACCAGATCATTTACGCCGAAGGGATCGCAGCAGAATCTCTGTTGATTGACACCCGCACGCGCAATGCCTTGCCCAGTGATGTAGCAACCGACCATGCGCCACGTCAGCACAATGAATTTGAAGTCACAAGAGAGCTGCTGGGCGGCGAAAACGCAGCCAAGATTCTTCGCAAGGCAAGCCGCAGCTAGATCTTTGTCCTCTGCATTGCATGGACCTAAATCGAAATTACGCAAATTACGTAATTCGAGGCCAAAAATACGCAAATTACATAAAATTTCGGACCCGCGTTGCCCTTTGATGCCCGCCCACCTATACGCAAAAACATGACAAACAGACCAGCCCTGCCCCCTGAAATTGCCCGCCGCCGGACCTTTGCGATCATCTCGCATCCCGACGCCGGTAAAACGACGCTGACAGAAAAATTTCTGCTCTATGGTGGCGCTATTCAGATGGCTGGACAGGTCCGCGCCAAGGGCGAAGCCCGACGCACACGGTCTGACTTTATGCAGATGGAAAAGGACCGCGGTATTTCGGTCTCTGCATCTGCAATGTCCTTTGAATTCAAAAACTTCTGGTTCAACCTCGTTGACACACCAGGTCACTCGGATTTCTCGGAAGACACCTACCGGACACTTACCGCTGTCGACGCAGCGGTCATGGTGATCGACGGTGCCAAGGGCGTGGAAAGCCAAACGCAAAAACTGTTCGAAGTTTGCCGTTTGCGTGACCTTCCAATCCTGACGTTTTGTAACAAGATGGACCGCGAAAGCCGGGACACTTTTGAAATCATTGACGAGATCCAAGAGAACCTCGCCATAGACGTCACCCCAGCGAGCTGGCCCATTGGTGTCGGTGCCGATTTTATGGGTTGCTACGACATTCTGCGTGATCGTCTCGAACTGATGGATCGCGCTGACCGCAACAAGGTCGCAGAATCCATAGAAATCAAAGGCTTAGATGATCCCAAGTTGGCCGAACACGTGCCTGCGCATCTCTTAGAGACGTTCCTAGAAGAGATCGAAATGGCCAAGGCACTGCTGCCCCCACTGGATCCGCAGGCGCTGTTGGACGGCACAATGACACCGATTTGGTTCGGTTCTGCCATCAACTCTTTTGGCGTTCAGGAACTGATGGACGGGATTGGCAAATACGGCCCAGAGCCGCAGATCCAAGCCGCAAGCCCGCGCCAGATTTCACCCGATGAAACCAAGGTTTCCGGATTCGTGTTCAAGGTTCAGGCCAATATGGACCCCAAGCACCGCGACCGTGTTGCCTTTGTCCGGTTGGCCTCTGGTCACTTCAAACGCGGCATGAAGCTCACGCACGTCCGTGAGGGCAAGCCAATGGCGATCAGCAACCCTGTGCTGTTCCTCGCCTCTGATCGCGAACTCGCAGAAGAAGCATGGGCCGGCGACATCATCGGCATCCCAAACCACGGGCAGCTCCGGATCGGCGATACACTGACCGAAGGCGAGAAACTGCGCGTTGCGGGCATCCCCTCTTTTGCCCCCGAGCTTTTGCAAAATTGCAGGGCCGGCGACCCGATGAAGGCCAAGCACCTAGAAAAGGCATTGATGCAATTTGCCGAAGAAGGCGCTGCAAAAGTCTTTAAACCCACGTTCGGTTCCGGTTTCATTGTCGGCGTTGTAGGCGCCTTGCAGTTCGAGGTCTTAGCAAGCCGGATCGAATTAGAATACGGGCTACCCGTTCGCTTTGAACAATCACAGTTTACCAGCGCGCGCTGGGTTTCCGGTGACAAAACCCATGTGGATAAGTTTGTGAATGCAAACAAACAACACATCGCAACCGACAATGATGATGACATTGTCTACCTCACCCGGTTGCAATGGGACATCGATCGCGTCGCGCGTGACTACCCCGATGTGTCCCTCACAGCGACCAAAGAGATGATGGTTTAATCATATTAATTCAACGGACTACGTCCCAATCTTAACTGATCACGTCAAGGTCAGGATGTAGTGCGAATTGATTGCCAAGATCGTGCAGCAATAGAATGCCGCTCGATCAATCCAGCACGTCCTCATTTTGAGACTACTGTGTATATGTCCGGCACCTATCCGTTTCCTTGACCTTTTGCCCTATCCCACATATGCGGTGTGTAGTCGAACGATCTGGCAATACGGCCGGACGGACCGCTTTCAATCTTGCGGTCAAACATGCCGCAAAACTGAAAGGGCAACATGACTAAATTTTCCGATCTGAATTTGGACCGCAAGGTTCTCTCTGCTGTTGAAGACGCAGGATATACTGAGCCGACGCCGATCCAAGCGGGCGCTATCCCGCCAGCATTGGAAGGCCGCGATGTACTGGGCATTGCGCAAACAGGTACGGGCAAAACTGCAAGCTTTACCCTGCCAATGATCTCCATGCTCAAGCGTGGCCGCGCTCGTGCTCGGATGCCGCGCAGCCTTGTTCTGGCGCCGACACGCGAGCTGGCCGCTCAGGTCGCTGAGAACTTTGATGTCTATGCAAAGAACACGAAACTGACCAAAGCACTGTTGATCGGTGGCGTCTCGTTCAAAGAACAGGACCAATTGATCGATCGCGGCGTGGACGTACTGATCGCGACACCTGGCCGCCTGCTGGATCACTTCGAGCGCGGCAAACTGCTGCTTACCGGCGTGCAGATCATGGTCGTCGACGAAGCTGACCGTATGCTAGACATGGGCTTTATCCCCGATATCGAACGTATTTTCGGCCTGACGCCGTTTACACGTCAGACACTGTTTTTCTCGGCAACAATGGCGCCCGAAATTGAGCGGATCACCAACACGTTCCTGAGCAATCCGGCCAAGGTCGAAGTGGCCCGTGCGGCCACAACATCTGACACAATCACGCAAAGCGTTGTGATGTTCAAAGGATCGCGCAAAGATCGCGAATCCTCTGAAAAGCGACAACTTTTGCGAACTATGATCGAGAACGAAGGCGACAAATGTCGCAACGGGATCATCTTTTGCAACCGCAAGGTTGACGTCGACATCGTTGCAAAATCAATGAAGAAATACGGGCTGGATGCGTCGCCAATACATGGCGATCTCGACCAGTCAAAGCGCATGGAAACACTTGCGGCATTCCGCGACGGGACCCTGCGCTTTCTTGTGGCATCTGATGTCGCTGCGCGCGGTTTGGACATTCCAAATGTTAGCCACGTGTTCAACTATGACGTCCCTAGCCATGCCGAGGACTATGTCCACCGCATCGGTCGTACGGGCCGTGCAGGCAAGCTGGGCACAGCAATGATGATCTGCGTTCCACGTGACGAAAAGAACCTCGGTGATATCGAGCGTCTCGTAAAAATGGAGATCCCACGCGGCGAAGGGTCGCGTGATACTACGGCACCGACCCAAGACGCCGCTCCGGAAGCGCCCAAAGAAGACAAGCCCAAGCGGACCCGCACACGCAGCCGCAAGAAGGACGCGCCCAAAGAAGAAATCGTTGCCGACGCCGTAGACGCGGCTCCTGTCGAGGAACCCAAAGAGGACGCGCCCAAGCAAAAGCAAGCTGAGCCTGTTGAAAAGCAAGCGGCTGAAGCCCCCGAAAAGCCCAAGCAAGAGCGGGGCAACCGAGTTGGCCGCGGCAAGCGCGACAACAACCGTGATCACGGTAACAAGGTGATGGGAATGGGCGACGATGCCCCGACATTCATCGCCAAGAGCTTCGCTGAGCGTCGCGAAAGCTAAGCAGCAAGGGGGCGGCCAGTGTGCCCCCTGCTAAACTCTTTAAGCTAAACGAGAAATCACGACGACGACTTCGGCTTTCTTGCCGATCTCGCCATTTGTCGTGTTGCGGACAACACGACGCAACGCTTCTTCAAGCTTGTCATCATTGGCCAAAGTTTTGTTGTCTGCGCGTCCCAAAAACTGGTTCAGGTCTTCTTCGATAACTTCGACCAGTGGCGCGTTTGATGATCCGGTTTCGGTCAACCCGCGCAGTTCACACCACGCGCCGCCCAGCGGATCGCCGTGCTCGTCCATGATGACTGTCACAACGACCTGCCCGTTCAAAGCCATGCGAATCCGGTCACGAACGATACCGTCGAACTGACCAACCTTGGCTGTGCCGTCCAAATAGGTGCGGCCCGTTTCGATATATTCCGCGACCGTGGGCGCATTGCCCGATAAGTCGATCATCATGCCGTTTACAGCCACGATAGATGCCATTCCGTTGTCAGATCCGATCTGGGCATGCCGACGCAGATGGCGATGTTCGCCATGCATTGGGATCAGGATTTGCGGCTGCGTGATGCGGTGCATTTCCTCTAGATCTGGGCGGTTCGCATGGCCCGACGTGTGATAGCGGCTGTCATCGTCGATCACATCCACGCCCATTTCGGACAAGGCATTCATGATCGAGATCACGCCGCGTTCATTGCCTGGAATGATCTTGGACGAAAATAGAAATGTATCGCCCTCTTTCAACATAAGACCCAGATATTTACCACGGCTGAGCTGCGCACTGGCAGCACGGCGTTCACCCTGCGAACCTGTGACCAGCAACATGAGGTTCTGACGCGGGATACTCTGCGCCTCTTCTGGCGAAACGGTCTGCGGAAAGTCAGTCAAAAGACCGGTTTCTGTCGCAGCTTCGACCATCCGGCGCATCGCGCGTCCTAGCAAACAAACCGAGCGCCCTGCCCGATCCGCCGCCTCGGCCAGAGTTTTCAGGCGCGCCACGTTGGATGCAAATGTTGTCGCGACGACCATACCCGGTTGGTCGCGCATCATTTTTTCAATCTCGGGACCCACTGTGGCCTCGGATCGACCGGGATCGGCAGAAAACACATTCGTGCTGTCACACACCAATGCGCGAACGCCACCTTTGGCAACATCGGCCCACAGGTTACGGTCGAACGCTTCGCCCAATACCGGCGTCTCGTCGATCTTGAAGTCACCCGTGTGCAGGATGCGCCCTTCGGGGCTGTCGATGGCGAGGCCCGCGCTTTCGGGGATCGAATGCGAAATAGGGACAAAGTACACTTTGAAGGGGCCAGCGTCGACCTGATCTGGATAGCTGCCGACAATGCGCAGCGCACTTTCGGGGGCTGCGTGTTCATCCAGTTTGCGACGTGCGATGGCGGCAGTGAACGGACGTGCATAGATCGGGGCGCCCAGACGTTGATAGAAATGCCCAACGGCGCCGACGTGATCCTCGTGGGCGTGAGTGATGAACACCGCCTCGATCCGATCTTTGCGGGCCTCTAGCCAGCTGACATCGGGCAGGATCAAATCCACACCAGGGGTGCTGTCCATATCTGGAAAGGTCACACCCAGATCGACCACGATCAGACGTTCCTGATCAGGTTTACCGTAGCCGTAGACATAGCAATTCATACCAATTTCCCCCGCGCCTCCGAGGGGGACATAGATCAAGCGTTCGCTGCTCATGATTTAGGTGTTATCCTTGTTATACGCATGGATGACAGTCAGACCGTGCATGGTCAGATCGTCTTCGAATTCATCAAATAGCGCGTGTGATTGTTGAAACAATGGGGCAAGACCACCAGTTGAGATCACTTTCATATCGACGCCTCGTTCTACCTTGATCCGATCGCAAATCTCGCGAACCAGACCGATATATCCCCAGAACACGCCGGATTGCATGCAGGCGACCGTATTGGTGCCGACAACCAATTGCGGTTTGCTGATGTCGACATGTGGCAATGCAGCCGCGGCGTTGTGCAGCGCCTCGAGAGACAAGTTCACACCAGGTGAAATGACCCCACCCACATAGGCACCATCCTCGGCGACCACGTCAAAGGTCGTCGCAGTTCCAAAGTCCACAACAATCAGGCTACCGCCGTATAAATCAAAGCCGGCGACGGTGTTGACCAGACGGTCAGGGCCAACGGCGGTGCCGGCGTCAACGCGAACGTCCACAGGCAACAGGCAGTCGGATTTACCAACCACAAGAGGACGACAATTGAAGTACCGATCAGACAGGACACGCAGATTGAACACCACACGTGGGACCGTTGAAGACACGATGACTTCGTCAATTTCCACGTCGATCTTTTGGAACTCCATCAACGTCGATAACCAGACGTAATACTGATCGGCGGTGCGCTGCCATTCGGTCGAAGTGCGCCAAGTCGCAATGAACTGTTCGCCGTCCCAGATCGAGAAGACAGTATTGGTGTTTCCACAATCGATGGCCAAGAGCATGACGCGCCCTCCTTAGAAATAGACATCCGCGGCAGGGATTGCCTGCACGCCGGATGGTGTCTTTAAGACCAGATTGCCGTCCGCGTCCACCGTTTCGAAGGTTCCGGTTAATGTGTCACGTGTGGTCTTGGCCGTGATCACCTCGCCCAGACGGGCGGCATGGGCGAGCCACAAGCGGCGGATTGGGTCAAATCCGAACGAGCGAAACGACTGTTCACGATCCGCGAAGTGGCTTACGAGCCAAAACAAGAAATCCTGCGGACTAGGCGCTGTGCCGTATTGTGAAACAGCAACGGGGCGAAACGCACCGGTCTCTACCTCGGCCACGTCGGGTGCTTGGGTCAGGTTCACACCAATTCCGATCGACAGCCAGTCAACGCGACCAGCCCGCCCCACGCTTTCCAACAGAATGCCCGCAACCTTGCCGCCTGCGATCATCGCATCATTGGGCCACTTTAGACTGAGCTGTTCGGGCGGCACCGTCATGGCAAGTGTTTGTCGAAGCGCCACCGCCATCACAAAGGACCTGAGGGCTGCATTGGCTGGGGTGTCGTCGACACGTAGCAACAACGTCGCTGAAAAGTTGCCCGCAGGATTGGTCCATGCGCGCCCGCGTCGCCCATGCGCAGCCGTTTGTTCGCGAGCTAGGATCCATGTGTGACCCGAGGCGCTGGAGCTGATGCGCCGCGCCTCGGCCATTGTGCTGTCTGTGTGGTCTAGAATGACCCTGTCATAACCTGCTGGCCAAAATTGCGCCGTCTCCGGCACATCCCACAATGGGGTCAGATCAGTTGACAAGTGCCGACGCCGCAGCCTCGGACAATGGCTCGAGACCAAAGAGATTGACGATGCCAACCACCATGATCGCAGCCGATGCCATCAAGAAGCCCCACAGAACGGGTGTGCGTGTTTGGTCGAGGCCCTGCTCTGGCTCTTCGCCAAAGTACATAAAGAACACGATCCGCAGGTAATAGAATGCGCCGATCACCGACGCGACCACACCCGCCACAGCCAACCAAGCAAGACCGCCGTCATACGCAGCGCGCAGGACGTAGAGTTTGCCAAAGAAGCCGAGGAATGGAGGAACACCTGCCAGCGAGAACAACAGCATCAACATTGCGACGGCCCTGAGCGGCTCGCGCTTGGAATACATGCGCAAGTCGTTGATATCCGTAGCAGGCATGCCGTTCTTTTCCATCGAAAGGATGAACGCAAAGGTGCCGATGTTCATTGTGACGTAAATCGCAAGATAGATCAGCATCGCCTGAACACCAAAGGCGGTGCCAGCAGCGAGACCCATCAGAGCAAAGCCCATATGTGCGATCGACGAATAGGCCATCAGACGTTTGATGTTGCGCTGGCCAATCGCCGCGATCGCACCAAGGAACATCGAGATCACTGACAACGCAGCAACGATCTGCTGCCAGTCACCAACAATGCCGCCAAATGCATCATGTACGACACGGGCAAATAGACCCATCGCAGCCACTTTGGGTGCAGTTGCAAAGAACGCGGTGACCGGTGTCGGCGAACCCTCGTAGACGTCTGGTGTCCACATGTGGAACGGTGCTGCCGAAACTTTGAAGGCAAAGCCAGAGATCAAGAAGACCAAGCCAAAGAGCAGACCCAACGAGATCTCGCCTTGGGCAGCCTGGGTGATGCCAGCAAACAGGGTTGTGCCCGAAAAGCCGTAGATCAGCGACGCACCATAGAGCAACAGACCAGACGAAAGAGCGCCCAGAACAAAGTACTTGAGGCCAGCCTCGGTTGACTTGAGGTTATCGCGGCGCAGCGAGGCCACGACATACAGAGCGAGCGATTGCAGCTCGAGGCCCATGTAGAGCGTCATCAGGCCACCTGCAGACACCATGACCATCATGCCGACAACAGAAAGAGCGACCAACAGCGGATACTCAAAGCGCAACAGGCCCTTTTTCTCCATGTAACCTTGGGACATCAGCAGGACCGCAGCCGCGCTGAGCAGGATCATGATTTTGGCAAACCGCGAGAACCCGTCGTCGATGAACATGCCACCAAAGGCAGCATTTGCGCCCTCGCCCGAGGTTCCGATCCAAAACGCGAGCACAACAAACACCGCGCTGGTGATCCATGTCATCAGCGGTGCGGTGCTGTCTTTGCCAGTATAGACGGCCCCGATCAGTGCCAGCATGGCGAAGATCGCCAGCAGCATTTCGGGAAGAAGGATTTGGATATCAGCCGAGATCATGAGGCCCGTCCTTAGTTTTCTGCGAATTGAGTGGAGGCTGCGAAATCCGCCACTGCTGTTTCATATGAGCCGACCAGTGCTTCGACCGATGGGCCGATGATGTCGGTGACCAAGGCGGGGTAAACGCCCAAGAGCAACGTCATGACAACCAGCGGCGCAAAGATCGCGCGTTCGCGGCGTGTCATGTCCGTGATCGACTTGAGGCTTTCCTTGATCAGGTCGCCCATCACGACGCGGCGGTACAGCCACAGACCGTAGGAGGCCGACAAGATAACGCCAGAAGTCGCAATCACAGCCACCCATGTGTTGACCTGGAACACACCCATCAGCGTTAGGAATTCCCCAACAAAGCCAGACGTGCCCGGTAGGCCGACGTTGGCCATCGTAAAGAACATAAAGATCAGCGCGTAAGCAGGCATCCGGTTCACGAGACCGCCATAGGCGTCAATCTCGCGAGTGTGCATCCGGTCGTAGATCACGCCCACACACAGGAACAACGCGCCCGAGATAAAGCCGTGACTGATCATCTGGAAAATCGCACCATCGATACCCTGCTGGTTCGCAGCAAAGATACCCATCGTGACGTATCCCATGTGGGCGACCGATGAATAGGCGATAAGCTTTTTCATGTCCTGCTGCACCAGTGCCACCAGCGATGTGTAGGCAATCGCAATCGCTGACATCCACAGCACCAGTGGTGCGAGCAAATCAGAAGCGACTGGGAACATCGGAAGCGAGAAGCGCAAGAAACCGTAACCACCCATTTTGAGCAAGATCGCCGCCAGAACAACCGAACCGGCCGTCGGCGCCTGAACGTGCGCGTCAGGTAGCCAAGTGTGAACTGGCCACATCGGCATCTTGACTGCGAATGACGCAAAGAACGCGATCCACATCATGGTCTGCATACCGCCGATGACTTGGACCCCAAGCACGTTAAAGGTCTCAGATCCAAAGTTGTGGTTCAACAGCGTCACAATATCGGTGGTGCCTGCATCTGCAAACATCGAGACCATCGCAACCAGCATCAGAACCGAACCAAGGAAGGTATAAAGGAAGAATTTGAACGACGCGTAGATGCGGTTCGCACCGCCCCAGATGCCAATGATCAGGAACATTGGGATCAGACCGGCCTCAAAGAACAAGTAGAACAGTACCAGATCAAGCGCGCAGAACACGCCCAGCATCAGTGTCTCGAGGATCAGGAACGCAATCATGTATTCCTTGACCCGATGTTTCACATCCCAGCAGGACGCGATGACCAGTGGCATCAGGAATGTTGTGAGCATCACGAACAGAACCGAAATCCCGTCGACGCCCATCTTGTATTGCATGCCGAGCAGCCAATCGCGCTGTTCGACCATCTGAAATCCAGTGTCGGATGGGTCAAACTGCCCCAGAATCGCGAGGCTAACGAGGAAGGTTGTCGCCGTAGCAGCCAAGGCCACCCATTTTGCATTGCGTTGTGCCGCTTCGTCGTCGCCGCGCAGGAACAGTGCCAGAATGCCCGCCGCCAACAGCGGGATAAAGGTCACGATGGAAAGAAGGTTATCCATTAGCCTGCTCCTCCACCGAGCATCATCCAAGTCAAGAGAATTGCGATCCCGAGCACCATCGCGAACGCGTAATGGAACAGATAGCCAGACTGACCGCGACCAACGAGGCGGGTCAAGAAGGGCACAATGCCCAAAGCCACACCATTGATACTGCCGTCGATAATGTTGCCGTCTCCGCGCTTCCACAGAAGGCGACCCAGCGCCATCGCAGGTTTCACAAAGACAAAGTCGTAGATCTCATCAAAGTACCATTTGTTCAGGAAGAACAAATAGAGCGGGCGCTGGTTTGCGGCCAAACGACCGGGCAATGACGGGTTCACAATGTAGAACCAAAACGCTAGTGCGAGACCCGAGATCATCGCGATGAACGGGCTCACTTTGACCCACTTGGGAACATAGTGTGCATCATGCAGGACGTGGTTTTCCGGACCCATATAGATCGCGCCATCACCAATCACTTGCTTGGCTAGTTTTTCATCCTTGCCGTGATCATCGTTCTCTTCGGTCGCCGCATAGGCCGGCGCAATCAGACTAAAGCCTGCGCCTGCAGCCGCTGCATGTTCTTCGATTTGGTGGGTGCCAAAGAACGCCGCGACGTCGTTCTCTTTGCCAAAGAAATCATCGTACCAGATCATACCAGCAAAGATCGCGCCCAGTGACAGAACACCCAGCGGAACCAGCATGGTCATCGGGCCCTCATGGGCATGCTCATGCGTATGTTTATCACCACGAGGTGTACCAAAGAATGTCAGGAACATCAGGCGCCAGCTGTAGAACGACGTCATGAACGCAGCAATCACAAGCAGCCAGAATGCGTAGGATGTGCCACCTGCAAAGGCGCTTTCGATCACCGCGTCTTTGGACAAGAAGCCAGCGAAACCGATGTGCGTAAGAGGAATACCAACACCTGTGATGGCGAGTGTACCGATCATCATTGCCCAGAATGTATAGGGCAATTTCTTACGCAGACCGCCATAGTTACGCATGTCCTGTTCGTGGTGCATACCGTGGATCACGGACCCTGCCCCGAGGAACAACATCGCCTTAAAGAAGGCGTGAGTGAACAGGTGGAACATTGCGACTGAATAGACACCAACGCCGGCTGCAACGAACATATAGCCCAGCTGCGAACAGGTCGAATAGGCGATTACGCGTTTGATGTCGTTTTGAACCAGACCAACAGTTGCCGCAAAGAAGGCGGTCGTTGCGCCGAGGAAGACGATAAAGTTCGTCGCCATTGGTGCAAATTCCATCAGCGGCGACATCCGGCAAACGAGGAAGACACCGGCGGTCACCATGGTCGCAGCGTGGATCAGCGCGGACACTGGTGTCGGGCCTTCCATCGCGTCTGGCAACCAAGTGTGCAGGATCAACTGCGCCGATTTACCCATCGCACCGATAAACAGCAGGATCGCGATCAGCTCGGCCGCATTCCAGTCGCGCCACAAGAACGTAAGCTGTGTTTCCGCAATGGTAGGCACGGCCGCGAATACGTCGTCAAACTTGATGCTATCTGCGAGGAAATAGAGGCCAAAGATACCCAGCGCAAAACCAAAGTCACCCACACGGTTCACGACAAACGCTTTGATCGCAGCAGCGTTCGCAGTGGGTTTGCGGTAGTAGAAACCGATCAACAGGTAAGATGCGACGCCCACGCCTTCCCAGCCAAAGAACATCTGAACAAGGTTGTCAGATGTCACGAGCATCAGCATCGAAAAGGTAAAGAACGACAGGTAAGCAAAGAACCGCGGGCGGTAGACTTCGCCCTCTTTAAAGTTCTCATCATGGGCCATGTAGCCAAAGGAATAAAGGTGAACCAGCGCCGAAACGGTCGTGATCACGATCAACATGATCGCAGTCAACCGGTCCATCCGAATGGCCCAAGACGTGTCCAATGTACCAGACTGGATAAAATCGAGAACGTGGATGTATTCGGTCGTGCCGTTATGGCTCAAGAAGACGACCCACGACAGGAACGCGGCAAGGAACAACAGCGACGTTGAAACCCATTGTGCGGCTGTCTGGCCGATAAACTTCCAGCCGAAACCGCACAGGAGCGATCCGATCAGAGGGGCAAATAGGATAATCTTTTCCATGGTATTAACCCTTCATCACGTTGACGTCTTCGACGTCGATCGTGCCGCGATTGCGGAAGAAACAAACGAGAATAGCGAGACCGATGGCCGCCTCAGCCGCGGCAACCGTCAAGACGAACAGGGTAAACACCTGCCCTACGAGATCGCCGAGGAAACTGGAGAAGGCAACGAGATTGATGTTCACCGCCAGCAGCATCAATTCGATGCTCATCAGCAGGATGATGACGTTCTTACGGTTCAAAAAGAGACCGAAGATACCGATCACAAACAGGGTCGCTGCGACCGTCAGATAATGTTCTAGACCAATCATGATTACAGCCCCTGCCCTGGTTTTACGTCTTTGAGTTTCATCTGCTTGGCCGGATCGCGCAAAATCTGGCTCACAATATTTTGGCGTTTGACGTCTTCGCGGTGACGCAAAGTCAGAACAATCGCACCGATCATCGCCACCAACAGGATCAAACCCGCCAGCTGGAACAAAAGGATGTATTTGTCATAAAGCAGCAGGCCCAAGGCTTCGGTGTTCATGGCGTCACCCTCTGGTGCGGCAAGTCGTGTCTGGTAGCCTTCGGAATAGTCCCAAACACCAAATGCCAACGAAAGCTGCATCAGGACGATCACGCCAATCAACAAGCCAAGCGGCAGGTATTTCGACATCTCCGCCTTAAGTTCGGCGAAATCCACATCGAGCATCATCACAACAAACAAGAACAGCACCGCGACCGCGCCGACGTAAACGATGATCAGCAGCATTGCTACAAATTCGGCGCCCAGCAGGACGAACAATCCGGCCGAGGACAAGAAAGCCAGGATCAACCAAAGCACCGAGTGCACGGGGTTGCGACTGATCACAGTGAACAGCCCCCCTGCAATGGTGCTGACGGCAAAGGCGTAAAAGGCAATCACAACTGGTGTCATGTGTCCGCTTCCTTGTTGTTCTCTAGTTCGGCCATCGCCACAGTCATTGCGGTCGTCATGGCAGACGCTCCTCCAAAGGCCGACATTTGGCCGATGGTTTTAATAATCTCTTGGCCTGTGGCACCGACTTCGTGTGGGTGACGCACGGCCAATTTCACAGGTGTCTCTTGTGGTGCGCCAGTCGCAACCATCCCACCCAATGTCAACAAAAGACGTGTCTTGGCATCAAGGCCATCAGGGCTTGCACCCTCGCCCATCACCGCTTCCATCATCTCTTTTGGCATGGTCGGGATGAATTGTTCGAACCCATCAGGCAGCCACGACGATTTACCGTCAACAGCGGACTTCATCCACTCCTGACCCATCGCCATCATCTGCTTAAAGGGGTTCTTGTCGCTCATCTGTACGGCGCATCCATCTCGAGGTTACGCGCGATCTCGGCTTCCCAGCGATCGCCGTTCTCAAGGAGCTTGTCCTTGTCATAGTACAGCTCTTCGCGGGTTTCCGTCGAGAATTCAAAGTTCGGGCCTTCGACAATCGCATCCACTGGGCAGGCTTCTTGGCAGAAACCGCAATAGATGCATTTGGTCATGTCGATGTCATAGCGTGTCGTACGGCGGCTGCCGTCATCACGTGGCTCAGCGTCGATTGTGATTGCCTGTGCGGGGCACACGGCCTCGCACAATTTACATGCGATGCAGCGTTCTTCGCCATTTGGATAGCGACGCAAAGCATGTTCGCCACGAAAACGCGGGGACAGTGGTCCCTTTTCGTGCGGATAGTTCAGCGTCGCCTTGGGCGAAAAGAAGTATTTGAAGCCAAGGCCAAAGCCTTTGATGAAATCCGCAAAGAGAAAGTATTTGGCCGCGCGACCGTAATCAATCTGGCTCATATCAGCCTCCTATCGCCCAGCGAGCGTAGAACCCACCGAACACTTCGAATTTTGCAAGAAACGACACCAGAACCACCCAAAAGAGCGAGAACGGCAAGAATACTTTCCAACCCAGACGCATCAGCTGGTCATAGCGGTAGCGTGGCGTGATCGCCTTAACCATCGAGAACATAAAGAACACGAGGCCCATCTTGATCACCATCCACAGCACACCATCAGGCAGGCCAGGAATTGGCGACAACCAACCACCAAAGAAGAGCAGCGAGATCAGTGCGCACATCAGAACGACAGCCATAAGTTCACCGATCATAAAGAGCAGGAACGGTGTCGATGAATATTCAACCTGATAACCCGCGACCAATTCCGATTCCGCCTCGGGCAAGTCGAATGGGGGACGGTTGGTTTCAGCCAAAGCCGAGATAAAGAACAAGATGACCATCGGGAAGTGCGGCAACCAATACCAGTTGAGCAATCCGTAGTCGCCGTCTTGCGCCGCAACGATCGCGCCAAAGTTCATCGACCCTGTCGAGATGATCACACCGATAATGATCAGACCGATGGAGACCTCATAGGAAATCATCTGTGCGGCAGAGCGCAACGAGCCGAGGAATGGGTACTTCGAGTTGGATGCCCAACCGCCCATGATCACGCCGTAGACCTCGAGCGATGAGATCGCAAAGACATAGAGGATCGCCACATTGATGTCAGATAGAACCCAGCCATCATTGAACGGAATAACCGCCCACGCGATCACCGCGAGAACGAACGAGATCATTGGAGCAAGGAAGAACACAGCCTTGTCCGCGCCCGCTGGAACGACGATCTCTTTGACGATGTATTTGAGAAAGTCGGCAAAGGACTGCAGCAGGCCAAAGACACCCACGATATTGGGGCCCTTGCGCATTTGAACAGCGGCCCAAATCTTGCGGTCGGCATACATCAAGAACGCAAGCGCCAGCAGCAGAGGGATCAAAACCAGCAGACACTGCGCCAATATGACGAGAACCATGCCTAGGTTCGTGGTTGTGAAAAATTCAATCATCCGAGCCTCTTATACCGTCGGTATTCCGTTTTCCGTGCAATCTGCGACGGTGACTTCTGCGTCAATTGTTTTCAAACCCTGCGGCAAGCTGGGTGAGATCGTATAGACGGAATCGGCAGTCCAGAGACCGGCCTCTTCGCCCACATTTGTGCGCACGTGACGGGCAAAGCCATAGCCACGGATCAGCGTGTATTGCGCGGCAGCACATTCTGCGTATTTGCTGACGTCTTCAGCAGTCCGAGCACCAACCATCGCCACGCGGAAATTAACCAAATCACCGTCCAACAGCCGTGTTTCGATCCCACGATACCCCGGCGCAAAGGCCACGTCCGCCAAAGGAGCCACTGGCTCGCATCCTGCGATCGCTGCAATTGTGCCTGTCATGAGAGCCACGGAGCGCATCCTTTACTCGGCCGCGATCGGGGCGTTTGCCCGCGACTTGGCGTTTGCGCTGAGTTCGGCCATCAATTCGGACGCACGCGCAATCGGGTTCGTCAGATAAAAGTCTGTAACAGCATTCAGGAACTTGGCTTTGCCCAACTTCTTGGTCTTGAGCGGCTGCCATTCGTTTTTAGCAACCACATCGATTTGCGCCAAATGCGGATGATCCGCGACCATCGCGGTGCGCAGCTGTGCAAGGCTATCAAAAGGTAATTTTGTACCAAGCTCGGACGACAAAGCGCGCAAGATCGCCCAGTTTTCTTTAGCCTCGCCCGGGGCAAAGCCCGCACGCATGGCCAACTGTGGACGGCCTTCTGTATTTACAAAGAGACCGTTCTCTTCGGTATAGGCAGCCGCTGGCAGGATGATGTCAGCGCGGTGTGCACCACGGTCGCCGTGGCTACCCTGGTAGATAACAAACGGGCCATCCGCGATTTCAACTTCGTCTGCACCCATGTTGTAGACAACATCAACGCCGTCGATCGCAGCAGCCATGCCACCTTTAGTCACGGCCCCTACATCCATCGCACCAACACGGCCTGCTGCAGAATGCAGGATCATCAGTTTGGACTTCGACGCTACACACACTTGCATAGCAGCGGCCAGAACCGCCTCGCCGTCAGCCTCGCGCAACGCGCCTTGGCCGATGATGACAACGGACGGGTTTTCAACAATCGCTTTTGTCGGTTTGGTATCAAGGATCGTTTGCAAAGCTGCGCGGTCCGCACCTTTGTGATTGTAGTCATATGTCAGATCAACGGGCGCACCGATCAGATCCACGTTACAGCCGTTCACCCATGCCTTTCGGACACGAGCGTTCAGAACTGGCGCCTCAATGACGGGGTTCGTGCCGATGAACATCACGTATTTTGCTGCATCGATATCTTCAATGCTGGCGGTGCCAACATATCCACCGCGGTTGCCCGCAGGCAATTTGGCATTATCGGTACGACACTCGACAGAACCGCCCTGCCCTTCAATCATCGCTTTGAGCGCATAAGCCGCTTCGGTCGGGGCAAGATCGCCAACGAGACCCACAACCTTTTTGCCGTTCATCGCGGTTGCCGCCACAGTCAATGCCTCGGCCCAACCTGCTGCACGCAGTTTTCCGTTTTCACGGATGTACGGGGTGTCGAGACGCTGGCGACGCAGACCGTCCCAGACGAAACGGGTTTTGTCGGAAATCCACTCTTCGTTCACGCCATCATGGTTGCGCGGGATAAACCGCATGACTTCGCGACCTTTGGTATCCACACGAATGTTCGAGCCGAGCGCGTCCATTACGTCGATAGATTCAGTTTTGGTCAGCTCCCAAGGACGCGCGGTGAACGCGTACGGCTTAGAGACCAGCGCACCGACGGGGCACAAATCGATGATGTTGCCCTGCATGTTAGAATCGAGTGTCTCACCGAGATAGGACGTGATCTCGGCATCTTCGCCACGGCCCGTTTGGCCCATTTGTTTGATGCCCGCAACTTCGGTCGTGAAACGGACGCAGCGTGTGCATGAAATGCAGCGCGTCATATGTGTCTCGACCAGCGGACCCAGATCCAGGTCGTCGGTTGCGCGCTTGGGCTCGCGGAAGCGTGAAAAGTCGACGCCGTAGGCCATTGCCTGATCCTGAAGATCGCATTCACCGCCTTGGTCGCAGATCGGGCAGTCCAGCGGATGGTTGATGAGCAAAAACTCCATCACACCTTCGCGGGCCTTTTTGACCATTGGGCTGTTTGTTTTAACCTGTGGTGCCTGGCCTTCTGGGCCCGGGCGCAAATCACGAACCTGCATCGCACAAGATGCGGCAGGCTTGGGTGGGCCACCTACGACCTCGACCAAACACATACGGCAATTGCCTGCGATGGTCAGACGTTCGTGGTAGCAAAAGCGCGGAATTTCGATGCCAGCTTCTTCGCATGCTTGGATCAGGGTCATAGCCCCATCCACCTCGATCTCGTTGCCATCAATATTGATTTTGCGCAGATCAGACATGAGCAAGCCTATCTTCTGAAGGCGGGGCGCGGTGGCCCGCCAAAGTGTTCCCAATAACCGAACACGCGAACACGCATCGGTAGCTGGCGGCTTTCTAACCAACTCATGCGCGGGATGCCAGTGTGTAAGCGCCTATTGCGCCAATTTTGCACCCTGATTTAACAGGTTTTTGAAACCACTTGGGCATAGTCCCGATAGAACGCAAAACCGCGACCCCATTTTCATGGAATCGCGGCGAATATCAGAACGGTACAGAACGCTGTGTTAGTTCAGCATTTGGCCTATTTTGCTTCCCTTAGCGATCTCGGATGCACCAAAGCCACAGAGACCTTCTTCGGTCTTTGGATCAAACCCTTCATTCGTGATGAATTGGTCGATGCTGTTGGAAATTTGACTGCGGAATGCCTCGGACTGAATAAGACCAGCCTCATTCGCGCTGTAACCCTGAGAATTCACATGGTTGGTCAGCTCTTCGACCAATGCGGACATCGCGTTTGCGTTCATGCCAATGCTCGGACAGCCCACAATCACTCGTGCCGCTCCTTCGGACGTCAGCATCGCGCTTTGAATTTTTGGATCATCGGTGATCGCAGCTTGTACCACGCTCGCCGACATCAACAAGGCCGCAGCCCCCATTCCCAAGAATTTCATGTCTTATCTGCCCCTTAGCAAGTTGCCGATCGCGCTTTCGGCGGAAATCTCATCGCGTCCTAGTGCACAATAGCTGGCCTCGTCGCCGCTGACCACGCCCCGTTCCGCCAGATAGCTAGCCGCTTCTGCCTTGATCCGGTTTTTCTCAATTTTATCGCTGACAAAGTCATCAATCTCAGTGCTGGAATACCCTTGGGCCTCAGCATAGTTTTCGATGCTACGCAAAAAACTGACAGCACGCATCAACCGCGCATTGATTGATCCACAGTTGTCACGGATCTCGCCAGCAATTGCGACAGACCGCAGGCCTTCGTTCACAACTTCAACTTCGCCTAGTTTCGGCAACGCATGTGCGCCTGTCATAATGACCACGGCGGCCGACGCTAGAACGACGGATTTAATCGTGCGGGTTGGTTTTAACGTATTCATGACTCTCACCTCAGGACTGCCCGTTTTCGAGCGTTTATCTGAGTTATATCAAGGTGTTTTGCCGATGTTATTCAATAACGAGAGCCCAAACCCCTGTTTTTAAGCGGAAATCATTCGATCTCTTTCAGATGGGTATTCAACGTCTTCCAACCAAAGGCCGCGACTGTATCGCCATCTCGTTCCCGCAGCGCCAGCTTTGCCAGCCCTTCTTCCAATGTTGGCTCGTGACCCTCAGGCACCCACCACATTGCTAAATGTTGTTCGCCCAATATCTCGAACCATTAGGCTTTGCGTTCCATGAACTTGGCGTGCAGCGTATCAAACACAAACGTTTTGAGGCTCACCGCATCGCTCCAGACGGTCATGTTAACGATGAACCGTGGATCACCCGCGATCTTCATCTCGGTATTGCCAGTGCCAGGTTCGCCCGACCCTTCTGACATCCAGACAAAACTAGGCATTCGTTTGCCCAAGCCATTGATCCGGTCAAGGTTATTCATGAAATCCGCAACGCGCGGATCATCTACATCCGCCAATAGTCGACCAATGTTGAGTTCAGCGAGATGATGTCCAGCGGGTTGTTTCATCTGTGGCGGCGTTCGCGGCTGGTTGAAACGCCAGAGAATGCTTTGCTAAGGAACGACACGGTCATCAAAACCCCAACAGCGGCCAAGGCCCCCGCCGCCGCATAGGCCCAAGTCGGCGCGATTTGGAACTGCACCGCCTGATAAGTGAACCACGCGGGCAAGCCGCAAATCGCGATAGAGGCCACTGCGGCCAAGAAGCTGAGAAACCCTTACATACATTGCGCCAACTATGGCCCGATCCGTTCTGCGATCACAACCCGTCTCGAATGTCTTCGCTCAGACTATAGGTGCAATTGGACGCTGGAACGTCTGCCCGATCACAGCGTTCCGAGGGCGAAGGTACCGATGCAGCGCATGCGGCCAGCCCCAACGCCGAAAGCACGACAGCCGAAGAAACGAAAAAACGCGCGCCAGAGGCACGCGTTTTAAGGTCTTGCATAGTCATCATTTGCGATCACTCGGCCGCGACACGACCCGAGCGTTTGTGCGCAATGCGATCTTCAATTTCGTCGCGGAAATTGCGGATCAAACCTTGGATCGGCCACGCCGCAGCATCGCCGAGCGCACAGATTGTGTGGCCCTCGACCTGTTTGGTCACATCAAACAGCATGTCGATTTCCTCTGGGTCAGCATCGCCTTTGACCAAACGGTCCATGACGCGCATCATCCAGCCCGTACCTTCACGGCAAGGCGTACATTGGCCACAGCTTTCGTGCTTGTAGAATTTGGACAGACGCCAGATTGCTTTGATGATGTCAGTTGACTGATCCATGACGATCACGGCTGCCGTACCTAGGCCCGAGCCCAGCTCGCCGCGCAGATAGTCAAAGTCCATAATCGCGTCTTTCATGTGCTCGCCGCGCACACATGGCACTGACGATCCACCCGGAATGACGGCCTTGAGATTGTCCCAACCGCCGCGGATGCCACCACAGTGTTTTTCAATCAGCTCTTCAAAGCTGATCGACATCTCTTCTTCGACAACACATGGGTTGTTTACGTGACCCGAAATCGCAAACAGCTTGGTGCCTGCGTTGTTCTGACGTCCAAAGCCCGCAAACCATTCAGGACCGCGGCGCAGAATTGTCGGCACAACAGCAATAGATTCGACGTTGTTCACTGTGGTTGGGCAGCCATAGAGACCCGCCCCCGCAGGGAATGGCGGCTTCATCCGCGGCATACCCTTTTTGCCCTCAAGGCTTTCGAGAAGCGCAGTCTCTTCGCCACAAATATATGCACCCGCACCGTGGTGCAGATAGATATCAAAATCCCAACCAGTTTTCGCAGCGTTCTTGCCGACGAGACCTGCGTCATACGCTTCGTCGATCGCAGCTTGGAGCGCTTCTTTTTCGCGGATGTATTCGCCGCGAATGTAGATGTAGCAGGCGTTTGCATTCATCGCGAATGACGCAATCAAGCAGCCCTCGATCAATGTATGCGGGTCATGGCGCATGATCTCGCGGTCTTTGCATGTACCCGGTTCGGATTCGTCAGCGTTCACCACCAGATACGCAGGGCGGCCATCGCTCTCTTTGGGCATAAACGACCACTTGAGGCCCGTTGGGAAACCCGCGCCGCCGCGACCGCGCAAACCAGATGCCTTCATCTGGTCAATGATCCAGTCGCGACCATTCTTGATGATCTTGGCTGTTCCATCCCAATGCCCACGTTTCTGTGCACCCTTCAAAGAGCGGTCGTGCATGCCGTAGATATTGGTGAAAATGCGGTCTTCGTCCTTGAGCATAACGGGCTCGTCCTTTGTTAGTCCTGGCGCGACCGCCAGATACGATAAGTCATCCATAATGCCCAGCCGAAACCGGCCAAAGCAATGAGGTCAAACAGCGCACGCACCCGAAGGCTTAGCCCCATTTGCCCCCCTATCCATGTCGCCCCGATCCAAAACAGCCCCGTCCCTGCAATCACCACCGCGATGCGGCGTCCAATCCGAGATGTCTCACTGTTTTGTTCGGTTTTCATGGCTTACTTGTAGACTCCACCTTTGGAGACTTTCTTCGAGAACTCAGTCTTGCCACCCTTAGCGAGTGTCTTGGCCTGAGAAACCCAGTTGTCACGGCTTACGCGACCTTTGAAGCCCTCAAGGTTGTCATCAACCCATTCGACTTCTTTCTTGCGCCAGCCAGCGACCTGATCAAAGTGATAGACGCCCATCGAGTTGAGCATACGCTCCATCTTTGCACCAACACCTTTGATCTCTTTGAGATCGTCTGCACCACCTGCACGAGCCTTAGTCAGCATCTCAGGTTTGCCGGTCGCCGATACAGGCTTGCGTGCTGGTGCCTTTGCAGCAGCAGCTTTAGCGGGCGCTTTAGGCTTGGCGGCAGCTTTGGGTTTGGCCGCGGCCTTAGGCTTGGTCGTTGTAGCAGGAGCTGCAGCAACCGCAGCTGGAGTTGCTGCCGATGTTGTCGCCAAAGTAGATGCCGATGCGGCAGCCGAAGTCGAAGAGCCCGACCCAGCATTTGCGCCATCAATGCTGCTAGCGCCCTTTGGGTCAGCAGCAGGTTCGCGCCACCCTAACATCAGCAAGATCGCTACAATCGCGGCGACCAGCAGGCCAATAAAGGCCGCGCCAAGAAACGCATATTCATAAGCTACATAGGCTACGCCCGCAGCCACGACGCCAAACAGGGCCGCAATAGCAATAATGCCTGTGCCCTTTGGTGCTGTATCATTCATCTTCATCACTCTCCGTATGTGACCCAGTTTCGGGTCTTAATGTTTTACCGCGCAAATGCCGGACGACTTAATTGCCGTCTCTAAATCTTGCGACCTTCTTCTTAAACGACTTTACGCGCCGATTATAAGGGATTTTGGCGACATAAGACGCTGCATTTGGCTCGATACGGTGCTCTTCCAACACTTTTAAGGTCTTGGCGCCGTCTTTTGCGAACAAAAGCGTGTTTTGCGTGAACCAATAGAACGCATCGTTATGGCCGGCCATCTTGCGACGTACTGGATCATAAGTGTTGTAGCCATGCTCAGCGAACATCCGAGCCCATGCATCCTGCCAACGCAGATTGATGTGACCAGATCCGCCCTGCCCTGGAATGCCTGCTGAAAAAAGTACCACATCAGACAACGCGCACAACTCGGCCACGAACGCCTCTGACCGCTCTGGGATCAGGTGCTCTGCGACTTCGATGCTGGACGCCATGTCATACCGTTTGTCGGCAGAAAAAGGCGTGTTCAGATCGTGGATCGTGTAATTGTCTTTGTCGATTTCCGGTTTGAGCGGCTCGACCCAATCACCATCAACGCCGTGGACCGAAGCCCCTTTGGCTTCGCAGGCTTTGAGAAAGAACCCTAAGCCGCACCCCAGATCGATGACCGATTTAGGTTGCACGTAATTCCACAGAATGTCCGCCAAATATTCCCCATTCCGCAGCCGCTGATCGCGCTGTTCGTCATGGGCTTCGAACATTTCTGTGTAATCTTTCATGCGTTACCCCTTGGCCAGTTTCTTGGCCTGCTTAATCCACTCGTCACGCTCGATGCGGCCTTTGAACATTAGCCGCTCGTCAACCCAAGACACCTCCTGCTTGGTCCACTTGGCAACCTGATCGAAATGCCAAAAGCCCATTTCGTTGAGCACGCCTTCGAGTTTTGGACCAACACCGCTGATTAGTTTGAGATCATCAGCACCCGACTTGCGCGGGGCGGTCATAGTCCGTGGCTTTTTCTCGGCAGCAGGCTTGGTCGCGGCCTTAGCCGGAGCTTTTGCAGCAGCAGGCTTTTTTGTCGCTGCTGGTTTCGGGGCCTTCGCTGCTGCAGACTTTGCGGCAGCCTTTGGCTTGGTTGCGGCTTTACGCTTGGCTTTTGCCTTTGTCTTGGATGCTCCACCCTGCCACGGCGCCAACAATGGCACCTCGGTCCCGTCGATACGCTGAACGGTATCGCCGATGTCTGTGGCGAGCTGGGCAGACGCATTGTACTGGGTCCTGCCGCTGTCGTATTCCGTCAGACTTGTCAGACCGGACAATGGCTCGGCTGCGAAGCGACCATTCTGCGGACCCGGAGTTGGCACTTTGCCTGCGTCCAGTTCTTCAATGATCTCGACCAAACGCTCAGTGTTCAGGTCTTCGTAATAGTCTTTGCCGATTTGGGCCATTGGTGCGTTCGCACAGGCACCCAAGCATTCGACTTCTTCCCACGAAAACTTGCCATCAGCCGACAAATGATGCGGTTTCGCGGCGATCTTGTCCTGACAGACGCCGATCAGATCCTCTGCACCGCAGATCATGCAAGACAGCGTGCCGCAAATCTGGATGTGTGCGACCGAACCAACGGGCTGCAACTGGAACATGAAATAGAACGATGCGACCTCGAGACCGCGGATGAACGCAAGATCCAGCATGGTCGATACATGCTCGATTGCCGGGCGGGTCAACCAGCCCTCTTGTTCCTGAGCGCGCCACAACAGCGGGATGATCGCGCTGGCCTGACGGCCTTCGGGATATTTCGTGATTTGCGCCTCGGCCCATTTCTGGTTCGCTGGCGTAAAGGCAAAGCTGTCAGGCTGTTCGTGATGAAGACGGCGTAGCATTCGTATTATCCTGTCGTCAGTGCCAAGACCAAAGCGATCCCTGCCACAACAGCAGAGAGCACGCCGGCCCGTACATGTTTCGTCGTATTTAAGTTCGCTCGGGCGTAAACCGACCCGTCATAAAATCCCATGGCCGCAAAACCGGCATAGATATAAGCAATGATCCACGCGTTCATCGTGAACGCCGCACCAATAGCAAAGAACCCCAGCACAGCATAGCGTCCCGCCATAACCGCCGGCAGATGTTCGAGATGGTGGGCCACATCATCCATCGCAATCACTGGATTGGTCGCAAAACGGTAGGCCAGCCAAAACAATGGCAAAGCCCCTAAAAAGGCCGCAATGGCCAACAAGTTGACGATGCTCATGCGTCGCCTCCGTGCGAGCGAACCGCCTGTCCATTATATGCAACCCATTGGTTCATTAGCGGTCAATCTCGCCAAATACGACGTCCATCGTGCCGATGATGGCAGCAACGTCGGCCAGTTGGTGACCTTTGCAGATGTGATCCATCGCTTGCAGGTGCAGGTAACCCGGCGCACGCAGCTTGGCGCGATATGGTTTGTTCGAGCCGTCCGCTTTGAGGTAGACCCCAAATTCGCCTTTTGGAGCTTCAACAGCAACGTAGACTTCGCCCTCGGGGACGTGGAAGCCTTCGGTATAAAGTTTGAAGTGGTGGATGAGCGCTTCCATCGAGGTTTTCATCTCGCCGCGCGTCGGTGGGGTCATCTTGCCCCGCGCCATGACGTCACCCTTTTCTACCCGCAGCTTGGCAACCGCTTGGTGGATGATCTTAACGCTTTCACGCATTTCCTGCATGCGACACAGATACCGGTCATAGCAGTCACCGTTCACACCCACTGGGATCTGAAAGTCAAACTCGTCATAGCATTCGTAAGGCTGCGAACGGCGCAGGTCCCAAGCGAGACCAGAACCGCGCGCCATGACGCCGGAAAAGCCCCAGTCGAGGATTTCTTGCTCGGACACGACGCCAATATCAGCATTTCGCTGTTTGAAAATACGGTTTTCAGTCAGCAAGCCGTCGATGTCTGCGAGAACCTTTGGGAACTCAGTGGCCCATGAGTCGATTTCTTCGATCAGATCATCAGGCAGGTCCTGATGCACGCCACCAGGACGGAAATACGCCGCGTGCAGACGTGCGCCACAGGCACGTTCGTAAAACACCATCAGCTTTTCGCGCTCTTCAAAACCCCAGAGCGGTGGCGTCAGCGCGCCAACATCCATCGCCTGTGTCGTGACGTTCAGCAAGTGGTTCAACACGCGGCCAATTTCAGAATAGAGAACGCGGATCAACGACGCGCGGCGTGGCACTTCGGTTCCGGTCAGCTTCTCGATCGCCAAACACCAAGCGTGCTCTTGGTTCATCGGAGCGACGTAGTCCAGACGGTCGAAATACGGCAGGTTTTGCAGATAGGTCCGGCTCTCCATCAGCTTTTCTGTGCCGCGGTGAAGCAGGCCGATGTGCGGGTCACACCGTTCAACAATCTCGCCGTCCAGCTCGAGCACGAGACGCAAAACGCCGTGTGCCGCAGGGTGCTGCGGGCCAAAGTTGATGTTGAAGTTGCGGATCTGCTGCTCGCCAGTCAGCGCATCCTCGAACCCTTTGGTGCCGTCCATCATAGTCTAAACCCTCGCAAGGTTGTTCTGCCAAGCTTCTGGCAGAGGGCCCACATTCTGGGCCGCCCATTCGTATTGATGTTCCAAGAACCGCGCTGTTTGACTGCGCTGTTCATCGTCTAGTGAAATCTTGATGCCTTCGTGGACCCGTTCTTGGGTTTCGGCCGCTTGCATCGGCAAACCTAGAAACGCGCAAAGCCGTTTTAGCCCCGCCTCGGTCAACAGGTTCTCTGCGTATTCAACAAGCAGCTTGCCCGGTGGCAGTGCCGCGCGCAGCCTTTGGACCGTACCGCGGTAGTCCCCTCTTGCGGGGATATGCGTCTCTTGGCCCTTGTTCACGGTGCGGTTCAAAATACGACCCGCTTTGATTTCGACCTCTTCGCCTGGTTGCAAGAACCGTTTGGCCTGCATCCGTACATGGCTCCAAAGACGCTCAACCGGATCACGCATCAAAAATACAAACCGCGTGTTCGGGCTCGCCTGTTCCATTTGGCGGTACATGTTTTCGTCCAGCAGCGAATAGCCAGGTGTCATGTCACCAACTAACCGCTGGCCGTCGATCCCACTGTGCAAATAGTCGATATAGGCCGCATCACGATCGCGCACGCCACCGATCACGCGGATCAGTTCGTCCATATCTGCGATGCGGCGATCCATATTGCGGACTTTCCACCCTTTTTTGGCTTGCTCTGCTTCAACACGTGTTTTCACGAACCGATCGCGCCCCGTTAGAAATTGCTGCAGCTGCTTGTCGCGAGCATCGGCCTCAAAAGTATCAAAGTAGTGCAGCTCTTTGACGGACCGAAAATGGCAATCATCGCGGCCATGCAAATAGCGATACAACCAAGACGTTCCCGCCTTGGTCGCACCGACACAATACATGACCACAGGCTCGCCCATGCGTCAGCCCTTCGCTTCTTCCACCTTGTCATCGCCGGGCAGGATATATTCAGCCCCTTCCCACGGTGACATGAAATCAAACTGGCGATATTCCTGAACCAGGCTCACTGGTTCATAGACAACGCGCTTTTCAGCCTCGTCGTAACGCACTTCGGTGTAGCCGGTTGTCGGGAAATCCTTGCGCAACGGATATCCACGGAAACCATAATCCGTCAGGATGCGGCGCAGATCGGGGTGGCCCGAAAACAGAATGCCGAACATGTCAAACACTTCACGCTCGAACCAGTTGGCCGCCGGATAGACGTCGATGATCGACGGAACCATGTCCTCTTCTCGGATTTGAACCCGGATGCGTATACGGTGGTTCTGGTACATGCTGAGCATGTGATAGACGACATCGAACCGTTTGGCGCGGCTGGGATAGTCCACTGCAGTAATATCAACCAATGTCGATAACTTGCAGGTCGCATCGCTCTTGAGGAACTCAACGAAGTCCACAAGGTTCGAGACCGAGACTGTCACGTTCAGTTCCCCATAGGACACTTCGTGAGACAGCACACAGTCGGGACGTTTTGCGACAATATGCGCGCCAAGGTCATTCATTTCTTGCGACATCTCAGATCACCTTACCAATGTGCCAGTGCGCCGCATTTTGCGTTGCAACTGCAAAATACCATAAAGCAGCGCCTCAGCTGTCGGAGGACAGCCCGGCACGTAGACGTCGACAGGCACGATACGATCACACCCACGAACAACGCTGTAAGAATAGTGGTAGTAGCCGCCACCGTTTGCGCAGGACCCCATCGAGATCACATAGCGTGGTTCGGGCATCTGGTCGTACACCTTGCGCAACGCTGGTGCCATTTTGTTGGTCAACGTCCCTGCAACAATCATCAGATCCGACTGGCGTGGGGATGCCCGTGGCGCCGTGCCAAATCGCTCTAGGTCATAACGCGGCATAGACGTGTGCATCATCTCGACCGCACAACAGGCCAGGCCAAATGTCATCCAGTGCAGCGAACCGGTCCGCGCCCAGTTGATGATGTCCTCGGTCGAGGTCAGCAAAAACCCTTTGTCTTGCAATTCACGGTTCAGCTCTTGGGTCGCGACTTCGCGATCTCCACCGGCTGTATTTGCGCCTGTCATCACTCCCATTCGAGAGCTCCTTTTTTCCACTCATAGGCAAAGCCGATCGTCAGCACGCCTAAGAAAACCATCATCGACCAGAACCCAACCATGCTGATCTCTTTGAACGCCACCGCCCAAGGGAACAAAAACGCGACCTCGAGGTCGAAGATGATGAACAAGATCGAAACAAGATAGAAGCGTACGTCGAACTTCATCCGCGCATCATCGAAAGCGTTAAATCCACACTCGTAGGCGCTGACCTTTTCTGGGTCGGGGTTACGAACAGCAACCACCGCAGCCGCAGCAATCAAGATCAAACCCAGCGCAATCGCGAGGCCCAAAAAGACAATAATTGGCAAATATTCGGCTAAGAGGGCTTCCATGACCGCGCTCCTTATGTCGCGAGGGTCGCATCACGACATCCCGCATCTAATGTTGGCTGCCTGTTACCTACCCCCGCATATGGTCAGGGTCAACGCCCCGCGACACCCAACCACAGGGATTCTGACAAGGTTTTTAGCCGTTGTTTGGTGCAAAACACGGCTGATTGTGGGGAGTAACGCGATTGGCAAATCTGCGCGCTACAATGCCGCGGCGATGCATGGTCCGCGAATGCATCAACGAAGCCCACGCGACCGCCCTGTCGGGGACCAACACAAAGCGTTGTTTAGCGTGCAGCGTGATTTCCAAAATGAGGTCGGGTGTTGCCGCTCTGGCCAAACAAAAACATCCCGCAGCTGGCACCAGCGGCGGGATGTCTTTTTGATCATAAGAACGCGATCTTAGCCCTTACGACGCGGTGTCGCGTTAGGGCCTTTGGCTTTGCGCAACTTTGGCTTCCCCCCGGGCTTGCCCGGAGGAGTAAAGCGTTTGCTTGTGTCTGCGGCCTTCACCGAGCGCGGCTTGGTTGGCGACTCGGTGTTGCGAGACTTGCTGCGCCCGGGCTTTCCGTTCGGGCTATCAAAGCTTGGCTTGCCCTCTGGTTTACCCTTGCCACCCTTTGGTTTGTCGAACTTTGGCTTTCCACCTTTGGGCTTGTCAAAATTCGGCTTGCCACCTTTGGGTTTGTCGAACTTGGGCTTGTCTTTCTTTGGACCGTCAGACTTTGGCCAAACCTTCTTGGGCTTGGCCTCATAGTTGTCGACACCCTCGTTTACATATGCCTTTGGCTTGGGTACTGCGCCCTTTGGTTTAGGAGTACGGTCGGTTTTTTGACGTTCCTTGCGCGGTGCACTGTCATAGTCGTCACGCGGCGGCCGTGGTCCACGACGTGCATCTGAGTCTGGTCCGGATTTGCGGTGCGGCTTGCCACCCTTGCGGTCATCGCGGGGTTTACCCTCGAACCGTGGTGGACGCGCGAGCTTAGAGGCGTCAGGTGCTGTCGCAAGCTCTGTAACTTCGACACCCTTTTCCAGCTCCATCGCATCGCCCAACGCAGATTTGAAGCCTGGCGCGCTGGTCTCTTTTAGCTCGACAAAGGTCTCGGCATCTTGAACGCGGATCGCACCGATGTCGTCTTTCGAAATATCGCCAGCACGGCACAGCATGGGCAGAATCCAGCGAGCTTCCGCCTTGTCCTTGCGGCCAATTCCTACGCGGAACCATTTGGACGGACCAAATGGAGCACGCTCTTTGCGTTCGCGCGATGCCGGTGCCGAGCCTGGATCAGCCAAATCCTCAGGCGCAGACTGGCGTGCACGATAGAGACGCAAATACGACGCAGCAATTTGCTCGGGTGAATACATCTCGGTCAGCTTTGTAGCAAAGACGGCTTCGTCTTTGGTTGTTTCTGCTTTCCATACATCGTCAGCCAGCAGACGCTCTTCGTCACGGCGCAAGACGTCATCTGCAGAAGGTGGTACGTCCCACTCAGCTTTGACCTTGGCCCAACCCAGCAAACGTTCGGCCTTTTTCGACCAACGCTGTGGCACGATCAGTGCCGAGACACCTTTGCGCCCTGCCCGTCCGGTGCGACCAGAACGGTGCAGCAAAGTCTCAGCATTTGACGGCAGTTCGGCATGAACGACCAATTCCAGCTTTGGCAAATCGATACCACGCGCGGCGACATCTGTGGCTACGCACACCCTTGCACGGCCATCCCTCATCGCCTGCAACGCATGGGTTCGCTCTGCTTGGGTTAGCTCACCCGACAAGGCAACAACCTGAAACCCGCGATTGGCGAAACGCGATGTCAGACGGTTGACGACCGCGCGCGTGTTACAAAACACCAACGCATTCGCCGCCTCATAGTAACGCAACACATTGATGATCGCGTTTTCCGGATCATTCCCCGCAACGCGCAATGCACGATATTCAATGTCAGCATGCTGTTCGCGTTCGGCCACGGTCGACACGCGTACCGCATCGTCCTTTTGATAGGCCTTGGCCAGACCGACAATTCCACGCGGAACAGTCGCCGAGAACAACAACGTCTGACGTTCTTCAGGCGCTTCGCCCAAAATGTATTCGAGATCTTCGCGGAACCCGAGGTCCAGCATTTCGTCCGCCTCATCCAGCACGACAGACCGGATCGCAGACATATCAAGAGAGCCGCGCATGATGTGGTCGCGCAAACGCCCCGGTGTGGCGACAACAATGTGTGTACCGCGCTCTAGCGAACGGCGTTCTTGGCGGGCATCCATACCACCAACGGCGGATGTCACAATGACACCTGCAGGGCGGTAGAGCCACTCTAGCTCGCGCTTCACCTGCATCGCCAATTCACGCGTTGGCGCGATGCACAGGGCCAGCGGCGACGCTGCACGTTCAAAGTTGCCATCTTCTTCTAGGATGACCGGCGCGATCGCCAGACCAAAGCCCACCGTTTTGCCCGATCCAGTTTGCGCCGACACCAGCATGTCGCGCCCGATCAATTCGGGTTTCGAAACCTCTGTCTGTACAGGGGTCAAAGTCGAATAGCCTTGCGCTTCGAGTGCGGCGGCAATGGTAGAAATCATGTAAGCCTCGGGGTTTTGCATCAGGTGCAATGACACCCGTTCGTGGCCTCTTACGGCGTAATCTGCCCCGTGTATAGGGTGTGTGACCCCTCGCGTGCTGCAATGCAGCTATGCGTGGCGCATTATTTCATGGCCCATGGCGGCGGTACCTTGGCAAAGAACGCCGACAGCCCCTGTTCAACCTCGGGGTCACCCCAGCGCGCGACCAATGCATCAATGGTCGCCTCGATCTGATCCGAGGTAATCGATGGGCCCAAATCGCGAGCCATCACCTTGGCCGCGGCAACGGCCCCCGGTGCGCACAATAGATAAGGTGCAATCTCGACCTCGACCGCGGCGTTTAGGGCGTCTGCATCAACAGCCTCTACAATGATCCCTAGGCCAATGCCTGCCAACACCACACGTTCATAGTCTAGCCCTGACATCAGAACGGCGACGCCGCGCCCCTCTTCGCCCAGAACACATTCAAACGGGACCGCCACATCATCAAATATCAGCTCTGCCGTATTCAAGCCACGCATCCCAAGTTTGTCAAAATGGTGCGATGTCGAAAACCCGTCCATGTCTCGGTCAATCAAAAATGCGGTGATCCCTTTTGATCCTGCTGCCGGATCTTTTTTTGCATAAACGACCAAGGTCTGAGCCTCGGCCCCGTTTGTGATCCAAAACTTGTTCCCGTTCAGGACATAGTGGCTGTTGCGACGTTCAGCGGCGAGGGTCATCGACACCACATCTGATCCGGCGCCAGCCTCGCTCATCGCGAGCGCGCCCACATGTGCGCCTGAAACAAGCGATGGCAGCAGGCTCTGCTTTTGCTCTTCGGTGCCGTTCAATTTGATTTGGTTCACGCAAAGGTTGGAATGCGCCCCATAAGACAATGCAACACTGGCACTGGCCCACGCGATTTCCTCAACAGCGACAGTATGGGCAAGGTAGCTCATTCCTGATCCGCCGTACGCGGGGTCAATCGTGACGCCGAGCAGTCCAAGGTCACCCATTTCGCGCCAGATCTCGTGTGGGAACAGGTTGTCACGATCCACATCGCCCGCGATGGGTTTGAGACGGTCCTGCGGCCAGCGGTGCACCATTGTTCGCAACGCGTTGGCGTCTTCGCCAGATCAAATTCCATCGATGTCAGAAACATCATCGACCCTTTTATTGAACATTTGTTCAAATAATAGAGCGGACCCAAGCGCGAGGTCAATGATTCCCAATCAACCGGCGTTACTTGGCTTGTGACTGATAGACGATTTCGACTTCGGCCCGAATGATCCGCGCGATCTGGGCGCAGTCTTCTAGGCTAAACGTAAGCGGCAGACGCATATCCATGATCCCGCTCAGAATACGGTCGCTTTCTGGCATAGGCTCGGGTGCTGCATATCGCCAGTGGCTATAGCGCGAGGTAAAGGCAGCAGGATCAGGCGCGCCAAACCATTTCAATTCAACGCCGCGGGCGAGACACCGCGCAACCACGTCACGGATCGCATCATCTGACCAATCCAACAGCAAGAATTGATAGGACGATGCGACAAAGCTCTCTTTGGTGTCGCGGGGGATCACCGTCATGCCAGTAGCGCCAGCCAACCCATCGTCCAAAACCCCGTAGCGGTCGTTCCAACGCTGTACTTGGGCAGGTAAATCAGCCAACTGAGGGCGCAAGATCGCCGCGCGCAGGTTGTCCATGCGCCCCGAGACATTTGGCATCTCGTATCGCAACGTCTCAAAATGCTCGGGCGCAGGCGCCGCATCGTGCCGATCGTACAGCATATAACTGCCTGACATCAGGACAGCGCGGGCCATCAGGTCAGGATCATCCGAGATCAGAAGCCCGCCCTCGCCCGAATTGATATGCTTATAGGTTTGTGTCGAAAAACACCCCATCGCCCCATGACGGCCGCTGGGAACACCGTTCCACGCAGCGCCCATTGTGTGGGCGCAATCCTCAATCACGATAACACCAGCGGCGTCACACATCGCCACTAGACGATCCATATCACAGATGTGCCCGCGCATGTGCGAGAGCATCAAAACCCGCGCCAGCGGCAGTTTTGCCTCGAGATCATCCAGGTCGATCAACAAATCCTCGGTCACGCCAACAAAGATCGGACGCGCGCCAACGCTTTTGATCGCGCCCGGCACGGGTGCCAGTGTAAACGTGTTGGTCAATACAGTATCGCCCGGCAAGACATCGCAGGCACGCAAGGCACAGCCCATCGCATAGCCGCCCGACGCCACAGCCAACGCGTAATTCGCACCCGTGGCCTTAGCAAACTCGACCTCGAGCAAAGCCGCCTCAGAGGTTTCGCCCTCGACCACATTATAGCGGTGCAATCGACCGTGCAACATCACAGCCATGGCCGCATCAATCCCAGCTTGGGGGATCGGTTCTTGTTGGGTGAAACTACCGGTAAAAATCTCTGTCATGCACTGACTATTGGACGTGGCCCTCGCCCCCGTCAATCGCGCAAAATCTCTTTGGAAAAACCGAAGGCATGTTTGGGTTATTCGCAGATCACAGTTTTAGGGCTTCAACCACGTCGAAGAGTTCGTCGAAATGATCAATCGTGGCTTCTGGCGCAAGATCGGCAACCGTGTGGGCGTTGGGCCCAAAGGTCACAAGGATTGCAGGACGCCCTGCATCCTTTGCAGCATTCCGATCTGTCGCCGTGTCGCCAACCAAACAACATCGTGCCGGATCCCCACCCGCCTGCACAACAGTTTCTGTCAGATGACGCCCGTCTGGTTTGCGTATATCCAAGCTGTCGGCCCCCAAAAGAGCCGCAAATTCATCACGGAAATTGAGCGAGGTCATAAGTTTTTCGGCCAAGCCCACCGGTTTGTTCGTACAAATCGCAACAACATAGCCCGCATCCTGCAATCGCAAGATCGCCTCGCGGGTTCCAGGGTAGAGAACCGAATGAACGTCGATATTGGCATCATAGAACGCCAAGAGCCGTGGATACTGGCGATCAATCTCGGCCTCGTCATAGTCCCGCCCCATCCGGTCAAAGCCAGCCTTGAGCATGGCGCGCCCACCACGGTGTGCGATCCCGTCATCTGGCCCCGGGACCAGCAGATCGCCCAGACCTAAATCGCGGAAACAAGCATTTGCCGCCGCCAAAAGGTCACCACTGGTGTCCGCAAGCGTCCCATCAAGATCAAAAACCACTGTCCGCATCTTGTACCCCCTCGGCGGTTTCCCGCCACGTTCTGTCATGTTCTGACACTCAAATTGAAACGCTTTACCCTTGCGACAAGGTCACAAGCCGTTAGAAGCACGTAAATCACGAGGACCAAAATGCAAAGGGTACAATATGGCAACGGCGCTGATCATTTTAGCAGCTGGTATGGGCACCCGAATGGCATCTGACATGCCCAAAGTCCTGCATCAGGTCGCTGGTGCCCCTCTTTTGGTACACGCAATGATGTCGGGCGCAGCCCTGTCACCTGAACACACAGTCATCGTGACCGGCCACGGTGCAGAACGGGTCGGCCCTATCGCCACCGCGTTTGACGAGGCCGCAGAGGTCGTCATCCAAGAAGACCGGCTCGGCACAGCTCATGCGGTCGCACAGGCCAAAAATGCGCTAGCCGGGTTTTCCGGTGACGCGATCGTTCTTTACGGTGATACGCCCTTTATCCGCCCAGAAACGCTTGAGGCGATGATAGAAGCCCGCAGCGACCATGCTGTCGTGGTCCTAGGTTTTGATGCCGCCGACCCTGCGCGTTATGGCCGTCTGGTGACCAAGGGTGATACCCTAGAGCGGATCGTTGAATTCAAAGACGCGACCGAAGCCGAGCGCGCGATCACCCTGTGCAACAGCGGTGTTATCTGCGCCGATGCGGAAACCCTGTTCGATCTGATTGATGCGGTGGGCAACGACAACGCCTCGGGCGAATACTATTTGACCGACATTGTCGGCCTTGCCCGAGACCGCGGGTTGTCTGCCAGCGTCGTGCGCTGCGATGAAAATGAGACGATGGGCGTGAACAGCCGTATCGATCTTGCTGTGGCCGAGGCTGCATTCCAAACCCGCGCCCGGACCGAGCTGTTGACACTCGGCGTTACTATGACCGCGCCAGAAACCGTATTTCTAAGCCATGACACAGTCATCGGCCGTGACACAATCATCGAGCCTAATGTCGTCTTTGGTCCTGGGGTCACAGTTGAATCCGAGACAACCCTTCGTGCGTTTTCACACCTTGAAGGCTGCCATGTTTCGCGCGGCAGCATCGTTGGCCCATACGCCCGCCTACGTCCGGGTACAGAGTTGGCCGAAAACACTAAGATCGGCAACTTTGTCGAGACGAAAAACGCCATCATCGCCGAAGGGGCCAAGGTCAATCACCTGTCCTATGTCGGCGACGCCGATGTTGGCGCACATGCAAACATCGGCGCTGGCACAGTGACATGTAACTATGACGGCGTGTTCAAGCATAAGACGACCATCGGTGCAGGCGCCTTTATTGGCTCAAACACCATGCTGGTGGCACCGGTTACTGTCGGCGCAGAAGCCATGACAGCAAGCGGCTCGGTCATTACCACCGACGTAGAAGACGGCGCATTGGCCGTCGGACGTGGTAAACAGACAAATAAATCGGGCCTCGCCCGCAAAATGTTCGAAAAGTTAAAGTCCAAGCGGGCTAAATTGGGTAAAGGGTAGTCAAAATGTGCGGAATTGTAGGGGTGCTTGGTAACCATGAAGCAGCGCCAATCCTAGTTGAAGCGCTGAAACGGCTGGAATACCGCGGTTATGACAGCGCAGGCATCGCCACTGTCAAAGAAGGCGCGCTGGACCGCCGCCGTGCGGTCGGTAAGCTGGTGAACCTATCCGACGTATTGGTGCATAACCCCCTCGCGGGCAAAGCAGGCATTGGTCACACACGCTGGGCCACTCATGGTGCCCCGAATGTTGGCAATGCACACCCTCACCGCGCGACTGATGTGGCCGTCGTTCACAATGGAATTATTGAGAATTTCCGCGAATTGCGTGAATTTCTGACAGAAAACGGCATTGGCTACGTCACAGACACCGATACAGAAACCGTTGCGTTGCTGTGCCAATACTACCTCGACCAAGGCAACAGTCCCCGCGACGCTGCAGAACAGACGATCGCACGCATCGATGGCGCCTATGCCCTGTGTTTCTTGTTCCAAGGCCAAGCAGACCTGCTTATTGCTGCCCGCAAAGGTTCGCCTTTGGCAATCGGACATGGCGAAGGCGAAATGTTTGTTGGCTCTGACGCTATCGCATTGGCCCCTATGACCGATCAAATCACCTATCTCGAAGAAGGTGACTGGGCTGTCATCACGCGTAACTCGTTAGAAATACGCGATATAAACGGGGCGATCGCCAGCCGTGCGGTGACCAAGACGAACATCGACGCCGCAATGATCGATAAAGGTGGGCACAAACACTTTATGGCCAAAGAGATCGCCGAACAGCCAACTGTGCTGTCCGAAGCGGTCGGTCATTACGTTGCCGCTGAGGGTGCCGAGATCAATTTGCCCGGTGCCGGGATCGATTTCACCAAGTTTGACCGTATCATTATGGTTGCTTGCGGCACCGCGAACCTCGCCTGTTTGACGGCCAAGTACTGGTTCGAGCAAATCACCCGTATGCCTGTCGAAGTCGACGTCGCATCCGAGTTTCGCTACCGTGAACCCCCGATCCCTAGCCGGACTGCGGCGCTGTTTGTCAGCCAATCCGGCGAGACTGCTGATACCCTCGCCGCTTTGCGTTATTGCACGGGTAAGGCTGAAACCATCCTTTCAATCGTAAACGTCTCGACCAGCTCGATTGCTCGTGAAAGCGACCTCGCTTTGCCGATCTACGCCGGTGCGGAGATCGGCGTGGCCTCGACCAAAGCATTCACTTGTCAGTTGACTGTTCTGGCGCTCTTGGCTCTCGAAGCCGCCCACCAACGTGGCGAGCTATCAACGGACGAACTCGTGAAAAAGCTTGATCAGGTGCGGCTGATGCCGGGCCTTGTGAACCAAGCTATGTCCATTGCAGACGCATCCGAGACTGTGGCTCGCGGCTTGGCCGAGGCCCAAGACGTGCTGTTTTTGGGTCGTGGCGCGATGTTCCCTCTTGCCCTCGAAGGTGCATTGAAATTAAAGGAAATCAGCTATATACACGCCGAAGGTTATGCATCAGGTGAACTTAAGCACGGACCAATCGCATTGGTTGACGACCGCGTGCCAATTGTTGTGCTCGCGCCTCGGGATAGCTTGTTTGAAAAGACCGTCTCTAACATGCAAGAAGTCATGGCGCGTGGCGGCAAGGTTCTGTTGATCACCGACGCTGAGGGCGCACGCATCGCCAGTGACGGCGTCTGGGATACGATAGTCATGCCCGACATCGCTGACTTTTTGGCCCCGATCCTCTATGCGGTTCCGGCGCAAATGCTCGCGTATCACACGGCCGTCGCGAAGGGCACAGATGTTGACCAACCCCGCAACCTTGCAAAATCAGTGACCGTAGAATGACCCCTGAAGCCGCACTAAACGAGATGCGTCAGGCCGCTGATCCGGTCAAAGCACTGGGTATGCAGGGCTACCACAAAATCGACCGTCCCTACTTGGGTTTGGCCAATCCCGACATCGATGCCTTTGTGAAAACATGGCGCGCGGCGCTGTCTCTGCATGACCGTTTGGCGTTGGCTTCTGGCCTGTGGGAGAGCAACATTCACGAGGGTATGGTCGCCGCGTCTAAGCTGCTGACCCAAGCGCGTATTCGCCCCGATGACACCGCTGCATGGGAGCTGACCAAATCTTGGGTTCCCAGCTTTGACGCATGGGCAATCGCCGATCACGCCTGCATTGCAGGGCAAAAGCGTCTGGTCTGGCAGCCTGAACGAGTGAACGAAATCGAAGATTGGGTCACATCAGAGCATATGTGGACCCGCCGTGCTGTTTTGGTCATGACACTGCCATGGACCAAGCAGAACCACCCCAAGCCCGAAGACGAGGCCATTCGCGACCGCGTACTCGGCTGGGCAGCGACCTACGTGGCTGATCCAGATTGGTTCATGCAAAAGGCAGTGGCATGGTGGCTGCGCGAACTGTCAAAGCATGACACGCCCCGCGTCCAAGCATTTCTCGACGCCCACAGCGATGTCATGAAACCATTTGCTGTCAAAGAGGCTGCTCGCAAGCTCCCCGATAACTCGGGTTAATTCTTGTAAACAATAACTTCAGGAAGCCCGGTCAACGGCGCCTCGAGCAATCGCATGGCCGGCAATGACAATTGACTGCCTGATCCCGCCTCGCCGCCCGAGGGGCGCAATTCGGCATTCACAGACTTGCCGTTAGCAGGGTACTCAACCCGTCCCATCGCAAGCTCGGTCACAAATGGTGTCTTTAGCCAGAACCCCGGATCTGCGGGTGATCCAAGGGACGCAATTGTGCTTCCTAATCTTGTTTCCCCTGCGAGTTCAGCCTCAGCGCGATCTTCGGCTGTCGTCGTATCGAACTGTTCTACTGTACGCGCGGTCGGCGGTGGAGGCGGCGCTGGCGTGGTGTCCAATGTCGCAGGGCAGGCCAAAGGACGCACCAAATTGGGATCGGCACTCACTCCAGCAGTTTCATTGACTGATGGACCGACACTTAAACCGTTGACACATCCTGATAAAATCAGGCCCGACACTGCAGGAACAATATACTTCATGCCTCTGAGATAAGGCGTGGAATGAACACTTGCAACACATCGAATCGACCTTGCGCAATCCCCTGCTCAGGCATACGTTTTAGCCATGAGCAGCCTCATTGACCCCTTCGCCCGCAGCATTGACTACCTTCGCGTTTCCGTCACGGACCGATGCGATTTTCGGTGTGTCTACTGCATGTCCGAAAATATGAGCTTCCTTCCAAAGAAAGAGCTGCTGACCCTCGAAGAGCTTGATCGTCTTTGCAGCACATTTGTCAAACTTGGCGTCAAGAAGTTGCGTATCACTGGCGGTGAACCGTTGGTTCGGCGCGGTATCATGACCTTCTTTGAATCCATGTCGCGGCACCTAGAGACCGGCGATTTACAAGAGTTAACGTTGACAACCAACGGCAGCCAGCTCGAGAAATATGCAGACCAGCTGTATGCCACGGGCGTCCGTCGCGTAAACGTGTCGTTGGACACACTGGACCCAGACAAATTTGCGGAAATCACCCGCTGGGGACGCCTACCCCAAGTCTTGCGCGGCGTTGAGGCCGCAACGAACGCGGGATTGCGCGTTAAGATTAACGCAGTCGCGTTAAAGAACTTTAACGACGTCGAATTGTTTGACCTTGTAGGCTGGTGCGCAGATCAGGACCTCGACCTCACATTTATCGAAGTGATGCCGATGGGCGATTTGGGAAACGAGGACCGTCTAGATCAATATTGGAGCCTCAAAAATCTACGCGCGAACTTAGAAGAACGCTTTACGGTCAACGACTTGACCGAACGGACTGGCGGTCCTGCCCGCTATATTCGGGTCGAAGAAACCGGCCAAAAAATTGGTTTAATCACGCCACTGACGCACAATTTTTGTGAAAGCTGCAACCGCGTGCGGATCACGTGCACTGGTGAAATTTTTACGTGCTTGGGCCAAGAGGGTTCTAGCGATTTACGAGAGCCACTTCGGGCTTTTCCGGACAATGACCTACATCTAGAAAACGCTATTCGCGCGGCGATTGCTCTCAAGCCTAAAGGGCATGACTTTGACTATTCGCGTCAGCAGGCAGATGGTCAGATGTCTAGACACATGTCACATACAGGCGGCTAAAGTACTGAAATCCCTAAGCCCATTCGTCGCCAAGGTCCCTGCGCGCCTCATCAATCCAATGATGTGCCAGCCAGTCGCATGGACGGGAATATCTCAACCAAGAGCCTGAATACCCTTCGACAGCTTCGGGCATTTTGGGATGACCATGAAAGCAAACCACACGGGCATTCTTAGGTAATTTCGGAACGTTAAAGTAGTTTAACGGCGGCAACGACATGCAGTCGTGTTTGTAGCTGACAACCAAATCACCCGGAATGTAGGCGAAATCATCACGCTCTTGCGCTTTGGTCGACGTATATCGCTGCTCAGACCCACGGGCGACTTCTACTTCTTGCGTAGGATTTTCCGCAATTAAATCATACAGGTAGCCGTGAGCGGAAGGGTCGTAGCGAAAGACGGAACCATGGCCTGTCTTACGACCACGGCGGGCTTCGACCCAATCATGTCGCATGGTGATTTTGCCCGGATCGTTCGACAGCAAGGGGGTCAAATCTCCGGTGATCACGACATCCAAATCGAAACCCAAAACCGGACCTGTCAAATCTGGAATGAGACCGGGCTTGAACAGGCTGACTTTGCGCATAGCCCCTTGTCGATTTGCGACAGCAAGGGCTGCATTCATCGGTTCGTGAAACGGTTCAATCGGGAGCGGCATGACCTTGATATCTGGGTTAAAACCGCTTGAATCCTCGGTCATGCAGTAGAAATCTATGTCACATTTTAGATGCCGTCGGACACCAGAATACAAACGGTTCACATACTCGGGCCCAAAGAGGGTTCCCCATTTAATGCAGGCGATTGTAGCGGTGGACTGTTCTGTTTTCATTGTGATGGCCTAGCCCAGCTATTGGATCAGACGCAAGCCGTTAACTATCTTCAGCGATCAGGACCATGCGGGTGCTTCAGGCTTGGTCCCGCATAACACGGGCCCAAGGACTGTCGTTGCAGAAACGAAAGCTGGGTGTTTCGATCCTACGCTGCAGGCATCCGCGTCTCGATGATATCAGCCCACCAGCTGCAGCCCGCTGGTATTGCATCGTCATTAAAGTTGTATTTGGGGTGGTGGACCATCGCCGTGTCGCCATTGCCGACAAGAATATACGCACCCGGACGTTCCTCGAGCATAAAGGCAAAATCCTCGCCGCCCATTACCAAAGGGGCCTTTTGGAGGTCGCCAGACACCGAACGGGCCACATCTGAGACAAATTCGGTGGGTTCTTCGTGGTTCACCATGACCGGATAGCCGTCCATGTAGTTAACAGTAGCTGAGCCGCCGTAGGCAGACGCAGTGTGTGTGGCGATCTCAGTCAGGCGGCGTCGGGCCAGATCGCGTGTATCAGGATCGAGCGTCCGGACCGTTCCGCGCAGGGTGACCTGTTCGGGGATAACGTTGAACGCCTTGGATTCGGTTTCAAAGCTGGTGACTGAAACAACGAGTTGTTTCACAGGGTCAGCATTCCGCGACGCGATCGATTGGAACGCGAGCACCATGTTGCTGGCTAGAACAGTAGTGTCGACAGTCTCATTCGGCTTGGCGGCATGTCCGCCGAGCCCACGCACATCGATTTCGAATGTGTCAGTTGCAGCGAAAAAGGGACCGGGGCGAATATGAAAGCTGCCAGTCGGCATGCCGGGCCAGTTATGCATGCCGTAAACCTCGTCGATGTTCCACCGGGTCATCAGGCCGTCGTCGCACATCTCGCGACCACCGCCCCCTCCCTCTTCGGCCGGTTGAAAGATTACGACGCAAGTGCCATCAAAATGGCGGGTCTCACAGAGGTATTTCGCAGCGCCCAACAGCATCGCTGTATGACCGTCATGGCCACAGGCATGCATGACACCTTCGGTTTTTGATGCATATGGCAGACCAGTGTCTTCGAAAATTGGAAGAGCATCCATATCGGCGCGCAACCCGATCGTTTTGCCAGAGACTGACTGTTTGCCTTTGATCACGCCGACAACGCCCGTCCGACCAATTCCTTCGGTGACGTCATCACACCCAAATGCCCGCAACTTTTCGGCGACCGTAGCTGCTGTCCGGTGTGTGTCGAACATCAGTTCTGGATGCTCGTGCAGATCGCGCCGCCATGCGGTAATTTCGTCGTGAAGTTCGGCAAATCGATTCTTAATCGGCATGGTGGCTCCTTGGTGTCGTCATTGGACGCAAATTGGGTCGGCAGGTCACTCGTTCAAGGGGCCTGCGGCGATGCGCCGTTAGTTTTGTAGGTGTTCGATCAAACGAGACAGGAAAACCTCGCCTTTGGCCAGCTCAGACATTTCGAGGAATTCGTCTGGTTTATGTGCTTGGTCGATGTTTCCTGGACCACAGACAACCACGGAAAATCCGGCCTCTTGGAAATGCCCGCCGTCGGTACCGTAGCTAACTGTATGCGACGCGTTGTCACCAGTAAGCTGGCGGGCAAGGCGTTCGGCTTCGCCGCCTTCTTCGGGTTTAACCCCCGGCCCCGGCGCAAAGAGCTTCACGTCGATGCCGGTGTCTGGATGTATTGCCTGCATATCGGCACTGATCCGCGCGGCCTCGGCGCGGAGTGCGGCAAGCCAGTCGGCACCGGACTCAGTCGGGACACAACGAATGTCGACATTAAACCGACAGTCTTTGGCTGTGATGTTCGAAGCCGTGCCGCCGTTGATTACCCCGACATGCAAGGTTGTGAAGGGGGGATGAAACATTGCCGCGACCGGATCAGGGGTCTTGGCCATATTGGCCGTTGTTTGATCGGTGATCCAGTTGATCAGTTTGGCCGCATTCATAATGGCGCTGACGCCTTCATGCACGAGGCTGGAATGCACCTCGTAGCCTCGGACATGCACTTCGATGGCATCACACCCCTTGTGGCCTGAAACGACACGCATCTCGGTTGGCTCGCCAACAATAACAGCTGCGGCCTTGGCGTTCGGGAACGTCTCTAGCATTGCCGCGGCCAAACCAGGCGCGCCCAAAAGACCAACTTCTTCGTCGTAAGAGAATGCAATCTGTAGAGGGCGCTTGAGATCTACTGCGACGGCTGCTGGCACGGCGGCCAGTGCAAGGGCGTCGAACCCTTTCATGTCGCACGACCCACGCGCATAGAGCCGCCCGTCTTTTTCAGTCAGCTCCCATGGATCGGTCGACCAATCCTGCCCTTCGACCGGCACAACATCCGTGTGTCCAGACAAAGCGACACCACCCGCGACATCTGGGCCGATGCTCGCATAGATCGATGCCTTTTGCCCCGTCTCGTCGTAAACCCGATGAGACGCGACCCCATGGCTTTCGAGATAGGTCTCGACCCAGTCTACCAGTGGTAGATTCGTTTCGCTGCTGACCGTCGGAAAACTAACCAATTTGGCCAGAATTTCGGTCGGAGTCATCATCATCGGGGTCATTGGGGGATTCCATCTCGGTGTGGGTTCTCTGCAGGGTGCGGCGCGATTGGGCAATCGTCAAGCAAAGAAGCCCTCAGTTTTGGCCGATCCAAAAATTTCGACCAATGAGACAAAAACAGACTTGCGAGAGGGTTTTAAACTGCTACGTTCTTGGCATGCCTGCACCCAAGCGTCGTCTTGGGGGATAAAAAAGAATAATAATCAGAACCACTTGGGAGGTTCTATATGCCCGATGGGGCCACGCCCGTAACAGGGCCCGTACTTGATGTCTCGGGTCTAAAAACCGTTTTTAATACACGTGGCGGCGAAGTCCACGCGGTCAACGACGTTAGCTTTGATCTGACTGCCGGTGAATTATTAGGCGTTGTCGGAGAGAGTGGGTCAGGCAAGTCAGTAACGATGATGTCGCTGATCGGGCTGTTGCCAATGCCACCTGCCGAAATTCGCGCCGGCCGTGTGTCATTCGATGGGCTTGATTTGCTGAATACCGATGTTGAAACGCTACGGGCAATCCGTGGCGGCAAGATTGGTTTCGTGTTTCAGGATCCAATGACGTCACTCAACCCTACCTTTACCGTAGGATTCCAGCTGGCCGAACCCCTGCGCAAGCACATGGGAATGAACAAACGCCAAGCCCGCGTTCGGGCGCGTGAATTGTTGGAACTAGTTGGCATTCCCGATGCAGATCAGCGGCTCGATGATTTTCCACACCAATTCTCTGGCGGTATGCGCCAACGTGTGATGATCGCGATTGCATTGGCGTGTGATCCACAGGTGTTGATCGCTGACGAACCGACAACAGCGCTAGATGTGACCATCCAAGCGCAAATCTTGGAACTGATGAAAGAGCTCCGGACCAAACTGGGTATGGGGGTCATCTGGATCACCCACGACTTGGGTGTGATCGCAGGCATCGCTGACCGCGTTTTGGTGATGTACGGCGGGCAAGTCGTCGAACAGGCGCCCGTGCGAGAATTGTTCGAGAACCCGCAGCACCCTTATACCCGCGCGCTTTTGGAGACGATCCCGTCTGTCAGTGGCGAGCGCGAAGAGCGTTTGACAGTAATTGAAGGCCAGCCACCGATTTTGGGTGCTGCCCCGACTGCATGCCCGTTTCTGGATCGTTGCGATGTGGCGACGGACCGTTGTGCCCGCGAAAACCCTACACGTGTAGAAGTAGCCTCAGGTCATGATGCCGCCTGCTTTAATCCGGGGGCTGTGCCAATTGCTGGATAACTCCGCCAAAAAGCTGGTCGAGGTCAAGGACCTCAAAATGCACTTCCCGGTCTATGCTGGTCTTTTTCGGCGCAAGGTTGGTGACGTCAAAGCCGTCGATGGCGTGTCGTTCGATGTCTACGAAGGCGAAACGCTGGGGCTGGTCGGTGAAAGTGGCTGTGGCAAGTCGACCTGCGGGCGCGCCGTTTTGCGGCTCTATGACATCACCAATGGGTCGGTGAAGATCAACGATATCGAAATCGGCGAAACACCTCAGTCTGAATTGCGCCCGATGCGGCCCGAGATGCAGATGGTGTTTCAGGACCCGCAGGCATCTTTGAACCCGCGGATGACAGTTCAGGCCATCATCCAAGAGCCCCTGGACGAGCACACCACACTGACCAAGGCCGAGAAGGCACAAAAGGTTGGCGAGCTGATGGATGCGGTGGGTTTGAACCGCGCCTTTGCAAAACGTTACCCACAAGCATTTTCAGGCGGTCAACGCCAACGTATCGGCATTGCACGTGCGCTGGCCCTGAACCCCAAGTTCATCGTGTGTGACGAGCCTATCGCCGCACTTGATGTTTCGATCCAAGCGCAGGTCGTGAACCTGCTGGAAGATCTGCAAGAACAATTGGGCCTGACCTATCTCTTTATCAGTCACGATCTGAGTATGGTTCGCCACATCGCCGATCGTGTGGCTGTGATGTATCTGGGCAAAGTGGTCGAGCTGGCCCCGCGCGAGGCGCTCTATGCCACGCCCAAGCATCCCTATACCCAAGCGTTGCTATCAGCCGTTCCTGAGCCTGACCCAACCAAAGTCACGGGTGCGGACCGTGTTGTGCTGACGGGCGATGTGCCCTCACCCAGCAACCCGCCCAAGGGCTGTAATTTCTGCACACGTTGTCCAGCAGTGATGGACATCTGCAAGCAGATCGAACCAACATACCAAGAATTAGAGCCAGGTCATTTTGTGGCCTGTCATCTATTTGAGACCACCGGCGAACAAGGTGGTTCATGAGGATTTCAAGAGCACTCAACAAGGAGAGAACAATGACACTTAAAACAGTCCTGATGGGCGCAGTGGCATCAATGGCGTTTGCGCCAATGGTTGTTGCCGATGCGCACGAAGGCGAGCGCGGCCGCGATGGCCAAGTCAATATTATCTATTGGCAGGCGCCTTCGATCATGAACCCGTATTTGTCGGGTGGTACAAAAGAATTGGAAGCGGCCTCTTTGGTTCTCGAACCTCTGGCACGCTACAACCAAGACGGCACCATGATTCCATGGTTGGCCGCAGACGTTCCGACCGTAGCAAACGGTGGTGTGAACGCAGAACTGACACAGGTCACTTGGACGCTGAAAGAGGGCCTGTTGTGGTCTGACGGCACACCAGTGACATCCGCGGACGTCAAGTTCTCGTGGGAGTATTGCACTGCAGAAGGTGGCGGCTGTGCGCAGTCCGAGAAATACAATGACGTGACTTCGGTTGAGACACCCGACGCGCTGACAGTTGTGGTGAACTTTGGCGTGTCCAAGCCGTTCCCATATGGCCCATTTGTTGGTGCTCAGTCGCCGATCATTCAGGCCGCTCAGTTTGCTGAGTGTCTGGGTCCAAAGGCGCCTGAGTGTACGGATGCGAACTTTGCCCCGATCGGCACAGGTCCATTTGTTGTCGATGAATTCCGTCCAAATGACGTGATCACACTGTCGGCCAACGACAACTACCGTGAAGAAGGCAAGCCTGCGTTCGCAAGTGTGAACTTCAAAGGTGGCGGCGACGCAACTGCGTCGGGTCGTTCGGTTCTCGAGACTGGCGAATTTGATTACGCTTGGAACCTTCAGTTGGCACCCGACGTACTGGCCGGCATGCAAGCCGCAGGCAAAGGTCAGATCGTATCTGGCTTCGGTACGCTGGTTGAGCGGATCATGGTCAACATGACCGATCCGTCAGCAGACTTGGGTGAAGGTCGTGCAACGGCTGCTCACCCTCACCCGTTCCTGACAGACATTGCGGTACGCAAGGCGATGTCCATGGCGATCGACCGCGAACTGCTGGTTGAGATCGGTTATGGCGACGCAGGTCGTCCGACATGTAACGTTCTGCCAGCTCCCGCAATCTATGCATCGACTGCAAACGACGCGTGTCTGACGCAGGACATCGCAGGTGCTAAGGCTGTTCTCGAAGCTGCTGGCTGGACCGATAGCAACGGTGACGGTTCGCGCGACAAAGACGGTGTCGAGCTGAGCATCCTTTACCAAACATCCTCGAACGCTGTTCGTCAGGACTTCCAAGCTTTGATCAAAGAGTGGTGGGCTGAGATTGGTGTAGAGACAGAGTTACGCAACATCGACGCGTCGGTCTTCTTTGGTTCGGACCCAGGTTCGCCTGACACGTTTCAGAAGTTCTTCGCTGACGTTGAAATGTACGCGAACAACTTTGATGGCACAGATCCAGAAAGCTATATGGCGAACTGGGAAAGCACTCAGGCACCACGTCCTGAGACACAATGGCAGGGCAACAACATGCCGCGCTATTCGTCTGATGCCTATGATGCGCTGGTCGCTGAAATGGCAACAACAGGTGACATCAACGAACGCGCGCGTTTGGCCAAAGCGATGAACGATATGCTGATGCAAGAGTATATCATTATCCCACTGGTTGACCGTGGTCGTGTGTCGGCTCACGCAAACACCTTGGGTGGCGTTGTGTTGAACACATGGGACAGCGAGCTGTGGAACTCAGCTGACTGGTACCGCACCGAGTAATCGGAACTTGGGGGTCGCGTGTCATGCGCGGCCCCTCCCCCTGTTGATGCGTGCCTTTGGCTTAATCATAATTCTCTTTGCAACCCCGTTGGGTGCAGCAAAGTACGAATGCGTCGCCAGAGAGATTTGTCAGGGAAACGTTTGCAACGCGGGAACGGATGTTTTCATTGTTGAGATCGGCGACACGGGTGTCGCCGTTCTGAGCGATGAAATCGGGCAAGTGGTGATGACCGACCAAGGCGCGGGCATGTATTTGACGCCTCTGTTCGGACCACAACAAAGCCTAGAGTTTGATCCGCGCACAAGATTGGCCAAGCGGCGTTTACCCGTTTTGGTGAAAGGAACACATCCGGTGATTCACATCGGGTTTTGCAAAGGAGACGGCGGCTAGATGCTGACCTTTACGATCAGGCGATTGGTGTTTGCGGTCCCGACGCTATTGTTCATCGCCTTGGTGATTTTCCTGCTGCTGGAATTGGCACCGGGTGATCCGATGGCTCAGGTACCATTGACTGTGCCCCCCGAAGTCAAAGAAGCCATGCGCCAAGCGTTGGGTCTAGGCGAACCTGTCCCGATCCGGTTCTGGAAATGGCTGGTCCAGTTCTTTTGGATCGAACCTCAGGTATTCATCGACTGGCTGACAAACAAGAGCTTCTTGTTTGGTTGGTTGCCCGATACGGATGTCTATGTGCCTTGTTCGGACGCCACACGCGCCTATTGCGATCAACGTGTCATTTCATGGCAGACCCGTAGCCCTGTGATGGACATCGTCATGCAGCGGATGCCGCAGACGCTGACCGTTGTCGGCCTGTCATACGTGGTCGGTATACTTATCGCTCTGCCTATCGGCATTTACAGCGCTTACCGCCAATATTCGGTATTCGATCAGGTTGGTACATTCGTGTCGATGATCGGTTATTCCGTCCCGCCATTCTTTAGTGGCGTTTTGGTCATCGTAGTCTTTTCGGTGGTTTTAGGTTGGTTTCCATCGATCTATGACACCACCCACCGCGTCACTGATTGGGATAGCTTTGTCTATCAGGTCAAACAGATGATCATGCCCGTCATGGTGCTGGCATTGCAGACCACCGCGCAAATCAGCCGCTTTATGCGCGCCTCGATGCTCGACAACCTGAACCAAGATTACGTCCGCACAGCACGCGCCAAGGGGATGACCGAATGGGTCGTCGTCCTGACCCACGTATTGCGCAACTCGATGATCCCAGTTGTGACTGTGATCGCACTGGGCGTCCCTGCCGTATTCGGTGGTGCAATCATCACCGAGCAGGTGTTCAAAGTGAATGGATTGGGTCAGTTGCTGATCACAGCGATCCAAGCAAACGACCTGCCGATGGTACAAACGATTACCTTTATTTTCGCGATCTTGATCGTGTTGTTTAACTTGATCGCCGATGTTCTCTACGGCGTCTTGGACCCGAGGATCCGCTATGACTGATGCAGCTGTCGCGAAACCGCCGCGCAATCAATGGTGGGACGTTTGGGATCAATTCAAATCGCACCGAGGGGCGCTGATCAGCGCTGTGATTTTTATCGCGATCATTTTGATCGTCCTGATCGGCCCAATGATTTGGCCCTATGAACCGACCAAGACCGACATTCGAAACAAAAACATGCGCCATATGTTGTCGTGTTTTGGCCTCGATTGGGGCGCTATTGCAGGCTGTCTTGTGAACCCGACTGAGAGCGGTATCAAAGTGTCGTGGTGGCACCCACTGGGTACCGATCAGCTGGGACGCGATTTGTTTGCGCGTATGATGTTTGGTGGTCGTATTTCGATGGCCGTGGGTGTGACTGCTATGCTGATCGCCTTGGTTCTCGGAACGGCTGTCGGCGTAATCTCGGGCTACTTCAAGCGGTTTGACTGGGCGTTGATGCGCCTCACTGACTTGTTCCTCGCGTTGCCACTGCTGCCGTTGCTGTTGGTCATGGTTATGCTGTTTCGCGCGCCCCTGTCGGCCACCTTTGGTACGGAACAGGGTATCTTTATCCTGATGGTCACTGCGATCGGCATCACAAGCTGGATGCCCACTGCACGGATCGTCCGAGCCGATGTTCTGGCCATCAAAGAACGTGAATTCGTTTTGGCGGCGCGATCAATCGGGACCCGCCCCCGCAAGATGATCATGCGCCACCTGCTGCCAAATGTAATGAGCCCGATCATGGTATCTGCAACACTTGGCATCGCGAATGCGATTATCACTGAAAGCGCGCTTAGCTTTCTTGGGCTAGGCTTTCCGCCAGACTTTCCAACATGGGGCCGCCTGCTGAACGACGGTGTCCAGTACATGCAGGCCTACCCCGAGCGGGTGATGTGGCCTGGCATTTTCATCTCAGTGATTGTGCTATGCGTCAACTATGTCGGTGACGGCCTACGCGACGCGTTGGACCCTCGTATCCGAGGTCTGTGATCCAGAGGGCCCTGTGGTTATTCCATGCGTTTGCGGATGGACCGTACGGCCCACCACACGCATAGGATCACCACCGGAGTGATGAGCGCCTTGAATGTGGTCGTGCCCAACCCTGCCTCTTTGGCCAGAGGTGTGCCCATATTCGCCACGAGGTTCACAGCATAATAGCTGATCGCCACAACCGAGAGCCCCTCGACGGTCTTTTGCAATCGCAGTTGTATGTCAGCACGCTTGTTCATGCTTTCAAGCAGGTTTTGGTTCTGTGCCGAGCGTTCAACATCAACCCGTGTGCGCAGCAGATCACCGGACCGTAGCGCACGGTCAGACAAAGCCTTCAGACGCGCTTGGGTCGATTTGACAGTGCGCATCGCCGGATCATACCTCCGCATCATAAACTCGGCAAAGGTTTGGCGTCCGGCAAATCGATCCTCGCGCAGCACCTCGATCCGTTGGTTCACAATCGTCTCGTAGGCCTCTGTCGCAGCAAACCGAAATTCTGACTGCGAGATCATCTGCTCCAGCTCGGACGAAACTTGAAGCAGTTGTGACAAGGTCTGTTCGGGGCTCGTCATCACGCCGCACAACTCGTCCGTGATCGCCGCAAGCTTGGTATCTATCTCACCCATACGCGGGCCTAACTGCCGCGAACGCGACAGGCCCAACATCGACATCGCCTTGTAAGTTTCAATCTCGCAAAGACGTTGGACAACGCGGCCTACACGGCGTTCGCCGGTCTCAGTGCGTGCGAATACGGCAAAGCGCATATGCCCTGCTGGGTCGATGCGGAAATCACCCGCCGTCACGGCACTATCGTCCAGCATGCGGCTGACAGCCAGGCTCTCAGGCACAAACCAATCGCGGATCTTGTTCTCGATCCCCTCATCGCCATCTTGGACTTCGACACGGATCAGAGCCGACGTCACACGGGTGCCGGGGGATTGAACCAGCCAATCCTCGGGGAACATCGCGAAAGTATCCGCATCAAAAGGTGGTTCAGAATTGCCCGGTCCAAAAATCGTGTAGGTCACAAATTCGGTATGGCTCTCCCACTTGAGTTGGTGTTTGCCGATCGGGCCAAAGTAGTGGGTCGCCCCCTCTTCGGGGTGTGGCGCGGCATAGTGATCAAGCAGCAACTTAAGATGCGCGAGATCGGCAGCGCGATCACGGCCCACTGCATTCTGCGCAGGTTTGATCGCAAGATAGGCCGCACGGCATGGTGCCTCAAGCTTTGGAAACGGGCGGGCGTGCAGTTCGTTGGCCAACGCATACCGCAACGGATGGTCTGAGATCGGAGGCATAATGTACGAGGCTCCTGCCCTTGGGTTTACGGCCATAGAGATAGATTGCCAGACGCTAGGTCAAGAAAAAAATCCTATACTTTTAAGGGGTTTGGGTGCGCAGTTGTATACCAACATGACAGCCGATCGCACAAAAAAGGGCGCCGCAACGGGCGCCCTTTGATTTGTTGTATCGACAAGCGTTAGTCGATCATTGGCAACAGTTCGTCCAAGGATTTCTTGGCATCGCCATAGAACATGCGCGTGTTCTCTTTGAAGAACAGCGGGTTTTCGATACCCGAATACCCCGTGCCCTGACCGCGCTTGGATACGAACACCTGCTTGGCTTTCCAACACTCCAGAACCGGCATACCGGCGATAGGAGAGTTTGGATCGTCTTGGGCTGCCGGGTTCACGATGTCGTTCGAACCGATAACGATAGCCACGTCTGTTTCAGGGAAATCATCGTTGATTTCGTCCATCTCCATAACGATGTCATACGGCACCTTGGCCTCGGCCAGCAGAACGTTCATGTGACCTGGCAAACGCCCCGCAACGGGGTGGATTGCAAAGCGCACGTTCTTGCCTTGTGTGCGCAGCTTGCGAACCAGCTCGGACACGGCTTGCTGCGCTTGTGCGACAGCCATGCCGTAGCCAGGGATGATGATGACGCTGTCAGCATCGTTCAGAGCGGTCGCAACGCCTGCGGCCTCAATAGCAATCTGTTCACCTTCGACCGCCATCTGTGGACCTGACGCGCCACCAAAGCCGCCCAAGATCACACTGACAAACGACCGGTTCATCGCCTTACACATGATGTAAGACAGGATCGCACCGGATGAACCAACAAGCGCACCAACAACAATCAATAGATCGTTGCCAAGGCTAAAGCCGATCGCCGCAGCCGCCCAGCCAGAGTAGCTGTTGAGCATCGAGACAACCACGGGCATATCCGCGCCGCCGATGCCCATGATCAGGTGGTAGCCAATGAACAGAGCGGCCAGTGTCATCAAGAACAACGGCAGGAAGTCACCCGTGTTAAAGTACCAGACCAAGCACACGATCGAGAGGCCTGCCGCTGCTGCGTTCAGGACGTGACCGCCCGGTAGTTTGGTTGCAGAGCTGTCTACGCGGCCAGCAAGCTTGCCATACGCGATAACCGAACCAGTGAACGTGATCGCACCAATAAAGACGCCCAAGAACAGTTCGACCCGTAGAATGCCAATCTCGATGCCGTCTTTCTTGGCCAAAAGGGCTGCGAAGCCTTCGAGAGATTTGCGCGCGGTGTCATCCATCGCCAGAACGCGCCCCAGTTCGATGTGAGCGATAAAGCCGACAAAGACCGCAGCGAGGCCAACGAGGCTGTGCATCGCAGCGACGAGTTCGGGCATTTGCGTCATCTGCACCTTGGTCGCCAATTGGTAGCCAATCATGCAACCACCGATGATCAAGAGGATCGACAAGTGCCATAAGCCCGAGCCGGGACCGACAAGTGTTGCTGCCACCGCAAGCGCCATACCGACGATGCCGTACCAAACTGCACGCTTGGCGCTTTCTTGCCCCGAGAGGCCGCCTAGCGACAGGATGAAGAGAACTGCTGCGACGACGTAAGCCGCTGTTGTGAAACCGAATTCCATGTCAGTTCCTCCTTAAGACTTTTGGAACATGGCAAGCATGCGCCGTGTCACGAGGAAACCCCCGAAGATGTTGATACCCGTCATAAAGACCGCGAGACCTGCAAGAATGACGACGAGGTAGGACCCCGATCCGATCTGCATCAACGCGCCCAAAATGATGATCGACGAAATCGCGTTTGTCACCGCCATCAGCGGAGTGTGCAACGAATGCGCGACGCCCCAAATGACCTGGAAGCCGATGAACACCGACAAAACAAAGACGATAAAGTGCTGCATAAAGCTGGCAGGAGCAACAAACCCCACACCCAACACAAGTGCTGCACCAACGGCCAAGAGCGTGACCTGATTGCGGGTCTCTTTCTTGAACGCGGCTTGCTCGGCTGCGGCTTTTTCCTCGGCAGTAAGCTCGGGTACGGCTTCTTGTTTAGGAGCAGCAGCAATAGCAGCAATCTTTGGTGGGGGCGGTGGAAAGGTGACCGCTTTTTCATGGGTGATCGTCGCGCCACGAATGACATCGTCATCCATATCGTGATTTACGACGCCGTCCTTTTCAGGGGTCAGGTCTGCCATCATGTGGCGGACGTTAGTCGCATAAAGCGTCGACGCCTGAGCAGCCATCCGGCTAGGGAAGTCTGTGTATCCCACGATTGTCACACCGTTGTCGGTGACAATCTTCTCATTCATGACGGTCAGCTTGCAGTTGCCGCCTTTTTCCGCAGCAAGGTCAATGATGACCGATCCGGGTTTCATGCTCTCGACCATGTCTTTGGTCCAAAGCTCGGGCGCCTCGCGGTTCGGGATCAACGCCGTGGTGATGACGATGTCCATTTCAGGAGCAAGCTCGCGGAACTTAGCAAGCTGTGCAGCGGTAAACTCTGGCGAGGACACAGCAGCATAGCCACCCGTTGAGGATCCGTCGGCCTGTTCTTCGTCAAAGTCGAGGAACACAAATTCGGCGCCCATAGATTCGACCTGTTCGGCGACCTCTGGGCGGACGTCGAATGCATAGGTGATCGCACCCAGTGACGTGGCCGTACCAATCGCGGCGAGACCCGCAACACCAGCGCCAACCACCAGAACCTTGGCCGGTGGCACTTTGCCCGCAGCCGTAACCTGTCCGGTAAAGAAACGGCCAAAGTTGTTACCTGCTTCAATCACAGCACGGTAGCCCGCAATATTTGCCATGGACGACAGCGCATCCATTTTCTGGGCACGCGAAATACGCGGCACCATGTCCATTGCGATGGCTGTTGCGCCTTTCTTGGCGACCGTGTTCATCAACGCCTCGTTGGCGGCAGGGTAGAAGAACGAGATCAGCGTTTTGTCGGCCGTCAGACGTTTTGCCTCGGTGTCAGACGGTGGACGAACCTTGGCGATCACGTCGGCTTCTTTGAAGAGGGCCGTTGCCGTTTTGACGACCTTGACGTCGGCCTCTTTGTAAGTCGCATCCGAGAACCCAGCGGCAGCGCCTGCTCCAGCTTCGATCACACATGTGTGGCCCAGCTTTTGCAGTTCTTTCGCACTCGCAGGTGTCATAGCGACCCGCGCTTCGCCTTCGAAAATTTCTTTTGGTGTACCGATAATCAAGACGTACGTCCCCCTTTTCCGACAGGTATTTAGCCAATTCCGACGTGCTACCCAAGCTAGTGCGGGATCACAAGGACGCCAACGCAATAATCTTGCGTGTTACCGCTAAAGTGGGGCTTTTGTGACCCAACGCGGCGTCACCGCAGCCCAATCTGCAAACTCATTTTGAAATACACGCATCAGCCGCGCCTCTTCTCCGATGATAAAGCGTTTGGTGATCAAGCTGATAAACACCGGAATAAGGATAAGGGTCAAGGGTACAGACCACACAAGCGCAAGCCCTGCGAGGATCATCGCGTCGCCCATATAGATCGGATTTCGCGTCCATTGAAACGGCCCCGAGGTGACCAGTGCGGTTGGGTTTTGACGCGGGATCGGCGTTGTGCGCGCGCGCTGCATAGTAACAACAGACCACACGATTGCAGCTAGTCCCGCGGCGATCAACGCCCAACCGACAAACACAATCTCTGACGGCATGGGGCGGGAATAGATCTGTTTCACGCTCCACATCACAGCGGCGAAGAGGGCAGTCCAGACAGGCGGCAAGTCGATCCATTTCATTCAATCTTTGTGCACCGGATTGTTTTGCTTGTCACCTGCGCAATGCTGGGTCAGCATCCCAGTATGAGTGACAAGATTTTGATCAGTGCCTGCTTGTTGGGACATCCCGTGCGCTACGATGGACAAGGCAAACGATCGGAGCATCCGTTGATCGCGCAATTGCGTGCAGACGGGCGGCTGGTGGCCGTGGGCCCTGAGCTCGCTGCGGGGTTTGCAACACCGCGCCCCGAGGCCAAAATCCTAGGTGGGACGGGTGTCGATGTCTTGGACGGATCAGCGCAGATCTACGAGCGAACAGGCAGAGACGTGACAGACGGCTATGTTGCTGGCGGTGTTGCGGCAGTTGATGCCGCGCAGACCGCTGGATGTTCACATGCGATATTGATGGACGGTAGCCCCTCGTGCGGCTCGACCGAGATTTACTCGGGTGATTTCGCTGGCGAACGGGCTCCCGGTCACGGTGTCACGGCGGCGCAATTGCACAGGGCTGGTGTTCAGGTTTGGGCTGTCAGCCAATTAGACGATTTGGCACAGGTGCTCGCAGATGGATGATTTGACGGGACAACACGCACTGGTCACAGGTGGCGGGACCGGGATCGGATTGGCCATCGCCCAGATGCTGCAGGCCCAAGGTGCCGAGGTGACGATCACAGGGCGCCGTGCCGACGTGCTAGAGGCCGCAGGTGATCAGTTTCATCCCGTCGCAATGGATGTCAACGATGAGACCGCGACACGCTCTGCGATCGCCCGTTCTAGGATGGACCGTGGGCCGATTTCAATTTGTGTTGCGAACGCGGGCATTGCAGAGGGCGGACCATTTGACACTGTCACCTTGGCTGATTGGCGCCGCATGATGTCGATCAACCTAGATGGGGCTTTTGTTACGATGCAGGCCTGTCTCGCCACCCTGCCCCACGATCACTGGGGGCGCTATATCGCGATCAGCTCGATCGCTGGCCTTAGGGGCTTGCGCGGTGCGGTTCCCTACACTGTCAGCAAGCATGGTTTGATTGGCCTCGTTCGTGGTCTGAGCGAGGAATACATGCGCAGGCCCGTTACATTTAACGCCATCTGCCCCGGCTATGTTGAAACGGACATTGTTACGCGCCAAGTGCCCCTCATCGCCAAACGAGACGGCATTTCAGAAGACGCCGCGAGGGCAATTCTGGCGGGCGGAAACCGGCACAAATCCCTGTTGCACGTCGAAGAAATTGCGGCAACCGCAAGGTATTTAGTCGGTTTTGGATCCAACAGTGTGAACGGTCAAACCCTGACGATTGCAGGCGGCCAACTCTAGCCGAGAGTCCTTGACACACCGCTTCACACCCAAACCACCCCAATTTTTACTAACTTTCTCAATGGATTACGAAATCCAAAGCACACGCAGCAATTGTATGCTGACGTGGCGACACCCCTGACGGGAACAATCTGGCGTTTCTGTGAAATTAACCACGTCGCCGCCACAATTCCGCCCTGACTGCCCCAATGTGTCCAGACTTGACTTTGATTGATCACAATCGGCTCAAATTCTTGCCTTAGCCCAACGTTAGGGATTGCCCGTTAGCGAGCGTGACGCGTGGTTGTCTCGTTCAAGCTTAGGGGCAGTACGACCCCGATTGTCGAAGTAAGGAAGTAGTAAATATGGCTCAGGGTTATCTAGTAACACTTGGCGACACCACCTTGGATGCAGGTGATGTCATCAGCGGTGCGTTGATCACATACACGACTGATTTTGTGATCGGTTCTGGCTCTTGGACATGGTCCGGCACATGGACTGTCAATGACACTAACTACAACAACATTACAGATTCTGGTACCTACGAGCTAGGCACCGACGGCAACGTCTACTTTATTCCGACCAACTGGTTCGTTGATCCAATCACGACTGCGTCCGCCACGACCGCCCCTACCTATACAATCGGCGACACACCTTCGCCCTTCGTAGAAGGTACAACCGGCAGCGACACGGTCGACAACAGCTACACCGACAGCGACGGTGACCAAGTCAGCGTCGACCATGACTTCATTTCGACTGGTGACGGCAACGATACAATCACAAGCACCGGTGGCGGCAATGACACCGCTTACGGCAGTATCGGCTCTGATACGATCACTACTGGCAGCGGTGACGACACTGTTTATGGCGACAGCAACCTCGGTCAGGTTGGCAGCGTTAACATGTCTTGGCTTGCAGAAGGTGCATCCGGGACGGACGTCACGGCCGGCTTTACCCAAGACACTGGTGACATCAACGTTGAGGTGACCATCACTGACTTGGGTGGTCTGAACAATGCGTCCACCAACAACTCGACCCAATACGGGAGCCAGTTTGACAACTTTAACCCAAATTCCGCGCTTCAGCTTGGTGGTAACGGAAGCGCTACGTCCGGCGTTGAATCCGGCACTGCCGAAGTCAAATTTGACTTCTCAGACAGCTCTGGCGGCTTGTACGAAGACGAAGTTGCAAACGTACAGTTCCGCATCAACGACATCGACCAAAGCTCTTGGGACGACCAAGTTACTGTTGTGGCCTTTGACTCCGCCGGTAACCCCGTTTACTTAGATTTCCAGCTGGCTGGCGATGACATTTTGACCGGAAACTCGATTGACGGTGTCGGCAACGATTCCCAAGCCGATGAGGGTGGATCGGTTCTGATCAACGTTCCTGGCCCTGTTGCGTCGATTGAAATCACCTATGCCAACACCGGCACCGGCGGTCAGGCGCTTTGGATTACCGACGTAGCCTTTGATCCCATTTCGATCACAGAAACCTTTGACGACAACATCAATACCGGCATCGGTGACGACGTCATCTATGGTGAACTGGGCGATGACGACATCAACGCCGGATCCGGCGACGACATCATCGATGGTGGCGTTGGCGACGACACAATTTACGCAGGCAGTGATAATGACACTGTCACAGGTGGCGCTGGAAATGACACGATCTTTGGCCAAGGTGGTGATGACATCATCAACGGCGGCGAAGGCGACGATACGGTAACCTTCTCCGAAGGTGACGATATCGAAGGCGGCTCAGGCAACGACACGTTTGTCCTCGAAGACCTCGGCGAGCCGTCCAACGGTGTGATCACCATCGACGGTGGTTCGGGCGACGAAGGTTTGGGCGGTGATACGCTTCAGCTGGGCAACCTCGGGGTTTTCACCCAAGATGTCATCGACAGCTTTGTCGACGACGGCACAGCCAGCTTCTCGGGTTCGGTCACGCTGGAAGACGGCACAATCCTGAACTTCTCTGAGATCGAGAACATCATCTGCTTTACCAAAGGTGCGATGATTGCCACGCCGCGCGGTGCACGTGCGATCGAAGACCTGCGCATTGGCGATCTGGTGGTGACACGTGATCACGGGCTGCAGCCAATCCGCTGGATGGGCAACCGGACTGTGCCGGCAATGGACAAATTCGCACCCGTGCAGATTTCCCAAAGCGTATTGCCGGGTTCCGAGCGCGACATCCTCGTTTCACCTCAGCACCGGATGCTGTTCCAAGGCTACCGCGCAGAACTGTTGATTGGTGAAAGCGAAGTTCTGGTTGCAGCCAAGCATTTGATCAACGGCAAAGACGTTTTTCAAAAGACCGGCGGTCTGGTGACCTACTATCACATGATGTTCGAGCACCACGAGATCGTGTTTGCTGATGGTGCGTCGTCCGAGAGCTTCCACCCCGGTGAGATTGGTTTGTCCGCAGTAACGGATGCGGCCCGCAACGAACTGTTCAGCCTGTTCCCAGAGCTGCGCTCTGATCCGAACGGCTACGGCCAGACAGCACGCCGTTGCCTGCGTAAATGTGACGCTGTTCTGCTCCGCAGTTAAGAACGTTTAAACCGACAAAAGAAGGCCGGCCTGAACATTCAGACCAGCCCTTTTTTCTAGGACGTTGCCCAGTGTTTAGGCTGACTTGAGGATCTTAGGGAATTGCGACCATGAACGGGCCGCCTGCCCCAACCCTTCGAACAATGGGCGCGATACCGCGTCATAGGCCGCACGATATTCAGGGTGCCATTGCACGCCGATCGCATACCCGCGGGCATCTTGGATATAGATCGCTTCGGCAGTGCCGTCCGGTGCGTGGCCGTCGACAACAACACGCGCGCCAGCTGTTCGAATGCCCTGCCCGTGCAGCGAATTGGTTATGACCTCAGGCGCGCCCATCAAGTCGTGAAAAACACCACCCTGCGAAAACGTCACCGTGTGCCGCATCGCAAACTTTTCATCGAGCGTTCCATCAGGCGGCATGCGGTGATTGTCGCGCCCTGGCAGATCACGAATTTCGGGATCCAATGTGCCCCCCATCGCGACGTTGATCTCTTGGAAGCCACGGCAAATCCCCAAGAACGGCTGGCCTCGCTCCACCAGAGCCCGGATCAGCGGCAACGTAACCGCGTCACGTGCGCGATCAAATTCGCCATGCTCGGGTGTCTCTGACTCGCCATATTCATCGGGGTGCACATTGGGTCGAGCGCCGGTGAATACAAATCCATCGCACATCCGCAACAAATCATCTGTCGATGCATATCTCGGATCAGCAGGGATAATGACCGGCAGTGCACCGCACACCTCTGCGACGGCGTCACAGTTCATCGACCCAGCCGCCTGAGCGGGATATTCATCGTTGATCAGATAGCTATTGCCGATGATGCCTATTGTCGGGCGTGTCATTCCAAACCTTTCCGTCTTCTATCTAACGAGAACTTAGGCCGACAATCTTGATGATAAAACTCGACTTTTCCGCACAAGTCGCGCGGCGCTCCTGCACATTTAGATTTCAGCGGTAAAGCCGGCCTCTTCGATCCCAGCCTTAGCTGCGATAGCGTCGTTGTCCGACGTGTCACCTGTCAAACCGACGGCACCGATTACCGCACCTGATGCATCACGTACCAATACGCCACCCGGTACTGGGATGACCTGACCGCCGTAGGCTCCGTTGACGGCTGTCATGAAATACGCCTGCTGTTCAGCTCGGGCCATTTGCGCAGTCCCTGCCATCCCTAACATGATCGAGCCGTACGCTTTGCCCTGCGCAATCGCGAACCGGCCCGGTGCTGCACCGTCTTCGCGCTCGAATGCTTTGACATGGCCGCCAGTGTCCAGCACGACCACTGACAAGGGTTTCAAACCCATCTCGTGGCCTTTGGCGATTGCGGTCTCGATGATGGTCTTTGCTGCGGCGAGGCTGAGTTCGGTCATGTGTTTTCTCTATCCCTGATGGCGATGGCCGCACCCGCGGTTATCAATTCACCGCCAGAGAATAGAGCATCACAGACCTACGCCAAGACGTATTAGTGGGTAGATGGGCCATCTGACTTGGCGCGCTCGTTCCGGCACCGATCCGAGCAATATTTAACATCATCCCAATGGCGCGCCCATTTCTTGCGCCATGTGAACGGCCGGTCACAGGTGGCGCAAATCTTGGTTGGTAGATCAGATTTCTTGCGGGTCTTGCTCATACTATAGCTGGTACATTTCTACCCGCATTGTCGTCAACCAACGCGTCAGTGTCGGGCGCTGCATCATCATATTGGTTTGCACAGCGAAACCCGTTTGATGAAATTTCACGCGCCTTCTATCGCATTTTTGGGGAGGTCTAAGATTTTCAAAAATGCGCTAGGTCCTGTGATTGCGAGCCACAATTGTTGCGTCTACTGTGGGATCAAACAAAGTGCAGAGCTCACAAAAGCTGCGATCTGCCAGATCAACCAAGCCAAAAAGCGAGCCACCAACATGACCCAGACGCCGCCCGAGACGATCTACCTCGCTGACTACACACCGCCGAACTATTTGATCGATACGGTGCATCTGACTTTTCGCCTAGCCCCTGACGCGACACGCGTCATCAGCCGCATCCAGTTTCGCCCCAACCCCAAAGCGGAAAACGACCAGTTCTTTCTTCATGGCGAGGGTTTGACCCTGATATCAGCCACGATTGATGGTGCTGCGGTCACGCCTCAGCCGGTGGATGGTGGGCTGACCTGCCCCGTACCCAACGCCCCCTTTGTGTGGGAGACAGAGGTCGAAATTGACCCCGCCGCCAACACGGCGCTGGAGGGGCTATATATGTCAAACGGCATGTATTGCACCCAATGCGAGGCCGAAGGGTTCCGCAAAATCACCTATTACCCCGACCGACCGGATGTCATGGCCGTCTTTACGGTGCGCATAGAGGGCGATGCACCGGTGCTATTATCAAACGGCAATCCAGGGGACACCGGCAAGGGTTGGGCCGAATGGCATGACCCGTGGCCCAAACCCGCCTACCTCTTCGCGCTCGTCGCGGGCGATCTGGTGGCCCACCCTGACGCATTCACCACATCAGAGGGCCGGCAGGTCGCGTTAAACATTTGGGTGCGTCCCGGAGACGAAGACAAATGTGCCTTTGGTATGGACGCGTTGAAACGCTCGATGGTTTGGGACGAAGAGGTCTATGGCCGCGCCTATGACTTGGACCTTTTCAACATCGTGGCCGTTGACGATTTCAACATGGGCGCGATGGAAAACAAAGGGCTGAATATCTTTAACAGCTCATGCGTCCTCGCCTCGGCGGACACATCGACCGACGCGGACTTTGAACGGATCGAAGCGATTATTGCCCATGAATATTTCCATAACTGGACAGGCAACAGGATCACCTGCCGCGATTGGTTTCAGCTTTGTCTCAAGGAAGGCCTGACAGTCTTTCGCGACCAGCAATTTACCGGCGACATGCGCGGCCATGCCGTGAAGCGGATCGATGACGCGATTGTTCTGCGTGCACGCCAATTCCGCGAAGACCAAGGGCCGTTGGCCCATCCTGTTCGCCCTGCAAGTTTCGTCGAAATCAACAATTTCTACACAGCCACCGTTTACGAAAAAGGTGCCGAGCTGATTGGCATGTTGAAACGGCTTGTAGGCGATGAAGCCTATGATCGCGCACTTGAGCTCTACTTTGCGCGCCATGACGGCGATGCCGCGACGGTCGAGGATTGGCTCGCCGTTTTCGAAGAAACAACAGGCCGCGATCTATCACAGTTCAAGGGCTGGTATGAGCTGGCCGGAACGCCGCAGGTGCGAGTGTCAGAGACTTGGGAAAACGGGGTCTATACCCTCCACTTCGAGCAAGAAACCCAGCCAACGCCAGGCCAATCAGACAAAGTTCCTATGGTGGTTCCGATCGTGATCGGACTGCTGGATGAAACAGGTGTAGAAGTCGTCGAAAGCCACGTTTTCGAGATGACGGAAAGCGTGCAATCTACTTCATTCAATGGATTAAAAAACAAACCTATACCATCGATATTACGTGATTTTTCCGCTCCCGTTTCTGTGCATCGCGACACGACCGATGCCGAACGGACGCTGCTATTGGCGCATGACACCGACCCGTTCAACAGATGGGAATCTGGCCGTATTCTAGTCGGACAAACTCTGGCCAAGATGGCAACCGATGGGGCATCACCCAGCACACAAATGCTGGACGCTTTGCTGGCAGTCGCGCGCGACGACACGCTCGACCCTGCGTTTCGCGCGTTGGTTCTCAGCCTGCCCAGCCAAGAAGACACATCAGCCTCTATTGCCGCATCGGGGCGCGTCCCAGATTCATTGGCAATCCACCGTGCGCACGAGACCCTGCGCCAAGCAATCGCACAACATATGCAAGACATCCTACCTCGGCTTTACGCGACTATGCAGATCGAAGGCGCCTATGCACCGACGGCCGTGGATGGCGGTAAGCGCGCGCTTGGAAATACAGTTATGCGGTTGCTTAGCCAGCTAGACGGCGGGACGACAGCGCAGGCACAATTTGCGGCTGCAAACAACATGACGCAGCAGGTCACGGCGCTGAACTGTCTCGTCGAAATCGACAAAGGGGCAGACGCGCTGGCCGCGTTCGAGGCGCAATGGTCACATGATCGTTTGGTCATGAACAAATGGTTTGGCGTTCAGGTGCAGATGGCGCAGCCCCAGCACGCGGCACAGGTTGCACAGCGGTTGACCGAACACCCGCAATTTGACTGGAAAAACCCGAACCGTTTTCGTGCGGTGATGGGCGCACTGGCCGCCAACAGTGCTGGATTCCATTCCGAAGATGGCGCCAGCTATGACCTGTTGGCCGATTGGCTGATCCGGCTGGACCCAATAAACCCACAGACCACAGCGCGCATGACCGCAGCGTTTGAGACGTGGAAACGGTTCGATGTAGACCGTCAGGCCCGTATCAAATCCGCGCTAAACCGCATTCAAAGCAGCGCGAATTTGAGCCGCGACACCGGTGAAATGGTTGGGCGGATCCTCTCTGCATGAATTGGTCATTTCAGCGAAACGGGCGCAGTAGACGGGCCGTGATTGGCCTCATTCTGTTTGTGAGCCTTCTGTTGGCCCTGCGCATTTGGATCCACGCGGCTTACGGTGTTTTGATAGTGCTCAGTCTCTTTGCCCTGCCCTTGGTGTGGGATGTGCTGCGCAATCCGGTTTCTGGGATGGACATCACAGAGAATGATCTGCTCTGGTACTCTGGTCGTGCGTGCGGTGCAGTCGCATTGAAAGAAATTGCGCTTGTGCGATTTGACACCCGTCTCGATTTTTCGGTGAGGGTCACGATTGTCCTGCACAGCGGGCGCAAGGTTCGGGTCATTCAAGCGGCAACACCGACCCCTGACGATTTAGAAAAAACCTTGGTTCGTTTTGGCGTTGCAACCCAACACCACCATTTCAACCTGATGAATTAGGCTCTGCCGTGTACAGACGAACATCCAACGTTTCTGGCCGGTTGCGTGGGCGCACGCTGTTCGTAGCGCGGCAATTGGTCTGTTGACGCATCCAGTTCGACATTTCGTTGCGTTTTCCAGAACTGACCATTGGGCCCCAGTCCGCTGCGACACCGCGCCAGCAAGTATCACGGATTGTGATTGCATTATCGCGTGGCACGGTGACGGCCATGATCCGAACAGCACATGACAAGTTATCTGTCGTATCTTTGAGCATCGCACCAGTTCGGGCGTGGCATCCATAGCGACGCGCCGTATCAGGATAAACCTGCAAGAGACCGTACCACAGATCACCCCCGCCAACGGCCGTTGGACGGTAGTTACTCTCGTGTTTGGATAGCGCAGACATCATGCCGACCCAAAATGCGCGGCTTAGCTCGGGCGGGTTATCTGGTTACGCTGGGCACCAAGTCGCAATATCACGCGGAACAACGTCTTCGATCCCTGCCCCATGCGCCAGAAGCGCGGACAGAGCCGCGCGGGTCCAAGCACGGCCATTCGGGATAGTATCCCACCGTGTGCGCGGCAGATAAGCGTTGCGAGCAGTTGGGCGAACCTCGGGGTTGATCGCGGCCAGTATTTCAGGTGACGCAGTCGTTACGACACCCGCAACTGGGCGGATTGTGGGTTCCATAGGTGCAACTGACTGCGCCGAGCCAAATGTAGGCGACACAGACAGAACAGCACCCAGAATCAGGGCGGATAGGCGAGCAGGAGCAGACATAGAGAGCAATTAACCCGTTTCTGACCATAAAAATCAATCATTTACGAGAAAATCGACCGCTTTTGCAGCCGCCGATCTAGGCGTAGAGAGCCGCCCAACCAGAGCCACAAAATATTGACGGGCTGCGCGTGCGTCCCTCTTGTTCCCATGGCGATGAAAGCCTAAAAGCGCAGGCAACCTGAATGGCGGAGACGAGATATGCTTGACCTCACATACGAGACCCCAAAACCCAAAGTGATTGCGGGCGCAAAGCATGATTGGGAACTGGTGATTGGCCTCGAGGTTCACGCCCAAGTGTCGTCCAAGGCCAAACTGTTCTCAGGCGCCTCGACGCAGTTTGGTGCAGAGCCCAACAGCAACGTTGCCTTTGTTGACGCAGGCATGCCCGGCATGTTGCCCGTCATCAACGAAGAATGTGTCGCACTGGCCGTCAAAACCGGTCTGGGGCTCAATGCCGAGATCAACCTCAAATCTGCCTTTGACCGCAAAAACTATTTCTATCCTGACCTGCCGCAGGGCTACCAGATTTCGCAGCTCTACGAACCGATCGTAGGACCTGGTGAAATTTTGGTCGATATGGGCCCCGGCATTGCACGCAAAGTGCGGGTCGAGCGTATTCACCTAGAACAAGACGCAGGCAAATCGATCCACGACATGGATCCGAACATGTCGTTTGTCGATTTGAACCGGACTGGCGTTGCCCTGATGGAAATCGTGTCGTTCCCGGACATTCGCGGCCCCGAAGAGGCCGCAGCCTATGTCGTGAAGTTGCGCCAAATTCTGCGCTATCTCGGGACCTGTGATGGCAACATGCAGAATGGCAACATGCGCGCCGATGTAAACGTGTCCGTGTGCCGTGCCGGCCAATACGAAAAGTTCCAAGAGACCGGAGATTTCGGACATTTGGGCACACGTTGCGAGCTGAAAAACATGAACTCGATGCGGTTCATCCAGCTGGCGATTGATTTCGAGGCGCGGCGCCAGATTGCGATCCTCGAGGATGGTGGCGAGATCACCCAAGAGACCCGTCTCTATGACGCTGACAAAAACGAAACGCGTTCTATGCGATCCAAAGAAGAAGCGCACGACTATCGCTACTTTCCTGATCCAGACCTGCTGCCGCTGGAAATCGAACAGGCCTGGGTTGATGACATTGCAGCGTCGTTGCCAGAACTTCCCGATGCGAAACGTGCGCGGTTTGTGGGCGATTTTGGTTTGTCACAATATGACGCAAGCGTTCTGACTGCCGAGGCCGAGAACGCCGCCTATTTTGAACAAGTGGCTGACGGCCGCGACGGAAAAATGGCTGCGAACTGGGTGATCAACGAATTGTTCGGCCGTTTGAAAAAGGACGACGACAAGGCAATCACCGACAGCCCCGTGTCCCCTGCCCAACTGGGCGGCATTATCGAGCTGATTTCCAGCGATGCCATTTCCGGCAAGATCGCCAAAGACCTGTTTGAAATCGTCTACACCGAAGGCGGCGACCCAGCCGTTATCGTTGAAGAGCGCGGCATGAAGCAGGTCACCGACACAGGAGCGATCGAAGCGGCGGTGGATGAGATTATCGCTGCGAACCCAGATCAGGTCGCCAAGGCCAAAGAAAACCCCAAGCTGGCCGGTTGGTTCGTAGGTCAGGTGATGAAGGCCACTGGCGGCAAGGCTAACCCCAAAGCCGTCAACCAATTGGTGGCCCAAAAGCTGGCCGAGTAAATGGCACATGTCCTGATTGCGGGTGCAGGGATCGGCGGTCTAACCGCGGGTCTTGCCCTCGCCCAATCAGGACATCAGGTCGACATTTTGGAACGCACCAAGGTGCTGAGCGAAGTCGGCGCGGGTCTTCAACTGTCTCCGAACGCCATGCATGTGATGGCGACCCTCGGCCTGAAATCTACGCTAATGGATGTGGGGTTTCAGCCGGAAAATGCGGTTGTTCTGGACTACCAAACTGGCGAGCCCCGTTTCGAGTTACCCCTAAGGGACCGAATGCAGGCCAAATATGGCGCGCCCTATCTGAACCTCCATCGCGCCGATCTGCAACAGACGCTTTTGGAGACCGCTCTTGCTGCGGGGGCTCAGGTCCACCTTGGCGTGGAGGCTGCAAATTTTGATCAGAACACAAACGAGGTGCGCGTTGCGGACTATCAGGGTGACCTGTTGATCGGGGCGGACGGTATTCGATCATCGATCGCGGCTCAGATGTTTGGGCCACAAGATCCTCGGTTTACGGGCCAAATTGCGTGGCGCGGGACAGTCGCCGCCGACGCCGTTCCCCATGGCACGATAAAGCCAAACGCGACGGTTTGGGTCGGCGACGGCCTTCACATCGTTACTTACTTACTGCGCGGGATGTCCCAGATCAGCTTTGTCGCGGTGGAAGAACGCTACGATTGGCGGGCCGAAGATTGGGAACAGCAAGGGGATGTCGCTCAGTTCCGCGCACGTTTTGCACAAGCCGCCGAGCCGCTACAAACGCTGTTTTCAGCTGTGGAAAATGTCCACTTGTGGGGGCTTTTTGATCGCCCTGCACGGCCATCATGGGTGGATGGGCGCGTGGCCCTGCTGGGGGACGCTGCCCACCCTATGCTGCCATTCATGGCCCAAGGTGCGGCAATGGCAATCGAAGATGCGTGGGTCTTGGCCGATGCGATCTCGCGATTTGATGGGCCTGACGCATTAAAGCGCTATCAGAACGCCCGTCATACCCGCGCCACCCGCGTGCAAGACATGAGCCGCGCCAACGCCGATTTATATCACCGCCCGAATTCAGTATTGAACCGCGCCAAGATGAAGATCGCCCAACTGCTCCCATCCGTCGCCCATGCACGCCTTGCGTCGGTCTATGGTGTGAAGGTCACCCGCGAAACCGGACTTTGACGATACATTTGGGGCCGTACAGCGCCTGCAACACAACCCCTAGGCGAGTGAGAAAAATCAACGAATCCTTCCCCTTAGCGGCCACAGTTGATACAAACTGCGCCACAGTGACTTGGAAAGTGTGACGATGCGTTTTGAATACAAAGTAATCCCCGCCCCGAAAAAAGGCCGCAAAGCGCGCGGTGTTCGTGGGACTGAAAAACGCTTTGCCAATGCGCTGGAATTGGCGATGAACGAGCTGGCCGCAGAAGGTTGGGAATACCAGCGGACCGACACGCTTCCTTGTGAAGAGCGCCAAGGTTTGACCGGTCGCACAACATCATTTCAAAACATGTTGGTGTTTCGCCGCACTGTTGATGAGGCGGTGGATCGGAGCGACGTTCTAGCGATTGCGGCGCCCGTCGATGATCTGTCCGACGACATCGAAGACGCGGATGATGAGAACCCAATTGATGAAGGTCAAACAGATGAAGACATCGCCGATCTAGAGGCGTTGGATGGGGTTGAGCCAGAGACCGCCGATCAAGACACTGCGCGGCAGTCAGCCGCTGAATAACCTCTAACGGATTTCGATGCTAAGCGCATGAATGCGTCCGATGATGTCTGTACCAATCGCCGAATGGATCGCGCGGTGACGTGCAACTCGGCTCATACCCTTGAATGGCTCACCCGATATCACCAGATTGAAATGGCTTTCGCCGCCTTCCTGAAACCCTGCGTGGCCACGATGTGCCTCGCTGTCATCATGCACTTCAACCAGCTGTGGTGAAAACGCTGCGACCAAAGCCGATTTAATTTCGTCTGCGACTGACATTTTTTCGCTCTACCCTGCCTAAATCTTTGCCAGAGGTCTTCCCTTGGCTGACCAACAGTTTATGCTCTGCCGTCCTAACCGCAACGCCAAAGGTGTCCCATGAAAAAAGATGATCCATTTGGGTTCGACATGTCGGTGTCTTCCGCGAAGAAAAAGAACCCGCGCGGACGGCGTGGAATGTCTGGCGCGTCCGAGACATCGACCCGCCTATGTGAACACCCTGGTTGCGAAGAGGCAGGCAAATACCGTGCGCCCAAATCGCCAGATGTGTTGGATGATTTTTACTGGTTCTGCCAGCAGCACGTACGCGAGTATAACACCAAATGGAATTTCTTTGACGGCACCACCGAAGCCGAAATGCACGCGCAAGAAAACAGCGACCGTGTGTGGGAACGTCCAACCAAACCCTTTGGCAATGACGAACAGCGTGCATGGTCCCGTCTGGGCGTCGATGATCCGCACCAAGTTCTCGGGGCGAATGCGACCCAGAACAAAGGTAAATCGATCACTGGGACAAGACGCCTGCCCCCGACCGAACGCCGTGCAATCGAGATCCTCGAATGCAAGGACCATTGGTCCAAGGCCGAGGTGCGCAAATCCTACAAAAAGCTGATCAAGGTGTTGCACCCTGACATGAACGGTGGTGACCGGTCTGACGAGGAAAAGCTGCAAGAGGTTGTTTGGGCCTGGGATCAGATCAAGGGCAGTCGGAACTTTAAGGACTGATCAGACCTGAAAGATCGTTTCACGTTCGTCACGGTAACGTTGATAGCTGATGTGAAACGCCCACAGTGCGAAGGTTACCGGCAGCAACAAGACGGGCGCTTGGACAAAAGTCACAACCAATAGCCATGGGCCAAACATTGTGCCGAACACTGGCAGTGCGATTGTGCCGCCAATCACACCAGCCAAAAGCACGGAAGCGATGCTAGACACAGCCGCATAGACCCCAAAAAAATGCCGCGATGGCCGAACCCTTCGCGGGTCAGGAATACAGCCGATGATAGGCCAACTGCCCCACCTATCGCGGCCACGGTCACCGCTGCAATCGCACAGCGTCCGTTGAATACTCGTTTTGATATGGTCATGTCTCACCCTTGAATTGATCCGTCTCAAAGCATGGATCACCTAATGGGTACGCAACAAAAAAGGGCGCTCTGTGCAGGGCGCTCTTAGAATTCTCTAGAATTTGCGCAGTCGTCAGGCGGCCCTGAACACGAGGCTCACACCATTCAAACAGTGCCGCTGACCCGTTGGCGCAGGTCCGTCGCTAAAGATGTGGCCCAAATGGCTGCCGCAGCGCCGGCAATGGCATTCGGTCCGCACAGAAAACAACTTGCGGTCTTCCATCGTTCTGATCGCATTTCGGCGCGCGCGGAAAAAGCTGGGCCAGCCTGTTTTGCTGTCGTATTTGGTGTCGCTATTATAGAGCGCCAAATCACAGCCGCGGCAGTGGTAGACGCCATCGGAATAGTTTTTGTCCAATGGCGAAGAACCAGCGCGCTCGGTCGCCTGGAGCCGCATCACGCGGTACTGGAGATCGGTCAACATCGCGCGCCATTCTGCATCGGTGCGCGTCACTTCAAAATTGCCTTCAGCGGCCGCAATAGCGAGACTGGGCATGGCCGTGCTGGCAAGAGCGGCGATGACAAAAGTTCTGCGGTCCATCGAGATCTCCATTCAATAGCGTCTTGGCGTAAATAGGTCTGTTACCCGTGTAATAGTGCACCGCCCCTCACGAGGCGATGCACTTTCATGTAATTGAATGCGTCTCCCTCGCACTCGCAAGCCTGCTCATCACATTAATTCTTGGGGGGGGCGCAGTCATCGAGGGAATGATCGCGGCTCACACATTTCCAGCCCCAAGGCGCAGTCGCGATGGTCTGATAGAAACAACGAGATCACACGAGGAAAAGTTTCATTGAGGTTGTCGAAATGACGAGGCGCCTCGCTGAGCATTGGAATAGAGCAGCTTTAGAGAGACGAAATCACACCAATGCCCAAGACATCGCCGGTTGGACCACCCGTCGTCGAGCCGCCCAACGGCTCGTTACTAATGGCAAGGGTCGCGCCATTGATCACGTCCGAGGCGCCAGCAGGCAGCATCAAGACCGTTCTGATCTCATTCCCAACCAGCCCCAAAGAAACCGGTGCTGCGTCGCCTACGATCAACCACAGCTCCCAACTGCGTCCGGGTTCGACGAAACCCGCGGCCCGATCGATAAGCAGTTGACCGCTATCAGGATCATACGCGGCTTGGACAAACAGGGCCTGATCCTGCGCACCGATTTGCGCAAATAGATCGTTGTCCGCAGGATGTTGATTAGCAGAGTTCACAAACCACAACATACCGACGCCAAAGAGGCCTGCGGCCAACGCACCGCCCAATGCCTCGAACAGGCGCAGGTGTCTCCACCATGTTTGGGATTGCTCCAAGAACAAGCGACCCATGATTGCGGAAAACGTCCCAGCTGGCGGTTCGATCTCTGGCACCGGATCAGCAAGGACAGCCAAGAGTTCAGACCAAGCCGTGACCTCGTCGCGCAAATCAGGGTCACGTGCCAAACGGGTTTCGAATGCGGTGATTTCAGCGGCGGACATCAGACCCATCACATATTCTGCGGCGTGAACTGTGTCAGCCGCATCGCCACCTTTATGATCAACGTCGTCCGTCATCGCGACAAACACTCTCTTAGCGATAGCAAACTGCGGCGCAACCACGTTCGCATCGTGTTCAATGGCACGTCAAAATGTGAAGCGAGGTCTTTGTACGTGTCCCCTTCGAGATACGCACGGCGGTCGCGCGGTCCGGCTTTAGCTCGTCCAGACCACGGTCGATCTGCGCCCGCTCAGAACCCGCAATTGCCAATGCTTCGGGGCTTGGGGCTGCATCTGGTAGCTCGACGATCTGTTCCATCGTCGCCGCGTTCATTCGCCGCGCGCGCAAACGGTCAACTGAATGGTTTCGCGCAATTGTAATCAACCATGACGTGGGGCTCAGACCATTCGATTTGTAATTGCCAGCGGCGCGCCAAACTTTGACGTAGATTTTTTGCAAAGCGTCTTCGGCTTCCGCCCGATCATTCAAAACACGAAGCGAGACGCCAAAGAGTTTCGCCGAAGTTGCAGAATAAAGTTTGGCAAACGCATCTCGGTCACCCAACGCCATACGCCCGATCCAATGTTCTATGTCATCGCGCGAGGTCATCGATTGAGTTTCTCCCAAGATCGATAGAATTTAAGCACAAGAAATGAGCGCAAACCAGTCCAGTTTACGCAAATCATCAGTCCTCCCCTTTCCAACGCTGACGCATAGGATATGTTGTAATGCGACTCCTTATTAAGAAAGCAAACTCTATGGCTGACGGCGCGATTGATATTGATGCAAAACCAACCGAGGATGTCTCGGTTCGGGATGTATTTGGCATCGATACGGATATGAAAATCAAAGGTTTCGCCCAAAATTCTGAGCGGGTACCAGAGATCGACAGCACCTATAAATTTGATCCAGATACAACAATGGCGATCTTGGCCGGTTTTGGCTACAACCGCCGCGTGATGATCCAAGGGTATCACGGCACGGGTAAGTCGACTCACATCGAACAAGTTGCGGCACGCCTCAACTGGCCAGCTGTGCGCGTCAACCTCGACAGCCACATCAGCCGGATCGATTTGGTCGGAAAAGATGCCATCAAATTGAAAGACGGCAAGCAGGTCACAGACTTCCAAGAAGGCATCCTGCCTTGGGCACTGCGCAACCCAACCGCGATCGTTTTTGACGAATATGATGCGGGCCGCGCGGACGTTATGTTTGTGATCCAGCGTGTTTTGGAGAAGGACGGCAAGCTAACATTGCTGGACCAGAACCAAGTCATCACACCACACCCGTATTTCCGCATTTTTGCGACGGCCAACACCGTCGGTCTGGGCGATACAACCGGTCTCTATCACGGCACTCAACAGATCAACCAAGGTCAGATGGACCGTTGGAGTCTGGTGTCGACGCTGAACTATCTCAGCATCGATGCAGAAGCCGCGATCGTTTTGGGCAAGGCACCGCACTACAACACCGAAGCCGGGCGCAAGACCGTTCAGCAGATGGTCACTGTTGCTGATCTCACTCGAACCGCGTTCATGAACGGTGACCTGTCGACAGTGATGTCGCCACGGACCGTGATTGCTTGGGCTGAGAATGCTCAGATCTTTAACGACCTGGGCTATGCCTTCCGGCTGTCGTTCCTCAACAAATGCGACGAGCTCGAGCGTCAGACAGTCGCCGAGTTCTATCAGCGCTGCTTTGACGAAGAACTGCCCGAGAGTGCAGCGAGCCTGAGCTTGGGGTAACGGTCAAGACGATGACCAAGACAATGGGGCGTAAAAATCTGGGTCAAGGTTTTTCACCCCGCATCAATGGGCGCGCTGCATGAGCAATCCGAACGACAACCCTGCTGATCCGTTCAAAAAGGCGCTGGCCGAAGCGACCAAAGTCATGGCGGACGACCCTGATCTTGCGGTCAGCTATTCGGTTGATCCTGCAGGACAGACCTCTGACAGTATTCGCCTGCCGCAGGTGTCGCGTCGGATGACACGCAGAGAGGTTTTGCTGGCCCGCGGGACCGCCGATGCCTTTGCCCTGCGTCACAAATTCCATGATGCAGCGACCAACAACAAATACCTGCCCCAAGGGCAAATGGCGCGGGATATCTACGAAGCCATGGAAACCGCACGGATCGAGGCGGTTGGTGCTGAATTCATGCCCGGTACAGCGGGCAACATCGACGCCAAGATCGAAACAGAGGCTCTGCGCAAAGGTTACGATCAGATCAAAGAGCCATCAGAGGCCCCTCTTGCCATTGCGGCTGGATATTTGATCCGTCATCTGGCCACTGGTCGTCCACTGCCCAAAGGGGCGGACAACGTGATGGAGCTGTGGCGCGGGTTTATTGAAAACCAAGCGGGCAACACCCTGGATGAACTGGGCGACATGCTGAACGATCAACAATCGTTCGCAAAGTTTGCACGCCAAGTGATTGATGATCTGGGCTACGGCGACCAATTGGGTGATGATCCCGATGGCATCGACGACGAAATGGAAGACGACGCGCAAACCGACGACGATGCGCAGGACGAACCCGATAGCACCGGACAAGACGACGGCGACGATCAAGACGACATGGAAGGTGCGCCGGAACAGTCACAGGAAGAGCAGCAGGATCAACAGCAGGCTCAGGTCAGCATGGACGATGCTGCCGATGCTGAGATGGGCGAAGAGGCTGAGATGCCCGAAGGCGAAAGCCCTCTCGAGCCGCCTGCCCCGCAGCCCATTTCCGATGCTGACCCGAATTACCAAGTCTATCAGACCGAACATGACGAAGAGATCATGGCAGAAGATTTGGCTGAACCAGCTGAATTAGAACGCCTACGCGCCTATCTGGACCAACAGTTAGAGCCACTCAAAGGGGCCGTTTCGCGTTTGGCTAACAAATTGCAACGCCGCCTCCAAGCTCAGCAAAACCGCAGCTGGGAATTCGATCTCGAAGAAGGCATGCTCGATGCCGGACGTTTAGCGCGTGTGGTTGCGAACCCAACGACGCCACTGTCGTTCAAGGTCGAAAAAGACACCGAATTCCGCGACACATGCGTGACGCTCTTGCTGGATAACTCTGGCTCGATGCGTGGTCGTCCGATTTCAATCGCTGCGATTTGCGCCGATGTTTTGGCACGGACGCTTGAGCGTTGTCAGGTAAAGGTCGAAATCCTCGGGTTCACCACCCGGGCGTGGAAGGGTGGCACCGGCCGCGAGAACTGGTTGGCAGATGGTCGTCCGCAACAACCCGGACGCCTGAATGATCTGCGCCATATCATCTATAAATCCGCCGATGCCCCGTGGCGTCGTGCGCGCCCAAACCTCGGGTTGATGATGAAAGAGGGCCTTCTCAAGGAAAACATTGATGGCGAGGCGCTGGAATGGGCGCATCGCCGTTTGGTCGGGCGTCACGAAGCACGCAAAGTTCTGATGGTGATTTCGGACGGTGCGCCGGTTGATGACAGCACGCTGTCTGTGAACCCAGCTAACTATCTGGAAAAGCACCTGCGCGACGTAATTTCGATGGTTGAAAAGCGCAAAGCCGTTGAGCTGCTTGCCATTGGAATCGGCCACGATGTGACACGCTACTACGATCGGGCTGTGACAATAACGGATGTCGAACAATTGGCCGGCGCTATGACCGAACAATTGGCGGCACTCTTTGACAATGACCCACGCGCACGCGCACGGTTCTTGGGTATGAAGAAAGCCGGCTAACCCCGTTTTGACAAAGGACACGACCATGTTTCAGACGTTCGATGCGCCTTCGTCCCCTGAAGCAGGCCCTGCCCGTCTGGCCGCTTTGCGCACGGAAATGGCCAACGCTGGTGTCAGTGCATTTCTTGTCCCCCGCGCCGATGCGCATCAGGGTGAATATGTCGCCCCATGCGATGAACGCTTGTCGTGGCTGACAGGGTTTACGGGTTCGGCTGGTTTCGCGGTAATCACCCCAACCGATGCTGGTGTCTTTATCGATGGACGCTATCACGTTCAGGTCAAAACCCAAATCGCGCTAAGCGATTTTACCCCTGTTCATTGGCCAGAAACAAACTTGGCCGATTGGCTGGCTGAAAGAACGAAAGCAAACGACAAGATCGGCTTTGATCCGTGGCTTCATACGGTCGACGAAATCGCCAAATTGACCAAAGTATTGGACGCAGACGTTGTTCCGCTTGGGAATTTGGTCGACCGCATCTGGCAAGATCGCCCTGACCAACCCAATGGAAAAATCAGCGCCTATCCTATCGAGTTGTCTGGACAAAGCTCAGTTGAAAAACGAGAAGCGATAGCAGCCACATTGCATGCGGCCAACCAAACAGCGGTCGTCCTGACATTGCCCGACAGTATCGCGTGGCTGCTGAATATTCGTGGCAATGACATCCAGCGCATTCCGGTGCCTCGCGCATTTGCAATCCTGCATGCAGATGCGACAGTCGAACTGTTTGTCGATCCACAAAAGGTCGCATCCCTTGGACCGGATCCGTCGATCACTGTTCATGCACCTGAGCATTTTGCAGACAGGCTGGCGGCTTTGACTGGCCTTGTACGCATTGACCCCAAGTCTGCACCAGCGGCGATTGCAGCGGCGCTGCAATGCACATTGGCTCACGGCACCGACCCATGCGTTCTGCCCAAGGCATGCAAGAACAAAACCGAATTAAAGAACGCCCGCGTGGCCCATCAACGCGATGCTGTGGCTGTGGCCGAGTTCCTATTCTGGATGAGTGAACAAACCCCAGGGTCTGTGACTGAAATTCAGGCCGCCATCGCGCTAGAGGGGTGTCGCCGCGCCACCTATGAACTGATGGACATCAGCTTTGACACGATCAGCGGTTCAGGACCAAACGGTGCCATCGTGCATTACCGCGTAACCCATGACACGGACCGCGTGGCCCAAGACGGTGAACTGTTCTTGATCGACAGTGGCGGTCAATATTTGGACGGGACAACTGACATCACGCGCACGCTTGCCGTCGGGCAGCCAGACGCTGAGCAACGCACCTGCTTTACCCTCGTTTTGCGCGGCATGATCGCAATCAGCTGCGCCCGTTGGCCCCGTGGCTTGATGGGTCGCGATCTCGACCCTCTTGCGCGTTCACCCCTATGGTCCCGAGGAATGGACTATGACCACGGGACTGGCCACGGCGTCGGCCAATACCTTAGCGTGCACGAAGGTCCGCAGCGGATCAGCCGCTTGTCAGAAGTTGCTCTTGTTCCGGGGATGATCCTATCGATCGAACCGGGGTACTACCGCGAAGGCGCATTTGGCATACGGATCGAGAACCTCATCGTGGTTCAAGATGCCGCCGCGTTGGCAGGCGCTGATGACCGTTCCATGCTTGATTTTGAAACACTCACATATGTGCCGATCGACCGAAACCTGATTGATCCATCGTTGATGTCGTCAGAAGAGCTGGCTTGGCTCAATGCCTATCACGCCGAAACTCTTCGACGTCTGTCGCCTCATGTCTCAGTCGAATGTGCACGCTGGCTCAAAGGTGCCTGCGCGCAACTTTGACATTACCACAGCGGCCTGACATCTTAAGCGCAATCAGGAGATTTCCAAATGACAGATCACATCAAAATCCGCCCTGCGGCGGGCACTTGGACTGTTCGCGCCGCAGGGGCAATTCTAGCAGAGAGCGCCAACGCGCTTGAGCTAAGCGAAGATGACTATCCAGACGTGATCTATTTCCCGCGAGGTGACAGCGCGATGGCATTCATCGATGCAAGCGACCGCACATCCTTTTGCCCTCACAAAGGTGACGCGCGGTATTTTTCAATCGAAGCAAAATCGGGAACGATTGCCGACGCCGCTTGGTCGTATGAAGACCCCAAGCCACAGGTCGCTGAGATAAAAGACCACCTCGCCTTTTTTGCATCTGACAAGGTCACGATCGAACAAATCTAACTGTTGGCTGCGTTCATAGACGGCCCGCGGCGATTGAGCAGAATTATGAATGCTCTTCAGCCGCGGTCTGCGCCAATGCTTTGTTATAGGCGCGCAGAGCATCGACCTGAAACAACGCACCCAATAGCTCAGGCGGCTGATCTTCGCCCCCGAGCGTCACAACTGGGATAAACACCTCGTTGCCTGCTTCAAACAACGGCATCGCCTGTTCCAGCGTCGCGTTTGCATCCAGATATAGCCCGCTTTCTACAACCTCCCAACAGGCCTCTTCTGCCGCACCTTTGGGATCATCTTTGGCACGCATCACCTCGGCCACTCGGAACAGCGCCAAGAGGTACGCTTGTGGTCCAGCCGCTAGGTGCACATCACGACGTTCCAATTGGGTTAGGAAAAACGACCGGTCCACAAGTTTAGATGCCAATGCGGTCGACAAAGAAACCGACACCATCACAGCCAGTCCAGTTTGCCAGTCGCCTGTCAGTTCGAACACAATCAATGTGGTCGAAATCGGCGCACCCAAAACTGCGGCCGCCACCGCTCCCATCCCTGCCAGCGCATAGAGCGTTTCTTCGCCAGACACATTTGGGAAAATCGCTGTGGCCACGATACCAAAGGCGAGTCCGGTTAACGCGCCGACCATCATGGCGGGGGAAAAGATACCACCGCCCATGCGACCGCCCATTGTAACCGCAACCGCGATGATCTTGAGCACGATGAATACCATGGCCTCGTGAAAGAGCAGCGAGCCTGTCAGCGCCTGAGACGTCGTCTCGTAGCCGACACCAATGACATGTGGGAACCATACGGCGATCCCGCCCAAGACCAGCCCAGCGATTGCCGGACGCAAAACCGGATGCAGTTTCATCCACCCACTCAGATGGGTCGCCACATCATCTGCCCAAAAAACCGAACGCATCAGGATCACCGCCACCAAACCGCAGACCAAACCCAGCAACAAGAAGGCCGGCAATTCGACGTAGAACACCAACGCATTGTCAGCAGGTAGTACAAATTCAGTGACGTCGCCAAATTCCAAACGGCTGATCACCGTGCCCGCGACACTCGCAATAACGATCGGCGCAAAGGCATGAACCGCAAAATGCCTAAGGATAACCTCGAGCGCAAAAAGAGCGCCCGCAATAGGCGCGTTAAAACTGGCCGAGACACCAGCCGCCACAGCGCAGCCCAACAGATCACGCCCTGTGATCCCGTCGGCGCGGATCAGCTTGGACACATAGGTCGATATGACACCAGCGAGGTGCACAACCGGCCCCTCTCGCCCTGTCGAGCCGCCTGTCGACAGTGTGACAAAAGATGCCAACGCTGACCCAAGACCTTCTTTGATTTCAACGCGGCCTTCTCGTAGGGCGGACCCTTCGATCACATCCGCGACAGAACGGGCGCGACCATCACCAGTCGTCAAATGAAGGATCAAGCCGACGACCAAACCGCCCATGACAGGGATGACGACAATCCAATACCATTCGAGCGACGTCATGAAGCTATGCAAACGGCTGACGTCATCCGTGCCGTAGACAAACGCTTGTAGACCGTCGATGCCTTTGCGAAATCCAAGGGCGGCAAAGCCCGCGACGATACCGATCAGCAGGGCTAGAAACCAAAACTGAAGTTGGCTGGGGCCTCGTTCGCGCATCACCCGCCATCCTCGCAAGCATGCTGCACGCCCCTCTCGCACCCCTTGGCTGATGAGGTTCTGCTTGGGTGTCGTTGGATCGTCGGACATAGGTGCGGCTTTGTGACGGGTACGCGGGCTTAGGCTTTGCCCCGACCTCCCGTATCGCCTAGGCTCTACCACGCAATCAAAGGGGCATGGCCAATGACCATCACATCCGCAATTGAGGCGTTGATCCCAGTCTTAGGCGAAAGGCTGTCGCGCTCCAAGTCCGATCTCGACCTGCATGGCGCCTCAGAGAGCCATTTTGCCAATACTCCTCCCGATGCGGTCGTCTATCCAACCTCTACCGAAGAAACCGCGGAGATCGTAAAGATATGCGCAGCCCATGATTGCCCCGTGATCCCATATGGAACAGGCACTGCTCTCGAAGGGCATACTCTTGCGGTGCGAGGCGGGATAACGGTCGATTTCAGCCGCATGAATGCTGTCATCGAAATCAATGCCGAGGATATGGATTGCCGTGTACAACCCGGCATCACGCGTGAGGCATTGAACACGGAGTTGCGTGCCACTGGTTTGTTCTTTCCCGTAGACCCCGGTGCGAACGCATCCCTAGGTGGTATGGCAGCGACCCGAGCCAGCGGCACGACTGCAGTCAGATACGGCACAATGCGAGACACGGTTTTGGGACTGGCCGTAGTCACTGCCGACGGGCGGATCATTCAGACCGGAACCCGCGCGCGAAAATCTAGCGCTGGGTATGATATGACCGCGCTCTTTGTTGGCTCAGAGGGGACATTGGGCCTAATCACCGAGCTGACCCTGCGGCTTCAGGGTCAACCCGAGGCAATCGCCGCAGGTATCTGTGCGTTCGATGACATGGACGCGGCAGTTGCTGCCGTGACCACCACGATCCAAATGGGCATTCCCATGGCGCGCATCGAATTTGTTGATGCCTCAACGGCCCAAGCCTTTAGTGCGTACTCTGGCATCGAAATGCCCGCAAAGCCCCATTTGATGATTGAGTTTCATGGCTCTGACGACGGGGTCGCCGAGCAATCAGATGTTTTTGCCGAAATCGTAGCCGATCACGGCGGCTCGCCCTTTCAATGGTCCGCCATGGCAGAAGACCGCACCAAACTCTGGGCGATGCGGCACAACGGATATTATGCTATCCTCGCCTCTCGTCCAGGTGCGCGGGCCGTCGTTACGGACGTTTGTGTACCCATCAGCAAACTTGCCCAAGCGGTCGAAGAAACCCGCACCGATATCGCAGCGTCCCCTATCCCGGGACCTATTTTGGGACATGTGGGCGATGGAAACTTTCACGCGATCCTTTTATTGGACCCAGATAGTGCCGACGAAAAGGCCGCAGCATTGGACCTGTCTGCCCGCATGGCTGAACGCGCATTGCGTCTAGGTGGCACTGTGACAGGCGAGCATGGCGTAGGCGTGGGCAAGATGGACTATATGACCGCTGAACACGGCGACGCATGGGCCATTATGGGTGATATCAAACGCGCCATGGACCCAAAGAACATTCTAAACCCCGGTAAGGTCGTGCAGATTAACTGACTAGCTATTCATCAGGGCGCGCGCGGCATCGCGGGCGGCATCCGTGATCGTATCGCCCGACAACATGCGGGCGATTTCGTCCACGCGGGCATCGGCACCAAGCGGCACAACAGTCGACAATGTTGCATCAGCTGTTTGACGTTTCTCAACGCGCCAGTGATGACCGCCGAGTGCTGCAACTTGCGGTGAGTGCGTCACCACCAACACCTGACCACCGTCCGCCAAACCGGCCAACCGACGACCAACAGCATCTGCCGTTGCCCCGCCGACACCGCGGTCAATTTCGTCAAAGATCATGGTCAGCCCACCCACATCACGCGTCAAACAAACCTTGAGCGCCAAGAGAAAGCGCGACAGCTCGCCACCAGATGCAATTTTTCCGATTGGACCAGACGGCGCACCGGGGTTCGTGGCAACTGTAAACGCGACTTGGTCCTGCCCGTCCGGACCAGCCGTATCTAGGGTGACATCCGTCGCAAAAACAGCCCGCTCCATTTTGAGCGGCGCGAGCTCAGACGCCATCGCCGTGTCCAGCGCTTTGGCCGCTTTGCTGCGCTTCGCACTTAGCGCGTCAGCCGCTTTCGCATAGCGCGTTTCAGCCTCAGCCACCGCCGCCTTTAGCGTGATCAAATCGGCCTCGCCTTGGTCCAAGCGGGTCAGTCGTTCACGCAAATCATGAGCGAACCGCCGTAGATCGTCGGCTTGGACGTTGTGTTTGCGGGCCATTGCGCGGATCGCGAACAATCGCTCTTCTGCATCGTCCAAGTCAGTCGGGTTGAAATGCAAACTATCGAGAAAGCCGTCGACCCCGACCTGTGCCTCGCCCAGTTCAATCATGGCACGTTCAAGCGCGGCCATGGGTGCGTCTAGCCCGCCCTCAGCCTGCTCCATCGCCCCTTCGAGCCAGCGCATGCCGTCGACAATCTGGCCGTCACCGCCCGCCAATGCATCGCGTGCATTGCCGATGTCGTCGCGAATACGTTCTGCCGCTTGCATCAAACGGCGCTGGGTATCCAGCGTCGCCTCTTCGCCCGGCTCTGGCGCCAATTGGTCCAGCTCATCCACTGCGTGACGCAGAAATTCTTCTTCGTCTTTGGCCGCTTGGATCGCCTCTTGGCCCGCGGTCAGAGCTTTTCGAGCCTCGGACAAAGCACGCCACGATTTGCGCGTTGGACCCAGATCAACCTGTCCAAAACTATCCAGCAGACCGCGATGCCCCCGCGCATTTAGCAATCCGCGGTCATCATGCTGACCGTGCAATTCAATCAACGTGTCCGACAGCGCCCGCAGAACTTCGCCGCTGGCACGGCGGTCATTGACCCACGCCGTTTTGCGGCCATCGCGCGTGTTCACACGGCGAAGGATCAATTCATCGGATGGCTCGAACCCTGCGTCTTGGAGAACGTTATGCGCTGGATGGCCCTGTGGCAGATCAAACCACGCAGTGACTTCGCCCTGCTCGGCTCCGGAACGGACCAATTCTGCACGGCCGCGCCACCCAAGGACGAAACCGAGGGAATCCAACAAGATCGATTTGCCCGCACCCGTTTCACCCGTCAACACATTGAGACCCGGCTCGAATTCGAGCTCGAGGCGATCAATGATCAACATATCCCTGATGTCTAGGCCGCGTAGCATGGGCAATCCTGCTGGATCAGATCCATTCGCCGCGCACAACTTGGCGGTAGATTGCGGACAACCAGTTGTCCCCGCGCGAGCGCATCTCTAACCCACGGCCCGTCAACAACGAATAGCTGTCTTGGTACCATTCTGTGGACTGATAGTTGTGGCCCAAAATCGCACCAGCAGTTTGTGCCTCATCTGTCAGACCAAGGCTGAGATACGCCTCGACGAGACGGTGCAGCGCCTCGGGCGTGTGCGATGTGGTCTGGAAATCTTCAACAACCGTCCGGAAACGGTTGATCGACGCGGCATAGTGCCCGTCCTGGATGTAGTACCGTCCGATTTCCATCTCTTTGGCCGCCAAGTGATCAAACGCGAGATCAAACTTGAGGATCGAAGAACGTGCATATTCACTGTCTGGATAGCGTTCGATCACAGTGCGTAGTGCCTGCAATGCCTGGAATGTCAGGCCCTGATCACGACCGATTTCATCAATCTGATCGTAGTAGGACAACGCCAACAGATACTGCGCATAAGCCGCATCTTCGTCAGCAGGGTAAAAATCGATGAAGCGCTGAGCGGACGACCGGCTGTTGGGGTAGTCGCGATCCTTATGATAGGCAAAAGCCTGCATAATCAGCGCGCGTTTTGCCCATTCGGAATATGGGTATAGGCGTTCAATTTCACCAAAGTAGAAAGCGGCGTCATCTTCGCGGCCACGGTTCAATTCGAACTCGCCCCGTTGAAAAATCTCTTCTGCCGAATAGTTTTCAAGCGGCACTTTGGGGCGGCTGTCAAAGCTACCGCACCCCGCCAAAAGGCCCACGACCAGAACAGTTCCGATCCGTGTGCTCCACCGCTTTGATGTTGTGCTGCGGCCCGTCATGCCCGCTACCCCTGCTACGATCACCCGAGGACTTAGTCCCTTGTTATCGAAGGTCTAGCATAGAAAAATCCGGTGCAAAATGCCTTTGATGCAGGAAATCGCATTGCATCGGCGGCAATAGGCGCAACATTAAGAATAATGGATGATTTTCAGTGCCTTAGGCAACTGCGATCAAGTCACCGTGATGAACGCCAACACCCGGCAAACGTGCCGCCATGGACGTGTCGCACACAACCATGCGGAATGCAGTCGGATCAGCAAAGAGCGCACGCAGCAAACCATTGGTCATCGCGTGGCCTGCCTTGTAGCCCGTATAGCGCCCCAAGATCGGTGCGCCAGCAGTAAAGAGGTCGCCCAATGCGTCTAGCATCTTGTGTCGAACGGCTTCGTCATCATGGCGCAAACCACCTGGTGTCAGAACCGTGGCACCATCAACCACAACAGCATTTTCGACTGTGCCACCACGGGCAAGTCCATTTGCGCGCATCGCATCGACGTCAGCCTGACGGCAGAATGTACGGCTGTCGCACAATTCGCGGACAAATGCACCATTGGCCATGTTAAGCGTCTTTTGCTGATGGCCGATCGCCGCATCATCAAAATCAATTTCAAAGTTGATCTGCAGCGACGTTGCTGGATCAAGACGCGCATATCCGTCGCCCTGCTCGATCATGACCGGACGCAAAACTTCGATCGCGCGGATCGGAGATGCCAAACGGCGAACGCCAGCGCGCATCAGACCGCGCACAAAACCAGCCGAGCTGCCGTCCAAGATCGGAACTTCTGACCCGTTGATGTCGATGATCGCATTGTGGACACCGCAGCCTGCAAGCGCGGCCATGACATGTTCAATCGTGGAAACCGATACGCCGTCGTCTGTCACAATCTTTGTGCAGAGCGGAGATACGATAACAGAATCCCAACGTGCAGGGATCAAAACGTCACCCTGTGGCAGATCCGTACGACGGAACCAGATGCCCTGTTCAGCAGAGGCTGGTGTAACAATCATACGCACAGCTTCGCCCGAGTGGAGACCCACCCCGTCGAACTGAACTTCTGATTTAACCGTTGTTTGCACCAATGCGCCTCATAAGGGAATCGTGTGTGATTGCTTGCCAAACAGTTAAAAGCGCCCCTCACAGACCTCAAATCAAGGATTGTAACCGTTTGAAACATGTCCGCGAGCGGACGGCGAATTCCTGCCCAAATTCATTTTTGGTCGCGCAGAACCCGTTGTTCTGAAACGAAAAAGGGCTGCGCAATGGCAGCCCTCTTCCTAAAATTGTGACGCGGCGTTAGTTCGCTTGGCGACGCAGAAACGCTGGAATTTCGATACGTTCCTGCTCTGGATCAACCTGCTGCGCAGGTTGCTGCTCTTGGTGCATCTGCTGAACCGGCGGCTGCTGGCGTGCAGGTTCTGCAGCTTCAGCGTTTTGACCAGTCATGCGGTTGATCAGAGAGTTGATCAAGCGCGGACGCTCGTCGTCTGCTATCGGAGCGTCTGTTGCAGGTGTTGCTGCAGCAGGGGCTGCGCCGGTTGCTGGGCCACGTTGAACAGCGGCTTGCAGACGCGCCATTGCTTCTGGCGAAGGCTGACCTGCAGGACGCGCCTGAGGTGCAACGAATGCTTCTGCAACTGGCTCGGCTGGTGCCGGTGCTGGCTGATATGCGGGAGGTGGCATGTCATCCAACTGTTCGTTCATTGGCTCAAAGATGTCTTCAGCTTGCTCTTGCTGCGCGGATGCAGTCGCGTCAAATCCCGAAAACAGCTCGGGTTCTGCTTCAACTTGTGGCTGCTGGGCCGCTACTGGCGCAGCAGCAGGTGCCGCCGCAACAGGTGCCGGATCGTTCGTCACACGCTCGGTCGAGCCGATGGCCGACAAGCTGCGGCGTGGCAAAGGCATATCTGCGTGGCTTTCGACAGCATCGATGCCAGTCGCGACAACGCTGACACGCATGCCACCTTCCATTCCAGCATCGAGGGTCGAACCCACGATGATGTTGGCTTCTGGATCGACTTGCTCGCGGATTTTGTTGGCCGCTTCGTCGAGTTCGAAGAGTGTCAGATCGTAACCACCAGTGATGTTGATCAAAACGCCCTTGGCACCGTTCAGCGAAATTTCGTCGAGCAGTGGGTTCGCGATCGCCTTTTCTGCAGCTTCAATAGCGCGGTTTTCACCGGTCGCTTCGCCTGTGCCCATCATCGCCTTGCCCATCTCGTCCATTACCGCGCGTACGTCGGCAAAGTCGAGGTTAATCAGGCCAGGACGAACCATCAGATCGGTCACACCCTTAACACCTTGGTACAGCACGTCATCGGCGAGACCAAAGGCTTCGGTGAATGTTGTTTTCTCGTTGGCGAGACGGAACAGGTTCTGGTTTGGAATGATGATCAGTGTGTCGACCACCTTTTGCAGCGCCTCAACACCGGCCTCAGCCTGTGCCATACGCTTGCCACCCTCAAACTGGAACGGCTTGGTTACAACACCAACAGTCAGGACACCCAATTCGCGTGCGGCCTGTGCAATAATTGGCGCGGCACCCGTACCAGTGCCACCGCCCATACCAGCAGTGATGAAGCACATGTGTGCGCCAGCGAGATGATCAACGATCTGCTCGATGCTTTCTTCAGCAGCGGCGGCGCCAACAGTTGCCCGTGCGCCCGCGCCCAAACCTTCGGTGACTTTCACACCCAGCTGAACCTTGCTTGACGACTTGGAGGACTGCAACGCCTGAGCGTCTGTGTTCGCCACAACAAAATCAACACCCTCGAGCTCTTGCTCGATCATATTGTTGACCGCGTTGCCGCCTGCCCCACCAACACCAAATACGGTGATGCGTGGCTTTAATTCTTCTTGCCCTGGCATGGTGAGGTTCAGTGTCATGTGTCTGTCCGCCTGTTTTTGCTAGCCCCGAGCCACCGGGTATTTTTTGCCTAATTTGCGCTATCGTAGCCGTTTTGCCGCACCTCGTCACGAAAAAAACACGATTCAGGCACTAAATATTGACTGTTTTGGGCATGTTGTTCGCCGGATATCGTCCAATCGGCAAGATATTGCGTATCACCAGTTGTCGCGGAACCAACGGACAGCGCGTTTAAGCGATCTGGCTGGATAACGTTCGGCGGGAATATCAAAATCCCACCACTCGTCTTGCGGGTTCGCAGCAAAGAGGCACAGCCCCACTGCGCTGGCAAATGCGGGACCCGTTGCAGCCTGTGGCAAGCCTTGAACGCGCAATGGGCGACCCAGTCGCACCTGCTGCCCCAAGATCTTGGAAGCCAATCCATCAAGGCCAGGAATTTGGCTTGCACCACCGGTCAGAACGATCTGTTGGCTCGGCAAATGCTCGAACCCTGCTGCATCTAATCGGCTGCGCACCTCTTCGAGGATCTCTTCGACCCGTGGCCGCATGATGCCGATCAGTTCTGCGCGACTAACGGTGCGACGATCATGTTCCCAATCGCCAGTGTCGCCGCCAATTTCGATCATTTCGCGGTCGTCCATGCCGGTGGCGAACACGCCGCCATAGAATGTCTTGATCCGTTCTGCAGTCGCCGTTGGCACCTGCAAACCCATCGAGATATCGGACGTCACGTGGTCCCCGCCCATGCGGACACTATCGGCATAGATCATATGCTTTTTGATAAAGACGCTGATGCCAGTTGAACCGCCGCCCAGATCAATACACGCCGATCCAAGCTCTTGTTCGTCTTCCACCAGCGATGAAATACCCGCCGCATAAGCAGACGACGCAACACCGGCCAGTTCTAGGTCGCAGCGTTTGATACAATAGAGGATGTTCTGAACCGCAGCGGCATCCACAGTCAGCAAATGCATGTCTGTCGTCAGCTTGTGACCGATCTGGCCCCGCGGATCAGCCAGACCGCTGCGATGATCCAGCGCAAAGTTAATCGGTTGTGCGTGCATCACCTCGCGGTCTTCACCGTAATCCGGCACTTCGCACGCGGCCAAGACGCGGCCCACATCAGCCTCTGAGACAAAGCTGCCTTCGATCCCGACTTCACCATCCAGTCCGTATGAACGAGGGCGCGCACCTGCAAGACAGGCAATCACATGATCAACCCGAACCTGAGCCATCTTTTGCGCAGCCTGAACAGCCGTGCGGATCGCGCGTTCAGTTTCTTGCATTGCATCGATTTCGCCAAAACGAACACCGCGCGAACGCGTTGTCGCGGCACCGATCACCCGAAACGACGATTGCCCAGCCATTGAACCCACGCCATCGGCGTCTTTGAAACGGTCAGGGCCATCAAAACGAAGCACCAGACACCCAATCTTGGAGGTCCCGATGTCGAGGATGACGATGACGCCCCTTTGCATGGCGGCCTGCCGCATATTCCGCATTGCCCGCTGACGCTGATACAGGTCTGTCATCAGTTCCCGTCCCCAAATTCTGTTTGTTTAATTGTCCGCAACGCTTCGGCTGCTTGTGTATTCAATCGAATGGTCGGACGATCTTTGTGACGCAAGTCCACAACCGCGACGTCGCGATCCAACAATTCTTGGGCTTCGTGAAGCACGATGACCCGTTCAAGCGCTTCAAGCGCACCGTGAGTTGGCAAAAGAAGTCGCTGCTCGCGGTCTAGGACCACATCCCAACGCCGCTCGCCCATACGGACCAATCCGCGCACACGTGTCGAGATCGGCCCCGTTGCTGCAAATAGCTCTAGCGCCTCATCAATGTGATCTTGGGCACCATCACCAGCGATCAAAGGCAGGTCAGCCCGATGACTACGCGCGTCGATCGGCCCCACAAAGACGCCAGAACCGTCAATCATGCGCAGCCCGTCACGGGTGCGCCAAATTGCAACGGGAACACGTTCTGCGATGTCGACCTGCAAAATACCGCCTGGGCGCACGCGCAATGCAGCACCCTCAACGGCATTTAGTGCTTCGATCGTCAGACGCATCTCTTCGAGGTCCAGATCAAAGGAACTGATCGGGAAATCCACTGGCACAACAGTCCGCACATCGCCCGAGGTCATCGGCCCTGCCCCGTCAATCGCCATAGCAGACACCATAAATTCTGGCCGCTCTTCAATCGAAGCCCGAATGTCGGCGACAGCCTCGCTTGTTTTCGCGCGCCGACCTTCATCCATAAAATAGAGCCCGACGCCAGCGGCCATCACCAAAATAGGCAAACCCTTGCGCAACAAAACGCGAAACGTCGGTGTCAGCATCAGACGCTGATACCGGTATCCCCAACGGCTGGGGGCTGGATCACGCTTTACCTGTTGCATGTCGCATCCTCGATGATCCAGCGCATCAGGTCGGGAAAGCTAATCCCAACGTGGGCGGCCTGTTCAGGAACCAACGACGTCGGCGTCATTCCGGGCTGTGTGTTTGTCTCGAGCAGGATCAAACCGTCGATGCCACGTGCTTCGTCCCAGCGGAAATCTGTGCGTGTCGCACCGCGACAGCCCAACGCCACATGCGCGCGCAAGGCATAGTCCAAGCAGGCATCATGAATTTCGGATGGAATGTCAGCAGGCAAGACATGGCGCGATCCACCTTCGACATATTTGGCGTCGTAGTCGTACCAGCCATCCGTAATGATATCGGTCACGGTCAAGGCGCGATCACCTAGAACAGTGGTTGTCAATTCGCGACCAGGTGCAAATGCTTCGACCATCACCTCGTCTGGCATCTCATCGCCCAATGTGGGGGGCCCGTTCGCCCCATCCTCGACCAGATACACGCCAACGGACGAGCCTTCGTTGTTAGGCTTGATCACATATGGTACATCTAGAACATGGCTGACTTGGGCGGCCTCTTTGCTGACCAAACGGCTTTCAACAACGGGCAGTCCCGCTTCGACAAAGACCTGTTTGCTGCGCTGCTTGTCCATCGCGAGGGCCGAAGCCAAAACGCCGGAATGGGTGTAGGGGATTTGCATCCACTCAAGAATACCTTGAACACAGCCGTCTTCCCCCCAGCGACCGTGGAGCGCGTTGAATACAACATCGGGTTGGTGTTCGGCCAGATGCACAAAAAGATCGTGGCCTGCATCGACCTCGATCACTTCATATCCATTTTCCCGCAAGCCAGTAGCACACTCAAACCCTGAGCTCAGCGACACCTCCCGCTCTGCGGACGGCCCACCTTTTATCACTACTATCTTGGGGTTTGCCCTGCTCGACATTCCCATACGCGCCTTAAATGCGGATCTTTTGATCCATTCTATTCTATCAGTGCGCCTTCGTTATTTGCCTGCCAGAAGGTCGCCTGTTTATGCAGCCGGTTCACCGACCCGCATAATTTCCCACTCTAACGTGATCCCACTGGAATCGTAAACCTTTTTCCGCACATCTTCACCCAATCCTTCTAGATCAGCGGCAGTTGCGCCCCCCGCATTGGTCAGAAAATTGGCGTGCATCTCGTTCATGACGGCCCCGCCGCGGATCGCACCGCGCATGCCAGCGTCTTGGATCACCTTCCACGCTTTCAACTCTTGGCTGTCATCGGCCCGTCCCGTGCTTGAGAAACCAGCAGGGTTGCGGAACGTACTGCCTGCAGTGCGATCTTTCGTAGGTTGTGTCTCGTCTCGTTTGGCCAGTTGGGCCGCCATGCGGTCGTTCAAGGTCTCAGCGTCGCCTGCAACCCCCTTCAAGACAGCCGAAATCAAGACTGCTCCTTGGGGCAATTCTGTCTGGCGATAGGCGAATTGTAGGTCATTCGCGCTCAGCGTCTTGATCGTCCCGTCGCGCAGCACGACAGTCGCGCTCTCGAACACATCCGCGACATAGGACCCATAGCACCCCGCATTCATGCGAACAGCGCCACCAATGCTGCCCGGAATGGTCCGCAAAAACGTCAGATCGACGCCAGCATCTGCTGCACGCCGCGCAACATGGACATCCAATGCCGCGGCACCTGCAGTAACTTTCAGCCCATCGATTTCGATGCCATTGAACCCGCGCCCCAGCCGGATGACGACACCACGAATGCCACCATCGCGCACAATCAAATTGCTACCCACACCCATCGGAAACACAGGCACGTCAGACGGCAAAGCCGATAAAAAATCGGCCAAATCCTCGACATCTGCGGGTTGGAACAGCACATCAGCAGGTCCGCCCACGCGCAACCACGTCAAATCATCTAGGGACCGATCAGGGGTCAGTCGCCCGCGAACTGGGGATAACTTATCAATCATGTCTCATCTCTCCACCGCTTGACGAGGCCAACAATCGTCACTGTCACTCCAAAGACCAGCCCAGGCACAATCACAAAGATAAACCCAAAATAGAGCGTTGGATCCGCGTCCCGAATGGGCAAATCTCGTGCCCAGCGGATAAACACCAAAACACAAAGAATAAAGATGAACCAATAGAGCCAGACCCAAACGCCGCGTGTGCGCGCGATGTAATAGGGTCCAAGGCAAGACGCGAGAAACACCAACGCAAAGCTGGCAATCTTGATCAGGTTCATAGCAAAAATCATCGGCGCATCCTCTTAAACCCGACACCACAACCATAGCAGATCGCAAAGGCGACAAGCCCCACGAGCCATCCCGCCGCAAACAGCAAAAACCCTGAAAAGAACGGGGCCGGTATGTCAGCCGTCAGAACGAGCACGCCGTTTACTACCCCTAGGGCCATCATGAAAGCAGTGTAGATCACCAACCTTTTGCGGAACCCAGCAAAGCCATCGTCGAGCCCAGCAAAAATGGCCCCAATCATCGTCCAGATGGTAAACCCAATCCCTCCGAAAATGACGGCGACCCCAGCCATTACGCGCGCCCAAACAGGCCACGCAGCCAGCGAGATAGGTAGATCACAGGCCACCGCAGAATGCTCATCGCTGCGATCAAAACGATAGCTACGATCAACACGCCGTTTTCATAGGCCACAAAACCAACCAGCGGGATACCAACAGCGATCAAGACATAAGCGTTGCGCCAGTGGTGATCTTTGCTGGGCAAAAACGCGATGAGATTGGCCACGACCAACCAAACCAACGCAAGGATCAAGGACAGGCTCATTTGGGGATCACGGGCGTTTCACCCCACGCACGGCGCCAGAGGTATTTGAGAGGATTGCGGAACATCGAAACAAAGGCAAACACGCCAAAGGCTAGCCAAATCCAGCCATACGCGCAGCCGATCCAAATCAATAGGATGGGGGCCATTGCCAACAGGGCTACGCCGGGAAAGTACTGTCTGCGCATTGGCAGCATTGCCACGACGACCGATGTCAGCACCCAAAATGCACCTAGGATCAGCGGAATGCTCATTTTTCCAGACGAGCAGGCAGGTTATTCGCCCAAGCACTGATTGTACCCGCGCCGAGACACACAACCATGTCGCCCGGTTTGGTCTGCTCGCGCACAAGACGTTCAAGATCTTCCTCACCCAGAATGCTGCGCGCGTGACGGTGGCCAGAACGTATCATACCCGCCACCAGATCATCCCGAGACGCACCTTCGATCGGGTCTTCGCCTGCGGCAAAGACTTCGGCAATCGCCGCGACGTCTGCGTCATTAAAGCAACCACAGAAATCATCAAACAGGTCATGCAAACGGCTGTAGCGGTGTGGTTGATGCACCGCGATAACGCGGCCATCGCAGGCCTGTCGCGCAGCTTTGAGCGCGGCTGCAATCTCGACTGGGTGGTGCGCATAGTCGTCGATAATCGTCACGCCGTTGACCTTGCCGACACGGGTAAAGCGGCGGTTCACCCCTCCGAAATTTTCGAGGGCCGTTTTGATTTCTTCACTCTTCATGCCCAGATGCCGCGAGACCGCAACAGCGGCCAGCGCGTTTGACACGTTGTGATCACCCGGCATTGGCAACATGCAGCCTTCGATCACCTGATCTTCGGACTGAAGCTGGATGTCGAAGTAAGCAGAGCCATCTTTGTAGCTGAGATTGATCGCGCGCACGTCGACCTGCGCGTTAAACCCGTATGTCACAACGCGGCGGTCAGTGATCTTGCCAACCAATGCCTGCACTTCGGGGTGATCGGTGCAGCAAACAGCCAACCCGTAGAATGGAATGTTTGATACAAAATCGAGAAAGCCCTGACGCAAGTTATCAAAGCTACCCCAGTGTTCCATATGCTCTGGGTCGATATTCGTGACGACTGCGATTGTCGCTGGCAAACGGTTGAACGTGCCGTCGCTCTCGTCCGCTTCGACTACCATCCAATCGCCTTGCCCGACCCGTGCGTTCGAACCATATGCGTGGATGATGCCGCCGTTGATCACGGTCGGGTCAATCCCACCCGCATCCAGCAATGCCGAGACCATAGTTGTGGTCGTTGTCTTGCCGTGCGTGCCCGCAACCGCAACATTCGATTTCAGACGCATCAGTTCTGCCAGCATTTCCGCCCGACGTACAATCGGCAGACCCTTGGCCCGCGCCGCGTCGTATTCTGCATTGCCGGGTTTTATCGCCGACGAGATCACGATGACCTCTGCCCCATCAAGGTTTTCGCCGCTCTGCCCTTCAAAGACCCGAGCACCCAATGTTTCCAATCGGTCGGTGATCTTGGATTTCTTTAGGTCCGACCCTTGGATCGAATACCCATGATCCAGCAGAACCTCTGCAATTCCGGACATCCCAATCCCACCGATGCCGACAAAATGGATGGCACCGACATAGAGGGGAAGTTTTGTCGCGGCTGCATTCATGGGTCTGTCCGTTCTACGTGTTGGGCTGCGCAAGAGCCGTGACAAGCCCCGCAAGACGTTTGGTCGCGTCAGGGATGCCTTGGCCCACTGCGGCACCAGCCATCTGGGCGGCGCCACTAGGATTATTAATGATTGTTGCGATTTGCTCGGCCAATGTACCGACTTCGAGCTGGGATTCAGGAACGAGAATGGCCGCCCCTGCATCTGTCAGACCTCTCGCGTTTGCGGTCTGGTGATCTTCGGTTGCGGCCGGAAATGGCACCAGGATTGATGGTCGCCCAATCACGCTAATGTCCGCGACAGACGACGCGCCGGCACGGCTTATGACCAGTTGCGCCTCTGTCATGCGGTTCGGGACGTCTGTGAAAAACGGCTGGACGTCGGCATTGATTCCTTCGTTCGCATAGTATGTCGCCACACGCATCAAATCTTCGTCGCGAGCTTGATGGCTCACACGGATGTTGCGCAGCGTCTCTGTCGGCAAGGATGCGATCGCTGGCGGCACAATGTCAGACAGGATGCGCGCCCCTTGGCTTCCGCCCATCACGAGGATGGACATCGGATAATCACCTGGCGCGATGTACCCCGCCGCCGCACGTTCTAGGATCGCACCACGCACTGGATTGCCTGTGTGAATACCTTCTAAACCCGCTGGCAATGTTGTCGGCCAAGTGCCACAGGCCACCTTGTCGACCCGCTTGGCAAAGAGCTTGTTCACCCGCCCCAAAACGCCGTTTTGTTCGTGGATCATGCGCGGTTTACGCAAAACCCATGCCGCGGCGATTGCGGGGATCGAAGGGTAGCCACCAAAACCGACAACAACGTCCGGTCTATCGCGCATCATACCAAACGTGGCACCAACGACACCGGCCATAATCCGGAACGGCGCCATCAATTTTGCAGCGATCCCGCGATGGGCAAAGGTCGCACTGCGCACCTGTTCTATCTCGACTGTATGGGGAAAACCACCCGTATACCGCGCGCCACGCTCGTCAGTGCTAAGCTTAACCCGCCACCCACGACGCACCATTTCCTCGGCCAGTGCTTGGGCGGGAAACATATGCCCACCGGTCCCACCGGCAGCCATAATCAAAAGTGGCTGATTGCTCATTGGTTTAGCGTCCTCGGCTCAACAGAATATCACCTATTTCGCCTTGGGGACGGGTGCGGGTAAAGGCCAAAAGCATTCCAACAGCAATTCCGCCAGCAATGAGCGAAGAGCCGCCGTAGCTGACAAATGGAAGCGTCATGCCCTTGGCTGGAAGCAACCGAACCGCAACACCCATATTGATCATGGCTTGGACACCGAAACCGCAGGCCAGACCTGTACCGGCAAGCCGGATAAACGGATCGCGTTCACGCATCAGCCGCACGAGACTGCGCACCATGATAGTCGCGTAAAGAACAATGATCGCGAGCACACAAACCAGGCCATATTCCTCAGCTGCGACGGCGATGATGAAATCCGTATGCGCATCTGGCAGCGACCACTTCACTTGGCCTTCCCCAACGCCGACACCAAAAAACCCGCCCTCTTGGATCGCATTGGTAGCATAGCCCAGCTGCGTGCGCGGATCGACATCAGGGCTGAGAAAGCCATCAATACGGCGCGCAAAGTGTTCAGAGTTAGAATATGCAATTGTGCCTGAAAACACGACCAAACCCGCAAGGATGACCAGCAGGATCATTGGCGCACCAGCAACAAAATACAGCACGCCCCATGAAAACAGCACGAGGCAGGCCTGACCAAAGTCTGGTTGCAGCGCCAACATCAGCACGATCACAACGGCAAGAATAAAGGAATACGCTTTGCCCGGAGGGCCACCAACCTGCTGGCTCGCGGCCATCAGCCATGCGGCCATGACGATAAATCCAGGCTTGAGAAATTCAGATGGCTGCAACGATGCAAAGCCGAGCGAATACCAACGCACCGCCCCTTTACCAAAGTCCGTGCCAAAGAACGGCAACAGCGCCAGTGCGATAAACGAACAAAGAAACCCGAGCACGGCCAATCGCCGGACCAGAACCGTCGACATCATCGACGTGATCAGCATCGCCGTCAGCGCCGCGCCACCAAAGATCGCCTGTCGTTGAACATAATGAAAAGGCTCGAACCCGTTCTTCGCAGCCAAGGGCGGCGAAGACGCGAGGCCCAGCAACAAGCCGATACCAAAGAGCACAAGAATGCAGGACATCGACCATTTGTCGACCGTCCGCCACCATCGTGGAAGAACAGGATCACCGTCCCGCGTTGGGACTGTGCCAAAAACCATCTCTGTCATGGGCTTACCGCTTTACTGCCTCGAACACTGCCCCTTTTCGGGGTCTATTTCTCAATCATAGCGACAAAACCTGTGCGAATCTACCACAAAAATAGGGACTCCACGTGTCTGAGGCGTTGCCAATCACGCAGCAGTGGGCCAAGGAAAGCCATGCAAGCCAAGACCCTGATCATAGGTGCCGGTGCCGCCGGACTGATGTGTGCCGCCCAAACCGGGGCAGGCACCATTGTCATCGACCACGCCAAAGCCGCTGGCGAGAAAATCCGAATTTCCGGAGGCGGCCGCTGTAACTTTACCAATATGGGATGCGGAGCTGATAACTTTATCTCGCAAAACCGCCATTTCGCTAAGTCAGCGCTGAAGCGGTACACTCAGTGGGATTTCATCGAAATGGTCGATCGCCACGACATCGCATGGCATGAAAAGACGCTAGGCCAGCTGTTTTGCGACGAAACCGCCAAAGACATCATCAAGATGTTGATTGCCGAGTCACCCGAAATGGATCTGCGCCTTCGCACGTCGCTGGTGTCTCTCGATCAAACAGAAAACGGGTTTCGCGCTGTTATCGAAACAGGTGGTAAACAAGACACGTTGAATGTCGCGAACGTTGTTGTCGCCTGCGGCGGTAAATCGATCCCCAAAATGGGTGCAACCGATCTTGGGTATAAGATCGCGCAGAAATTCGGCCACCAGATCATCGAAACGCGCCCTGCTTTGGTTCCACTGACCTTTTCGGGCAATCCGTTTGCCAGCATGTCCGGCACCGCGGCACCGGTGCGGCTAACTGCAAATGACACCAGTTTTGACGAAGCGTTGTTGTTCACCCATCGCGGTTTGTCTGGACCGGCTGTCTTGCAGGTCTCATCCTACTGGACCGAGGGCGACAGCATAACGGTTGATCTGGCGTCAAACGGTACCCTGCCCCAAACGATCAAGACAGCGCGCAGCACAGAAGGTCGCAAAGATCTGACCACTATCCTCGCACAACACTTGCCAACGAAACTGGTCGCGCACCTAAGCACGCTATTGGACCTGTCTGGCAATGTCGGTGATCTAAGCGACAAGAAGATTGATGCACTGGTCGATGATTTGCGCAACTGGTCGCTGACCCCAAATGGGTCAGAGGGGTACCGCACAGCCGAGGTCACGCTAGGTGGCGTCGACACGGACGGGCTTTCATCGAAAACGATGATATCGAAAAATACGCCCGGCCTTTATTTCATCGGCGAAGTCGTAGACGTCACAGGCTGGCTGGGCGGATACAACTTCCAATGGGCTTGGTCATCTGGATGGGCCGCCGGACAGGACATCGCGGGGAATTAGTCCGCTGCAGCCACGACTAGGCGTCTTTGAGAACCGATTGCACCTGTTCCGCAAAATCGTCGCCGCGTTTTTCAAAGCTGTCATATTGATCAAAGCTGGCCGCCGCTGGTGCCAACAGAACCGTGTCGCCCGCTTCTGCATCTTGGTAGGCCGCAGCCACTGCTTCTTGGATAGTTGTGCAAATCTGCGTTTCGACACCTTCCAACTGGCGTGCAAAGCTCGCAGCCTCGCGTCCAATGACATAGGCCTTTCTGACGGCACCCAACTGATCCTTCAGGCCAGTCAAGCCGCCTTCTTTTTCCAGACCACCGCAAATCCAGCGGATGTTTTTGAACGCGGCAAGTGCTTTGGCTGCGCTGTCCACGTTCGTGGCTTTGCTGTCATTCACATAACGCACGCCGTCTTGATCCGCGATTTGCTGACTGCGATGGGGCAATCCACCAAAGCTGTGAAGCGCCTGTTCGATTACCTTAGGTGCCAAACCTAACGAGCGGCACGCAGCATAGGCGGCACAAGCGTTCTGGTGATTATGCGCACCGGGGAGCCCAATGATATCGCGTAAATCAATCGATCCCGCCTGACGGCCATTGCGGTATTCGGACAAGAACCCTTTTCGCGCAAAAATGTTCCAGCCCGGACCCTGCAACTTGCGATCAACCGAGATCTGAATAATCCGCGACGGATCCATTCCGTCCATCATTTGGTTGGATAGATATTGGCCTTCGACCTCGTCCACACCAATCACTGCCCGCTCGGGTCCACCTTCTGCAAAAAGCCTGCGCTTGGCCGCGAAATACCCACCCATTCCAGCATGACGATCCAGATGGTCAGGGCTCAGATTGGTAAAGACTGCAATGTCCGGCGTCAGCGACCGAGCAAGGTCTGTCTGGTAAGAGCTGAGTTCAAGCACGACGACTTCGCCGTCGATCGCCGGATCAATATCCAACACCCCACGCCCGATGTTGCCAGCCAGTTGCGTTGGACGACCGACCTCGGTCAAGATGTGATGGATCAACGCTGATGTCGTCGACTTGCCGTTTGATCCCGTTACGGCGACCACTTGGGGGGCCACGTCGAAACGATCCCAATCTCCGGTGGCGTAGCTTCTAAAGAACAAGCCAATGTCATTGTCGACTGGAACACCCGCCGCCCATGCCGCCGCGATGGTTTTGTTTGGCTCGGGGTAGAGATGTGGAATACCGGGCGACACGATCAGCGCGGAAACTCCATCGAACCCACCCTGTTTTGTCAGGTCGCGAACCGTCAGCCCCTCGGCCTCGGCCGCCTCGCGTGATGCCGCGCCGTCGTCCCAAACGACAACCTGCGCGCCGCCTTCGGCCAACGCTGCAGCCGCTGCTAGACCCGACCGTCCCAATCCTAAGACCGCAACTGTCGTACCGTTATATCCACGTACTGGGATCATGAAATCACATTCCTATTTGCGGTCAAAGAGCGGGGCCATGAAACCGGCTGGGTTAACGTCGCCACCAGACGACGGACTAGGCCGTGGCACGATGATCTCGGGTTCGGCACTGTCATGCAAACAGGCCGCGACTTCGCAACCAATTGCCTCTAGTCCCGCGTTTTTAGCAATCTTGATGACCCACGGCAAAACGAGCGTTTGTTCAGCGGCAACACCATCTAGGATGGGTTGTTTAAGCGCATATTGTGGGCCGTTGGGACCGTCCTCGAACACCACAAACCGGTCTTCTTCCTCGATCGAAAGAAGCGGTCCTATCGCACGAAGTGCTACATCAATCTCATGCGGGACCTGCGGTGTCTGAGGAGGTCCGTCCATGAAAATCGCGACAGGAAAGTCATGCGCCATCGCGGCCACGTCGACTTCGATATGAAGAGTTGCTTCAGAGGTCGTGCTCAGCTGCGACACCTGTTTTAGAACAGCAGCAAACGCATCTGTCCGTTCGGACAGGCGCTGTTCGATCAGCGCAGTATACGCTGCTGCATCCATCAACGCACCTTGAGCGTAGCAAGGCCGATCATCGCAAGGATCAGACTGATAATCCAAAAGCGGATCACGATCTGAGGTTCGGCCCAACCCTTTTTCTCATAGTGGTGATGGATCGGTGCCATTAGAAACACCCGTTTGCCGGTGCGTTTAAAATAGAGCACTTGAATGATCACGCTCAACGCTTCGGCAACGAACACACCGCCAACAATCGCCAGAACGATCTCGTGCTTGGTCACGACTGCAATGCCGCCCAGTGCACCGCCCAATGCCAACGAACCTGTGTCGCCCATAAAGACAGCGGCAGGTGGCGCATTATACCACAAAAAGCCCAAGCCACCGCCGATGATCCCCATCGTAAAGATCAGGATCTCACCGGTTCCTGCAACATAGTGAACGTCCAAATATTCGGTAAAGTCGGTCCGGCCCACGGCATACGCAATCACACCCAAAGCACCCGATGCAATCATCACGGGCATAATCGCAAGCCCGTCCAAACCATCCGTCAGGTTCACCGCATTGGCCGACCCTACAATCACAAGGATCGCAAATGGCACGAACAGATATCCAAGGTTGATCAAGGTATCTTTGAAGATCGGGAACGCCAGCTGGTTTTGCAATCCTTCGGGATGGTACTGCGCAGCCCAGAATCCTGCGATCCCCGCGATCAAGAGGCCCAACCCAAGGCGAATTTTACCAGAAACACCGGCTGTGTTCTGCTTGGAAACTTTCGCATAGTCATCTGCAAAACCGATGGCTGCAAAGGACAATGTGACGAAGAGCACCATCCAAACAAACGGGTTATCAAGTCGCGCCCATAGCAATGTTGAGGTAGTCAAAGCACCGACGATCAGTAAGCCACCCATCGTTGGTGTTCCTGCCTTTTCAAAGTGTCCCTCTGGGCCATCTTCGCGGATTGGCTGGCCTTTGCCCTGACGGCGACGCAGCGCCATAATCAGTGGGCGACCAAAGACAAACCCGAACAATAGCGCCGTTATAAAAGCCCCGCCTGCCCGAAAAGTAATATAGCGGAAGAGGTTAAAGAAATCTCCTCCGTCCGACAGAGCGGTCAACCAATACAACATCTACACGTCCCTCAAGTTCTTTTTTTGTTAGACATCTCTCGGATGCCCCAGTTTACGCAGTGCGTCAACGATCAGGCTGACTTTGCTGCCCTTTGATCCCTTAACTAGGATCACGTCGCCCGCATCAATCAAACTATGTGCCTTACCTGCCAATTCGCCCGCAATCTCGACCCATTGCCCTCGTTGCCCTTCGGGCAATACATCATAAAGGCTCCGCATTCTCGGCCCGACACAGTGGACAACCGTCACAGCAGGGAGGCTAGGATCCGCCGCCATATCGGCGTGCATTTGCATCTCGGCTGAGCCCAGCTCTAGCATATCACCCAGCACAGCGATCCGGCGTCCTTTGACGATCCGGCCTACATTGTCACGGGGTTGGGTCGCGGCCAGAACTTCGAGGCTGGCCCTCATCGATGTTGGATTGGCATTGAACGCGTCATCATACAGATCAACGGTGTCATCTGAATTTTGCGTATCCAGCCGCAATGTCTCGCGGGTGCCGCGCCCCGCTGGGGGCAACCAGTTGGCCATATCCATCGCAGCGCGTGCGATATCGGCGCCAACCGCGTCACAAACCGCGACGGCGCCCAAGGCGTTCATCGCAAAGTGGCGACCAGCAACGCTGAGCTTGATCAGCAGTGGTGTGCCGTTAAATTCGGCGACAATGACCGTAGCGCTATCCGCCAGACGCACATCCGTCAGGACAAATGCATCGGCTTGGGCGCCAAACCATGTCACTTGTGTCTCTGCAGCAGCGGCCACATCACGGATGACATCCCATGTTTCGATATCACGATTGGCAATCAACGGGCCGTTCAATCCTTCGGTGATTGCGGCCTTTTCAACGGCAATCTCTGCGACAGATCCAAAAGCTTCGAGATGTGCAGGCGCGACCGTTGTGATCATGGCCGCATCAAGCTGCGCCATTTTCGCCAAAGGTGCAATTTCACCTGCGTGGTTCATCCCTATTTCGATGATCGCAAATTCCGTGTCCTGCGGCATCCGCGCGAGCGTCAAAGGAACGCCCCAGTGATTGTTATAGCTCGCTTCGGCCGCGTGGATCTTGCCTTGGGCCTGCAAAACAGTGCGCAGCATTTCTTTGGTCGATGTCTTACCAACAGAGCCGGTGATGCCGATCACCTTGGCCCCTGTTCGTGCACGGGCCGCAGATCCCAAATCTTCGAGGGCCTTTAGTACATTGGGGACAATCAACAGAGGCGCGTCATCGGCGACACCTTCAGGTCGGTGAGTGACCAACGCTGCAGCCGCCCCTTTGTCCAGCGCCATTCCAACGAAGTCATGGCCGTCCCGAATATCCGCTAGCGCTACGAATAGATCACCCTTGGCAATCGTTCGGGTATCGATTGAAACGCCTGATGCAGCCCATTCGCCTGAGGTTCTCCCGCCCGTCGCTGCAGCCGCATCAGTTGCTGTCCACAAGGTCATGCCAAACCTCCGTCCAAAGCCTCTACCGCGAGGCTTGCCTGTTCGACGTCATTAAACGGAAAAACATCATCACCGATGGTCTGACCCGTCTCATGGCCTTTGCCCGCGATCAACAACGCGTCGCCGGGACGCAGGGCATCAACCCCGCGCAAAATAGCCTCGGCGCGGTCACCTACTTCTGTGGCCTCGGGTGCGCCCAACATAACGGCCGTTCTAATCACGGCTGGATCTTCGCTGCGGGGGTTGTCGTCGGTGACAAACACCAGATCAGCCTCGCGCATCGCGGCTTCGCCCATCAACGGACGTTTGGTGGCATCACGGTCACCCCCTGCCCCGATGATAGCGATCAAACGGCCCATCACATGAGGACGCATCGCAGATAGTGCAGTCGCCACAGCGTCTGGCGTATGAGCATAGTCAACGAAAACCGCCGCACCATTGTCACGTGTCGCAGCCAATTCCATTCGCCCACGCACAGTCGTCAAATGCGGCAAGGTATCAAAGACCTCGTCAGCGTCCGCACCACAGGCAATCACCAAAGCGGCCGCTAGCAGCACGTTGTCCGCTTGGAACCCACCGATCAGGTTTAGACGCTTTACATAGGTTTTGCCTTCGAAATCAAAACGCAGATCCTGACCCGTTGCATCAAACCACTGCGCCAAAAGCTGTAGGTCAGCATGTTCAGAACGCCCAACGCCGATAACGTCAATCCCAAGGTCGTATGCGATTTCAGCCACTTCAGGGCCCTTGGGATCGTCAAGGTTCACAACTGCGGTGCTTTGGTCGCCCAAGACACGTGTAAAGAGCCCCATCTTGGCCTCAAAATACGCCTCAAACGTCTCGTGGAAATCCAAGTGGTCTTGGGTGAAATTCGTAAAACCAGCGGCCATGATCCGCACACCGTCCAGACGACGCTGATCTAATCCGTGCGACGATGCCTCCATCGCGGCGTGGGTCACGCCCGCGCTGGCCGCTTCTGCCAAGGTGCGATGTAATGTAATCGGTTCAGGTGTGGTGTGATTTAGCGGGGCGGTCCACGCCCCTTCGACACCTGTGGTGCCTAAATTAGCCGCAGCATAACCCATTTCGACCCAAATCTGGCGACAAAACGTCGATACGGACGTCTTGCCGTTGGTGCCTGTAACCGCGATCATCGTGTTTGGTTGCCCACCCGACCAGAGCGCCGCCGCAAAGGCCAGAGTTTGGCGCGGATCATCCGCCAATACGACCGCCACGTCCGATGCAGACGGCACATCAGCTGCCAAACGTGCACCCGCCGGATCGGTAAGGATCGCAGTCGCACCGCGTTCGATAGCCGTTTGGATAAAAGTGGCGCCATGCACATTGCTGCCCGGCAGCGCGGCAAATAGAAATCCGTCGCGAACTTCGCGACTGTCGACTGCTAGGCCCGTCACATCAGCCTTGCGGCCACCAGATGCTGTCAGACCGAGATCGCTGAGTGTTTTGCGGTGATCCGCCATGCCCTGAGCCCTTGCCGTATCAATTCGAGGTGAGTGTTACACCTATCGGGCCAGTGGGTTCAACGGTTGGTCGCAACCCAAGCAACGGAGCGGTCCGCCGGATCATCTCTGCGGCGATCGGAACAGCAGTCCAACCCGCCGTACGGCGTGGCTTCGAACCAGACGTTTCCTCTGGCTCATCCAACGTGACAATCAGCACATATTTCGGATCGTGGGCCGGGAAGACCGACGCAAAAGTCGCGATGACCTTGTCATCATAGTATCCGCCGCCGCGTTCTTTTGGCTTGTCCGCAGTGCCGGTCTTGCCGCCAACGGCATAACCCGGGACTTCGCCAAAGCTAGCGGTTCCGCGCACAACAACCTGACGCAACATATTACGCGCAAGGGCCGAGGTCTGTTCGCTCACGATACGCTCGCCACGCTGGCGCGTATCACGACGCAGCAACGTTGGCTCGACCCTTGTGCCACCGTTCAACAACGACGCATAGCCCGCCGCAAGATGAACAGGTGAGGTCGAAATGCCGTGACCATAAGAGATCGTCATTGTCGAAATCTCGGTCCAACGTGCTGGCAACAATGGCCGGCCGCTGGGGGCTTCGACCATTTCCACTGGCGTCGCCGTGGTCATGCCGAGTTGGTCGAGAAAGGCGCGCTGTCGCGCCGCACCGATCATCATCGCCACACGGGCAGTTCCGATGTTTGAGGATTTTACGATCAGATCTGTGACGCTGAGCGAGGGACCATAGTCACGGAAGTCGCGAATTTTGTGATGGCCCCAAACCAACGGACCCGAGGTATCAATGGATGTGTCTGCATTCACCAACCGCAGCTCGATCGCTTGAGCCGCTGTAAATATCTTGAACGTGGAACCCAGCTCGTAGACGCCTTGGACCGCACGGTTGAACAACGGGCTGTCCGACTGGTCGCCTTCGGTCAGCACCTGAGGCCGTTCGTTAGGGTCGAAGTCAGGCAACGACACCATCGAGATGATCTCGCCAGTATGAACATCCATCAACACAGATGCTGCACCTTTGGCGTTCATCAGGGACATGCCGCCCGCCAACACACGCTCAGCCGTGGCCTGCACCGTCAGATCAATCGATAATTCCAAAGGGGCGCCTTCGTTTGCAGGGTCCCGCAGGAAATCGTCAAAGTTCTTTTCAACACCAGCAACGCCAATAACTTCAGCGCTATCAACACCTTCACGGCCAAAGCTCGCGCCACCCAAAATATGCGACGCAACCGCGCCGTTCGGGTACAGGCGCATTTCGCGTGGACCAAATAAGAGACCCGGATCGCCAATATCATGCACTGCCTGCATCTGTTCTGGGCTGATCTGACGCTTAATCCACAGGAACTTTCGGCTGCCCGTAAAGTCCTCGAGCAATTTTTCAGCCTTCAAATCAGGGAAGATAGCCGCCAATTGGGTCGCCGCATTTTCAGGGTCGATCATGTGCGGCGGCTGGGCGTAGACCGAATAGGTATCAAGGTTGGTCGCCAAAATACGCCCGTTGCGGTCAACAATGTCTGATCGCTGCTCGATGATCGAGTTGCCAGACGCTGCAGCGCGCGGCTCGGATGGTTCGGTCGCGGACAAAAGCCCCATGCGCGCGCCAATGACGGCAAAGGCGCAAAAGAACATGATGCCTAGAACCAACAAACGGCCTTCGGCACGGGTGCGAGCGCGGTCGCGCATTTCCTCGTGCCGCAAACGGATGTTTTCACGTTCGATCGCGTTAGGGTTTTCACCGTTTTCGCGGGCCTTCAAGATACGGGCCAGAGGGCGAAGAGGCGTGCGGATCATGGGTTTGTCGCTCCGTCACTGGATACTTCTACAGGGTTCAAAATCGGACCCAAATCTGGCTGTGGATATTCGACCTGATCAATCCGACCAAAGGATTCCGGTGCCAATGGCAACAGTCCCAAACGATCAAAGTTCAGCTCGGCCAAATCGCGCAAGCGGTCGGGGCGATTAAGATAGGCCCATTCCGCCCGCAGCACGCTAAGACGTTGACGTTGCACACCAATGTCACGGTGCAGATTGCGCACTTCGCGGATCGAATCTTGGGTTTTGTAGTTCTCGGTATAGGCCCAAAAGGCCAAGGCCATCACAGCCACCGCAGAACATGTATATAGCAAACTGCGCATCTAGCGTCTCCCCGCCCCGGGCATGCCGATTGTTTTTCGGTCTATCTCACCCGATGGTGCATCGGTGCGCCGCGCGACGCGCAGCTTGGCCGACCGTGACCGCGGGTTTTCTTGCAATTCATCATCATCGGGACCCACCGCCTTGCGTGTGACAATCTCAAACGCCGCCTCGATGGCCTCGGTTTCTGGCGCATAGCGGCTGCCACGTCCAGTTTTGCCCGCGCGTTCTTGCATGAACCGTTTGACCATGCGGTCCTCAACCGAATGAAAACTGACAACCGCCAACAATCCACCAGGCTTTAACGCCCGTTCAGCCGCCATCAGACCCTCGGCCAGCTCGCCGTATTCGTCGTTCACTGCGATCCGAATGGCCTGAAAACTGCGGGTCGCAGGGTGCGATTGGTTTGGCTTTGGACGCGGCAGGCAGCTTTCGATCACAGCCGCCAATTCAAGCGTCGTGTTCAATGGCCGTGCCTTGACGATCGCACGTGCGATCCGGCGCGAAGCGCGTTCTTCGCCAAAATCATACAAGATATTCGCAAGCGCTGTCTCATCTGCATTATTCACAATGTCCGCAGCCGACGGGCCTGATTGGCTCATCCGCATATCCAGCGGTCCGTCCCGCATGAACGAAAAACCACGCTCGGCGAGGTCTAGTTGCATCGAGCTAACCCCAAGGTCGAGAACAACACCGTCAAGATCATCAGCATAGGTATCGAGTGCAGAAAACGTGCCCTCAACCAGTTTGATCTTGTCCCCGTACTCGCCAACCCAAGGCGCCGCCATATCAAAGGCAAGCGGGTCACGATCAACACCGTAAACAACGTCAGCACCATCATCGATCAACCCGCGAGTGTAACCACCCGCGCCAAAGGTTCCGTCCAGCCAACGTCCAGACACAGGTGCACAGGCCACAAGCAACGGGCGCAATAAGACAGGAATATGAGGAGCGTCATTTGGGGAGGATGCGGCAGCAACCATCACTTAATCCCTCGCCTGATCCAAAAGAATAAGAGGGTCAAAGTCGTCTGCTTGCCCTTTTAGAGCTTCGGGCACAACACCTGCCTCTACATCATCATAGGTTTCGGGCTTCCAAATCTGGAAGTGGTCACCGGCCGCGATGAAAAAGACCTGTTCATCCAACCCGATCTTGTCGCGTTGCCGTTTGGGCAGCACCAGCCGCCCGTCCTTGTCCATATCCGTGGTCAGCGATTGACCCAAAATTGTGCGTGACAAATAGCGACGCTCGTCCGAGCCGCGCGGCAGAGAGAGGATGTCATCCTCGATCTCCATAAAAGCTTCGATCGTGTAGCAATGTAGGCTGTCACGCAGGTGGTCGCCATAAAGCACAACCAATTGCGGGTTCAGACCATCGGCCCATTCGGGATCACCTGCCTCCAGAACACGGCGAAAGGAGGCGGGAATAGACATCCGCCCCTTGCTGTCCACCTTCTGGTGGAATTCGCCTCTGAACCTGCGTGCCACTGTCCCGCGGCCTCTCTGCTATACTCCCCCCCAAAAAACTGTGAGTTCCGGACCCTAAACGTAGGAACGGCGGATCGATCTGCTGCCACTGATCAATCCGCCGCCTGGTCCCTTACGGGGTGTCCGACTGCGCGCGCCACCTGGGGGGATGTCTGCTCGCTCGCGCGCCGGATCTCTTCGTCCAAGTAAGCGGTGCCTGCATGAAACCTTGCTTCGCCTCGGTGGGGTTCTTGTTGTGCCCCTTATGCCGTCTCGCTTGGTGTGAGTTATTTATGCGCTGGGAATTCATGGTAATCAATAGAAAATTTGGGAAATGTTGGGAGATTGAGTCACTTATGCCAAGTTTCAGACGCTCAAAATCAGCGATTTTCTCAAAAATATACACTTTGTGGTGATTGAAATCACAACATGGCACTAGATATAGTGCATCGATAGAATTCCCAGATTGGGCCATAAAATCCCAAAATATATTCGGATGGTCTATGAAGTGTCCGTTTCCCCCAGCATTCCCTGACGCCAAAAACGAAAAAACGCGCACCGATGTCCACGTTTGATTCGTTCATTTCATGTAATTTGCGTAATTTCAGGCCCGAATTACGTAATTTGTATGTTTTGGGTGGGGCGTTATCCCAGACCACCTTCGATCAGGCGCTTCGCAAGGTCAGAATAGGCGTCAGCCAAGGGCCCCTCGCCCGCTGCGATCGGGGTTCCACCATCCCCAGCCGTCCGCACATCTAGGTGCAAAGGCAACTCGCCCAAGAACGGCACGCCAATCTTTTTCGCTTCGCCTGCGACACCGCCATGACCAAAGATATGCGCCTCATGACCGCAAGACGGGCACACATAAGAGGACATATTCTCGATCAACCCCAAGACAGGTGTTTTGAGCGTCTTGAACATATCAAGCGCTTTGCGCGCATCGAGAAGCGCCACGTCTTGGGGTGTTGAGACCACGATTGCGCCAGTCAATTCCGTCTTTTGGCAGAGTGTCAGCTGCACATCGCCAGTACCTGGCGGGAGATCAATGATAAGCACGTCAAGCTCGCCCCACTCGACCTGACCCAACATCTGCTGCAAGGCACCCATCAACATGGGACCGCGCCAAACGATGGCGGTTTCAGGATCAACCATCAGGCCAATCGACATCATGGTGACACCATGCGCCTGAAGAGGAATGATTGTTTTGCCATCGGGCGATGCCGGGCGTTTGCTCACCCCCATCATACGCGGCTGGCTGGGGCCGTAGATGTCAGCATCCAGCAGACCAACCTTGCGCCCCTGCTTGGCGAGCGCCACAGCGAGGTTCGAGGACACTGTGGATTTGCCCACCCCACCCTTGCCTGACCCAACCGCAATGATGCGGTCGATACCGGGAACGCCAGCTGGGCCAGATTGCGGCTGGGGGTGGCGGCCAATTTTGAGATCGGGCGGTGCCGAAGCTGGTGCAGCAGGCGCTGCAGGCGTAGCTGGGCCATGGGCCGTCAAGAGAGCCGAAACCGAAGTGACGCCCTCAAGCACCCCAACTAGTTGCTCAGAGGCGGCGCGGATCGGCTCCATCGCGCGAGCGGCATCTGGCGTGGGTGCCTCGATCACATAGCGGACACTGCCGTTTTCCAGCGTCAACGCTCGGATCATGTCACGACTGACAAGATCGCCACCATCGGGCAAGCTGATCCGGGAAAGTGCGCTTAGAACTGTGTCGCGATCCAAAGCCATGTGATGTGTCCTCTTATATACCGCATCTGTATTGCGCCCTGTCGTGTCGTGAATTGCGCGGCTTCGCAAGGGGTCAATTGACGCGGGACCGATGCACAGCAGGTCCGATCACACCACCAAAGCCACACGCGTCATAGGCGACGCGCCGCCTCAGTGACCACCGTTCTGGTGCCATTCATGTTCGAAAGTCGCGACGGTGTCGCGGATCATCCCGCGGTAAGGCCACCGAAGAAGCACCCCCGGTATCCCCCGCGCCCGTTCTTCGTGGGCCACGCGCGCGCGGATGCTCCATAAACCGCAACCCCAGTGGCCGATATGACCGCAGGTCAGGCAGGAATTCGATACGCTTTACGTTCTTTACGTTCTTATACCCGTATTGATCAGGCATGACCAAACGGAACGGCACCCCATGTTTGGTGCTGATTTTGGCATTGGGCATTTCAACAGCAAGGAGCGCGTTGTCCTGCAAAAGATCAGCGAGATGAAAGGACGCGCGATACTCATCATGTGCATGGACCGCCGCAAACCCAAGACCCGTGACTGGCGTGTCTTGGGTCGCAAGCAAAGCGTCATAGAACGCTTTGAATGAAACACCCTGCCATGTCACGCCTGCGACGCTCCATGTTGTGACACAATGGAAATCTGCAGACATCGTTATCTGTGGCAACGCATCGATCATCGCAGCAGTTGCGTTGAACGGCACCGCCGAGAGCCCTGCGATGTCTATTCCTTGGTCCGGCTTGCTAGAGACCACCCGCTTGGCAAATCGAGGCAGGCCAAACCTAGGCATGTCCTGTCGCCATTGTTGGCCCGGCGGGGCGGTCTTTTCTGACCCCTGCATCGGATGTCCCCCGACAGACTGTGGTTAGTGACAGTTGATCCAGATCTGCAGAACAGTCCAGTCTGCGCCCTGCGACACAGTCGGCCGAACTTGCCGTTAGGTCAGTCTTACTTATGCATTTGCTGCATAGCGGCATTGCTATCTAATCCATTGTGCATACGCAGCAATTCACTATTTTCATCTGTGTCGGGGCAATACGGCACTGACCAAATCGAAAGGACCATAGAAATGGCATTTGTAACAACTTCGCGCATCGGCGCACCAAGCATTTCTGACCGCTTCGCAGCAATCGCTGCTGACCTACGGACCCGCCACGCGCAGTACAAGACGTACAAAACAACGTACGCCGAACTGCAAAATTTGTCAGATCGCGACCTTGCTGATCTGGGCATCGGACGCGGCAAGATCGCAGCCCTCGCTCTTGAGGCGGCATACGGCATCTAATTTCCGAGATTGAGCGCGAGGCTTCCTCCTCCCTGCTAAGCGCTCATACATTGGCACCCGATCTTCCTCCTCCCTGTGACGGTGCCAAACAAAAAGAGCGGCGATACCATCCTCCCTGGTATCGCCGTTTTTTTGTGTCTTGTTGCAGGGTTCAGGCGCGATCGTCCTTTGGGCTGCCCATGACGATGTAAGACGTGATCGAGTTCACTTGCGGGACAGTGCCGAGAACTTCGGTGTGAAAGCGTTTGTAGCTGTTCAGATCGCGTGCCTCGACTCGCAACAGATATTCAAACGCACTCGCGATGTTGTGGCATTCAGCAACATCCGATGTCGCATCCATTGCGCGCTCAAAGGCCTCTTGCGCCATTTTCGTATGCTCGGACAGACCGACGGCAACATAGGCCGCAAAGCCCTTGCCCATTTGATCAGGGTCCAGAACCGCACGGTAGCCCTTGATAATTCCTGCACGTTCAAGTTCTTGGACACGGCGCAAGCATGCGGATGGGGACAAACCGACCTGTTCGGCCAGCTCGAGATTGCTGATCCGGCCATCGCGCGTAGCGTACGCAATATATTGCGGGTAATGTCGTCAGATATTGCGGGTAATGTCGTCAGTTTTACTCATGGATTGCAGAAATAGCGTGAAACCATGCAACTTTGCAATTTTATTCCTGTCAAGTGGTCATAAGTTGTAAAGATGACTTATGAACTCTTCACCGCTCTTTTGGGCTTTGCCTTTGTCAGCTCGATCACGCCGGGGCCGAACAACCTGATGCTCATGGCGTCGGGTGCAAATTTCGGACTGCTGCGGACGGTGCCGCACATGCTGGGCGTGGCGTTGGGGTTCATGCTGATGATTGTGTTGGTTGGCGTCGGGCTGGTGCAGCTCTTTGATCTTTTTCCAGTGAGCCACATGATCCTCAAAGTCTTTAGCGTCGTCTATCTGGTCTATCTTGCTGTGAAAATCGCGACGGCGACCCCCAAAGCACCCGATGCGCCCGAAACTGGTGGCGTGCCAATGACGTTTCTGCAGGCAGCGGCCTTTCAATGGGTGAACCCAAAGGCATGGACGATGGCGCTGACCGCAATCACGTTCTACGCTCCCAGCCAAACCTTGGCAGCGGTCGGATTGGTTGCTGTGATCTTTGGTCTCGTCAATCTGCCCTCTGTGAGCAGCTGGACAATCCTAGGCCAACAAATGCGACGGTTCTTGACCAACACGGCACGACTGCGCGCGTTCAACATCATCATGGCATTGTTGTTGATCGCGACACTCTACCCGATTCTGTTCCCAAGCGGCGCATAGCTCGTTACAGACCCGTCGCTCAAGGGCTGATTAAATTCATGGCATGGATCAAAGAGGAAGGCGATTGGGTGTTGTATCAGGATGGTGCTCTGGAACAAATCCTGCCCCTTGCAACGTTAAGCGCCCAAATCGAAAATATCGATTGTTCGGCGATGTTGTGCGGAACACTTCCACCTATTGGGGGCGTTCGCCCGGCGACAGAGTTTCGTGCCGAACTGTATGATCCCCTTTTAGATCAAAGCATCGAACTTCAATATAGGTCCGAATGCCTAGATTACATTAGTTAAAACCCAGTCAGTCATTGCGATGGTCGGCTGGAGAGCCCGAAACGCTTTGATGCCAAGAAAGTCAAATATTGGGTCCCGAGCGCCATATTGCGAGCACTAGGTTACTCTTGTTTTTCGCGAAAGCGGCCATTGGAATGTTATCGGCGAATGGCAGCTTCGTCCCGCAATGCGGACCGTGAACTAAGTCGCGAGAAAGGTCCGGTTCGGGTCAAGTTTGCAGGGCGGCGCCCGTTGGCTTGAGGCCGGAGCACCGAAGCCGCGAGGCACATTGGCGCCACGCGCGCCAAGAGACGTATCTAGAACGGCACCTCGCCGGCTTGGTCTGCGGATTTGATAAAGCGTGCCACGACCTTTTTGGCGCCCGCTTTGTCAAATTCGATCTCGAGCTTGTCGCCCTCCATCGACATGACCTCGCCATAGCCGAATTTATCATGGAACACGCGGTCTCCGACAGTGAACGCGCTGAGCGCATTCATATCGATCGTCATGTTTTTGGCCTCTGACGGTTGGCTAACACCACGCTTTTGCGCGTTGGCCTGCAACCTACGCCACCCCGGAGAGTTGTAGACATCGGCCTGTGCGGCCTCTTGATGTAGATTCGAGCCGGACATCTCTTGCATCATGGGAGAGGCTTGGGTCGACATGCCTGCGGCCCCGAACCCGCCGCCATAAAGACCGGGCGGGGTGAGGACATCCACATGATCCTCGGGCAATTCGTCAATAAAGCGGCTCGGCAGCGACGACTGCCATTGGCCATACACACGGCGGTTGGCCGCGAAAGAGATCGTGCAAATCTCTTCGGCACGCGTGATCCCGACATAGGCAAGGCGGCGTTCCTCTTCGAGGCCCTTCATGCCGCTTTCGTCCATGCTGCGCTGGGATGGGAACAGGCCGTCCTCCCATCCGGGTAAAAACACGGCTGGAAATTCGAGACCTTTGGCAGCGTGCAGGGTCATGATGCTGACCTTGGCGCCCTCTTGTTCGCTCTCGTTGTCCATGATCAGGCTGACGTGCTCGAGGAACCCTTGCAGGTTTTCGAACTGCTCGAGCGCTTTGACCAATTCCTTGAGATTCTCGAGGCGACCGGGGGCCTCGGGCGTTTTGTCATTCTGCCAGAAACCGGTGTAGCCGCTTTCGTCCAGCATGATCTCGGCGACTTCGATGTGGTTTTGCCCATCTTCGCGAATCAAGGCGTGCCAACGGTCGAGACCTTCGATCAGTTTGGCAAGCTCCACGCCGCCCTTGCCGCCCAGCCCTTTGGCCGCGAGCAAGATGCGCGCGCCTTCAATCAGGTTCACACCATTGGCCCGCGCCGCGATCTGGATTTTCTGCTGTGCCTTATCACCGAGGCCGCGCTTGGGCGTGTTGACGATGCGTTCGAATGCGAGGTCATCATCTGGCGAGACCGCGAGGCGGAAATAGGCCATCGCATCGCGGATTTCCAAACGCTCATAAAAGCGAGGGCCACCAATGACACGGTACGGCAAGCCGATAGTCAGGAACCTGTCTTCGAAGGCGCGCATTTGATGCGAGGCGCGCACTAGGATCGCCATATCGTCTAGCGATTTGGGATCAAGCCCGCGGGTGCCGCGCTGCATCGCCTCGACTTCGTTGCCGATCCAGCGGGCCTCTTCCTCGCCATCCCAATGACCGATCAGCCGGACCTTTTCGCCACCCTCGGCTGCGGTCCACAGAGTTTTACCGAGCCGCCCTTTGTTGGCGTCGATCACACCTGCCGCAGCCCCTAGGATGTGTTCCGTGCTGCGGTAGTTTTGTTCTAGCCTAACGACCGTCGCACCCGGAAAATCCTGTTCAAACCGCAGAATGTTGCCCACTTCGGCACCACGCCAGCCATAGATCGACTGGTCATCATCGCCCACACAACAGATGTTTTTGTGATCCGCCGCCAGCAAGCGCAGCCATAGATACTGGGCCACGTTGGTATCCTGATATTCGTCGACGAGGATATATTTAAACCAGCGTTGGTATTGTTTGAGCACGTCCTCGTGCGTTTGAAAGATCGTGACCACATGCAACAACAGATCGCCAAAATCTGCGGCGTTGAGTTGTTTCAGGCGCGCCTGATAATCCACATAGATTTTGGCCCCTTTGCCGTCATAGGCACCCGTTTCAGCCGCGGGCAGGCTATCGGGGGTCCATGCGCGGTTTTTCCAACTGTCGATGATGCCGGCGAGCATCCGAGCAGGCCAGCGTTTGTCGTCGATGTTTTCAGCGGCAACCAGTTGCTTGAGCAGGCGCAGCTGGTCGTCGGTATCGAGGATCGTAAAGTTGGATTTGAGGCCGACCAATTCAGCATGGCGGCGCAAAAGTTTGACACAGATCGCGTGAAAGGTGCCGAGCCATGGCATGCCCTCGACTGTCTCACCCAGCATTCGTCCCACGCGAATTTTCATCTCTCGGGCAGCTTTGTTGGTAAAGGTCACCGCGAGAATTTCATTCGGACGCGCGTTGCCCGTGCTCATCAGGTGAACAATGCGCGACGTCAACGCCTTGGTCTTTCCCGTGCCTGCACCAGCCAGCATCAGAACGGGCCCCTTCAATGCCTCGACCGCCTCGCGTTGAGCGGGGTTCAGGTCATTCAAATAGGGCGCAGGACGCGCCTGCATGGCCCGTTGCGACAAGGGAATTGCGGCGCGCTCAAAGGCGTCATCTTCGTCATAGCTGCTCATGGATCCTTAACTAGCGGGGTTTTTAAGGGTTGCAAAGCCTGTTCCACGTTTGTTCCTAGCTTCATATGTTTTGAAAGGTTTTGTTGGGGGGACCAAAAATGCGCCCCAGTTTCGGGTTTTCCTAGGCCTCTGGTGGATAGGTCGTTAGGACAAGGTATGGACCATCACAGCCGACACCCCGCAATCGCCGATCTAAAAGCCCGCGCACGTCGCCGCATTCCTCATTTTGTGTGGGAATATCTAGACAGCGCGACAGGGGATGAACGGACACTTGCACGCAATCGGTCACGTTTGGATCAAGTGCGATTTTTGCCGTCGATCTTGCATGGTGAGTTCGAGCCGGATTTGCGCACAACCCTGTTGGGGCGCGACTATACCGTGCCCTTTGGCATCGCACCTGTCGGGATGTCGGGATTGATCTGGCCGGGGGCCGAACAAATGTTGGCGCGTACTGCTGCGCGGCACGGCATGCCCTATACATTGTCGACCGTGGCCAGCCAATTGCCCGAAGACGTTGGCGGGCATGCGGGGGACAACGGGTGGTTCCAGATTTACCCGCCGCGTGACCGTGACATTCGGTTGGATATCCTGCGCCGCGCGCGCGAGGCCGGATTTCATACGCTGGTCTTGACGGTCGATGTCCCTGTGGCATCGCGGCGCGAACGACAGGTTCGTGGCGGGCTCACGCAGCCACCACGGCTAACACCGCGGCTGGCAATGCAAGCTGCGCAATGCCCTGCGTGGCTAAACGGCATTCGCAAAACAGGAATGCCGCGTCTGCGTTTGATGGAAAGTTACGCAGATACCAAGGGCAGCATGCCGTCCAACCAGCACATCGGTTATTTGCTGCGCACCTCGCCAGATTGGAGCTATTTGCGTGCCTTGCGTGACGAATGGGACGGACCACTGATCGTTAAAGGTGTGATGAACCCTGACGATTGTGAGAGGCTGGCCAAGGATGGCGCTGACGCGATCTGGATCAGCAACCATGCGGGGCGCCAGTTTGATGCAGCGCCCGCAACAATCGAACAGTTGCCTGCTATCAGGGCAGCAACAGAACTGCCCGTGATCATGGACAGCGGCGTTGAAACCGGTCTGGATGTTCTGCGTGCACTCGCACTTGGCGCGGATTTTGTGATGCTTGGTCGGGCATGGCATTATGGTCTTGGTGCCCTTGGGGAAGCGGGTGCGGCCCACGTCATGGACATTTTGGCCAAGGACATGGCTGCCAACATGGGACAGATCGGTGCGCGCGATCTAAGCGACCTGAGCGGGAAGATCGTCGAAAAATAGCGTTTTTAACAGCAAACTACCCAGTTTCCCCTGTTTACACGGTCTAAAAATCTACTTACCCATGCTGCAACTGCACAATCAGGGGTAAATGATATGGCCGATTTCCAGAAAATTCTTGTTGCCAACCGGGGTGAGATCGCGATCCGAGTGATGCGTGCCGCCAACGAGATGGGCAAGAAAACGGTCGCGGTTTACGCCGAAGAAGACAAACTGGGCCTGCACCGTTTCAAAGCTGACGAAGCCTATAAGATTGGTGAGGGCCTAGGCCCAGTTGCCGCCTACCTGAGCATCGAGGAAATCATCCGCGTCGCAAAGATGGCCGGTGCCGATGCGATCCACCCTGGGTACGGCCTGCTGTCGGAGAACCCCGAGTTCGTTGATGCCTGTGATGCAGCTGGCATTACCTTTATCGGACCAAAGGCCGCGACGATGCGCAAATTGGGCGACAAAGCCAGCGCGCGCCACGTGGCAATTGATGCAGATGTGCCTGTGATCCCAGCAACCGAAGTTCTGGGCGACGACATGGCGCTGATCAAGAAACAGGCGGCAGAAGTCGGCTATCCTTTGATGCTCAAAGCGTCATGGGGCGGTGGTGGTCGCGGAATGCGCCCGATCTTTGGCGAAGACGAATTGGAAGAGAAGGTCCTAGAGGGCCGTCGCGAAGCCGAGGCCGCCTTTGGCAACGGTGAGGGTTATCTGGAAAAGATGATCACACGCGCCCGTCACGTCGAGGTTCAGATTCTCGGCGACCAAGAAGGCAACATCTATCACCTATACGAGCGCGATTGTTCGGTACAGCGCCGCAACCAAAAGGTCGTCGAGCGCGCCCCTGCCCCGTACCTGAGCGGCACCCAGCGCGAACAGATTTGTAATCTGGGCAAGAAAATCTGTCAGCACGTAAACTATGAATGTGCGGGCACGGTCGAATTCCTTATGGATATGGATTCGGGCGAATTCTACTTTATCGAAGTGAACCCGCGTGTTCAGGTCGAGCACACGGTCACTGAAGAAGTCACTGGCATCGATATTGTGCGCGCGCAGATCTTGATCGCCGAAGGTAAATCACTGGTCGAGGCGACCGGTGTAAGCACGCAGTATGACGTCAAGCTGGACGGTCACGCGATTCAGTGTCGTGTGACAACAGAAGACCCACGCAACAACTTTATCCCCGATTACGGTCGTATCACCGCCTATCGCGGTGCGACCGGCATGGGCATTCGTCTCGACGGCGGTACAGCCTATTCTGGTGCGGTCATCACACGCTATTATGACAGTCTGCTGGAAAAGGTGACCGCATGGGCGCCGACACCTGAGGCCGCAATCGCGCGGATGGACCGTGCATTGCGCGAATTCCGTATCCGCGGTGTGTCGACCAACATTGCCTTCGTCGAGAACCTGCTCAAGCACCCGACATTCCTGTCGAACGAATACACAACCAAGTTTATCGACGACACGCCTGCGCTGTTTGATTTCAAAAAGCGCCGCGACCGTGCGACTAAAATCCTGACCTATGTGGCTGACATCACCGTCAACGGTCACCCCGAAACCGAAGGGCGCCCCCTGCCCCGCACAGATGTAAAGCTGCCTCGCGCACCGATCCAAACATTGGATGCGGCCCCACACGGCACGCGCAACATTCTAGATGATTTCGGACCCCAAGCGGTCGCCGATTGGATGAGCGAGCAAAAGCAGCTGCTGATCACTGACACCACCATGCGGGACGGTCACCAATCGTTGCTGGCAACACGCATGCGGTCGGTCGATATGATCCGTGTGGCACCAACCTATGCCGCAAACATGTCGGGTCTGTTTTCGATGGAATGCTGGGGCGGTGCGACGTTCGACGTGGCCTACCGTTTCTTGCAGGAATGCCCGTGGCAGCGTTTGCGCGACATTCGCGCCAAGATGCCAAACATCATGACCCAGATGCTTCTGCGCGCCTCGAACGGTGTGGGGTATACGAACTATCCTGACAACGTCGTGCAGGAATTTGTACGCCAAGCGGCCGAAACTGGTGTTGACGTGTTCCGCGTTTTCGACAGCCTGAACTGGGTTGAAAACATGCGCGTCGCAATGGACGCCGTGGTCGAGGCGAACAAAGTTTGTGAGGGTACAATCTGCTACACTGGTGATCTGCTGAACCCAGAGCGCAGCAAGTATGACCTCAAGTACTACGTTGAAATGGGTCAAGAGTTGAAGGCTGCAGGCGCGCATGTGCTGGGCCTGAAAGACATGGCTGGCCTGCTCAAGCCGACAGCCGCTGGCATGCTGGTCAAAGCGCTCAAGGAAGAGGTCGGGTTGCCGATCCATTTCCACACGCATGACACATCAGGCTCTGCAATTGCGACGGTTCTCGCCGCCTCTGCTGCGGGTGTTGACGCTGTTGATGCCGCAATGGACGCGTTGTCAGGTAACACATCACAGCCAACTCTGGGCTCGATCATTGAGGCGCTGTTGCGCACCGACCGCGACACAGGGCTAGACATGAATGCGATCCGCGAAATCTCGAATTATTGGGAGAGCGTACGCGATCATTACGCTGCATTCGAAAGCGGCATGCAGGCGCCAGCATCGGAAGTGTACCTACACGAAATGCCTGGTGGCCAGTTCACCAACCTCAAGGCGCAAGCGCGGTCCTTGGGTCTGGAAGAACGCTGGCATGAGGTCGCGCAGACCTACGCCGATGTGAACCAGATGTTCGGTGACATCGTCAAAGTGACACCATCGTCCAAGGTTGTCGGCGATATGGCGTTGATGATGGTTAGCCAGAACCTGACACGTTCACAGGTCGAGGACAAAGGCGTCGACGTGGCGTTCCCAGACAGTGTGATCGACATGATGCGCGGCAATCTGGGCCAACCCCCCGGTGGCTGGCCAACCGCGTTGCAGAAAAAGATCCTCAAGGGCGAAAAGGCGAGCACTGATCGCCCCGGCAAATCGCTGCCGCCTGTTGATCTCGAAGCGACACGCACCGATCTGTCCGCACAACTGGACGACATAGAGATCGATGGCGAGGATTTGAACGGCTACTTGATGTACCCCAAGGTGTTCCTTGACTACATGGGCCGTCACAAAACCTATGGCCCTGTGCGCACTCTGCCGACGCGCACGTTTTTTTACGGTATGGAGCCGGGTGAAGAGATCGAAGCCGAGATTGATTCGGGCAAGACGCTGGTCATTCGACTGCAAGCGATTGGCGACACCAATGAAGATGGCGAGGTCAAAGTTTTCTTTGAGCTAAACGGCCAACCACGGGTGATCCGCGTTCCAAACCGTTTGGTCACAGCAACCAAAATCGCTCAGCCCAAAGCCGAAGCTGGCAATGACGATCACATCGGTGCACCAATGCCCGGCGTTGTTGCATCGATTGCTGCGGTCGTCGGCAAAGAAGTCAAAGAAGGCGATCTGTTGCTCACCATCGAAGCCATGAAAATGGAAACGGGTATCCACGCCGAACGCGACGCGATGGTAAAAGCCGTGCACGTCAACGCTGGCGGCCAAATCGATGCCAAGGACTTGCTAATCGAGCTCGAGTAATCCGGCTCGCTAGACGAACCAAAGGGCGATGCGTTCCGGCGTGTCGCCCTTTTTCTTTTCCTGAGACCTGTTAGTTTAACTAATATCAACACGGCAAACTGGGGCAACGACCCCATCGACGGCGCGCAATGCCAATTGTGAGTGAACCAGCTGTGCAACTCGGAATTGAACAAATTGCAATTCCATCCCGCAACCGTTTGTGACATCATAATAATATAGATATGGGACCAGAAAAATGAAAATTGACCTTAAGAACATGACGCGCAAAGAGCTAAACAAGCTGAGCGCGGACATTGAAAAAGCTCTCGCAAAAGTCACTGAGCGGGAACAAGCGGCGGCTCTGGCTGCTGCTGAGAAGGCCGCAAAGGCGCACGGCTATACGCTGTCGGAATTGGCAGGCAACACGGCACCCGCCGCGAGCAAGCCAAGACGTGGCGGTAAGGCAAAACCGCGCGCTGCAGCAAAATATGCGAATCCCGCTGATGCATCACAGACTTGGTCCGGACGGGGACGACCACCTGCATGGTACAAGTCCGCTATTGATGCTGGAACGTCGCCGGACGCACTTGCAATCTAGGCCGACGGCCAAGAACAAATTGGTGCATTACGGATCGAGCGTGAATCTCTTTCTCGCGGCACGACAAATCAAGTTCTCTGTGGCTCTCAAAAAGAACCGAAATTTGGGCGATGCGTTCCGGTGCGTCGCCCTTTTTCTTTTCCGTGGGGCTGCTAGGGTGCAGTGAAAATCACGGGGGGCTTATGGGCAAATATCTAATTTTCACTGATGTTCACATCGTTGGTGCGGGTGAGACAATCATTGATCTCGATCCGGCGGTTCGTTTGACCCAAGGCCTGGCGCATGCCGTACACCATCACCCGGATGCCAAGGCCGTAATTATTGCGGGCGACCTGACCCATCATGGCTTGCCATCTGAATATACCCGTTTGGCTGAGGTTTTGGACGAGTGTCCCCTGCCCGTTCATGTGATGTTGGGCAATCACGATTATCGCCCGTCCTTCAGGAAGGTTTTCACCCAAGCGCCTGATGTCGATGGATTTGTGCAATTCGCGATCCACGATGGCGACCATGTGATCCTGTGTCTGGATACCAAAGATCAGACCGCGCCCGATCACCACAGTGGACTGCTGTGCGAAACGCGGCTGGACTGGCTTGCCGCCCATCTCGAGACACATGCAGACAAGCAGGTGACGCTGATCGCCCACCACCCAGCATTTGACACTGGGTTTACCGGAATGGACCGGATCAAGCTGCACAATGGTGCTGAATTTCGCGATCTCATTGCACAGCATCCTTGTGTGAAACAGCTGATCCACGGACATGTGCACCGGACTATCATGGGGCAAACCAATGGTGTCGCCGTTGCGATGCTGAAATCGACCTGCCACCAAATACCGATGTGTCTAGGGGATGACGACACATCGCTGGCGGTTGATGAACCCGGAGCCTACGGAGTGCTTCTTTTGAATGAACGTGAGATCCTCGTCTTACCCGAAGATTTCACATTGCCGCCACGCGCGGTCAAATCTGACGCTCATTCTTCCTAGAAGATCCAGCAATGCCGACCATTACACCGATTTTTGCCAGCCTGATTGCCATCGTGTTTTTGATCCTTAGTTTTCGGGTCATCTTTTACAGACGCTCGAACAAATTGGGACTGGGAGATGAGGGAGACAAAAGCCTGCTAAAACGTATGAGAGCCCAAGCGAACTGTGCAGAATACGTGCTACTGGCTCTGATCCTGCTCTTGTTGGTCGAACTATCCGGAATATCTGGCGATGTTGTGCATGCTTTGGGTATCGCGCTGTTGGCGGGTCGCATTGTTCACGGCTACGCTTTTTCTGTTAGCCCACCAATCATGAAAGGCCGCGTTTACGGCACCATTCTGACCACCGGCATGATGGCGGGCAGTGCGGTTTTGCTTCTTGTGCAGAGTGTCATTTGAAAAGAATCTGAAACTTTTTACAAAACTACCAAAAACCCTCTTGCGGTGGTGAAGACTGGGGGCTAGATAGCCCACACCCAACGGATGCGGGCGTAGCTCAGGGGTAGAGCATAACCTTGCCAAGGTTAGGGTCGTGAGTTCGAATCTCATCGCCCGCTCCAATTTAACGGACACTGTTCGTTACGACAGGGCCACCTTTGGGTGGCCCTTCGTCGTTTCAGAGACCGCGATCCCGCAAAATCTGTTATGCTTGTGCAATCCAGCGCAAGGACTGATTTCATGACGAACACGCGACAACCGATCTGCTTTTTGGCGACACAGGATGCGGCTGTGTCCGAGCGGTTTTATTCCCAAGTGATGGGGCTTCCCTTGGTCGATGCATCGCCTTACGCGCTCGCCTTTCGGGATGGGGACATCATGTTACGGGTTCAGATCATTGAAGGTTATGGACCAGCGGATCACACCGCCCATGGATGGGAGGTTGCCGATATTTCGCATGAAATCGCGACATTGACGTCCCGAGGTCCTGAATTTTTGCAGTTTGAACACCTCTCCCAAGACGCATCTGGTGTTTGGACATCGCCCGATGGCAACAAGATCGCGTGGCTGAAAGACCCCAGTGGTAATGTGCTGTCGCTGACGCAATTCTGCCCATCTAACGAGCAAGGCAGGTAAGCGCCACGGCGCTAGTCCCTGTTCAGCCTGTAATGTATCTCAATCAACCATAGGGCAACAGTTTTGCGCGATAGCGTTGTGCCCTCTTGGCCCAGCGCAAACAGGCGACTATACGCAGCCCAACACCGCAACGAGGATCACGAGATGCGCACCGCGACCATCACACGCAAGACCAACGAAACAGATATTTCGGTTACTTTGGATCTCGACGGCACAGGTGCCGCCGACAACCAGACGGGTGTCGGATTCTTTGATCATATGCTGGATCAGCTGGCCCGCCATGCCTTGATGGACATGACCGTACGCGCGACCGGTGATTTGCACATTGATGACCACCACACGGTCGAGGACGTTGGCATCGCGATTGGTCAGGCATTGGCCAAGGCTGTTGGCGACAAAAAGGGCATCCGTCGTTACGGATCCTGCCACCTTGCGATGGATGACGCCCAAGTCCGCACCGCGCTGGATATTTCCGGCCGTCCATATTTGATCTGTAATTTAGAGCTGCCGACGCAAAAGATCGGCACCTTTGATACAGAACTAGTCCGTGAGTTTTTCCAAGCGTTCTCAACGCATTCCGGCCTGACGCTGCACATTGACCGTATCCACGGGTTCAATAGCCACCACATCGTTGAAGCCGCCTTCAAATCCGTCGCACGTGCTTTGCGTGATGCGCTTGAGGTTGATCCTCGGACTACGGGTGTCATCCCGTCGACCAAAGGTATGCTTTGATGGCGGTTACGGCTCTAGTTGACTACGACAGCGGCAATTTGCACTCGGCGGAAAAAGCGTTTCAATGCATGGCACTAGAGACGGACGCCGGAGACGTTGTCGTTACGTCAGACCCCGATGTGGTCGCTCGTGCGGACCGAATCGTCCTTCCGGGTGATGGCGCGTTTCCAGCCTGCCGAGAGGCGCTGGGTGGCTATGATGGTTTGGCCGAGGCGATCACTGACAGCGTCACGCGTCGCGCTGTGCCGTTCTTGGGAATTTGTGTTGGCATGCAAATGCTGGCTACGGTCGGGCGCGAATACCGCGATGTCGATGGGTTTGACTGGATTTCAGGCGAGATCATTCCAATTTCCCCCAGCAATCCATCGCTGAAGGTGCCCCACATGGGATGGAACGATCTGGTGATCCAAGACACGCACCCTGTTCTGGACGGTCTCAAGACCGGTGACCACGCGTATTTTGTGCACAGCTACCATATGAATATTGCAAATTCGGCGGACCGTTTGGCCTATGTCGATTACGCCGGTGACATCACAGCGATTGTGGGCAGCGGCACCGTGATCGGAACGCAGTTCCACCCAGAGAAAAGCCAATCGGCAGGTCTGCGGTTGATCGCCAACTTCCTAGGCTGGGCGCCCTAAACAAAAAAGCAGGCCCCGATGAAGGACCTGCTTTGGTATTTTAGAACTGGATCGCGTCGATTAGTCGATGCGCGACCATGTCTGTTTCGAGCAGATCAAACCGCCAGCTACACATCCGCGCAAAGCGAGGCTGTTGCCGCTTACCGACATTTTTCCAATGTAGATTTTGTTGTTGGATGGACGCCAGACGCTGCCCTCATATTCGCCACCACCCTGAGGAACCATGTCGATCACCAGTGTTTTTCCGATGTTTTCAGACTGGTATTCGCCCGAGCTGTTGAACGTGCGTGAAATCACACCGCAGACGGCGTTGCCGCAAGAGCGCATTGTGACGTGCGCATAGGCGCCATCGTCCACTTGGGTCTGCCAAGTGCCGTTTGCGGAATCAGCGAATGCTGGTGTGGCGAGGCCAACTGCTGCAATCGCAGCCATGATGATCTTTTTCATTTCGAACTCCTCCCTAGAGTAACTGCGCCAGACTGACGCGATGCCGCTAGGTCAGGCAAGAATGACGTTGGGTCTCTTTGCATTTCCCCCTGTCTGGTGCAAAAGAACGCCAAACAGTCGCGACAAAGGCAAATGCTCATGATCCTCTATCCTGCTATCGACCTCAAAGACGGCCAAGCTGTGCGATTGGTGCATGGGGATATGGATCAGACGACGGTCTTTAACGACAATCCAGCGGCCCAAGCGCTGGCGTTCCAAGACGCGGGTTGCGAATGGCTGCATCTGGTCGATTTGAACGGCGCCTTTGCGGGCGAGCCGGTCAACGCAGCCCCTGTCGAGCAAATTCTCGAACAGTGTTCGGTCCCCGCACAGCTGGGTGGTGGTATTCGCGACATGGCGACGATCGAGGCATGGATTTCCAAAGGACTGGCACGCGTCATTCTCGGTACAGTCGCGGTAGAAAACCCAGACCTAGTCCGAGAAGCGTCACGCGCATTTCCGGGCAAAATCGCGGTGGGTCTGGATGCACGCAATGGACGCGTGGCAACACGCGGCTGGGCCGAAGAGACCGACATCATGGTCACCGACCTTGCGAAATCCTTTGAAGACGATGGCGTCGCCGCGATCATTTACACCGACATCAACCGCGATGGTGCCATGGGCGGGCCGAACATCGATGCGACCGAAGCCTTGGCCCGATCGGTGTCGATCCCTGTCATCGCCTCGGGTGGAGTATCGTCGATGGACGATCTCACGGCGCTCAAAGCAACCGGTGTGATTTCCGGCGCGATTTCGGGTCGCGCGCTCTATGATGGGGCGATTGATCTGGGCGCGGCGCTATCGGCGCTGGCAGACTAACAATCGTATCAGATTTCATTCTTAGACATTGATTTAGCCCCATAAACTTGAACGTCGTTCATGAAACCCCTAAATGAACATTATTCAAGGAGATTTCGATGTCTGACCTAGCTGCAATGATCTTTATTCTTATTCACCCCCCCTCACCCTTATTTGTGGCGGGATTTTCGCGTTGGCCTCAGCGCTGCGACATCGCCCAATGGCTCGCACTCTTAGGATCAGCGCGGCCGCATGGTTTGCATCCCTTGGGGCGCTTTACGCAGCGATCATCGTCGCGGTCGAAACCTGTGGCGGTAACATGCTCTATGGCTATCAAAACTGCGCAATTCTGCCCGAAGGATTTGCCAACCTCAGCCTGCCCGCCTTTCTTTTGGCCTCTGCGGCAGGCGCGGTTTACGGCGTAGGGGTGTTGGTTCTTGCGATGGTCCTTGAGTGGCGTCATCGCCGCATCGCTCGTGACACCGTTGCCTAGGGCTGCGACTGCGGGTATGAGGCGGATATGTTAAAAACCCGCATCATCCCCTGCCTCGATGTCGCCGAAGGCCGTACGGTCAAAGGCGTGAACTTTGTCGATCTGATTGACGCCGGCGACCCCGTTGAACAGGCCAAGGCCTATGATGCGGCGGGCGCTGACGAGTTATGTTTCCTCGACATTATGGCGACCCATGAAAATCGCGGGACGATGTTTGATTTGGTCACCCGCACAGCCGAGCAGTGCTTTATGCCACTGACCATTGGCGGCGGCGTGCGCACGCACCATGACGTGCGTGATCTGCTGCTAGCGGGCGCTGACAAGGTGTCGTTCAACTCTGCAGCCGTCGCTGACCCCAATGTGGTGACAGACGCTGCCGACCGTTTTGGCAGCCAATGCATTGTCGTGGCGATTGATGCCAAGACCACAGCCCCCGGCAAATGGGAGATTTTCACCCATGGCGGCCGCAAGGCCACTGGCATTGACGCGGTTGAGTTTGCCAAGACCGTTGTCGCCAAAGGGGCTGGTGAGATTCTTCTGACGTCTATGGACCGCGACGGGACGAAATCAGGCTTTAACCTGCCATTGACCCGCGCTGTGTCGGATGCTGTCAGCGTCCCTGTCATTGCCTCTGGCGGCGTAGGCACGCTGAATCATCTTGTCGAAGGTGTGACGCAAGGCGGCGCATCTGCCGTGCTCGCAGCCTCGATCTTTCACTTTGGCACCTACACCATCGCGCAAGCCAAACAGCATATGGCCGACGCGGGCATCCCAATGAGGCTCTCATGACGCTCAAATCACTCGCCCAGACCATTGCGGACCGCAAAGAGGCCGATCCAGACAGCTCTTGGACCGCGAAACTGTTGGCCCAAGGCCCTGAAAAATGTGCTGAAAAATTTGGTGAGGAAGCGGTCGAAGCAATCATCGAAGCGGTCAAAGGCGACCGTAAGAAGCTGACGGCGGAAGCTGCGGATGCGATGTATCATCTGTTGGTCATGTGTGCGGCACGTGATGTAACACTAGACGATATCGAGGCCGAGCTGGCCCAGCGCAACGCCCAGTCAGGCATTGCTGAAAAAGCGTCGCGCTAGTCGCCCCATTGACCTGAAAGATACTTGGTAGGCGGCGACGTTGCGCGTCGCCCCCTGCTATAGTCTGGACGAGATCACACCGGTATTGAACCCGCACATGCGCAATTCGCCAAACAGACGTTGATATTCAATTTTGGGGCACCGATCCTGAATAACCGTGACACCGCGCGCCTCACCTTTGGCCGCCGCCTCGGGGTGTTTTACGCCGATCTGCATCCAGAACGTTTGCAGATCGGGCCATCGCTCTAGCGCTTGATCCATATTGGATGGGACAGCATCCGAACGGCGGAAAATATCGACCATATCCACATCATCAGGCACAGATGTCAGATCGGCATATACCGTCTCTCCCAGTAGCTTTTGACCTGCCAAACCGGGGTTAATGGGGATCACACGAAACCCTTTGAGCTTGAGATAGCGCGCCACGTAAAAACTTGGGCGCACTTGATTGGCAGACGCCCCAACGATGGCTACCGTTTTGGTGCGCTTTAGCACGTCTTGCAAATACCTGTCTGAGTACATCCCACTCTCCCAAAGGTCGCGCCCTCAAAACAAAAAGGCGCCCGAAGCACAAGGCTACGGGCGCAAGGTATGGAACGAGGGACAGTGATTATGAAACGCATCCGTTCCAAGAATAACGTCTCATAGAGTAGGTAAGTGCGTCCTGATCGTATTCCAGAGGATGTAATACACCTGTGAACAAGGCGTTAACAAACTTAGGCCTCGAGAACGGTCGGCCAGTTGCCGTCAGCTTTGACAATATTGCTCGGAATGTCTTCGGACCAAATCTTGCGAACGGTGGTGTTGAAATTGAGGTAAAGTTTACCCTCATGGATGGTCCATGCATCGGGTTCGGTCGGGGCAGTGTAGCCTTTGGAAACCGCATAGGCGCAATATCCACCGTATTGCGGGGCGTAGGCCTCTGGGTTGGCCTCAAACATCGCCGCGTTCTCGGCGTTGGCAAACTGCCACGTCGCGCCATTCCAATCGACAGTGTGACCAGCCGAACCAGTCACAGGCGCGCCGTCGGTGAAATAAGCGACCATGTCCGAGCCATCGACAGCCACGCCACCCTCGGCATAGGTTTCAGTGGTTGCAGCAAACGCAGGGCGGGCAAAGGCCAAAGCAGCGGGAGTTGCGGCCAGCAGACCAAGAACAGAACGGCGAGAGATCATCGTGGGGTCCAATCATTGTGTGTTTCGTGTTGCATGAAACCTGACAATCGGCGCCCTAGATTTAAACCCTGCTCGCCAACCCGTGATAAATCTCGCTGGTTTGTTTCAATCAAAGATATCTTCGATTGCGTCTTTGGCCCCTTCCAACAGCCAGCGGGTTAAGCTCTTCTTTTTATTTCTATTTTTCTTGTTGTATCTGGGTTTCTTGTGCAATGGCTCAGAGCGGTGAACAGGCTTTGGGCGGGCGGGTGCCGCCGTAGACGCAGACGTCCGCCCTGCCCCTGCATCCGCCCGTTTTGGTAACATTTTCAGATCATGTAGCGGCGCACCACAGTTCGAACATGCCAATTCGTGGCGTTCACGCCCGCTTAGCACCAGCGCCGCTCGGGTCCCGCAATAACAACAGGTCGCAATCTTTGTGACGGGCATAGATCCTCAGGCTCAGAGCGTCTCTCTAGAGGCATATAGGGCAACTGCCGCAGCATTTGAGACGTTGAGAGAGCCAAAACCACCAGCAAAGTCGATTTTCACCAATGCGTCACATGTTTCTTTGGTCTTTTCGCGTAAACCCGGCCCCTCAGCCCCTAGAACAAGTGCGACAGGACGGTCACGTTTGCCCTCGAGTGCCGCTCCAATGGTGCCTTCTGCCTCGCCGTCGAGGCCCAGAACGATATAGCCCATCCCCTTGAGCGTCTCCATCGCATCCGCCAGATTGCGGACCCTGACATAGGGTTGGCGTTCCAACGCACCAGACGCGGTTTTGGCCAAGGCTCCGGTTTCGGGCGCTGCGTGGCGCGACATGGCAACAACCGCAGAGGCGCCGAACACTTCGGCCGAGCGCAGGACTGCACCGACGTTATGCGGGTCGGTCACACGGTCTAACAATACAACACGCGGCGCGCGGCCTTCTTCGCCCAAACAGACGTCTTCGAGCTTGCCCCAGTCAAGACCTTTGACCTCAAGTGCCGCACCTTGGTGCACGGACTGCGGATCAATCGGTGCCGCAAACTTGCGCGGATCGGACATCTCGGGTTCCATCCCGCTGGCTCCGATATCCTCGGCCAGTTTGTCATGGGCGTTTTTGGTAACGATCAGACGCAGCTTGACCCGTTTAGGGTTCAACAGCGCATCACGGACCGCGTGCAAGCCAAACAGCCACACGGTTTCCGCAGCGGCGGCGCGCTTGGATCTTTCTTTTTCAACAACCCACTTTGGCTTTTTCATAGCTGCTACCTTCGTATGATTTGGCTCGTCCTAACGGATTGCGCTGGCAACAACCACCTTTCAAACAAGAAAGATCATTTCCCAGTTGACGCCCTCGCAATGCACAGCTAATCACGCCGCCAGTGGGCGACAGGCCGCAAGGTGTGGCAGGGGACTGTAACTCCCTCGCGGAGACGCACGCCTGGTTCGATTCCAGGGTCGCCCACCACTAAACAATCCAATGAAATGATCTGAAAAAATCTCGCGTTGCACCGAGCGGTTCCGGCTGAACGTCTGGCGCGGTGGCATAGCAGCGATCAAACGCGCCTGACGCCTACATTAAAAGCCTATGCATGCGACGCGTTACCGGATTGTGAGAGTATATTCTCGCTGTGTCCGCGGCACGGTTATTTCGCCGAATGGAGCAGTATCCTCGTCGCTGGCGCACGTGTAGCCATCTGGCACCAAGCGTTCAAAGCGGCGGTTCGGAATGCAAAATTTGGTTGCGGCATTGCCATCCCAATATGACCCACCGCCGGTTTTTGCGTGATAGTAGAGGTGTTGGTTGTTAAAATCGCCGAATGGAGTGCGGGACATGTAACTGCAGTCATCATGCTCCACGATCCACCACCCTTTGACCGTAAACGGATCTTCGGCCGCTTCGCGCACCGCAATCGCGATACGGATTTGCTCGCCGGATTTATTACAAACGTTGAACCGCAGCTCTTTTTGCTCGTTACGGGCACTGTCGCGGGTTTCCGAGCTGGTTTGGGTGCTCGATTGCGATACAGCGGTTTCTTTGGGGTCATCTGAAATCATGGACATAACGGCGGCACCTACCATCACAATCGCACCCGCTAGGACAACCCAATCGATCCATGCCCCCTTTGCGGCAGGCGCATCACTTGATTTTAAAGATGACCTTTTGCGCAGATGTTCAGCCGAAGGTTTTTAGGTTTTGGGTCCGATCGCGGAGCGGCGGCTGGGGGTCGGGTTGGTTCTGGCACCGGCTGCGGAGCTGCCATACGGGCAGGTTCCGGTTGCACAGCATCGCGCACGACCTTGATGATTTCGATCTGTTCCGACAGAATTTCGCCTTGTCTTGCATAAACCTTGTCTTGCATAAACATGTGTCACCGTACCAAAGTACGGCAACGAAAACGCCTCTTCGACCCCATTAGCGTCCATGAAAGTGAAGAGCGGGGTTTCGTTCGCTTCGAAACGCTGACCTCGGCTCACATGCATCTTGGTCAACATGACAGGGTCATTTGAACGTTTGAGGCGAGGGAGAGCCTATGATGCTGGTTTCTAGTTCTTTATCAGCCATTTGTCGCGTCCTCGTCGAAGTGAAGGTGTAGCCAAAGCGCGGCCAGCGCGGCCTCTGACATGGGTGCCGTTCCAGCGTTCGATGTCGCAAGCGCCGCGTTGAGCCACAGGGCGGAAGCGAGGTCTGCCAAAGCGTGCGGCATCCCTGCCCCGCTTGTCTGAGCGATCGGGGCGCCGCCCGCGATAAGCTTGACTGTTGTTCCGTTTGCGATTGCGTGGGTTGTCACGTGATCCCGCACCGGCTTGCCCGCGCCAAGGTCAGGCAGAGCATCCGCGTCCACCGCACACAAAATGACGCCTTGGGACAGGCGCGCCAGATCAACTGTTGCATCAGACGTTGCAAAAACGACGTCACAGACAGGCAGCTGCAACATTGCACGAAAGCCTGATGCAAATGCTTGTGCGCGGTCCACGGGATTAGTCGACACGACCACGGTTTGCGCCCCCATCGCGCGGGCAGCACGTGCCACACTTTGCCCATTTGGCCCATACCCTGTTACACAGATCACGCGACCTGCGATCTGCAAGTTGGTAATATCCAAAAGCGCCATGACTGCCGACTGTCCCTGACAATGAGGGGCGATAATCGTTTGCCACAGCCTTGTCGCCGTGACGTCCGAGCCGCAGTCACTGGCTGAATCAAGATGCGCGCCAGCGGCGGCGAGCACGCTCAAAAGCGGCGGATCAGCGGCCCCATCTGGGGCATCCGCCGTCCCAATTGTGCCCAGCGCGCCTGTTGCATGGTCTCGTAGCAATGCGTGGGTCAGTCGGCGTTGATCCCATGCCCAATCGTTTGGCTGAATTATTTGTGGGTCTATTGTCATGACAGTTCAATCTGGTCGATCCAGTCCATCGAATTATCTTGCTGTTCCTGTCGCGCGGTGGCGAGTGAAATCCCGAGACTGGCAAGTTTGGCAGCCGCGATCCCGTCGTCCACGGCCTTGGGCAAAACATGAACGCCGGGGGTCATGGGCGTGTTGATCAGGTGGTGCGCACCCAGCCCTTGGACAGCAAAGGTAAGGTCCATGATTTCCACTGGGTGGCCGCTACCCCCTGCGATATTAACCAATGCGCCACCAGACAGGACGTGCACGGTTTTATCTGCCAACGCATAACTGGTGATCTGGGCGCTGACTTCGGTCGTGCCTTCCGCGACCTGAGCAAGGTGATCGATATCAATCTCGAGGTCATGATGGCCCGCGTTGGCAAGGACAACATCATCACGCAAATGCGCCACCTCGGGCGCACCAATTGCACGCATCCCGCCAGTGGCCGTCACAACAAACCGTGCGTCCGGCAGGGTCGATGCAGCTGACCCGACATGGTGCCCGTCCATATGCGCCTCAAGCGCGCGAACGGGGTCCGCCTCGATCACATGAACCAAGGCGCCCAACGCACTGGCATATTGCGCAATTCCGCGCCCGACATAGCCGTAACCAACAACAGCAAAAGGCACGCCTGCAATTTGGCGACTGGTTTGGTGCAACACGGCCTGAACCGTCGTCTGACCCGTGCCATAGCGATTATCAAAGAGATGTTTGCACCGCGCGTCATTGGCGGTCAGCGCCGGAAACGGCAGCTTGCCAGCCTCTTGCATCGCATAGAGCCGCGCTGTTCCAGTTGTTGTTTCCTCGGACACGCCTTTCAAGCGGGCAAAGACGTTTGGACGGTGGATACCGATGCGCATCGTCAGCTCCGCACCGTCATCAATCACATATTCGGGTTCTAGGTCAGCTGCGGCGCGCAGCTCGGCCTCCCAACTGGTGTGATCCCCATCTGGTTCGGAAACAACACGAATGCCAATGTCACGCAGCGCTGCGACAACAGGGGCAGAGGTGGTTCGCGGATTACTACCCGCGGCAATGACATCTGCACCCGCGTCCGCCAGCAATTTGGCGAGATACGCGGTTTTCGCTTCGAGATGCACAACAACGGCAATCCGTTTGCCGCGCAGCGACCCGTCACTGACAATCTTGCGCACGTGGGTATTCATCACAGGAGAGTGGGTATGGACCCATTCGATACGCGCGAGGCCATCATCGACCAAGGCCTGAATATCGGGGCCATTGTGCCCGTCGGTCGTATGCATCATGCCCATCCCCCGCTGTGCGGCCACAACATTAGCGGCGGCCACACAGAGGTCAACGCGTCCCGTTCATGGAATGCGTACATTCCCGCGCTCAAAGCTCTCTGTTTGGGATGTGCCGTCGTCAAAGGTGACGCGAACGATGACCTGCTCAACGCTGCCCAAAGGCTGGACGATGTACGGCAGGAAGTTCTCGATATCGACCATCACGTTGGGCTGGGCATATTCTGTATTGCAGGGCTCTAGCGGCATAGGCGTGACAGGATCGGCGCCATTCAGGCCGTAGTGCATTCCCCACATGCCACACCGCCACGAGAAAAGCTGGGTGAAATACACGAGATCCTGACCGTTGAATTCGCGGATACCGATCCACTGTGCCTTGGTCATTTCGAGGATTGGTTTGATCTCGGTCGCGGTTGTGAATTTGCCCGTTGGGGTTTGGTCCTCTGGTGCGCGTGTCTCGATCACCGGCTCTGGGGTCGCCTCTGGGGCCGCCACAGCGAGCATTGGTGCGTCCCCGTCTTGGGACGACGCCGCCAATGCAAAAATCAAACCGACAGTAATTAAAAGTCCAAACATGGTCGTCGCCTTTTATAAAATTCAAAGCATTAGGGTTTGCCTCGTCCACTAGGGTCTCTATTGTGATCCCAAATCGATCAGAGGCACGATCAATAATGACCATTATGGCCCGATCAAGCACATCAGACCAGAGTTTCAATATCATGATCGTGGGCCAAGCTGGACGCTTGCAATACGAGGCGGTTCTGTTTGCGGCGTCGTTGCGCCAGCATTCGCCACGCTTTGACGGGCGGTTGATCGTGGTCGAGCCTCAGCCGAGCCCGAAGTGGTCAACCGATCCACGTATGACGGGAGACGCCCGAACCGCACTCATCGAATTGGGCGCCGAAATCGTGCCATTTACCAATCATCACTTTGGCGAGGGCTACCGCTACGGCAACAAAATCGAAGGGTTGGCCGCAATGCCTGCTGGCGAGCCGTTCGTGTTTTTTGACACGGACACGCTGATCACGGGCGAATTGATGGACGTTCCATTTGATTTCGATCGCCCGACCGCATCCATGATGCGCGAAGGGACGTGGCCCAAAGAAGAGCTGTATTGGCCGGGCTACACGGCGACGTGGAAATCCCTCTATGACAAGTTCGATCTGGAATTTGAGAGCACGCTCGATCTGTCGCAGCCAGATGACTATTGGCAGCGTTACCTGTATTTCAACGCCGGTTGGTTTTTCTACAAAGACCCAGCGGCGTTCGGTGCACGGTTTTTGGACTATGCGACAGCGATCCGCGAGGACCGCCCACCCGAGCTTGTCTTGCAAGAACTGAACCCGTGGTTGGACCAAGTGGCGTTGCCCTTAGTTATTCATTCACTTGGCGGCGGCCGTGACACATTGCCCACTGGTCATTTGGACGGCGCGGTCAGTTATCATTACCGTCTGCTGCCGCTTTTGTATGCCAAAGCGCCAGATGCGGTTGTGTCCGCGCTTGAAGCAGCAAGCAGCCCGAACAAAGTCAAAAAGGTGCTCAAATCCTACGAGCCGTTTTTGCGGATGATCTATCAGAACCGCGGCCAAAAGGTGCGCGAGATGTTTGACCGCGACGATCTGCCAAAGCGCGAAAAGCAAATCCGAAACCGCATCAAGAAAGCCAATTTCTGGATGCGCTAGGCGGCGCTAGCTGTCGAACACGCCGTCAATGTTTGCAAAGCCTTTGACTTCGATCGGATTGCCGGACGGATCGCGGAAAAACATTGTCCACTGCTCGCCCGGTTCGCCGCGAAACCGCGCAGAGGGTGCAATCACAAAATCGGTCTGCGCGTCTTCCATGCGACCAGCCAGTTCGGTCCACTGATCCAACGGCAGCACAATCCCAAAATGCGGCATTGGCACCATGTGATCCCCGACCCGCCCTGTGGCGGCGGTCTTCATTGGCTCGCCCAGATGCATCGACAACTGATGACCAAAGAAATCAAAATCCACCCATGTGTCGGTCGATCGACCTTCCACCGCGCCCATGACCCCAGAATAGAATTCTCGGGTCGCATCTAAATCCAGAACATTAAAGGCGAAATGAAACGGCGTTGGCATTGGTTTGTCCTTTGATCAGGGGCGGCGTTGAGGCCCGCGCTTATATGCAATAGAGGTATCGGCAACGACGATAAAGGGAGAGACGCGATGTCCACTGATCCAAACGGGCCGAGCTACGGCTTTGACACACTGCAGATCCATGCGGGCGCACGCCCTGATCCTGCAACAGGCGCGCGCCAGACGCCGATTTACCAATCGACCGCATATGTGTTCCGCGATGCCGACCACGCCGCAGCATTGTTTAACCTGCAAGAGGTTGGATACATCTATTCGCGCCTGACAAACCCGACGGTTGCCGTTCTTCAAGAGCGCATTGCGACCCTCGAGGGTGGTGTTGGTGCTGTCTGCTGTTCGTCTGGCCACGCCGCACAGATCATGGCGCTGTTTCCGCTGATGCAGCCAGGCATGAACATTGTTGCATCGACCCGTCTTTATGGCGGTACGGTCACGCAGTTCAGCCAGACGATCAAACGTTTCGGTTGGGAAGCCAAATTCGTCGACATGGACGATCATGAAGCGGTTGCTGCCGCCATCGACGACAACACTCGCGCCGTATTCTGCGAAGCGGTCGCCAACCCAGGTGGTCACATCACCGACCTCAACGCGATCTCGGCCATCTCGGACGCCGCCGGTATTCCGCTGATCGTCGATAACACGACTGCCACGCCATACCTATGCCGCCCAATCGAGCACGGTGCGACCTTGGTTGTGCACTCGACGACCAAGTACCTGACTGGCAACGGTACAGTCACAGGCGGCTGTGTTGTGGATTCCGGTAAATTCGACTGGGGCGCAAACGACAAGTTCCCGTCATTGTCCCAGCCCGAGCCTGCGTATCACGGCATGAAGTTCGCCGAGACCTTTGGCCCGTTGGCGTTTACCTTTCACGGTATTGCGATTGGTCTGCGCGATCTTGGTATGACCATGAACCCACAGGCAGCGCACTATACGTTGATGGGGATCGAGACTTTATCCTTGCGGATGGACCGTCACGTTGAAAACGCGACCAAGCTGGCGAATTGGCTCGAGGCGGACGACCGCATCGAATACGTCACCTATGCCGGTTTGGAATCGTCCCCCTATTTCCCATTGGTTGAAAAGATTTGCCCACGTGGCGCCAGCGCATTGTTCACTTTTGCGGTCAAAGGCGGCTACGAGGCCTGCGTGAAGCTGGTGGATAATCTCGAAATCTTTAGCCACGTGGCAAACCTAGGTGACACACGGTCGTTGATCATCCACTCGGCCTCAACGACCCACCGTCAGTTGACCGTAGAACAGCAAGAAGCCGCAGGCGCCGGACCAGGTGTTGTGCGTGTCTCTATCGGAACAGAAGACGCCAATGACCTGATTGCCGATCTGGACCAAGCGTTGAGCAAAGCCAGCGCGTAACCCGCGATCTATCAAACGTACAAAGGGGGCCGGCTAATTCTGGGCGGCCCCTTTTTGTTGGGCGCAGACTGCGTCTATTCGTTGATGATTTCATAAGCCATCGACACTGACACACGGTAGCGAACTTCGCCCTGAGCCACCGGCATCGCAGACCGAGCCATTGCAAAGTCAGCCTCCATTTGAACCGGTCGCGGACCACCGCCGCCACCTTCGCGCATTTCGATCAAGTCTCCGAGCGTCACACCCGCAGATGCTGCCAGCATCTCGGCCTTGAGGCGAGCATCAAGAACCGCCTCGTGACGCGCCTCGGCCACAAGCGGATCTGGCTCTTGGACTCCAAAGCTGAGGCCGCGAAACCGGTTTGCGCCGTCAGACACAACAGCATCAAGCAATTCACCCAGATCATCCAGTTCGCGAATGCGAACGGTCAACGTGGTATCCACCCTGAACCCAACAACCACAGGGGCCTCGCCGGGTTTGCGGTCGTTGGATTGGTCATACACGGGGTTCATATTAAGCCCGCTGGTTTGCATATCCCGCGGTTGGACATCAGACGCCGTCAACGCATCAATGACGGATTGGGTGTCCTGAGCCACCTGCGCCATCGCTTGGGCGGCCGTATCAGCCTGATGACTGACCCCCATCGTGATCGTTGCCATATCCGGCGCCGCGGCCACATCGCCTTCGCCCGTGACGTAAATGACATCACGGTTCTCTGCCGCCGCCGCGGTCGCTAGCAATATCGAAAGAACCAAACTCAAAACACGCATCAACCTACTCCTGTAATTGGGGTGACTAGATCTATGACGGATGGCAGATGTCAATCCTTGGGTCACGGCCCAAAATTACGTCAATCTCATCATCAAACCGCCTGTTTTTCCGATGTTTTTCCTTTTTCTTTTCCTTGGCCGCTGCATCCGTTAAAATGCCCGAAACAGTAGCGCGCGAACCGAGTATGTATGCGCCAATCAAAGACGTGGGATTCCAGACGACTATGCCGGACAGTCCAATACCAAACTTTGCCGTCTCGATGTCATTCGACGGCATAAAAATGCTGAAAAGGTCAGATAATGGCTGGGATTTAGTCGGCGATGTGTCGCTAGACACCGACGACCTTGCGCATGATCTGGCCCAAGTTCGAGCACGTGCTGAACAGTTGGCCGGCGGTGAAATCCAGTCCAAGCTGCTGATTCCCAATAGCCAGATCAAGTACATCTCGATTGATGATGCCTACGCCAGCGAGGCAGAAGTCCGCTCAGCGTTGAAAGACACGACGCCCTACAGCGTCGATGAGCTGGTCTATGACTGGACCAGCGGAGGTGGCCGCACGTTCGTAGCTGCTGTCGCCCGCGAAACACTGGATGAGGCCGAAGCATTTGCCTCCGAGCACGCGCTGGGACCTCTGTGTTTTGCAGCCGTTCCAGAGGCGTTTACATTTGATGGCGAGGCCTTCTTTGGCGCGTCCAAGGCTGCCAATGGTGCGCAGGTGTCGCGAGACAACGTTCCCGTCCAGCAAACCGGCATCGCTACTCTGGAAGAGGCCAGCGCCTCAGTCGTAGACGACGTGCTAGAAGCCGAGACGCCAAGCGTTGAAGTTGCCGAAGTTGAACCAACAGAAGTACTAGTCGATGGTGGCGCAGAGCCAACCACACAAGAGGCTGTAGAGCCGGATCAGAATGTTCTGACGGATGCCGATTTGGATGAAGCGACCAAAGACATCATCAGCGACGCCGATCTAGAGGCTGTTGTTGAAACCGCGGTTGAGCCCGAGCCTGCCGCGACCCCCGAGGCCTCTGAGGTAACGGACGTCGCGCCAACACCTGAGCCAGAGCTCAATGTCGAAGCCCCCGCATTTACGACGCGTCAGGCACCGCGCAGCGACGATGAAGTCGCGCTGAACGCTCCGATCACCCCTGACGCACGAATGTCGCTAAGCGTACCGGCTGGTGCACCTGATGCAGCACCGATGCTTGGGGGGGCGGCGCGCGGCGCGGAACCGGCCCCTGCCCCCGCACCTGTTGTCGCGGCAACGCCCGCGCACCAAGATGCACCCACAATCACTGGGGATGCAGGAGTGGCAGATGCCCCTCCGGTTGCAGCACCGATTGCGGCCCCCGCAGCGCCGGCACCAGAGCCAGAGGCAGAGCCCGCCAAACCCGGCAAGGCTGCCGCGTTCATGAGCCGTCGCAAGGCGGCAAAGGTGGCCAAGGCAGAAACCGCAGCAGCGGCTGCGGCAGCCCCTGTCGAAGACGAAGCCAGCAAGATGACAATCTTTGGCGCTCGCAAACCCAAACCAGTCAAGAAAAAAGCTATTGGCGGCAAGCCGCGGTTCCTCGGGATCATTTTGACCGCGATCTTGTTGTTCTTCTTGGTGGTTGTCGGCGCATTCGCCGCCATTTCCGAAGACGGGTTCGCGTGGTTGTTTGGCAGCAAAGAAGAAAACCAGATCGCAACAGGCCCAGTTGCTGTACCGGTCACGGTCGCACTGCCTGCTGATCCCCAACTCGATTTGGCGAATGCAGTGGCCAATGCCCTGCCATTGGACGAAAGCGAGATGGGGCTTGAGCCCGCGCCAGTTGAGAACCTAGGCCAAGTTCTAAGCCCAGCCGAAGCACGGCGCATTTATGCCAGCACTGGTGTTTGGCAAAAGGCGCCTCGCCGCCCGCTTGCCCCTCGGCTTGAAACGCTCGACACGCTGTATATCGCATCGATCGATCCGAAAATCACGGGGCTAGACGCGTTTGCGTTGCCGGCGGTTGCATCAATCCTCAACGACCGGCCATTGGGAGCCCAAATCGACCCACCCGCACCCAGCGTCCAGTTTGACTTGCTAGCAAACGGTTTGGTCCGGCCTACGCCAGAAGGCGCGCTAACTCCACAAGGCGTTCGGGTCTACGCGGGCAAGCCCCCCGTTATCCCCCCCATTCGATCAGAACAGACTGCAGAGGCAAGCACCGATGCCACCGCGTCCAGCACGGATGAACCCCGTGTTGCACCCGGTGGCGTCGCATTGGCCGCGTTTCGCCCACAAACACGCCCCAGCGATCTGGTCGAACAGATCGAGCGGAACGTGCTTGGTGGCATGACACGCGCCGAGGCGGCCAAGTTCCGCCCGCGCACGCGCCCTGCAGGACTTGCACCACCGCCTGAGCCTGTCGAAGAAGAACCCGTTGTTGCCGAAGTTGAACCTGAGGTCGACGTCGAAGGACCACAGATCGAAATCACCGATCAAGCGGTTGCGATTTCACTGCGCCCTGATGCAAGGCCCCGCAATATGAACCGGATCGTCGCACGCGCGCAGCGCAGTGCGCCGCAAGAACAACAGGCTGCCGCAGCCGCACCTAGAACAGTGCGTCCATCAGGAACCACACCGCGCACTGTCGCGCAGATCGCGACAACAGAAAACGCACTGAACATGCGCCGTGTGAATTTGATCGGTGTTTACGGTCGCCCCAACGACCGAAGCGCGTTGGTTCGACTGTCGAATGGCCGCTATATCAAGGTGGAACAAGGCGACCGTTTGGATGGGGGCAGCGTCGCCGCCATCAGTGAAAGCGAGCTGCGCTACGTCAAATCTGGTCGCAATATAACGTTGCAGATGCCGGACTAAGCAGACATCTAGCCCGCTGCCACACCGGCCTCGGCAAAGGTGGCCATGCCCGAATGACAGGCCACAGCCCCTTTGAGAACCAAAATGGCCAATGTGGCCCCTGATCCTTCGCCAAGACGCATGCCCATATCCAGAAGCGGAGCTTTGCCAATCCCGTCGAGAATATTGCGGTGTGCACCCTCGTCGCTGAGATGTCCCGCGACGCAGTGATCCAGAGCGCCCGCCGCTGTTTTCTCGAGCACCGCTGCCGCGGCGGAACAGATAAATCCATCTAGAATGACGGGGATGTTGTAGCTGCGCGCCGCCGCAATAGCACCAGCCATCGCAGCCAGTTCGCGACCGCCCAAACAGCGCAACACCTCGAGCGGGCTGTTCGGTGCATGAAGTGCCAAGCCTTCGGCGACCACACGGGTTTTGATCGCAAGCCCTGCGTCATCGACCCCGGTGCCGCGCCCAGTCCAATCGCCAGCCTCACCACCAAAGATCGCAGCCGCAACAGCAGCCGCAGCCGTTGTGTTGCCAATGCCCATTTCACCGACAACCAGTAAATCCGCATTCGGATCAACGGCATCCCAGCCCGTGACCAAGGCTGCGACGACTTCGGTCTCGGTCATGGCGGGCGCTTGAGTGAAATCAGCGGTTGGGGTGTCCAGATCAAGCGCATGCACATCCATCTTGGCACCGGCTTCTTTGGCCAGCTGATTGATCGCTGCACCGCCATGCTGGAAGTTTGCAACCATCTGAACGGTCACCTCGGATGGAAAGGCTGACACGCCTTGGGCGCAAACGCCGTGGTTTCCCGCAAATACGATGACCTGTGGTGCGGCAATCTGAGGGCGCGGATCATTGCGCCAACCAGCATACCAAATTGCGAGATCTTCTAGTCGCCCCAATGCACCAGGCGGTTTGGTCAATTGGCCGTTATGTTCGCGCGCCGATGTAATCGCCGCGTCCGAAGCTGCGCCTTGTGCGCCCAAAATATCAGAAAATTGCGCAAGGGTCGTAAAGTTGGCCATCGGATTGGGTCTTTCATTGAGTCTTTGCTTCGTTCTGTCTAACGCTACGGGCCAGAATGAAAAGCACAGAAAGGGCGGCTGGATGTCTGACAACGACATGACACTGATTGATCCTCGCGATGTGGCAGCCGCCACAGGGTTGTTGAGCCGCCTGCCCGTCCCAGTCGACACAGATTTGGCAACGCGTCGCGGGGCGCGGGCCGCATGGGCCTACCCGATCGCAGGTCTCGCAATTGGCATCGTCGCTGCGAGTGTCGGACAAATCGCGATTTGGCTGGGGCTAGGCCCCATGCTGGTCGCTGGGTTGGTTATCGCAACATTGGTCGTGATCACCGGCGCGTTGCACGAAGACGGACTGTCGGATGCCGCTGACGGGCTATGGGGCGGCTGGACGGCCGAGCGCCGATTGGAAATCATGAAAGACAGCCGCATCGGGGCCTACGGCGTTCTCGCGTTGGTGATTGTCGTAGCGTTGCGTTGGCAGGCTCTGGGTGGGATCATCCAATCCGGTGCCCTGTGGGGGCCTGTGCTGGCTGTGGCGATTGCGAGCCGCGCACCGATGGTATGGGTGATGGCCGCCCTACCCAATGCGCGTGACAACGGGCTTTCCCACAGCGTCGGGCGTCCATCGTTGAACGCCGCCTACATCGCGCTGACGATCGGGGTTGTCGCATCGTTATTCGTGGCTGGCGGGTTGGTCGGCGTGATTTGGGTCGCAGGAACAACAGCGGCGATTACGATGATCGCACGCGCCAAGATCGACGGCCAAACAGGCGATGTCTTGGGCGCGACCCAACAAGTGTCCGAGGTGGTTTTGTTGCTGGCAATCAGCGTGGCGCTGACCTAGCAGGCCAACGCTGCATTTAGGGATGCGCGGCCACGATGCGGGCCCATATCACGGGTGCGGTAGCGGCCATCGACAAAGCCCGTGGCAATCACGCGAGACCAATCAGCGGACGCTGTGATCATCTCGACCTGACCATCACACCGACGCAGACCTCCACCGATGTCCGCCTCGCCAATCCTGTGATTTGTCAGACCTGCAATTTCATCAACAAGGGTCAGGGCACCGTCGTCAAACCGCCAAATGCGCAACGTCTTGGCCAGATGGGGGCGGTCGATATACCCGATTTCGATCCGGCCATCGCGGTCAAAATCTGCAGCGCCAATCGGAGCAAGCCAACGGTTTGTACGGCCAATGTAAGGCGCCGCAGCAACCACACCGGTTTCATTGTAGATCGCGAGCCGTGCGCCTTGTGCCATGCTTGTCTCAACGACCATAACCTCGGCATGACCGTCTAGATCGACGTCCACCAGCCGCGGTTCTGTATCTTCGAAAACATGTGTTTCAGGGAGACGGATGCTAACTGTACGGCCGTCAGACAGCGTCAGTTGCAGCGCACCATGTTCGATAGCATCACCCAAAATGCCATGCGTGTAGAGAGTTGTCGGCTCGGCATACTGGGCATCAACAACACCCACATCGCGAGCTTGGGCCACGTTTGCAGCCAAAACCGCCGCGACAGAAAGAGTGGCCCAAGCAAATTTCATCAGATCTGTTTCTCTGGCATCTGAACGACGAGACCGTCGAGATCGTCAGTCACCTTGAGCTGGCAGGTCAGACGCGAACGCGCAGCATCAGGCTCGTAAGCAAAGTCGAGCATGTCTTCTTCCATCGCGTCTTTAGCTGCCAGCTTTTCGACCCAAGTCGGATCAATATAGACGTGGCATGTCGAGCAAGCGCAGGCGCCGCCACAATCTGCTTCGATCCCGGGGATGCCGTTGTCACGCGCACCTTCCATTACGGTCAGACCGTTCGAGACATCGACGACGTGCTCTTTGCCGCCGTGCTCGATGTATGTAATTTTTGCCATGACCCGTGTCTCCCTCGTGGTGTCGTGCAATCATTCTGACGCGCAGCGCCATTGTTCCCGAAATGTGTAACTGGCGATTTGCACAGGTGCCAGTCTCTTTTGTGGCAATGAACGCGTTTGTCACCACACTGGATTGATAAGACGTTTAGCGCTAAGACGGGGGCGACCTGAAGCGAACACAGATTTGCGGGGTTGCGTTAGTATGAGGCACAGCAGATGAAACAGGTTTTTCTTCTTATTGCAGCATGCGCTCTATCAGCGTGTGAGGATGGCATGACCTTTGGTGCGCCACCCGCAACCGAGGTGTCGCTGTCGCGTGATGCAACGGGTCGATGCTTTGTGCGCGACATCTCGCCAGCTGTGATCGAAGTTGTCACGGATCAAGAGGTGGTCGTCCCGGAAGTGCGCGATGCATCTGGCAACGTGATACAACCCGCTGTCATTCGCAAGATTGATCGCCCCGCTGTAACCGAGACCCGCGACCAGACCCTGTTCGAGGCGCTGTGCCCCGAGCGGCTGACGCCTGATTTGATGTCGACGCTGCAGCGCGCATTGGCCGCACGTGGTGATTATCGTGGCAGCATTACGGGCACATATGATCGCAACACGGCGCGTGCTGTTCAGCGGCACCAAAAATCGCGTGGGCTGGACAGCCCTACTCTGGCCATCATGACGGCTCGTGATCTGGGACTGATTGTTGTTGATCTGACGGAACCGGCTGACACTCAATAAGACGCGCCAGCGGCTCTCAAACCCCAAAGAAAAAAGGCGGCCCAATCAGGACCACCTCTTTTGATAGTATGTATTGCGCTGGCTTAGCTCAGCGAGATCGCAACAAAGCGCGGATCACCATCACGGCGCACGAGCAGCAGGATAGACTTGCGGCCCGCTTCTTCGGCTTCGGCTAGGCGATCTTGCAGGTCGCCGATGCTTTCGATTTTTTGCTGACCGGCCTCAGTGATCACGTCACCTTGGCGCAGCCCTTTTTCAAAGGCCTCAGTTTCTTCGTCAACATTGGCAACCAACAGACCTTTGAGATCAGAAATACCATCGATCTCGGCGCGCATTTCGTCGGAAATTTCAACCAACGTCATGCCCAGCACCTCAATCTCGGTTGGCTCTTCTGGCTCTGGTGCAGGTGCCACCGCAGGCACGGCTGCCTCGGCTGTTTCGCGACGGCCAAGTGTCACAAGGATGGTTTCAGTTGCACCATCGCGCAAGACGACAACACGTACAGCCGCACCGACTTGAGTGTTGCCGACGGTGCGGACCAAACCGCGTGTGTCGTCAACGTCCGTCCCGTCAAAAGACAAGATGACATCGCCAGCAAGAAAGCCTGCCTCTTCGGCGGGACCCGGAGGCACATCAGTGATCAACGCGCCATTGACGCTTTCCAGACCAGCGATCGCATCCATCATATCAGGTGTGATGTCCTGAATACGAACGCCCAACCAACCACGGCGGGTTTCACCAAACTCTTGCAACTGGTCGACGACACGGGTCACGACGTTGGATGCCATCGAAAAGCCGATGCCAATCGAGCCACCGTTAGGGGACAGGATCGCTGTGTTCACACCGATGACTTCACCATCCATGTTGAAGAGCGGACCACCCGAGTTACCACGGTTGATCGCCGCATCCGTCTGGATATAATCGTCATAGGTGCCGGATAGCGCACGATTGCGGGCTGAAACGATACCAGCCGAAACCGAGAAGCCCTGCCCCAACGGGTTGCCCATTGCGATGACCCAGTCGCCAACGCGCGAGATGTCGCTGTCACCAAAAGGGACAAACTTGAGCGCCTCGTCCGCCTCGACCTTGAGCAAAGCGATGTCGGTGTTGGGGTCAGTTCCGACCAATTCAGCGGGCAATTCGAAACCCTCGAAGAACTCGATCAGAATCTCATCGGCACCTTCGATGACGTGGTTGTTCGTCACGATATAGCCGTCCTCGGAGATCACAAATCCCGAACCCAGTGCAGAAGAGCGGCGCGGCGCGCCTTTGCGATCTGGTAGCTCGTTAAAGAAATCCTCAAAGGGCGAGCCTTCGGGAACCACGCCTTGGGGGCCAGTACGGCCCGCGACCGTAGTCGTGGTTGTGATGTTGACCACAGAGGGGCTGATTTGCTCGGCCAGATCAGCAAGGCTTGCTGGGCGATCTTGGGCCTGTGCGGCGAATGTCTGAGCGATGACAAGAGCGAGACCGAGCATCAGCGCAGCCAATGCGCGCCGGGGGTCCAAACCTGTCTGCTGTAATGTGATTGCTTGGGATTTCACGCCAAACTCCTGTTCTTAGGGGTTTGCAAGAAAGGCCGTCCTCGTAACTGCTCTCTTGCACCATCTGTTATCAATGTAGGTCGCATGGTTCACAACTCAAAGACCCATCGCAATTTGTAAACTGCGCGTGAGGAGTGCGTGAGCGGCCAATGCGTGGCAATGTTCCCACAGTTGCGGGTGATCCATTAACGATGTGTAAACGATCAGCCCGATCCCAACGCGCCCAGCGCAAAGGCGCACCACAGTAGGATCACGCCCAAGACGAGCGCCGCCAAACCCACATAACGTCTTGTTTCAATAGATAAAGTTCGCAATGCCGCGAGCAAGTCCTCAACGAGATGAGGGGCCAGTGCATACACCAGCCCCTCAACAATAAGAACCAAACCAAGGGCGAGAAAAATCATCGCCATCAGAGATTACCGGTCCGCCGTATCCGACCGGAGATAGTCGAAAAATTCGTTCTCTGGTGACAGGACAAGTGTCGAATTGCCCTGCTGTAGCGACCGTTCGTAGGCCGTGAGCGAGCGGTAGAACTCGAAGAATTCGGGATCTGCTCCAAATGCATCAGCAAAAATCGCATTCCGTTTTGCGTCTGCTTCACCGCGAGTGATCTCGGCCTGACGCTTTGATTCGGACACCAATTCGACCACGGTACGGTCTGCCTGAGCACGAACACGTTGCGCCGCCTCGTTACCACGAGCGATTTCGTCTTGGGCTTCGCGTTCCCGCTCGGCTTTCATCCGTTCAAACGTCGCGTTGAGGTTCTCCGGCGGCAAGTCAGTCCGCTTGAGACGGACGTCGATGATCGTCACACCCAATGCGTTCGCCTCGGCAATCGCACCATTCCGGATACGCAACATCAACGCTGCACGGTCTGTGGACAGGATATCGTTTGACGACACCGAACCCAGCACCTCGCGTGTTTCAGCCCGCAGAATGCTGTCGAGACGACGGGCCGCAGCCTCTTCGCCACCAGTACCCACCGCTTGGCGGAATTGGCGAACATCCGTGATCCGGTAACGCGCGAACGCATCAACAACCAAACGACGATCGTCCAGCGGTGTCACCTCGAGCGGGTCAACATCACGGCTAAGAATACGGTCGTCGTAACGGACGACCTCTTGGATCAGCGGGATCTTAAACGCTAGACCGGGGTCTTCTTTCACGTCAATGACACGACCAAATTGCAAGATCAGCGCTTTTTGACGCTCGTCAACGATAAAGATCGAGCTGAGCAAACCAACGATCACGATGACCACTACGGGTAGGAGATAAGACATTTTACGCATCAGTTGTTTCCTCCGGTTGCGGGTCGCGCGTTCCGGTTCAGGTCATTAAGCGGCAGATAAGGCACGACACCTTGGCCGCCGTCGCCACTCTCTTCAAGAACGATCATGTTCACACGGCCCAGCACACGTTCCATCGTTTCGAGATAGAGACGCTTGCGGGTTACCTCAGGCGCCTTTTCATATTCACCCAAAACGGCGGTGAAACGGCTGGCTTCACCTTCGGCTTCGTTCACGACACTCGCACGGTAGGCTTCGGCCTGTTCGAGCATTTGTGCCGCTTCACCGCGGGCCTCGGCAACCACGCGGTTGGCATAGGCATCCGCAACGTTTTGCAAACGGTCACGTTCTTGTTCGGCATCCTGAACGGCGCGGAACGAGGCGATAACCGGTGCGGGAGGGTCAGCTTTGTCAAAGTTAACGCGAATGATGTTCACGCCAGAATCGTAGCTGTCGAGTGTGCTCTGGATCAGGTCCTGCAAGCGATCGGAAATCGCACCACGGTCCCTGTTCAGGATCGGAGCAAGCTCGGACTGGGCGATAATCTCGCGCATCGCTGATTCAGACACCGCCTCAATCGTGAGAGGTGGGTTCGCGAGGTTAAAGAGATACTGCTCGGGCTGAGTGATGTTCCAAACAACCTGAAAATCGATGTCCACGATGTTTTCGTCACCCGTCAGCATCAGACCAGCGTCTGACCCTGCACGGCTCACGCCGATGTCGATTGTTTGTTCGCGTGTCACCGGAATGACCTCTGCAGTGACCACAGGCCACGGCGCAAAGTTCAGACCTGGCTCGCCAACAGACGAGAATTCACCCAAGAACAATTCAACTGATTTTTCTTCGGGGCGCACTGTGTAGAACGATGCCATGCCCCAAAGGACAACAGCAGCCAATACGCCAAGGCCAATTGTGCGACGCGTCAGGGCTGGACCACTGCCGCCCTCGCCGGATGCACCACCACGACCACCGCCGTTGCCGCCACCCATTAGGACGCGCAATTGTTCACGGCCTTTGTTTACCAGTTCGTCGATCTCGGGGATCGGTGCGCCCTCGTTCGGCCGATTAGGGGGCCTGCGCCCGTCATTTTTGTCACCGCGGTTGTCATCACCGCCGGAGCCGCCACCGCCGCCCCATGGACCGCCACTATTGCCTGCCATCTAGCCAAATTTCCCTTGTCACTGCCCCCATCACGAAGGCCAATCTGTTGTTTAGTATCTGTGCTTTCTTGCTTGGAAATCAAGCTGTCCGCACAGGCTCTTTCATTGTGACCAATTCTTCGGACACGGTGGGGTGCACCGCGACCGTCCGGTCAAAGTCTTCTTTTGTTGCGCCCATTTTGATCGCGACACCTGCAAGTTGGATCATTTCGCCCGCATGATCTGCGACGATGTGACAGCCCAAAACCTTGCGTGTGGCTTGCGAGACTACCAGCTTCATCAACACGCGGTCTTCGCGACCAGCAAAGGCCTGCTGCATCGGCTTAAAACTCGTTGCATACACCTCAATAGCTTCTTGGGCGCGCGCGTCTTCTTCGCTCAGGCCAATGGTGCCCATCTCAGGCTGGGTAAAGATCGCCGACGGGATCAATTCGTGATCGGGTTTGGTTGGGTTACCGTTGAAGACGGTTTCGACAAACGCCATGCCTTCGCGGATCGCAACCGGGGTCAGCTGAACACGGTTCGTCACGTCGCCAATGGCATAGATGCTGGGCACTGCCGTTTGAGAATAGTCATCAACCACGACTTCGCCGCGAAGGCCAATTTCAACGCCTGCATCACTTAGGCCCAAACCATCCGTGTTCGGAGACCGACCTGTTGCAAACATCACTGCGTCGTAGGCGCGTTCCGTACCATCAGTTGCTTTGACCCAAACCGGACCCTGGCGGCCAGACTGCTGCGACGTCGGAACCGCACCGTCAGGATCGCGGTCCTTCTCTAGCATCATTTCTGCGATGTTGGTGCCAAGATGCAGATCCACGCCATTCTGCGTCATCTGATCGGCCACAAGCCCACGCGCTTCGTCATCAAAGCCGCGCAGAATTTGATCACCACGATAGAATTGCGTCACTTCAACGCCAAGACCGTTGAGAATGCAGGCAAATTCACTGGCAATATAGCCACCACCGACGATCAAGATGCTCTTGGGCATTTCATCCATCAAGAAAATGTCGTTGGACGTCATGCCCAGATCCGCGTTCGGCATATCAGGCAGCGCAGGCCGGCCGCCTGTTGCCACAAGGATATGCTTGGCCGTCTTTTCCGTACCATCCGCGAGCAAGACAGTATGTGCGTCTTTGACGGTTGCGCGGCTGTCGAACACTTCGACACCGGAGCCGTCCAGCAGCTTGCGATAGATACCTTCGAGGCGATCAAGTTCGTTGTGCATTCTGCCCTTGAGCGTGGACCAGTTGAAGGTACCGTCCGCAATATCCCAGCCATAGGCACGGGCATCTTCGAACATGTCGCGATACCCTGACGCAAAGACCATCAGTTTCTTGGGAACACAGCCCCTAATGACACAAGTGCCGCCCATCCGGTATTCTTCGGCTAGCGCGACGGATGCGCCGCCGCTGGCTGACACGCGTGCCGCACGGACGCCGCCAGACCCCCCACCGATGACAAATAGGTCGCAATCAAAAGCCATGTGTGCGCGTCCTTAGTCTGTTAGGTCCATAAAGAGATTGTCGTTCTCGACAAAATCCAACCGTGTTTCTTCTACAGTGCCTGCATTTATGTCGCGCACCTCGACCTTGCCATCCCCATAGCCGATCACAACTGCGTCACAGATGTCGATGAACAACCCGTTTTCGACGACACCAGGCATTTGGTTCAGCACGAGGCTAAGCTGGCGGCCGTTCGCAATGCGGTTCAGATGGAGATCGAGGATAAAGTTGCCTTCGTCCGTCACGAATGGCGTGTCACCGTTCAGTCGTAGGGTACTATTGCGCCCCAAGACGTCCATACTGATCAGACTTTCTTCGACCAAAGCCTTGGTCGTTTGCCAGCCAAATGGGATCACTTCGATTGGAAGTGGGAACGCACCGAGCGTTTCTACTTGTTTGCCAATATCCGCAATCACAACCATTTGGTCGCTGGCTGTTGCTACGATTTTTTCCTGCAACAACGAGCCACCGCCACCTTTGATCAGGTTGAGATTCGCGTCATATTCATCCGCTCCATCGATTGTCACATCCAGCCATTTTGCCTCGTCCAGCGAAATGACCTCGATCCCGACTTCGCGGGCCAGCGCTGCTGTGCGGGTGCTGGTTGGCACGCCTTTAATCTTTAATCCGTCTTCACGAACCAATTCACCCAGACATTTGACCAGCCATGCGGCAGTTGATCCCGATCCCAGCCCAACGCGCATGCCGGATTCGACATAATCACAGGCCTTTTTTGCGGCTACAAATTTAGCCTTGTCGATGGGGGACAATTCTCCAGTCATGGGGCAGCTCCGTTCTCCGTGGTGGTCAAGGTATAGGTGGGTTTCTCTAAAGGTGCGAGAGCGTTTTGCAGCATAGTCTGCACCGCCCTAACGCGAGGTTAGGATGTGGTGAGGTCCAGCTCCATGTCCTTGTGCGGGATATTCGCGTCGAGATATTCCTCGCTGCTGATTTCGAACCCCAAACGTTCATAGAACGCAATCGCATGGGTTTGTGCCCCAAGCTTGGCCACTTGGCAGTCAGGCTGCGCGCGCATTTGCGCTACTATGAACTGAATGATGTGCGCGCCGATGCCGCGTCCGCGGGCAGCGTGCGGCACGCAGACCCGCTGTATTTTGCCCGCACCATTGGCGTATTTAAATCGCGCAGCCCCGATGGGCGTTCCTGCGTCGCGCACCAGAACATGGGCGCAATTGGGATCATCGCCATCAACCTCTTCGTCCAAAGGTACGTCCTGTTCCGTCACAAAAACATCGTATCGCAGGGCCAAACACGCCTCGAGGTCATCAGGTTCAGTAACAATTTGGATATCAAACGAACTGTCGTCGATCATGGCGGCTCCTGCATATTTTGCGGATTAATAGGTTTGGCGAGCTTGGTAGAACGATCTTGCATCAACAGCCACAAAAATCCCAAGATTTTAGCGCTCACATTCCGGAACGGGCAAAAATTGGTCATTTTTCCGATGGACAGACTGACAGCACGTGGCACAAAGGAAGCATGAAACAGCCATATCGCCTCTATTATGAGCCCGACAACGCCTCGCTGTGTATCAGACTTGCCATGGACCATTACTTGATCCCATACGAAACCGTATTGGTTGATCGTAGCGTCGCGGAACAACGATCCGAAGAATATCTTGCCCTAAACCCAAACGGCAAAAAACCTGCTTTACTCGCCGATGATTTGGTGCTGTTTGAAACGGAAGCAATACTCTTGTGGCTGGCCGAGACACATGGTTGCGGCTTGCCACGTGTTGACAATCCAGCACGCAATTGTGCGCTGAAATGGTTGTTTAATTTTTCGAACACACTCCACCCGCTGATGCGCAACCTGTTTTACCCTGAAGCCTTAATGCAGACGGACGAGACAAAAGAGGCGCTGCGCGCTGGTTCAAGAGCCGCAATCCTGGATCATCTCGATGTTTTGGAATCCGCGGTCGGTCACGAGGCCCGCTTTGCAACCATTTCAATGCTGGATTTCCACCTCGCGCCGATGCTCAGATGGCTTGCCATTTACCCCTCGGAACATAAGGGTTGGTATACTTTGTCGGACTATCCCAATCTGTTTGCGCTAGCAGCCCGTGTCGAGGGGTTGTCTAGCGTCAAAGCATCTGCCAATGCCGAAGGGCTGGGGGCTAACTCCTTCACCGCACCAAAGCCACCCAATCCGCCGGAAGGATCGCCCACCTAATGTTTTTGTCAGTTTTCGACATGTTCAAAGTTGGGATCGGCCCTTCATCAAGTCACACAATCGGTCCAATGGTCGCCGCCACGCGGTTTCTGGATCAATTGCGCGCTCAACCATTCAAAATCGCCGGATTGAAAGCATCGCTTCATGGCTCGCTCGCCTTTACGGGTGTGGGCCATGCGACAGATCGTGCCGTGATTTTAGGTCTGTCGGGCATGTCACTAGACACCTATGGCATGGCCGCGGCTGAAGCCGAGATGGCGCGGATCAAAGCGGAAGAAACGGTAACACCCGATGGGTTTGATACCCTGCGGTTCAATCCCAAAGAGGACTTGCTCTTTGATTACGGCCCCGCACTGCCCGGTCATGCCAATGGGATGATCCTGCATGCGACGGACGCCCAAGGCGATACCATCATCAGCCAGACTTATTACTCTATTGGCGGCGGGTTTGTGCTGACCGAAGAAGAGTTGGCGGCAGGAAAAAACGCAGATGACGGCGCGCCTGTCCCCTACCCGTTCAAGAGCGCGGCCGAGATGCTTAAGATGGCGGAGACCACCGGCAAATCCATCGCCGAGATGAAGCGCGCCAACGAAGTCAGCCGCATCCCCCACGGCCAGCTCGACAGTGGGCTTAGCCGGATTTGGGAGGTCATGAACAGCTGCATCAACTACGGTCTGGAAAACGAAGGTATTCTGCCAGGTGGTCTGAATGTGAAACGCCGTGCCAAAGGAATTCACGATGCATTGCAGGCCGAACGGGGCCTGAACCAAAGCGCACCACATACGATCAACGATTGGATGAGCGTCTACGCAATGGCTGTGAACGAAGAGAACGCAGCAGGTGGTCAGGTTGTCACGGCACCTACAAACGGGGCAGCCGGTGTCGTCCCAGCGACGATCCGCTATTACCTCGACCACGTGCCAGGTGCGACGATTTCAAAGGTTGGGGATTTCTTGCTGACGGCCTCGGCTATTGGCGGGTTGGTCAAACACAATGCCAGCATCTCTGGTGCAGAATGCGGATGTCAGGCCGAGGTCGGCAGTGCTGCCGCAATGGCTGCGGCTGGTTTGGCGGCTGTGATGGGCGGCTCACCCGAGCATGTTGAAAACGCCGCCGAGATTGCGCTGGAACACCATTTAGGGATGACGTGTGATCCTGTTCGCGGATTGGTTCAGGTGCCATGTATTGAACGCAACGGTCTGGGCGCGATCAAAGCCGTGTCAGCTGCCAGTCTAGCGTTGCGCGGTGACGGCACGCATATGGTACCGCTCGATGCCGCGATTGAAACCATGCGCCAAACCGGCGAAGACATGAGCGAGAAATACAAAGAGACCGCTTTGGGTGGTTTGGCCGTCAACGTCCCCAATTGCTGATTGCACCTAGGGCGCACCGCCCCTAGCGTCGACACATGCAAATCGACAAGCCGTTTATCGGCATTCTCTTGATGATCGGGTTCTGTGTGCTCGCCCCGATGGGCGATGCCATGGCCAAGGTTTTGGGTGGCACTGTGTCGTTGGGGATGCTGTTGCTGGTCCGGTTCGGGATCCAAGTCATTATTTTGGTCCCGTATATTTTCCTAACTGGGGGCAGCTTCGCAATGCCGCGACGTGCGGTCCGGCTGACTATACAACGCACGATCCTGCATATCATTGGCATCGGCGCGATGTTCACAGGTTTGCGTTACCTGCCGCTTGCTGATGCGGTGGCCATCGCATTTGTGATGCCCTTTATCATGCTGTTGCTGGGTAAGACCGTGCTTGGTGAAGAGGTCGGTCCCCACAGGCTAGCTGCATGCGCGGTTGGGTTTGTTGGCACCTTGTTGGTTGTACAGCCCAACTTTGTTGATGTCGGCTGGCCAGCATTGTGGCCCCTATTGGTGGCCGTTGTGTTTGCAATGTTCATGTTGGTCACGCGGCAAGTCGCCAAAGAGGTCGATCCATTGGTGTTGCAAGCCAACAGCGGTTTGATCGCGACAGCAATATTACTGCCCATCATTGTTTTCAGCACAGGCTTGGAACCTCTTGAATGGGGGATACCTGCGACGTCATTGGCTTGGTTGTTGCTGCCGTTGGGCCTGTTGGGCACGTTGGCACATCTATTGATGACATGGAGCCTGCGCTTTGCACCCTCTGCGACGCTGGCCCCTGTTCAATATCTGGAAATTCCAATTGCGACCGTTATCGGGCTCGCGATATTTGGCGATCTGCCGAATGGGTGGGCGGCCGTTGGGATCGTGATCACAATCTGCGCTGGTCTCTATATACTTATGCGCGAGCGGGCCATTGCGCGGGCGCAGCCCTAAGCGCGCGAACCAGTTCGGCCAAGGCTGCGCGTGGGACAATCACAATCAAATGCGGATCGTCTACGGTGATTTCGACAGGCCCTGATACTTCGTTTGACGTCCCGATACGGCGGGTGGGACCTAGATCGACACCTTCGAGCGGCCACTTTAGTCCTGTCGACGTCGCAGATGTGTTTTGCATCGGAAAGACCGAGAACACCGAACCCGCAGGTAAATCGAACGCGATGCGCGGCGGGCATAGGGCAATGACGCTTTCTTCCCCAACAACGACGCAGAGTTGCTCTTGGGCCGTCATCAACGCTGTCAAAACCGCGAGACTGTGATCAATCCGTTTGCCCGTGAACCCGCACGCTAGGATCAATGGGGCTGAAATCGACCTCAACGCTTTGTCAAAGTCGGTGCTGTCTTGCTCTGGAATATGGTGGATCAGGCCTTCCAACCTTGTATCGCTGGGTTGACTGTCCATATCTCCTATGATGGCGTCTGGCATATAGCCTGCGGCAAGAACGGCCTCTGCGCCGCCATCCGCCGCCACAATGATTTTGCCAAATGTTAGCGAGTCGGTAAGATCATTGGGATAAAGCTGACCTGCGCCGACCAATATGACTGGCGCGTTTTCGTGAACAATAGCGAAGGGTTTCATGGGATTATCATTCATTCGGGAAACATTCCCCATTTTGGACACGAAATAATACCCACTTATTCACTGTTCTGTTCCGGATTGCGAACCAATTCATGGTAAACCGGTCTTTGCTGGATGTGGGATGAAAGCGAGCACACTATGGTAGGACAAAGTAAGATCCTCACCGTTTCCTATGGCACATTTTCGTGCACATTGGAGGGGTTTGAGGATTCATTCTCAACGATGAAGGCAATTGCGGAGTATTTCCGCGATCTGGCTTCTGATGACAGATATTTCGGGGCAGAACCCCCAACCCCTGATGCTGACATGCTGGCACGGATCGCTGAACGCGAGATCGAACGGCGTGTCGAGGCCCGTACAGACGGCACAGACATTGTTCTTCGCGCGGCTGATGCTATGACCACGCAAGAGCCACATCCAATCCTCGCAGCCACGGCAGAGGCAGCACCGGTATTGGCTGAACCAGACGCATCCGTTTCAGAGACCCCGGCAGAGGTCCCTGCACGACGGATTGTAAAAGATCGCGGTCAAAACAATGCGGCGCGCTTGAATGACGCTGAGGACGAGGTCATTGCACCTGTCGCAGTTGACGTCGTAGCTGTACACGACCCGATCCAAGAGGACGCGTCGGCAGACCGCGTCCCTGACCAGGACACCACAGATACGACCCCTGCTGCTGCCGCGGTTGAGGTCGGCACCGTCTCCGAGCCTGAGGCCGAAGAGGATTTCGATCTCTCTTCAGTGCTCGTGGCTGACGGTCCGGAGACGGCTGAATTGCAGCCGGAAGATGAGACCGACACACCTGCACAGCAAGACTTTGCAGACGAGGATAGCGTCGCGGCTAAATTGCGCCGTATCCGTGCGGTCGTCGATCAAGACAGCGATTACGAATATTCGGAAGACGAGCATGCCGAAGATCAAGAGCATGCTATCGTTGCTGACGTTGTGGAAGCACGTGCCGAAGCAATCGCTGAAGACGCTGGAGAAGACGACACTGCAGACGATATCGACACAAGCAGCCTGATGGCTGCGGTTAGCTCGGCTGTTTCGGCACAAGACGCTGAGGCCGAGGCTGATGTATCAGACGACGTTGCAAAGGCACAGGACGAAGTCGAAGACGCATCTGAAGACGAGGCACCACGTCCTCGCCTCTTCAAAATGCGCCGTGCCGATTTTGAAGAGGCACTCGCAGATGCACCAGAAGACGCGATCGAAGAGGTTGCTTCGCAAGAGGCCGCACTTGAGATTGATATGGCCAACCTAGCGGCTCTTGACGGGATCGAAGATATTGATCTCGACGAGACAGCTGACGACGCGGGTCTGTCTGACGAAGACGAAGCAGAACTGTTGAGCGAACTGGCCGAGGTCGAGCGCGCAGCAGGAGCCGATGAAGTTGACGTCGAAGCCATCGCAGAAGACGCACCAACCGCCGCCGGCGCCGAGCGTCTGGCTGCAGTAGGCGATCCAAACGAAGCCGCCGAGCGTATTCTGGATGAGACCAACGCACAGTTGGACGAACCAGAAGGCAACCGTCGTCGTCAGGCGATCGCTCAGCTTAAAGCAGCAGTTGCTGCAACCGAAGCGGCACGCCGTTTGGGCGAGCCAGAAGCGGCTGAAGACGAAGTTGAGAACGCATTCCGCGATGATCTGAACCGCGTTGTCAAACCACGCCGTGCAACATCGCGCAACGCCGAACGCTCTGATCGTCCGCGCCCTGCTCCGTTGAAACTGGTGGCGTCCCAGCGCATCGACCAAGAGTATGCTCCTGCATTGTCTGATCCTGTGCGCCCACGTCGGGTGTCTGTCCAAGAGGCCCCCGTGCCAGCAGCAGATGGAAGCTATTTTGCTGACTATGCCGAAAGCGTTGGTGCCACAGAACTCAGTGATCTTTTGGAAGCGGCGGCGTCTTACACGTCCTTCATTGAAGGTCGCGAACAATTCTCTCGTCCACAGATCATTCGCAAAATTCGCGAAGTGCACCCTGACACGTTTACCCGCGAAGACAGCATGCGGTCGTTCGGAACACTGCTGCGCCAAGGTCGGATCGCCAAGATCCGCGGTGGCCAGTTCGAAGTGACTGAAAAAACGCGATTCCGCCCTCAGGGCATGGCCGTCGGTCAGTAAACGACACCCCATAAAACGCAGAACGGCGAGGACATCAGTCCTCGCCGTTTTTCATTTTGGGATCAGGATTATTCCGGATCTATCGGCGCATCAGGGTCAACCTGCCCAATGCCTTTGAACACCGCCTTGAGCGGAAAGGCCCAGACGACCCCAAGCACCACATAAACCAGCAGCTCGATCCAGATCGGCGGGCGACCCAAGAGGTTCAAGACCGTCACAGCCGCCATGATGTAGAGCGGGATACCGACGATCAGAATGATCAGCGACCAGCGGCGGCGCGCCCTGTAGCTTAGTTTGGGTTTAGAAGTATCAGCCATTAGTCCTCGAAGGGGTCCGTCACCAAGATCGTATCGTCACGCTCGGGTGAGGTAGACAATAGAGCGACAGGGCATTCGATCAACTCTTCGATCCGGCGAACATATTTGATCGCGGCCGCAGGCAGATCAGCCCAGCTGCGCGCGCCTTCGGTGCTATCTGACCAACCCGGAACTTCTTCGTAGATCGGTGTACAACGTGCCTGTTGATCCGCTGCAGTGGGAAGATAATCAAGACGGGTGCCGTCCAGATCGTAGCCCACGCAAATCTTGAGCGTCTCAAAACCATCCAGCACATCGAGCTTGGTCAACGATATGCCCGTGACGCCAGACGTGGCACAGGTTTGACGGACCAATGCCGCGTCGAACCAACCACAGCGACGTTTGCGCCCAGTCACCGTACCGAATTCGTGGCCACGCGTGCCGAGACGCAGCCCGTCATCATCGTCCAACTCAGTCGGGAACGGCCCCTCGCCCACACGTGTTGTGTAAGCTTTGACGATACCCAAAACGTAGTCGATCGATCCTGGACCGACGCCAACACCAGTCGCAGCCTGACCCGCGATGACGTTCGAGGACGTCACAAAAGGGTAAGTGCCAAAGTCGATGTCCAAAAGAGCGCCCTGCGCGCCTTCAAACAAAATGCGCTCACCTTTTTTCTTGCGCTCGTTGAGCACTTTCCAAACGGGAGCGGCAAAAGGCAAAATCTCTTGGGCAATTTCTTGCAACTGGGCGACTAATGCATCGCGATCAACGGCCTCGATCCCCAATCCCTTACGCAGCGGATCGTGGTGCTGAAGCGCGCGATCAACGCGTGCTTCGAGGGTTGCCGCATCGGCCAGATCAGCCACACGGACCGAACGACGACCTACTTTGTCTTCGTATGCTGGACCGATGCCACGACCTGTTGTGCCAATCTTGGTGCCTTTGGACGCGGCTTCCTCGCGGGCGCGGTCCAGTTCACCGTGGATCGGCAGGATCAGCGGCGTATTCTCTGCAATCATCAGGGTTTCTGGTGAGATATCGACGCCTTGTTTGCGGATCGATGCGATCTCGTTCACCAAATGCCACGGATCAAGAACGACACCGTTGCCAATCACCGAGAGCTTGCCCCCGCGGACGACACCGGATGGCAGCGCGTTCAGTTTGAACACCTCGCCATCAATGACCAGCGTGTGGCCCGCGTTGTGACCGCCCTGAAATCGCGCGATGACGTCCGCACGCTCTGAGAGCCAATCGACAATCTTGCCCTTCCCTTCGTCGCCCCATTGAGCGCCGACGACAACTACATTGGCCATGATGCCATTCCTTTGTCTGGTAAAACCCGCGCCCGTATAGTCGGGCTGGCGACGACGTGAAACCACAAATTATAGACAACGGGCCTCAATTTCGGCCATTTACGTGAAAACAGTTCAAGTGAGGGTTTGAACATGGGATTTGTGGTGCGCTGGCTCTTTGCGTTCGTCTTGGTTGCGGTGACCTATAATCCGACCCAGTTGAACTATGTGAAATGGGCCACCGAGAATTGGCAGGCCCAACTGCCTCCTGCTGTATTGCTTGGCCTATTGCTGTTTGTTGGCTAAGTCATTTACCTACGCGCGACGCTGCGCTCGATCGGTGGGTTTAGGATGTTTCTTATTCTGGCGATTGTCGCGGCTGACCCGTGGGGTCTGCATGGCCGGGGTTGGCTGGGGCTCGAGAATGGCAGCTGGAATGCGTGGATCGGGATCGTCACGATCGCGACTGTTTTGGGAATCGGCCTAAGCGGCAGTTCGGTCCGTCGGGCCCTATCTGGCCAGTCGGATATGGATGACATCAGCGAGTAGCAGGCACATTCGTGCTTGCGGGTCTGCATCACAGCCCCTAAATACCCCTAAACGCCGTTCGCGGCCTCCAAACCAACGGTCTGTCCTGCATGGAAAACGTCGTCCTTATCGTACACTTGCTTCTTGCTCTCTCTTTGATCGGGGCTGTTCTGCTGCAACGATCTGAAGGTGGCGGTCTTGGCATGGGCGGCGGTGGTGGCGGCGGCGGCGCAATGAGCAACCGGTCCGCAGCAACGGCGTTGGGCAAGGTAACTTGGATCCTAGCAATCGCGTTTATTTGTACGTCTGTGGCGCTGACAATCATCGCAGCATCGAACTCTGCTGGCAGCTCGGTTATTGACCGTCTGGGCGACGCGCCTGCTGTTTCGGGTGACGCTGACGTGCCGGAAGGCGACAGTTTGTTGCCCCCGTCGGCAGATGACAGCACCCCATTGGTGCCCCTCGCTGACAATTAATCGAGCCACAACAGCACCATAGGTTGTTGTTCTAAAAAAATCCGCAACATGATCTAGACCGGACGGTTGTGCCGAGCGACCGAATCCGTTATATCTCAAATCCCGTGATGCTGAGGATTCTCAGGCCTGCCTGAACCAAAAACGCTCAGCACAACATGACAAAAATTCACGGGAGTTGCCGAGCAATGGCGCGATTTATTTTCATTACGGGTGGTGTTGTATCTTCGCTGGGCAAGGGCCTTGCGTCTGCCGCTCTTGGATCGTTGCTTCAGGCACGCGGGTTTAGCGTACGACTGCGCAAACTGGACCCCTATCTAAACGTTGATCCCGGAACGATGAGCCCGTTTGAGCACGGCGAAGTGTTTGTTACAGATGACGGCGCCGAGACCGATCTCGATCTTGGTCACTACGAACGCTTTACCGGTGTGGCGGCACGCAATACTGATTCCGTATCATCTGGTCGGATCTATTCGACCGTTTTGGAAAATGAGCGTCGTGGCGATTACCTTGGTAAAACGATCCAAGTGATCCCCCACGTGACCAACCAAATCAAAGATTTCATCGCCGTGGGCGAAGACGAAGTTGATTTCATGCTTTGTGAGATCGGGGGCACTGTTGGCGATATCGAAGCGCTGCCGTTCTTTGAGGCGATCCGCCAGTTTTCGCAGGATAAACCACGCGGCCAGTGTATTTTCATGCACCTTACGTTGATGCCCTATTTGGCAGCCAGTGGTGAGCTCAAGACAAAACCGACACAGCACAGCGTCAAAGAGCTGCGCAGCATCGGCATTGCACCTGACGTTCTGGTCTGCCGGTCCGAGCATCCGATCCCTGAACGTGAGCGCGAAAAGATTGGTCTGTTCTGTAATGTGCGCAAAGAGGCTGTCATCGCAGCCTACGACCTCAAGTCCATCTACGAGGCTCCATTGGCCTATCACGAACAAGGGTTGGATCAGGCGGTATTGGATGCATTTGGCATTTCGCCAGCCCCTGCCCCGAACCTAAGCGTTTGGGAAGACGTCGCAGACCGCGTGAACAACCCAGAAGGCGAAGTCAAAGTCGCTATCGTCGGGAAATACACGCAGCTGGAAGACGCCTATAAGTCGATCAAAGAGGCATTGACCCACGGCGGCATGGCCAATCGGGTCAAAGTGAACGTCGAATGGGTCGATGCTGAAACTTTTGACAGCGAAGACGCGGCCCCGCATCTCGAAGGGTATCATGCAATTCTGGTTCCAGGTGGATTTGGAGAGCGCGGCACAGAGGGCAAAATCAAAGCGGCAGAATTCGCCCGTACCCGCAATGTCCCCTATCTGGGGATTTGTCTGGGGATGCAGATGGCCGTGATCGAGGCCGCACGCAACGTGGCAGGCATGGCCAAGGCAGGCTCGGAAGAGTTCGACCATGAAGCTGGGCAAAAACGGTTCGAGCCGGTCGTCTATCATCTCAAAGAATGGGTACAGGGCAACCACAAGGTGAAACGCAAGGCCGACGACGACAAGGGCGGGACCATGCGTTTGGGCGCCTATTCGGCCACGCTGATCGAAGGATCGAAAGTTGCCAAAGTCTATGGTGACACCAGCATCGAAGAGCGTCACCGTCACCGCTACGAGGTTGATACCAAATACCGTGAAGCGCTCGAGGCCGAGGGGCTTTGTTTTTCTGGGATGTCGCCTGATGGTCGCTTGCCAGAAATCGTAGAATGGACAGACCACCCTTGGTTTATCGGTGTCCAGTTCCACCCTGAACTGAAATCTAAACCATTCGAGCCGCATCCGCTGTTTGCTGACTTTGTACGCGCGGCACGTGACAATTCGAGGTTGGTCTGATGGCAAAAGGATATTGGGTCGCCCACGTCGATGTGCGCGATCCCGCGCAATACGAACACTACAAGGCGGCCAACGCCGAGTGTTTTGCTGAATTTGGTGCCAAATTTTTGGTGCGTGCCGGTGACCGAGAAGTCGTCGAAGGTGCCGCCAAGCCGCGCACTGTCGTCATCGAATTCCCCAGCTACCAAGCCGCGTTAGACTGCTATCACAGTCCAGCATACCAAGCGGCCAAGGCACTACGGACCCCTGTGGCTGACGGTGATTTGGTTATCGTCGAAGGGTACGACGCCTGAGCATCAATTGAATGCGCAAAAGCAGAGGTTATATCAAAGTCTATGTTTGCAGATTTCTTCAAAGGCCTGATGGCCCCCGAGCCCGCCCCGTTGAACGACGAAGACGCCCGTACCGCTATGGGTGCCCTGTTGGTACGGATTGCGAAATCTGATGGCCGCTATGCCGCCGAAGAAATCGGTGTGATCGACCGTCTGCTAGCCCAGAGATATGGTTTGAACCCTGTAGAGGCTGCGAAACTGCGTGCCCGCTGTGAAACGATGGAACATGACGCGCCCGACACCGTACGATTTACCAAGGCGATCAAAGAGGTCGTCCCCTACGAGCAGCGCGAGGCGGTTGTCGAATCCCTATGGTCAGTTGTGCTGGCCGATGGCGTGCGCGCCGACGAAGAGAACGCCATGCTGCGGCTCGTCGCCCCAATGCTTGGCGTTAGTGACAAAGACAGCGCGATGGCCCGTCAACGGGTCGAAACGACGTTTGGCATTTAAGTGATTGCGACATTGCCGATGTATCTGCGCGCGCGGAACCGTGGCGCGCACGATCAGTTTTGGCAACTGGTCCGCGATGGACTGCACGATCACGGGTTGGGCGCCCCTGATACTCTGACCGACACGACCGATTTGATGGGTGCGTGGGATCGTCCTGATCTGATTTTTGCTCAAATTTGCTGCCTGCCCCTTCGCGCGGCGTATTTGGACCGACTGCACATGATTGGCAGTTCTGACTACGGGCTGGCCGAATGTGCCGCTGGCTACTATTTCAGCTGGTTCGTTGTCCGCAACGATGACGACGATGCAGTCGAGGCATATTTGGACCGGACACTGGCCATCAACGAACTGCTATCCCAATCAGGGCACGGCGCCCCCCAAACTTGGGCGCGGGCGCATGGCGGGCAGTTCAATCATGTGGTTGAGACTGGTGCGCATTTTGACAGCGCGCACGCCGTCGCAGATGGGCGCGCAGATATCGCCGCAATTGATGCGGTGACGTGGCAGATGCTGGGTCGGTTTGATGAACAACCAAGCGGGACTAAAATCATTGGACGAACGATTGCGACACCTTGCCAACCCTTGGTCACGGCAAACGTGGACTATGTTGCGCCGTTGCAGGTGGTGATCCCCGCGGCATTGTCCGCGATGACAGAACAGGCGCGTGGTGATCTGGGCTTGGTGTCGCTCGCCGATGTGACTGTGGCCGCCTGTGCCGATTTACCTCTGCCCCCAACCCCCAAGACAACACGGAATATCACGGAAGAGTTCCGTTAGGTCACGGCCCAAGTTTCCGTTGCATTCCACCCAAAAACAGGCGTTACTCTACCGCCGATACAAGGGATAGCGCGCGCGTGACCGACACCACCTCAGTAATTGAAATCCGAGATCTCCACAAAAGCTATGGCAAGCTTGAGGTGCTCAAGGGCGTCGACATCATCGCCAAACGCGGCGACGTCGTCTCGCTGATTGGATCGTCCGGATCAGGAAAGTCCACGCTCTTGCGCTGTGCAAACCTATTGGAAGACAGCCAGCAGGGTGACGTCCTATTTTGCGATGAACCTGTCAGTTGGAAAGGGTCGGGGCAAAACCGCCGCCCCGCCGACAAGGCGCAGATCACCCGCATCCGCACGAACCTTTCGATGGTCTTTCAACAGTTCAATCTGTGGGCGCACATGACCATTCTCGAGAATGTCATGGAAGCACCTGTTACCGTCTTGGGCCGCGACAAAGCCGAGGTTGAAACCGCGGCGCGCGCCTATCTCGACAAGGTTGGGATTGGTGATAAATGCGATGTTTATCCGGCAATGCTGTCGGGCGGCCAACAACAACGGGCCGCAATCGCCCGTGCGCTGTGTATGGAGCCAAAGGCGCTGCTCTTTGACGAGCCAACCTCTGCGTTGGATCCGGAGCTCGAGCAAGAAGTGGTCAAGGTCATCAAGGACCTCGCAGCCGAGGGGCGTACAATGATCATTGTGACCCACGACATGCGACTGGCGGCTGATGTGTCAGACCACGTTGTGTTCCTGCACCAAGGCCGCATCGAAGAAGAAGGGACACCATCCAACCTCTTTGGTGCGCCCAAAACCGAACGATTACAGCAGTTTCTATCTGCTACCCAACCGGGGTGAGGTCATTTGCGTCGCGCGCCCGAATCTGAAACAACATAACCAAGCACTTCAACATCTGGGAGAAACATGATGAAAACGCTTATTCTTTCGACTGCTGCACTGGCTTTCACAGCTGGCCTCGCAATGGCGGATAGCCACTCTGTTGTCCGTATGGGCACCGAGGGCGCCTACCCCCCCTACAACTTTATCAACGACGCTGGCGAAGTTGACGGTTTCGAGCGCGCTTTGGGCGACGAGCTGTGCGCACGTGCTGAACTGACATGTGAGTGGGTCACAAACGAGTGGGATTCGATCATTCCAAACCTCGTGTCCGGCAACTACGACACAATCATCGCAGGCATGTCGATCACAGACGAGCGTGACGAAGTCATCGACTTCTCGCAGGGCTACACACAGCCAGATCCATCCGTATTCCTCGGCATGGGCGAAGTAGACACAATGTCTGCTGTGATCGCAGCACAGACCGGCACAATCCAAGCCGCATATGTTGCTGAATCCGGCGCGACCTTGGTCGAGTTCGCAACACCAGACGAGACAATCGCAGCGGTCCGCAACGGCGAAGCTGACGCAGTTCTCGCAGACAGCGCCTACCTGCAGCCAATCGCAGATGAGAACGACGATCTGATGATCGTGGGCGAGAACGTCCTTATCGGTGGCGGCGTTGGCATGGGCTTCCGCGAGAGCGACGGCGAACTGCGCGGCAAGTTTGACGCAGCGATCCAGTCCATGAAGGACGACGGTACACTGAACGCGCTGCTGGCCGAATGGCTGCCAGACGCAGAGCAGTTCTAAGAGACCATAATTTTGGGCGCGCGTCAGATGATGCGCGCCCTTTTTCATATCCACAGCCTGATATGTGAGGCCCGCTATTTTTAGCTACTGCGCCGACCCTTCGACCCTACCGGGCCTGACATGGCTTTCGTGCTACCTGACGACAGGCAAGCACATGGCATTTTATACCTCATTCACAACTGTTCTGCTGTTGCTGGCGATCACTGCACCGACCGCTTTGGCCTTTGGCTTTGCTGGTGCGTCTGCCGCCCGCAGTACAATTGCGCCGCTTCGCTGGTTCGGCAAAACCTACATCGCGATTGTCCGGGGTGTGCCGGACATCGCGTTTTTCCTGTTTTTCGTTATCGCCTTGGATCAAGGCTTTGAATACGTTCGCCACAAAATCAGATGCCCCGATTGGTCTGAACCGATCCGGCAAGGCAATGATTTCATCGTCTGTACCGCGGCCAAGCTACCGTTAGGCAACGCGCCCCAATGGGTGCATGAGAGCTATGGCTTTATGCTCGCTGTTCTTACATTTGCGATCGTCTTTGGGGCCTTTGCGGCCAATGTACTCTTTGGTGCGATGCGAGCTGTTCCGCGTCCACAACTGGAAACCGCCGAAGCGTACGGCATGACACGCCGCCAAACGTTCTGGCGTGTTCTTGTGCCGCAAATGTGGATCTACGCCCTGCCCGGCCTGTCAAATCTCTGGATGGTTTTGATCAAGGCAACGCCACTCTTGTTCTTGCTCGGTGTCGAGGACATCGTCTATTGGGCTCGTGAATTGGGCGGCGCAAAAACGGCACGCTTTACCGACTACCCGCACCAGAATTGGTTGATGTGGTACTTCCTCGCGCTGTTGGTTTTCTACCTCTGCTTTACGCGGTTGTCCGAAATCGTCATGGACCGACTAACCATCCGTCTTAGCCGCGGCCAAGCCACCGCCGCTGGCGATGCCCTGCGAAAGGCCGCGTTGTGAGCTGCTGGGAAACGATCCAAGACTACGGGCTGCGGTCCATTGGCTACGGCCAACGCCTGTTGCCAAAGGACAATTTCACATTATGCGATCAGTTCACGCTGATCGGGTCTGGCATGATCTGGAACATCTATTTTGGCATCGTCGCACTGGTGACCGGATTTCTGTTCGCAACACTTTTGGCCGTCGGCAAATCCAGCGCGAACCCGTGGACAAGAAAATCATCCGAATGGTTTATCTTTTTGTTCCGCGGCTCACCTTTGTTTATTCAATTCTTCTTTGGTTACGCGGTCTTCGCCAGCCTCAAAGGATCAATCCCGTTCTTCGCCCCGTTTAGTGCGGCATGGCTGGGCGCGTTGGTCGTCTTGTTCTGCAACACCGCCGCCTATTCAGGCGAGATTTTCTATGGCGCGCTTCAGTCCATTCCGCGCGGTGATATCGAAGCGGCAGATGCTTACGGTCTGACAGGCTGGACACGGTTCAAACGGGTCGTTTGGCCGACGCTCCTGCGCCTTGCTTGGCCTGCCTATACGAACGAAGCCATCTTCTTGTTTCACGCAACGACGCTTGTTTTCTTCACAGGCTTTCCAGCGTGGCAACAGCGCGGCGATGCGCTGTATTACGCGAGCTACTTTGCGGACAAGACGTTCAACCCGTTTGTGCCCTACCCCATTTTGGCTGGGTACTTCATCGTCCTGACGATCTGTGTGATTTCCGTATTTGGACTGATAAACCGCCGCTTGAACCAGCACCTGCCCCAAGATCGCCGCCCCAAGCTACGCCTGCGGCCACAGATTTTTCGCTGATCGGGATGCGCTATGGACGATAGCCAATACCGAACAATCCGCGTCGCATGTACCGATCTGAATGGCCAGTTTCGCGGCAAGCGCGTACCAGAAGACTATGTTCAAAAGGTTCAAGCTGGCGCCGTTCGGCTCCCTCTGTCTGTTTTGAATGTTGATATCTTCGGGGCTGATATCGAAGATAGCCCATTGGTGTTTGAAACAGGCGACAGCGACGGCGTTCTGATCCCAACCGCACGCGGCGCGGTGCCGATGCCGTGGCTTGAAACACCGTCCACATTGATCCCCACAACGCTGCAAACAGAGGCTGGCGATCCATTCGATGGCGATCCACGTCACGCGCTCTCCGGCGTTCTGGGTCGGTTCAAAGCACGCGGCTGGTCCGTGATCGCCGCAACTGAGCTAGAGTTCTTTCTGACCCAAGAAACAGCGCCGCTCGCCCCAGCGAAAAACCCGATGACAGGCAATCCTTTGGCGCAAAGTGAGATCCTGAGCCTGCAAGAGCTTGATGCGTTTGATGCCTTTTTCACGGATCTCTATGCGGCATGTGATGCGATGGGCATTCCGGCCCATACCACCACAGCAGAAAGCGGTGCGGCCCAATTCGAGGTCACATTAAATCATGGGCCCGCCATGAAGGCCGCTGATGATACGGTCCTGTTCAAACACATGGTCAAAGGTCTGGCCCGCAAACACGGAATGGCGGCAACCTTTGCCGCCAAACCCTTTGGTGCTGAGGCTGGGAACGGAATGCACCTGCATTTTTCTGTATTTGATGCGGATGGGGCAAACGTCTTTGACAATGGTGCTGCAGACGGGTCGGACCAACTGCGCCATGCCGTTGCCGGTTGTTTGTCCGCAATGGCCGCCTCGACGCTGATTTTTGCACCTCACGCCAACAGCTATTCACGGCTTGTCCCTGACGCCCATGCCCCAACCCATGTGGCATGGGGGTATGACAACCGCACGGTCGCTGTTCGCATCCCCGGAGGCCCGACTGCCGCGCGCCGGATCGAGCACCGCGTCGCAGGTGGAGACGTGAACCCATATTTGATGTTTGCCGCCGTTTTCGGCGCCACAATGAACGGCATCCAAGACGCCAAAGCCCCCACAGCCGCGACCACTGGCAACGCCTACGCCCAAGATCTCGAACAACTGGCCCCTGACTGGGACAGTGCAATCAATGCATTTGCATCCAGCCCTGACATCGCGCGGATTTTTCCAACCCAACTGATCAAAAATCTAGTGATGACCAAGCGGCAGGAAGTTCTGAAATGCGCTGACCTCTCTGACGCTGAGCTGCTCCGGTTGACGAGCGAGCTCGTCTGACCCCTTGCCGCGGCAGGTTCGCTCGGCTAGCGTTTCACCACTCAAGCAACGGTGATCTATGAAAATCGGCATTCTACAAACAGGCCACGTCCCCGAACAATTGCGTGGTGATTTCACCACGTATTCCGACATGTTCGAACGGTTCTTGGGGGGACAAGGTTTTACCTTTCAGACGTGGAACGTCGTCAACATGGATTTCCCGACCGACGCCCACCAAGCCGAAGGTTGGCTGATCACCGGATCTAAACATGGTGCCTACGAGGAACATAAATGGATTCCGTTGCTCGAAAATCTGATCCGCGACATCTATTCAAATGAACTGCCATTGGTTGGTGTTTGTTTCGGTCACCAGATCATCGCCCAAGCGTTGGGTGGCACAGTTGAAAAGTTCAAAGGTGGTTGGGCTGTCGGCCACCAGACCTACGATATGGATGGCGCGGAGATTGCTATGAACGCGTGGCATCAGGATCAGGTCACCACACGCCCCGAAGGGGCCGAGGTTGTCGCCTGCAATGACTTTTGCGAAAACGCGGCGCTGCTCTATGGCAATCGTGCGTTCACGGTCCAATGGCATCCCGAATTCGAAAGCGACTTTATCGATGGTTTGATCCGTTCGCGCGGCAAAGGGAATGTCCCTGATCCACTTCTCGACGAGGCGTCAAGCAAGCTTGAGGTGGCAAACGACAATGCGCTACTGGCGCAGCAAATTGGTGGGTTCTTTCGCAAGGCAGATCTGGCATGAGCGATTGGATAAATACCCTACCAGATGCGGCACAGGCCTATATCAAAGGCCAGCGTCTGGACGAAGTGGAATGCATCATTTCGGACCTGCCAGGCATCGCACGCGGCAAGGCCGTTCCGTCGAGCAAATTTGCACGCCAAACACAGTTCTACCTACCCAATTCGATCTATTTCCAAACGATCACTGGCGGTTGGGGCGAAGCGGCGGGACCCGAAGGATTTGTCGAGCCAGACATGATCCTGAAACCCGACATGGAAACCGCAACAGCGGCGCCATGGACGGGTGACTGGACGCTTCAGGTGATCCATGACGCCTATGACCAAGCAGGTGCGCCGGTACCGTTTGCACCACGCAATGTTCTGAAACGTGTGTGCGAGGCCTATGCCAAGCACGGGCTAATACCTGTCGTCGCACCCGAAATGGAATTCTTCCTTGTGGCGCGGAACATCGACCCGTTGCAGCCGATCGAGCCGATGATGGGTCGTTCGGGACGACCAGCCGCCGCGCGACAGGCCTATTCCATGTCAGCTGTTGACGAATTCGGGCCAGTAATCGACGACATTTACGACTTTGCCGAAGCGCAGGGTTTTGAAATCGATGGCATCACCCAAGAGGGCGGCGCAGGTCAGTTGGAAATCAATTTGCGCCATGGCGATCCGGTCAAACTGGCCGACGAGGTGTTCTATTTCAAGCGGCTGATCCGCGAGGCAGCTCTTAAACACAATTGCTATGCAACGTTTATGGCCAAGCCGATCGCGGACGAACCGGGTAGCGCGATGCACATCCACCATTCGGTCCTGGACGCGAACGGGCAGAACATCTTTTCAAATGCAGATGGGTCCGAGACAGACGCATTCTTGCACTTTATTGCGGGCCTGCAAAACCACATGCCGTCGGCGATTGCTGTGATGGCGCCCTATGTGAACAGTTACCGCCGCTATGTGAAAGACCACGCAGCACCTATCAACCTCGACTGGGGGCGCGACAATCGCACGACCGGTATTCGCGTTCCAATCTCTGATCCGGTATCGCGCCGTGTTGAAAACCGTCTCGCGGGTATGGATTGCAATCCCTACTTGGGCATTGCGGCGAGCCTCGCTTGCGGATTGCTCGGGGTTTTCAACAAAGAAACGCCCAAAGCCGAATTCAAGGGCGATGCCTATGATGGCGAAGCGCGTATCCCCTATGATCTGCGCAGCGCGATGGACCTGTTTGATGAGGCCGGTGCGCTCCAAGAAATTCTTGGTCCAGACTTTGGGCGCGTTTATTCGATCGTCAAACGGGCCGAATACGAAGAGTTCCTGCAGGTGATCTCGCCTTGGGAACGCGAGCATTTGTTGATCAACGTATGAGCCTGCTGCACCGCAATGACACAAGGGGGGCATTTCCACCCAGCTGGTACGCGGCCACAACCGATGCGCCACCGTTGCGCCCGTCACTAAAGGGTGCTGAACACGCGGATGTTTGTGTTGTTGGCGCGGGCTTTACCGGTTTGATGGCCACCCTGACGCTCGCTCGTGCAGGACGGCGTGTGATCGTGCTGGATGCCCACCGTGCCGGATTTGGCGCATCAGGTCGAAACGGTGGCCAAGTCGGAAGTGGCTTTAACCAATCGCAACAATGGATTGAAAAGCACCAAGGGCACGACGCTGCCCATGCGCTGTGGGGGATGTCCCAAGCAGCCAAAGATTTGGTGCGCGAAAACTGCGCCGCGTTCGCCGGCGATGCCCTTTTCCGTGACGGGATTGCCCATGGCGATTGGTCTGCTGCCGATTGCCGCGAAAGCCACGCAGACGCCGAATACCTCGCCAAACATTACGGGTACGACCAGATCAGCCCACTGGACGCGGCAGCATTCCAGGACATCGTTCGTACAAAGAGCTACGTAGGTGGCACGCTGGATATGGGCGCGGGCCACATCCACCCATTGCGCTATGCTGTAGCCCTAGCACGCGAAGCCGAAGCCGCGGGTGCCCTGCTCTTTGATCAATCCGAAGTGCACCACATCGCCCGAGGATCCCCGGCCAAGGTTCAAACAGGTCAGGGTCATGTGATGGCCGATCATGTCATTTTGGCCGGCAACGGTTATCTCAGCGGGATCAACAAGCCGGTGAACGCGCGCGTTATGCCCATCAACAGCTTTATCGCGGCAACCGAGCCATTGGGCGACCGTGCAGCCGAGGTTCTGTCACGCGACATCGCCGTCGCAGACAGCAAATTCGTCGTGAATTACTTTCGCCTTAGCCACGATGGCAGGCTACTGTATGGCGGTCGTGAAAGCTATGGCTTGGGTTTTCCAACAGACATTACGACGAAACTGCGTGAACGGTTCGAGGGCTTGTTCCCCCAGATCAAAGGTGCCGCCATTGACTACGCATGGGGCGGCACATTGGGGATCACAATGAACCGGATGCCTTGCGTGATGCGAGCAGGCCCAAACATTTTGTCGGCCTCTGGTTTCTCGGGTCACGGAGTGGCCCTATCGGGGTTCAGTGGTCAGGTTCTGGCCGAGGCAATCATCGGTCAATCCGACCGTTTTGACATTCTATCCGATCTGCCAATGCCAGTGTTCCCAGGTGCCGGCGCGTTTCGTGCCCCCCTGCTGACCCTTGCGATGACGTGGTACGCGATGCGTGACCGTTTGGGCGTCTAAACTCGATCAAAGCACCCGCAGCTGATCGGTCAACCACGGCATATTCGCGCATGCGGGGTCAACGATCATCTCTTGAATATGCCCCCTGAGACGCGCGGCTGTCCGTTCCGGCATATCGGCCAATATCCCCTTGCGCGCTGTCATAGAAATCCGGCGGCTCAGCGGATCAAATGGCAGCGGGATCAGATCGACTTGTGACCGGAACCGTTGCGCCCGCAACCATCCTAACGGCGTAATAATTGTCCATCCAGCACTGCCCGCGACCATCGCCATAATCGCGTGGTAGCTGTCCAATTCAAACTTGTGGGTCAGCGACAGGTTTTGCCGCGCCAAATGGCCCGCAATCTGGCGGCCCATAAACTGGCGGGTCGTGTATTGAATGAACGGCAATTTTTGCAATTCTTCGGCGGCGGTTTCAGGGTCAATGGTGCCACGTGGGACGGCCGCGACAAACGGCTCTTCGAGCAACGGATGGACCTCCATCCATTCCGCTGATGTGCCAATTTCGGCGGCCACGATGACGTCTAACGCGCGGGTATCTAGCGCGTCGAACAGATCGTGACTTGCCCCTGTTTCGAGTAGGAACTGGCACCCTTTTAGCTCGTTGCCCATGCTGGCCAGCAATCGCGGCGTGATGTCCGCATCAAAGTCTACGATCATCCCCAACCGAAATCGGGTCAGGCGCGAAAAGTCCGCCATTGCCAGTTCTGCTCGCGCATGTGCGGCCTCGTTCAGGATTGTATTGGCACGGCGCAGGAACATGTCGCCTGCGGGGGTTAGCTTCACAGGGCGAGCACTGCGATCCAGCAGGGTTGTTCCAATCGCCGCCTCAAGGTTGGTCAGTTGTTGTGACACTGTCGCAGGTGATGCGCTGACCCGACGGGCCGCTGCCGAAATCGACGCCTCTTCTGCCGTAGCGACAAAGACTTCGATACCCCACAATGTAATTCGTCCGGGCGTATCCGCCATCTTGTATCCCTCAAATCGACTTGGGGCACGCTACGGTGATTGCACCTGCACTGCAACGGGTGCAAGACTAGCGGAAACGTCAGAGCACCGTAGGGAGAGACCGATGCCAGATGATGCAGTCAACAGTTGGGAAGCCCGCGCGGATGCGCATTCCTTTTATGGTTTTACAGATCTGCCCACGATCAAAGATCGCGGTGCCACGATCCTAACCCACGGCGAAGGGCCCTATGTCTATGACGTGCATGGGACAAAGTTTCTGGATGCCAACTCTGGTCTCTGGAATATGGTCGCCGGTTTTGATCACCCCGGCCTCGCCGAAGCCGCCAAGGCCCAATACGACCGTTTCCCAGGATACCATGCATTCTTTGGACGGATGTCGGACCAGACGGTCATGTTGTCTGAAAAACTGATCGAAGTTTCTCCGTATGACAGCGGCAAAGTCTTCTACACAAACTCAGGTTCCGAGGCGAATGACACACTGGTCAAAATGCTCTGGTTCTTGGGCGGTGCCGAGGGCAAGCCGCAACGGCGTAAGATCATCACGCGCAAGAATGGCTACCACGGCGTGACAGCCGTCTCCGCTTCAATGACAGGCAAGCCATACAATTCAGTGTTCGGACTGCCGTTGGACGGCTTCTTGCACCTCACCTGCCCACACTACTGGCGCGAAGGGCGCGACGGCGAAACCGAAACCGAGTTCACAGCCCGCATGGCCCAAGAGCTTGAGGATATGATCGCCGCCGAAGGCGCCGATACGATCGCCGCCTTTGTTGCAGAACCCGTTATGGGCGCAGGCGGAGTGATCCCACCATCCGAAGGGTATTTCCAAGCGATCCAACCGATCCTGAAGAAACATGGCATCCCGTTGATCTCGGACGAGGTGATCTGCGGTTTCGGTCGCACAGGCGAGACATGGGGTTGCGAGGCCTATGATTTTGTACCCGACGCCATCATTTCATCGAAAAACCTGACGGCTGGCTATTTTCCGATGGGTGCCGTGATTTTGGGGCCTGAATTGACGGACCGGCTGCAGGCCGCATCAGAGGCGATCGAAGAATTCCCGCACGGGTTTACCGCATCTGGCCACCCAGTCGGCTCTGCCATTGCCCTGAAAGCAATCGATGTCATCATGAATGAGGGGTTGATCGACAACGTCCGCGCGCTGACCCCAAAGTTCGAAGCGGGATTGAATTGGCTCGCTGAGAACCCCAACATTGGCGAGGCACGTGGCAAAGGCCTGATGGGTGCGGTCGAAGCAGTCGCCGACAAAGCGACCAAGACTCCCTTTGCCAGTGATCTGTCGGTCAGCGAACGCATTGCAAACACATGTACGGATCACGGACTGATCTGCCGACCTCTCGGGCAGGCCGTCGTGTTGTGCCCAGCATTTATCATGACCGAACCGCAAATGGACGAGATGTTTGAGAAATTGAACAAGGCGCTGATACAGGTCTTTGCAGACGTCACCTAGATCAAAAACAGGACATCCCTAATCATAGGGATGTCCTGACGCTGTTTTGTTGATTACTTGCCCAGCTTCGAAAGCTGCTCTTGCAACGCGGCAAGCTGGGTTTTGATGTCGGTCAGATCATCTGTCTCTTTGGCCTCGGAATTATTGGCTTCTGCTGCAGGTGCAGCCGCCCCCATCATCCCGCCAGTCATTGCCTTGATAAACGCCTGTTGCTGCGCCTGCATTGCATCGAACCCAGGCATTTTCGCCATCGGGTTAATGTCGCCAATGCTCTCCATCGCTTTGGATTGACCATCGCGCAGCATGTCAAAACTCATCTTCAAAAACTGCGGCACGACGCTTGTCGCTTGGGTCGTGTAGCTACGAACGAGGTCGTTCAGCACACTAACAGGCAGCACGCTTTCGCCACGGCTTTCATGTTCTGCAATGATTTGAAGCAAGTATTGGCGGGTTAAATCGTCGCCTGATTTGAGATCAACGATCTGAACCTCGCGCCCTTCACGGATAAAACCCGCAATATCTTCGAGCGTTACGTAATCGCTGGTTTCGGTGTTGTACAAACGGCGGCTTGCATATCGTTTGATCAACAAAGGTGTATCAGTGGCGGCCAAATCCATCTCTCCCAAATCGGATTCTTGCCGATTGTTTCGGCGTTGCAGAATAGTCTACGCCGCGTTTGCACAAAAAGAAAGGGCGAGCCTTGGGAGGAAGGCTCGCCCTTGAATGGACAGATCGCGAGGGAGGACGCGATCGCTATCCTAAATTTACTTAACTGTTGCTTTCTTCGCAGCAGCAGTCACGTCGTCAGTTGCTTTCTTGACAGCGGCAGTTGCCTCTTCCGAGATGTCTTTGCCTGCTGCGAGCATTAGCTCAACAGTTTCCATCTGAACTTTTTTCGCGATTTCAGCGAACGCAGCCATGTGCTCGGCAGCGGATTCAGCGGATGCAGAAGCGAAGTCAGTGACCGACTTGGCGTAGTCAGCAGGCTCAGCTTTTGCTTTGGTCAGATCGCCCATCTTTGCGATTGTCTCTTTTGTCCATTTTGTGGACAGCTCTGCGGATTTCCCAGCAGCTGTCAGCGCAACGCTAGACATTTTCTCGTTCAGGGTAACCTGAGTTTTGAAAGCGTCTTCCATTGCTTTTGTGTCCACTGGGAATGAACCCATTACGTCTTTGAATACAGCGGTGAAATCTTGTGTTTTAGCCATTGGTCAATCTCTCTCGGTGCTATGTGAGATCCGTCGGTCTGGTGTTCGGCTTGGCTCACGTTTCTGCGTCTGCAAACTATATGCATATTGCAGTGCAGCATTTCAAGATATTTCTGCCGCGCCGCAGCAAAATTCTTGGGAAAGACCGTATTTACAGTGATTTAACTAGTTGAACCTTTGAGGACATAGGTCCCTGGCGCGTCTCCTAACGCAGGATCATTGCTGGCATTTGGCGCGCGAGCCGCCTGTTTTGCACCAGAAATCTGGGATAACCATCCCTCCCAACGGGGCCACCAAGACCCATCATGCCGCATCGCAGCATTTTGCCAGTCAGTGCTGTCTGCATTCAGATCAGTATTGGTGTAGTGCCCATATTTCTTTTTTGACGGTGGGTTTACAATCCCTGCGATATGGCCCGACTCCGACATAACAAAGGTCTTGTTGTTCGATCCCATCTGCTGCACGCCACGATAGCTGGACGTCCAAGCCGCGATATGATCCGTCTCGCAAGCAATCGCAAAGAGAGGCACATCCACATCAGACAGGTGCAAGGTTTCTCCGCAAATTTCGATCCCACCATCGGCAAACTGATTGCCCTGACAAAGGCCGCGAAGGTACTGAACGGCCATTCGCGCTGGCAGGTTGGTGCTGTCCCCATTCCAATACAGCAGATCAAATGCGGGGGGCGCCTGCCCCATCATGTAACTCTTGATCGCTGGGCCATAGATCAAATCCTTGGCGCGCAGGAATGAAAATGTACGCTGCATAAAGAACGAATCGAGCAAACCGGTCCTCAATGCCTCTTGCTCGATACCGTCTACAAAGTCGTCATCCAGAAACACGCCGACTTCGCCCTGATCGGAAAAATCAGTCATCGTAGTAAAGAACGTGGCGGATTTGACGGATGTGTCGCCGCGCTTTTTCATCAACGCCAGGGTCATTGACAAGGTAGTACCAGCAATGCAGTAGCCAATCACGTTGACCTGATCGACGTCGCAGATCGTTTTGACCTCGGATATCGCGGTCATGAACCCGTCGGTCACATAGTCGTCCAATGACACGTCGGCATAACTAGTGTCTGGGTTCACCCACGAGACGACAAACAACGTATAGCCCTGCTCAACCACCCATTTCACAAAGCTATTCTGCGCTTTGAGGTCCAAAATGTAGAACTTGTTGATCCAAGGTGGAAAGATGACCAACGGCGTCTCGTGCACCTGCTCGGTCGTTGGCGTGTATTGAATAAGCTCGAACAATCGGTTGCGGAACACGACCTTGCCGGGCGTTGTGGCGAGGTTTTCACCAACCGTAAACGCATCCTTATCCGCAAGAGTGACCTGAAGCTCGCCTTGGTTCGCTTCAAGATCGGACACCAGATTTTCGAGACCATCAACGAGGCTCTGCCCCTCGGTTTCAACCGCACGGCTCAGCGCGTCGGGATTGGTCGCCAGAAAATTGGTAGGGCTGAACATATCGAGGATTTGCTGACCAAAGAAATCGAGCCGTTTCTTGTCGCTTGGCTCTAGCCCTTCGATGCCAGTCATAGCCTCCTGCACCGCGCAGCTGTTCATCATGTATTGCTGTTTGACGTAGTTAAAATAGGGGTGCGTTTCCCACAGGGGGTTGGAAAAGCGTCTGTCCGACGGTGTTGGATCTTCTGGCGCCTCTAGCTTGCCCTGCGCCAATTGATATTGTGCCTCTACGTAATGCTTAAGCGTTTGCCCCCAGTAGCCCGCCTGCTGCTCAATCATCTTGGTCGGGTTCTCCATCATTTCCGCAAAATACACAGACGCGGCCTTCATATACAGCGCTTGGCTCGGCCCTTGGAGCGCCTCTGGCACCTCACGTTTGTGGTTCAATACGGTGACCAAACGTTTGGACAGCTGCTCCATCTTTTCGATATTTGCCTCTAACCGCTCGTTTTCATGACTTTCGGCGTTATTTTCATCGGTTTCTTTAGTTGTCATATCGACTCCAAGCGCCTACCGTGCAGTTGCAGCATTTTTCCTATCAAGGTGTGAAGAGGAAAACTACTGTCGTGTCATAAGACACTATCGCAACAACCATGTAAAAGGTTCACCCATGAAGTATATGCTGACCTACGACTTTATGGAAACCATTCGAAATACAAATCAATGGTTAGGCGCATCTGTTCACGCATTGGGCAGTTATCCCGCAATGAGCCTGTTTCCTAATCCCGCTGCGGAATGGATGAAGGCATGGGGCGAAGTCACCGAACGTACGTTTGCGCGTATGGTCGTGAAACCCGATTGGAACCTACCAACGTTTACCGGCCCAAATGGCAATGACCGCACGGCACGTGCCGAGGTCGTCGTCGCCCGCCCGTTCGGCGATCTTTTGCATTTCAAGGTTGAGGGCCGTCGGGAAAAGGCGCGCCGTGTTTTGCTGGTGGCACCGATGTCCGGTCACTATGCAACATTGCTGCGCTCGACTGTGATCAGCCTCTTGCCCGATTGCGAAGTGTTCATCACCGATTGGCATAACGCGCGCGACATTCCTGTCAGCGCCGGCAAATTTGATGTTGAGGACTACACGCTTTACCTCGTCGATTTCATGAAAGAGTTGGGAGCCGACCTGCACGTGATCGCTGTGTGCCAGCCTGCCCCGCTCACTCTTGTGGCGACTGCGTTGCTGGCCGAGGACTACCCAGACGCACAACCACGGTCGTTGACCCTGATCGGTGGCCCAATTGATCCGGATGCGACACCGACCGACGTCACGGACTTTGGCAACCGCGTCACAATGGGGCAGCTCGAGGAAACGATGATCCAGCGGGTCGGTTTCAAATACCCCGGCGTCGGTCGCAAGGTCTATCCCGGTTTGCTACAGCTCGCCTCGTTCGTGTCGATGAATGGCGAAACGCATACCAAAGCGTTCACCGATCAAATCTCGCGCGTTGCCAAAGGCGAAGCATCCGAGCACGACAAGCACAACAAGTTCTATGATGAATACCTTGCCGTGATGGACATGACCGCCGAGTTTTACCTGTCGACAGTTGAACGCGTGTTCAAAGCTGGCGAAATCGCAAAGAACGAATTCACCGTTGCAGGCCGCATGGTCGACATTGGCAAGATCACGACCGTTGCGGTCAAAACCGTCGAAGGTGAAAAAGACGACATCTCGGCCCCTGGCCAATGTGTTGCAGCGCTCGACTTGTTGACCGGCCTGCCCGACAGCAAAAAGGCATCTCATGTCGAACCCGGCGCGGGTCACTACGGCATTTTTGCTGGCGGCAGCTGGCGGAACAATATCCGCCCATTGGTTCTGGAATTCATTGATGCGAACAGTGCCTCACCGATGCCAGCAAATTCAAACACCGCTGCCTGACGTCGTTACTGCAGCACCAAAGGCTGCGACATCCAACGACGGATCGACGCAATGACCTGTTCCGGCTGCTCAAGCGTTGGCAGATGACCTGCATCTGCAATCACCTCAAGACGTGCATAGGGGATCAACTCAGCCATAAACGTATGGCGCTTGACCGGGCACAGCGCATCATGTTCGCCGCACAGAACGAGCGCGGGCATCTTGATTTTACGCAAGGTGCTTTGCTGATCTCTACGCCGCTGCAACGCGCGGCTTTGCCGAACAAAAACCTCGGGGCCCAAATCCTGCGCCATTTCCATTACTTGGCGTAGAACCTCGGCGCGGTGTGGACCAGGCGCCAAATAGTTCGGCTTCATCTCGTCACGCATCACATCCGTCAGCCGACCTGTCTGCGCGGCGATAATCTGTGGCTCGCGCGCGGCAGCATACTGCGGGGTTTCTGCCAGCGGGTTGGTATCCATCAGTGCGACACGGGTCACGCGGTCTGGCGCGCGGCGCAAAACCTCCATCGCGACGATGCCGCCCATGCTGAGACCGGCCAACGCAAATTTGGCTGGCGCGGCAGACAAGACATCCGACGCGATCTCTTCGATACGCTCACCCCGTGTGATCGGCGCAACCATAACCGGCATGTCCAAAGACAATGCATTGATCTGCGGCTGAAACAGCCGTGCGTCACACATCATGCCGGGTAAAAAGAGGATCGGTTCAGTCATAGCCAACACTTAGCAAATTTTGCCGTTCGTAAAACCGCTAAAACGCCTGTCCGACCGCTTTTGCTCCTGCACTCAGTGCTGAGAGTTTTGCGTAAGCAATTTCTGGATCAACGGCACCGTACCCTGCAAAGGTCCCGAAACCACAATCTGACCCGGCAATCACACGGTCCGCCCCAACAATATCGACAAATCGCTGCACGCGCTGCGTCACCAAATCGGGATGTTCGACAAAGTTCGTGGTGGTGTCGACGACACCGGGAACCAGAACTTTGTTGTCGGGGATTTCGGATTTTCGGTCGCGGAACACGGCCCATTCGTGGGCGTGGCGCGGGTTTGATGTCTCAAACAGGATCTGGCTTGCACCGACGCCCATCAAGGTGCTGAACACTTTGTCCATATCGATGTCACAAACGTGCGGCCCCTCGTAGTTGCCCCAACAAATATGCACGCGCACGCGGTCTGGATCGACCCCATCCAGTGCATAGTTCATCGCCTCGACATGGCCCTGAGCAATCTTGAGAAACTCTTCGTCCGTCAGGTCTTGGAACAGCATGTGCCGCGACAATGCGAGGTCTGGGCAATCCAATTGCAACATTAGGCCGCTGTCTACGATCGTGCGGTATTCTTCCCGCATCGCATCCGCCAAAGCGCCCAAGTATTCTTCTCTCGTGTTGTAAAAGTCGTTTTGCAAGAACAGCGAGATCACCCCAGGTGAGGCCGCGTTCATGAAACCTTCGGACGCCCCATGTTCGGCCATGCCTGCTTTGAGGTTCGCGATGTCTTTTTCTAGTTCGCCCTGCCCTTTGGATTTCACTTCGCCCACACACACAGGGCGCGCATAGGTCGGGGTCCCGCCGTCATCGGCCAAACGTTCGAGAAACGTCGGGAACAGTGTCAAATCAGCAGGAGCATTGCGAGGACTGTCGCCATCGAAGCCCGTGTAGCGATCTTTGACATAGGTGGCGTAGCTGATTTTCGACGTCTCGCCGTCGCTGACAACATCAACGCCTGCCTCAACCTGACGGCGGACAGTTTCAGAACACGCCTCGGCCATAACTGCATCAAATTCAGATTGATCGTAGTCCTGACCATTTTCACGAGCAAAGATGAAATCAACGACTTTTTGTGTGCGCGGCAGGCTGCCGACATGAGTGACTTTTACCATTTTCGATTTTCCTTGTTCATTCTGTCCATGTCGATCCGGCAGCATCATCTGTTGCACGAATTCGGTATAGCGCCGCATCGCCCGTCATCGCGGGTGTTACGCTGCGCGGCATGTTGGGCGGCACTGCCATCGTGTCACCCGGGGCAAGGACAGTTTCGCCCCCATCCCACGTCACACGCCAGTGACCCGTCATTCCCATCAACACCTCGTGCTGGTTCGCATCATAGGGCGCGTCCGAAATCGACGAGCGGCTCAAGAATTCAACTTCGAAACCCGGCTTGTCTCGTAGCATCGCGTTCTCCCCAATGACCTGTGCGGGCTGCTTGTCGCTCAGCGCCATCATATCGAGATAGCGGGCGACATAGTGCGGCACGATATCCAACGTTGTCGGCTCAGGATAGCCATCCAATTCGGCTTGAGTCAGAATCGGCATCGAGGCCACATCCTCGGGCAGGTTCACACCTTTTTTTCTGTCGTAAAGTTTGCCGTTTTCACCAAGAACAAGACCATGATCCTTGGCGTCTTCGATCACTTGAGGGGCCCAAATCACGCCGCCACCGGCATCATCGCCACCAAGGATCGCCATGATCATTCCGTAATCAGTACCGATGTTTTCAAATCCACGGAAAATGCCGGTTGGGATGTTAAAGATGTCCCCCTTTTCCAATGTCACTTCGCCCGCATCACCATTGCGCCCCCAGAAAAACCTCCAGCGGCCCGACAAGACAAAGAAGACCTCGGCGGTGCGGTGGGAATGCAGAGAGTTCCGACACTTGGGCGGCTGACCAGCGGCACCGATATTAAACCCGATCTGATCCGAGATATGCACGTGTTGATCGGCACTCTCTGAGACGCCACCGCCAATGATCGTAAAGTTCTCTTTTTGATCGGACCCCGGTGTGTGCGCATCGATAAATGCGGTTTTGCACGGCCTCAGGTCGCCATATCTGACAATCCGCTCTTGCATGATGTCTCTACCCTTCGTGTTGCGCGATCTGCATCCAGATCGCTGTCTCGTCTAAAATTGTATATTCGCGGCGCAGCCCCCAAGGGCCAAACTCGGCATGGCTGATCCCCATGATGTGCACAGGCGCGCCTGTTGGCGCACCGTAGGTCCCCCAGCCGTCATGCGTTCCGTCCAGCGACCAACGCACTGCCGCTCGGGGCGGCATCATTGGATCTTCCCTGCCGATTTGGTGATTGATCTTGAAGGTCGCCGATGGAAACGACGACCGCAGCCCTAGCCAAAAGCTATCGGCGTCATTGTGCCCGACTCCCCGAATGCCACCCGCATAACACAACGCTGCGGCGCGATCCCATTTCGACGGAATAACCGAAAACTCTGCCTGCATAATGCGGCTCAAATGGCTGCTAAATGTTGCGCCCCATTCGTTGTCATTTCCGCGCCCCATGTACGGGCCGTCGATGTCAATCGCAGGGGTAAACGGCGTGGCTTTGCCAGCCATGATCTTTTCTCGCGCCCATGCCTTGGGATCCAACCCCAACCCGCGCACGATCGCACCGTTGTCACGCACCAACCATTCATCGCTAATCTGGTTGTCCTTGGCATAACAATCAGCCATCGCATAGGTCGCGATCTGACGGCCTGATGCTTCGCCGAAAAATCCGTCACCGAGATGGGTGGCAGTTGACAAAATACGATGGGACGACAGCATGCCATCTTCTGGCGTCCCGCTCCAAATCACATCTTCGCCCAACAACGTCCGGTCAGGAAACTCTACCAACGTTGCCATCGTAGCTGCGGTCATCGGCTTTTCACCGATACCAACGCCCGTGATCGGCGTGCGCACAATGACGTCTTGGGCATAGTACTGCTCCATCCGCTCGCCCAAACCCCGATCCTCCCAAATCTCTTTGGTGATCCCAATAATGTAGTCTGGGAAATCTTTGAATTTATTGTCAAAGCCACGCATTTAGAATTCTCCTTGAACGGCTCGCGTTGAACTGCGTCGTTTCAATTCAACATTAATTTCGACACGCTGTCCGGCGCTGTCTGTATCTTCAATTCTCGCCAACAGCTGTTTGACAACGGCTGCGACCATTCGGTTTACGGGTTGGCGGAGGGTCGTCAAATCATACGAAGGCCAGGCCGCCATCGGCACATCATCAAACCCGATAATGGCAACGTCATTGGGCACGCTCAGGCCCATTTGGCCGCGCAACATATCCATTGCGGCCATTGCCATGTGATCATTCCCAACAAAAATCGCATCGACGTGGTGCTCTTCGACCATGGACTGCGCGGCATTCGCCGCTGCTTCTCGTTCGTAGAGGCCGTCTCGTTCGGCAGCCAATGCAGCACCCATTTCAAGCAACTGATTTACAAACCCATCGCGGCGGTCCCGCCCCGTGCTCGACCCCATCCACCCTGTGATCATGCCAATCCGTTGGTGGCCTGCATCAACAAAGGCACGCGCGGCTAATGCCCCACCTGCACGGTTGGTTGATACAACTTGTCCAAGCCCTTGGCCCTCTTGGCCACGATTAAACAACACCACGGGAACACCAGCATCCGCGCAGCGCTTGGTCAGGACATCTGACATCCCCAAGCTCGCCGCGACAATCCCGTCGACGCCATGCGACATCAACGCTTCGAACACCCGCTCGACTTCCTCCGCGTCTTGGTTCCGCATCATGAACATCATGATGTGGTAGCCGCGCTCTTGCAGGCTGTTGGACAACCGTTCAATCGCATCTGGGTAAAAGGGGTTATCAAGATACGCGACGACCAGTCCGATAATCTTGCTCCGGCCTGTGATCAACGACCGCGCAATGACGTTGGGGCGGTAGCCCAACGCATCTGCAGCCGCGCGCACCTTTGCGCGGGTTTCGGCGCTGGCCGAAGCCCCCGAAAACACGCGGCTGACAGCAGATTGGCTCACGCCCGCTCTGGCTGCGACCTCTAGGGACGTCACCTTATTTTCGACGGGTTTAGCCAGCGGTCCAGCCCCCATCGATCAGGATAGACGTGCCAGTAATCAACGCAGAGGCGTCGCTGGCCAAAAAGAGCACTGCACCCATGATGTCTTCGACCTCGCCAATCCGGTCGAGTTTAATCTTGGACTTGATCCACGCCACCTTGTCCGGATCGGCAAAGGTTGGAGCCGTCAACGGCGTTTTTACGAATGTAGGACAGATCGAGTTAAACCGGATGTTGTGCGGCCCAAGGTCGATCGCCATTCCTTTGGTGATACCCTCGATCGCATGTTTGGTGCCGCAATAGACCGCCCGTTCCTGACCACCGACATGGCCCATCTGACTGCTGATCTGAATGATCGAGCCGCCCTTTCCAACCATGCCCTTGGCCGCGATTTGCGCCAGAAAATACGCCGACCGAAAGTTCAGGTTAGACACCGCGTCAAAATCTTCTGGGGTGGTATCAAGCGTATGCGTATGGCGTGCGACACCAGCTGAGTTGCACAAAATATCAAATGGCTCTTGGCCTTCGTAGAACGACTGGATCGCAGAGATATCCGAGACATCGAGAACGGCGGCCTCAGCGGAAAAGCCCGAGTCATTTATCGCCTGTGCGGCTTGGGACGTTTGATCAACCCCACGCGCAGCGATTACCACATGCGCACCGGCCTCAGCCAATGCCACAGCGCACCCCAAACCGATACCGCGCGACCCACCGGGGACAAATGCACGGCGCCCGTCCAACCGGAACGATGGTGTTTGTGGAAGGGTCATAGGATTGTCACCTTTGCATACGTGTTCAAAAATTAAAATAGGCCTGCGATGCAGCGCTGGCAAGCCCTTTGAAGACAAGGAAATCTTCGTACCGCCGCTGACGGCTGGCAAGCGGTTCAGACGCCGCATCACCAGCCCGCAACAACCGACCAAGCGGCGCTATGTAGCTAGAAATGCTACGGCGCGGCGCGGGGCGCCATGCAATATTGAACGCGGCGAGTTTTGGGAAAAACCACAGCTCGGAATACGGCAAATGGTCGTGGATCCACCACGCGAGATCACGCCAATCGCGACCCGCCTCGTATTGATCAGCAAACCACGGGATCACGATACTGGCCCCAGCCACACGCGCATCACCGGTGTGGTAATCCCAAATATGGCATTCCTCGGGATAATCATTGCGCGCACAATTCAATCTATGCTCGTTCCCAAAGGCGTTGAGCGCCGCTGACCGGTAGCCAGACCGCACGGCCACCCGACCAAAGGTTTCTTCGAGCGGGTCCAAGAGCTCTTGGCAAAACACCGATCCGGTTTCGATCGCCAAATCCGGATTGTCAGGAATATTTTGCAGCTGATGAATATTGGCAATCTCTGAGTAGAGAAATTCGCGCATAAAAAAAATACTTACTCAGTCGCACGCGGCCCAAAGTCTCGAGGCTCCACATGCTTTGTGGGCGTCGCATTATTGTAGCTCCCGCATCCGCGCGAGCACATCGACACCCAGCTGATTGTAGACATCCAGCAGATCTACAAGAACCCAATTCTCACGGATCATGCCGTCCTGAACCCGCCAAAAATCTAGGCTGCGCATCGTGATGCGTTGGCCATCCGTTGGCATGCCAAGCCACCCCCCGCCTGTCAGCGTCATGTGCATTCCCGGCCAAGCGGTAAAGCCAACATAGTCACCCTGAGCAAAAGCATGCCCGCCATGCGGGTCGCCCACGCGGTCGGGCATTGCGTCCAAAAACGGAATTTGATGATGCTTGCGAAACCCATGGATCCCACGCGCGGTACCGATACCGGCAGGGCCATACCAGCTACAGTGAGGATGCCAAAACGCATTCAGTCGCATCGCGTCGACCCCGTCGTTGTTGTACCTAAGATGGGTGAGCATTTCGATCACCACATCCATCGCAGCCGTGCCGTCACCACTGATTGCTAGCCCGTCTTGGGTGATTGGGGACAGCGCCTGCCAACTGCGGCCCAACGCAGGGGCGAGCGGCCAAACGCCAGCTTGCATCATCAACTCTGGCAGATCCCACAGCGCCTGAACTTCGACACAGCGACCACCTTCGAACCGGTAGAATTCATGATACCGCATCGCGACCATGCGGCCGGTGCCGGGTATACCCAAGAATGGCCCGTCAAATCGCCCCGCATAATGCCCGCACACCCCGACCCAATCCGCGCCTTTCGGTGTGGTGCCTTGCATCAGTATCATATCCCGACGCTCTAGATCAGGGATCGCAGCAAAAAGCGGCGCAAAGGCTTCATCGACCAAGCCCTGTGGGCCAACCAGTGTTTCAAAGGGGTGAGCCAGATGAACAACAGCGCCTGGTGCCATGAGATCAGACATCGCGGTACGGACAGCATCCAGCCCGCCGTCAAAGGCCGTTACGAGTGACGCAATGCGTTGCTTCACTCGGCGGCCTCGCGGTGTTTGGCCCCCTCGCCATACGGGACATTGATCCCGCCGTAGCGGCGCACCCTAACATTACATTGCTCTGCATGTCCGACGAACCCTTCGAGCATACACAAACGGCTGCCGTATTCACCGATCATTGTGGCCGCCTCGTCGGTTAGAACTTTTTGATAGCTGTGGGTCTTGAGGAACTTTCCAACCCATAGACCGCCCGTATAGCGACCCGCCTTTTTGGTGGGCAATGTATGGTTGGTGCCAATCACCTTGTCGCCATTCGCGACATTGGTTCGCGCCCCGAGGAACAAGGCGCCGTAGCACGTCATGTTGTCGAGGTACCAATCATCGCGGTCCGTCATGACTTGGACATGCTCGGACGCGATATCGTCGGCAACCGCGAGCATTTCATCGTGGTCAGCACAAAGGATCACCTCCCCGTATTCGTCCCAAGACACAGACGCCGTGTCAGCAGTCGGCAAAATCATTAGAATGCGGTCAATCTCGGCCAATGTATCCTCGGCCAGTTTGCGCGAATGTGTGACCAAGACACAGGGACTATTATAGCCATGTTCTGCCTGTCCCAAGAGATCTGTCGCGCAAATCTCGCCATCCACCGTATCGTCGGCGATAACCATGGTTTCCGTCGGACCTGCGAAGAGGTCGATACCAACACGCCCAAAAAGCTGCCGCTTTGCCTCGGCCACATAGGCATTGCCAGGGCCAACGATCATGTGAACTGGATCAACAGTTTCGGTGCCAATTGCCATTGCACCGACAGCTTGGATGCCGCCCATGACGTAGATCTCGTGGGCACCACCCAGATGCATAGCCGCAATCACCGCAGGGTTCGGTTTTCCATTGAACGGCGGTGTGCACGCAACGATACGCGGAACCCCTGCAACACTGGCGGTCGCCACAGACATATGGGCAGACGCAACCATCGGGAATTTACCACCCGGCACATAGCAGCCGACCGATTGCACGGGGATATTTTTGTGTCCCAGGATCACACCGGGCAAGGTTTCGACTTCGATATCCAGCATCGAATCCCGCTGCGCTTGGGCAAAATTACGCACCTGTTCTTGAGCGAATTCAATATCAGCCAGCTCGCGCGGTGACAGCTGAGCGATCAGCGCGTCAATATCAGCTTGGCTCAACCGAAAGCTCTCGGGTGAATAACTGTCAAACTTTTCAGACAATTCGCGCACTGCCACATCGCCGCGTGTTTCGATATCCGCCAATATGGCCTCGACCGACGCGCGGACCTTGGCGTCGTCTTGGGCACGCTCGGCCGCCGCTTTGGACGTCTTGAGATATTCTGCCATTGTTAAATCCCCCTGCCTTGATGCGAGAATCCGCACGATACGACAGGTACTTTGCCGTGGTGATTTTCAAACATCAACACAAAATTGCATACGTATGCAAAAATCAAAGCTGACCGATAAATCTTAGGATTGCTTCAGATAGCGGTTTGGTTTGCGATGGGCTGAACACATCGCCTGCCACGAGATGCCCCATTGCATCATCATCAGGGCCCATAACCAGTTTATGCTCAATTGCAGATCCGCCCCAACGTAACGCAATTTTTTGCGTCATTTTAGCGCTGACTACCGTGTCTGCCTCGCAATACCCAAAGAACGCGGGCGTCTTGATCTGATCGACGCGGATTGCCCTGCAGGCTCGCATCGCGTCCGCCATTGTGAAAACGGCAACTGTTGGATAGCTCGTCGTCCAGAACTTTTCATGCATTTCAGAATGCCCCTGAAATGTCCGGTTTTTGCCCAACAGGACAGGTGCCCACTGACGCGTCAGCGGCGCGTTGATCAAGGTGTTGATAACTGGGTGGGCAAGCCGGTAGTTCGGAGAAATAAAGACAGACGCTTTGATCCGTTGGGCATTTGGGGCCAACGCTTGGGTGACCATCGTCCCACCGGTCGAGCACGAGATAACAATCACCTCGTTCCCAATCGCACGCCCGACATCAATGGCCTCAATGGTGTCACGCAGCCATTCATCTGCTGTGGCACGCCCCATCGCAGCACTATCCTGACCATGTCCGGCAAGGCGCGTAAAATGCAGGTTCGCGGCCAGCGCATTCGCGATCAAATCTGGCAGCGGCCTCAATTCTTCTGAACTGGCCGAAAATCCATGCACGAAAACGACAGAAACTGGGGTCTTTGATCGATCTTCATTGGCCCACAACACACGCTTTTCGCAATCATGCCGCAACGCGGGCACACCACGTTCCCGCATTTCCAAATATGCGTCGATGGCTGTTGGATCACTGGGTGGCTGCATGATGTACCGCAGGTTTGTAGATTTTCAGGATGAACAGCACCGACACTGCCAGAATGACAGCAGGCGCTAGCGTGGCGGCGGCCTGCAATGTGGCCAGAGCATCCGCACTCTGCGCGACCTTTTCGCCCCGCGCCTCATGCCATCCCGCAAACCCAAGGATCAGCGACAAGACAAGCGGCCCAAACGCGTTAGCGACCTTCTGCCCGAACAACCAAATAGCCGAAAACGCGCCCTCGATGGCCTCACCGCTTTGGCGGCGCGTGACATCCATCAGGTCTGGGTAGATCGCCCAAGGGATCTGTTGGTAGGCCCCATTCGCTAGTCCCACACATAAGAACACGAGAAAGACGAGGCCGAGGTTTCCTGACGGCAATGCCAAGAAGACGCCGATCAGCACCAAAACATATAGCATTAAACCCAAGCAAAGGGCCGCGACTTTGCCCAAACGCCCAGACAAGAAAACCCAGATCGCTTGCGATAGGATTGATCCCACTACGAATGCGGCAAACATCAAGCTCTCCATAGGAAGGCCCGTGGCCGACTGCGACAACGGCGAATTTCCTGGATCATTGATGAGATACAGCGCGGCAAATGGAACCGAGGCCGTCAAGATCGCGATGCCAAGGGTCATAAACCCATACAATGCGACCAGAATGACAAACGGCCTGTTCGACAGAACCAAACGCACCATGCCCATGAAGTGCTCTGTCGAGGGCGTCAAAATTCGTGGCGCCTTGCGCGTCAAAAAGACGGACAACCACACTGCTATGACAATCACCGGCGCAAAGATGACCATTGCAGAGGCGTGGCCCATCGCAGCAGCAAAAGCGGGGATTAAAGCCCCACCAACCAAAATGCCGACGCTCGCAAATCCCATGCGCCAACCTGTCATGGCGGATCTTTCGCGCGGATCTTGGGTCATTTCACCAGCTTGCGCACCGTAAGGGATGGCAATCATCGTAAAGCCGATCGTTGCCACGACGAAAAATCCACAGACCCACGCTAGATTGCCCGATGTCTCTAACCTTTGAGGAACCGAGAACAGCGCGACCAACGCAAGCGCGAGAACCACCGCCCCTGCCATCATCCAAGGTGCGCGCCGGCCCCACCGCGTGTTCGTCTTGTCGCTGAGATATCCGATCATTGGGTCCGTAAAGATATCGAACAGCAAGACACCGGTCGTCATGATCCCTGCCAACGCGATCGGAACGCCGAGGTATTGGGTTAGAAACGCCAGCACCAAGAGCTGTTTGGCCACGACAAAGACGTTCACGCCCATATCGGCCAGTCCCCAGCCCGCCTTTTGTGCAATGCTCAATGCCATGTTGTTGTCCCTCCCAAGATCATGTGGCGACAGTAGAAAAACCTGTCCCCATACCAAACGAAACCCTGCGTCAGTTCAATGCGGGATCTGCGATTGTTTGCCCTAACCCCCGATAACCTCGGAAATTGTGGCATCTATAATGCCCAAGCAGGTGTCATCGCTGAACGAATGATCTTTGCCATCGACCAAAGTCAGCCGCATATCTGGGCCTTGCGCATGCTCTAATAGGTTCAGTGCAGTTTGCGTCGATACACTTGTATCAGCTGTTCCTTGCAAAAACCGCACCGGCATTGGCAACTCCAATGGGCTGCGCATGACAAAGCTCTCGCGCCCTTGCTCGATCAGTTTTCGGGTGATGATATAGGGTTCGCCATAATCTGATGGGATCGCGATCTGACCATCAGTCATCACCGTGTTGCGCATCTCATCGCTGAACTCGGCCCAGAACCCATCTTCGGTAAAATCCGGCGCCGCGGCGATTGTGACCAAGCCGTGGACCCGATCGCCCAATGCACGGGTCAGCAGCAGGGATATCCAGCCTCCCATGCTGGACCCAACCAAAATCAGCGGCCCGGTCGTGACGTTCTGAATGACGGCCTTTGCATCCTCGGCCCACTGACCAATTGTTCCATCGACAAAGGCACCGTCGCTGACGCCGTGCCCCGTATAGTCGAACCGCAAGAAACCCCGACCAGCTGCTTGGGCCTGAGCCTCGAGATGCGTGGCCTTGCTGCCTTCCATATCCGACTTGAAACCGCACAAGAACACCACAGTCGGTTTTGCCCCCGCTGAATGGTGATAGGCGATGCGCCCGTTCGGGCCATCAAAAAACTGGGTCATGGTTCATCCTCGTCGATACTGAATGGGCTTGTTGCACCTAAAAGCGACAATGCCCAAAAAACAACCAAAACCAACTGGCCCAAAGCGGCACCCCTCTTCAAAATGATCAAACCACCAAATGGTTGATGTCTTAGTGGTGTCTCACGCTTGACACATGCCGTCCCAGCCGCCAAAACCGCTTCCGAACATCACCCGCAACCGGGCGTTTTGTAGACGCCAAACCGACGAGGAGCCCATGATGGCCCAAATCTCCCTTACCTTTCCCGATAATAGTGTCCGCCAATACGATGCAGGTGTAACTCCCGCTGACGTTGCCGCCGATATTTCCAATAGCCTGCGCAAAAAGGCGATCTCGGCCCATGTCGATGGCGCCCATTGGGATATGCAGTGGCCGATTACCACTGATGCAAATATCGCTATCAACACCATGAAGGACGAAGGTCCGGCAAACGAGCTTGTCCGCCACGATCTGGCGCACATCATGGCGCGTGCCGTCCAAGAGATTTGGCCAGATGTCCAAGTCACCATCGGCCCAGTGATCAAAGATGGCTGGTACTATGACTTTGACCGCGCCGAGCCGTTCACCCCAGAAGACCTTGGGTTGATCGAAAAGAAGATGAAAGAGATCATCAACTTGCGCGATGAGGTTCGGACAGAAGTCTGGGATCGCGCGCGTGCGGTCAAGCACTACGAGGACGCAGGTGAGCCATATAAAGTCGAGCTGATCGACGCGATCCCCGGGGATGAACCACTGCGCATGTACTGGCACGGCGATTGGCAGGATTTGTGCCGCGGTCCGCATTTGCAAAACACGGGCCAAGTCCCCGCCGATGCGTTCAAGTTGATGTCCGTCGCAGGTGCCTATTGGCGCGGCGACAGCGACCGCGCGATGCTGCAACGTATTTACGGCGTGGCGTTCACCAACAAAGAAGGTCTGAAAAAGCACCTTCATATGTTGGAAGAGGCAGCCAAACGCGACCACCGCAAGCTGGGCCGCGAAATGGACCTGTTCCATATGCAAGAAGAAGCCCCCGGTCAGGTGTTTTGGCACCCAAACGGCTGGACCGTCTACACCGAACTGCAAGACTACATGCGCCGCAAGCAGCGCGCAGGTGGTTATGTCGAGGTAAACACCCCCCAAGTTGTCGACCGCAAACTATGGGAAGCGTCGGGTCACTGGGAAAAGTACCAAGAGAACATGTTCATCGTTGAAGTTGACGAAGAGCATGCCCGTGAAAAGGCCGTCAACGCGCTCAAGCCGATGAACTGCCCCTGCCACGTGCAGATTTTCAATCAAGGTCTGAAATCCTACCGCGACCTGCCCCTGCGCATGGCCGAGTTCGGATCATGCAACCGGTACGAGCCGTCTGGCGCGTTGCACGGGATCATGCGGGTGCGTGGATTTACACAAGACGATGGTCACATCTTCTGCCGCGAAGATCAGGTCCAGGAAGAAACCGCCGTCTATATCGAGTTTCTGTCCACAATCTACAAAGACCTCGGGTTCGAGAAATTCCGCGTAAAATACTCTGATCGCCCAGACACGCGCGCTGGATCAGACGAAGTCTGGGACAAAGCCGAGCAAGCGTTGCTCACCGCGACCCGCAATGCAGGCATTGAACCGGAAATGAATCCAGGCGAAGGCGCGTTCTACGGCCCCAAGCTTGAGTTTGTTCTGACCGATGCGATTGGACGCGACTGGCAGTGCGGCACACACCAAGTGGACTTTGTTCTGCCTGAACGTTTGGATGCGACCTATATCGGGACCGATGGTGGCAAGCACCGTCCCGTTATGTTGCACCGTGCAACACTTGGGTCGTTCGAGCGGTTCATCGGCATTCTAATCGAAGAGCACGCCGGCAAGCTGCCATTCTGGCTCGCGCCACGTCAGGTTGTCGTGACAACGATCGTTTCGGACGCTGATGACTTTGCAGCCGAGATTGTGGAAACACTGCGATCCAAAGGTGTGCGTGCCGAAGCCGACACGCGCAACGAAAAGATCAACTACAAAGTTCGCGAACATTCGCTTGCCAAAGTGCCAGTCATTCTGGCGATCGGTCAACGCGAAGTCGACGAGCGGACAGTGAGCGTACGGCGTCTGGGCGAAAAGCAGTCCAAGGTCATCGCGTTTGATGAGGTCGCGCCACAACTGGCGATCGAGGCAACGCCCCCCGACCTTTTGTAACATCGCGAATTGTGCAGTCGCAGAATGTTTCAAACCCGCGCCTGAATAGGTGCGGGTTTGTTGGTTTTTGTGTCACTGACTGAAATAACTGCCCCAAATCTATGGTTTTTGCACTCAGATTCCCTGACGTGCTATAACGCACCCGTGATGCACGGGCCTGTGAATGGTCTCATTGAATCGTTTTGGTTTAGGGTTTGGTTGTCCCCGCTGATGGCGGACGTAACAATCACATGACCTAAGTAAGGAACATACTCATGTCCAACACTGTAAAACTGCTTTCCGTTGCTGGCGCTGTAGCTGCCGCTGTTGCATCCACTACTGGCGTTCAGGCTCAGTCGAATGAAAAGTGCTTCGGCATTTCCCTCGCTGGCGAAAACGGCTGTGCAGCTGGCCCAGGTACATCCTGTGCAGGCACATCCACTGTTGACTATCAGGGCAACGCATGGACACTCGTTCCAGCTGGCACATGTGAAGACGTAGACGTACCTGCAATGGCAGACGGCTCGGCACGTATGGGCTCGCTCGAAGCTATGGACCGTGACCTGCCAGCATAAGCTATTCGCGCCCTGCCTTGATGGGCGGGGCGCACCCCAACGACCCGAAGGACACAATCATGCTGGACGCCGCGCATAACTTTGACGCTCTGCCGCCCCGCCCCGGTGTCGGATATAAGCCCCAACATTTCAGCGACATTCTCGCCGATGCCGGCCCCGTCGGATGGCTCGAGATCCATGCTGAAAACTATATGGGCAGTGGCGGGCGACCGCTCGCGCAGCTTGCCCATCTTGCACATCAATTCCCCATGTCAGTCCACGGCGTAGGTCTTAGTATCGGCGGCGAGGGCGACTTGGACGCAGACCACCTCGCACGGCTAAAACACCTATGCGATTGGTTGAACCCAGCCAGCTTTTCCGAGCACCTCGCATGGTCGACACATGACTCCCATTTTCTAAACGATCTGTTGCCGCTGCCCTATACCGAGGCCACGCTGACCCGTGTCGCAAACCACATTGATCAGGTCCAAGAGGTCGTCGGTCGGCAAATGCTGCTAGAAAACCCGTCGAGCTATCTGGCCTTTGCCGAAAGCACGATGAGCGAGACTGATTTCCTAGCCGCTGTGGTCAAACGCACGGGCTGCGGTCTGCTGCTTGATGTGAACAACGTGTTTGTCAGTGCGACAAACCTCAAAACAGATACGCGCAGTTATATTGATGCCTTTCCTCTCGACCATGTCGGCGAAATCCATCTTGGCGGGCATGACGAAGACGAAGACGAGCACGGCGCACCCCTGTTGATTGACAGCCACGGTGCCGAAGTCGTTGATCCGGTCTGGGCTCTGCTTGACTATACCCTCGACCGGTCAGGGCCACGTCCATTGCTAGTTGAATGGGACACAGACGTCCCTGAATGGCCGGTACTGCGGGATGAGACCAAACGCGCAGACACAGCGCTGGCACGAATTGCTGCGTAATGTCTGTCTCGCAAACACAGTTTACCGCGGCAGTCCTCAATCCCGAGCTCAAGACCCCCGAAGGTCTCGTCAATCCTGATGGTATTCCCGCGGGCAAGCGATTTGACGTCTACCGCAACAACGTCGCGGTCAGTTTATCCGACGCCCTAGAAGCTGCATTTCCCGCAGTTCGATCCTTGGTCGGCGCCGAGTTCTTTCGCGCAATGTCAGGTGTTTTCTTGCGGCAGCATCCACCGACATGCCCAATGATGATGTTTTATGGTACGGACATGCCTGCCTTTCTCACGGGTTTCCCGCCAGTAGCAACCCTGCCCTATTTGCCAGACGTCGCAACGCTAGAATTGGCGCAACGCACCACCTATCACGGCGCGGACAGCGTCCCGATTGATGCCACAAAGCTGGAACAGATCGCACCCGATCAACTAGGAAACACGCGATTTACGCTCGCGCCCACGCTTCAAATCGTGCCGTCTGAATGGCCGCTTTTTGACATCTATCTCAAGGCGACCCAGCCCAATGCCCCAGCCGGTGCGCAACTGCCGCAGTCCGTGTTGGTGGTGCGTCCTGAATTCGATCCTGTGCTACACCCGTTGTCCGGACAACAAACCCGTTTCATCACCCACCTCAAGCTGGGCGATACTCTCGAAGCAGCCCTAGCCGCAGCGGGCGATGATTTCGATCTCACCCCGACCTTGGGGCTGCTACTCTCGCAAAACGTTATTACTGACCTGACCTGAAAGGCCCAACATGACTGCCCTTATTCAACTTCACGACCGCTTCTTTGCATGGGTCCAGGGCAAGACACATATCATCTTGCCGACTTTGGCCCGTTTGATCTTTGCTGGCGTTCTGTTCCGCTACTTTTGGAACTCTGCGCTGACCAAGCTCAACGGCCTCTTTAGCCCGTCCTTGAACGCGTATGCCCAAATTTTCCCAAAAGCGATGGAAGCGTCCGGCTATGACCCCAGCGCTCTGTCCGGCCTTCAAACTCTGATCGTTCTGCTCGGAACTTACGCCGAATTTGTGTTGCCAGTCCTGATCGTTCTGGGCCTGTTCACACGCCTCGCCGCCGCTGGCATGATCGTTTTTGTGATTGTTCAATCGCTCACAGACGTGATCGGCCATGGGGCGGGTGCTGGCGCATGGTTTGATGGCGACGCAGTCTCTTTGATCCTAGACCAACGTGCATTCTGGGTCTTTGCCCTGATCGTATTGGTGATCCGCGGTGCTGGGCCATTCTCGCTCGACGCTGTTCTGGGCCGCAACAAAGCCTAAACAAAGCCTAAACAAAAAACGCCCTGCACGACGGTTTGTCGGCAGGGCGTTTCCCAAAATTCCGGATTATGACTTAGTCGCCGTCGCGCCGAGAATTAAAATGTGCGTCCTCGACATCGGGCTGACCCGCGGCAATCGCTAGAACACCGCCCAAACCAGCCATGCCAATTGGGAACATCGTCGCCCAATTGAAACCAAACGCCACGAACATTCCCAATGCCGACAGGATCAACAGTATCCCCGCCCAAAGCGCGCGTGTCCGCGCAATCGCCCCACCCGCAATCGCAAAGAGCGGCGATATAAAGGAAACAGCGGTCACAAGACCCAAGTTATCCCATTGCTCGAACATGCCTGGCACTTCGCCGAACCGTTCGACCAAAGTCGAATAGCCCACGGAAAACATTCCGATAAAAATGCCGATAACACCGGCGATCAATCCTAAACTTCCTGCGGCACCGCGCATACTTAGCCCTCCAAAACCGTTTTTTGGACATCGGCAGTCCAGCCGACTGTCCAGACCCCGTCACGTTCGATCAGCGGTCTCTTAATCAATGTCGGGTGTTCTGCCAACAATTCCAAGGGGTCTCGATCACGTGCGGCCTCATCCAGTCCACGCCATGTCGTTGAACGGGTGTTCATCAACGCCGCGCCTAGTTGCCCATGGGCCGCGGCCAAATCCGTTGGATTCACCCCATCAGCACGGACGTCAAACGCATCAAAACTCTGACCGTCCAGAGCTTTGAGCGCCTTCTTGCACGTGTCGCATGTCTTTAGTCCAAAAAACCGCATCAGTTGCCTCCTATTTGGGCAGGGGCTATCACGTTCCCGCAGATGAGCACCAGTTTTGCTTGATTTTTACAAAAACGTGCTAATGTTATCTCACTTGCCTTCGACAGACCGCCTCGCTGGCGCCGAACGATTGGCACCACCGCCGTACGTACGGCATGAATATAGGAGAGGGCAAAATGGCCTCAGGTACAGTAAAATGGTTCAACACCACCAAGGGTTTTGGCTTTATCGCACCAGATGATGGCGGCAATGATGTGTTTGTACACATCTCGGCTGTCGAGCGTTCGGGCATGACAGGTTTGGCGGATGACCAAAAAGTAGAGTTTGAACTCGAAGAAGGGCGTGATGGCCGCCAAATGGCAGGCAATCTTAAAGCCGTCTAATTCACCGATTAAGCACCGTACCGACCGCAGATTTCAGCTCTGCGGTCAATTGGTTCAATGCTTCAACATGGGCCATTTGCTTTTTCACTGCAGCCTCGCTGCGTTGTGCGGATGGCTCTTTAAAGCTGCGCCCGTCCAACATGACTGCGACCCGCGCAAGCGACGCAGTGATCCTTTGATCCTCGGCAACCCCCACCTGATCAAAGACAATATCGCCAAGATGTAGTGTCGCATAGATTTCGGCCCGCAGCGCCCGTCTCGATGCCTTGAACACTTCTGGCGTAATCTCACTACCTGGTTGCAACCTCAACGATGTGACCCGCGACGAAACATTGAACGCCCCCTGCGACCATGCCAGCGCTTCACGATTTGAATTCACGACTGCATTCAATCGAATTTGTTCGGAGTTTTGTTTATTCAGTCGGAAGGCGAGCACCGAGATGGTCAGTGCCGCGAGAGCCAAGATAGCCCCAGACACCAATTCGATCGCTTTTAACGGATCCGTCAGCCAAGTTTCACCCAAGACGTCGATCATTTCCGGCTATCCTGCGCTCACTCGGACCCATTCGTGCGCAACGCATTTCGGGTCCGCCGCCCTCAATTCAATCTCTTGAACATCTGACCATTCGGGACCGAGTTCAGGGAAAAACGCGTCTGCATCCGCAATCTCCAGATCGACCTCGGTGATCAACAACCGGTCTGCGTAACCCAGCATCTCGGAATAGATACCTGATCCACCTATTCCGTAAATCCGCATATATCCTGCGTCTTGTGCCGCTTGGATCGCCGCACCGATAGACCGAACCGTCAGGACCCCCTTAATATCACGAGATGACACCACAATGTTCATACGACCCTTGAGCGGTTTGAACGGCAGACTATCCCATGTGTTACGCCCCATGATGATCGCCCCACCGATGGTCTCGCGTTGAAAGAACGCGAGGTCTTCGGGTGCGTGCCACGGGATCGTGTTATCTTTGCCAATCACGCCATTGCGCGCACGGGCCACAACGAGCGAAATCATACTGCCACCGGTGCACGGATTGCCGGATGAGGATCGTAACCGACCACTTCGAAATCCTCGAACTTAAAGTCAAAAATCGACCCAACATCCCGCGTCAATCGAATGATCGGCAACGTCTTGGGCGTCCGTGACAACTGCAGTTCGACCTGCTCCATGTGGTTTGAATAGATGTGCGCATCGCCCAACGTGTGAACAAAATCGCCCACCTCGTAGCCTGTGACATGCGCCAACATCAATTGAAGCAACGCATAAGAGGCGATGTTGAACGGCACACCCAGAAACATATCAGCTGACCGCTGATAGAGTTGCAGATGCAGTTTTCCATCCAATATCCGGACCTGCCACAAGGTGTGGCACGGTGGCAGCGCCATATCAGGGACGTCGCCAGGGTTCCACGCCGACACAATCAAACGTCGGCTATCTGGGGTCGCGCGGATCGCATCAACTAAATCGGTGATCTGATCGACACTTGCAATTCCACCTTGCGGATCAATGCGCGGAAACTGGCGCCACTGACGACCGTAAACAGGCCCCAGATCGCCATTCTCGTCTGCCCACTCATCCCAAATCGAAACACCGTTGTCCTTGAGGTATTTGATATTTGTGTCACCAGACAGGAACCACAAAAGTTCGTGGATAATCGATCTCAGGTGCAGTTTTTTCGTTGTGACAAGAGGGAAGCCATCTGCCATCGCATAGCGCTGCTGCATGCCGAAACATGAGATTGTACCAGTGCCAGTCCGATCACTCGACCGGATGCCTGTCTCGAGAATGGTGGCCAAAGCATCGTGATATTGCTGCATCTACGTATCCCTAACGTCTATAACCACAACATCTAGCCGCCTTCGTCCCCCCATCCAAGCCCGAAACGCGCAAAACAATTCCCGAAAATACACATGACGGCTCTGGGAACTTTGGTAGGGCGTGATAGATTTGTAGGTAACATAGAAAAGGACCTGTCATGACTGTAAAATATCTACACACAATGGTGCGCGTCAAAGACCTCGAAAAATCTATGGCGTTTTTCGAACTGCTTGGCCTGAACGAAACACGCCGGATCGACGTTGAAGAAGGGCGTTTTTCCTTGGTGTTCATGGCTCCTCCGGGACAAGAAGAGTGCCCTGTCGAGCTGACTTACAATTGGGATGGCGATGATGCGCTGCCCGATGACAGCCGCCATTTTGGACACCTCGCCTATAGCGTTGGGAACATCTACGAAGTGTGCCAACACCTGATGGACCACGGTGTGACGATCAATCGCCCACCACGCGAGGGTCGTATGGCGTTTGTCCGCTCTCCCGACAATGTGTCCGTTGAACTGCTTCAGGATGGCGACAATTTGGAGGTTTCGGAACCTTGGGCCAGCATGGAAAACATCGGCCATTGGTGATTTGGCGGGCCGCACTCTTTGCCACGCTGGCATTGATCAGCGGCCGTGCAGATGCAGATACCTGTCGTTTGGCGTTGGTGCTGGCAATCGATGTGTCATCATCGGTTGATGCGCAAGAAGACCAGCTTCAGCGACAGGGGTTGGCAACAGCGCTACTCCAGGACACGGTCCAAGCCGCAATATTAGAAGGCTACGGCACCGTTGCGATAAACGTCTTTGAATGGAGCGGACGACGGCAACAATTTGGTATTTTGCCGTGGACCATTTTGCGATCAACGAAAGATATCCAAGATGCCGCGGACGCGATAAGCGGCAGTACGCGACAGGTATCAGTCTTTCCTACATCAACTGGGTATGCTCTGGGTCACGCGGCTATTTTGCTGGATCGGGGTCCGGTCTGTGACGCCAAGACCATCGACTTTGCCTCTGACGGGCGCAACAACGATGGCTTCCCTCCGGAATTGGCCATTCGTAGCTTTCCATTGTCAGACGTCACGATCAACGGGTTGGCCATTCTTGGTGACGCGCCTGATCTCGTCACATATTTCGAACGCTCGATCCTTCATGGACCTGGGGCATTCGTGGAAATTGCCAACGATTACCCTGACTACGCCCGTGCTATGGAACGCAAATTGCTGCGCGAGCTGGGGACGTTTGTGTTAGGCGATGCCTTGCCACCCCCGACATTGACACCGTGAAGGTCCTTGTCTTGATCATTGCGCTTAGCGTTTGCGCGACCACAGCATCGGCTTGCCGGTTGGCGCTCGCACTTGGGTTAGATGTATCGGGGTCCGTTGATGCGTCTGAATACCGGTTGCAGCTCAATGGGCTTTCAACAGCATTACTTAGACCTGCAGTCATCGAAAGCTTGCTTGCGACACCACAGACACCTGTCGAGATTGCTGTCTATGAATGGAGCGGCCCAAACCACCAGATCACGTTGGTTGAATGGCACGAAATAAAGACGCTCGCAGACATTCAGCGGCTGGCTTCAGACCTTAGGATGGTCAACCGCGCGCCTGCCAACCCGTCGACCGCTCTTGGAACCGCTATGCAGTATGGGGCCGCCCTTTTACGCGAGCGTGACCACTGTTGGGCGCTCACTTTGGATATCTCGGGCGACGGCAAATCCAATACTGGCCCGAGACCGCAAGACGTGCAGACAAGTAGCGATTTCAACCGGATCACTATTAATGCCTTAGTCGTCGGAGGCGACGACCTTGGGCAAGCTGACCGCAGACAGGTTCAAATAGGCGAACTGCAGTCTTACTATGATGCGTATGTCATCCGAGGTCCTGGCGCCTTTGTCGAAACCGCCCTCGGCTTTAATGAATATGCAGATTCAATGGAACGTAAACTGCTGCGCGAGCTCAAGAGCTTTGCCCTGAGTGCACGCCCAATAGATCAATAAATATAACGAATTTGATCGGCCCAATATCGTTCCACGCGCCGCAAGGCAGTCGTAATTTCGTCGATTCCATTGAGGCTGAGAATATCGCGGCTTTCCAGACCTTCTGCGTGACCCTCGAACAATTTGGTCACGACATTTCGAATTTCGCGCCCCTTTTCAGTTAGCCGGACCCGTACTGAACGTCTGTCAATTTCGCATCGTTCGTGATGCATATAGTTCATCTCAACCAACCGCTTGAGATTGTAGCTGACGTTCGAGCCTTGGTAGTAGCCGCGGGACTTTAGCTCGCCAGCTGTCACTTCGTTGTCACCGATATTGAACAACAGCAATGCTTGGACTGCGTTGATTTCCAGCACCCCCACCCGCTCAAATTCATCCTTGATAACATCAAGGAGCAACCGGTGCAGACGCTCGACCAAGGCGAGCGCGTCGAGATAACTGGTCATATATGCCTTTGACCGGCTCGGATCGATCACTGGATCAACGGGAGAATGTAGGCTCATCTTGAGAACTCCAAAAAACTAGGTGGCCCTAGCTTTGGTGGAGATTTCCCAACATTCAGTTAAAGGCCCTACAAATTTTGAGAGATTTCGACGAAAAACCGCTAAACTTTAAAGTGTTTCGAGATATCCGTAATCAAATCTAAATACTCGAGCGGTGTTTCGGCGGCCCCTGAAACCCACGCATACAGATCGTGATCGCTCTCATCTAAGAGGATTTCGTAGTGATCAATCTGGGCATCGCTCATTGCATCCAGCCGCGCGCTGTATTGCGACAGGATCAAGTCCATTTCTTTGATCCCACGGCGCATCGACCGCATTTTCAGCCGCTTGATACGTGTCTCGCGATCTTCGGTCATGCAGAACCTTTCGCGGCAGCCCGCAGTTTCTTTTCCAGCTTGGCCATTCGGTCCGCGGCTTGCAGCAATTGGGCCTTAACCGCGCGTATTTCAGTCATTACCGCATTGATATCACCACCTAGGTCTTCTTGATCTGGTGCAGAGATCCCATCGCCTTCACCATTCAAGAGCCACATAAGGGACACGCCCAAGATCCCTGATAGCATTTGCAATTTATTGGCACGTGGTTCGTTCAGGTCATGCTCCCAATTGCGCAGCGTGCCGTTCTTGATGCCCAGTTGTTTCGCAAGCGCCTCTTGGCTCAGGCCGGCCTGTTCGCGGGCCGCCGCAACACGATCGCCAAAGGTCGCAGTCTCGTCGCTATACCAATTGTTCATGTCATCCGTCATCGAAATCTCCAACGCGCTTGTGTGCAACTCGCCCCATGCCTATGACATGACAGACGCCAATAGCCAACCAAGAGGTACCCATGTCCTTTCTCTCTGCGACACTCGACCGCGTGCAGCCATCACCGACCATCGCCGTGACGACCAAAGCGGCCGAGCTAAAGGCCGCAGGCAAGGACATTATTGGCTTGGGCGCAGGCGAGCCAGATTTCGACACGCCACAAAACATCAAGGACGCGGCCGTAGCGGCAATCGCAGCAGGCAAGACAAAATACACAGCACCCGACGGCATCATTGAGCTGAAGAATGCAGTTTGTGACAAGCTGAAACGCGACAATGGCCTAGACTATGACCCCGCTCAGATCAGCATCTCAACTGGTGGCAAGCAGGTTCTCTACAACGCACTGATGGCCACACTGAACCCGGGCGACGAAGTCGTGATCCCTGCACCGTTCTGGGTGTCCTACCCTGACATGGTCAAGCTTGCGGGCGGCGAACCTGTTATAGCTGAGGCGTCAATCCAGACCGGTTACAAACTGACGGCCGACCAACTTGAGGCAGCGATCACGCCTAAGACGAAATGGTTGATCTTTAACTCACCTTCAAACCCGACGGGCGCAGGCTATACATGGGACGAACTCAAAGAACTGACAGACGTTCTGATGCGCCACCCTTATGTTTGGGTGATGACCGACGATATGTACGAGCATCTGGCCTATGATGATTTCGAATTCTGCACCCCCGCGCAGGTCGAGCCGCGTCTCTATGACCGCACCTTGACCGTTAATGGGGTATCCAAGGCCTATGCCATGACAGGCTGGCGGATTGGCTATGCCGCAGGTCCCGAGCACCTGATCAGGGCGATGCGCAAGATACAATCACAGTCGACGTCAAACCCTTGCACCGTGGCCCAATGGGCCGCTGTCGAGGCGCTGAACGGCACCCAAGACTATATCGCAGAGAACAACAAAATGTTCGTCCGCCGCCGCGACTTGGTTGTTGAAATGTTGAACCAAGCTGAGGGCATCACATGTCCCGTCCCGGAAGGTGCGTTTTACGTGTACCCTTCGATCTCGGGCTGTATCGGGAAAACCACGACGAACGGTGTCACCATCAAGGATGACGAGACATTTGCAACCGCACTACTCGAAGATCACGGCGTCGCCGTTGTGTTCGGCGCGGCATTTGGGTTGTCGCCAAATTTCCGGGTCAGCTATGCGACATCGGACGCTGATTTGACCGAGGCCTGCACGCGCATCCAGACGTTTTGCGCCAACCTGAGCTAAACGAATTTGGGGTCGCTGTTGCCGCGGCGCCTTTCACACCCCGACGCCTATGAAAATCAGCGGAAAAATCAGATGGTTCACCCTATCCCCGCTTAGGGACAACTGTTACCATTTGCTAAACAATTACTGCCAACTGTAGGACACACCCGATGGGCGCTGAACTCCCTGACTATTATTTTCGAGTGCGTGAGAATGGCGCTGCAGTTTTTTGTGTCGACACGGAAAACCGTCAGCGGCGGATCGACATGGATCAGATTGCCGTTCTCAACATCAAGAATGGTGAGATCAAACCGCAAGGCGATCGTGTGCTGTCCGACGCTGATCTCGCGGCGATCCAAGAGTGGATGGCCAATCGTATGGCCCTGTTGGCCCAACGCGACATTGACGACATTCACCGCGCTGTCGACTATTTGAATGTCACGACACAGTGGGTTCAGTCCAAAGCGTCAGACGACCAGCTTGAGAACATTACAGATGCGCTGTTGTTGTGCATGCATGACTTGCGCACCGTCTTGGTTCGCAAAAAGGCAGAGCGCCTTATGAAGGGCCAAGACTAGTCGGTTGATGCCAGACTGTCAGAGGTGGATTTGTTCCGGAAGCGCGTCATCAACAGCACCGCTGCGATGAAGAGGCCGATAGCAAGTCCTGCCCATATCCCAACACCGCCCCACCCAAGCGTGAAGCCCAGAACATAGCTGGTCGGCACTCCTACGATCCAATAGCTGATGCCAGCGTAGACCATTGGTACTGTTGTATCCTGTAGCCCGCGCAAAAGACCCAGCGCCATGATTTGCGCAGCGTCGACCAGTTGAAACAACGCAGCAACCGCCAGCAAGGACACAGCAATACCGATGATTGTTCCGCGCTGTGGATCATCCGGCGAAAGGAAGATCGCAATCAAAGGTTCCGGAGTCGTGAGAAAAATCACCGCAGTCACGACGGCGACAAACAATGAAATCGCAATCGCCACCTGACCACCGACGCGCAGCCCCACATCATCACGGCGCCCCAATGCGCGCCCTGCCCTGACCGTCGCAGCACTAGACAGGCCGACATGGATCATAAAGATCATCGAGATCAGCTGCAGAGCGATACCGTGGGCTGCAAGTTCAAGCGCACCGATCCACCCCATCATCACGGCACTCATGCTAAAGAGCCCGCTCTCAGCCAACGACGTCAATCCGATCGGCCAGCCCAATCTGAACACTTCTCTCAACGCACCGCGATCCACGCGCCACATTCGGCGAAACAGATCATGGTGCGGAAACACCCAAAGGGAATACGCAACGAGCCCCAAAACAGAAACCAATGTCACGGCAACCGACGCAATCGCGGCCCCTTGGATCCCCAATTCAGGGGCGCCAAAATTCCCAAAAATCAAAAGATAGTTGATCGGAATGTTCACCACCGCGGCGATGAGAACGATCCACAACTGGAATTTGGTATGCTCTAGCGCCGATAGATACGCCTTTAGCACCATGATCAACAGTCCCGGAAACAGCGCCCACGCCGCAATTCTCAAGTAGTCTTGGGCCAGTGCCGAAACCTCGGGATCTTGACCGATTGCCAGAAAAATCGGCTCGGACCAAATTTGTGTCGGCAAAAGGATCGCCGCATATAACATCGACAGCCAGACCCCCATTCGGGTAACACGGCGGATACGCACTTCGTCGTCGTCCTCAGCCGCGCGTGCCACCATGGGCAAGACGGCCCACGCAAACCCAGCCCCGACAATGAACACGACAAAGTAGTAAGATCCGGCCAGCGTGACGGCGGCCAATGCGGTCACATCGTACCAACCCAACATAATCGTGTCGGTGATGTGGATCAGGAATTGCGCGACGTGGCTGCCGATCAACGGCATGCCCAGAACCATCAAAGCGCGGGCGTGCTCGGATCTCGTTGTTGCGACAGGTGTTTGGGTGTTCATGCCTGATGGCTATGGCATCCAGTCAATTCAGGCAAATGAAATTCGCCACACCAGAACACGAGGTGAATTCAAAAATCGAAAACTCGGCTCAATTGGCGGCGAGGTAGAACTGTCTAGCTGATTGGATTTCGCGCGCGCCCGAAACCGAAAAGACCCACAGTTTAAAACAGAAAGAAGTCGCCGTGAGATTTCACAGCGGCTTCTAAAATTCTATAAATCGCGGTGTGTGCGATTAGAAACCGTCGGAGGAGTCGCCACCGCAGACCAATGCGCAGATCAGGATGATGCCGCCAGCTGCCCAGAGGCCCTTGCCGCCCAGACCACCAGATTGTGTCACGAGGACTGGCGCTAGGTCTGTTTCGTCGTTTGCAGCATTTTCGAAGCCGCCAGCGGAAACAGATGTTGCGCATGCGAGTGTTGCTGCAGCAACAAGAAGAGAAAACTTTTTCATTTTGATCACTATTCTACCGATTAATTCAGGTCAGGCCGCATTCCGACCACTCAAGCCTTCATTGACCAGAAATTCCTTTTTTCCTAGGGGGAAATCATGTTTTTTGCGGTCAAAATTCCGCCAAAAAGGCGGCAATGATGCGCTTTGCCGCGTCCAAGTCGCTCTTATCGATCATTTCTGTCACCGTATGGATGTACCGTGTGCCGACAACGATTCCCACCGCACGGGCTCCTGCAGCGGCCTGTTGCGCCGCAGCTCCGTCTTGCCCGCCGGCTCTTAGCATGGTGCGTTGAAATGGGATTTCCAACTTGGTTGCCAGTGCGTCGATCTTGGCGACCAGCCCGCGATCCGCAATGAACGAACTGTCGCGGACGTGTAGGCCGAAGCCCTTACCCAATTCCGTTGTTCGGTCTTGTTCAGGCACTCCGGGTGTGTCGCAGGCCAGCGTCGTGTCAATCCCAATCCCGATATCAGGCTGTACTTTGAAGGCTGCGGTCCGCGCACCGCGCAGCCCGACTTCTTCTTGGGTGGTAAAGACAACATGGATTTCAGCGCCTCGGCCTTTGTCGCCCAACGCTCGGATCGCTTCGATACCCACCCAACACGCAATTCGGTTATCCAAAGCTTTTGAAACGCATTTGTCCCCCATCTCCAGAAACGGCTCGTCCATGACAACCATGTCCCCAATCTTGACGTGGTCCTTGGTGGCATCGCCCAAACCAAGATCCAAAAAGAACTCGGACACTTCCGGCACTTTCTTGCGGTCCTCGGGGCTGGCGATATGGATTGGTCGGCCTGCTGGGTTCATGACGCCCTTGAGATCGCCAGTGTCCGTACAAACCAACACGCGTCGCGAGAATAGATTGCGTGGATCAAAGCCACCAACCGGCTGCAGATAGACGAACCCTTTGTCGGTGATGTGGCTAACCAAGAACCCGATTTCGTCCATATGGCATAACAACATGATCTTGGGTGCATCGTCGCTCGTCGCGTCCCGTCGGCAATGCAGCGACCCCAACGCATCAACCTCGACTTGATCAAACAGACCGCTGACCTCGCTCATGATGACGTCGCGCACACGGTGTTCGTGCCCCGGAACACCCGATGTTTCACACAAGGTCTTGAGCAAATTGATATTCATTGGTGGGTCTCCATTTGGGTCGAATAAGAAATGTTTGGTGGCATTAGGCCGATGTCGATTGGAATTTGTCCATGAGATATGGCCCTGACCGAACCGGCGGATAGGCATCTGATCCATCCAGAGGCACAATTTCTGCATCCCAATTCGGCTGGTGGAAAAATGCAAGGCTTTGGCGTGCTGGTTGATCTGGTACAGCGACAACGCGGTGCAATGTGCTGACCCAGCGATCAGAGGTCCAGCGCGCCATCAAATCCCCGATATTGATCACGAATGCGCCCTGCTCGGCATCAATGTCCTTCCAAGCGCCGTCTGACATCATGATTTGCAATCCACGCCGGTTCACCTGCGGCAACAAGATCGTCAGCGATCCATAGTCGGTATGCGCACCGGCACGTTGCTGCCCGTCACGCGCAGCACCTTGGGTTTGCGGATAGTGCAGCGCCCGCAACGCCGAAATCGGGGCATCAATGTACGGTGCAAAATAGTTATCGGGCAACTCAAGCGATGCGGCAAAGGCTGTCATGATTCTCGCGGCAAGGTCTCCCATCGCGGCATAGTACGCGGTCCACGCGGGCCTAAAGTTCGGCAAGTCTGGCCAAAGCGTCGGCGCATAGCAAAATCCCAACGCCTGCGGATCGGTCATTCCATCAGGTGCTTGGCGTGGACCACCATTAAAGCTCTCTTTTAGATCGGGCGGGGTCTCGCCCCCCTTACTTGCAGCCAGCGCTTCCGAGTTCGGACCTAAATAGCCATAGGGATATCCAGGCTCAGGTGCTTTCACCGATTGCTTTGCCTCGGTTGGTTGCGCAAAAAACTCTGCGGCAGCCGACCAGACGTTGTCGATGACGACCTGCGGAACACCGTGATTGGTGACGGACAGAAACCCCGTATCTCGGCAAATCTGGTCAAGGCTCACGGCCTGAGTTGCGCGCGCATCCCCGCTGGATGCCTCGAACTCACCCAAATCAAACACTGGAAATGCCATACTATTGTCCTTTTGCTTCTGCCTGGACTGCGTTCACTTTCTCGCGCCAAGAATGTACCGGCTCAAACCCTAACAGGCGCTTAGCTTTGGCGATTGAATAGAACGTCTCGTGTTCGTCCATGGCATGCGTCACCGGAACCCCGTCATAAAACTGGCGCGCAATTTCATCGCTTGGCATGGCCACAGACGTGTCCGCATTCGCAACATTAAAAACCTGATATCCAAGGCCGTCAGTTGCGAGACACTTCTCGACCATCTGGGTTAAATCGCGGACATCGATGTAGCCAAAAATGTTGCGCCGCCGCAGTCCTGCATCCTCTACAAAGACAGGAAAATCCTTTGCGTATTCAAGAGGTTCAATCACATTGTTTAACCGCAATGCATAGATGTCGGCACCGCTGCGGGCCTGAAAGCTCTTGGCGCAGGCCTCGTTGCACACCTTGGACATGGCGTAGCTATCGTGCGGCACTGTCGGGTGGTCTTCGTCAACGGGTACGTAGTCGGGTTTCAGCTCACCTTGGGCAAAACACACGCCATATGCCGTCTCGGAACTTGCGATGATGACCTTGTTGATCCCAAGCTTGGTCGCCGCCTCAAGGACATTGTATGTACTCAGCGTGTTCACGCGAAATAGCTCGTTATCTGGGACCAGATTGATCCGCGCCACCGCTGCAAAATGTACGACCGCATCAAATGTCGGATGCTCTGGCAGATCAAGCTCGTCAAAATTTGCTCGCATGCTCATCGCGTTAAAGACCTGACCAGATTCAGTCAGGTCAACTTTGACAAAATCGCCCCTCGCCTCTTGGGGTTCGGCCAAATCCACATTCAACACGCGATGTCCCGCGGCACGCAGCCCTGCAACGACGTGACGCCCCGCCTTGCCACAACCGCCAGTGAATAGAATCCTCATGGTGCTCTCCTTTGCCCACTTAAACCTAGCAGCTTGAAAGCGGACGCATAGCCCTATGGCTACAGAAACTCCTTTCCCCTCTTTGGATCGCCACGCTATACTGGATCACAATAAAACCAACAAAACCGAGCGGAATCACTATGGCTGACGATCTCTTGGGCGCTGCCGCCTCTGATACCTATGACGCGTCTTCTATCGAAGTCCTTGAAGGGCTCGAACCCGTTCGCTTGCGTCCTGGCATGTACATCGGTGGCACCGACGAACGTGCCCTGCATCACCTTGTTGCCGAAGTGTTGGACAACTCGATGGACGAAGCCGTCGCCGGACACGCGACACGAATCGAAGTTGAGCTTCATACCGACTATTCCGTCACAATCCGTGACAACGGTCGCGGAATTCCAATCGATCCGCATCCCAAGTTTCCGGACAAATCCGCGCTTGAGGTGATCTTGTGTACACTGCATGCAGGCGGCAAATTTAACGGCAAAGCCTACCAAACATCCGGGGGCTTGCACGGTGTTGGTGCCTCGGTCGTGAACGCGCTCTCTGATATCATGATCGTTCAGGTCGCTCGGGATCGCGAGCTCTACGAGCAACGGTTTTCTCGCGGCATCCCGCAAGGCCCCGTCAAAAAGATTGGTGCCGCCCCGAACCGGCGTGGAACAACCGTTACATTTCACGCAGACGAAGAGATCTTTGGCAGCCACCGGTTCAAACCGTCACGCCTGCTCAAATCGATCCGGTCCAAAGCCTATCTGTTTTCCGGCGTCGAAATTCGTTGGAAAACCGCGATTGTGGATGGCGACACTCCGATGGAGGCAACGTTCCACTTCCCTGGTGGTCTGGCTGACTATTTGCGCGAAACGCTGGGTCAGGCATCGACCTACGCGGAACAACCGTTCTCTGGCATCGTCGAATTCCAAGAGAAATTCAACGTTCCGGGCAAGGTCGAATGGGCCATCAACTGGACCCCGTCCCGCGAAGGGTTTATCCAGTCCTACTGTAACACTGTGCCAACCCCCGAAGGCGGTACCCATGAGGCTGGATTTTGGGCCGCGATCCTAAAAGGCATCCGTGCCTACGGTGAATTGGTGTCCAACCGCAAAGCCAGCTCGATTACCCGCGAGGATTTGGTTGCCGGCGGATGCGCATTGGTTTCCTGCTTCATTCGCGAGCCCGAATTTGTCGGTCAAACCAAGGACCGTCTGGCCACAACAGAAGCGCAGCGCATGGTCGAGAACGCAGTGCGCGATCACTTTGACAACTGGCTGGCGGCTGACACCAAATCGGCGGGTGCGATCCTCGACTACCTGATCCTGCGCGCAGAAGAGCGCCTGCGTCGGCGGCAGGAAAAAGAAACTGCACGAAAATCAGCAACCAAAAAGCTGCGTCTGCCGGGTAAGCTGGTTGATTGTTCATCCAATACCCGCGACGGCACCGAGCTGTTCATCGTCGAGGGCGACAGTGCGGGCGGTTCGGCGAAAATGGCGCGGGACCGTAAAACCCAAGCATTGCTGCCGCTGCGTGGTAAAATCCTCAACGTGCTAGGTGCGGCCTCTTCCAAACTGGGCAGCAACGCGGAAATCTCGGATCTGACCCAAGCCTTGGGCGTCGGATTGGGGACCAAATTCAACGTGGACGATCTGCGCTACGACAAAGTCATCATCATGACTGATGCGGACGTGGACGGGGCGCATATTGCGGCACTGTTGATGACGTTCTTCTTTACCCAAATGCGCCCGATGATTGACGCCGGTCACCTCTATCTCGCATGTCCGCCATTGTTCCGCCTAACCCAAGGGGCCAAACGCGTCTATTGCATCGACGAGTTGGAAAAAGAGCGGCACATGGACAAGGGATTGGGGGGCAAGGGCAAAATCGATGTTTCACGATTTAAGGGTCTGGGCGAGATGGACGCAAAAGACCTGAAAGACACAACAATGAACCCGAAGACACGCAAACTGATCCGCGTGACAATCGACGAAGACTTGCCCGGTGAGACAAGTGATTTGGTCGAACGATTGATGGGTAAAAAGCCTGAGATGCGTTTTCAATACATCCAGGAAAACGCGCGGTTTGTGGAAGAGCTGGACGTCTAAAAACCTGCTGAACCACATCGAATTAAGGGGCGCTGAGAGAGTATCTCACCGCAACAAATCTTTTAGCGCAAAGCCATATTGCTGACCGTGCCACGAATGCTGGTTCCGGTGTCATCGCTATCTGCGGACACAGCAAGACCAACCAATTTACCCGGTGATCCACCAAAGGCCGCGCTATAGTCACGGGCAAAGTTCACGCTTTCGCTGTGCGAACCAGTGCCGGCCTGACGCAGAGCAACATTCGCACCCTGCCCCGGTTGGTACGGCGATGCGAACGATGCGCCGCGACCTTCGGATCCGCCCCACACATATTGCAAAACACGCACGGAATCATTGCCCAGCAGACGGCGAATGCCAGCACTTTCTAGGCGTACCGCTTCGGCCTCTGGCAAAAAGACAAAATACATCGACAGGTTGCGATCGTCACCGCCTTTGCGGCGCAGATTCGTCGAAGGAACAGATTGGGTCACAGCCCAATTCCACGACGCCGCCGTGCTGTCCCATTCACCGCGTGGCAGACGTGTCCATGCGATGGAAACAGCACCGTCCGAAGCCACACCCAAAGACGAACCAAAACTATAGGAATTGGACGAAAACAATGAGATTTTCTGATTTTTCCAAACGCTAGAAAAGCTCACACGATCAGCGTGAACTGCGCCAGCAGCAAGAGTGGCCGCAACAACAAGGGGGGTGACAAAACGCATCAAAGGACTGCAATACAAAAGCGTGTTTCCCGATCTCCAACGCATCTGCGCTGACATGGTTCTCACATTTGGGTTAGAGGATGTGACCTAGGCGTGCGTGTGGCAGGCGATACGACTATCCGCCCAGCTTTTGAACCGCGTCCCATAGCGCGTCGGGCACATCAACAGTGTCCAAACCTGTGATGTCTGTGCCCGGTAGGCGCGCGCCTTCTTGGGCATCAACAGCATCCGCGATACGGGCAAACCGATCTGCAAAATGATCTGAATGAACCGCCGGATCGAGAAGGATATAAAATTGGCCCAGCCCGTGCGGTTCGCCGTCAGGCAACTTTAGACCACCAACATCCAATGAATTGACGCTGCCCGTCATACCAGCCGCCAACAATTCCGCCATCAGACCAAAACCCCAGCCTTTGTAGCCACCTGCGCTGACCAATGCACCGCGCAACGCAGCCTCTGGGTCAATTGTCGCAGCGCCCGTTTCGTCAACAGCCCAGCCAAGCGGGATCGCCTCGCCAGCGGCCTTTGCCATTGTGATCTTGCCCAATGCGACGGCGGAAGTGGAGAAATCAAAGTGCATAAGAGGTGCATCAGGTCCTGGAACCGTCATCGCGATCGGGTTCGTGCCAATCACCGCCGCATTGCCGCCCGGAGGTGCTACAACAGGCGACGCATTGGTAAATCCGATCCCGATCAAACCTTTTGCCGCGATCTGTTCGGTAAAAAACCCAAGACTCGTGCACGTGTGTGCATTAGCGACCCCGAGGATCGCCACACCATTTTCGCGTGCAGCAGCGACTGCTTCGGGCAGACCCCGTGCAAACGCAGGCTGTGCAAAGCCAAACATCGCATCAGCGCGGACCGCACCAGATTTTGGCCGGCTAATCACAGGTTCAACTGTTCCGCTGACCCGTCCGCTGGTCAGCTGACTGCAATAGCTTTCAAGATAATAGAGACCGCAAATTACATTCCCGAGGCTCTCAGCCCGTGCAACCGCTTGGGCGACTGCATCGGCGATCCAGTCTTCTGCACCGTGATGCGACAACGCAGCATGGCTTGCTGCTTTGATCTTGGCGATTGTGACGTTGGGCATGATTGTTTCCTTATAAGTCGACGGGCGACAAACCGCCCGCATCTAGTCGAATTGCGCGATCCATTCGTGCCGCCAGGTCAAGATTATGTGTGGCTATCACGGCCGATAGCCCTGTGCCGCGAACCAAATCCATCAACGCACCAAAAACTTGGTCAGACGTATCAGGATCCAAATTGCCTGTCGGCTCGTCCGCCAGCAACAATCGGGGCGTATTTGCCAGCGCGCGACAAAACGCGACGCGTTGTTGCTCGCCACCCGACAGCTCTGCAGGACGATGTCCGGCACGGTGCGCCACGCCAACCGTATCCAACAGCTTGCGCGCGTGTTCCTTGGCTTGCGCCTCTGGCACCGCATTTGCCAACTGCGGAAGCACGATATTCTCAAGCGCCGAGAATTCGGGCAGCAGGTGGTGAAACTGGTAAATAAAACCAACTTGGTCACGGCGTGCAGCCGTCCGTTTTCGGTCTCCAAGGTTGGTCATATCCGTGCCTGCGATCTCAACCGTGCCTGCATCCGCATTGTCCAACAGACCTGCAATGTGCAGCAACGTCGACTTACCCGCACCCGACGGCGCAACAAGCGCGACAACCTCGCCCGGTTGAACAACCAGATCAACACCGCGCAAGACCGTGATCTCGTTTGGTGCGCCCGCATTATACGCTTTGGTCACACCAGACAGTTTGAGAATTGGATCACTCATACCGAAGCGCCTCGACAGGGTTCATGCGGGCCGCGCGGCGCGCAGGAAAGATCGTAACGATCCAACTTAGCCCCAGTGAAAGCGTCACCGCCGACAAAACGTCATTCAAACGCAATTCGGCTGGCAGACTATAGAGGCCGCGGATCGCAGGGTCCCAAACGCCTCCCTGTCCCATCGCATTTACAAGGCTAAAGATCGGGTCGATATAGATCGCAAAGAGGCAGCCAAGAACGACACCAAAAATCGTACCGATCGTGCCAATTCCTGCCCCGCAGATAAAGAAGATCCGTAGAACCGACCCTTCGGTCAAACCCATTGTTCGCAAAATTCCAATGTCTCGCCCCTTGTTTTTGACCAACATGATCAAGCCGCTGATGATGTTAAGAGCCGCGATCAGAACGAGAATGGACAGGATCACAAACATCACGTTGTCTTCGACCTCGAGCGCGCGCAAGAAGCCACCCGACGCGTCCTGCCATGTCCAGATCAATGCGCGGTCGCCAGCTGCATTCAGCAAGGGTAACGTCAGATCAGAAACCCAATCTGGATCTTCAACCATCACTTCAAGTTCGTCCGCTACACCGTTACGATTAAAGAAATTTTGCGCCTCAGAGAATGGCAGATAAACCCGCGTGCGGTCGATGTCGTACCGGCCTGCCGTAAACACATAAACAACTTCGTAGGCGTTGACCCGGGGGCTGGTTCCGAATGCGGTTCGCACCCCGTTGGGTGAAATGATCTTGATCCTGTCCCCAACGGTGACACCCAGCTCTCGGGCAACGCCAGAGCCGATGGCCACGCCGTCGTAGAACCGGTCGATATTGCCGCGCGCCTCTTCGGGCTGAACGATACGCGGGATGGTTTTGAGATTATCCAGCGTGATTCCAAAGACTTCGACACCTACGTTGTTCGACAGGTTATTCGCCATCACCTGCCCTTTGATCAACGGCGCCACGCGGGTCACACCCGGCACTGCGGCAACGGCTGCGGCGAGTTCATCATAATTAGCAATGGTGCGCGATGATGCGCCAGTCTCAGAAACTTCGAGGCGGTTGTAGACAGTCACATGCGCATTCGCACCAAGGATCGTGTCGACGAATTCAGCACGGAACCCAGACCGGACGGCCAATGTAGCAATCAATGCAAACACCGCCAACGTGATCCCGACCAGCGAAATCCACGTCATGATAGAGACGCCACCCTCGGCACGTTTCGCACGAATATAGCGCCACGCGATCATCCATTCAAAACGGGCAAACGGTGCTGTTGAATTTGCGGCCATGGGGTCTGCTCAACCTATCTTGGTCTTATTTCGCAACGGTATATCTGGGTGCGGGGGTCAACGCTAGTAGTGGTTGCCGTCACTTTGAAAATCCGAAACCGAACGGCCAACTGCTGCCGACTTGGACCCTGCCGCCCACACTAGCCCCCGCCGTATCATTTCGCGTGGCCCGCCGTGATCAATCACATTCGCCTGATGGCCCAGCGCGTTGTAATAGACCCGCCCCAGCCCCCACGCGCGCGTCCATGCAACGGGGACATCAGCAGGTGAATTGGCGCTATGATACCAAGTCACCGTTGGAAACCGTGTGGTCGCCAAAACATGATTGGCAGGATCAACATGCAAATAATATTGCTCTGATTTCACATCGAAGTTTTCGATGCCTTCGACCAATGGATGATCCAGATCGACGATCTCGACGGTATAATCAACTCCGTCCCCACCGGGATGAGCGACCCAATTCGCACCTGTCATGAATTGCCAAAGCACTTGGTCACGGAATGCATCACACATCCCGCCATGGACACCTGCCAATCCGGCCCCAGCAGCAACAGCTTCGGACACGTTGTGACATTGCTCTTTTGTGATGGTGCTCATGGTCCAGCACGGCACAATCAGGTCGTATTGGGCCAGCGCGTGCGGATCATCAAAACATCCCAACGTGTCACTGACATCTGACGTGATGCCTTCTGCGTTCAGAATATCCGCAAACAACGCCGCGACCTTGTCCGGTTCGTGACCGTCCCAGCCGCCCCACGTAATCAACGCTTTGGTCATCTCTTGCCCCTTCTAGACGTTGGGGCCAGAGTGACGATCCTCGACGAAGGGTCAACCCATCAAAGTGATGCGTAGATCGCCGCAACCTTTTCAACAGCTTGTTCAGCCGTCATTTCTTCGCTCTCGCTGGTGCGCCGTGACGTCAGTTCGACAACACCATTCTTCAGCCCGCGCGGCCCAACGGTGATCCTCCAAGGCAGGCCAATCAGATCCATCGTCGCGAATTTGCCACCTGCCCGCTCGTTGCGATCATCATAAAGAGGCTCGAGGCCCAGCGCGGCAAAGCTGTCGTAGATCGCCTGACAGGCTGCATCGGTGTCTTCGTCACCCTGCTTCATGTTCAAGATACCAACATGGAAAGGGGTTACGCCTTCGGGCCAGATAATGCCCTTGTCATCATGGCTAGCCTCGATAATCGCGCCCAAGAGACGCGAAACGCCAATGCCGTGGCTGCCCATATGGACCGCAACCGGTTTGCCGTCAGGGCCCTGAACTGTAGCGCCCATTGCGTCGGAATATTTGGTGCCAAAATAGAATATCTGGCCAACTTCGATACCCCGCGCCGTGCGGCGACGCTCTTCTGGGACCTCGTTGAACACGGCCTCGTCATGGGTTTCATCAGTCCGCGCGTATTTTGTTGTGAACTCTTGCATGATCGCGGCACACTGATCGACGCTGTCAAAATCAATGTCGCGGTCGCCAAAGCTGAGATCGGTCACTGCACTGTCATAGAAAACCTCTGACTCGCCAGTGTCGGCCAGAACGAGGAATTCGTGCGTGTCGTCGCCACCAATCGGGCCACTATCAGCGCGCATCGGGATCGCTTGAAGCCCCATACGTTCATACGTCCGCAGATAGCTGACGAGGTGACGATTGTAGGCGTGCAGCGCGTCCTCTTTGGTCAGATCAAAGTTATATCCGTCCTTCATGTAGAATTCGCGGCCGCGCATCACACCAAAGCGTGGACGGATCTCGTCGCGGAACTTCCACTGAATTTGATAGAGCGTCAGTGGCATGTCTTTGTAGCTGCTTACATGGCTGCGGAAAATTTCAGTAATCAGTTCTTCTGCGGTAGGCGTGTACAGCATGTCGCGACCATGACGGTCGGTCACGCGCAGCATCTCTTCACCGTAGTCGTCATAGCGACCACTCTCGCGCCACAAGTCAGCCGATTGCATTGTTGGCATCAACATCGGCATGTGCCCGGCTTTGGCCTGTTCCTCGTGAACGATATTTTCGATGTTTTTCAACACCTTATACCCAAGAGGCAGCCAGCTATAGATACCAGCAGCAGATTGTTTGATCATACCAGCACGCAGCATCAGGCGGTGGCTAACGATCTGGGCATCGGCGGGGTTCTCTTTGAGAACAGGAAGAAAATAGCGCGACAGACGCATGGTGCGGCCTCTTTCAGAGAAAAGTAGACCCACGGTTTAGGCCGCAATGCGTCCAGAAACAAGGCCCGCGCGCGCCATCGCGCGGTACGGACGATCACGCAGAATAGATCAAACATTTCGAGAGCTTAACAAGGCCGTGAGAGATGTGAACCAATCGTCAAATCGCGCCGTATCTCTCACCACAAGCAACACGCTTGGTTTGCAAAACGAAAGGTATGAACGATGAAAACAATCTTCAAGATGGCAGCCGTGGCTGCAACAGTCACAACTTTGGGAACAGCAGTGTCGGCGGCTTCGATCGCTGAGATCGCCAGCAACGATGACCGCTTCTCGACACTCGTCGCCGCTGTAGGTGCCGCCGGTCTCGTGGACACCCTCGCAGGTCCCGGCCCCTTCACCGTCTACGCGCCAGTCAACGACGCGTTCGCAGCCCTACCAGAAGGCACAGTCGAAACACTGCTCATGCCAGAGAACAAAGATCAGCTGACTAATGTCCTTCTCTATCATGTAGATGACCGCCAGCTAAACGCAGGCGATTTCCCAGCAGGTTCGAACTACTTCAAGCCGGTTCTCGCCTCCGAGCGTCTGTGCATCACGGCTGACGCTGATGGCGTTATGATCGCTGACGGCACTGGTGAGATGGCAAACGTCATCATCGCGGACATTCAGGCCGACAACGGCGTGATCCACGTGATCGACAAAGTTCTACTGCCAGGCACTCGCCCCGCATGCCATTAAGCCAGTGATGCATCCGACAAAGGATGCCTCCCAGCGAACATGAAGGGACGATCTGTGTAGGTTCAGATCGTCTCTTTTTGTGTTCTAGCACCCCGCCGCCCATGCTAAGTAATGATCAGTTTTTGATCTAAGGGGCATGATGATGGGACTTCCCGTACGTGAACAGGCGACCTATTGGGGCATCGCTGCAGCCGTTTTATTTGTCCTGATGTGGTATCTAGGCAATGTGATCCTGCCATTTGTTCTAGGCGGCGCAATTGCTTATTGCCTAGACCCGATTGCAGACCGGCTTGAGGCCTTGGGCCTTAACCGGATCATGGCGACCTCTGTTATTACGCTCTTTGGCGCATTGGTGTTCATCGTCCTGTTCATAGCCGTCATCCCGACGTTGATCCAGCAGGCCAGCGGACTGATCCAAGCGGCACCGGGTTGGTTCACCGATTTCCAAGCGTTCCTCACGCAACGGTTCCCGTCTCTGATTGATGAAAACAGCGCCGTGCGCGATCAATTGGGCCGCGTTTCAGAAGCGATCCAATCCCACGGTGGCGAACTGATCGAGGGCTTGCTTAGCTCCTTTAGTGGCCTGTTGAACATTGCGGTTCTCATTGTGATTGTACCGGTCGTTGCGTTCTATCTCTTGCTGGATTGGGACAACATGACCGCTCGTGTGGACGACCTGTTGCCACGCGACCATGCGCCAACCATTCGCAAAATCTGCCGCGACATCGACAAAACACTTGCCTCGTTCATTCGGGGCCAAGGAACCGTTGTTCTGATCCTCGGTGTTTACTACGCAATATCCTTGATGATCGTCGGCTTGAACTTTGGCCTCGTCGTCGGGTCTATCGCAGGCCTCATCTCCTTTATTCCCTACGTTGGCGCGCTGGTCGGTGGAGCCTTGGCAATCGGCATCGCGATTTTCCAATTCTGGGGTGACTGGTTCTCTTTGGGGGCCGTGGTCGTCATTTTTGCGGTCGGCCAATTCCTCGAGGGCAACATCCTAACACCCAAGCTGGTCGGCAACTCGGTCGGCTTGCATCCGGTCTGGCTGATTTTCGCGCTATCCGTCTTTGGCGCATTGTTCGGTTTTGTCGGCATGTTGGTCGCAGTTCCACTAGCGGCTAGCCTCGGGGTGATCGCACGGTTCTTGATCGCGCAATACAAAACCAGCCGCCTCTATCGCGGCCTAGACGACGCCCCCTAGAATGGCGGAACAGCTCAGCTTTGACCTGCCCGAGCGTATCGCAATGGGGGCCGATGATTTCTATGTTTCATCAGCAAACGATGTGCCGTATCGCGCCATAACTGGGTCGCCGAATTGGCCCGATGGCAAACTTGCGCTGATCGGCCCCAAAAGCAGCGGCAAAAGCCATCTCGCGCGCATGTTTGCTCATGACACGGGTGCGCTTATCTTGGCCGCTCGCGATCTAGAGGCCGCAACCAACCTGCCCGATGCGGCCCATATCGCGATCGAAGACGTCGAGCATTTGGGCAACCCCGCGGCGCAAGAGTACCTGTTTCACCTGCACAACCACCTCAAAAACACCGGTGGGCGCCTTTTGCTGACCAGTGATCGCCGCGCCCAAGATTGGCCCATTACTCTGCCAGATCTGGCCAGCCGGATGCAGGCCACTACATCGGTCTATATTGAGGATCCAGATGACGCCTTGCTCTTTGCGGTGATCAGCAAACTCTTTGCCGACCGGCAATTGTCGCCCGCGCCCACAGTGACCGCATATTTGGCCGCGCGGATTGACCGGTCCTATAACGCCGCCCAACAAATCGTTGCCGCCATGGACGCGGCCGCACTGGCCCAAGCGCGCGAGTTGAACCGCGGGCTGGCTGGCGACGTCTTGGCACAGATGGACGCGGCCCAATAAACCGTGATACCAATACCTTACGTGCCCCAGCCGACAGTTGATTGATGACCCAAACCGACTTTCTCACTGCGCCTTTTGACGCGCCTGCCGAACTGAACGCAGACCTGAGAGGGCCTGCGCGCTTTGTGAACCGAGAGCTCAGCTGGCTAGCGTTCAACTGGCGCGTACTGGAAGAGGCCGAAAACCCCAAAGTGCCCCTGCTTGAGCGGCTTAGATTCCTGTCAATCTCGGCGACCAACCTCGATGAATTCTACACCGTTCGGGTCGCGGGTCTGCGTGAATTGGCACAGGCAGGGAATAGCACGCCAGCGGCCGATGGTCTGACCCCAACCGAGCAGCTCGAGCTGATTGACCACGACGCTCGTATGTTGATGGTCCGTCAGCAAAAAGTGCTCGAGGCACTGCGATCTGAAATGGCCAGCGCCGGCCTCGTCATTTGCGGGCCTGATGATCTAAGACAAGCGGATCGCGACTATCTGACGAACGTCTTTCTTGATCAGGTCTTTCCCGTTCTGTCGCCCCTCGCAATTGATCCCGCGCACCCATTTCCGTTTTTGCCGAACGAAGGCTTCGCGCTGGCGCTGCAGCTCGAGCATCTAGAGAACAAGCGCCCGCTGCGCGTTTTGCTACCAGTCCCACAACAGATTGACCGGTTCGTTGCATTGCCAGCGAACAAAGGACGCCGCTATTTGCCGCTCGAACAACTATTGTTGCTCAACATTGACGGCCTGTTCCCTGGCTACAAAATCAAGGGCTCGTGCGCGTTCCGCTTACTACGCGACAGTGATCTCGAACTCGAAGAAGAGGCCGAAGATCTCGTCCGAGAATTTGAAACGGCCCTCAAACGGCGCCGGCGCGGTGAAGTCGTCCGGATGAAAATGTCGTCCGGAGCCCCGAGCGCCCTACGCAAACTGGTGATGTCCGAACTGCTGGTCACTGACGCCGAAGTCGTAGAGATCGACGGATTGATCGGCATGGCTGACCTCGGGCAATTGGTAACGGACGACCGCCCAGACCTGTTGTGGCCCACGTTCACCCCGCGTGTGCCCGAACGCGTCACAGACCACGAAGGCGACATGTTCGCAGCAATCCGCAAAAAGGACATGCTGCTGCACCACCCCTACGAGACGTTTGACATGGTTGTGCGGTTCTTGCGCCAAGCGGCCCTTGACCCTGACGTCGTGGCAATCAAACAAACGCTCTACCGGACCTCGAAACGCTCACCCATCGTCGAGGCGTTGTGCGAGGCTGCCGAGGATGGCAAATCCGTAACCGCATTGGTTGAACTCAAGGCCCGCTTTGACGAGGCCGCAAACATCCGCCAATCGCGACGGCTGGAACGCTCAGGCGCTCATGTAGTGTACGGGTTCGTAAACTACAAAACTCACGCGAAAATCAGTGTTGTTGTGCGTCGCGAAGGCGACAAACTGGTCACATACACCCACTACGGAACCGGCAACTACCACCCGATTACAGCCCGTGTGTACACAGACCTAAGCCTGTTCACATGTGACGCCAAACTGGGTCGGGACGCGGGAAAAGTATTCAACTATCTGTCAGGATACGCACAGCCAGACACGCTGGAAAATCTCAAGATTTCGCCTCTGACATTGAAATCATCGTTGATCGAAATGATTGATGCCGAGATTACGCATGCAGAGGCAGGCAAGCCTGCGGTCATCTGGGCCAAGATGAACTCGCTCATCGAAAGCGATGTGATCGATGCGCTGTATCGCGCGTCGCAAGCGGGTGTTCAAATCAGCCTCGTTATTCGTGGCATCTGTGGTCTCCGGCCCGGGATCAAAGGACTGTCAGAGAACATTCGCGTCAAATCGATCGTCGGACGCTTCCTAGAGCATTCGCGGATCGTTTGCTTTGGCAACGGCCATGGTTTGCCCGCGAAAAAGGCGCGCGTCTTTATGTCTTCGGCAGACTGGATGGGCCGCAACCTGAACCGGCGCGTCGAGACATTGGTCGAGATCACCAACAACACCGTCAGGGCCCAGATCGTAAGCCAGATTATGGCGGCCAACCTTGCCGATACGGCACAAAGCTGGGTCATGGGCCCTGACGGAACGTTCACCAGAGCGGCCGTGCCACAGGGGACGTTCGCTTTTAACTGCCATCGCTTTTTCATGGAAAACCCGTCACTTTCTGGGCGCGGATCAGCAGGGGCGAGCGACGTGCCGAAACTCACCCATACCGAGGATTGAGATGAGCGAGACCAAGACCACATCATTCGATCCATTCGGGCGGGCCCTTTTTGAAAGTGAAAGCGCCAAGTCGCTGTCACGCGTTGGCGTCATTGATGTCGGCTCAAACTCAGTTCGGATGGTCGTCTTTGACGGTGCCGCCCGTAGCCCCGCGTATTTCTACAACGAAAAGGTCATGTGCGCCTTGGGTGCAGGTCTATCCGAGACAGGAACCTTGTCACCCGAAGGTCGCATCCGCGCGCTGTCAGCGATCAAACGCTTCCAAGCTTTGGCCAAGGGCATGAATTTGCCGCCGCTTACCGCGGTCGCGACTGCAGCGGTGCGCGAGGCCACCGATGGTCCCGATTTTTGCGCCGAGGTTCAGCGTGAAACCGGACTGAAAATCTGGGTCATCGACGGCCAAGAAGAGGCGCGATTGTCAGCCCAAGGTGTTCTGCTCGGATGGCCCGGATCATACGGTTTGGTCTGCGACATCGGCGGCTCGTCAATGGAGCTCGCCGATCTCGACCAAGGGCGCGTAGGACGCAGGCTTACCTCACCTCTTGGACCGCTCAAGCTCAAAGAGGTCAAAGGTGGCAAGAAGAGCCTAAAGCGATTCATCAAATCAGTCATGGTTGATCTGGCCGCTGAAATGGACAGCGGCGGCAAGCGTCTGTTTCTGGTCGGGGGATCGTGGCGGGCAATTGCACGCGTCGATATGGAACGTCGCGGCTACCCTCTGACAGTTCTGCATGAATACCGGATGACGCCCAAGGCAATCCGCGAGACTGTCAAATACATCGAAGAATGTGACATCGAAGAGCTGCGTGGCCGCTGTGGTATCTCGTCCGCGCGTATGGCGCTGGTGCCTCAGGCGAGCATTGTGCTCAAGGAATTGGTCCGTAGTTTCAAACCCAAAGACATCACCGTGTCATCATACGGTATCCGCGAAGGCATGTTGTATGAACAAATGCCCAGCCGCATGCGCCAGCGCGATCCGCTCATCGAGGCCTGCCAATTCGCAGAAAAGCGTGACGCGCGGGTGCCTGGGTTCGGGCGCAATCTTTACAGCTTTATCCGGCCTCTGATCAAAAACCAGCCGGACCAACGCCGCCGCATCATTCGGGCCGCTTGTCTGTTGCATGACGTCAGTTGGCGGGCCCACCCAGATTACCGCGCCGAGGTCTGTTTTGACAACGCAACGCGCGCCAACCTTGGTGGCCTCAAACATTCCGAACGCATCTTTCTCGGTCTGGCACTGCTGCACCGCTACCGGAACCAGCGCGACGGTACACGGTTCGAATATCTCTACGACTTGCTTGACGAAAAATCCCAACGCGAGGCCGAAATTGTCGGCAAAGCAATGCGGTTTGGTGCGATGCTCTGGCCCCAAGGCGATGCCCTGATGGGGCAACTCAAGTTCTATCCAAAGAAGAAAAAGCTAGAATTGATCCTGCGCGCTGAAGCCGCTGATCTATTTGGTGAAGTTGCGCAGGCGCGGTTTTACTCGCTCGCCGCAGCACTGGACTCTGAGACCAAAGTCAAATTGAAAAAGGCGAAGAGCTAGATTTCGATCCCTTCGAGCTCCAGCTCGGGCGCGCCTTCCTTTCGGCGGATGATAATATCGCCGTTCGGCAAAATTTCTGGCGCTTCATAGTGCGATAGATCATCGATCTGCTCCATCAACTCGACAAATGCAGGACCCATCTCGTCAACCAAATTGCGGATGGCAGGCTCCATCTCTTGGGCCAATCCTTGCAAGTCGTCTAACGCAGGCTCGATCTCGTCCATGATCCCGCGAAAGAACAGCTTGGCGCCCTCTTCCATCAGGCTAAAGCCTTCTTTTTCCTCAACCTCGGCCTCTTGGGCGATGGCAGGGGTCAGCGTCAAAGACGCGACGAATACAACGGCAGCAATCTGTTTCATTTCACCAATATAGGTAAGATCCGTCGATTCCCCAAATCCTAGAGTTCGATATCTAGCGTCACCGGAAAATGATCTGACGCCGTAAGAAGGGCATCACGCAGTTCGACATCGCCCCAACACGCTGGATCCTCGAACGGATGCCAGATGTGCCAGCTGGGAGCCAATTCCGCCAAATCCGGTGAAACCATTATGTAATCCAGCAAGGCTGACAAATACCGGTTTTCATGTCGTAAAAAGAAACGAGATGACGTTGGTGCGGCACCAATGCGTTGGGTCAGCGCCATTTTCGCATGTGGATCAAAGAGTTGCACAGGGTCGTCTTCACCCAGAACAATCTCTACCCCCGACCGGCCAAACAGTTTCTCGTAGCTATCTAACCCCGGACCATCGTTAAAATCACCCAAGACAATGACACTGTCCTTTCGATCCAGATGCTGATCCACCCTTTGTCTGATCCAAATGCATTGTGCCAATTGCTTGCGCCGATTTGCGATTGAAATCTGCATGACTTTGGCAGCATTTTTCGCCCCATGCGGTGCCTTAGATTTTGCGTGGACGCCGATCAGGCGCACAACTCGGCCCGACTTGCTCTTCAACTCGACCTCAAGCGGCGGTTTGGAAAATCGGACTTGGTCCGGTGCGCGGTCGACATTCAGATCAATGCGAAAAACGCTATCAAAACGAGGGGCATCACCCGATCCCGCCTTGCTGCTCTCGTCCCCAATGGGGTCATGTGTCGCTGAGAGTTGCGTCGGATCATACAGCAACGAAATTTCTTGCTGTGTCTCATTGACGAACCCCGTCATCGCCTTGGATGCGCGCAGACCAAAATGTGCTGCAAACGTCTCGAGCGCCGCCAGTCCGTCGCGTTTGGCATGGCTGTCAGGGGCTTCGATGATCATCACAGCATCCGCATCTAGCGCTTGGAACACCTGCCCCACCGCGGCCAGTTGCTGGCTGCGCGTCACATCACGGCGCCCGGACCAACGATCATCAGCGAGCATTTCGCCCACGCCATCGAACAAATTGCTAAACCATTCGACATTGTACGTCGCAATTCTCATGCTCGTTCTTCCGTGATTGCTTCCCATGCGCGATTGACTGCGATCAGCTTTTTCTCGGCTATTTTCACCGCTTCTTCTGGCACACCGCGTGCAATCATTCGGTCAGGGTGCGTCTCGCGGACAATCGCACGCCACGCCACGCGCACTTCGTCATAGGGTGCATCAGGCGCCACCCCTAAGACATCATAGGGGTCACGCTCTGCGTCAGGCACAAACTGCGCGCGCAACTTGGAAAAACACCGATCCCCAAGGCCAAAAATATCGGACACCTCATGCAGGAACACGTCCTCGTTCGGGTGGTACAACCCGTCCGCCATCGCGATATGAAACAGTCCCTCTAGCAGGTCAGTCAGCGGTTCAGTGTCTTCACCATACATCGACTTGATCCGGCGAGCATATTCCTCGAACCCTGTAACATCTTGACGGGCAAGGTTAAAAACCCGCGCAGCACCGGCTTCATCGGCAGGGCTGATGTGAAACACTTCACGGAACGCAGTCACCTCATCACGAGAGACATGACCATCTGCCTTGGCCATCTTGGCACTCAGCGCGATGACGGCGATCGCAAAGGCCACCGTCTTTTCTGGGTCATACCTGAGCTTCTCAAAAACCGCGGACAACCCCTCGCCCTTGGCGAGCGCCGCGACTGCATCTGAAATTCGTGACCAAAGTGACATGCTGTGAGCCTAGCCTGTTCCGCAAATATTGTCAGAGCCGTTTTTGCATAAGCACCAGATCAAACCAACGGCCAAATTTGAAACCCACCTCTGGCAGCCTACCAATTGTCTCAAACCCTAGAGCTGCGTGAAATGCGACACCCGCTGGGTTTTCGCCGCTCACACCTGCAAACATGCTGTGCATCCCATTGGCGCGTGCGTGTTCAAACAAGTCATCCATCAACAACCGTCCCACGCCCTGCCCCTGCGCCGCAGGATCAAGGATGATGCTATGCTCGACCGTGTGTTGATACCCGATGCCACCGCGAAACTGGCCATAGGTGGCGAAACCGACGACAGCGCCATCTAACTGTGCGACGCAAAACCGCTGATTTGCGCCCTGTTTGTCACGTATCATCGCCGCCACATCGCTTGGCGTCTTTTTGATCGAGTTAAACGTGACGCTGCTGTCGCGGATGATCGGGTTCCAAATCCCACAGATCTCAGATGCGTCGTCGATTGACGCTGCTCGGATCATGCCAATGTCCTGACGCCGTGCGGGGTCTCGAATACCGCTTCGATCTTGGGCGCAGGGCCAGTGTCGACAACCAGTCGGGTGTCATCAATCCACGGCGCAAGTGCGGCACTCAGTGCGGTACTGTCAGGATGGATCAATCGTAGCTCGCGCAGAGTAACCCCGCGATCTACTAGACCGCCAGCAGGATGTGTTGTTCCGGTCCCCCATTCGATCACCGCGGGGAACAGATTATCAAAGGGTAGGATGCCGCTGTCCGGCATTGCCATTTTCCACCGCAAATCCCCTCGTTGCAGCGAAACTGGCGCGCCAATGTCATGAGGCACCGCACCGCAAAGCGCAGTCAAATCCTCACTGGAGCAAATCCAATTTCCAAGACGCGGACCGCCTGTGAACCGGTCGAGATCAAACCAGCGAGGAAAGCCCAACGGCGGCGCGTCGGGGTCAATCGCGATGACCTCGAAATATTCACCACCTGTCAGCCCCAAGAGGTAATTATGTGTCCCAAAATGCGCGTGTTTTCCGCCCTGTTGCAGCGGAACGCCCAAACAGTCCTGCACCCACTCGACCCCTTGGGCCAGTTCGGTGCACGCCACTGCCACATGATCAAACCGTATCATCGCCTGCCTCTTTTCTGTCTCTACCGAGAGTTTCAAATCAGCATGGGCGGGTCAACCGCTGCTTAGGTCCGCGCGTCTTGGATCAAACGCAAAATATCTTGGGCCGCTTCCGGAATGTTTGTCCCTGGTCCAAAGATCGCTTTGACGCCATTGTCGTGGAGGAATTGATAATCCTGCTGAGGGATTACACCGCCACAGATCACAATGATGTCCTCTGCACCTGCCGCTTTGAGAGCTTCGACCAGTTTGGGGGCAAGCGTTTTATGACCCGCCGCTTGCGAACTGATCCCGACCACATGAACATCATTGTCGATGGCATCTTGTGCGGCTTCTTCTGGTGTTTGGAACAGCGGCCCCACATCCACATCAAACCCGATATCGGCGAATGCCGTGGCAATTACTTTGGCGCCACGGTCGTGTCCGTCTTGGCCCATCTTGACCACCAACATACGAGGTCTGCGGCCCTCATCAGCGGCAAAGGTTTCGATCGACTTTTGGATCGCGGCAAACCCTTGGTCGCCCTCGTAGGCTGCACCATAAACACCCGCCAAGGTTTTGACCTCGGCGCGGTGGCGTCCGAATACTTTTTCCATCGCCATGCTGATCTCTCCAACTGTAGCGCGTGCGCGTGCTGCATCTACGGCGTGCTGCAGCAGGTTTCCGTCTTCCATTGCTGCCTTTTCAAGCAACATCAGCGCCTGCTGACAGGCATCTTCGTCACGGGCCTCTTTGGTCGCATTGATGCGTCTGATTTGTGCCTCGCGGACCTCGGCGTTGTCGATATCCAGAATGTCGATTGGGTCTTCTTTGTCCAATCGGTACTTGTTGACACCGACGATCACCTCTTGGCCACGGTCGATCATGGCCTGACGTTTGGCCGCGGATTCCTCGATCCGCAGCTTAGGTAGACCACTGGCAACCGCCTTGGTCATCCCGCCCATTTTTTCGACTTCTTCAATCAGCCTCCATGCTTCTTCGCACAGATCCGAGGTCAGTTTTTCAACATAGTAGGACCCCGCCAACGGATCGACGACATTTGTCACGCCCGTCTCTTCTTGCAAGATCAACTGGGTGTTGCGGGCGATCCGTGCAGCAAACTCTGTTGGCAACGCAATCGCCTCATCCAACGCATTGGTGTGCAGCGACTGCGTGCCGCCCAACACGGCCGCCATCGCCTCGTATGCGGTGCGCACAACGTTGTTGTAGGGATCTTGTTCTTGCAGGCTCACGCCGGACGTCTGGCAGTGGGTCCGCAACATCGAGGATTTTGGGTTCTGCGGTTTGAACTCGTCCATGATCTTGGCCCAGAGGAACCGCGCGGCCCGCAATTTCGCCGCTTCCATAAAGAAATTCATGCCAATTGCGAAAAAGAATGACAAACGCCCAGCAAACGCATCGACATCCATGCCGCGTGCAATCGCCGTGCGCACATATTCGCGACCATCCGCCAAGGTATAGGCCAGCTCTTGCACCAAATTCGCTCCAGCCTCTTGCATGTGGTAGCCCGAGATTGAAATCGAGTTGAACTTGGGCATCTCGTTCGAGGTAAATTCGATAATGTCAGCGACGATCCGCATCGAAGGCTCCGGCGGATAGACATAGGTATTCCGGACCATGAATTCCTTGAGGATATCGTTCTGAATGGTTCCGGCCAACAGCGCCTTGTCGACGCCCTGCTCTTCGCCCGCGACGATGAAATTGGCCAGAATTGGGATCACAGCACCGTTCATCGTCATTGAAACTGACACTTTATCCAACGGAATGCCGTCAAAAAGGATTTTCATATCCTCGACACTGTCGATCGCGACGCCCGCCTTGCCGACATCGCCCTCGACCCGCTCGTGGTCGCTGTCATAGCCACGGTGCGTGGCCAAATCGAATGCAACTGAAACGCCTTGCTGACCGGCGGCTAGCGCCTTGCGGTAAAATGCATTCGATGCCTCAGCCGTGGAAAATCCAGCGTACTGGCGGATGGTCCATGGGCGACCCGCGTACATCGTGGCCCTGACTCCGCGCGTGTAGGGCGCAACGCCGGGTGTGCCGCCCATATGAGGCAGGTCCGTAGCATCGTCTTGGGTATAGAGCGGCTGAACCTTGATCCCTTCGAGGGTATCCCACGTCAGATCGTCAATCGCACGACCGCGCAATTCCTTGGCTGCCAGTTCGGCCCATTTTTTGGTGTCTGCCATGTCTTTATCCTCTTGCCTTGCTCGGACCACCCAATGGGGTCGGTCCGGCTACAATTTTGTCGATGTCTGCTGTGTCAACAAAGCGCGCGATGCCCGAAGCTCCGCTGCGCAACCAATCCAGATCAGCCGCGTATTCTGCGTCGAGACACGCACGTTGATCTGTTGAAAAGCTGTTGGTTGATCCGCTTCGCCCGACCAACGGCCGAGAGGTGCTGTTAGATTGGTACCCCGTCAGAACGCGCACCAGCTGGTGTGGTGCCCCTACCATCCGCTCGAACGGCCACACAATGATCTGCGCATCCGGCATCGCGCGATACATGTCGGTGATCACATTGCGCCAACGGCGCGGGTGGGTCGTCAATCGGTCGGTGACATTCGTCGACAGATCAGACCCTAGGACCGAATTCCAAAAGCTTGAATAAGACCGCACCGACAAAGCAAGCGTGACGCTGTGCCCGCGAACGCCATCGCGAAACCGCATCATGCGTTCGGTCACGTTCGGAAAGAACCCTTTGGCGGACCCCAATAATTTCGGATCAGATACCAAAAGATGATCCTGACCAGCAGCCTGCAAATCATGCAACGCGACTTGCAAACGTCCACAAGACCGGCGGCCACGATGCTCGATAGCCATTTCGACCTTGGATGGATCGCAAAACAGTCCCGAAAAGACGCCGTTCCGCGTCTGCTCGGGCGTCCACAGCGTTGTGCCAAACACAGGTGTCTCGGACAGGTAGCTGTGCAAACTGCCCACGCCCGTCCGCGGGGCACCTAGGTGAAATGTGACCTTCATCGTGTTCCACGCCATTTTGATGCTGTTAATCATCTGCATCATAGCGCGCGACCTCTGCACAAAGGCTTAATCACGGAAATGTCCCAACGGTTGAGCCACTGCCTCTTAGCAATCGTCAAACCTTGGCCTATATATAGGATCAAAGGAGCCACAATGACCCGAACGCTCGCATTTTTGCTGTCAGGATTTTTGGCGACGGTGGCCGTTGCTGACGATGAAACGACACCGCCATTGTCAGCGCTAGACGCATGGCAAGCGGACCATACGGTCATTTTGGATGCCGCTGATGTGACTTTGGACGACTTTCGCTGGCTGGCACGTCCGGTCGTCGTGTTCGCAGACAGCCCTAATGACCCACGGTTCCAACAACAGATGGAATTGCTCGCTATGCGGCCCAACGATCTGGCCGAACGTGATATCGTATTGATCACCGACACAGACCCAAGCGCAGAAACTGCAATTCGCACAGCGCTCCGCCCTCGTGGGTTCATGATGGCGCTTTTGGGCAAGGACGGCGGGGTGAGACTACGTAAACCGCTGCCTTGGGACACCAGAGAGCTATCGCGCGTGATCGACAAGATGCCCATGCGACAACAAGAGATCGAAGATCGCCGCGCAAGCGCGATCTCCGAATAATCTCTGGCTGGAACGCAGGGCACCGCTCGGGTCCTATTCGAACTCTAGAATGATGTCGTCAACGGCAAGGCTTTCGCCTGCTGAAGCGTGCACCTTGGACACGACGCCCTTTTTCTCAGCACGTAGGATGTTTTCCATCTTCATTGCTTCGACTGTACACAATGCCTGCCCTTCTTGAACTTCGTCACCGACGGTCACGTCGACTTTGACGATCAGACCGGGCATTGGGCAGAGCAACAGCTTGGACGTGTCTGGTGCGACCTTTTCTGGCATCAGCGCGGTCAATTCAGCCTGACGAGGCGAAAGAACCCGAACAACAGTATCAGTTCCGCGTGACCGGACGCGGAAACCTCCAGTCACTTTGCCAACCTTCAACACCAAAGGCGTGCCGTCGACATCCAGAACGGCGAGCGGATCACCGGGTGTCCAATCACTAGACACACGCAACGCCTCACCACTGTCAAAGGTCACTGTGGACCCTTCAGGGTCTGCATCAATCGTGACGGGCCATGTCTGACCGTCCACCATGACAACCCAATCGCGCCCGACCTTGCGTTCGTGATTGTTCATTCGGCCCGAGACGCGCGTCCGGCGGATTTCAGCAACGCGGTGCATCGCAGAGCAAGCAGCACCAATCCGGCGCAATGACGCCTCATCCAATGACACGCCGTCGAACCCATCTGGGTATTCTTCTTCAATGAACGCAGTCGTCATATTCCCCAAAGTGAATTTCTCGTGGTCATACACGGCGCTCAGAAACGGTAGGTTGTGACCGATGCCTTCGACCTCGAAACTATCCAAGGCGACACGCATTTCTTCGATTGCCTTGGCACGGGTTTCGCCCCACGTACATAGCTTGGCGATCATCGGGTCATAATACATGCTGATCTCGCCGCCCTCATAGACGCCGGTGTCATTGCGCACGCGCCCTTCGATCTCCTCTGGCGGGCGATACCGCGTCAGACGACCGATTGACGGCAAGAAGTTGCGATACGGATCCTCAGCATAAAGACGGCTCTCCATCGCCCATCCATTGATGCCGATGTCAGATTGTTTCATGGCCAGCTTTTCACCGTAAGCCACGCGGATCATCTGTTCGACCAGATCGATACCTGTGATCAGCTCGGTCACAGGGTGTTCCACCTGCAAACGTGTGTTCATCTCGAGGAAATAGAAGTTTCGGTCACCATCGACAATGAATTCGACTGTGCCGGCACTGGTGTATCCAACCGCAGCAGCCAAATCGCAGGACTGTTTGCCCATTGCCTGACGGGTTTCCTCATCGAGAAACGGGCTCGGCGCCTCTTCAACGACTTTTTGGTTGCGGCGCTGGATCGAACACTCTCGTTCGTTCAGGTAAATCGTGTTGCCATGGCTGTCGGCCAAAACCTGAATTTCGATATGGCGCGGTTGAGTGACGAACTTTTCAATGAAAATACGGTCGTCACCAAAGCTGTTTGCCGCTTCGTTCTTGGACGACTGAAACCCTTCACGGGCCTCTTGATCGCTCCATGCGATCCGCATGCCTTTGCCGCCGCCACCCGCAGAGGCCTTAATCATCACAGGATAGCCAACCTCGTTCGAGATTTTGACAGCGTCATCTGCGTCCTCAATCAACCCCATATAGCCTGGTACAGTCGACACGCCGGCCTCTTGGGCCAGCTTTTTCGATGTAATCTTGTCGCCCATTGCCTCGATCGCGCCAACGGGTGGGCCAATAAAAGCAACCCCCTCAGCGGCAAGAGCCTCGGCAAACTTGGAATTCTCTGACAAGAACCCGTAACCTGGATGCACAGCCTCGGCACCGGTCTGGCGGATGGCGTCCATCACCTTGTCGATCACAATGTACGATTGGTTCGCGGGTGGCGGGCCAATGTGAACCGCCTCGTCCGCCATACGAACATGCAACGCGTTTTTGTCAGCGTCCGAATAGATCGCAACGGTCTGAATACCCATCTTTCGAGCGGTCTTGATGACCCGGCATGCGATTTCACCACGGTTGGCGATCAGAATTTTCTTGAACATCTCAGAGCCTTTCAGACGCAAAAACCCGCCCCGGTACAGATACCGAGACGGGTCAAAAAGTTTAGACTGTTTGTCGTTTTAGTTGTCCGGGCAAATACCCGTTGTGCCACACGTAGCACCGGTTGCACCGCCGATGAGAGCACCGGTCGCGACGTCTTCGCCCAGCACTTTAGCTGTGGCGCCACCAATAACTGCCCCAGTGGCCGTGCGTTCAAGATCGGTTGAACCGCACGCAACCAGCAAAGTGCAAGTGGCGAAAATAGCTGTGAATTTGAGTGTTTTACCCATGAAACTGCTCCGTTTGTTGTTCTGTCTTGGTCGATCAACGCCGACCTTTTTAACCTAACAGATGAACGCAGGTTTGCTGGTAAATGTTCCAGCAACCGCGCAAATGGGCGATAGTCCGCGCACGCGCGGACTTGTCCAACTATACTGTTAGTCAGCTCCCATAATCGGCTCTGTCGCCGAGGAATAAAGTGTGCGGCTCGAGATGTGGGTTGCGCCACATGCTGAAACCAAAATCGAGAGGACTGCCATCCCCAATACTGTTCGTGCCCGCATGTTATATCTTCCTGCTTTGGCCCTCCCACAGATGAGATAGCAGATTGATCGGAAACAAAGAAAAGGAAACTTGTCGATTGTTTCCCCGCGCGTAAACCAATCGTGCCTTGCAGGCCACAGGCACTAACGTCCTGTTTCAAAAGGGGTAAGGGGCGTCGGCCCCTTGCGGGAACCAACGCCCCCTGAGGAGAAGGGTAACGGTTTTGACAATGTACAAACGATGACTTGCTGAGGTCATCGCTTGCAAACTCACAGTCGCATACACGCATAGGTTCTGCATAACCGCCAATTATAGCGGGTTCGTTTTGGGCTAATTCCCGCTCAAATTGTATTTCAGAGAGCAAAATTGCGCCTATCACTTGGAATACCCGCCCTTCGCAAACACTTCGGGGAACGATGCGCGGGCGCGGCGTTCATCAATACGCAACAACGCATCATAGCTCACGGGATCGAACGGATCTTCGCCTGCGATCACTTCGCGACCAAAGAGCCACGAAAGTCGTCCAGCATCTAGATTTCCCCGTTCAAAGGGCTCGTCCCCAAAGTTCTCCCACAATGCAGCCATAAACCCCTCGTCCGCACGGCGGTCGGCTGGTTTGCGATCAGCAAAGCGTTCACGCTCAACAATAGGGGTCACACCCTTTTTGTTGTCGCGTCGAATAGTGAATTGGAAATCTGTGCCCGGAAGACGGCCCGGGAAGCCGCGGTGTTTCAACATGACACACCTCCGGTTTGGTGTGCATGGAAGGGATGCTGGACGGGCGCAAACGCCCGTCCAACGAGTAATTTACTTGTATTTGCCGGTGTGGGCTGGCTCGATAGTAATTGGCGCTGGGTCGATAACGACGAACTCTTCAACCTGGCTCTCTGTGCTGCGTGCGCACGCAGCTGCGAGAACGAGAAGGCCAACCATAGCCACGCTCTTGATGCTCTTAGACATGGAAATCTCCTGTTACTGTCCTGCGGAAGCGCACGGGTGTTAAACCCCGTTTGCCCCCATTTTGAGGTAAAGGTCACTTGGGGGCAACCTAGTGGAAAGATACGGGAAAACCTGTGCAAAAGATATTTTGGTTTTAGAGCTGTTTGACCCTGTGACACGGACGCATCAAAACCGTCATTGGATGAGCTATCGGTCGCAACATATTGTATGCGCATCAAAATTGCTCCCAGATACAGAGCCCGTTTTCGACACTAAATGCCTCGAAAATCTGGGTTGCTTCGGGTGTTATGACACCAAACTCGACTTCTCGGTCCGACAACGTAATCACCACAGACCGCGCATCCCACTCATTTTCAAGCAATGCGGGCAGCGCATAAACGGTACACAGATGCGAGAAATCCGCCTCGACATCCGCATAGGTCAATGCCTCTGCGTCCTGCGCAATCTGAGGCGCCAAAAATCGGAACCGAGCCGTCGATGTGTCGGCCTCTAGCACAACATCATAGAGCGCCAGCTCCTGCCCCGACGGGACAGTTACATCCGCAGTGACAGCACTTGCTGAGCTCAGAACGAGCGCCACGATATATGATGTAAAAGAACGCAAGATCACACCTACAACGGAATGTTGTCGTGTTTCTTCCAAGGGTTCTTGAGGTTCTTGTTGCGCAAACTCGCAAAAGCGCGGCTGACCCGCTTGCGTGTCGATTGCGGCATGATCACCTCGTCGATAAAGCCCTTTTCGGCAGCGACAAATGGGTTTGCGAACCTGTCTTCATAGTCTGCGGTCCGCTCCGCGATCTTTTCAGCGTCGCCCAGCTCGGAACGATACAGGATCTCGGTCGCACCCTTGGCCCCCATCACTGCGATCTCGGCTGTTGGCCATGCATAGTTAAAGTCGCCGCGCAGGTGCTTGGAAGCCATCACATCATAGGCCCCGCCATAAGCTTTGCGGGTGATCACTGTGACTTTGGGCACCGTTGCCTCGCCATAAGCAAAGAGCAACTTGGCCCCGTGCTTGATCACGCCACCGTATTCTTGGGACGTGCCCGGCAAAAAGCCCGGAACATCAACCAAGGTCAAAATCGGAATTTCGAACGCATCACAGAACCGGACAAACCGTGCCGCCTTGCGGCTTGCATCGATATCCAGACATCCAGCCAAAACTGTTGGTTGGTTTGCAACAACTCCAACAGTGCCGCCTTCGAGACGGACAAATCCGGTCAGGATGTTTTTGGCAAAATCCTCTTGGATCTCATAGAAATCGCCCTCATCCGCGAGCTTCTGAATGAGCTCTTTCATATCATAAGGGGTATTGGGGTTTTCTGGCACCAAGGTATCGAGGCTGGTTTCGATACGGTTCACATCGTCAAAGAACGGTCGAACTGGCGGTTTTTCACGATTGTTCAACGGCAGAAAATCAACGAGGCGACGCACTTCGGCCAATGCTTCGACGTCATTCTCAAAGGCGCCATCTGCAACTGACGACTTCTTAGTATGCGTTGACGCGCCACCCAATTCCTCGGCAGTGACCACCTCGTTCGTGACAGTTTTCACAACATCAGGGCCGGTTACGAACATGTAAGACGTGTCTTTTACCATAAAGATAAAGTCAGTCATCGCAGGACTATAAACAGCACCACCAGCACATGGCCCCATGATCAAACTGATCTGAGGCACGACACCCGACGCCATGATGTTGCGTTGGAAGACCTCAGCATAGCCCGCAAGCGACGCGACGCCCTCTTGGATACGCGCACCGCCGGAATCGTTAATCCCAATAATTGGTGCCCCGTTCTGAACCGCCATATCCTGAATTTTGCAGATCTTTTGCGCGTGGGTTTCAGACAGCGAACCGCCGAACACAGTAAAATCCTGACTGAACACATAGACCATACGTCCATTGATTGTGCCCCAGCCCGTTACGACACCATCACCAGCAGGCCGATCTTCTTGCATTCCGAATTCGGTGCACCGGTGGGCCACGAACATATCAAATTCTTCGAACGACCCCTCGTCCAACAACAGATCAATCCGCTCGCGGGCCGTCAATTTACCCTTGGAATGCTGGGCATCGATCCGACGCTGGCCACCCCCGATACGTGCAGTTTGACGGCGGGCGTCTAGCTCTTGCAGAATGTCTTTCATGATCCGGCTCCTGACTGGTCGGGACTATTCTAGCAAGATTGCGGCATCGCCAAAAGAGCGATTAGGCAAATTTGCAAACCCCACAGTTAGCTGAATGATATTTTTGCAAATTTGTTAAATTTTTACATTCCAGCCCCCGCACAGAGACCTGTGCATCCCTACAGAGCCACCCACAATGGACAATCCACCACCCTACAACTATTAATTGAATCATGAATAATCTCAACTCGGTACGGCTATTCGATCGCACCACTCCTCCTCACATTCTGACCCTTGTTCTACTGGCAGGCTTGCCCGCCATGAACATGAGCATTTTCTTGCCTTCACTTCAGAATATGACGGACTACTTTCAGACCGATTATGCGCTGATGCAGCTGTCGGTGTCCGGCTATCTGGCGGCCACTGCGGTGCTCCAAGTTATCGTAGGTCCCATCTCGGACCGTTTTGGACGACGTCCCGTTATTTTGTGGTCGATTGTTCTATTTTGCCTGGCGACACTAGGATGCCTGTTGTCGACAAGCATCGAAATGTTCCTCGCCTTTCGACTGCTTCAATGTATGATCGTCGCAGCAATGGTTCTGAGCCGCGCGGTCGTCCGCGATATGGTGAATGAACGCGAGGCCGCGTCGATGATCGGCTATGTGACGATGGGCATGGCGCTGGTTCCGATGGTCGGCCCAATGATCGGCGGCGCCCTCGATCAACTGTTCGATTGGCGTGCCACTTTCGTATTTCTAATCATTGCCGGCGTGGGAACTTGGATCTGGGCCTATGCCGATCTCAAAGAGACGCTGAACAACAGTGGCGTGACCTTTGGTGAACAGGTCCGTACCTACCCCGAGCTATTCACATCCCGCAGATTTTGGGGGTATGTGCTCTGCGCCGCGTTCGTGTCCGGCGCGTTCTTTGCCTTCCTTGGTGGTGCGCCTTTTGTTGCCGCTGAAACCTTTGGGCTCAATCCAGTTTGGACGGGCATCGCCTTGGGCGCACCCGCAATCGGCTATGCATTTGGCAACTTTCTATCGGGACGGTTCTCAACACGAATGGGGCTGAACTGGATGGTCTTGACGGGGACACTGATCACGACGACCGGCATGCTCGTGTCACTCCTACTTGCCCTCAGCGGAATTTCTGGCGCCCTCATCTTCTTTGGGTTCTGTACCTTTGTTGGCGTCGGCAACGGAATGGTGATGCCAAATGCAACAGCAGGCATGTTGTCAGTACGCCCGCATCTCGCCGGAACAGCCAGCGGCATTGGCGGTGCAATCTTGATCGGTGGCGGCGCCGCGATGGCCGCCTTCACCGGTCCTTTGCTTGAGGCTGGTCAAGGTGCACTACCCCTGCAGTGGATCATGTTCCTGACAGCTGCGGTTTCGATCATGTGTATTGGCTATGTCATCCGGCGCGAACAAAATGTAGTGAGATGACCCCTTTTCGCATCGCTTTGCAAAGACTACCCTAGCGACTAGCAAAATTGCGAAGAGGCGCGAGATGGCCACACAAAAACTCTATGCTGGTGTGAAACTGCGCGACATGCGCGGGCGATTGGGCATTACACAAAAGGATTTTGCCGCAAAACTGGGGATCTCGCTGCCCTATCTCAACCAGATGGAAAACAACAACCGTCCTGTATCCACAGGCGTTGTTCTCGCATTGGCCCAGGAATTTGGCTTTGACGTCACCGAGCTTCAATCAGGGGACGAGGCGCGATTGATCAGTGATATGCGAGAAGCTCTTGCCGATCCCGTATTTGCCGGTGTCGAGCCGCCCTTGGGGGATTTGCGCCTGATGGCCTCGAACGCCCCCGCGGTAGCCCGCGCATTTTTGGATCTCCACAGCGCATACCGCCAAAGCCACGAACGCCTCGCGTCGCTCGATGAGGCCTTGGGCCGCGAAGATGCGCGCGTGCGCCCATCCGCATGGGAAGAGGTGCGCGACTTCTTCCATTATTGTGACAATTACATCGATGCCGTGGACCGCGCCGCTGAACGTTTCGCCAACACCGAAAACCTGATGTATGCCGCCGAGACATCTTTGCGCAAAGCTGGCGTTGATGTCCGCGTCGCGCCAGATCATCCAGTACGCCAATACGATCCCGAGACCCGTATCCTGTTGTTGTCCAGCCGCAGTGCTGCGCCGACACAGCGATTTCAGATGCTGCTTCAGGTCGCTCTGATCTCGCAAGACAAACTGCTCGAGGCCACGCTAGATCTGGCCCGCTTCCAAACGGACGAGGCCCGCGCGATCGCCAAAATCGGCCTTGCCAATTATTTTGCCGGTGCGGCCCTCATGCCGTACGGCGCGTTTCTCAAAGCGGCGGGCGAAACCCGTCATGATCTGGAACAGCTGGCCGATCAATTTGGCACCTCTTTCGAACAGGTCGCTCACCGTTTGTCGACGATGCAACGCCCCGGTGCCAAAGGTATTCCGTTCTTCTTTGTCCGAGTAGATCAGGCCGGCACGATCACCAAACGGCATTCGGCCACTCGTCTACAGTTTGCGCGCTATGGCGGCGCCTGTCCGCTGTGGAACGTTCACGCAGCCTTTGAAACCCCTGCCCAATTCTTGCGTCAGTTGGCTGAAACACCAGATGGCGTTCGCTACTTTTGCCTCGCGCGGGACGTGTCAAAATCAGGTGGCGCCTACCACACCCCACAGCGCCGGTATGCGATCGGCCTTGGGTGCGAGGTGCGGCACGCCGATGCATTGGTCTATGCAGATCATATGGAACTGGACGCGGCGGATGCATTCGAACCTATCGGGATCTCTTGCCGCATCTGCGAACGCAAATCATGCCACCAACGCTCGGTTCCACCTCTCGAGCGACGCTTGAATGTTGACCCCAACACCCGTGATGTTCTGCCGTACCAAGTGAATTGAACTTGCCCTAGCCCCGACACTGGGGCAGCCTGACATAACAACTTAGACAGGAGCAGCCCGATGGAAATGACTGGAACGCGAGTGATCGCCGCAGATCGCGCCACCGTCTGGGCCGCTCTCAATGACGCAGATACGCTGCAGGCCTGCATCCCGGGATGTGAAGAACTCACCGGCACCCCCGAGGACGGGTTCGAGGCCGTCGTGAAGCAAAAGGTCGGCCCTGTAAAAGCGGCATTCAAAGGCGGGGTCATCCTGTCCGACGTCGTCCCCGAAACCAGCTATACCATCACGGGCGAAGGCAAAGGCGGCGTTGCGGGCTTTGCCAAGGGCGGGGCGAGTGTGTCCCTATCGGATGTCGAAGGTGGCACAGAACTGTCCTATGATGTGACGGCAAAGGTTGGCGGCAAGATTGCCCAACTCGGCAGCCGTTTGATAGATGGGTTTGCACGCAAAATGGCCGACGCATTTTTCGAAAACTTCCAAGCCACGGTCGAGGGTACAAGCGAGGCTGACTAGCCGCCTCTGGCCGCATGCCATCCCGCAGTGCGCGCCTCTGTTTCAGAACAAAACCAGCGTTCGCCACGTGGCGGGTCAATGCCTGTCCGATCGTAGAAACGGCTGCCTTCAACGTGGTAAATTCGCCCGTTGGCGCTGATATTGCCTTTGATGGAACAGTTCGGGTCCGACGCACGGCGCCCGTTGATCCGCATCAACCGAAATTCAGATGGATCAACCATTTGCCCTGACCACAAACCCGCACCCTGCGCGCGCGCTGAGTTTTCCAGAGCAACATAGGCCTGCGAATATTTACGGTATGCCTGTGCCCAGCCCGCCTGCACCATCGCAGCGGTGATATCAGTGCCACCACTGCTGCAAAGACCAACCAAACGCCCGTACCGGTCAACGTCGACAATATCACAAGACACGGTTGCCCCCTGATACGCCCGTCGCAATTGTTCGGTGACCCACGCGCCACAGCGCCATTCCGCACCTTGGTCAGATGTGCAGGTCTGCGCCATTTCTGGCGCGTCAATCCCGTGAAGACGGACCCATTCACCCGCAATTTCCAACGTGTCCCCATCAATGATGATCGCACGGCCAGAAATGGTTGCGGCACTCGATCCGCTCGCGAGACACATAAAGAAGCACAGGAAAATGATACGTTGCATAGCACTGAACTAAGCAAGTTTCGCAGTCTTCCAAGTCCTAATCTTAAGAATTGGTTAACTTTCGTTAACGCTGTTTTGTTTTCCACTCGGGGTGAATCCACGGCTCGTCATTCAAGCGTGGCAGGCGATCTTTGCCCAAGATGTGATCAGATGCTTTTTCCCCAACCATGATCGACGGACCGTTCAAATTGCCGTTGGTGATCTGGGGGAAAATCGAACTGTCCGCCACACGCAGCCCGTCCACACCGATCACACGGGCATCGGGGTCCACAACGGCCATTGGATCGTCCGCCCGCCCCATTCGGCAGGTGCCACATGGGTGATACGCACTCTCGACATGCTCGGAAATAAAGGCATTCAGTTGCTCGTCCGACTGGACCTCAGCCCCCGGTTGGATTTCGTGCTTGATGAAATCAGCAAAGGCCTCTTGCCCGAAAATCTCGCGGGTGAGTCGGATGCAGGTTCGGAATTCCTCCCAATCCTCGGGTCGCGACATGTAGTTGAACAAAATCTTTGGCGCATCTTCAGGATTACCCGACCGCAATGTGACGGCCCCACGCGACGTGGACCGCATCGGTCCCACATGCGCTTGGAAACCGTGCCCCTCTGCGGCAGCTTGGCCGTCATAACGCACCGCAATCGGTAGGAAATGATACTGGATGTCCGGATAGGCAAGCCCCGCCTTTGAACGGATGAACGCCGCGCTCTCAAATTGGTTCGATGCCCCAAGACCTGTCTTGGTAAATAACCATTGCGCACCAATCCGCACCTTGCCGAACAGGTTCCAATGCTTGAACAAAGTCACCGGTTTGCTGGCCGCCATTTGGATATAGAGCTCTAAGTGGTCCTGCAAATTCTGCCCAACACCTGGGCGGTCAGCGACCACCTCGATCCCGTGCTCGGCCAAATGCGCCGCAGGGCCAATCCCCGAATGCATCAACAATGCGGGCGAGTTGATGGACGAGGCTGCAATGACAACTTCGCGCCGCGCACGGATCACCTCAACAGCGCCTCGGCGTTTGATCTCAACACCGACTGCGCGCCCGTTCTCAATGACCACGCGCCGCGCCAAACCGTTGATCAATGTACAATTGTCGCGTTTCAACGCAGGCCGCAAATAGGCGTTTGCGGCGGACCAACGTCGACCTTTGTAGACGGTCTGCTCCATCGGGCCAAAGCCCTCTTGCTTGCGCCCGTTATAGTCGTCTGTCGCCTCGTACCCAGCCTGCTTGCCTGCTTCGACAAAGGCCGTGAACAATGGATTATCTCTAGGCCCACGGCTGACATGCAACGGTCCATCGGTTCCGCGCCATTCGGGGTCGCCACCATGCCCCCCGTCATCCCACGCCTCCATACGTTTAAAGTACGGCAGGACGTCAGCATAGGACCACCCAGACGCCCCCATAGCATCCCAAGTGTCGTAGTCATGCGCATGACCACGGACATAGACCATCCCGTTGATAGAGGATGACCCACCAATGACCTTGCCCCGCGGCGTGGCCAATCGACGCCCACCCAAATGCGGCTCAGGCTCGGACTGATAGCCCCAATCATAGAGCTTCATGTTCATTGGATACGACAGAGCCGCTGGCATCTGGATGAACGGTCCCGCGTCAGTTCCACCATGTTCAATCACAATGACACTTAGCCCGCCTTCGGACAGGCGGTAGGCCATCGCACATCCCGCTGAACCAGCGCCAACAATGACGATATCTGCTTCCATCAGACCTGCTCCTTGTTGTCGACCATGACGCGCTTAGTACGGTGCATCGACAGGCCCCATCGCGACATAGACCGACTTGATCTGAGAGTAGTGCTCGATTGCAGCCTTCGAGTTTTCGCGCCCGACACCCGACGCCTTAGAGCCGCCAAACGGGGCCTCGACCGGAGCAAGGTTGTAGGTATTGATGTAGCAAGTGCCCGCTTCGAACGCCGCCGACACGCGGTGCGCACGGGTCAGATCACTCGTGAAAACACCCGCTGCTAGGCCAAATTCTGTGTCATTCGCCCGTGCAATTCCGTCCGCTTCATCGTCAAAATCGAGCACTGACAGAACTGGTCCGAAAATCTCTTCACGCGCAATGGTCATTTCATCTGTCACATCGGCAAAGATCGTCGGCTCGACGAAGAATCCATCACGGTCCAGCCGTGATCCACCAGCGACCAATCGGGCGCCTTCGGCTTTGCCCTTTTCGATATAGCCCAACACGATGTTCATCTGCGCCTCGGACACCATCGGGCCAAAGCTTGTCTCGGGGTCTTGCGGATCGCCGATCACCGCAGTTGCCAGACGTTCGGCCAAGCGGTTCAGAAACGCGTCTTTGATCCCTGTTTGAACGAACACCCGTGTCCCGTTTGAACAGATCTGCCCGGACGAATAAAAATTGCCTAGGATCACGCCGCCGACTGCGGCCTCGATGTCCGCGTCGTCAAAGATCAGGATCGGGGATTTGCCGCCCAACTCCATCGTGACATGCTTGATGCCTTCGGCTGCGGCTGCATACACCTTGCGCCCTGTAGGCACAGAACCCGTCAGCGATACCTTGTCGACACGTGGATCCGTGACCAACGACGCGCCCACATCGCCCAATCCCTGAACGACATTATAGAGCCCCGCAGGCAACCCCGCCTCGTGCAAAATCTCGGCCACTTTCAAAGCGCTCAGTGGCGTCGTCTCGGAGGGCTTGAAAACAATCGCATTGCCGCAGGCCAACGCTGGCGCGCCTTTCCAAGCCGCAATTTGCGCAGGGTAGTTCCACGCGCCGATACCAACACACAGGCCCAGTGGTTCGCGCCGCGTGTAGACAAAATCTTCGCCCAGCGGGATATGCTCGCCCGTCAATGTCGCGGCCAAACCACCAAAGTATTCCAGCGCATCTGCCGCCGATGTCGCATCCGCCACCGAGGTTTCCTGATAGGGTTTGCCTGTGTCGAATGTCTCTAGCACCGACAAGTCGTGGTTCCGCTCGCGCATCATGTCCGCCGCGCGACGCATGATGCGGCCCCGCTCGGTGCCAGATGTCGCCGCCCATGACTTTTGCGCTGCAAGTGCTGATGTAATAGCCTGCTCGAGGATCGCAGGTGTTGCGGCATGTACTGTTGCAATCACCTCGCCGGTTGCGGGATAGATCACAGAGATCTCCGCCCCATTGGAATCTTCGACATATGCGCCGTTGATATAGTGGCTGGCCGTTGGCTGAGTGGAATAGGTCATGGTGTGTCTCGCAATCAATATCGTTATTCGCCGCGCGGAAAACGCTGGCTGTCTTCAAGTGTGTCTAGGTTCATATGATTTCGCATGTAGCGTTCAGATGCTTTTTGAAGCGGCTGATAGTCCCATGGATAGTAGCTGCCATTGCGCAGTGCCTCGTAGACAACCCAGCGGCGAGCTTGGCTCTCGCGGACCTGCGCATCAAAGACATCCAGATCCCAACGGGCCTCTGATTTTGCACGCAATTGGTCACGGGTGCCTTGATGTGCCGCGACCTCGGCGAGGTTCGTGGTCTCATTGGGGTCCGCATCCAGATTATAGAGCTGGTCATCATCCAACGCGCAGCGGGTGTATTTCCATTTGCCGTACCGCAGGCACACCAGCGGCGCATAAGACGCCTCGGCCGCGTATTCCATTGCCACGGGGGTGTCGCGTGTGCCGCCTTGCCCCAATGGCTTGAGGCTCTCGCCTTGGGTCCACGGCATGACCTCGTCCATCGACACGCCCGCCAGATCACACAGTGTCGGCGAAACATCGATGTTAGACACCGGCGTCTCGACCAAACCCGGTTCCATGTCCGGCGAGCAGATCATCATCGGCACCCGCGCCGAGCCTTCGTAAAAGGACATCTTGAACCACAACCCGCGGTCCCCCAGCATATCCCCATGATCAGATACGAATAGGATCATAGCCTCTTGGCGGGTCGCCTCGAGCGCTTCGATCACCTCACCGATCTTGTCATCCAAATACGAGATATTCGCAAAATAGGCTTGCCGCGCACGGCGCACCTGCTCGTCAGAAATCGTATAGTTGTCACGGTCATTCGCATCCAAAATTCGTTTGGAATGATCGTCTTGTTCATCATATGGGATCGCTGGAACTTGGGGCAGCAAATGCTCGCAATCATTGTACAAATCCCAATACTTCTTGCGTGCAACATAGGGATCGTGCGGATGGGTGAAGCTGGCGGTCAGGCACCAAGGCCGCGCATCGTTACCACGTGACAGATCATAGATTTTCCGCGTCGCGTGATAGGCGACCTCGTCATCATATTCCATCTGGTTGGAAATCTCGGCGATGCCCGCACCCGTGACGGAACCCATGTTGTGATACCACCACTCGATCCGCTCGCCCGGCTTACGGTAATCTGGCGTCCACCCGAAATCAGCGGGGTAAATATCGGTCGTCATCCGCTCTTCGAAACCATGCATCTGGTCCGGCCCTACAAAATGCATTTTACCCGACAAACACGTTTGATACCCCGCACGGCGCAGGTGATGCGCATAGGTCGGAATGTCTGACGCAAACTCAGCCGCGTTGTCATAGACCCGCGTCACGCTGGGCAGTTGACCTGACATGAACGACGCCCGTCCTGGCGCGCACAATGGCGACGCGGTATAGCAGTTCTTGAAACGAGTTGACCGCGCGGCCAGATTTTTCAGATTGGGCGCATGCAACCAATCTGCCGGCCCGTCGGGGAACAATGTTCCATTCAACTGGTCGACCATAAAAATCAGGATGTTGGGTTGGCTCATTGCATCGCCTCGATAGCTAAAGCCAGATCAAGCGCGGCCAACATACGGTCCGCTTCGGCATCGGCATCGGCGGGCAAATCACCAGCGACAAGCCGCAAGTAACGCCCATCAATCATCGCCGATATCGCGTTTGCCACATCCTCGGCACGCAGCCCCAAACGCGGTCGCAAAACATAGATGAGATTGGACCGAAGGCGAGATTGATAGACCCGCAACAAACGCGTCGCCTCGTCACTGGTTTGGGCCAAACCGTAGAATGTCATCCACGCGCGGATCACGGGACGGCTGAATTGCTCACTGTCAAAACTGGTGCGAATGATTGCGCGGGCACGACCCAATGGTGTTGTCTCGACCTCAAGCGCCTGCTGAACCTCTTGACCGTAGGCACGCAAAATATGACGCATCGCTGCCAGAAAAATTTGATCTTTGCCGCCAAAATAGTGATGCGCCAAACCAGACGACATACCTGCCCGTTCGGCGATCTTGCGCACGGTCACATCCAGCGATCCGACCTCGCCCACTTCGGCAATTGTCGCACGCACCAACGCATCACGGCGTATCGGTTCCATCCCTAGTTTTGGCATCTAGCTCCCTCGAACACCCCAACGGAGTTATTGATCCGCCGATCAATAAAGATGATTGACCCACGGATCAATAAAAATAATCTTGGACAAATCTTGTCTTTCGGCCCGCCGTCGCGCACCAATTTGAGTGGTAATAGTGAGGTGCGTTACGCGGTTGTCTGTCTTGTTTCTGATTTTTGCGGGTTTTCTGGTTTCTGCCTGCGTCCATGATTCGACCCCCAAACGCCCCAGTGGCATGGAAAAGGTCCAGTCCTGCATTGAGACGCGCTGCTCTCAGTTAAACCTCGATGGCCTGTCTCTTGCCGACTATGGCGTGCTCAATGACATGGATCATCTGCGCGTTCTTATGATCAGCCTCACAGACTTTGCCGATCTCACGAACATCTCGAACCTGACAGAATTGACCGAACTGCATATCGGCGCGACGTCCGTGACAGACCTATCCGGTCTGGCAAACCACCCCAAATTGACAGTGCTTCATGCCCAAGACCTCGATGCAACGGACTACCAAATCATTGGCACTTTGACCTCGTTGAATGAAATCGCTGTTGGTAAATCAGGCCTCTCAGACATTTCGTTTGCCCGTTCGCTCAAAAACTTGACGTCGCTGAGCGTCCATCACTCGGAAGTCGCTAACTTAGAACCATTGCGAAATCACCCAAGTCTCCAGGTCCTTGAGATCAGCGGGACCAAGGTCGAAACACTGACCCCTGTGATGTCCATTCGGTCGCTCAAGCATTTGTCCATCCAAGAGCCCGGCCATTCAGATCAAATGAACCAACAGATCAAGCAGCTACGCGATCGGGATGTGTTTGTTCTGGATCAGATCGCGATCCTCGTTTGCTAGGCTTTGGCTGCGCGGTCTTCTGCGGTGGCCTGTCTGCGCGCCACGGCTTCTCGCCACGCGATGAAACAAACCGCTGACAGGATCAGCGCGCCACCCAATACGACATAGGCATCCACCCCTTCACCAAAGACAAGCGCGCCCAGCGCGGTCGCCCAAACGAGCTGAAGAAACGTCACCGGCTGGGTCACGGTGACAGGTGCTGCCTCGAACGCTCGGGTCATGGTATAGTGCCCCGTGGTGGCCAAAACCGCGACAAGGAACAACCAAGCCAAATCAATGCCACTCACCGGAACCCAAACGGCCCACGCGAATGGGGCCAGCCCAATCGTCACGGTGATCGACAACATCCCAACGACGACGATAGGTGAAACCTCGGACGACATAATCTTGGCAATCAAATAGCCCGCCGCAAACATCACAGCGACCAACAGCATTGCCAAATGTCCGCTGTTTAGCTCTCGCAAACCCGGACGCAGAATGATCAGCGCGCCCAACAAAGCCACAACAATCGCTACGATCCGGCGGGGGCGCAGGCGCTCACCCAAAAACAGCGCCGCCGCCAGCGTGACATAGACGGGGGACAGGTAATTCATAGCCGTGACTTCGGCGATTGGGATTTGCGTCATCGCGTAGAACCACAAGATCACCGCGGCTGTATGCACGACCCCGCGGATACCAAAGAGCCTGAGCTGCCGCGAGCTGAGCCCCGCATCCCACATTGGTCGGATCATCGGGATCACAAAAACCAAACCCAATACGTAGCGCAGGAATGCAGATTGAGCGGCTGGGATATCATCGCCCAGATGTTTGACAACGGCCGTGACGCCAACAAACAGCAATCCTGTGAGCATCATCCAGATGATGCCAGCGATAGGTCTGTTTGGGCTGGTTTGTGTCATCCGTTATGGGTGACAGAGCGCGCGCCTGTTCACAAGCGCGCGCGCCGCTTTAGAGCTGCGACATAACCTCGTCAGAGGCTTCGAAATTCGTGGTGACAGTCTGGATGTCATCATCGTCCTCAAGCGCATCGACCAGCTTCATCAGCTTTTGCATGCCTTCGAGGTCCAGCTCGGTCGTGGTGGTTGGACGCCATACCAATTTGGTAGAATCCGATTCACCCAGCTCTTGCTCTAGCGCAGTCGACACATCGTTGAGGTCCGTATCAGCACACCAGACAACGTGGCCGTCTTCGCCGCTTTCGACATCTTCTGCGCCAGCTTCTATGGCGGCCATCATCACCGTATCATCGTCGCCCACCGCAGCAGGATAGCTCACAGTGCCTTTGCGTTCGAACATGAAACCGACGCTGCCAGTCTCGCCCAAGTTGCCACCGTTCTTGGTAAAGGTAGACCGGACTGTCGATGCCGTACGATTGCGGTTGTCGGTCATCGCCTCAACGATCACAGCAACGCCGCTTGGGCCGTAGCCCTCGTAACGGATCTCATCATAGTTGTCGCCTTCGCCCGCTTGCGATTTCTTAATCGCGCGGTCGATCACATCCTTAGGCACCGATTGGCTCTTGGCCTCTTTGACAGCCATCCGCAAACGCGGGTTGTTGTCGGGATCGGGGTCGCCCATTTTTGCAGCCACGGTGATTTCTTTGGCAAGCTTGGAAAACAGTTTCGAACGCAGTTTGTCCTGACGTCCCTTGCGGTGCTGAATATTTGCCCATTTTGAGTGGCCAGCCATGGGTCTCTCCATTCGATAATACGTGTTCAAAGGCGTCTATACGTCACGCACCCGCAGTGGGGCAATGGGATCACGCATCTTTTCGCCGCAGATGACGCAGGTTTCCCCCGTGACGCGCAACCGGATGCGCGGTACATCAGGCACATGACCACTGATCAAATCATTCTCTTCGCCCTCTTCGGAGCTGTCTTTGCCCTCTTGCTATGGGGGCGGTTCCGGTATGACATCGTGGCGTTTAGCGCACTGATGATCGGTGTTGTTCTGGGAGTGGTTCCATCCAAGGACGCGTTTTCCGGCTTTGGGCACCCTGCAACGCTTGTTGTGGCGCTGGTGTTGATTGTCTCAGCGGGCCTTGTTCGTTCGGGCGCTGTGTTCCTGATCACTCGCACCTTGGTCGACAGTTCGCGAAATCTAGGTGGACATATCGCATTGATGGGCGGCATTGGTGGGGTTCTCTCGGCCTTTATGAACAATGTCGCAGCCCTCGCCCTGCTGATGCCTGTCGACATTCAAACCGCCCGCAAGGCTGGCCGCGCACCCGGTTTTTCCCTGATGCCCCTTAGCTTTGCGAGCATCCTCGGGGGGATGGTGACACTGATCGGCACACCACCCAACATCATCATTGCCAGTATCCGCGAGGAAACACTGGGCGAGCCGTTCCGCATGTTTGACTTTGCCCCTGTTGGCGGTGTCACGGCGATTGCCGGTCTGATCTTTGTGGCCCTCGTTGGCTGGCGTCTGATCCCGCAAAAAACCGGTGAAAGCCAGTCGGGTGATCCGATGGACGACTATGCCGAGTATATTGCAGAGCTGACAGTGCCCGACGGATCGAAACTGATTGGCCAGCGTATCCGTGAATTGCATGCGGTCGCAGATAAAAATGACGTCGCGATCCTAGGGCTGATCCGCGATGGTAAACGTCGCTACGGCACGGCCATGAACTCGGCCCTACGTGCAGGCGACGCTATGGTGCTAGAGGCGACCCCTGATGCTTTGGACGAATTTCGCACGGCACTGTCCTTGGGATTTGCCGATGAAAAGCGCGAAGGCCGGCTGCGCGCTGACGGTGACGGCGTGGCTGTTATCGAAGTCGTGGTCACCGACCAAAGCCGCATCAACGGCAAGAACGCGCAATCCATCGGGCTTGCGTGGCGGCAACGTTCCGTCCTCATGGGCATCTCGCGCCAAGGCCGCAAAATCAAATCGCAGGTCCGCAAGGAAATCGTTCAAACCGGCGATATCCTGCTCTTGCTGGTCCCAAGCGATAACGCGGCCGATGTGACAGAATGGCTGGGCTGTTTGCCGCTCGCGGATCGGGGTTTGCAGGTCACCGACGACAAAAAGGTCTGGTTGGCGATTGCCCTGTTTGGGGGCGCCGTTCTGCTCGCCAGCTTTGGCTTGCTTTACCTTCCTGTCGCATTGGGTCTTGTTGTCGTCGCCTATGTGCTGACGAAAATCGTGCCGCTGTCTGAGCTCTACACACATATCGAATGGCCCGTTGTCGTTCTGTTGGGGTCAATGATCCCGCTGGGCGCCGCTCTCGAGACTTCAGGTGGCACCGAACTGATTGCAGACGCGCTGGTCGGTCTGACCAAAGGTATGGCGCCATGGATGATCCTGACCGTTCTGATGGTCGCCACCATGAGCCTGTCAGATGTTCTAAACAACACAGCAACCACCATCGTCGCAGCCCCCGTTGGCATCCAGATGGCACAGTCGATGGGTGTGTCCCCTGACCCGTTTCTGATGGCTGTCGCAGTTGCCGCCTCTAGCGCGTTCCTGACGCCAATTGGGCACAAGAACAACATGCTGATCCTAGGGCCGGGTGGCTATTCGTTTGGTGATTATTGGCGCATGGGTCTGCCGCTCGAGATCCTTGTCGTGGCCGTGTCGATCCCTGCAATCTTGGTGTTCTGGCCACTTTAAAGCGCCCAGATCATTGGGATCACAGCGGATGCCAGCAATCCCATGCTCAGGTTCAGCGGTATTCCGACGCGCATAAAGTCAGTGAACCGGTAACCGCCGGGACCGTAGACCAACATGTTTGTCTGGTACCCGATTGGTGTGGCAAAGCTGGCCGATGCAGCAACCATAACGGCCACGACCAAGGCCCGTGGATCAAGCCCCAACGCAGTGGCCAAACCAATCGCAATCGGCGTGACAACAACGGCAACAGCGTTATTTGACACCAGCTCGGTCAACACGCTGGTCAGCAGGTAGATCGCCCAAATGATAAAGAATGGCGGCAATCCAGCCAAATACGGCGCGACCGCCTCAACAATCAAACTGACAGCGCCAGATGCCTGTAGCGCGGCCCCAATTGCCAACATCGAAAAGATAAGAGCCAGCAATCGCCCATCGACAAAGGAAAATGCTTCTTCGGCGTCGATACAGCGGGTCACAAGGACAAAGGCGACCGACAAAATCGCCAGCAAGAAAATCGGAGCTACCCCAAACGCCGCAAGCCCAACAATGGCAATCAGCGCCAAGATGGCCAATGGCGCGTGGGTCCGCCGATAGGCCCGCGCGGACGGTTTGCTGATGTCCACCAAATCCATTTCATTCGCGAGGCGCTGAATGTCTTCGGGCGCCCCTTCGATCAACAACGTGTCCCCAACCCGAACAACCAGATCGTCCAACTGCCGACCAATGTTTTGATCACGACGGTGGACCGCCAAAGTGTACACACCAAAACGACGGCGCAGTCGCAATGACCCTAGGCTCCGCCCAACCATCCGGCATCCCGGTGTGATCAGAACCTCAACCGTCGACGTCTCAACTGACGACACCTGATCCACCCGTTTCAGGCTTTTGTTGCGCTGCAACGACAACAGTTCCGTCATCTCGGTCCGCAGCACGACGCGGTCACCGAGTTGCAAAACGACATCCGCCAGATTGCGCCGCAATGACGCGTCTCCACGCACCACGTCGACCAAACGAACCCCTTCGCGCTTGAACAATTGGACGCCTGTGACCTCTCGACCAATCAGGTTGCTTTCGGGCGGGATCACAGCCTCGCTAAAGAACCGCATCTTGCTGCGATCGCTCAACAGGTTTGCCATGCTATCGCGGTCCGGCAACAACAACGGCCCGATAAACCGCAGATAGATCATACCCCAAATCACGAGGACGATGCCCAAAGGTGTGACTTCGAAAATGCTAAACGGGGCCAGTCCCTCGGCCCGCGCGACACCATCAACCAACAGGTTTGTCGAGGTTCCGATCAATGTCAGTGTGCCGCCCAAGATCGCGGCGTAACTCAACGGTATCAGCAGCTTTGATGCGGAAATGCCCAGCTTAGCAGCCAATTGAACAAAGACCGGGATCATCACGACGACGACGGGCGTGTTCGACACAATGGCACTGGCAAAAATGACAAACGCCATCAGGGCGCCTATGGCCAGAACGGGGTTTGTCTCTGCATTGCGCTCGGCCAGCTTGGTCAGGCTGTCTAGCGATCCAGTGCGGACCAACGCGCCCATGACAATGAACATCGCGCCAATCGTCCAAGGCGCGGGGTTCGACAAGACCGCTAGCGCACTGTCGTAGGGCAACACGCCCAGAACCAGCATCGTTGCAGCACCGGCAATTGCGATGACTTCGGGTGTGAACGTTTCGCGAATAAACAGCACAAACATGCCTGCCACCACACAAAGGGTGGCAATCGCTATGCCAGTCTCACCCAATTGGAAATACTCTAACATGCCGCTCGCCCGTTTGGTGGGTTGATTATTGAGACCAGTTTCGCCCGCACGCGCGGATCAAACAAGGGGTGCTTTGCGTCTCTTGCGTGGTTCGACCAATGCCAGCCCGATAAACATGAACACCAGCGCGACCCAGACCCATCCTGAATACCGCTCGTCCAGCATAAGCATGGACCAGACAACACCAAATCCGGTGACCAGATAGGCGACCTGCGACGCAAAGACGGCCCCTGCCCGACCTATCAACCAGTCATAGGTCGTGTAGACGACAGCGTGGATCACCGATGACAACACCAACGCCCCTTGGACTGAACCATACGGCGGCAATGGCGACACCCATTGGCCGCTCAACACCGCCAAAAGAATCGCGATCAGCAGACCCACCGCTGATGCGCCAAACATCACCTCAACCGGAGACAAACCAAAAGTGCCCCATTTTGCAACCACGTTTCCCTCGACCCCATAAAAGAAGGGCGCGACCAGCGCCAAAGGCAGTACCGCAATCATGACCGCTTGGGGCAGGCTCGCGTCCGGTGCGGCCAATATCACGACCCCCATCATACCCACGCAGAGCCCCAGAAACCGCGACGCTGAAAACCGTTCATTCCCAAGGGGCCAGGGCAATGGGAAAGGCGAACATCGGCACGCTGGCAATCACAATAGACATGACACCCCCGGGCAAAGAGTAGGCGGCGGTAAAGCTCGTTGTGTTCGGGATAATCGTACCGATGACCCCAATAACCGTGCAAAACCGCAATTGAACCGACGAAAACCGCCGCAACTGGCCCATCGCGGCCAGATATCCACACATTAAAACAGCACCGATAAATAGCTGCCAGACGATCAGACCTAGCGGACCTGCTCCATCACGAACGGCTATTTTTGTAAGCGGTTGGGTCAAACCCCAAGCGGCGCCCAGCACAATCAACAGCGCGACGAGCCCATAGCGTTGGATCATGGGGTCGCTTGGCTCAACCGTCCACCATCGCGGATCATTTCCACACGGACCGCCTTGCCTGTTCTGTCGTCAGTCTCGACATAGAGACCACTGAGCGTCGCCTCACCTGCCGCAGGTTGAAAACGCCCCTTGCTCATTCCTGTGATGAACCTGCGCAGAGGTTCGTCTTTTTCCATGCCAATGACGGAATTATAATCGCCACACATGCCCGCGTCAGATTGGAACGCCGTGCCACCTGGTAGAATTTGTGCATCAGCCGTCGGCACGTGGGTGTGGGTGCCCACAACAACGCTGGCACGTCCATCACAATAGTGACCCATTCCCATTTTCTCGGACGTCGCTTCGCAATGCACATCCACCAAAATTGCCTGAGCCATGCCCCCCAACGGGTGCTGGCGCAGAACTGTATCAACAGCAGAAAACGGGTCATCAAAGGCACGTTTCATGAAAACCTGACCCAAGACTTGGGTCACCAGAACCTTGCGACCACCCGAGGCCGTGAACAACCGCGCCCCTTTGCCAGGCGCGACCTTGGAAAAGTTCAAAGGCCGCAGAATGCGCGGCTCTTGTTCGATGAATTGCAACATGTCGCGCTGATCAAATGCATGATCCCCCAGCGTCAAACAGTCGGCACCAGCCTCTAGCAACGATTTGGCATGTGCTGCGTTCAGCCCCATGCCGCTGGTCGCATTCTCGCCATTCACGACAACAAAATCGAGCTTCCACGCCTCGCGCAAACGCGGCAAACGTTCGATCACCGCAGTTCGGCCAGCGCGGCCCATTACATCGCCAATAAACAAAATCTTCATGCCCATTCGCCTATGCCCCAAATGCCCCCCGCGCAAGCCCCCACGCGCCACCCGCTTGCGGCAATTCGCGCGGTTTCTAAGTTTCGACTTTTCCTCGGGGCTGTTCTGCCCCACATACACATAGTGATCCGTGCGACGACCATATTGGCCCTGATGATGGCCTTGCTCCTGCCTAAAATGGCGGGGCCGCTTGCGCTGATCTGGCCGTCAGACACAATTACGATGGTCATTTGTACGGGCGACCGCATGGTCACGATGACCTTTGATGCCGATGGCAACCCGGTTGAGAACGAGCTTCCCAATGACGAACGCTGCACTCTGACGCTTGCAGATGGAGGGCAGACCTTGGCGCCCGACACATGGCAGCCGACCCAGCGCCGGTTTGATGCGTCACTCAGCGCGCAATTGGCAGCCGTGCTACCTTTGGTACGACATGCGCCGCCCGCACGTGGTCCACCTGTCTTGATCTGAGTTCGAACAAACAATTTGATCAACGGGCCACAACATGTGGACCCACCGACAGGATACGGTCCAAATGAAAACTCTTCTCTTGTCTGCAGCTTTTGCCGCATCAGCCACCCTCGCCTTTGCTCACGACTTCAAGGTTGGCGATCTCACCGTCGCGCATCCAATGGCCTTTTCAACGCTGCCAACTGCCAAAACCGGCGCCGGCTATTTGGCTGTCACCAACAACGGTAGCACCGACGACACCTTGCTCGAAGTTCGCGCCGATTTCCCGCGCGTGATGGTTCATGACACCGAAATCGATGACGCTGGTGTGGCGCGTATGTTCCACGTGATGTCTTTGCCGATCCCCGCCGGTGAAACCGTGACACTAGAGCCCGGCGGCAAGCACATCATGTTCATGGGGCTCGATGCACCAATGCTAGAGGGTCAAGAATTCGCAGGCACTTTGGTGTTCGAAACGGCTGGCGAACTGGACGTGATGTTCAAGGTTGAAGACCGTGTCTTGGACGCGATGGATCACAGCGAAATGGACCATGGCGACACGGATGCGTCAGCTGACAAATAACGACTAAGAAAACGTAATCACCCGATTTTCGGTGATCATCATGTCGAGCCGCTGATCTGTCGGCTCTACAACCAATCCCTGGGCCAGCTGCGCCTCATAGGCAAACCCGATGGCCAAGGCAGCACGTCGCGCACGCAACCCTTCGAGGGTGCGATCATAAAACCCACCACCATAGCCCAGCCGATTGCCGTCGAGGTCCCATGCGACCAAAGGCACGACAACTATTTCCGGCACCATCGCGACCGCCGATGCAGGCACAAATGCACCAAATGGGCCGTCCACCATCGCAGCCTCGGGATCCCAATCATGAAACACCAATGGTTGGCCCTCACCTGTGATCACCGGAACCCCAACCACGCCGTATGCTGATGCCTCGGCCATCGCGGGCCGCGGGTCGATCTCTGTCCGGATCGGCATATACCCTGCAATCGGAACACCGCGATGTCCCGCTAGAAATTCTGACAACAAACCACTGCGCCCAGCGCCACCTGCATCATGTGCAGCCTTGCGGCGGGCAAAGGCAGCTTTGCGCAGCGCGGCCTTTTGTTCGACCAAACTCATAGCAAAATCCACGCTGCAAGACTGAGGAATGCAAAAAATCCAACGACATCCGTCACGGTCGTGACAAACGCACCAGAAGCCAACGCCGGATCAACACCCATCCGTTCTAACAAAACGGGAATACCCGTTCCGGCCAGCCCCGCCACCACCAGATTTATGACCATGGCCACGCCGATCACGACACCCAGCATAGGCTCGCCAAACCAGATCACGCCAACGATGCCCATCACAACGGCAAAGATCAGACCATTCACCAAACCCACGCCTACTTCGCGTCGGATCACCCGCCCGACGTTTGCGCCAGTCAGGTCTTTGGTCGCGATAGAACGTACCGCAACGGTTAACGACTGGGTTCCAGCGTTACCGCCCATCGATGCTACAATCGGCATCAAAACGGCCAAGGCCACAAACTGGGAAATCGTCGCCTCGAATTGGGCGATCACGATGCTTGCAAGAATGGCAGTGGCAAGGTTCACCGACAGCCACGGAAATCGCTGCTTGGTTGTTTCGATCACACGGTCGGATAGCGACCCCTCGCCCACACCAGCCAGACGCAGGATGTCTTCTTCGTGCTCTTCATCCAGCACCGCCATCGCGTCATCTATGGTGATCACACCAACCAACCGCCCGTCATCGTCCACAACCGGCGCTGAAATCAGGTGATATTGGTTAAAGGCATAGGCCACTTCGCCCTCGTCCTGATCAACGGGGATAACACGAAAGCTGTCTTCGATAATTTCGATCAAAGGCACCTCGCGTTTGGTACCCAAGAGTTTGCCCAACGTGACATAACCGACCGGTTTGATCCGAGGATCGACAAGGATCATATGATAAAACTGTTCCGGCAAATCCTCTTCTTTGCGCAGGAAATCAATCGCTTCGCCAACGGTCCAATGGGACGGCGCGCACACCGTCTCTAGCTGCATCAAACGACCCGCGGATTCCTCTGGATATGTCAGCGCCTGTTCAACTGCGACACGGTCACTATCGTCTAGTGTGTCGAGAACCGCCTCTTGCTGCGCCTCGTCCAGATCTTCGACCAAATCAACAACATCGTCGCTTTCGAGATCTCGAACCGCATTGGCCAAATCCGCAGGGGCCAGTGTGTCAATGACTTCTTCGCGCAAGCTTTCTTCCAGCTCTGACAGGACCTCGCCATCAAAACCGCCCTTCCAAAGGCCCAGCAATTCCGCCCGTTCTTTTTCAGGTATCTGCTCTAAGAGGTCGGCTACGTCGGCAGGGTGCAATGGCGACAACAGGCCCGCCAGAACAAGCCCGTCACGTGCCTCAACGGCATCTCGGATCTCGTTGATCGCGCGACGCCCCAAGACATATCCGTCAGCATCGACCCCAAGTGTTTGCTCTGTCATTTCACTCTGGCTCCATACCGTTGGGCTGTTGTTGCCGCAGCATAGTGTCTTGCGCAATCGGTGCAATCGGCGTTTATGCTCTGACAGCTTTGAGACGAGACCAAACATGCCCCAAACTTTGATCCTAGGCCAAACGCTCGATTTTTCGGGCAATCCATTCACCCAGCCGTGGCAGGATACCGTCCAGCACCGCCAGCATGGCGCTATTTTGGTTGACGGTGACCGGATTGTTGAAACGGGCGACACAGACACCTTGTGCCGCGCCCATCCGCAAACACCTGTCCGTGATTACGGTGATGCATTGATCACAGCCGGATTCGTAGATGCGCATATGCACTACCCACAAACGGCCATGATCGCGAGCTGGGGCAAACGGCTGATCGATTGGTTGAATGACTATACCTTTCCAGAGGAAAGCCAGTTTGGCGATCCCGGCTATGCCTCTGAGATAGCGGGTCGAACCTGTGACCTGGCCCTCGCCCATGGCACGACAACCTTGACCAGTTTCACGACCATCCACCCAACAAGCGTGGACGCGTTTTTTGGCGCGGCTGCCGCGCGCAATATGGCGGTCGTCGCAGGCAAAACATGTATGGACCGCAATGCGCCCGACACTCTGCGTGACACCGCACAGACCGCCTATGACGATAGCAAATCGCTGTTGAACAAATGGCATGGGGTTGGCCGCGCGCACTATGCGATCACACCACGTTTCTCGCCAACATCGACGCCAGAGCAGTTAGACACGCTGGGTCAGCTGTGGGGCGAATATCCGGACGTGTTGATGCAAACCCATCTGAGCGAACAGACAGATGAAATTGACTGGGTCCGCGATCTGTTTCCATCAGCCCGCGACTATTTAGACACTTATGAACAGTTTGGACTGCTGGGGCCTAACGGGCTCTACGGGCATTCCATTCACCTTGAGCCGCGCGAAGTTGACCGATTGGCCGAGATCGACGCGGCCGTGGTCCACTGCCCGACCTCTAATACGTTCATCGGCTCGGGGCTCTTCGATATGGGCGGCCTTGCTACACGGGTGCGGACAGGTCTGGCGACCGACACAGGCGGCGGTTCCTCGTTTTCAATGTTGCGCACTATGGCCGCGGCCTACGAAGTCGGACAACTGCGCGGCACGGTCCTGCATCCCTCACAATTGATGTGGCTGGCCACCGCAGGCTCTGCCCGTGCGCTGCGCCTAGACAATGAGATCGGCCAATTGAATGCAGGCTCAGCCGCTGATCTGGTAGTGCTCGATCTTGCCTCGACCCCCGCAATCGCCCAGCGGCACGCCCGCGCCACAGATGTTTGGGACGCTGTTTTCCCGACGATCATGATGGGCGACGACCGCGCCGTCCGCGCCACATGGGTCGCTGGACACTGTGTTTCCCCGTAACTTTCTATTGCCCTAGGCGCCCCTCATCGGGTCAGGTGACCAAGATAAATAATCCGGAGACAACACCATGAAGCATTCAATTCTTGCCGCGATCTTTGGCGCTATGATGCTGGTCGGGTTTTTCTTGCCTTGGATTGTGTTTCGCGACTTTGGCATGGACCTGCGACCAACATCGTTGCTGACCGACAACCCATTGGTGGTTGAAACCCGCAAATACTGGCAAACCTACATCATCCCCCTATCCAGTGCGTTGGGCGGATTGGTGTTTCTCTTGGGATTTATCAATCGTTCGGTTCCGCGTCTCTTGGCCCTCGTGACGGGTGCCTTGCCAATCGGCGCTACGATCTGGGGTATCTCGGAAGTTCGGGCAGACCTGCCGCGTTCGGTAGACATGCCGTCACTTTCCGACATGACTCAAGCGTTCGATTTCATCGGATATGGTCTATGGGTATTTGTCGCGGGTTCAATCCTGCTGACCCTAACCGCGCTGTTCTCTCGCTAGTTGGCCAGCGCTCGGGCCAAACGGTTCTGATCTTCAATCACACGCGGCAAATCGATCGTTGCCATTTGCCCTTCACGGACAACGGCGCGCCCTTCGACAAACAAATCACGGACCCGAACAGGGCCAGCCAATAGCAACGCAGCTGGGTCCCATGATCCAGCGCTTTCGATACCGGACGTGTCCCAAATCGCGATGTCCGCGCGTTTACCCACGGCCAACTGTCCACAATCATGACGCCCTAGGACCTGCGCCCCGCCTCGGGTCGCAATCTCTAACGCTTCGCGCGCGCTCATCGCGTCAGCCCCATTTGCAACACGCTGAAGCAGCATCGCTTGACGCCCTTCTAGGATCAGATTGCCCGCGTCATTGCTCGCCGAGCCATCAACACCCAATCCCACAGGAACACCCGCATCGCGCATTGCGCGCACCGGCGCGATCCCAGACCCCAGTCTACAATTTGAACAGGGGCAATGGGCGACGCCTGTTCGACTTTTGGCAAAGAGATCAATCTCTTGCCCATCCAACTTGACGCAATGCGCGTGCCACACATCGTCACCGGTCCAGCCCAAATCTTCGGCGTATTGACCCGGACGGCAGCCGAATTTCTCTAGCGAATACGCGATATCCTCATCGTTCTCGGCCAGATGCGTGTGCATCATGACACCTTTGTCCCGCGCTAGGATTGCAGCATCTCGCATCAATTCGCGGCTCACAGAAAACGGCGAACACGGGGCAACGCCCACACGAACTATCGAGCCGTCGCGCGCATCGTGAAAACCGTCAATGACACGAATGCAGTCGTCCAAGATGTCTGCTTCACGTTCAACCAGATGATCCGGCGGCAGCCCGCCATCGCTTTCCCCGATGCTCATCGCGCCACGGGTGGCGTGGAACCGCAGCCCGACCTCGCCTGCCGCGTCAATCGTGTCTTCGAGACGCGATCCGTTGGGGTAGAGATACAAATGGTCTGAACTCATCGTGCAGCCGGACAGGGCCAATTCAGCCAAACCAACTGTTGCCGAAACGCGCATATGTTCAGGCGTAAACCGCGCCCAAATCGGATAGAGCGTTTGGAGCCAACCAAACAACAATGCGTCCTGCCCACCTGGAACTGCACGTGTCAGCGTTTGGTAGAGATGGTGATGTGTGTTCACCAAACCGGGCGTGACAACGCAGCCATCCGCACGGTGAACCGCTGCGTCTCCGACAGCCAAATCTGTTCCGACTTCGGTGATGACACCATCGCGGATACGAATATCCCCGTTGATCAGTTCCTGCCGCGCATCATCCATTGTCAGAACGGTTTGCGCATTTTGGATCAGGATCTCAGTCATCAACGTGTCCTTGCAAAATTGCCAACGCTTGTGCGTGGATTTCAGCGTTTGCCGCAGCGATTGCCCGCCCACCTGCATGCGCAGGGCCGCCAGACCAATCCGTCACAATGCCACCTGCCGCCTGAACGACAGCAATGGGTGCGCAAATGTCGTAGGCCTGCAGACCAGCCTCGATGACCAGATCAACATGGCCACCCGCAACCAAAGCGTATCCATAACAGTCCATGCCGTAGCGCGTCAGCTTGGCCCGTGCCGCCACATCGTGAAATGCCGCCTGCTCTGTGTCATCTCCGACCTTGGGAAAGGTCGTCAGCACAATCGCATCGCTTAGGTCACGCGGTCCTAACGTTCGAGACGCGCGGTCGCCCATCGGCCCAACACAGCGGGAAACATCAAAACCGCCCTCGAACCGTTCGCCAATATAGGGTTGATCGATGATGCCGTAGACAGGCCCCGTCTCGTCCGACACCGAAATCAACACGCCCCATGTTGGCGTTCCACTGATGAACCCCCGGGTCCCGTCAATCGGGTCCAGAACCCATGTCAGCCCACTGGTTCCATCTTTCGATCCAAATTCTTCCCCAAGGATCGCGTCATCAGGCCGCCGCTCTGCCAAAATCGCGCGCATCGCTTGTTCGGCGCTGCGGTCTCCAGCTGTGACAGGGTCAAAACCATCCGCTTCCTTGTTCTCGGCCGTCAAACCGTCTGCCCGAAAATAGCGCAGGGTTTCGGCCCGCGCGGCATCGGCCAAGTCATGAGCGACCGCACGAATATCTTGTGCCTGAGATGCTAAATTTGGGGTCATTTCTACCGCTCGCAGCTACCGGATGCCCCGATCGGCACCGCGACCCAAGATGCACCGACATACACCCCAAAGCCAAGCGTAAACCGCACCTATGACGCGCGCAAAACCTCGGCCAATTGGCACAACTGGCGTTGCCGGCGTTCTGTCATCTTATTGTAGGCCCTTACCAATTGGACCGTTTCGTGGTCGCGCATCAGATCGGTGATCATGTCTGACTGCGCGCTAGCCTCATTGAGGCCATCAAAGAAGAACGCCACGGGCACCTGCAACACCTGTGCTACGTCCCAAAGCCGAGACGCGCTGATGCGGTTGCTCCCGCTTTCGTATTTTTGAATTTGTTGGAAACGGACACCGACCTGTTCGGCTAGATCCTGCTGTGTAATCCCACATAAACTGCGTTGGCTTCGTAGCCTCTGCCCTACATGGATATCGACGTGATGGGGCACTGCGACCTCTGACGTTGCGTTCATACCTCGATGATAGCGGCTGAGATCTAAACATCTGGTTAGCGGCACTTTTCTTAGCGAACATTCCCCCGTATCCAAGACCCACAGACAGGAGATCCTCATGCGCGCCTTTGTTGTATCTGATTTTGAAAACCCGCCTGCCCTTTGCGAGATCGAGCAGCCAACGCCGCAGGCCGGACAGGTTCGGTTGCGCATTCTCGCGTGCGGTCTGAATTTTGCCGATCTTTTGATGGCCAAGGGCACCTATCAGGACACATCCCAACCGCCATTCGCACTGGGGATGGAAGTGTGCGGCATCGTTGATGTCCATGGGGATGGCGTTACAGAACCCGCAATCGGCACGCGCGTCGCTGTCTTTGGTGGCGACGGTGGGCTTGCTGATTACGGCCTGTTCCCTGCCGAGAGATGTATCACCGTTCCAGACACAATGCCCGACGATCACGCTGCTGGGTTTATGGTCGCTTACGGCACGAGCCATATGGCATTGGATCACCGCGCAAAGCTCAAAGCTGGCGAAACCCTTTTGGTGTTGGGGGCCGCAGGCGGCGTCGGCTTGACCGCCGTTGAAATCGGCAAAGCCATGGGCGCCACTGTGATCGCAGTGGCACGCGGCGCAGACAAACTGGCCGTGGCCCAAGCCGCAGGTGCCGACCATTTGCTAGACAGCGACACCGACGACATCGTCGCAGAGGTCAAAGCATTGGGCGGCGCGGACGTCGTCTATGATCCGATCGGCGGCGACCTATACAAAGCCGCGCTGCGCACCTGCAATCGCGAGGCGCGGTATATTATCATCGGCTTTGCAAGTGGCGAAGTTCCTCAAATTCGCGCAAACTACATTCTGGTCAAGAACATCACCGTCATTGGGTTCTACTGGGGCGGCTACCTCGCCTTTGATCCCGCGACACTGGCGCACAGCTTGGCCACTTTGATGAAGTGGCACGCCGCAGGGCATATCAAACCGCACGTCAGCCACAGCTATGGGCTGGACGACGCCGCTGAGGCGCTGGAAACCCTGCGCGCCCGTAAATCCACAGGCAAGGTGGTCGTCACCCCCTAGAGCGTTTCGAATGTTGTCCGGATCAGGTTTGCCAGATCATCAACCATCGGCCCATCGGTCAAATGCGACCGGTACATGTTAATGTTCATCTGACGCAGTTCGGGCAATTTGCCGTCGTGGGTGATCTGTTCAAAATAGCGGGGCTGCGTGCCCTCGATCATTGTGTGCACAGCCAGATCAGCACTGACCGTCGCCTCGATAGTCCGGCTGGAATGAGATTCGACCGCCATCATCCACCCTACACCCGCCTCATCCAGACGCCTCTGAACGCCAGTCCGGAAAATACAGTTGTCCTCGTAGGCCAGCGGCAACGGACGCGCCTTCCACGCCATACCACCTGGTGCGCCGACCCAAACCAATGGGCGCGTGACCAAGGTTTCGCCCTCACTATCAATGCTGTCTTCGGTCGTCAGGATCACGTCCGCCTCGCCGCGTGCAAACTGTTCTTTGAGTTTGCGGGTAAACGACGACAACAATTGAACCCGAACACGCGGGTATTCTGCATTGAACCGTTGCAACACCATCGGGATCGCTGGGTACACAATGTCATGCGGCACCCCTAGCGTGACAGTTCCCTCATAATCCTGATGTGTAAGCCTGCTGAATATCTCGTCATTCAACGCCAACATGCGCCGCGCATAGCTCAGCAGCTGCTCTCCTGCTGCGGTCAACGCAATCGCACGTGCGGATCGATCCAACAGCGAGACATCCAAAGATTCTTCTAAACGCTTGAGCTGCATGGAAACTGCAGATTGCGTCAGATTGAGAAACCCTGCCGCCTTGGTCACACCGCCTGCTTCGGCGACCGCGACAAAAGATCGAAGGGAAGTAAGGTCGAGATTTCTTGGCATATCACAAATCCTGATGAGTCAGCAAACAATCATTCATTTTCAATATAGATGAATAAACGTCTATACATCAAGAATATTGATACGAAATGCGAATCTCATCAGCGAATGGAAAGGATCCACACCATGGCTCACATCGATCACACTGGCGCTTGCTTCACACCTGTCCCGAGCTCAAACACTTCCGTATTCGGCTTTGTTGTCGACATGATTGCACTCGCTAGCCAGCGCCGCGCATTGCGGACCTTGGACGACGCAGCCCTGCGCGACATGGGTATCTCCGCCAAAGAAGCACAGACCGAGGCGACCCGTCCGATCTGGGATTTGCCGCAAAACTGGCGTCGTTAAGTAAAATACGCACAAACTCTCGTCCCTGCGGCATGATTTCGCGGGGACGCGCCTTGAAAAACCCTCATTTCCTGCCAATATATCGTTCAAAGTAAGTGTCCCGCATCGCGGGCACTGTTACCGGGAATTTAGGAGGTCTAAATGGCACAATACGACACGGTTGGCAGCGTCGGTTCAGTCCGCACCGCCAATATCGATGCGGGCCTGCGCGCGCACATGAACAAAGTCTACGGCACAATGTCCGTCGGCATGTTGATCACCGCACTGGCCGCTTGGGCCATTTCGGGCCTTGCGACCACAACTGATCCTGCACTCGCTGCAGCACAGATCAGCCAGAACACATATCTCACCAATTTGGGCGTGACGCTCTATACCTCGCCGCTGCGCTGGGTGATCATGTTCGCTCCGCTGGTGTTTGTTTTTGGCTTTAGCGCCATGATCAACCGCATGTCAGCTGCAACTGCACAGGTCGTGTTCTACGCCTTTGCCGCAGTCATGGGCCTGTCGCTAAGCTGGATCTTTATGGTCTACACAAGCTTCTCGATCATTCAGGTCTTCCTTGTGACCGCGATCGCCTTTGCCGGTCTGTCCCTCTGGGGCTACACCACGAAAAAGGACATCTCCGGCTGGGGTAGCTTCCTTATCATGGGTGTGATCGGCCTTATCGTTGCGTCGATCATCAACATCTGGTTGGCATCGCCTGCGATCTTGTACGCAATCTCGATCATCGGTGTTCTGATCTTTGCAGGCCTCACAGCCTACGACACACAAAAGATCAAGAATGACTACCTCGCACACGCCGCACATGGCGACAGCGAATGGTTGGGCAAGTCGGCGATCATGGGGGCCCTGAACCTCTATCTCGACTTTATCAACATGTTCATGTTCTTGCTCCAGTTGCTCGGCAACCGCGAGTAACACCGCACAAAAGACCAAACGATTAGGGCCGGTGTTCAACACCGGCCCTTTTTTTATCCCAAAAGGCGCCCCCGGTGCCATCCATCAGCACCCTACCGCTGCGCAATCCGCCACGCTCTTGCCCCTTTTGAAACAGGTCCACGCACTGCATGTCGCGGCCCACCCAGACATCTATGCCCCTATCACCGATGATACGGCGATCACGACGTGGTTCGCCGCCCATTGCGATGCAACGGGCACAAAGATCCTCACTGCGCAGGACGGCGACCAGATCATAGGGTTTGCAATTCTCAAACTGTCACCGCAGCACACCCATACCCCGCTGCACCATCCCCAACGCACGGGTGTCATCGACCTGATCTGTGTACACTCCGATCATCAACGCCGTGGCGTCGCAGGCAGGCTCATGACCCATGCGCAAACCCTCGCCATCGATGCAGGGGCCACCGAACTCACCGCCAGCGTCGCCGCGTTCAACACGCCCTCGGCTCACCTGATGGCACAGTGCGGCCTGCGCCCCCTAACCACCCGCCTACGCAAAGCGCTGTAAAACTCTTGGCCTAAAAGATCATACACCATAGACGAAAAAGGCCCCGCCCGACCCAGTGTCCGGCGGGGTTCTTTATGACCGCTGCGTATCTTTGACAGGAAATTGCCGCGGTAAATCTACGTCAGGCTTTGGGGTGTAGCGTCCAATTGCGCCCGCATCTGAGCCGCCTTGTCAGCCAAGGCACGACGATCATCACCAACCTTGTTTGAGTAGGCTTTCAAGAACACATCCAAACCATGACCGATCACCACTAGCAGCTCGCTGTCGGTTGGGCGTTCCGAAACGTGATGCAAATAGTAATCGCGTGGCGCTGATAGGATCAAAGACCACAGATCATTGGCGGCCAGTTTTGGATCATCAACATCCAGCTCGCCGGCGGCATCCGCAGCGACGACAAAATCGACCAACCCCTCAAACGCACGCGCCGGACCGCTCTGGTGGTACTGAAGCGCGCTTTCGGGGCGACGTCCTGCCTCGCCTAAGATCAACCGCGCCAACGACAACATATCAGGGCGCAACACAAATCGGGCGTAGGTCCAGCTAAACTGCCACAGCCGATCAACCAGCGTGCCGTTCGTGCCCGCCAGCGGCGCGATGATATGCGCACGCCCTTCGTCCAGAACGGCTGCGAACAAACCCTCTTTGTCCCCAAAGTATTGATACAGCGTTGGCTTGGAGACATCTGCCGCCTGCGCCAATCGATCCATCGACGCACCATCAAACCCGGCATCGCAGAACTCGGTATGTGCCGCTTGCAATATCTGGGACCGCTTTTGGCGTTGTTTTTCACTACGGGTTGGCTTGTAGCCGATAGCAACATTCGGCAGCCGCTGCATGAACTGATCCAACGCCGCATTGAAGGCCTCGGGTTGCTCGAGATTGCATAAATGACCAGCATCCGTCAGAATCTCAAAACGGATATCCGCGCGCGCCCCCGATGCCGAGACGGCATCAAAAATCCGCTCGCTGACCAGACGAATTTCATCGGGCGGCGCCAGCTTGTCATGCGCACCAGTCACCAACATCACAGGACACTTGAGTTTAGAGAATTCAAACGTCTCAAGCGGGTTGCAAAAACAGTTCAACGCATCGCGGTAAGTATCAGCTGGAATGTCCGACATGGATTTGTGAAGTGCGGCACGCACATCTTCACTGGCACGAGGCCCCGTAATCACGTCCACAACAGCACCTGCGAAATCTGCTGGGGTCTGGCCCTGCGACAGCGGGACCTCGCGCGAGATACGAAAACTCTCGCGTTCTCGCGGATCTGCCTCGGACATGCCAGTGCACCCCCCCGCCAGAACAAGCCCCGCCAACATGTCGCCATGCCGCATGGCAAAACTGGTCGCGATCCAGCTCCCGATGCTCAGGCCAACCAACACCAATCGGGTTGCGTCAAAGTGCCTAGCCATGACCAGAATATCATCACAGTAATCGTCGATCTGCGTTTGCGAGAACCCCAGCGTGCTGCCGCCGTACCCTCGCAAATCCATCGCTGCGACATGGTAGTCCGCCCCAAAGGTCGCGATCTGCTCTGTCCAGTTTGACGCCTGCCCTCCGATCCCGTGTAGAAACAGAACCAAAGCTCCCCCCCCTTCTTGGGGCGAGGCGCTGGTCAGATACGACAATCGCGGGGTTCCGCTCACAACACCCTTGGCTGTCGCCACGGGTTCCGATCTCTTGAACTTGCGCGATGACCGCACCGGCAGGTCTTGTTCGAGCAAATCCAAACCCGCCTCAAACACTGCACGAGTTCCATCCGCGATCGCGTCGATCCGATCGGATCGCGCTACAATATGCGCGTGCCAAACAATGGTCGATTGCGCGCCATCAGACGTCACCTCTAGACGAGCTGCATAGTTGAATACGCCTTCGACCCCAGACAACGCTGTGTAGCAAAGAACACGGTCCGTGTCGCTGAAGTACGTGCGTTGCTCGACCAGTCGGGCCCCGTCGCTGACTTCAAACTCCCGCAAGACCGCGCCCGTAGCACTGCGCGACAACGAGCATGATGCCACATAGGGGTGCCACCCGTTGTCAAAATCGCGCAACACTGCCCAAACCGCATCAGCGCTTGCCGCAACCTTACGGACACAATGAACCGACGTGACCGGCATCAGATCACTCCGCTGGCCGCCACATCGAGACGCGCGCCGACACAGAGTCGGTATTCACATCATCAATGGTTTCCATGTCATAGACCGTCATTATGGACAGGTAGTCTTCCATGATCTCGGTCGTATACGGCAACATGAGCGCGCCGCATCGGCTGTCGCGATAAATCCGCTCGAGCGGGAGAGATTTGAGCATCGATTGCCCACCACAGGTTCGAATGGCCAAAGCCGCCAATTCCTGCACCCCTTCCATGACCGCATATTGCGCCGCGTAAACGCGCATGACCTCGGCCTTGGACGGAAACCCACGTGCCTCAAAGAACGCTGTGGTCCACAGCGTGCGCATTTCGGTCAGGCGTTGGAACATGCGGCCAACAGCCGCCCGTTTGGTCGGGTAAACACGGCGATCAATTAGCGGCTGACCAGGTGTTTCGCCTCGCAAATACTGGACGGTGAAATCATAGGCCGATTGCGCGATCCCCATATAGGCCGGCGTCAGAGTGGCCATCATATGCGGCCACTGCGACAGCGTTTTGCCGAACACACCCGCAGGCATCATCATGTCGTCTTCGCTGACAAAAACATCCTTGAGGATCAAATCACGGCTGACCGTCCCGCGCATCCCAATCGGATCCCAATCGCCCACAATCGAGAGACCTTTAGCATCCTTGTGAACGGCAAAGTCCATGGTGTCTTCATGCGCAGGGTCTTTACCCTCGAAATGTTCGGTGCAAACGATCGAATAGTAGTCGCAGTTGCCAGCCAGTGATGCAAATTTCTTGAACCCATTGATGACCCAGCCGCCTTCGACACGGCGGCAATTGGTTTTGATAGGCTCGGACGTCCAATTCACACCACCCTCAGAAATCGGCTGAGAGAAAATTGCGCCATAGTTGACGACTTTGGGGAATTGGACCGCACGCATGCGCCCAAATGCGGCCCGCTCGGGTTCTGTCAGGTTGGGCATATCAAACATAAACCGCAGCCACATCATCGACGATGTGTGCATGTTAAACGTCAGCGCCGTAGCCCCACAATATTTGCCAATCTCGGCACCAATGGTCGCGTATTCCCCCAACGAAAACCCCATCCCGCCGAACTCTTCTGGAATCACCAGTTTGAGGAACCCGCCATCACGTAGCTCCTTGTAGTTTTCAGTTGGAAAGCTCGCCTCTTTGTCATGCTGTACCGCACGCTCTGCGAATTTCGGGCCCAGCACATTGATCCGCTCTAACATCTCGATATGCTTGGGGCAAAATGTGCTGACGTCATAGTAGTCGCGAAAATCGCTCATGCGAGATCTCCTTGTAGCAAGCCATCGATCACGACTGGTGTTCCATCCAACGAAATCGTGCAGCCCCGCATTGGCAGATCAAAATGCCCAAGCGTGAAACGCCCTGCGTATTGGTTTGACCCTGTGGACCACAAAAAGTTCCCTGACCATGCTCGGAACTCGGTCCCTTGGACGTCGCGCTTGTCGTAAAGAGCCATACTCTCCCAACGGGCGCGCGGGTTCATACCCCAGCCCACGTGGCTCAGACCGTAGGCGATCGGATCATCCCACGCCGCGAGGTATTCACGAAACAAATCCGCATCCAAACTTTCGCCCTCAATGGACCGGACAAAATCATCTTCGATCTGAAAACCGATTTGCGAATTCAGGTAACTCTTGAAAGTCAGGTTCATATCCCCCTGTGCCATGACAATCTTGCCGTTGATGGTGTTCTGGCCGGGAAAGCATAAGCACAAACCACCCGGCCAATGAGCCACGCCACCTTTGGCGATCGTGAAACCGGGGGTACCGCCACATGGCGCGTCGCGAATATCGATGGTCAAGTCCGTACCAGCAGCGCTGGTCACGCGCATCTCGGATGCATCACGCAACATCTCTATTCCCAGATCAACCTTGGGACCAAGAGCCGCCTGAGGTTCGGTCCGCTCTAGGATTTCGGGGTGCTCATTGCAGATCACGAACAGCCGCGCGCCCGCCTCCTCGATCTCGGGCCATTCCTCAGCATGCAACAGACCTTCGACCGTGACATCGACCACAACCTCTACCTGCTTGAGTGCTTCGATCACGTGGCGTTTGCCAGCAATAGCATTGGACGCGCCCGTCGATTTGACAGGGACAATCGCTGTTTGTTCCGGCGTGGGCAGAACAATAGTCGAGAACTCAGCACCCAGATCATAGAGCGCCAAAGCGCACAGCTGCATCAAAACAGGGCGTGATTGGCTCTCGGCAACAACGGCGACCGCTGTGCCTTGTCCAATCCCGTTCAACGTCAGAACGCGGCGAAAACTGGCAACCCATTTGCCTTCGGGGATTTCTGGTAGCATTGACGACTCCCTTTCGGGAAAGTCTGCCTTAACTAAACCGTGTAGTAAAGTTTTTTGACACCCAGCTCAAACGAAGGGCAGGTAAAAGTCGCGCACCTCATCGACACTCTTACCGATCAAACGCTTGAATTCATCCCGCTTGAGATACAACAGCGCATCACAATAGAGCGTACCAATCGCGTTTCGCAGCTCGACGTCTTGGTCCAGAGCATTCAAAGATTTGTCCAAACCTGACGGGACATGCCGCTTTTCGCGGACGTTTTCCCAGCCATCCAAATCCTCGGCAGGTTGTAGTGGCAGCTTGTTCGTATAGCCCAACCGCGCTGCTTGAAGAACGCTTGCCACAGCCTGATAGGGGCTGGTGGCACAGTCTGCCATCCGGTGTTCGAGCCGTGCAGATTTTGGCGATTTTGACGACGTCCGCGTTGTAACCAGACGGTGGTCTTCGGCCCAGTTCGCCCAGTAGCCAGCCAAACCACCCGGATTCAACCGATCATAACTGTTCACGGTTGTCGCCAGCATTCCAGCGAGGGCCGGATGATGTTCAATCAGGCCCGCAACACAATGCTTGGCCAAATCAGACAGCTCGCCGTCTGGCGCGATTGCGTTGTTCCCGTCCTTGTCATTGAAGCTAAAGTTGACGTGCAGCCCCGATCCACCGCGATCCGGCACGGGCTTGGGCATGAACGTCAGCAGCAGCCCTTTCTTGAGGCCAATCTCGCGCGCCATAGTCCGCATCAAGAACGCATCGTCACAGGCTTTGACAGCAGTGTCGAACCTCATCGTCAGCTCAAACTGCCCGTTGTCGAACTCGCCATTCATGCTTTCGATTGGAATATCAGCGGCATAAGCGGCTTCCCAAATGTCATCCATGACACCCTTGGGGTCGCCTTCTGGTCCGGTGCTATAGACAAAGCCTCCGAGCGTATCATAGGGCCGCCAAACTCCGTCTTCATCTTTTTGGAAAATGAACGCCTCAGTCTCTAGCCCGATCATGGGGGAATAGCCCAACGCTTCCCAATCCTGCACCGCACGTTTCACTGCGCCGCGCTGGCATAGACCAAACGGGGCGTCATTCGCATATAGATCACCCAGTGCGATCTCGGTGCCCACCTGCCAACCCTTGCGCCGTTCGGCGTCCAACACGAGCTCCATATCCGGAACGCCGTTAAAAAATTCGCTTCCTGGTACCGTGACGAGATCGCGATCATAAGAGACAGCAAAGGCACCACGCGCAAAACCAATGGCACCACCAGCAGCCACATCCGGCGGAACGTATTTGCCACGTGGCAAATTCAACATGTCGTTAAACAAGGCGCGGGTGCGTGTTATCTTGGTCATTTTTAGGTCGCCTTGGTCGCGCGAACGTTCAGTTCTTTGACGCCGCAAATAAAGTTCGACCGCGTCCATGTCGGGGCCTCAATCGCTTCGAAACGATCAATGCGTTTGACCAACTCTTCGATTGCGATCCGCACTTCAAGCTTGGCTAAATGCATCCCCAGACACACATGGATACCGCCTTGCCCGAACGCCAAATGCCGGTTCGGACTGCGACCCAATTCGCAGGCGTGCGGGTTCTCAAACACGGCCTCATCGCGGCTGCCAGACACAAACCATAGCAGCGCCTTATCGCCTTCTTTCAGCGTCTTGCCGTGCAGTTCATAGTCCTGCGTGACTGTACGCCGAAAATGCATCGTAGGGGATGCAAGGCGAATGAATTCGTCAGCACAGGTGTCCCAATGATCCCCAGTTCGCAGCTGTGCGATCAAATCGGGATTGTGCGCCAGTAGGTTCAACGCCATGGAAATCGAATACCGCGTTGTGTCGTTGCCCGCCGCGACCAAAAGACAAAAGAAGTTCTTGAACTCCAACTCTTTTAATCCGTTCTCATCCCTCATCATCTTGGCCAGAATGCCGTCTTCGGCGACCGCACGGCGATTTTCCAACAGGTCTGATGCATAGTCGTACAGGTCGATGCCCGCAGGGCTACGAAATGGCATCAAGCGGTAGGCGCTGGTGTCCATTTTATCGACAACGTGATCCGTGAAATCAGGATCTGAGTTACCGATCAGCGCATCGCCCTTTTCAACCAGCCAATCCAGATCTTCGTCCGGCACCCCTAGGATACGCCCCAGCATCATCATAGGCAGCTGTTTGGCCATTGCATCGACAGCATCAAATTCAGTCTTCTCTAGTGCTTTATCAGCGATGTCGCTCGCCAGCTCACGGATCAATCCTTCGAACCGCCCCATAACTGGCTTGGCAAAGTTCGGATTCACGACGCGGCGTGTCACTGTGTGCTCTGGCGCATCGGTTTCTTGGAACGTACGGCGCGCCATATATTCATCGTGGCTCTGATCCTCGAGCCGGATCCCCTGCGCGGAGCTAAAAATTGGTCCTTCGCGATTGGCGAGAGCAATATCCGCGTGGCGGGTCAGGTTCCAAAACCCTTTGGTCTCGTCGTCCCCCTCAGTCCACGACACTGGGTCCTCTTTACGAAGCCGATCAAATGTCTTGTGTGGCACACCGTTGGCAAAGCTGTCGTGGCTCAACAGGTTGAGATATCCGTCGTCATGCATGGGTCATGGCTTTCTTAAAGAATTCCGTCGTCCAGAGGCCAAAGATATGCCCCTCTTGATCTTTTTCTAAACTGTCCCACGCAGACTTGCGTTCCTCTGCGGGAATCGAGCTTTCGGTGAAACGCAACACGCAGGACATAAAGTCATTGCAAAATTCTGGGTGAAACTGCGTCGTAAAGATATGGCCGCCTTTGGCAAAGCTGGCGACCTTGCAATTCTTGGAAGATCCCAGCAAATCACACCCTTCAGGCAGCGTGGTCACCGTGTCTTCGTGAAAGACATACATCGGCAGCGCATCACGATCAGGGATCATCCAAGGACGCTTGGTATGATAGTGCGTGTCTTCAATCCCGACGTTGTATCCATCGGGCTTTTTCTCGACTGTTCCGCCCAGCGCCAGCGCGATCGCTTGGTGGCCGAAACAGGCGCCCATCAATGGCTTCTTCGCGGCGTCACAGCGGCGGATGAAATCCATGAGGTCATCGGTAAATACGTGCTGGTCCAGAACGCTCAGTGGACTGCCAGTGATCATGTACGCGTCTTGTTCATTCAGATCTTGCGGCACTTCGCCACCGATCGTCATGTAAATTCTGTAGTGAAACCGATCATCCTGCGCATCAAACATGTCGCGGAACCGGTGAGAGTCGTCAGGGAACGCATCACCGACCTCGACACTTTTGTCGTGGTTGGTCTGCAGTATGCCGAGCTTGATACGTTTCATGATATCTCTTTTCGAGAAGAGCGCCCGCCGTATACCAGCAGGCGCTCAAGAGTTTTAGTTTTCGAGTGCTTCCATCATCTCGCCAACCACTTCGCGGTCGTTGAGAACACGTTGAGCTGCAATCGACGCATCCTGCCAGTAAACGCCGGCACCTGTTTCGGTCATCAACTGCTGGGCTTCGTCAGACGCCATTGTGTTTTTTGCGATCTGTGCCAGCGTGTCGATCACTTCTTGTGGTGTACCTTTGGTGACGAACAGGCCATTCCACAACTCCAGATCCTTGATACCGGACTGCGACGACAACGTCTCAACGCCGTTCAGCTTTGGAATTGGGTCGTTACCGATGTTGGCCAAGATATTCAGGTCATCCAAGCAAGGCTCAATCAACGCCAGCGTCGTGTTAATCACATCCGCGTCGCCTGCCGACAAAGTGTTACAGTCCAGCAAGTCAAAGGCCGCATCATCTGCAAACTCAAAGTCCATCGCTTGGGCTGCCGCAAAGGATGCAACTGTTGGTGTCAGGCTCGCGCCAAAGTGACCCAAGACAACGTCATTGTCCTGTGCGTGTGCCGCCAGTTCAGCCATGTTGCTGTAAGGTGCATTACCAGAGGCCGCCAAAACAAATGGGTAAGTTAGGAAGATGCCGACAGGCTCAAAGCTGTCCATCTCGATGCCGATGTCGATCAGTGGGCCAACGATTGGCACAACGCCAACAAAGGATCCAATGACTGTACCGTCGTTAGGCGCGGCCAACACGTCCAGCGCACCCGGGAATGGGCCATCGCCACCACCTGGTTTATTCACAACCGACGCCGAAACGCCTGTTGCTTCTTGCATGTTGGCTGCAATCATCCGTGTCAGGATGTCTTCAAAGTCACCCGGTGGGAAAGGCACAACAAACTGTACCGGTGATGTTGGATATTCGGCCATTGCAGGCAGCGCGCCAGCAAGAACCGTCGACGCTGCAAGAGCAGCCGTCAGAGCAAGTTTTTTCATTTTAGTCTCCCGTTGTTTTTGGTCATGTTTGATAGTCCGTGCGTCTGTTTTTGATCGACGTCCAAATGATGAATCCTATGACCATAAGGATCACCACGAATAAGATGCCCGAGACGGGCCGGTTGACCAGATCAATCGCTGATTTGATTTGTCCCGCGCCGGCGGTCAGCCTCTCAACAATGATCGACCCGAGGACGAGCCCCAGAACGATGGGCACAAGAGGCCAGTCGAGACGGCGCAATACAAAGCCGACAAAGCCAAAGCAGACCGCGAAAATGCAGTCTGTCAGGCTGTTTCGGATCGAATACACCCCCACAAACGACAAGATCATAATGAACGCTCCCAAAAATCTGTTGGGGATATAGACCATCTTGGCAATAAAACGGGTCGACACCAGCAGCGTCGCCAGCACCAAGACGTTGATGATCAAGAGAGCCGTGAACAAGCTGAACAGAAAATCCGGGTTGTTCTCAAAGATATCTGGCCCCGGCTTGATGCCTGCATCAAAGAAAACAACCATCATCATAGCGGTCAGCGCCTCGCCCGGCACACCCAGCGCCAAGAGCGGGATCATCGCGGCCGCCGGAACAGCGTTGTTCGATGTCTCCGAGGCGATCAGCCCCTCGTGCGAACCGTGTCCAAATCGCGCGGGCTCTTTGGACAGCGACCGTGCCGTTGAATAGCTAAAGAACTGCGCGACAAACTCGCCCACTCCCGGAATGATCCCCATGACGGTGCCGTACATCGCAGACAACAACGTGATCAGTTTGCGGCCCGCGATCTCGCGAAAGCCGCTCAACAGACCGCCCGTGATACGGGCCTCGGGTGGATCATCGTCCTTGCCAACCATCAGATTCAACGCTTGGCTAAGCGCAAAGATACCCACGATCACAACAATCAAATTAAAGCCGGAATAGAGATACTCGATATCAAAGGTATATCGGTCTATCTTGCGGGTTGATTGACGTCCGATCATCGCGATCAAGAAACCAAACCCGAACAGCAGCGCTGCGATGCCCATCGTCTGGCGATGCGCCGCAATCAGCAAAACGCCCCCCAGTACCGCGGCCATCAAAATATCGCGCTGACCAAACAATGCTCCCAAGTCACGCAGATACGGGCCAAATACAAACAACGCGATCAACGCCATGAGGATGGAAAAGCACCCACCAAAGAACGACGCCGAATACGCTAATGACAAAGCGCGCGACGCCTCGCCCCGTCGCGTCATCGCATACCCATCATAGGTCGTTAGCGCATTCACCGGCGTCCCCGGCGTGTTGATCAAGATCGCCGGTATCGCCCCGCCGTACATCGACGAACCATAGACCCCAAGCAACAGAACCAGACTGACCAAGTCATCCAGAAACACCGTTGCGGGCAACAAGATCGCAATGGCAATCGCCGGCCCGATACCCGGAACAGCGCCGATAATCAGACCGCCCACCGACCCGATCACAATCGACAACAGCACCGCGGGCTGCATCAGACTGTCCAATCCTGTGAGAAAAGCCTCCATCAGCGCGCCCTAAAAATACGTCAACATGAATGCACGCGTGGCCGCGGGCAGTTGATCATAGAGCCAGATGCTAATCGGCGTCTTGATCTGTAACAGCGTGCGAAACGCCACCACGACAGCAAAGCTCGACACGAAACCGGTCACGATCCAAGACCGGCCTCGATAGCCCAGTCGCCATGTCAAATAGGTCCCCAATATCAGGGTCGACACTAGATACCCCAAGATCGGAACGATCAGGGTATAGCCGATGAAATAGGCCACGTACTCTAGCGCGGCCGCATATTTGGTTAGCTCGAAAGACACGCTGGTCGGCAACAAGAACCGCTTGCGCCAAGCCGTTTCATTCCATGATCCGCGCAAATTCCAAAGCGCCGCGGGGACGAACACCAGCAGACACAGCAATGGCGCGACCCATGATTGTTTGAGAATGCGGCCCAACCGCGTGACCCGCCCTTCGATGTCGGCGAGCCCGAATTGATATGCCACATATGTCCCGAGCTCGTCAGGCAGTTTGCGTGTTTCCCACCCCGTTTGCGTCCAAAAGAATGCAAAGAAAAAGAGAGCCAGCAACGCCACGACAATCGAAACTTCCAAGTCCCCACGGGTGCGTGAGAATTTGAACAAGTCCTCGACCTTTACCTTTTTGTCTGGCGGGCATTCGCTTTGGAATACAGTCGTTCCGTCCAGCGGAGATGCCTCATCGAATAGATACAAGTCATCTGGCGTGTTGGACGATTGGCTCATCTTGGTGCCCACACCACGGCAAGACCCCAGCACAAATGCCAGTTTGAAGATGCTTCAAAGCACAAGAGTTTGCTTGGAAATTTCATGTCTTCAGCACTTCAGTCCCAGGAAGGTTTGCTCATCCTTGCTGAACTTGCAGAGAAATACTTAACATGTCAAGTAATATGGCTGCACCACTTTGCCTATCCCCTGCGGTCCACCTGACCCGAGAATTTGCAGCTGGCATGGGCGACCCCAGAAACGAAAAAGGCCACGCGCGAAGCGTGGCCAATCCAGTCGAAAACGAAATCAAGCCTTACTTGATTTTGCCTTCTTTATACTCAACGTGCTTGCGAACAACTGGGTCGTATTTGTTGACGACCATCTTTTCAGTCATTGTCCGTGCGTTCTTTTTGGTCACATAAAAGTGGCCAGTGCCTGCGGTCGAGTTCAGGCGGATTTTGATTGTGGTTGGCTTCGCCATGATCGTTCTCCTACTCGCAGGTCCGCATACGCGTCCAAGCGGTTCAAATGTCAGGCCTGCGTTTTAGCTAACACAGGGTCCCTGTCAACCGCTTTTACAGGATTCACCCGACTTCAGAAGCCCTAGCCCCCATTCAGTGTCACAACAGCTTGTCAAACCGCCAAACACCCAGATCATAAGGCCCTTCTGACGTGTCGACCTGAATCTCGACTACCCCCCGATTCCTCCAGCCGTGCTTCTCGTAAAACCGCGCAGCCCTGTCATTTCCGACCGAACACGCCAGCCAAACCAGCCCGCGATCCAGACGAGCCTCGGCATCCGCGATCATCTTTGCCGCAACCCCATGCGCCCGCGCCTCAGGTGCCACAAACAATTGTTTGAGCTCGTCACGATTGACCTGACACAACGCCACTGGGGCGCCAACCGACCCCATCACCGATACCTGCGCCCGTGCGCCCGCCAACCGGTCGTGAAAACTGTCTAGCGTGCGCAATGCGGTCAGTGACGCTGGGACGATGTCCAAATGTGCCTCGTACCAGCCATCATACCACAGCTGAGCCGCAGCTCTGATTTCTGACGCCTCAAGCGGGCGCGGTCCTTCAAATTCCATAGTCCCTCACTCTGCGGGGCGGCTATAATATGCGCGGATGGTCTATAAGCCGGATTTTGTTCCCGCATTGCTGCGTTCGATGATCATTCATCTCGACCCCATGTTACCATGACGCCTCTAGCTGCCAACCCGAACCTCTGGCCTAAAGCGAGCCTGTGGTTGCCCACGCGAGGTTCCTATTTGGCATTGCTCCCGGTGGGGCTTGCCGTGCCGATCCTGTTGCCAGTCTCGCGGTGGTCTCTTACTCCACCGTTTCACCCTTACCGCGGGGTAGTATCGGTAGCCCGACCCGTCCCGTGGCGGTCTGTTCTCTGTGGCGCTGTCCCTTGGGTTACCCCAGCCGGGCGTTACCCGGCACCGTTGCCTTATGGAGTCCGGACTTTCCTCGAAACGGTTGCCCGCCCCGCGATCATCCGACCATCCGCGCAAATGCGGGACTATTGAAGGAACCGCGCGGCGTCAATCCTCGGCGATCATAGCCGTCTGCGCCCTTGTTTCGCCGCTTGAACCCCGCCATCCTGCCCAAACCCAACGGCGAGGCACCAATGCGCAGTTCCAAAACCATCCACACGATTTCCTGCCATGCCGAAGGCGAGGTTGGCGATGTCATCGTAGGCGGCGTCGCACCGCCCCCCGGTGACACTCTTTGGGAGCAACGCAATCATATTGCCAAAGATCAAACCCTGCGCAATTTCATGTTGAACGAACCGCGCGGCGGTGTCTTTCGCCACGTCAATCTGCTGGTCCCGCCCAAACACCCAGAGGCCGACATGGGCTTTATCATTATGGAGCCAGAAGACACCCCACCAATGTCTGGCTCAAATTCGATCTGCGTCGCAACTGTGCTGCTCGACAGCGGCATCCTACCGATGAAGGAACCCATTACCCATCTCACACTCGAAGCGCCCGGTGGCATCGTTCGCGTCCGCGCCGATTGCATAGATGGCAAAGCAATCAGCATTGCTGTGCAAAACCTGCCCTCCTTTTCTGGACAACTTGGTGTCACCCTCGATGTGCCGGATTTCGGGCCTATCACCGTCGATACCGCCTATGGCGGCGACAGTTTCGTCGTGGTCGATGCGGCCAGTATGGGTTTTGATCTGGTCGAATCCGAGGCTCTACAGCTTGCCCAACTTGGCGTACGCATCACAAATGCCGCCAATGCACAGCTTGGCTTTGATCACCCCGAAAACCCCGAATGGACCCATATCTCGTTTTGTCTGTTCGCAGGGCCGATCTCTCGCACTGCCACAGCCACCGGCGCGCATCTCGAAACCACCGCTGCCGTCGCCATCCAACCAGGTAAAATCGACCGCTCACCCACAGGAACTGCGGCCTCGGCCCGTATGGCGCTGTTGCACGCACGTGGTGAGATGGCACAGGGCGACACGTTTACCGCCCGTTCAATCATCGGATCGAGATTTCACGGCGTCATCGCAGACACCACTCAGGTCGGTGACATCCCCGCGATCATTCCCGAAATCAAAGGCCGAGGATGGATCACAGGAACGCATCAACAAATGCTCGATCCCAGCGACCCTTGGCCGACCGGTTACCGCCTGACCGACACATGGCCCGCCAAAGGCTAACCGCCGAGCGTTCCGCGCATAGCCTGATAGATCGCAGCCGTCGCTACATTCGCCAAATTCAGTGACCGCACACGCGTGTCCAACATCGGCAGATGGAACATCCGGTCTTCCATCCCGTCCAACACGGACGCAGGCAGACCGGCGGATTCGCAGCCAAACACCAGATATCCATCAGGATGATATTCGGGCGCATAAAAGCTCTGCGCGCCGTCTTCTTCGAAGAAATACATTTGATCGCGCGGTGGCTGTCGCGTCTCAAGGAAATCCGCCCAACTGTCATATTCGCTTAGATCGACATGCTTCCAATAGTCCGTACCTGCCCGCCGGACCGACTTTTCATCCAGTGAAAACCCGTAAGGTTTGATCAGGATCAATTCGAGCCCCAACGCCACGCAACTACGCCCGATTGCCCCAGTATTATAAGGAATTTCAGGCGTCACGAGGACCATTTTCAAACGTGGCTTTGTCATCAAATCACTGCCAATTCACACATGTCTGACGCTGGATGCGCCCCGCACACCTGTTACTCTGAACCACGCGCAAACAGCAACGCGAAACGCGGTTGGGTTTAGACCATGACACCGCGCACGGCCGGATAACGCGCAGCCAGATCACACATCCGCCCCATGTCCACCGCATCCAATGGCCCCCGCGCCCACGGACGGAACCGCATTCGCATAGTCGCGAGCAACACATCATCTTGGGCAACTGGATAGCCAAATCGCACCGCTGCGGCACGAAACCCATCCCAATCGGGATCAACTTGCTGCCCTTCGGACCAAACCGCCAATCCGCCCAACGCCAAACGACGCCAATCAAACCGCCCACCTGGGTCGATCTTGCGACCCGGTGCAAAATCCGAATGCCCAATCACACCTTCAGCTGGAATATCCCAACGGTCCATGATCCCCGCGACCAACGCCTCAACCGCGTCCATTTGTGCCGCTGCAAACCCATGTGTACCTGCATTCGAGATCTCGATGCCAATGGACCGCGAATTGATGTCATCCAAACCGCCCCACGTGCCCGCACCTGCGTGCCACGCGCGGTCGGCCTCTTCCACAAGGCTCCAAACCGCGCCCACTTCGGTCACCACATAATGAGATGAGACTTGGCTTTCTGGATTACACAGCCAACGGCACGCACCGTCGGCATCGTTCATTGCCGTGTAGTGCAGCACAATCAAAGAGGGCCGCAACCCATTACGGCGCGGCCCAAAATTCTGCGATGGATGGCTCAGCGTCAGTTGCTTAGACCCGAACGGAACGGGCGCGGATCCCAACCACAGGCGAACCCGTCACCATCGGGATCAATGCCCAACCGGTCTTTTTGCGGACCGCCACGAACAAGGAAATCCTGCTGCGCTTGATCGGGGGACGCATATTTCAAACAGTTACGCTGAAACTTACGCTGACCGTTAAAGCGGCTGCGTGAAAATTGCTGCTGGCCCACGTTATTTGTCGTCGACAATGCATATTGCACGATGTTTGGTGCGCCGCCGCCGTCCCGCTGGGGCAAGGCTGTGGGCTGAATAACTTGGTATTGCGCCGCATTTTGGGCGCGTTGCTCTGCGTCCAGCTCGATACCGCGCCTATCGATCACTGCGCTGAAATCTTGCTCATCGGAAATGCCGCCACGATTCTGAACGAGGCTCGGAGCCGCGTTTGCAGGCGATGCTTCGACGCGTCCTGCGCCACCTTCGATGTTCGACGCTGTTCCGGCAACTGCGGGCGATGTCGGCGTCGTCGCGCCAATTCCTGCTGCGGCCAAATCATTTGTAGAAACCGCGCCCGTATTCGCCTCGGGGATTGCAGACAACGGTGCATTTGTCGGCGTCGGCACCGTCGCACCCTCTGGCTGGACTGTCTGAGGTTGCGCCGCCACAACAGTGGCCGCTGGTCGCCCTTGCAGCTGTGCTTCGCGGTTCAAACGGTTGGCTTCATAGGTGTTGTAATCACCAAACCCAACGCCGGCTCCACTATCAGGCAGCGCGGGTTCACAGGCGGCCAAACACGCCACTGCGATTGCAAAATATACTGTCTTCACTGGTCCAAACCTTAGTTCCCTCGGGAGGTCTTTACCACCAACGGTCCGGTTTGGCTACAAAACCACACGCACGTTCCAGTGAGTAAGCGGTATTCAGCATATCGCCCTCTTCCCACGGACGTCCGATCAACTGCAGTCCCAAAGGCAAACCATCCGCGCTCATCCCTGCTGGGATCGCGACACCTGGTAGACCTGCGAGGTTTACAGTGACTGTAAACACATCGTTAAGATACATCTGCACGGGATCGGCCTTGGCCGCTTCGCCCAGACCGAACGCAGCACTCGGCGTGGCTGGTGTCAAAATCGCATCAACACCCGCCGCAAACACATCTTCAAAGTCTTTCTTGATCAGCGTCCGCACCTTGCGGGCGCGGTTAAAGTATGCGTCATAAAAGCCTGCAGACAAAACATAGGTTCCGACCATCACGCGACGCTGAACTTCGGCACCGAACCCTTCGGCGCGTGTCTTTTCATACATCTCGGTGATGCCGTCGCCCGCGTCCAGTTTGGCACGGTGGCCGAAACGCACACCGTCATACCGGGCTAGGTTCGACGATGCCTCTGCTGGCGCGATCACGTAATACGCAGGCAGCGCATATTTCGTGTGCGGCAGGCTGATGTCGCGAATTTCCGCACCTGCGTCTTTTAGCATCGCAGTGCCGTCTTCCCACAGCTTCTCGATCTCGGCAGGCATTCCGTCCATGCGGTATTCCTTGGGGATACCGATGACTTTGCCGCGAATATCGCCAGTCAGTGCCGCTTCAAAATCCGGAACAGCCAAATCGGCACTGGTCGAATCCTTGGCATCGTGACCGCACATCGCTTCAAGCATGATCGCAGCATCGCGGACATCTTTGGTCATCGGTCCCGCCTGATCTAGCGAAGACGCAAATGCGACGATGCCCCAACGTGAACACCGGCCATACGTCGGCTTGATCCCTGTGATACCAGTGAACGCCGCAGGCTGGCGGATCGATCCACCAGTGTCCGTACCCGTCGCACCCAGACACAAATCAGCAGCAACAGCCGAGGCCGACCCACCAGACGAGCCGCCAGGTGTGAGGTTGCGATCATCAATCTTCCACGGGTTTACAACGTCACCATAGGTCGATGTTTCGTTCGACGACCCCATCGCGAACTCGTCCATGTTGAGTTTGCCCAACATAACCGCGCCACGGTCAAAAAGCTGTGCAGAAACAGTGCTTTCATACTCGGGCTTAAAGCCGTCTAGGATGGCCGAGGCGGCCTGCGAAGCTACACCCTTGGTGCAAAACAAATCCTTGATCCCCAATGGGATACCGCACAAAGCTGGCGCATCACCCGAAGAAATACGTTTATCTGCGGCTGCCGCCTGCTCTTTTGCCAAATCAGGTGTGTGATGGACAAAGGCGTTCAGAACTCCGGCACCTTCGATTTCCGACAAACACGCTTCGGTCAATTCCGCCGATGTGATTTCTTTTGCGCGCAGCTTGTCGCGCGCGCCAGCGATGGTCAGTTTGTTCAGATCAGACATTATTCAACCACCTTCGGCACAGCAAAGAACCCTTCACGCGCATCTGGCGCATTTGACAGCACAGCTTGGGGCTGGCTGCCGTCTGTGACCACATCTTCGCGGCGCTTCAAACGCTGCGGCGTCACCGATGTCATAGGTTCAACACCTTCAACATCCACTTCGTTCAGCTGTTCAATGAACCCAAGGATCGCGCTGAATTCCTGCGCCAATGCGGGCAGTGCGTCTTCTTCGACCTTGATGCGGGCCAGTTTGGCCACGCGGCGTGCGGTTTCAGTGTCAATGGACATGACGGGTCTCCGTTCAAAACTCACCTCGCGTTTAGCGCCCCGCGCAGCCTATCTCAACCCCGCAAAAAACGCGCGTAGCATCTCGGATGCGGCCTCGGCCCCGATTCCGTCATAGACCTCGGGGACGTGGTGACATTGGCTATGGGTGAAAATGCGTGGGCCTTGGACGATGCCGCCCGATTTCGGGTCCCCCGCCCCATAGTAAAGCCGCGCAATACGCGCATTGGAAATCACGGTCGCACACATCGGACATGGCTCTAGTGTCACGTATAAATCATGGCCCACCAGTCGCTCGGACCCTGCTGCGGCACAGGCCTCGCGGATCGCCAGAACCTCAGCATGGGCGGTCGGATCGTTTCGCTCGCGTGTCCGGTTGCCTTGAGCGGCTACGACCTTGCCGTCCGCCACCACAACTGCGCCCACAGGCACCTCGCCGCGCGCACCAGCCAAACGCGCCTGTTCCAGCGCCTGATCCATGAAGGACGTAAACATCCCCTGTCATCCCGCATTGCGCCGCGTGGGGCAAGCGGCTAAGGCATCTGATATGACTGATACACCAGAAAACACAGGCCCCACCGGCCAACGCATCGCCAAGGTTTTGGCCCGCGCAGGCGTCGCAAGCCGCCGCGAAGCTGAACGCATGATCGAAGCTGGCCGCGTTCGCGTGAACAGCAAATTGATCGAAAGCCCAGCCCTGAATGTGGTGCCCAGCGACCGAATTTCTGTAGATGGCAAGCTGATTGGCGACCCAGAACCGACCCGCATGTGGCTGTTTCACAAGCCCCAAGGGTTGATCACATCTGAACGTGATGAAGAAGGCCGCGAGACTGTGTTTGATGTTTTGCCACCAGAAATGCCCCGCGTCTTGTCCGTCGGCAGGCTCGATCTCAACTCCGAAGGCCTCTTGGTTCTTACCAATGATGGCGAGGTCAAACGCAAGCTGGAACTGCCCTCAACAGGCTGGTTGCGCCGCTACCGCGTACGCATCAAAGGTTCGCTATCAGAAGCCAAGCTTGATGAATTGCGCGAAGGTATCACCGTCGAAGGCGTCCATTACCAACCCATGGACGTGACCTTTGACCGCCAACAAGGTGCCAATGCATGGCTCACAATTGGCATCCGCGAAGGTAAAAACCGCGAAATTCGCCGTACGATGGAGGCGCTCGGCGTCACCGTGAACCGATTGATCCGCATCTCTTATGGGCCCTTCCAATTGGGCAACATCAAAGCGGGCGAGGTTGAAGAGCTAAAATCACGCGTCGTGCGCGATCAACTCGGCCTCGACCCCCGCCCAAAACCCGAGCGCACCCGCAAAACGGGTGCTAAGGGGAAAAACACTCGCAAGTGAACCCTTGTGGCGCGTCCTGCGTTGTGGATTATACCGATAACAACTTTTTGGATGGGGATCCTCAATGGCCGACCTGATTACGGTTGAAAACCTGATTAATCTTGTGATGCTCTGCTTTTTGCAGGCTGTTTTGGGCTTTGATAACCTGCTCTACATCTCGATCGAGAGCCAACGCGCCCCTGTCGCCAAACAAAAATCTGTCCGCCGCTGGGGCATTTTGATCGCCGTCGCCCTGCGCGTCGTGCTGCTGTTCACAATGATCCAACTCATTGATGCGATGGCAGATCCCTTTGTCATCCTTGACTATCCTGGCATCATCGAAGGCGGCGTGAACTTTGCCACCTGCGTCTTTGTCATCGGTGGTGCGTTCATTATGTACACCGCGATCAAGGAAATCCGGCACATGCTGTCGATTGAACACCTCGGTCACGACGTCGAAGGTAAATCGGGCAAATCCGCAATGCAGGTCGTGATCTTGATCGTCATTATGAACCTGATCTTTAGCTTCGATTCGGTGCTCTCGGCTCTGGCCATCACCGATGTGTTCCCGATCCTTGCCTTTGCGATCATCCTTTCGGGTGTCGCGATGCTGTTTCTCGCTGAAACCGTCACGACCTTTCTTGAAAAGAACCGCATGTACGAAGTGCTCGGTCTCTTTATCCTATTGATCGTCGGTGTTGTTCTTTTGGGCGAAGCTGGTCCCGCTGCTGCCCACGCGATGCATGACGACAGCCTACAGATCAAAGTCTTTGGCACAGACATTATTCCGATGTCCAAATCGACCTTCTACTTCTCGGTTGTCGTGCTCGTTGCCGTCGAAATCATCCAGTCCGGCTATAGCCGCAAACTGAATGCTGAACGCAAAGCCTTGCAAGACCACCGCTAACCACCACGTGCTATCCAACTCGTGTAAACCAAACCCAAGGGGGCACCATGTCCGCTAAAACGATCCAAAACTTGTCTTACGTGGTGCTGATCAATTTGATGTTCGGCGCGGCCACTGGCTGGATCGGAGGCTAGGGCATGGCGCAAAAATTTGGCGGTCAGCACAGCCCCGATGGGCCGACCCAAACCACACATAGCGACCGGATCGTGGCAGAGACCCGTCAGGTCGACGCCGCAGGGGCCAAGGCGAATATCCTGTTCATCCCCGCGATCCCATTGGTCTTTACGTCTCTCAATGACGGCCCCTTTACGCTGGGCCTAGCGCTGGTTGGGGCCGCCACCCTGACACTTGCGGCGTGGCTTCTGCGCGACGGCCTACGGGCCGAAGCCGCCTATAAGGCCCGCAAAGTTGCCCGTCGCCCCGCCCTTCCTCGGAAACTCGCAGCGACAGTTTTGACAGGCGTTGGTGTTGCCGTGGCCTCGGTCACAAACGAGGTCGGGATCATCGGATCGGTGCTCTATGGCGTGATCGCCAGCGCCCTGCACCTGACAGCGTTTGGCATCGACCCTCTGCGCAACAAGAACATCGAAGGCGTCGACCTCTTTCAACAAGACCGCGTCGCCCGTGTTATCGACGAGGCTGAAAAACACCTTACTGCAATGCGCGCAGCCATCTCCAAAACTGGCGACCGCGTTCTAGAGGCTCGCGTTGACCAGTTTCAGAATGCAGCTCGCACAATGGCCCGCACGGTCGAAGAAGATCCCCATGATCTGACAGGCGCGCGTAAATACCTAGGCGTCTACCTTCAGGGCGCCCGCGACGCGACAATCAAGTTTTCGGATCTCTATACCCGGAAAAAAGACGCCAGCGCCAAAGCCGACTTCGAGGCGTTGCTGACCGATCTAGAAACCAATTTTACTGCACGGACTGAAAAAATGCTGCTGGATGACCGCAGCGACATGGACGTGGAAATCAAAGTGCTGCGCGATCGTTTGCAGCGCGAGGGCGTAACCTCCAAGTGAGCTGCGCCACAATGAAAAGGAACGAGTTTTATGTCTGATACAGTCCGCCAAAAGGCCGAAGCGACCCTCGCCGAAGTTGAGCGCGTCTCTGCTGTGGTTCTTCCCGAACCTTCGACCGAGATTGTCCCGCTTGCTGATGCGCCCAAACCCGTCAGCGCCGCTATTAAAACGCGCATGAAAGAAATCGACATGGGCGATACACAGTCGATCGTGTCCTTTGGATCGGGCGCTCAGGCCGAATTGCAAGAAATCTCGCAATCCATGCTTCAGGGCGTGCGCAACAAAGACGCCGGCCCCGCTGGCGACAGCCTGCGCAACATCGTCACAACCATCCGTGGCTTTTCGGTCTCCGAACTCGACGTGCGCCGGAAACGGACATGGTGGGAACGCCTCTTGGGCCGTACTGCACCTATGGCGAAATTCGTGGCCCGTTTCGAAAACGTACAGGGTCAGATCGACAAAATCACCGATGACCTGCTGCACCACGAGCACACGCTGTTGAAAGACATCGAAAGCCTCGACGTGCTCTATGAAAAGACGCTGAATTTCTACGACGAACTGGCGCTCTATATTGCCGCGGGCGAGGAAAAGCTAACTGAACTCGACAGCAAGACCATCCCAGCCAAAGAAAAGGCTGTTGAGAAGGCCAAAGAAGACAAGGCTGTCATGGTCGCGCAAGAGCTGCGCGATCTGCGTGCTGCGCGTGATGACCTAGAGCGCCGCGTGCATGATTTGAAACTGACCCGTCAGGTAACAATGCAATCGCTGCCGTCGATCCGTCTGGTTCAGGAAAACGACAAATCATTGGTCACAAAAATCAACTCGACACTCGTGAACACAGTGCCGCTTTGGGAAACTCAGCTGGCTCAGGCTGTCACAATCCAGCGTTCGGCCGAAGCTGCCGCTGCAGTTCGTGATGCCAACGATCTGACCAACGAGCTGTTGATTGCAAACGCCAAGAACCTGCGCGGGACCAACAAAGTGATCCGCGAAGAAATGGAACGTGGTGTCTTTGATATTAACGCTGTGAAGCAGGCGAACGCCGATCTCATCGCGACCATCAACGAAAGCCTCGCTATTGCAGACGAAGGCAAGGCCAAGCGCGCCGAAGCCGAAGCAGAGATGCAGAAAATGGAACGCGAGTTGAAAGACACGCTCGCCAGCGCCAAGGCTCGCGGTGACAGCACAGGTTACAACACAGGCACGGCCACGGGCGACGTGTAACCCTATGAAACCATTAGGTTCATGGGCAATATTCGGGATGATCGCAGCGTTGGCTGCGTGTGATCCTGTGTCGCCCGTGGACACCTCTTCGACACCTCAGGCGCGGCCAGCCTCGCCGACCACCACCCCAACTCCTGCAGTGCGACCCGGCCCGGTGGCCCCCTCGGCCCGGTCCCAAGAATTGGCGACCTACTACCAGCGCCTGCAAAACGATCTCTTGGTCCAAGGGTTGCTGCGCACTGATGGCGGCGGCCCTGACACACCGTATAACAGCCGCCAGCTAACCGAAAACTTCGTGCGAATTGCGCTCTTTGATGAATACGTCACGGCCGGCAACACCCTGCGCGCTGAAGCCACCGAAAGCCGACTGCGCCGTTGGGATCAAACCGTGCGGATGTCGATCGAATTTGGCGCCTCTGTTCCCCGCGCCCAACGGGCCGTCGATACGGCCTTTGTGCGCGACTACTCCAAGCGTCTTTCGCGGATCACTGGCCTTGCTATTCAACCATCAGACGCCGAACGCGCCAATTTTCATGTGCTCGTGCTGAGCGAAGACGACCGTCGCGGCTATCGCAGCCGCCTGTCCCAGATTGCACCACGACTATCGCAATCCTCGGTCAACGCCTTTCTCAATATGCGCCGCAACACGCTGTGCCTTTTGCTGGCCAACACGACGGTCGACGAAACCCCGACTTACACAAATGCCGTCGCGGTCATCCGTGCCGAAGAGCCTGACCTGATGCGTCAGGGCTGTTTCCACGAGGAAATCGCCCAGGGCCTTGGGCTTGCCAACGATAGCCCAGCTGCGCGCCCGTCGATCTTTAACGATGACGAGGAATTCGGCCTGCTAACCACCCACGACGAGATGCTGCTGCGGATCCTCTATGATCCGCGCATGCGCCCAGGGATGACCGTCCCTCAGGCACTTCCCGTCGCCCGCCAAATCGCCACCGACTTGCTCGGTGGCCCCGCATAAACACCAAAGGAGGATCCCCATGGGCATTCTTGATTTTCTCACCGGCGAATTTATCGACGTCATTCACTGGACCGATGACACCCGCGACACAATGGTCTGGCGGTTCGAGCGTGAAGGCCACGAAATCAAATACGGGGCCAAACTGACTGTTCGAACGGGCCAAGCTGCTGTGTTTGTCCACGAAGGCCAGCTGGCCGATGTGTTCACACCGGGTCTCTATATGCTCGAGACCAATAACCTACCGATCATGACCACCCTGAAATACTGGGATCACGGTTTCAAAAGCCCGTTCAAATCAGAAATCTACTACGTCAACACGACGCGGTTCTCTGATCTGAAATGGGGCACCAAGAACCCAATCATGATCCGCGACCCTGAATTTGGCCCAACGCGTTTACGCGCCTACGGCACATATACGGTCAAGGTCACAGATCCTGCCAAGTTCCTCACAGAAATCGTTGGCACCGACGGCGAATTCACGATGGATGAAATCAGCTACCAGCTGCGCAACATCATTGTGCAGGAATTCAGCCGCGTCATTGCCCAATCCGGCATTCCTGTACTGGATATGGCGGCCAACACTGCCGATTTGGGCAAATTGGTTGCGACCGCTATCGCACCCACGCTCGAGGAATACGGCATCTCGGTGCCAGAGCTTTATATCGAAAACATCAGCCTGCCCCCAGCGGTAGAAGAGGCGCTCGATACACGCACATCGCGTGGCATCACCGGCGATCTGTCGGCCCACATGCAATACGCAACGGCCGAAGCCATGCGCGCTGGCGGCGATGCTGGTGGCGCGATGGGTGCGGGTCTTGGGGTTGGTATGGGCATGGCTATGGCCACCCAAATGGCACAACAAACGGGTCCTTGGGGCGCGCGCCCTGCGGCGGCGGCTCCACCCCCGCCACCTGTTGAACACGTCTGGCACATTGCCGACGAGGGCAAGACCAAGGGCCCTTATTCCAAGGCCAAGCTTGGCCGGATGGCCGCAGACGGCGATCTAAACCGCGACACTTACGTTTGGACACAGGGCCAAGACGGCTGGCAACGGGCAGAGGATGTGCGCGAACTGGCGCAGCTCTTTACTGTGATGCCGCCACCCCCACCCGGCGCTTAAACCCTTGCTACGGCTGGTCAAAATTCCGGCTTCGACCCCGTGCGTGAAACTATTCGCGCGCGAGCCACACGTCTTGGGTTCGCGCCGCAGCCTGTTTCACCTCGGGCCGCAAAACGCGCTCTATGACAATGCCTTGCGGATGATGACGCCAAAACTCATGCACCAATATCTATGACAGAAACGACCCAAATCGAGGAACACCGCTTCCCCTGTGACACATGTGGCTCGGACCTGCGCTTTGATCCGGCAGCCGAACAGTTGACCTGTGACCATTGCGGTAACGCTCAGCAGATCGAAGGCATGGGCCACACAACAGGTGCGATCCGCGAGCTTGATTTTCAAACGGCCCTGCGCAACGCGCTGCCCAATGCCGAAATCGAAGAGACGCGCGTCGCGGGCTGCCCAAACTGTGGCGCACAGGTGGAATTCGACACTGATGTCCACGCGGCCGAATGCCCGTTCTGCGCAACTCCTGTGATCACCGACACCGGAACCCACCGTCATATCAAACCCAAGGCGCTCTTGCCCTTTGGCCTAGATGAGCCCACCGCACGCGGCGCGGTGACCGATTGGCTCGGATCGCTCTGGTTCGCGCCTAACGGGCTCAAGGAATATGCCCGCAAAGGTCGGTCAATGTCGGGCATCTATGTGCCCTACTGGACCTTTGATGCCGATACTGACAGCAAATACACAGGCGAACGCGGCACCGATTACTACGTCACGCGAACCGTGACCCGAAACGGCGACCGCCAACAGGTCCGGCAACGCAAAACACGCTGGAACAACGTACGCGGCCGCGTGTCGCGGTTCTTCGATGATGTTCTGGTGCTTGCCGCTAATTCGTTGCCCAAGAAATACACCGATGGTTTGGAACCTTGGGATCTCAGCCAGCTTGAACCTTACCGCCCCGAATACCTCGCTGGGTTTCGGGCCGAAGGCTACCAGATCGAGCTTGAAGACGGTTTCCACGAAGCCCGCGCCTATATGGACCGCGTCATCGAACGGGATGTGAAATTTGACATCGGCGGCGACCGTCAGCGGGTGCACAACATCAACACCCAGATCAACGACGTCACGTTTAAGCACGTCCTTCTGCCGGTTTGGATGGCTGCCTATAAATATCGCGGTCGTACGTTCCGCTTTGTTGTGAACGGGCGGACTGGTCGGGTTCAGGGTGAACGCCCATACTCAACCATCAAAATTGTTATCGCCATCATTATTGGCTTGATCCTTGCGGGGGTCATTGGCTTTATCCTCGCAAATGCGTAATAAACGGACCCTGATATGATCCTCTGCTGTGGCGAAGCCCTGATCGACATGTTGCCCCGCACCACCCAAGACGGTGAAGCGGCCTTTGCCCCTTATGCCGGCGGCGCTGTCTTTAACACCTCAGTGGCTCTGGGCCGCTTGGGCGCAGACGTCGGTCTCTTCTCTGGCATTTCAACCGATATGCTGGGCGAAGTTCTGATCGACAGCCTGACAGCCGCCAACGTGGACACATCGGCCCTAAACCACAGTGATCGGCCCACCACCGTTGCCTTTGTCAAACTTGTCGATGGTCATGCGACCTATGCGTTCTACGACGAAAACACAGCCGGCCGGATGCTGACACCCGCGGACTTGCCCCAGACGGACGCTGATGCGCTGTTTTTCGGTGGTATTTCTCTGGTGGTTGAACCCTGTGCCATCGCCTACGAGGCGTTGCTTGACGCAAAATCGAACGACAGCGTCACAATGATCGATCCCAACATCCGTCCTTCGTTTATCACGGACGAGGCGACCTACCGTGCCCGTTTGGACCGCATGCTGGCCAAATCTGACATCATCAAGCTGTCGGACGAAGACCTGTTCTGGCTTTCGGGCGACGGCGACATTCCGACCTTGGCCCACGGGTTGCTGGACAATGACGCCAAGCTCGTTTGCATCACCCAAGGGGCCGAGGGTGTGACGGGCTACACCGCCCATCACACGGTCCAAGTCGCCGCTCAGCGCGTCGAGGTTGTTGATACTGTCGGTGCCGGAGACACGTTTAACGCGGGCGTTCTGCATTCTTTGGCAACCAACAACGCATTGACCAAATCGGCCATCACCAACCTATCCGAAGCTGACATTGCCGCAGCACTTGAAATGGGCGCGCGCACCGCCGCGATCACGGTATCCCGTGCAGGTGCAAATCCACCTTGGGCCCACGAGCTCTAGGGCCAGAACCAGCCACATTGCACACCAGATGTTATCCGGTTTGATCGTCGTGCCACCTAGGCCTGCGCGCACTTAAACAACGCGCCCCCAGCCAACTTGGCATGTGATTTCTTGCGCTCTGGACGGCACTCACGATATCCCTATCGGACATCAACCGACCACGCCCCAAACCCAGAGGACCCACAGCCATGCGCGCCCTTCTCCAACGTGTCACGAACGCCTCGGTTACTGTCAACGGCAAGATCCTATCGCAAATCGACGCGGGTCTCTTGGTGTTGGTCTGCGCCATGGACGGTGACGACGATGCAACCGCACAAAAACTGGCCAACAAGGTCAGCAAGCTGCGACTGTTTGCGGACGATGCTGGTAAAACCAATCGTTCGATCCTTGACACAGGCGGACAGGCATTGGTCGTCAGCCAGTTCACCTTGGCCGCAGACACATCGCGCGGCAATCGTCCCGGATTTTCACGCGCCGCACCGCCCGACATCGGGCGCACGCTATACGAGGCCTTCGCAGATAATCTCTCAGATCTCGGGATCCCGACCCAAAGGGGTCAGTTCGGGGCCGATATGGCCGTCGCTTTGATCAACGACGGCCCAATGACGCTTTGGCTAGGTACAGACGATTAGCAGCGCCCACCCATTACAGCGACCCAATAAGGCGTGTCGCCGCGGTAGGCCACACCGATACCAATGCGCTGAACCTTGCGGTCCATAATATTGCGGTTGTGACCCGCGCTATTCATCCAGCCGTTCATCAAACTGCCAAGGCTCATCTTGCCCTATGCGATGTTCTCGCTGGTCAGGCGACACCGGCCACCTTGCGATCTGATCCGGTCTGTATGGGTCGAGTTGCCACTGCCTATGTGGCTAAAATTGCCAGTGCGCGCCATATCACAGGCATGCAACTGAGCGGCCGCATTCAACGCATCTAGTTCGGCCAATTCACCACGTCCACCGCTCGCGCGATTGGCATTGTGTGCCGCGACCAAAGACCCGGGATTTCGGCCAAGTTACCAAGCGCGGCGCAGGATTGTGCGACAGCCGCCTGAGCCCAGACGCACAAGACAAACCCAAAACAAATTCGAAACATTTAACTCTCCTACCTGATCCAAGACACTATAGCCGCGATGCTAACACACGCCCGTCCTTGTGGGCCGTAAAAAACGCAAGCTGACTGTCTTTGATGAATAGCGGATTGGACGGCGCAAGAAACCTCTTGAGGTCCGATTTCATCGGCGAGACATAAACACTGTCTGGGCCATACGCCACAAACGGCGCGTCAAAGAATGCATCAAAATTGTCAGAGCGAAACGTAACTGTCATAGGTATGAACGTAACCCGTGCCAGCCCACCTGCAAAGAGCCCAACAGGTCAGGGATTCCTGACCCTATTTCAGATGGTTATCGTCGCTAGCTCATGTGTCGCTTGAAGATTAACTAGTCTTGAAACAGCCGCCCGGGTCCGTCCATGGCGATCCCTGACAGTTGCGCCATATGCCAAAGCAGGACTTGGTTGCTCGACAAGATCGCTCGCCCAAGTTCGCGTTCTAGGGGCTCGATAATATCTAGCGTTTGCAGGCTGGTGCAGGACATAAAGATGGCATCACCCTCGCCCATCGAACGGGCGGCCTCCATCAAAGAACTCTTGGTGATCCGCGCGACATTTTCATCTTGGTCTTCGTCAAAACCGTCATAGCTGGTCACCGCAATTCCAGCGTCTTCGATCCGGTCCCGCAGCCCAGCCGACACCGGTTCGATATATGGCGAGATGAACGCAAGCCGGGTCACGCCCAGATGCCGACACGCAGCAATCAAGGCCGTCAACGGATCAGTAACGGCAACAGTGTCATGCCCCTGCCGAACCAAATCAGCAATTTTCTCAGCGCCGATCACACTGGTCCCTGAGGTGCAACCATAGCCGATCACCGAATACTGCGCAGGCACTGGCAGCAACGCCGCCGAGGTTGGCAAATCTAACGCCATTTGCCCAAGCGTGTCGTCATTCACGGTCTGCGCGACGGGGACGCGGCTGACATGGAACCCCACATCAAGCGGCAGCAGGCGTCGCGCGTCATGCTCGATCGTTTCATCGCTCTGAAGCACGATCATGCCCAACGTTTTTGAACCACCCGCAGGGCCACCAAGATCATAACTAAGGGTCATATCACCACCATTTCAGGCGCGCTAAAGGGGCTAAGCCGTTCCGGCACCCCGTCGCGCACGACAATGTTCTCTTCGTGAACCAACATCTTGCCGTTGGGCAAGGTCAGGCTAGGCTCCAGTGTTAGAATCATACCTTCTGTAAGAACCGTTTTATCTGCGGGGATCAGCGACAAACCTTCGGTCAGCTGCAACCCCAGCGCGTGACCCAATCGGCCACCTCCACCAGCGCCCACTAATTCGGCCATTGCGTCGAACACATCACAGGCACGCGCACCAGGGCGCACCACAGTCATGGCAATATCAACAGCTTGGACCAATTTGGCAAATCCGTCTTGGGTCGCGGCATCCGGTGTACCGATCGAGAAATTACGATCGTAGTCGCAGAAATACCCGTCAACGATACAGCCCGTGTCCATCATCAAAACATCGCGCGCCATGATCGGCTTGGGTGTCGCAGGCGAGATAATATCGACGTACCCATCAGTGTCCGAAGCGCCAACCAAGAACGGCACCCAATCGGCACCTTCGTCGAGACACAGCTTTTGAAAGTCGCGAAACACGCGGTCGAGCGGCACGCCCTCGCCTGCAATTTCGCCAACCCGTGCAAACGCGCGTCCAGCGACATGACAGGCGCGCCGGATGACATCGATCTCTGGTTCAGATTTTACCGCGCGTAGTCCAGCAACGATGCCACCATCAGGTACGATCTCCGCCTCGGTCAGCACGCGTCGCAAGTCATCAAGAGGCATTCGCACCGTGCTTTCCAAGGCGCTCGGCGTACCGATTTTGCCACGGCCTTGCATCGCATCAAGCAACAGGCTCACCCCGTCATCTTCGTAGTCGGGTGCGCCCCACGTCCGTATGTCTTCGACCCATGTTCGCCCCATCAGCTCTGCCCCAATGCTGGGGATGATGGCGATGGGTGCGCCGTCCGCAGGGATTAGCACATGCCAAGGGCGCGTCGGGCTCTCCCAAAATCGGGTGAGGTAGCCAGTGAAATAACGGATATCCGCGTCGGTCGTAATCCAGATCGCCCCTAGTCCAGCGACGTGCATCTGGCGTTGTGCCTGTGCGACACGTGCGGCGTATTCTACATCAGCAAAAACCGGCATCAGGATGGGCCTTCGCTTAGGATACAGAACACCCGCGCATCCGCTGGCAGATCAGACAGCATCGCCGCAACGATCCCTGCACCACCCGACGTACTGGTGGCAAGATCCACATCCGCCAAGGCTGGCATCGCGCCCAGCGCTTCTTCTTCGGTCAGGGTTACAAAGTTGTCTGCGTCTCGGGCCAGCCCTCGCAATGCGATCAACGACGGCTCTTTGCAATCAAGGCGCCCCATGTCGGACACCCCACCTGTAGTCACAACACTCCGCCCTGCTTTGATGCTTTCGATCAAAGCTGGCGCTAGCTCGGGCTCCACAACGGTATAAATCGCGTCGGGCCAAATGCCCCGCGCATAGGCCGCCACAGCCCCTGCAAGCCCGCCGACGCCCGCTTGCAAAAACACGTGTGTGGGTGCTTGGGGAACTTGGTCTTCGGCCTCAGCAACCATGGCGAGGTAGCCCTCCATCAAACGGTGGGGCAGCTCTGTATACCCTAGCCACGACGCATCAGACAAAAGAATCCAGCGTTGGGCCTCGGCTTGGTCCTGCGCCGCTTGCATGGAGTCCTCGTAGCTATCGCCCGCACGAATCACATCAGCCCCCATGGCCCGCAGGCGTTCTGCGAACCCTTCGGGGACATGCAAACTGAGAAAGATGACCGCGCGTGCGCCAAAAAGTTGCGCGCCAGCCGCGACTGAGAGGCCGTGATTGCCTGCGCTGGCGGTCGCATAGACTTCACCGGCGAGCGCGGTTTTGAAGTCACCCCCCTTGGCCATCGCGGCGTGGGCGATCACATAGGCGGCCCCCAGTGCTTTGAAGCTGCCAAGACCCATCCGTTCACGTTCATCTTTGACCCACAACGTTGCGGGTATCAGACCTTCGACCACGCGAAGCGGTGTCTTAGAATAACTCGGGCAACGCGCGAGCATGGCCAGAGGTGCAGCGGCATCAATGCTAGGGTCTGGGATGGTGGCGAGCCCGTCGGGCAACGATCCATTTAGGCGGTAAGGGTTTTGAAACTGTTCCATACCTAAGCTAACCCGTCTTGGTATGGCGCGGTCAATGTGGATTACGTCTTTCTGCAGGACCGAACCGACAAATATCACAGCTTTGCGCCAATCTTGGTTCTTGACGATCGCCAGTCACGACACACCCTATGGCGGCTTCAATTGAAAGGATTTGTTCATCTTCTGGGCTCACGGTGTTGGAGATCTTATAGGAGCATCAAATGCTATCCCCTGCCTGTTTCGGATCCTACGATATTCGCGGTAAAATCGGCCACACGATCGATACCGACTTGGCGTTTCGAACTGGCGCGGCCTTTGCCAGTGTGATGCAGCCCAAGACAGTTGTCGTTGGGCGGGATTGTCGCCCCAGCAGCCCCAAACTGGCCCAAGCGGTCATCAACGGGCTCCGCCGGTCCGGCGTTGATGTGATCGACATCGGCCTCTCTGGAACCGAGGAAATGTATTTCGCAACCGATCATTTCGGTGCCTCAGGCGGGATCACGATCACAGCTTCGCACAATCCAATCGACTACAACGGGATGAAGATGGTGGCAGAAGGCAGCCGCCCACTGACCGATGTTGAGTTCAGACAAATAGGTCTGACGACCGGTGGCCCAATGCATGCGACTGAACAGATCGGAACCTGCGTCGAGGCATCCGCTCGTGCCACCTACGCCAACCATCTGGTCGATATGATCGATACGGTCAGGCTACGGCCGACACGTATGGTTGTGAACGCATGTGGTGTTGCTGGCCCCGCATTTGATGCGGTGCTCGACACTCTGCGCACACGGGGACCTAAGGTCGAAGTGACGCGGCTCAATCACGAACCTGATCCGGCCTTTCGCAATGGTATCCCTAACCCGATGTTGCCCGAACAACATGCCGCAACCGGCGATGCGGTTGTCGCAGCCAGAGCCCAGTTTGGGGTGGCATGGGATGGTGATTTTGACCGCTGCTTCTTCTTTGACGAAACCGGAGCTTTTGTCGACGGCGAATATGTCGTGGCCTTGTTGGCGCAGGCCGCATTGGCCCGACATCCCGCAGCAACGATCATCCATGACCCACGCATCGTTTGGAACACCCAAAGGGTTGTCTCGGAACACGGCGGTGTCTCTCACCAATCAAAGACGGGCCATGCCTACCTAAAGGCCGCTATGCGCGAAACCGGGGCAATCTACGGCGGGGAAATGTCGGCCCACCACTATTTTAGCAGCTTTATGAACTGTGACAGCGGCATGATCCCTTGGTTGATGATGGCAGAACTGTTGTCGATCACACGAATGCATTTGTCCCAATTGGTCGCCGAAATGAAGGCGTTACACCCCTCGTCTGGCGAGCTAAACTTTACGGTCACTGATCCGGAAACAACCATCGCGCAAATCAAGGCGCGGTATCTGGGCCAAGCCGTTGATGTCGAAAACTGCGACGGCCTCAGCATGAGCTTTGAGACGTGGCGATTCAATCTGCGATGTTCAAACACCGAATCCCTGTTGCGACTGAATGTCGAAACCCGTGGTGATCCAGTTGCATTGGCCCAACATGTACATGATCTAACCGAACTGATGCACCCGACCGAGACGGTGATTGCGCCGACCCGCCGCTCGGCCTAGGTTGCTCGCAAACGAGCGGCAACCACGGACCCCGACACGATGACACATACGATCTTGGTGCTGAATGGCCCGAACCTCAATTTGTTAGGAACCCGCCAACCTGAAATCTACGGCCATAGTACGTTAGCGGATGTCGAAGAAAACTGCCGCGCCCTTGGTGCCGAGCTAGGCCTCGAGATCGAATGCCGCCAATCCAATCACGAGGGCGTTTTGGTCGATTGGATCCAAGAGGCCCGGCTGTCCCATACGGGTATCATGATCAATCCCGGCGCCTATTCGCACACTTCGATTGCAATCCTAGACGCGCTCAATAACTTTGAGGGGCCAGTTGCTGAAATCCACATTAGCGACATCCACAAACGCGAAGCATTCCGGCATCATTCCTACGTCTCGCACCGCGCCGATGAAATCGTGATCGGCAAAGGTGTCGAGGGTTACTCGATTGGCCTGCGCGCTCTTCACGCGCGCCTCAGCTGATCGCCTCGGCTAGGATATCGCGCAGCGGCAGCGACGCACCTAGTTTTGACGCCAACATGAACATTCCACCGAATTTGCGCTGAAGAAACAGCACATCAATCGGCAGAGGTGGCGGAACATATCCGTCTTCGGCCAGCGCTGTGCCTCGCCTTTGCAAGTGTTGAACCAGCTCTGTCGTGGCAAAATCAAAAACAGGCATCTCTTCCAGCTCTGCAAAAATCAGCGACATCATTTCATTTATTTGGCGGCGGTGATCCACAGTCGTGTCAGCATCAAAGAGCCCCATCGCCCCTGCTGCTGCATCTATTCCTGCCGCGTCATGCGACAGACCAGCAACCAGCATATCGCGATAGACCTGCGCCGTCTCGGCGCCAACCACACGGGTCGCACCGAAATCAAGCAACACAATTTTTCCGTTCTCCGCATCAAAGCGGTAGTTGGCAAAATTCGGGTCAGTTTGCATTCGGCCAAAGCGAAACAACTCGTCCAAGGTCAGGCGGATCAACTGTTCGGTGATGTGATTGCGGGTGGCTTGGTCGGCGCGCGCAGCATCTTCTACCGGATCACCCTCTGCAAACTCCATTGCAAGAATGTCTGGGGTACACCATTCGGGCACACTGCGCGGGACATGAAAATGCCGATTGTCCACTAGCAGGTCCGCAAACCCGTCAAGCTGCGCAGCCTCGCGTATATAGTCCGTCTCTTCGTGCAGTTGCAGGCGCGCCTGTTCGAGATAGGGGCCAAGCTCGAACCCCTTGGGCAACAGACCTGACATGCGGATCAACGCGCCCACATTGGCCACATCACTATCAATGCTACGCGCGACTCCCGGATACTGAACCTTGACCGCCAGCGTGCGGCCATCACGCAGAACTGCTCGGTGAACTTGACCGATCGATGCCGCCGCAATGGGACGTACATCAAATTGGGAGAATGCGCCCAACCATCCGGCTGGCCACAGTTTGGCCAAAACCTGCTTTAACTGTTTGGGCGGCATGAAATTGGCATCCGCCCGAAGTCGCGCAAAAATCTCGGACAGTTCGGGCGGTAGAACATCGCCCGTATCCATCGAAACCAGCTGGCCAATTTTCATCGCCGCGCCACGCATTTGCGCCAACTGATCCACGATTTTCCGCATATTGCGCGGTGTCATCAACAACGACTGCGGGTTCGGGCGCTGCCCTTGGGCCAATTGCCCCAACCCACCGACCACCATATTGCCCGCAACACTGGCCCCCAAAGCGCCAAGACGGCTCAGCCGCCCCAATCGCGAGGCGGGCACGGGTTGCGGTTTCGGCGTCGATCTGATCGTCATTTATACGCCGCGCGGCGGTCACCAAACTGCCGGACCCGTTTGCGCCAAGTTCGGTAGCTTCCAGATTTTAGGTTCTCGCGCATCAAGGTTTTCACTTGGGCTTCGCGCAACCCGTATTCTCGTCGGATATCATCAAAACTCACGTGATCCGACAACGCCATCTCGATGACGTCGCTGACATGTTCGGGGGGCAAGGGCTCTGCTTTCTTCATGATCCTGAGGTAGGCCGAGAACCGCGAGTTGCAAGAACGCCTTGGGTTGGACGCCGATCATCTAGGCCCGCATATTTGCCCCGTTCGCATCATAGAGCGGACCACAAAGTATTTCAGCGTCATACATATGACCCAGAATTTCGACCTGAACAGTCGATCCTGGAACCGCGTACGCTGTCTCCACATATCCCATCGCCATCGAGGCACCGACGCGGTGCGCATACCCACCTGACGAGATATATCCGATGGCTTGCCCGTCTTTGAGAATGGCTTCGTCGTTGCTGACGTCGATGCCATCAACCGCAATGGTCATCGTGATCAATTTTTGCGCTGGACCACGATCCAGAATTTCTTGTGTCGCGGCCTTACCGACAAAGTCCTTCTTCCAATTGATGAAGACGTCCATGCCACTGGCGACCGCATCAAAGTCAGGCCGGAATTCCAGCCCCCAAGCGCCCCAGCCCTTTTCCAATCGCATCGACATTAGCGCACGTGCCCCGTACCACTGATACCCGAAATCTGCGCCTGCATCTTCGATCGCAGCGGCAAGACGCAGCAGATACTGCGGCTTACAGTAAATCTCGTAACCCAATTCACCCGAGAAACTGATGCGATTCAAAACGACAGGCACATCACCCACGAACGTGCGCCGGACATCGCGAAATTTGAATGACGTGGCCCGCACATCGTCACGCGTGATCCGTGCCAACAGCTCTCGGGACTTGGGGCCAGAAAGCGCAAGACCATGCCAATCGTCACTGACATTTGCATAGATGACATCATCAGGCAGCGTCATATTGAACCAACGGCTATGGGCATCCTGCATGGCGCCTGATCCGAACAGCATGAAATGTTCAACCCCCAGACAAGCCACGGTCAGATCACCATAAAGCTTGCCCTTGGGCGTCAGCATAGGCGTCAGAGCGAGGCGTCCAGGCTTTGGCACATAACCAGAAAGCGTTTCGTTGAGGTAGGCGCGCGCACCCGGTCCTTTGAATTCGTGCTTGGCAAAATTTGCAATCTCAATCCCACCAACCGCGTCTTGGACCGCTTTAATTTCGCGGGCGACATAGTCGTGGCTGCGGTTTCTTTCGAACGTGGGCGTTTCATGCGCATCCTCCGCTCCGTCAGCGAACCACAACGCATGCTCCAAGCCAAAGCCCTGCCCCATAAGCGCCCCTTTGGCGACCAACCGGTCATAAAGCGCGGTCGTCTTTTGCATGCGTCCGTTAGGTAGCGTTTCGTTCGGGAACGTCATGACAAACCGGCGCTCGTAGTTTTCGGTGGATTTGATCGTTCCCCAGTCGGGGGTCGCAAATTCACCAAAGCGCGCAACATCCATTGCCCAAACGTCGATACTAGGTTCGCCATCAATCATCCATTCGGCCATCGTCAGACCGACACCGCCGCCTTGACAAAATCCAGCCATCACACCGACGGCGACCCAATAGTTTTTCATGCCTGGCACTGGGCCGATCATCGGGTTTCCGTCAGGTCCAAACGTAAACGGGCCGTTGATCGTATCCTTGATGCCTGCTTCACCAATCGCGGGGATCCGATCGAACGACATTTCAAGCCGATCCGCGATACGTTCGAGATCGGGCTGTAGCAACTCATGGCCAAAGTCCCACGGCGTGCCGTCCACTTTCCACGGTGTACCCTTGGGTTCGTAAGTGCCCAACAACATGCCTTGGCGTTCTTGGCGAAAATAGATGTTTGCCTCGTAATCGATGCCTGCTGGCAATCTGCCCGCTTCGCCCATCGTGTCCATTCGATCTGCGATCATCGAGATTTTGTCTGTGATGAGATAGTGATGTTCCATCGGTTGAACCGGCAAATGAACCCCCGACATATGCCCGACTTCACGGGCCCACAGCCCGCCGCAGTTGACGATCTGTTCGGCATTGATCTGCCCTTTCGGTGTCGTTAAATCCCACGACCCATCCGGACGCTGCGACATAGCCGTGACGCCACAGTACGTGAAATATTGGGCGCCGTGGACGCGCGCCGCCTTGGCAAAAGCATAGGTAGCCCCCGACGGATCAAGATCACCATCCTGATCGTCCCAGAGGGCCGCGTAATATTGGCTGGTATCCAGCAATGGGTGCCGTTCGGCCAATTCAGAGGGTGAAATGAACTCTTGGTTCAACCCCATATAGCGCGCTTTGGATCGTTCCCGTTTGAGGTAGTCATACCATTCCTTGGTAGACGCCGCATAGAAACCGCCCGTCATATGCAGTCCAACAGAATGCCCAGAAATCTCTTCGATTTCCTTATACAGATCAATTGTATACCCTTGAAGCCGGCTGATGTTCGGATCGCTTGAAATCGTATGAATTTGTCCAGCGGCATGCCAACTGGATCCTGATGTCAGCTCGTCGCGCTCTAGCAAAACGACATCCTTCCAACCGAACTTGGCGAGGTGAAACAGGATCGAACACCCCACAACACCGCCCCCGATCACGACCACTTTGGCATGAGACGGCAGAGGTTTTCCATTGGATGTTTCATCTGTTTGGATCTCAGGCATTTCGCGTCTCCTGTCAGTGGGGTGTTTCGAGCCGAGGCTCGACAAGCTTGGCACAAAATTAGACACCAGATGACACTATGTGACGCTTGAAAAAGATGATCTTTTGGATAACTTCAAATGATGCGAGAGCTATGGAAACATCTTGGATCGCCCCGTCATTTGATGGTGTTTGAAACGGCCGCGCGGTGCGGGTCGTTCACCCGTGCGGCGACCGAATTGAATGTCCAACAACCCGCGATCAGCGCCACCATTCGCCAACTCGAAGAACGGCTTGGCACATCCTTGTTTATCCGCAGCCACCGACGCGTGACGCTGACCACGACCGGCGAACGGCTCTTTGCTGATGTGACGCGTTCATTTGATCAACTCGCGCAATCTGCCAGCGCGATCAAACATCTATCGCGACAGGACTATGTTACACTTAGCGCCTCAACGGCCTTTAATACCTACTGGATGATGCCAAGGCTCGCCGATCTCAAGGCTCGACACGCTCATGTGGATTTACGTCTTCAAATCAGCGATCGCGAACCGGACCTGAATGCCGAAAACATCAGCCTCGCTGTGCGTCGAGGCACCGGAGACTGGGCCGACTGTGACAGCGCGTTGATCGCCCCCGAGGTCATTTACCCGGTGGCAGCACCGCGTATTTTGGAGACGGCCCAGCCGCTTGCAACTGTCCCAGATCTTTTGAAACAACGTCTGGTGCATCTAGAAGAACCTATTCGTGAACGCCCCGTTTGGCGCGACTGGTTTGCAAGCTTTAGCATCACTTCAACCCCACCTGAAACTGGGTTGCGGTTGAATGATTACGCCCTCGTCCTTCAGGCCGCCATCGCCGGCGAAGGCTTTGCCTTTGGGTGGAGCCACGTAACACAAAACCTCGTTGAGCAAGGCGTCTTGGCCGCCCGAACTGATTGGAGTTGGTCGACAGGAAAAGGGTTCTATTTGGTTTGGTCCAAACAGCGTGCATTGTCGGACGGTGCGATTGCCGTCCGTGACTGGATACTAGACCAAGCGGCCGACCAGATGCTGCTATCTAAGGGCTGAGACCAAAGAGGCTGACGCGGCACCTGTCACGGGAAATCCCTGTTTTTGCTGGAAATCACGGATCGCGGCCTCGGTCTTTTTCCCGAAAACACCATCAATGGTACCAATATCGTACCCGCGCCGCTCGAGGCCACGTTGTACCGCCAGTCGATCCGCTTTGATAAGCCCGTTCGCATCGGGTGGGAAATTACCACGCAAGGGACCGCCACCAGCAAGCCGATCGGCCAAATGTCCGACGCCGACCGCATAGAGATCTGAATTGTTGTACGTCTTGATGACATTGAAATTACGCGTGACGGTGAATTGAACGCCACCCCGTTGGGGGCGGATTGATCGGCCAGACGGACCACCAGTGCCAGCTTCAGCACCCCATCTCAATCCCGACCGCCAACCGTTGCGCGACAGATAGCTCGCCGTCGAAGCTAAGGCATCCGTTGGATCATCCCCCCAGATATCACGGCGCCCATCGCCATTAAAATCGACCGCAAAGCTGCGGTAGGACGTCGGGATAAATTGGGTATGGCCCATCGCACCAGCCCAACTGCCAAGCATTTGGTCCGGCGTTGTGTCACCACGATCCAGAATGCGCAGAGCCGCGATCAACTGGCTCTCGTAGAACGCCGCGCGGCGCCCTTCAAAGGCCAGCGTCGCAGTGGAAGAAATGACGGGCACCTGCCCCCGCTTTTCGCCAAACTGGCTCTCGAGCCCCCAAATCGCTGCAATGATATGACGATCGACACCGTAGCGTGATTGGATCGCAGTCAGCGTCGATCCATAGCGAGCCAGAGCGACCCGTCCTTTGGCCAACCGGTCATCCGAGGTCGCGATAGATAGATATTCTTCGAGCGTTCGGCGCGTTTGAATTTGCGTGCGGTCCCGTGTGATCACCCCGGGAACAAAGCCAGCTGAAGCGAGTGCTCGATCCACAGTTGCCGCCGAAATTCCGGCCCTTAGGGCCCGTGGGCGGAACGCTGTTAGCCAACTTGAAAATGCTGGTGTTGCTACAGGACGTAAGTCCGAAGGCACCGTGCCAGCAGCGCGCGCTGGACGGGCCACATCAGTCACGCACCCTGCGACACCAGCTGCGCCTAACATCATCACAAACGCTCGCCGATCCATGGCACACCTCACACTCATAACACGCCCTACCATGCACGTAATCCACAGCCTTGCCAAACAGTCGTGACGGGTGGCAGGCAAACCTCTGCCTAGTTTTGGCAAACAGCTTGCGCTCAACCTGTCCAAAGGGGGCCACCGCACCGTTTTCACCAATCAGGATCGCCTCTGTCGTCTCGAGCCCCCAACTGTCAATCCAAAGGGCAGGCATGAAATGGAACGTCATTCCAGCCTCAAGGACGGTCGTGTCTTCGGGCCGGATCGATGCCGTCCGTTCCCCCCAATCGAGCGGGTAACTCAGCCCGACGGGATACCCCATGCGCACTGACCGCTCGATCCCGTGCTTGGACAAAACAGCAAGGCAGGCATTCGCAATGTCGCACGTTCGGTTGCCCGCGCGTGCGGCGCCTAGACCTGCGGCAATCCCTTCGATCTGCTCGGCTCTGCGCGGCGCATATCGTCGGGTGGTGTCCCCAAATAGACTGTTCGATACAGTGGTTCGTGATAGCGGCGGTAGCAGCCTGAAAATTCTAAAAAGTCGCTTAGTTTGGGCGCATTGGCGCGCCGTCCCACGTCAGATTTGCCGGCGTAGCATCCAAGCCAGACGGTGTCACTGGCAAGATTGCAGGGCAGTCGCCCCAGTCATCCCCAACGCCCGATATTCCAGCATGTAGGATGTCGGCCACCAAATCATTCTTGCAAAGACCAGGTGCGGCACGATCAATTGCAGTTTCGATCGCCTTGTCCGAGGTACGCGCGGCTGTGCGCATGAACGCAAGCTCAACACAGGATTTGATCAACCGCTGCCAATTGACCAAAGCGGTCACATCCACCAACCGTGCATCTGGCAGCTCCGCCTCTAATACGGCGTGCGCTTTGGCTGAATAATAATAGATTTCCATCTCGACGCCGATCCGAGCGCCCTGAAGTCCGAAAGACTGCAAAACGCCTGCAAGGTCTTGCATCGGGTGACGGACGGTCGATTGCACAAATTCGTCGCCGTAGCCGAGGATGTTGTCATGGTCCATCCAGCAAGTTCGCCGTCCCCCTAGCATGTCCATATGACGCCCCCACCAAATCGGCTCGCCCTCAGGCCGGACAACAACGCCCTGATGCACATAGAACGACCACCCGTCATAGCCGGTGAGCCACGCCTGTTCGACGGGTCCGTCACAAAGAGAGCATCAAGCCCTGCCCGATCCATTGCCACACGGCTTTTGGCCAAACCGCCGGTCGTACTCATTTCGTTCAAATGGCCCAGAGTTCACAGTCATGGCGGAGCTCCTCTGAGGCGGGTCACAAGGTAGGTGCGCCTAGACGATCAGACTGGAAAAAGTTGAACGCAAACCGTGTAATTCCGACACCGCTTGCCCGTTTGCGCCGTGGCGCTGTTGGTCGTTCTAGAGCACCCGCGCCAAAAATTCGCGGGTCTCGGCCTTGGTCGGAGCCTCGAACACAACCTCGGGCGGGCCTTCTTCGATGATGTGGCCATCCTTGAGAAAACAAACTTTGTCTGCTGCTTCTCGAGCGAAATCCATCTCGTGCGTGGCGAGGACCATGGTCATGCCTGAGGCCTTTAGCAAATGCAAAACGGCCAAAACCTCGCCCACCAATTGGGGGTCTAGCGCCGCAGTTATTTCATCAAACAACATCACATCAGGTTTCATCGCCAACGCGCGGACAATCGCCACACGCTGCTGTTGACCGCCAGACAGCTGATCGGGGTAGTGATGCATCCGGTCGGCCAAGCCAAACTTGTCAAACAGCTCTTCGATCTGTGGGCGCAGGACCTCGCGGCTTTGACCGTATACTCGGCGCGGGGCCAGCATGGCGTTTTCCAATGCCGTCATATGGGGAAACAGGTTGTAGCTCTGAAAGACGATCCCAATCCGTTTGCGTACGGGTTGCGGGTCGAGACCCGGGATCGAGATATCCTCGCCCCCTAGATAGATCGCCCCATCCTCGATTGGTTCCAGCAGATTTATACAACGCAGCAGCGTGGATTTTCCGGCACCTGATGCGCCGATCAGGCAAACCATCTGCCCCTCTTCCACGTCGAGGTCGATCCCGTCACAAACCGTATTATCGCCAAACCGTTTGACCACATTTTGCAAGGACAACATGGCCATCAGCTGCGCGCCTTGTTTTGTTTGTTCATTAAATAGTCGGCGTAGCGCGTTGCAGGCACGGTGATCGCAAGAAAAATCAGTGCGGCCCCGACGTAAGGGGTGAAATTGGCAAGCAGCGACTTTTGCACGCCCGCTTGCCTAAAGATCTCGACAGGACCGATGAAACTAAGCAGGGCTACGTCCTTTTGCAGGGCGATGAACATGTTCATCTGTGCGGGTATCACGTGCCGGATCGCTTGGGGCAGAATGACAAACCACATCGTGTCACGGTCCGACAACCCCAAGGATTCAGACGCGGCACGCTGGCTCTTGTGAACGGAATCGATGCCAGAGCGAAAGATCTCGGCGACATAAGCCGAATACGTCAGGATCAGCGCAAGTGACCCCCAGATGTACGGTGAATTATAGGGACGCGGCAGACCCAAACCGGGGATGCCAAAACCAATGAGATAGACGGTCAAGATCACCGGTACGCCGCGGAAGATGTCGGTGTACGCCGCACCTATGATGCGGAGCGGAAATAGCGCAGGGCTGCGCACATCGCGCGCCAAGGCAACCAACAGCCCGACGATGGCAATCAAAGGCGCACACCACGCAAAAATAGCGATATCTATAAGAAAGGCGTCCAGCAATTTGGGAAATGTCTTGGTGAACACATCCCAATTAAAGAAGCTCTTTTTGACTTTGGCCCATCCCGGCGCCATCGGCACAAGCAGCACAATCGCAGCAAACACGGCCAAGCTGCTGCCGCCCGCAATCAACAAGGCGCGCCGTTTCAGTTTGGCTTCGTAGAGTTGGCGACGCGTTGGCGCGCCGCCGTTTGGTGTCGTCATTATTCGATAACCGGCACACCAGTCGTTTCTTGCAGCCACTCTGCCTCAATCGCAGCCAACGAGCCGCTATCGCCCAGCACTGCGAGCGCTTCGTCAACACAGGCTTTGATCGCGTTGCCTTCTTCCATCAGAACACCGAACTGGTCGGGGTTCGTGGCGCGGTCCGCTGAGAATTGCCCAAGGATCGACGACCCTTCGACAACCACCGCGCTCAGGTATAGCGCTGTTGGAAGATCGAACAGGGCGGCATCAATTTGGCCCGCCTGCATCGCAGCCGTAACATCGGCGTTGTCGCCATAGAGCAGCGGATCAGTGTTCGGCTGGATCGTACCCGTCAGCATCGGTGTCGATGTGTGCGAGCCGACAGCACCCCAAACCAGATCCTTGAGACCGTCAAGCGTGGCGTCTGCCTGCGCATTTCCGGACAACAAAACAGCCATCGGCGCATAGTAATAGGGTGTCGAGAAATCAACGATTTCATCACGCTCAGGCGTGATCGAAAACTGCTGCATATTGATGTCAAAGTTTTTGACACCCGGTTGAATGGCCTCGTCAAACGACGAGCGAACCCAAACGACATCAGCCGCATCAAAGCCCATTTCACCCGCCAAAGCATAGGCCACTGCAGCCTCAAATCCGTTGCCGCTGGCAGGATCATCATCCAGCACCCAAGGGTAATATGCTGGATTGCCTGTAGCGATTGTCAGCTTGCCCTCGGTCAAGGTTTTTCCACCAGCGCAGTGCCCAGCGGCCATCGCAGTTGTCGCGCTCAGAGCAAAGCCAAGTGTCGCGAATGCTAGTCGTTTCATCGTATTCCCCAATCGTGGTTAATCCAAACAGGCCCTCACTATGCAGGAATACAAATGGGTGTCTAGGCGGATCGCATGTGGCTGCGTCGCGAATGGCACCGTTGATGGTCGTAACAGATGCTTGTCCGGTTTCGTCAGAGCCACTAGGACTAAACCAACGTCGAATGGGAGAACCGAAAATGCAAAAGACCGTCGTAAACAGCTGGAACGAATGGGACCCCTTGAAACATGTGATCGTCGGCCGCGCCGATGACTGCCACATCCCACCAGAGGAACCAGCACTCGACGCCAAGGTCCCCGAAGACAGTGATATGCGCGGCCAATGGGGCCGCCGCCCCCAAGAGACCATCGATCGGGCGAACGAATTGCTCGACACTTTTGCTGCACAATTGACAGCACGCGGTGTCCGTGTGGATCGCCCGACATGCATCGACCATTCCTTGCCTGCAACCACGCCTGACTTTCATACAGAGAGCCAGTTCGGCTGCATGCCCCCACGTGACGTTTTGCTGACTGTTGGCTCTGAAATGCTAGAGGCGACAATGTCGTATCGCTGTCGCTGGTTCGAATATCTGAACTACCGTCCGCTGATGCAGCGGTATTTCGACGAAGATCCAAACTTTCGCCACGAAAGCGCGCCCAAGCCGCGCCTGACCGATGCAGACTACCATCCCGACTATTTGTCCGACAAGATTGGCGTCGAAAAGCGTCTGCAATGGGCCGCGGAAAAGTTCTTTGTCACCACAGAAGAAGAGCCATTGTTTGATGCTGCAGACGTCCTGCGTTTTGGTCGTGATCTTGTGGTCCAACACGGGTTCACGACGAACCAAAAGGGTATCGAATGGCTGCGCCGTCACTTCCCTAATCACCGTGTGCACACGGTCAATTTCCCCGGTGACCCCTATCCGATCCACATCGACGCGACGTTCACGCCGCTGCGTCCGGGTTTGATCCTGAACAATCCACAACGCCGCCTGCCCGATGACCAGCGCGACATGTTCGAAAAGAACGGCTGGGAAATCGTAGATGCGGCACAGCCCGCGCACAACGCGCCCCCACCCCTGTGCTATTCGTCGACATGGCTGTCCATGAACGTGCTGGTGCTTAATCCGAAAACCGTCTGTGTCGAAAAGTCTGAGGTCTATCAGGCGGAGCAAATGGACAAGCTTGGGATGGAAGTCGTCGAAGTCGAATTGCGCGACGCCTATGCCTTTGGCGGTGGTTTGCACTGCTGTACGGCTGACGTCTACCGCGAGGGCAATTGCGAGGACTACTTCCCGCATCTTGCCGACTAACGATCACGCCCCACACTGGCCTTGGCTGGCGTAGGGGTCAGACTACTCTGCTGGGACTGCAAATCCCCCAAGCCCGCCAAGCCGTTCTGCAATCTCTCGCGGGCCACGACCATGACGCAAGGCCGCAAAGACAAACGGTTTGTCCCCTCGCATCCGCCTCGCATCACGTTCCATCACCTCGAGCGATGCACCGACATGCGGCGCGAGATCGGTTTTGTTGATCACCAAGATATCTGACTTGGTAATTGCAGGACCACCTTTGCGCGGGATTTCCTCGCCAGCGGCGACGTCGATCACATAAACTGTCAGGTCGGCCAATTCAGGGCTGAACGTAGCTGACAGATTGTCACCACCGCTTTCGATCAGCACGACTTCGACCTCGGGATGACGCCCGCGCATTTCCGCAACAGCCGCCAGATTGATCGAGGCATCCTCGCGGATCGCCGTGTGCGGACAGCCACCCGTTTCAACACCGATCACGCGATCTTGGGGCAGGATTTGCATCCGCATCAATGCCTCGGCATCCTCTTGGGTGTAGATGTCGTTGGTGATCACCCCGATCGACACTGTGGGGTGCAACAACTTGGCTAGCTCGGCGGTCAACGTCGTCTTGCCAGCACCAACTGGGCCACCAATTCCGATGCGCAATGGTCCATTTTGAGACATGATAGACCTCTCTTATGTCCGAAAAATTCTAGGGCTTTGAACCTCGTGACGCATTGCGACGATGTCCGACAGAAATGCAAAGCTGCTTAAATCGTCTTCGCTGGCACCTTGGGTTTCGGCCGCCAATGACAGGCACATTGGCTTTAGCGCGGTCTGCACCAACTGACCGTCGGTTTGCCCTAACGGAACAAGCCGCATCGCCGCCGCTGCCATGTTTGCAACAAAGGCTTGGGCATACATGGCCGCCGTGAGTTCTGGATCAAGCGTCAACATCCGCGCCGTACAACCGACAGCTACAGGATAGCAGATCCGCCCCAACTCCAGCCCACAGACATCCCGCACAGTGTCACAAAAAGCAGCCCCCTGAAGATCGGCCTCGACCAATCGTTCCCGCGATGCGGCAAAGGCACGTGCGACCGCGTCGACGCGTTTACTGTCCGTGTCCGCATAGGCGAGGTTCAGCAGCACCGCATCGTTCCGCAAACTGCCGTGCTCCATCAGATCAGACACCCAATCCCGTAGGCTGGTCGCGTCCGTGATCAAACCATCATCAATCGCTGTTTCTAGACCATGCGAATAGGCAAAGGCACCGACGGGAAACGATGGCGACAACAGTTGCGACAACGTCAGAACGTCACTGTTCATGCGCTGTTGCCCCATGCGAATGGCTGTGTGTCCGCCCGTGGCCATATGCGCCGCCCTCTGGTGTGAACGGCTCGGACACTTCGACCAACGTCGCGCCTAGATGCTCGAGCATATGACCAATCACCTTGTCACGCTGGATCAATAGACGCCCGTTTTGGATCTGACATGGCGTGTGACGGTTGCCGATATGCCATGCCAATTGGGTCAGGTCGCCTGTGACTGCATACAGGTCCTCGGCGGCAGCAATGACCTCGATCAGCCGACCATCCGTCAGCAAAAACGCGTCTCGATCATTCAGCGACGTGGTCTGCGCGAGATCAACCAACAGGTCCTCGTCATGCGACGTCTTGATGACCTTGCGACGTAAAAAACGTTCATCATAGTTTAGGACGCAGAGCTCGAAACTGCCCGTCCAGTCGCCGGCGCGGCGGATGTCATGTGCTGTAAAATCAACCATCAGAACAGGAAATACCGCTGTGCCATCGGCAGCTCAGTTGCGGGTTCGCAGGTCAGCAATTCTCCGTCAGCGCGGACCTCATAGGTCTCGGGGTTCACTTCGATATGCGGGGTTGCTGTGTTCAACATCAAGTCAGACTTGCCAATGTGGCGAGTGTTTTGCACAGCGACCGTTTGCTTGGCCAATCCCAGCTTGTCTCCGATGCCGTCGGCATGGGCAGCGGCAGAAACGAACGTCGCAGCAGAGTGTTCAACCGACCTGCCATAAGCGCCAAACATCGGACGTGAATAGACCGGCTGAGGTGTCGGGATAGACGCGTTCGGATCACCCATTTGGGCCGAAACGATCGTGCCCGCCATAAGAACCATCTCGGGCTTCACGCCAAAGAATGCGGGGTCCCACATCACCAGATCAGCGCGCTTACCCTCGGTGATCGACCCGATTTCATGGGCAATGCCATGGGCAATTGCAGGGTTGATCGTGTATTTCGCGATGTAACGGCGGACCCGCATATTATCATTTTCGCCAACCTCTTCGGCAAGACGACCGCGCTGTTTCTTCATCTTGTCTGCTGTTTGCCACGTCCGGATCAAGACCTCGCCGACACGCCCCATCGCTTGGCTATCGCTGGCGATGATGCTGAACGCACCCATGTCATGCAGGATGTCTTCGGCAGCGATCGTCTCGCGACGGATGCGGCTTTCTGCGAATGCCACGTCTTCGGGAATGGATTTGTCGAGGTGGTGACAGACCATCAACATGTCGAGATGTTCTTCGAGCGTATTGACCGTATAGGGCCGCGTCGGGTTGGTGGACGACGGCAGCACGTTCTCTTGCCCGCAGATCTTGATAATATCTGGTGCATGCCCGCCACCGGCCCCTTCGGTGTGAAAGGCATGGATGGTCCGGCCTTTCATCGCCGCCACCGTGTCCTCAACGAACCCGCTTTCATTCAGGGTGTCGGTGTGGATCATCACCTGAACGTCCATGTCATCGGCCACGGACAGACAGCAATCAATCGCCGCGGGCGTCGTGCCCCAGTCTTCGTGCAGTTTCATAGCACAGGCGCCTGCGCGCACTTGTTCCTCGAGTGCGGCTGGCAGCGACGCATTTCCTTTGCCTGCAAAAGCGAGGTTCATCGGGAACGCATCAGCGGCCTGAAGCATACGTCCAATGTGCCAAGGCCCAGGTGTGCATGTGGTGGCGAGCGTGCCATGCGCGGGGCCCGTGCCGCCACCCAACATCGTGGTCAGTCCCGAATGCAGGGCATCCTCGATTTGCTGCGGGCAAATAAAATGGATGTGGCTGTCAAAACCACCAGCAGTCAAAATGCGCCCTTCGGCTGCGATTGCTTCGGTACCGGGGCCAACGATGATGTCGACGCCCGGCTGCGTGTCTGGATTTCCTGCTTTGCCGATCTTGTGGATGCGACCGTCGCGCAGACCAACGTCAGCCTTGTAGATGCCTGAATGGTCCACAATCAGAGCATTGGTAATGACCGTGTCCACAGCCCCTTGGACGCGGGTTGCTTGTGATTGGCCCATCCCGTCGCGGATCACCTTACCACCACCGAATTTGACCTCTTCCCCATAGTGCAACGCATTGGCGCCTGTCCCCTGGGTCGAGACCTGACCAGCCGCCTCGGCGGCCAAATCCCGTTCGACCTCAATGATCAGATCGGTGTCCGCAAGACGGACTTTGTCGCCGACAGTTGGCCCGAACATCGCGGCATATTCTGCGCGGTTAAGTGTCGCTGGCATCAGAGCTCTCCCATCACGGCTTGGCCAAATCCGTATACGCGGCGCGCACCTGACATCGGGATCAGATGAACTTCGCGACGCTGACCGGGCTCAAACCGCACAGCAGTTCCCGCTGCGATATCTAGCCTCGCGCCATGGGCTGCGTCGCGATCAAATTCGAGCGCGCCATTGCATTCAGCAAAATGATAATGACTGCCCACTTGGACTGGGCGGTCACCTGCATTCGCAACCATCAACGTTGTGACAGATGCATCAGGGTTCAGGGTCAACACACCCTCCGCGACAATGATTTCACCGGGGATCATGCGGCACCTGTTCGAATGGGGTTGTGAACTGTGACAAGCTTGGTCCCATCAGGGAACGTTGCCTCGACCTGAACGTCGTGGATCATTTCAGGGACACCTTCCATACATTGATCGCGGGTGATCACATGCGCACCTGCTTGCATCATATCCGCGACTGACTTGCCGTCTCGGGCGCCTTCCACCACGGCGTCCGTGATTAGGGCGATGGCTTCGGGGTAGTTCAGCTTGACCCCACGCGCGAGCCGCCTGCGGGCCACTTCGGCGGCCATCGCAATCAGCAGCTTGTCTTTTTCCCGAGGGGTCAGCTTCATTCTTCAAAGTCTCCAATTCTTGGGCGTGAAGCCGCCCGTCATCTGATCAAGTGTGAGCAGCAACATTTGGCGCAGCGCATAGCTATCAGTGGCCAAAACGCGGGCGACCAAAACGTCTGGTTGCAGCAGGCTGGCCCCGCCTTTTGGGCCCAGCGCATCGCGCAGGTGCTCTAGGTGTTGCTCGACGTGCGGGTCGACCAAGACAATGCTCGCCGCCGCACCTGCGCCATCGGCCGTCGCTGTCCGGTTGCTGATGCGGGACAGATCGCCCCGCACCGCAATGCCGTCGAGATAGAGCGGCACACCGCCACGGAAAATGGAAACACGATCGCGCAACGACACTCGTTGGATTACCTCGCCAGATGCGCTGCGGCCAAACACCAACGGCTCGACCATCAAAAATTTGGCCGTCGGGGCCAATTCAACGGTCAGCCGCCGATCCAGTGCCGATTTGTCGAACAGGATCGTCTCTTGAGGCAGCCACTGAACCAATGCGCCGTCCGCCACTGTAATCATCGTTCGGACCTGTGCCGCACGTACATCTGGTGTCGCGTAGACACGTTCGGCCGCTTGGGTCGTGATCCGCAATGTCGCGGCCTGTTTAGCCGTCGCTGTTAGGGTGAAATCATCGCCGCCCGTCAGACCACCCGCAGTGTTCAAAACGACCGCAGTTACAGCACCGGTTGGATCACGAGGAAACACAGCCCGCGTTGATCCCTGCTCGCGCAGGTCAGCCAGCTGGGTTTTACCAGCCGCACCTGCAACGATCAGGTCCAAACATCCCTTTGCCCGTTGCAAAGACGGCAAGGTCACAGGTTTGTGCAAGGTCATCGGCAGTCACGGCAGCATATGAGAGCAAGATAGGTCATCGCCACTCACAAAATCGCCAGACAAACACTGGTACAACAAAATCCACCAACGGGTGGCGACGGCACTAGAGTAATAATCTCGGATGCTTAAAATTTAGGCTGCGTGCAGCTTTTGTGAGCAATGTGGGGTGAATCGAACCTAAGATCCGAATGGTTCAACCAGATCCGCAGACAGAGCATATCCAATATCAGCAAGGTGCGTCGAGATCGACGAGACCCCGAACATGCCTACAACATTGACCGGCTCGTAGAGCCCCACGCTCTCGTAGGGTTCCGACGTTGTCACAAACACCAGCTGGTTTGCGGGCGGTGGCGGCACATGCACACAAGCCCCGACGAACGGCACCAGAATAAAGGCCGTGACGCCTGTTCCTGAGTAATCAATCGGAACAATGAAGCCCGGCAAACGAATGACTTGGCCGTTCCATTCGGTGCGAACACCACTGGATTCCGGCTGTTGGCTCGACAGCGGTGGTTGGTCGTGATCAAGCAACCCTTGAAGCATTGGCGGGATCACTTGCTGCCCCTCAGGCACCAAGTCAGTCCATTCAAGATCGATGAAACCATCAGCCCGCGCAAACTGCGGCAGCATGGACGCAGCTCCGATACCCGACACAAAGGTCCGCCGCCCGATGGAACGGCTTACCATATATAAATCTCCATCTCTTCAGCAGCCAGCGCATAGCCTGTTTCTGCGACTTCGGTCGATGTGATTTCATGCCCCATTTTGCCCGTGACCCAGACAGCTTCCCATAGATCATCACCGGGCCAAGGCGTTGCCGTGGTCACAAAAACCAACTGGTTTGGCGGCGGTGGCGGCGTATGAATGCAAGCCCCCACATAAGGCACCAAGACAAAGCTGGTGACCCCGTCGGTCGAGGTCTCAATCGGAATAATAAAGCCCGGCATTTTGATGTAGGCCCCATCCAAGACAGGGTTCAGTTTTTTTGCGTTCTCGTCGAACTCAGGCAGCCACAGATCATTGCGCTCGTCCATGACGCCTTCGCCGATGATCTCGGAATACGGTACACCCGGCGGGATCAGATCTTCCCACATGATTTCGATCGCCTGACGGGCAAGTGCAGTTCTCGGCAACGTTGCCCCAGCAGCCAAGGCTCCGGCCATCAAATGTCGACGTGATAGATGCATGACGTATGCTCCTAAATCCTCAGATTTTGACGATCATACCATCTGCGAGGGACATACGGTAGGCTCTGAATGCAGGTACCATGCTCACAATTGCGCCAGCAGCCACAACGCCCAAGATCACCCAAAGCTCTCTGAGGGTCGGTGGTCCAATCGGCAACCACAGCCCAAACGCGCTGTCGATCAACGGCTGACCAACGAAAAGACCCATATAAAGAAAACCCAAACCGAGCAGCGCACCAATTGCGGCCATCAGGACCGCCTCTAGCACCAACAGCCCCAGAATTACCCGTGGTCGTGCGCCCATGGCGCGGAAAATCGCCATTTCGCGGCGGCGTTCGTTCAGACTAGAGAATATCGTGGCCATCATGCCGATCAACGCGGTGACCACCACCATCGCGGACACCGCGATCAGGGCCGTTTCCGCGATACCGACGATTTGCCACAGCTCTTGTAGCGCAACACCAGGCAAAACGGCGAGCAACGGCTCTCTGGAGTATTGGTTGATAGCTCTTTGCAAACCAAAGACTTGCAGCCGGCTCTTGGTTCCGATCAGGGCCGCCGTGATCGCCTGAGGTTCAAGCGGCATCTGCCGAATGACATCTGCAGGCGTCGATTGGCCGGGAATTTGCGCACCACTTTGCCAATCCACGTGGATCGCCTCGATTGCCCGCAGGCTAACAATCACCGTGCGGTCCACCGGCGTTCCGGTTTTTTCCAAGATGCCAGAGACGCGAAACGGCTGATCTTTGTGCTCTGAAAACGAGGCCAGCCCATGCGCCACGACGATAGGATCATCGATGTCATAGTTCAACGTCGCCGCAACATCCGCCCCAATCACGGCATCAAAGAGATCGTCCATCAAGAAACCGCTTTGCACCGCAAGGGATTGCCCAGAGCGGTATTTGTAACGCTCGAAAAACTCGGGCGTGGTGCCCATGACGCGGAACTGTCTATGGCTGTCACCCAAGGAAATGGGTACGATCCAATCGACCTCAGAACGTTGCTGGATGTCCTGATAGCTGTCCCACGTCAAATTGTTCGTCGCATTACCGATGCGGAAAACCGAATACAGCAGCAACTGAACCGATCCTGACCGAGCACCAACAATTAGGTCGGTTCCAGAGATCGTATCGGCAAAGCTCGCCTTTGCGCCTGTGCGGACCTTTTCAACACCTAGGAACAGCGCGACCGACAACGCGATCGCGAGAATGGTCATCCCGACCGTCAATGCGCGCGCCATCAGCGACCCGATTGCAAGACGCAAGATCATTGCGCCCCCCTGACGGCCGTTGCGATATCAGCCATTTTAACAACGCGATCAAATTGCGCGGCCAATCGTGCGTCATGGCTGACCATCAAGACAGTCGTGCCATGGGCCTGCGACTGGGCAAATAACAATTCCAGAAACGTGGCCTGTGTTTCGGCATCCAATGACGACGTGGGTTCGTCTGCGATGATCAACGGTGGTGTTCCGATCAAAGCACGCGCCGCGGCGACACGTTGTTGTTGCCCCACACTCAGTGCTCCGGCTCGCGATGTCATAACACCCTGCGGTAGGCCCAGCGCATCGCACAGCCTTTGTGCCTCGGCCTCAGGATCGGCAATGCGTTTGCGGCGTTCAGGTGCGAATTGAAGCGGCAAAAGAATGTTGTCCGCAACGCTGGCAAAAGGCAGCAAATTGAACTGCTGAAAGATCAGGCCAATCTGTTCAGCGCGAAAACGATCCCGCTGGCCTGCCGACAGCTGGGCAATGTTTTGACCACTGACATTCACCTGTCCGGCGTCGGCGAAGATCGTTGCGCAAATCATTGATAGTAGTGTCGATTTACCCGAACCGCTTGCCCCTAAAAGCAAAACTGTTTCCGAAGGCGCCACTTGGAAATCCGGAACATTCAACCCAAAGGACGCCCGCCCCGGCCAGCGGTACGAGACGTCCTCAAGGTGTAGAATAGCAGGTTTTTCCGTCACGCAGCCCGCCTATCTAGAACAGACTGCTGAGGTCGAGTGTCGGGGCGTCCCGCTCTACCTCAAAGGCTGTCGCACCGGTTTCAGAGATCGCCTGCACTTCAACCTCGAGCGCATTCGGGAATGCCGCGAAGTAGGCGAAGTCGATACCGGTCACAGCCGAAATGTCGGAGCAGGTAAGAGTATACTCTGCATGAAATTCAGTGTGGCCAGCTTCGTCCGCATGGTCGTCGTGATCGTCATGGCCTTCTTCATCATGGTCGTCATGATCTTCTTTGTCGTGATCATGCTCGTCTTCATGGTCATCGTGATCGTCGTGCTCGTCTTTATCATGATCGTCATGACCTTCTTCCTCATGGTCGTGCTCATCATGCTCGTCTTTGTGATCGTCGTGGTCGTCGTGACCCTCTTCATCACGGTCATCGTGCTCGTCTTCGTCGTGATCGTCATGACCTTCTTCTTTGTGGTCATGATCATCATGATCTTCTTTGTGATCATCATGATCGTCGTGATCATCATGGGCCTCTTCGCTCTCTAGCTCGGCGTCGGCATCCACCACCGAACATCCAGCCGCATCAGGCAAAACGAACAAATCCAAAGGCTTGGCCAAAACCGCCAGTGCTGCATCAATCGATGCAAGGTCTTCATCGCTCTCGGCTTGGTATTCAAAACCCACGATATCCGCACCCGGTGCATGCAGTTCCATCGCAATGGTTGATCCCTCAAACGCAATATTCAGTTGGCCAACCCCATGCTCGTGAGCATCCAGTTGACGAGTTTCCTCCGCGAGGATTGGCGTTGCAGCGACAGTTGACAGCATAAGAAGGGACATAAGTTTCATCGAGAGCACCTATAAGGTTAAGAGGGTTAGGAGGAAATAGAACATCCATCACATTGTCCGTGGATCTCCACGATGTGACGGGTTGCATCAAAAGACGACTGCGCAGCAATCGCAGAAAGTTCGGTTAGCAAACGTGTGCCGTCATGCTCGTCAACACTGCCGCAATCGCCGCAAATGGTCAGAACGGGCACGGCGGATTCGTGATTGCAACGGCAGGGAACAAAGGCCTTGATCGACTCAAGCTTATGCGCGCGGCCCTGATCCGTCAGCGCGGCAAGTGCACGGTACACCGTAGGAGCCGCGATATCCGGCTCGTCTCTCTTCATCTGATCCAAGATCGCGTAGGCTGTCATTGGCTTATCTTGGGCATGCAAAATACCCAAAACATCAGACTGTCGGACTGCCGCTTGCTTGCGCATAGATCATCCCCTAGTTCCAAGTGCTCAGAGTTTGTTATTTTATAAAGTAACAAACTACAAGCCAACGGCAATTGCCATAAGAGGCAAACCGCTCAGTTCTGCTCGCCAACCTGCAGCACCAAACACAGGCACGGCTGGTCAGGCGAGAGAAAACCCTTTTTCCAACCTGCGTGATCGTGCAACCCTGCGCCAACACGCCGATACCAACGAGGGTCACAATGCCTAACGCGCCGCTCAAAGGGTGGAACCACACGCCCAATGTCCCACTGCAAGTGTCGCCATTTTTCAGCTGGCCACCCCGCCCTCTCGATATGCTCAAATGGGTTTGGGGTTCATGGTTCTTTATCAGCGAACGTCTAATAGTTGTCGCCATCGCCTGCATCTCGTTTTATTGGTTCCACCCCCCGCTTGAGGAAACCAGAACGCTCGCCTTTGGATGGATCGCGCAGATGTTCCTCCGCAATGTCACACTGATGACAATTGTCGCGAGCGGGCTGCATCTCTATTTCTATACCTTCACCAAACAGGGCCAGCGGCTCAAATACGACCCGCGCCCATTGATGAAGAATGGCCGCCAATTCACCCTAGGCGATCAAATTCGGGACAACATATTTTGGACGATCGCCAGTGGTGTCACCGTTTGGACAGCTTACGAAGTGCTGATGTTCTGGGCGATGGCGAACGGTTATGCGCCGATGCTAACGTGGGCTGCCAACCCTATCTGGTTTGTTGCACTCTTTGTGCTGATCCCCATGTGGGAGAGCTTTTATTTCTATTGGATCCACCGGCTGTTGCATGTCCCGTTTTTGTACAAACACGTCCACGCGCTGCACCACCGAAACATCAACGTCGGACCTTGGTCCGGCTTGGCGATGCATCCGGTCGAGCATCTGATCTTTTTAGGGTCGGTTCTGGTTCATTTCGTCATCGCCGCCCACCCGGTCCATATCCTGTTCCATTTGCAATATTACGCACTCACCGCAGCGACGACCCACACAGGGTTCGAGGGAATGGTGATCAAAGACAAGAACCGGCTTAAGCTGGGGACATTCCATCACCAAATGCACCACCGCTATTTTGAATGTAACTACGGGTCGCTCGAACTGCCGTGGGACAAATGGTTCGGGTCTTTTCATGACGGCACGCCCGAAGCCGATGCCAAAATCCGAGAGCGGCGCAAGACCCTGACAAACGGCTCGCGCTAGCGCCGGTCTAGGTCACACGGGGTTTCCTTTGCAGATCAGGTGTGGGACGATTTGCGCGTCCCAAGGAGAGCACACCATGAAAATCATTGTTGTCGGTGCCGGCATTGTTGGCGTGTCCTGCGCGATATGGCTGCAACGAGATGGCCATGACGTCACACTATTGGATCGCAATGGCCCCGCCTCCGGCACCAGCCACGGCAATGCAGGTGTCTTGGCGGCGGGGGCTGTGATCCCTGTGACGACACCCGGCATTGCGGCACGCGCGCCCAAGATGTTGTTGGACCGAAATGCGCCGTTGTTTCTGCGTTGGTCCTACCTTCCAAAACTTGTTCCATTCTTGGCCAAATACCTACGTTTTGGCACCGATGCTCATGTCGATCACTACGCCACTTCGATGTCAGCATTGCTGCATGACACGGTCGATCAACATCAACGATTGGCCGAAAACACCCCTGCAGCAGCCTATATTTCAGATGACGACTATTGCTTTGGTTACGCGACCGAGGCTGAATTCCGCGCCGACGCCTATAGTTGGCAAAAGCGCAAAGCAGCCGGATACACATTTGACGTCCACGACGGAGCATCGTTTGACCCAGCCTTTGGTCCAGCCTTTCACACCGTTGTTGCGTGCCACAATCACGGACGGATCAGCGACCCGGGTGCCTATGTCGCGGCCCTAGCCAAACACTTTGTCGACCAAGGCGGCACACTGCAGCTGTGCGAAGTGCAAGACATCCAGATGGCCGACAACATCATAACAGGGCTCGACACCTCCGATGGACCAATGCAGGCAGATCACATTGTCTTTGCAATGGGCCCATGGTCCAAAAACATCGCGCATAAATTGGGCGTCAAAGTCCCATTTGAAAGCGAACGTGGCTACCACCTAGAATTCATCAATCCCAGCGTGATGCCTAAATCTCCGATGATGGTGGCCAGCGGTAAATTTGTTCTCACCCCCATGGACGGGCGACTGCGCGCGGCTGGTGTCGTTGAATTTGGTGGGCTCGACAGCGGCCCGAGCCGTCCACCTTTTGAATTTCTGTATAGGCAGGTGCGCAAACTCTTGCCTGACATGACTTATGATAATGTCGTTGAATGGATGGGCCACCGGCCCGCCCCAGCAGATAGCCTGCCACTCATTGGCGCAAATGACCCACTGGGCAAGAGCTATAGCGCCTTTGGGCATCAGCACGTTGGCTTGACAGGTGGCGCCAAAACGGGTCGGATCATTGCAGATCTGATAGGTGATAAAAAACCGAACATAGATTTGGCACCCTTCGATCCAATTAAACACTCCGCGCGCTAGCGCGGTTTTGTCTGGGAGGACATCTATGACTTTTCTAAAGACAGTGACTCTGACCGCATTCGGTGCCTTGATGGGGACCACAGCAATGGCCGACGGCCACGCCCAATCTTGGGACATGCCGATGGCCTATGCGGCGACAAATTTCCATTCTGAGCATGGCGTGATTTTTGCGGATCTCGTCCGTGACTACACCGAAGGTGCGATCGACATTACAGTGCACCCGGGCGGTTCACTGTTCGGCGGTGGCGACATCAAACGCGCGATCCAGACGGGTCAGGTGCCAATCGGCGAACGCTTCATGTCTGCGCACGCAAACGAAGCTCCGCTCTTGGGGTGGGACAACCTGCCCTTCATCGCAACAAGCTATGACGACAACGCACGCCTCTGGGCCGCCGCACGCGACACTGTGAATGCACAGCTTGCAGATCTGAACCTTGTAGCGCTCTACACCTGCCCATGGCCGGGTCAAGGCTTCTACTTTAACCAAGAGGTGAACTCGTCAGACGACACCCAAGGCATCAAGTTCCGTTCTTACAACTCGGCGACCGCGACCTTTGCCGAAGAGCTCGGCATGATCCCTGTTCAAATCGAAGCCGCCGAATTGAGCCAAGCGCTCGCGACCGGTGTGGCCTCTGCGTTCATCTCGTCGGGTTCGACCGGTTATGACCGCCAAGTTTGGGAGCATCTCAGCCACTACTACAAGGTCAACGCTTGGCTGCCACGCAACTACGTGATGGTGAACACCCAAGTATGGGATGCGCTCGACGCTGATGTTCAGGCCAACATTCAAAAGGCTGCAGACGAGACTTCTGCGTCTTGTGCGGCCAAGTCGGCCGAGCTGGCTGGCTTCTACTTTGATGAGCTTGAAAAGAACGGCATGACGGTTGCGGACGCAGGTCCCGACTTCCTCGCCGAGCTAGAGACAATCGGTGCCAAGATGACCGCCGAATGGCTCGAGACCGCTGGTCCAGAGGGCCAAGCGATCCTTGATGCGTATAACGCAAACTAAGTGACTTTGGGCCAGCCAGCCCTGCTTGGCTGGCCCTTTTTCGATCCTGCTTTCCAACATATTGAGAGATAAGCATGCGTGATTGGTCGCCCGTAATGGGTCTGCCCCTTTGGGTTTGGCTCTTTGTACTACCCAGCTTGATCGGCGTTTTCTGCCTGATCGCGGGGCCACGGCTTGAACGCATCTTACGACCCGTGTGGCGCGTCCTCGACGGCGTCTATGTCGCCAGTGGCGCGATCGCGGGATTTTTTATGGTGATGATCCTGTCACTGATTGTGCTGGGTATGGTCGCCCGCTGGACCAGCGTCGCGGTGCCCGGCACGACCGAATTTGCTGGCTACGCAATGGCAGCCACATCCTTCTTTGCGCTGTGCTATGCGCTAACCAGAGGCGCCCATATCCGCGTTTCGATCATTTTGAATGCCAATGATTTCCTGCGACGCTGGCTGGATGTTTTTGCAGTCTTTGGCGCAGCGGTCATCGCCACATATTTCGCGCGCTACGCCGTCAAAGCGAATTTCTTTTCCGAAATGCTCAACGACCGGACGCAGGGCCAAGACCAGATCCCCGAATGGTTAGTGTCGCTGTTTTCGCTCGATTTCGCAGCAGCGATCCAAGGCAGCACAACCCTCGTTTATACGCCCGTTTGGATCCCACAGCTTGCAATGTCCATTGGCACCATTTTGCTGGCGATCGCACTATGGGACACGCTTTATAGAATGCTCGTTATGGGTGTGAATCCTATTGTGTCGGAGGCCGTCGAATGACCGAAGCCTACGCCACAATTGTATTTCTTTTCGTCCTTTTCACCCTGTTGGGATCATCGATTTGGATCGGTCTCGCATTGATGGGTGTCGCATGGGTCGGGATGGAGCTATTCACGACCCGCCCCGCAGGCGACGCCATGACCACAATCATCTGGACCGGCGCTTCGTCATGGACGTTGACCGCGCTCCCACTCTTCATCTGGATGGGGGAAATCCTGTACCGAACGCGACTGTCCCAAGACATGTTTCGCGGCCTCGCCCCATGGATGCGCTGGTTGCCGGGCGGCTTGCTCCATACCAACATTGCGGGCTGTACGATCTTTGCGGCCGTCTCGGGCTCATCTGCAGCGACCCTCACAACCGTGGGCAAAATGTCGATCCCAGAGCTGCGCAAGCGCGGCTATCCTGAATATATGATCGTTGGCACATTGGCAGGTGCGGCCACCTTGGGCCTGATGATACCGCCCTCGCTGACGCTGATTGTGTACGGCGTGTCGATCAACGAAAGCATTATCAAACTTTTCATGGCCGGTATCATCCCCGGTCTCGTTTTGGCAGGGCTCTTCATGTCCTACATCATGGCTTGGCACTTTTTGCGCCCATCAGAGCGCCCCACCCCAGAGCCATCAATCAGCTTTCGCACAATACTGGCCGAAAGCCGCTTTTTGATCCCTGTGCTGTGCCTTGTCTTTGCTGTGATCGGATCAATGTATTTCGGCTGGGCGACAGCGACCGAAGCCGCCGCTGTCGGCGTTCTGGGTGCCTTGACCTTGGCCGCACTCCAACGCTCACTCAACTTTGGAACGTTCTTTGAAAGCTTGATGGGGGCTACCCGCACATCCGCCATGATTGCTTTGATCCTGATGGGTGCTGCGTTCTTGTCTTTGTCGATGGGCTTTACGGGTCTTCCACGCGCGTTAGCCGCCTACATCGATGGCCTGAACCTGTCGCCGATTACACTAATCGCCGCGCTCACGGTCTTCTACGTGATCTTGGGCATGTTCCTTGATGGCATTTCATCGGTCGTCCTAACCATGGCGATCGTAGAACCTATGATCCGCCAAGCAGGGATCGATCCAATCTGGTTTGGTATCTTCATTGTGGTGGTGGTCGAAATGGCCCAAGTCACGCCCCCAATCGGGTTCAACCTGTTTGTGCTCCAAGGCATGACCCGTCACGAGATCGGCTATATCTCAAAGGTTGCGCTGCCGATGGTGGCCCTGATGCTGGTTATGATCGTGCTGTTGGTTGCGTTTCCGCAATTGGCGACGTGGTTGCCCGAAAACATCCGCTAGCAGTCGTGCGCCCGTCCGTCACAGTCCTGCAGCTTGATACCGATTTCCCGCGGATTCCAGGCGATGTCGGCAGTCCTAAAACCTATATCGGCGATGTTGAAATCCTGCGCATCCCAAACGCCACTGTTGGGCAAATCGTCAGCGCAGATCCCGCCGTCATCCCAATCGCACCGTTTGAGCAGGCCATGCGCCAAGCCACGGGCGACCTGATCGTCACGTCTTGTGGCTTTTTATCCTATTGGCAAACGCACCTACAGGCTCAAACCGATCGGCCGTTTATCAGCTCGGCTTTGATCGCCCTGCCCGACCTTCTGACGCGCTTTTCCCCTCAGGACATCCTCACCGTCACCTTCGATGCAGATAGCCTAAACACCCATCATATTGGTGACATACAACCCGATGTAATTGGCCTGCCCAAAGACAGCCATCTGCGGCAGGTCATATCCCATAACAGCCCGACCTTGGACCAAGCCCTCGCGCGGCAAGAGATCACCGATCTCGTCGCGTCTCAATGCAAACCGCACCACAAACATATCCTGTTGGAATGCACCAATTTGCCACCCTACAAATCTGCGATCACCAGTCAGACTGGATTGGATGTATCGGACATTTTGACCTGCATCGAAACCAAACGCCCCAGTACGATTGCACCAATGTTCCTGGCGGGCGAAATGCGGATCTGACGCCCCAAAAACGGATCAGCTATTCAACAACGCCGCCATCTTCGCCTGTGTCACTGGTTTTCTGACAAAGTCGTAGGCTTCGGTACCTTCGACATGATGGCGCCCAGACATCAGAACTTTGATCGCCTCGGGGCTTGAAAAAGTACCAGAACTCAACACATCTCGTCCGTCCAGCGTACCGCCCAACTCGAGGTCGCTGATTATCAATTCAAACGTGCTCACGGACAGCTCGTCTATCGCGGCAACAGGGTCTGCAAATACGGCCGCATCATACCCCAAATTCTCGAGAATACCGACAACAACTTGGCGTGTCTTTTGATCGTCCTCGACCATAAGCGCGCGCTGGCCATTTGGAACGCAGGGTGCAATTTCGTCAAGTGTCGACATTGGAAGCGTCGCCGTTATGGTCGAGCCACGGCCTATTTGGCTTTCAATCCGCAGGTCACCCCCTGTTTGCAGGATAAAGCCATAAACAATCGACAGGCCCAACCCTGTTCCACCTTCATTCATCCGTGTTGTGAAAAACGGCTCGATGGCGCGTTTTTTTACTTCATCGGCCATGCCCTTTCCGGTATCCCAAACGCTTATCATGGCTTGGTCATCCTTGGTTTTTCCAAGAGTGATCTCAATCGACCCTCGCGCCTCAATCGCATGGTTGGCATTCATCGCAAGATTGAGAATGGCAGACTCGAGTTGTCCGGGATCAGCCAGAACCCAGAGCGCGTCATCGGTATATGTAATGGTGAGATCGACATCCTGCTTTAGTCCAATCTCAATCAGCTCGACCAACCCTTCGACGAGGGTATTCAAGTCGATCAACTCCGGTGCAAGGTTCTGTTTGCGCGCAAAGGCCAACAGCCGCTCGACGAGCAATGATCCATAGTCGACACTGCTTTCAATCGCCGCAAGTGAGGGGTCTTGAACCTCAGCCTTTCCATGACGGACCAAATGCGCATGGGTGCGGATCGTCGACAGGATGTTGGCAAAATCATGTGCAGTGTCACCCGCCATTTTGCCCAAGGTTTCGATCCGCTCGATCTGTTGCAGCCTATCCGTCATGTTCTTTCGTTCTGTCGCACCCGACAACAACCAAACGCGACCATCGTCAGGCAGCTTGCTCGCCCGCAGCTCTAGGTGTTGCCCATCAACCGAGGTCAATTCTAAAGATCCACGATGATCCTTTTCCATCCCCGTCTTAGCCGCCGAATTCTTGAACCGACTGGCATGAAGCCAGCTCACAAACTCTCCTTTGGGCAGGCCGTCATTTGCATGATTTAGGATCCGAGCGAACGCAGGGTTTCTCGCGGTAATTCTGCCTGTCTGATCGGTGATCGCGATGCCGTCCAAGATGTTGGTAAAGACCTTTTCAAACAGCGCGTTCCGCTGGTCCAACTGCCGGTTCGATCGGTCCAACCTTAGGGCGTTGGCGCGAAAAATGCGGAACGAACGGAACAGATCGCCGATTTCATCACCGGCACCAATCTTTCGCGGCAGCGCGCTGGTTCTGTCCCCACTGGCCAGTCGCACCATGGCTTCTGACACACGCGTGATGTTGAACGTGACATAGCGCGACACAAATAGCGCCGCAGCAAGCGCGAGCCCAAGGCTGATGATACTGATGGCGGCCATTGAGAGGCGCGTGAACGAAATCGTCGACGAAGACGCCCCGCGTTCGTCAGCTAGGAAAACCTCAGCTTGATCCGCATAAGCGCTGGCAACCAGATTGATGCGGTTGGCATCATGCCAAATGCGAAACAGGGCGTTTTGGGCATCCAGATTTGTCGCCAACTCTTGCCGTCTTAGCTCAAAAACCACTGACGGGCCCCAAACGATTTCCTCTAGCTCAGCCAAAAACCTGTCTTGCTGCGCCGTCAACGGTCGTGGCTCTAATACCCCACGCTCGCGTTGATAGTGTCTTTGCTCTTCGCCAACCCCGATCAAATTACCAGCATAGGCCGCGTTCAATGCGTCAGCAGTCATGCTATGAAGCGACCACCAATTCAGGCGGACATCGACATCGACACCGTCGGTCGTACGCACCGCCGTCGCAGTTTCGCGCTGCGCACCCAATCGCGCAATTTTGCCGCGCAGTTCTGCCTGCCAACCGTCCAATGCCGCCGAGGCCGCAACAAGGTCATTCACGCCCAATTCCATACTTTGAATGATCGCATCCACATCTGCGTTTTGATCGACATCAAAGGTGGCCGTGGGCCAATTCAATTGAACACCGTCCAACACTGACAACAGTTTGCTGCCTTCTTGCTCGATCAAGAAATTGGAACGCTAATTCAACAAATACGGCGCAGACGTCGCGAGATCCGATGGCCGTCTCCGACCGCATCATTGTGATGAACAACGCCGAGATTGCCCAAGAAGGGACACCAGCCGATTTGTACGAAAGTCCCAGCTCTGCGTTCATTGCGGACTTCATTGGTGACGCAAACCTTGCCACATGTCAGATCAAAGACATTTCGGGCGACATTGCAACCGTGTCCCTCGACAACAACCGCTTTCAAATCCCGAACAGCGGCTTGACCAAAGGGGATGCGCAGATCGTGTTGCGGCCTTATCAATTGACCCTCGCAAAGGCCGACGCCCCAAGCATCAAGGGCCAGATCAGCTATGCCGCCTACCTTGGCAAAGAAGTCCAATACACCGTGGAAAGCCCGCTGGGTTCTCTCTTCGTCATCTCAAATGTTTTGGACAACCCGTTCGCAAAGGGTGACACAGTCAGCATCCAGTTCAATGAAAACCACGCACGTCTGGTTGCTGCATAGCTCTCTTATGAAAGGCTCTGATAGGTGCTGAAACTACCCCGCATGTACCAAGGTGTTCTGTTCGATATGGATGGAACATTGGTCGATTCTCGTGTCGTCCTAACCCGTGTCTGGACCGAATGGGCTGACAAACACGGCTTGGATGCCCCGTCCATTCTAGCCGCATCTCACGGCCGTCGCGCCATTGATACGATTAGGGATTTTTCAAAAGGCCAGATGGATTGCGAAACCGAGGCTCATGACTTTGGCGTCGCAGAACTGTCTGACATGGACGGGATCGTTGCAATTCCGGGGGCATCAGAACTGCTTGGCGAACTTCCCGGCGAACGCTGGGCGGTGGTAACTTCGGCGGGTCGCGAGCTGGCGATCCGCAGGCTCACCGCCGCCAAACTTCCGATCCCTAAGGTTCTCATCAGCGCCGAGGATGTCGACGTCGGCAAGCCGGATCCATCCTGCTTTGTCATGACCGCTTCAAAACTTGGCATCCCGGTCCAAGACTGTCTGATCTTTGAGGACGCCCCTGCAGGTATCCAAGCGGGTCAGAACGCAGGCGCGGATGTCGTCGCCATCAGCCATGCGATCGATCAAGCGTTCGGCACGAATTGCCCGATCATCAAAGACTACCGCGCAATTCAATTAGGGCTGCTCGGACACCCTTGATCACAGCAAAACTGGTTGCACATTCACCAGCGTGATGGGCTGCGATCAATGACCACGGACATCCGACAACGTCGTCTCGCCCAGCCGTTCGATCAAGCTTTGCTCGATGTCACGCATGACACCAGTCACGCGGTGGTGCAGTGCATTTTCCACCGAACACGACGAGACCGGATTATCCGTCTCGGTGGCGATCAGGCTCTCGTCCAGTGCCAGATAGACATCTGCCAAAGTAATTGTTTCGGGTGCTCTGGCCAGTTTCCAGCCACCAGCATGCCCCTTTTCCGAGGTCAGCATCCCCGCTTCGCGCAGTTTGCCCAGCACCCGACGTACGACCACAGGGTTTGTGCCTGCGTGATTCGCGATGTCCGCAGATGTCCGCGTTTTACTAGGATCGCCAGCCATATGGCTGAGTGTATGTAGAGCCAAGGAGAGACGGCTATTGCGCTTCATCTGCGATTTTTCCCTTCGTGAACGGCATAGGTAACAATTGCGGTTGCATTCGTCTAGTAACTGCGTAAGTTACGTGACTCTTTAAACCCCACTTGGAGAAATCTAATGCCAGATACACGCCTTCCTGTCACGGTCCTTTCCGGTTTCCTAGGTGCGGGAAAAACGACGCTTCTGAACAAGGTCCTTAACAACCGCGAAGGGCGACGCGTCGCCGTAATTGTCAACGACATGTCCGAGGTTAACATCGACGCAGACCTCGTGCGGGCTGATACAGAACTCAGCCGGACCGACGAGACGCTAGTCGAGATGTCGAACGGGTGTATCTGCTGCACATTGCGCGACGATTTGCTGGACGAGGTCCGCCGCCTCGCTGCAGAGGGACGATTTGACTATCTCCTGATTGAATCGACCGGCATCTCTGAACCTTTACCCGTCGCTGCCACTTTCGATTTCCGCGATGAATTTGGCGACAGCCTGTCTGATGTCGCGCGGCTCGATACGATGGTGACCGTTGTCGATGCCGTGAACTTGCTGAATGACTATTCATCCCACGATTTCCTACGTGACCGTGGTGAGACGATGGGCGAAGAAGACGAACGGACACTGGTGCACCTGCTGACCGACCAAATCGAATTTGCGGATGTGGTCATCCTGAACAAAGTGGACAACGCCGGAGCCGACAAGGTCGATGCCGCGTGCAAGATCATCCGCAGCCTGAACGCGGATGCCGAAATCATTGAGACGAACCATTCTACTGTGGCGGCGGACAAAATCCTCGACACGGGTCTATTTGATTTCGATCAGGCCCACGAACACCCGATGTGGGCAAAAGAGCTGTATGGTTTTGCCGACCACGTACCAGAAACCGAAGAGTACGGCGTTGCCTCATACGTTTACCGTGCGCGTCTACCGTTTGTACCGGAACGTATTTTGAACCTGCTGGATGGCGATCTTCCCGGTGTCATTCGGGCCAAGGGTCACTTTTGGATTTCGACGCGCCCCGATTGGGTCGCCGAATTCTCGTTGGCGGGATCTTTGTCTTCAGTGGAACCACTGGGCACGTGGTGGGCATCCGTACCCGAAGACCGCAGACCAACCAACGAAAGCGCCGTTGCCTATGTAAACGCCCATTGGCAGGAACCGTGGGGTGATCGCCGCCAAGAGATCGTCTTTATCGGGGCCGGTATCGACTGGGCAGAATTGAAGACCCGTCTCGATACGTGTCTTGTTCCTGCCATGGCGACCACTGGACCAAATGACCTACCTGACTTCCCTGACCCGTTCCCCTTGTGGCGCCGTGTCGAGGATGCAGCGTGATCTTTGCGCAAAATAAATTCCATGACGCCCCCACCAGTTTTGCTGTCGTCGATGATCCATCATCGCTAAGTGACTTCCTCAATCCGAGTTGCCCCGGCGCGATCTGGCGACGGCAAATTCCAAAAGACACTCAATCTTGGCTGAACAAACTGAAGGAGGAACGCTTGCCACGAGGCCGCATCGTGACCCGGTCCACCGCCGTTGCCGATGTCGTCGGGTACCTTTGCGATTTGTCCGGTCTTCCTAGCGGGCCGGAACGCGATTGGCTAGAGGCAGACATTGTGGCCTTGTCCGATATGTTTTCTGATCTCTTGGGCGCTGCATTTCTGCGGGTCAGGCTCTCTGTAGTGACGAACAACGCCTGCCGGAAATTCCACGTCGATGCGCTCACCGCGCGTTTGATTTGCACCTACCGGGGAACAGGCACGCAGTATGGGGTCTCTTCAACGGGGCAAGATCCCAAACGTGTTTTCACGACGCCTACGGGGACACCGATCCTGTTGCGCGGGACGCTTTGGCCGGATCAACCTCCATCAGGTCTTGTGCATCGATCCCCCCCTATTGAAGGGACCGGCGAAAGCAGGCTAGTTCTCGTTCTCGATCCGGTTTTCGACCCTGAGGATGAACTATGAACGGCAATCTGGGACAAAGCAGCCTAGGCCGACGGCGTCGTTCGGGCGATCCAATGGCGGCATATGACGCCTTGCCAGCACAGCTGCGATGCTGGTTGTCCCAAGCGGCCCTGCCTTGGTCCCCCAAATCCGCCAAACGCATTTGGTCCAAGTCACTGGCCAAAGGGTTATCCCCCGAGCAAACACTCGCGTCCCTAAGCCAAGCAGAACTCCGCACTCTGGCACGAGACCGCCAATCCACAGCATTCTATTCTCAGTCTCAGGACTAAGCAAACGACCTGCATCTACTGTTCTTCACCGCAGGTTTAGTCGTAGCTGCAGCGCTGGGAGATGCCGCCTAGCCTTTTGCATTGACGACAAGGGTTTGGCAGCGACTGAAATCCAACAATCAATCCGATCAAACCCAGCTCTAATAGTTCCAAAGCATGCCGTCTTGCAGGCACACTACAGGATGAGTGCCCGGTTTATATTCATAACGCGCCGCTTCCTTTTCATCGAAGTCGACACCGAGCCCCGGGGCATCATTGACATAAACCATGCCGTTTTCCATGACATGCTCGGACGGAAACAACGCATCGCATTCGGCCACTCCCAGAACCAAGTATTCCTGAATACCAAAGTTAGGGGCCCACGCATTCAAATGATGCTGCGCCGCCATCGAGATCGGTGAATGGCTCGGCGCGCCGTGAAAGCCCGTGCGGACATGGTGCAGGCCTGCGAGATCGACGATACATTTGGCATGGGTAATTCCACCCGCACAGGTTACCGCCACGCGATTAAAATCAATCAGCTCGTTTTCGATGAGCTTGTTACAGTCCCAGATCGAATTGAACACTTCGCCTATCGCAATCGGAGTGGTCGAGTGCTGTCGTAGCAGCCGCAAAGCCTCTTGATCTTCGGCGGGCGTAGGATCCTCTAGCCAATAGAGCCCGACAGGTTCGGGCGCAGTGTTACCAGCGACGTTTGAAACGGTTACGACATCTTCGATTTGCATGCCTCTTATCGAAGCCATTTTGCATCAACTCACAGACCGCAGATCAATTGGACGCCCCGCCGTCAGCCCGTTGATGGCCGTGAGAATGCCCATTCGGTCGATGCCAAAGTGGTGGTAAAGATCCTGAATGGTCCCCGTTTGCCCGAAATGTTCTACCCCAAGCGATACCGCGCGGTGACCTGCCACCGACCCAAGCCAGCCCAGCGTCGCAGGGTGGCCGTCTATCACGGTTACGATGGAACACGTGCTAGGCAAATCCCCAAGCAAGGTTTCGATATGCGAACGTGCCGTCATGCTCCCACGCGCCCGTGCGCGTTGCGCCGCGGTCCAGCCTGCGTTCAGCCGATCCGCAGACGTTATGGCCAGCACACCTACATCGCGCCGCGCATCGGCCAGTTGGCCAGCTGCTGCGATAGCTTCTTGGGCCACGGCTCCTTGATAGGCGATCACTACATCGCAATTTGGCCCCGGTTTGCGCAGCCAATAAGCTCCATCCACAGCCCCTTGGCGGAACGCATCATCCAAGCGCTTGCCAGGTTGCTCCAGCGGAGCTGTTGTCAGCCGCAGATAAACCGAACCACCCGTCTCATCGCGCAACCACGTGCGCTCATCTGGGTCGCCGTCACCATCGCGCTGCATATAATCAAAGGCCCACCCCATGATCACAGCCAATTCATCCGCAAAGGCAGGTTCGAAACTGGCTAACCCATCTTGGGCTATGCCCGTCAGAGGTGTGCCGATAGATTGATGTGCCCCACCTTCAGGAGCGAGCGTCACACCAGACGGCGTGCCCACGATCATGAACCGCGCGTCCTGATAACATGCGTAGTTCAGCGCATCGAGGCCACGGTGCACGAAGGGGTCATAGACAGTGCCAATCGGAATGACCCGCTTACCAAAGAGCGAATGTGACAGACCGGCCGCACCCAGCAACAAGAACAGGTTCATCTCGGCAATGCCAATTTCAAGGTGTTGGCCTTCGGGGGCAAAGTTCCATTTCGCAGTCGACGGAATCCGGTGCTCGATAAAGGCGTCCGCCTTCTCGGCGCGTGCAAACAATTTGCGCCGATTGACCCATGGTCCGAGACTGGTGGTGCCCGTCACATCAGGCGAAGTTGTCATGATCCGACGCGCCAAATCGCTGTTACCCTTGGCTAAATCATCAAGGATTTTACCAAACGCCGCTTGGGTCGAAATCTCGCGGTCGGTTGCAATATCGATCTGAGGCACAGGCAATGCTGCGTCAGAAAACCTGCGCGGGCCATTGGCAAAAAACGGTGCTGTGTCCATGAAGGTCTGGAATGCAGACTTGTCTGTGACCGTCGCCAGCGGCTCCCATTCTTGTCCTTCGGGCACGCCCATATGCGTCTGCCAATCCGCCATCTGCGCCTTGGTCATCAACCCGCCGTGGTTGTCTTTGTGACCTGCAATTGGTGTGCCCCAGCCTTTGACCGTGTAGGCTAGAAAACACACAGGTCTATCGTGATCGATGCTAGCGAATGTCTCGGCCATTGTTTGCACACAGTTCCCACCAAGATTTTCCATCAAAGCGGCCAATGCGTCATCATCGCGCGCGTCCAGTAGGGCCGTCACCGTTCCCTGATCACCCAGATCATCCATCAAGCGTTTGCGCCAACCGGCACCGCCTTGGTAGGTCAGCGCGGAATACTCCTGATTGGGACACGCCTCGATCCAATCGCGCAGCGCATCACCGCCGGGTTCGTCAAACGCGGCCCGTTGCAACGCCCCGTATTTCACACGCACAACATCCCAGCCGAAGGCATCAAAGATCTTTTCGATCCGCGCAAACAGCCCTTCACGCACGATCCCGTCAAGCGACTGGCGGTTGTAGTCAATGATCCACCAACAGTTGCGCAGATCGTTTTTCCAGCCCTCTTGCAAGGCTTCATAGATGTTGCCTTCGTCCAGCTCGGCATCGCCTACTAACGCGACCATTCGGCCTTGGGTCACATCCGTACCCCAATCCTTGGCGGTAATGTAGTCCTGCACCAGTGAGGCCAGCGACGTGATCGCAACACCCAAGCCGACAGAACCGGTGGAAAAATCAACGTCATCCACATCCTTCGTGCGGCTTGGATAACTTTGCACGCCACCTAGCCCACGAAAATTCTTCATCCGGGCGCGATCCATATTGCCCATCAGATATTGTATCGCGTGAAAGACAGGGCTGGCATGAGGTTTGACGGCAACACGATCTTCGGGGCGCAGGGCACTGAAATAAAGTGCTGTCATAATCGACACCATCGAGGCTGAGCTCGCCTGATGGCCACCAACTTTAATCCCGTCCGCCTTGGGGCGCAGGTGGTTGGCATTGTGGATCATCCAATGGGACAACCAAAGCAGTCGTTGTTCCATCGTTCTCAGGTGTGATGTGTTCTGTGTCATAGCTCTTGAATATGCTGTTTCTCGCACCGAATGGGACTAAAATGGTGTGCAATATGTATCAATTGCGCAGTAATACCGCGTAATATTGACAATATTTGTCGGATTTCACTAATGTCTGGATATGGATACAATTGATCTGAAAATACTCAAAGCGCTGCAACAAGATGCCCGGCTGACCCATCAAGACCTAAGCGACCTTGTGGGGCTGTCGCCGACGCCTTGCGCACGCCGGATTCGCAAATTGGAACAGGACGGTATGATCACGGGCTACACCGCGCAGATCGACGAGAAAAAGGCGGGGTTTGGGTTTTCGGTCTTTGTGTCAGTGCAGTTGGATCAGCAAGTGGATGATCGCCTCCAAGACTTTGAGGCCGAGGTCCGTCGGTTCCCCGAAATCGTCGATTGTTGGCTGATGACAGGCCGGTTTGACTATCTGGTGCGTGTCGCCGTGCATGATTTAAACGAATTTGAACGGTTCCTGACAGGACGGCTTAACAAGGTTGCGGGGATCGCGTCATTGGAAAGCGCGATCCCGATCCGCCGCGTCAAAAATGCAGCAACCCGTTTGGAATAATGCGGCGATCAGATGAACGGAATGGCCGCCTGATGTGCACCGTGGATCGTGTCTGCGATTGTGATCGAAAGGGCGGTGTCTATGCCCGCAAGGTCGGCGCGAAGCAGGCCGATGCCGATCGTTTTATCCAGCCTTTTTGAGAAGGCAAATTCGCTGACGTATCCGACCTGTTCGGCGTCTCGCATCAACGCCACCTGATGCCCTGGTGGCGTTGGATGCCCGTCAATGATCAACCCGACCAACGTCCGATTGGCACCCTCTTGCGCTATTTTCTCAAGTGCTACTTTGCCGACGAAATCATGCCCACCTGCAAGATCCACCAGCCCGCCGAACCCGACTTCATAGGGGTTAGCACGATGCGTTTGCAGGCGCATATCGGCTCCGTATGACAGCAAACCACTTTCCAAACGCTCGATATCGTTGGGCGCACCGGGGCCAAGGACAAACTCAGCTCCCGCCTCCTTGACCTTATCCCAAAGAACGTCGCCTTGTGCACTGTTTTGCAAGTACAGCTCGAACCCACCCTGTTTGGACCACCCAGAACGGGCAAGAACCAAGGGGATGCCGTCCAGATCTGTCTGGGCAAAACCAAAATATTTGAACTCACGGATATGCTCGCCAAACAGCTTGGCTACTACGTCTTCAGCCTTAGGTCCTTGGAGCGCAAGCGGGGAAACATCCGGCTCGCTCACCTGCACGTCCCAACCGCGTTCACGCCCGATGGCGGCGGCCCAGAGATGGATGTCACTATCCGCGACCGACAGCCAATACCGGTCTTCGTCCAGTTTCAGCAACACTGGATCATTGACCACCCAACCATCATGATCGCACAGTAGAACATAGCGGCCTTGCCCGATCTTGGTTTTGCTCAGATTGCGCGGGGTAAGGTACTGTGCCAGCTTGCCAGCATCTGGCCCTTGCAATTGCACCTGTCGCTGCGCGGCCACATCCCACATCGCAACACCGTTCATAAGCCGATCATATTCAGCCTCAGGGTCGCCGTAGTTCCCCGGGATCAGCATATGATTGTAAACAGAAAAGCTGCGCACCCCGTCACGGACCGTTGCGTCGAAATAGGCGGATTTGCGCAGGTTTGGGCCAATTCCAATGTGGTGGGTCATGAGTTTTCTTTCGGTTAGAGCGTCTTACTTGGTAATTAAAGCAATTGGTGGCATCAGCCCGTCATTGCCATTGGTCGTGGTGACAAAGCTTGATCCAGATCAGCTAGAATGTCTTGCACATCTTCAAGACCGATGGACAGACGCACTAGGCCATCACTGATCTCATGATGCGCGCGCTCCTCCGGTGTATAAGTCGAATGGGTCATCGACGCCGGATGCTGGATTAAGGTTTCAGCATCGCCAAGTGATACGGCCCTCTGGATCATGCCAAGGCTGTTCATCAGCTCCCGCCCAGCTGCAATGCCCCCGGTCATCTCAAAAGCAATCATGCCGCCGGACAACGACATCTGCTTTTGCGCGATGTCATATTGCTGCCCGTGCGGCAGCCCCGGAAAACTGACCTTGCCGACGGCTGGATGTACCGACAACCATTCAGCAATTTGCTGAGCGGTGTGGGAATGCCGTTCCATCCGTAGCGCGAGTGTTTTCAGCCCCCGCTGCACCAATAGGGCGTTGAACGGGGCCATGACTGCACCAGTCATGTCTTTCATGCCCACCAATCGGATTTCATTAATTATATCGGCCATGCCCACAACCAATCCAGCAACCAGATCACCGTGCCCGCCAAGGTATTTTGTCGCCGAATGCAGCACAATATCCGCGCCATGCGCCGTGGGTTGGGTAATGTAGGGCGTCGCATAGGTGTTATCAACAATCACCGTCGCCCCACCCGCATGCGCAATCTCAGACACCGCCGCGATGTCGACGAGCCGCATGTTCGGATTGGCGGGGGTCTCAAAATACACGATTCTCGTTTTTTCGCTCATCGCAGTGGTCAGGTTTTCGGGGTTCGTCAGGTCCACATGGGTGACGTTGATCCCAAACTTTGCCAACCCATGGTGCATGAACGCGAAGGTGCAGCCATAAAGCGTCTTGTCGACGATCAACTCATCCCCGGGGCTGAGCAACGTCCAAAGCGTCGCGGAAATTGCGCCCATACCAGAGGCCAGCGCAAGCCCCGCCTCGGCGCCCTCAAGGGATGCAATGCGCTTTTCCAGAATATCCAGCGTCGGATTCGATATTCGAGAATAAACATACCCTTCACGCTCGCCTGCGAAGATCTCTTCGCCCGCTTCCGCGCTCTCAAATGCAAAGGTAGACGCCATATGCAAAGGAGGCGTCAACGCGCCTTGGTTGTCCTTGGGGTCGTACCCCAGATGAATGGCGCGGGTGGCGAAACCTTTAGTCATGACTGCTCTCCTATGTGTTGCAGTCACATATAGTCATTTCAAACTTGAGGATATTGCTAATAATGCCTTGAAATCGATATAGATTAGCAGATACTGCCAATTATTATGAAATTAGATGATAAAGATCGCCAGATCATCCGCACCCTTCAACGAGACGGGCGGGTCACCAATCAGGATTTGGCCGCAGCAGTAAATCTATCGCCGTCTCCCTGCCTGCGCCGCGTTAAAAACCTTGAAACAGCGGGGATCATTCAGGGCTATACTGCCCGCGTGAACGCCAAGGCCTACGGCCTTGCTGTCACCGCCTTTGTGAATGTCCGGTTGGAACGACATGACGAAGAAACCGTGAATCGGTTTGAAGGCGAAGTGATGCGCATGGATGAGGTTCTCGACTGTCATGTCATGGCGGGCCAAGCCGACTATCAGCTTCGCGTGGTTGTCGCCGATCTTGAGCAATACGAGCAATTTGTGCGTGACCGGCTTCAACGTATCGGCGGTCTGGCGTCTATCGACACTCGATTTGCATATGGAACGGTCAAGGAAGCCGCGGCTTTCCCAGTATGAATACAGAGATATGCCAAAGGCAACTTTGTCCCGCGCCTTGATCTTTGATCGTCCCGTTTCCGCTGCGGCTCGCATAAATGACAGATTTTCCCACCACGAAGCGACGTAGAGATCTACGTTATCGCAGCGATTTCCGCGCAGCGTGCGCTTGCAGCTTCAAATCAACAGGACCGATGACGGCTCAAACCAGACCTTCGCTGAATGGCGTTCCGATGGCAGTTTTGCGCCCAAAGTGGACGTGTGCAGCTCTTGCTGATGCAGCATTCGCTCTCACGAGAGGGATCCTTTTTAGGTCAATATGATGAGTTTCATCAAAGCAGTCATTCAAGACAGCAACGTTTGGAAATTGGTGTGCATGGGTTTAGCCGGATACAGCGGGAGCTGTTTCAAAACATGTCGCTATATGGGATTGGCTAGGAACGATTAGCTCATGAATACCATTTCTCTAATCGGACAGCTCAGCCATGGCCGCAAGTGTGTGGTCCAGTCCTAACCGGATATGTGTTTCCAGAGCTGCTTTTGCCGTCGTGGTGTCGCGGGCAAGAGCCGCGTCGAACATTGTTTTGTGCTCCAGAACAGCATCAGCGCCGCGATAGGTGAGAACCAACATCTGATAGCGGAGGTATTTGTCAAAAATCGTACCGTGCAAAGAAAGAAGGTTTTGTGAATTGCAGGCTTGAATAAGCGCTTGATGAAATTCCCAATCATACCGCTTCCACAGTTCTTTTTGTGTTGTGTCGCCATCCAACATTTTCTGCTCGATCAGGTGTAGTTTGTGGTGGGCGGCAACCAAGTTCCCTTCCCAATCGGCGTCCCCGCAGGCGATTGATGTCTCAAGCGCGGAGCATTCCAGCAAAATGCGCAACTCTGCAATCTCTGTCAGGTCTGCAGCGGATACGGGCCGCACAAAGAAACCACGTTGTTCAGCCGCTTGCACGAAACCTTCACTGGCCAGACGGTTCAATGTCTCACGCAATGTCGACACGCTGGCGGCGTATCTGTCGCGCAAACCGTCCAGCTTTAATTTGGTTCCAGGCGCAAGTTCACCAAAGATGATGTCGTGCTTGATGCGTTCGTACGTGCTGGACCCAACCGTGGGTGCGGATTGTGACATGCTTGCCCTCAAGAGTAGTGGTTTTTCAGGTAATAGCATAATTATCTGATATTCCTCAACGAGAGATAAAGTAGGCCTTTATAAAAAATATCATATATTATTGCGAATCTGATTTACTCTGCTAGCGTGGCCGGAACGTATGCATCAGAGGGCTAAATGGGGCATCCACAAAAATTAGCAGTCGTTGGGGCAGGCCTTGTTGGGCAGCGTCACATTGCGGCTATCGGCCAAGTGCCCGGTGTAGAACTCGTCGCTGTGGTCGAACCTGGCCAGACCGAGCAGACAGTGACGGTCTACAGTGACCTAGATGCTCTGTTTGCCGACACAGACGTGGATGGCGTGATCTTGTCCACTCCCACATTGTTGCATGTCGATGGCGCAATGGCATGCGTAGAACGCGGCGTTCCTGTCCTGATCGAGAAGCCGTTGGCTGCATCAGCCGACGACGCAGAAGCTCTTGTGGAAACAGCGCAGATCAAAGGCGTCCCTATCCTTGTTGGTCATCACCGCCGACATAACCCGATCATTCAGAAATCCGCGGACCTGATCAAAGAGGGCGCGATTGGACAGGTTAGGGCCGCGCAAGTGACGTGCTGGTTCTACAAACCAAACGACTACTTTGACGTGGCACCTTGGCGCAAAAAAGCGGGCGCAGGGCCAATCTCGGTGAACCTTGTGCACGACGTTGACCTGATGCGTCACTTTCTTGGGGAGGTTGTCACAGTTCAAGCACAGATGGCCCCGTCCCTGCGTGGGTTTGAAAATGAAGATCTTGCCGCCGCCGTTCTGCGGTTCGAAAGTGGCGCGGTTTGTACAATCACCGTTTCCGACAGTGTCGTGTCCCCATGGAGTTGGGAGCTGACCTCTCGCGAGTATCCGATCTATCCCGCGACAAATGAATCCTGCTACCTGATCGGCGGGTCCGAGGGTGCGCTTAGCATCCCCGATATGCGGCTTTGGCAGCATGAAGGTAGTACAAGCTGGTGGAACCCGATCAAGGCCACGGCGATGCCCGTCAGTTCATCTGACCCCCTCATCAATCAAATTGCGCACTTTGCAGATGTGATCACAGGCGCGGCCGAACCGCTGGTAACTGGGGTAGAAGGCCTGAAAACATTGCGTGTTGTCGAGGCGATCCAGAAAGCAGCCCAGACACAATTGCTGGTCACAATCGGCACATCTGCGGAAGGCTCGACAAGAGCGGTGGGATAAAAATATCATATATTTTGTAAAATGTATTGCGAAATAAGAAAAATGTGGCACTAATCTACTGCACAAACTGCCCAGAGGGGCAAAAACGTCTGGGAGGACACCAATGACACTTAAATTTACTCGCCGTGTTGCGATGGCGGCGATGATCGCAACAACCGCACTTTCTGGCACTGCATCCTTCGCTGATGGTCACGCCGTCCAACTGCGTATGTCGACATCCGGTTCTGAAACCGATGCGCGTTCGGTCGCGCTCGCCGAAGTATTTGGCCCTGCCGTCGCGGGCTTTGCTTCCTACGAGCCATCCTACAACGCAACTTTGTTCGACCAAGGCACAGAGCTGGACGCAATCAGCCGTGGCAACCTGGAAATGTCGATTACGTCTGCACAAGAACTGGCGCAGTTTTTCCCGAAGTTCTCGATCTTCGCGACTGGTTACGTTCATCAGGACGCAGCGCACCAAGTGCGTGTATTCAACGACCCGCTGATGGCGCCGTTCTTGGCGACTGTTGAAGAAGAGTTAGGCGTGAAACTGTTGTCCGTCATGTATCTCGGCCAGCGCCACGTGAACCTGCGCCAGACCCGCGAAGAGCTGGATGTGCAGACACCTGCAGACCTAGCTGGCGTGAACCTTCGTATGCCAGGTACGGATGCATGGCAGTTCTTGGGTGCCGCGCTGGGAGCAGCTCCAACGCCAATGGCCTTTACTGAAGTTTACACGGGTCTGTCCACGGGCGCGATTGACGGCCAAGACAACCCACTACCAACAGTTGTGGACAAAAAGTTCTATGAAGTCACAAAACAGATTGCGCTGACGTCCCACCTTGTTGATCTGAACTACATCGCAATCTCTGCGGAAACGTTCAATTCCATGGAGCCTGCACAGCAGTTGGCTGTTCAAAAGGCAGCAGATGCTGCGGCGTCCGTGGGTCGTTTGCGCCAGTTGGAACTCGAAGGCAGCTTGACTGCTTTCCTCGAAGAGAATGGTGTGGAAGTCTACTCACCTGACACAGCTGCGTTCCGCGAGCACGTTCAGGCGCAGTATGTCGGCTCCGAGTTTGCCGCAAGCTGGCCCGAAGGTGTTCTGGACGCGATAAACGCACTTGGCAACTAAGACCAGATAGGGAGGCCCCCCATGAAGACGCTTTTTAAGTGGGTCTCCCGAATATCTGACGCAATCGCGGCCACATTGCTGGCCGTGATTTTCTTTACCTTCCTGTTGCAGATCGGGTCGCGCTACACGCCGCGCATCATCCGCAACCTTGGTCTTGAAGAGACCTTTCCCACCCTTGCCGCTGTACAACCCCTTGGCTGGACGCTTGAGCTGATCGCAATCCTTTGGGTGTGGGTGATTTTCTTTAGCTGCACCTTTGTGGTGCGCGAATGGGACCATGTAAAATTCGACATCATTTATCTGGCGGTATCGCGACGCATGCGCAGAATCTTTGCTGTGATTTCGGCGGCAGCGATTGTCGCAGGGATGCTGTACGCGTTCTTGCCAACGTTGGACTACATCGACTGGATGAAAATTCGCAAAACATCGACTGTGCGTAATCCTTTCACGGGCAGTAAGATCCCGATGCGAACTGTTTTCAGTGTTTACGGCGCCTTCATGATCGTGGTCGCAGCACGCTATGCGTGGCTGGCGATTGATACGTTCCGAAACGGCCCGCCCAAAACTGAACTGGAAGTCGTGCTTGAGGCCCAGGCAGCCGCCGATGCCAAAGCTGCGGAGGCCCAATCATGAGTTTTGAACTCATCTCGCTCCTCGTGACACTGTTCGTTCTGGCTGGGATCGGCACGCCCATTGGCTATTCAATCTTATTGGCCTCGGTGGTCTATCTTGGCATCGCGGGGCTCGACGTGGCGCTGGCCGGTGAGAAAATCCTCCAAGGGTTTTATGGCAGCGCGATCTTGCTAGCGGTTCCGTTGTTCATCGTCGCAGCCAATATCATGAATGCCGGATCCATCACGGACCGGCTACTCAATTTCTGCGTCGCCGTGGTTGGGCGGTTCAAAGGTGGTATGGGGCATGTGAATGTCGTCGCCTCACTGATTTTTTCGGGCATGTCAGGGTCCGCGGTGGCGGATGCGGCCGGCATCGGAAAAATCATCATCTCAATGATGACGCGCAACGGCAAATACAGCCGTGGCTACGCCGCGGCCATCACTGCCGCCTCGGCGACTATTGGCCCAATTATTCCACCTTCTATCCCAATGGTACTCTATGCGTTGGTTTCCAACGCCTCAATCGGCGCTCTGTTTCTTGCAGGCATCTTACCCGGCTTAATCATGGGCGTCGTGTTGATGGGGATGAACGGTTACCTGGCGCACAAACGCGGATTCGAAGTCGAAGAGACGGTACCGCTGAAAGCCTTACCCAAAGTCACGGCCAACGCGTTTCCCACATTGCTGATGCCCGTGATACTGCTCTACGGAATTTATGGTGGCGTCACGACACCGACCGAAGCTGCCGCCGTCGCTGCGTTTTACGCCCTGATGTTGGCCGCGCTGTTTTATCGGTCCTTGTCTTTCAAGGCGCTGTACCACGTCTTCGTCGACTCAGCACGGTCTTCAGCAGCCGTGGGTATCGTCATAGGTGGCGCGTTTATTCTGAACTATATCGTGATTACAGAACAAATTCCTCAGGCAATTTCCGCAATGTTGGAAGGGGCTGATATTGGCCCACTAATGTTCCTGATCATGGTGAATGTGCTGATCCTGCTGCTGGGCTGTGTGCTAGATGCGACGACCATCATCCTCGTTATCGTCCCGCTGTTCATTCCGACCTGCGTCGCACTTGAAATTGATCTGGTCCACTTCGGCGTGCTCGTCGTCGTGAACTCCATGATTGGGCTGATAACGCCGCCGTATGGCATTCTGCTGTTTGTCATCAACGCCGTGACTGACATTCCTTTGCGTGAAATCATCGCTGAAATTTGGGGCTTTCTTGCGGTGCTGATCGCCGCACTGATCGTGATGATGTTATCGCCGAACTTGGTGCTCTGGCTGCCACGTTTGCTCGGGTATCAGGGCTAATGCTTTCCATCGCAACCAACGTCGTTCCGGGTGAATTTGCGGCAAAACTGAAGGCTATTGCGGGCATTGGGTTTGATGCGATTGATCTAAGCCTTACTGACGTCGCCCAGTTTGATGGCTCTCCTCAAGATCTTGCAGTGCTGGTTGCTAACACGGGCCTAACGATTGCGTCGTTGGGACCGATCGCTGCGGGGGCATCGCCTTCGATGATCGCGACCAACGCCGCCACGGCAAAGGCTCTGGGTGCTGATCTGTTGATCCTTGCTGTTGATAGTGACCTGCCAAATGATTTGCCCGCACGTGATGGCGTGCGCGTCGCACTGCGCCCGCCGCGGCGCGCAGAAGACGCGGCAATCGCCTTCGTAAACGACCAAAACGACACCACGATCGGCCTTGCCCTGAATGCCTTCGACGTCCTTGGCGATGGCTCGCGCCCTGCGCGCCTGCGTGATCTGGACGGAACGTCCGTCTTTCATGTGTCCCTTTCGGATGGCCCAGCCACGCCCGTGCTGCCCGGGCAAGGCACGCTGAACCTTGGCGGGTTTGCCCGTGTTCTGGCGCGTGCCGGTTACCGCGGTCCTTGGTCTGTCGGGGCAACACCCGCGGGGCCTGACACCGTTCGAGATGCCTATAGATCGCTTGTCACGACGCTATCTGACGCCGCCCAAACCGAAATCCTGTTGCGTGGAACGACACCTAGTCTGCCACCCAAAGTGCCCGCAAACGGCTTCGAGTTTATTGAATTTGCGGTCGATCCGTCGAGCGCTGCGGAGCTTGAAGCAGTTCTGACATCGATGGCATTTCGCCGCGAACGTCTGCATCGCTCTAAACAGGTGGCGCTGTGGCGGCAAGGCGCGGTGAATATCGTGATCAACCAAGACCAAGGCGGCCACGCCGCGCGCGCTTTTGCCGAACATGGCCCCTGCGTCTGCGACATGGGGCTGCGGGTGCAAGACGGTGCTGAAACAGTTGCACGGGCAAAGGCATTGGGAACACAAGATTTTTCGCAATCCGTCGGTCTTGGCGAGCTAAACATTCCCGCCATCCGCGGCATCGGTGGAAGTGTGTTGCATTTCATTGATCAGCAATCAGACCTACACCGCGTCTGGGACATTGAATTTGAACCCGTAACACGCACAAAAGCATCGCCGCCTGCAGGGCTGCGGCGGATCGACCATGTCGCTCAGACGATGCGTTACGATCAAATGCAAAGCTGGCTACTGTATTACCTGACCACATTCGAGATGACCAAGTCACCTATCGTCAATGTGGCCGATCCTTCTGGTATCGTGCGATCTCAAGCAATTGAGAGTCCTGAGGGCGAAGTGCGCCTCAACCTGAATGGCGCGGGCGATTCCGAAACCCTCGCAGGGTCGTTTGTGTCGGGCCGGCCCGGCGCTGGGGTCCAGCATATTGCGTTTCAGACCGATGATATCTTTGAAACCTCTGCGCAGTTGATGGCATCGTGTTTCACTCGTTTGAACGTCCCACAGAGCTACTACGGCGACACACAAGCGACATTTGGGCTAAGTGATGCAATGACAGCCCAGCTTCGTTCTCACAACATTCTATACGACGAAGACGAACACGGTGCCTATTTTCAGCTTTATGGCCTAACCATGTTTGACGGTTTCTTTTTTGAAATCGTCCAGCGTAAGGGCCGCTACAGTGGATATGGCGCGCGTAATGCGCCGATCCGGCTGGCGGCGCAAACCCGAACCCATAAAGGTGCCGCATGAGTGATGACGCAGACGCAATCCGCAACTGGTGGCGCACGTCGATCATCGACATGGAACCGGGCAAGATTGCCTTTCGCGGCCACCCCATCGAGGACCTCATCGGCAATGTATCGTTCCCGCAGATGATCTGGCTGATGACGGCGGGGCGACTCGCCTTGCCCGAAGAAGCTGCACTTCTTGAGGCTGCTTTGGTCGCAGGCGTCGATCACGGGCCCCAAGCACCATCCATTGCGGCGGCTCGGATGACGGCGACCTGCGGCGTGGGTTTAAACAATGCGATGGCAAATGGCGTGAACATGCTTGGCGATGTGCATGGCGGAGCAGGCGAGCAATGCGCGGAGCTCTATTATGACATTAATGCACGGATCGAATTTGGAGAGGCGTTTGACGACGCTGTACAGTCTGGCCTTGATGCGTGGCGTGCCCAGAATGGTAAAATCGTCAGCGGTTTCGGACACAGGTTTCATAAACCCATTGATCCGCGTGCCCCCCGTTTGATGACCATTGTCCGCGATGCGGCGAAGGCTGGCACAGTTAAAGGGCGTTATGCTGACATCGGTGAAGCGGTGCAGGCCAATTTGAGCACACGCAAACCACTCGCGATGAATATCGACGGGGCCACGGCGGTGATTTTTTGCGAACTAGGGTTTCCTGCGCCCTTGTCACGAGGCCTGTTTTGCCTGTCCCGATCTGTCGGAATCCTATCTCACGCATGGGAGCAAATGCAACAGGGCGGGCGCAACAAGGGGCCGATGCCGCCCGCCTACCTACCAAAGTATGATAAAGTATAAAATCTCATATATTATCGATTACATAATATGATATTACTGTTTCAGATATCATGAGGTGATTCTGAAATGCCAGACGAGATCGGCGATCCGCTCTATTCGCTTGCGCACCTGACCTTGATCAATGCGACGGCCCCAGAATTGATCTACATCGCCGCTCGTGCCGGTTATGACGCTGTTTCGCCACGTTTTATCCAGATGAATGTGCCGGGAGAGTTCCGCGAAAACCCAATCGACAAAGCGATGGTGTCGGCCACCAAGACGGCGCTTCGGACAACAGGTCTAAAGGTGCTCGATATAGAACTCGCCCGCATCACCGAAGACTGTGATCCTCGCAGCTTTGAGGCGGCGTGCGCACTAGGCGGCGAACTTGGCGCGACACGCATGATTATGTCGGCATGGACACCAACGCGGGACGACCGCAATTTCATTGTCGATTGCTATGCGGAAACTTGCGAAATCGCCCAGGTCTACGGGTTGTCAGTTGATCTCGAGTTTCCCAGCTTTAGCCGACTGCGCACATTAGACGAAGCACTCGACATCGTGCGGGCTGCGGATCAACCGAATGGTGGTATCCTTGTTGATACGCTTTACATGCACCTCAGCCGTGTTGATCTCGCGGAATTGCTTCATATCCCCAGCGATCTGCTGAATTTCCTCCATATCTCGGACGCGCTGCCCGGCATTGCGGACACCCGCGAAGGGATGATCCAACTGGCCCGAGATGCCCGCCTTTACCCTGGCGAAGGCTGTATAGATTTCGCCGGCATCATCGAACGTATGCCCCCATTAGATTACTCAATCGAATTGCCCAACAGGTCCCGTGTTACGGAACTGGGCTTTGAAGAACACGCTCGACGCTGCTTGCAGCACGCCAAAGACTCTTTTGGTGATGTAACCAGCCAGCGGCGCGCTCATCCCATCATTAGAAACGAAAGCACAACAGATGGCCAAAGAGCTTACTGAACAAGAACGTCAATTTGTGGCGGATATGATTGCGCGCGCGCGCATGGCAATGGCCGAGATTGAAAACTGGTCACAGGTTGATCTGGACCGTCTAAGCCAAGCCATTGCGTGGTACGCTGGCAATGAGGCGACATTCACCCGTCTGGCCGAACAGGGCGTGGATGAGTCCGGCATCGGTGACCGCGCAGGTCGTCCGGCCAAACGTTTCAAGATCCAAATGGTGCTGCGCGATGTGTTGCGCACGCCTTCGACGGGTGTGGTTGAGGTGGACGAGGCCAAGGGCTTGGCGAAATACGCCAAACCTGCTGGTGTTGTCGCCTCACTGATCCCCATGACAAACCCTGCGATGACGCCACCCGTGACAGGTGTATCGTCTGCCAATGCGCGCAACGCGGTGATCTTTTCGCCCCACCCGCGCACAGCTGGTACGACGTTCGAGATGACCGAGATGATGCGCAAAGCCTGCTTCGCCGTTGGTGCCCCTGCGGACCTATTCCAAACAATCCGTCATCCGTCCATACCGATGACCCAACACCTGATGGAGGAATGCGATCTGACACTGGCCACAGGCGGGAAGCCGATGGTCAAGGCCGCTTATTCATCGGGGCGTCCGGCTTACGGTGTGGGCGCAGGTAACAGCTCGATCGTCATCGACGAAACAGCGGACCTCGATATCGCGGCGGCAAACACGCGCATCTCCAAGACGTCGGATTTCGGCTCTGGTTGCTCTGCGGATGGCAATATTATCATCCAAAAATCCATTTATGACAGGATGGTCGCCGCACTTGAAGCTGAAGGTGGTCATTTATGTTCGCCAGAAGAAAAAGCGCTGCTTGAGGCTGCGATGTGGGACGAAAAAGGCAATCGCACCTTCCCCACAATCGCTTGCAAACCGCAGCAGACTGCGGGTGTGGCAGGGTTCACGATCGCCGATGATCGCAAGTTCCTGATGGTGGAAAACCAGGGTCAGATCGGGCCTGAGCATAAGTTCAGCAAAGAAAAGCTGACAACAGTCATGGCGCTTTATCACTTCGAGAGGTTCGACGACGCGCTTGACACTGTTCGCGCGATTTATGCCACCGGCGGCATCGGCCATTCCTGTGGGATTTACAGCCATAACGACGACAACATCGACGCTTTAGCGCGGGTTGCACCCGTCAGCCGGATAATGGTGCGTCAGCCGCAATCCAAGGCCAATGCAGGGTCATGGACCAACGGCATGCCGATGACTTCAAGCCTTGGTTGCGGCATCTGGGGCGGCAATATCACCAACGAAAACGTCACCATGAAACACATGATGAATTACACATGGGTCGCGCGGCCCATCGCCGAAGATCGCCCCAGTGAGGCAGAGCTTTTCGGTGAGTTCTATGGACAGGAGATCGCCCAATGAGCACGAAGACAGTAGCAGAACACATCGTTGATTTCTTGGGGCGACGCGAGGTTAAACATGTCTTTGGCCTGTGCGGACACACCAACATCGCCGTCTTGGCAGCGCTCGCCGAAAGCCCGATTGATTTTATTACTGTGCGCCACGAACAAATTGCGAGCCATGCGGCAGATGCCTACGCGCGGGTCACAGGGCGCGCTTCTGTCGTTCTCAGCCACCTCTCACCGGGTTTGACAAATTGCGCCACCGGTGTTGCCAACGCAGCACTCGATTGCATCCCGATGGTTGTGATCGCTGGGGATATCCCCACGCATTACTACGGCAAGCATCCACATCAGGAGGTGAACCTGCACGCCGACGCCGCGCAGTGGGAAATCTACCGACCCTTTGTAAAACGCGCATGGCGCGTAGACCGCGCAGACCTCGTGGCGGAGATTCTAGAGAAAGCGTTCCATCTCGCGGAGTCCGGTCAGCCTGGGCCAGTACTAGTCAACGTTCCGATGGATATTTTCAGCGAAGTCATCGCGTCAGACACATTTGATCGCATCGTTGGAAACACCAAGTCTCTCGTCAAACCATCCTTGGATGATGAGACGGCCCGCCAGATTGTGAGTGGTCTGGCTGCGGCCAAGGATCCTGTCGCCTATATCGGCGGTGGGATCCTGTTGGCGCAGGCGAGCGCAGAAATGGAGGATTTTGCCACCCACCTGGGCCTGCCGATTGCCCACAGCTTGATGGGCAAGGGAGCTGTGCGTGACGATCATCCGCTGGTCATGGGCATGACGGGGTTTTGGGGCACCGAATTGGTCAACCAGACCTGCTTGAACGCCGATGTCGTCTTTGCGGTAGGCACCCGCTTCAAAGAGGCGGATTGTTCCAGCTGGTATCCCGGTTACACCTTCAACATAGGGGCTAAGGGCAACGACACGAAGGTCATTCATATCGACATCGAACCGCAAGAGATCGGGCGCAACTACCCGACAGAAATCGGTGTGGTTGCCGATGCGAAAGTGGCCCTGCGCATGCTAAGCCGTGTCGCGCGTGAAATGTATCCTGACGGGTTCGATCGCAGCGAAAAAAAGGCCGAGATCGTGGAGTTCCGCAAAGCGTTCAAAGCGACAAACATCGAAATGCAAACTTCGGCCGCCTTCCCGATGATGCCGGAACGTATCCTTGCGGATACACGCATCGCGTTGCCCAAAGATGCAATTATCACCACGGACGTGGGGTGGAACAAAAACGGCGTCGGCCAACAGTTTGACATCCTGACACCGGGTTCAATCCTGACACCGGGCGGCTTTGCGACGATGGGCTTCGGACCTCCCGCAGCCATTGGCGCGAAACTGGCAGCACCGGATCGTGTGGTGTTGTCGCTGGTGGGCGACGGTGGATTTGGACAAAACCCATCGATGCTGGCAACGGCTGTTGAACTGAACCTCGGGATTATCTGGCTGGTGATGAACAACAACGCATTTGGCACAATCGCCGGTTTGCAAAAGGCGCATTATGGCCTGACCTACGGGACGACCTTCCCCGGTACACCCGACGCTCCAACCAATGGCCCCAGTTACGCCGAGATCGCACGGGCCTACGGCGCCGAAGGCATCCACATTTCTTCAGCAGATGACCTATTGCCCGCGCTGCAAGCCGCCATTTCTAGCGGCAAGCCGACAGTGTTGGATGTGCCCATGATCAACAATCCCACCCCCACAACAGGGCACTGGAATATCCTTGATATCTATTCGCCTGATAAGGACGTCAGCCACGTTTCAACGTGAGAAAGAGCATCGAATGAAAAACCCAACGAACTTGTTCAAATTCGCCTTGAAAGCTGGCCAGCGGCAGTTGGGAATCTGGAACACTATCGGTGGCAATACCGTCCCCGAATTGCTGGGCGGTTCGGGGTTCGACTGGGTTATGGTGGATTGCGAACACGCCGCGATTGAAACAGTTGAGGTTCTGCCAGCCCTTCAAGCCATCGGGCAAACGCCTCATACCTCTGCAGTGGTACGCGTGGCGGCCAATGATCCGACCTTGTTCAAACGCGTTCTGGATATGGGTGCACAGACCGTGATGGTGCCCTATGTGCAAACCGCCGAAGAAGCCGTCGCCGCCGTTCATGCAATGCGCTACGGTCCCAAAGGCATTCGTGGTATGGCGGGCATGACCCGAGCGACACGCTACGGGAAGGTCGACGATTACTTCAACACGGCTGAGAGCGAACTGTGCCTCATCGTGCAAATCGAAACGCTTGAAGGGCTCCGGAACCTTGACGCCATTGCGAATACGGACGGTGTGGATGCGGTGTTTATCGGCCCCGCAGATCTGTCAGCGAGCATGGGGCTGGTAGGTCAAATGACCCATCCGGACGTTGACAAGGCGATTTCCAAAGCCATCGCAGACTTGGTCGACATGGGCATGCCCACTGGTGTTATGGCACTCGATCCTGACGTCGCTGACCGCTACATGGCCAGCGGCGCGTCTTTTGTCGCCGTCGCTGTAGATTTAGTGTTGCTCGCGGACGCTGTATCCAAAATCCGCAATCGGTTCAGCTTACGCTAACCTGTTCCTTTAAATGCAACCTCGCGCATCCAAGTCCGGCGAGCCCACCAAAGGCGGCCCTTAGTAAGGTTTGCGCAGGACGCCTTGGGCACCCAACCAATTCGAAACTGCCTCGCTGCACATTGGGTGATCAAATGGGGGACGGAACCCTCAAATACGGCACAACCCTTTGAAACATGATCTAAAAATAAGGCGCAGTGGTGGAGGCGAAGGGGTAATCACCCCGTTCTTTTTTGCTATGGTTTTGAAACTGCTATTCAAGTATTCGGTTGACGAACAGAGCGAGCAATAGCGGGTTTTTTGAATGATCGAGATTTACAGCGGGACGGCACTCTCTATCAAGAAGAAGTAAATCTACTTTCACAATCACTCAACACCTGCGTAAGTCGTCCGCAGATTTGGAGCAGGCATGTCAAAACTTAATCTATTATTTTCAGCATTCTTTGTTTTTGCAGTCTCTGGGTGCGTAGGCACAAGTACATTTGGAAACGAGGTGTCAGAAACCAGTAGTGGCACCCCAAATGAAGGTTCAAATGACACTGAACAGTCAGCCGCTGCTCGTCAAAATATCCTTACGTCAACAGACCTCCGCTTCAAATCAATGTGTGAAGCGTTACAGAACGGCGATGCTTCACGGCTTTGGCGTGGAATCCGCTCACTCCCCAAGGAGCCAGTGCAGCGATACAGCAACATTGGTTTGGATCTAATCGTAGATTTATTTGGCGACGGAGACCTGGATGCATCAGCGATTATGATATCCTACACGAGCCAAAGGCATGAAGCAGAAAACATAAAGTTTTTTTCTAACGACGCCTCAGAAATGAACCACCCCATAGAAGGTATTTCATTTTTAAATAGTCAGCCATTTACGAAGGAAATTCGAAAAGTCTCACAAGGGGATCTGAACAGTGATGGAATTACTGATCTCGTTTTCTTCGATTACGGCGAACATGACGGATCCCTGCACGACGGTAAGGTTCTGGTATTGCTGAGTGATGGAACATCTTACCGCTGGCAACAGTTGGTCACACGCGAAGAACTACGTATTCACTCTGGAACTCTGATAGACTTTGATAACGACAAAGATTTGGACATCGTTTTTGGGTCGGTTGGAGCGCGCGATGGGAGGCAAATCTTTGCTTATCGCAATGATGGCAATGGCAGCTTTTCTAAAACTCGCCAACCACGTGCCGGGACTTCAATTAGCAATTCTTGGGTAACCCTCAATGCGTCTGATATTGACCGTGATGGTTACCATGATCTGATCTCTGAGTCATACGACCCCGTGTCTGGAAATTTTGGTGTCCAAATCACTTGGGGTTCTGAACAGGGGTTATTTGGTGGTATTTTTGAAAGCACAAACACCTCTCAAGTTACAAGCCCAGCGATTGGCGCGAATGACCTACTGATGGACACTATTGTTGTTCCAACCAGCACTGGCGCAGAAATATACGCAACTTTTGCAGTAGACAACTATAGTGCCGGTTCTAAAATTGTGCGCTATACACTTTCTGGAAGAGAACAAGTATCGAGCGAACTATTGGTAGACAGCTTATTTCAGACCTCAAGGTGGATAAATTCCGTGTATCCATGTCAATCTGGTCTGAAATTTTTTACATATTTGAGTCCGAACTTTAACTTGAGCAGCCAATTGAGATAAAATCACTCATTAACGCTCATACACTCCAGTAACTCGAGCTCCTGTTTTGCATAGCAGACTGTCAAGCGAGCGCTGACCACGTACATTGGATCAAGGTGCCAAGGCTTGCATTGGCAGAACTTATAAGGTGCGGTTACTGACGGGACACTTCAGGTCTGACTATAGCTTTTCTCGAAGCGCTTCATAAGGGGTCTGAGGTGCCCCTAGTTTCCTATACGCCTGCCTCGTTCATTTTCCTTTGTTCTGTTTCATAGTCAACTGGCGACAGCATGCCGTTGTTGGTGTGCTTGCGAGTCGGGTTGTAAAACATCTCGATGTAATCGAACACGTCCTGCCTTGCTGTGTCGCGCGTGGTGTACGTCCGCCGCCTGATGCGTTCCCGTTTCAGCAAGTGAAAGAAGCTCTCGGCGACTGCGTTATCATGACAATTCCCGCGCCTACTCATGCTGGCATCCAGATTGTGTTTGCTGAGAAAAGATTGCCACACTTTGCCAGTGAATTGGGAACCTTGGTCAGAATGGATCAAGACCCTATGCTTTGGTTTGCGTCGCCAAACGGCGCTCAGCAATGCTTGTAGGGCTAGGTCGGTTGTCATGTGAGACTGCATCGACCACCCAACGACACGCCGTGAGAAAAGGTCGATGACCACAGCGAGGTACGACCAGCCTTCATGGGTCCTGATGTACGTGATATCGGTCACCCATACGCAATCAGGCGCATCCACCTCGAACTGTCGATCCAGTGTGTTGTCAGCGACGACTGCAGGCTTGCCGCCATATCGACCAGGTCGACGTTTGTATCCGATCTGCGCTGCAATGCCAGCCAAGCTGGCCAAACGTGCCACACGGTTCTCTGAACAGGTCTCGCCAGCATCGCGCAGGTCGTCTGCAAATTTGCGATATCCATAGACCTTACCGCTATCGGTCCATGCCTGCTGGATCAGCTCCGTCTGACGTGCATCTTCACGCGCACGCGCACTTAACGGTTCTTTAAGGGTGCTAGTGTCACCTTCCTCTCAGAGCAACTTACTTTCTCTGGCTCTGATGATGCTATGTCTACGTTGATGCTACAGATGATGGGGTCGTTTGCTCAGTTCGAGAGGTCGATGATCCTCAAGAGACAGGCAGAGGGTATTGCAGCAGCTAAAGCAGGACCTGATGCCAAAGAGAAGTATGCTGGCCGTAAGGCTTCTATCGACCGTGATGTCATCAGCAAAATGATCAAGGCAGGATCGTCTCTTACATCGATCGCCAAGTCCCTGGGCATCTCTAGGCAAAGTGTCCACCGCATCAAAGCAGAGCTGGGGTTGTGATCATGGCTATAGGGTCCCCTCAGGTTCTGAGCATAGGATCGGACTGGATCGGGTTTGCTCCTCGGAATCCAAGACAAAGATTTAGCTCTGAAGCCTCAATGTGATCCAACGCCAAAGTAATGCCGTTTTTTATATAATGTTTTTTAATTCCCTGTTGGACATCTAAACTTTTTGGCTGGGCCTTCGGGTCTGGCCTTTTTCTTTTGGACGTGTCCGCAAATCGTGTTGGTCGGACGATGAACACACAGCAGCCATCCGCGTGTTGGCCACCTCATTCGTGATTTTCACGCCATCATCTCACGCATTGTTTCCCCAATGAAAACAGTGACCTGCAAGACAACAGTTTAGGAAGCGTAACAGGCCCAAATACATCCAATTGGATACTTAACCTATGCGTAGGAGTCATAGATTAACGAATCATCGGCGTTGACTTGCACACCAGATACGCCACAATCGTAAGAAGTCAATACGATATATTGTATTGATGCTAAAAAGAGAAAGCCGCTTTAGGAGATTAAAGTTAGATGAACATTGTTACCAGAGTTTGGGGTTGAAAATGCACGTGAACATTCTTTCAACAGAAGTGGTGTCGGACGTAAATGGCAATGTGAAAGCTATCGCTATCGCAAAGGTAACTTTTAATGACGGTGGCGAACCCATAATTCATAAGCGAACTGTCACTTTGCGCGTCTCACCATCAGCGCCTGAGAAACATAGATCTCACAGAGTGGCTAAACTAGCACTTGCTGAAATAACGGCATATTTCAACTGTGACGATGGTGAGAATTCAAACATATTTTCTGACGGGCAAAAGGAACCGGAACACATTGGGATATCCTCTTCTGATGAATCAGAACTACAGCGCGAGCTGCGAGCCATTGAAGAAGAGTTTGCCATCACCTCAAAATCCAAGAATGCCGCTTAGGTCATCTGATTGGTTCTAGTAGCTGTTGGCCCAAACCAAGATGACAACCGTCCCAGCCAAGTGCATCTTGCAGTCATAATATTGGCGCTAATGGCTAAGGCTTACGTTAACCTGACGTCTTAAGGCTACAGGGCCTTCTGGCGAAAGCAGCCCTTCAACCAGAGGTCAAATCCAAGGATGCTGCAAACGATCTAACGACGGCAGTGAGCCCGAAGTCTACAAATGTTGTAACGCAGCGAATGTCAGGTTTGGTTAAATGTGCGAGATCTTTCATTCAGAATGCCAACGCAGATCAGCAATTCCTTAACCTGTAAATCCGCCGCTATTCGTATTGAGGAAAAACTGAGACCGTATGGGTTCGCTTGCCGCGCCCTGCGCTCGCCGTTGCCACCGATGCTACCAACTTCGACCTTCGATGGGATTAAACCGCGGGTATCTTGGTTCGTAACATAGCGCCGCACACGGGCGACCAATTCTTCGCGTAAATTTGCTGGAATAATGCTTGCGCGTGGCTAGGACAGCATTGCTGAGCTCTGCCGTCGTGAGGGCATATCGCAGGGCATCTACTACAAGTGGTCGAAGGACTTCATGGAAGCTGGGAAGAAGCGTCTGGCTGGGGACACCGCGCGCGCCGCAAACAGTGATGAAGTAAGGGAACTGCGGCGTGAAGCGAAGGATCTCAAGGAAGTTGTCGCGGAACAGACGCTTGAACTGCGTCTTCTCAAAAAAAGCATGCTCGGGGATGGGGGCGACCCAGAATGAGATATCCTGCATCAGAAAAGCTAGAGATCATCAGGCTGGTCGAGGGATCACATCTGCCTGTCAAAGGTAATGCTGCTCGCCATTGATCTTCACAAAAATATCGTCCAAATGCGATTGCCAGTTTGAATACGACCGCATCTGTTGGACACGTTTCCAGCGGATTTCAGCGGCGAACATTGGGCCAAATCTATTCCACCAGTACCGCACCGTTTCATGGCTGATTTCGACGCCGCTTTCGTGCAACAGGTCCTCAAACTTGCGGAGAGATAGCGGAAACCGAATGTACAACATCACCGTCAGGCGAATGATTTCCCGGCCGCTTTCAAAGCCTTTGAAAGGGTTAGGTTTGGTCATGTTCAGACGCTACGAGGCCGCCCTGCCCGCCTCAACCGGTATCTTTCTGACAAGACCGTTTTACGGGAACGCTTTGCGGTTTTTGGGGAGTTCTCGAAAGTCTGCTACTCAGCATCACTTCACAAGTAGTCCCCGCATCAAGGGCTGCGTGCGGTCCAAGTGCCACCGATCGCCTAGGTCCCGAGGCCCACTTCGGAAACGGAACGGCCCGTTCGGCTAAAAGATCTGGTCTTTATGGTCGTTGTCCTTATGCCCTGTTTTGGTGGGTCTGTGATCGATTCTGAAGCGGCCTACGTCGCACCCCCGGGGATGTAGTTGAAGCGTGTGAACGTGGCTTCGCTTGCGCGGCCGGATGTATCCATACAGTGCATCCCCACGAAGGCACCCGTGAACGATGCGTGTTCGCCCCGTCCCCCCTCGTCGGAGATGATCGACGCGTCAAGTGGTGCGCCAATGGGCTGCCAGTCGCCACCTTGCCGCCACAGGAACTGTTGCGCCGCGTGATCAACATCGACCCGCATTTCGACCGGTCTGTCAGCGACGGGGATGATGTCGGGCATCCAAGACAGTGCCCCATCGGACCAATCGCCCGCGCAGGACACAACGCGCAAGGCGCGTTTGCCGCCCTCATAGGTCAGGGTCAGACCATGGAACTTACCCCGGTTGTAATAGGTGAGCAGACCCGCCGCCTGTTGGTAGGTATCAGGATCAAATTCGACCTGTGTGTCGGCGATGTAAGTATGGTGTTCCTGCCGCCGCGCGAGCAGCGATTGTTCAAACCATGACCCCCAGCTTTCGCGGCCCATCAGGATGACGGCACCGGGTTCAACGCGAAACAGTCGCTCAGGGTCTGGCGTGCGCAGCCACTGGAATTCGGGCGGAAGGGTGCCGTCGGCGAAATCGTGGCGTATGGCTTGCAGCGCATTTGGCGTGGTGGTGATACCTTTCGGGGCAGGCACCCTTACACGCGGGGTCTGGTCGCCGTGTTCAAGGTAAAGCCAACCGTCGCGCCAAACGCATTTTTCGATCCCCGTTTCGCGACCCATCGGGCAGTATTGACCGGTGCCGTCTAAACCAGTCATCGGGCGGCCCATCAGGAAGGTGTGATACACTTCGCCCTCAGGAGTTTCGACCATTTGCCCGTGGCCCGTTCGTTGAATGGGATGATCGGGCGCGTGTTTAGTTGTGATGACGTGTTTATCGGGGTGGTCTTCGTAAGGTCCGGAGATGTCGCGGGACCGTGACAGGGTGACGGCGTGTTCATAGCCTGTACCGCCCTCGGCGGTTGTCAGGTAGTAATATCCGCCCCGTTTAAAAAGGTGCGGGGCTTCGGTTAGTCCGCGATCAGTTCCTGCGTAAATATTGGTGATTGGGCCGGTCAGGCCTGCTTCGGGCGACCATTCCTGCAGCAAAATCCCGTCGAAGCTATCATGGGCCGGATTCACACCCGTGCCCGCGCCTCGGTGGTTCCACTGCATGTTGACGAACCATTTGCGCCCATCGTCATCATGAAACAAGGAGGGATCGAACCCGGACGAATTGATATACCACGGGTCGCACCAGTCGCCGTCAATTGTTTCGCAGGCCGTGATGTAGTTGTGGGCGTCCTTGAAGTCCCCATCCAGCCGTTTGACATCCGTATACACCAGCCAGAATTTGCCATCAGCGTACGACAGACACGGTGCCCAAATCCCACAGCTGTCCGGATTGCCACGCATGTCCAAGAGTGCAGCACGGTTCAGCGGGCGGACGACCAGACGCCAGTTCACAAGGTCGGTAGAATGGTGGATTTCGACGCCCGGGTACCATTCGAATGTCGACACCGCGATGTAATAATCCGATCCCACTCGGCAGATGGAGGGGTCGGCGCGAAAGCCTGACAAAATTGGATTGCTGATCATAGCGGATTTCCTTCGTTCGGGTTCGAGGGGGTCTGCGTAAAGCACCTTAGTCAAGCTGGATCGTGATGTCCGCAAAATTGATGTACCCCCTATCGAATCCTGATCAGGTCCCCAGTAAAACTCTGATGAGTTTCGAGAAGGAGATGCCATTGAAGATTGGGTACGCACAGGTCAGCACGGATACACAGACAAATGATGGTCAGATTGCAGCACTGAAGGCTGCTGAACCGCCCCGGTTTTACCGGAGACTGTTTAGTTCTTCTCAAGCGACTTTATCGAGTGTGTTCATGTTTGCATAGAAGGCCTCCTCTGCCTCAGTTGGTGTGATGTATCCGATGGGTTCGAGCAGTCGGCGATTGTTGAACCAGTCGACCCAATTGAGCGTTTCCCACTCGACCGCGTCAGCGGATTTCCATGGCTCCAATCTGTGGATGACTTCGGCTTTGAACAGGCCAAACATCGTCTCGGCCAGCGCGTTATCATAGCTGTCACCGACTGTTCCAACAGACGGCTCCAAGCCCGCATCAGCGAGGCGTTCGGTATATTTGATCGACAGATACTGGCTGCCCCGATCGCTGTGATGGATCAGGCTCTCTGAAGGCCATCTTTCGTAAAGGGCCTGTTCAAGCGCGTCCAAGACAAACTGTGTCTGCTGCGATCTGGAGGCCCTCCAACCGACGATCTTGTTGGCGAAGGTATCGATGACGAATGCCACATAGACAAACCCTTGCCAGGTCGAGACGTAGGTAAAATCTGACACCCAGAGTTGGTTGGGCATTGTTGCGCGGAACTGCCTGTTCACTCGGTCCATCGGGCACGGCAAAGCCTTGTCTGCCCAAGTCGTTTTGACCTTCTTGCCGCGACGGACACCTTCGATACCGATGTCACGCATGAGCCGCTCAACCGTACAGTGCGCCAAATCATAGCCTTCGCGGCGCATGGCATGCCACAGTTTACGGGCACCATAGACAGACTGGTTATCGTCCCAAATCCGCTTCATCTCAGCGCGCAATTCAGCATCACGTTTGGCGCGATCCGACGCTTTGTCTGGATCATCCTCGACGGCCAGATGCGCGTAGAACGTCGAAGGGGCAATCTGCAAAACACGACAAATCGGCTCGACCCCGCAGACATCACGATGCTCTTTGATAAAGCTGATCACTTCCGAAACGGGCGGTCGAGCTCCGCCTGAGCAAAATACGCTGATGCTTTCTTCAGTATCTCATTGGCTTGCCGAAGCTGGCGGTTCTCGCGCTCCAGGGCTTTGATCCGGTCACGTTCAGCCGTCGTCACACCATCACGTCGACCGCTGTCCGTCTCAGCTCGTCGAACCCACGCCCGAAGCGTATCAGGCCCACAACCAATCTTAGGCGCGATCGATTTGATCGCAGCAGACTGACTGTCAAATTCGCCCTGATGCTCAAACACCATCCGTACAGCACGTTCGCGTACCTCTGGCGAATATCTGTTTCCACATTTGTTTTTTTTCATAACCCAGTATCCTTACTTCTGGGTCTCCGGCAAACAAGGGGCGGTTCAGATTCTGCACGGCTTTGAAGTATCGCACAAAGACGTTGGGGCGGTTCGCAGGAGGCGCAACACAGTCAGCTATGCGGGATATTGTGAACCTTCGCACTGATCCGGCAAATTGGCGCTTCCGGCCCAAAGCTGCCGTTCACGCAAGCTCTCGATGCTGTGGCGCAACTTCCCCGAAGCGGAAATTCGAGCAGGTGCGCAGCATTTTGCTACGCTCGATGACTGCTATGCGGGACAAAACGGACCTTGGACGCAATCGCCGCTATGACCGCTTCCGGCCCTTACCTGCCGTTCACGCAAGCTTTCGACGCCGCAGTGCAGCTTCCCCGAGGCGGACATTGGCGGGAAAATGCAGCATTTCGCGTGGATGGACGGCCGCTATGCGGACATAGCTGACCTCTAGGTTAATCGAGTAAACGTCCGCAATCTTGATTATTGGCCTGGATGACTTATTTATCGCCCTTTCCAGACGCTATCAGCCACCACGCGAGCAGCGGAAAACCAACCAGCTCAAATGCCAGTGATGGAGCAATCGCAGCGCTAAGTATTACCTCAGTGTTCATGCCGCTCAGTCGAAACAGACCCGCGATCGCGATCACGGCCGACAGAGCAATCAGGATTGAGCGAAAACTGCGCATTGCAAAGCCGCCAATCATGAATAAAGCACCGACGCCAAACCAGACTCCACCAATGAACCGTATGTGGCTGTCTTGGGCATTGAATGTTGCAGCATCCGTGATCGAAACGAAATCACGCGTCGATTGCCATCCCAGTGTCTTTATCCCTCCTAGGCCGATATTCAATCCCAGAAAAACGATCCCAGCGCCAACGATCACAACAACCGAGTTCAGCAGGTTTACCTTATTCATCTTACTTCTCCAGAATGTAAGCCCTGTAGGCATTTATTAAATGGCACGCGTTCTATAATAATGCGATCTTGACAAAGCAAGGATTATTTGGGACGCGTACTAAAGTAAATTTGAAAGGGCCTAACCATGGCTAGAACCGCTGGCAGGCCACCCCGCAGTGAGTCTGAAATTCTGGAGTTCCAATCAAAGATCGGGAAGCACGCACTTGAGATCTATCGGGCGGAAGGCTTCGGAGCGGTTTCCATGCGCCGTCTGGCCAACGAGGTCGGATGCGCGCCGATGACAATCTATGCTCATTTTGAGGGCAAGACCGATATTCTACGATACCTATGGGCAGACGTCCTTGCGGAGATGTCAAATGAAATCGAGACAACGCTGAATTCGGTCGTTGGAGCAAGAGAACGGCTGCAATCAGCTGCACAAACCTTTCTCGCCTATTGGATTGACCACCCCGATCATTTTCGACTTGTATTTATGTCCAACGACGTGACGCGGGCGGATGTCGGTAAGTTCGTTATGGACGAAGACACCTTGGCCCACTTCCGGGTGTTTTCGGGTTTGATCAGAGAGGTTCATCCGGAAGGACATGACGTCAAAGTGAGCTCTGACACACTCATATCTGGATTGATCGGCATTGCTCTCTGTATGAACACCGTTGCTGATTACCCATGGGCCAACGCGACCTCGATGACCAACCAGTTACTATCGAGCATCACTGCGTAAACCAGTTCGCAGTTTGAGGAAAAGCGGACACTCGTCGCCGTCGCAGCATCGGTGAGCGTGGGCTCATTCTTGCCCTTCGCGGCATCGCCGCGTTCCGGCCAAACTAGCATGTTTTGACCGACACGAACGGCACAAAGCTGCCGTTAGTGCGAGAGGCTCATATTGGCCGTTTTCAGCCCTGAGCGGTCATGGCTGATTCACACGTCGGGCATAAACCGGGGCACTGTCAGAGGAAACTAGCTTGAGGCGGGCAGAGCGGTGACCTAGCCTCGTGGGATGACAAAACGCTCCCCATTTCGCTATTTTAAAACCAGCGCAGAGGTCATTCGCCTGGCGGTGATGCTCTATGTTCGGTTTCCGCTATCGCTGAGGAACGTGGAAGATCTTCTGCATGAGCGTGGGATTGAGATCAGCCATGAAACCGTCCGGTTCTGGTGGAACAGATTTGGTCCGATGTTCGCAGCCGAGATCCGCAAAAAGCGGGCAAGCCGGATGCGCGCCTATTCAAACTGGCAGTGGCCACCTGGACGAGGTTTTCGTGAAGATCAATGGTGAGACGCATTACCTGTGGCGGGCCTTGGATCACGAGGGCGAAGTGCTTGAATCCTTCGTCACAAAGCGACGGGATCGCAAAGCAGCATTGAAATTCATAAAAAAATCAATGAAGCGGTGTGGTCGACCGCAGATTATTGTGACCGACAGACTGAGATCATACGGTGCTGCTATGAAGGTCATCGGCAATGCGCCGAAACAGGAAACAGGCCGTTGGCTAAACAATCGCGCTGAGAATTCACACCTGCCATTTCGACGACGAGAGCGGGCCATGCTCCGGTTCAGGCGCATGCGAAGTTTACAGAAATTCGCCACCGTCCATTCTTCAGTTCACAACCATTTCAATCAGGAACGCCACCTCTACTCACGCACCAATTTCAAGCTCAACCGCACCGCCGCTCTTGCCGAGTGGCGTCAACTCGGCGCGGCATAAGGATCAGCCTCACTGGCCTAGTAGAGACTGGTTCGCATTCGTCTGACAGCACCATTCAGTATCTTGTGGCAACGTTAAAATTGACAACCACCCACGTTTACCACCCACGCCAGTTGCGAAAACACCCTCCCATAATGACATCGCAGAAATGAGCCCCACCTTATCGGATTCTCTCATTAGAACCGTAGGCGCAGATAGCTTTGTGTTCATGGGGTGCGCCGAAGATGTCAGGATAACGTAAGCCTTAGCCAGTAGCGCCAATGTTATGACTGCGAGGAGGACTTAGCTGGTAGGGTTGTGCACCTCGGTTTAGGCCAACAGCTACTGGAACCAACCAGACGGCCTGAGACGGCTCATCAACTTCAGGCTAAACGCTCCCAGCCATATACGCGCCAAGCAGCTTGCCCTCTTTATGTTTGAGGCTCATGCGGGCGGCGGGGCCGTAGTCGTTGAAGTTGCCGTCAGCAAGCTGTGGGAAGAGCGTGAGGATCTCATCCCGTGTGGCTTGATCCAAGGCTGTCCAGCCCTGTTGGCCCGGGTGGAAGCTCTCAGAAGGGCAGCCTTCAGCGTAGATAATCTCGTGGGTATCAAACAGCATGTGGAAATACTCCACCTCACCCCCTTCGTCACGCAGGATTGTCTGGTCATTCAGCAGAGACTTGGCTGTTGCCAGCACTTCAAGTTCGCCAAAGAGCATCTCTGCCTGCCAGCCTTGCAGGAGCATACGGTGCTGTGGGCTGACGCGTAGATCACGGTCATTCCCGAGAGCACCCTTGCGGATCAAAATGGGGGCAAGATCGCCTGTGGCCGCTCGTTTGGACGACCCGATCCAGCGTATGGGCTGATACCCGTGGTCCATCGTCAGCACCATGTCGCCAGCAGCAAGCTCTTCAATCGGACGCTCGCCTTGATCGGTCTTGATCAGGGTGCCACGGGTGAAGCAGATAGGATCGCTACCCAAATAATAATCAGGAGCAGTATTTGAGCCAGTATTTATCCCGGCTGGGATAGCTACTGTAGCAACTCCCGAGCCGTTTGCTGCAATTTCATCGCTTGATGAAGTGTATTGTGAACTTCCAAGCGAGAACAGTGTGCGGCCATCAGCAAGCTCAATTATCATTGCGCTGCCTGCTGCGTTGGAAGGGGTAAAAACTGTGCCGTCGTTCATCGTATATTCATAATTAGCACTAAAGGCAAAATATTTGGTTATGATGCTATCATCAAACGAGTCACCATCCTCAACGGCGGTGCCGACATCGGAGGTTAGGGTAACTACACCAGTTACATTGAAGGTGGCAGCAGCACCCGTCCAATTACCGTCCAAAAGTAAAAACGTGCCTGTTCTCATTGATTTTCCACTTTCAGATTAGATTTGGCTTACACTTGCTTGTGCTTTTTGCTCTTGGTCAGAGAATAAAACAGCACTCCCGCCCTAAGCGACGTCTCCTTTGATTAGGTTAAGCACCCAAAAGTATATAATTGGGCCTGTTACGCTTCCTAAACTGTTGTCTTGCAGGTCACTGTTTTCATTGGGGAAACAATGCGTGAGATGATGGCGTGAAAATCACGAATGAGGTGGCCAACACGCGGATGGCTGCTGTGTGTTCATCGTCCGACCAACACGATTTGCGGACACGTCCAAAAGAAAAAGGCCAGACCCGAAGGCCCAGCCAAAAAGTTTAGATGTCCAACAGGGAATTAAAAAACATTATATAAAAAACGGCATTACTTTGGCGTTGGATCACATTGAGGCTTCAGAGCTAAATCTTTGTCTTGGATTCCGAGGAGCAAACCCGATCCAGTCCGATCCTATGCTCAGAACCTGAGGGGACCCTATAGCCATGATCACAACCCCAGCTCTGCTTTGATGCGGTGGACACTTTGCCTAGAGATGCCCAGGGACTTGGCGATCGATGTAAGAGACGATCCTGCCTTGATCATTTTGCTGATGACATCACGATCGATAGAAGCCTTGCGGCCTTTGTAAGCACCCTTAGCCTTTGCAACAGCGATCCCCTCTGCCTGTCTCTTGAGGATCATCGAGCGTTCGAATTGAGCAAAACTTCCCATCATCTGTAGCATCAACGTAGACATAGCATCATCAGAGCCAGAGAAAGTAAGTTGCTCTGAGAGGAAGGTGACAGATGCATCCTTAGCGTTGATCTCTTTGATGATGTCCTCAAGGTCTCTCAGATTACGGGCCAGACGATCAATGCTGAATACCACAACTTCATCACCACCACGGATGTAAGCCAACATCTCTTTAAGCGCTGGGCGATCAGCATCCTTACCAGAGGCTTTGTCCTCAAAGATACGATCCACATCCAACTCTTGGCGATCAGTGTTCTGGTCTGTGGTTGATACTCGCTGGTAGCCGATCTTAGTCATCTTGGTCATCCCTATACGTCACATTAGCATCTGTAACATTGAGATAGTGACGCATAAGACCTGATACAACCCTTATGTTACGATTTATTGCAGGTTTTTGAGGGGGTGAATTTGTAACGCTGGACTATACCCTGATGTGACAGTCCAAAGTATCGACCCGACAAATGTCGGAATGGGGGATACTAGAGAGCAAAAGCAATCCATCAAATGATGGAATGGTTCCCACAGCTACCAGAGAGCCAAAGTGGAAATCCCTCAAATGAAGGAATTGCTCCCCTGATGGCTAAGACCCCCCTAGTGTCGATCAGGATCAATTCTGCGCTAAAAGATCAGTAGCTACTAAAGGGAAAAATCTCAGCTGGGGTTTCTCTGCGGGGGGAGCCTAGAAGGGCGTGTCGAGTGTAAACGTAAGCGGTGCGCCGCCCCCACATATCCGTGAATGGGTGGTTGGCATCGGGACCACGGCAGGCGGCTTCGCGGCTTCAATCTGGACAGGTACGAAATCCATATCATCCAAATTGGATAAAACCAGCTTGCCCATGCGTTCAATGCGCCGCCGATCCGAAATCGTGCTGGCTGCCACCTCATATCGTTTGGAAACATCGCTAACGTCAGTTTTTGACGTTTGGTCAGGTAGTTTCAGTGGTTTTACGGAGACTTCTACGGGAACGCTTTTAGATTTTAGGCCCTGAATTTTCATTGATAATTCGACACCTACGGATTGGTGTGGTTGGCGTTACCCACTCCATTTCTATTCCAGATTACCGATCGAAGATCGTAATTGGTCGATAGTTCTAGATCGAGTCGTTCCATGTCCTTTTCTTCAACAAGCGTTGGATGATCGCCAAGCAAAGAAACACCTAAGCCAGCTCGAGCATTGCGATCTGCCAGCCCCAAAAGATGCAGCAACGTCGGATAGATATCAACCATCGACGCCAAGCGGTCATATTGAACACCAGCGGGAAAGTTCTCGATCCCCAAACCCATCATGATCATAGTATTGGATTGGGTCTGCTCAGGCCACAAAGCATTTCCGCGACGATCATGGTTGAGATGATCGGACATAAACACAACTAACGTCGGACGATCACTTCGCTGAGATTCTATCCCTTCAAGAAATGTCAACGCACTGGAGATTGTGCATTTCACGGTCTTGCTAATGTCGGATTCACGTCTCGCTTGTCCGTCATCTGTACAATCGTGAGAAAGCACGCCTGTCGATCCGTGGGGCCCAACTGTTTCAACAGTCATGGCTACCGCAGAACCGGCCTCAATAATGGACGCATGTTCCATTAGAGCCGCTTCGAAAACCAAAGTATCGTCTAAAAACGGTTTGTGATTTTTCCACCAACTTTTGCTTGTCGACCGAGCCTGCGTTTCCTCGTCAAAAATTTCACGCATCGTCGAGTCCTCGATCACCCGCGTGTACAGATGTGTCCGAAGGAAATGGTTTAATCCTGCGAATGTTGTGTCGGCTCCGACGACAAATGTGTTCACATAATCTTCAGCTGCAAGCACATCGGACAAACAATTGTGCGCGTAAATAAACTCTTCCCGGTCGTGGAATTTGGATTTTTCCAGCCCGGCCGGCAACAGTGGAAGTCCGCATTGCGACGCCACCAGCCCTGCCATGGACCAGCCTGTCCCTGTCGTTTGGCGAACATTGGTGAAAACAAGGGCGTTGTCTTCCAACTGACGCAAGCCATCGTATATATCGCCGTATTCATCTTGGTCCCTGAACGTGCGATCTACCCCCTCCAGAAGAACAATGATCACATCAATCTTTTGCGCTGGCAGCGTGAGCTGCGGGGTCGCAATTCGTTCAACAAGATCACTTTCCACCTTTTCTCGTGTTATGAGCTCAAACGCCGCAACCGACATTGGGTTGTAGGCCATGATAACAAGCAATGGTATCAGAATGGCGGCCACCCTTCTCCGCACACTACAATAAAGCCAATAGACCCCAAGGAAGAAGACAATGCTGATAATACCGGCGTCGGCGATTTCCTTGTCAAAGGTCGACAAGGTGAAACCGCCCAATCCGAATTCCCAGTGATGCATAATAGCCAGTATGTCAAACCGACCAAAATTTCTAAAAATAACAGTGATTGGAACTAGAGCCATCGCAACAATCAGGACAGGCAGCAGTTTCCAATCTGGCTTTTTCCAAATCAATCCACGGCCACTCACAAGCATGATCAACATGAAAATGACTAGCGACCATGCCGCCTGTCTTAATGAGTCCGCCGGATAGTTTATGGCATAAAAAGCATGCAAAATCACCGTCGCAGCACACAGCGATGCAAGTACTGACCGTTTAGACATTATGTTTCTCATTCTGGTATTGAATTCTTCTCGCGCGGCTAACGTGGGCAAGATGATTTGGTCAATGCGTTTCAAGCACTCAAATTTAGATGCTACAGTACTAACTAGGAACAAGAGAGGGCGACCCCTACCAAACTACCCATGCTGATACAGATGCCAACATAGGAATTTCAGCCTAGAGAGCTATCCCTGAATGGTTGTCAACCTATTGGTCATAATCCTGAATAGCCATATCAGAGGATAACCACAGAGACCTAAAGCAACCTCATGTAACTTACTTATTATGGTGTATTACTATGAGGGATTATTCATTCCGGAAGAAGACAGACTGAACTAATCAGCACCCTCAATGATCATTAGGTCAGTGTCCGAGCATGTGTCACGGACAGCTTTTGCAGCCTGATATTCGGCACTGAAGTAGAACTTTTCAGCAGCTTGCTTACTCTCAAACTCAATCATCATAACCGTGCCACTAAGTTCACCTTCGTGTCTATCGGCTGATGGGCCTCTTGCTAAAACCTTGCCATCGTATTTCTTGATAGCTGGTGCTGCCATTCCAGAAAATGCTTGGAACTTTTCAGCATCATTTACCCTAATGTTGGCCACTAAGTATCCCTTTGGCATGTTTCTGATCCCCCCAAGATGTCGGTGACACCTTAACACAGGTTTATAACTTAACCAGAGAGACCTTTAGCATCCTTATGTAAGCTACCTTTAGCTCTATCTCTCTTAATAACCCCTATAGTGCATTACTCATTCCGTTTGCTAATACGATTTAGCTCACCAGCCGACCGATAGCTTTGGTGGCTTGAAGCCCTTGTCTTTGTAGGCTTTGTGGAAGGCATCGATGGCAACTTGCGCGCTTTCCTCTGGTACAATCAGGCAATCATGGATCGATAGGCAGCCAATCCCCTTATCAAGCACATAGTTCATAGCACTGATGATAATATCGCTCTCGATCATCATGAGGTCCAAACCCGTGTCTTTGTCTGAGCGGCCGCACTTGAGTGGTCCAAATTGAAAGTTAGTGCATGATTGGCCTTTGGTCCATTGGGATGATGGCCTCTGGCGCTGGTGGGCGGTAGCCCAATGCACTGTGTGGTCGCTTGGTGTTGTAATGGTTCCTCCATCTTTCAATGATGATTTGGGCCTCCCGGAGCGTGTAGAATAGCGCACCGTTGAGCAGCTTATCGCGAAATCTGGCGTTGAAGCTCTCACAACAACCGTTCTCCCAGGGTGATCCCGGCTCGATGTATGCAGTCTTCGCACCAACTGCTCCGATCCAGTCCCTGACCTTCTGGGCAATAAACTCGGGACCGTTGTCAGGCCTTATGAACTCAGGCAGTCCGCGCAGGATGAACAAGTCTGTCAGTGCGTCCACCACGTCGATGGAATTGAGCTTGTGATCGACACGGATCATCAGTGCCGCCTTGGTATACTCATCAATCATATTGAGCGTGCGACAAGCGCGACCATCGTGGGTGCGGTCCTGGACGAAGTCGTGAGACTAGACATGGTTCGGACGTTCAGGCTGCAGCCGGACGTACGAGCCATCATTCAGCCAGAGGCGGCCCTTCTTTGCCTGTTTCTGCGGGACCATCAGCCCCTCACGTCGCCAGATGCGCTCAACCCGCTTGTGGTTTACATACTAGCCCGAGTTGTTGAGCAGCCCCGTGACCATGCGATATCCGTAGCGCCCATACTTGCGGGCAAGCTCGATAATATCTTCAGTCAGCAGTTCTTCATCAGATCGGCCTGTTGGAACCTTGCGTTGAGTGGAGCGATACTGTCCCAATGTGCGGCAGGCGCGGCGCTCAGATACGCCAAGCGTCTGCCGCACATGATCGATGCACCGACGGCGACGCGAAGGGCTCAGTGGTTTCCCCTTGCAGCCTCGGTCAGGATCAACTTGTCCAGCGTCAGGTCAGAAACAGCGCGCCTAAGATGCTGGTTCTCTTTCTCCAGCTTTTTGAGACGCTTCAACTGCGCCCGACCCATTCCGCCATATAATTTGCGCCAGCGATAAAAGGCCTGTTGTGTCGTGCCAACTTGCCGAACTGCATCCGCGATGGGCACGCCTTGGCCGTGCAGCACCTCGATCTACCGCAGCTTCGTTACAATATCTTCCGGTTTCTCTCGTTTCCAGCCATTCTCTGGTCCTCCTGAAATCGGGATATTCCTATCCCAGTGGGTGGACCACTTTCAGGCGGCTATTCCACGATCCACCCGGTTCCAGCTGCCTGCGCGACTGCAGATGCCGGTCGGGGCGAAAAACGCTTGGCAAGAGGTCGGATTTAGGCGATCTTCAAATCAGTAGGCAGGCCACTTGGGGAATGTTCGTTGAGAAATTCCCTTTGGAGCCCAAGACTAAATATAAAATTAAACATATATTTTACAATGTCTTATGGCAGGTCGACATGAGCGAAAAGAAAAAGACGGCATCGAATTTTCGTCTAGCTTGTCTAATGATCGCGGCGCTTTGCGTTTTGTCCGCCTGCAATGGCAACGGCACGATCGCGGGCGGCGGTGTGAATGGTGAGCTTGTGGTCGGCGATACCTTCACTCATGCCGGACAGACGTTTACCGTCACGGCAATATCGGCGGATCGCTCCACAATCACGGTTAGCACAAGGTCGAGCGGCTTTTCCCTGCCCTCGGCAATCGACCTTCAGATCGTTCTGCTGCGCGGCGGGGACGGTCTCTACCGCTATTCCACCAACTCACTCTCCATCACCTATGATCCGTCCACCGGGGCAATCACCTGGTCCGTCGTCCAGGGCAGCTCAGAGACGACCATCGTGAACGAGATCCTGTCGGCCAGCGGCAATCCGATCATCACCGGCAACGGGGCCACTGCCGATTACAACCAGGGCGCACCATCCAGCACCGATATCCCTGCCCTGCTGGCAGACAGGGCCAGTTCCTTGATGACTTTCGCGACAGACAATGCCGTTGGCCACAACATCGACCTGTCGCACGGCAACATCAATGTGCGCGGGCTGGCACAGGCCCATGCGGCAGGATGGACCGGGCTTGGCGCGGAGGTGAATATCATCGACGAATTCGGCCCCAATGCGCAGGGCTTCGAGAACGGAAGCTTCACGCATGGGATCATAAGCTACTACAGCTCCTGGGCGGTAGCGCCCGAGGCAACCCATGTATGGACCGAGGAATCCACATTCAACTACGTGGGCAGCAATGCCTTCCCGACGATTGACGTGGTGAACTGGTCATTTGGTCAGGCCGGCGATTTCTCCGATGACGCGACATATGCGGAATCGATCGATTTTACTCGGGCTTTCACGGCCTATTTCTACCAGGGTATCGGCGACCAGAACCCCAATGCCGTGCTGGTCTATGCCGCGGGCAACGAGGGGGCCGTGACCTATTTCGGAGGTGGCGCGGACGGATGTGAGACCACCGAGACCGGTGCCTCGCTCAGATATACCGCTGCCAGTTGCAGCCCGGTGCTCGGGGCGCTCGATCCCAATTCCTACAGCTATCTGGACCGATCGATCTGGGTCGGCTCTTATGACAGTGCGGCCGATGACCTTGAAGGGTATTCCTTTTCCGCCGGATCAGGGGCCATGAACTATTTCATGGTTGCCGACGGGAATTCAGTGATCGATGGCGCGCAAGGCACGTCCTTTGCCGCCCCGCGCGTGGCCGGTGTCATCGCGCTGACGGTGCAGAAATTCCCGACCCTGACCGCCCAGGAACGCACGCGGCTTATCCTGCAGACGGGCTACGATCTCGGGGTGCCGGGCGTCGACCCAGTCTATGGCCATGGTCTTGTCGATGCCAATGCCGCGCTCAACCCGATCGGGCTGCTCGAATGACCATAAAGCTCAGTGGCGTATGGGCCTGCTCTCTTCCCCCTAAAGGCTAAGCCATGGAATGGCCAGTTTTCCTGCTTCTTGGACTGAGCTTCAGCAATGAGCCAGAATACGACTACAGCTACAGCTACACGGACTCCTACGGGGTGCGCGCCGAGGCCTCGGGCACGGCATTCTACCAACCCGTTCGCAGAGTGGTTGAGACCGAGGTCGGGCTTCTCTTCGGCGATCACACTTCCGTGGTCATCGGATATACCAGCGACTTCAAGGCCCCGAAGCTTACGCGCGCAGCATCGCTTTTGCTCAGCGTGGACCACCGCATCTCGATTAACGACGGCTGGAGCGTGACCCTCTCCCTCTCCGGCCATTACGAGGGCCCCATCACACATCGCCCCTGCACCGACGCGATCGGCCGCCAGTTCCACTGCTATCACGGCGTGAAACCGAGCAGCCCGCTCTACAGCTATGACTTCAACACAACCGCCGCTGCCCTGTCACAGCGGGACATTGGGATAGATCGGGTGGGCGTAGTCTTCGAATACGTTTTCTAGTGCCGAAGGGCTCTGTTGCACAAAGCCTCTGATGTCCGAGGTTCCCCTTTCCCCGGACGGATTCATCTCACGACTTCTGTTAAAGGGATACCAAGCGCGGTGTAGCCGTTCATGACGGCGATACGGATCTGGACCTCCGCGACCTGTCGGTCAAAGTCCCGCGCCATGAGGCGTTGCCCCAGCAGTTTCATACAGCGCATCTTGGTTTTGGTACGGCTTCGTCGGTGGTATCCGCTCCAGTTTCGCCAGATCGCCCAGCCAAGGTATTTCGCCGCCCGCAGGGCCTCGTTTCTAGCGACCGGACCAGCGGTGATGCCCTTCCACAGCTTACCTTGGAAGGCGGAAACTTCAGATTGAGACACCCTAGTTTTTGCAAAGGGTGCACCGGTCACATCCACAACCTGAATAACACACCACATGGCCTGCGTACGAGACTTGCAAAAGTGCAGACAGTCGCTGAAGTGTCTCTGTGGGTGCTGTCAGACGAATTCGAACCAGTCTCTGCTAGGCCAGTGACGCTGTCCTTTATTCCATGCCAAGTTCGCGCCACTCGGCAAGAGCAGCGCTGCGTGTCAGCTTGAAGGTGTCTCGGCTGGTGAGAGATCTCTCCTGGTTGAAGTGGTTGTAGACGGAGGAATGAACAGCGGCGAATTTCTGCAAACTTCGCATGCGCCTGAAACGCTGCATGGCGCGTTCTCGTCGTCGGAACGGCAGGTGCGAATTCTCAACGCGGTTGTTGAGCCACCTGCCCGTACTTTGTTTTTCCAGAGCACCCAAATCTCTAAGCGCAGCCTTATAGGGAGCGAAACGATCTGTGACGACTTCTTCAGCTTTGCCGTGCCGCTTCATCAATTTCTTGAGGAATTTCAGTGCTGCAGCTTTGTTTCTGCGCTTCGTTACGACTGCTTCGAGCACTTCGCCCTCATGATCGACGGCACGCCAAAGATAATGCCGCTTGCCATTCACCTTCACGAATACTTCGTCTACGTGCCACTTCCATTTTGAAAAGGCTCGGAGTTGCTGAACACGCCTTCTGCGGATCTCGGAGGCAAACATCGGACCAAAACGGTTCCACCAGTAGCGGACGGTTTCATGGCTGACATCGATACCTCGTTCATGAAGGAGATCTTCGACATTACGAAGCGAAAGCGGAAATCGGATGTACAGCATCACCGCCAGGCGGATGATCTCCGGACTGGTTTTGAAATACTTGAAAGAGGCAGGTTTGGTCATAGGCAAAGGCTACGCAACCGCCCTGCACCGCTCAAGCAAAGTTAATCTGACATGACCACTTTGGACCTGTCGCGGTTTGATGCCGCTCCTTTAATAGCATTTACTGCAACAAAGGGGATTGACTATGGGACTGAAACGGACGGACGAATTCCGGCAAGATTTTGCTCGCAACCTGCGCGACGGATAGCTGTGAGGGTCATTCCGTTTTCAGAACTTATACGCGGCACTCATGCCCAAGGTAATCGGAGTGACCCTATCAGATGCACCATCCAGCTCACCAAAGTCGTGGTAGTTAATCTCTACACCGACCATAATGCTATCAGTGACAAAATAGTCGTAACCAATGCCGACATAGTACCCCTGATCATCAAATTCGCTGTCGAGCTTTACATCAAGCATCGTGAAACCAAGGCCCATGTACGCAAGACCTCCACCTAGCTCACCACCGAATTCACCACCGAACCGGAGCGCTGAGTTAATGTCATACGGCCGTTCAGGACCCAAGCCACCTTCTGTATAAATCATCCTACCATCGCCGTTCAGCGCAATATCCAGTTCAGCGCCAACGATGTATCGGCCAACAGCCCAACGATATCCCACGAAGCCACTGACGATGCTACCTTCAAGATCAGCCTTGAAGCTAGAAAGAGAATCACGTTCAGTTTTCCCTGCAACTGCATCAAACTGCAGGCCAGCATAGAATCCAGTCCAATCCGATACTTCAGCCGGCGTCACAATGGACGCGACCGGTGGAACGTCGATCACCTCTTCGAGGTTCCCAGCTTGAGCCACCGTAGCAGTAAGAAGCACCATTGAAGTTACGCAATAAAAACGAAGCATTTTCACTCATTTCACAGTTAAGAAGATGTAGCTTAAATGTTATTGGTGTGTGAAGCGCATGACAACAGTATAGTTTAGGACAAAATGCGTTGCGAAGCCTACGCGCCTAGGCTCTGGACCCATTAATCCGCTTGAGACCATCAGGGTGGCGTTGGGGGTATAATGAGTAATCTTTACTGGCCAGTTTGAACGTGAGATGATGAAGGAACGTCAGGTAGAGGGCATCAAAAGGGCGCAAGCAGAAGGCAAGTACAAAGGCCGCGTGCCCACGGCTATGAAGCAAGCGGATAAGGTGAAGGCTTTGGTAGACGCTGGTGTTTCTAGAGTTCAGGTGCAGGAACAGCTTGGGATCAGTAAGGCCAGTTACTACCGCTGTTTAAAGGCAAGCTAACAACTGGGAATGGAACCCTACGGTTTCTCACCAAAGATTTTGGCATGATCGGGTTTACCACTCTCAATCCAACAGAGGGTGTCCCCACTGGCGGAACGCCTGAACACAGACTGCGCTGGTCATAGCTGACACTTTATTGCTGAAATATAAATCTTTGCACGATGCTCTAATGTCGTCGTCCACAAGTTGCCTATTTCTAGCGTCCAGTAACTCTGCTGTTTGCTCCAACAGTTGACCCGAGAGCGGGATAAAGCTGTTAGAATTTCGGTCAAATACCATTGGGTAGCCGACGGATGCGGATATACATTCTGACGCTTTGGTAAGGTTCTCAGGTGAGATGCTACCGATGGAACCGCGTATCAAATTTGCACTGGCAGCCACAGTTGCAGTGTCCCTCTCTTCGGCTGCCCTAATACAGCGATCATAGATACTTTCCCCAGCGCTGGCGGTTTGCACCGACAAAACAACTAAAATCGAAGCCGCAAGACGCATCGTAGAAACTCCACGAAAAGGTGTTATAAAGGCACAAGATAACCAGCACTGCGATATGATGAAACCCGTAAAAAGTTACATCGATCGCCAAGTCCCTGGGCATCTCTCGGCAAAGTGTCCACCGCATCAAAGCAGAGCTAGGGTTGTGATCTAGGCGATTAGGGTCCCCCCAGATTATCACCAAAGATTTTGGCCTGATCGGGTTTGCTCCTCGGAATCCAAGAGAAAGGAAAACCCTTCAGCCTATTCCATCAGCCCAATACGCGCCTGCAGACACTTAGGTTACGCTCACAAGATGAAGTCATCTGCTGTGAGATCATAAAGACCCGTCAGCCTGATGCTCATCTCACGACCTGTATCGCCATCGGTATCAATAAAGGCCATCGTGTAGTCGTTCTCTGTGCCAGCCTTATCGAACTTCTTGAAGTAGATTTCGCCTTCGTCTCCTGAGCCAAACTTTGTGGTGCCATTAAAGCTAAACGTATCGTTCCCAACTAGCACTGTACTTGCATCAATGGCGCTGAGATCAATCACATCCAGACCTTGCTGGAAGTCCTCAATGACATCAGCCTTTGAGAGCTTAAACTTACTCTCAGACGTATTCTTAAACACAAACGTATCTTCACCAGTGCCACCAAGCATTACGTCTTTACCTTTGCCACCTTGCAAAAGGTCGTTACCCTTGCCGCCATTTAGAACATCATTTCCTTTGCCGCCGTTCAGAAAATCAAAGCCTTTATCGCCATTTAGAACATCATGGCCATTATTGCCGTAGAGCCTGTCTTTCCCTGCGCCACCATCCAGATCGTCGTCGTTGTTGCCGCCGTAGAGCTTGTCGTTATTGTCGCCACCATCGAGCTTGTCATCGCCCTTGCCACCATACAGCTTGTCATTGCCGTCACCACCATACAGCTTGTCATCCCCTTCATCGCCGTATAGTTTGTCGCTGTCGTTATCGCCATACAACTCGTCGTTGCCAGCGTAGCCATACATCGTATCGGAACCGTTGAGTCCACGAGATAAATCGGCTTCATCACTCAAATTAAACGTATCGTTCCCATTCAACATCTCACTTATTATTGAATGGTCGTCCACAGATGATGGAGTAAGAACAGCATCCATCAAATTACCAAGATCAACACTTATATCCGAAATGCCGTATACAGGTATTTCCGGATCAAACGAGACTGTTCCAATTATATTGATTGTGCCTTCCAATGAACTAAGATTTTCGCCGTCATAGATGATATCGGCTTCAGACATAAACGCCGTGGAGTAAGTTACGCCCTCAGTCAGAAAATGCGTATAAAAACTATCGTTCACGTAGTATTCAACTGTCTCGCCATTTATCGTGGCACTGAGGGTATCATCAACATTCTCTAACCCATTTTTAGTAAACTTTTCTACCAGATCATAAAAATCAAAGTAATCTTGGTTGAAAGCACCAAAACTCCACAAAACTGCCATCTCTACCACCCTCAATCTCGGTTCCAGCTTCAATGCTATTCGAACCTAATAAATATCAATGTGATACGAAAATGTGTCATTCGCAAGTATGGTCAAGACGCTATGGTATTCTCTGCTTATCGCAGATCGTTACTTAGCATACTCAATCTGAGACTGAATGGCTCCATTGAGCTAGTATATATATTCATCGGGATATATTCTGTACTTTTCGCGGCTTGTCTGAGTTTCAGCACCGAGGACCGCGCAAGCCAAAAGTGTGGCTTAGGTCATCTGGTTGGTTCGAGTAGCTGTCGGCCTAAACCGAGGTGCGCAACCGTGCTTGAGGACATCATCAAAGAGATCAACACTAAGGGTGCATCTGTAACCTTCCTCTCTGAGAACCTCACATTCTCTGGCTCTGATGATGCTATGTCTACGTTGATGCTCCAGATGATGGGGTCGTTTGCTCAGTTCGAGAGGTCGATGATCCTCAAGAGACAGGCAGAGGGTATTGCAGCAGCTAAAGCAGGACCTGATGCCAAAGAGAAGTATGCTGGCCGTAAGGCTTCTATCGACCGTGATGTCATCAGCAAAATGATCAAGGCAGGATCATCTCTTACATCAATAGCCAAGTCTCTGGGCATCTCTCGGCAAAGTGTCCACCGCATCAAAGCAGAGCTGGGGTTGTGATCTAGGCGTAGGGTCCCCCCAGATTATCACCAAAGATTTTGGCCGGATCGGGTTTCCCCCTCGCAATCCAAGACAAAGATTTAGCTCTGAAGTCTCAATGTGATCCAACGCCAAAGTAACGCCGTACTTCATACGATGTTTTTTAATTCCCTGTTGGACATCTAAACTTTGTGGCTGGGCCTTCGGGTCTGGCCTTTTTCTTTTGGACGTGTCCGCAAATCGTGTTGGTCGGACGATGAACACACAGCAGCCATCCGCGTGTTGGCCACCTCATTCGTGATTTTCACGCCATCATCTCACGCATTGTTTCCCCAATGAAAACAGTGACCTGCAAGACAACAGTTTAGGAAGCGTAACAGGCCCAAATACATCCAATTGGATACTTAACCTATGCGTAGGTGTCGTGGCTTAGAGTTGTTGCGCCACTTACCCTGAGGCTGGCACCTGCCAATAATCTCCTCAAGGAGCGAACCATGCCAGTGTACGAAGTTGTCACGTTTCTTGCCCCAAAGAGTGGCTCATTCACGTTTGACGCCGGTAGCATTGAGGTTCTCCGAGTAGAAGATCCAGATGCGACTTTTGGAGACAATAGTCCCGCCCCACCTGAAGGTTACAGCAACCAAATAGGCCAAAATGACGTTCTGGGGTTTCCATCAGCAGGGAGTTTGATGACTGGTGCCCTGTATTCTTTTACCAACACGGCAACAGGGGAAGTGCACAACTTACCTTACGTCTACAATCCAGGCGAATTTTTATGGTCAAGCGGTTTTAGTTCCTCATTATTGTGGGCGATGACCAATCCTCCGCTGGTCGACGGTGCGACATACACGATCAGTTCAGTCAGCAGCGACGGAACAACAGCTTGGACAGACTTTGCTCCTGTCTGCTTCACCTCTGGCACTCGGATCGCAACGGTAAGCGGGGACCGCCGCATCGAAGACCTTGTTGCCGGTGACTTGGTTCTCACGATGGACCGTGGCTATCAGCCGATCCGATGGATTGGGTCATCAAAAGTGCCCGCAACTGGAGATTTCGCCCCCATTCTGATCCGCAAGGGTGCCCTCGGGAATGACCGTGACCTACGCGTCAGCCCACAGCACCGTATGCTCCTGCAAGGCTGGCAGGCAGAGATGCTCTTTGGTGAACTTGAAGTGCTGGCCACAGCCAAGTCTCTGCTGAATGACCAGACCATCCTGCGTGACGAAGGGGGTGAGGTAGAGTATTTCCACATGCTGTTTGATAGCCACGAGATTATTTGGGCCGAGGGCGCGCGTTCTGAGAGCTTCCACCCGGGCCAACAGGGCTGGACAGCCTTGGATCAAGCCACACGGGATGAGATCCTCACACTCTTCCCACAGCTTGCTGACGGCACCCTCAACGACTACGGCCCCGCCGCCCGCATGAGCCTCAAACATAAAGAGGGCAAGCTGCTTGGGTCCTATATGGCTGGGAGCTGTTAGCCTGAAATTGATGAGACGTCTCAGGTCATCTGGTTGGTTCTAATAGCTGTTGGCCGAGACAGAGACGACCCACCCTGCTGACCAAGTGCTTCTCGCAGTCATAATCTTGGCCTTACTTGCGAAGGTCTACGTCATTCTGACGTCTTATGCGCACCCCATGAACACAAAGCTATCTGCGCCTACGGCTTTCACGAGAGGATTCGATAAGATGTGGTTGGTGGTTACGATGCCATTACGGGAAGATGTTTTTGCAGCTGGCGTGGGTGGTAAACGTGGGTGGTGAGGGCGTCGCGCGAGCCCTCGCCAGAGGGAAAATGTCTTACATAATAAGGCCCACCAGAGCGTATCTGACGGGCCTAATTATTCTTGGTTTTTGTGAAGCTTAGAACAACCCGTAATCAGCGAGCCCGGCAGTCAGAGCAAAGTTTGAGCCAAGACCATCAAAGATGTCAGACCGTGCAGCACTTGCACGCCGTGTGATCAATGTACGATCACCCATTTCAAATTTGAGCATCACGCCGATGCCGTCAAACGTAACGTCGTCATCCAAGCTGAAGTCATCCAAGCTGAACGTTTGATAGCTTGCGTCAAGCCAAGTGTTTTCGGCAACCTGATAGCCTGCGCCAATCCGCAATGCCGTTGCATCTAAACCGTCACCATTCGCGAACGACAGGCCACCCAAGGCGCGAAAGTTTCCGCCAAATTCATACGTCACGTCCGCGTTCAAAGCCGTAAGCGCAGAGCCAACCCCGCTGTCCAAGCTTCCCAAAGCGACGCCAACATCCAACGCACCGGCGCTATAGTCTGCAAACAAAGCTGCGGTTTGCGTATTCGCTTCATCGTTTCTCAAGACGCTAAGACCAACCGAGGTGCTGGCATTAATACCGTATGTCCCGACCAGTTCGAAAGCGCTCAATTCCTCTCCTTCAATGCCCGGCGTGCGATAGGCTAGCGCTAATGCGTAAGCACCTGCATCGTATTGTGCACCAACTTCTGCGGGATTAAATGTTGTATCAAAAAATTCAAACTGACCGAAATTCGCCCAAACCAATGCGCCTGGTGCGACTTCGTAGCCAACACCCAAGTGAATTTCGTTAAACGTTGCATCTGTGCCATCATCAAGACCAAGGCGGTTCAAATCCGCATCGGCCATAAACATGAACTGGTTCAGGCGGTATTCGATTTCGCCGACGATATTGGTGTCGTTCAAAACTCCGAAATCTTCGTCTGAATACGACGTGTAGCTGAGGCCGTATGAGAGATAAGTGACGTCTTGCGCATTTACTGCCCCTGCAGCGAGGATCAGGGCCAGGGCGGTTGTGGTATATTTCATAGAAACTATCCAATAAAATTGATTAGAGATCGTTCTGTTACGCTGAGGCATGGTTGCAGCCATCGACCGATGAGAAGCTATATCCACTAGTATAGTTAATCAATACTTTAGTATATATTTTTGCAAGATCACTTTTCATGATTTGAATTTTGGCCTGAAGACGCCTTAATCTACGAGAATTGAAGTCATGTGGTTGGTTCTAATAGCTGTTGGCCGAGACAGAGACGACCCACCCTGCTGACCAAGTGCTTCTCGCAGTCATAATCTTGGCCTTACTTGCGAAGGTCTACGTCATTCTGACGTCTTATGCGCACCCCATGAACACAAAGCTATCTGCGCCTACGGCTTTCATGAGAGGATTCGATGAGCGGTGGCTGGTGGTTACGATGTCACTACGGGAAGATGTTTTTGCAACTGGCGTGGGTGGTAAACGTGGGTGGTTGTCAATTTTAAGGTCGCCACAAGCCTCTGAATTAAAACGATAAAATCAAAGGCAGAGTAAGTGGCGGAGACGAAGGGATACTCTGACATTCGGCCTGTTATAACTTATATCCATGTAAATATGGCTATAATCCCCAAAACGTGTGGGTTAAACGTGTGGGTAAACCCACAGGGAACCCAATATGCCAAGACACTTAGAAAAACGGCGCAGACAGTGGTACGCTCATCTGAACATCCCAAAAGATTTACGTTCAACTATCGGCAGACGCAGGTTTCTGAAATCACTCGGGACGGAGTCCTTGAGTGTCGCTGAAGTCAAAGTCCTTCCCCTAATCATCGAATGGAAAAAACAGATAGCTATAGCAAGGGGTACAGACGTCGGGACCGATGATGAACTCCTAGCTACCATTACCAAAGTCAGACAAGACGCCCAACGGCTTAAGGGGCAAGGCACCTCTGATGAGGTCATTCAGATGATCCATGAAGACATAGCCTACACTCGGAGTTGGGATGAAGACCGTGGTGAGTTCGTAACCAACGATGGAGCACTAGCTGATGCGGTCAGTATTGTTCACGGATCAAGCCTACTATTGCGAGAACACATCGAAGAATACCTAGCCAGCAGAGACGTCGCACCTAAGACCACAGACATGCAGCGCAGAGACATCAAGCTGTTCTCGGAGAGGTTCAAGTATGCACATGATGCGACGAACCACAAAGTCAGAGACTGGATGAACGTTACTTTAGGGGGCGAACAGAAGCTATCTGCTGGCACCAGAAGGCGTATGCTTTCAGCCGCGAGGGGGTACTGGGACTACCTAGAACAGCATAAGGGCCTCAGATTAGAGCCTCCCTTCTACAAGGTCCTGCCACCAAAGCCGAAGAAGAAGACCAAGGCTATGATTGATGCGCAGCGTAAGGCTTTCAGGGCAGCGGACTTCCACAAACTGTTATCTGGTTGTCATGACGAGAGCCTCAAGGATTTAATGTCATTAGCTGCTTATACTGGCTGTCGCATTGAAGAACTGTGCAGCCTTAAGCTCGAAAACGTATCAGACGATAGATTTGAGATTGTTGACGCTAAATCAGAAGCTGGCTGGCGTACTATCCCAATCCACCACCAAGTCAGTCAAACCGTCGCTAGATTGGTTGCTACAAGTACAGATGGCTACCTCATATCTGGCCTTACGTTTAACAAATACGGCAACAGATCAAATGCCATTGGTAAAAGGTTTGGCAGGCTGAAAGCAGAGCTTGGGTATGGCGACGAATATGTATTTCACTCATTCCGTAGGGGCTTTGCCACGCAGCTAGAGAACGCAAACCTATCAAAAACCATAAGCGCAAGACTTATGGGCCATGAGGTGGAAGGACAGACGTTTGGGAACTACTCAGAGGGCCTTGCGCTAAAAGGGCTACGCGAAGCAATCAACCATGTCGACTGGTCATTACGTTAGCGATAGCCCCGATACTCACACAGAGGTCCGTACAGGCTCATCTAAGTTATGACATAAGTGGTTACTACCCCTAGCGCCACAACCCCTGCATACGGCCCTCTGGCGTACCTCATGGGTGGTTGTGTCGTCACTAGCTGCTAGGATTAAGGCAGCAATTTTGTAGCTGAACTGGACCTGTCGCGGTCTGGCACCGCTCCTTTAATAGCATACCATAGTTTTTCAGATTGCTTTTAAAGTATCATTATGATACTCATAAAACTATAAACATATTGACCAATATCTTTAAGGAATTTGGATGCTGAACAACGTTGGAGTGCCGGGCTTAATCGCATTGTCTTATTTATTGTTGGTTGCAGTAATAGGCGTCTATTCGTTGGTTAAGATACCAAATAGCGATGAGAAATACAATTATGCTGGTTTCTTGCGTCGACTTTTGGCTGCTACTGTGGATGGGGTTATTTTAGCTCTTGTTTCTGGTGTTATGGCGTTTTTCGTATCAGATTATGTTGGGGTGTTCTTGAGCATTTTGATTGGTTGGCTCTACTTTGCTGGAATGGAGAGCGAGAGTAATCAGGCAACGCTGGGAAAGAGGTTATTCGGCTTGCGGGTAGTCGGCATGGATGGAGGCCCAATTAGCTTGTGGAGGGCGACTGGACGCCACTTTGGAAAGCTTATTTCATTTATTCTGTTTTTTGGTTATTTTATGGCTGGGTGGACGAAACAGAAGCAGGGGCTGCATGATAAAGTCGCTGGGTGTTTAGTTGTGCGTGGTGCAGGGCCAAGCGAACAAAGCTGAGTTGATAACCTCACAAGCCTAAGTCAGGCATAAACGAACCTAGGTAGCCGGAAGCTCTTAGCCATCAGTGAGCCTCTCAGAGACCCTTAGCATCACCCTTACACAACCTGATACGTGTTATCCACTCTCACACCACACCCCTTGCATACGGTCCTCTGACGTATCTCATGGGTGGTGTCAGGGCGTAGCCCGTCGAGCTTCGCTCTCTGTGTCGTCACTTGTCGCGAGAACTAAATCATCAACGTTGTAACTGAACTTATGGCCACAGGCACTGCAGGTGAGGTCCATTCATTTGCCAGATACCGCAGATAGCTTTGTGTTCATGGGGTGCGCCTAAGACGTCAGGATAACGTAAGTCTTCGCAAGTAAGGCAAAGGCTATGACTGCTATCAGGACCTTGTTGGCTGTCATGGTGTTCTCAGGAACATCTTATTCGAACCTTGAGGCGTTCATTGGTTACATCGTTCAAGCTCACCAATCCAAGATTTACGCACTTGAAACATGCGGGTTCGATCCGATGTCTGTTTTATGAACATAACGCGATTTGTTATTGTTTCGCCGATTTCCAACCAGCTTGCGTTACAGACTTCATCATAAAGGGTCGCCTCCATGTCTCGGACTGCAACTGGGTTAGTCAGTGTGCATGTCTCTTCACATGTTTCGTAAGTGCCTGAACCGATCGGTACTTGTCTGCCCATACATGCGTCTGCGGGAAAGCACCAACCCCTAAGGTCTTGGGCGTTTGCAGACCCCGAAAGTGAAACAAAACCAAAAAACACTGCGACCGCTGCTTTGTGCATCTTCATCTCCTACTAAACCAAAGGTCACTAGAGCGAAATCTGACCAAGCTGACAAGTCTTTGGCTGTGACTGCGAGAAACACTTGGTTGGCACGGTTGTTTGTCTCGGTCTTGGCCAACAGCTACTCGAGCCAACCAGATGACCTAAGCCACACTCTTGGCTTACGCAGTCCTCGGGCCAAAAGGCTGACAAGCCGTGACCTGACTTAGATCAAGCGCTAAACGCTCCCAGCCATATAGGACCCAAGGAGCTTGCCCTCTTTATGCTTGAGGCTCATGCGGGCAGAGGGGCCGTAGTCGTTGAGGGTGCCTTCAGCAAGCTGTGGGAAGAGCGTGAGGATTTCATCCCGAGTGGCTTGATCCAAGGCTTTCCAGCCCTGTTGGCCCGGGTGGAAGCTCTCAGAAGGGCAGCCTTCAGCGTAGATAATCTCGTGGGTGTCAAACAGCATGTGGAAATACTCCACATCCCCCCCTTCGTCACGCAGGATGGTCTGGTCATTCAGCAGGGACTTGGCTGTTGCTAGCACTTCAACTTCGCCAAAGAGCAGTTCTGCCTGCCAGCCTTGCAGGAGCATACGGTGCTGTGGGCTGACGCGTAGGTCACGGTCATTTCCGAGAGCACCCTTGCGGATCAGGATGGGGGCAAGATCGCCTGTTGCTGCTCGTTTGGACGACCCGATCCAGCGTATCGGCTGATACCCGTGGTCCATCGTCAGCACCATGTCGCCAGCAGCAAGCTCTTCAATCGGGCGCTCGCCTTGATCGGTCTTGATCAGGGTGCCACGCGTGAAGCAGACTGGTGCGACAGGAGTTGCCGTATCATCTATAAGTACTTGGCCCAAAGCTAAATCTGTACCGGCAATATCTTGAAATCCAACAGAAGTTACTGGGATATTGAATGTAATCGTTGCAGCGTCAAAGTCCGATCCAGTTTCACCAGGCCCCTCTACATTCCCTGCCCCGTTCACGGCATTTCCATTTGGCGTGAAAGTCACATCTCCGTTTGCGATCAATGTGTTCAGGTCCACATCAACGCCGTCTATGGAGACTGTTATGACGTTGCCCTGGTAACTCAAGCCGCTAAGCTTCAAGACAACCCCATTGACTTGCTGATCAAACGTCACAACCACTTGATCTTTGTCAGGTCCATAACTGTCACCATGACTAAAACCGGCAAACCACGAACCACCTAGCTGTGCGACATAATTTTGAAAAGTCCAGGTGCCATTGCCTTCCGTTACAGTCCACGAAGCGCTTTGCCCACCTGCGGTTCCAAACGACCCAGTTGATCCCTGGGTATAGTCATTAATAATATCAATAAGTGCCATTTTTTATCTCACCGTTTTTTGCTCTTGGCTGGAAAGCAAGCCTGCCCTCTGAAAAGGAGCAAATATCCCCCAAACGGATAAACAGAAGCCCAGCGTTAACCCACGACTCTTTCGAGCGAGTTAAGTATCCAAAAGTATATAATTGGGCCTGTTACGCTTCCTAAACTGTTGTCTTGCAGGTCACTGTTTTCATTGGGGAAACAATGCGTGAGATGACGGCGTGGAAATCACTAATGAGGTGACCAACACGCGAATGGTTGCTTTGTGTTCATCGTCCAGCCAACACGACTTGCGGATACGTCCAAAAGAAAAAGGCCAGACCCGAAGGCCCAGCCACAAAGTTTAGATGTCCAACAGGGAATTCAAAAACATCATATGGAGTACGGTGTTACTTTGCCCTTGGATCAAATTGAGGTTTCAGAGCTAAATCTTTGTCTTGGATTGCGAGGTAGAAACCCGATCCGGCCAAAATCTTTGGTGATAATCTGGGGGGGACCCTAATCGCCTAGATCACAACCCTAGCTCTGCTTTGATGCGGTGGACACTTTGCCGAGAGATGCCCAGCGACTTGGCGATTGATGTAAGAGATGATCCAGCCTTGATCATGTTGCATGCTATGGTTGGCACGGTTGTTCACCTCGGTGTTGGCCAAAAGCTATTCACTTCTAGCCAGTACGTTCTTCACGGTCGTAGGATGCCATTTACCGCCTCGTGCCGTTTTGACCCCTGACTTGTTCAGAGTGTCTGCGATCTGCTGGAGGGTGCGACCAGCTTCTTTCAGGGGGAGCACCGTGTCCATGACCTTGGCAGCATGGCTATCAGCTAATGCTCTCGCTGCTTCATTAGCTCTGTCAATGTTCCCACGATTACCACCTAGCTTACCTGTACCTTTCAATGGTGCGAGAGCTTGCTTAGTTCGCAAGGAGATAAACTCACGTTCTTGCTCTGCTAAGGCCGCATAGATGTGCAACTGGAACTTATCTGCGTTGGGCATAGTAGCGATAGTAAGATTGAGCTTCTTACGCTCCATGATGGCTGAGATGAAGGAAACACGTCTGCTAATCCTGTCGAGCTTAGCAATAAGAATAGTGGCCCCTGTTTCCTCAGCTAAAGCCATAGCTTTCAGTAGTTCAGGTCTGTTGTCGTCTTTACCAGACTGTACGTCTGTGAACTCTGCAAGCACCTCCCAAGGTGTCTCAGCGTATGTGGATAGATACAGATCAATATCTCGCTGTTGTGCTGATAGCCCCAAGCCACTGTCAGCCTGTGACCGGGTGGATACACGATAATATTTTATGAACTGCTTCACGACGTTTCCTCCGTTGGAACCAATATACAGCAGAATTATAAATATTCAACGTTGGACTCGAATTATAATTGCAGTGATTGCAGACCACCTGTGAAGGTCATCGAGCTAGCTATCTGGCTTTCACACGACATCATGCCAATTGGGGTAACAGGGGAATATGAGGTTAGCCTACGACCAAGGGAATATGCCCTTACGACGGAATTGGCCCTTCAAATATCCGAAGGTATAGCGACAAACCAGCCGCTGTGACCTACTGGCAGCAAAATGAAACGGCCAACTCCGATCATTAGGTGCAAAGAGTAGCTTAAATTACGCCAGAACCTGTCCAATAAATGGGGAGTAGCTCAGGATGTTTAGTTGGAACAAGAGAGGGCGACCCCTATCAAACTACCCTTGCTGCTACAGATGCCAGCATAGGAATTTCAGCCTAGAGAGCTATCACTGAATGGTTATCAACCTATTGGCCCTAATCCTGAATAGACAGATCAGAGGATAGCCAGAGATACCTTTAGTATCCTTATGTAAGATAGATATTAGGTAATATTACTATGAGGGATTACTACCTGAGGAGACCTAGAGAGTGTAGCAAGCCTTTTCTCATAAGGGTCTGTAATCATGATGGAAACTCACCTTCATAAGGGTCTTCTACCGCTGTATTTTCCGTAAGATACTCAATGGTGAACGCTGGCTTGATTGGTGTCCAACCGTTCTCCTGACAATAGCTGGTAAAGGTGTTCTGTAGCACCAGCCCAACATCCTTAGCTGTATCCCTCTGACAGATCAGACAGTCGTGCAGAATAAAGATTGGCTGCTGTAGCGTCTCGACCACCCGCATCATGATCTCTACCTCATGCCACGCCAAATGCTCACTGTAGAACTCGTCCTTGCTATCCTTCTTTCTTAGGGCCTCCAGACACTTGTAAGCAGGGATTATAATCTTGCGAATATCAGCTAGTCGTTCTTTGCCGATCCCTTCTGCCCTAGTCAGTCTTGTTTGCTGGGTTTGAACTGGCTTACCCGCCCCGATGGCTGAGTTGATAACAGCCTTGATCTCACCCCTGTCGATGCCATCCAGACTTGGTATTTGATACGGATCAGTAAACTCACCTTGGAAGGGTGCTTTGCCTGAGATGGACATAAGAAGTGTTGGGTGACTAGCTGTTATATCCACCTCAGCAACTTGCCTGTCATCGATGGTGCATTGAAGGCGCTGGGCCTTTGGCATGGTTGTCCATGGGCCATAAAACCGACCACCCTTTTTGAGGGCTTTATCACCAAAGGTTCGTGTCGCGACTGACATCTTTTGGTCGCCATAAGTCAGTGGTGATCTACCCCAGATGTCCCACAACGCCTCTGTTCTCTTGTCGATGGCCTTGTCGACCTTAGTGTTTACGGCCTTTCCCTTGTGTTTGATCTTGGTCGCATAGATGAGATCGCGATTAGATTGGAATTGCAGCCCAGAACCTTTGCTGATGACATCATCACTGATCAGGTAGCCGTGGCAGTTGCCATCGTCGCGCATTAGGTCTCTCTCGGCCTTAACAGCGTGAACCATCCACCCGTGTTCTACTAATGCCTCTCTGAGCTTCTTAGCCACCTTGTAGCCAACCTGAGAGCGTATCCGCCAATAGGATTCATCGTGTGGCCAGCCTATCAGTAAGCTACCACCCTTACGGTCTATGCGGTCCTGTAGGCGCTGTGCCTGTAGCAGGAAGCTAGACAGCAACACTCGCAATTTAGCATTAGATGAGGGCCGATCACTTAGACATCCCAGACCATCTAACAGCTGATCAATCTTGGCTTCAGTGGCATCTGTTGCTGGCTCAAACCAAGGCGCGATGGTTTCTTTGAACTCGGCTACAAAGTGTCCAGCGTGAAGGTCTTTGCCACTAGTTAATTTGACGTGGTGCGGTTTCATCTGAGTAGTTTGCTTCAAAGGCATTTGGGTCTCTGATCTTCCAATAGCGCCACAACTCTAGCCCGGTCTTCCCTAGCATCTTGCATGGCCTGATCTCTCTCAGCCTTCATCTCATCCAGACGCGTCTTCAGGTCCTCTACAGTGGCCTCTAGGTGGCTATTACGCTGTGCTGCTACCAACCCCGATAATGAATGTCTGTTCTATTTTTGTTGGTTAGCTAACAGTCGTGCGATTTCTGAAAGAACCCCCAGAATAGTAAAGCAGAAGACACCAGAGCCTAGAAATGCAAAAGCAACGACTTCAAAACCGCGCTGGCCTACGTTGCTCAAAAAACCAATGATACCGAAGCCTAAAATTACCCATGCGAGGATTAGGGCCACCGTGGCATATGGTGTTTTATTTTTGACTGCCGATGGGCCTGCGATGCCAAGTTTTTGCGCTGGTGTTCTCTCAAACATATTTCGTTCATCCTTTTCCTACTAGGTTAGTGTCTTGGGTGAATTAACGGCCAAACTTAAGCGGTCTCATTTTTACGCCAGCACCTAATAGGTAACACAGGCTGGCGTCAGGCTATCACTTGCTAGTACCGTGCGTCATTCAGCGCCCAATAAGCATCTGTACCTGCTAGTGCTTCATTTGCTTTAGCTAGCTCGTAGGGGGTTTTACCGTCTTCATTTACAGCGGTTCCGTCAGCACCGGCATCTAGCAATGCGGTAACCAAAGCTGGATTATCGCTACCCTCAGCAGCGGTGTGTAGAGGCGTCCATCCATCTTCATTTCTAGCATTTATGTCTGCACCAGCATCTAGCAACATGCTCAAAGCTGAAATGTTATCGAAAAAATACGGTCCCATGCTGTTAAATGGCTTTCCATGTAGCGGTGTATATCCCTGTCGGTTCCTTGCATTCACGTTTGCACCAGCATTTAATAGAACTTCGACGACTTCGGGGGAAGTGTTGATAGAAATGGCAACAAAAAGGGGGGTCATTCCACCTTCAATTCTAGCATTTACGTCAGCACCAGCTGCTAGCAGTACAGTAAGGACTTCTGGGTTTTTGTTAGAACTAGCCCAATGAAGCGGTGTGCGTCCATATTCAGTAATAGCATTCACATCAGCACCAGCGTCTAGCAGTAAAGTCAGCACTTCTGGGTTTGGATTAAACGTAGCAGCGTAGTGAAGCGGTGTGCGTCCATATTCAGTCCTAGCATTCACACTTGAACCAGAATTCAGGCAGTCAGCGGTGGTTTCAGAAGTTGCCACCTCCCAGAACACGGTTCTTACTTCCCCATCTGTCGATACCCAGCCATCACAGTTGGCTTCCTGTGCTTGTACGGCTGATGAAGCTAGCGACAGTGTGAGTGCTAGTGTGGCTATGGTGTGTTTAATCATTCTGAACCAACTTTGTGCTGTGTGTCTTGTCTATTTTCGCCAATAGCTTCGATCAAATGCGCCGGGCTTAGTCAGATTACCATCATCGTAAACGCAAGGCGCTATCGTGTATGAACTTCCATTTCCGTCAAAGCCAATCTGAACCACAATGCTGCCGTGTTTTCGATAAGTGTCTAAAACAAACGCATCAGAACCAGCAAAGTCACTATTCCGAAACCACCTAACACACTCACGTTCTGCGCGTTCCATATTTTTGGATGAATTATGTTGGATTATAACAACTAAAAACAATCCAGAAGAGAATATAATTGCTAAAGCTATTACCGGAACAGAGACACGTCTTACTAGTACATTCGAGTAATGCAGGACCAAATTCAACAACTTACTCAACAGCTCATCAATCTTATTGCTCACGAGCTTAACTGAGTAATAAGAAACACCAATACTTATAGGGAGACATATGAGGAAACTAATCATGTCATAGCCCCAGACACCCAGCAGCGCATTAAGCCCCCAAAACAAGAGAGCTTGCACGAAAAAGGTAATAATTATTCCTATGCCTAGCTTATTGCTCACGAGCTTAACTGAGTAATAAGCAACACCAATACTTATAGGGAGACATATGAGGAAACTAATCATGTCATAGCCCCAGACACCCAGCAGCGCATTAAGCCCCCAAAACAAGAGAGCTTGCACGAAAAAGGTAATAATTATTCCTAAGCCTAGGCAAATCAGAGCAAAAAATATCTTCTTCATCATTTATCGCCCTTACATTAAGCGTTGCGGCCTAAGCTAATCCTTACAGCAGATAGCCCTGAACGAGCATACTGGTGTTAACTAGCGTTATATCCGTTAGTATACAAAAACAATACTAAAGGCTATCATTGTGAGACTTCCTGTGTTAACCGTGATTCAACAACAAACGAATGCTCGGATGATGACGGACGCAACCTCTTCCACTGCACCCCCCCTTCTCCCTCGTGTTACGGAAGATGCCTCCCCCAAGGCAGAGCTTCGTTTGTTGCCCTCCCCCTGATCCACATGTGTCGCTCATTTGAAGTGAGCTAAAGCAAACCCAAACAAAGGTTCATATTATGAAGAAGATCATCTCTGCTGTGGCTGTCGTTGTTGCCCTCTCTATGAGTTCTTTGAACTATGGTACTGCTCATGCGCAAGACTTCCATAAGGGTTTAGCTGCCGCTCAAGCAGGTGATTATGCGACTGCCCTTCAGGAGTGGCGACCGTTAGCTGAACAGGGGGATGCTGCCGCTCAATTTCGCTTAGGGGTCATGTACGGCAACGGTTTGGGTGTTCCTCAAGAAGACGCAGAAGCAGTGAGTTGGTATCGTAAGGCTGCTGAACAGGGGCATGCTCGTGCTCAAACCAATTTAGGTGTCATGTACGAAAACGGTAAGGGTGTTACTCGAGACTATACGGAAGCATTGAGTTGGTATCGTACGGCTGCTGGGCAGGGGGATGCTCGTGCTCAAACCAATTTAGGTGTCATGTACAGAAACGGTAAGGGTGTTCCTCAAGACTACGCGGAAGCAGTGAGTTGGTATCGTAAAGCTGCTGAACAGGGGCATGCTAAAGCTCAATACAATTTAGGGTTCATGTACTACACAGCTCAGGGTGTTCCTCAAGACTACACAGAAGCAGTGAGTTGGTATCGTAAGGCTGCTGAACAGGGGAGTGCTGGCGCTCAAACCACTTTAGGTGTCATGTACGAAAACGGTCAGGGTGTCCTTCAAGACTACACAGAAGCAGCGATTTGGTATCGTAAGGCTGCTGAACAGGGGGGTGCTTTAGCTCAAAACAATTTAGGTGTCATGTACGACAACGGTCAGGGTGTCCCTCAAGATTATGTCTTAGCGCACATGTGGTTTAACATCAGTAGTGCAAACGGTTATGAAAAAGGTTCAGAAAACCGCGATATCATAGCCAAACGAATGACCCCTCAAGACATCTCAACAGCCCAAGCCATGGCAAGAGACTGCATGAGCAGCAATTACCAGAACTGTGGCCACTAAGAATTAAATAGCTATCCTGCGTAGGTACTCAGCGAGTTTAGGCAGACTGTAGCCTTTACCGTAGTTGGTGCCTACGCCCCCTACACTAGACCATCCACCAGCCTGATCTATGGCCTCTAAAGGCACGTCACAGTCTCTCAGGCGGTCTCTGAAGCTATGCCTAAGGCAGTGCGCAGTTTTACCGTTGTAGTACTTTCTGAGGTGCTGGCAGAGCGTAGCTGATGCCCCTGTGTTGTTCAGGTTTCCACAGGAAGCGTAGCGGGGGAAAAGGTAAGGGCTGTCGCTCTGAGCCTCTAGTAACTTCTGTAGGGCTTTTATGGCACTATCAGACACGACAGGTAGCGACCTCTTGCAACGCAACCATGCCTGAGAATGATCCGCTGTGATTGTTGAAGCTCCAGTATGCCTAGCAATTGCCCGTCATTCCAATGCCATAAGAAACTGTCTTGAGATTCTCTACAAAAGCATGTCGTGACTACTTCTCCAGATACGTGATGTGTGGGTACAACGTGTGGGTAAGACGTGTGGGTAAGACGCATTCGATGACGCCATCAAGCCATTGTTTATAATGGAAAAATTAAGAACTTAGGCTTGTGGCGGAGACGAAGGGATTCGAACCCTCGAGACCCTTCCGGGCCTACTCCCTTAGCAGGGGAGCGCCTTCGACCACTCGGCCACGTCTCCGTTGACCGCTATACAGACGACCCGATGGGGGAAACAAGGTCAAAATAACGCGCAGATCAAAAAACTATACCAAGACAAGCTCCTTGCGCAGATTGGCGGTCATGTTTGGAATTGTCTGATCTGGTCCAGTGCTGGCAAATTGCCTCCCTCGACCCAGCCTCCAAGGCTTAAGGCTACCTTAAACATTTTAGTCGAATTTGTGACGACCCCCATAAAGGAGCCGTCATTGCGCGACACCCCCACAACACCGACAGGCGGCATCGTTACCCAGCCCAGACTTGCGGGCTTGGCGACCCTGCTATCTCTTGCAACAGCCACAACGCTGGGGATTTGGCAGTTTTCCCGTGTCCTAAACAGTCAAACCCATTTGTCAGCCATTTCTGTTCCTTTTCTGACCCAATCCCAAGACATCGACCATAGGTTCACGACGATGGCATTTGGCGTTTTCCAACTCAGCCACGCCAGCACCATAGAGGAGCTAGAGATCGCAGCAGCCGCGCTGGACGCCCGTTACCTAGAGGTCCGCAAAGCTGCTGAAACCCTATTGAGGGTAGCCTCTGGCACTAACGATCCAACGACGCTTACAAACCTTCTGATCGATTTCGACGCGACAGCTCAAATCATCGTCGCGGCTAAGGCGGATCTCTTTGCGTCTACTGCGGCAATCCAGAACCTGTGATCTCAACTGGACAGAATGCATCAGCAAATCCACCGAAACTTGGCTGCGCTGTTCGTCACGGTGCCCGCTTCCCTGTCGGGGCCTGAGACATCCCAAGGATCCAGGGGTTTGGCATCAAACCTCTCTGATTTTCGCGCGGCAACCGACAGATACTTCGAGCTCGCTCGCCAGATTGGGCCACAGCCATCACCCGATCAGATTTCTCAAGTCCTGTCTGCACTCGCCCTGCCCCAGCAAGACTGGCGTCGCAAGCTCACCTCGCTCTCTGATGCGCCTCTGCGTCAGGGCATCGCCGACCAGATCACGACCAGCCTCGATATGCTTTCGCCTAAGGGCCGTCTCCTCCAAGAGGTCACGGCAACTCACACGACCCAAGTCGCGCTCTAGCGGCAACTTGAACAGCAGTTCAGTCACATTTCGGAAATCTCCGCGCTGACGGGCCGTCTTCAGCAACGGGTGCATGACGAAATGATTGGTGCGATTGCTAGTGACAGCACCTCGACAAAGCCATCCGTCTATATCACGAGCATCGCCACGATCTGCGCGGCGATTGGCATTCCGCTGCTCATTCATCTGATCACTAAGCGCAAGATCAGCCGCCGCTTGTCGTTGGTCACCGAGGCCGCGCTAAAGATCGCTCAGGGCAACACAAAGCACCCGATCCAAGTCTCTGGCAGCGACGAATTGGGCCACATCGCTGGCGCCCTAGAGGCATTAAAATCCACAGCAAACGAACTACATCGCTCTAACACGGAGCTCGAGAAATTCGCCTATGCCGCCGCACACGATCTACGGGCGCCGCTGCGCGCGATCCAAGATCTCGTTCGCTGGACAATCGATGATCCTGACACAGTTTTCAGCGCGAGCAGCCAGCGCAATCTCAAGATGCTTCTGACCCGAGCGGACCGGCTCAGTGCGTTGCTGTCCAATCTGTTGGCCTACGCGCAGGTCGGGCACGACGATGATGACATCACTTCGATCGACATCTCTGACCTTGTGGATGCGGCCCATGACTTGCTGGATCCCAACGGCCGTTTTTCGGTGCAATTCGATGGCCCAGTCCGAACGACGACCACCTACTCGACCCCCCTCCATCAAATATTGCTGAACGCGCTCTCAAACGCGATCAAACATCATGATGCCGAAACGGGCAGGATCGCGGTGTCAACGTCATGCGCCGATGGTCGACTGACGGTGACAGTTTCCGACGACGGACCTGGCATCCCACTAAATCATCAGGACCAAGCGTTTGATCTCTTCAAAACGCTGCGGCCACGCGACCAAGTCGAAGGGAGCGGTCTAGGCCTCTCAATCATTCAAAAATATGCGGCCCACTATGATGGACGTGTCACCCTTCGATCCGACCCTGAGGTCGAGCGCGGCACTCACCTGACGTTTGATCTGCTGAATTCTTCACTGGCACAGGCCACCGCTGCCTGAGACCTAAAAAGCCTTGCCCAAGACCGTTCTGCATTCAGAGCTTAGCAAGAGATGTTGCGTAGAATCAGATCAAGTAATGAAAGAGATTCATGATGATGGCTCACGCCGTGGAACTATATGTCGACACACCCCAGCTTGGTGCTCTCACGCGCCCTGTCCGAGTTCTAATCGTTGACTATTGTGACTTCGACAGACTGCGCCTTCGCAAACTCATCCAAGACTATGAACAACCGGTCGAAATCGCTGAACTAGATCGCCTTTGCGAACTTGATCGCGCGTTGGATCAGGTGACCTTTGATGTCATCCTTATCGATTATCAGCTACCCGTCGGCACCGGATTAGACGCCGTCCAAACCATTCGAACCCATCCCCTGAACGCGGATTGTCCGACGCTCATGATCGCCGGTGATGATCGGCCGGAGATTTCTGAAATGGCGCGGGTCGAGGGGTGCAGGGACTTTCTACACAAAGACGGGCTAACCGCAGATCGCCTATGTACTGCGCTGCGCAGCGCTGTATCGCAGACCCAAGACCTCAACGCGTTTTCAACAAAATCTGGCCGGCGGCTTGAACATGACATCAGCCAACTTGTTCATGAGATGCGAAACCGGCCTGTCGACAACAAACGTGCCGCGCTTAAATCTTGGAAGACCGCTCAGATCATCGCGCTCTGGGCCGAACTCGAAACAGACAAAATCACGAAAGTACGGCCCCAATTGCGGCCGTCTTGATTAGTCAAGCGATGATATTCCGGACTTAAACAGACGCAGGACCGCGGGTGCATCAACTCCGACGCAAACCTGCGTCTCGGCCCAGCCAGCGCTTGCGTCTGCATAGGTCCGGCCAACATCGACACCTTCGACCGAAACCCGCAACACGGCGCCTTGGGTTTTGAACAATTCGGGATAAACACAGGCAATCACCGCAGCAGGATCATGCAGACTGCACCCGTTAAATTTGCCGACAGTCTCGTAGAAATCCAAATAAAATGTGCTCATCTGTTGCAGCAAACCGCCCAACCGAGGGGCAGCATGCGCCATGACGGAGAAGTCGCTCGCGGTGCACAGCGTCTGATGCGTAACATCGAGCCCCACCATTTTGATCCGCGCGCCGCTGGCAAAAACATCTGCCGCTGCATGAGGATCGTGGTAGATATTGGCCTCAGCGTCTGGCGTGATATTTCCGCCAGCGTCCAGAGAGCCGCCCATAATCACGAACTCTTTGACGTTGCCCACGAAGTCTGGATCCAGACGCATCGCCGCTGCGATATTCGTCAGCGGCCCGATCGGGCAAACAACCAACTCACCCACATGCTCTGCAGCCATCCGCACCAGAAATTCTGCAGCACTTTCATCAAGCGCGCGCCCAGTCGGCTCTCCTGCCGGAATGTCACCAAAGCCCTCACGCCCATGCACATGTGCGCTTGGCTTAAAGGGTGGCATAATTTGCGGAACGTCCGCGCCGTGCGCCACTGGGCAATCCAGTCCTGCCCATTCGACCAGTCGCAAGGCGTTGCGGGTCGCGGTCTGCGCCGTCACGTTGCCGAAAACTGTCGTAAGGCCGACAAGATCAATCTTGGGCGACGCCGCCGCCCAAAATATCGCCATTGCATCGTCGATGCCCGGATCCGTATCAATGATCAGCTTTACCATTGCCCCGCCTTACGTGTTGAACAAGAAGTGCAAAACGTCGCCATCCTGGACGACATAGCCTTTGCCTTCAGCGCGCATCTTGCCAGCTTCTTTGGCAGGTTGCTCGCCACCCAGCGTGACAAATTCATCATAGGCAATCGTCTCGGCGCGAATGAACCCCTTTTCAAAATCGCCATGGATAACACCGGCGGCCTTGGGCGCTGATGTCCCCTCGCGGATGGTCCATGCGCGGGCCTCTTTGGGGCCAACCGTGAAATAGGTCTCAAGGTGCAGCAGTTCATAGCCCGCACGGATCAACCGGTCCAAACCAGGTTCGTCCAAGCCCATCTCAGAGAGGAACATCTTGGCTTCATCAGCCTCGAGCTGGCTGATCTCTTCCTCGATCTGCGCGGAAATGATCACATGAGAGTTCCCTTCAGCGGCGGCCATTTCGGCGACTGCTGTGGAGTGCGCATTGCCTGTCGCGCTCTCGTCCTCACCAACGTTGCAGACATAGAGAACCGGTTTGGTCGTCAACAACTGCAACATTTTCCACGCTTTAAGGTCTTCGTCATCAACCTCGACAACCCGCGCGGGTTTGCCATCTTCCAGCGCGGCTTGCGCCTTCTTCAACAACTCTTCTTGCTGCACCGCCTCTTTGTCGCCACCGCGCACCTTGCGCACCAGGCCCTGCATCCGCTTTTCGATGCTTTCGAGATCGGCGAGCATCAATTCGGTTTCAATCGTGGATGCGTCTTCAACCGGGTTCACGCGACCTTCAACGTGGGTCACATCACCGTCTTCAAAACACCGCAATACATGTGCAATCGCATCCACTTCGCGGATGTTGGCCAGAAACTGGTTGCCCAACCCCTCGCCTTGCGACGCGCCTTTGACCAATCCTGCAATGTCGACGAACGTCATGCGCGTCGGGATCACTTGTTTGGACGACGCAATCGCGGCCAATTTGTCCAATCGTGCATCCGGCACCGCGACCTCACCGACGTTCGGCTCGATCGTGCAAAACGGGAAATTCGCCGCCTGTGCCGCTGCGGTTTTCGTCAGTGCGTTGAACAGGGTCGACTTGCCAACATTCGGCAGACCCACAATTCCCATTTTAAAGCCCATCTCGGCCTCCTTCAAAACATTTGCCGCATCTACGGCCCCGCCCACCCAGAGGTCAAGCGGGGCATTGATTTCACTGCAAACATCAGGCACACCGCAAAAGCTATTATGAGGACAGACCATGACACGCATTGACGCCAAATTCGCAGAACTCAACGCCGCCGGTAAAAAGGCGTTCGTAGCTTACGTTATGGCGGGCGATCCCGACTATGATCGCAGTCTCGAAATCGTCAAAGGTCTGCCAGACGCGGGCGTCGACATCATCGAGCTTGGCTTGCCCTTTACCGACCCGATGGCTGACGGCTCTACCATCCAGCTTGCCGGTCAGCGCGCGCTCGAGGCGGGCATGACCCTGGAAAAGACGCTGAACATTGCGCGCGAGCTGCGCAAAACAGATGAAAAGACCCCGATCGTGTTGATGGGCTACTACAATCCGATCTATTCGCGCGGCGTCGAAACCTTCCTAAAAGAAGCCCAAGAAGCTGGCATCGACGGGTTGATCGTTGTGGATCTGCCCCCAGAAGAAGACGTCGAGCTGTGCATTCCGGCCCAAGCGGCAGGTCTTAACTTCATTCGCCTTGCAACGCCGACCACAGACAACAAACGTTTGCCCAAGGTTCTGCAAAACACGTCCGGCTTTGTTTATTATGTCTCGATCACAGGCATCACAGGTGCCGCCGCCCCCGAGGCATCCGACGTCGCCCCCGAAGTCGCACGCATCAAATCGGCAACAGACCTGCCCGTCATTGTGGGCTTTGGCGTCCGCACACCGGATATGGCTCAGGGCATCGCTGAAATTGCCGATGGTGTCGTTGTTGGATCGGCCATCGTATCCGAGATTGCCGAGGGCAAGCCTGCCGCCAACGTGCTCAGCTTTGTCAAAACACTGGCCGACGGTGCGCACCGCGCATAACAGCCTTGCCCAAATCGCAATTGCGTCTTTTTCTCGAAATTGGTAAAAGAACCTAACCAATTTCGACGAAAGAGGCCGATATGCCCGTCATCACCAGCATCGACGACCTAAAACGCATCTATAAACGGCGCGCGCCCAAGATGTTTTACGACTACGCCGAGAGCGGCAGTTGGACGGAACAGACCTTTCGCGAAAACACCTCTGACTTTGATCAGATCCGTCTGCGCCAACGCGTCGCCGTCGATATGCAAGACCGCAGCACTGCCACCCAGATGATAGGCGAGGATGTCGCGATGCCTGTCGCGCTAGCACCTGTTGGTTTGACCGGAATGCAGAGCGCTGATGGCGAAATCAAAGCCGCTCGGGCAGCCGAAAAGTTTGGCGTCCCGTTCACCCTATCGACCATGTCGATTTGCAGCCTCGAAGACATCGCCGAACACACGACCAAACCCTTTTGGTTCCAACTCTACGTCATGCGTGACGCCGATTTCGTGGCGGACATGATTGCGCGGGCCAAAGACGTCGGTTGCTCGGCACTTGTCCTGACGCTTGATCTACAAATCCTTGGTCAGCGGCACAAAGACCTGAAAAATGGCCTCTCTGCTCCGCCCAAGTTGACGCCAAAAACCATTGCAAACCTCGCTACAAAATGGCGCTGGGGTCTTGAGATGCTGCAAACCAAGCGCCGCACCTTTGGCAACATTGTCGGGCACGCCAAATCCGTCGAAAACATGTCCTCGCTCAGCTCTTGGACCGAAGAACAGTTCGACCCCCGTCTGGATTGGGACAAGGTCGCGCGGCTCAAGGAACAATGGGGCGGCAAACTGATCCTCAAGGGCATCTTGGACGCCGAAGACGCCAAAATGGCTGCAAAAATTGGGGCCGATGCGATCATCGTTTCCAACCATGGTGGTCGCCAACTCGATGGTGCGCTGTCCTCGATCCGCATGTTGCCCAGCATCATTGATGCGGTCGGCCCTGATGTCGAAGTCCATCTCGACAGCGGCATTCGTTCGGGTCAGGACGTGCTCAAGGCGATGGCGATGGGAGCAAAAGGCACCTACATCGGGCGCGCCTACATCTACGGTTTAGGGGCGATGGGCGAACATGGGGTGTCCGAAGCGTTGCGCGTCATTCACACCGAACTCGACACCACGATGGCGCTGTGCGGGCACAAGAACATAAACCAAGTTGACCGCGACATTCTGTTGGTTCCAAAAGACTTCGAAGGGCGCTGGGCTTAGACTGGCGCCCGCCGCCGCGTGACCGATACCAGCGGCAGCAGCAGCATCAACAGACCCGCGACACAGGCAAATGCCACCCGCAGGCCGAACAGCTCGGACACTCCGCCCATCACGATGGGGGCGAGGAAAAATCCCGAGAACCCGATCACCGCGGCTTTGGAAATTGCTTCGGTCCGGTATTTTGGCGCAACCAGCCGCCCGACAATGGCGAGGCCCAGTGGCCCGATCACGGACACGCCCAACCCCAACACGCCAAATCCAACGTAGGCAATGATCGGCGTGGCGGCGACCGCCACGATCAATGCGCCGACCGCGGACAGCAGAGCCGCACATACGATCACCAAATAGTCCGACAGCCGTTCTGACACCGCTTGGCCTGAAAACCGGCCAATCGCCATCATAATCCCAAGTGTCGCGGGCCCCAGCGCCCCTTCGGCAGCGCCACCATTCAACGTCCGCTCAATATGCAATGCCGACCATGCCTCGACGGTCGCTTCGGACATAAACGCGATCTGAACGATTGCACCGCACAACAGGATTGGCCCCCAAGGGAATCCTGTCACCGTCGCTTCGTCATCAGGATCAGCAGCAACCGGCGTCACCATCATGCCAGCCAGTGCAAAAGTCAAAACGCCCATGCCCGCAAATACCGCAATGGGCGGTAACCCAACTTCACGGGCGATCCCCGTCACAATCGCGGCAATGGCATAGGCTACTGAAAACATGGCATGATTTGCGTTCATCAGGGATTTTCCATGCTGCGCTTCTAGCTCGCTCACCCGCGCATTCATGATCACGTCCGTCAGGCCAGACGCCGTCCCCGCCAACACCATCGCAAAGAAAAACATCGTGGGCGTTGATGCCAAACCGGGCGCGAGAAACGCCAATGCAACCAACACTGACGACAATTGCATCGTCCGTCCGGTCAGCCATTTGTCGATCCGCGGCGCAAAAAACATCGCGGTCACCAGCCCAATCGCCGTGCCCAACAGCAGCGACCCGAACAGGGCGTCAGACGCCCCTAATCGCGCTTTGATGACAGGGACAAAGGCAGCGAACGTCCCCCAATAGAGGCCGATCACGACAAAAGCCGCAGCAGGTTTGCGCGACACGCTCAGGGCATTCAAAACACTCATTCTCTAGCGTTAGAAACGGCCTCGCCTCAAAGCAAGCCCAAAGTGTCAAAGCCCATCCACCGGCAAAGCAAAGCCCGTCACTGGGAAATCCCGCGATACCGCGAGACATCCCCTTCGAACAGAACGTGCCGCCTGCGAAATGTTCGGTCCGTAACAATCTCTGGCCTGCTGATCCGGTCCATCCGGAAATGGCGAAAGCCTTGGAGGTTCGGATCTCAGCCAACAAAATACCATAGCGGAGGCAGCACCAGCATCGCTTGGGGTTCGACCTCTCGATAGGTTTCAGCACCCTTTGCATCGACATAGGCAAATTTCAGGTACTGTTGATCTAAAAATGCCATCTCAAACGCCGGCAAAACCGAGGGTTCGACTTGCTTTACGTCTGACAAATCTTGTTTTTCCGACAGCGGTCCAATGTGCAAACATTCGAGAAACCGACGCAAGTCCCGCACTTTGTCAGAGGGCAGAGACCGTTCAATTTTCGCCAGCACTGAATCAGCCAGATCAGAAAACGAAAGGTTCTGCGCTGCCCTCATCGCCGCCACACTGATCAACAGGGCAAAGACTTCGTTAACTGACAACCGCGCCGTTGTTTGCATATATTGTGGGTCTAGTTGAACGCCCCCGTCCCGCCCGCTTTCGGAATAAATGACAAAACCGTCGTCCCGCAGCGCACTGATATCGCGCAAAACGGTTCTGCGCGACGCGCCGACCTATTGGGCCAGCGTGTCGATGGTCGATGTCCCGTTGCGCCGCAGGCTGCGTGCAATGGCGGCTTGGCGTTGGCGAATATTCATTTTGCAACGATACCACTTATGGTGACAGAATTGGTCACCATACCGTTTTAAAGTCATTTCAGACAAACACAAAACGGAGAATTTGACGATGCAACGCACCCCTGTGAACCCTTGGGACTGGTCCCTCAATTTCGGCTTTAATCAGGCCGAAGTGATCACTGACACATCGCGCCAATTGGTCTGCGCTGGACAGACGTCCATTGACGGCGCAGGCGCCAATCAACATCTGGACGATATGCGCGGCCAGATGGGGCTCGCTCTCGACAATCTCGAGGCCGTCTTGGCAGGCGCCGATATGACATTGGCTAATGTGATCTGCTTGGGGATTTACGCCACTGACGTTGACGAAGCACTCAAACATTTTGATCTTTTCGGGATGCGGTTTGGCCCAATTCAATGTGCCCCACCGATGTCATTGCTGGGTGTGACACGGCTTGCGGTCCCCGGTTTGATGTTCGAAATCGAAGCCACCGCCGCCGCATAGCGCAACAGCCCGCCGCCGCATATATTCTGTGCGGCGGCGGATCGTCTGGAACCTGCGTAACACCCCTTTTCAAACAGAGTATTCTGGTCTAAACAGCGCGCACTTGAACGGGCCGTCCAAAGGGGCGGCTCTTTATATTCCAGCCAGTCTGGCGGCGGAGCACAGCGACCGAGAACCGCGGGACACATCAAAAGGACGACAAAAATGGCCGGCGAAATTCCAGATCTCGAAGTAACAGCACGCACAGGCACCGGCAAAGGTGCCGCACGCCAAGCACGCCGCGATGGTCTTGTACCAGGCATCGTATACGGTGGCGGCGAAGAGCCTCTGGCGATCAACATCCCTTACAACGTTCTGTTTAAAAAGCTTAAAGCAGGCCGTTTCTTGTCCACTCTCTTCAACCTCAAGGTTGAAGGCCACGACGACGTCCGCGTCATCTGCCGCAAGGTACAGCGCGACGTGGTCAAGGACCTTCCGACACACCTCGACCTGATGCGCCTCAAGCGTACAACAAAAATCGCACTCTTCATTCCTGTTGAGTTCGAAGGCGAAGACGATTGCCCAGGCATCCGTAAAGGCGGCCTGTTGTCTGTTGTCCGTCCAGAGGTCGAACTCGTTGTGACTGCGGGTGACATCCCTGAGAAACTGACAGCATCAATTGCAGGTCTCGAAATTGGCGACACGATCACCATTTCGTCGATTGAACTGCCTGCTGGCGCCAAAGCAACGATCGACCGTGACTTTGTCATCGGCAACATCGCGGCACCTGCCGGTCTCGCATCGTCTAGCGACGATGAAGACGGTGAAGAAGGCGATGCACCAGAAGCAGAGGGCGGCGAAGAGTAATCTTCCCCTTTTGCAGACAAGATCAAAACGGGGCCTTCGGGTCCCGTTTTTTGTTGCATCCCCCCCGCCCCCTCGCGCTATAGGAACGCCATGAAACTCTTTGTTGGCCTTGGAAATCCCGGTGCGAAATACGCCCACAACCGTCACAACATCGGCTTTATGGCGATGGACCAGATTGCATCTGACCATGGTTTCGCACCATGGCGCGGCAAATTTCAGGGATCCGTATCCGAAGGCACGCTGGATGGGGAAAAGGTGATCCTGCTCAAACCCGAGACGTTTATGAACCTATCGGGTCAATCCGTGGGCGAGGCTATGCGGTTTTATAAACTGACCTGCGACGACGTCACGGTGTTCCACGACGAACTCGACCTTGCGCCCGGTAAACTGCGCGTCAAAACCGCTGGCGGTCATGCAGGCCACAACGGTCTCCGCTCGATCCACCAACACATCACGCCTGAATACCACCGCGTCCGCATGGGCATTGGCCACCCCGGTCACAAAGACGCGGTTGCCGGATACGTCCTGCGGGACTTTGCCAAAGCCGAAGCTGGCTGGCTCGATGATGTCCTACGCGGCGTCGGTGATGGCGCACCAGAACTGGCCCGTGGTGACAGCGGCAAATTCATGAATGCCGTGGCCCTACGAGTGGCGCCGCCCCGCTCATCTACCTCGCGCCCCAAATCGAAACCTGCGCCTGAGCCAACACCCGAGCCCGAAGACACCCGTTCCGCCATGCAAAAGCTGATGGACAAGTTCAAGTAACCCTAGCCGTTGCCAAACGCCTGCCCCCATGGTCAGATCAGATCAAAGGGGACGAACACCATGCGCAAAATTCTCAAATGGGGCCCACGGGTTCTGATCCTGTTGCTTGTGGTCGCTGCGGTCATTGGTCTGTGGAAACGCGAGCAAATCACCCGCCTTCTTGCCGTCAATAGTCTCTTCAAGGCCGAGAAAATCGGCAATAATTTCAGCAACATGAACACGATGTTTCTGTCGACGGACCTCGTTACCGGTCCCGCATCCCCTCTGCCCGTAGGCGCACAGATGACATTGCCACCTGAAACCGCACAGTGGATCGACGACCGCAATGTCACCTCTATCGTCGTGCTCCATTACGGCACACTTGTGCATCAAAGCTACCACCTCGACACCGCCGAGGGCGACCTGCGCATCTCATGGTCGGTCGCCAAATCCTTTCTCTCGACGCTCATCGGCATCCTCTTGGACGAGGGTGCGATCGACAGCATTGACGACCCCGTCACCAAATACGCCCCCGCCCTCGCAGACAGCGCCTACCGTGATGCGACACTGCGGAATGTGCTGAACATGTCGTCCGGCGTGACCTTTGACGAGGATTATCTCGACCCTAAAAGCGACATCAATAAAATGGGCCGCATCCTCGCACTTGGCGGCTCAATGGATGGGTTCGCATCCGGCCTGACCGACAGCTTCGCCGCGCCTGGCGAAACGTGGCAATACGTCAGCATCGACACTCATGTCATCGGCATGGTCGCGCGCGGTGCCACAGGCCGCAACGTGCCAGATCTCTTGTCCGAGAAAATCATCACGCCGCTCGGCCTCGAGGCGGCCCCCTATTACGTAACTGACGGCAATGGCGTGGCCTTTGTCCTCGGCGGTCTGAACCTGACCACCCGTGACTACGCCCGCTTTGGTCAGATGATCGCCCAAGGCGGCATGTGGCAGGGCCAGCAGATCGTGCCTGCCGATTGGATCACCGCATCAATTGCCCCTTCGGCGCCCACCGCACAGGGCGCCACGCGCTACGGCTATCAATGGTGGATTCCACCCACATTTTCATCTGGCGAAGTCATCGCACGTGGTGTTTACGGTCAATACATCTACATCAATACAGACGCCAATATCGTCATCGCCACCACCGCCGCCGACCGCCAATTCCGCGCGTCCGGCGTTGCAGCCCAAAACGAGGCGATGTTCCAATCCATCGCCGCTAGCCTAGAGTGACCCCATGAAACCAGACGTCTCTTTGAATGTTTTTGGCGATCCACTGATCACCTGTTCTGTCACGCCAATGACTGGCTATTTCCGCAATGGGCTGTGCGACACCTGCAACGCAGACGAAGGCAGCCATACGGTCTGCGCCGTCATGACCGCGGAATTTCTGGCTTTTTCAAAATACGTTGGCAACGATCTCAGTACACCCCGCCCAGAGTTCGGGTTTGATGGTCTAAATCCCGGTGATGGTTGGTGCCTCTGCGCGTCACGCTTCTTGCAAGCGGCCGAAGAAGGCTGCGCGCCCCGCGTCCGCCTGTCCGCCACCCACCAACGGGCTTTGGAAATCGTCCCCCTAGACGTCTTACAGCGGCACGCCTTAGACGCACCGCTGCCAGAGTAGCAAGCCGCAGGAAGATCGGCTCGCTACTGGGAAACCAATCTTACGGCTGGGCCGAGTTCACACCGTTGGCCGCATAAATCGCTTTGTCGATCTTACCCATCGCACCCCACCCGAGCAGTGTCGACAAAATCGGCAGCGCAATCGGTGCGACTTGGTCAATAAACGGTTTGAGCGGACCCAACGCCGGAATTTGCGGCGTCAAAACGGTCAACAAAACACCCACAAGCCCCAGCACGGTTTTCTTTCCGTCCATGAGCTTGCCAACACCCTGCCCCAAGGCAGAGTTCACAGGCGTCAGAACCTTTTCACCGCCAGCGGTTGGCACAATTGCCGGGGTATTGATGCCAAATCTGGCCGCAATCGCCGCCAACGCAGCCTGACGTGCAACAGCCTTTAGATTGTCACGGTCCAACCCAGTTGTCGGATCACCGTCCAACACCGGAGCAAGTAAGTCGCTCAAGCCGGTTGCACCCTGACCGCCCAATACCGAGCCCAACAAATCGCCTGCACCAGACAGGATATGGTCTTTTTCTTGAATTTTCATGACAACTTTCGGGCTCGCACCCGCTCCTCTTGGTAATGTGTCGACAAAGCTGCGCAAGGACGCCATGCGGTTCATCCAGCCTTTGCCAAAAACGTCGAAATCAGAATGCCGGCGCAGATACGCCTCTTGTTGGCTCATATATGCGTCGGACAGCGCCACAGGGCTGACATACCGGACACCGGCCAACGTCTTGCGACCAATGATGCCGTCCACGACCAGCTTGGCGCCGTCAGCGCGCTGGCCCAGATCATTCAACGCGGTTTGCAGGAACTTGCCTGACCCACGCACACCGTGCAGGACCGATCCATTGTAAACCACGGCTGCGGTCCGCTCGGGCATCTCACCACAACGCGCCACACCATAGTATTTCTTGCGGTAGATCGCGTTGGCTTCGGCACGGGTCAGCGCCTCCACCTCTTCTTTGGTGACCTCGCGACCACGTTCTGCTGACAATGTTGCCTGCGTGATGTCCATGTTTGTCAGGCCGCCATCGTCACGGTGGTGGTCGACATAGCCGCCCTCCCATTACGCAACAAACGCATTCAGCTTTTCAAACGTCGCATCTGCCTCGGCGCTCGAGACACCCGGGATCGTGGGCGTCTCGGCTGCGGCAACAGACACAGCGTCGGGCCGGTCGTCTTCGTCGACTGGCGGACGCTAAATGACATTCGTCAGCACCGGAGGCGGTGCGATGTCCCCGCTCCAACCTGCGATCATATTGGCCAAATGCTGCGCCCATGTCTGGTCGCCCCCTGCCAGATGTTCGCCTTTGTACATGTCGCTGGTGGTGATCCCGACCAACTGAATATGCGGCTGTTCGATCAACTTGCCCGTCTTACGACTATAAAGCGGCGTCATGCCGTTCTCTTTGGCCAGCTTGTGCATCCGGCGCCAACCCTTGGCATTGGCGCCCTTGTCATCCCAGCTCCACTGCCCCTTGGGCTTGAGCACGAAATCCACAGCCAACCCGTACTGGTGCATGGATTTCCATGAATTGACCCACGTCACCTTGCTCTCGGTGCTGCCAAAGCGCCCCTTTTTATAGAGGTACCTCTGCCGCTCGGGCGTTCGAAACGCCTCAAACACTTCGAAGGGGTACCCTTCGGCGTTCAACTGATCTCTGATCTTTTTCACCGCCTTGCAAATGGCGGTATGCAGTTTGCGATAATCGCCCTGCCGTGCACTGGAATTGCTCATGGCTGTCCCCTGACATCTCTCACATGCCAGCGACCCTAGCGCGGGGTCCACGTCCCACCGTTACGCGTCCGTCACCGTGTCATCACCAGTCAAAGCCACGAAAAAGGGCCAGTGCGTCGCTGCAACCGGCCCCGTATTCACAATGTGCGCAGGCTTATGCGCCGTTGTTCATCTCGATACCCAGCGCCTTGGCGACGGTAAAGATGTCTTTGTCGCCACGACCACACATGTTCATGACGATGATATGATCCTTGGGCAGCGTCGGCGCGATCTTCATCACATGGGCCAATGCGTGCGACGGCTCTAGCGCGGGAATGATCCCTTCCAACTCGCAAGACAGCTGGAACGCCTCAAGCGCCTCAACGTCCGTGATGCTGACATATTGTGCACGACCAATTTCATGTAGCCAAGCGTGCTCTGGTCCAATGCCCGGATAATCCAGTCCTGCCGAAATACTAAAGCCCTCCAGGATCTGCCCGTCATCGTCTTGCAACAGATAGGTGCGGTTGCCATGCAAAACGCCGGGGCGACCGCCCGTCAGAGATGCGCAATGCTCCATCTTGGCATTCACGCCCTTGCCGCCAGCCTCAACACCAATGATGCCAACATCTTTGTCATCCAAGAACGGGAAAAACAGACCCATCGCATTTGATCCTCCACCAATCGCAGCGATGATCGTGTCCGGAAAACGGCCCTCGGCGGCCATCATTTGCTCTTTGGTCTCTTTGCCAATGATCGCTTGGAAATCACGAACCATTGCAGGGTACGGGTGTGGTCCCGCAACCGTGCCAATACAGTAGAACGTATCACGCACGTTGGTCACCCAATCGCGCAACGCATCGTTCATCGCGTCCTTCAGCGTACCACGACCAGAGGTCACCGGCACAACCTCGGCGCCCAACAGACGCATGCGGAACACGTTCGGTGCCTGACGCTCAACATCATGCGCACCCATATAGACCACACATTTCAGACCAAACTTGGCACAGACAGTTGCTGTCGCCACACCGTGCTGACCCGCACCGGTTTCCGCGATGATCCGCGTCTTTCCCATGCGGCGCGCCAGAATAATCTGACCCAACACATTGTTGATCTTGTGCGCACCAGTGTGGTTCAGTTCGTCGCGCTTGAGGTAAATTTTGGCGCCGCCCAAATGTTCGGTCAAACGCGAGGCATGATACAACGGGCTCGGACGACCAACGTAGTTCGTCCATAAATCATTCATCTCGTCCCAAAACGTGTCATCCGTCTTGGCGTGCTCGTACTGCTCTTCCAATTCGAGGATCAGCGGCATCAGCGTCTCGGACACAAACCGTCCGCCAAAATCGCCAAAGCGCCCGTTCTCGTCTGGGCCAGTCATAAAGCTGTTGAATAGATCGTTCATCGTGCGTCTCCCCGAAGGTGTCCCGTGTGGTCAGACATGCCTACATCGCAGCGTGCACAGGGACAAGCCGCGACAGACCGCGCAAACGTCGCAGTTCTGATTTCGTTAGGAAACCGCGGCGATAAAGGCGCGGATCAGGTCTGCGTCTTTGACACCCGGCGCACTCTCGACACCCGACGACACGTCAATCTCGCGCGCGCGGGTTTTCTTGGCCGCATAGGCCGCGTTTTCTGGCGTCAGACCGCCGGCCAGCATCCACGGACACGGCCAGTGTTTTCCACCCAGCAACGTCCAGTCAAACGATAGCCCGTTCCCACCCGGCAGTTCGGCATCCTGCGTGGGTTTTGCATCAACCAACAGCTGGTCAGCCACTCGTCCATATGTGCCAATCTGCGGCAAATCACGGGCATCGGCGATGCCAATCGCCTTCATCACCGGCAGGCCGTACCGCTCTTTGACTTCGGTCACACGCTCGGGCGTTTCTGATCCATGCAGCTGAATCATATCAAGTGGCACCGCCTCGGTGATTGCATCCAGCGTGGCGTTATCCGCGTTCACAACCAGCGCAACCTTCATCACGCCAACAGGCACCTCAACCGCAAGCGCCCTTGCCGTTTCGATGCTGACGCTCCGTGGGGATTTTTCAAAGAACACTAATCCGACATAGGCGGCACCTGCGTCAACCGCTGCGGCAACGCCTTCAGAGGTGGTCAAACCACAAATCTTAACCCGAGCTGTCATGTCGTTTTCCTAGCGGTTCAGGCCGCGGTATCGTCGAGCAAGGCGAGAACGTCATCCTTGCCTTCGTTCTTTTCACCCTTGAGACGGGCCACTTCCCGCTCAAGCTGAATCACGTCGCGACCACGAGTACGTGCTTCGGCCCGATGACGGTGCTCGCGCAGCCATTCCCAAACAAAGCCAATCAACAGACCAGCCGTAATGCCGAGGAAAATTACGATAAACAGCGGTAGCTCGACTGTCGGGCTCGGCCCCAGATATCCAGCAAAGGTGTCAGGCATCGCCTTGAGCGTTACCAACCCACGATTTGCCAAAGCAACAGTCACCAAACAGATGGCTAAAATGGCGAGAAACACATACCGAATATACCGCATAACTTTGGGGTCCTATTTTCCGTTCAAACGATCGCGCAGCAACTTTCCCGCCTTAAAGAATGGTACATGCTTTTCTTCGACATGAACAGATTCACCAGTGCGCGGGTTACGACCCGTTCTCGCATCGCGGCGTTTGACAGAAAACGCGCCAAATCCGCGCAGTTCAACACGGTCGCCATCGGCCATGGCTTCTGTGATTTCGTCAAAGATGGTGTTGACGATCTTTTCGACGTCCCGTTGGTAAAGATGCGGATTTTCATCGGCGATCTTCTGGACAAGTTCGGAACGGATCATTCGGCAGCCCCCCTGGCAGTGTTTTGTGACGCGAGTTTTCCCCGCTGTTGAAATCTGACTATAGGACGAAAAGCCTTTTCCATGAAGGGATTACCCGCCATCGCAACGTCGCTTTTCGCGGCAGATCACACAGATTCTGGGCGATTTCGACCAAATTGGCGATTTTATCATGTTGGATTTCTGGAAATTTGTCCTGCGACAGCCCGCCGCACCGCAGCACAATCTATTGATTCGGTGGCCAAATTTCGACGGTTCGTATACTGATCGCCTCAACCAAGAAGGTTACACAGATGCGCCAAACAGACCTCGTCAAGAGCATTCATGACCGCGCCACCTCAGGCTCTCGTTTGATCGTGGCCATTGCGGGTGCGCCAGCCTCAGGCAAATCAACGCTCGCAGACACCCTTGCCCACGACCTCGGAGACACGGCGATTGTCCTGCCGATGGACGGGTTTCACCTCGACAACCACGTACTCGATGATCGCGGCCTGGGCGACACAAAGGGCGCCTCAAATACCTTTGATGTGGAGGGCCTCGACGCCATGCTCGCACGTATCAATCAAGAGGATGAAATCGCGATCCCCGAATTTGATCGCAGCCGCGATATTGCCATAGCCGGTCGCCGCATTATCGAACCGCACCACCAGATCATTCTGGTCGAAGGAAACTATCTTCTTCTCGACACCGATCCATGGGCCAAACTTGCCCGCCACTGGGATCTGACGATCATGCTCGAGGTGCCACTTGATGTACTCAAAACCCGCCTCATCCAACGTTGGCGCGACCACGACTTTGATCCTGATCAGGCCCGCGCCCGCGCCCTGTCAAACGATATCCCCAACGCCAAAACCGTGGTCACCGGATCGCGCACCGCGCAGATTACTGTCACCAACAGCTGATCCTCAAACAAAAAAAACCCGCCCATTTCTGAGCGGGGTTCCTATTCTTTTCGTCAGGCTACCCCGACGTTGCAGAGGTCGACTTATTCGTCGCCATTCAGAGCTGCACCAAGGATATCGCCCAAGGATGCACCAGAGTCGCTCGAGCCATACTGCTCAACCGCTTCTTTTTCTTCTGCAATTTCGCGTGCCTTGATCGACAGACCTAGACGACGTGTCTTGCTGTCGATGTTGGTAACGCGAACGTCGATCTTGTCGCCAACGCCGAAACGCTCTGGGCGCTGCTCGGCACGGTCACGCGACAGGTCGCTGCGTCGGATAAAGGACTTCATGCCCTCGTATTCCACTTCAACGCCACCGTCTTCGATCGATGTCACTTCAACAGTAATGATTGTACCGCGCTTTACGCCGCCAACTGCGTCCGCAAAGGGATCGCCGTCCATGGCTTTGATCGATAGGCTGATGCGCTCTTTTTCAACGTCAACTTCAGTGACTTTCGCATTGACCATGTCGCCCTTGCGGTAGTCGCCGATAACATCTTCGCCGCGGCCTTCCCATGTGAGGTCGGACAGGTGAACCATGCCGTCGATGTCGCCGTCGAGACCAACAAACAGACCGAATTCGGTGATGTTTTTGACTTCGCCTTCGACTTCCGTGCCCTCAGGGTGTGTCTCAGCAAAGACTTCCCATGGGTTGCGCTGTGTCTGCTTGAGACCCAAGGATACACGACGCTTGGCGCTGTCGATTTCCAGAACCATGACTTCGACTTCTTGCGAAGTAGACACGATCTTGCCTGGGTGTACGTTCTTTTTGGTCCAAGACATCTCGGACACGTGAACCAGACCTTCAACACCAGGCTCGAGCTCAACAAATGCACCATAGTCAGTGATGTTGGTGACGCGACCAGTGTGCGTTGTCTCCAGTGCGTACTGAGCGGCAACCGCATCCCATGGGTCGGCCTGCAACTGCTTCATGCCGAGGCTGATGCGGTGCGTCTCTTTGTTGATCTTGATGACCTGCACCTGAATTGTCTCGCCGATTGTGACGATTTCAGATGGGTGGTTCACACGGCGCCACGCCATATCTGTGACGTGCAACAGACCGTCAACACCGCCCAGATCAACGAACGCACCGTATTCGGTGATGTTCTTGACCACACCGTCGACCTGCTGGCCTTCGGTCAGGTTGCCGATAACCTCGGCGCGCTGTTCTGCACGGGACTCTTCGAGGATCGCACGACGCGATACAACGATGTTGCCACGACGGCGGTCCATCTTCAGGATTTGGAACGGCTGCTTGAGACCCATCAATGGGCCAGCGTCGCGTACTGGACGTACGTCAACCTGCGAGCCTGGAAGGAACGCAACAGCACCACCAAGGTCCACAGTGAAACCGCCTTTGACGCGGCCAAAGATTGCGCCTTCGACGCGCTCTTCTGCTGCATAGGCTTTTTCCAGACGATCCCAAGCTTCCTCACGGCGGGCCATTTCGCGGCTGATGACGGCTTCGCCACGCGCGTTTTCGACCTGACGCAGGAACACTTCAACTTCGTCGCCAACGGCGATTTCAGGAGCTTCACCTGGGTTTGCGAATTCTTTGATCTCAACGCGGCCTTCCATCTTGTAGCCTACGTCGATGATGGCTTGTCCCGCTTCGATTGCGATGACTTTGCCTTTGACAACAGACCCTTCAGCGGGTGTGTCCATTTCGAAGCTTTCATTCAGGAGTGCTTCAAACTCTTCCATTGTATTAGCCATGTGGCGTCGTTTTCCTAACGTTTGGTTTTATACGGGCCGTGCGGTTGTCTCCGCCGGTCTTTGGGTTTCAATTGGTCTGAGATCGCAACATGCGGCTGGACAAACAAAGGGCCGGAGTAATCCGACCCTGTATAAGTTTGCTCTGCCGCAGACCTGTTCCGCTCTGTCAACGCTCGCGCGTATAATTGGGATTCTTCAATAGATCAAGGGCTAGGTCCACCTGACCGCCCCGCAACCGGTGTCCAGTATTTGCCGTAACTCTCGTCCGTTCCAGGCGGTTGGATCAGGATCATTCCGCTGCCGTTGTACACGGTCAGCTCGCCCAATTCCATTTGTCCGGAAGCACCAGAAAATCGATCCGCATCATGTCATAGCCAGCAGCCAGTTTGCTCGCCACAGCCTACATTTCCTCAAACGCGGTCAGCATAACAAAATCAATCGGATCATACCCCGTCGAAATCAGCGGGTGGCGCGTCAGGTCGGTGTTATACAGCGACCACCGCACATCCTCGCTGCGGTGATCGCCGCATAGAACAAAGCGCCAGACCCCGTGATAGAAATACAGTTTGATGTCGACCGGCCCTTCACCCTGAGCATCCATCAACAGCGGCTCAACCGTCAAACGCGGGCGCAAATCGCGGTAGGCCCATTCATATCTGCGCACGCCATAGACCTGCCGCAACCATTTTTGCGCACCACTCTTCGCCGCGTCCCATTTCGAATGCGATCCCGCCGGAACCCGTTGATACCAACCACAGCCGTGGCTTGCCTTGATGATTATGTCTTGGTCTTTCAACGCCGGGTTCAGATCATCAAACCGGTCGGCAACCGCCAACAGCGGCACCATGTAGCGATCAGCAGCCCCCTCGCCCAAGACCTCATCAACCACCCGCCGCGCCTCGATCCGGTCCGTCATGCGCGGATAGGCCGGATTGTGATCAAAGAGCTTGCGCTGCTGCATCTTTTCGCTGTGTGTCACAGGGGGATCTAGCCGCAAGGGATGCCCGTGCTTGGCCAGAAACCGCACTTTTAGTCGCCGATACCCCGTCAGGCGGTGTTTCACACCTCGCAACCGCGCCGCCACATTGCGAACCATCCATCTGACATGAGGCAGCCTGCGTGCCCCAACCTCAGTCATCGACCGCGTACGACCCACGGCGCACCCATAAGCTTGTCTTCTTCATAGCTGCCAAACTTGATCATTCCACTTCCGTCATGCAACGTTAGTTCGACCCGATACCACCTGTCTTCCGTCACAAGAAAATCAACCCTCAAAGTATCAAACCTGCGGCCAACGCCCGCGCCACGTCTTGGATTTCGGCCATTCCGTCCGGCACCACAAAATCATAAGGATCAATTCCGGCCCAAGTCATTTCGACATAGTCGAATGTCTCGCTATGGACCGAGAACTTGACCGGATCGCAGCGATTGTCCTCTTGCATGTGATAGTGGACAATCCCGTCATAGACGTAGATCTTCAAATCCAATGTGCGCCTATCAGACCGTTCCGGCAGCAGCGGCTCGACCAACAAACGTGGTGTCAACTCGCGATAGGCCCATTCAAAATGGTTCAGCCCATAAACCCGTGCCAGCCAATACTTGGCCCGTTTGCGTGCGGAGTCTCAATCTGCCTGCGATCCAGGTCTGACGATCTGGTTCCAGCCACTGCCATGGCTTGCCTTGATGATCACACCGCGTTGCATCAACGCAGGATCCAGATCCTCAAACCGATCCGCAACGGCCAACAGTGGCACCATATACCGATCCGCAGACCCCGCCCCCAAAAGTTCATCCACAACAGCGCGTGCTTCGATCTTATCCGTCAGCCGTGGATAGATCGGGTTGTGATCAAACAGTTTGCGGTGCTGGATTTTGTCGCTGTGGGTGATGGGCGGATCGAGGCTTAGATCATAGCCATGCTTAGCACGAAACTTGCGCCGCAACTTGGCGTGATTTCTAAACCTATCCCACGCAAACCGTGCCCGCGCATAGCTATAATGCAGCCTGTGCCCCAACACGACGCTACGCTCTTACCTCCTCAATCGCGGCGATTGCCGCAGCAACCGCTGCATCAATCGACAGATCAGAGGTGTCGATTACAACAGCATCCACAGCAGCCACCAATGGCGCCTCGACCCGCTCTCGGTCACGGGTGTCGCGGGCTTGGACATCGGCCAAAACATCGACCAACGTTACATCCATGCCCTTGGCCAACAATTCGTCAAACCGCCGTTTGGCGCGAACATCCGCGCTGGCTGTGACATAGAGCTTGGCCTCGGCGGTTGGACAAATCACGGTTCCAATGTCGCGACCATCTAGAACCGCACCACCATCGCGCGCGGCAAAATCCTGCTGGAATTGGACCAAGGCAGCACGCACCTCGGGCACCACCGCCACACGGCTTGCAGCCTGCGCCACCTCGGGCGTGCGCAAATCGCGCGCGGTCAAATCTGTGGGGACCAACGCCTGCGCCGCCGCCGCGGGCTCCATTCCCGACAAAACCTTGGCACCCACCGCACGGTACAACAGGCCCGTATCCAAATGAGCAAAGCCAAAATGCGTCGCCACAGCCTTGGACACTGTGCCCTTGCCTGCCGCAGCAGGCCCGTCAATAGCGACGCAAAAACCCATCAGGTGCGTTCCACGCGTGCCCCAAGGGCCGCCATCAGAGGCTCGAAAATCGGGAAGGATGTCGCAATCGGCTGACCATCATCGATCGATACCGGCGCATTCGCAGCCATGCCCATCACCATAAAGCTCATAGCGATCCGGTGATCCAACTGGCTTGCACATGTCTCACCACCCGGCACATTGCCATGCCCCAAACCGTGCACCGTCCACCAGTCATCGCCCTCGTCCACGGTCACACCGTTCAAACGCAGGCCCTTGGCCATCGCGTCAATGCGGTCGCTTTCCTTGACGCGCAACTCTTTGACGCCCGGCATATGTGTCTTGCCCTCAGCAAAGCTCGCCACAACAGACAGTACAGGGTATTCGTCGATCATCGACGCAGCCCGCTCAGCTGGCACTTCGATCCCTTTGAGATCGGGCGAGAACCGCGCGCGCAGATCGGCAACAGGCTCGCCACTCTCTTCGCGCATATTCTCAAACGTCAGGTCCGCGCCCATATCTTGCAACGTAAAGAACAGCCCAGCGCGGGTTGGGTTCAGACCGATGTTCGGCACCAACACGTCTGATCCCGGCGTGATCACCGCCGCACAAACCGGAAACGCAGCCGAGCTTGGGTCGCGCGGCACAATGATCGTCTGGGGTTTCAACTCGGGCTGACCGGTCAGCGTTATAACTCGCCCCTCGTCAGTCTCTTCTACCGTGATCTCAGCGCCAAATCCCGCAAGCATCCGCTCGGTATGATCTCGGGTCGCTTCTTTTTCGATCACAACCGTTTTGCCCGGTGCGTTCAGACCCGCCAGCAAAACCGCCGATTTCACCTGCGCCGACGGCACGGGCACGACGTAACGCACAGGCACCGGATCTGCCGCCCCGACCAAGGTCATCGGCAACCGGCCTTGCTTGCGGCCCACCGCTTGGGTTCCGAACAAAGCCAATGGATCGGTCACGCGCCCCATCGGCCGCCCGTTCAACGACGCATCGCCCGTAAATGTCGCTGTGATCGGCGATGTTGCCATTGATCCCATAATCAGCCGCACACCCGTTCCCGAGTTGCCGCAATCAATCACATTCTCTGGTTCGGCAAAGCCACCAACGCCCACACCGTGCACGCTCCACTCGCCACCACCGTGATCCGTAACCTCGGCGCCAAAGGCCCGCATCGCACGGCCCGTGTCCAACACGTCTTCGCCTTCAAGCAACCCTGTGATCCGCGTCTCGCCCACGCTCATCGCGCCTAAAATCAGCGACCGATGCGAGATAGATTTATCCCCTGGAACATCCGCGGTGCCATTAAGGCCCGTAGAAGCGTGAGAAGTCATTGGGATCGGGGTGCCGTGGCCTGACATGCGTGTTCTTTCATAATAAATGCCGCACTGTCTTAGACCGCAACGCTCGGGGCGTAAACGGTGCTGGGCCACAGGTGGGAAAAAATCACCGCTTTTGATCGATGTCAGACAGGCGACTGTGCGTTTTCTGACGGTGAACAGCAAAACGGCGCGCTATCAAGGCACCACCCGAGCACCCGATCAGGTCCGGCGGAACGTCATATAATGCGGTGTGCGGTCTTCACGGATCGCTTTGGCCTCGTATCTGGTGCGGGTCCAATCAGACCACGGCTCGCGCCAATCCTCGGGTGTCTCGCCCAACCATTCAAACCCAGCACGCGGCACTTTTTCCATCGTTTGACGGACATAATCAGGAATATCTGTCGCCACGCGAAATTCGGCATCCTGCTTCATGACACGTGCCAGCGGGTCCAGATGCTCGGGCGTGACAAACCGGCGGCGGTGGTGGCGCTTTTTCGGCCAAGGATCAGGGTATAGCAAAAACGCCTTGGCAATCGCTCCATCTGGCAACAGGTCCATCAAATCGCGCGCATCACCCGGATGCACCATCAGGTTCTCGACACCCGCATCACGGATTTTACCCAACAGCATAGCGACCCCGTTTATGTAAGGCTCGCACCCGATGATCACGACGTCAGGGTTCAGCGCGGCCTGATGCACCACATGCTCGCCCCCGCCAAAGCCAACCTCGAGCCAGACATCACGCCCGCCCGCAACCTGCTCCATATCCAGCGGCACGCGGTCTGGGTTGTCCTCGAACGCAATCGGACCGGGCGACAAATGCCCCAGATCATCCATATACGCCTCTTGGCTCTTGCGCAGGTTATGACCTTTGAGACGGCCATAGAAATTGCGAAACTGGCCGTCGACCATTTTGCCTTTGGGAATATAGGGTGGTTTTGTCATAGCGCGGTCCTCTTGGCCGCTCGGATGCCGTGTTGCGCGCGCGGGGTCAAGCTATTTGCAGTGGCGGTCGAAGGTGAGCTTTGCGGGACGAAGCCGGCCTTGGCAATTTTTCATTCAATGGTTTGAGCCTCCCACTTTGAAGTGGTCCGCCCCGATAGTTAGGAAAGCGGCGGCCACTAGTGTTGCCCTCGCGTCGCCCCTGACAGCACAATCTACAGATGACCAAAGTCAGGCGAGCCTCGACACCGTCATGGCCCTTATGGGCGCAATGGGAGGCGGTGACATGGGCGCGATGGCTGATCTTATGGCCGACGACATGGTCTGGCTAAACGCCGGAGATCCGACCCTGCCGTGGATTGGACCTAGGGACGGAAAAGAAGAGATCTTTGCGTTCCTCGGCGTCTTTAGCGAGAACTTTCAAACCACCAAATGGGAAAACACGGATGTTCTCGCTGTTGGTGATACGGTTGCAATCTTTGGCGACATGAACGGGATCACGACCAAATCAGGCCAAGAAATCGGCGACTTCACCTTTGCACTGCGCGCCAAGGTGCGGGATGGCCAAGTCGTGCTTTGGAACGGGTTTGAAGACAGCTTTGCGGTCAGCCAAGCCTACGACGCAAAGTAGCGCTCAAATCCAGTGCCGTGGCCAAAATCAAGGGCGCCAAAATGCTCATACATTCTGCCCCCTTTGGCCACGGCATCCAATAGTGCGAACACCACGCCCGCCAATGCGCTACTAGCTAGGCCATACCATGCAGCGTTTTGGCCTCGAGATAGTCCTCCAAGCCCATCAACCCGCCTTCGCGACCATTGCCGGATTGTTTGTATCCGCCAAACGGAGAGCCATAGTTGAACCCTCCTCCGTTGATGTGAATTGCCCCTGCACGCAGACGTGCAGCGACGCGTTCAGCACGGGATGGATCGCCCGTTTGCAAATAGGCCGCCAGCCCATAGGGCGTGTCATTTGCAATCTGAATAGCCTGCTCTTCGTCATCGAACGGAATGATAACGAGCACGGGACCAAAGATTTCTTCCTGTGCGATGCGCATATCATTGCGCACATCAGAAAAGATCGTCGGTTTGACGAACCAACCAGTGTCACAGCCATCAGGTTTTCCCAACCCACCTGCGAGCAACGTAGCGCCTTCATCGATGCCCAGCTGGATCATCGCCTGAACCCTGTCATATTGGATGCGGTCAAACAGCGGCCCAATGTGATCGCCCTCTTGCTCGGGATCCCCGACGGTCGTGGCTTCTGCGGCGCGCTTGGCGATTTGCACGGCTTCATCATAGCAGCTGTGTTCCACCAACAGGCGCGTCGGTGCATCACATGATTGACCGGTGTTATACATGCATTCCTGAACTGACGCGGTGACTTGTGCATCGAGATCGCAATCGGCGAACACAAGGTTGGGGGATTTACCGCCCAATTCCAGCGTTACACGTTTGACTGTTTCAGCAGCATCACGGGTGATGGAGACGCCTGCGCGGGTAGATCCAGTAAACGACATCATCTGAATGTCTTGGTGGCGCGACATAGCGGCCCCTACGGTCGGACCGCCTCCATGGACAAGGTTAAAGACCCCCGCAGGGAACCCAGCCTCATCAATAATTTCGGCGTAGATCATGGCGGATACGGGTGTGTGCTCGGACGGCTTCAGAACACAAGTGCACCCTGTTGCAAGCGCTGGAATGACCTTGAGCGCGATCTGGTTCATCGGCCAGTTCCACGGCGTGATCAGACCGCACACACCAATGGGCTCGTGCAGAAGGATGTCACCATTGGCCAACACCGTCCGCCCTGCCATCCCCTCAAGCGCGTCAATAAAGCCCTGAAGGTGACCAACAGCCGCATCAGCCTGCGCTTCGCGCGACATGGTGATCGGCGCACCCATCTCCATGCGAATCGCCTGTGCCAAATCCTCAAAACGCCTTTCAGTCACGTCCCTAAGACGCTGCAGCAGGGCCAATCGCTCGGCTTTTCTGGTTCGCGAATAGCTCTCAAAGGCCGCACTTGCCGCCGCAACCGCGTTGTCCACATCCGCCTGATTGCCCATGGCGATGGTGCCGATTTCTTGTTCGGTCGCTGGGTTCAGGACCCGCATTGTGGCATCCGAACAGGGTTCGACCCAACAGCCTTTGATGTAGAATTTCTGTAGGTTGTTCATGGATCTTAGGCTCCGGTTATAGATGCAGTTGCATGCAAGGATTGCGGAATTCACGGCTTGCGTAAACCCATGGCGCGAGGATGTCCCAATCCATCTCAACACCAAGGCCCGGCAGGTCATTGGCCCATACGTGGCCATGCTCATCGGGACGAAAAACTTGTTTGGTCCCGAATTCATATGCTTCGAACGGTGCCACTTGCTCAAAATAGTCGCAATTTGTTTGGGACAGCAACAGATGTAAACTCGCCGCTTGGGTCAGAGTGTAGCCCCAACTTTGCAATTCGCCCTTCAGCCCTTGCGCGCGTGTTACAGCCATCGCTGCGCAGCCACCGGTAAACCCGCCAATGCCGGTCACATCAAAACGGGTACGGTCCCATGCCCCCATTTGCAGCGCCAGATGGATCAAATGTAGATCCGGTATCCCGTTGCCGCTGGGCAGAACGTCAATATCAACAGCATCCGCCAATGGCTTATACCCAAGCAGGTTGCTGTCCGGCATCGGAGCTTCGAAAAACTCTCAATCAAGACCGTCTAACAAACGCCCCATGCGCAAGGCCTGCGCGGGTAAATAAGCACCCTCAGCATCGAGGTTCCAACGGACAGATTGCCCAGAAAAACTGTCGGTCAATCGTTGAACCAATCGGATGTCATCTTCTATCTGGCCTTAGGGATGGATCTTTATCGCGCAATATCCTTGTGCCACCCTGTCTTTGCAAAATTCGACATATGCCTCATCGCTGGCCAACAGCGGACAGGACGCATAGGCGCAGATACTGTCACGTGAAGCACCAAGCATTTTGTAAATTGGCACACCTAGTGTCTTGGCGTTACCATCATGCAAAGCGATATCAAAAACGACGCCGAGATATGCCCCAAGAACCACAACATGGAACACACTCCTATGGAATTTGACTACATCATCGTTGGCGCTGGTTCAGCCGGTTGCGTGCTGGCAAACCGCCTAAGCAGAGATCCAGAAATTCAGGTTCTGTTGCTCGAGGCTGGTCCCGAAAACAACGCACTTACGTTGAAAATTCCAGCCGCAGTACTGTCGAACCTCACAAGCACCAAACACAATTGGGCCTTTCAAGGCGAACCAGAGCCGGAACTGAATGGCCGCCAAATTCAGCACGATCGCGGCCGAACAATCGGTGGTTCTTCTTCCATCAACGGCATGGTGTTTATCCGTGGCAATGCACTGGACTACGAAGGTTGGCGGCAGTCCGGTTGTGAGGGATGGGGCTACGCGGATGTCCTGCCATACTTCAAACACTTGGAAACCTATAGCAGAGGCGCGGACGACTTTCGCGGCAGCGACGGGCCATTGCATGTGAAACGTGGCAATCCCACAGACCCATTGTCTTTGGCCTTTATCAAAGCCGGTGAAGAGGCCGGATATGAAGCCACCGATGACATTAGTGGATTTGGCCAAGAAGGTTTCGGCGTCTTTGACAGCACCGTCCATAACGGTGAGCGCTGGAGCGCAGCGCGTGGATATCTCGACCCAGTGCGCGATCGCTCAAACCTGACCATTGTGACCCAAGCGCTGGTCCAGCGGCTGAACCTAGAAGGTCGCCGCGCAACCGGCGTCACCTATAAAAATGGCAAGGGCCAAATCGTTGACGCATCAGCACGAAAAGAGGTGATCCTCAGCGCTGGCGCAGTCGGTTCACCGCATCTCTTGATGCTGTCCGGCATTGGCCCCACCGATCATTTGCAATCTATGGGCATCGACGTCAAAGCGGACCTGCCCGGCGTTGGCCAGAACCTCCATGACCATCCCGATTTCGTTCTGAAATTCAAATGCCTGCAACCCGTATCTCTTTGGCCCAAGACGAAAAGCATCTCCAAACTAGCCGCCGGAGTTCAGTGGATGTTGACCCGAGAGGGCATTTGCGGATCCAATCACTTTGATTCAGTCGCCTGCATTCGATCTGGACCCGGCGTGGAATATCCGGACCTACAAATCTGCATTTCACCAATTGCTGTAGACGATGAGACATGGGCCCCCTTGCAGGAGCATGCGTTTCAAATCCATGTCGGATTGATGCGTGCGCACAGTCGGGGAAAAATCGAACTTCGCTCTAGCAACCCTGCCGATCCGCCGCGTATTTTCGTGAACTACCTACAGGACGAACGCGATCGCGACCTGTTGCGAAAAGGTATCCGTCTTGTACGTGAACTGGTCGAACAGCCCGCCTTTGATGGCCTCAAAGGCAGTGAGATTTTTCCAGGCGCTGATGCCAATTCCGATGAAGAACTGGATGCCAAGCTGAACACACACACGACGAGCCAATGGCACCTGTCTTGCACGGCACGTATGGGGACAAAGAGCGACAAACATGCCGTCGTCGATGCGACCGGCCAAGTCCACGGGTTGACCGGATTGCGGGTGGTTGATGCGTCGATCATGCCTTTTGTGACCAATGGCAACACCAACGCGCCAACGATCATGATGGCTGAAAAACTCAGCGACACTATTCTGGGCAACGCTCCGTTACCACGTATCGACGCCACAACGTGGCAAAGTACTGACTACGAGACGACCCAACGCTAGGACAGCACCGCCCATCACCCCAAACGATAAAGGGCGATCCAAACAGGATCGCCCTTATCAATACTAAGTCCGGTGATTTGGGATCAGACTGCCTTTTTCAGCGCCTCAACCAGATCGGTGCGTTCCCAAGAGAAGCCGCCATCCGCATCCGGTGCACGGCCAAAGTGACCGTAGGCCGCCGTGCGTGCGTAGATTGGTTTATTCATGCCCAACTGCTGGCGAATGCCGCGCGGTGTCAGGTCCATGACCTGCGCCACGGCTGCTTCGATTTCAGCAGGCGACACTTCACCAGTGCCAAATGTGTCTGCGTAGATCGACAATGGCTTGGCCACACCAATCGCATAAGACAACTGGATCGAGCATTTGTCAGCCATACCTGCAGCAACCACGTTTTTCGCCAGATAGCGCGCGGCATATGCGGCCGAACGGTCAACCTTGGTCGGGTCTTTGCCCGAGAACGCGCCACCACCGTGTGGGGCTGCACCGCCATAAGTATCCACGATGATTTTGCGGCCTGTCAGGCCCGCGTCGCCGTCGGGACCACCGATGACAAACTTGCCCGTCGGGTTCACGTGCCATTCTGTATCCGCAGACACCCACCCTTCGGGCAGGACTTCACGGATATACGGCTCGACCACTGCGCGCACATCGGCGCTGCTCATGCTCTCGTCCAAATGCTGGGTCGACAAAACGATCGACGACGCGCCCACTGGCACACCATCACGGTAGACAACCGACAACTGCGATTTGGCATCTGGGCCCAGTGTTGGCTCGGTGCCGTCTTTGCGGACCTCAGCCAAACGGCGCAGGATCGCGTGTGCGTAATGGATCGGTGCCGGCATCAGCACTTCTGTTTCTTTGGTCGCGTAACCAAACATGATGCCTTGGTCGCCCGCACCTTCGTCTTTGTCGGCAGAGGCATCAACACCTTGGGCAATATGCGCGGACTGCTCATGCAACAGGTTTGTCACTTCCACGGTCTCGTGGTGGAACTTGTCCTGCTCATATCCGATGTCTTTGATACAGGCGCGCGTGATCGCTTCGATCCGGCCCATGTAATCCTTTAGCTTGTCTTGATCCGACAGGCCAACTTCGCCCCCGATCACAACTCGGTTAGTCGTAGCGAAGGTTTCAGCGGCAACGCGCGCTTCTGGCTCTTCTGCGAGAAAAGCGTCGAGAACGGCATCAGAAATGCGGTCGCATACTTTGTCCGGATGGCCTTCGGAAACGGACTCGGACGTAAAGGTGTAATTCTGGCGTGTCATAGAAACTGCTCCAATATTCTACTGCTCTGCCACGTCAGGAAGCCGTTGTGGCAATTACTAATCGGGCTACGCGCCCTTTTGATTTCGGTCAACTCGTTTCGCTTTCGACCACAGTATCGTGGCGAAAATCGCACAAATCAGTGCAATAATTGCGGGAACATCCCCAAACCGCGCATATAACATCGGCGCAATGGCTCGCGGCACCACGGCATCGAGATACCCCGCCTCATCCAGCCCGATCTGCGCAGTGATCTGCCCATAGGGGTCGATGACAGCACTCACGCCTGTGTTGGCGGCCCGCACCATCGGCAGCCCCTGCTCAATCGTACGCATCCGCGCCTGAGCCAAATGTTGCAGCGGGCCAGCACCACCGCCAAACCATGCATCATTGGTGATCAAAACCATCATGTCAGGGCGCGTCTCATAACGGATTTCCTCGGCAAAAATCCCCTCGTAGCAAATCAGAACCAGTGTCCGTCCAATCCCGTCGATAGTCACCGATTGCGCGCCCTCGCCCGCACTGAAATTCCCGCCCAAGACATTGGCAAGCGCGCTCAACCCCATCCGACCCAAAACCGAATGCAGCGGGATGTATTCACCAAAGGGCACTAGATGCTGTTTGTCGTAGATCGCATCAATCGTACCTTCGGCCCCCAAAACGGCGGCGGCGTTGAAATACTCTGATCCTTGGGCACGCTGTGCGCCGACAATCACCGGACGCCCGTCCGCCGCGGCACTGATCCGCGCAAACGCGCCGCCCGCTTGATCCATAAGAAACGGCACACTGGTTTCGGGCCAAACTGTCAGATCAACATCACCCTCAGCAGCGGTATATCCGACCTGCCGGTCAAAGAACGTCTGTACGAACTCTGTGTCCCATTTTTGATCCTGCGGCGCGTTGGGCTGGATCAAACGCACGATCGTCTCGCTTGGCTCGGCGACATGACCCACGGGCCACGCAAGCGCGATGCAAGCGACCACAACCACCCCTAGGCGCACGATGGCCCGAGCCGCCAAACCGCGCGCCACCTCGGCGGCCAAGACGCAGATCAACAACGTCAATCCATGCGGGCCGACATACGCCAAAAGCCCCGCAAAACCGGTGTCGATCATCGCTTGGGCCAAACTATTCCATGGAAACCCCGTTAGGATCGTGGCGCGCAACAGCTCGACGATTGTCAGCGTCACAGCTAATCCATAGGTACCGGCGCGCAGCCGAACCGCGCCCCAACCCGCAAGCGCCCAAAACAGGGCTAAACCACCGCCCATTGCAGCCAATGCAAACGGCGCCATCCAACCATGCGTCGCCGCATCCACAAAGAACGGCTCAACGATCCACCGCAGCCCCAGCACAAAATATCCTGCTCCAGCGCTCCACATCACAAACGCCCCTGTCCGCCCGGACAGAGTTGTTTGTTCATACAGATAGAAAATCCCTACCAGCCCCAACCCCATCGCGACGGGTTGGGAAAACGGCGCTTGGCCAATGGCCATCAACAGCCCCAATCCGAACGCGATCAGACACAGCCGCCAGACGGGCATCATGCGCTAGTCCTCGACCACAGCCGAGCCATGCCCCGCCAATCTGACACGCAAACGTTTGATACTGCGCGGGTCCGCCTCGATCACCTCGAATTCAGGACCATCAGGATGCGGGATTACCTCGCCGCGTGCCGGCACATGACCTGACAGCATGAAAACCAAACCGCCCAAAGTGTCGATCTCTTCGGCATCGACGTCCTCAGCCTCGGTCAGGGTGATGCCAATCTCGGCCTGAAAATCCTCAAGCGGGGTCTTGGCCTTGGCCAAATACACACCCGGGCTTTCGACAGTCCAAAACTCGCCCTCGGCGATGTCATGCTCGTCTTCGATCTCGCCAATGACCTGTTCGATCAAATCCTCGATCGTGACCAACCCGTCGGTGCCACCGTATTCATCAATGACCAACGCCATGTGAATGCGGTCAGCCTGCATTTTCGTCAGCAACACCCCGATTTGCATCGACGGCGGCACATACAGCAAAGGCCGCACAACATCGCGCAGATGAAATGCCGCTGATTTTCCGTTGAACCCATAGGTCAGGGCAAAGTCTTTGAGGTGGGCAAATCCAACCGGTGTGTCCAGCGTGCCGTCAAACACCGGCAAACGGGTCAATCCGCTCTCGCGGAAGACACCGACCAGCTCGTCCAGCTCCATGCCGACTTCGACGGCGACAATATCCGCTTTGGGGATAGCTACGTCTTCGACCCGCATCCGACGCAGGTTCAACATACCCAATCCCGGCGCCACTGGGGCCGTCACTTGGGGTTCCGCTATCTCAGGTGTGTCGGATGGGCTCAGCGCGCCAATAATGCGAGTAAAAAACCCACGCGGCGCTGGCATTTCTTGTTCTTCCGTACGCGCGCTTTGCGCCGCGCTCGAAGATCCGTCTGTCGTGTCGCCCATCGTCCCTTTCCAAAAAATCTGACGCGAAACGCGCGCCCTTAAACTGTATATGGGTCACAAAGTCCCAATTTGCCAAGGATTTGAACCTCGAGTGTCTCCATCAACGTGGCATCTGCGTCACGGATATGGTCATACCCCAGCAAATGCAGCGTTCCATGTATCATCAGATGTGCTACGTGATCGTCAAAGTCACAGGCCGCTTCCGCCGCCTCTCGGGCGCAGGTATCAAAGGAAATCGCGACATCGCCCAGCTCGCTCTCGCCCATCGGATCTGGCACTGGCGCATCAGGTTTATCCCCCGCACCCACAGCCGCCAAATCTTGGGCAGGCCAGGATAACACATTGGTAGCGCCGTCTTTTTCACGAAAATCTGCGTTCAACACTTGGATCCGCGCGTCGTCACAGGCCAGCACACTGACCAGCCACACGTCGCGATCCAAACCAACCGCATCAAACACCGCATCCGCCGCACGGGAGGCCAAGGCTTCGAACCCGACCCATCGCGCGTCGTCTATCTGAACTTCGATCACAGGTCGGGATCCGCCTCATAGGCCTCGATGATCGCAGCCACCAGAGGATGCCTCACAACATCCTTTGAAGTGAAGTAATTGAAAGAAATCTCTTTCACGCCCTTCAACAACCGCTCGGCGTCTTTCAGCCCCGATGGCATGTGACGCGGCAAATCGATCTGACTGCGGTCGCCCGTGATGACCATGCGCGACCCCTCGCCCAAACGAGTCAGAAACATCTTCATCTGCATGGTTGTGGCGTTTTGCGCCTCGTCCAACACAACAAACGCACGGCTCAATGTCCGGCCCCGCATAAACGCAAGCGGCGCAATCTCGATCTTTTTCTCTTCGATCAATTTGGCGGTCTGTTTGCCCGGCAGAAAATCCTCGAGCGCATCATAGAGCGGCTGCATATAAGGATCGACTTTGTCCTTCATATCACCTGGTAGAAAACCGATCTTTTCACCAGCCTCAACAGCGGGCCGCGACAAGATAATCTTGTCCACGTGCCCTTGGATGAACATGTTCACGCCCACGGCCACAGCCAGATAGGTTTTGCCCGTACCAGCAGGTCCAATGCCAAACGCCAGTTCGTTATCAAACAGCGATTTGACATAGGCCTTTTGCGCCTCGGTGCGCGGCTCAACCTGCTTCTTGCGGGTCTTGATCTCTACACGGTCGCTGCGGATCAGCTCCATCTGGTCGCCACTGCGAATCCCTGTGCCTGCATCCGAGCCACCCATGCGCATCTCGCGATCAATATCGCCCGCTTCGACCGACTTGCCCTGCTCTAGCCGCTGATACAGCGACTGCAGTACTTCGATCGCCTCGGCGCGTGCGTCTTCGTCACCGATAACAACCAGCTGGTTGCCACGGCGCAAAATCTGAACATTGGTGCGGATTTCGACGTCGGTCAGGTTGCGGTCATATTCACCGCACAGATCAATCAGCAAACGATTGTCAGGGAATTCCAACAGCTCTTCTGCAACGGCCTGATCTTGTTCAAAGGGCGTCGCATCATTCGGGGGTGTGGCAGCCAATCAAGTCTCCTAAACGCGCTAGAGGTCTAGTCAATCGTAGCCAGAGCCACGCGATGGGTGCAAGGGGTGATCCCTCGCGAAACCACCAATTTCACGAAACAGTCACATAGGGTGGTTCTTGCATAGAAAAAGGACCGCAGTCGAAAACCACGGCCCTTTGAATTCTGTTGCCCCAATCGCTTAGAGCGGATCAGGAACATCCGAACCTGCGCGGAACGGACCAGTTGCAACGCCTGCTGGTGCTGCACCGGAACAAACTGGCTTGCCGTAGTCATCCAGACGCTGGGACAAATAGCCCTCAACACCGTCGTCGATGATCCAGTGGTCACAACCGTTCGGATCGACCCAGATACCTGCAACCAACTGGCTGAGGTCCTTGGCATCGCGGCCAGCGTCGACAAAACGATCTTCGCCTGTACGGTTACCACCTTCTAGTGAACCCGCTACTACCATGGCGCAGCCTGAAACCGACACACCCAAGAGCAGCAGAGCAGAGATTTTAACGATATTCATTTGCTCTACTCCTTAACGCAGACAGATGATTTCAACACGACGGTTCTGCGCCATGCCTTGGTGAGAGTGGTTATCGGCGCGCGGCTGACGCTCACCATAACCACGAACATCAACGATACGTGCGCCAACCGACTGACCTACGCGAGCCACCGAATTTGCACGGTTCTGGCTGAGACGCATGTTGTATGCATCCGATGCGCGGCTGTCTGTGTGACCTGTGACGATGTAGGCACTCGCACCCGACGAACGGAAGAAGTTCATCAGCGCCTGTTTGCCTGCATTGTTGATGTGGTAGCTGTCCGTTTGGAACAACTGATCGCTTTGCATCACGCCACATACGTTGCCACGACGGCAAACTGGCGTACCGTCACGACGTACGTTCGGTGTCATATAGCCCTCAGCGCCGTCATCCATGACCCAGTGCTCACACCCGTCGGGATCAACCCAGATCGTTGGCGTGTAACGCTCGCCCAAAATTGTCCGCTGCTGCTGAGCTTCCGCCGCATCCGTCGAGGCCAATAGACCTAAAACAGCGACAGCAACGCCCCCCAACGCGAGTTTCAGTGCTTGGAAATTCATCATAACGACAGCCTTCAGTCCTCTCTATTTTCTCGTCCCAATGCCGTACGTCTTGTACCGACGCGGCGACACCCTAATCAGTACCTACCCAGTTTTAGCCACATTTGCACAATTTAAAAGAATTAATGCCCATATATTGTGTAATACGGGGAAACACTGGGCAGATAAGGCACGTTTTGTTTCCAGTCGGGCCAGCAAACTGCAAAAATGGGGCCATTAGCCTCTATCCCCCCCCAAAGGTCGAGCAACCTATGCGCGATCACTCTGACGGGTTCCCCTCACCGCGAGCAATTTCATCGGTTTACTGCGAACCTGCAGGCTCTTGCGACTCGTCAGAGCCGCTTGGGACAACATCAGGTGCAGATCTTTCAGGCAGCTTTGCCCAAGGGGGTCTAAACGGTAGGTTGCGCCGCGAGGCCCGCGCGCCATCAATCCATGACGGTAGACGTCGGTAATCGTCCCCGCTCTTGGACATCAGCCGACCAGCCGCGCGTGCAGTGAATTGGTCCGCGCCTCGATGACATGCACCTTTTGGACCGTGCCGATCATCGCGTCGTCCGCTTCGGCATGAACCGCGTGCAGGTATTCTGATTTCCCGATCAACTGCCCTGCTTCGCGCCCCTTTTTCTCAAACAAAACACGTACATCACGGCCAACCATGCCCTCTTGGGCGGCGACCTGCTGTTCTTTCAAAAGCTCCTGCAGACGGTGCAGACGTTCTGTTGCCAACCCGTCATCCATCTGCGGCTTTTCCGCAGCAGGCGTACCCGGACGGGTCGAATATTTGAACGAATAGGCTTGGCCAAAGTTCACGCGCCGGACCAAATCCATCGTGTCTTCAAAGTCTTGATCCGTTTCACCCGGAAATCCGACAATAAAATCACCAGACAACAGCAAATCAGGACGCGCCGCACGAATACGTTCGATCAAGGCAAAATACTCTTCGCGGGTGTGCTTGCGGTTCATCGCTTTGAGAATGCGGTCAGATCCTGATTGCACCGGCAAATGCAGATAGGGCATCAGCTTGTCACAGGTGCCATGCGCGTCGATCAACGCCTGATCCATGTCGTTGGGGTGGCTTGTGGTGAACCGGATACGTTTTAGCCCGTCAACCTTGTCCAAATCCCAGATTAGCCCCGCCAATCCGCCTTCATGCCCGTGATAGGCGTTAACGTTTTGGCCCAACAGCGTGATCTCGCGCACGCCGCGCTCGACCAAATCCTGCGCTTCGCGGATGATCCGGTCGGCAGGACGGCTGAGCTCGGCCCCTCGGGTATACGGCACGACGCAGAACGCGCAGAATTTGTCACAGCCTTCTTGGACCGTTAAAAATGCGGTCGCCCCACGTGCCGCTTTGGGACGTGATTTCAAATGCTCGAACTTGTCCTCTTCGGGGAAATCCGTATCCAGCGCTTTTTCTCCGCGCGATACGGCATCCTCCATTTCGGGTAGACGGTGATAGCTCTGCGGGCCAACCACCAGATCAACCATTGGCTGGCGCCGCATGATTTCTTCGCCTTCAGCCTGTGCCACACAGCCCGCAACACCGATCTTCAGATCTGGCTTGGCGTCTTTGAACCCGCGATACCGTCCCAATTCGGAATAGATCTTTTCCGCCGCCTTTTCGCGGATGTGACAGGTGTTCAGCAGGATCATATCCGCATCATCGGGCGTCTTGGTCTCGACATACCCCTGCCCGCCCAGCGCTTCGGCCATGCGTTCACTGTCATAGACATTCATCTGACAGCCATAGGTCTTGATAAACAGCTTCTTAGGATCGGACATGACAGCACACAATAATCAAGGATGATTTCGCCTCGCATCTAACCCGCTGAACCCGCGCTTGCAATGGGCCTGGAATTAACCGATTTTACGCACAGCTTTGCGAGACCAAACCCTATGCGCCATGACAGCCTAAGTTCTTTCTTGTCCAACAACGGCAAAACCCTCGCCAAAGGGCCTATCGCGATGATCTTTGTCGAGGACAGGGTCGAGGTCGACACGACCCTGCGCCATCACCTGATGGCAGGGTTCAAATCGGTCATCGCATTTGTCCCCGATGAGATCGATATTCCCGCCGATCTGGAAGAACAGATTATCCGCGTCACACATGACACCCATGCAGACCAAATGCTCGAGACCGCCGTCAACGCTGTGATCGAGGCCGCGCCAAGCATTTGGATGTATTACTGCTATAACGCTGAATACCTGTTCCACCCGTTTTGCGAAAACCGCAACGTGTCGGAAATGATCACGTGGAATACCGGAGAAAGGCGCGACACGATCATGACCTATGTGGTCGATCTCTATGCGGGCAACCTGTGGGACTACCCCGACGCGGTCAGCCTCGAAGACGCCCATCTCGACAAATCCGGCTACTACGCATTGGCACGCAAGGATAAATGGAACAACGATCTGGACCGCCAGCTTGATTTCTTTGGCGGCCTGCGTTGGCGGTTCGAAGAACATATTCCAGCACGCAGCCGCCGCATCGACCGCGTGTCGCTGTTCAAATCCAAGCAAGGTCTCAAACTTGGCGCCGATCACACTTTCAACGACGCCGAATACAACACCTACGCCTGCTCGTGGCACCATAACGTCAGCGCCGCAGTCTGTTCATTCCGCACAGCCAAGGCGCTCAAGCGGAACCCCGGATCGACCTTTGATATCGAGACCTTCCAATGGCACAACTCGGCCCCGTTTGAATGGCACAGCCAACAGCTGTTGGACTTGGGCCTGATGGAACCTGGCCAGTGGTTCTAAGTCCCAAAACTGCAGTTGTAACAGGCGCAGGCAGCGGCATTGGCCGCGCCACTTCGCTGGCATTGATGGACGCGGGCTGGCGCGTGGCCCTAATCGGTCGCCGCTCCGCACCCCTGCACGATATCGCCAACGACAGCGCCGTCGTGATCCCCTGTGACGTCACCGATCCCATCGTGGTCGATGCAGCCTTTGCCCAAATCGCTGATGACTTTGGCCATCTCGACATGCTGTTCAACAATGCAGGCATTTTTACCGCTGGGCGCACGATTGACGACATCCCCGTCGACGATTGGCTGGCGGCAGTGAACGTAAACCTGACGGGTGCATGGCTTTGCGCGCGCGCCGCATTCAAACAAATGCGCCACCAGTCGCCCATCGGCGGGCGCATCATCAACAATGGTAGCATTTCCGCCCATGTTCCGCGGCCCGGATCGTCGCCCTACACCGCCACCAAACATGCGATCACCGGACTGACAAAGTCTCTATCGCTAGATGGACGCCCCTATAACATTGCCTGTGGTCAGATCGACATCGGCAACGCCGCCTCAGACATGACCGCCCAGATGAGCGCGGGCATCCTGCAGGCCGACCTCAACACACGGCCCGAGCCGGTGATGGACGTCGACCACGTCGCCACATCAGTTCTGCACATGGCCGAGCTTCCGCTTGATGCGAATGTGCAATTCATGACCGTCATGGCCAGCGCCATGCCCTATGTGGGCCGCGGCTAACACGCTAGCGCGATTTGGAACGTCAACAGAACCCGCTGACCGCGCGCTACTCTTTTGAATTGATTGATAAATAGTGTCGGACCTCAGGTCCGACGCAACCGGATCACAACATCCACCTTGGCAATCTCGGCCCCTTCGGGCGCATCGGGCAACTGCATGATTTTCAGCTGCTCGGAGGGCGCATCAGACAAGGCTGCCGTGTCTTCCCAATAGAAATGCGGGTGATCGCTCATGTTGGTATCAAAATAGCTCTTGGATCCGTCGACTGTGATCTCGCGCATCAGACCCGCGTCACAAAACGCCTTGAGCGTGTTGTACACGGTCGCCAGCGACACCTTTTCCCCACTGTCAGCACAGGCTTCAAACAGGCTTTCGGCGGTGACGTGACGGTCCTGACCATCGCCCACCAACAAATCAGCCAAACACACCCGTTGACGGGTCGGACGTAGTCCTGCTGTGGCCAGCCATTCGGTAGCATTGATCTGTGATTGCGCGTGCATTGCACCAGTCCCAAACTATCTCTTCACTCCATATAGGCGGCAAACGCCCCATGTTTCAATGGGTATGCAACGTCGCAGGCCCCTGACGCCTCGCACTATTGCCCTATCGTCACGCGCGGTGCTAAATGCCCACAACAGGCAACCTAACAAACCGGAGCGCCAAACCTATGGCCAACTATCCCAGCAGCTTTGACAAAGCCGACCTTCTGAAATGCGCCGCAGGCGAGCTATTTGGCGAGGGCAATGCCCAATTGCCAGCCCCGCCCATGCTGATGATGGACCGGATTACAGATGTCTCAGCCGATGGCGGCGCACACGGCAAAGGCCACATCACAGCCGAATTCGATATCACACCAGACCTGTGGTTCTTTGACTGCCACTTTCCCGGCAACCCGATCATGCCCGGCTGTCTTGGTCTCGATGGCCTGTGGCAGCTGACAGGCTTTAACCTAGGCTGGCGCGGCTGGCAGGGTCGCGGCTACGCGCTGGGGGTGGGCGAAGTGAAACTGTCCGGAATGGTACGCCCCGACCGCAAAATGCTGACCTACAAAATCGACTTTACCAAAGCGATCCAGACACGCCGCCTGACAATGGGTGTCGCCGACGGCATCGTAGAGGCAGATGGCGAAGTAATCTATCAGGTTAACGACATGAAAGTTGCACTCTCCGAGAGCTAAAAGCCAATAAAAGGCGAAGCACCCGATCATGGACCAATTCCTCGAAACGCTCTGGGTGCTCGCCCTTGTCGCCCTTTTGATCTACGTCGCGGTCTATGTGCCAATTACAATGGCTAGAACCCGCGACCGCCACCCATATGGCTGGCTCTTAATCTCGCTGCTGCTGTCGCCGCCCATTGCGATCATCGGCCTGATGATGCTGGGCCGCGCAACCCCCGAGAGCCGGATTTGATGGAAAAAGACAACGCTGACTGGCCGATTTTTGTGATCTCGCTGCCTGACCGTCTCGACCGCCGCGCGGCCATCACCGCACAGCTAACAGCCCACGATCTGCCCTTTGAAATAATAGACGCCATCGACGGGCGCTCTGGCCTGACCGAGGCGCAGAAATCAGCCGTCGATCACGCAGCCGTCCAACGCCACCTTGGGCGCCCCCTTTCGGACCCGGAAATCGCCTGCGCCCAATCGCACCAATCGGTCTACCAAAGGGTGATCACACTAGACCTCGGCGGCGCTGTGATCCTCGAAGATGACGCAACCCTCACCACCGCCTTTGCCACCCTCTACCGCGCCCGCGCCTACCAACGCTTTGACATCTTGCAATTCAGTTACCGTCGCGCCCGCGTTTTTCCTAGCCGCTGGCTCTGGCCCCACTTGACCGAAGACATCCGCGCCGCACGTGTGCTACTCAACTCTGAGGTTGCCTCGACCTATAGCGTCAATCAGCGCGCAGCGCGGTACCTCTCGCACGGCCCCAAACCGATCGGGGGGCCCGCCGATTGGCCCCGCGACACCTTTGGCCTGCGCCATGCAGTGACTGTCCCGCAAACCGCAGACCAAAACTGCGACACCCTCAGTTCAGACATTGAATTTGGCCGTGTCGATCTTGCGAGCCGCGTTAACAAAGACCGCTCGTTCAGGCGGCTCCTACGCCTGCAATATTGGAAAGTCTGGCTGCGCAAACGCCTGTCGCGCAAACTTGCGTGGGAACGTATTTAACGCCCCGTCATTACTCAAAGCAGCACGAACACGCCACAAGTTTAGGGCCAGATCAGCGCAAGAAGAGTGAACCGGCCCGCTTCACGCGTCGCGGTAGAACCGCAGCCCAGCCAGCGCCACTTCCGCCTCGAACGCACGCCCGACACCCAATATCCCTATACGTTGCAGCTGCGCCCGATCCAGCGTGGCCGTGGTGTTGTTTGGTTCAAATGCGGCAAAGGGGATGCTCAGCGTCTGCCACTCGCCCGTTGCTACAAAATCCGCGCGAAACGATTGCCATGGCCGGCTCAATTGCGGGGTGCGCAGACGCAGGTCATAAACCTCGCTGTTGCCCGCCACTTCAATCTCGATGCCGTCCCACGCGCTGGCGTCATAGATCGCGCCCCCTGCCAGATCACTGGCCATCTGCACGAACCCGCCGTTGTTCTCGGTCGATACATCCCCGCGCAACACCACCGCATCACGCCCGTTGTAGCGTTCGACACTCAATCCGCCGGTCGACACACCGCCCATCACCGTATCGGCAACATATTCCCAATTCAAATCTAAATTCATTGTGCGCCTCTCGTCCTGCTCTGTCTTGACCTAGCCCGCAACACCCTATTGCCAATGCCAACCCTTGCCCCCCAATCCCTGCTATCCTAAACACAAGAAAACAACCCATAGGGGGCAGCTATGCGTCGCGTCGTCGTTACAGGTCTGGGGATCATCTCTCCGCTCGGCAATTCAACAGCCGAAGTCACCACCGCTTTGAAATCCGGAACCTCTGGGGTCGAAGCCTCACCAGAGATGGCTGAACACGGATTTCGTAGCCAAATCGCGGGCACCCTAAAGATCAATCCGGCCGAGCATATCGACAAACGCCGCATGCGCTTTATGGGCCCAGGCGCGGCCTATGCGTATCTCTCGATGGAACAAGCCATCGCAGACGCTGGCCTGTCCGAGGACCAAGTCGTCAACCCAATGACCGGCCTCATTGCTGGCTCGGGCGGCCCTTCGACCTCGGCCATGCTCGCCGCCCACCAGACGGTTCTGAAATCGGGTGCGACCAAACGGATCGGCCCGTTCGCGGTGCCAAAAACGATGTCTTCGACTGTTTCTGCGAACCTCGCAACCGCGTTCCAGATCAAAGGCATGAACTTTTCGATCACCTCTGCTTGCTCGACCTCGCTGCACTGTATCGGCATGGCCGCGCAGCAGGTGGCGCTGGGCGCCCAAGACATCATGTTCGCCGGTGGCGGAGAAGAGCTCGACTGGACACTCTCGTGCCTCTTTGATGCGATGGGTGCGATGTCGTCGAAATACAACGACACCCCGACCAAGGCCTCCCGCGCCTTTGACGCAGGCCGTGACGGCTTTGTCATTGCAGGTGGCGGCGCGATGGTCGTGCTCGAAAGCCTCGACAGTGCGCTCGCACGCGGCGCAAAAATCTATGGCGAAGTCACTGGCTTTGGCGCGACATCCGACGGCGCCGATATGGTTGCCCCGTCCGGCGAAGGTGGCGAACGTGCCATGCGCCTTGCTCTGAACACGCTGCCTGAGGGCCGCAAGATCAGCTATATCAACGCCCACGGCACATCGACCCCAGTTGGCGATGTCGGCGAAGTCGAGGCGGTTCGCCGCGTCTTTGGCGAGGGATCAACACCACCGATTTCCTCGACCAAATCCATGACCGGCCACAGCCAAGGCGCCACAGGTGCATCCGAGGCGATCTATTGCCTGCTGATGCTGCAAGACGACTTTATCGCACCGTCGATCAACGTCGAAACGCTAGACCCAGAACTGGCCCCCGCCGAGATTGCGACCGAAACTGTTGAGAACACAGGCCTTGATACGTTGATGACAAACTCGTTCGGGTTTGGCGGCACCAACGGCTCGATGCTGCTCTCCAAATATCAGGACTAACATCATGACGATTTCAATGAACGGCAAACGCGGCTTGATCATGGGCGTCGCAAACGATCGCTCGATCGCATGGGGCATCGCACGGGCCATGTCCGAAGCTGGCGCCGAACTGGCCTTTTCCTACCAAGGCGAAGCATTCGGAAAACGCGTTGCCCCTCTCGCAGAGAGCGTTGGGTCATCGTTGATGGTAGACGTCGACGTGACCAACGATGCGTCGATGGATGCAGCCTTTGAAATGCTGAAAAACGAATGGGGCAGCATCGACTTTGTCGTTCACGCCATCGCCTATTCTGACAAAAACGAACTGACCGGCCGGATTTCTGATACCAGCCGCGACAACTTTAAAAACTCGATGTCAATCTCGTGTTATTCGCTGATTGATGTGGCTAAACGTACCAGCAAATTGATGCCAAATGGCGGCACGATCCTGACCCTGACCTACCAAGGCAGCAACCGCGTCACGCCGTTCTACAACGTCATGGGTGTGGCCAAGGCCGCCCTCGAGAGCGCGACACGCTATCTGGCCAATGACCTCGGCCCTGACGGCATCCGCGTGAACGCTATCTCACCCGGTCCGATGAAAACGCTCGCAGGTGCAGCCATTGGCGGCGCACGCAAGACGTTCAAACACACGGGCGCAAATGCACCCTTGGGTGACAACGCCACGCTCGAGGCTGTCGGCGGCACAGCCGTCTATCTGGCTTCGGACGCAGGTGCCTGCACGACGGGCGAAATCATTCGCGTCGATGGCGGCTATCACGTGCTTGGCATGCCCCAGTCCGACAATCTCTGATTTCGGACGCGATGCAGGTCTTTCAAAACGTTCTGACTGATCGTGGATCAAAATACGCGGTGTCCGGCGGGCCCGTCACGTCGCCCGCCGCCGCCCGTGATTTCATCAAGACCCTCTGCCGGACCAAGAAATTCACCAAGGCGACCCACAACACCTACGGCGTCCTGTTGGAAAGCGGCCCGCTGAAAAACGATGACGGCGAAAGCGGCGCAGGTCTCATCATCTTGCGAATGCTGGAACGGGCCGAGCTGAACAACCACATCATCGTTGTCACCCGCTGGTATGGCGGGACCCATTTGGGCGGTGACCGGTTTCGCCGCGTTCAGGATTGCGTGCGCCATTATCTGGACCATGCAGACCAGTGACCCGACCGCCGTATTGGGGCTGGACGCTGACGATATCCTCCACAACTTTTCGTGAGAGTAATGAACAACTCCTGACCAAAAGATGAACGACACTTTTAGGCGTTAGGACTTTGTTCACTTTCACAAGCCCTTGGGGAGGGGGGCCGCTGCGTGCGCATACCACGCGGTCTCTATGCAAATTACAGAAAACCAACATGTAATTTGTACAAATTACATAGAATTTCCGTATCGTTACGGCACCGTCCCCAAATAGGTTAATGCCTTGCACCACCCGTCATTCCACCGCACTCTGCTGCTATGATCAAAGTCTGCGTTTTTGATGCCTATGGCACCCTGTTTGATGTCGCCGCAGCCGCTCGCGCAGCGGACGCCGAACCAGAATTCCGAGCGCTCGCAGATGTTTGGCCCCAAGTCGCCACAGACTGGCGTTCTAAACAATTGTCGTACACATGGCTGCGCGCCACCGCATCGCAACACGTAGATTTTTGGCGCATCACCCAAGACGGTCTTGGTTGGGCGCTCGAGGCTTCGGGCGTCGCGACCCCTGCACTTCGGCAGCGACTGCTTGACCTCTATTGGGAACTCGACGCCTATCCAGAGGTCCCTAACATCCAGTCAACGCTCAAGAAAAGCGGTATCCAGACAGCCATACTATCAAACGGCACACCTGCCATGCTTGACGCAGCAACAGCCTCGGCTGGGATTGGCGATCGTCTCGACGCCCTATTGTCTGTCGAAGATGTCGGCGTCTTCAAACCTCATTCCAGTGTCTACGATATGGTCGGTGCTCAGTTTGGAGCCAACCCAGACGAGGTGATGTTTTTGTCTTCAAACGGATGGGACGCAGCTGCCGCGTCCGGCTACGGCTTTCGCACCGTTTGGGTCAATCGCGCAGGCGACCCCGTTGATCGTTTGTGGGCAGCCCCCGACGACATTCTCACCGATTTCTCGCCTGTACCGAACCTGATCTGATGCCCCATTTCACTGCACCAGATGGTGCCCGAATTTACTATGACGACACAGGCCAAGGCGCGCCTATCTTGATGCTGTCTGGGTTGACGCGAAACAGTTCAGACTTTGACTATGTCATGCCGCACCTCACCCGTAACAGATTGATCCGTATGGATTATCGTGGTCGCGGCCAGTCTGATTTTTCAGGTGCCGAAACCTATACAATCCCAAACGAAGCCAACGATGCGCTGGCGTTGATGGATCATCTCGGCCTCGACAAGACCGCGATTTTGGGCACCTCACGCGGCGGCCTGATCGCGATGACGCAGGCGATCATAGCCAAGCCCCGACTGACCGCAGTCGCGCTCAATGACATCGGCCCCGTGCTAGAGGCAAGCGGACTCGACACGATCCATCAGTACATTGGCCGCCGTCCAGCCCAGCGCACATTTCAAGAGCTCGCCGAAGCCCGTGCAACCCTGATGGCCGGTTTCGATGGCGTGCCGCACAGCCGTTGGATGGAAGAGGCGCACAAACATTACCGCGCCGAAAACGGGCGTCTGGAAATCAACTACGACCCCGATTTGCGCAAGATTTTCAACAGTGATCCCGGCCCTTTGCCCGACCTGTGGCCCCTGTTTGACGCCATGTCCGATCTGCCACTTTGTACCTTGCGGGGCGAAAACTCGGACATTCTCAGCGCCGAGACATTGACCGAAATGCAGCGCCGACGCCCTGATATGATTACCGCTGTTGTCCCTGATCGGGGGCATGTACCCTTTTTGGACGAACCCGCAGCGCTCGGCGCACTTCACACATGGACGGAGCAGTTCTAATGAACATCGACATGATCAACGCCGCCGCCGAGAGGCTAAAAGGTCACGCGCGGCACACGCCTCTTTTGAACTCGCCTTTTCTGGACGAGATTGCAGGGCGCCGTGTCTGGGTCAAAGCCGAGCCGCTACAACACACCGGATCCTTCAAATTTCGCGGCGGTTGGTCGGCGGTTTCAGCATTGCCAGACGACGTCCGTGCACGCGGTGTTATTGCGTTTTCCTCTGGCAACCATGCCCAAGGCGTGGCCCTCGCTGCCAAGAGCCACGGCGTCCCTGCTGTCATCGTGATGCCCGAGGATGCGCCGCAACTCAAGATCGACAACACCCGCGCGTTGGGCGGCGAGGTCATCCTGTATGATCGCGAAAACGAAGATCGCGACGCCATTGGTCAAAGCATCGCAGCCGATCGTGGCCTGACCCTGATCCGCCCGTTTGATGAGCCGCAGGTCATCGCAGGCCAAGGCACCGTTGGATTGGAAATCACGCAGGATGCTGCCGCTTTGGGGATTACCAAGGCCGATGTCCTGGTCTGTTGCGGCGGTGGTGGCTTGACCTCAGGCATCGCTCTCGCATTAGAAGCGAACGCGCCTGAAATGACGGTTAGACCGGTTGAGCCAATTGGGTTTGACGATGTGATCCGTAGCCTCGCCAGTGGCCAGATAGAAAGCAATCCAACCCAGTCTGGATCGATCTGCGACGCAATCGTAACAAAGAGCCCGGGCGATCTGACGTTTCCCATCATGCAGCGATTATGCGGCGCGGGGATCACCGTGCCTGATCAGGACTGTTTGCGCGCAATGGCCCAAGCGTTCGTTCGGCTCAAACTCGTCACAGAACCCGGTGGGGCAATCGCCCTTGCCGCGGCCCTCTATCATCACAACAGCGACGACACAGATGTGATCGCCGTCGCCTCTGGCGGCAACGTAGACACCAATATGTTTTCCCGCGCTCTTTCCGACCACAAGGACACAAAATGACCCGTTTCACGATTGCCAGCTTTAACGTCAAAAACCTGATCGGTGCCGATCAAGAATACTACAAGTTCGAGAAATACACCCCCGAAGAGCACGCATGGAAAGAAGATTGGCTCGCTGATCAACTGCTGACCATGGATGCTGATATCGTCGGCTTCCAAGAGATCTTTGACGAAGACGCGTTGCGCATGCTGATCGACGAGACCGACCGCTTGGGCATTCTGTCGAACGAGGCAAGCATCCCCGACCGATCAAAACGATATGCGCGCAAGGCGATCTTTCGCAAACTGGCCTTTACCCCCTACGCCGATGCCGCCCTTGTCTTTGCGCCGAACGCGAATGACGGCAAACCTGGGCATCGCAGGCCAGGCGTCGCGATCCTGTCACGCTATGGGTTCAAGGGGCAACCCGAGGTCCTCCAAGAACTGGACGAACCCCTGCACATTCCATTCCAAGACCTCGATGGGTCAGACGGCGGTCACTATACAATCAAACGTATCAGCCGCCCCATTCTCAAGGCGCGCGTCCCTGTTGGCGACGCTGTCATCACCGTGTTCAACTGCCACCTAAAATCGAAACTGGGCGAATTCCCGCGCCCTGCGGGCCAACCTCACGCCCCCGAGGCGGATCTGACCCAGTATGATGCTGTTGGCCGGTCTATGGGGGCTTTGCGTGCCGGTTTGCGCCGCATGGCCGAAGCATGGGTCCTGCGCGACGCTATCGTGTCCGAGATCGAAGCAGGCAATCCCGTGATGGTGCTGGGCGATTTCAACGACAGCGAACATGCCGTCAGTTCCGAAATCATCAATGGCGAGAGCCCGTTCAAGAACTACGCTTGGATGCGCCGCCATGACGCCCAGCGGTCGAACGAACGCTATACCGACGCCGAAAACCTGCAAATTCGCGAAGACATCGAAAGCCGCCGCCTGCATTCTGCAGAAAAACTGTTCGTGCGGAAATCCTTGCGCGACATGGTCTACACCTCCGCCTTTGGCGGTGTGTTTGAAAGCATCGACCAGATCATGATGAGCCGCCATTTCCACCCAGACCATGACGGCAAGATCGGAGAGATGGAGTATTTCAGTGTCCTGAACGACCACCTGACTGATGGCAGCCATGCCGAGGCCCCTTACAACAAACTGGCCAGCGACCACGGTCAGATTATTGCGCACATGCGGATGGGACCAGCTGGCGAATGACGCCGAACATTCACAGCGTTGTTGACGGGTCTGACGGCCCTTGGGTGGTGTTTGCCAATTCGCTGGGCACCGACCTGCGTATCTGGGATGAAGTGGTCGCCCGCTTGCCATCGGGGATACGTATCCTGCGGTATGACATGCGCGGCCATGGTCAATCCGATGTCCCGCCTACCCCCTATTCTATGGGAGCCATGATTGCTGATGCCGAGACCTTGCTAGATCATAATGGCGTCAAGGATTGCGTATTTGTGGGCCTCGCGATAGGTGGCATGGTGGCCCAAGGATTGGCGGTCAAACGGCTGGATCTGATCCGCGGTATGGTCCTGTCGAATACATCGACCAAATCGGGCCAAGCGTCTATGTGGCACGACCGGATCGAAGCGGTAAAGACGGGTGGACTGCACAGCATTGCTGACGCGGTCATGCAGCGGTGGTTTGGCCGCGATATGTTGCGGTCTCCGGACCTGCCACGCTGGCGCAAGATGCTGACCGACACCCCCAAGGAGGGCTACATGGGTGCCTGTGCTGCAATCGCAGGTACTGATTTCTACACCCCGACCAGCGGCTTGCGCCTGCCAACCTTGGGGATTGCAGGATCCGAAGATGGCGCAATGCCGCCCGATATGGTCCGCGAAACCACGGAGCTGATCCCCGGATCGCAGTTTCATCTGATCCGCCGCGCAGGTCATTTGCCCTGTGTCGATGCCCCCGAAGAATACGCCGCGACACTAACCAAATTCATGCGCGATATCGGACATATTCCAGCTGCATAAACCACTTGGCCAGCGACACTAAACAGGTTAGTTCACTTTGATGGACCAAAAAACCCGCCGCCGTGCCTTTCTGTTTATTCTGATCACGTTGTTTCTCGACGCGATGGGGATTGCGCTGATCATCCCTGTGATGCCTGACCTTATTCAATCGGTGAACGGTGGCACGCTGGGCAATGCGGCGATTTGGGGTGGCATATTCACAACCAGCTTTGCGGTGATGCAATTCCTGTTTGGCCCAACCATTGGTGCATTGTCTGATCGGTTTGGCAGACGCCCCGTGTTGCTATTGTCACTGGCTGTGATGGCGCTGAACTACGCTGTTCTCTCGACGGCGCAGACCATTTGGCTGCTGCTCATCATCCAATTCGTCAACGGCATCGCCTCTGCGACCCAAGCGACGGCCACTGCCTTTATCGCCGACATCTCCAAGCCTGAGGAAAAGAGCCAGAACTTTGGCCTCGTCGGTGCGGCCTTTGGTGTAGGCTTTGTCCTTGGGCCCGTGATTGGCGGACTGCTGGGCGACGTTAGTCCCCGCGCGCCGTTCATTGCGGCGGGCCTGCTTGCCACTGCAAACTTGATCCTTGGGACATTGATCCTGCCCGAAACTGTGACTGACGCCATCCGCCGACCCTTCGAGGCGCGACGTGCCAACCCGTTTGGCGCGTTCAAGGCGATCTCGAAACTGCCCGACCTGACACGCCTTTTGACCATCGTTGTGCTGTATGAATTTGCCTTTATCGCCTACCCCGCGATATGGGCCTATTTCACCCGCGCGCGGTTTGACTGGGACGCGGGATTGGTTGGCCTGTCGCTTGGTGCCTTCGGGATCGCGATGGCCATTATGCAAGGCTTCGTTATCCGTTGGATTATCCCGAAAATGGGTGAGGCGGGCGCGTTGGTCTTTGCATTTTCGTTCAACCTCATGGTCTTTACGATGCTTGCGTTTTTGACCAATGGCACGCTTGCGCTGATCCTGACGCCGCTGTCCGCCGTGGGTGCGATCGTGACGCCGACGCTGCAGGGCATGATGTCCAAACGCGTGCCAGACAACCAGCAAGGCGAACTGCAGGGGCTGATTGCCTCAGCGCGCTCGATCGCGTTGATCTTTTCACCGCTTGTGATGACCCAAGTGTTCTGGCTGTTCACCTCACCAGGCATGCCGTTCTTGCCGGGCGCACCGTTCCTTTTGTCTGCGACCATCATGGTGGCATGTCTCTTGGTTTTTACAGGTCGGCGTCGTCACACGGCGACATGACGCAAAGATAGGTCGTCACGCGACGTCCAGATGACGCAAAACCGCTTGCCAGTCTGACACCTCCGCCGCAGGGTTGATTCAACAAGAGATTGGAGAGACCACAATGCCCGCTATCCAAGCCGCCGTATGCCATGATTTTGGCGCAGACCTATCTGTCGAAACTGTTGAGCTGCGCGCGCCTATGGGGGCCGAAGTTGAGGTCACGCTCAAAGCCTGCGCCATTTGTCATTCCGATATCACATATGCCTCTGGCGCGTGGGGCGGCTCGTTGCCAGCCGTCTATGGGCACGAAGCCGCGGGCCACGTGACAGCTGTTGGCGATCATGTATCCGGCCTCAATATCGGCGACCCAGTGGTCGTGACGTTGATCCGCTCGTGTGGTGCATGCCCGACCTGTTCATCTGGCGCACCCGTCGCATGCGAAACACCCTATGATGGTGACCACGGCCCGCTGTCGATGCCGGATGGCACTAAACTGCACCAAGCAATGGCCAGCGGCGCATTCGCAGAAAAGGTGGTCGTCTTGCAATCCCAAGTCGTCCGTATCCCCGAATCCATGCCGATGGAGTCTGCGTCCCTGCTCGCGTGTGGTGTAATTACCGGCGTTGGTGCTGTGGTCAACGCGGCCCAACTGCGCGCAGGCCAAGATGTCGTTGTGATTGGCGCAGGTGGTGTGGGTCTTAACGCGATCCAAGGCGCCCGGATCGCAGGCGCTCGCCGGATCGTCGCCGTTGATATGAGCGAAGAGAAATTGGCCATCGCCCGCGAATTTGGCGCAACCGATGGTGTTCTCGCCACTGCGGACAAACCGTGGCAAGCCGCCAAGGACGCGATGGGCCGCGGTGCCGATGCCGTTCTGGTCACTGTTGGCACGATCCCAGCTTATGACAGCGCGCCCAAATATCTCGCGACGGGCGGCCGTGTGATCATGGTGGGCATGCCCCATTCCGGTGACATGTCGACCTACGAACCGGTGATGCTGGCCGCGACAGGTCAGGGCATGGTCGGCAGCAAAATGGGTGATGTCGTCATCCAACGTGACATCCCGTGGATGGTTGACCTCTATGAACAAGGTCGCCTGAAGCTCGACGAGCTTGTCTCGGGTCGCTGGTCGCTCGACCAGATCAACGACGCCATCGCCGACACAAAAACCGGCAGTGCCAAGCGCAACGTCATCCTGTTCGATTGATCCAAAAGAGGCCCAGTTTGAAGCTTCAAGACCTCGAAATTTTTGTCGTAGCGCCCCCTGCCCCCGGTTGGGGTGGCCGCTATTGGATCATCCCGAAACTCACAACGGACACTGGCATTGTTGGCTACGGTGAATGTTATGCCAGCAGCGTCGGCCCCGAGGCCATGCGCGCGGTGATCGAAGATGTCTTTGCCCGCCACATGCAAGGTGAGAACCCCGAAAACATCGAACTGATGTTTCGACGGGTCTATTCGTCCGGCTTTACCCAACGACCTGATTTGACCGTCATGGGCGCGTTCTCTGGATTGGAAATCGCCTGTTGGGATATCTTGGGTAAGGACCGTGATCGCCCCGTTCATGCGCTGATCGGCGGCAAGATGAACGACCGTATCCGTGCCTACACTTATCTCTATCCACTCCCTCACCACGACATTGCTGCCTTTTGGACGGTCCCCGAAATGCAGGCCGAGAGCGCAGCGGCACGTGTTGCCGAAGGATACACCGCCATGAAATTCGATCCCGCTGGCCCCTACACCATGCGCGGCGGTCACATGCCTGCGATGACCGACATTGATCTGTCGGTGCGCATGTGTGCTGCGATCCGCGACGCCGTCGGCACCCGCGCGGATTTGCTCTTTGGCACGCATGGCCAATTCACAACTGCAGGCGCCATTCGTCTGGGCCAAGCTCTCGAGCCTTATTCGCCATTGTGGTTCGAAGAACCGATCCCACCGGACAACATCCATGAAATGGCCAAGGTCGCCGCAGCCACAGGTATTCCCGTGGCCACGGGCGAGCGGCTGACAACCAAGGCTGAATTTGCACCTGTCTTGCGCTCGGGCGCGGCCACCATCCTGCAACCCGCACTGGGGCGCTCAGGCGGTATTTGGGAAACCAAAAAGATCGCAATTCTCGCCGAGGCGTATAATGCACAGATGGCACCGCATCTCTATGCAGGACCGGTAGAATGGGCCGCTAACATCCACCTCGCCGCATCTATCCCCAATATCCTGATGGCCGAAACCATCGAAACCCCATTCCATGATGCATTGATTAAATCCTCCATCACAGTCGAGGCGGGCTATATCACGCCCCCCACCGCACCGGGCTTGGGGATCGACTTTGACGAGGATCTCGCGCGCGCCAATCCGTACACGGGGCCTGGCCTGCATTTGGAAATGCGAGACGAGCCTTGCGACTATACCAACGGCAACGCATTCGAAGGTGGCGCCCCCTCTTCTGACTTCTAGGGGTTTTCATCTGCCGCTCACCCGCCTACCTTGAACGTAGTTCACGAAAGGCATCCCATGAGCACCAAGACCGACAAACGCCGCGCCGATTTGCGTGCATCCCTGATCGACATCGCCGAGACGCACATCATCGCGGGTGGGCTAGGATCGCTCAAGGCGCGCGCATTGGCGACAGAAGCTGGCTGTGCAGTGGGTGCGATCTACAATGTTGTTGGCGACTTGCACGATCTGAAACTGATGGTGAATGCCCGTACCTTTAAACGGATGGGCGCCAAGATTGCCGCCAACACACACGGGGATACCCCAACCGAACGGTTGATCTCTATGTCGCATGCCTATCTCGACTTTGCTGACACCAATCAGAATGCATGGCGCGCGCTGTTTGATCTCGACCGTCCCGAGGGCGCGACCGCCCCTAACTGGTATCTGACTGAGATGGGCCAGCTCTTTGCGATCATCGACGGGCCGATCAAGGCTGTCTTTACTGAAATGACGGCTGACGACCATGCGCTGATGACCCGCGCGTTGTTTTCATCCGTCCATGGCATCGTCACCCTAGGCCTTGATCCAGCAAGCGCTGGAGTACCCCTGCCCCAACTGCGCCGCATGATTGCGCTGGTTCTGACGGCAATCACTCACTGACCGGAAACAAAGAATTTTTGAACGTTGTTCATATTTTTCTTGAACTTCGATAGACCTCCTCCCATTTGTCATTCATGAACAGTGTTCACAAAATGGAGACGGCAATGTTTGGAACGTTTAAAACTCGGATCACCGGCGCCAATGCCCGCGCAGAAGAGCAGGTCCGTGACGTCTATGCGATCGAATTGATTGACCAGAAAATCCGCGAGGCCGAAGGGTCTGTTAAGTCCGCCAAGGCAACGCTCGCCTCGCTTATTCAGCGTCAGCGCAGCGAAGAGCGCCAAAAAGGTGCGCTTGAGGCACGGATCGCCGACATGACGATCCGCGCAACCGAGGCCCTGGACGCAGATCGCGAAGATCTGGCCGCAGAAGCAGCAAGCGCCATCGCACAAATGGAAAACGAGCTGAAAATTCGCAATGAGACGGTTGACCGTCTGGACCAAAAGGTGATCCTACTGCGGTCCTCACTCGAGGCGGATACACGCCGGATTATCGACCTCAAACAAGGCGCAATCCAAGCCTGCGCCGTGCGCCGCGAACAACAAATGCAGAAGCGAATCAATTCGACCATCGGCATCACGTCTAGTGTCGAAGAAGCCGAAGACCTGAGCGCCAGTGTCTTGGGCCGTGATGACCCGTTTGAACAGTCACAGATCCTAGACGAGATCGACAATGATCTGGGGCGTGGATCGGTTGCAGACCGTATGGCCGCCAGCGGCTTTGGCCCCTCAACCCGCACCACCGCCGATGATGTTCTCGCCCGTCTCAAGTCCAAGAAAAAGTAACCCCGCACCACACCTAACCCGCACACACCAAAGGATAATACAATGCTGAATCCAACCAAGAACGACAACACAGTCATCATGCTCTTTAACCTTGCAGGCGTTGTGATCGCCCTCGCGATGCTGGCGCTGAGCCTCTACATGTCGCCCGACGTGCCGCTGTCGACCAAAGGCTACTGGGCCATCGGCATTCTGATGCTCTGCACCGGTCTGGTGAACTTTGTGAAATACCGCTTTGACGAGCGTTTGGGCGAAGACCGCATCATGCGGCTTGAAGAGGCCAAAAACGAACGGCTTCTCGAGGATTACGTAAGCAACAAAGCCGCCTAAATCACATGATCCAGAACAAGGGCCTCGCGTTGCCAAACGCGGGGCCTGTTTGCGTCTCTAGACACTCATCGCGACAACACGGCTGATTTCGATCAACGACCGTCCCGACTGGTCGGCCCATGTGTTAAAGGCCTCTTGGGTCTGCGCGAGCGCCCGTTTCGAGGTGGGTTGGCCGTCCACAACGCCCTCGGCCACGAGCCGCGCCACGACATCGCGGCTCAGGATAAATCCATCACGCTTCGCAAATCGCATCGCGTATTGCCCCGTCATGCCGCCCAATCGCGTGCCGCGTTTCTTGAGCATCGCTAGCAACCCGACAAAATCATCGTTCGGCCATTGCGCAATCGCGGCGCCAACCGAACCACTCTCGGCCTGAAGTTCCAGCAGAAAGACAGCGTTTTCTTGGACAGCTCGAATTTTGGGCCCGTGGCGCACAATCGCGGTGTTTGTGATCAGCGCATCGAACATTTCGTCGTGCAGCATGGCCACCCGACCCAGATCAAAGCCAAAGAACGCCTCTTCGAACCCGTCCCACATGGCATCGACAACTTTCCAGTTAAAGCCCGCCTGAAAAACACAGTTGGTCAGCGTTGAAAGCCAGCGATCACCGGGTTTGAGGATCAACTCGTCCGGCGACAACGGTCCGCCCCCGATCTTTTCCTCTAGTGCCTCTGCCCCGCCTTTGCGTTCGGCCGCAATGTCATAGATGGCGTCAAAGGACCGCATGGATCAGTCCAAAGCCTGCAGTCGTTTCAACAACGACGAAGTATCCCAACGACCGCCGCCCAGCTTTTGCACATCTTTGTAGAATTGATCGACCAGTGCCGTAACCGGCAAGCTCGCACCATTTTCATCCGCTGTCGACAGACAGATATCCAAATCCTTGCGCATCCAATCGACGGCAAACCCGTGCTCCCACTGGTCATCCAGCATCGTCTCGTAGCGGTTCGCCATCTGCCAAGACCCTGCGGCCCCTTGGGAGATCACCTCGACCACAGTGCGCCCGTCCAATCCCGCCTTTTGCGCAAAATGCAGCGCCTCTGACAATCCTTGGACCAGTCCGGCAATGGCGATCTGGTTGCACATCTTGGTCATCTGGCCTGCGCCGCTCTCACCGATCCGGCGGACCAGCTTGGCATAGACGTCGATCACCGGCTCGGCCCGATCATAGTCTGCCGCATCACCACCACACATCACCGACAACTGGGCGTTCTCGGCCCCCGCCTGACCACCCGAAATTGGCGCGTCTACAAAACCCAGACCAGCGGCCTTGGCTGCAGCATACATGTCGGACGTAACGGCCGCCGATACCGTGGTGTGATCCACAAACAAGGCGCCCTCTTCCATGCCGTCAAATGCACCGTCGTCGCCAACACAAACCATGCGTAGATCATCATCGTTGCCGACGCAGGCCATGACCATCTCGGCCCCTAGGGCAGCATCCCGTGGCGTGGCACCCATCGTGCCACCATGCTCGGCGACCCAAGCCTCGGCCTTGGCCGTCGTGCGGTTGTAGACACAGACCTCGTGGCCCGCGGCCTGCAAATGCCCCGCCATCGGGTATCCCATCACGCCCAATCCTAAAAAAGCCAATTTCGCCATGATGGTCATCCTCTACGGTTATATCGATCGATCGCAGCCCATTGGGTCCGCATTTCGTGTTTAAATTACAACACCTTACAAGGCAACTCCACTATCTCATATTGGCATTAAAATCAATGGGTTAGAGATCCCTCTCCTGAAATTACCCTTGAACCATGCCCTAGCAGTCGACCGCGTGCCATCCTGCCACCAATCGCAAGAGCCACCTAACCAAGCGATCTAAATTTCGGGCTTTCGATGGATCATGGACACAAATGGTTTTGATCACTAACGTTACTTCAATCCGGATGGATTAGTCATTAAGGCTCATAGTTTGAGCACCGTATTGTGAGGGCACGTTTTGGCCGCTGGAAAACAAATTAGTTCATACCGATGAAGGCCGACGACGAAAGAGATTGAACGTGGCGGCAACAAGGATGGCTATATCCTTCATCGACCCAAAACATTAAGTCTGTGATGACCGCTTTGGGGCGATCTCCAAATCGCCGACAAGCATAAAAAACGATGTGTCAAAAATTGAGAAGAGACTGGTCAGGTAGGCACCAGAAGTAACGAGTAAGGGAAACCAATGAGTACATTGGGAACGATTGTAGCAACCGACACCCGCACAGGGTTGAAAGTGATATTTCATTTAATTCAGGAAGATGACGCAGTGGCATTTCGTCGCCCAGAGATCAAAAATTGGCACCACCGCTGCGACCCCGCAATCAAGATCATCCACGGCTTTTTCGAAGAACTCGAAGCAATTGAAGACGGGAGGTTTTGTGAACTTGAGTTTTTCGAGATCTCACCGCACTACCACAACGATTGGGCAAGCGCGCGTTCATATAGACACCAGACCTTTGATCCCAAACAAATCACGGCCCGGCAAAGGCATTAGTCCAAAATAAGAAATGGCGATCCCGCGAGGACTCGAACCCCGAACCTGCTGATTAGAAGTCAGCTGCTCTATCCAGTTGAGCTACGGGACCGCTGGGTGTCAGTGGGTCCAGGCCCCACGACGGTTGGTCGCAAAATTTTCGGCATAGCCGTTTGCGCGGATATTGGCGCGGCGCGGCTTGGGCTCGGTCACAGCGGCATCAATGCCATTGTCCGCGGCATATTCAACAGCCGCCTCTTTGGTATCAAAGGTCATGCGCACTTGGCTCTGAGTGTCAGACGACGACGTCCAACCCATCAGCGGATCAATTTCGCGCGCGCTGTCACGCGTGAATTCCAGCACCCAAGATTTCGTCTTGGCCGTTCCCGACGACATGGCAGTTTTGGCAGGTCTGAAAATACGGGCTTTCATATCGGTGATCCTATGCTCAGCGTTCGCGGTGTTATCGGAAAAAACGACCCCCACCGCAAGAGGTATGGCCGCAATAGAGCCGAACGGGGTTGAAAGAGAACAAAAACAGATCAAATGTAGCGCTTCCCTGTTTAGGAATCACCAAATGTCTGACGCGCTGCTGCATTCACCCGCTCCTGATGTGAAGACTCGCCCCAAGCTTGAGGGCGGTATCGCGTTTCGCATGGACACGGATTTTGAACCTGCAGGCGATCAGCCCACTGCAATCAAAGAACTGACCACCGGCGTTAACGAGGGCGAGCGCGATCAGGTTCTTCTGGGTGTCACCGGATCAGGCAAGACATTTACAATGGCCAAAGTGATCGAGGAAACCCAGCGCCCTGCGATCATCCTAGCCCCGAACAAAACCCTCGCCGCCCAGCTCTATGGCGAATTCAAAGGGTTCTTTCCTGACAACGCCGTCGAATACTTTGTTTCGTACTACGACTACTACCAACCCGAGGCCTACGTTGCGCGGTCGGATACTTTCATCGAGAAAGAAAGCCAGATCAACGAGCAGATCGACCGCATGCGCCACTCGGCCACGCGCGCTCTGCTTGAACGGGACGACGTGATTATCGTGGCGTCCGTGTCATGCATCTACGGTATCGGTAGTGTCGAAACCTACGGCGCGATGACCCAAGATATCATCGCGGGTCAGGAATACGATCAACGCAAAGTCATCGCCGATCTGATCGCCCAGCAATACAAACGCAACGACGCCGCATTTCAACGGGGTACGTTCCGCGTCCGCGGCGACAGTTTAGAGATTTTCCCTGCCCACCTCGAAGATCGCGCATGGAAGCTGTCATTCTTTGGCGAAGAGCTGGAAAGCATCACCGAGTTTGATCCGCTGACTGGCGAGAAGACCGGCACATTCGACAAAATCCGCGTCTACGCCAACAGCCACTATGTAACGCCTAAACCCACGATGACCCAAGCGGTCATCGGCATCAAAAAAGAATTGCGGATGCGGCTCGATCAACTGGTGTCCGAGGGCAAACTGCTTGAGGCTCAGCGACTAGAGCAGCGCTGTAACTTTGACATCGAAATGCTCGAGGCGACGGGCGTGTGCAACGGAATCGAGAACTATTCGCGCTACCTGACAGGCCGCGCACCAGGCGAGCCGCCCCCCACCCTGTTTGAATTCATCCCCGACAACGCGATCGTCTTTGCCGACGAAAGCCACGTCAGTGTTCCGCAAATCGGCGGCATGTACAAAGGTGACTATCGCCGCAAATTCACGCTGGCCGAACACGGGTTCCGCCTGCCGTCGTGCATGGACAACCGACCTCTTAAGTTCGAGGAATGGGACGCAATGCGCCCTCAGTCGATCTTTGTCTCGGCCACCCCAGCCGCATGGGAGATCGAACAAACCGGCGGTGTGTTCGCCGAACAGGTCATTCGCCCAACCGGCCTTTTGGACCCCGAAATCGAAATCCGACCTGTCGAGATGCAGGTCGACGATCTGCTCGACGAGGTCCGCAAAGTCGCCGCCGACGGCTACCGCACCCTCGTCACCACCCTGACCAAACGCATGTCCGAAGACCTAACCGAATATATGCACGAACAGGGCATCCGCGTCCGGTACATGCACAGCGACATCGACACGATTGAACGGATCGAAATCCTGCGCGATCTGCGGCTCGGTGCCTTTGACGTATTGATCGGGATCAACCTTTTGCGCGAGGGTCTCGATATTCCCGAATGTGGTTTGGTCGCCATTCTGGACGCCGACAAAGAAGGCTTCTTGCGATCCGAGACGTCACTGGTTCAGACCATTGGACGGGCCGCGCGAAACGCCGATGGCCGTGTCATTATGTACGCCGACCGGATCACCGGATCGATGGAACGTGCTATGGGCGAAACCAACCGTCGCCGTGTCAAACAAGAGGCCTATAACATCGAGCACGGCATCACGCCTGCGACGGTCAAAAAGAACGTCGAGGACATTCTAGCCGGCCTCTACAAGGGCGACACCGACCAATCCCGCGTCACAGCCCAGATCGACAAACCGCTCGCCGGTGCCAACCTACAAACCGTGCTCGAGGGTCTGCGCACTGACATGCGCAAGGCCGCCGAAAACCTAGAGTTCGAAGAAGCCGCCAGCCTGCGCGACGAGGTCAAACGCCTCGAAACCGTCGAACTCACCGTCTCGGACGACCCGCTCGCCCGCCAATACGCGGTAGAAAAAGCGGTCGACGACGCCAAGAAATCCAGTGGTCGCAGCACCATGGGCCGAGGCGGCATGCGCGGCGGCGTTAAACGCAAAGGCAAGTGGAGCGGTTAATTATCGACCGCGTCAGGAGCCACTTCTTCTTCTGTGGCTTCACTCTCATCCGGCTCTTTAACCTCACGATCCTCACTCGACGTGATAGTCAAAATCGCCGCCTCAGGCGCGCCACTAAAGGTCGTTGCAATCACAACATAATCGCCTGGGGCTAAATTCAACGCGGTCACCGCATTCGAGTCCTCGCCACCATCATCATCTTGGGCAAGCACAACACAGCGCCCATTCGCGTCCTTGCGCAACAAGTAGAGAAACGGATCGCCCGAAGTCGTCTGGCTGTCAAAACGCATCGACATGTCCCTCGCCGCAGGAATGGAAAACCGCAACTGGCTTGGTGTTGATAGTGTCTGTGCCTCACCATCCAAAACCGCGGCTGGCAAAGCTTCGAACCTGTCAGTGCACATCTCTACGGCGCGGACAACATGCGCTGTTCGACCGGTAGCACGCCCGTCATCCAGCTCGGTATAAAGCCCCAGAATCGCAAGCCCTTGTTCCTCAAGCGCTGCGTTTTGTGCGCAGGTCAAAGCGTTCCCGGTTCGGTGCAAACAGATCACCCGCCACCCTAGATCAGTAATTTCGGCACCACTTATGTCGCCGTAGCTGTAGCTGACCATTTCTTGCAGCCGCAGCGTCTGAATGTCCTCCATGAAGTCCGGCTCGGCTCCAAACCGATAGAGATATTCTGCAAAAGGTGCGCGACCGTTGTGCGCCAAATCAAGCGCGACCAAGAGGTTCAACGCACCACGGCACCGAACGCATTCAAGGTTGGTCTTCATCCGTTCTTCTCGCAGTGCAAGCACAATGGATCTTACTGCAATTTTGCGATCCGCTTGTGACAGGCTCTCCATCAATGGTGATGTGTCCAGCACTTGCCCCGGCAGTGTCGGACCATTTCGCGGTGGGGTATCCTCTAATTTGGACAGAATGCTATCCGCGAGATCAGAGTCGCGCCCGCGAAGCTCTGACCCATCGTTCAGCTGCGCCACAAAGCGATCATTGTTTGCATCACGACCCATCGCAATGCGCGCAAAGGACACCATGTCCTTGGTTGGGACAATCAGCGCCCCGATTAATAGAATTCCAAAGGTGATGACAAAAGCATTCCGTGTCATCGCGACCACGGAAACGATCACGCCGACAGCACCGAGCATTGCAAACAGCTCGACCGTACGCAGTCTTGCCCAATTTGCGTCACCAACAAACTCTCGCTCAACCGACGCCAACGCCAAATAGACCAGCCCCAAGATGCCAGCCAATACAAACACCAGCATTCCGCAAATCTGCAACAAGCGTGCCGCATCGGCGGACATGATAGCCTCAGCACAACGGCGCAATGATCCGTCGCTTGCCACTGTGGGCCGATTTACCGTTGGGGATTTTGCCATGATCAATCTCGCATCTCAAAGGGCCGTTCGCCCCCGCACCTTCATTTTGCGCAATTGGATGCAAACACTCTCACTCAGCCGTCACCGCAGTGCCTTAACACCTGTTAACGCACCCTTAACCAACTTGGCGCAAAGTAAAGCAGGGGTAAGAGGTGGCCGAGATGGCCCGCGTTTTGGTTCTATTGGCGCTGTTGTGCGCAACACAGACGCAGGCGGGCCCATGGCCACTTGGCAAGGGGGACGTGTTTTTGTCGTTCGGCGCCAATGTTGCGGTCACCCAAGACGCGGAAGCGCCGGTGCATACTGATCCATCGCTCTACCTCGAATATGGGCTGACTGAAAAACTGACCGTTGGTTTTACCAGCTTTTCCTCCGAGGCTGGCGAGGCGATCTCTGGCTATGCCTTTGCGCGCTATCCGGTGCTGCCACCTCTCAACGATCCGTTGACGGTGACAATCGGTGCGGGTCTCAAATATCGCTTTGGCGATTTGGCACCTGACCCGCGGATACAGTTGGGTTTCTCATGGTGCCACGGATGGGACAACGCTTGGGCCACTATCGTCACAAACAGCACCTATTCCACAACCGACCAGACTACATTTCACACGCTCGACGCGACCTACGGTTGGCGACCAACAGACAACATTGCGACCATCTTTCAGCTATAAACAGGTACAGGTGAAACCGTTGATTTTTACGCAAAAATTGCCCCCTCAGTCGCCTACACTTTTGGCGATCATCTCACTGTTGAATTGGGGTTGATCCAGGCGCTCACTGGCGATCGCAGCACCGGATTGCGACTTGGAACCTGGATCGAATTCTAGCGTGTTACCTCGTTGATCAGTCCTTTGTAGAGATCTCGGATTCGGGTCAAAACGGGACCACGCCCCCCATCAAATCCAATTGGTTTTCCATCGATTTCCGCCACGGGGGTCTGCGCTCCAAAGGTCCCCGTCAAAAACGCTTCGTCTGCACCATAGGCATCAACCAACGAAAAATTGCGTTCAAAAACAGGGATGTCGTTGGCCCGACATAGGTTGATCACGTTCTGTCGTGTCACTCCGTTCATGCAATAATCACCTGTCGACGTCCAAACCTCGCCACGTCGCACGACAAAGAAATTGCAGGCGTTTGTCGTGTTAACGAACCCATGCGGATCGAGCATCAAACCCTCGTCCGCCCCAGCCTGTTGTGCTTGCAAGCAGGCGATCACGCAGTTGAGCTTTGAGTGGGAATTGTATTTGGCATCCTGCGCCATCGGCAACCCACGGACCTGCGGGACAGTTGCCAGCCGGATACCTTGCCCCTGCAACGCATCTACCGGTTTCGAATGCTCCATCAAGATCACGACCGTCGGTCCAGATTGGCTAAGGTTCGGGTGTTGGAATGGGCGTACTTTGACACCACGTGTCACCATCAAACGGCAATGCGCATCCCCCGTCATCCCGTTGGCTGCCGCTGTTTGTTGCATCGCATCCCGCATTTGCTCTCGCGTCATACCGATGTCGAGATCAACCGCCTTACAGCTGTCATAGAGCCGGTCCATATGCGTGTCAAAGAACGCCCATGTCCCGTTATACAGACGCATCCCTTCCCACATGCCGTCGCCCAACATAAAGCCACTGTCATAGACCGACACCACCGCCTGTTCCTTGGGAACGAGGCGACCATTTAGCCAGATCATCAGGTTTTCATTGCGGGCGTCTTCTTGGGCGGCGTGGGTTGTGTACTCGGGCATGATGGCTCCTATTTCCGGATCATATTTACGCACCTGCTCGGTGCGCTCAAGCCTGCAAAACGCAACCAGCCAACGGAGTCCAACAAAAGCCAAAACGGGGCGCATCACTGCACCCCACTCCCGTCCCATCCGTCGACTTAGCCCTAGATCGGGTTATCCATTCTGACCTGAATATTAACCGTTCCTTTGACCGCCTCGCTCGAAGTCAGCTCGACCTCTCTGCGATCGAGACCCTGATTTCGCAGGACTGATGGAAGATCGAATACTAGCATACCACCTAAGTTGGTGATCGGATCATACGGTACGATTGCCTCGACATTCCAAGCCGGCCCAAAAACGGCAACTGACCAGTTGTGTCGATCACCCATTTATTGTCCTCAGACGCCTCGGTGTGTTTGATCACAGCTGGGTTCGATACCGTCTCGCTGATCCCGTTGAACGTGTTGGCACGGAGTTCGATATTCACCATTCGGCCAAAATTCATACCGGCATAGGTCGTATCGATATGTTCGATCCGATCAATCGAACCATTCAAGGTTTTAAACACGTTGCCGACGACATGCAGGCCGTTAATAAACGGCCCTGCCCCATGCGGTTTGACCACGATCCAATTGAACTAATTTGCCACGTCATTGCACGTGAACGTGTTCCCCGTAATCGTCAAACCACCAAACGAAAGGCCAACCCCAAATTCTGGATCTTGGTCGTATTCGTTCGTCCACTCGATAAAGTTGTTATCAACATAGTTGCCAGTGATCAGCGATTTGCAATTCTACTTGGCGATGATCATGCCGCCCTTGCGGACACCGTCAGTTTCATCATCTCCGTGGAACCAGTGGTTGCCAACAATTGTGCTACCGGTCCCACCCAAAACACCAAAGTGCTCGAACCGAACGGTCCGATTGTCACGAATTTTTGCGTCATTTGCATTGGTGTTGAACCCGATGGAAATCCAGTCTTCAACTGGAATTGGTTGCTCGTTCGAGATAAACTGGCACCGGTCAATTTGCAGCCCCTGACAGCCCTCATGCGCAGATGTGATGCCACGGTTAAGAGGTCGGTTGATATTGCAATCTGTGATCTGGAACGTCACGCCTGTTTTGGCAAGCATGATCCCACTCGCCTTACCCTCACACTGAAAATCAATCTCGGCCAGTTGGAACGCTGTCAGCTGGTCGAACCCACTGAAATCCAGCAGGTATTTGAACCGGGTAAAGGTATAAGTCTGCGTTCCTTCAGCATCAAAGATGCGGCTGGCTTAGCGTCACCCGTTGCTGGCCAACATCAACCGAGCTGACATAGATTTCGCGCCCGACCCCGTTGCCTTCGACAAGGCTGCCCATTTGAATATTTGCAACATTCGCGACGCCCGTCAGAACCCGTGCATTTGCCGGATCATAGGTCGCTTGCGATGTGACAATTTCCGAATCCCACGCAGGACCATCAATCGGATGCAGCTGGCCATTTCGGATCACCCGCCGCGTGGCAAATGTTGTGCGAGAAGGCACCGCTGCCTGCATATCAACAGGCTCGCTCAGTGCGACACGGCGCCCACCCAGATCGAGGCTTTCGTGGTTCGAGAAAAACAACAGCGCGTGAAATGCCGCCTTGAACGCGCGTTCCTCATCATCAAACGCATCATAGTAGGTAGGTAGTTCAAAATTCTTGATCAGGGCCAACCGATGTTCGGCGGCCATAACGACCGTTCCTTCGAACTGGATACGGTTGTTGATCGTGACATTGCTTCCCAGAAAATAGGTTCCGGCCGACACCAATACTTCGCGACCATTCGCCGCCTGATCCGCGGCCTCGAACGCCGCACTATCGTCGGTCACACCGTCGCCAACAGCACCAAAGTCGCGCACATCCGCGGTCGAAATCATGTTGCGCAGAAACACGGATGTGACGTCTTCGATTTCGATATCGTCAATGCGGACAACGCCGTTGTTCGCACCAGTCAAATCCAACCCCATATGCGCATAAACGACCTGATCACCCCAGACCATATCAACGACAGTACGGTTGCCCGAGCCCACAAAGGCCGACACTTCGACCACTTCGCCATAGGTTGTCAGTGGAACGGATACGCCAAGATTGGTAACAGTCCCCACAGCGCCATTGTCAGCCCGTGACGGTCGGGTCGAAATCCGAACTGATGGCAAATTGCCGCTGATTGCTTTGACGCGTACGGTCACCTTCAAATAGCAGCCCGGCAGGATTGGTGTCTCGCCCATATAGCGGACGCGCTGCATAGCGCTGGTTTTGAGCAGTTCGAGTGCTGCGCCAAAATCCTGATCTGCAGGCACATAAACACCATTGCCGGAACCCGCGTAGGTGTCAGATCCAGGTGTGCCATCACCGCTCGACCAGACATCCAGACCATTCGCAAAACTAGGCGGCATCAAGACCAGCCCGTCAGTAATCACTTTGTTCATCAAAATCCCTTTCCACGCGATCTGCGCCACAACCGGACGCATCCATTTCGGGAAAAGAGATTTACCAAGCGGGAGTTAACCCCCTCTCAGAGCACCGTGACGGTGCAACCGTGCGCCGCCCTGTCGTTCATAGGGCCGCCAACCTTCAGATTGGGCTGCTGGGTGTAAAGTCAGCTCGAGTATTTTGGGTAATTATGCACCCACATCGGGGGCTTTGACTTCGGCGACGCCATCAATGCGCCAGCCTTCGGCCATCCGCACCATCATGTAATCATACATCTGAAATCCACCGATCCCATCCCGCAGGATCACCCGCTGGACCCAGCGTGGCCCCAAATCACTTAGTTCAAGGTATTGGACCGTCTCGTTGTTCCAAACGGTTGGAAACCCTTGCTCGACCATTGTGCCAAAGCGTGCCGAATTGCCAAACATGCCTTGGATCATCGGACTTGCGAATTCAAACGCAGCATCAACGTCCTTTGCGCGAAACGCCTCCATTTGGCCGTTGATTGTGGCTTCGATCTCTGCCGCTTCAGCATCCTGCGCCAGCACTGCCGTCGCCCAAATCATCCCAAACATCGCTACCACAATTGCAAAAACTCTCATCTTCACGCCCTCCCAATTTATTTATCTCTATAAAAGATACGCAGCAAAACGCCTTTGGGTTTCAAATTTCTTTCAATTAGCTGTGTCCGATCACGCCATATCACTTGTTCGAACCCGTCTCAGCCCATAGGTGTTTTCATAACACAATGATAAAGGTGCCCCAGATGTCCGACATGCCCCATTCGATGTCCGCCCAAGATAGCCTCGCTGCTCTTATGATCGCGGTCTCTGCCTCTGACGAAAACATCCGCACCTCAGAGCTGGTCAAAATCACTAACATTATCAACAATCTGCCCGTTTTTGCAGGGTACGATGCGGATAAACTCAACCAGATCGCACAGACAGTTTTTGACCTTCTCGAGCAAGAAGACGGCCTCGACGCTCTCTTTGGGTTGATCCGCGAAAGCCTGCCAGAGCGACTTAATGAAACGGCCTATGCGATCTCGTGTGATGTTGCAGCCGCCGACGGCGATATCGCTCAGTCCGAGGCGCGTATGCTCGAAGAAATTCGGTACGAGCTCAACATTGACCGTCTCCACGCTGCCGCTATCGAACGCGGTGCACGCGCGCGCCACATCGTCTAAGACCCTCTAAACGTCGACCGTATAGAGCGCGCCCCAACGTTGCAGCAGTCTCTGTTGCAATCGTTTCGCCCGCCTGTTGTAGCTACGTGCGCCTGATGGATCCTCGCGGTCACTGCGTGAAATCGCGGCGCGGCGCTCGACGTCGGCGGCAAAGAACGCAAAGGCGAGCATCCGACCATCCACTGCACGAATATATCCTGCGAGTGCACTTACAAAGTTCAGCGTGCCGGTCTTAGCTGCGACTTGGACCGGATGATCCCCAATCCGCTTGCGGTCTTCGTCTGTCATGTCGATATCTTTTAGGATCGGGCGCAAATTTCCATTTGGTCCCACACGCACCAAGGCCGCCACCATCTGTTCGGCACTGATCCGGGATTGATCCCCAAGCCCTGAATGATCGACAAACGTGGCATCAATGCCCAGTTCGGCTTTGCACCAACGGTTCATCAATGAAGCACTGGCCGAAAGCCCATCAATGGCTCCGGTCCTTTGGCTGGCCGCCAATCCCGCTGCTTCTGCTGTCAGGTTCGTCGAAAACTTGAGCATACCGCGCATCTGCTCGGTCATAGTCCCTGACAAGAACCGTGCCAACACTGCCCCTTCGGGGCGTGCGCGTGTCACGCTAGCTGTCCCCAACGCAATACCTTGTGCACGCGCAAACGTCCGCAACACATCAGCTGCGTAGAGACCCGGCTTGCGCACAGGCAACCACCGTGCCCCTGCATTGCCCAGCGCGCTGCGTGCAACGCTCCATTGATCAAAATGGCCACCGTCGCTATAGGCGTAAACAGGCGTCTCGCGGCGTTCGACCCGCATCCGCGCCATCGCAACATCAGGCCTGTGTTTCTCGCTACGCGCATCCATTGTGACGCTGTAATCCGCACCCGCGCGCCGCCACTCAAAATGGACACGGTTAAAGTTGAGGTTCAGGCCAGATACAGATGGGCTGTAGCCCAAATAATCAGGCTGCTGGGCGTCGATCGTCGCCACATACGGCAGCGCGTCTTCATAGATCTGAAATTCGCCACGCACCTCGCGCAGACCAACGGCCTTGAGATCACGAGCGACGCTCTCCATCGCATCCGTGTCCAGCGTGGGATCACCGCTGCCAACCAAAACCAGATCACCCAAACAAACACCGTCGGCAAAACCACCCGTCGCAATGACTTGGGTTTCGAACCGATGTTCTGCGCCCAGTTGATCCAGCGCATAGAGCGCGGTCACTGCTTTGGCGACACTCGCAGGTGGTTGCGCGATCTGCTCGGCATTTGCCTCCAAGACCTCACCGGTTTCGGCATCCGCCAGCATAAACGCGACTGTTCCGCTCAGTGCGGCATCCAACAACATGACCTCGGGGGCGATGTGTGTCGCGGGATCGATCGGTCCTGATCGTGCGACAGGCCGCAAAGATCGCACCGGCGCATTGGCCAGCGCCGTCCCCGCCACCGCGCTCACCATCCCGCCCAGCACAGCGCGGCGCCCCAGCACTCGTCCAAGGTTTTGACGTGATCTCCCCATCATGGCGCCAACTTATCCATTAGCGACCCCACCGTGACAACCCTCGAACGGTCTGTATTTCGACTTCCACTCTATCGCAGCAACCGCTAGCTGTGGCGCATGCAATCTCCGGTATTCTTGATGCTTGTCGCGATGTCATTGATCCCCTTGGGGGACAGTGCCGGTAAACTGTTGGCCACCGATCACGGACTGCACCCGTTCTTTTTGGCGTTTACACGCTTTGGCATTGCCGCGTGCCTCTTTGCACCCTTTGCCAGCCGCGCGACTTGGGCGTTGTTCCGCGATTGGCGCATCTGGCTGCGCGCCTCGCTGATCGCAGGGGGCATTTCTTGCATTCTGACAGCGCTCAGGACCGAAGACCTTCCTACGGTGTTTGGTGCCTTCTTTATCGGACCGATTGTCAGCTACACTCTCTCCGCTTGGTTTCTAAGAGAACCAGCTACTTGGCCCCGAACACTTTTGCTGCTGATCGGGTTTGTCGGAGTGCTCATCATCGTGCAACCCAGCCCTGATATGTCACCCGGACTGCTCTTTGCATTAGGCGCTGGCGCATTCTACGGCGCATTTCTCACAGCATCTCGCTGGCTGGCACCACTAGGTTCCGCTACAGGCCTGCTGACCACCCAACTGGTGATCGCAACGCTCATCATGGCGCCACTCGGCCTGCAACATGTGCCCACATTTACAGCCCAAATCATCTGGCTCGGGCTGGCCTCGGCTCTCTGCTCGATGGCAGGCAATCTGCTTTTGATCTTGGCCTACAGCCGCGCATCGGCGACACGACTGGCCCCGCTGGTGTATTTCCAGCTGATCGCCGCCACGATTTGCGGCTACCTTGTGTTCAATGACATCCCAACATGGACCACTGCGATCGGCCTGTTGGTCCTCATTACATCAGGCTTTGCAGCACTTCGGTTGCGCCGCTAGCCCCACTCGCCCCGTGCTCGAATGGCCGAAGATGAAACATCGCGCATTGGCATGTTTTGAAACGCCCATGCAGGCGCTTGTGACTGTCCCAAAAGACGTGCTTCGCGACCCTTCAGGCGTGCGCCTGCATAAATCCGTGCAGCTTTGCTTGTCCGTGCAGCCATCCGGTCACCGGGGCGTGCCAACACACCCACCGGCACTGTTTCCATGATCCAACGCCAATCTTGCCACTGATCAAACTGCACCAAATTATCAGCACCCATCAGCCACACAAACCGAACCTTGGGGAAATGCGCAATCAACGCGCGCAACGTCTCGGCGGTGTACCGTGTCCCGACTTGCGCTTCGAAATCTGTGACGGCAACCCGCGGGTGCCGCATGAGCGCGCGACCCGCGTGCACCCGTTCAGCGAATGGCGCAGGGCCACGTTCCTTTAGCGGATTGCCAGGCGACACCAGCCACCAAACGCGGTCCAAACAAAACCGCTTCATGGCCGCTTGGGTGATATGAACATGCCCGCCGTGCGGAGGATCAAAAGATCCCCCTAGCAGTCCAACCACCTGATCAGGTGCCGCATATGGCATCTCGAGCCGCATCAGTCGCTCTGCGAGGACGCAGCCCACAAATTGATGTCCTCCTCAGAGGCCCGCGCGTCGATCTCGTCCAACTCTGCCTGTGTAAATTCAAGGTTCGAAACGGCCCCAACACAATCGACAATCTGCGAGGCGCGCGACGCGCCTATCAACGCCGTCGTGACCCGACCACCCCGCAACACCCATGCCAGCGCCATCTGCGCAAGGGTCTGGCCCCTCGCCTGTGCCACATCATTTAGCGCTGCAATCGACGCGAGTGACCGTTCGTTGATAAAGCCGTCTAACAGCGATTTGCCCTGTGTCGCGCGGCTGCCCTCGGGCACACCGTTCAAATATTTGTTCGTCAGCATCCCTTGGGCCAACGGTGTGAATGCAATCGACCCGATCCCCTCGTCCTCAAGGGTATCAAGCAACCCATCCTTTTCCACCCAACGGTTCAACATGTTGTAGCTTGGTTGATGGATCAAACAGGGCGTGCCGAGGTCCCGCAGGATCGCCGCCGCCTCGCGGGTCTTTTCCGAATTATATGACGAGATACCCGCATAGAGCGCCTTGCCCGACCGCACGATCTGATCCAACGCACCCATGGTTTCTTCTAACGGGGTCTCTGGATCGAACCGATGTGAATAAAAGATATCCACATACTCAAGCCCCATACGCTTTAGCGATGCATCGCAGGACGAAATCAAATACTTGCGACTGCCCATCTCGCCGTAGGGGCCATCCCACATCAGGTAGCCAGCCTTGGACGAAATCACCAATTCATCACGGTAGCCCGCAAAATCCGTTGCCAAAATCTCGCCAAAGGCTTCTTCGGCGGATCCTGCTGGGGGGCCATAGTTGTTTGCCAAATCGAAATGCGTGATCCCGTTGTCAAAGGCCGTCTGGCACATCTCGCGTTTCAATTGATGCGGAGTGTCCCACCCAAAATTGTGCCACAGCCCCAACGAGATTGCGGGCAACTTCAGCCCCGAGCGGCCGCACCGACGATAGGACATCGTGTCATAGCGCGTCTCTGCAGGGATATAGGTCATCATGTGCTCCAATTTAGGTTACTGTGATGAACCCCAAGCGGCGGGGGATTGTCAAACAGCCAATGTTCGATCAACTGGGCCTACGTTCTGACCCAGCTTTACAACACCGCCTCGGACAACGCGGGCGCACCATCCACCATGCCCCGAACCGCACCGTAGCCACCATAGCCAAATGTCTCTTCCATTCGACTGCACGGCATACAAGGGCTGGTCACCTCTAATATCACATCTCCGATTTGAACCTGTTCCCCCTTGAACACCAGAAGGTTCACCCCGCTCACCACCAAATTGCGCCGCAGGTCGGCAGGATCTACCGCACCACGTCGCAACATCGCACCGATCACTCCTAGATGTTCTGCCTGCACCAACGTGACAGCCCTTTTGCCTGCTACACCGTGATCCCCCGCTAGTCCGGCATCAGTGACCTGAACCATCCCCAACGTGTCCATATGCGCACGTCGCTGCCCACGTACGCCAATCCAGTCTAGCCGCCCGGCTTGCGCCACTCGCCCCATCATCTCGCGTAATTCACACATCACGATTGCTCCTTCGCACGCCTGCCGTTACACACGACCAAATTCCTGTTTCTCTCAGAGGTCCGCCCAATGGCTGCTTATCAATACGTCTACTTTATGGACGGCGTGTCCAAAACCTATCCCGGTGGCAAAAAGGTGTTTGAAAACATCCGCCTCAACTTTCTCCCAGGTGTGAAAATCGGCGTCGTCGGTGTGAACGGCACCGGTAAATCCACGCTGATGCGCATCATGGCCGGTCAGGACAAAGAGTTTCAAGGCGAAGCATGGGCCGCCGAAGGCGCCCGCGTGGGGTATCTGCCGCAGGAACCCAAGCTGGACGAGAACAAGACCGTGCGTGAAAACGTCATGGAAGGCGTCGCCGAGAAAAAGGCGATCCTCGACCGTTACAACGAACTTGCGATGAATTACTCGGACGAGACCGCCGATGAAATGGCGCAGCTCCAAGACGAAATCGACAGCGCGAACCTGTGGGATCTCGACGCCCAAATCGACGTTTCCATGGAAGCCTTACGCTGCCCTGCTGACGACGCGATGCCCGCCACACTTTCGGGTGGTGAAGCGCGCCGCGTTGCTCTGTGCAAGCTGCTGCTCGAAGCGCCAGACATGCTGCTTTTGGACGAACCGACCAACCACCTAGACGCAGAAACCATCGCTTGGCTGCAACAGCACCTCATCGATTACAAAGGCACGATCTTGATCGTGACTCACGACCGCTATTTTCTCGATGCAATCACCGGTTGGATCCTCGAACTGGACCGTGGCTCGGGCATCCCGCACGAAGGCAACTATTCCAGCTGGCTCGAAGCCAAGGCCAAGCGTCTTGAGCGTGAAGCCAAAGACGACAAATCCAAGCAAAGGACGCTCGAGCGCGAGCTTGAATGGATGCGCCAAGGTGCCAAGGCCCGTCAAGCAAAATCCAAAGCGCGTATTTCGGCTTACAACGACCTCGCCAATCAGTCCGAGCGCGAGAAAATGGGCCGCGCTCAGATCATCATCCCCAATGGCCCGCGTCTGGGGTCCAAGGTCATTGAGGTCGAGAACCTTAAAAAGGCGATGGGCGACAAACTCTTGATCGAAGACCTGTCGTTTTCCCTGCCACCCGGCGGCATCGTCGGCGTGATCGGCCCCAACGGCGCGGGTAAATCCACGCTGTTTAAAATGCTCACAGGGCAAGAACAGCCTGACGCCGGCAGCGTCGAATACGGTGACACGGTCGAGCTGTCTTATGTCGATCAGTCGCGTGACGAACTAAACGGCGATGCCACAGTTTGGGAGGAAATCTCCTCGGGTGGCGAGATTATTCAATTGGGCGACGCGCAAATGAACAGCCGCGCCTACTGCTCCGCCTTTAACTTTAAGGGCGGCGATCAGCAGAAAAAGCTCAGCATCCTTTCGGGTGGTGAACGCAACCGCGTCCACATGGCCAAACTGCTGAAATCTGGCGGCAACGTGCTGCTGTTGGACGAACCGACCAACGACCTCGACGTCGAAACCCTGCGTGCGCTCGAAGACGCGCTTGTCGATTTCGCTGGCTGCGCCGTGGTCATTTCACACGACCGTTTCTTCCTCGACCGGATTTGCACTCACATCCTCGCATTTGAAGGCGAAGCACACGTCGAATGGTTCGAAGGCAACTTTGAAGACTACGAGGAAGACAAGAAAGGCCGTCTCGGTGCCGATGCCCTAGAACCCAAGCGCATCAAACACAAAAAATTCGCGCGGTAATCTCACCGCTCTGATCTCGTACAAAAGGCCCACCATTTGCGTGGGCCTTTTGCATTTCTGAGGTCGTCACGACAAACTTCCCCTGAAAAACCAACGCTGCCCATCCCCACTTGATATTCATGAAACGCAGAACCTTTACGCTCGGCCTTGGTGCGCTCTTTGCTGCACCGCTGATGCCGGCCCCTGCTGTTGCCGCCGTGCCTACAGCCGTCACCGAAAAATTCGCCGCCGCTAAATTGCTGGCACGATGCCACGACCGTGCGTCGCCCGAAATGCTGGGTCGCTTGATGCGGGTCGATGGCGAAACCGCGCGTGGCCTGTTTAAATTGCTACAAGATCGGGGCGTTCTTCAAAATGGGCTCGACGGCGTCGCTCGCGCAGCCAATCCGCTCAACACCCACTGTGTCCCGAACGAGGCGATCCGCGCCCGCAATCTGGCCCAACAGGTCGCACAAACCCGTGAAAAGGTCCGCGACATCTGGAACAAAGTCCAAGAGCATACGGCAGAACCGGAAACGACCCTCGATGCTGCCGAGAATGAGATGTCCGAGCTGGCCGATACAGAGATTGAGACCGAAGAGGTCCCGTCTGAAACAGACACAGCCTCGTAAATTGAAAACCAAAGCAATTGAAAAGGCCGCCCAAATCGAGGCCGCCTTTTGTCATTCAAACTTGGAAAGGCATGGTTCAGGCGGCGGCCTTTTCAACGCTTTTCTTTGCGTCTTGGGTCGCGTCCTCAGATGCGCTCTCGACCTCTTCTTCCGACGGGGCTGGCAATGCCAACGCCTCATCTGGCATTTGGTCTGGCAGCGTCACTTCAAGCAGGCCAGTCTCTAAATCCACTCCAACCTTGGCCTTGACCGCCATACCGCCCAATATCTCGTTCAGCTCACCAAAGGTGCGCTCAATCGTCTGGTGTTGTGTTTCGCGAGTAGCGGCACCTTTGCCCCCAAATAGAAATTTAAACATAACATTCCCCTCATAACTGTTACCTCAACATATCGCGCGATCGCCCTCACCACAGGGGGAAAGCCCCCACGCACTTCCCACTCGCACCAAAACGCACACAAAAAAAACGCGCTCTGCTAAAACAGAACGCGTTTTTTGACTTACTTCGGATCGAATTATCCCTGAGCGTAGAGCACAACCCGCGTCCCCAGAGGCACACGTTCGTAGAGGTCGCCAATATGCGCATTCGTCAGACGGGCACAGCCATTCGAAACTGCGGTGCCAATCGTGCGTGGTGCATTTGTTCCGTGGATCCGCAAAAAGGTATCACCGCGTCCTGGCTGAAACAGATACAACGCGCGCGCACCAAGCGGGTTGTTGGGGCCACCCGGCATACCATTTTCGTGTTGTTTGTAGGCCGCTGGATTGCGTTTGATCATGTCCGGCGTTGGTGTCCAGCTCGGCCACTCTTTCTTGGCACCGACAGTAAATTCACCACTTTCGTACAGGCCTGGCCGACCAACGCCAACGGAATAACGGATTGCTTGTCGGTCCTCTAACGTCCAAAACAACGCGAACTGATTAGGATCAAGATGGATCTCGCCGGGTGCAAACCCGTCACGTAGTCTTACAAGCCGCGGCTGAAATTCTTCTGGCAATGTGGTTTGGCCTATTGCCGCCCCCGCACCCAGTGTTGCCACACCCCCAAGGATCGCGGCTCGGCGCGTTACATTTAAATTGGTCACAATCGTCCCCCTGAAAATTTAGTCCAGCCCTTCAAAATTACGGTCCGGTTAACGCACCATGCCAATATCAGACGCTACGTCCAAGCCCTTTGACATATCGTCACACCCTCGTGTTCCGCCATCGCCACAGCACATTCCAAGTTCCAAGGAGATTAACAAATTACGCAAATTACAAAATTCAGAGGCAAAAATACGTAATTTACATAGTTTTGGCGGGATTTAGCGCAACTTTGATACGAGATCGAAATCACTTGCTTTATGCGGAACTCCACCCCATATCAGGGGGGCAACGTTACTTCTATCGACCCTGTTTCCTTACGGCACCAGTTCTTCGATCCGACACTGACGCGCCGGTCCGCTACATTGTGTGAGCGGAATTATCTAAAGGAAACAACACGATGGCTACTGGCACCGTGAAATGGTTCAACACCACAAAAGGCTACGGCTTTATCGCACCCGATGGCGGCTCCAAGGACGTTTTCGTCCACATTTCTGCTGTCGAGCGTTCGGGCCTCACAGGTCTCGCCGACAACCAGAAAGTGAACTTTGATATCGAAGCTGGCCGTGACGGCCGCGAGAGCGCTATCAACATCACTTCTGCTGATTGATCAGCTTAATCAACGCCTTAGACGTTGAGATCAGCGCCCCAACGTTCATTCGTTGGGGCGCTTTTTTTGGGCCGTCCCTATTCGACGCTCTGCACCAGGGCGATGAATTCTGGCCCCAAATCCGCTACGATTTCTGCGACACCTTGTAGATTCGGGTGAATGCCGTCGGGTTGCATATAGTTCCGAACCCGGTCTTGGGTTCTCGCTGCGGCCAATAGTCCTTGGAACCAAGTCTCAACCAACGGCACTTCGAATTCGGCCGAAAGCGTTTGATACATGCCGTTGAAAGCACTGGCATAATCTGGGCCATAGTTGCCAGCAGGTGCCTCGACACCGATCAGCAACACCTCGACACCGCGAGCCTCTGCTGCCTCTAATATACCTCGCAAGTTCGCCTTGCTGATCGCCGGATCAATTCCGCGCAACAAGTCATTACCACCAAGGGCCACGACCATTGCATCCACATCTTCGGTCAGCGTCCAATCGACGCGCGACAAGCCCCCTGACGTTGTGTCGCCTGAAACACCCGCATTGATGATGGTCACTTCAACACCTTGATTTTGCATCCAAACCTGCATTTGCGGGACAAATCCGTCAGCAACAGGCAACCCATAGCCAGCCGTCAAACTGTCCCCAAGTACAGCAATGGTCACGCCATCAGCAGCCGCCGCCACAGGGAGTAAGAAAAGCGCAACAACAAGGTTGCGAAACCCAATCCGCGCGCCATATCCAAAGGGAACCCTAGACCAAGGTGCCGTGATGTCCGACCCCGTCTTATCACTTGAAAACGCGACACTTTCATTGATGGGCAATGCTGGTCCCATCGATATCTTGCGTGGCATTTCCTTGAACGTGTCTGAAGGCGAAACGCTAGGGTTGGTCGGGCCGTCTGGATCTGGCAAGTCGTCTCTCCTTATGGTGATGGGCGGGCTCGAGCGCGCCACATCCGGCACCATTCGCGCCCTCGGTCATGATCTGACTGATCAAACCGAAGACCAACTGGCGCTGTTTCGTAGAGACAATATGGGGGTGGTCTTCCAATCCTTCCACCTCATTCCGACAATGACTGCGCTTGAAAACGTAGCGACCCCTCTAGAACTCGCAGGCATCTCTGACGCATTTGACCGCGCCGCATCCGAGCTTGAGACCGTCGGCCTGTCGCACCGTGGTGATCATTACCCTGCACAGCTGTCGGGCGGCGAACAACAGCGCGTCGCCCTCGCCCGCGCCTCGGCACCTCGTCCAAAAATCTTGCTGGCCGATGAGCCGACTGGCAACCTAGACGAAGCCACCGGCCAGACGATCATTGATCTGTTGTTAGGCCTACGTGATCGGCATGGCGCGACCTTGGTGATGGTGACCCATTCAAACGAGCTTGCTGCCAAGTGCGACCGTGTCTTGCGGCTGCGTGACGGTTTGATCGACGCATGACACTATGGCGTGACATCCTTTTGGCGTGGACGTTTGCCCGTCGCGAGTTGCGCGGTGGACTTGCGGGTTTTCGGATTTTTCTGGCGTGTCTCGCACTAGGTGTCGCCGCGATCGCCGGAATTGGATCAGTCCGCGCCGGGATCGAAAAGGGGCTCGACCAACAAGGTGCGCATCTTTTGGGCGGCGATGCCGAGATTGAACTTACCTACCGTCGTGCCAGCGCCGAAGAACGTGATTGGATGGAGGACCAATCCATATCCGTGTCTGAGGTCATTGATTTCCAGTCACTGGCCGTCGTCGGCGACGAGAGGGCCCTCACGCAGGTGCAGGCCGTTGATGACCTCTATCCGTTGATTGGAAGCCTTACGCTAGACCCTCAAATTCCGATGTCAGAAATCTTTGCTGCGGCCTCCACCCCCGGCGGCGCCATGGAACAGATATTAGCGGACCGTTTAGAGCTGTCTGTTGGCGACACCTTCGCGCTTGGCACACAAGAGTTTGTGCTGCGGGCGGTCGTCAAGGCGTATCCCGACAATGCTGGTGGTGGTTTTTCCCTGGGACCGCGGACTTTTGTCCGGGCGGTTGATTTGGCAAACAGCGGATTGTTGGGCGAAGGCACGTTGTTCTCTACAAAATATCGACTGGTTGTTGCCGAAGGTATCGACCTTGGCAGATTGCAGGCGCGTGCAGAAACGGACCTACCTCAAAGCGGGCTGCGTTGGACAGATGCGCGCAATGGCGCCCCTCGGATTGCCGCCTTTGTCGACCGCATCGGTGCATTCTTGATCCTGGTCGGTTTATCCGGTCTCGCCGTTGGCGGTGTAGGGGTTTCCGCGTCGGTTCGAGCCTACTTGGCAACCAAGTTCAGCGTGATCGCGACCCTGCGCACCTTGGGCGCGTCTCGGCGCGTGATCTTTTGGACCTACGGATTGCAAATCACCGTCTTAACCCTGCTAGGAATTGCCATTGGGCTGGCATTGGGCGCGGCCGTCCCGTTTGCACTGGGGCCACTCATCGAAGAACAACTCTCTGTTCCGTTAGATTTGCAATTTGATGCCGCTCCGATGATCGAGGCTGCGATCTACGGCGCACTCGCCGCTGCGATTTTCTCGCTGTGGCCCTTGGCCAAGACCGAAAACATTCGCGCGGCAACCCTATTGCGTGATGCGGGAAACGCAGGATCAGGATGGCCGCGCTGGCCCTACATCATTTTAACCGCCGCGCTGGTTGCTGGGCTGATAGGGCTTGCCGCATGGTTTTCAGAAACACTGTATTTAACGCTATGGACGGCAGGTGGGATCATGGCCGCGCTTGTTCTCTTGGCGTTGGCCGCTCGGCTGGTACGCTGGTGTGCGCGCAAAATTGCACAGCGCGCTCGTGGACGGCCTTCCCTGCGTCTCGCCCTCGCGGCCATTGGTGGCCCCAAAGAAGAAGCATCATCAGTTGTATTGCCTTTGGGTCTCGGCCTCGCCGTTTTGGCAGCAGTTGGCCAAATTGACGGAAACCTGCGCGGATCAATCGAGCGTGACCTCCCCCAGCTCGCGCCATCGTTCTTTTTCGTCGACATCCAAAAGGATCAAATCGACGGATTTCGCGACCAACTTGGAACCAGAGAGAGTGTTTCCAAGATCGACAGCGCACCAATGATGCGCGGTGTCATTACACAGATAAACGGACGCCCTGCAGCAGAGGTTGCAGGCGACCATTGGGTGCTCGAGGGCGACCGTGGCGTGACCTACAACGCGGCCCTGCCCGATGATGCGACCGTAACACAGGGCGCATGGTGGCCCGAGGATTACAGCGGACCACCGCTTGTCAGTTTTTCTGCAGAAGAGGCCGAAGAAATGGGTTTGAATATTGGCGACCAATTGACCGTCAATATCCTAGGACGCGATATCACGGCCGAGATCTCGAATTTTCGCGAAGTTGATTTTTCGACCGCAGGCATCGGCTTTATCATGAGTTTTAACCCCTCAGCCGTCGAAGCCACCCCTCATACACATATCGCAACTGTCTACGCCGAAACCAACGATGAGGCAGCAATCTTGCGGGATGTCTCGAACAGGTATCCAAACATCACCGCAATTCGGGTCAAAGATGCGATCGAGCGGGTCGCAGATGTATTGGCGGGGTTGGCGGCGGCCACGTCTTATGGCGCTGCGGCCACGTTGCTGACTGGCTTCTTGGTGTTGATCGGCGCTGCGGCAGCGGGCGAACCCGCCCGTACTTTTGAGGCTGCCGTTCTCAAGACTGTCGGGGCCTCACGCAAACGCATCCTAGCAAGCTTTGCACTGCGGTCGATCATCCTCGGGGCAGCAGCTGGCATCGTCGCCTTACTTGCGGGGATATTAGGCGGTTGGGCGGTGAGCACGTTTATTATGGAAAGCACCTACACCGTCATCTGGACCAATGTTGGCGCCATTATCCTAGGTGGCATTGCCGCCACATTGTTGGCGGGACTAGGATTTGCATGGCGCAGCCTTGCCCGCACCCCATCGCAGGTTCTAAGGTCTCGAGAATGACACCACATTTTTTCGGATACGGCAGCCTCGTCAACCTTTCAACACATGACTACCCAGACGCACGCAATGCGACGCTGCGCGGCTGGCGGCGTGAATGGCGCCACACGGATGTTCAACCGTTCGCCTTTCTCTCAGCTCGGCCGGTTTCGGGTGCTGAAATTGATGGCGTGATTGCCGCAGTTCCAAACGCCGACTGAGCAGCACTGGATGAACGCGAAGCAGCGTATTCTCGGTTTGATGTTTCGGACGCGATCAGCGCCGAAAGCAAGGCCGCCGAAATCGCCGTTTATCAAGTAGACTCATTCCCAAGACCGAAAGCTCTGGCACCCATCCTGATGTCCTACCTCAACGTTGTGATCCAAGGATACATGCATCGATTTGGCTCAGTTGGAGTGAACGCTTTTTTTGAAACAACCGACGGGTGGGATGCGCCAATCTTGCATGATCGTGCCGCACCAATCTATCCCCATCATCAAGTGCTGAGTGCCTCGGACCAGGATCTCGTGGACCGGCACATGGCCCAGTTACCGACGGTGGTGAAGCAGTTGGAACAGACGCGCCTGACGAGAGAACGGCTCTTGGGCTGGTACAGCGTCTTGTTTGGCAAGAACGCGTCGGGTCAGCACAAACGCCACGCCAGCAAACACCACGCCCCCTAGCGCTTGACCGTACAAAATGCCTGGCGCCCCGAGCCACATTGAACCAAGCCAGACGAACGGAATTGTGCCCAATGTGTTGCGACCCCAATTGACGATCGTCGAATAGAACGGGTGGCCCAGATTGTTAAAGGCAGCGTTCCCGACAAAAATCACACCGTTAAAGAAAAACGCCAGTGACAGCGGCCCTGCAAAGAGGAAGACGAGGGTCATCGAAATCCCATCAAGCTGGAACAGGATGGCAATCGGCTCTCTCAGGGCAAAGAGCACGCCCGAAACAACAACAACAATGATCGCAATGAACAAAAGCCCCTCGCGAAATGTTTGGCGGACCCGTTCGTATTGTTGTGCGCCAAAATTCTGCCCCATGATCGGGCCGATGGCACCGGACAGCGCAAAGATGACGCCAAATGCGATTGGTGTGATCCGACCGACAATGGCCATACCGGCCACGGCGTCCTCACCAAATTCGGCCATGCTGCGCGTGACATAAGCTGCGCCGATCGGCGTGGCGAGCTGTGTGAGAATTGCAGGCAACGCGATCGTGAGAACGACAGGAAAATCAGCGAGAATTGATGGCAGTTTGGGTCGGTCCAGTCCGCCGTGGTGTTTGAAAATCGGGATCAATGCCGTGCCACCAATCACCGCGCGCGCGGCGACACTGGCCCACGCCGCACCCGTGAGCTCAAGGTCGAGCCCAAAGATCAAAATTGGATCCAAAACCGCATTCACCGCACCGCCATAAATCGTCGCCATCATGGCGCGGCTTGCATCCCCATGCGCACGCAAGATTGCGCCGCCAGCCATGCCAACAACAAGCAATGGCAACGACGGAATAATGATCTGCAAGTACGAAACAGCGAGATCCAGCGTCTCGCCCATGGCACCCATCCACCCTGCAAGTGTTCGTAAATTGAACCAAACAAGGGCTGCAAAAATCGCGCTGAATACGACGCCTAGCACCAGTGCATTCGTTGCTCGGTGGCGTGCCTCGTCTTCATCACCAGCACCCAAGGAACGTGCGACAAGAGCACCAGCAGCGATTGATACCCCTATTCCAAAAGAGCTGGTGAAAAACAGGATCGCGCCGGCATAGCCGATAGCCGCCGCCAGCTCGGCTTTGCCAAGCCAGCTGATGAAAATCATGTCGACAAAATCAACAAGGAACACGGCCATCAGACCGACGCTCGCGGTCAACGACATGACCGAGATATGTTTGAACAGGCTGCCAGTTAAAAATTTCGCCTGTTCTGACATAGGTTTACCCCTTGGGTTTGATTTGAAGAAGCGGCATCACATCAGCCATTTCCGGCCCGCGGGTACGTCCCGTCACCGCGTGACGCAGTGGCATGAACAGCCCTTTGCCTTTACGGCCAGTCGCCTCTTTTACCGCAGAAGTCCACGCGCTCCAAGTCTCGTCATCGTAAGGTGCATCGCCTAATAGGCCCAAAGCTTGTGCGACGAAATCAGCGTCTTCTTCTACGATCTGGGGCTTCGCCCCGTCGCGGAAGACAGCCCACCAGTTTGACATCTCATCAAGGCTGGCGATGTTGTCGCGGACAACTGTCCAAAAACGTTCCGCCAAAGCATCTGGCACGCCCAATGCTGCAACGCGGTCTGCGACGACCGAAAGAGGTTGTGCCGCCAAAAAGCGAGCTGTCAGCGGATCAAGGTCGGCCTCATCAAACTTGGTCGGCGCAGAACCGAATTTTTCCAGATCAAATCCATCAACAACATCGGAAACGTCTTGGCGCAACTCTACAGGTTCGGACGACCCAAGGCGCGCCATCAAGCTGAGAACCGCCATGGGTGCGACGCCACGCGCGCGCAAATCACGCAAGGACAACGTGCCCAAACGTTTCGACAACGCCTCGCCTTGGGGACCAGTCAGAAGCGAGTGGTGTGCAAAGGATGGCACGGTGCCGCCCAGTGCCTCGATCATCTGAATTTGCGTCGCTGTGTTGGTCACGTGATCAGAACCACGCACGACATTTGTGATCCCCATTTCGGTATCATCAACAACAGAGGCCAGAGTATACAGAATTTGGCCGTCATTCTTGAACAGAACCGGATCACTAACCGACGCCGCATCAATAGAGATGTTTCCGATGATTCCATCTGTCCATTCGATGCGCTTGTGATCTAGCTTGAACCGCCAATGCGATCCACGCTCCGCTCGTAGCGCGTCCTTTTCATCGTCAGACAGCGCCAGCGCCGCGCGGTCATAGACCGGCGGTTTACCCATGTTCAGCTGCTTTTTGCGCTTGAGGTCCAGCTCGACCGGCGTCTCGAAACATTCATAGAGACGGCCCATATCGATCAGACGCTGCTTGGCCGCATCATAGCGATCAAGGCGCTTGGATTGGTATTCAATCCGGTCCCATGTAAGGCCGAGCCACGTCAGGTCCTCTTGGATCGCATCAATATACTCTTGCTTGGACCGTTCTGGATCAGTGTCGTCGATACGCAGAACAAACTGACCGCCCTGCCCGCGTGCGATGGCATAGTTAAACAGCGCAGCCCGCAGGTTACCAATGTGCAGATAGCCTGTGGGAGATGGGGCGAAACGGGTCGTGGTCATAGCATCAATGTCCGTCAAAATTGGGTTGCTCCCGCTCTTTCACAGGCGGGGCGGAATGTCTAGAATGACCGTATGGAGTGGGCACATCAATCAATGACTGATCTGGACAAGAAATTGTTGTGGATCTTTGCGGGTAATTTCATCGCCTTTTGGATCATCGCGGTGCTTCTCGGTGGTGACGCCTTGAATGGCCGGATTAAAGACGGACAATATCTGCTACAAAACCACGGCGTAGACCGCGCAGTGCACCCGATCGTTTGGTACTATTCCGCAATTCATGCATCGATCCCATTGGGTAGTTTTGTGGTGTTTTTGATCTACAAAGTCATCAGGCGTTGGTTCTAGGGTTTAGCTAGCCGTCACCGGATACTTGGTCCGAAGATTGTCTAGACCAGCGCGGATCAATTCGCATAAAACATCCAGATCAATATCAGCGAGCTTGTTCACATAGAGACAGGCCTGCGCCATTTTGTGCTTCCCCAAACGGTCCAAGATGTCGGTGAAATCCTTGTACCCTGGCAGGATATAGTACCCTGGCAGGATATAGATCGAGTGGCGTGCCTTACGTGGGCTAAAACCGGTGGCAAGACTGTCGCCTTCGTGCCCACTGTCATAGACTTAGTGATAGGCCCCAAAGCCAATGATGGTCGGACCCCACATGCGAGGTTCCCACCCCGTAACGTCGCGAAAAGTGTCAAGCAAAACAAACGCATCAGCACGTTTTCCGTCGTGCTCGATCGCATTGATAAATGCCAAAACGTCTGCGTCGGTCGGTCGGGTCACAGGATCAGCCATGCCCAACCTTAGCACGAATTAGCTGTGATCGCGCCAACGATTTACAATCGGATACCGCCGGTCCAGCCAGAACGCGCTATCAGTGAGCCGTGGACCCGGCGCAGACTGGAAGCGTTTGTATTCCGAAATATAGATCAGATGCTCGACCTTTTTGACGGTCTCCCGTTCATAACCGACAGCCACACAATCGGCGACGCTGGCTTCTTGGTCGACGAGCATCGTCAAGATACCGTCTAGAATGTCATAGGGTGGCAGGCTGTCGCTGTCCTTTTGATCTTCTCGCAGTTCGGCCGTTGGCGGTTTCTCGATGATCTCGACCGGCACCATTGTTCCTGCGGGGGCCATCATCCACGGACGGTGATTGGCATTGCGCCAGCGACAGATGTCAAAAACGCGCGTTTTATACATGTCCTTAATAGGATTGTAGCCGCCCGACATATCGCCGTAGATCGTCGCATAGCCAACGGCAACTTCAGATTTATTACCTGTCGTCAGTAGCATCTCACCAAATTTGTTGGACTGAGCCATCAAGAGAACCCCGCGCAAGCGAGACTGAATATTCTCTTCGGTCAGCCCCTCTTCGAGCCCTTCAAAGAGTGGGGCAAGCGCATCCGTGACCGCCGCACGTGGACCCGCGATCGAGACAGTATCGAGATTGCAGCCGATGTTGTGCGCACATTGTGCCGCATCATCCAGCGACGCTTGGGACGTGTATTCTGATGGCAGCATGACACAGCGCACATTGCCTGGTCCCAGCGCATCTGCCGCGATGGTCGCGACAATCGCGCTATCGATACCGCCCGAAAGCCCCAGCAGCACCTTCTTGAAGCCCGTCTTGCCCATGTAGTCGCGCAAACCCTCAACGCAAACACGGTAATCTTGCTCAAGACTGTCGGGCAGTGTGGCGCGTTCACCCTCAATGGCCTCCCAACCGTCAGAGGTACGGGTGAAATCAACATGCGCATAAGCTTCGTCAAAGGTTGGCATTTGCAGCGCGAGCTTGCCACCACGGTTCAAGACGAACGAGCCGCCATCGAACACCTGATCATCCTGTCCACCGACCATGTTCAGATACACCAAAGGTACATCATTTTCGATCACGCGGCTGACCATGTGGTTCATACGAATATCAAATTTGTCGCGGAAATAGGGCGATCCATTCGGGATCACGAGGATCTCGGCACCGCTTTCAACCATAGTTTCGCACACATCAACGTACCACGCGTCTTCGCAAATCGGGCTGCCAATGCGCACCCCCCCTACGTCATACGGACCTTGGGTGGCGCCGCGGTTGAACAACCGCACTTCATCAAAGACGTTAAAGTTGGGCAGAAAATGTTTGAGCATCCGTGCGGCGACCTTGCCGCCCTTTAGAATCCAATATGCGTTGTAGAGCCGACCGGATTCAGGATCGAGAAACGGAGCACCAACCCCCAAACTAGGGCCATCCGCACACCGCGCGGCCAAATTCATCACCATATCCATCGCCGAATGGACAAAAGCAGGCTTCATCACAAGGTCTTGGGCCTGATAGCCGATCAAGAACATCTCGGGACACACAACCATATCCGAGCCAGCATCGACACCCATTTGCCACGCGGCGAATGCCTTATCTGCGTTACCAACCAAATCCCCAACGGTCGGGTTCATCTGGGCCATTGTCAGGCGAAACTGGTCAGGCATTGTGCTGCTCCTCGCGACTTGTTCACGCATCATTTAGCAGATGAGACGGCAAGGGGAAGCCGAATGGGGCGAAATGCCGTTGCGGGGTGGCCGTTCTGCGATTAATCTGCCGTTAGGGAATGGTCTCAACGAAGACCATCAAAGGGGATGAGCATGACTGTTAGAACGCAAATCTTGGTGATTGGATGTTTGATCGCGAGCGCACTGCCGGCGGCAGCGCAGGACGTGACGGTCAAACAATACGACGATGGCGGCATCTACGAAGGCACATTCCGTGGCGGCAAGCAACATGGCCAAGGTACCTACCGGTTGCCCAACGGCTATGAGTACAGCGGCGAATGGGTCGACGGTGAGATTGTCGGCCAAGGGTCAGCTGTATTTCCAAACGGCTCTGTCTACGAAGGTCAGTTTGCAAAAGGTAAGCCTGAGGGCCTCGGCCGGATCACCTTTGCTGACGGGGGCACCTACGAAGGCGATTGGGTCGACGGCAAGATTACGGGCCAAGGCGCGGCCAATTATGCCAACGGCGTCAGCTACAATGGCGGGTTCCGCAATGCGATGCATCACGGCACTGGCACGATGACCAGCCCTGGCGGCTACCGCTATGAGGGGACATGGGTCAACGGGGTCAAGGATGTCTCAGGCGAGATTACCTATCCCGATGGCGCGATTTATGTGGGCCAGATTGCTGACGGGCTGCGTGACGGGACCGGCACACTGACCATGACTGACGGTCTGGTCTACGAAGGAACGTGGAAAGGCGGCCAAATCGATGGGTCTGGTACACTGACCCAATCAAACGGGGACGTTTATGTCGGGGATCTGGTTGGGGGCCAACGACAGGGCTCTGGTCGGGTCACCTACGCCAACGGCGACATCTACGAAGGTGGGTTTGCTGATGACAAACGTCACGGCCAAGGTGCGTTCACTGGAACAGATGGCTATGCCTATGTCGGCAGCTGGGTAGCAGGTCAAATCGACGGCACTGGCGAGGTCACATATCCTGATGGATCGGTCTATGTCGGACAGTTCAAGGCAGATCTAGCCGAAGGTACGGGCAAGATTACGTACCCAGACGGATCGACCTATGATGGTCAATGGGCCGGTGGCGTCATCGACGGCAAGGGTATTGCAACCTACGCGAACGGCGTCGTTTACGATGGTGAGTTCAAAAACGCCAAGAACCACGGCACAGGCATCATGACCTATGCAGATGGCTATAAATACGAAGGCCTGTGGCTGAATGGCCAGCGCAGCGGCCAAGGTGTCGCAACCTATGCCAACGGGACGGTTTACGAAGGCACGTTCCAAGGCGGTCAACGCGACGGTGCAGGCCAGATCACAATGGCCGATGGCTTTGTTTACAACGGCAATTGGGTCAATGGTGAAATCAACGGTTTAGGCGTTGCAACCTACACCAACGGAGACGTGTACGAAGGCAACTTTACCAATGGCCGACGCCAAGGCGAAGGAACCATGCGCTACGCAACTGGTGAGGAAGCGACTGGCGATTGGGTCGACGGTGCGCTGACATCTGGTGTTGCAGATACAGAAACCGAGGCTCCTGCTCAGGAAAACTAAGTCAACGGTGCGGTACTATTACGCGCAACCAATGTGACAGGCAGAACCACTGTGGTTTCACTGTCATCGGCGGGTGTGTCGGCCAATACTTCTAGCAACAATTTAGCTGCTCTTCGCCCAAGCTCAATCCGATCCTGATGAATTGTTGTCAGAGCTGGCACAAAGACTTCGGCCATTTCGATGTCATCGAACCCAACGACCGAAACGTCATCCGGCACGGACAATCCATGCGCTCCCAATTCTGCAATCAGACCAAATGCCAATTCGTCGCTTGCACAGACGACCCCTGTTGGCGGGTCCTCTAGCTTCAAAATCGTACGCGCGGCGGCCCGCCCCGCTTCGAGATTAAAATCACCGGCAACGAGATACTCAACCGGATAGCTCAGGTTCTTTTTCGCCATCGACACCATAAAACCGCGCTTGCGTGCATCCGACAGAACATTGCCTGCGGGCCCGCAGACATGCGCAATCTTTGTGTGGCCCAGTTCACTTAGGTGGTCGATCGCCGCCTCAATACCTTGAGCATTGTCACTGCGAACCGATGGCACAGTCGTCCCTTCGAACCACTCACACGCATAGATGATCTGATCCGCGTAGGGCCCTCCGTTCAAAAGCTCGAGATCCGCGCCACCGATACTTCCGTCAAGAATGACCAAGCCGTCGGCCTGCCCGCCTTCGAGATAACTGTGCAAGGTATTGCTATCGGGGCGCACCTCCGACGTGTCCGTGATCAACAGGTTGTAGTCTGCCCCTGCTAACACCCTCTCGAGCCCAGAAAGAATGTCACTGAAGAACGGATTTCGAAGTGACGGCACGAGGGTCAGGATCGCACCAGATCGCTGTGTTCTGAGATTTCTTGCCGCACGGTTAACGCGGTAACTGGTCGCGCGGACAGCCTTTAAAACAGAATCACGTGTCTTCTCGCTGACCTTGTCAGGGCTCGACAGAGTACGGCTGACAGTCGCGGTAGAGACCCCCGCAGCTTTGGCAACATCTTGAATCTTTGATCTTTTATTCAACTGTGCTTCATCCTGTTTCAAAAATATACACGATGGTGTTGACAGAAAAGAGTCAATCTGTCCAATCTGTGTAATCGTTTACATCTCCTGCAAATAGCGCGGTGATAGAGACTGATCTGATCGAAGAGCAGAATCTTATAACACGCGTTTTATCTGCTTAAAGGAAAATGTAATCGTTTACATAATGGGAGGGTGCTCTGAGTGTGCCCGTTAAACAAAACAAGCGGCGCTTGCTAGCGCCTGGGAGGAAATTGATGAAATTGACCAAAGCGTTGCTTTGTGCAACAGCCCTTTGCGGTGCGAGCGCTGTCTCAGCCGCAGATCTTGAAGTTACACACTGGTGGACATCCGGCGGCGAAGCTGCGGCTGTTTCTGAGTTTGCAAAGGCGTTCAATTCAACTGAGCATACTTGGATAGACGGCGCGATTGCTGGTTCAGGCGGAACAGCTCGGCCTATCATTATCTCGCGTATCTTGGGCGGTGACCCAATGCACGCAACTCAGTTGAACCATGGCCGTCAGGCTGAGGAACTGGTCGAAGCTGGCCTGATGTTGGATCTGACCGACGTTGCAGCCGCTGGCGGCTGGGCAGACGTTGTAAACCCTTCCAATCTATTAGAAAGCTGCACATTGGACGGTAAAGTCTACTGCGTGCCCGTGAACATCCACTCTCCACAGTGGTTATGGTTGTCGCACGCTGCATATGAAAAAGCTGGCGTCGACGTTCCATCTGATTGGTTCGAGTATGTCGAATCTGCACCAGCACTGCGCGACGCTGGTCTTATTCCACTCGCAATGGGTCAGCAATCTTGGCAGACAAGCCTCGCATTTGGTGCGATCCAAGTTGCGATCGGTGGCACAGACCTGTACGTCGACGTTCTGACTAACAAAAACGCCGAAGCTGCTGCAAGCCCTGAGATGACAGCCGTGTTCCAAGCTTACGCTGATGCGCGTTCATTGTCTGAGGGTTCTAACGTACAAGACTGGAACCAAGCGACAAACCTCGTGATCACGGGCCAAGCTGGCGCGCAACTGATGGGTGACTGGGCGCAGGGTGAATTCCAGGTTGCGAACCAGGTTGCAGGCGAAGACTACACATGTCTGCCAGGTTTGGGTGTGAACGAAATTATCGCTACTGGTGGCGATGCGTTCTACTTCCCAAAGCAGGATGATCCAGCGATTGAAGCTGCTCAAAAAGAACTTGCAGCGTTGATGATCAGCCCGGAAATGCAGGTTGCGTTTAATCTGAAGAAAGGCTCGTTGCCGATCCGCGGTGATGTTGATCTTTCAGCTGCAAACGACTGCATGAAAAAGGGTCTCGCGATCTTAGCGGCAGGCAATATCCTACCGGATGGCGTGAATGCGTTTTCTGCAGACACAGCTGGTCAGATCGAAGATCTGATGGTTGAAATGTGGAATGACCAGTCGGTCACAGTTGAAGATGCACAGGCGCGCTACACTGCAATTATAGCGAACGCTGACTAAGTCTTTCTCCCGGCTTGGCCGGCAGCACATTGCTGCTGTGGGCCAAGCCGATCCAAACCACTTACATGGCTGTTCTAAGCACCCTCAGCGAGTAGGGGTGTTTTGATCTACCTAATTGCTAAATGAATGGGGGGCACAATGACGGTGACTGACTCCGGGGATTCCGGCGCAGGGGCAAAGCGTCCCTCGAGATTATTCAAAAACTTAGCGGGCAAGATCGCAGCGATACCAATGATGTTTACGGCAGTTGTCGTGTTTATTGGGTGTACGCTCTGGACGATCTACCACTCATTCACGAAGTCGCGTCTTCTGCCTGCCCCAGAAAAATGGGTTGGCCTGGACAACTATGAACGCCTTTGGAGCGAAAACCGTTGGCTGATCAGTATCGAAAACTTGGCAATCTATGGTATCTGCTCGTTGATCCTGTCTTTGACAATCGGCTTTGTTTTGGCGGCTCTTCTGGACCGCAAGATCCGGTTTGAAAATACGATCCGGACAATCATCCTTTATCCGTTCGCGCTGTCTTTTGTTGTTACGGGGCTCGTCTGGCAGTGGATCTTGAACCCGGCTTTGGGCCTTCAAAACGTGGTGCGCAACTGGGGTTGGGATAGCTTTACATTTGATCCGATCAACAACGCAGAGATTGTAATCTACGGCATTCTCATCGCGGGTATATGGCAGGGCTCTGGCTTTGTGATGGTCCTGCTATTGGCTGGCATGCGTGGCATCGATGAGGACGTTTGGAAGGCATCCCGTGTCGAGGGCATCCCGGCTTGGAAAACTTATTTATTTATCGTCATTCCAATGATGCGACCCGTTTTCGTCACAGCGTTGGTGATCATCTCGGCGGGTATCATTAAAGTGTATGACCTTGTGGTCGCGCAAACCTCGGGTGGTCCGGGCATCGCGTCCGAAGTTCCCGCGAAATACGTGATTGAAAAGATGTTCCTCTCTCAAAACCTTGGGCTGGGTTTTGCTGCGTCCACCATGATGCTTCTCAGCGTTTTGGTTGTTCTAATTCCTTGGGCCTATCTCGAATTTGGAGGCAAGAAAAATGGCTGATGCAAGCGTAAATGCCATGACGGGGCCTAGTGGGCCGAAGCCCAAACGGGTTTTTTCATCAACCAATATCATCATCTACGGCACGCTTCTCGTCGTCTGTCTGTATTACCTTCTGCCGCTCTACATCATGATCGTGACGTCGCTGAAGGGCATGCCAGAAATTCGCCTTGGTAACATCTTCTCGCCGCCTGTTGAAATCACAACTGAACCTTGGGTGAAAGCATGGTCAGAGGCTTGTACGGGCGTGAATTGTGACGGGCTAAGCCGCGGGTTCTGGAACTCAGTCGCAATCTTGGTCCCATCCGTAGTGCTGTCCATCGCGATTGCGTCTGTGAACGGATACGCGCTGGCCAATTGGAAATTCAAAGGGTCCGAGGTCTTTTTTACTATCCTGATATTTGGCGCCTTCATCCCCTATCAGGTGATGATCTATCCCATCGTGATCCTGCTCAGGGAAAGCGGCGATGGCATTACGTCGTTCATCCGGCTCTTCAACAGCGATGCGCCCAACTTCCGCCTGATGGGGTCGGTCTGGGGGCTGGTGATCGTGCACACGATCTTCGGCATGCCGATCCTTACCTTGTTGTTCCGCAACTACTTTACGTCGGTTCCTGAAGAACTGTTCAAAGCGGCCCGCGTTGATGGGGCAGGGTTCTGGGGAATCTATTTTCAGATCATGCTGCCGATGTCGCTGCCAATCTTTGTTGTTGCGATGATTTTGCAGGTGACAGGTATCTGGAACGACTTCCTCTTTGGAGTGATTTACACCAAACCGGAGACGTACCCGATGACCGTTCAGCTCAATAATATTGTGAACTCGGTGCAAGGTGTGAAGGAATACAACGTCAATATGGCGGCGACTCTTCTGACAGGTCTTGTTCCACTCATCATCTACTTCGCTTCCGGTAAACTCTTCGTCCGCGGCATCGCTGCCGGTGCTGTGAAAGGCTAATAGACATGGCAAATTCAGTTGAAATCAGAAACCTCGACCTCAGCTTTGGCTCTGTCGAAGTTCTAAAAGACCTAAACCTTGATATCGCAGAGGGTGAGTTCCTCGTCCTGCTCGGATCATCGGGTTGCGGTAAATCTACGCTCTTGAATTGTATTGCTGGCTTGCTGGAAGTGACTGACGGGCAGATATTCATCAAAGGCAAAAACGTCACTTGGGCCGAACCTTCAGAACGTGGCATTGGAATGGTGTTCCAATCGTACGCGCTTTACCCGCAGATGACCGTAAAGGGGAACCTCAGCTTCGGTTTGAAAAACGCCAAGGTGCCAAAGGCAGAGATTGAAGAGCGCGTTGCCCGTGCTGCTGAGATCCTTCAGATTGAGCCATTGTTGAACCGGAAACCGGGCGCATTGTCCGGTGGTCAGCGTCAGCGTGTCGCGATCGGTCGCGCATTGGTCCGCGACGTAAATGTATTCCTGTTCGACGAACCTTTGTCTAACCTTGATGCAAAGCTACGGGTGGATCTCAGGGTTGAGCTCAAACGGCTGCACAATCAGCTGAATAATACGATGATCTACGTCACCCACGATCAGGTCGAAGCCATGACATTGGCGGATCGGATTGCGGTCATGAAGAGCGGTAAAATCATGCAGCTTGGCTCCCCGGACGAAATCTACAACAAACCCAAAAATCTCTACGTCGCAGACTTCATTGGCTCACCGTCGATGAACTTCCTTGAAGGGCAATTGGAAGGCGGAACCTTTAAGAAAGGCGGGGTCGTGCTGCCCATGACAGGTTACCAATATGTCAACCCACTGCAGGTCACCGACCGGCCCGTGACAATTGGGATACGCCCGGAACACGTGGTCACCGGCGAACTGGCAGCCAAGGCACCAGTGCAATCCGAAGTCACAGTGGATCTAGTCGAACCAATGGGATCTGACACGCTGGTTTGGTCGACATTTGAGGGGAACTCATTCCGATTTCGTATGGATGGCCAAGCACCGGTCACCAATGGTGACACAATCAAAATTGGAATTGATCCAGCCAAGGGATCCCTTTTTGATACCAGCTCCGAAGACCGCCTTTAACCGAATACTGGACTAATATCATGACTTCTTTTCAGCTCTACAGCGCGCGTGACGTTGAAGACAAAAACGCCTTTCTCAAGACACTCGCGTCACTGGGCTATACCCAAGTCGAAGGGTATTTTGGCATCTATGATGATCCGGTTGGATTTCGTGCCGCGCTAGAGACTGCAGGTCTCGCTATGCCCAGCGCTCACATTGGCCTCGAGCAAATTGACGCCGATTGGGAGAATACCCGCGCAATGTGCGAAGTACTTGGCATCAAGCATATTTTTGCACCGTACCTCGCCGCCGAAGACCGGCCAACAGACGCAGCTGGTTGGTCCGCATTCGGCGCACGACTGGAAGCAGTGGCCCAAAAAGTTCAAGCCGCGGGCCTTTCCTTCGGTTGGCACAACCACGAGTTCGAATTTGAAACGATGGACGGCGGAGCCTACCCAATGGCCTTGATGCTGGATGCCGCACCGTCGATGTCATGGGAGGGTGACCTCGCTTGGATCGCTCGCGGTGGGGCCGATATCGCTGAATTCGTAGCGAACTACGGCAACCGACTGACAGCCGTACACGTCAAGGACATCGCGCCTGACGGTGAAAACGCTGATGAAGACGGTTGGGCAGATGTCGGACATGGCACGCTGCCATGGGCGGCGCTCGTGACCCAAGTCCGCGCACTCAACCCAGATACAATTATGGTGATGGAGCATGACAAACCGTCGGACCCTGTCCGGTTTGCAACCCGTGCCATCGCTTCGTTCGAAGGATACTAAATCATGAGCAATGCTATGAAAGTCGGCATCATCGGCTGTGGCAACATTTCGGCAGCCTACATGCGCATGGCTGCATTTTTCACAGAATACGACGTGATCGCATGCGCCGATATCAATGAAGACGCCGCGGCGGCTCGCGCAGACGAATTTGGTCTGGATGCGCGCAGCATTGATGCGCTGCTGGGTTCTGATGACATCGACGTTATTGTAAACCTGACGATCCCTGCCGCCCATTTTGAGGTATCCAAGCGGATCCTCGAAGCTGGCAAGCACGTCTATTCGGAAAAACCGTTCATCCTGACCCTTGCCGAAGGTGCCGCCTTGGCAAAAATTGCCAAGGACGCAAACCTGCGTATCGGATCAGCCCCTGACACGTTCTTGGGCGGCAGCCACCAACAGGCCCGCACGTTGATTGATGCGGGAACGGTCGGTGCGATCACCTCGGGTACCTGTCACGTGATGGGCGCCGGAATGGAAAGCTGGCACCCGAACCCGGATTTCTTCTTTTTGGATGGGGCTGGGCCAGTTCTGGATATTGGCCCCTACTATGTGACCAACCTGATCCAATTGATTGGTCCTGTGACCCGCGTCCAAGCGATCGCCAACACCCCGCAAACCAGTCGGACAATCGCCAATGGCGCACGGTTGGGTGAAACTGTCCCAGTCGAGACACCGACGACCATCCATGCGCTCTTGCAGTTTGCATCAGGTGCGGTTGTCACGCTTGGGACCAGTTGGGACGTGCAATCACACGATCATGGTCATATGGAACTGTACGGCGAAACAGGTACGATCTATTTGCCCGACCCGAATTTCTTTGCAGGAGACGTGTCCGTTGGCACCTCCGAAGGTCGCACAGTTTCTCCAGCGGTCGCTCACCCGTTTGCCGTGGTCAACGATGGTGACCAAGCCAACTGGCGCGGTGCTGGGCTGGCCGACATGTGTCAGGCTATCCGCCAAGATCGCCCACATCGCTGTTCTGATGCGATCGCCTTGCATGCAGTTGAGGTCATGACCTCTATCCTTCAGGCCGCTGAATCTGGCGCGTCAATTACGCTGACCACTACCTGTGACCGCCCTGCACCGATGTCTGCTGACGCGGCGCAGGCGTTGCTTGCTTAATCTAAAGGGACACGATCATGACAGGCACGATGAAAGGCGCAGGAATTTTTCTGGCTCAGTTTGCAGGTGATACCGCGCCGTTTGACAGTTTGCCAGCGATTACAAAATGGGCCCGCGATCTTGGGTACGGCGGCGTTCAAATTCCGGCGTTCATCCCATCATTGTTCGATCTGGAAAAGGCTGCGACGAGCCAAACCTATTGCGACGAAGTCAAAGGTATCTGTGCCAACAGCGGCGTTGAAATCACCGAACTGTCGACGCATTTGCAAGGCCAGCTTGTTGCCGTAAACCCAGCCTATGACGCACAATTTGATGCGTTTGCGCCAGCATCTGTTCACGGCAATCCAAAGGCCCGTCAGGAATGGGCGGTCGAACAGATGAAGCTCGCCGCGCGTGCGTCACGCAATCTGGGTCTAACGGCGATGGCATCGTTTACCGGCAGCTTGGCGTTTCCATATCTATATCCATGGCCTCAACGCCCTGATGGGTTGATTGATGAAGCATTCACAGAGTTGGCCAGCCGGTGGCGTCCAATCTTGGACGTTTATGACGAAAATGGCGTTGATGTTGGTTTTGAAATTCATCCAGGCGAAGACGTTTTTGACGGCATCACCTTTGAGATGTTTCTAGACAAGCTGGACGATCACACCCGCTGTAAAATCCTGTATGATCCGTCACACTTCCTGTTGCAGCAGCTCGATTACCTCGAATTCATCGATATCTACCACGAACGAATTTGCGCCTTTCACGTCAAAGACGCCGAATTCAATCCGACAGGCCGCCAAGGCGTCTATTCCGGTTATCAAAGCTGGACAAATCGCGCTGGCAGGTTCCGGTCCTTGGGTGACGGTCAGGTTGATTTCCGCGGCATTTTCTCACGCTTGGCACAGCATGGCTACGACGGTTGGGCTGTTCTGGAATGGGAATGCTGTTTGAAACATCCTGAACAAGGGGCCGCAGAAGGTGCGCCCTTTATCAAGGATCACATTATTCAACTGACCGACAAGGCATTTGACGACTTTGCCGGAGGCGCGGCCGACCGCGCCGCGCTGCGCAACATGATGGGGATCAAATGACCAAACCATTGCGACTTGGAATGGTAGGCGGCGGTGAAGGCGCGTTTATTGGCGGCGTTCACCGCATCGCTGCGCGAATCGACGGTCAGTTTGAATTGGTAGCAGGCTGCCTGTCGTCTACGGCAGACAGAGCTGCACGTTCCGCCAAGGCTTTGGGGCTCACCCGCAGCTACAATGACTACAAAAAAATGGCCAAGGCCGAGGCCCAGCTGAGCGACGGTATTGATGTGGTCGCCATCGTGACGCCGAACCACATGCATACCAATGTGGCGCGCGTCTTTCTCGACGCAGGCATTCACGTGATATGTGACAAACCGCTCTCGACCTCGCTCAAAGATGCCCGTCACTTTGCCGATAGCGTGTCAGACACTGCCCCCCTCTTCTTTTTGACGCACAACTATTCCGGCACACCCATGGTTCGCGAAGCCCGCGAGATGATCAGGTCTGGGCTGTTAGGGGAACTACGTCTCGTTCAGGTCGAATATGTCCAAGATTGGTTGTCAGAAGCACCCGATCCCGACAACAAACAGGCCAGTTGGCGCACCAATCCCGCATTGGCAGGGGCCGGCGCAATCGGCGACATTGGCACGCATGCTTATCAGCTTGCCACCTTTATGACGGGGGAAACTCCAGAATGGCTTGCTGCGGATCTAACGTCGTTTGTCCCCGACCGTCATGTCGACGACAACGCCCATATCATGATGCGCTACAGTTCAGGCGCACGAGGCACCATTTGGGCATCCCAAGTCGCAGTTGGTCATGAAAATTCGCTACGTATTCGTATCGCGGGCACCAAAGGGGGGCTGGATTGGTCCCAAGAAGACCCGAACCGCCTGTGGTTCACCCAGCTGGGCGGACAAAAACGCCTTTTAACCAGAGGTGGTGCTGGAACGTCCGCCGGTGTCCGAATTCCCGGTGGCCATCCCGAAGGCTATCTAGAAGCGTTCGCGACGCTCTATACCGAAGCTGCCGACGCCATCCGCGCACGCGCCAACGGTGATCCTGTCCCAGCCCATGTTCTAACGCCAACGCTAGACGACGGCATCAAGGGGATGCAGTTTATCGATGCTTGTTTAAAATCTTCAGCCAAAAACGCAGCTTGGGTAAAGCTCTAGATATCCTCGCCCGCATCTAATTTTTCCAACAGTGCGCCTGCTTCGGCGATGACCGTTTCGCGCCGGTCCTCTGCCATCCGGTCCCACGTGCGGTACATATTGCCCATTCGTGGGTTGTTGCCAAACCGCGCACGGTGGCGGATCAAAAAATCCCAATACAACAGATTGAATGGGCACGCGCCCTCGCCTGTTTTGGTTTTGACGCTGTAGCTACAGCTTTTGCAGTGGTTGGACATTCTGTCAATATAGGCACCAGAGGACACATATGGCTTTGATGCCACGATGCCCCCGTCTGCAAACTGGCTCATGCCAATAACATTGGGCGCCTCAACCCATTCAAACGCATCTGCATAAACCGCCAGATACCACTCGTGCACCTGTCTTGGATCAATTCCTGCGATCAGGGCAAAGTTTCCCGTGACCATGAGGCGCTGAATGTGATGCGCATAGGCGTGTTCTTGGGTTTGGCCCACTGCCTGCTCGATACAGCGCATATTCGTCTCGCCGCCCCAAAAGAATGCTGGCAAATCGCGGCTGTGTCCCAGCGCGTTGCGAGACGTGTAGTCCGGACCTTCGAGGACATAGATGCCACGCATATATTCACGCCAACCAATGATCTGGCGGATAAACCCCTCGGCCGCATTTAGCGGCGCGACACCAGCACGGTATGCCGTCTCGACCTGCCGACAGACTGCGAGCGGATCGAGAAGTCCCACGTTGATGTAGAAGCTGACGACCGAATGAAACAGGAACGGCTGATCGGTGATCATCGCATCCTGATAATCCCCAAACTGCGCCAACCCACCAGCAATCCAATGATCGACCTGCTGCTGGGCGCCCTCGTGATCCGTCGCAAACCAAAATGGCCGCAAATCACCAAAGTTCTGGCCAAATCGCTGTTCAACCAAGTCTAGGACGGCAGACACCTCATCATCCGGCTCGAACCGCAGAGGGCCAGAAAAGTCGATCTCTTTCGGAGGAGCTTTGCGGTTGTCATGGTCATAGTTCCACTTGCCGCCCTTAGGCTTGTCCCCATCCATCAAGAGACCGGTCTTGCGTCGCATGTCGCGGTAAAACCATTCCATCCGCAGCTCCTTGCGCCCCTCGGCCCATTCTTCGAATTCCGTATGGGTCGCAATGAAACGCGTATCCGGCAAGATCGAAATTTCTAATGGTATATCTTCGAGGGCCGAAATCAAACGCCATTCGCCCGGCTCTGTCGCGATGACATCATGGACGCCCAATTCATCTGCTGCCCGCATCAGCTCACCAACAATCGAGCCTGCGTTGTCGTCATCATCCAATTGCGTATACCGAACGGTCCAGCCGTCACGGCGCAATCGCTTTGCAAATTTGCGCATCGACGCCAGAACAAAGGCGATTTTTTTGGGGTGATGCGGGACATAGCCTGTCTCGTCTACGACTTCGGCCATAACGACCACGTCGTGCGATTTGTCCGCCGCCTCAAGCGCGCTCAATCCATCGCACAGTTGATCACCAAGAATTAGGATCAGTTTCACCACGGCACAGTCTCGCCTGCGTAGTCGTAGAACCCACCAGATTGCCTAGGGGTCAATCCATCAATAACTGACAATAGGTTTTGGGCGGCCTCTGACGCGGGCACCGTCGTGTGACGACCTGCGTATTTGGCGGTGAACTCTGTGGCGACCGTACCGGGGTGCAAACTGACGCAAACGGCCTGTTTGTGCGTCCGCTTTAGTTCGATCGCAGCACCATGGACCAGCTGGTTGAGCGCGGCCTTGGACGCGCGATAGGCATGCCAGCCACCGATCCTGTTATCACCAATCGACCCGACCCTTGCTGACAAAACAGCGATCACGGTGCGCCCATCTTTGGCCAGCAACCGCAGCGCATGTTGCAAGACCAATGCCGGCCCAATTGCATTTACCTCGAACTGATCGCGCAAGGCATCCGCGGACAAAGCACCAATCGATTTCTCAGGCGCAGAGCCATTGACCGTCAGTGCGCCCGTCGCAACAAAGATCAAATCAAACGGGCCCAACAAGGACCCCATAGTCTGGGTGACCGATGTCTCTTTCGTAATGTCCAGACCATCAGCTGACCGGGATAGGCCCACGACCTCTGCTCCTCGCGCCTCTAGCGCCTGCATCATCGCGGTTCCGATCCCGCCTGACGCACCAATGACCAATGCTCTTTCCATATTGTTGATTTAGTTCGCTCTACTGGAAATCCATATCCGTTCTGACATTATTCCAAAAACTTCTTTCCAGAGACATGCCAGACCTTTCAAAACGCAAAACCATCAGTATACTGCGGTTTATGAGTATCGCAGCACATACAATTTTTCGCGCTCTAAACGCTGCCCTACTGGGTCTACTTAGCCTGCGCTGAGCGTGCTTTCTGGCGCGACCCGCTCAGCCTGATCAGCGCCCGATTAAATAGCTAAGACACTCCAAGGATTACCAAAATGACCAAGAACCAAGTGTTGATTTTCGACACCACACTCCGTGACGGCGAACAGTCTCCGGGTGCAACTATGACCCATGAAGAAAAGCTCGAGATTGCTGGGCTTCTTGATGAGATGGGCGTTGATATTATTGAGGCCGGCTTCCCCATCGCATCCGAAGGCGACTTTGCTGCCGTCTCCGAGATCGCACGCCAAGCTCAATCTGCTCAGATATGTGGCCTTGCACGCGCAAACTACAAGGATATCGACCGGTGTTGGGAGGCTGTGAAACACGCCCGCAACCCGCGCATCCACACGTTTATCGGCACCTCGGAATTGCACCGTGCAATCCCGAACCTGACGATGGACGAAATGGCCGAACGTATCCATGACACTGTAACCCATGCTCGCAACCTGTGCGAAAACGTTCAGTGGTCACCCATGGATGCAACTCGGACAGAAGAAGATTACCTGTGCCGCGTTGTCGAAATCGCGATCAAGGCAGGCGCGACGACGATCAACATTCCAGACACCGTTGGCTATACCGCACCTGCAGAATCTGCCACATTGATCCGCATGTTGATCAACAAAGTGCCCGGCGCGGACGAGATCATCTTTGCAACGCACTGTCATAACGACCTTGGCATGGCGACGGCGAATAGTCTGGCAGCTGTAGAAGGCGGTGCCCGTCAAATCGAATGCACCATCAACGGTCTGGGCGAACGGGCCGGAAACACCGCACTCGAAGAAGTGGTGATGGCCCTCAAAGTACGGCACGACATCATGCCCTATGCCACAGGCATCGACACGACCAAGATCATGAACATTTCGCGCCGTGTCGCGGCGGTGTCTGGTTTCAACGTTCAATTCAACAAAGCCATCGTTGGCAAGAACGCCTTTGCGCACGAGTCTGGTATTCACCAAGACGGAATGCTCAAAAACGCAGAGACCTTTGAAATTATGCGCCCCGCCGATGTTGGGCTTGCAGGAACATCTTTGCCATTGGGCAAACATTCAGGCCGCGCCGCGTTGCGCGCCAAAATGTCCGAGCTTGGCTTTGATTTGTCCGACAACCAGCTCAAAGACGTGTTTGTCCGGTTCAAGGACCTCGCCGACCGCAAGAAAGAGGTATTCGACGATGACCTCATCGCTCTGATGGGTGCGTCTGAACCCGCAGACGAAGCGATCAAGCTCAAGTCCATGCGCGTTGTCTGTGGCACCGAGGGTCCACAAGAGGCCAGCATGACGCTCGAAGTTAACGGCACCGAACATACAACGACGGAAACTGGCGATGGCCCAGTCGACGCCGCGTTTAACGCGGTCAAAGCATTGGTGAATCACGAAGCGCGCCTGCAGCTCTACCAAGTGAGCGCTGTAACCGAGGGAACTGACGCACAAGCCACCGTCAGTGTCCGTCTGGAAGAAGACGGAAAAATCTCGACAGGCCAGTCTGCGGACACAGACACTGTGGTCGCGTCAGTACGCGCGTATATCGGCGCGCTGAACCGTTTGATTGCCCGGCGCGACACTGCTGAGCCCGGCTATGACACCAAGGGCGTCAGCTACAAAGACGTCAGTTGAGACATCGCCGCGCCGCCCAAAGGGAACTGTGCGCGGCGAATTCACGCCGAACGAGCGTGAACTCGCTCTTTCGTCTCAGAGGTTGCGTGCCTATATAGCAAGGGTCTGCGCCTCTCTTGAGTCGCGGGCTTACACGTAATGGGATTGGGTCACTGCCATGTTTAACTTCTCTGGTTTGTTTTCGTCGGATATGGCGATCGACCTCGGCACCGCGAACACACTTGTCTATGTGAAAGGCAAAGGCGTGGTTTTGTCCGAGCCGTCAGTTGTGGCCTACCACATCAAAGACGGTCAGAAAAAAGTGCTCGCTGTTGGTGAGGATGCCAAGCTGATGCTTGGTCGTACACCCGGCAGCATCGAAGCAATCCGCCCAATGCGCGAAGGCGTCATCGCCGACTTTGATACCGCTGAGGCGATGATCAAACACTTTATCCGCAAGGTGCACCGTCGTACGACATTTTCGAAACCCAAGATCATTGTCTGCGTCCCACACGGCGCGACCCCGGTTGAAAAACGAGCCATTCGCCAGTCGGTTTTGTCCGCAGGTGCGCGCCGTGCAGGCCTAATCGCTGAGCCAATTGCCGCGGCGATTGGTGCTGGCATGCCAATTACAGATCCAACCGGTAACATGGTTGTTGATATCGGCGGCGGTACAACCGAAGTCGCCGTTTTGTCGTTGGGCGACATCGTTTATGCCCGTTCGGTTCGTGTCGGCGGTGACCGTATGGACGAGGCAATCATCAGCTACCTACGTCGCCAGCAAAACCTGCTTGTGGGCGAAAGCACCGCTGAGCGGATCAAAACATTTATTGGAACAGCACGGATGCCCGACGATGGGCGCGGCACATCGATGCAAATTCGTGGCCGTGACCTGCTGAACGGTGTGCCAAAGGAAACCGAGATTTCCCAAGCCCAAGTCGCCGAAGCATTGGCCGAACCCGTCCAAGCGATCTGCGAGGCTGTTATGACCGCGCTCGAGGCGACACCGCCCGATCTGGCCGCAGACATTGTGGACCGCGGCGTTATGCTGACTGGCGGTGGTGCGCTCTTGGGCGAGCTTGATCTGGCCCTGCGCGAGCAGACCGGCCTTGCAATTTCAGTTGCTGACGAAAGCCTGAATTGTGTGGCTTTGGGCACAGGTAAAGCGTTGGAGTATGAAAAACAGCTCCGGCATGTCATAGATTACGACAGCTAAACATATCTCCGAGGGCGTTCGCCTTGGCTCGAGACAGAAACACCACTGACGACTATGTCGGCCCACTGCGCAGATTGCTGGTGGGATTGCTGGTTTTTGTCCTGCTGGGCATTTTTTTAGTGTGGCGGATCGACAGCCCAAGGGTCGAACGTTTCCGCGCCGATGTCATTGACCGCGTCGTCCCATCCTTTGAATGGGCAATGGCCCCTGTCACAGGCATCGCCAACATCATTTCGGACTTTCAAAGCTACAACCGCATTTACGAACAGAACCAACAGCTGCGTCGTGAATTGCGTCAAATGCAGGCGTGGAAAGAGGCCGCTCTTCAGCTTGAACAAGAGAACGCCAAACTACTGGATTTGAACAATGTCCGCCTCGACCCCAAGCTGACGTATGTGACCGGTGTGGTTATGGCAGACAGCGGGTCACCGTTTCGACAGTCCGTCATTCTGAACGTTGGATCGCGCGACGGCATTCGGGACGGTTGGGCCACAATGGACGGAATCGGCTTGGTTGGCCGCATCTCAGGTGTCGGCGATGATACCGCCCGCGTGATGTTGCTGACCGATACCGCATCGCGGGTTCCTGTGACCATCCATCCATCCGGCCAGCGCGCCATCCTCGCTGGTGACAATACGATCGGGCCCCCAATTGAATTCTTGGAGAACCCCGACCTTGTGCGGCCGGGTGACCGCGTCATGTCATCTGGCGACGGCGGTGTGTTCCCCGCGGATTTGCTGGTTGGGCAGGTCACACTTGGGACGGATCGCCGCCTCAGAGTGCGTCTGGCCGCTGACTACGAACGGCTCGAGTTTCTGCGTGTGTTGCGCAGCCACGAGAACGAAGTGATTTCCAACACTGGCGATCTGATTGCCCCCGGAGTTCAGCCTATTCCGATTGAACCTGAGACCACGGCCGAGGCGACCGATGGCTGAATTTTCAGGCCCAAACCCCGCGACACGCATCTGGATCGGGCGGACCGTTTTTCTCTTCTTGTCTATTGGGCTGATGTTTCTCAGCTTGCTTCCACTTGAAACGACCCCGCGCGGTTGGGCCCCACCAAATTTCCTGCTTGCCTTTGCTTGTATTTGGGCCGTGCGTCGCCCGACCTATTTGCCCACCATTTTGGTCGGCCTCGTGTTCCTAATGAGCGACCTGTTGTTTCTGCGTCCACCCGGCCTGTGGGCGGGGATCGTCGTGATCGGGACCGAGATTTTGCGCAGCCGCTCGAACGCACTTCGTAACGTAACTTTGATCGTTGAATGGCTCACTGTTGCTGCTGTTATCATTGCTATGACGCTGGTCTATCGTATCGTGCTCGCAGCGGTCGTTGTTCAGACCGAACCCTTGGGACTGGCAATGATTCAAATGATGTTGACCATTCTGATTTATCCGGTGCTGGTTGGCATTTCGCATTTCGGGTTGGGCGTGCGTAAGTCAGCGCCTGGACAGGTCGATGCGCTAGGTCACCGGCTATGAGACGCGGGCCCCGCGATACCGCAGAAAGTGCGCGCAAGATCTCGCGCCGTGCGTTGGTTCTGGGTGGGGCACAAACCGTTCTGATGGGCACTCTGTTATGGCGCATGCAGTCGATCCAAGTTGACCAAGGTGCAGAGTACCGCTTTCTAGCAGAAGAAAACCGCGTCAAAATCCGTCTAATCCCGCCTGCGCGGGGCCTGATCTTTGATCGAGCGGGCCGTGTTTTGGCCGAGAACGAACAGAACTACCGTATTGTCATGGTGCGTGAAGACGCAGGTGATATCGGCGCCGTACTCCAAGAGCTCACCCGCCTCGTGGCTCTCGCACCCGAAGACATCAGCCGCGCCATTCAGGAAATGGAAACGCGCCGCGCTGACACCGCTGTCACGATCGCAGACCGTTTGACATGGGACGACATCGCACGCGTAGCTGCAAACGCCCCAGCCCTGCCCGGCGTGACGGCCGAGGTCGGTTTGAGCCGCCGGTATCCTATGGGTGCGGACATGGCGCATATCGTCGGGTATGTCGGACCGGTCAGTAGCTACGACCTTGAACAGTTAGAAAACCCCGATCCGCTTTTGCGTATTCCGCGCTTTCAGCTCGGCAAAACTGGTGTCGAATCCAAAATGGAATCCCAGCTGCGTGGCGCAGCAGGTATCAAGCGGATCGAGATTAATGCCGCCGGACGCGTGATGCGCGAGCTGGGCCGCGAAGAAGGCCGGTCAGGTGCCGACATGCAGCTGACCGTCGACACGAAACTGCAGAACTATGTCCAACAACGGCTAGGAAATGACAGCGCAAGCGCGGTCGTGATTGATGTCGAAACAGGTGATGTGCGCGCCATTGCCTCGGCTCCGGCCTTCGATCCCAACATGTTTGTTCGCGGCATCTCGGTTGCGAATTGGGATGCACTGAACGAACGCGACACGCCCCGCAATCAGCAAAAACGCCCCTTAGCGGCCAAGGCTGTACAAGGCCTCTATCCACCGGGTTCGACTTTTAAAATGGTGACCGCGCTTGCTGCTCTTGAGGCCGGGGTCGTCGATCCGGAAGAGACCGTGCGTTGCCCCGGGCACCTCGAAGTCGCAGATGTCAAATTCCACTGCTGGAAGCGTTCCGGTCACGGAAATATCAACCTGCACGAAAGCCTCAAGCAGTCGTGCGACGTCTATTACTACGATATTGCCCAGCGGGTCGGGATCGACAAAATCTCTGAAATGGCCAAACGGCTCGGCCTCGGTGTGCGCCATGATCTACCACTTTCGGCCGTCGGGCGGGGTGTTGCCCCCGACAAAGCATGGAAGCGCGAAGTTCGAGATGCCGACTGGCGCATTGGTGACACGGTCAACGCATCCATTGGTCAGGGATATGTGCTTTCTTCGCCAATGCAGCTTGCGGTCATGACCGCCCGTCTTGCGACAGGCCGCAGCGTCGAGCCACGTCTCGTCCAGTCCATCGACGGGATCGAGCAGCCCACCGGCGAAGGTGAGCCGCTGGGGATCAACGACAATCTCCTGCGCCGTGTGCGCAGCGCTATGTATGATGTCAGCAACCACCGTCGCGGCACCGCATTTCGCAGCCGGATCATCGCTGACGCCTTTCGGATGGCCGGCAAGACTGGCACGTCTCAGGTTCGACGCATCACCGCCGAAGAACGCGCGCGCGGCGTGACCCGCAACGAGGATCTCCCTTGGGAGCGCCGTGACCACGCGTTGTTCGTGAGCTTTGCGCCCTACGACAACCCAAAATACGCGGTCGCTGTTGTCGTCGAGCACGGTGGTGGCGGATCGACCGCAGCAGCGCCCATCGGGCGCGATGTTCTGTTGCATGCCCTCTACGACGGATTGCCCCCTCTCGAGGCTTATCCATCATCCGAACGTGCGCGCGTGCGCGAACAACGTCGCCGGATGGAGCTGCGTGACTTTGACGCCGCAACAGAAAGCGATCGGGCCTAAGTCATGAGTTATCTTGAATATAACACCGCCTATACGCCAACTGGATTTCGGAAACTTCTGTTTCTGAATTGGCCTGTTATATTCCTGATCACAGCCGTGGCTGGGGCGGGCTTTTTGATGCTCTACTCTGTTGCAGGAGGATCAATCACGCCTTGGGTCGAACCACAGGTCAAACGCTTTGGCCTCGGGATGGCCATGATGCTTGTGATCGCCATGGTCCCGATTTGGTTCTGGCGCAACATGGCCGGCGTCGCCTATGGCGTGTCACTTTTGCTTTTGCTCGCGGTCGAGTTCTTTGGCGCCACCGGCATGGGTGCGCAACGTTGGATCGATTTAGGTTTTATGCGGTTGCAACCGTCCGAGCTGACCAAGATCACATTGGTTATGCTGTTGGCCGCCTACTATGACTGGCTGCCGACGAAAAAGACATCGCACCCACTATGGATCCTCATTCCGTTGCTTTTCATCGCTCTGCCGACCCTCTTGGTTCTGCGTCAACCTGATTTGGGAACAGCTATTCTTTTGACCTTGGGCGGTGGCACAGTGATGTTCTTGGCCGGTGTCCACTGGGCCTATTTCGCCAGTGTGATTGCTGCCGGTGTTGGTACGGTTTGGGCAGTTTTTGAGTTCCGCGGAACTGAATGGCAGTTGCTCAAAGACTATCAATACAGACGTATCGACATCTTTCTCGACCCGACGATGGATCCGACTGATGCAGGCTATCACATCACGCAGGCCAAGATCGCCTTTGGTTCCGGCGGGTGGTCAGGACGAGGGTTTATGCAGGGCACACAGTCGCGACTGAATTTCTTACCAGAGAAACATACCGACTTTATCTTTACGACATTGGCAGAAGAATTCGGCTTTATCGGTGCGGCGGCATTGTTGTTGCTCTACGCTCTTATCATCGTGTTCTGTGTCGCCTCGGCTCTGTCGAACCGTGATCGTTTTTCATCATTGCTTACCCTCGGTGTTGCGATGACCTTCTTCTTGTTCTTTGCATTAAACATGTCGATGGTCATGGGGCTGGCCCCAGTTGTTGGTGTCCCCCTTCCGCTAGTCAGCTATGGCGGATCCGCAATGCTGGTTCTTTTGATCGCCTTTGGTTTTGTCCAAAGCGCGCATGTCCACAAACCAAGGTAATCTAGATGTTGAACGTACTGTTTTCCACCCGCCAAGAGGCGTGGGGCGAATACCACGAATTGTTAAGCAGCGCCTTCGCTTCCGCAGGTCTAGACGTGGTGCTAGCGACCGATCATGCCCCCGAGACCGTCGACTATGTCGTCTATGCGCCCAACGGCGGATTGCAGGATTTCACGGCCTTTGCCCGGTGCAAAGGCGTACTAAGCCTTTGGGCTGGTGTCGAAACGATCATCGACAATCCAACGTTGACGCAACCAGTTGCCCGCATGGTCGACGACAGCCTGACCCAAGGTATGGTGGAATGGGTCATTGGCCACGTGCTGCGTCACCATTTGGGGATGGACGCCCATATACTGGTGCAAGACGGAACCTGGCAGCCTCATTTTCCGCCTTTGGCAAAAACTCGGGCGGTCACGATCTTGGGGTTGGGTGCGCTGGGGCTGGCATGCGGTAAGGCTCTGGTCACACTTGGATTTCAAGTGCGCGGTTGGTCTCGCAACGCCAAAACCGACGCAAACATCACCTGTTTCCACGGCCCCGACGGATTGAAGGACGCATTAAGAGACGCGGATATGGTCGTGGGGTTACTGCCTGATACGCCAGCCACGACGAATATCCTGAACGCTGAAACTCTTGCCCTGCTTAAACGCGGCTCGTTTGTTATCAATCCGGGACGGGGACCGTTGATTGACGATGATGCGCTGATTGCCGCGTTGGATGATGGGCAGATCACACATGCGACACTCGACGTTTTTCGCATAGAGCCGCTGCCTGTGGATCACCCGTTTTGGGCCCATCCGAACGTAACAGTGACGCCGCACATTGCATCGACAACCCGCCCCGACACTGCGTCTCGGATCATTGCCGAAAACATTGCACGAAACGAAGCAGGCCACGGATTGGCGAACCTCGTTGATCGTTCGGCCGGCTACTAGTCAAATCAGCTAGCTGCGTCCCTACCGCAATTTTGGCGGCTTGTTCGGGTCCGTGCCCGATGCACCGATGGGCTTTGGTTCGTGAAGTTCTGGCAGGTCAAAGCGCAAACCAACCCGAGCGAGCTGGGCGGACGATGGGTCTGTTGCCTTGAGGAACGCCACATCCAATGAACCCGCTTCGATCCCACTAAAAGTAAGGGCCTCGTTCACGGCAGCGGCCAGCGCGGTCTCGGCGCCCACCTTTGCATCAACAAATGCTAGGATGTGGCTGTTTTGGCCAGTGTCATAGGTCACGCCTGCCAAATAAGCCCCGCTCGCCAATCCAGCCGCCGTCGCAAGCTTGCTGTCCAGCGCCATGACTAGAATCTCTGGCAACCCTGCTGGCGTGGTGAATTCAGTTGGCGTGGCCTCGGTCTCGGCTGGACCATGCCCCAATGTACCCGCCAACCATTCGATCGCATCTTCGGGCAGGATCATGGCCGAACTCGCGCCAAAATTGACACCAATCCCAACCCCTTTGCCGCGCAGCATTGCAACGATTGTACGGCCTGAGGTCGCCGCATAGGGGGCACTGCCATCGACAAAGTCGGCGAGCCGCTCTTCTCGATCAAACACCAGAACCATTTGCGTGCCTTGGACTTCAAACACATCGGGGTTCAGATCATCACCTTCGGCCTCTTGGGCCAGCAGAATGAACAGTTCGCTATCAGAAAGACGCTCAAAATAGGCCAAACGCGCAGCGTCTTCTTCAGGCGTGGCTTCCATTTTCGCATGAGCCAGATCAAGCGCAGTTTCAGTCATCAAGAACCTCTTTTATCCGCATGCGCAGTTCCGGGATAAGCTCACCTCCGAACCACGGGTTTTTCTTGACCCACCCTGTGGTCCGCCACGACGGATGAGGCAAGGGAAAAACATGCGGTGCGTGGTCGCGCCATGCGCCGACGCGTGCCGTCACTGTACCCTTTCCAATGTGCCAGTCCTGCGCATACCCACCAACGAGCAAGGTCAAATCAAATGGTCCAAGCGCCTCTAGAATGCCGGCTCGCCACAATTTGGCGCATTCTTTTGGCGGAGGTAGATCATGACCCTTTTCATTGTATCCCGGAAAACAGAACGCCATCGGAACGATCGAAATCTTTGACCGATCATAGAAAGTGGCGTCATCCACATCCATCCAGCCGCGCAATCGGTCTCCGGATGGGTCGGTAAACGGTCTGCCCGAGGCATGAACACGTGCACCGGGGGCCTGACCTGCGATTAGTATCCGAGCGCCCGGCTCGGCCCACAAAACAGAACGAGGGGGGTGCCCAGTGTGAGTTTTTTGAAACCAATCTGCACAATACGTGCATTTGGCGACCGCATCAAACCGCGTCTCAGGGGTATTTGGATCACGCGTCATGCGCCATATGTGACCCGCGTTTCGGCATGGTTCAAGCAGTCCCCCCCGCCAAGAACCGTCAAAGGAGCGCAAAATGCGCTCTGTTTTGCGCAATTCTCGCGAACTCTAATGTGAATACCGTTGTATTTTCAGCCCGAAATCAGACATAATAGGGGAAAGCAGCCTATCAGGGTCTGTTAACACACGTCTGGTACAAACCAGCAAATAGGGCGAGCAGCGCCGGAGCAAACAAATGCTCGAGTTCAATAATGTCAGCAAGTCCTTTTGGACGGGCAAACAGCGCAAGGTGATCCTTGACCGTGCTTCGTTTCGCGTGGAATTGGGAAATTCGCTTGGGATTTTGGCCCCGAACGGGACTGGCAAGACAACTTTGATCAATATGATGGCCGGTCTGGAAAAGCCCGACGAAGGTTCAATCACGCGTGCGTGCCGTATTTCTTTCCCTTTGGGCTTTATGGGCGGGGTGGTTAATCGCCACACGGCCAAGGAAAACTGCCGCTATATCGCGCGGCTCTATGGTCTGGACCCCGACTATGTCGAGGCGTTCTGCCGTTGGTTGTCTGGCATCGAAGAGTATTTCGACATGCCCGTCGGCACCTATAGCCAAGGTATGCGTGCGCGCTTTACCTTTGCGCTGATGTTATCGCTGGATTTTGACATCTACCTGATCGACGAAGGCATGCCCCGCACCACCGACGCCGAGTTTAACCGCAAGGCAGGTGAAATCCTCAAAGAGCGTCTTGAGACGACGACCGTTATCATCGTCTCACACCAAGCTGACACGCTCGAAAAATTTGCCCGCTCTGCGGCCGTTTTGATGGATGGACACATCCATATGTTCGACACTTTGGAAGAAGCGAAAGTTCTCTATGACTACGAAACCCAAAGCTAAGAAATTCCGTATCCGCCGAATCGGATCACTGAGCATGGACAATGCTGCATCGGGCGACGGTGCAGCAGCACCTGAGGTGCCTCAAGAGGCGCCAAAGGCCGCACAATCCACGCCTAGACCCGCAGCGTCGACGCCGCCACCGGAGCCGGCGCAGGGAACAGTCGCATCAGCGGCCGAGGTTGCTACTGACAACACTATCGATGCCATTCGAAAAGAAGGGCTGACTGGTCGTCAATTGCGAATGGCGCGCCGTGTCGCGCAAAAGAACGGGCTTGCTGTCACGTCTGATTTTGACGCCGTGAAACAACTGCGCGATCGGGGGGTTGATCCGTTTCAGCGGGCCAATATTCTTGAACTTGTCGTACCAGAAGACACGGCCAGTGCTGTCAGTGCCGGCCCTGGAATGGACGCGGCGCCGGCGGCAGGTGCAGGCGTGCCTGCCAACCCAAAAATCCAACTGCCGCAGACTGTCCCTGCTCCCGGTCAAAATCGTCCCTCGACCGAGGTAAACCCCGCTGAACGTCGGGCCAGCGAAATTCACAAAATCCAGCGCGACATTGCCAAACGTCGCCGCCTACGGGTGATGATGCTCTTTTCGCGGCTCGCGTTTTTCGTATTTTTGCCGACCATTGTGGCTGGCTGGTATTTCTATGTCATCGCGACGCCAATGTACGCGACCTATTCCGAATTTGTGATCCAAAAGGCCGAGTCCGGCACAGGCCCCCCCGGTTTGGGCGGTTTGTTCCAAGGCACCGGATTGGCAACCCAACAGGATTCGGTTGGTGTGCAATCCTATTTGCAATCCCGTGATGCGCTGAACCGCTTGGACCAAGACCTTGGATTCAAAGCCCACTTTTCGGATCCAGACATCGACGTCATTCAACGCTTGCCTGAGGGTGCTTCGACCGAAGACGCCTTTGATCTGTACAAAAACCACGTTCAAATCGGCTATGACCCCACCGAGGGCCTGTTGAAAATGGAAGTGATTGCCGCGGACCCACAAGTCAGCATGAATTTCTCAGAGGCCCTGCTGGGCTATGCCGAGGAAGAAGTCGACGGCCTGACCGAACGTGTTCGCGAAGACCAAATGGCTGGCGCTCGCGACAGCTATGAAGAGGCTGAAGTGCGTCGTGAAGAATCGCTCAAAGAATGGATCGCGATCCAGTCTGAGGTTGGCGTGATTGACGCTGCTGGCGAAACTGGTGCTCTGGTCCAACAAATCGCCCAGCTGGAAAGCCAGTTGATCGACAAAGAACTCGAACTGATATCTCTCAATGCTGCGCGCCGACCAAACCAAGCCCGCGTGAACGGTGTCGAAAGCGAAATCTCGGGTCTGCGTTCAATCATCTCACGCCTCAAATCTGAAGCAACCGATGCAGGCAGCGCCAGCGGCTCGAACATTGACAGCAACACCCGCCTGCGCGTGGCCGAAGAAAACTATAACTTTCAGACAGTCATGGTACAGCAAGCGTTACAGCAGATGGAAACAGCGCGGATCGAAGCGAACCGTCAGGTGTCTTATATCTCTCGCAACGTAGAACCGATCGCCCCCGATGCGGCGGCTTATCCAAAGGCGTTCGAGAATACCATTCTCGCCTTTCTCATTTTTGCGGGCGTCTATCTGATGTTCTCGCTCACCTCCTCTATCTTGCGTGAACAGGTATCCAGCTAATGAAAACTGTCGAATTTGGCGGCTTGTCCGTCAGCAACGCCGCCCCTCTCATGGTGATTGCAGGGCCGTGCCAGTTGGAAAGCGTGGACCACGCGCAAATGATCGCAGGCACGATGCAAGAGGCCTGTGCGGCCGCTGGCGCGCAGTTTGTGTTCAAAGGCAGCTACGACAAGGCAAACCGCACATCGCTCTCGGGCAAGCGTGGCCTCGGGATGGATCAAGGTCTCAAGGTACTACAGTCGGTAAAAGAGACATTTGGCGTGCCGGTTCTCACGGACATTCACACGCCAGAACAATGCGCGACAGTCGCATCTGTTGTGGATGTGTTGCAGATCCCCGCGTTCCTGTGCCGACAGACTGACCTATTGATCGCGGCGGGCGAAACCGGAGCGGTCATTAATGTAAAAAAGGGCCAATTCCTCGCCCCGTGGGACATGGCCAATGTCGCGGACAAGGTCGCAAGCACTGGCAACGAAAAGATCATGTTGACCGAGCGCGGCGTATCATTCGGCTACAACGCCTTGGTCGCAGATATGCGGGCATTGCCCGAAATGGCCAAGACCGGCTATCCGGTTGTGATGGACGCGACCCATGCCGTCGCGCAACCCGGTGGTCTGGGTGGATCAAGCGGCGGTCAACGCGAATTTGCACCTGTGCTCGCGCGCTCTGCAGTCGCTCTTGGGATTGCATCGGTCTTTCTGGAAACGCACGAGGCGCCAAACACTGCCCCATCTGATGGCCCGAACATGATCGCCCTCGCTGACATGCCGCACTTGATGCAAACTTTGATGGCGTTTGACCGCGTGGCCAAGGATAATCCCATCACGCTCTAAAGGGGCTGCAATCCAGATCGGACGGCCTATAGTGTGGTCGAAAGAATTGGATTGAACGATGCGTATATTTTTGACCTGCTTGATGTTGTTGCTCTCTCAGGCGGCCTATTCCCAAGACACGACATCAACCATTGCGGTTGGCGAAACAGTCGAAACTGATGCCGCAACCGCCGTGCGGATCAGGGACATATTGAGCGAACTTGGGGCCTATTCCGATGTCACCGTATCCGTAAATTCCGGTGTCGTTACACTGCGAGGCCAAGTCGCCGACGCTACTCAAATCCAAAACCTGAACGATCTGGTGTCTCGCGTCGACGGGATCGTTTCAATCAAGAACGAAGTCTCGGAGACGACCGACCTCGTTGAACGCCTAGATCCCGCAATTGACCGACTAAAGGCGCGGGTGACGCAGATGATAACCTATCTACCGCTTGCGCTGATTGCCCTGTCCGTCTTTGCCATCATTGTCGTGATCGGCTTTACGATCGCGCGATTGCGGCAACCATGGAACCGGCTGGCCCCCAATGCCTTTATCGCCGAGATCTTTCGGCAAATCGTGCGGCTCGGGTTCGTCCTTGGAGGTTTGGTCGTTGCGCTCGATATTCTCGGGGCCACCGCGCTTCTCAGCACGATCCTAGGGGCCGCGGGTATCATCGGGCTCGCTATTGGTTTCGCGGTCAAAGATTCGGTCGAGAACTTTATCGCGTCGATCATGCTATCGATCCGCCAACCGTTTCGCCCCAATGACGCGGTTGAGATCAACGGCGACGTTGGCAAAGTCATCCGACTGACCAGCCGCGCGACCATTCTTCTGAGCTTTGATGGCAACCATATCCGCATTCCAAACGCCACAGTTTTCAAAAGCCGGATCATCAACTATTCGCGCAATCGCGAGCGTCGGTTCTTGTTCGAGATCGGCGTGGCAAGCGATGCTGATTTGGCGGCAGTCCGCACGCTGGCCACCGACACTGTTTGTGCGCTGCCCTTCGTGCTTAAGACACCCGAGCCATCCGTTTGGATTGACCGGATCGGCTATGGCGCCATATTTTTCAGCGTCACGGGCTGGGTGGATCAAACTGAAACCAGCCTTGCGCGTGCCAAGGGCGAGGCACTGAGGCTCGTCAAACTGGCAGTTGAGGCTGCGGGAATTGAAGTGCCCGACACCACCTACCGCATACAAATGCTCGGGGACGATGCCCCAGCTGCCAAGCCCCAAGCACCCGTTTCAACGCAGGTAGAATTGACCAGCGTGACCACCCAAGCGGATGACGCTCTCGAGGTTTTGATTGAAGGCGAACGCAGCGACGGGACACTCGACGATCTTTTGCGAGACGACGGCGCAGAAGAATAGCAAATTTACATTTTCGGGGCTTGAACCATCCTGCGTGATTGCGTAATTAGCGCGGGCTGCTGGGATGTAGCCAAGTGGTAAGGCAACTGTTTTTGGTACAGTGTACCGTAGGTTCGAATCCTACCATCCCAGCCAGCTTTCTTAGAAATACTCAAGAAAACAATGGCTTAACCTGGCCCGAAACGACCTGTGTGTCACAGCATTCTGAAACTGGGACACAGGGTGTAACACATGGCCTTGTGCGCTACGCCCAAAAGCGGCGCGATTCAGCCCGCCGAAAAACCAGACAAAAATCCAAATATCACGCCGGTCCTTACCTGATGCGTAGAGGCCGGATGTTCTATTTCCGCAAACGCCTACCAACAGGACCATCAAATTCCGCTCCAAACAAATTTATCTGTCTTTCCTTGCGAACCCATCTCCCCCTCGACGCCGTGAAGCGTGCCGCAAGGCTGCTCTCGGTCTACGAGAAAAAGGAGATAGAATTCGTGGACGCCGTGACCAAAAAGAACTTGAGCCCTGAAATGACCAAAGCGGTGTTGATGGAAGCTATGCGTAGCGAATTGAGCGAGATGATCGCTGAAGAAAGCCAAGCGAGTCCGCGGTCGGATGCAGATATTGATCAACGGGTTGCGGCGCTTGAAACGGAAAACCGGCAACTGCGTCGAGCGGCACGCAACAAACAATGGGGAGACATGCAAACCATTCTACAGAAAGCCAGTGCGTTGATTTCTGTAGAGCTTCCCGACCCGCTGCCCAATGATCTTGGTCAACGTGCGAATACCCTCAAACGTCGCCTCAACGACGTAAAAATTGCCGTTGATGAGGGCGATGATGTGCGCACAGCCTGTCGAGATTTACTGACGGACAATGCTATAGAGGGTTTTGATGCTTTTGTTCAAGCTCCAGTCTCATTGGCGCAGGCAAAAGCCAAAACCGATGAACTTTACCCGACCACATCCATGAAACGGGTCACGGCGGGTGCCTATCGCCTGCTTGAAGAGTTTCTTGGTAACGTTCCCATTTCAACAATTACAAAAGACAGACAGAAAGAGTTCTTGGGATGGGCGTCTCGACTGCCGCGCACCCAGGGCAGAGGCCATGGTAGGAACCGGCATGGGCAAGCTGGAAAAACAGTTACGAAAGCCGAAGAAATCTCGAAAGCTGATGCAGAAGATCTTCTGGTTCTGGAGGAAGTTCGCGCCATTGCGGACGTTTCAGACGCCGAGAAGAAGGCCATGCTGGCTGATAGGCTCGTTCCGCGCGTTACACTCGATACACTGAGGAAACATCGTGACGCGATGAATCGTATGCTCAAATCGGCAGAGGATCTCGGTGCAAATGTGCCCGTTGCAATTTCATATCGTGACATGGAAAGACACATAAAATCCCTTGCTCCGGAAGACGCGCTATATGTCCGCGCCACCAAACCAAAGATCCGTATGTCGTGGACAAAGGAACGGATTTCGATGTTGTTAAGCTCCCCAATCTACAGCGGCTGTGCGTCGGAACATCGCCGCTGGCAGCGAGGGAAACTTATTATTCGCGATGCTGACTATTGGGTGCCACTCATTGTTCTGACAATCGGGTCACGGATTGCAGAAATTCTTCTGCTCAAGCGAAGCGATGTCCGGTTCCGTGACGGTCATTACGTATTGGCGATTGCATCGGGTGCAGACAATACTGGCAAAACAGAGGACGCAAAGCGCCTCGTTCCGATTCCACAAATGTTGATCGATCTCGGGTTTATAAAGTGGTTTCAAGCGTTGGAACAGGACCACGGCGTCCTTTTGTTCCCAGAAGCCGCCGGCCGTTCCAAATCCGGCGAGGTGAGCAGCGCCTATGGCAAGCACCTGCGTCGGATCTTCGATCACATCGGGATTGGTGATTTTGACGAGGACTTCTATGCTCTCCGGAAGACGTTCTCCAGTATGTTGAAACGGGAGAATGTAGATGATGGTCAGCGCCAGGCAATTGCAGGCCACCGTCACGGTTCGATCATCAACGTCCATTACACCGCAAATCACATCAATGATCTGAAACACGCTGTCGACAAAGCGGATTTCAAGCTGAATATCGGTCGGAAACGGCAATATGGATTTCCAGTCATCCTGTCGTGCGATCTCGCGCAAGGCTCCACGCTCGATATCGAAGTAATACTTGGCGATGACAATGAAGCAGAAACGATTACGGTGCGTGATCCCAGATTGGCGGACCCCCTGTTTGATTGCTCCAAAATCGGAAAACTTTCTGGCGAAGGCCTCAAGCAGTTGGTTGCAAAGCTTCGGGAGGTGACCGATTTGCGCCCACTGAAACTGCCGAAAAATCCATTAAAGCAGGCGGCATTCGAGCATTTTCAAGCGCTCGCATAGTTCTTTCGTGAGAGAGTGTTGGCCCGGCGTGAGTTGTCTCGCCGAGCCTATCGCTGCTGTTTACATCGTCACGATGCGAGCAGCGTGACGGCGATCGATGACATATTGGCGGGCGTATTTGAGCACCTTCTTTAGAGATGTCCGGCCTCTCGGGACACTTCTCGTAAATTCCCTGGTTTGGGATGGGGGAAGTATTCATGACGAACGAAGAGCGTGATGCGATCCTCGAGATGCTTGCAAGCAAGCTGCAATCTGTTGACCCTGAAGCTGCACCGAAAAAAGCGGCGCTTGCCCGCGCAAGGCTCCCACAAAGGTGGCCGACGAACAGGTGGAAACCCATGATTTGCTCGGCACTATGAACCACGGGCCCGCTGACGTTGACGATCCTTAACCAAAACCGTCTTGATCATCGGTGAGAGGTCATCCGTATGCTGGAGGGCGGCGGCGCTATCTGCCGCCTTTTTGCCGTCTTGAACGCCAGTCTCAAGGTCCAAGCCGCGCTGATCACTGATATGTTCGAGTAGGTCCGCGCCGCGCCAGAAATTCCCACGCAGAACTGGGGCATCATCGCACAGCATAGCGGCATCGACCGATGCTCGCCAAGTCGCCCTGACTTTGAGGTTCGGCATCTCATTCAGTTTTTCTGCAATATCAGCGATGTCTGAGTTCTGTGAGACTGCCCAGGCACCTGGGAAGGAGTCTACGCTCACTGGAAGGGACGCGCCGTCAGCTATGATGGAGAGGGTGTATGGCACGGACCGGCCGGCGTCTTGTTCTTGTTTGGCCATCAGCGCGGCACGGCGACGCTGTTCCGCCTCTGCCTGTTCCAGATCTGCTTCCCGCTTTGATATGCCCCAGATCTTCTTTGCAAACCTGACCAGCCAAGTTCTCGCCGGCGCGATCGCATCGCGCAAGTAGCTTCGGCGCTCGGGTTCTTTCGGAGCATTTTCGCCCCATGTCAGCCCTTCATCAGTCTTGTCACTCGCAGGCGCATAGGTAAGCGCGTCGTCGAGGATTGCTCCGACACATATTTTGATCGATTGTACCTTGGCTTCTACGGCGGCTTCTTGTTCAGCCGCTTTCTCTTCCCGAGTAATTGCCTTGGTGACAAGGAAATCAGCCTCTCCCCGTGCCTCTTCCGCCTCTGCCAGACGCTTCTCTGCCTCCGCTTTCTTCTGGTCTGCTTCCATCGTAAGGGCCGCTGCCAGTTCCCGCCCCTTGGCAGGGGCGACATTCTCGCGCTTCAGCACTTCGCTCCCTATGATTTGTGCAATTCGTTCATCGCTCGCACGCCTGGTTCCGCGGCTCAGATCAAGACCTTTTTCGGCTGCATGGTTCGCGACGCGATCTTGCAACAGTTCGTAGCTCTTACGTTTAACCACTTCGCTCTCTGGATCGTCGTCGAAAAGCCGCGATATATCTTCTTGGCCAAACAACCTGTGTTGTGCGTGGCTCAACATCCTGCGACCCGTTCGCCGTTCTCGATGGTCGGGCGCCACCAGAAAGACGACGTGCGGTGTTTTTTCATCGAGATCGAGGCGGGCATAGATCACCTCGTCGCCGAACTCATCGTCCAGATATGACTGAACGAAATCGCAAAAGATCTCGACCTTCCGTGGGTCGATCGCACCATTGTTGCCGAGGAACCAAACATGCGACGCCGACAACAAACCTTCGGTGAACGGCTTCACGTTCTTGGGATCCCAAGGCCAATCGATCACCTCAGCAAGCGCATGAGGATTGTCTCCAGCGGCTTCCTTAGCTGCCTCCAGCTCTTCGTAGTCACGCCGCCGGCGTCGCTTCTTCGCAGATGTGATACGCAGGTCAAGGTTATCATGCTGCATACGCGCGATGTGATCATCGACGATCTCGCGGAGGTTCTCTTGCCCAACGAGAAAACGGTTCTGCCGGCTTTGTGCGAGGTCAACGTGAGAGACGTCGCCAAGGCGCTTTCCATGTGCCTCAATGGCACCGATGGCGTGATAGGTAACACGCTCATAGCGCAGGACGATGAAGTTTTTCTGCTTATCCATCGGCCGGAATTACGCCCCGGCGAAGAAGGTCCAAAATCGCGCTGCGTGATGATTAACGGTGCCTGGCGGGAAGCGCATTCTTCGATGCGCTCAAGCCTTTACTCACTATAGAGCTGAGCGCACCGGCCGCAGGCCTTTTGCTCTCAGCTCTTCCGTTCGTCGGAGCTCCACCCCAAACCCCGCCCTGCCAGTGGCCGCCTCGCAGCGGGCGTTCGAGGGGTCATCGCTCGCCACTCCCCCCTCAACTCTCCCCCCTGGCATCTCCGACAGCTCAGAGGGAAGTCGTTCCGCACTCTTCCCTCCAAGACCACCCTACTGCTCGCGCCCCACGCGGCGAAGAGAGGGGCCCTCTTCTCGACCTCACCTCCATGTAGAGCGATACAGGCGATTATTTGGATTAGAAGATCATGACCTGGCGCAAGGCCACGGGGTCAGTTTGGGCCATCTGAATGAGACCCGAACCTGACGCGTCGGCCAGAGGGCACCAATAGAGGAGCGGGTCGCTTGAGAAGAAGTCGGGTCGTTGCGAAGATTGATGCCCTAACATCCAGAAGCAACACTGCCGCTTGTTTCAAGAGGCCGAGGGCTAAACGCTCCCAGCCATATACGCGCCAAGCAGCTTGCCCTCTTTATGTTTGAGGCTCATGCGGGCGGCGGGGCCGTAGTCGTTGAAGTTGCCGTCAGCAAGCTGTGGGAAGAGCGTGAGGATCTCATCCCGTGTGGCTTGATCCAAGGCTGTCCAGCCCTGTTGGCCCGGGTGGAAGCTCTCAGAACGGCAGCCTTCAGCGTAGATAATCTCGTGGGTATCAAAAAGCATGTGGAAATACTCCACCTCACCCCCTTCGTCACGCAGGATGGTCTGGTCATTCAGCAGAGACTTGGCTGTGGCCAGCACTTCCAGTTCGCCAAAGAGCAGTTCTGCCTGCCAGCCTTGCAGGAGCATCCGGTGCTGTGGGCTGACGCGTAGATCACGGTCATTTCCGAGAGCACCCTTGCGGATCAGGATGGGGGCAAGATCGCCTGTAGCTGCTCGTTTAGACGACCCTATCCAGCGTATGGGCTGATACCCGTGGTCCATTGTCAGTACCGTGTCGCCAGCAGCAAGCTCTTCAATCGGGCGCTCGCCTTGATCGGTCTTGATCAGGGTGCCACGGGTGAAGCAGACGCTTAGCGTTAGGTTTGCGTAAGGGACCAATCCAGGGTCAGCGCCCTCGTTGACCGCGGTATAAGTCAATGTGGGGTCAAACTGACCTTCACTCACAAACCCGTAATATTGATTATTGGTGGCGGCCGTTATCATATGGATCAAAAAGGAAGGTGATCCGTCACTGGGTGTTATCCTGAACGATTCCTCAAACTCAATCTGTTGGCCCGCCAGCATTCCTGTATAGGAATCTGCTGCATCCATGCTCTGCCCAGGTGTATCGGGGTCAAAATGATAGTCTTGGCCGTGATTGGGATTACCATCTGTATCTGTGATTGTTGCCGCGCCGTACTCGACGATTTCTGAGCCAGAAAAGCTCTCGATGTCTGAACGGAAGGAACTGCCCGCTTCGAAGTTATTAAATTGTCCCGTGGGCAAAGTCGACAGCGTGAAAAGAGTAAAGGTAGGCATGGTTACAACCTGCTGATCCTATTTCTAATTTCTGCCAAAGGTCGACCTTGATGACTGTGTGTTCGGTCGCTGTGAATTTGGAGCGTTTGGCAATCCAGTTGATTAGCATTTTGCCCAGAAGACTTGTTTAAACGGGTACTGCTACGAACATTTACGCGTTGATTCATGACTAAAAGAGGACCCAGCTCTAAGCCACGACTCTTTCGAACAGGTTAAGTATCCAATTGGATGTAATTGGGCCTGTTACGCACTCTAAACTGTTACTTTTCAGGCGACTGTTTTCATTGAGGAAACAGTCGCTTGAAACATTAGACCGGATTGGTCACGAAGAAGTGCGGATCCATCACCTGGAGCGTTTAAGCCCTTCGTTGACGCAGACGGCATCAGCGACTTGAACAGACATCTCTTCTGGTCTCCCAATAGATCGGTCCCACGTAACTTGCTCTCTCGTGTAAAGTTGGCAAGTCACTGGACCCTGCGCTGTAGAGACTACGACCGGTGCTGTTTCATAGTTCACAGCACTGAGGCATCCAGAAACTCCGAAAGCCAGCGGTATGACGAGATATTTGATTTTTGACATGTCCAAGACACTCCTTTTTTGTTCGCATTTTTGACAGCGGCTGTTCGATTGCTGTCCCAGTTACGGTTCGTTCGGGCCAAAACTCTGACAAGCCGTGACCTGACTTAGATCAAGCGCTAAACGCTCCCAGCCATATACGCGCCAAGCAGCTTGCCCTCTTTATGCTTGAGGCTCATGCGGGCGGCGGGGCCGTAGTCGTTGAAGTTGCCGTCAGCAAGCTGTGGGAAGAGCGTGAGGATTTCATCCCGTGTGGCTTGATCCAAGGCTGTCCAGCCCTGTTTGCCCGGGTGGAAACTCTCAGAACGCGCGCCCTCGGCCCAAATAATCTCGTGGCTATCAAACAGCATGTGGAAATACTCTACCTCACCCCCTTCGTCACGCAGGATGGTCTGGTCATTCAGCAGAGACTTGGCTGTGGCCAGCACTTCAAGTTCACCAAAGAGCATCTCTGCCTGCCAGCCTTGCAGGAGCATACGGTGCTGTGGGCTGACGCGTAGATCACGGTCATTCCCGAGAGCACCCTTGCGGATCAGGATGGGGGCAAGATCGCCTGTGGCCGCTCGTTTAGACGACCCGATCCAGCGTATCGGCTGATACCCGTGGTCCATCGTCAGTACCATGTCGCCAGCAGCAAGCTCTTCAATCGCAACCTCGCCTTGATCGGTCTTGATCAGGGTGCTGCGGGTGAAGCATGTGACGAAATTGAACGTTTGGCGGGACGCCGTTGTGCCGGTATAGTCGTTGCCAACCAAGCCATAAAAGCTCAACGAGCGGATGGCCGCGGCTTCTAGCGCAGTCTGATCGGCGTTGGCAGAAAATTCCGGCGCAAGATAGGTATTACCAGCGGTATCTTGGAATACGACCGCCGTGATTGTGGCAGTCGTCCCATCAATATAGGTGATAGTCGCGGCATAAAGGGCAGTGCCGTCAAAGACCTGATCCGGTCCACCATTGATCGAAAACGCGTCGTTCGACGCGGAATTGTTCATGTCATATTGAACGGTGTTTCCGCCGCCGAAGCCGGTTGAACCTGGGGAGAAGCTTTGGAAGTAGTTTACAAGCGGATCTCCCACGCCGCCAAAAGTCTGCCCTACGAGTGAGTCAGCATTCTCGGACAGAGTATTGCCCTCTGTCGGGTCAATACTGGCAAAGTTGCCCAAAGAGATGACATTGAATGTTGTCGCCATAAACTACCACACTTTATCTTCATCGTGTTCCATGATGGTCCTACCTTGCTGGCCGTGTCTTCGGTCGCTGCGAATTTGCGGCGTTTGGTAACCCAGTTCGATAGTATTTCGTCCAGAAGGCTTGTTAAAACAGGTGCTCTCACAAGCGTTTACCCGTGTGTTAATTATTAAAAGAGGACCCAGCGTTAACCAAAGACTCCTACGCATAGGTAAAGCGTCCAAAAGTATATGATTGGGCCTGTTACGCACCCTAAACTGTTACTTTTCAAGCGACTGTTTTCATTGGGGAAACAATGCGTGGGTGAACCAAAGGTTGTTACAGGCGCATTTTCCAGGCTCTTGAAGATTTCTTCGGGAAGCATAGGGTTAAATGTGCCTTCGTTCTCCTCCGCAACAACCAATCTCCAATAGAAAACGCTCCGCCAGACGACTGACAGATCGCTCCATTTTAAATGGAGCGCCATTTATGGCCAACCTGCGACCTTCATAGTGTGTGAAGAAGTTGAGCCGTTGCGAAGATTGATGCCCTTACATCAGGAAGCAAGTCTGCCGCTTGCTACAAGAGGCCGAGGGCTAACAGCTCCCAGCCATATACGCGCCAAGGAGCTTGCCCTCTTTATGCTTGAGGCTCATGCGGGCGGCGGGGCCGTAGTCGTTGAGGTTGCCGTCAGCAAGCTGTGGGAAGAGTGTGAGGATCTCATCCCGTGTGGCTTGATCCAAGGCTTTCCAGCCCTGTTGGCCCGGGTGGAAGCTCTCAGAACGGCAGCCTTCAGCGTAGATAATCTCGTGGGTGTCAAACAGCGTGTGGAAATACTCCACCTCCCCCCCTTCGTCACGAAGGATAGAGTGGTCATTCAGCAGAGACTTGGCTGTGGCCAGCACTTCAAGTTCGCCAAAGAGCATCTCTGCCTGCCAGCCTTGCAGGAGCATACGGTGCTGTGGGCTGACGCGTAGATCACGGTCATTCCCGAGAGCACCCTTGCGGATCAGGATGGGGGCAAGATCGCCTGTGGCCGCTCGTTTAGACGACCCGATCCAGCGTATCGGCTGATAGCCGTGGTCCATCGTCAGCACCATATCGCCAGCAGCAAGCTCTTCAATCGGGCGCTCGCCTTGATCGGTCTTGATCAGGGTGCCGCGGGTGAAGCAGACGACCATATCTGCATAAAGAGCTCCTGCGACATCCGCTTCGTGATCCCCGAATGTACCGTTTGCTGTGTAAGTCTCTCCGGCGACAAAATTGCCAACTAAAAAGTACCCAATTATTTCATCACGATCATTTAGGTCTCCATCGCTGTTTTGATCCACAACGAATTCATAAGCTTTTCCAACAATGTTTCCGCTCGCGTCAAGCACCTCTACCCTCGAAATGGTGCTGGCCTTCATGCCGCCAAATGCTCCACCAGAGATAATCTGGTCACCAGTGATGTTGCTTCCACCACCACCCGCTCCATCGTTAAAATGAGTGTCTTCCCCTCCACCTGCACCCTCACTCACTGTGATCAAGTCACCGGATGAAGGATTGAACGTGAAAGTTCCAACAGAAACCACGCGGTCCGGTGCTCTGGCAGAGCCCAATGAGCTAAAGTAAAGAAGAGTGTTGTTTCCAGCCGCCAAGTGCCCTGACCTTCATAACCATCAGATATCATTGTAAATAAATAAATTTTGGGCGTTAACCAAAGCCTCCTTCGCATAGGACAATCATCCAAATGGATGTAATTGGGCCTGTTGCGTGCCCTAAACTACCACTTTTCAAGAGACTATTTTCATTGGGGAAACAATGCGTGGATAAACCAAAGGTTGTTACAGGCGCATTTTCCAAGGAAATGTATGCAAAGCGTGTTGGTCGAATTACGGATGATCAAGGCAAAAGCCAGTTTGTTAGAGAACAGAGCTTTTGGAGACTTAGAAAGTAGTGTTCGATTTCGGCCCAAACTGGACCTTGGCTGGCGATCTTGGTCGCTGCAATGCGGCCCGTCAGGCAGGACAGTCTCTGCGCGTGCAATATCGAGTATTGCTCGAACTCCCAGTGTGCGGGACAAAACTGACGTTGGCGCTTCCTAGATCAAAGTCCGCTGTCACTCTTCGGCAGTATTGTCGCCATTTGGCCGTTCAATCAAATGGTCTTTCGAAGCGCAAGGAAAGCGATAAACCTTATTGTGTAAAAACGCATGTTTATTTTTTCTGCTGTCTCGTCTCTAATCCCGAACACACGGCACCAAAAAACGGTCGTTTAAACTTTCTTTTAAGATAAGATGGACATGCATTCTGCGACCGATAATTGGGTGCAGATTGAAAAATCGCGATTTGACTTTTGCATGCTCTGTGATCTGAATTGTATATATATCAATAGGTTATTTTGCTACTAATTTTTTAGTTGACGAATATAATTCCGTTTGCAAACCTAAGGCATCCGGCGGACGTCCGGAATCAAAACACAAACGGGAGGACAAGATGCGTAAGTATCTGCTTTCCGCAGTCGCGGTATGTGCCGTGGTTGCGGGTACGGGGTCAGTGCATGCTGATGAAGCTGCAGCCCAACGCTGGATCGACAGCGAATTTCAACCATCCACGCTCAGCAAAGGTGAGCAAATGTCAGAAATGCAGTGGTTTATCGATGCCGCTGGACCTTATTCTGGCATGGAAATCAACGTTCTATCAGAAGGGATTCCAACACACGGCTATGAGGCCGAAGTGCTGACGAAAGCGTTCGAAGAAATCACCGGCATCAAGGTTAATCACCAAATCCTTGGTGAAGGCGAAGTTGTCCAAGCGGTGCAAACACAGATGCAAACTCAGCGGAACCTCTATGATGGTTACGTGAACGACTCTGACTTGATCGGTACGCACTCACGCTTGCAACTTGCCTATAACTTGACCGACATGATGGCGGGCGAGTGGGCTGGGACAACGTCCCCGACGCTGGATCTTGATGACTTCATGGGCACGCAGTTTACGACTGGTCCAGATGGAGATTTGTACCAGCTGCCAGACCAGCAATTTGCGAACCTCTACTGGTTCCGTAAAGACTGGTTCGACCGCACTGACCTTCAGGAAGCGTTCAAGGCCAAGTACGGCTACGATCTAGGCGTGCCAGTGAACTGGTCGGCCTATGAAGACATCGCTGAGTTCTTTAGCGAGGACGTGCAAGAAGTCGACGGTGTGACTATCTATGGCCACATGGATTATGGTAAGCGCGCGCCTGATCTTGGCTGGCGTATGACCGATGCTTGGCTATCTATGGCAGGTGCTGGATCGAAAGGTGAACCAAACGGCATCCCAATTGACGAATGGGGCATTCGCATGGAAGCCGGGTCTTGTAACCCTGCCGGTGCAAGCGTGTCTCGCGGTGGTGCGGCGAACGGCCCTGCGGCTGTTTACGCGATCCGCAAGTGGGATGAATGGTTGCGCAACTACGCGCCTCCTGGTGCGGCATCCTTTGACTTCTACCAGTCATTGCCTGCCCTGTCTCAAGGCAACGTTGCCCAGCAGATCTTTTGGTACACGGCTTTCACAGCCGACATGGTGAAGCCGCAGTCTGAAGGTAACAACACTGTTGATGCCGACGGCGTTCCACTTTGGCGCATGGCGCCTAGCCCGCATGGCCCCTATTGGGAAGAAGGCCAGAAGGTTGGCTATCAGGATGTTGGGTCTTGGACCTTCCTGAAGTCCACACCACCCGATCGCGCTCAAGCGGCATGGCTTTATGCTCAGTTCGTGACGTCCAAAACTGTTGATGTGAAGAAATCCCACGTGGGTCTGACCTTCATCCGCGATAGTTCGGTCAACCACGAGAGCTTCTCAGAGCGTGCCCCAAAACTTGGTGGCTTGGTAGAGTTCTACCGCTCACCTGACCGTGTAGCGTGGTCTCCAACTGGCGTGAACGTGCCTGATTATCCGAAGCTGGCCCAGATTTGGTGGCAGCAGATCGGAGACGTGAACTCTGGTGCGTTTACTCCGCAAGAGGCAATGGATCGTCTGGCTGAGGAAATGGACATCACCATGGCCCGCATGCAGCGTGCTGATGAAGGAGCAAACGTCTACGGCGGTTGTGGTCCGCGTCTGAACGAAGAGCAATCAGCGGAATACTGGTATGCCAATGGCGGTGCAAAGCCACCTTTGGACAACGAGAAGCCGCAGGGTGAGACCGTTAACTATGACGAACTCGTTGCTCGCTGGAACGCGAACTAACAGTCAGTCAACCTGAAAACTCTCGCTGAATACTGACCTATGACTGGGGCCTTTTTAAAAAGGCCCCAGTCAGCTACGAGAAGGTAAAGAATGGCACTCGTTCTAAAAGATATAACTAAGGTGGTACGGGGTGAGACCCAAATCAAACCGACCAGTCTAACGCTGGAAACTGGTCACTTTAATGTCCTGCTGGGCGAGACTGGAGCAGGTAAGACTTCATTGATTAAGATGATGGCTGGCCTTGATCCCATCGCTAGTGGCACTGTCGAAATGGACGGCGTCGATGTGACAGGGCTTAGCACGCAGAAGCGGCGGATCAGCCTCGTGCATCAGTTCTTCGTCAATTATCCGCATATGACGGTTTATGAGAATATCGCATCGCCCTTGCGCGTGGCCGGCATGGCAAAATCCGAGATCGAAGATCGCGTGCAACAGGCCGCAGTCATCTTGCAGATTGCGCCCATGCTAAAGCGTCGCCCGCACGAATTGTCCGGCGGGCAGCAACAGCGCTGCGCCCTTGCGCGGGCCATCGCGAAAGAAAGCCAAGCTGTGTTCTTGGATGAGCCGCTGGCGAACCTTGACTACAAATTGCGCGAAGAGCTGCGCGAAATGCTTCCAGAACTGTTTTCTGGTCGCAATGCCGTAGTTGTCTACGCGACCTCCGAACCGGAAGAGGCGCTGCTTTTGGGTGGGAATACAGCCCTTATGATGGACGGCTCTGTCGCGCAATTCGGGCCCACAGCGAAAATCTACCGAGCGCCTGCGACGCTGACCGCGGCGCAGGTCTTCTCGAATCCACCCATCAACCACGCGCCAATCCGCAAGACTGGGACGCAGCTGACGATGGGTACGATAACTTGGAATGCCACTGACCACGCGGCAAACCTGCAAGACGGTGACTATACCGTCGCTATTCGCCCAAACCACATTCTACCGACCGCAAGTGAGCCATCAAAGGTCGCGCTGTCTGGCAAGATTAGCGTGACTGAACTTAGCGGCTCTGAAAGCTCTGCTCACTTTGATCTTGATGGTCGCAGTTGGGTGTCGCTGTCGCACGGAACACACCCCTATCGCATTGGGGAAAAACACACATTTTACATGGATGCTGACGCGTGCCTTTTCTTTGCGCCCGACGGCAGCCGGGTCGCGTAAGGCGGGGATATGGCTAAAATCACACTCGAAAAACTGCGGCACAGTTATATGCCAAACCCAAAGGGGCCTGACGATTATGCGCTTAAGCAGATCGACGTCGATTGGGAAGACGGTGGGGCTTATGCTCTGCTCGGACCTTCCGGTTGCGGGAAATCTACGCTGTTGAATATCATCTCGGGCTTGTTGGTCCCGTCTGAAGGTCACGTGAAGTTTGATGGCAAAGACGTAACGTCTTTGACCCCAGATCAACGCAACATCGCGCAGGTGTTCCAGTTTCCAGTGATCTACGACACGATGACGGTTCGCCAGAACCTGTCATTTCCGCTGAAGAACCGGGGCGTGGATGAACGCACCATCATCACCCGCGTTCGCGAGATTGCAGAGATGCTTGAAGTCACAGATATGCTTGACCGCCGCGCGGCTGGATTGACGCCAGACAACAAGCAAAAGATTTCAATGGGGCGCGGCCTTGTGCGTGACGATGTGAATGTCGTGATGTTTGACGAACCACTGACGGTGATCGACCCGCATCTAAAATGGAAGCTGCGCTCTAAGCTCAAAGAACTGCACCAGCGCGTTAAAGCCACGATGATTTATGTGACTCACGACCAGACAGAGGCGCTGACCTTTGCGGATCAAGTCATGGTAATGCAGGAAGGCGAAGTTGTTCAGGTTGGCACACCAGTCGAGCTTTTCGAACGCCCTGCTCATACCTTTGTCGGCCACTTTATCGGCTCACCAGGCATGAACGTTTTGCCTGCCGAACTGCGCGATGGCGGCGCCTTTTTCCAAGGCCAAAACGTGGCCCTTGAAGGTACGGTCGACAAAGACGTCACTGGTAAAATCGAAATCGGCGTGCGCCCTGAATTCGTCGCCCTTGGCAACACGGGTATCCCTGCGAAAGTGCGCAAAGTTGCGGACGTCGGCAGGCACCTTGTTGTAGAAGCGATGGTTGGCGATCAAAAGGTTGCGGTCATCATGAACGGACCTTCGCCCGCGCAGGGCGACACAGTGCATTTACAATTCAATCCAGCCCACACACGCGTCTATTCAGACTGTTGGATCGCGACAGGAGCAGGTCAATGAAGACCGAAAACCAAAAGGGCTGGTACTTTGTCCTGCCCGTCTTGATCCTTGTCGCGTTCAACGCGTTGATCCCAATGATGACGGTGGTGAACTATTCCGTCCAAGAAACCTTTGGGAACAACCTGTTCTTCTGGGAAGGGCTGACGTGGTTCGAACAGATCCTTAGATCTGAACGTTTCCATGCAGCGCTTGGGCGTCAGTTCCTGTTCACCTTCCTGATCCTAATCATCGAGGTTCCCTTGGGCATCGCCATCGCGCTTTCTATGCCGCGCCAAGGTCCTTGGGTGCCTGTCTGCTTGGTCCTTATGGCGCTGCCCATGTTGATCCCTTGGAACGTTGTCGGTGCCATGTGGAACATCTTTGCTTTGCCCGACATCGGCTTGCTTGGCTATTTTGTGAACCACACGTTAGGCATCAACTATGACATGACCCAGAACCCGCTTGCGGCTTGGATCACGATCATCACGATGGACGTCTGGCACTGGACCTCGCTTGTTGTGCTGCTGTCTTACGCTGGCCTTGTTGCGATCCCAGACGCCTACTATCAAGCCGCGAAGATCGACGGAGCCAGCAATTGGAGCGTCTTCCGCTTTATCCAGCTCCCCAAGATGAAAAACGTCCTGACCATCGCGATCCTTTTGCGCTTCATGGACAGCTTTAACATTTATACTGAACCCTTCGTTCTTACGGGTGGCGGTCCCGGTAATTCCACCACGCTTCTTTCCATCGACCTCGTCAAAATCGCCCTTGGTCAGTTTGACCTTGGCCCCGCTGCCGCAATGTCGTTGATCTATTTCGCAATTACGCTCTTTGTGTCTTGGCTGTTCTATACGCTGATGACCAAAGACGATCTGAACTAAAGGAGGGCTCGATGAAACGTCGATCCATCGTCCCAATCGTCTATATCGTCTTCCTGATGCTGCCGATCTATTGGCTCGTCGCGATGAGCTTTAAGACAACAAACGAAATCCTCGCAGGTTTTTCCTTATTCCCACAAACCTTCACTTTGGAGGCGTATCGGACGATCTTCACCGATCCAACGTGGTACTGGGGTTACATTAACTCGATCATCTATGTGTCTCTGAACACGGTGATCTCAGTCGCTGTTGCTTTGCCCGCAGCTTATGCATTTAGCCGCTATCGGTTCTTGGGTGACAAGCAGTTGTTCTTTTGGCTCCTCACCAACCGCATGGCCCCGGCTGCTGTTTTCGCGCTACCGTTCTTCCAGCTTTATTCCGCTGTTGGCATCTTTGATACGCATCTTGCAGTCGCTTTAGCGCATTGCCTGTTCAACATCCCGCTGGCTGTTTGGATCCTTGAGGGGTTCATGGGCGGCGTTCCAAAAGAACTCGACGAAACAGCCTATGTTGACGGTTATTCCTTCCCGCGCTTTTTCGTGTCGATCTTCATTCCAACGATCAAAGCAGGCGTCGGGGTCGCAGCCTTCTTCTGTTTCATGTTCTCATGGGTCGAATTGTTGCTGGCCAAGACGCTGACGGCGGTCGAGGCAAAGCCCATTGCAGCCACTATGACCAAAACAGCATCTTCGGCTGGCTATGAGCTTGGCCTATTGGCAGCCGCTGGCACCTTGACGATCATCCCCGGAGCAATCGTCATCTACTTCGTTCGCAATTACATTGCGAAGGGCTTCGCGATGGGGAGAGTTTGATATGTTTACTTGGATGGCATGGACATGGCCAACGGCCCTCGTCTTTATCGGTCTGTTTTCCGCAATGGGTATCCTAACGGCACTGGAACTGAAGTACCCCGGCGGTAATGAGCGCAAAGGCATCTTTGGGCTGACGACAACACGCGGTGATCGTTTGTTCCTGACCTGCCTCGGCACATCTTTCATCTTCCTTGGCTGGCTTGGGCTTGTCGGCATGCCGCTTTGGGCACCGCTGTGCATCGCAATTTTCTGGAGCATTCTTTGCTTTTGGAAAGTATAATCGAGCGACGATAAATTAGGGGCGCGGCAGGCTTCTGCGGAGCCATTCCGAGTTATAGGACCCGGGCGGTGATTTTCCTCACCGCCCGGTACTTGTTTAGGCCCTTGCTTGTCGTGATATTGAGCTTCGTTTTTGGACCTGCCCCAGTAAACTAAGATCTTATTTTTGCGCGTACCGTATGGAATGCATATAAAGGCGGAGTTTTATCTCCAGCGCCCCTAAACATTTCAATAAAATGGTTCTTCTTTAATTTCTGACGCTGCGACGGGAATGCTGTATCCAAACTTGAAAATTGTCTCATTAACAACATCATGAAACCACGAAGGGTTCACCAGACGCCTGACAGAGCGCTAAACGCTGCCAGCCATATAGGACCCAAGGAGCTTGCCCTCTTTATGCTTGAGGCTCATGCGGGCGGCGGGGCCGTAGTCGTTGAGGGTGCCGTCAACAAGCTGTGGGAAGAGCGTGAGGATTTCATCCCGTGTGGCTTGATCCAAGGCTTTCCAGCCCTGTTGGCCCGGGTGGAAGCTCTCAGAAGGGCAGCCTTCAGCGTAGATAATCTCGTGGGTATCAAACAGCATGTGGAAATACTCCACCTCACCCCCTTCGTCACGCAGGATGGTCTGGTCATTCAGCAGAGACTTGGCTGTCGCCAGTACTTCAACTTCACCAAAGAGCAGTTCTGCCTGCCAGCCTTGCAGGAGCATCCGGTGCTGTGGGCTGACGCGTAGATCACGGTCATTTCCGAGAGCACCCCTGCGGATCAGGATGGGGGCAAGATCGCCTGTAGCTGCTCGTTTGGACGACCCGATCCAGCGTATGGGCTGATACCCGTGGTCCATCGTCAGTACCATGTCGCCAGCAGCAAGCTCTTCAATCGGGCGCTCGCCTTGATCGGTCTTGATCAGGGTGCCGCGGGTGAAGCAGACAAACGACTGGAAGTCGTCTTGTGTCATCGCCCCGTGATAGCCGTCTGTCACAGAGGTCACGTCGATAGATTGGATCTGAGGCCACGATCCGCTGTTTAGATTCGTACCAGCCCAGTCAGAGTTGACCAGGAACATGTTTCCTGCGTCATCCTGATACATCAGAGCATTTGTATATGACTGAGTGGAGCCATCGGTATAAGTAACGGTCAGGTTAATACTTACGATCGAGTCGACCAAAGCGGTCTGCGTTCCACTGCCTAAATCGTAGCTAATTTCTTCATCCGGTAAATATTGTGGAGATAGGTTGTCTGTATTAATCGCGCCATCGCCATTGACGTCTTCATAGGTAACCAAGACTTCGTCTTGCCAAAGTGGGTCCGAGGACGATCCAAAGGTCCCCAAAAAGGGTGCTGTGTTGACTGTGTCAGGGAAAAACTCCTCACTGGTGTCAGCATCCATAAAATTACCAAGAAAGATAGCTTCACTGATGGATAACCCAGCTTCAGGTGATTCCGGAGGAGTGCCAACTATGTCAAATGTGCCTTGCTCCGCGAGGTCCGCATAAGCAACTTGGCCAATAGGGCTGTACTCACTGTAGGTATACTCAACCCCATCGATTAACGGCTGGGTGAAAGTTATGTAGGTGTCGAAGCCTGTTAATGCGCTCCCGTCGATGTCCCTGATGTTAGTACCGTTAGAGCCGGCAATGATATATGCCTTAAAAGAGGAGCCGTCATCGCCAGTGACAGTGTAGCTTGCAAAGCTGGCGATATCATTTCCCGAAATGGAGGTATCGCCGTTTACGCTTTGTAATATCTCGCTTGAATCATAAGTTTGTCCGTCGTTTGTAGACTGGTCATCAAGCACTGCATCGTCATCATCAACGGCAATTGTTGTAATCGGGTTAGTGGAGTCGTGAACAAAGACAATGCCGTCTTTTGAGAAGGCGCTTGTTTGGGGGAAGCCCACATCGCTCTGTGAGAATGTATGAAACGTATAGGTTTCAACCGGTGCTGGTGGCACTAATTCTGGCACACTATCAACATCGGTTCTACTGCCAATACCGACATTTGAACCCGAGATAAATGCATCGGCCAAGGCCGTTGGGTTATCCGGGTGAGATGCAAGCCACATCGTGCCGTGAAAACTTGCATTGTTAGACCCATCCTCATCATTAAGGATCAACGCGTTCCAACCAGTTCCCGAAAGCCCATCAATTGCCCATTGCCCATTGAAGGTCAGACCGTCTCCGATAAGGTAGCTGTACGCAGGGTCACTTACCGCCGTAATGCTGGGAGTGATCCCTGTTTCGACGTCATGGCCGCTCCCATCAGTCAACAAATCACCAATGCCTTGACTGTCATCAGGATCATCTACAGTGATCGTGACAGCATTACCGGACAAGGTAATGGGCCCGGTTGTAATGCTGGTGGCTTGATAAATTGTGAATGTATAGATTGCCATTTGTTATCCCACCATTTTTCGCTCTTGGCCCGAAAGCAAGCCTGCGTTCTGAAAGACAGCGAATATACCCTAAACTAATACAGCGGCCCGCAGCTTTGAGGCACGACTCTTTCGAACATGTTAAGCATCCAAAAGTATACAATTAGGCCTGTTACGTGCCCTAAACTGTTACTTTTCAGGCGACTGTTTTCATTGAGAAAGCAGTCGCTTGAAACATTAGACCGGACTGGTCACGAGGAAGTGCGGATCCATCACCTGGAGCGTTTAAGCCCTTCGTTAACACAGACGGCATCAGCGACTTGAACAGACATCTCTTCTGGTCTCCCAATAGATCGGTCCCACGTAACTTGCTCTCTCGTGTAAAGTTGGCAAGTCACTGGACCCTGCGCTGTAGAGACGACGACCGGTGCGGTTTCATAGTTCACAGCACTGAGGCATCCAGAAACTCCGAAAGCCAGCGGTATGACGAGATATTTAATTTTTGACATGTCTAGGACACTCCTTTTTTGTTTGCATTTTTGACAGCAGCCGTTCGAGAACTTTCCCAGTTAAGGTTCGTTCGGGCCAAAACTCTGACAAGCCGTGACCTGACTTAGATCAAGCGCTAAACGCTCCCAGCCATATAGGACCCAAGGAGCTTGCCCTCTTTGTGCTTGAGGCTCATGCGGGCGGCGGGGCCGTAGTCGTTGAAGTTGCCGTCAGCAAGCTGTGGGAAGAGCGTGAGGATTTCATCCCGTGTGGCTTGATCCAAGGCTTTCCAGCCCTGTTGGCCCGGGTGGAAGCTCTCAGAAGGGCAGCCTTCAGCGTAGATAATCTCGTGGGTATCAAACAGCATGTGGAAATACTCCACCTCACCCCCTTCGTCACGCAGGATTGTCTGGTCATTCAGCAGAGACTTGGCTGTTGCCAGCACTTCAAGTTCGCCAAAGAGCATCTCTGCCTGCCAGCCTTGCAGGAGCATACGGTGCTGTGGGCTGACGCGTAGATCACGGTCATTCCCGAGAGCACCCTTGCGGATCAAAATGGGGGCAAGATCGCCTGTGGCCGCTCGTTTGGACGACCCGATCCAGCGTGTAGGCTGATACCCGTGGTCCATCGTCAGTACCATGTCGCCAGCAGCAAGCTCTTCAATCGGGCGCTCGCCTTGATCGGTCTTGATCAGGGTGCCACGGGTGAAGCAGACAAACGACTGGAAGTCGTCTTGTGTCATCGCCCCGTGATAGCCGTCTGTCACAGAGGTCACGTCGATAGATTGGATCTGAGGCCACGATCCGCTGTTTAGATTCGTACCAGCCCAGTCAGAGTTGACCAGGAACATGTTTCCTGCGTCATCCTGATACATCAGAGCATTTGTATATGACTGAGTAGAGCCATCGGTATAAGTAACGGTCAGGTTAATACTTACGATCGAGTCGACCAAAGCGGTCTGCGTTCCACTGCCTAAATCGTAGCTAATTTCTTCATCCGGTAAATATTGTGGAGATGCGTTGTCTGTATTAATCACACCATCGCCATTGACGTCTTCATAGGTAACCAAGACTTCGTCTTGCCAAAGTGGGTCCGAGGACGATCCAAAGGTCCCCAAAAAGGGTGCTGTGTTGACTGTGTCAGGGAAAAACTCCTCACTGATGTCAGCATCCATAAAATTACCAAGAAAGATAGCTTCACCGATGGAGACCCCAGCTTCAGGTGATTCCGGAGGAGTTCCAGCTGGGTCCAGCGAGTCCATGTTGACGGTTGTTTCAGAGAACAATTCCACCAACAGGCCGTTGCCTCCGCCAGGGTGCACGATTTCCAGCGTCGAGATGGGGATGTTAAACGTAAGGGTTTCTATATTTGTAGCTTCACTTTCATTAAACCCAACACCTCCTTCTGTAGTGACAAAGGCATTGTTTGTTGGGGTAAATGTAACATCCCCACTGGCTATCAAAGTGTTTAGATCGACCTCAACGCCATTTACCTTGAACGTGATCACTTCTTCTGTGTTGCCCAAAGCAAATTTGACGACAACACCATCCACGGGAACGGGGCTACCATCTGTCGTGAAACTCAGGTCCAGGGTTTCGGGATTTTCAGTACCGTTTCCGAGCCAAACGTTAGAGGCATCAATACCATGGGCCCCGGCACTGGCCCCACCCGCACCGGTGATTGTATAATCAACCGTGGCTCCGGTATTCGTGTCTGTAAAGCTGCCTGACTGGCCAGTTTCGTCGGTAGCTGTTGTCGTGAGTTCAATCGTAGAGTCAGGTACCGGTGGTGCGTCGAAGTCGGAATACGCGTAGCCTTGGGTGTCTCCAAAATTGTATGGCTCTTCGATACCGTTGTCCGTCGCAATAAAAGTTAAGCTATCCCCATCCGAAACAGAGAATGGATATGCGAGATAGGATGGGCTTGAACTGGATCCACCAATGCCGAAGATCTGTGCAAAGCCTGTTTCGCCTGTTGTGTCATTTGTAACTTCAACTTGAGCGATGGCATGAACCTTGGTGCCAGCTGTATAAGTGGCCCCATTCACGGTGACTGTATCAGTTAAGACTGCAAAATCACCAGTTTCTGGGTTGTTCTGGTTATTGCCGACAATATCTTCTGCGTATTCGTCGTCATCTGTAATCGTGACGGGTGTTGCAACGTCCGTAAAAGTTACTGTTCCAGCACGACCAACTGCTTGTCCGGCTAATGTGGAGTTTGCTGAAACTCCGGGAATTTGATCTAAGGGGTATAAGTTTATTGTATAATCGGACATGGCCTTGACCCGCTTCTGCTCCAGGATTGTCAGTCTTGATCTGTATTAATTAATAAGACGGCACCCCAGCGTTAACCAAATACTCCTCCGCATAGATTAAGTACCCAAATGGATGCGATTAGGTCTGTTACGCGCCCTAAAGTATTACTTTTCAAGCGACTGTTTTCATTGGGGAAACAATGCGTGGGTGAACCAAAGGTTGTTACAGGCGCATTTTCCAGGCTCTTGAAGATTTCTTCGGGAAGCATAGGGTTAAATGTGCCTTCGTCCTCCTCCGCAACAACCAATCTCCAATAGAAAACGCTCCGCCAGACGACTGACAGATCGCTCCATTTTAAATGGAGCGCCATTTATGGCCAACCTGCGACCTTCATAGTGTGTGAAGAAGTTGAGCCGTTGCGAAGATTGATGCCCTTACATCAGGAAGCAAGTCTGCCGCTTGCTACAAGAGGCCGAGGGCTAACAGCTCCCAGCCATATACGCGCCAAGCAGCTTGCCCTCTTTATGCTTGAGGCTCATGCGGGCGGCGGGGCCGTAGTCGTTGAGGGTGCCGTCAGCAAGCTGTGGGAAGAGCGTGAGGATTTCATCCCGTGTGGCTTGATCCAAGGCTGTCCAGCCCTGTTGGCCCGGGTGGAAGCTCTCAGAAGCGCAGCCTTCAGCGTAGATAATCTCGTGGGTATCAAACAGCATGTGGAAATACTCCACATCCCCCCCTTCGTCACGCAGGATAGAGTGGTCATTTACCAGAGACTTGGCTGTGGCCAGCACTTCAAGTTCACCAAAGAGCATCTCTGCCTGCCAGCCTTGCAGGAGCATACGGTGCTGTGGGCTGACACGTAGGTCACGGTCATTCCCGAGAGCACCCTTGCGGATCAGGATGGGGGCAAGATCGCCTGTAGCTGCTCGTTTGGACGACCCGATCCAGCGTATGGGCTGATACCCGTGGTCCATCGTCAGTACCATGTCGCCAGCAGCAAGCTCTTCAATCGGGCGCTCGCCTTGATTGGTCTTGATCAGGGTGCCACGGGTGAAGCAGACTGGCGGACTTGCATAGTTGCCCACGAGGAAATTCGTGTTTCCGTCCTCCAGAAAGTCATCAAAATCCCCGTCAGAGTTGAAATCGAACTGTTCCTTGGTGGAAAATGTACCAGAGCCAGAAGTTCCAATTCCACTATTGGGCGCTACAAAAAGTTGGTCGAAGCTCGGACCGCCGTTCTGCGGTTGCATGATATTTGCGGACGTAAAGTTCACATAACCGTCGCCCAAACCACTGAGACTGGTTTGAACATTTGCGGTTTGACCAGGGTTTTGAGGCGCATAGTTATATTTTACCGTGCCAGCCAAGTAGTCTGCGTAGCTATCATAGACGGTCACATCAGCCAGACCCGTATTGCTCGTCGGACTGATCTCGCCATTGGCATCGACCTGGTTGACCTTCAGGACAACGATGTCGTCATCTTGGAAAACACTCTGCGCATTAACAGTGATTTGGCCTTGGCCTTGATAGCCAGCAGAAGAATTGGCGTTTACGACTGGACTTTTTGCAACGTCGGCTCCGCTTACAATTATTTCGGTCGTAGAGTGGCTGCCGTCTGGTACTGGTGGGGTGCTAACCAGGGGCGGTTGCGAGCTGCCTTGGTCCGGCGCTCCGTCAAATTCGGAATAGGCGTAGCCTTGGGTATCGCCGAACTTGTCTGGCGATACCCTATTGTTATTGTCCGTCGCAATAAAAGTTAAACTATCCCCATCCGAGACAGGGAATGGGTAGGCTAAATATATTGCACCGAGGGCGGAGCCTCCAAAGCCAACAAGCTGTGCAAACCCTGCGTCACCTGATGTGTCGTTTATAACTTCAACTTGGCCGATGGCATTGATTTGAGTCCCTGCGGAGTAAGTAGTCCCATCCAATGTAACCGCATCGGTCAAGACCGCATTCGCCCCAGTCTCTGCGAAATTCTGACCTCCAAAATCTTCGAAAACACTATCGTCATCAGTAATTGTGACGGAAACTCCGTCGTCTGAAAAAGTTGCTGTCCCGCCAGTATCATACGCGCCCATTAAGCCACTGCTTGCAACGCCGGGCATTTGAGATAATGGATATAACCTTATCGTATAATCGGACATTTTTGCCTCCTAATGAGCTTGTGCGCGCTTTCTCCTCTTGGTCAGAGAATAAAACAGCACTCCCGCCCTAAGCCAAGACTCCTTCGAATAGGTTAAGTATCTAAATGGATGCAATTGGGCCTGTTACGCGCCCTAAACTATCACTTTCCAAGCGACTGTTTTCATTGGGGAAACAATGCGTGATGCGACAGGGCGCAAATCACGAATGAGGCCGCTGCTTTGTGTTCATCTTCAGCCCAACATAATTTACGGACACGTCCTATTCTTTAGCTAAGTCGAAGGATGTTTCACCTTCATCATTAACAGCGTTCCCATCAGTACTAGCGGCTAGGAGTATAATCATGACTTCGGGATTTTCGTTATACTGAGCAGCCGTGTGAGGCGGTGTGCCTCTATTTTTATCTCGAGCATTCACGCTTGATTCAGAGTTCAGGTAGTCAGCGACAGTTTCCGAAGCCGCAACTTCCTAAAATTGTTCCCTCACTTTCCTGTCTTATGCACACAGCCATCAGCCATTGATCATTCTTTCTGCTGACTCATGAAAGCCTCAATAAATGTCGGAACATCCGCATCTTTAGGCACCTTAACCAATAAGTGTGCTGGCCTGTCATCTCGGTCTCTTGCTGATATTGCTGCCGTGCCAGCCACCTCGGGAGAATAGCTAGTCCCCGCTGCTGTGGAGTAACTTTGCATTACCTTCCCAAGATAACCATGTGCGCTATCAGATACTGATGCATTCGGATCTGTGATATCAACCTCTTCAACAAAGGTTAGCCCCCCAGATGGAACGCCGGTGGCAGAGTCAGTATTTGTGTTGTTGTACAAGTTTTTCGTTAGCTTATCGTAGAAAGTCGCACTAGCACTGGATTTGGAGTAAATCTGCTCTGAGATTGCGCTATTAGTCGCTCCAACAATAAAGAGCCGCGTGATTGTATCGGAAGACCACGGAATCTCTGGTGTCCCTGGAACCGCGGGTGTAGCTGGCCTACTGCTTCGGCCCACTGCATCAAAGAATATACCACCCCTCCAGATGTGGTCTCTAACAATATCAACATCGACGTAGGTGTTACTCCAAGTAGACTTCCCATCGTATTGGGAGAACAGTATGTGCTCTGCTGAAGCGATTGCCCCAAACGATAGGCAGAAGACTATAGAAAGGGCTGTAAGCGGTTTTTTTGAATAGCTCATAATAGTTCTGCTCCTGATCTGAAGGCGTGGCAGATACCCCAGCCTGTGCGGTAAATGTTGACGCAGTGCGTCGTTAAGCTTGACGTGCGACCTTCATAGGTCACGAAGCAATTGCGTCGTTGCGAACGATTGATGCCCTTACTACCAGCAGCAATACTGCCTCTTGTTTCAAGAGGCCGAGGGTTAACAGTTGCCAGCTATTTCTGAAGCACGGAGCTCTCCAGCTTCTAGTACTCAACGCGCCAATGACATCGGCGTCAGCATGGTATGGGCATATTGATAAAAGAGGCCCCAGCGTTAACCAACGACTCCTACGCATATGTTAAGTGTCCAAAAGTATATAATTGGGCCTGTTACGCGCCCTAAACTGTTACTTTCCCAGAGACTGTTTTCATTGGGGAACCAATGCGTGAGGTGGCGAGACGCAAATCACGAACGAGGCAGTTGCTTTGTGCCCATCGTCAGACCGACACGATTTACGGGCACGTCCATTTTTTTACGGGCACGTCCATTTTTAATGACACAAAATGGTGCCACTCACGGGAAGTTTGAAATTCCCGTGAGTTTGCACGTTAAAAGCTTAGATTTCGACGAAAATGGACGTAAAAACAAAAACCTGCCAGCTTTTCAGCTGACAGGATTCAGAAGTCTATGTCCTACAGTACGGAATGGCTCCAGGCTTCTGCCGCGCCCTTTTCTTTACCAGCTACGCTGGGCCAAGGTATTCAGCTGATTGATCCGCTCTAAGTTCACGACTGTGGACAGCATGATCCGCTCATGGCTCCAATCCGCAGGCTTAGAAAGCGAGGTCGCAGCCCCAACAATCGCAACACTTAGGCATGCGGAAAGGGCGAGACCCACCCATTTTGTTTCCCGCGCTGGTCGATCAACATCATACGCGATTTCCAAAATCCGCGACATCATCATCGACTTGCGCCCGCGCCAAAACATCGGCCGCCCAGTCAGGGCTACGCCAAAAGCAGAAGGTTGGCGGGCTTGTTTTCTTGATGACTTCGCAACCGACAACAACCGAAGCGCATAGCTATGCGCATCCAGTAGATGCCGTGCCAGATACGCACGATCGCAAGCAAGCTCGCCTAGTTTGCGCACCCGTCCAGCCATGTACCAATACCCGGGGTTCAGCACATAGATCAATGACATCAAAGACATCAGCACCTCTGCTGTCACGTCACCTTGGCGGACGTGCTGCAATTCATGACCTAGCGCCATAGAAACCGCAGCTCGGTCGTTCATCATTTCCTTTGGTAAAACTACATAATGACGCCAAGGCCCCCGTGTCGAAAACGGCACACTGATCCCAGACGCCGCGATAACCTTCAACCGCTTGGTTTCGCGAATAACTACACCACCCGCGATAGCACGGCGGATCCGGTTATAGTTCAGCGCCAAATATCCAATCCGCATGACCATCGCTGCCAGAAAAATGGCCAAGATGGCTTGGCCGATCAGACTTTGCCCCGAAGCAATGTCCTTCACCCAAGATGAGCGGAACTCAACAATGCTGTTCATCTCAATCGCGCTGATAGAGATATTGCCCTTTAGATATTGGGCAACAACAGCATCGGTCGCATTAATCGGCACCGCGTAAGGCGTGGCCATGATAAGCGGCAGAACCAGCGGCAAAAGCAGCACGCTTGCGCAGACTGAGTAACCAACCCGTCTCCGCGTTTGAAAGTGTCGTCGTTGGCCCGTCAGGGCATAGCAAAGTTCAAATACAGCATAAATCAACGCAGCCATAAGGACCATCATATGGCCCCAGACCACCCCCCCTACGATATCATGAGCTGTCATCTTTCCCGATCCTCGTGTCGATGATCTGTTTGATCTCTTGGATCATTTCATCCGTCAGTTCACCATCATCCACCAGTCGCGCAACAAGCGCTGTCGGTGTTCCTCCAAACAGTGAATTCGACAGATTTTTCAAAGAACGGCCCTCATAGTCGCTCTTCTTTATCGCGGGCGCATAATAGAATGTGCGCTCCCGTCGTTCTGATGTTGCAAATCCCTTATCCTCGAGAATTTTCATCATCGTGGCAATGGATGTATAAGCGCGCTCTGTTCCGTCGGACAAAGCTGCCATAATATGCCTGACCGTTCCGGATTTGATTTTCCAGAGAACTATCATGAGTTCGAGCTCAACATCCGTGAGCATTTCCGTACGTCTACGCGCCAAAAATACAATCCCTTAGCAAAGTTTATTAATTCTTTAGTACATCGGGGCCAGCGCTTGCGTCAAATGATTACTCCCCTTTTAAAGTTGCAACTTCTATCAACTAATAAATTAGTTGACGAGCGAAGCGTCCCTATGATCGAAGATGTTGAGCAGCCCCACTTGAATGGTCTATTTTCAACATTTATCGCACAAGCTGGAGGCGGTGGGGTCCAGCTCGGACACAAACCCCTGCTCGTTCCTCATTGCTTCATCGATGTTGTTAAACGCGTTTTCGTCCATGCTCAGCCTACCATTTTTTTAGGTACAGCTGTCGGACGCTTGGGTCATAACAATCCTCAAAGGCCCTGCACCTATAGGGTCATAATGCCTTTCGGAGTTGGCCGGTTCTCAACTGGGGTCTTGATATTGGACCGCTTACAGCCGCCGGAGCCGGAATGTAGCACATGGTGGTTGTTAAACAAGTTTCCGCATTTTCCTCATTGACCCCATATCCCTAAGTTTATATATATTTCAATATGTTAGAAGAAAACCCTACCATCCCAGCCAGCGATTTCAAAAATTTGATGTTAGACGCCGTGCCCAACGCTACACCTTGGGTGTAGTTGGCTGTCGATCACGACAGTTCGATGCCAATCACATTACTGAATCGCGCCACCGATCACTCGCTTGAATTCAAATCGCTTGGCGAAGCTCGTCCAGTGCAATCTCGATTTTCGAGGTAAGCTCGAGCCCTTTAGCCGCAGGGGGCTTATCTAGCTCAATCTGGCGTGCGTATGCTGCAACATCCGCGAACCCCAGAACCAATGCCGACCCTTTGATAGAGTGCGCCTCAGCGATCGCTGTTTTGGAATCATTTTGATGGATTGCGTCGACAATTATCTCAGTCCGTTGTGCGGCGTCATCGACAAATTTCTTCGTCAAATCCAAAATCACATCTTCCGAAAACATCTCTTTCATTTCAGCCAAAACCGTTGGCGACATCCTTGAAAGGATCGTGCCATCTTGGATGTTCGCGACCGTACTCTCTTGGGCTGTTGCGAATGAGGGTTTCACAGGTTGGTTACGCAGAGCCGTCTCTAACGCATGTTTGAGTTCCTGAAACGGAATAGGCTTTGACAGTACCGTATCAATTCCGACCAATTCGACCTCGTCTTGGATCGCATCCATAACGTGCGCAGTCAGCGCCAAGATCGGTGGCATGTCGGCATCTTGCCACTTCAGGCAAATTTGCCGTGTCGCCTCGAGCCCGTCCATCTCTGGCATCGCGACATCCATCAAGACCAAGTCAAACTTTTCTGGGTCAAACTTTTCAAACGCAATGCGACCGTTCTCAGCCAACTCAGGAACAACGCCCATGCGTTTCAGATAGGTAAGCAGCAGCTTTTGATTGATGATGTTATCTTCTGCAATCAGCACCCGCATTCCTTCGAGAGGACTGCTTTGAATTGGTTCAGGGATCACGCCGGCGGAATCTTTGACCGGCTTCGACTGCTCAATGACAGTCACGGGTAGCTCGAACCAAAACGTCGAACCCTTACCTAGAACGCTCTCAACACCCATGGTGCCGCCACATCCTTCGAGGATACGTTTACAGATCGCTAGGCCAAGCCCGGACCCCTGCGCCGCTGCAGTCAGAGGATTAGAGATTTGCGAAAAATCCTTAAATATGTTTGGAATGCTGTCTTCAGCGATACCCACACCAAAATCTTCGATCTCAACACGCAACAGAGCCCCTTTTTTGTGATCCGATGCACTCGCTCTGATCAGAACAGGGCCGTCTTCTGAATATCTCACTGCGTTCGAGACAAGGTTTGAAATCACCTGCCGAATACGGGTTCCGTCACCAAGGAAGAGGTGAGGTACATCAGCTGTGATTTTCGCGACGATCGTCCTGTCTGCCGGTTTGTCCGTCGATACGGCCAGCATTCGAACGCTCTCGACCAACGCGCGCACGTCGACACCCTCTTCTTTAATAACGAAGACACCGGCCTCCATCTTGGAAAAATCCAAGACATCATTCACAATCCGGCTCAGCCCTTTTCCCGCAAGCGCAGCGTAGCTCAGAAATTCAAGTTTCGAGGCGTCATTCTCGTCCATCGCCAAGAGATCAATCATCCCCAACATACCCCCGAGAGGGGTGCGGATTTCATGGCTCATAGTTGCGACAAACCGGCTCTTGGCTTTGCCGGCAGCTTCGGCCTGTCGCAGCGCTTCTTCCAGTTCTTTGGTGCGCTCGATAACCGCAGCTTCCAACCCAGCAGAATGCGCGCTTAGCTCTTGGTTGGCGAGGTAGAGCATACGGCTCTTTTCCTCGAGCAACCGCTCAGCTTCGGCGCGGGCGTTTTGTTCGCGCGCATATCGTATTCGCGACACACGATCATCTGCTGGATTATCCGAGCTGTCCATAACTTAACAATTCATTCTACTGGTTAAGTTTAATATCAAAAACCGTCGCGTTTTCTTGATGGGCGACGGGGCAACGCTCGATTTCCGCTGTCTGGCTGTAACGCTCTAGGCAGGCCTCGACCATTCCGTGGCAGAACTCAACAAGGGGTCGCGGGGACGTATAGGTCAATTTCATCTGATCGTCTTTTAAGCGCTCGGTGTCAAAAACCGGCAGCTCAGCATCAGGGTAAAGCTTTTTAACTTCAACATGGATTTCACCATCCACAGCCTCAAGGAGTGAAAAACTGTCGGTCATACCCACAAAAAATTCTTCATAGTTTTCAACAAAGTGGTCCATCATCCAATGGCCGAACATCCGTTGCAGCTTGTCACCGCTGATCCCTGAATGCTCACTAAAGGCCACGACGATTTTAACAAGCTCAGTGCACGGATAATTGCCAACAGTGGTAAAGGCACCATCATTCTCCAAGTCTGCTTTGGATAGCACCTCATCAACAACTTCTTCGCCAAACGCATTCTCAGCCATTTTGACGAGTTCTACAAAAATCGTACCCTTCATCGGTCACCTCTTCAGACAAATTTACTTTTGGTCTTTGGATCCTGTTATTGTCCCAACAAAACATGTCTGTCGGTTGGAAACACACCTAGATGCGCCAATGCTAAACTAAAGCGTGCACCAAACCGACCCTCTTGAAAAGGGGTCATACCCACATGCATCACCTTCGAGACCTAGATTTCCTTCCAGTTTTGGACACGTACAATGCACGCTAGAATGTCTTTGTTAACAACGTGTTTCGGACATAAGGCGACAACGCTCTTCCGGAGACTGAGGTGCCCCTAGATTTGTAGACGCTTTGCCTGGTAATTTTGGAAGCAAGGAGAGACGGATATGAATAAGGGAATACGTTTTACAGACGAGTTCAAACGGGACGCCGTGGCGCAGATCGTTGAGCGTGGATATGCGGTCAGCGAAGTGGCGGAACGGCTCGGGATTAGCACCAAGTCGCTTTACACGTGGAAGTCGCAGTTTGCGAAGTCACCCCGTGTCAGATCGGAGGTGGCGGAACAGGCTGCTGAGATCAAACGGTTGAAGCGTGAGTTGGTCCGGGTCACCGAGGAGCGCACTATTCTAAAAAAGGCGACCGCGTACTTCGCGCGAGCGTCTCAGTGAGGTACGCGTTTATTGAGGCTCATCGCACTGAGTTTTCTGTGCGTTCAATGTGTCGCGTGCTGATGGTTCATTTCAGCGGTTTCTATGCATGGCTTAAAGAACCGTTAAGTGCGCGTGAAGATGCACGTCAGACGGAGCTGATCCAGCAGGCATGGACCGATAGCGGTAAGGTCTATGGATATCGCAAATTTGCAGACGACCTGCGCGATGCTGGCGAGACCTGTTCAGAGAACCGTGTGGCACGTTTGGCCAGCTTTGGCAGGCATTGCAGCGCAGATCGGATACAAACGTCGACCTGGTCGATATGGCGGCAAGCCTGCAGTCGTCGCTGACAACACACTGGATCGACAGTTCGAGGTGGATGCGCCTGATTGCGTATGGGTGACCGATATCACGTACATCAGGCCCCATGAAGGCTGGTCGTACCTCGCTGTGGTCATCGACCTTTTCTCACGGCGTGTCGTTGGGTGGTCGATGCAGTCTCACATGACAACCGACCTAGCCCTACAAGCATTGCTGAGCGCCGTTTGGCGACGCAAACCAAAGCATAGGGTCTTGATCCATTCTGACCAAGGTTCCCAATTCACTGGCAAAGAGTGGCAATCTTTTCTCAGCAAACACAATCTGGATGCCAGCATGAGTAGGCGCGGGAATTGTCATGATAACGCAGTCGCCGAGAGCTTCTTTCACTTGCTGAAACGGGAACGCATCAGGCGGCGGACGTACACCACGCGCGACACAGCAAGGCAGGACGTGTTCGATTACATCGAGATGTTTTACAACCCGACTCGCAAGCACACCAACAACGGCATGCTGTCGCCAGTTGACTATGAAACAGAACAAAGGAAAATGAACGAGGCAGGCGTATAGGAAACGAGGGGCACCTCAGTCCTAGCGATGACCTAAAGCACATCCCGATACCAGTATCCTGCTCTGAGGTTGTTTCTGAGGCGATAGAAATCTCACGGAATTACCCAGACGAACCCGATGAGATTGTTCTACAGCGTATCTTGTTCAACCATTTGCAAGTCGATGATCCACCAGAAGTCTACAAGCACTGAACCAGACTATGACTTACTTGTACTGTGCGTCATTCAATGCCCAGTAAGCATCTGTACCTGCTAGTGCTTCATTTTCTTTAGCTATGTCGAAGGGTGTTTCACCGTCATCATTAACAGCGCTTCCATCAGCTCCAGCCTGCAGTAAAGTCTTGATAATTTCAGGGTTCCAGCTAAACTGGGCAGCACTGTGAAGCGGTGTGAATCCATTATCACTCCTAGCATTTACCTCTGCTCCAGCATCTAGCAGAAGCTGCACGGAATCTATGTTTATGTTCCCAGCAGCAGCACTATGTAGCGGGGTGAAGCCAAAATCATTCCGAGTATGCACTGTCGCACCAGCTTCTAGCAGCACAGTCAGAAATTCTTTCAAGGTTTCTGATTTACTGTGACGCGAAAACGCAAAGTGAAGGGGGGTATCACCCACCTCCTCACGAGAATTTACATTTGCACCAGCTTCTAGCAATATCGTTAAGACTTCAGGATTGTCATTTGGCCAAGCAGCAATATGAAGGGGTGTCTCCCCGGATGCATTTCTAGCATTTAAATCCGCCTCTGCGTTTACCAATATGGTGAAGACCCTAGGATTTCTGTTCTCCAAGGCGGCAATATGAAGAGGTGTGGCGCCCAATTCGCTCCTTGTACTTACGTCTGCACCATCATCGAGGCATTTAGTGACTTTATTGGACGTGGCTGTCTCCCAAAATTGCGCCCTCATGTCAGTATCTGACGACATCCAGCCATCACAGCTGGTTTCCTGTGCTTGTACGGCTGACGAAGCTAACGACAGTGTGAGTGTGAGTGCTAGTGTGGCTATGGTGTATTTAATCATGCTGGATCAACTTTATGCTGTGTGTCAACCAAACAACCCGCCAACGACGACGAACACTAGATCATAGCTCGGATAGGCCACACCTGTGTTCAGTAGCTGTAGTTTACAGTCGCGGGCTCACAAGTCAGATGCGCCAATTCGTTCCCGTTTATGTCCTCGACCAGGATGCCGCCAAAAAATATCTCTGCGAGTGTCTTGGTCTCATCAGTAGCGAGCTGTCGATCAAATCCTCCATAGACCTCATAAACGACATCGTTGTTGGTCAGGCGGATAGCTTCCCATATGGAGCGACCTGCCCCACTCCACGGTACCATCTCGGCCCCGTCCTGAAACGCTAGGGAGATCGCAAGTTCTGGCCGCTCGCCCGGTCTGCCAAACGTGTAATTGACCAAATTACTGTTTGTGCAGACCTCAACCGCCTTACCGTTTGGGAAGGAGCAGGCCATGAACAGTTCTTTATCTGGCTCGCAATCGGCCCAAGCTGCATTTGCGCAAAAGATAAGTGGTAAAATCAGCCGCATGAATACTTCCTACATCGACATTCCCCAAGTGGACTGCCGGCAGACTGAAGTATCGTCTGAAGTGGCTTGCTTAGCAAGCATTGACCGCCTTCTAAAAATCACAACAAAGCGGCATGGCCCCAATAATCACAGGCGCTCCAGAAGCAACTAGCATCACCATAGACCCTGCTGATGATTGGGATAATGCCTATATAGCTATCCTGCGCAAGTAATCAGCGAGTTTAGGCAGACTGTAGCCTTTACCATAGTTGGTTCCTACGCCTCCTACACTAGACCATCCATCAACCTGATCTATAGCTTCCAAAGGCACGTCGCAGTCTCTCAGGCGGCCCCTGAAGCCATGTCTTAGGCAGTGGGTGGTCTTACCGTCAAAGGACTTCTTGAGGTAATTACAGAGCGTAGCTGATGCCCTGTATTGTTCAGGTAGCCACAAGAAGCATAACGCGGGAACAGGTAAGGACTGTCGCTCTGAGCCTCTAGTAACTTCTGTAGGGCTTTTGTGGCACTATCAGACACGACAGGTAGCAACCTCTTGCTATTCTCAGTCTTGAGACCCCTGCAATCATTCTCTCTGATATTAATAACCAGTAAGTCCTCAGTGTGGATTACATCCTGTTTCATGAGGCCAAGAACCTCAGACAAGCGACAACCAGTTTCACCAAGTATAGGTAGTATCAAGCGTAGCTGACCATAGGCTAGAGAGGCGCTGTACAGCTTCTTGAGTTCAACCACAGAGAACGGTTCCCTTGAGGTCGCATCCTTACCTTCACCCTTGATAATGACCCTTGAGAACGGGTTACTCTTGTCTATGTCGTACTCCCAATAAGCAAAGTTCAGGATAGACGAAAGACACTGGAGCCTTCTTCTACGGGTGCTGGTTTTCTGCTCACTGTAGGACGCTAGAAAAGCCTTAGCATGGCTTCTGGCGTACTGATCCACAGGTAAATCACCAGCTACCTCTATGAGTCGCCTTACAGACTGCTCTGAGGGCTTTGGATTGATCTCTTTTAGGTCCAGAAACTCACCGAAAACTTCGCTTAAAACGACCATTTGCTAACCTCTTGATTCGTTTGTTAAATCAAGAAGAAGTATGGTGCGGGCGGTGGGACTCGAACCCACACGGGGCTACACCCCAACAGATTTTAAGTCTGGTATGTCTACCATTCCATCACGCCCGCATGGCGTCATACATACTGCGCTGTGCTGCGGCGTAAACCTTAAATCTCTTCGCCCAACGGCTCGGTCAGCAGAGATCTCTCGCTCAGCCACGGATTCAATGCAAGCGCCTGGCGCAGTGTGATCTGGGCTGCGTCCGCCTCGCCCAGCCCGATTTGTGTCAGCGCCTTGCCCGCAATCGCCGCAACATACCCTGCATCCAATTCGATCGCTTTGTCGAGATCTGGAAGCGCCTCATCAAAATCTTGGCGCAAAAAATGGACAAACGCCCGCTTCTTCCAGCCTTCTGCGTAATTGGGGCAATAGACAATTAATTCGGTGAACGCGCGCTCTGCCTCGTCAAAGGCGTAACTTTCACGCGCACGCATTCCACGGTCCAACATGTCTTGGGCTGTCGCGTCAAGGGCGTTCAACCAGATTTCCCATCACTGTCCTGAAAAAACTCGCGCATCCATTTCGCCACGCGCGCTTTGAATTTTGGACAATAGTTCTGAACGACGTTCCGCTTGGGGATCGACCGCTGGGCACGCTTGGGCCAAGGTCGGTCCAGCCGCGAGCAAGAAGAAGATAAGTGCTTTCATGTTATACGACGTGATCCGCGACCCCGCTGGGTCAAGTCACAGTGGCGAAACCACGTGTTCTTTAACCGCCTGCATTGCCACATATGTCGACGTGCTTGAGACATGCGGCAAGGTCGAAACCTTCTCAGCCAACACCATTCGGTAGCTCGTCATATCTGTTGTCCGCACCTTGAGCAGATAGTCAAACGACCCTGCGATCATATGGCATTGCTCAATTTCGCCAATCTCGGCGACACGACGATTGAACGCGTCCAGAGCGACCTCACGGGTATCCGTCAGCTTAACCTCGACAAACGCGACATGGTCCTGCCCCAGCCGGATCGGATCGACCATGGCGCGATAGCCCAGAATGACGCCGTCCTCTTCCAGCTTACGCAAGCGGGCCTGCGTCGGGCTTTTCGAAAGGCCAATCTGCTTGGCCAAATCGGTGATGCTGATCCGGCCATCGCCAGCCAGCACATTTAGAATCTTTCGATCGAACGAATCCATCCCAGCACCTTTCTGTCATATTTTCGGAGAAATTCAGACAAAATGAATTATGAAATCACCCAATAAGCCAAATTTGACCTTCATATCAAGTGTACATTAGGAAAATCGAATAGGAGAGCACTATGCCACGTGATACTTTGCCCGCACTGCGCGATATGATTGATGCCGCGCGTTTGATGGGCCAAAATACAGCGATTGATCATCTCACCACGCTGGCCGATCTCTCATCCGATGACCGCCTGACGATCTGCAAGACCGCGGCCGATATGGTCACCCAAATTCGCGGAAACGCCTCGCCCGAATTGATGGAGGTCTTTCTCGCGGAATACGGCCTGTCGACTATCGAAGGGATCGCATTGATGTGTTTGGCCGAAGCACTGCTGCGTGTTCCGGATGCAGAAACCATCGACGCATTAATCGAGGACAAGATCGCGCCGTCTGACTGGGGCAAACACCTCGGGCAGTCAGCTTCATCAATGGTCAATGCATCGACATGGGCTTTGTTGCTCACCGGCACAGTCTTGGACGACGAAAAACCTGGAATTGCGGGATTACTGCGTGGCGCACTCAAACGAGTGGGCGAACCAGTCATTCGAGCCGCTGTCGGTCGGGCGATGCGAGAAATGGGCAAGCAGTTTGTACTAGGGACAGACATCAGAGGCGCAATGGATCGCGCCGCCAAGCAAGAGGCGCGGGGCTACACCTACAGCTACGACATGCTCGGCGAAGCAGCGGCGACCGATGCAGACGCCCGCGGTTATCACATCGCCTATTCTCGGGCGATCAGCGCGATCGCCGAAGCGTGTACCCATGACCGCATCGCCGACAATCCCGGCATTTCGGTCAAGCTATCCGCACTTCACCCCCGTTACGAAGTCGCGCAAGCCGATCGCGTTATGACCGAACTGGTGCCCCGCATCCGTTCGCTTGCCCTACTCGCTAAATCGGCGGGAATGGGTTTGAACATCGACGCCGAAGAGGCCGACCGCCTATCGCTTTCGCTGGATGTCATCGAGACAGTACTAGCTGAACCCGCGCTGGCCGGATGGGACGGGTTTGGTGTGGTTGTTCAGGCCTACGGTCCGCGCGCCAGCTACGTAATCGACTGGCTGTATCAAACGGCACAGCGTTTGGACCGCAAGATTATGGTCCGGCTCGTCAAAGGTGCGTATTGGGACACAGAGGTCAAGCTGGCGCAAGTCGAAGGCTTGGCAGGCTTTCCCGTCTTCACGTCCAAAGCAGCCACTGACATTAGCTACATTGCGAATGCTCGAAAACTGCTCGGCATGACCGACAGAATTTATCCTCAGTTCGCAACCCACAATGCCCACACGGTCGCGGCCATTTTGTATATGGCTGAAGAGACAACACCATTCGAGTTTCAACGCTTGCACGGGATGGGCGAGACGCTGCACGATATCGTTCTATCGAACAATGGCACCAAATGTCGGATCTATGCACCTGTTGGTGCACATCGCGATCTGCTTGCTTATTTGGTTCGGCGATTATTGGAGAACGGCGCCAACTCTAGCTTCGTAAATCAAATCGTAGATGAGGCTGTTCCGCCACTTATCGTGGCCGCCGATCCGTTTGAGGTCGTGCATCAAACGCCGTTGGCCACCGGACCCGCGCTCTTTTCACCCGAGCGTCGCAATTCGGTGGGTTGGGATTTAACGGACCAGCCGACGCTTGATAAAATTGATAGCGCGATGCTAGAGGCCCGAGCGATCAATCATACTGCCGGCGATCCATCCTCGGACCTAGGGCAACATGTTGAAAATCCGACCCATCCAAATGTTCCCGTTGGAACCGTCAACGCAACATCACCACAAATGATCGACGGCGCGCTCTCAGGCCTACGTAAGTGGGATGCATCGCCGCAAGAACGAGCACGCATTCTAAACGCTGTCGCAGATCAATTCGAGGCAGATTATGGCGTACTCTTTGACCTACTGACCCGCGAGGCGGGCAAAACCCGTGCCGATTGCGTTGGCGAATTACGTGAAGCAGTCGACTTCTTGCGCTACTACGCAGCACGCGGCGCTGAAAGCACAGCACCCCCACTCGGGCTCATCACCTGTATTTCCCCTTGGAACTTTCCTCTCGCGATTTTCACAGGGCAAATTTCGGCAGCCTTGGCAGCTGGGAACGGTGTAATCGCCAAATCGGCCGAACAAACGCCCTTGATCGCCGCAAGAGCTGTCATGCTCATGCACCAAGCCGGAGTGCCAAAGACTTCCTTGTGTTTGATGTCCGGTGATGGCGGCGTGGGTTCGGCCCTCACACAAGACCCTCGCATCAATGGAGTTGTTTTCACCGGCTCTACTGCGACCGCACAAAAAATTCATTCAACAATGGCTAAGAATCTCGCACCGGGCACACCGTTCATTGCCGAAACCGGCGGCCTTAACGCAATGATCTGCGACAGCACAGCGCTGCCTGAACACGCAACACGCGACATCATTCAATCCGCGTTCCAGTCGGCAGGACAGCGTTGTTCAGCCCTGCGGTGCCTCTACGTCCAAGAAGACATCGCAGACACGCTGATCACGATGATCAAAGGAGCGATGCAGGAGTTACGTGTTGGTGACCCCGCTCTGTTATCCACAGATGTCGGCCCTGTGATTGACCAAACTGCATCGGACAGTATTCGTGCCTACATTGAAACGGCGCGGGCTGAGGACCGTGTTCTCGCTGAACAAGACACACCAGGCACTGGCCATTTCATTGCACCGACACTGATCAAGGTGAACGGAATACAAGACCTGACCCACGAGGTGTTCGGCCCTGTCCTGCATATTGCGACATTCAAGAGTGGCGAATTGGATGACGTGATCGCCGACATCAATGCGACCGGCTATGGCCTGACGTTTGGCTTGCACACGCGCATTGATGACCGCGTCCAGCATGTCTCGGACAAAATCAAAGCTGGGAACATCTACGTAAACCGCAACCAAATTGGTGCCGTTGTCGGCAGCCAACCCTTTGGTGGCGAGGGTCTATCAGGGACAGGACCCAAAGCGGGTGGACCTCTCTACCTCACTCGGTTCCTGCAACGACCTGTTGCCCAAACATCGGGGCGCTGGAGCGACAGCATGAGCGAACAGCAAGCCCAAGACGCCATTGATGCAGCGCCTCTGTCAGATCATCAAACCATCACGGATCTGCCCGGGCCAACAGGTGAATCCAACCGATTGAAAGAAACTGCGCGCGCGCCGTTTTTGTGCCTTGGGCCTGGTTCCAACGCCTCGCTAGACCAAGCCCGTGCAGTCCAAGAACTAGGCGGGCGGGCCGTCGTCGCGACGGGGGCATTGCCACCCAAAGCCCTCGAAACGCTCATAGGGTTTTCTGGTGTACTCTTTTGGGGTTCTCCAAAGATCTCGCGCGATTATGCCTGTGCTCTGGCCAATCGGTCTGGCGCGATCCTACCGCTCGTTACGACGACGCCAGACGCGAGCTATGTGATTGCTGAACATCATATCTGTATCGACACAACTGCATCAGGTGGCAACGCGGATCTGCTCGCCCAGATCAGCCCGCCCAACACTGCAGGTACTTGACGACATCGGGGGCATCGACCACGGTGCCCCCATGTTTCCAGTTCGCGATCACAACCCGTCTCGCCGCACGCCCTACGTCACGTACGCTTTGTTAGCGCTGAACATTCTGATTTTTCTTAGCTATTGGGGCGTGATGCAGGACCCTGCCCGCATCAACCCAATCTTTTGGAATTGGGCTATGATCCCTGCGCAGATCACTGCAGGTGACAACTATATCAGCCTTGTCACCTCAACGTTTTTGCATGGCGGGTTCATGCACTTAGCCGGCAACATGTTGTTCTTGTGGATCTTTGGCGACAACCTAGAAGACGAGTTGGGCCATGTCGGGTTCCTGATTTTCTATCTGTTCTGCGGGATCTTGGCTAATGTCGCGCAAATCCTGCCAGACCCCAGCAGCGCCGTGCCAACGGTTGGTGCCTCAGGTGCGATCGCAGGTATCATGGGCGGATATCTGTTGATGTTCCCAAAGGCCAAGGTCGACATCCTCATTATATTTATCGTGTTCATCCGTATTTTTCCGATCCCCGCGTGGATTATGCTGGGGCTCTGGTTCGGCCTCCAGATCGTCAGTGGCGTCAGCGTCGATACCACCAACGGCGGCGTTGCATACTGGGCGCATGCAGGTGGATTTGTGATCGGGATCTTGTACCTACTGCCAATATGGCTGCGTCGCGGTGGGCGTCAGTGGTGGGATCGCACCGAAGGTCACCCGCCTCATCCTGACGCGACCTATTCACCATCCACCATTCCAATCATCCCGAGGCGCAAATGAGCCATGTTTTAAAATGCCACTGTGGTGCAGTCGAGTTAGCCGTGACGTTGTCCGATGGATTGAACACAGCGCGCAGATGCGATTGTTCGTTTTGCAGACGTCGCGGGGCCGCCGCAGTCTCGGCACCATTGGACGGGATCCAGATTGTAAAAGGCGCCGATAGCCTCTCGTTGTATCAATGGGGGACTGGCACCGCGAAGCACTATTTTTGCAAGGTATGCGGCATCTATACCCACCACCAACGACGCTCAAACCCAAACGAATTTGGCGTGAACCTCGGTGCGCTCGAGGGCGTTAACCCGTCTGAAATGGATTATATCGCCTGGGTCGACGGCGTAAACCATCCGTCGGATCAGTAACCGCACGTCGCGGCCGCTCATCGAGGTCAGAACTAGCCGCGTGCGATTTTTGAAAATTGATCAAAGATCGCTTCGTTGGCAACAACCAATTCACCATCTTGAAGAATGTTCCCGTTGGGGTTCAACGGCTCAACAAGGCAGCCCGCCTCTTTGGCGATCACAAGGCCAGCAGCCAAATCCCAAGCATTCAAGCGGCGTTCCCAAAAACCGTCATACCGGCCCGCAGCCACATAGGCCAAATCCAGAGCAGCAGCCCCCCAGCGGCGAACGCCAGCGCATGCCGGCAAGATCCGTGCCAAATCTTGAAGTGTTTCAGGAAGATCGCTGCGACCAGCAAATGGCAGGCCAGTTGCAAAAACACATTCGATCATCTTGTTGCGGCCAGAGGCACGGATGCGGCTTTCGTTCATCCAAGCGCCCTCACCTTTTTCAGCGTAGAACATTTCGTCTTTAGTCGGGTCATAGATCACACCGGCAACGATCTGGCCCTTGTGCTCAAGCGCGATTGAGACGGCCCAATGCGGCATACCGTGTAGAAAGTTTGTCGTGCCATCAAGGGGATCAACAATCCAACGGCGGGTCGGATCTTCGCCTTCGATTTCAGCGCCCTCTTCCCCGAGGAAGCCATACGACGGGCGGGCCTCCATCAGCGCTTCGCGGATCAGCTTTTCAGCGCTCATGTCTGCCTTAGAGACAAAGTCGCCAGGTCCTTTGGTCGAAACCTGAAGTTGCTCAACCTCGCGGAAGTCCTTGGACAAGGCGCGCCCCGCTGCACGTGCGGTCTTCATCATTACGTTCAGATTAGCGCTGCCAGCCATCGGTCTCTCCATCGCTTAGGTCAGAGGCGGCGTATACGCCCGAGCAAGAGCACGCGCAAGAGACGTTATGCCTCGGCGCCACGCTGCAGCTTGACGGCCTCAACTTTGGCCAAACGTATCAAATGCGCCATAAACGGCTTGGCCGTCTCGTCATCTCGTGTTGCCGCATAGAGCCGCCTTGTTAGACCGGTTTTTGTCAGTGGACGCGTGACATAGTCCGAATTGTACCGGACCTCTCGCACAACCCAGTCAGGCAGGACAGAAACCCCGCGGTTTGACGCCACGAGCAGCAATATCACCGCCGTCAGTTCGACAGGTCGAATGCTGTCAGGCTCTACCTTGGCTGGCGTTAACAGTTGGGAAAAAATATCTAGTCGAGCACGATCCACTGGATAGGTGATCAGTGTTTGTCCCCGAAAATCCTCGGCCTCGATATAGTCTTTTTGGGCCAGCGGATGCTGTGCGGACGCCACAAATACCGGCTCATAATCAAAGAGCGGCGTAAAATCGACGCCATCCAATGTTTCTGGATCGGACGAGACCACCAAATCCACCTGTTCCTTTTGCAAAGCAGGCAATGCTCCGAAAGCCAGACCAGGCCGAATATCGACGTCCACCTCTGGCCACGCCTTCCGAAATTGCTCGAGCACAGGAAACAGCCACTCAAAACAGGCGTGACACTCAATCGCGATGTGCAAGCGCCCCGACCGGCCCGACTGCAATCCTTCAAACTCAGCCTCAAGCGCCGCGACCTCGGGCAAGATACGTTCGGCAGCACGCAAGAGTTTGATCCCAGCCGCAGATAGTTTGAGAGGTTTGGAACGCCGCACGAACAACTCGACGCCCGCTTGATCCTCGATCCCCTTGATCTGGTGGCTCAACGCGCTTTGCGTGATGTTCAACTTGTCAGCCGCACGGGCCAATCCACCCGTTTCATAGATGGCTTGGATCGTGCGTAGGTGTCGGAATTCGATATGCATATGTGAGGTGGGCTCATAAAATTAGTGAAGATTGTGAATTTGTCTCATATTCGCGCACGTGCGACAACCCGATCAGCAAAGAGGAGCGAACCGATGCCTGACCCCACTGTGTCTTTTGAATTTTTTCCCCCATCGACACTCGAAGGCTCGTTTCGGCTCTGGGACAGCATTCAGACACTGGGCCCGCTCAATCCAGACTTTGTCTCTGTCACCTATGGTGCTGACGGCACGACCCGCGAGCGGACACACGACGCGGTGGCCACGATTCACAAGACAACGGGATTGTCCGTCGCAGCCCATTTGACCTGCGTGAACGCAAGTCGCGAAGAGACGATGGCAATTGCCGACAACTATGCCGCGGCTGGGGTCACCCAAATTGTCGCCTTGCGCGGCGATGCCACCAAAGGCGAGACAACCTTCCAACCACATGCGGACGGGTTTCAATCGTCGTGTGATTTAATCTCGGCGCTTGCTGAGACAGAGAAATTTGACATCCGTGTGGGTGCGTACCCTGAGACACATCCAGAGGCGCGCTCGACCATCGCGGACATCGATTATCTCAAAGCAAAAATCGACGCTGGTGCCACATCTGCGATCACTCAGTTCTTTTTTGAAGCTGAAACATTTCTACGGTTCCGCGATGCTTGTGCTGCCGCTGGTATCACCGCACCGATCCTGCCCGGAATTCTACCGGTCGAAAATTGGACAGGTGTTCAAAAATTTGCGCGTTCCTGTGGTGCGTCCATTCCCGCCGTTTTGGCCCAAGCGTTTGACAACGCAAACCGCGATTCCTGCCACGATTTGCTGGCGGTCGCCCATGCAAGCGGGCTGTGTTCAGAATTGTTAGACGAAGGCGTTGACCATTTGCACTTCTACACGCTCAACAAACCCGAACTCACACGAGACGTTTGCGGCGCTTTGGGGCTAGCACCACAAACACTGCTGAAAAACGTAGCCTAGGCCTGTCGGGTTTTATGTTGATCCGCCTCAAGTTCGGGGTGAACTGAAACATGTAGGCGTTCTGAAACGTCTGTTCCGACAACCCGTCGGCGACGCGTCAGAAACAGCTTGGCCCAACCCGACCACGCGCCAACGGGTGGCGCATTTGGGTCCATGGGATGTCGCCCGCGCCAATCTGCAGGCAGCGGCAATCCACACATCGACAAATTCTCCAACATCCACACCAAGGGAATATTGGCCAATGGCCGCGCCCAGTTCCGCCCGTTCAGCTGGCCGCCGACATCTGCGTGTCCACCTCTGAACCACACCTGCTCCATCCGGCCATCCCAATCTTCGGCGCACCGCCACAACACAGGCGCATAGGCCGCACGTGTCTCGTCTAATGCAAGCGCATGAAACCCATGGGAAATGCTGGGCCCTAGCCCATCATTGTGAAAGCTGTGTCGCCGCTGGGTCCAGCGCCATAGAAATGGCAGCCTTAGGCCCAGCGCTTTGACCGTATCCCAAACAGCAACAGCTTCGATCGGAGCCTCTGGATGGCAATACGCCGTGCGAAACTCTTGCACCGTCGGGCTATCAACCCCTGCCTCATAGTGGCGGTAGACCTGCCTGATGTGACGGACAGTGGCAAATTGACGACGCACCAGTCCGATTTGGTCAATCACACCTGCAAGGCTGCGAACCGCATATGCACCGCGCGAATATCCAATCAAAACGATCCGGTCACCCGGCCGATACCGAGTGGCGAGATGCCCATAGGCGCGACGAATTTGGCGATTGATCCCGCGGCCTGTCATCACCCCCCACGCATCCCGCCAATGGGTCCATTGAATACCCGGTTCATAATAGATTGTGATACCGGCCTTGGTGCCCATCTCTTGCAACAAACGGTATGTTTGTCCGGCACTCGTCTCGCGGCCTGGCGAGAGGCTGGACATCGTACCGTCTAAGATGACGACGTGAAGAGACGGATCACGGCTTGTGACCTGTGGGGTGCTTTGTGACCTGCGAAACCGGCCAAAAACCCGCGAAATCCAACTACTCAGCGGCAACAGGTGCCTCTTGCAACATTTCCCAAACGCGCAGCGGCGTCAGTGGCATGTCCACATGTGTGATCCCACGATCCCACAGCGCATCTTGAACCGCGTTAGCAGTTGCAGCCATTGATCCGACTGTTCCAGCTTCGCCGCAGCCCTTCATACCCATGATGTTGTTTGTCGAAGGGACGGGTTCTGAATGAAACTTAATCATAGGCACATCTTCGGCCCGTGGCATCGAATAGTCCATAAACGTCGCCGTGAGCAGCTGACCTTCGGCGTCATAAGCAACGTGCTCTTGCAACGCCTGCCCCACACCTTGGACCACGCCACCATGGACCTGACCCGCGGCAAGCATCGGATTGATCAGGTTCCCGAAGTCATCAACGACCGTGTACCGATCTAGTCGTGTTTGCCCTGTCTCGGGATCAATCTCGACCTCGGCGACATGCGCCCCATTTGGATAACTACGTGCCTCTAGCGTGGCGCGTGCTGCGTGTTTCAACAGATCATCACGTCCAGCATCGCGCGCCATCTGTGCAGCCTCTAGCATCGTGGTTGCAGTATTAGATCCCTCGACACGGAACCGTTCGTCGTCAAACGTAACCTCGGCATTATCTTCTGTCTCGCTCAAAAAAGCGCCAAAAGCCTCAACCATAACAGTGACAGTCGCTAAGGTTGCGTTGTTTTGGACTGTGACAGATCGCGACCCACCTGTTCCGCCACCCTGTTTGATCCGGTCACTGTCACCTTGGATCACGACAATGCGGTCAGCTGGTATGCCCGTTTGATCGCTTAGAAACTGAGCGTAGACCGTCTCATGCCCCTGCCCGTTTGATTGCGTGCCGACATATATTTCAACCGTGCCATCTTCGAGAAACACAATCTCGGCCCCCTCTGAGGGGTCGCCCAAAATGCTCTCGATATAATAGCACAGGCCAAGACCGCGTAGTTTGCCCTTTGCCGCACTCGCCGCACGGCGAGCGGCAAATCCATCGCGGTCAGCCTCGACGGCCGCCCGACCCAACAAGCGGTCAAAGTCTCCTACGTCATAGGTCTCGTCAGTCACGGTCTTGTATGGAAACTGGTTCGGCTTGATAAAGTTCTTCGCTCTCAGATCCCACGGATCAACACCGAGCTGGCGGGCAGCAGTATCCATAGCGCGTTCTAACGCATAGATCGCTTCGGGGCGTCCGGCCCCACGGTATGCATCTACTTGGGTCGTGTTTGTGTAGACACCCACGGTCCGCATCCAAGCAGATTGAACATCATAGACCCCCATCAAGACGCGGCTGAACAACATCGTTTGAATGGGCTGGGCGTATTGCGAATTATAGGCCCCCATATTTGCGACGGTATTGATCCGGTATCCAGTGATGCGGTGATCCGCGTCAAAGGCCAGCTCGGCCACGTGGATCAGATCGCGTCCGGCGTTGTCGCTGAGCATCGCTTCCGTCCGCTCGGACATCCAACGGACGGGACGGCCCAGCGCGCGCGCTGCAAAGGCGACAAGAAACGTCTCGGCATAGTTCATGGCTTTCATCCCGAAACCGCCGCCAACATCGGGATTGGTCACGCGAATATCGGCCTCGTCCATATCCAAAATATCGGCCAGATCTGTCTTGGTGCCCCAAACACCTTGGCCATTCACGCTGACATGTAGGCGACCGTCGGTCATTTCGGCATAACAGCCGCGCGGCTCCATCGAATTGACGATCACACGGTTATCATCAAGCTCTAACGTGACGTGATGAACCGCATCGGCAAAGGCGGCTTCGGTCGCGTCCTTCTCACCGGTCCCCCAATCAAATGCGATGTTCTGCGGCGCTTCGGGGTGGATTTCGGGACCTCCGACTACGGGTTTGACGTGCGTCTCTAGTTCTTCAAAATCAAAGACGATCAATTCTGATGCATCTTTGGCATGTTCCATCGTATCGGCTACGATCACTGCTATCGGTTCGCCGACAAAGCGCACGCGCGCCTCAGCCAATAGCGGTCGGCGCGGATCTGCGCCCTCAGACCCATCTAGATTCTTGACGAGGCTGGCGCGCATTCCCTTGCTCAAGCCACCCTCAATCAAATCCTGAGCGGTCAAAACCAGATGCACGCCATCGGCAGTTCGCGCATCAGAGACATTCAATTCAGTCACCTCGGCATGTGCGACAGGTGAGCGCAAAACAAACGTGTGCAGCGCACCGGCTGGGGTGATGTCATCCACATAGCGACCGCTGCCTGTCAAAAACCGCAGATCTTCGATTCGTTTTACCGATTGGCTCTTGCCGAATTTGTCCATGTTTGAATCCCTCATCGTGCTCGAAGCATCACCCTAGCGGGCCGCGATCTAGTGTCCAGTGATCCCGTTTATCTATGTCGTATTTAGACGCCGTAAACAGACAAGACGCACCCCCGCTATCCATGCGCAAATTTGACGGTAAGAAACGAGGCCCGCCATGACGACAACTCTGAGCAAAACCGAAATCGATAACTATTGGAACGATGGCTATCTCTTTCCAAAACGCGTGATGTCCGTCGAAACTGCGAACGCTTTGCGTATTGAGCTTGAACAGCTCGAAGCCGACTGGCTCGACAATGGTCTGACCTTGCCCTTGAACACGTACAAGCGGATCAACGCCCAAATGGTAATGCCAATCGCGCATGAGATTGGCGTGATGGACAGTATTCTGGACGTCGTCGAGGGGGTGCTGGGTCCGGACATCATGCTCTATTCGACAGAACTCTTAATCAAAGAGGCCCGCACCAAGAATGTCGTCACAATGCATCAAGATTTGACCTATTGGGGCATGGGTGAAATCGACGGCCTGACGACGGCTTGGCTCGCGTTGTCGCCGGCGACCCGCGAGAGCGGATGCATGGATTTTGTCCAAGCCAGCCACAAGAACCCGATCTTGCCGCACGAAGATAGCTTTGACGATCATAACCTTTTGTCCCGCGGCCAAGAGATCAAAGTGGACGTCTCGCCAGAAGACCGAGTGGCGGTCGAACTTGAACCAGGGGAAATCAGTCTGCATCACGGCCTTACGATTCATGGATCCGGCCCGAATGTATCGAACGATCGCAGGATCGGAGTGGTTCTGCGTTACCTGACACCCAAGATCAAAAAAACAGGGGGCGAACGCGACTATGCCCACCTCGCCCGCGGGGCAGACACAGACGGCAATTGGCAGCCCTACCTCGTGCCCCAAACACCCTTTGCGGAAGAAAACCTCGCTGTTTACACAGCGGCACGTACGCTACAAACCTCAGTGATGATGTCGGGTGCGAAAAAGTCCGGCGCGTTTTATGACAAGGCAGATAAGTGATGGACCAAGTTAAATTCACCGCGATGAAAGATGGCGACAAAGAAGATTACGACTTTCTGACCAAGCACGAGATTGAACACACCAAGGGTACCGCCGACCGTTTGCTGACTGCTCTTGTGGCATTAGACGAAGGTCTATCTGGCTATCAAATCACCCGCCTTGGCCACTCTTTGCAATCCGCGACCCGCGCGGAACGGGATGGCGCCGATATCGATTGGGTCGTCTCAGCGCTGTTGCATGACATCGGCGATATCTTTGCCCCCTATAATCATGACGAATACGCGGCAACAATTCTCAAGCCATTTGTACGCGAGCAATGCACTTGGGTTGTGGAAAAGCATGGCGACTTTCAAATGGTGTATTACGGCGAACATGTCGGAGCTAACCCTGAGAAACGTCAGCAATACGCAGGCCACATGTACTTTGACGACTGTGCAACCTTTTGCGAGCGCTGGGATCAATCCTCTTTTGACCCCAACTACGAGCACTTTCCGCTCGAGCATTTCCGCGACCGCGTCCACGACGTGTTTGCCCGCCAAGCCTATGATCCTGACGTGATCAAAGCTGGCATGCGTATGCCTCTGGTTCAGGGCTAGCTTCCCCCTTTCCCTTGGCCTGTCAAAACGCTATCTCAGCCTGAGACATACTCAGGATCTTAATCATGCCCCTCGACAAAAATTTTGACGCCACTATCGCCGAACCTCGCCTCTATGACGCTTGGGAAAAAGCTGGATGTTTTGTCGCGGGCGCGAATGCTAAGCCCGAGGCATCGACCTACTGCATCATGTTGCCACCACCGAACGTCACTGGCGTTCTACACATGGGCCACGCGTTCAACCACACTTTGATGGATATTCTGATCCGTTGGAAGCGGATGCAGGGGTTCGATACGCTGTGGCAACCCGGTCTCGATCACGCCGGCATCGCAACTCAGATGGTTGTCGAACGTCAGTTGGCAGAAGCAGGCAGCCCCGGCCGTGTCGAATTGGGCCGCGAGGCTTTCACTCAGAAAATCTGGGAATGGAAAGAAGAGTCTGGCGGCACGATTGTGGCCCAAGACAAACGTCTTGGCGCATCGATGGACTGGTCGCGGCTTGCCTTTACGATGGACGGTGCACCGGGCCAGCCCGGTGGCGCGCAAGGACCTGATTTCCACGACGCTGTCATCAAGACCTTTGTCGAGATGTATAAAAAGGGTCTGATTTATCGCGGCAAGCGCTTGGTCAACTGGGACCCCCATTTCGAAACTGCGATTTCCGACCTAGAGGTCGAAAATATCGAAGTCGACGGCCATATGTGGCATTTCAAATACCCACTCGCTGGTGGCCAGACCTATGAGTACGTCGAAAAAGACGAAGATGGGAACGTCACGCTGTCCGAGACGCGTGACTACATCTCAATCGCGACAACCCGTCCGGAAACAATGTTGGGGGATGGCGCCGTTGCCGTGCATCCGTCTGATGAACGCTATGCACCGATCGTGGGCAAGCTGTGTGAAATCCCTGTTGGGCCAAAAGAGCACCGTCGCCTGATCCCGATCATCACGGACCAGTATCCGGACAAGGATTTTGGGTCTGGTGCGGTTAAAATCACCGGTGCCCATGACTTTAACGACTACATGGTGGCCAAACGTGGTGGCATCCCGATGTACGCGTTGATGGATACCCGTAGCGCCATGCGTGCCGACGGCAAACCCTACGCCGAAGAGGCCGCAGTGGCCCAAGCAATTGCAAACGGAGAGCAAAAATTCAACGAGGCAATGATCGCCGCGATGAACCTTGTTCCAGAAGCCTACCGCGGGCTCGATCGGTTCGAAGCACGCAAGGCTGTGATCGCTGACATCACTGCGGAGGGTCTGGCTGTTATGACCACCGAAATGGTCAAAGATGAAGAAGGCAACGAAATCGAAACGATCGTGCCATTTGTCGAAAACAAAAAGATCATGCAGCCCTTTGGCGATCGTTCCAAAGTCGTGATCGAACCTGCGCTTACTGACCAATGGTTCGTCGACACCGATCAAATCGTTGGCCCAGCGCTAGACGCTGTGCGCGACGGAACCGTCAAGATCGTCCCAGAGCGCGAGGAAAAGGTCTATTTCCATTGGCTCGAAAACATCGAACCATGGTGTATCTCGCGCCAACTATGGTGGGGTCACCAGATCCCTGTGTGGTTCGATGCGGACGGCAACCAGTATTGCGCAGTCACCGAAGCCGCGGCCCAAGCTCAGGCAGGTGCGGATGTTGAACTGACCCGTGACCCAGACGTACTGGACACTTGGTTCTCTTCCGGCCTCTGGCCGCTCGGGACGTTGGGTTGGCCGAACGAGACACCGGAGTTGGACAAGTATTTCCCAACCTCCGATCTGGTCACCGGATCTGACATTCTGTTCTTCTGGGTTGCACGGATGATGATGATGCAGCTTGCGATGCTGACAGATGACAAACCTGCCGCCGAACGCATCCCTTTTGACACTATCTACCTGCACGGCCTCGTTCGCGATGCCAAAGGCAAGAAAATGTCCAAATCGACCGGCAACGTTATCGACCCCTTGGATATCATCGACGAATTCGGCGCAGATGCATTGCGGTTTACCAACGCGGCAATGGCCAGCCTTGGCGGGACGCTCAAACTCGACACGCAGCGCTTCACGGGCTACCGCAACTTTGGCACTAAACTGTGGAACGCGTGCCGTTTCGCTGAAATGAATGGCGTTTACGAAGGTCCACGCGTGGCGCTTGCCGATCTAATCCCACAGCAAACCGTCAACAAATGGATCATTGGTGAGACTGCCAAAGTCCGTGAAGAGGTGGATGCAGCCCTCGCCGCCTACCGGTTCAACGACGCTGCCAACGCGCTCTATGCCTTTGTTTGGGGCAAGGTTTGCGATTGGTATGTCGAGCTGTCCAAACCGCTGCTGCAAGGCGACGACGCAGACAAACTGGCAGAAACCCAGCGCGTGATGGCGTGGATTCTCGATCAATGCCTCGTGTTCTTGCACCCGATCATGCCGTTCATCACAGAAGAACTGTGGGCAGAGACCGGTACGCGGGACGAAATGCTGGCTGTCACGGATTGGCCAACCTTTGCCGCAGATGGTCTCGTCGACAGCGCGGCTGATGATGAAATGAATTGGGTGATTTCCCTGATCGAAGGCATCCGGTCCGCACGTGCGCAAATGAACGTGCCCGCAGGCCTCAAGGTGCCATTGGTCCAGACCGAGGCCGACAGCGCAGCCGAAACCGCATGGGCGAACAACGAGACGATGATCAAGCGTCTCGCACGCGTTGATGCGATGACCGTGAGCAGCGAAACGCCCAAAGGTGCGCTAACCGTGGCCACCACAGGTGCGACCTTTGCATTGCCTCTTGCTGACATCATCGATGTTGACGCTGAAAAGGCGCGTTTGACCAAGAACCTAGGCAAGCTAGCCAAGGAATTGGGCGGCCTACGTGGACGCTTGAACAATCCAAAGTTCCGCGAAAGTGCCCCAGACGAGGTTATCGCCGAGGCAGAGGGCAACTTGGCCCTGCGCGAAGAGGAAGAAGCACAGCTCAATGCTGCGCTCGACCGTCTGAACGAAATCTAGTGTTTTGGATGCGGCGCGGGGGTTCTGCGCCGCTTCAGCGAAATACGATTTTTTCTACTGCGCGCATCATGCCCATAGATTTGTCATAAACCAGCGTCAGAATGGGCCGTCCCTTGACGCCCACGACAGGTGCGATGCGGGCCGTGACGGCCGCGGCTCCGGTTGACGCGAGAAATCCACGGCGGGTCAACTTTTCCATTCGAATGCTCCTTTTTTTGAGAACGATTCTCATGTAGGGTCACTTTGTTCGATTTCAAACTTGCCGCCTTGGACCAGTTGGGCCACCTTCGCGCCTATGACCCAGCCCCAACTCACACCACTCGCACAAAAGCTTCCTTCGACGGTTCCATTTGTCGGCCCTGAAACCCAAGAACGCGCACGCGGCTCGGTCTTCAGCGCCCGCCTAGGTGCGAATGAAAGCAGCTTTGGCCCCAGCCCCCTTGTGATTGCCGCGATGCAAGCCGCGGCGTCTGATACGTGGATGTACGGTGATCCTGAAAACTACGATCTGCGTAGCGCTCTTAGCAGAGCCTACGGCACCCCGATGGAAAACATCGTTGTGGGCGAAGGGATCGACGGGCTTTTGGGATATTTGGTGCGGCTTTTCATTTCGGATGGAGACGCCGTTGTAACGTCTGCAGGCGCCTACCCCACATTCAACTATCATGTCGCTGGATTTGGCGGCGTGGTCCACGCTGTGCCCTATCGCGACGACCACGAGGACCCAGCCGCGTTGATCGCCAAAGCAATCGAAGTTGGCGCGAAACTGATTTATTTCGCCAACCCCGATAACCCAATGGGCACGCATCATTCTGCCGAGACTGTGCTTGAGATGATCGCCAAAGTCCCCAGCGACTGCCTGCTGATCTTAGATGAGGCATACGTCGAACTCGCCCCCGAAGGGACGGCGCCCACTTTCGATCCAAACACTCCCAATGTCATCCGCATGCGCACGTTTTCCAAAGCCTACGGCATGGCAGGCGCGCGCGTTGGACATGCCATCGGACCAGTCGATCTGATCACCGCATTTGGCAAAATCCGCAATCATTTTGGGATGAGCCGGATCGGTCAAGCCGGTGCACTAGCTGCAATCGCTGACACAGCCTATTTGGAAGACATCCGTGGGAAGGTGGCTGCCGCACGCGGTCGTATCTCACAGATCGCCGCGGACAATGGTCTAAGCATCATTCCTTCGGCGACAAACTTTGTCGCTGTGGATTGCGGTCAAGACGGCGATTTTGCGCGGCGTGTCTTGGCAGAACTCATCGCGAGAGATCTGTTTGTGAGGATGCCGTTTGTCGCACCCCAAGATCGGTGCATTCGGGTCAGCTGTGGAACACCGAGCCAAATGGATCAACTGGCCGCTGCTTTGCCCGAGGCCTTGATCGCTGCACGGTCCAGCTAACACTTATCCGCAGCAGCTGTTGCCAGGCGCACCACATTCCGAGAGTTGATCACCCGCATGATTGGCCAAAACAGTGGCGGCAGCTTCGATCGCCCCCCGCCCGTGCGGGATATTCAGCGCCTTGAGCCCCGCATCCAGGGTCGCGAGAACACCCATCACCATATGTGAGTTCACATGCCCCATATGCCCAATTCGGAAATAGGCATCTTGTGGTGCGCGGCCCAGCCCAATTCCTAACGTGACACCCGCATGGTTCTCCATCCAATTGCGCAGGCGGTCCCCGTCAGGAGATCCGATTTCAAGCGATGTGACAGCGTGACTTCGTTGCGCCTCGATCGGTACATTTAGTTTGAGCGGTCCATCTTGGTTCCAAACATCAACTGCGGTCCAAATCACCCGTGCAAATGTTTCATGCCGCGCCCAGACATTTTCCAATCCTTCATCATGGATCATATCGAGCGCTGCCCGCAGGCCGTAGATGTGATGTGTCGGCGCTGTACCGTCAAAATACTGATAGTATTCATCTGGATCTATTCGAGGACGCCAATTCCAATAGTGCGTCACACAGTCAGCTGTGTCGCGCGCTGCATTCGCTTTGTCATTAAAGAACACAAATCCAACGCCCGGAGGCGTCATTAGCCCCTTTTGCGAAGCCGTGACCATGACATCGACGCCCCATGCGTCCATCTCGAACCGGTCGCAACCCAACGATGCGATGCAATCTGCGAGCAAGAGCGCGGGATGCCCTGCCGCATCGATCGCCGCTCGGACGGCGGCGACGTCTGATTTGACGCTGGTTGACGTATCTACAAACACAGACAGAACCGCTTTGATCTTACCTTGGGTGTCCGCGCGCAAATGCTCCGTGACCAGCTGTGGGTCGATGTCGCTCGTCTGGCCGAACTCAATCAGATCAACAGTGATGCCCATTTTGGATGCAATCTCTCCCCACCCGTGCGCAAAACGACCAGTGGCCAAAACCAGGACCGTGTCGCCACGCGACAATGTGTTGGCGAGAGCCGCCTCCCAAACCCCATGTCCATTGCCAATATAGATCGCGGCATGATGCTCAGTTCGGGCAACCTGTTTGAGATCAGGGATCAAAGATGCCGTCACATCGTGCAATTCACCCGTATAGATATTCGGTGCTGCCCTGTGCATCGCTCGCAAGACAGAATCTGGCATAACAGATGGGCCCGGAATGGCGAGATAACGGCGGCCGTTGGCAAGTGACATAGCAATGCGCTCTTTCGTTGGGGTCAACAAACCCTACGCCCCATTTTGGCGAGGTCAATCGCTTGACGAGAATGTTTTGTGATAGACCACATCACAATCGGACGACGGGTCATCCTTGCCGCGCCTTGCCACATAGAACCACAACCACTACATCGGCACGAAGCAAAGGATAGGGACATGCTAGGCCGCACCTCGACCAAATACCGCAGATGGCGCAACGAAATGCGCGATCAGTCCGAGCAAGAGTGGGCGACGCCTGAAGGAAAATCCCAAGCGTGGTGGCATGATATGCTGTTCGACCACGCTTATTTGCGCAAATTCTGGACTAATTTCCGCACCTTGGACACCGGCGTCTACCGGTCAAACCACGGTGACGCCGCTCGATTTGGCGCTGATATTGACCGCCTTGGGCTGAAAACAATCATCAACCTGCGTGGTGCAAGCAAAGCCGGCCACTACTACGCCGAAAAAGAGCTGTGCACAGCTAAAGGTATCACATTGATCGATATCCGGTTAAACGCACGCAAAGCCCCCCGGCAACAGGCCCTTCTAGATCTTGTCGATGCGCTAGAAACCACTGAACGACCTGTTTTAATTCATTGTAAATCTGGCGCTGATCGCGCCGGACTGGGATCTGCCCTTTACCGAATGATCGTGATGGGTCACCCTACCAAAGATGCCAGATCAGAGCTTTCCTTTCGCACGCTACATGTTCGCAAATCCTCAGCAGGGATCATGGGGCATGTGCTCGATGTTTATGCCGCTGATACGGCTGACACCTCGCTGCCTTTTCGCGACTGGGTCGCTCAAAACTATGATCGCGAACGCATCAAGGCCAGCTTTCGTGCACTCACGTGGTGGCAAAGATGACTGATCAAACTCGCGACAACAGATCGTTGTTCAGATGGCTGTGGTCCACCTACCTCAGCCGATACAAATGGATCATGTCCATCGCCTTCTTGTTGATGGCGATCGAAGGATCGATGCTGGGCCTGCTCAGCTACATGCTACGCCCCATGTTCGACACCGTGTTTGTCGAAGGACGCGAGGGCGCTGTTTGGGTCGTTGGCTTTGTCATCTTAGGTATCTTTTTTACCCGTGCCATCACATCGGTCGCGCAGAAAATTCTGATCACCCTTGTCGCACAACGCAGTGTCGCCGTGATCAAAAACGATCTGGCCAGCCACCTAATGACATTGGACACCGGTTTTCACCAAAAAAACCCACCTGGGTATTTGATTGAACGGGTCCAAGGTGACGTGAGCGGCGTGGCCAAGATCTGGTCTGCGCTGATTACCGGTGCTGGACGCGACACAGTCGCGCTGATTTCGCTGATCATCGTCACACTAACGGTCGATTGGCGCTGGACCTTGGTCGCTGTAATGGGAACCCCTCTGATGGTTCTCCCTGCCTACCTCGCCCAACAATATGTGCGCAGCAAATCAAAGATCGCACGCGAAGTGGCGGGTAAGATGTCGCTGCGTCTGGATGAAGTGTTCCATGGCATCAATCCGATCAAACTGAATGCATTAGAGACCTATCAATCTGGTCGCTATGCCGCCCTCATCGACAAACGGGTCGAGGTCGAAGTCAAATCAGCAATGGGTCGCGCATTTATCCCAGGCCTGGCCGATATCATGGCAGGCATCGGTTTCTTTGCTGTGCTTTTATACGGCGGCCGCGACATCATTGATGGTGAAAAATCCATCGGCGAATTCATGTCGTTCTTCACTGCTATGGGGCTCGCGTTCGAGCCGTTACGCCGTCTCGCGGGCCTGTCTGGCCTATGGCAGAATGCCGCGGCGGGGATCGAACGTATTCGCGAATTGTTCGACATGCGTCCTTCGATCACTTCGCCAGTCACAGCCAAATTAGCGCCGACAGCTCCTCCGCGCGTTGAGCTGGCAGAAACCGAACTCTTTTATGGCGACCTGCCCGTTTTGCGTGGTGCCAGCTTTGTTGCCGAGGCTGGTCAAACAACCGCCTTGGTCGGGGCATCTGGCGCAGGTAAATCGACGATCTTTAACGTGCTGACACGTCTTGTGGACCCCAACGCTGGTTCAGTCACACTGGATGGTATCAAGCTTGAAGAAATTGGTCTCGGCGATGTACGAGCCAAGTTTTCTGTGGTGACCCAAGACGCGCTCTTGTTTGACGAAAGCATCCTAGAGAACATCGTTCTGGGCCGAACCGATGTTGACGATGCAACGTTGAAGTCCGCGCTGGATGCAAGCCATGTCACAGACTTCTTAGACAAACTGCCCAAGGGCCTCGATAGCCCTGCGGGGCCGCGGGGGTCGAACCTGTCTGGCGGTCAGCGCCAACGCGTAGCCATCGCTCGCGCACTTTTGCGTAACACTCCGATCTTGTTGCTAGACGAGGCAACATCGGCGCTGGATGCGCAATCCGAGGCCGTCGTTCAGAAAGCCCTCGAACGGCTCTCTCAGGGGCGTACAACATTGGTGATTGCCCACCGCCTATCGACCATCCGCGATGCCGACAAGATTGTGGTCATGGACCAAGGGCGCGTCGTCGACCAAGGCACGCATACAGAGCTCTTGGCCCGTGGCGGTGTTTATGCGGACCTATACACATTGCAATTCAAAGAAGACGATGATGCGTAAAGTTCTGGAACTGACAGGATCAGACGCGACGCCATTCCTGCAAAGCCTTGTGACCAACGATATTAACAAGCGTGGGCTGGTCTACACCGCCCTTCTTACGCCACAGGGCAAATTCATGCTCGACTTCTTTGTTCTGAACCATGACGATGCTCTCTGGATCGATGTCGCTGCTGACCATGCAGCCGGTCTGGCGCAACGCCTGACAATGTACAGATTGCGCGCAGACGTCATGATTGCCGAACTTGATATTACCGTTTCCAGAGGCACCGGCGACGCACCGATCGGTGCGTATCCCGATCCACGTAGCCCTGCGATGGGATGGCGCGACTATGGCGAGGCCCAAGACATGCCAACCGATTGGGATGCTTTGCGTGTTGCCCAAATGGTGCCGCAGCTGGATGCCGAACTGGGACCTGACAGTTATATCCTAGAAATGGGGTTTGAGCGCCTGAACGGCGTCGATTTCAAAAAAGGCTGCTATGTTGGCCAAGAGATAGTCGCCCGAATGAAGCACAAAACTGAACTGCGCAAAGGGTTGGCTCGGGTCTCATCTAGCGAACCACTGTCAGAAGGCGCCGAGATCACGTCCAATGGCAAACCTGTTGGTACAGTCCATACCGTGAGCGGAACAAGCGCGCTCGCGTACCTTCGTTTTGATCGCGCCAATGAAATGATCTCGGACGGTATCAACGTCACACTAGAAGAACGCTCGGTTTAACCCAAAAGAGCCGCCCATATTGGACGGCCCCTTCTTAGGATAACTATGATGTCGCTTATGCGCGCTCGGAATATTCCATCGTCTCAGTGTTCACGACGATATCCTCGTCCTGCCCAACGAACGGCGGCACCATCACCTTTAAACCATTGTCCAAGACCGCAGGCTTAAAGCTGTTGGCCGCTGTCTGGCCTTTGACGACCGGCTCGGTCTCAACCACTTTGCAGATGACCTTTTGCGGCAATGATGCTGACAACGCTTCGCTTTCGTAGAATTCGATGACGGCGGTCATGCCGTCCTGCAAGAACGGGCGACGATCGCCCAAGATGTCTACCGGCAACTCGATCTGGTCGTAGGTCTCAGTGTCCATAAACACAAGCATCCCATCATTTTCATATAGAAACTGCTGGTCCTTTTGTTCGAGACGCACTTTTTCGACTTTGTCCGCAGATCTAAACCGTTCGTTAAGTTTTGATCCTGTACGAAGATTTTTTAGCTCGACTTGCGCAAAAGCACCGCCCTTGCCGGGCTTTACATGCTCCACTTTGACGGCGGACCAAAGCCCGTCGTTATGTTCGAGCACGTTACCGGGGCGGATTTCGTTTCCGTTGATTTTGGGCATTGGTTGAATATGTCCGAACTGTGGCGAAAGGTTGAAGAAAGGTTATTGAACCCTATATCTTGGGCTCAATAGCATGACAAGCGGCCTAAATGTTCACTGAGGCATGTTCACTGAGGCATGCGCCCCACGCATGGCAGCCATGCAAAAAGAGAGTCGCAGAATCGGTAAAGATGCTGCATAAGCAACGGCACGCTAGAAAGACAAGAGCAATAAAAAAGGATGCGAGATGAAGGATTTCGTTGACGGCACTGCGTTCAATAACGAGCAAGGCAACCGCGCCCGCAAACTATTTGCAGCCGTGGTCTTGGCAGCTCTGGACGATGCGATCGCAGACGACAAGAAATACGGCAACGGTCCTGAGCAGATTGCTCGTTGGGCGCGTTCTCGTGACGGCCGTGAAGTTTTGTCCTGTGCTGGGATCGACCCGAACGAGCGCGTCGTAGAAGGATTGATGGACTTTGTTGGAAAAGGTGTTCGTACCTCTGTTGCGCTGTCACGCGAAGAGAGCGAGCGCCGGAATGCTGCTGAGCAGGCAAAAGCCGCTTAAGCGTTTCCAAAGTTCAATTTTAAAACGCGGCCTCTGCTCGGGCCGCGTTTTTTTATGGCCAATCGGCATTACCTAGCAAAGACAAACAACCAGATGAAACCGGGGGCGACTTCGGCCAGTCCGAGCGAAACGACCAACGCCCGCTCCCAAACCGATCTCAGACGTCGAAACAAGACGAGGCAGAACAGCAGGCTAAGCGTGATCTCGATTGGGGCGACGATGCGCGCGTGATGTCCACGATCCCAATAGCTTACTGGGCTTTCAAAGATCCAGGATGTCAGCGGCCAAAAATGCGCGCGGCCATCATCATGATGCAGCGGAAAATCCGACCCGATGTGCAGCAGTGCAGCCCCCGTCAGCGCAATACCCCACACAGTTCTGCGCCAGAGTGCGATCGCCAACAAGACACCCCAAACCACAGAACTGTTGTCGACCCGAAACACCGCCTGCCATGCATCGGAAAAGTAGAGCTTGCCAAACACGACGTTGGGATCAATTTGAAGAACGAACAGCGATACCCCCGCCATCAGATATAACGACAGGTCAGGGATCAATGCCCCCGCCAACGCGGCGGCTGTGACCTTGGGTTGATCGCGCTTCGCGAATGCGGCCATGCCAAAAATCAGGTGCGCTGGTGTGTTCATGGCTTTCCCCTAGGACTGTTGCTGCCTACAACCTAAGCCGGAGGTGCCAAATGGCCAAGGCGATCATGATACAAGGCGCGGGCTCAAACGTCGGCAAATCGATGCTGGTCGCTGGCATTGCTAGGGCCATGGTGCGACGCGGCTTGTCCGTAGCACCTTTCAAACCACAAAACATGTCGAACAATGCAGCCGTCACTGCCGACGGAGGCGAGATTGGCCGTGCCCAAGCGCTTCAGGCTCGTGCATGTGGACTGGAACCGATGGTTGATATGAATCCTGTTCTGCTTAAACCTGAATCTGATGTCGGCGCCCAAGTCATCGTGCAAGGTGCACGCTATGCGACGCTCAAGGCGCGAGATTACGCTAAGGCCAAGCCACAATTGATGACGGCCGTTCTGGACAGCTTTCACCGGCTTGCTGCGCAGCACGACCTAGTTATTGTCGAAGGGGCTGGCAGCCCTGCCGAAATTAACCTGCGTGCCGGTGACATTGCCAACATGGGTTTTGCCGAAGCAGCGTCCGTTCCGGTGGTTCTTGCCGGTGACATTGATCGAGGTGGCGTGATCGCACAATTGGTTGGCACGCACGCGGTACTGCCCAAATCTGATCGAGACCGGATCAAGGGGTTTCTCATCAACAAGTTCCGAGGCGACGTCACCCTGTTCGACGACGGGTTGGCCGAAATCGCAAAGCGAACGGGTTGGACATCCGTCGGAGTGTGCCCATGGTTTGCTGATGCTTGGAAATTGCCGGCCGAGGATGTCATGGATATCTCATCCTCTCGAACTGGCGACATCAAAGTAGCGGCTCCACGGCTGAATCGTATCGCGAACTTTGACGACCTTGATCCATTGGCGGCAGATCCATCGATCAGCGTTGATATTGTAGAGGCGGGTCGCCCCCTGCCCGCAGATGCGACCTTGGTCCTGATCCCGGGCTCAAAATCAACCATTGCTGATCTGGCTCATTTTCGCGCACAGGGTTGGGATATCGACCTCGCCGCACACATCAGACGTGGCGGTGCTGTGCTTGGCATTTGTGGGGGGTATCAAATGCTTGGAACCCAAATCATCGATGCAGATGGAATCGAAGGCCAAGTTGGTCAATTTGAAGGGTTGGGACATTTGGACGTCGTCACCGAAATGAAGCCCGAGAAACGCCTCGCACAGACCACAGGCACGAGCCGCCTGACAGGCGACAAGGTGGAAGGCTATGAAATCCACATCGGTGAGACGACGGGCCCAGATCGCAAGCGCGCATGGCTGGATGTTCAAGGACGCAGCGAAGGTGCTGCATCACCCAACGGTCAAGTCAGAGGATGCTATCTGCACGGCCTCTTTTCACAAGACGCGTTCCGCCGTTCGTTTTTCGAACAACTGGGCGCGCAGATCAGCGATATGAACTATGATGAAGATGTAGATCTAGCGCTCGACGCATTGGCCGATCACGTTGAGCAAACGCTCGATCTAGATGCAGTTCTCGAAATGGCAGAGACTGTTCACTCGAACTCTTGAGAAGCTAGACCCCGCTGAATTTCGCGGCGGACCAATTTGCGCACATTGCGCGTGATCCGCTCGCCTAAAACGCCCTGCAATTCCTGACGGACAATATCAGACACCATGTCGCGCAACATGTCTTCGTCGATAACACTGTCGTCGCCGAAAATCGCAGCAAGATCTGGCTCGTCTTCATCAACTGCAGCACCCTGAGCCGAGGCTTCATCAGTGCTGGTTGTTTCGAGCGTTAATGGTTGCACATCAAGGTCAGAAAGCGTCTCTACGTCTTCCCATTCTTGGCTCAACGTGACGGATTCATCTGCCGGCTCTTCGGTTTCCCAGTCATCATCGCTCTCGCCGACTGCCGCCTCAAGCTCCGCAATCTTGCTTTCCAGATCAGTGACCTCGCGAGGTGCCACAAATACGGCTGCTTCTGCCAATTTTTCATCCAAAGAGATGTCGGTGACGGCAGCATCTGCCGCACGCTCTGCCTCTTCCGCAACGAATGCGTCGACCGCGTCTGTCAGGTCTAGATCAGCCGTTTCCGTGACATCTTCAGTCTCGGCCACGGCTTCTTCAACACTGTCCTGCGGCGCAGGTTCGCCAGTCACAACTTCGGCAAAGGTTTCGCGGACGTCCTCGAGATCGTTTTCGTCTTCCGTCGCCTCGCCAGCGCCAGCGCCAGACTCAACCGGAACGTCGCGATCTTCAACAGGCTCGGCCACGCGCAAAGCAGGTGTCAGAACAAATCGCTCTGCAACCATTTCGTCGTCAGTCTGTGCATCCGCCTCAACCGCGTCACCACGATCATCTTCAGACACGAGCCTGCGGATAGACGACAACACGTCTTCGATTTCGATGTTTGTCACCGGGTCGGACATTGGAATTTCCTGCTTTGCCTCAGGCGCATCTTAGCTGTCCCACCGATTCTAAACAACCGATAGGAAAATTCTTATTCTTTTCCGATCGAACGCAGAACACGGTCCAGTGCGGCACCTTGATCAGACCTGATCGCAGGGGCATCTTTGACAAGATTATAGTAAGCGGCAGGATCATAGACCTGCACGGCAAGGCCAAGATGTTCAGCAGTCAACAAGCCCATTGAAGACAGAACACCGTAGGCGGCCCGAACTTCGTCAGATTGGGCGGTGATCAAACCGGCTTCAGCGTCTAGCAACTCTTGTTCTGCATTCAAAACATCTAGCGTTGTACGTGCACCCAATGTCGCCTCTTCTCTGACGCCACGAAATGCGACGCGAGACGCGCGGATTTGCCGCTCAGACGCCTGACGGCTCGCGTTGGCAACCTCCAGCAGTGAATAGGCATTAACTACGCCCTGCTCGACCTGATGGCGTACGATGTGCAAATCAGCACGCGACGCATCACGACGCGCCTGAGCCTGACGCAGACGCGCAGACAATTCGCCCCCACGGTAGATTGTAGCGCCCGCTTGCAAACCAATAGTCTCGCTTACGTTTCGATCTTCGTCCATCCGGGCACTAGCGGTCCCGCGAAGCGTGGGTGACATAGCAAGCTCGGCACGACGAATGTTCAGCTCAGTTGCGGAAACGTCATGCTGTGCTTTGAGAATGGCGGGATGCGTGCGGAACGCAATCGCCGTTGCCCGCTCGATCGAATTTGCAAGATTTAGATTTGCTGACGGCGTGGCAAGACGCCCGGGCTTGCGCCCAACAGCCGCGACATACTCAGCAACATCACGCTGTAGCTGTCCCTCAGCCGAGGCCAAAAGGCTGCGCGCAGACGCGAGTCTCGCCTCTGCCAATGCAACATCTGTACGGGTCACTTCACCAACATCAAACCGGTCGCGCGCTGCGCGCAACTCTTGGGTGATGACCCGAACATTGCTTTGACGCAAGGCTAGGCTTTCGCTGGAACTACGGACATCTACATAGGCCTCAACCGCACGAAACAAGATCTCTTGCTCGACCCGCTTCAATGTCTCGCGTGTCGACAGAACCAGTTCTTTTTGCGATTCCACAGCCGTCGCTGAAGCACCAAAATCGTAGAGCAGCAATTCAGCGTTTAGATCTAGGTTTACATTGACATCATCAAGAAGCGACGCGCCCCCCATATCCGTATAAGTGATCGACGACGACCAAGTGATGATCGGCTTGAGAGCGGCTGCCGCGATCGCGACATCCTCATCCGCGACGCGCAACAGCGCACGGTTTTTGTCGATCAATCCTGAATGAGTGTACGCAGAGGCAAGTGCATCAGCGAGTGTTTCGGCTTGCGTCGCAATTGGGGTCCACAAAACATACGTAGCAACAAGCGCAGCTCTGGCAGCAGTCTTAAAGTGGATCATGCGTATCCCTCAATTCTCAATATTCAAAGTACCTAGCAGCGGGCGCCTCTTTTACTCAGAGAGCGAATTCTGTTTCTTTCACAAATCCGTCCAAGACGGGCGCAGCTGCGTTGAACGAGAAGCGCCATGACAAACGACCAGAGTTCAAATGACCGATCATAACGCGACCCAACGCGCCATCGATAAAGATGGCTGCGATGCGTCCGCCGTCTTTGAGCTGATTTGTCAGAGCTTCCGGCACGGCCTCGACCCCACCCTGAATCAGGATAGCGTCATACGGGCCTTCTTTTGCGCAGCCTTCTGACAGAGCACCCGAAATCACAGCGGCATTGTCGACGCCATTCTCTGACAAAACGGCCTGCGCTTCGTCCGCGCGGCCTTCGTCTTCGACGGCCACAACGGCATGCACCATGTGGGCGAGAACTGCAGTCGAATACCCAAGGCCACAGCCGAGATCCAACACAACATCTTCAGTCTCAAGCGCCAAAGCATCCAAAATCTTAGCAAGGGTTCGCGCTTCTAGCAGAACGCGACCTCCGCCAAGCTCCATGTTTTCGCCAACATAAGCCGCTTCGCGTTGGTCCGCTGGAACATAGTTCTCGCGCGGGACCGACAGCATCGCGTCGATGATTGGGAATTTTGTTACATCCGATGGACGGACCTGCGTGTCGACCATCATAGTTCTGCGGTCTGAAAAACTTGCCACCAGCTAAACTCTTTCGTTCAGATACGTTTTTCTCGTAATGCCACAACTCGACAAGAGGGGCAACGATTCATGATTGGTTTGAGTGGCATTTGATCGAAGCTTTGCCAACTTTTCACCATCCACCCCATTCAGGCGAAAACGAACGCCCTTTCCAGTGCCCGATACCGCAGGCCAGAGTCGGACCACAAAGTGCAATTTATTCAACAACGAACGGGTCATTGCATCTGGACATCAACCTTCGAAACTCTTAAGCCTCATCTCGCTTGCCAGAGCACTAAACTGGCACCGCGACGCGGGGTTCAGCAAGATAGAACAACGGTCGTACACCACGTGAGGCGAGTTGGCGGAGTGGTGACGCAGCGGATTGCAAATCCGTGTACACCGGTTCGATTCCGGTACTCGCCTCCACACAAAATCAATGACTTAGCCCGATTATTCGATGTGAGCGAATCAGAGTCTAAACAAATGTCTAAACATTCTGTTTTTGTTCTGTTCGCATTTGCTGTGCTTGGATCGCTCTGACGCGTTGACGGACCTGCTTTGTGTAGTGCTGGACCATCGCAGCGCTTTGGCCAGTTACAGCAGCGACAAGATCGTCACCGCAGCCAGCCTCGACCAATTCGCATGCTGCGTTGTAGCGCCAGCTATGGATATCAAAATCGAGCGCGTTGATCTGGTCTCGGACCTTTTTTACCGCTTGCGCAACACCGCGATAAGACCAGCGGTTTGTCCCCCGCTCATTGGTCAGGATAAACACAGAGTGCCGACTTGCCGCGTCCAGTGCCGCTTGCAGTTCTGGCAGGATCGGAATCCAGAGCTGTTTTCCTGTTTTGTTTTGACGAACAGCAAAGCCACCGTCTTGAATGTCTGACCATCGCATTTCGATTACATCGCCAATGCGTTGCCCCGTGCCAACACACAGCTCCATAGCGAGACGTTCTCGCGTTCCGAGAGGACAGGCAATTCTGTATTGATCCAGAAGCTCTTGCGGCCAAGGTGACCGCGCTTTCTTGACCGTCTTGATTTCTGACACACCGCGCGCGGGATTCATTTCACGCCACCCTAAATCGACACAGTGTTCCAACAGAACCCGCAGCACCCGCAGCGAATAGTTGGCAAAGTATGGCTTATCCGCGTTTGAATCGCGCAATCGGATTACATCCTTGCGCTTCATGTTAACTGGGTTGGCATCCCCCATGACATCCTCAAAGAAGCGCAGATACTTGTCATAATCCAGCGCGGTGCGCGGCTTGAGCTGAGTGTATCTGCTTGATCGATGGTAGCTCTTGATAAGTGCCTTGAAGGAACGAGCTGTAATTTTAGAAACAGGGCGTTCACCTGAAAGAATGGACGCATATTCGGTCCAGAATTCAGGTGTGCCAAACTCAGCCAAAAATTTTTGGGATTTCCATCCCCGTCGCTGAAAATACAACCCGTTTCGTTGGCGGTATACGTGCTTGGGCAACTCACGTTTTGTCATGACGCATATCTATCCTATCAAACTCATCGACTGTTGTCGGACCAGCAAGAACCAGCTCGATTTTCTTCCCATCGATAGTGACACGCCCAACTGACTTTCCGGCACACTCAAAGGCGTTCAGTAAACGCAGCGCTTTCTCTTCAATCGTTGTCCGTGCCATTTTGGTCTACCTTGCGGGTTCCGTTCTCCAAGTTCGCTTGCGCATCCATTCGGCTGAATGTGCGGGAGCGCCCATGCAATCTAACTGGGGACCAAGGTACAGGCAGGCGGAATCTGAGACAATTGAAACCCAAATTTTTGCAAATGTTACAATCAGCTGTTTCAGTACGTGTCGTAGATGTTCGTGACTCGTTCTCATCAGTGCGAATAATTTCTCAATGAGAAACCGGTCAATTATGCATCGAAACACAGAGGCCAATCGGACCGGCTCAGCGCGAAGGCGCAGGCTTTGGCCGTAAATGTTACAGTTTTGGATTTCCACTAAATGTATACAGGAACAAGGGGTGTATGTATGTGACCCGCCCCGCTCCTCCTACGAATTATGATGTTCTTCGGAGGTGCGGTGCTACTGGGGCGCAGCGAGGCAATCTAAGCGTTTATGTGGGGCTATAGAGGGCTGCGGCACCACAACCACAGCAGGGCAGCCGGCTGAGACTGTGTGCGACCTTCTAAACAGGCCTATGCGGAAAGTTGCTAGGGGCGGAATGCGGTCGTTCGCTGCACGCTGCTTCAAGGTCAGCTATGCGCAGATAGCGACCTCTGCAAAGTCGTATCGTCGCAGCATTTTTATGGAGCAAAGCTGACATTGTTACATTGTGCGGTGTACGGCAGTTAGAAAATGAATATTTCGAATACTGCACTAAATTGGTACTGAAGCAGTGTGCCGAAATGAATTAAAGACAACGAAGGCAATCTGCGTAATAAAGTCGGCAGAGGCAAATTTAACGAAGGACCTTTTTACAATGCCTTTTCGACCTTGGCTGCAAATCTATGCAATTATTGGATTAAGTTTAGCTGGATCAGTGCAGGCTCAAGAGCAAGATGTTAAAACCGAACAGCCAGCCACCGATCAGCAAATTCAAATCATAGATTTTCCGAACCCGTTTCCCGTGGTTATTGTCGAAAGCGATGAGGTCACCGCATCACGTGAAGCCGAAAAACGCGCAAGCAGACAAATCGAAAAGGACAGTCTTGCTACCCAGCAAGGCATGAATGAAGTCACCCAGCGTATGATGTGGGCTTCTTGGGCTTCCACAGTTTTGGTCGCTCTCGGAACCATCCTGTTGAATTGGACGCTTAGGCTTACTCGAAGCGCTAATTCAGCTGCGCAAGAAGCAGTTGAAGTCACGCGAGTAGTTGGTGAGTTGCAAACTAGACCCTACATTTCGCTTTCCAATGTCGGTCTGCCAGATGAAAGTGTAATGGAGAATGGCACTGTCGATATGTACTTAACCAACATTGGCCGCAGTCCAGCTTTTATAAAGTCGATAGAGGGAAAGGCAGGCATGTGTCACTTCCCAGTTGATGCCAATTCTTTCGATAGCCATGATTGGGTAGTCCTCGGGAGAGAGGACATCCACCATCCGAACACTACCTATACCTCTTCCATCCAAACTGGCGCTATTGATAAAGGAATGATTTCTAGTAAAGCTCAGCGCCTTTTTTTTGGATTTAGGGTTACTTATGAAGATTTTTTTGGGAATACTCATGAAGATGAATACGTTGCCACCGTCAATTATAATCGGCCTAACGGTCCTGGCTTTGAGGCCGCTCGCGCCAGAGCCAAAACAATAAAGACGGACGCCAAAGGCAAGACTTAACCACTCATCGTACCCACCGTAACTTGGACGTGCGCTACATAAAGCAAACGACACCGCCATTTATAGTTAACGCGACGAAAGTCTCCCTCCCGCCTGTGCGGTCGATGCAGCACGTCCGCTTCGGGCTGGGAGCCGCCATCCGCGGCAAGATCGACCAACGGCAGCTTTGGGCTGTGAACGTTGGTAGGGTCAGAGCGGTAAGGGGACACTCGGCTTGCAGAGCATATGTCAATTTATGATAGCCCTACAAGCTGCCGCTGGCAGGCAACGTTCTATCCATTGCATTTGGACTATAGCGAAAGCCCCATAATTTCAGTGATACCCCACGACATGCAGCTCTTACGCGCAACGTCCTCTAATTCACAAAATTCAAGATTATCGAATTGCTCGGCATTAACGTCAGGCAACTCCACTTTGAATTCAGTTTGGGCAAGTGGCTCTATCCAAATAGGTGTTTCGACGGAGAACGTTTGTTCGTTGCCTTCCGTGTCGAAGATACCGACTGAAAGTCGTATCCATGTAGTCACGTGGTCGTCCGTCTTATTCTCAAGAAGCCCGCCCCAGCTGACCAACTGTTGGTCTATGCGTGGCCCAGCCTTACCTGTCGCATTGTCATTGCCATAAAGAGGCTTCTGAAAGGCCAAGGTACAAGTTGACCTGACAACTTCTGTGGAGAGGAGTTCACTGCTTGAATAGGATAAACAGGTTTCAACGCCCCGCAAAGTCCCTTTGCTCGTTGTCTCATTGACAAATCGCTGCAGCGGCTCAACACCGAAAAACAAAGCCGCTAAAAGGCAAAGCAGCCCGCCGATAATAAAGTTCTTCATAAAATCTTTCTCCAACAGCCCTACAATTTGTCTCGCATGGTGCGAAGGGGCGGTCTACTTGTTTGAAACGTTAGTTACACCAAGGCCTATCAATAATCGGAAAAGTAGCGTTTGGGTACAACACTGGAAACGAGTGTTTTGTCCACTCCGTGTGATTTGACTTACCAAAATGCTGCAACCTGCATGAGTCATCTCGCGTAACTATCAGCATTTTTTTCGCGCTTCAAACTGCTCCCAAACATGCATGCGACCCTTTTGGCGTGCATCAGCAAGCCAAAGTTTCTTACGGACACCTTCGACTTCTAAATAGCTATATTTGCCTCCAGAAAACTTTGGCCAATCGATGGCCAGTCCTTGCTTGACCAACTCTGCTGAAAGGTCCCGACCATCAGGTAGAAAGCACTTTGCAACGGTGCGGCCATATACATCTTCTTCGATGATTTCAGCGCGAATGCGATGGCCTTTGCATAGACGCACCATGGCCCATTTTGCTTTCCTGCCATACGGGTGATCCAACTCAGGCGCGTCGATTCCGTAAAGACGTACTTGGGTTTTTCGAACCGTAATAGTGTCGCCGTCTGTAATAAAGGCTGGCCCTTCCAGTACCAACGGAGGCTTTACTGGATGTGCGGCCGCCGCCTCAAAAGCTCCAATCGAGTGTCTTGAATGGGCTGGGGGCTCTGATGATTGGGCTTGTGGCTCACTGGGTTGCCTTGAAGAAATCGCTATTTTTCGCTCGGCATTGTAGGCGAGCTTTTCTCCGGCTAATCTCTTGATCGGGCGGGATTTCGGCCGGTACTTTTTTCTAAATATTGCTCTAAATATAAATCTTAACATACAAGCACTTTACAAGACACCAGCCTGCACGCAACCATAACGCGAAGGGCTGGTTCAATTACCCTCAAAGAGACCTCCACTCTAGGTATCCAGATTTCACTATACGCCCTGATAGGAAGTGCGAAATTCCCGCAGAAGCTCTCTTTGTTCGCATGTTGGCTTTCCTTCAGGCCCAAGTATGGCGGCAAGCCTTAGACGCGGGACGAACGGTCAATTGGTTCAAGAGACAAAACACGAATAGAAATCGGGCCAACAGGCTAAAGGTACGGAGACAACTCATATGCCTCTTCCATACAAGATCAACCTTATCGACCATGACCGCTGGATCTCAACAGACTACGAGCGCGGCTTCTCTTGGGGGCTGGTCCTCAACGACGAGGCAAACGAATTGGGGTTCTGGCGGGTCGTCCGATACAATCGCAATTTGGACTTAGAAGGCGGTTGCTACGAGTTCTCTATCGAAAAAACTGGACCTGCGATAGTTTCTCAGGAGTTCAATTTCCTAGATTCCGAGACCAATCGGGGAGCAGCTCTCTCTGAATTTGTTTCCGACATTTTGGCTTGGACAAGGACCCGAAAATAGTAACGAGCCTCAAGTAGCCGATCTGAAATGACCGTCTAAACATTCGCCCTATGTTCCGCCCATTTCTGGCAGCATTCTAATCATTTTCCCTATAGTTTTCAGCGGCATGCTTAGTCTTGCAAATCCGTGTACACCGGTTCGATTCCGGTACTCGCCTCCATTTACTTTCAATGACTTAGGCCATATCCATAACGAATATCAGCTGTTAGTTTACAGCTTGGTTTACAGGATGCGGAAGTTTTTTACGTTTCAGACCGAAGAAGTGGTCCATAGAAAAGCTCACAAAACCCCTTTTCGAGAAACATCAGTGCGCCTGTTTCGAAACCATTTTCGATCTTTGTCGGCGTGCTTCCACAAATATTCCATGCGCAGCTAAGGTCAGCTTTGAGCCCAGAGTGGACCTGTAAATTTTGTGCTGCGCGCGCACGCAGCACGGAAATTGCCGCAACAGCGTAAATCTCTAAGCCGCTGCGCGGCGGAACAACCGGTCATTCATACGAGCAACACCGGACATGGCATGCTCAAGGATCAAGTTGCGGGATGAAACGGAGATCAAAACTGTAAAGGTTAGCAACTGGTTACAGAGCTCTAGACCGGATTTTCAGTAAACTGAAATTGCTCCGTTGTTCCACATGAGATTTTCTTGCGTTTCCCCGTGGCTTGGCAAAAAATTAAGCTTCAAATTTGACAACTTGAAACGGGCACTTGCGGACGCATCGCATTCAAATACGCTTTACACACCAATCGGGGTTAATCCCCGATGCATGACAAAAGTGACGCACGTCATGGCCCGCGAACATGCCATCTTGAGTGACAAGGACGGTGCTCCATCCACGTGCAGCACCGCCAATAATATCGGTGTGCAATGTGTCGCCAACCATAGCGATCCGTGATGGTGCGATTCCGCCAAGGCCCGCTTCGGCAAGCGCATAAACCTCTCCAAACGGCTTACCGAAAAACCGGACGTCTCCTTCCGCTTGATCTAACAAAAGATGGCCGAAATACCCTGGTTCTTGGGAAAACGCAGTTTCGCGGGGTGCGGCAAGGTCTGCATTTGCGATCACGACGAGTCGTGGGCGAGCCTTCAGAGCTTTGCTGAGCAGCGCCTGGCGAGACGGCGACCACCCTGTAGAAGACAAGAACAAGAACCCATCTGCCTGTGCGTATAGGCTTGGATCATCTCCCAACCTGAGCGTCTTTGACGGGATATCGGATAAATCATCCGCCGTGGCCGAGATACAGCCCCATGTCCGATTGTCCAGATCTGCGAGTGTTGCATCCCGACTGGTGATAATCTCGTCGCTGGTGACTTTAATCCCAAGATTTTGAAATTTCCCCACGGCTCCTTGGTGGTTGTAACTTGCTGCGTTGGACAAGACCCGAATAGCACACCCCCGCGCGCGCAACATATCCAGACGCGCCGCCGCACCGGGGATTGGTGTTTCGCCGACATTCAAAACCCCGAACGCGTCGAAGACGTACGCATCCACGTCATCCGCAATATCCATAGGAGACCCGATCGTCTTGGTACACTGCGCGAACGTGGCTTCTGGTAAGCGCGACCGGACGGATTGGTAACGGTCAAAAATGTCTTGGACGGATTGCATTGCAGTATTGGCTTTCAATTTGTCCCACAGCGGCGCGGTCTATGCGGTGCTTGCCTTTGATTTGGTAGACAAACGAGACGTTAAAAGGTCACCGGATCGCGCCGCAATCGGCTGACCAATCGTGGCAAATGCGGCATTGATACTCTTGAGCGTGCGCAGAACGTCTTGGTGAATCCTGCTCGTTTCAAAACTGGCAGAGATGCTATCGCGCAACCTCGCAAGATGGCGTTCTTGCAGCTTGGCTTCGGCCTTTCGCACTTTGTCTTTTGCGCGCAATAACTGGCGGGCCGCGTCCGGTGCGCCCGTCATCAAGACGCTCAGCGCAAGCTGAGAATTGCTGAGGACCCTGTCATGAAAATCCATCAGATCGGACCAACCGCTTTCTGAAAATGCTAAACCTTCGGCCTGAATCTCACCGGCTTGCGCCACAAGACCGCGCGAGATGGCCGCCGCTGCGGTTTCAAGATTGAGCGCAATGGATGCCAACTCTCCTGCTTTGTCTCGTTGGACTTCTGACAGGTGTTCGTGGTCGAGCTGTGCGAGGAAACTTTTGATGTCCGTGTGTAGCGTGCCGACATGGTCCGCTTTCTGTGTGATCGCCTTGGCTGTGGGAGCATCCCAAACGTCGAATAGGGCGATGGAGGTTCGCAGCATGGTTTCCGTCTCTTCGCCCATCTTCAAGATCTCACGCGCAGCGCAAGACAAGGCACGCGCCGGCTGGCCCAAAGTTGCCGGATCAAGGGCCGAGCTTTGCATGAGCGGGCTTGCGTCGTCACGCTCCGGCGTCAACGCGATCGTGGCAGAAGCGATCCCGCCGAGGACGGGAAGACAAACGATTGCGAGCCCGACGTTGAAAGCCAGGTGCAGGTTTATGATCTGACGGGACGCATCAGCGCCGAGCCAGCTCAGATCACTCTGGTTTTGCGACAACGCCACAAGAACCACCACTGCGCCGCCACCACGCAGCACCACATTGGCAACGACCATGCGGCGTGCGGTCAACGGAGCGCCAAGTGTGAGTACGTAAGCCAAGACGGCGCCGCCCGCGTTAGCGCCCAACACCATCGCCGCCGTACCGCTGGGCGGCAAAAGACCTTGTGCTGTGAGGGTGACAAAGAACAATACGGCGGCCACTGACGAATGCACGGCCCATGCAAACAACGCGCCAATAATGAAGGATGTCACAAGATCGTTGGCCAGGTAGCTCATCACGATGGAGGTTTCTGCGCTGCCAATGAGGGGGCCGGTGGCCGCACGGATCATATCGAGCGAGACGAAGATCAACCCCACCCCAATCAACATGCGCCCAAATTGCCGGGCTTCATTGCGCGCACTGCGCAAAAACAAGAAGACGCCAATCAGCAACAGCAACGGGATCAGAAAGTCCTGACGGACCAACAATATCTGCGATACGATAGCCGAGCCGATATCAGCCCCCAGCAAGATCGCCATACCGGCAAGCAAACCAACGCCCCCTTTGGTCGCGAAGTTCGACACCAAGACAGCGACGGCCGTTGCGCTTTGCAGACAAAGGGCCGCCAAGGCGCCGCTGATCATGGCCTGCACCCTGTTTGCATTGGAGCGGCGCAAAAAAGTACGCAGTTGAACCGAAAACGCGCGCTCGACCCCTGTCCGCAGAAGCCGCACTGACCAGATCAGGAGGGCTGCGGCCCCTGCAGCGTGCAGAGCAAACAGGATGATGCTGGTGTCATCCATCAGTTATTTTTCAGGATAGAACAGGAAAGGGCCAGGAAATTGTCCGACCGGGATGTGATGGCTCATGATGCCGTCGCGCATTTCGTGCAACAAAAAACCGCCCGGCTCTTTGGTCAGGCAATTGGGCGCGCCCGTCCGCAGATCCATGGTCACTGCATGGGAGACACCGGGGGAGATCTGGCAAATCACGCCGCCAAAGGGTGCCACGATATTGCGGTGGATATGCCCGCAGGTGAGACGCAGCTCGCCTTTGTATCCAGACAAGATCGCTTGCAGTTGCGTGCTCTCTCGCAAGTTCTGGATGTCCATTTTCTCAATGCCGGTCAAAACGGGGGGGTGATGTATGGTTACGATCGTCGGTTTACCGTCTTGCACATCGAGCGACGTGGATAAGAATGACAAAGTGGCATCGCTAAGGTGGCCATGGGCTTTGCCCTCAACACTGCTATCCAAACCGATCACCACAAGATCGTCAAAATCTTCGATCCAGTTAATCGGACCTTCGACGGGCATCCACGGCTGATCGGAGAAGCTGGTCCGCATCACTGCTACATCATCATGATTTCCTGGAACGGCACGATACGGCAGATTGAGCGGCTCCATGAGTTTACGAAAGCGCTGATATTCTTCTTCTGTGCCGAAATCGGTCAGATCTCCTGCGACAATGACCATATCAATTGGCCCGATCTGGGGCAGGCTGGCGTTGATCGTTTCAACGCAGTTGGTGAGGGCCTCAGCTGTATCGACTTGACCATAGGCCAGCTGACCATGCGGGACGATATGTGGATCGGAGATCTGAATTATGCGCGTCATGCGCCGTCTGCCTCAGTCGGCAACAGCATCAGGGCTTCAGGATTGATTGACATGTTAACAATGTCTCCCACCTTGGGCGCAATTTGACCTGAGTGGATCGACGCGATCGCGCCGGATGTAACGCCAGATATGACAACACGGTAGTGCGTCCCCAAAAACGTCACGGCTTCAACTTTGCCGCGCAGCGGACCGCTTTCTTCGATCCGGACATCTTCTGCGCGCACGTAAACCGTTTGCCCGGCGCCATCCGATGGCAAGGTCAGGGTGCCGCCTTCCAAATGCAGAGTGGTGCCATCTGCCCTACCGGATAGAGCCATTGCGTTGCCAACAAAGCCCGCAACAAAGGAAGATGTCGGGTTACGGTACAATTCTTCTGGCGAACCGCTTTGCACAACGCGACCATTTGACATGACAGCGACGCGGTCCGCGATCGCCATTGCCTCATCCTGGTCGTGGGTCACAAAGATCGCGGTGATGTCGAATTCTCGCAATAGTATGGCCAACTCATCGCGCAGGCTTTCTCGCAAGGACGCGTCTAGCGCTGACAACGGCTCATCCAGAAGCAACAACCGGGGCCGCGGTGCAATCGCCCGCGCAAGCGCCACGCGCTGGCGTTGGCCACCGGACAATGCGGTAATCGCACGGCTCGCAAAGGGCTGAAGCTGGCACATTTCCAGCACTTCAGTCACGCGGGCATCGATCTCGGCCTTGGGCAACTTTTGCATTTTCAGTCCGTAGCCGATGTTGGCCCGCACAGACATGTTCGGGAACAAGGCGTAGGATTGAAACACCATCCCGACCTGACGATCCTCGACAGCGAGCGCCGTAACGTTGTCATCGTCAAACCAGATATCGCTGCCGGCATCCGGCGTCTCAAGCCCCGCGATGATGCGCAGCAACGTGGTTTTGCCACAGCCTGATGGGCCGAGGAGCGATACAATCTCCCCTTTGCCAACGGATAATTCGGTGGGCAAAAGCGCCTTTGTCCCATCGGGATAGGTCTTGGCGGTGTGGGTCAATCGTAGGGTCATTGTGCAATCCTTTGTGCGCGCGCCGAGGCCCATTGCATGGCCATCAAAAGCGGAACGATCAGTATGAAAAAGACGAGTGTGTAGGCCGAAGCGATCTCGAGCCGCATTGACGCGTAGCTGTCGGCAAGTCCAACAGGCAGTGTCTTGAGGTAAGGCGTATGGAGCATCCACGTCAGGTTGAATTCACCGATGGACAGCGTGACCACCGTGAGAGCACCCGCAAGAATACCCGGCATTGCATTGGGCACGACGATGTCACGAAACCGTTGCCATGGCGATGCGCCGAGTGAGGCAGCCCCTTCCTCAAGCGTCTTGAGGTCCATGGATGCCAGTACGGCCAGAATGGACCGTACCATGAACGGGAGCGTGTAGAGAACGTGCCCCACAAGGATAAACGTCCATGACGCGCGAAATCCCTGCATCGACCCGTAAAGTTGCAGCAATGCCAAGGCGAGCGCCAAGCCTGGGATCGCGAGCGGCAGAGAAATGAATTCTTCCAACATGCGGGACATCCAGCCGGGGTGGCGTGCTAAACCATAGGCCGCAGGCACGCCGATGATCACCGTGCAGATCAGGCAGGCAAAGGCGATCCCCATAGAGAGGAAAATGCTGTTTGCGTAGAGCTCCCAGACTTCGAACACCCATCTCAGGGTCAAACCGGATGAAACGCCCTGAAAGTAGTTCGCGGTCAGCCCGGCCAAAACCGACATGACGATAGGAACGAACAGAAACGCGCAGGCAAGCAGCGTGACCGCCAATTGCAACATTTTTGTTTTGGATTTTAACATGTCAGCCTCCTCCGGCCACGGTTGAACCTGACAAGGACCGCGCGATCAGCAGCAAGATCCATGTGACGATGCCCAGCACAATTGATAGGGCCGCAGCCATGGCAATGTTGGCTGACAAGGTGAATTCGGTGTAGATCACCATCGGAATAACATCGATGTTCGTCGCCAGCGTGAAGGCAGTGCCAAAGGCACCCATGGCGGTCGCAAAGGCAATCGCACCAGAGGCAATCAACGACGGCATTAATCCGGGAATAATAACGTCCATCACGACGCGGTAAGGGGATGCGCCCATGGTCCGAGCCGCTTCCTCGAGCGATGGATCAAGCTTTTCAGCAGCGGCCATGACGGTCAACAGGACACGCGGGATCGAAAAATATAGATACCCCAAGAACAAACCAATTGCGGAATAGGCGAAGACCACATGGCCCGGGGTCAGTTGGTTCACCAATCCCTGACGACCGCCCAACAGGATGATCAGAAAGCCGATCACAACGCCGGGAAACGCCAACGGCAGAGTGAGCACCGACAGCACGGTTCCACGGCCCCGAAATTGGTTGCGCACAAGAAACATGCCTGCCGTGGTCGATACCGACAGGGCCGCAATGGTGGTCGCAGCCGACACAAGCACTGTCAGAACGAGCGTGTTCAGGTATCGCGGTTTGCGTACGATGTCGAGATAGACTGCCCAGCCTGCGTCCCCTTCGCCCGATGCAAGAAACAACCGCCCAAGCGGCAATGCCAAAAACAGCAGAGAAAAGATGAACAGTGGCGTGAGACACGCCAGTACAAAGGTCCGATTTGTCATAAGAAATCCTCGGGGGTCGCGTCCGAGAACACGACCCCACAGTTTTGAGGGTTGAGTTAGTCGACTTCGGCCAAATAGCGTTCGCCGAACCCAGCCTGCGCTTGCTCCATCACGGCATAGTCCACAGCAACGGCGCGTTCGTAATCGCTCGCGGGCAAGAATTTATCGGCCACCTTAGCAGGCAGCTCAACAGGGCGGGCTGGCTGCAAATAGGCATTCGTCCAGATCGCCTGACCTTCGTCGGACAGAATGAAATCGAGAACCCGCTTTCCCAGTTCTGGGTTTGGTCCGTTGTTCACCAGGCTCATCACGTAAGGAACGCGCACCGACCCTTCGCACGGAAGCACGAATTCAAAGTTGCCGTCTTCTTCGTACTTGCCGCGATAGGCGTTGAAATCATAATCGAACAAGATCGGAATTTCGCCGGATACCACGCGTGCATAAGATGTTTGCTTGGGAACGATGGGTGAGTTTTCAGCCAACTCGTTAAAGTAGTTGATCGCTGGATCGAAGTTGCCCAGATCGCCCCCGAAGGCGAGATTGACGGCAACCGCGCCCGCGTAGCCAACAAATGCCGACGACGGATCAAGATATCCGACCATGCCTCGATACTGCGGGTCCTTCAGATCAGCGAAGCACTGTGGCACTTCTGCGCCACCAAGGGCGTCGACATTCACAAAAAACCCAAGTGTGCCATAGTGGATCGCAAACCAGCGGCCCTCTGGGTCTTTCAGGCCATCAGGAATTTCATCAAACCCCGCAGGGAAATACGGTGTTGCAACACCCTCATTGCCGGCTTTGATACCAGTCGTCACACCATAATAAGCAACGTCAGCGATCGGGTTGTCACGCTCTGCCAAAAGCTGGCTGAGCGTCTGGCCAGAGTTCTTGTTGTCATGCGGCATCTGAATATCGAGGTTTTCGTCAATCGCTTCCAACATTGAGCCCCAATCAGCCCATTGCGGTGGACAGTTGTAACACACTGCATCTTCAGCAAATGCAGGTGCGGCAAACGTTATTGTAATAAGGGCTGCGCCAAGTTTATATTTCATTGTGATCTCTCCTGTTGGATTTTTGCTTGTCTGTGGGTTTGGTCATTTGACGACGGAAAGGCTGCAACCTTTCCGTCGTCTTCGCTTTCGGCAACCAAAGGCGTGAGACTGCCCCCGTCGCGGAAACTGAATGTTTGGTCCTTACTCGGGAGTTCCGGCGGCGTGGAACCGTCGATCATGGACAGGATCGTCTTACTTGCCCCGGCCCCCAATGCGCGTGGTTCGGTGGCAATCGTCGCCAAGGTCGGATCAATCATCTGACCTACTTTGATCCCGTCAAAACCGATGATCGACAAATCGCGCGGCACATCAATCGACAACTGGCGCGCGCTGCGAATGGTCGCCAAGGCGCGATAGTCGTTTGATGCAAAGATGCCTGTAATGTTCGGATGCTGCTTTAGAAAAGCCTCCAGTCGGAGCGTCAGATCGTCAACGTCGTCATCGACTTCAAGCAAAGCAGGCGGCGTCATGTTGTGAGAGGCACAGCCTTCGGCAAAGCCCTCGAAACGCTGGCGTGCACGATCCGAACTCAGAAAATCCAGCCCGAGGAAGCCTGTGTGTTTGTGTTTGTTATCATGAAAGACGCTCGCCACTTTTGCGGCCGCTGCATGGTCATCCACCGCCCAGCTGTTTTGTCCTTCGGGAGCCGTGTTGTACAGCAAGCTATAGGGCACCTTCCGCGATCGTAGCAAATCCAGCCCTTCACTATTGTTAACATCACCAACGGTCAGAATAATTCCATCGACTTGTTTAGAGATGAGCGTCCGAATAGCATGGGTTTCCATCTCGGCGTTGTAGTTCGTGCAGATCAACAGCATTTGATAGCCAGCATCGAGACACACCTCTTGTGCGCCTTGCACCGCATCGGCGTACACAGGGTTTTCGATGGATGGCACCACGCAACCGATCGTGCGGGTTGTGCTGCTTTGCAGAGATCGGCCGACCTCACTGAAGTGAAAATCAAGCTCTTTTACCGCCACCATGACCTTTTCGCGCATCTTGGGGCTGGCAGGGCCCGTCTGGTTCAGCACCCGGCTTACAGTAGCTACACCGCAACCCGCACGTTGTGCGACGTCTTTTATTGTGGCCGATTGAACCAACTCCCACCTCCCAATGGAAACGTTTCCACTAATTGGTAGTGAAAAACGAGACGTTAGGCAAGAAAATTCCCCTGACGATACTTTCTACACAAGAAAACAACTTCTTAACATCTGGAAAGCCCAGTCGTAGTGCCGAACGCTGGTTGCGAATTACAGATCTCAAGGGGCAATCCACGGCCAGAAACCGATGATTCCTTTTCGCGAAAAATATGCTGCTTACTGTCTGTAAAGTTGAGGCTGGATAGACCAAGAAATACAAACGCCAAGCACGCCTAACGACGGCTATCTTTCAACCGCGTTATGTGCTCGTGAGGATCACACAACGGATCCAAAGCAGCAGTGATGACGGCCCAGCATCCCGCACCCAGATGTTGCAAGGCGGCTTCGCGACTGATGACGGTCTCTTCATCCTTCAAATGCAAGCCGAGGCGCTTGAACTTGGTGAAGATGCTGCATCACCGCATGGATTAAGAATCGATCAAAACTGGCATAGACGAGGCCTGAGCAAACTGAGACGTCTCATCAATTTCAGGCTAAACGCTAACAGCTCCCAGCCATATACGCGCCAAGCAGCTTGCCCTCTTTATGCTTGAGGCTCATGCGGGCGGCGGGGCCGTAGTCGTTGAGGGTGCCGTCAGCAAGCTGTGGGAAGAGCGTGAGGATCTCATCCCGTGTGGCTTGATCCAAGGCTGTCCAGCCCTGTTGGCCCGGGTGGAAGCTCTCAGAAGCGCAGCCTTGAGCGTAGATAATCTCGTGGGTATCAAACAGCATGTGGAAATACTCCACGTCCCCCCCTTCGTCACGCAGGATAGAGTGGTCATTCACCAGAGACTTGGCTGTGGCCAGCACTTCAAGTTCACCAAAGAGCATCTCTGCCTGCCAGCCTTGCAGGAGCATACGGTGCTGTGGGCTGACACGTAGGTCACGGTCATTCCCGAGAGCACCCTTGCGGATCAGGATGGGGGCAAGATCGCCTGTAGCTGCTCGTTTGGACGACCCGATCCAGCGTATGGGCTGATACCCGTGGTCCATCGTCAGTACCATGTCGCCAGCAGCAAGCTCTTCAATCGGGCGCTCGCCTTGATTGGTCTTGATCAGGGTGCCACGGGTGAAGCAGACTGGCGGACTTGCATAGTTGCCCACGAGGAAATTCGTGTTTCCGTCCTCCAGAAAGTCATCAAAATCCCCGTCAGAGTTGAAATCGAACTGTTCCTTGGTGGAAAATGTACCAGAGCCAGAAGTTCCAATTCCACTATTGGGCGCTACAAAAAGTTGGTCGAAGCTCGGACCGCCGTTCTGCGGTTGCATGATATTTGCGGACGTAAAGTTCACATAACCGTCGCCCAAACCACTGAGACTGGTTTGAACATTTGCGGTTTGACCAGGGTTTTGAGGCGCATAGTTATATTTTACCGTGCCAGCCAAGTAGTCTGCGTAGCTATCATAGACGGTCACATCAGCCAGACCCGTATTGCTCGTCGGACTGATCTCGCCATTGGCATCGACCTGGTTGACCTTCAGGACAACGATGTCGTCATCTTGGAAAACACTCTGCGCATTAACAGTGATTTGGCCTTGGCCTTGATAGCCAGCAGAAGAATTGGCGTTTACGACTGGACTTTTTGCAACGTCGGCTCCGCTTACAATTATTTCGGTCGTAGAGTGGCTGCCGTCTGGTACTGGTGGGGTGCTAACCAGGGGCGGTTGCGAGCTGCCTTGGTCCGGCGCTCCGTCAAATTCGGAATAGGCGTAGCCTTGGGTATCGCCGAACTTGTCTGGCGATACCCTATTGTTATTGTCCGTCGCAATAAAAGTTAAACTATCCCCATCCGAGACAGGGAATGGGTAGGCTAAATATATTGCACCGAGGGCGGAGCCTCCAAAGCCAACAAGCTGTGCAAACCCTGCGTCACCTGATGTGTCGTTTATAACTTCAACTTGGCCGATGGCATTGATTTGAGTCCCTGCGGAGTAAGTAGTCCCATCCAATGTAACCGCATCGGTCAAGACCGCATTCGCCCCAGTCTCTGCGAAATTCTGACCTCCAAAATCTTCGAAAACACTATCGTCATCAGTAATTGTGACGGAAACTCCGTCGTCTGAAAAAGTTGCTGTCCCGCCAGTATCATACGCGCCCATTAAGCCACTGCTTGCAACGCCGGGCATTTGAGATAATGGATATAACCTTATCGTATAATCGGACATTTTTGCCTCCTAATGAGCTTGTGCGCGCTTTCTCCTCTTGGTCAGAGAATAAAACAGCACTCCCGCCCTAAGCCAAGACTCCTTCGAATAGGTTAAGTATCTAAATGGATGCAATTGGGCCTGTTACGCGCCCTAAACTATCACTTTCCAAGCGACTGTTTTCATTGGGGAAACAATGCGTGATGCGACAGGGCGCAAATCACGAATGAGGCCGCTGCTTTGTGTTCATCGTCAGCCCAACACGATTTGCGGACGCTTCAAAAAGAAAAAGGCCAGACCCGAAGGTCCAGCCGCAAAGTTTAGATGTCCTGACAGGGAGTTCAGAAGCATCGTATAAACTACGGTGTTACGTTACTGTTGGATCACCTTGAGGTTTCAGAGCTAAATCTTTGTCTTGGATTCAGAGGCGCAAACCCGATCCAGTCCGATCCTACGCTCAGAATCGTCAGGGACCCTATCGAACCGAGATCACAACCCCAGCTCAGCCGCGAACATTGGGCCAAACCTATGCCACCAACAGCACACAGTTTTGTAGCTGATATCGATACCGCACTCGTGCAGTAGATCTTCAACGTTTTACGATAAAAGTGGGCAACGGACGTACATCATCGCGGCAAGAAAGATGATTTTCCGGCTGCTATGAAAGTACCTGAGAGGGTTGCTTTTATTCATAAAAAGAAGCTGCAAAACCGCCCAGCCTCTATCAGCCTAATTCACCCTGACAGTGCCCAGAGCGGAGTGATTCCGACGGGGACTTCATGTTTCAAATAAATGTCTCGAAGGACACGCCGCCTTGAGTGATCAGTGCTTGGCTGAGCCGGCCAGTCGCATATGCGCCGGTGTCAACGTTAATGGTGCCGCCGCGGATCAATGGCTGTTCGACGATAGTGTGTCCGTGGACTACCCAGGTTCCGTCGATACGGTCTGTTGTGGCAAAATCCGGATGGCCCCAGCGCAGTGTTTGCAGGTCCTGATCTTGCAATGCCGTCGCCGGATCAGCCCCAGCGTGAACGACGCCGACATTGCCTGACTGCCAGACTGAAGGCAGGGAGCGGAGCCACTGAAGCAGCTCCACTCCCATGGCGGTTTCCAACTGATCCCGCGCGATCTCCAGTGATTTGGTAGAGCTTGTCTCGGATGCCCCCGCGACGCCGAAACTCGCTAGCGTTTGAAGCCCGCCGTAACGAAGCCAGCGTGCGCCGTGCTGGGTCGGGTCATCGAGGAACCGCAGAAGCATATCTTCATGGTTGCCCATCAGGCAGATCAGATCGGCGCGGTCGCACAGGTGGCGCAGGACTGCTGCGCTGTTTTCGCCACGATCGACGTAATCGCCAACGAGGATGGTCTGAGCATTCGAAGCCGCATTCAGGGCTTTGTCCATCAGATCGGCCCGTCCGTGGATATCGCCAATGATACGAAGGTTCTGTCTCGGCGCGATCGGAGGCATTTGCGTCCTTGATCGTTGCTGTTTGAAAAAGCTTTTAAACATGAAACTCCCAGCGTCATATCTGATGCAAAGCCGCAACGACCGCGCTCATAAACAGGTGTTTTGAGACTTGCAAAAGTTGCAGGTTCTTTCAAGGGCGACTAAAGGCTACCCTATATTAACTGGGACGGTCATGACTCGTTTTTTTGCGCCATTACTTGCGATATCTAGTTTGGCGTTTGCGTGTCCAGCTGCTTATGCGAATACCCTTTCGACCCTCGGCACGCCCGGCCTGATCGACATGCCCACAGCCGAGGTTCTAGACGACGGTCATGTCGCGCTGACGACGAATCGGTTTGGGGATATCTCGCGGAACACGATGACGTTCCAAGTGCTCCCCCGTGTGTTTGGCGTCTTTAGGTACAGTATTAATAGGGGGTATTTCGGGACCCGTGAAATTGGTAATCCCGACCTCTTTGACCGTAGTTTTGACCTTAATTATCAGATTTTCGATGAGACCGAGGACCGGCCTGCGGTGGCGTTCGGGCTTCGTGACTTTGGCGGCACGGGCATTTTATCAAGTGAGTACATCGTCGCGACAAAGCACTTCGGTGAGAGGTTCATCGCAACGGGCGGAATTGGCTGGGGTCGCATGGCGCAGCGCGGAGCATTCGACAATCCGCTCGCCATCCTTTCGGACCACTTTGCTGACAGGCCCAATGCCAGTTCCGGTGGTATCGCCGCTACGGGTCAACTTGACTTCGGCTCCTGGTTCCGTGGCGACGCGGCGTTTTTCGGCGGTATCGAATACCAAGCCACTGACCGCCTAAGCTTCCAGTTGGAGTATTCCAGCGATGCTCATGAAAACGAAGTCGGGCGTGGCATTATCGACATCGATTCCCCGTTCAATGTTGGCCTGAACTACGCCTACCCAAACGGTGGAGCACTGCGGGCTTTTGTCATTGGCGGCGCCACGGTTGGCCTGCAATACTCCTATACGTTCGATCCCGCGGAGCGCCGTTCCCCGGGCGGACTCGAAGAAGCGCCTTTGCCGATTCCGCCACGCAATGACGCGGTGCTTGCCAGTTGGGGGCTGGACGATCCAACCACCCAAGGGCGCGCAGAGGAACTGTTAAAGTCGCTGCTGAACAACGAAGGCATCGCCCTTGAGGGCTTCTCGACCGCGGGTTCAACGGCGATCGTGCGCATTCAGAACCGGCGCTTTGACGTCGAGGCGCAGGCGATTGGCCGCACGGCACGGGTGATGGCGAATGTCTTGCCTGCCTCGATCAGCACCTTTGAAATCATAGTGCAGCCCTTTGGCATTCCCAACAGCCTAGTCACGCTGCGACGCACGGATCTGGAGACGTTGCAAACCGATTACGACGGCGCGTGGTTGTCACAAGCCCGCAGTCAGATTGTTGACGCCCCGACCAACATAGGCCGTGGCGACGAGCTAGATGGCGCATTCCCGAAGTTCTCCTATGGCTTGACCAGCTACACCGCGCTCTCGTTCTTTGATCCTGATCAGCCCGTGCGCTTTGACGCGGGCCCGCAACTGACAATCGGCTATCAGCCGTCTCCAGGGCTGAGCTTTGACGGCGTGTTTCGCTACCCTTTATATAGTTCCATCGACGATGCAACGCGGCAGTCGAACTCTGTCATTCAAAGGGTCCGCTCCGATGCCGCCCTCTACGCGATTGAATCTGATTTTGAGATCAACCGCTTGACAGCCGAGTACATGTTCCGCCCCGCGCCCAATTATTTCGGGCGTGTTACGGCGGGCTACCTAGAGGATATGTATGCAGGCGTTTCCGGCGAAATCCTTTGGTATCCCGTGGACAGCAACCTCGCCCTTGGGGCCGAATTGAACTACGTCGTCCAGCGCGATTTTGACATGCTCTTTGGCCTGCAAGACTATGATGTCGTGACCGGCCATGCCTCGGCCTACTATGATTTTGGCAACGGGTTCGTGGGGCAAGTTGATGCGGGTCGCTATCTTGCAGGCGACTGGGGAGCGACGTTTGGCGTGGATCGCGAATTCAACAATGGCTTTAAGATTGGCGCCTATTTCACCCTGACGGATGTGTCGTTTGATGATTTCGGCGAGGGGTCGTTTGACAAAGGCATCCGGTTCTCGGTGCCGAACTCGTGGTTCACGGGTGAACCTTCGCGTGAAACGGTGACGCGCACGATCAAGCCTGTCCAGCGCGACGGTGGTGCGCGTTTGAATGTGGCGAACCGCTTATACGGCGTTACGCGCGATTACCGCGCGGACAGCTTAAGCGACGGTTGGGGGCGGGTGTTCCGATGATTTGGCGTGCGTTGACACTCTGTTTGGCCCTGGGCGCGTGTAGCAATGCCCCAGATTTCGCGGATCCGGCTTCGGTGGCGCTGCAATCCTTTCGTGGCCAGCAGAAAGAATTCTCGCCACGATTTTTACATCTATTGCGTGCAAAAGCGCCAACGCTCCAGGTCGGTTTTATCGAACAAAAAACCAGCGCGAACCTTTTACTGGAACGTCAAGATGCAGCCTTTGCCTATTGGCTGACAGCGGACGGCGCGCATATCATTTTGCAGTCGGGTATGTTGCACAGCACGCGCGGCGTCGGCGAGGGGCTTTTGGCGTCTGAACTTAGCCAGCCATTGGCGCTGGTGGGCGGGATGCAAGGCGGGTGGTCTGACCGTTTTCATACCTACCTTGACGGCAACGACAACGCCATCAGCCGCACCTATCGGTGCCTAATCGAAAATGAAGGCGTCAAAGAAATTACGCTATTGGACGGCCCAACCAATACAATCCTGATGACCGAAAACTGTCGTAGCCTTGACCAACAGTTTCTTAATTTCTATTGGGTGAACCAAACCTCAGGTGCAATTCTATTGTCTCGCCAATGGGCGGGTCCCGAAGTCGGACAAGTTTCGATCCGTACCGTTCCCCGGTGAAGGAGTATTAAATGCTGAAACAGATTTGCGTAGCACTAGCAATTGTGGGCATGTCAGGATGTGACACGGTTTATCGATCTGCAGATGTAGAAGCCGGAATTGGCGATGGCACGAATGTTCGCGTCGTGCGCATAACCGCTGAAACCGTGGTGCAGGCGAACCGCTCACTGTATCAGCCGCGTACCTTGCCAGCGATCTTTTCGCAAACCGCAGGTATGGGGTCAACGCAGCGTGGTGCTGGCGCACTTCCCACGCCGACCTTTCAGCCTGCAACACGCCCCGACACCCTGATCCTGCGCGAACCGCCCGCCGCAATACCCGGACCCTATACCATCGGCGTTGGCGATGTTGTCTTGCTGTCGACGCCCAGCAATGGGTCCACTGTTGAAGAACTCTCTGGCCTTCTGGCCGCGCAAAACTCACGTCAGGGCTATACTGTTCAAGACGACGGTTCGGTCAATATTCCCAACGTCGGGCGCGTGCGTATCGCTGGCCTGACGATTGAAGAGGCCGAGGATGCGCTGTTCCAGCGTCTCGTCGAGAACCAGTTTGACCCGACCTTCAGCCTCGAGATCTCCGAATTCAATTCACGCCGTGTGTCCGTAGGCGGCGCCGTGGGACAGCCAGGCGTGTTGCGTATTGGTTTGCAGCCTGTCCTGCTTGGCGACGCTTTGGCGACCATGGGCAGCGTTACGGTTCCTGATCAGGATCTTGCGACCGTGCGGATCTACCGGGATGGCACGCTCTATCAAATTCCGGTCACGACACTTTATGCACGTGCCGATCTGTTGAACATTCGTCTCCTCGATGGCGACGCCATCTTCGTAGATACCACTTTTGAGCTCGACCAAGCCCAGACCTATTTCGAACAGCAGATCACTTTGAACCAAGCCCGCCGGGCCGCCCGTGCGGCGGCTTTGAACGAACTGACAGCCGAAGTCGCGATCCGTCGGGGGCAATTAAACGAAGCCCGCGAAAACTATCAGCTGCGGCGTGAACTTGGCGCCGGTAAGAGAGATTATGTCTATTTGGCGGGTGAAGTCGGCAACCAGGTTCGTTTTGCACTGCCATTTGCAACGACAGCGAATCTGGCGGACGCTGTCTTCGATAACGCGGGTGGTTTGGCCAATGAGACGAGCGACGTGTCACAAATCTACGTGCTGCGCGCCTCTGACGATCCTCGTGATTTTGGCGCGATTACCGCTTGGCACCTCGATGCACGCAATGCGGCGAATTTCTCGCTCATGACCAATTTCGAACTTCGCCCCAACGATGTGGTCTTTGTTGCCCAGCAGCCGATCACCCGGTGGAACCGCGCCATTTCACAGATCTTGCCTACCATATTTAGCGCGGCGAATTTAGCGAACTAATCTCGATTTAGGAATTCAAAATCATGAAATTTATACCCCTTCTATTGTGCGGCGGAGCCGGCACGCGCCATCAAAAAATTGTATAATCAATCACTCAACGAACCTAGAGCCTCCTTTGCTCAAGCAGATTTGGTGACAAACTTCATATGACGACGGTACGTTCTGCATCCAGATGACGATGTTTATTAGCTCCAAACCGACCCAACACTAAGCCACATCAATTTTGGCTCCGGGGGCGACCTGATGATCTGCGAATTGGCACGGATTTTTTGCGGACGTGACCGGCCATCACAGAGCATTTGAGTATGACGCCACTAAACCGGACGTAGCACCATGTAAGCTGATGAATATCAGCCGCCTGTCCCGTTATGGTTGGGCTGCGGCGATACCGATCAAAGACGGTATCAAGCAAAATTACGATTGGTTCCGTGAGCAGAGTCTTGACGGGCTTCGCTCGAAGTAGGTCGAAGCCTCAATTCGCGTAATAGGTCGATCCGTACCCCGAATACGCGCCATACCTGCCCCCATACCCATATCTATTCATTCCCTTCTCACTGATCTTGCTCAAGGCCAGTCCGGTGATGCGTTGACCGGAGTTGTGGAACAGGCGCAGGCTTTCTTCGAGTTGAGACTTTGAGGTTTTGTCCCAATGCAGGTTGAAAATCACTGCATCCGCTTGCTCGGCTATGATGCGTGCGTCGGGCACGACAAGGATCGGTGGGGTGTCGATGATGACGGCGTCATAGGTGTCGCGGGCCGAAGCGATGAATACCTTAAACGCCTCCGAAGAGAACAGATCAGCCGCATTCGTGATCGCATTTCCGCCAGCTAGGATGTCGGCGCCGAATCCTTCACTTTGGAACACAGCGTTCGACAAGGTTTTGTCACCACTCATTACGGATACAAGTCCGTGCTCCGGTACATTCTCAAAATACTCGTTCAACGTCCTGCGGCGGATGTCACCCTCCACCAGAAGAACCTTCTTTCCGAGACCCAAGAGGTTTTGCGCCAAGGCAATTGAATTGGTCGTCTTGCCTTCGCCGGGCACAGCCGACGTCAGCATGATCACTTTGGGAGGATTGTCGATATGGGACAACATCAGCGAGGTGCGCATATTGCGATAGGCTTCCGCGGCGGCGGACATGGGTTTATCCGTCAGGTATCGGAGAACATCGCGGCGCGTCTTGGCCGGAATGAGAGGGATCTGGCCCAAGACAGTGTAACCCGTCGCCCGCTCAAGATCGCCGGCTGTCCGAAACCCGTTGTTTCGTGCCTCACGCATCAAGATCGCGCCGACGCCCAGCATCAACCCAAGCATGCCCGACATCGCGAGGATCAAGGACTTACGCGGCTCGGAAGGTGCGTCTGGCACCACTGCGTCGGACAGAATCCGGCTATCAGCCTGCTGGATGCCCTGCTGCGCCGACGTTTCGTTAAATCTGGTCAGAAAGTATTGGTAAAGAACTCGGGTCGCCTCGGCCTCTCGGGTCAACTGCTGGAGCGAGATCAGATCATCGCTTTGCTGTTCCAAATCAGTGACAAGGGCCTTTTCAGAGGCCCGCAGCGCGCTGAGCTGTTGATCCAAACGGCCTAGATCTGCTTGAAGCCGTGCCTTGACCAAGGCAAGGCGGCTATCAAACGCCTGCTGGAAACTCTCGTCGTCTTGCACAAGGGGCAGCAGGCGCATTAACTGAGCATCATCGACCAGAGCTGCCTGATCGGCACTTGTTTCAGCGACCTCAAGCGTATCGACTTTACTGACCAAGGCCTCACGACTGATCGCCATCAATTCAACGCGATCGCGCAACTCCTTGATTTGACGCTCTAAAGCTTGCAACGCTTCGACAGACACAAGGTCAGTCGTGGCGCTGAAATTCGACACTTCCGCCTCTGCTCCTTCGAGGGTTACCTGTAATTCGGCGACCCGTTCGCTCAGCCAAAGAGTGGCCGTTTCTGTCGCCTCAAACTTCACCTCAATCTGGTTGAGAATATAAAGTTCTACGACAGTATCCGCGATCAGCGCAGATTTGCGTGCGCTTTCCGTCTCTACCGTGACCTGGAACACGAGGCTTTGCGGTACATTGCGCACGGTCATTACAGCAAGTAATTTCGATATAACACTATCACGAGTGCGCTTAGCTAGTTCCTCATCGTGCAAAGGAACTACTGGCGGGGTTAACCCAAACACGTCCTTAATGCCTACCTGCAAGGCGTAAAGATCCGATGGTTCCCTCAGGTTGTCGTTGAATTCCGGATCATTGACCAGATCGAGCAGATCCACGACCTTACCCATCAATGACCGCGCGCGCAGGACTTCGACTTCGGAATTCACCTCGGACGTGTCGCCTGACAGCCCGCCAACCACCGACTGAAGATCCAACAACTGCTGCTGGTCTGTCTCGAGAATTACCACCGCGGTTGAGCGATATTTAGGGACAGCGACCGCGTAAGAATAATATCCGCCGATTAATATCGCAATCGCCGTGACCAGCGCGATCCAATACTTACCGCGCCAAAGCGTTGAAAGCAGAGATCCGAGGTCGATGACATCCTCGTCCTGAGGAATTACATTTTGTGTATGGGCGGCACCTGTTGCACCGTCCGCATGTTGGGTAAATTGCATAAAATTGATACTTATTGACCGTAAGTTTAGCTATTTTTATCATAACGCAATACCATTGCCATAGCGACTCGAAAGTAGGCGAACTGACCTGCGGCAAAGTAATACAATTTGTTGATTGCCAACGAAGGACATCTCTTTCGTTGGGCTAGTTAGTGTGATATCCTCTGGCTCAAGATTTTTATGGAGAACCCACGATGTTTCGAACGATTGTAATTTCCGCGTTGGCTGCCCTTCTTGTTACCTCACCGGCTTTTGCCCAAGAGTTGGTCGTTGAGGGTCAACCCCCCATTGAACAAGCAATAGACTGCGATAACCCAGACAACGCTGACGAAGCTGAGTGCTTGCTGTTGCCCCTCGGCGGCGATCAAATCACCAACTTCGTCCCGCTCGTCGCACCACTCCTCGGTGCCGCAGCCGTAGCAGCCGTGGCGGCGGGCGGCGGGAGCACAACCAGCACGACCAGCACAACAAACTAATCCAGCCATCACGGCGCGTTCTGGAAGGCCTCGCATTGCGGGGCCTTTTGTTTTTTTTAGTAAATACAGTGGGTGTCCACAAATAGTGTAGGAATAGCAGCAGGGAAGAAACACCAGTTCGCGTATCGGCAAACAACAATCTTGAGCGGTCCTACATGGCGCAGGGCATGATCGTCATGGGGGACCTGATCGACGCCCGCACACAACTGAACGAAACCCGTACCCGTGACGGGCGCCAAACGTGGTCCGAAATTGCACTGTGATTCGCAATCGATAGCGGCACTGCCCCGGCATATTAATCCTAATGGGAGGTCATGCGGCCCCCCCCATTTTCAACGTTCAGTATTATAGGTGTCAGCTACTTTGTTTCACCAATCGGCTTTAGTTCGGACATCACATTACCTTGGACGGATTCAGGCTACGACCACAGTACGGGGGATGCCAAGAGCTGTGAGACCGTTTGAGAACAACACCCGGATTTGGATCTTCGCAACCTTTCGATCAAAGTCACTCACAGAGAGGCACTGACCGGAGGGTGGCACACAATGTAATCCTGTCTCTACGCGACTTTGGCGGTGACATCCATTCGATCGTCGCCACAAGGCGCGCCTCTAGCACTTTGAAGAGCGCGCCGCTTCATTTCGCGCCCTGCCACCAGCTATACTCGGCGGCCACATATTTGCATATTTGCGCGGCGATATGACTGCGTGGGGGTCTCAGGCTGTAATGGCGTCATGACACTTGCGTGCACCTTAGAGCTCATCTGCTGTGACGCTCCCGATGTCCTCATCCGGCGGCATCTGGTCCAGCAGCTCAGGCAATGTCGGGGCGTCGTCAATGCTCCGGCTAGCGATCGTAATGCCCCGACTGATGCCAGCGCCATGCATCAGCTATCATCGTCTTCATATCAGATCGCGACGGTTGCCACCCGAGATCGCGGCTCGCGCGTTCACTGCCGGATACCAGCTTGGTGCAATCACCCGGACGCCGGCCACCCTCTGCGACGGGGACGACACGGTTGGTCACATTTGCCGAGGCATCGATAACTTCTCGAACCGAGAATCCTGTTCCCGTACCGAGGTTGAAAATCTGATTGCCTTTGCCCTCTTCGAGCCACTTGATCCCCAGCACATGCGCATCGACCAAGTCACAGATATGGACGTAGTCGCGGATGCACGTCCCATCTGGCGTGTCATAATCTGTACCAAAAATCGTCAAGGCATCTCGCTTGCCATCAATCGCATCCAGCATAAGAGGGATGAGGTGAGTTTCCGGTTGGTGAAACTCGCCGACGTCACCGTCAGGATCGGCACCAGCGACATTGAAATAACGGAAAATAACGCTCTCTAGACCGTCGCTCTCAGCATAGTTGGCTAGGATGTCCTCGATCGCGCGTTTGGACGCGCCATACGCGTTTATCGGATCTTGAGGGCAATTTTCGTCAAGCAGTACGTTGTCCTGATCCCCATAGGTCGCGCATGTTGAGCTAAAGACAAACCGATTACAGCCCGCAGCAACGGCAGCTTCGATCAAGGTCAAAGAACCGACGACATTGTTACGCCAGTATTTGCCTGGATGCACCATGCTTTCGCCCACTTGGGAAAGGGCAGCAAAGTGCATAACGGCCTCGGGTTGATAGGCGGCGAACACCTGATCCAGCGCAGCGCGATCCAAAAGATCACCTTGCTCGAACGGGCCAAACTTTACCGCGTCCTGCCAGCCAGTTACCAAATTATCAAATGTGATGGGGGTATAGCCAGCTGCAGCAAGCGCCTTGCATGCATGAGAACCGATATAGCCTGCACCACCGGTTACAAGGATGTTTGTCATTGGGTTTACTCTATTCCACAGCGGCGCGCATCGACACCATTTCGTCAAGGTATTGGCCAAACTCATCGCGCAGCTCTTCGCGAGCAAGACCAAACGAAACGGTTGCTTGCAAGAAGCCAGCCTTAGAGCCGCAGTCAAACCGCTGGCCACGGAACCGATATCCGAACACTTCGCGTTCATGCTCGATCTCTTGAGCAATCGCATCGGTCAGCTGCACCTCGCCACCAGAACCTGCTTTGATCTGGTTGAGGTTCTGCATAATTTTCGGTGTCAAAATATAGCGGCCAATCACAGCCAGGTTCGACGGTGCTTGGTCTGCAGGCGGTTTTTCAACCATCCCTTTGACTGAGACCATGTTGCCCATGTCTTCTTTGATGTCGAGTACACCATAGGCCGAAGCTTTGTCGTGAGGCACTTCCATCGCAGCAACCATACAGCCACCCGTTTCTTCGTGCGCTTCGACCATCTGCTGCAGACACGGTTTTTCGGCTGCAATGACGTCATCCGGCAAGATAACTGCAAAAGGCTCGTTCCCGACCAAACGACGAGCACACCAAACGGCGTGACCCAACCCCATAGCCTTGTGCTGGCGAATATAAGCAATCGCCCCACTGTCCATGTTGGTATCTTTGAGCGTTTGTAGCAGTTGATCTTTGCCCTTTTTCCGCAGCTCTTGTTCTAACTGGGGGGCGTGATCAAAGTAGTCTTCGAGAGCACCCTTGCCCCGCGACGTAACAAAAATGAATTCCTTGATGCCGGCGGCGCGTGCCTCGTCAATCGCGTATTGGATCAACGGTCGGTCGACCAGCGTCATGATTTCCTTTGGGACAGACTTAGTTGCTGGCAGAAAACGAGTTCCCAGTCCAGCAACAGGAAAGATTGCTTTTGTTACTCTCTTTTTCATGTTCGCCCCATCGTTAAGCCAAGTGTTGGCAAGTTTTGTTTGTCGTATCAGTGTGCGTGCCTAAATTGGGACGATCTGCAATTATTATGAACAGATTTATCTTGCTGCTCTATTGGCGAAGGTCACCTACCTGTTGGTTGGATCATGACCGTGACTGTTTTAGCGATAAGTAATATGTCCGAAAAAATGCCAATAGTTGCGGCGTATTTCCGATCCATCTGTACTCGCTCAAAATAGTCGCCACTACTGCGCCCCTCAACCTGCCAGACGCCAGTTATTCCCGGCTTAAGTTCCAGGTACGTATCCCGATGGACCCCGTACCTCTCGATTTCCACGGCCGTAACAGGGCGTGGCCCAACGAAGCTCATGTCGCCCGCCAGTACGTTCCAGATTTGCGGCAACTCATCTAGACTGGTTTTGCGTAAAAATTTACCGACTTTTGTTATGCGGGGATCATTCGTCAACTTTTGAGTGTCCGCCCATTCTTGTGCAGCCTGGGGATTGCTCTCCAAGTAAGCTGTAAGCCTGCCTTCTGCGTCGGCAACCATCGTTTGGATCTTGTAGCACGAAAAGATCTTACCATTTCGCCCTACACGGCGATGGCCGAAAAAACCCCTAGATCCGCCGGAACGCACCACAAGCCAAAGCAGCGCAATCACCGGCAGCAAGATAGGGAGCAAAACAAGAGCAAAAGCCAAATCTAGCGTACGTTTACCCCATAACTCATAGTGTGCTTTTTTCCGCGTAAAAGGCGCGATAACGACACCTTCTTTGAAGGAATGAAAATCCTGGTCGCTCATCGGGCAGTCTCTCAATGTACGGACCCACTAAAGTGGCCGCATAGTTTAACGTTTCATTAGCGAATTTGTGTATTCGCCCTACTAAGAATCTCAGTTAACAAGAGAACAATCAAAATGATACCCTTTAGTACAAATTTTCTATACGAAAGAGTATAAATGTTGACATAAGGGTATATCTTGATGATTTTTTCACGATTTGCAGGAGTGCGTATGGCGGCTACGCGGCTCCAATACGCGACGTAACTGCAATCTTTTTCTACTATCTTGCGACTATCACTCTGAATTCTTTGATCTTCGCGCGGCAATTCTCTAACGTGTGCTGCCACTTGTAGACCTCCACGCCATAGTGACGCTGGGTTTTGCGGTTTGCTTTGGAAAGGAGCACAGCGATTGCACCGCGCTACTCGAGGTCATGCAACAACCCGTCCGCACCCGCGAGAAAACCACTCTGATAAACAAGCGATTTTTTGCCATAGCTCCAGCAGCCAATTTTACCGGAGAGATGTGGGTCAAGCCGTTGCTGCAAGGCGTCCGGTACCACAAACTGTCCCTCATCCGTTAAAATCTTAATTCTGGAAGCTCGTGTCAGAGACCAAACAAAATGGAAATTTTGAATATCCAAAGAACCTAGGTAACCATAATTGCGCCAACCACGGTTTTTACTGTTTTAGTGCAATAGGCAGAAACCAAATTATCCCAGAAGTTGTCAAAGTTACGCACCTTCACACTCTCCGCATCCACCGTCTTGTGCCTCAGCAACGCAGCTTTCGCCTAGGAAGCAATCGCCGCTGAAACAACCAATCAGGAAATTGATTGTGATGATCCTGAAAACACAAACGCAGATCAATGCCTTGATTTGATCTTCGGCGATCAAGCAATCACGAACGTCGCACCAGCTGCGGCAGCTTTAAGCCTTCTGGTGGTTGGCGGTGGTTGCGGTGGCGGCACAACGTTCACAATCTCGACGACCAATACGACCAGTCCAACTCACCGCTTTCTGAAAACCCTGTTTTGGCGGGTTTTTTGTAAAATGATTCATAACCTCGAGTTAACTTTCTCTAAAACACCTCTTTAATCGTAAAAAATCTCTTACTGCGAAATAACCTCTCTTTAACGCCCACCCTGCCAAACCCGTCCCAAGCGTGGGGGCGCTGAGTGGTCAAAGATCACTCTCGATTTTGGAGTGGAACATGAGGGTCTTTCAACGTACGATACGCTTTCGCCCAGTGGCGCGAATTGGGAAAATTACACTGCTGGCGGCAACACTATTCGCCACAACGTTTCCCCAAACAAGCCAGGCACAAACTGAGGTCAGCTTTCAATCTGAGCCCTTGATCGTCGGCAACGATCGCGGCGGCCTTTTGCTCGAAAGATTGCGCCAACTGACGCGACTGAGCCGCGAAAGCCGTCCAGTCCAAATCCGTGGGAACATCTGCTTTTCGACCTGTACAATGTACATAGGGCTGCCCAACACCTGCGTGTTGCCGACAACAACCTTCGGGTTTCATGGTCCAAGCTCGCATGGGCGCGCCTTATCTCCCGCGACTTTTGATCAGGCGTCCAGCATAATCGCCGACCATTACCCCCCTGCCCTTCGGGAATGGTATATGGAAACCGGCCGCTACAGGGTAAACAATATGTATCGGATCAGCGGTCAAAACCTGATCAACATGGGCGTTCGTTCGTGCTGATCAATACTTACTTTGCGCGGTCTAACCATTTGTGTCACACGGACCAAGGTCATGCTTACACCGTGTAGAATTTTTTGAAAATCTAATAGAAACGCGGGAATATCAATGAGTTCATCGTACATACGCCCCATGCCTTTGAGACTAGAAATGTGGATGAAATAGCTGTTAGCGTTTGCTCGTTTTTTGATGGCGACGGCGTTGTTTAGCCGCTACGTGTCCCTGTCACAACCGGCCGGCTTTAACTTTGTTTTAGGCAGCGCGCTGGACGTGTGGGGCTATCCTCGAAATTCTCAAAGGCGGCATTAAGCACCTCCAGCTCTCTGTGCAGACTTTTGGCAGGGTGACGCATAATAGCGTCGCCCACCTCGTCATCGCGTCCGTCCCACAACGCAGTGGCGATTTTTAAACCGTCTTTTTTTATAGGTTTTCGGCCATAAAACAGCATGGATGCGGAGTTTTGCATTAGAATATTAAAGGAGGCGATGACCAAGCAGGGACGGCAAAGTTCACTTGATCGACAACCGCATGATCAAGCGGTTTTGGTGATCTCTTCAGCACGAATGCGTTCACGGGCTTGTCATAGAGAGGGGCTCCGAAATGAAGGCAATTATCCGCAAATGGTTGGACTATTATAGCACTGAGAGATCTTACTCGTCCCCCGGCATCTTGCCCCCAGATTAGGCTTAAGCAGCCAAACCAGAATTAATGAGTTTAGGAGCCTGACCTCAAAACATGTTGCACCTTTACTAGGCTAAATACTGGTCAAAAAGCAGGACCAATTCTGTCTGAGACCGCTACAGAAACCGCGAGGCTGGATGTGTCTCCTGTGAACTATGCGCTCAGCGTATCACAACTGAGCACGAACTTTGCCTTTCTATAAAGGACGCGTTCCCCCTTACTGAGCATCATACGCTAGTACTCGCAAAACGAAACGCAACTGACTACTTCGACCCTCATCGGCCAAAACGCACTGCTAATGAGGCAATGCTTCACCAACGGCACCAATTCATCCTAGATCAAGATGATAAGGCCACATACTTTAATGTAGGCATCAATCTTTAATGTAGGCATCAATGCAGGGGCATCATTAGGCCAGACTGTGCCATGCACACCTACACTTGATACTAATGCATGACGGTTGCGTCTTTGGCTCCAGGAGTCGAGTGCGTGTGCTTATCCCAGATAAGTAGGGGCGCTGAGATGTTTATCGTTAGGCAGAAAAATACAGTCGGGCAGCAGATATTCACGACCAAACAATGGAACTAGACAAAGTGACATTAAGCATCGTGCGCCTTGGCAAGCAGTCTAGCAAACCTGAACAAATACATCAGAATAACAAAACAGGCGCAAAGCCCGAATACATCACCAATCATGTACCCTATTACACTTAAGAGTTCAGCGCCTTGATGTTGCAAAAAACTCAACGCAATGCCGTTCGCTAGTGAAGAACTCGCTCCGGAAAATATCAAAAACTTCCACAAACCGGGCGACAGCGCTCTATTTCTAAAGAGTGGTATAAATGTGGCGGCTTTATACCCCAAATAGCACGCAATCATGCTCACGACTGGCGTCATAATGTCGAGATCAGTACCTGCAGAATTCGAAAGCGCTAAAAATAAGTAGCTTGCCGGTAGTAAGTAAAAGATCGCCTGCCAGCCAAAAAAATAGAAAGCCAAAACCCTCACGCCATGCGGCAAATACAATAAGCCAATGTCGAGTAGTGAGGAGCCCAAAAGCATGCTTTGGAGAGGAAACACAAAGCCAAGCGTAAGTGCGCAAGAAACAACGTAGAGGATGTTCACCAACACGAAGTTGTGGAAAGCATCTTTCACGCCGGGAAGAGCTTTTGCTCCATTCATTCACCAACGCCTACAAGCGTGTACAAGCCACGCTTCTCGCCACCCTTTGCGATTTGGCCCAAGCTCTCAAGATTTTTCAGCGCACGAAACAGAGATGGGCGAGAGTAAAAGTCGTTCAACGGATGCTCCAAAATTTCCTTTGTACTAACTAACCTTGCATCACCAGCTAAGTCAGCGACAGAACTCAGGACAGACTTTTCGATAGCGCCAATGTCTCTGATACCCACCTCTAGCTCCATCTCCGCAAGAAGGATTTGCAGTTGAGCAATATTCTTTAGCAGGGAACTCATTTTAAATATACTCTCCGTTTAAAAGTTTAATGCAACTGCGCTTTGCATATCACAAAAAAAATATGTTGCATAAAAATAATATATAGTATCATAGTGATACTTATCTGGTAGTGTGAGTGTGTAAATTTTGATAGCAAAGGCTGATCTGCCACTTCAGCAGGTCAGCCTCTTTATCTTACCCAGTGAAAATTTTGTATCCAAGACTTTGTTGCACAGCACGCATCTAGCAAGAATTAACTGTTTGAATTCAGAGTTCTAGCTAGCGTTGATGAGCAGCTGGACACCCGCGAAGTACAAGACCTGAAATTTGGTAGAGTATAAACTTCCCTTGAAACAGCGCGGGTAGAAGTCGATCCAGTTCGGCTCTAAGGCGGTGTGGGAGGCTGTTCCGTCTGGCCGGCCAGTACGAAGCAAGCCTATAGCGAAGCCACGATTCAGGCCTGTCTGACACTCAAATTGCTGTTTGGTTTGCCGGAGCGGCAGACAGCAGAGTTTGGGCATGTTTGGCGAATTTTGTCGTCCGGGACTGGCCTGTCCCGGACGACAGTACCATGCAGCCGCCCACATCCCAACGATTCAACACGGCCCGCGCATCGGCGTAACGGCAATCGTAAGCCAGTTCATGCACCGCATTAATCATCGCGTTAACATCATTGCTCGATTGTGGTGGTATCACGCACGCTTGGGTCGCAAGACCAAAGACCAGCCCGTCCGCGAAGGCTTCAGTTGTCACCGTCCTGTGGGTGGCGTGTCGGTTACGGAACCTGCGGCAAACGCCTCCATCGGGGCTAGAGCCTGGAACCCAGCCGTATTTGCAGGTATCATACGCATCAAACAGCCCTTTTGATATAGGTACTATTAGTTGCGCCGGACGCGTCAAACCGGTTTCAAAAAACTCCTAACGCCACGGCACATGCCCAAAACCCATTTTTCATCCTAACTTCGCCACACGAGCCATTCCGACCCCTACCCAACTTATTCCCGCAGCAGACGTATTGTGGACTTGCACGTCGCAGACGTCAGACTTGCGGTGATTGGAATAATACTCCTGATCGCCTGGGCCACGGGCCAAACCCAGTTTGGTGCGGTCATCGGACTGTCCATCTATGATGATCGCTTCTTTCGTGGCGGCTGCCTTTTATCACCTCACTCCTTGGAAACATCCACGCCCGTTCCCATGCCAGATTGATCAGGCGGCAGTCCACCTCAAGAACCCAACGACCTTTAAGCCGCTCATCGCGCTGATGGGAATTGACGTTTTGATCTGGCAAGCAATTGGTTACGAAGGTCAGCAATTCACAAGTTGCAAAGCAACTTTAAGGGAATAATCGGCCGGCGGAGCGTAACAGGCTACAGAAGCGCGATTACAATCGCCCACATAACGCCACAGCTTGGCGCACCCAAGAACCAAACGGGCTGTTGAAATAACCGGCATGTTCGGCACCTATCAGTGCCCCAACAGGCGGGCAGGTCCAACGGTAAAGTAACGTCGTACCTTAGCTGATAATTCTGAACTCCCTGTAAGGACATCTAAACTCGCGACTAGACCTTCAGGTTTGACTTTTTTCTTTTTGGGCATGTCTGCAAATGTTGTTAGTCTACCCACGGACACAAAGCATCCATCCGCACGTTGGCCGCCTCGTGAGTGACATGCACCCCGTCACGTCAGGCATTCCCCCCAATCAAACCAGTCTTCACCAAAACAACGGGTGAGGACGCGTAATAGACCCCATTATATACCTTTGGACACCCAAACCATTCGGAAGAGGCGTGGCTTGGCGCTAGAGCTCTTAGTACGCTTGGTCATGTAGCAAACGCCTCAGGGTCTCCGGACAATAGAAAGGACGAAGCGTTGGATAAATTCACCAGCTTCGAGACCCTTTTTTCAGAGCAAGGCTGCGAAAGTAGTGTGAGCAGATAGGCCATGTAATTAATAGATATATACTGTGCTGAATGATCAAAGCTCACTCTCGATTTTGGAGTGGAACATGAGGGTCTTTCAACGTACGATACGCTTCCGCCCAGTGGCGCGAATTGGAAAAATTACAATACTGGCGGCAACACTATTCGCCACAACGTTTCCCCAAACAAGTCAAGCACAAACTGAGGTCAGCTTTCAATCTGCGCCTTTGATCGTCGGCAACGATCGCGGCGGGCTCTTACGGGACAGACTACGCCAAATAGAACAACTCCGCCGCGAAAACCGTCCAGTGCAAATCCGCGGGAACATCTGCTTTTCGACCTGCACAATGTTCATAGGGCTGTCCAACGCCTGCGTGTCGCCGACAACAACCTTCGGGTTTCATGGGCCTAGCTCGTATGGGCGCGCCTTATCTCCCGCGTCGTTTGATCAGGCGTCCAGCATAATCGCCAACCATTACCCTCCTGCCCTTCGGGCATGGTATATGGAAACCGGCCGCTACAGGGTCAACAATTTATATCGGATCAGCGGTCAAAACCTGATCAACATGGGCGTCCGTTCGTGCTGAGCAATATCTATATTACTGGCACTACCCCTAAAGATCTTGCCGCCTCCAGCGCCAAGCCTCTCTACACAGCACTTCGCACCGTCTTGCTTTCGTAGTGCTTCCGGAAGATTTGAACGCAAAAAGCCGCCCGTTAAGGCGGCTTATAAGCAACTGTTAAGTCTATGTATTTGGTTGCGGGAGCGGGAGTTGGACGCTGGCGAACGACGGTGTGGTGCCCATGATCAGACAATTACCATTGTAGATATGCACGGGCTCTCGGAACACTTCCTATAATTTCCCTGATTTGGGATGGAGGAAGTATTCATGACGAACGCGACACTCAACGCAAGCTTAGAGTACTCCAACACGCGGAGAAGATCGGCAAAATCATCCACTTGGCGGTGATGATAGATGTATGTTATCAACATGTCGAAATGTAGAAGACCTGTTTCGGGGCCGTGACCTGTTTCGGGGCCGTGATCTGGGCGATGGCATGAGGTGCGAAAACTCTGAGAAACCGCAAGGCCTTCTATCAAATCGCTTTCGTAGATCCGCTACATGCTGATGTATTTTACTGAAAAGGCCAACTGTTCCACAAACTCGGCGCGAGTGAGGGCTACCTGCCTTGACTTTCAAGAGCATGATGATTCAGCTCCGCCGGCAAATTTTTTGGCAGCCATCATTGGAAAATTTAGGAATCGTTAGAGTGAAAAAAGCTATTATCACAGGCATCACGGGCCAAGATGGGTCTTACTTGGCAGAGCTTCTGCTCGAGAAAGGCTATGAAGTTCACGGGATCAAGCGGCGGGCGTCTTCTTTCAACACAAGTCGTATCGACCACATCTATGAGGACCCCCACAACGACAACTCCAGTTTCCACCTGCACTACGGTGACCTCACAGACTCTTCGAACCTTACCCGCATCATCAGCGAAGTGCAGCCTGACGAGATTTATAATCTTGGCGCTCAATCACATGTAGCAGTGAGTTTTGAAGCTCCTGAATACACAGCCGATGTCGACGCAATGGGAACCCTGCGCCTACTCGAAGCTGTTCGTTTTCTCGGCCTGGATAAAAAGACGCGCTTCTACCAAGCCTCCACGTCCGAACTATACGGGCTTGTACAAGAGACACCCCAGACCGAGACGACACCCTTTCACCCGCGGTCTCCATATGCGGTCGCGAAGATGTATGCCTACTGGATCTGCGTGAACTACCGTGAAGCCTATGACATGTTCGCCTGCAACGGCATCCTGTTTAATCATGAAAGTCCGCGCAGGGGCGAGACTTTCGTAACCCGTAAAATCACCCGAGGCCTAGCAAATATTGCCATGGGTTTGGAAGATTGCCTTTACATGGGCAACATCGATAGCTTGCGGGACTGGGGCCATGCGAAAGACTATGTCCGAATGCAATGGATGATGTTGCAGCAGGACAGACCCGAAGACTTTGTCATTGCAACTGGCGTACAATATTCAGTCCGTGATTTCATCCAGTGGACTGCATCGGAGCTCGGCGTCGATCTGGAGTTCAGCGGCACTGGTGTTGATGAGATCGCGACTGTTGCGAAAATTACGGGAGACAAGGCGCCGATGCTCACGGCTGGCGATGTGGTCATGAGGATCGACCCGCGCTACTTCCGCCCTGCTGAAGTCGAAACACTTTTGGGCAATCCTGCCAAGGCGAAGAAAGTTCTTGGCTGGGAGCCCGAGATTACCGCTCAGGAGATGTGCGCAGAGATGGTGGCCGATGACCTGAGAGCAGCTCATAGACACGCGCTATTGAAGTCTCATGGTCTCGAGCTTTCAGTCAGCCTGGAAGGATAACCAGATGAGGATTTTTCTTGCGGGTCATCGCGGAATGGTCGGAGGAGCTATTCTGCGAAAACTCGAAGCTCGCGGCAACGACGAGATCATTACGAGGACGAGCAGTGAGCTCGACCTGTGTGATCAAGCTGCGGTGCGGGAGTTCATGCAGTCCGAAAGTCCGGACGCTGTGATACTCGCAGCCGCGCGTGTCGGCGGCATCATGGCGAATAACACATACCCAGCCGATTTCATCTATGACAACTTGCTGATTCAAACCAACGTGATCGGGCAAGCTCATGCAGCTAATGTACAAAAACTGCTCTTTCTTGGGTCATCCTGCATTTATCCACGTGATGTCGAACAACCGATGTCCGAAAGCGCACTTCTTACCGGTGTCCTCGAACCGACAAACGAGCCGTACGCGATTGCCAAGATTGCTGGGATTAAGCTGTGCGAAAGCTTTAATCGGCAGCACGGCCGTGACTACAGATCAGTCATGCCAACAAACCTTTATGGCCCAGGGGATAACTTTCACCCGGAGAAAAGCCATGTCCTGCCAGCGATGATCCGCAGGTTTCATGAGGCAAAGCTCAACGGCCTAAATAGTGTCGTGATCTGGGGAACGGGAAAACCACTTCGAGAATTCCTGCATGTCGATGACATGGCTGAGGCGAGCCTCTTCGTTATGGACCTTCCAAATGAAACTTACGAGCGAGAAACCAAGGAGATGCTGTCCCATATCAACGTGGGGTTCGGCACCGACATATCCATCAGGGAACTGGCAGAGCTCGTTCGTGAAGTGATTGGCTTTGAAGGTGACATCGAGTTCGATAAGAGTAAACCAGACGGAACGCCCCGAAAGCTGATGAACAGCGAGCGCTTGCACAGACTGGGCTGGACAGCGAGCATCGCGCTGCCGGAAGGGATCGAAAGCACCTATTCTTGGTACCAAAACCACATTGATGACTTTCGGTCGAAGTGAAGCTAATGAAAACCTTTGGCTTCATGCTTGCCGCCCACAGCGAATGTCATCTTTCCGCCCTTAGCGACTGTTACTCATTTGCCACGCCCGTCAATCTACACCTAATGCTTCCACGCGCGTTTCGGGAAGGCAAACGGCCTCGCGGATGCGCGGCATAACATATCGATCATGCTTGGATAATGTTGTTTGTAGGAGCCCGAGTTGAACGCTGGCGAACGACGGTAACGTGCCCATGATCAGCCAATTACCATCCATTCATCTAAGCTGACCTTGCGCAGCTGCACAAAAAGGGCGGAAGGTTTGTCCGCCGCCCTTTTTAGATCGTACACACAGAACCTTAGAATTCGAAACTGTCGCCTGTAAGGAACTCGTTGATTGTGCCATAATGTTCGGAGAAGTCGAAATCCTGGATCGTAATGCTTTCATCACCGAGGCTGATGATCGTGTTGCCATCCTCTTCCACTACGCGCGCTTCCCGCGAGTTGGTGACACCAGCAACATTAATGACATCAACGCCGTGTTCAAAGTCGCCAATGATGTCATGGCCAAATCCGTCCTCAAAGACGAACGTGTCATCGCCGCCATTGCCGAACAACAGGTCGTTACCGGCGCCCCCGTTCAGAACGTCATTGCCGTTCTTCCAGGTAAAGTTAGCACCGTTGTCGCCAATCAGCACATCGTCACCGTCACCGCCGGTCATCGTGTCCGACCCATGCAGACCAACCATGATCGCGCCCGAGTCGTCACTTGCCGTCAGATTGTTGTTAGCGTTGTTGCCACGCTGCCAGGCGAACTCGCCCTCGTCAAAGGCCAGACGCTCAAAGTTAGACGCCTTGTTGTTGCCACCCAGACCGGTCTCGGTGTCGTCTATACGGATATGCGAAAAAGTCTCGAACGTATAGTTCGCCACCGACCCGGCCAATTCAATCGTATCAACGCCTTCGCCACCATCGATGACGTTATTGCCAGCGCCGCCATTAAGCGCGTCATCGCCAGCGCCGCCGTTAAGCGCGTCATCGCCGCCATTGCCGAACAACAGGTCGTTACCGGCGCCCCCGTTTAGAACGTCATTGCCGTTCTTCCAGGTAAAGTTGGCACCGTTGTCGCCAATCAGCACATCGTCACCGTCACCGCCGGTCATCGTGTCCGACCCATGCAGACCAACCATGATCGCGCCCGAGTCGTCACTTGCCGTCAGATTGTTGTTAGCGTTGTTGCCACGCTGCCAGGCGAACTCGCCCTCGTCAAAGGCCAGACGCTCAAAGTTAGACGCCTTGTTGTTGCCACCCAGACCGGTCTCGGTGTCGTCTATACGGATATGCGAAAAAGTCTCGAACGTATAGTTCGCCACCGACCCGGCCAATTCAATCGTATCAACGCCTTCGCCACCATCGATGACGTTATTGCCAGCGCCGCCATTAAGCGCGTCATCGCCGGAACCACCCAGAATGGTGTCGTCGCCGCTACCGCCAAGGACGATGTCATTGCCGTTCGCAGTGTCCAGCATCAGCCCAACGCTTGTGGCGGTTGCGTCAACGTATTGGTTGTTGACCGGGTTGGCCCGGTTGCTCGAGAAAGCATAGGTCTCAAAGTTGCTAAATGTGGCTTCAACAGCTTCACCGTCCAGATAGCCAACAGTGCCGCTGGTTCCATCGGCATTGATCGTCAGGCTCAGGGCGTCGCCATGCTCCCCACGTGCCATCAGGCCAAGCTGCAATGTGTCAACGCCCGCGCCACCATCGGCATGACCATCGAAGACGCCTGTCCCGCCAGACCCCGGGTGGCCGCCGATCTGGACAAGGTCGTCGCCCTTACCAGCGTCGATATGCAACCTCTGACCCAACATCGTCAGACCGTTATAGGTGTCATTACCGTCGCCCATCAGGATCGAGGTGACATCGCGGTGAATGTAACTTTCAAAGGTATCATCGCCACGACCAGAGCGGATCGTCTCGACGCCACTGAATGTCACAGTATTCACACCGTCGGTCACCTGCGTTTTCGAGAATGTCAGATCATCCAACTCGCCTTCCATCACCAGCACGTCGTCGCCGCCGCCGCCGTCGACATGGCCATTCATCAGCCCCGCAAAGCCGGTGCCCATCCGTCCGCCAATCCAAACCGTGTCATCACCCGCACCTGCGTCGATATCTAGGCTAATGCCGTCAAAAGTTGCGAGATTGAACAGGTCGTCGCCCGAACCCATGTCAATGCTGTTGATCTCATGGCGCACATAGCCGCCTTGGTAGTCGTCATCGCCGCCACCAGTGACAATGGATTCGATACCGTTGAAGGTCACCGTGTTCCCGGCATCATCTGTCGCAGATCGGTCAGACGTGCCCCAGATATTCGTACCACCAACGGTCATATCCGCCTGGACCTGCGACAGATCCAGCGTGTCATTGTCGGCACCGCCATCAACGGTATCCACCCCGAAACCACCTTCGAATGTGAACAAGTCATCACCGGTTCCGCCATCCATGGTGTCGTTGCCACTGCCGCCCTCTATGACGTCGTCGCCTTCATCACCGTTCAGCTCGTCATTACCCTGGTTGCCAAAGACAAAGTCGTTCCCGGAACCACCATTGATGGTGTCATTCCAGGTGTCGCCGCCAATACGATCGGCCAGGGTTTGATACTCGTTACTATCCGAATGATCGCCAACCAGATAGTCGCTTCCGTCACCACCATTGATCAGGTCGGATCCTACACCACCCTTGACAAAATCCTGCCCGGCTCCGGCATTGATCGTATCAGCGCCGCTATTGCCCGCGATGATGTCGTCACCCGCGCCTCCGTCAATGATGTCATTACCGCCGCCGCCGGTGATGATTTGGGTCACCTGCGAGCTGATATCGCCCATATTCTGTTGACCCCGATTTCCGAGTTCAACCGAATAATCAAATGTCCCGTCAGCATCAGCAAGTGACCCTTCCGCGATCACGTGTTTCCGGCTGGACTCCGTCGTTTCGCTGGTACTGCCGAGCGAAAGAAGTGTTTTGGACAATCCCCACATGTTCAGCGTGTAATATCCGTCAACAGCTTCACCGTTCGAGCCAGCCCTGCCGCTTTTGAACAGGCCATTTTTTCCTTCCGCAGCCAACACGCTCGCAAGCGGGTCAACCCAGTCCGGACCATCTTCAAGTGGCGCATTCACCCCGGACATCCACGTCTCGAAGGTTGTCAGCTCCAAACCATTGTCGATTTTTCCAACGATCTTGTCGCCGACATGGGGCTTTGCCATATTTTAATCCTTCATTTTACCAAATTCTATCGAAAATTCGTTTGTTTCAGAATCATGGCTAACACAGAAAGTCTCACAATTATATACGTTAGGGTAGTTTATATATTCTAACGGATATCGATCTGCTCGTTTGGGGGCTACCGGCCTTGTTTCACAAATCGGGCTCTGTAGGATTCACAGTGTGAATCCAGCGTTATAGCTGGCGGAAATGAGCAGTTAGGCACCTGCGAAATACAAGACCCGGAACTGGGCAGAGTATAACCTTTCACTGAAGAAGCGGGGATCGCTTTCGATCTGGTTTGATCCTGCGATGCTGTGGGATGCTGCACCTTCAGGGCGGCGGGGACGCCAACAAGTCTACAGCGATGCGGCGCGACAAGCCTGCCTGACCTTCAAAGTGTTGTTTGGATTGCCATTGAGGCAGACGACAGGATTTGTTGCGAGCCTTCTCAAGCTTGTCGGATTGGACTGGTCTATCCCAGACTTCAGCACCCTGTGTCGCCGTGAGAAGGCATTGTCCGTCGCGATCCCATACAAGGGTTCAGCAGGACCATTGCACCTGCTTATCGACAGCACGGGAATCAAGGCTTAAGGGGAAGGCGAGTGAAATACCCGCAAGCACGGCGGTCCTAAACGCAGCCTGTGGCGCCAGATACATATCGAGATTGATGAGAAAGTACTGGAGATCGGTGCCATCGAGATCACGATTAGCAGTATCAGGGATGCGCCCATTCTGCCAGACCTGCTCAACCAAATCCCACCGGAGCAAGAACTTGGCAGCGTTACAGCCGAAGGGGCATACAACACAAGAAAATGTCACGGTAATCTCCCCCTTTTTAACGGGGTGCATCAGTAGAACTTACGTAACCACGCCATTGTCACCGCCTGCCTGAGCTCGGCGCCTTGGTTTAAGACACGTGTTAAACGACGTGTCTTATGCGGGGTCTGCGATGCGTGGTGAAATTCTTGGGCTGGAGCGGCGCCGCTTTTGGCGCGACGAGGACAAGCTCGAGATTGTCATGTCGGTCGGGGTCGGCAGGGCCACGGTGACACAGGTGGCGCAGCGCCATGAGGTGACCCGGCAGCAGATTTATGCGTGGCGGCATGACCTCAAGAGGAAGGGTCTGTGGTCGCCCGATGCCGGAACGCTGTTCTTTCCGTTGAACATGCCAATGACACTCAGTGAGCTCGATGGTTATGTAACCGGCGTCCTTGCTTGCCCGGAGATGATCCCACCTTCAGAATGGCTTCCATTGGTATGGGGCGAAACAGGTGATGCGCAGTTTACCGATCAGAAAGCTGCTGAGGAAACGATCGGTGACGTTATGACACATTACAATGCCGCTGCGCAGGCAATGTCTCTGTCGCTCTGTCTCAAAGGCCGTGACGGGATACACTCGTTATAACACGGGACTACAATCGAAATACGTTTGGACACGAATGCCTCTCACTTTAAGCTAGGCCGCTCCTTTAGCAGTTATAGTTACGAAGGTTCAACACCCAAGCCTTTTTTAGAAAGGAGCACTGTCAGAGCACACAAGCTCGAAGTATCTGACGTCAGCGCCTATGGGTCCAAATAGAGCGATTTGCTAAGAGAGGGTTTGTTGCTCATCGTAACCACTGAGGAGTGGACGATGAGAAAGACAACGAAGAGCCCGAGCGAGAAGATCGTCAGCAACCTGTTTGCGCGTTAACCCATTGGTCAGCGCGAACCGCACCGCATCCTTGCGGAATTCGTCCGTAACGCAGGGTTTGCAGGTCTCGATCTTGCAATGCCGTCACCGGATTCGCCCCAGCGTGCGAACCAACGCGCAGATTACGTACTTGATTTTGCCAAGGACTAGTGAGCCCTCTACCGTAAGGCCAAAGAACCTAGGTGTTCGTAAACTGTCCGTGCGCGCGCGAGCAGTGCTTTGTCAAACAGGTCGTCCCTTGCAGCGTCTGGCTCCCTACGGAAGTAGCCGTCCCATTGCTTTGATGCAGTATTGCTAAGGCCTAGGCTAGCTAGCAAGCATTCCATCGTTTGCTCAGGCTTTTCGCGGAGATCGTCTTGTTTCAATAGAATCAGGCTATCGATATGATCAGCGATATGCTCAAAACACGTGATCCAGTAAGCCAGCCAGTAATCTGGCTGCTCTAGATCTCGTCCCGTCAGAAAATTATGGCTGAAGGCAATTGGACGGTGCAACGCGCCAAACTCGAAATGTCCGATATCACCCATATATCGTTTAGAAAAATCGTCTTCAGCATGCAATTTCGCAAAATTCTTGTGCTGTCGGTAAAGCGATGCGGCGTGCGCTGATGGCTCCCGCAGAGGCACGACGATTTGGCAGTCGGGGAAAATTTTCGGCAGTAACGAGAGCCGCGCGATATTAGCGTTATTTTTGGACAGATAGCGCACCGTGCCACGACTTCTTGGGCGTCTAATTTGAGCCATCTTATTAAAGTGTTTGTTAAAAAATTCCTGCGCCTCAACTTTGAAGTCGCCGCTTAGCCATAAATCAATCCGGGTTTCGTGATACTTTTCCGGCCAATGCAACATCCAAAAAACTTCGTCGAAAGCCTCTGGGCTCTGCAACCCGATCTTTATGCCGTCCCGGTGGCTACGCTCGCGTTCAACGATGTGGCGACGCTGGCTAGCCAGTCGGGACCAAAGCATTGGCGCGCTCAAAAACGGCATGTCCGCATAGCGATGGGTCGCCACTTCGGGCATGTCGTGTAGGGCGTTAAGGAGGGCCGTTGTCCCACCACGGGCTAGTGAGGTGATAAAGATTGGCGGCGCTTTCGGTGTTTTTGAAATCCGTCCCGCGAACAGACTGTCATCGACGCGCGCAAGCGTTTTCTTTACTCTGGGGCCAGAGAAAGCCAACGCATGCATTAGTCTGTCGCCGCTGCCGTATGAGCTTGTTTCATTGCCTCCTGTTTCTTCTGCTTCCGCGCTTTGATGCCGGCGCAAAAAAAGCCCAAGGCCGATCGCTAGAACCGATGCCACTACGATGAAATCGGCACGCATCAGGACCCCCATGCTATCCTTATGCGGCACCAGCCCCAAAACTGCGGCTGCAACCACCGGCACGCCTACTGCCAGGAGCGCTAATAAGATCCGCCAGCCGATCTCCCCTGCCAATTTGATAAGTTGTACGCCAGCGTCTCGCACGATGTATTCTTTAGCATCGTCATTCAGGTTGTTATCCAACATTGCCGTCACACCGGCTGTTGATGTGCTGGTTATTTGCCGGGCAACTACTAGGATACGAGAGCGCACTAGCACGACCGCGAAACAAATTACCGATGTTATCGCAACCGTAAGCGCAGCTAAGGACATTAAATCAGTCCTCCAAAGTGCTATTGCTCTCAGATTTGCCGTTACGCTTACGGAGCATCCGCTTTAACGGAAACCAAACAAAACCAACCAACAGAAGCACTAGCCCCAGTAAAACTGCGATTGTTACAGCTATGGCGCCTAGACCAGCACCTGGACCAACATAGGCATGCGCAGCAAAGGGAAATAAGATGGCGAAAATACTGAGGTTAACAATTTTCACGGATTTTAGCTCATAATTTACAGGGTTATCGTGTTGCATTTTAGCGACAACTACCAGTTTGCACAAACTTTTCAAATGGAAAATCTTTAGCCCCACAATTTTTTGGGTGGTGATTTTCACTTTGCATGAAAGGGAAGATGATGGACTGTCGGCTGGCTTATATAATGGACCAAAAACATGTGTGAAGAAAAAAGCAACGTTTCATTTTTCTCAGGGTTGTCTTTGCTAGCCATCGCTTGCTTCGCCGCGGGATTATTTGTCGCGCAGTACAAAATCTTCCCTTACCAACAGGTTGTTCAGGTGGCAAAAATCGCACAATCATTGTTGCAGCATGGTGAAGTAATCGGCGAGGGTCGCCGTAGACTGGCACCGGCTGGTGCAGCAAGAGCTCCAGTAACGGTCCATGATGCAGACGCTGCTATCGGCGAGGGGTTTTATGCGATCCTCGGTTGGGATTTAGAGCTTGGCCACTATTCGGTTCAGCTCCACGACGGCTCAGGAGAGCAAGTGCATACATGGCCTATCGACGCAATGTCGTTTTCGGACCTGCCTCGGCACCGCCAGAATGCGCCGCACGCTATGGAAATCTTGGCCGATGGTTCCGTGATTATCAGTTTTGATAGGGTTGGGCTTGTCGCCCGCGTTAATCCTTGCGGCGATGCTATCTGGGTAAGAGAAGGTTTCTATCACCACTCCTTCGCACCGGCAGCTGACGGCGGTATCTGGACTTGGTTTGGCGAACGCTCAGCCTATGGACAAGTTCAAGACATTCTCAAGTTCGACCCAGATACTGGCGAGGATATCAAGCGGATCAGTTTTACGAGGGACGTGATAGCACGCAACCGCGACTCGGCGCTTGCATTCTCCATGTTTCCTGATTTTCCTTTTGTACCAGACGATCAAAAACCGCGAGATATTTTCCACCCGAACGATGTCGAAGAACTTCTACCTGAACTAGCACCAGCTTTTCCACAATTCGAGGCAGGAGATTTGATGCTATCCATTCGCGAGTTGGATCTTATCGCGATCATCTCGCCAGAAGGAGAGTTGAAATGGACAAAAAATGGACCTTGGCTGAAGCAGCATGATCCCGATTTTGAACCCGATGGGCGGATCTCAATCTATGACAACAGCCGTTTCAGGCCCCGTTCGAGAATTATGACTGTGGATCCCGCAACTATGGAAGTAACAGACGCATTGCCTGGGCTCGAAGCGTCATTCAAAAGCGTCTACCGTGGAAAACACCAATTGCTACCCAATGGCAACCGCCTAGTTACGATCCCCGAACAGGGTCAAGCGATCGAAGTAACTCCGGACGGTAAAGTGGCAGTAGAGTTCAACAATATCACCAGTGAAGCATCAGATTTTAACGAGGATCTCGCTAACGCAAAATGGCTGCAAGACGGATTCTTCGACGTGCAACCAGAATGTGAATAGCGGCGGTCTCAGGCTTTACTCCATTTTGGTCCACACTAGAGCCTTCGGTGACCTGCCCCCCGAGGCTCCCTCATTCATAACGAGAGTTTGCGGGTCTGGATTTCATATTCCTCGGTTTCAGTTTGGGCAAGCGCGGCGTGCGCGGAGCCCTCAAATTGCTCAAGCGCGCGCCGCGCTTCAGCGGGTGTTTGATTGTCCAGCGATGAGTGTGGCCTGACTTGGTTGTCATCGTATCGCCAGAGGGCTAACTTTTTGCGTGCGGCATCTAGGCTGTCGAACCATTCTTCGTTTAGCAGTTCGCCTCGCAGGCGCCAGTAACTGCGATTTTCATGTATTTACCCTTTAGCGCCTTGGCCGCGTGCATACACATCTTCATAGCGGATAATGTCATCCTCACCCAAATATGATCCGGTTTGTACTTCGATCAAAACCATTGGCACTTTGCCTGGGTTTTCCATCCGGTGGACGCAGCCCAGAGGCAAGTAGACGGATTGGTTTTCTGTCACCAAGCGCACGTCCTCATCAATAGTCACACGTGCCGTGCCTTCAACAACGATCCAATGCTCAGAACGGTGGAAATGGCTTTGCAAGGACAATGCTGCACCCGGGTGTACATGGATGCGCTTCACCTGGAAGCGGCTGCCGACCACAAGGCTTTCGAACCACCCCCATGGACGGTGATCCTTCGGGAATGTCGTCGCTTGCGCGGACCCTTTGACTTTGAGCGCCGCAACAGCTTTCTTGACGTCTTGCGCGCGCGACATGTCAGCCACAAGCACAGCATCATTGGTTGCAATTGCCATAATGTTGTTGAGGCCAATGCCGACGACCTCCAAATTTTCATTCTCAGAACGCAATAAGCTGTTGGTGCATTCGATCGCTGTCGCATCTCCTGAGGTCACAATGCCATCGGTGTCCGGCCCAAGTTCACGCCACACAGCGTCCCAACCGCCCAAATCCGACCAGCCACCATCAAATGGCACGACCGCCAAATTGCCCGCACGTTCCATCACAGCGTAGTCAATAGAGATATCCTCAGCCTGCGCCCAAGCATCAGGGTCAAGTCGCAAAAATCCCAAGTCTACCTGTGCCCCGTCAACAGCGGCTGCAACTGGTTTGGTCAGATTTGGGGCGTGCGCCACAAAGGACGAAACGATATCTTTAGCTTTGAACAGGAAAATCCCTGCATTCCACATGAAAGTTCCAGCTTCAACCATCTCGTTTGCGCGGCTTGTGTCTGGTTTTTCAAAGAATTGTTTAAGGTCGACAGGCGCGCCAGAGGCATCAGGCTGCGTGGCCATTTCAAGGTAACCATAAGCGGTTTCTGCGTGGGTCGGCTTAATCCCAAAGGTGACAAGCTTGCCTGCTTCAACCGCAGCAAGGCCTTTTTCAATCGCAGCATGAAAGGCCTCAGCGTCAGGCACCACATGATCAGACGGTGCAACAAGCATGATTGCCTCAGGATCACCTGCGGACAAATGTAAGGCTGCGGCCAGAATGGCAGGGGCAGTGTTACGGCCTTCTGGCTCGATTAAAATAGCGCCAGGGTCGATACCGATTTCGGCAAGTTGCTCGGTCACAATAAACCGAAAGTCAGAGCCGGTTAACACCGTAGGAGCCGTAAAGCTCAGCTTTGAAGACGCGCCGCTAAGACGTTGCGCGGACGCTTGAAACAAAGTTTGCTCGCCAACGAGTGGGACAAATTGCTTAGGATAGCTCTTACGGGATAAAGGCCAAAGTCGCGTTCCAGATCCACCGCATAAAATCACCGGGGTAATGTGTGCCAAGGTCATAATTAAAATTATCCTATAGTAGGTTGTCTCACAGAGTGTCAGTTAACAACAGTTTTTCCACGTGGTACGCCTATACAAATAGCGCAAGAGTTTCGAGCCCAAACTTTCGTAGTTAGGGCTGTCTTATTTGGCGCGAAATTGGTATTTGATAGGTCCAAATTGCTCAAAATAAGCGTTAAATTCCAGTATTTCGTCGCAAATATACGGACCAGAGATGGTTTATGCTTCGATCCGTTATGAAAGAGAAGAAATTGCATTTTGTGCAAAAAACATCGCGTATCACGACTTTGCGATTTGGATTTGTGCATACTGATGTTAGGGCAACGGAAACGTTAATCCCTGATGAAAGGCACCCCTTATGGCTCCCTCTTTTGGCACCAGCGGCTTGCGCGGCCTTGTCATTGATCTGACCGAAGACGTCGTTGCAGATTACGTAAACGCGTTTTTGACAACCGTTCCAGCGTGCGACATACTTTTCATAGGCCAAGATTTACGCCCTTCATCACCTGACATCGCTCAAATGATTTCTCGTACAGCCCTCAGTGCTGGCGTCAATGTCGTCGATTGCGGAGCTGTTGGCACGCCAGCTTTGGCCCTTGCATCCATGGACGCCGGTGCCGCTGCAATCATGGTCACCGGCAGTCACATTCCTTCGGATCGTAATGGTTTGAAATTCTATGTCCCACAGGGTGAGATCTCGAAAGACGACGAGCGAAAAATTTCGGCAGCCTATGCTGCGCGCAAAAAACGGTGTGGAGGCACTGGCACTCAGAGCGCGCTGCCTGAGGCAGAAACACTTTACGTAAAACGTTATGTCGATGCTTTCGGTGCTCAGGCGCTGAAAGACTTGCGCATCGGCGTGTATCGCCATTCCTCCGTCGCACGCGACACGATGGAAACCATATTGGCACAGCTCGGCGCAACGGTGATCCCCTTGGGACATTCCGACACATTCATTCCGGTAGATACAGAAGCCGTTGATGACATCACCCGTACAAACCTGATCACATGGGCACAAAAACACAGACTTGATGCTGTGGCCTCAACCGATGGTGACGCAGACCGCCCGCTGCTCAGTGACGCGACGGGCAAAGTCATTCCAGGCGATGTGCTTGGCGTTTTAACCGCAAAAGTTTTGGGCGCTAAGACTGTCATCACACCGGTCTCATCGAATGACATGGTGCGCCGCTGCCCTGAGTTTAAAACGGTATTTTTGACCCGCATTGGCTCACCTTTTGTGATTGCTGAAATGGAAAAAGCCAAGGCGCCCGCAGACGCTTGCATCGGATTTGAAGCCAACGGGGGCTTTCTCATAGGCTTCGATGCCACGCTCGCAGGCCCATTGGCCGCGCTGCCAACACGTGATTGCATGTTGCCGATCATCTCGCCTTTATTTGCAGCGAAACAGCAAAGCAAAAGCTTGGCAGACCTCGTGGCAGACCTGCCGCAGTGCTTTACAGCAGCGCAAAGATTGCAAGAGATTGATCGCGCCAAGGCAGGTGTGTTTCTCGCAGGGTTGATAGATGACGCAGGCAAGCGCGAAGCCTTTTTTGCGCCGTTCGGACGCATCTCAAGCGTAGATCTGACAGATGGTTTACGGGTGAACTTTGAGAGCGGTGACGTCGCGCACCTACGCCCATCTGGAAACGCACCAGAGTTTCGTATCTACGCTCAATCCGGTTCAGAAGCGCGGGCACATGATCTCTCTGCCGCAGTGCGTAAAGCTGTTGCGACGCGCTTAACTGAATGAATACAGTTCTTACTGCCTTTTTATTTAATTCAATCGGCTTTAAATCTAGTATTGAGTTCTCAAGCAACTCGGCCCAAGCAAGACTTGGTTCGGAAACGCAATTTGCGCAATAGCGATAGTGAGTATTTCTTCATATGATGTGAAGAAGCCCTGGCAAAAAGTATGTTAGAGGACTCAGCCGGCCTAGTTCAGTGATCGCGATGGCAAAAGGACTTTTAGCATACGCACAACTTGTGTATCAGTCCCTTCGGTTAAGGATGCCGTTCGACCCATTTAAGTAAGGATATTAGTCATGAAAGTTGCTTTGGTTCACTATTGGCTCGTAGGCATGAGGGGCGGTGAAAAAGTACTTGAAGAAGTCTGCAAACTATACCCCAACGCAGATATTTTCACCCATGTAGCCATCCCAGAAAACCTTTCGGAAACTCTTCGCGCACACAATATTACTGAGACATTTATAGCAAAGCTACCTGGAGCTCGCAAACATTACCAAAAGTACCTGCCGTTAATGCCCAAGGCTTTAGAGGCTTTAGACTTGACAGATTACGACCTAGTAATCTCTTTTGAGGCTGGGCCTGCCAAAGGCATCATTGTACGGCCAGATGCCCAGCATATTTGTTACGTTCATTCACCAATGCGGTACATATGGGATCAGTACCACGTTTATCGAGATCAAGCGGGGCGTTTGACAAAACTAATCATGCCTCACATCGCACACAAAATGCGCATCTGGGATACGACCTCAGCCGCTCGTGTCGATCATTTCATAGCCAACTCGTCCTTCGTGGCTGAGCGTATCAAAAAATTTTGGCGGCGAGATGCAACGGTTATATATCCGCCAGTGGATGTGGATGCATTTGCGCAAAGCAGACCTGTCCAAGTATCAGACTTCTATCTTTATGCGGGCGAACTCGCCAGCTATAAGAGACCAGACATCGCGGTGGAGGCCTTCACAAAATCTGGACGTCGCTTAGTGGTTATTGGGGAAGGTTCCGAACGTAAGGAACTAGAGGCGGCTGCCGGCCCCAATATTACATTTTTAGGGCGCGTCTCGTTTGCAACCCTTAAAGATTATTACTCGCGTTGTCGTGCACTCATATTTCCCGGTGTCGAAGATTTTGGGATTGTCCCCGTTGAAGTGATTGCGTCAGGCCGGCCGGTGATAGCATTAGGCCGTGGGGGTGCACTCGATACAGTTACACACGATATGACTGGTGTTCTTTTCGAGGAAGCAACGCCAGATTCCCTAGCGAAAGCGCTTAACTATTTTGAGCAGAACGAGAAAAATTTTCAAATCAAAGAAACAAGTAGCTTTGCCGAGCCGTTCTCGCCTTTTGAGTTTCGGAATAAGTTTTCAAACTATGTTTCGACTATTCTTGAACAAGAAAAGGTGAAGAGATACAAATCCAGCACCCGAAAATCTGGTAATATAAATACATTGAGAGCTGACTGAAATGAACAAACCAGTGCGACTTTCTGCAGCACGGGCGGGGAGCATCTATGGTGTTAGCAAGATAGCTAGCCGCGCAATCGATATGATTGTACTAATTTTCTTGTCGAGAACACTAGAACCAGCAGACTTTGGCTTGGTCGCTCAAGTTATGGCCATCCTACTGGTGGTCGAAGCGATGACTGAAATACCGGTTGGTGCAGTATTGCTGTCAAGCCGACGAATTAGCCGCAGTATGTTAAACACGGGCTTTACAATTTCACTAATACGAGCAGGCTTGATTCTCGTCGCTATGTTCGCGCTGAGTTTTGTGATAACCTACATACACAAAGATAGTCGATTGCTCGCGCTTACTTTAGTACTGGCGCTCGGACCCGCATTCCGCAGTGTCTTAAGCCCTCGCTTAATCGTATATCAAAAATCTATCGACTTTAGCCGAGATGCGAAAATTGAAATATTTTCAAAGGCAGTGTCTGCGTGCTTAGCAGTTTTCATTGCCTATTCCACTCAAAGTTATTGGGCCATCGCCGCAGTCACGGTACTATCACCATTTTTCATGTTTTGCGGCTCCTACTACTTCGCACCCTATTCACCCAAACTAACGCTGAAGAGATGGTCGCAATTCGGCTCTGCGATCGGATGGATAAGTTTTGCACAGCTTATTTCAGCTCTCAATACACAGTTGAGCAAGATATTATTAACAACATATTTGCCAACGTCGACCTTCGGGAAGTTCTCGCTGGCTCAAGATATAAGTGCCATTCCACATCAGGCAATCGCTGCACCATTCTCCCGCATTTTCTTATCAGTGCTAAGTCCTTTACCAATCGAAAAAGTCGGTCACTCATACTTTAAGGGACTAATTGCGTCCGCATACCTACTTACGCCGATCTATCTAATTCTTATTACCAACTCTGAAATCTTGATAAGAGTATTATTGAGCGAAAAGTGGGTGTCGATGTCGACTTACCTTTCACTTTGGTCTCTTTCCATGCTTATATCAATACCATCTGGATTCCTCAGTCCACTCGCATTTGCGCTAAAAAAAACCCGGTTTATTACTATTCGCATGGCAGTTGAACTTGGGGTCAAAGCACCGCTACTTCTGATAGGAATGTATATCAATGGTGCGATTGGCGTTCTCTACGCAAATTTACTCGCTACTTCAATTGTTTGCCTTTGGGCCCTGTTTGCCGCTGGAAAACTAACCCACACCTCATTTCGCAGAATTTTTCTATATCTACTACCTCTCACTAGCTTTATCGTATTGTTTCTCACACTTCACTTTTTAGGTCTTCCATTACTCCAAAATGCAGGGTTCTGGGGGGTTGGAAATATAAGCTTAACGGCCTATTCAGGCATCTCAATGACTATTTGCTTGCTCTTATCGGCAACTCTGTGGCGAATGGTTGGATGCCCCGAAGGGGGCGAGGAGTTTATAATTAGAAAGCTAAGGACACTGAGGTAGGATCATGCTTTTCAAGAAATATGCAACCCTCACTCTAGTTGCCATTCAGAAATCAACGTTTTGCCCTACTAGCATTAGGCACTCTATTTTGGTTTACCTTGGATGGACCATAGGTGAAAACTGTGCAGTTATGCCCGGATCAGCTCCAGTAATTAACAACGTAACTTTGGAAGATGGTGCTCATCTAGGACCGAATACATTGCTTGATGATCATGCGGGAATTACAATCGGAAAAGACACTCGACTTGGGCCTAACTCCATTATCTTAACCCGAACACATCCAATAAATGCTACAATTCCGCGCCGTATACGGGGTCAAGATATCGACCTCCCTGTCATAGTCGGAAGGGGTTGCTGGATTGGCGCACATGTTGTCATTTTGCCGGGAGTGCGTATTGGAGAAGGCTGTGTAGTAGGAGCCGGATCGGTTGTTACGAAATCCACAGAACCAAATGGTCTCTATGTGGGCAACCCTGCGAAGCGCATTAAGGACTTGGAAACAGACGAACCAAAACCTACCGCTTGAGATATGTTTAGAAACTTATAGGTAACTTTAGCTCCGCCTGAACTTTGCTAAAGAGCTAAAGTTACCTATAAGTTTCCAAACATACCTGACACGCGATGCCGCAATGCAGGACGTGTTCGACTACGTCGAGATGTTTTACAACCCGACACGCAAGCACACCAACAACGGCATGCTGCCACCGGTTGACTACGAAACGAAACAACAGAAAATGAATAAGGCAAGCGTCTAGGGAACTAGGGGCACCTCAGATCCCTAATTCATAACGAGAGTTTAAGGGTCGGGTTTCATATTCTTCGTCGTCGATTTAAGCAAGCGCGTCGTGCGCGGACCCCTTAATTTACTCAAGCGCTCGGCGCACTTGGGCGGGTGTTTGATTTTCTAGTGATGCGTGTATTCTGACGTTGTTGTGATCGTATCCTCAAAGCGCCAGCTTCCGGCGGGCGTCGTCCATGCTGTCAAACCATTCTTTGTTCAGAAATTCATCTCGGAAGCTGCCGTTAAATGGCTCGATGAAGCCGTTCCGTTGCGGCTTTGCAGCATCAATGTAGTGCCATTCAACAACGTTATCATTGGCCCATTTCAGAATTGCCCGGCTTGTGAGGCCCGTCCCATTGTCGCTGGCTGTGCAAGCGGACTTTCCATAGGCGCGCACTAGCGCATCCAGTTCACGGGCAACCCGCGCACCCGATATGCTGGTATCGGCCATTAGGCGCAGGTTCTCGCGGCAGCAGTCATCATTCACTGCCAAGATGCGAAACTTTCGAAACACACCAAATGTCTCAGACAGAAGGTCCAGTGACCGACGTTGGCCTGGTTTAACGGCCACAGGCATTCGCGTCCCCGATCCTCGCGCTCGCCTTCGGCTCTTTCATCGCCTGACGCCCAGCTTCTCTTCCGTATAAAGCCGGTACAGCTTCTTGTGGTTCATGATCATGCCTCTGCATGCGAACATCACACCGATCCGTCAATCAACCTGGTCCGAGCAAATTATTAGTGATATTTTCACTCGTTTAGTTACCTTCATAGCGCGCCGAAACTAAGTTTGAAGATTACCTTTAGCTCGTCTTTAAATATCTCTTCAGAATTTTTATCGCCACCCACCGTCGCGCAAGCGTCACAGCTTTCAACGCTTTCAACACACGCCCAAAATCTATTACCATCAAATAGAATCTGGGCGATTAGCTCTTTCTCTCTCCCTTCAGAATTAGCCTCGCACGAACTGTTAAAATAAGGAAAATGCAAACCCATACAGGGAAGGCTCGAGAACTTGGCCAATACAGTATACGCCCAAAATCCAGCATCCCAATCATCCAAATGGGATATACTAAAAGACCTAAAACTGCATGTCGGCAGTACGAGCAGTAAAGTTTTCCACTTATGTACCCGAATACGGATAGTACCAGCCCCCCTCCCAGAACGCCAAAATCGAGATAAATAAACCCTACAGCACCGAAAAGATTAAACTCGGGGTGAGAGTAGCGCTCAAGACCATTCACCAAATCGGTTGAGAACCGTGCATTAAATATCTCAACAAGCGGATTTCCAGGTATCGGCAGCTTGTAGATAAACGCAAGAGAAGTCATCGGCTGCCAATATGGTTCAAAATACTCGGTCAGAAACGCAAAGTTGTTAAGAGACGAAAGATAATAAGACATGAACCGCAAAGCTGAAAACTGCACAATATTGTCAAAATAATGTTGATAATAATTCCACGAACGAAAGTATTCGAACGCGCCAAAAAGCGCGATAACAAAAACGGCTCCAATAAATGGTGCAATCGCTAATCTGAGACTAGAGCGAACTCGGAATGATGCAAATAAAATCGCTACAGGAACAATCAACTCAATAAGCCCCAAGCGCTCTGACCATAGAAGACCACGATAGCTTGAAAAAAGGATAAGGCTACACAGCATAACTTTAAGGATACGCCTAACCTGAATACTCAATGATATCGGAGAAAACAGCAGCAAGGCTGAGTACGAGATAACAAATATTCCGAATTGTGTCATTGTAGTAATACCAGATATAGACAACCCAAGTCGATCTTTAGTTGGAATACCTAGAAAGAAACGCTGAAGAACAGAAAATGAGAACGTAGACCCAAACGCCAATAGATACGCAAACATTGTCAAAATGTAGATAAAAATAACGAGCTTTAGAACTTGTTGATTTGCTAGGAATTCTAGGTTCTCACAGAGTGCTGTTTCGGCCTTAGGCCTCTTTCTAGAAGTAAGCAACGCAACGAAGGCGCCGAACCCAAAAAGAGCAGTCATCAAGATTGCGGAGAGTGTGGAATCCCAACTAATATTCTTTGGTGTTCGCATCAGTGAACGATACATAGTCTCATCGACCTGATAAGAGGCCAAAATAAAGAGTATCCACCCAACCGTGATGACTATCGGGCTCATCCAGAACGGAACTTTCATAATCCACCTTTAAAATTACCAAACTACGCCATTACCAACGAAAATATCCGCGGAGCCTACCGATCGCTGTATACAGCGCCAGCAAAGCAAATCTTGGCCGAAGGCATAAAAGTGAGAGAACCGCCTTTGCTACAGGCCTTAATATCCAATTAAGAAGAGAAAGCGTGCCGTATTTATGCTTTCGAAGCACAGCCCCCATTCCACGACCATAAAGGTATGCCTTCGCAAAATCGGCTTTCGTTGGGTCGGACACTAAAATTTCTAGATGATGGCCAAAAATATCTGGATCGTAAAATTGATTGAAACCAGACTCAAAAGCTCTGAGCGAAAGATCAGGACCCTCGCATGAGCCATCAAGCTCCCCGACCCCAAGAGATTCATCGTAGCCGTCTATCGCTTGCAGCACTTCTCTACGTACGAAGACTACCCATTCAATCTGTGTGATCCAGACCGTTTCGGCGTCCACCCAAGTACTATTGTCTAGAAATCGACCGTTGATTGACCGTTCAGTTTCGTCTGCGGCACGGCCCGATAGAATGTGTGGCTGCTCTCTGGCAAAAGCCTTCAGTGCCTTCTCTAGAAAGTCGCTCGGATACCAACAGTCATCATCTGCAAACAGATAGATTTCAGCACTACAAGCTCGCCACCCTATATTTCGCGCTCGTGACAATCCCCTGATCTCAGGGACAGAAATATGCTGGATAGTTAAGCGATCGCGATACTTATCAATCTCGCCCTTCAATCTCCGATCATTGTTCTGGTCAACAATGATTACTTCAAAGTTCTGAAAAGACTGACTCTCTAGTGATTCGAGTAAACGACCAACCTCTCTGTCTCGTCCAAGCGTTGCTACAACGATCGCAACCTTACGATTTATGGCACCTGATAAACCTTTATTATCCATCACTTTATCCGCTCTTCAACTAGATTACAGATCTTTCGCGCGGATTCGTCCCACTTGAAACGCTCTGAGTTTTTGAATCCCAGCGTTGTTTGCGCATCCCGGATGGATGCGTCTTCTAACAGTAGCATTAGAGTATCTGCCCACTTCTCCGGATCAAGGCTGTCGACATAGATTGCGCCTGCACCACAGGTTTCCGGCAGTGCCCCTCCGCGAGAGCAGACCACTATTGCGCCACGACGCATTGCTTCAAGTGGCGGAAGTCCGAAGCCTTCTGTTTTTGAAGGAAACACGAAACAGGTACACTTCTCATACAAAGCAACCAATTCTTCATCTGTGACCCTTCCGAGTACCTTGATCCGGCCTTTAAAAGATGCGCAGTGATTTAATTGACTGCGTGATAAGCCACCGCCTGCTATTGCTAGCGAGACTGAATAATCCTTCACTTTTGAGAATGCTTCAATGGCTAAATTTAAGTTCTTATGCTCCCCAGCACCAGCCAAGCACAGAAAGTACTTTCGGTCCTTTAAGCCCACCTTAGAAAGGTAATCCATATCTGGAGTTAACTCATCAATATGGTCACATCCATTTGGAACGACCGAGACATCCGATGCACCCACAATTCTGTATTTACGCAACATCCTCTTTGAATGAGTTGAGACTGTAACAAGGATCTTAGCTCTTCGGGCAAGTAAAGGTTGCAATAGTCGATAAGCCGTCCTGAACGACCACGAGTAGGATTTCGGAAACTCCCTAACCTGGGCATCGTGAATTATCACCAACTGGTTTTTTTTAGCGACTGGGCCCATATTGCAGCAGCTTAGCAACCAGCTGCCGCGGGTCGCCAAGGGTAAAGCAATCTGCTCCCAGATATACCCGCTGCCAAGAAATCGACCAGCTGGTCGTGAAAACTTATAGAGGGGATGGTCAACCACCAACTTGGAATTAGCTTTAGCTGCGGGCACCAACACACGAAAAGTCGATGGACCTAACTCCGCAGCAAGCTTTAATCCCAGTTCAGTTGCAGTACGGTCAACCCCTGACTGTGGACGGCACAAGAACCGTCCATTCATGCTTATCAGAGTTTTCAAGACGATCAGTATCCCTTAATAATCTATCTACAAAATCGGTGTGTACGATATTAAGATTGCGCGCAAGTAATTGTGAAGTGGTCCGGCAAATTCGGACAGCGTGCTAAGATGTATCCAACCCGAACGAATGGATACGAGAATGACAAAGCGACGGAACTTTTCAGACCAGTTTAAAGCTGCTGTGGCGCTTGAGGCGCTGCGCGGTGACAAGACGGTTCAGGAGATTGCGGCCAAGCGCCAGCTCCACCCAACGCAGGTGAGCACATGGAAACGTCAGGCGATCGAAGGCATGGCAGGCGTTTTCTCCGACAAGGTTAAAAAGGCTGAGAATAAGGACGGCGAGATCAAGGAGCTGCACGCTAAGATTGGTCAGTTGGCGGTGGAGAATGATTTTTTGTCACAAGGGCTGAAGCGGTGAGCCCATTAAAACGCCGCGAGATGATCCGCAAAGACAACACAAACTGAGCCTGACGCGCCAGTGTAAACTGCTCAAGATTAGCCGTTCGTCGATCTATTACACACCAGTTGGGGTGAATGCAGAGACGCTTAAGCTGATGCATGAGATTGATAGGGTGTTCACGAAATACCCGTTCTTCGGAAGTCGCCAGATTGCAGCCTACCTTCCTCAGTCTGGCTTCTCAGCCAGACGGCACCGTGTGCGTCGCCTGATGAACATCATGGGGTTGCAGACTATCTACAAGGGGCCGAACACCAGCAAGAAGCACCCACAGCACCGCATTTATCCATACCTGCTGAGGAAGCTCGCAATCACGCGGCCCAATCAGGTTTGGTGCAGCGACATCACCTACATCCCCGTCAAGAACGGCTTTCTGTATCTGGTGGCGATTATGGATTGGGCGACCCGCAAGGTTTTGACCTGGCGGTTTTCCAATACGTTGGATGCCAGCTTTTGTATTGAGGCGTTGAAGGAGGCAATCGCCCGATATGGCAAGCCAGAGATAATGAATACGGATCAGGGCAGCCAATACACAGGCGCGGGCTGGATCACGACTTTGACCAAAGCTGACATCAAAATATCAATGGATGGGCGGGGCCGCTATCTCGACAACATCTTCATCTAACGGTTGTGGCGGTCGCTGAAACAGGAGGCCGTTTACCTGCATGAAATCACCGACGGCTTCCAAGCAAAACGGATCATCGATAACTGGATTGGGTTCTACAACTCGGAGCGCCCTCACACCGCCCTTGATAAGCGAACAACGGACATCGCATACTTCGGCCAAGCGGAGACACGAAAAGCGGCATGAACACACACCAGATGCACCTTAGCCAAGCCGCAAACCTGTCCTAAAAAGCAGGACCACTTCAATAGACGTCTCTCTCCTTCTTTCTTTACAATCCTCAACATTCCGGAGCAAAAGCGGAAGCCGGACGTACTGGACCTGTCACGGTTTCGTGCCGCCCCAGGTGCTCGTTTAAGCCACCTTCCGCTCGAAGGCGACAGGACTTTTCTAGCCCAGAGCTGAGTGTCGGCGTCGCGGATTGTACGCGAGGACGCTGGGTGGCTACGGCTTCAACCAGAGCTTGGAGAGGTCCAGGGTAAGCAGTGTGCCAGCAGCGATCAGGATAACAAAAAGCCAGTCGTTGAAACCCATGACCGCACTAACCTTGGAGATGGCGTAGCCCCCGATTACGATTGCCGCGAGTAACGCGATTTCGCCGTAGCGATGGGGATTAAAGTTGGCTGCCAGCCCAATGAACAACATAAGGATGAAGGTCGGGCTCTCAGTGAAGATTCCGGCCAATGACGTGCCCTAAAACCCCATCTTGGCGAACATAGAAATGAGGTAGAATAATAGCACGAGGCTCAGAACAGTTGGTGGATCAAGGCGCTTCGAATGCAGAAAATTTCCACGGATCAGCGGCAATACTATAAAGGCCGCTATAATCCCTGACATGAGATCGGGCGTGAAGTTTGTCTGTCGCTTGATGAACCAGAGCGAATAATGCGTGTAAGTGACGCTACCAATTGCGGCAGCGACAGCGAGATTGCCTGTAGCTACCCAAGCCCGCGTATCATCTTTAAGTCCTTTAATTTGCTCAAACAATCCACCGCCCCGCTTCTGTGCAACGAGTTTGATACGAACATGCAAATTCGGCGAGATTAAGCAATAACGGCATTGAAGTCCTCCCCAGCGGCCTCTCCTCCGTTAGTGCTGAACTCTGTTGACGACGTGATTTCCGCACGGCCCGGGGATGCGGTTCTAACGCACCAGAATGAACCAACCTTTTTCGCGATTTTTTCCGGGATAGGAACCTGCGGGTATCCTGCCGAGTGGCTGTCCAGGTGGTCATAAAAGATTGTACGTGTGTAGTTGGCATTTTGGTGACCGCAATGGCGATTTTAGTAGTTCCGGACACTCGCCGGACACAACAAAAAAGGCCCTGAGCAGTTTAACGCTCATGGACCTTATTTATTTGGTTGCGGGAGTAGGATTTGAACCTACGACCTTCAGGTTATGAGCCTGACGAGCTACCGGGCTGCTCCATCCCGCGCCAATGCGCATCCTCATGTCGATGTATTGAGATGAGGATCATCGTTAGAGAGATTATAGTGTTCCTTACTAGGTTTGGCAGTGACTTACTCTCCCACGTCTTAAGACGCAGTACCATCAGCGCAACGGTGCTTAACGGCCGAGTTCGGGATGGGATCGGGTGTTTCACTCGTGCTATGACCACCAAACCAAGAAAGGAACACTGGCGTTTTTCAACGCCATCCAAGTCAGTAAAGCTAATGTGTATGTGTATGCTTTTGCTGATGTTCTAGTAGTTTTCAGGCGAACCTGTCTTCTACTGGATCAAATCAAGCCTATCGGACAATTAGTATCGGTCAACTGAACGCGTTACCGCGCTTACATCTCCGACCTATCGACGTAGTAGTCTACTACGGTCCTCAGGGATACCTTGTTTTGAGGGGGGCTTCCCGCTTAGATGCCTTCAGCGGTTATCCTTTCCGATCATAGCTACCCAGCACTGCTCCTGGCGGAACAACTGGTACACCAGTGGATCGTTCACCCCGGTCCTCTCGTACTAGGGGCAACTCCTCTCAAGTATCCTACACCCACGGAAGATAGGGACCGAACTGTCTCACGACGTTCTAAACCCAGCTCACGTACCTCTTTAAATGGCGAACAGCCATACCCTTGGGACCTGCTCCAGCCCCAGGATGAGATGAGCCGACATCGAGGTGCCAAACGGTGCCGTCGATATGGACTCTTGGGCACCATCAGCCTGTTATCCCCGGCGTACCTTTTATCCGTTGAGCGATGGCCCTTCCACTCGGGACCACCGGATCACTATGGCCGTCTTTCGACTCTGCTCGACTTGTCAGTCTCGCAGTCAGGCTGGCTTCTGCCATTGCACTCAACGAGCGATTTCCGACCGCTCTGAGCCAACCTTCGCGCGCCTCCGTTACTGTTTGGGAGGCGACCGCCCCAGTCAAACTACCCACCACACAGGGTCCCGGATCCCGATAAGGGACCGCGGTTAGATATCAAACAGGTAAAGGGTGGTATCTCAAGGGAGGCTCCACAGAAACTGGCGTTCCTGCTTCAAAGCCCACCACCTATCCTGCACATGACATGTCTGATATCAGTGTGAAGCTGTAGTAAAGGTGCACGGGGTCTTTCCGTCTAACCGCGGGAAACCTGCATCTTGACAGGTAATTCAATTTCGCTGAGTCTATGTTGGAGACAGCGGGGAAGTCGTTACGCCATTCGTGCAGGTCGGAACTTACCCGACAAGGAATTTCGCTACCTTAGGACCGTTATAGTTACGGCCGCCGTTTACCTGGGCTTCAATTCGGAGCTTGCACTCCTCCTTTTAACCTTCAGGCACCGGGCAGGCGTCAGACCCTATACGTCGTCTTGCGACTTCGCAGAGCCCTGTGTTTTTAGTAAACAGTCGCCACCCCCTGGTTTGTGCCCCCAGTCTTTACTTGCGTAGAAACTGGGCCTCCTTCTCGCGAACTTACGGAGGTATTTTGCCGAGTTCCTTCAACATAGTTCTCTCAAGCGCCTTGGTATTCTCTACCAGTCCACCTGTGTCGGTTTAGGGTACGATCTGATGATGGAGCTATTTCCAGGAACCTCTAAGCAGCCCATTCAATCCAATAAGGATGAACTACCCTCGAGATCCGTCACTACCATCTGGCTCAGGAATATTAACCTGATTCCCATCGACTACGCCTTTCGGCCTCGCCTTAGGGGTCGGCTTACCCTGCTCAGATTAACTTTAAGCAGGAACCCTTGGACTTTCGGCGACAGGGTCTCTCACCCTGTTTGTCGCTACTCATGTCATCATTCTCACTAGTGATCTCTCCACCCGATGGCTCACGCCCGGGCTTCACAGAAAACTCCTTATCCTCCGCTGTACCCGAAGGCACAAAAGAGGATCGGAGTTATGTCACACTACGCTCTGCTACCATGCAATAAATGCATCCTAAGCTTCGGCTCATGGCTTGAGCCCCGTTACATCTTCGCCGCAGGACAACTTAATTAGACCAGTGAGCTGTTACGCTATCTTTAAAGGATGGCTGCTTCTAAGCCAACCTCCTGGTTGTTTTGGTCGTCCCACCTGCTTTCCCACTTAGCCATGAATTAGGGGCCTTAGCTGTAGGTCAGGGTTGTTTCCCTTTTCACAACGGACGTTAGCACCCGCTGTGTGTCTGCCATCTAGTACTCCTCGGTATTCGGAGTTTGGTTAGGATCAGTAAGCCTGTGGGGCCCCATTACCCATCCAGTGCTCTACCCCCGAGGGTATTCGGATGACGCTCTACCTAAATAGATTTCGCAGAGAACCAGCTATCTCCGAGTTTGATTGGCCTTTCACCCCTAGGCACAACTCATCCCGACCTTTTTCAACAGGTGTGGGTTCGGTCCTCCAGTGCATGTTACTGCACCTTCAACCTGGTCATGCCTAGATCACTCGGTTTCGGGTCTGATCCCACTAACTCATTCGCCCTATTAAGACTCGCTTTCGCTGCGCCTACACCTAACGGCTTAAGCTTGCTAGTGAGACCAAGTCGATGACCCATTATACAAAAGGTACGCTGTCAGGCCTCAAGGGCCCTCCAACTGATTGTAGGCGTTCGGTTTCAGGAACTGTTTCACTCCCCTCGTCGGGGTGCTTTTCACCTTTCCCTCACGGTACTGGTTCACTATCGGTCAGTAAGGAGTACTTAGCCTTCGAAGGTGGTCCTCCGATGTTCAGACAGAATTTCACGTGTTCCGCCCTACTTAATACGTCTGATCGTGCTTCATATACGGGACTGTCACCCACTATGGTTGGCCTTTCCAGACCATTCTATTCACACTCACAGCTCGGCTGGTCCCCGTTCGCTCGCCGCTACTAGGGGAGTATCTATTGATTTCCTTTCCTCCGGGTACTTAGATGTTTCAGTTCCCCGGGTTTGCTTTTTTAAACCTATATATTCAGTCTAAAAATACCTGGTTAACCTCATTATTAGCCGCCCCGAAGGGTAGTAATAACAAAGTATC
>NZ_GG697169.2:1722417-2019190 GCF_000161835.1 Thalassobium sp. R2A62
CTATCAATTTCAAATAACGCGAGAGACAAAACCAGACCAGATGCGCCCTAACTTAGTGGCGCGCCCCGCCTGTTGTTTCTCAAAATTTCTCCAACTTCTGGCTTTTCTGCGTTACCGCTTTTTGCCGTCTGCCGTCCCGTTGGTGCATCTCTGCGCCGCCGGTAGAGGGGTATCTAGAGTTAGCTCGAGAGAGTCGCAAGGACTTTTTTCGCCCTTTTCGAACTTTTTTTAAAATTCCCGAATTTTTGGTATTTTAGGTATTTTTACGCTGAATTTTCCAAATTTGGCTGCGCGTTCATGTGACCATGCCCCACGCATAGAAACGGGGGCATGGTCTTTCGATATCTGGATCGCTTAGTTCAACGCTTGATCCGTAATAACGCTGGTCCATGCGCCGGTTGGTGCTGCCGAAATGACAGGGTCCGAACCACCAGCCAAAAGCGTGGCAACGGTCCGTTCGTAGTCAGCCTCGTCCAACGCACCGTTTGATCCGGCAGTCAGTTTGGCAATTTCGCCCATCATCCGAACTTGAGCCGCTTCGGTTTGTGCACCTGTCTCGTCATTGTCTAGAACGATGCCTGCAGCCTCTTCTGGGTTTTCTTCAGCGTATTTCCATCCCGCCATCGACGCACGAACGAACCGGACCATTTTGTCCTCGAACACTGGATCGGCGAGGTTCTCTTCGAGAACGTAGATGCCGTCCTCAAGAGTGGCGACGCCCTGTTCCTCGTATTTGAAGGTCACAAGCTCGTCTGGGTTCACGCCCGCATCCAGAACCTGACCATATTCGTTATAGGTCATTGTCGAAATGCAGTCGGCCTCGCGCTGAAGGAGCGGGTCAACGTTAAAGCCCTGTTTGAGCACTGTGACACCGTCGTCGCCACCATCAGTAGAGATGCCTTCTTGGCTCATCCACGAAAGGAACGGATATTCGTTACCAAAGAACCAAACGCCAATGGTCTTTCCAACGAAATCTTGGGGACCTATGATGCCGGTGTCTTTCCAACATGTGAGCATCAACCCAGATGTCTTGAACGGCTGGGCGATGTTTACGACAGGCAGACCCTTTTCGCGGGCAGCCAAGGCAGAAGGCATCCAATTCAGCATTGCATCCGCGCCGCCACCAGCAAGAACTTGAGGCGGAGCAATATCAGGGCCGCCAGCGAGAATTTCCACCTCAAGCCCCTCTTCATCATAGAAACCTTTGTCCAATGCGACGTAGTAGCCTGCGAATTGTGCCTGGGTGACCCACTGTAGTTGCAGGGTGACTGTATTTGCATGGCCAGCAGCCATTACGGAACTTGCCGCCATGCTTGCCGCGAGAGCCGTTCCCGTTAAAAATTTATTCATCTGTCATAACTCCTAGTCAGTTGCAGTATCCAAGTCCCTTTGCGGGATCATTGTTATCGTTGAGACGGATGCCAAAAGGTCATGCCTCGTTCGATCAAAGTGACTGCGCCGTAGAACAAGCTGCCTGTAAGTGCGGCAATCACAATTTCGGCCCACACTAAATCGAGGGCCAGAACGCCAAAGCTGGTTGAGATACGAAACCCCATTCCAACAGTAGGCGAGCCAAAGAATTCGGCGACAATTGCACCGATCAGCGCCAGCGTTGTGGCGATCTTTAAACCGTTAAAGATAAATGGCAAGGCTGCTGGCAGGCGCAACTTGAACAGCGTCGGCCAATACCCTGCCCCATATGTACGCATCAAATCACGCTGCATCGTGGTCGTGTCGCGCAATCCGGCAACCGTGTTCACGAGGATCGGAAAGAACACCATCACAGTCACAACCGCAGCCTTAGATTCCCAATCACTGCCGAACCATTTCACAAAAATCGGGGCGATCCCGACAATTGGCAAAGCAGCCATAAAGCTGCCCACTGGCAGAACACCTCGGGTGAGGAACTCTGAACGGTCGGCAAGGATGGCCACGCCAAAGGCTGCAAATCCACCAATGACGTACCCACCAAGCGCGCCTTTTAGGATCGTTTGTTTGAAATCCGCCCAAAGCGTCGGCAATTCAGATACCAGACGTGCTGCTATTTCTGTGGGCCGCGGCAGAAACACCGGTTTGACGTCGAACCCGATGACCCAAAGCTCCCACATCAACAGGCTCGTCACGCCAAAAATCACGGGGATCACGATCTGCATAGCGGGCGTATCCGACGCAGGGCCATTTGCAAGACGGATGTTCAACCACCACCCCAAACCCCAAATGAGAAACCCTGCCACTATATACATCATGCGGGTTTCATCCCCATTTGACGTAGCAAGACCCGTTCAATCAGTGCGACAACTCCAACCAGACAGGCGGCAGTGATCGCTGCAGCGAACAGAGCGGCCCACGACACAAGCGGCTGTCCATATTGATCCCCGACCAACATTCGCGCGCCGAAGCCCGCCTTGGCCCCGGTGGGCAATTCGGCGACGATTGTGCCAATGATCGAGGCGGCGATGCCAATTTTGAGCGACGCAAAGAGATAGGGCGTCGATGCAGGCAACCGTAGCCCCATCAAAACCTGATACCCCGAGGCATTGTAGGTGCGCATGAGATCGAGCTGCATGGCACTTGGGCTGCGCAGACCTTTGACCATACCCACGACGACGGGAAAAAACGACAAATAGGCTGCGATTATTGATTTGGGGAACAGCCCTTGAATACCCATCGACCCCAGAACGACGATGATCATTGGTGCAAGTGCTAGAATTGGGATGGTTTGGCTGACGATCGCCCAAGGCATGACCGATCTGTCCATTACACGACTATAGACGATACCAATGGCCAACATGATGCCCAGCGCCGTGCCGATGACAAAACCCAATAGCGTTGGCTCAAGCGTGACCCAGCCGTGGTAGACAAGGCTTCGTTTCGAGGTGATCTTTTTCTCGACTGTAGTCGCATAAAGCTCGCCTGCAACCTGATGCGGCGACGGCAGACGGGGACGTTTGAATGTATAGGTCAGCGGAATCAAATGCGCGTTGCGCAGGGACAATCCCAAACCTGATAGCTCTTGCCGCGCGCCGGGAGTGTCAGGGGCAACAACAAGATCGTCACGCTGAGCCTGATCTGCGACCAGATGCATGTTCATCGGCACAACCGCGATGCACCAAAGGACAAGGATCGCAGCGACGACCGTCAGGACAGGCAGGATCGACCTCATAGGCGGCGCTCGTCGCGGTCAATCATCGATATGCCCCGCACGCAGGCCATCGCGGACACGGTGGGCGATTTCGATGAATTCGGGACTGTCACGAATATCGAGCGGCCGTTCGCGCGGCAACGGACTGTCGATGACATCCGAAATACGGCCTGGTCGCGGGCTCATCACAACGATCTTGGTCGACAGATACACCGCCTCGGGGATCGAGTGCGTGACAAAGCCGATGGTTTTCTCTGTCCGCGCCCAAAGCTGAAGCAGTTGTTCATTAAGGTGGTCGCGTACGATTTCATCCAGCGCACCGAAAGGCTCATCCATCAACAGGATATCGGCGTCAAAAGCCAGAGCACGGGCAATGCTGGCGCGCTGCTGCATACCCCCGGACAGCTGCCACGGGAATTTGCGGTCAAAGCCACCCAGATCAACAAGGTCGAGCACGCGATTGACCCGCTCATTTTGATCCGCCTTGGAATACCCCATGATTTCGAGAGGCAGGCGAATGTTGCCGCCGATCGTGCGCCAAGGATAGAGGCCCGCGGCCTGAAACACGTATCCATAAGCCCGCGCGCGCCGCGCCTCATCAGGTGTCATGCCGTTGACAGTAATTTCGCCAGCCGTCGGTGTCTCAAGCCCCGCGATACAGCGCAAAAACGTCGTCTTGCCACAGCCCGATGGGCCAATGAAGCTGACGAAATCGCCTTTGCCAATATCCAGCGACACATCTTTGAGCGCGTGGATCGGACCGTCGTTTGTCTCAAACGTCAGATCAAGATTACGGGCAGTGATGACGGGGGTATTTTCTAACGACACAAACGCACTTTCATATTCAGACGCCCGACGCTGGAATGCCAGTGCGCTCGATAGGGCGCGGCGAGGTCAGTTCTTTCCAGCTCGACAGCGCCTTGTTGGTTGCAGTGTTGCCAGCGCGTTTAACGAATTTACCGTGGCCTTCTTGAGTATGGATTTCACCATCACGGATAGCAACATGGCCGCGGGTCAGGGTATAGCGCGGAAGACCTTTAACCGTTTGCCCTTCGAATACATTGTAGTCGATTGCAGACTGTTGGGTGTCTGCAGTGATGGTTTTCTCTTTCGCCGGATCCCAAACAACCAGATCTGCATCAGCGCCCACTAGGACGGCACCTTTGCGCGGATAACAGTTGAGGATCTTCGCGATGTTCGTCGAAGTCACAGCGACAAATTCATTCGGCGTCAGACGACCAGTCGCCACGCCGTGCGTCCAAAGCATCGGCATCCGATCCTCTAATCCGCCCGTGCCATTCGGGATCTTGGTAAAGTCACCGACACCAAACCGTTTTTGGTCCGTGGTAAACGCACAGTGGTCTGTGGCCACAACGCTGAGGCTACCGGCCTGAAGGCCGGCCCATAGGCTGTCTTGGTGTTGTTTATTCCGGAACGGAGGCGACATGACGCGCCGCGCCGCATGGTCCCAATCCTTGTTGAAGTATTCGCTTTCATCCAATGTCAGGTGCTGGATCAGCGGCTCTCCCCAGACGCGTTTGCCCTGTTGTCGGGCACGGCGGATCGCTTCGTGGCTTTCCTCGCAAGAGGTGTGCACAACATAAAGCGGCACGCCTGCCATGTCGGCGATCATAATAGCGCGGTTCGTCGCCTCTCCCTCAACTTGGGGTGGGCGAGAATAGGCATGCGCTTCGGGGCCAGTGTTCCCTTCGGCCAATAGCTTGGCGCTGAGTTCCGCCACGACATCGCCGTTCTCGGCATGAACCATCGCGATGCCGCCCAGTTCAGACAACCGGTTGAACGATGCGTAGAGTTCGTCGTCGTTGACCATCAACGCGCCCTTGTAGGCAAGGAAGTGTTTAAAGGTGTTGATGCCGCGTTCGTTTATCACCGAGGGCATTTCGTCGAATACCTGTTCGCCCCACCATGTCACCGCCATGTGGAATGAATAGTCACAATTCGCGCGGGTCGATTTGTTGTCCCACATCTTAAGAGCGTCGTGCAGCCCCTGCCCCGGAGCCGGCAATGCGAAATCGATCACCATTGTGGTGCCGCCCGCAAGTGCAGCGCGCGTGCCGCTTTCAAAGTCGTCCGTGGAATAGGTGCCCATAAACGGCATCTCTAGGTGCGTGTGTGGATCGATGCCGCCCGGCATCACATAACAACCAGTCGCGTCTAACTGTTCGTCGCCCGACAGGTTCGGACCTATCTCGATGATTTTGCCGTCCTCGATCAACACATCTGCCTCATAGGTCAGATCATGTGTGACGATTGTGCCGTTTTTGATGACTGTGGACATGAGGCTCTCCTTGGGAATTCAGGACGTAATTTCGGCGGTCTCGAGCACCGCATGCAGTAGGACGTCAGTGCCAGCGGTCGCCCATTCGGGGCTGATCTCTTCGGCCTCGTTGTGCGACAGGCCATCAACACACGGGCACATAACCATCGCCGTGGGCGCTACGCGGTTGATCCAACAGGCATCGTGGCCCGCACCGGAAATCAGGTTCATGTGAGAATAGCCCAAACGCTCGGCCGCATCACGAACCGCAGAAACACAAGCTTCGTTAAATTCTACTGGGTCAAAGCCACCAACTTTTTCAAAGCTGATCTCAAGGCCCATATCATCAGCGACTTTTTGACCCACCGTACGCAGCCGCGCCTCCATATCGGTGATAACGTCCAATTCAGGCGACCGGAAATCGACGGTAAACACAGCCTTGCCCGGGATGACGTTGCGCGAATTGGGAAATACATCAATATGCCCCGCCGCACCTACAGCATGAGGCGCATGAAAGAGCGCGATCTCGTCCACTGCAGCCAAAATTCGCGCCATGGCGAGACCTGCGTTCTTGCGCATGGGCATCGGGGTCGATCCAGTGTGGCTTTCTTTGCCAATCACCGTGACTTGGGTCCATGACAAACCCTGCCCGTGGGTCACAACACCGATATCGCGCCCTTCGGCCTCGAGAATTGGACCTTGTTCAATGTGTAGTTCGAAAAATGCATGCATCTTGCGCGCGCCGACCTCTTCGTCGCCCTGCCATCCAATGCGTTTAAGTTCATCGCCAAATTTCCTGCCTTCCGCATCCGCGCGATCATAGGCCCAATCTTGGGTATGAAGCCCTGCAAAGACACCAGACGATAACATCGCAGGCGCGAAACGTGTGCCTTCTTCGTTGGTCCAGTTCGTGACAACGATCGGATGCTTGGTCTTGATGTCGAGGTCGTTCATCGTGCGGATCAATTCCAATCCGCTAAGCACACCTAGAACACCATCGTATTTGCCGCCAGTCGGTTGCGTGTCGAGATGCGAGCCCACATAGACCGGCAAGGCGCCAGGGTCTGTGCCGGGACGGGTCGCAAACATGTTGCCCATCGTATCGACGCCCATGGTGCAGCCTGCAGCCTCGCACCAGTTTTGGAAGAGATGACGACCTTCGCTATCCTCATCTGTGACCGTCTGCCGGTTGTTGCCACCCGCGATACCGGGGCCAATTTTGGCCATCTCCATAAGGCTATCCCACAAACGTTCGCCGTTGATCCGAAGATTTTCACCGATTGCTGGCATGGGCTGTCTCCTTGCGGTCGAGGCGCTGGGGTCATGTGGACGAACTAATTTGACCAACTGGTCAAAGCAAACGCTAACAGAGGTCCAGTATGAGTCAAGATTTTTGCCGCTTTGTTTGATGTGTCTCCATCACCTGATCAAAATCACGGCAGATCGGCTGCTAAACCCACAAACAGAAAAGATCGGGGTTGGAACGCGGGGCAACAATCCGAAAATCGATACGGTTGCTGCCCCACGCCAGGGAGACACGTTATTCTGCGGCCACTGCGCCGGGATTATTCGGGTGTGTTGTCCAGTTGGCATATGCGTCCTGCACAGTCTTGCCAGTACGCGGATCAACGGTGCCGGGGGCAAGTTGTTCCATACTAATACAGTCCTCAACCGGACAGACATCAACGCACAGATTGCAAGCGACGCATTCTTCATCAATCACAGTGAAGACACGGTCCGGTGACATCGCGATCGCTTGGTGAGATGTGTCTTCGCAGGCGGCATAGCACCGACCGCACGATATACAGGCGTCTTGGTCAATCTTGGCTTTGGCGACATAGTTGAGGTTCAGATATTGCCAATCAGTTGTGTTAGGGACCGCAGCACCCAAGAAATCGTCGATGCTCGTGTGGCCCTTGCTGTCCATCCAGTCGGATAGACCCGAAATCATCTCTTGGACGATCTTAAAGCCATAGGTCATCGCAGCCGTGCAAACCTGCACATTGCCGCACCCAAGCGTGATGAATTCCGCAGCGTCGCGCCACGTAGTGACCCCTCCAATCCCTGAAATAGGAAACCCTTGCGTTTCGGAATTGCGCGCGATTTCGCTAACCATCGACATGGCGATCGGTTTAACCGCAGGACCACAATACCCCCCGTGAGTGCCTTTGCCGTCAATGCTTGGCTCGGGGCTCATCGAATCGAGGTTCACCGAAGTGATCGAGTTGATCGTATTGATAAGGCTGACTGCATCTGCCCCACCACGTTTGGCCGCAGCCGCAGGTTTACGGACATCTGTGATGTTCGGCGTCAGCTTTACGATCACCGGCTTAGAGTAATATTGTTTGCACCAGCGCGTCACCATTTCGATGTATTCAGGCACTTGGCCAACTGCCGCACCCATACCCCGTTCAGACATGCCGTGGGGGCATCCAAAATTTAGCTCAATGCCGTCGGCGCCAGTGTCTTCGACCAAGGGAAGAATAGCCTTCCAAGCTTCTTCCTCACAGGGCACCATGATCGAAACGATCAGCGCCCGATCAGGATAATCCGCTTTGACACGTTTGATTTCCTCAAGGTTCGTATAGAGATCGCGGTCAGTGATCAGTTCGATGTTATTGAGCCCCAAGAGCCTGCGATCAGCGCCATAGATTGCGCCGTACCGAGGTCCATTTACGTTGACGACTGGTGGGCCTTCGGACCCTAGTGTTTTCCAAACGACGCCACCCCATCCGGCCTCAAACGCGCGACGGACATTGTATTCTTTGTCCGTAGGCGGGGCCGAAGCCAGCCAAAAGGGATTGGGGCTGGAAATGCCCAAGAAATTTGTTGTCAGGTCAGCCATGTCAAACGCTCCCGTTCAATGTGGTGTGAATATCAATCGCGGCATCGCGGCCTTCGGCCACGGCAGTGACAGTGAGGTCATCGCCCCCCGCAGCACAGTCCCCGCCCGCCCAAACTTGGGCGCGGCTGGTCCGACCAGCCCCAGTGATCGCAATTTTGCGACCATCAAGATCAAGGCCGGTATCAGCCGTGAGAGTCTGGCCAATGGCGCGAAACACTTGGTCTGCAGCTACGCGCATCGTTTCACCCGTGCCCGTCAGTTTGCCATCTTTGGTTTGGGTGTATTCCAGTTCAATCTGCGTGGCGCTGCCGTTGCCATGCACCGCAACTGGCATCACGTTGAACATCAACTTAACACCATGCGACGCTGCGAGATCTTGTTCATAGCGGCTCGCGCTCATCGCATCACGGTCGCGCCGATAGGCAATCGTTACGGCCTCAGCGCCTAAGAGTTTGGATTGCACAGCGGCATCAACAGCAGTCATACCACCACCAATCACCACGACATTGCGCCCAACCGGCAAAGACGTCAGATCATCTGCTTGGCGTAACTCTTTGATAAATGACACGGCATCCTCGACACCAGATTTTTCGTCACCCGTGACCGATAAGGCATTCACCCCGCCCAGTCCGACCGCAAGAAAAACAGCATCAAAGCAATGGGTCAACGCATCAAGGGTCATATCTGGCCCCAACCTCTTGCCCGTTTCAATCGTGATGCCACCAATATCGGTCAGCCACTCGACTTCGCGCGCGGCAAAGTCGTCGGTCGATTTATAGGCGGCGATACCGTATTCATTCAGGCCGCCTGCTTTTGTGTTGGGATCATAAATGACAACTTCGTTCCCAAGCATCGCAAGCCGGTGCGCACAAGACAGACCCGCAGGCCCCGCGCCTAGAACTGCGATCTTCTTGCCTGTCGCGTCAGCTCGGGTGAACGGATGGACGTTCTTTTCCATCAAGGAATCGGTGGCAAAGCGTTGAAGCCGACCAATCTCAACCGGTTTGCCCTCGGCCAATTCGCGCACACAAGCCTGTTCGCAAAGATCCTCGGTCGGACAAACGCGGGCGCACATACCACCCAGAATGTTCTGCGACAGAATCGTCTTGGCCGCCGCGTCTGGCGTTCCTGTGCTGATTTGTCGGATGAATAGCGGGATATCGATGTCTGTCGGACAAGCCGTGATACACGGCGCGTCGTGACAAAAATAACAACGGTCAGCCGCGACTGCCGCCTCGTGCGGCGCAAGCGGCGCATGAAGGTCGTCAAAATTCTGCGCCAGCTCATCCGCGTCAAGGCGGGCAGCCGCAATCCCAGGGGTGTGTTGAGTGTTCATGTCAGCTCCGTCCGGTTAATCTTTCGTCATCTTGGCACATTTTATTTTTTTATCAAACGGTAAAATTTCTAAAAGACCGATCGGCGGTTGTGCTGCGCAAGGATGCGACGCTAGCATGCCCCTAACGCCCGAAAATCAGGCGCTATTTCAATAATGTCAGACGGAGAGACCCAGAATGCCAACCTACGCCATTGTCCAAGTTGATGTGAAAGACGCCGAAGAATACGGCAAATACGCAGCTCTCGCCGGTCCTGCAGTTGCGAAATATGGCGGCGAGTTTTTGGCACGCGGCGGTGCAGTCGAGGTGATGGAAGGCACGACACGTGACCGCTGCGTCATCATTCGGTTCGCGGATATGGAAACGGCCAAGACGTTTTACCATGGTGCAGAATACCAAGAAGCGCTGAGCTATGGCTTGCCCGTGTCCGAGCGCGACTACAAATTTGTAGAAGGTGTCTAGCGGGCGCTGATGTCCGAAGGGGCGACAGCCGTCGCCTTGAGGATCGCATAAATCTGCTGCCCCGGCTCAAGCCGCATGACCTGCGCCGACCTTTTGGTGATCCGAGCCAGCAATGCATCAGTACCAGACACCAATCCGACCGCGACGCCGGGCCCGTGCCCCGCTGTCATGGAAGAAATCGAAACCGGTAGGACGTTGAGCGCACTGATATCGGTCGGTTTGGTCTTTGCCAAAACGATATCTTGGGCCAAGACGCGGATGCGGCGGGTTTCACCGACCTGACCCGGGTTTCCGGGTAGTACCAAAAGACCAGCCGAGGTTTCAAACAGGCATAATCCATCGCGCGGCTCATAACCGACAAGCCGCGCGGTCAATATTGCGCCAGCATGCCGTGGACCGATCAGCGCCATTGTTTTCGGATCGGCCAAAACATCTGCGGTGGGACCGCTGTGCACGGCCCGCCCCCGATTCAATAAGATGATGTGCCCCGCAAGGCGAGCAACCTCACCCATGTCATGGCTCACATAGAGGATCGGCACCTGACCGTAGTCCCGCAACTGTTCAAGGTAGGGCAGAATGTCGTCTTTGCGCGCTTGATCAAGCGACGCCAGCGGCTCGTCCATCAACAACATATCGGGCTCCGACAAAAGTGCCCGCCCGATGGCCACACGCTGAGCCTCTCCACCTGACAGGTTGGCAGGCCGTCGATCGAGCAACTGATCGATACCGAGCATCTGCACCACATCATCAAAACTTGCCTTTGCACCTTTGGCATAGGTCAGGTTGCCAGAAACGGTCATATGAGGGAACAGGCGGGGCTCTTGGAAAACATAACCGATGCGCCTGTCAGAGGGTTTGATGTGCGTACGTGCGTTGTGATCAAAGAGGACGCGGTCCCCCATTTGAATTCTGCCTGCATCAGGACGCAGCAAGCCTGCAACCGCACGAATGATGGTTGTCTTGCCCGAGCCCGATGGCCCAAAGATTGCCGTGACGCCGTCACCAGCGATCACATCCAGATCTAGCTCAAAATCATCAAATCGGTGTTGCAATGTCAGGGTCAGGGTCATTGTTGCCCCCTGCGTACGCGACGGGCCAACGCTTCGGAGACGACCAGCGCGCCAAAGGCCAAAGCGACAGAAAGGCCAACCAACGTGATGACCGCAGGGCTGTCGCCCGGTATTTGCAGCTCGGCGTAGATCGCCGATGGTATTGTCAGTGTCTCACCGGGGATTGCCGCAACGAAGGTGATCGTTGCCCCGAATTCGCCAATAGCCTTGGCAAAGCCCAACACAGCGGCGGCAAGCACACCCGGCACAATCAACGGCAAGGTGATCGTTACAAAAATTCGCAAACGCGACGCGCCAAGGGTGGCTGCGGCTTCTTCGAGCTTTGGATCAACCGCATCAACCGCAAGGCGGATTGCGCGGACCATCAAGGGGAACGCCATGACCCCTGCTGCTAGTGCCGCACCCGTCCAACGAAATGCGAGGACGATCCCAAACGTGTCAAACAACCAAGCGCCAAGCGCACCGTTACGTCCAAAGAGAATCAAGAGAATGTAGCCGGTCACGACTGGCGGCAGAACAAGGGGCAAATGCGCGAGCCCGTTGACCAGATGCCAGCCGCGAAACTGAAACCGTGCCAAAGCATACCCAACAGCAACGGCAAGCGGCAAAGTAATCACCATCGCCACCAGCGAAACCCGCAACGAGAGTGCGACGACTGACCAAAGCTCTGGGGTCATTGCGCAGGCTCAATCACGCTAAACCCTGCATCAGCAAAGACCGAGGCGCGACGACGTAGATGCATGGCCAGTGCATCGCCCTGCCCTGTGTTGACTATTGGGTAAATGATCGGTGCATGGCTGCTGGTCGGGATATCGGCGACCACATGAACCGCGCCCCACTTAGCGTCAGTCACATATACGACGCCCAGCGGGGCCTCGCCCCGCGCCACCAGAGCCAGCACAGCGCGAACATTGTCGGTCTCGGCGAGATGAGGACGTAGAGATGACCACAGATCGAGCGTTGCAAACGCCTCGCGCGCATATAAACCAGCAGGCACCGATCGGGTCAGGCCCAGCGCGAGCCGTCCGCCCGCCAGACGGCTCTCTAGCGACGCAACAGTCAGCTCAATTGGGGTCTCAGTCGCGCTAATCAGCACCAATCGATTGCCAAGAAAGGGGACCGAGGAAACACCTTTGCTCTCAGCGACAAGTTGGGCCCATGCGGTGTTGGCAGAAAGAAAAAGATCCGCGGGCGCACCCTGTTGGATTTGACGGGCCAGCACAGCACTGCTGGCATAAGAGACGACAACGTCCCCCTCAAAATCCGCCAAAACCACATCAAGCGGGCCTTTCAGGCTGGCAGCTGCAAACACAACAAACCGATCGGCCCCTTGGGCCGCAGTCCCCGCAAGGAAAAACCAAAATGAGAGCCAAAGCCATTTCATATGGCGAACTATCTGTGCCCACCGATGGGAAGACAAGTGTTTCCAGCGCGCCTTTTTCTTGCCCGAAGGAGTTACGGCGAATAGAGAAGTAGGCGAATGTCCAAGAGGGGCTATTGTGCTGATCTACCGCGTGCTGATTTCGATGGTTGCCCCAGTGGTTGTCGTCATGACCCTGTTTCGGGTACTGCGCGGACGCGAAGACTGGAACGCTTTGCGCGGGCGGTTTGGCGGTGGGCACAAAGCCAGAGCTTGCCCAACATGGGTGCATGGGGCGAGCAACGGTGAACTGGCATCGGCACGGCGCGTGATCGAAACTCTGGCCCAAGCCCATTCTGTTTTGGTGACCTGCAACACGGTGACCGCTCGTGACATGGTGCGCGGATGGGCAAATCCTGACATCATCGTCCAGCTAGCCCCCATTGACCTGCGGTGGGTGATTTCCCAGACCATTAGAAGGCACGACGTAAAGACGTTGTTGGTCATCGAAAACGAAATCTGGCCAAACCGGATGGCGGTCGCCGCCAAACGCGACGTGCAAGTGATCCTGTTGGGCGCGCGCCTATCCACCAAAAGCGCCGCAATGTGGATGCGGTTTCGTGGGGTGTCTCAAAAGGTTTTCGCGCCTGTTGTTGGGATCCTTCCCCAAGACCGCGGTTCCGCCGAACGCTTCGCGTCCTTGGGCGTTTCAAAATCGATGATCGGCGAGATTACGGACCTTAAACCACTGGCCGTCAAAGACGCCCCTAAGACCGTGCACCCGGCGTTTGATCGCGCCGCGACCATTCTTTTTGCGTCGACGCATCCGGGTGAAGAAGCAGCATTGCTCGCGGCGTTTTCATTGGTGCGCGAACAGCACCCCGACATGCGCGCAATTCTGGCCCCACGCCATCCCCGCCGTGCCACCGAATTGCGGGAATTGGCTCAAGGTCATGGGTTTCGCGTCGATCAGCGCAGTGCGGGTGATGACACCGCGGCGGACGTATATCTCGCTGATACGATGGGCGAGATGAGCCATTGGTTCAAAGCGGCATCCGTTAGTTTTATTGGCGGATCTTTGGTCGATAAGGGCGGTCATACCCCATACGAACCCGCGGCCTACGGCAGCACGATCATCCACGGTCCGCATACCTCTAATTTCGCGGGTATTTATCAACAGCTTGATACCGAAGGGGGGGCTGCTATGGCCAAAACCCCCGAAGAAATCGCAGCCATTATCCTAACGCATATGTCTGGGTCACCGATGCCAGAGGTCGCGCGGCGCGTGGTGGCTCCATCCCAAACAATCGATGAAATCGTGGCGCAGGTCCGCGCGATGATCGGTTAAACCAATCGCGCCCTCAACATAGAGACACCCTGCAAGACGTCATCAGTGATCGGCCCAAACCGCGGCTGATCTCGCAGCGTATTGAACCAATGCAGTGGTGGGTTTTTACCGTGGCGGCTGTCGCACCATTCCAGACCGCGCAGCACCTCTTGGGCCGAGACTGGCAGATCATCAACCGATTCAATGCCATTCAACGTGGCCCAAATACCTGACCAACAGCGGCCGACGCTCCACGGGTTGTAGCCCCCGCCGCCTAAGACCATTAGTCGGCTCGTCGCCCCCATGATCGCGTGAACCGCGTCAAAATAGGCTCTGTTCGACAGTGCGAGGCGGGACTGCGGGTCCTCTAGCAACGCGTCCGATCCACATTGCAAAACCACACCATCGGGTTTGAACCAATCTAGTGTTGGCAAGATCATTTCACGGACAACCAGCGACATTTCAGTATCGTTAAAGCCTCGCGGGACTGGCAGGTTGAACACATTGCCCAAGCCCACGTCATCAAGCGGGCCCGTCCGTGGCCAACGGCCTGCCTCATGCGTCGAAATCAATAATGTGTCTGGATCGTCGCGAAACCCATGGTCGACACCATCACAATGATGGGCATCGATATCGATATACGCGATCCGTGGCGCACCATTGCGCCGCATCGATTGGATCGCGAACACTGGGTCATTAAAATAGCAAAAACCATTGGCAGCATCGGGCAGCGCATGGTGGGTCCCACCACCAGGAACATGCACGATGCCACCATCTGCGAGCAGCTCGCCCGCCAACAACACCCCGCCTACCCCCGTCGCAGGACGGCGATACATGTCAGGAAACACAGGGTTCGAAACGGTCCCCAATGCGTGACGGGCCATGTCTTCTGGTGTGGCAGTTTGGGACTGTTCAACCCGTGCCACCGCCGCCACATAGTCGGCTGTATGCCACGCACTCAAAGCTGCGGGCTTGGCGATCGGGCTGGTCTTGTATTGCCCCAACTCTAGCCAACCCAATGCACGACACAGGTCCATCACCGTTGACACGCGTGGCACCCGCAAAGGGTGCCATCGGCCATAGCTGGATCCGCGATAAATTTCGGATCCGATAAAGATTGGCTGGTCTAGCATAGATCATCGCATTGCATATCTGGGACCAAAGCGTAATGCTAAACACATACCTGTCCAGTTAAACCCGCAGTGTCGTGAAACAACCAAAACTCAAACCCAACAAATTGTCGCTCAAAGGCTTTGGCAAGCGAGGGGTGCGCACCCAATTCGCGGCACTATGCTACCGCTATAACGACAAGGAAAAATTGCAGATCTGTTTGGTAACCTCGCGACGTAGCAAGCGTTGGATTTTGCCTAAAGGCTGGCCGATGAACGGCCGGACACCGGGTCGAGCAGCGGCGATCGAAGCCTATGAAGAAGCCGGCGTAAAGGGGCGCGTGTCCGAGCAAAGTCTGGGCATTTTCGACTACCGAAAGAAAAGCGACCCAACCCAGAGACCCTATCTGGCAATCGTGTATCCCTTGAAGGTCAAAACGATCCTCAAAAAATACCCGGAAAGGCAATACCGCAAGCGCAAATGGTTCAGCCGAAAGAAAGCCGCCGCCAAAGTCTCTGAACCAGGGCTCAGGGCGATAATCCTAGCCTTTGATCCAACCAAAAAGTGACTGCGCATTGCACACTGCAGCATTCACGCTATCAATGTGATATGGATCTGACACCATGATCAAATACACACTCAAGTGCGACAACCAGCACGAATTTGAAAGCTGGTTCCAGTCCGCAGACGCCTTTGACACGCTCAAGGCCAGCGGAATGGCAACCTGTGCGGTGTGCGGATCAGCAAGTGTCGAGAAAACCTTGATGGCGCCGCGCGTGACATCCAAAGATGACGCGAACCTCTCGACACCAGCTAATGCGCAAGAACAAGCTCTGGCCGCGATGCGCGAACATGTTGAAACCAATTCCGAATATGTCGGCATGAAATTTGCCCAAGAGGCGCGGTCGATGAATGACGGCGACACACCCGAGCGCGCAATCTACGGCGAGGCTAACCGCGAAGAGGCCAAAAAGCTCATAGAAGACGGGGTGCCGGTCGTGCCCCTGCCATTTGTTCCAAACAAAGGAACAAACTGATGCATGTTTTGATCACCGGTGGCAGCCGCGGCATTGGTGCTGCAATGACAGATCGCTACCGCGCGGCGGGCCATCAGGTCACATCACTAAGTAGTCGCGATATGGACGTGACAGACCCAAACGAAATCGCGCGGGTCGCGACCACGGTCGGAACGGTCGATTTGTTGGTTTGCAATGCGGGGGTCTATCTCGACAAAGGCGTCGATTTTGAGGAAATGACCGCGGCACATTGGGCCACCACCTTGGCTGTGAATGTGACGGGCGTCGCGATGACGGCCAGTGGATTTCTACCCGCGCTAAGGCGCTCGGAGAGCCCAAAAATCGCAGTGGTTTCATCCCAGATGGCAAGCCAAGAACGCGCGCCAGGTGGATCATATGCCTACCGCGCGTCCAAGGCCGCCGCGTTAAACATCGGGCGAAATCTAGCCACCGACTTGCGCCCCGAGGGGATTGCCGTGGGTATCTATCACCCAGGCTGGGTTCAAACCGACATGGGCGGAGACGCTGCGGACATCACAGTCGATCAATCCGCCCACGGATTGGTCGAACGGTTCAAAGCGTTGGATATGAGCCGCACTGGCGAGTTTCTCACGTGGGACGGGCATGTTCACCCCTACTAGCCGCTGCCCATACTTGCACCTGAACCCCACCTAGAATAAAGCCTGCGCGACGACAACGCGGCCTCGGATCGGGGCTGGGACAAGGGGGTGATCATGCCGACGCTCGTTATGAAATTCGGTGGCACATCTGTTGCCAATCTGGACCGCATCCGCCGCGCCGCTAAGCGCGTCGGCGTCGAGGTAGCCAAAGGTTATGATGTGATCGTAATTGTGTCTGCAATGTCGGGCAAAACAAACGAGCTGGTCGGCTGGGTCAACGAGACATCCCCATTGCACGATGCGCGTGAATATGATGCGGTTGTCTCCTCTGGCGAGAACGTCACAGCCGGCTTGATGGCCCTAACGCTCCAAGAAATGAAAGTGCCTGCACGCAGTTGGCAAGGGTGGCAGGTGCCACTGATGACCAATGACGCACATTCGGCCGCACGCATCGAAGAAATCCCGTCCGAGAATATCACCGCCTCGTTTGCCGAAGGAATGAAGGTCGCTGTTGTTGCTGGTTTCCAAGGCGTAAGCCCCAAAGGCCGGATCACAACGCTGGGCCGCGGTGGATCGGATACTACTGCCGTAGCCTTTGCCGCGGCGTTCGAGGCCGACCGCTGTGACATCTACACGGATGTGGACGGGGTCTATACCACTGACCCACGCATCACATCCAAGGCGCGCAAACTAGACAAGATCGCATTCGAAGAGATGCTAGAGCTTGCCTCACTCGGCGCCAAAGTCTTGCAAACCCGCTCGGTCGAACTGGCCATGCGGCACAAAGTTAAACTGCGGGTGCTAAGCTCGTTTGAAGAACAATCCGATGAGGCAGGCACGTTGGTCTGCGATGAGGAGGAAATCATGGAATCCAATGTCGTATCCGGTGTCGCCTATTCCCGCGACGAAGCCAAAATGACGCTGATCTCGGTCGCTGACCGCCCAGGCATCGCAGCCGCGATCTTTGGACCGCTGTCCGAATCTGGCGTGAACGTCGACATGATCGTCCAGAACATCTCGGAAGAGGGGCGCACGGACATGACGTTTTCGTGCCCCGTCGATCAGGTCACACGCGCGGAAAAAGCAATGGCTGATGCCAAGGCGTCTGGCGACATCAACTATCATGATTTGGTCGCAGACACTGATGTCTCGAAAATCTCGGTCGTCGGCATCGGCATGCGCAGTCACGCTGGTGTTGCCGCCAAGATGTTCTCTTCGCTGCATGACGAAGGCATCAACATCAAGGTCATCACAACCTCCGAGATTAAAATCTCGGTGCTGATCGACCGGAAATATATGGAATTGGCCGTTCAGGCGCTGCATGATGCGTTTGAATTGGAGAACGCGGGCTAAGCCATCCGCGTTGAGGGGGCTTATATGCCACAACGCAGAGACCAAGAGAGCCGCAAATTACTGGGGCGTCTTCGTGATGCCATGGCCGAGGAAAGCGCGGGTCAGGAACGGCTGGATAAGATCACCAGCCTGATCGCGACCTCGATGCAGACCGAAGTGTGTTCGATCTATCTGTTCCGCGATGCCGAAACGCTCGAGCTGTGCGCGACTGAGGGGCTCGAGGCAGATTCGGTACACCAGACGCGCCTGCGTTTGGGCGAGGGTTTGGTCGGCAAGGTCGCCAAGACCAGCCGCATTGTGAACACAGCCGATGCCCCCGGGACCAAAGGGTTCCGTTATATGCCAGAGACTGGCGAAGAACGGTATTCTTCGTTTCTAGGCCTCCCAATCCAGCGACTGGGCGAATCTTTGGGTGTCTTGGTCGTTCAGTCCAAAGAGGCGCGGACCTACACCGCAGACGAAGTTTACGGGCTCGAAGTTGTCGCAATGGTCATCGCAGAGATGACAGAACTGGGCGCGTTCGTCGGTGACGGTGCCGCCCTATCCGCACGCCACCAGCAACCCGTTATGTTCCGCGGCGCTGTGGGCCAAGAGGGTGCTGCACGCGGCAACGTCTATCTGCACGAACCTCGGGTCGTTATCACCAACCCCTTCTCTGATGACGAAGAAACTGAACTGACCCGTATCCGCGAGGCCGTCGATCAGTTGCGCGTTTCTGTCGATGACATGTTGGCCGGCGCTCGGACACCCGACAAAGAGCAAATGAAGGTGCTCGACGCATACCGGATGTTCGCCAACTCACGCAGTTGGCTGCGCCGGATGGAGGACGACATCAGAAACGGTCTCAGCGCGGAGGCCGCTGTCGAAAAAGAGCAATCTCTGGCTCGTGCGCGGTTAGGCCAAGCGTCGGATGCATATCTGCGCGAGCGGTTGCACGATCTGGATGATCTATCGAACCGTCTTCTTCGGATTCTCACCGGTCAGGGTGCGCAAACTGGCGCTGAAATGCCGGAACGTCCTATTCTGGTCGCACGAAACATTGGACCGGGCGAGTTGTTGGAATACGGCAAATCGCTGCGCGCCATTGTTCTCGAGCAAGGCAGCGTCGGAAGCCACGCGGCCATCGTCGCGCGCGCTTGGGCGATTCCATTGGTGATCCATGCCAAGGGGATCACGACCGAAGCCTTAAATGGCGATCCGATCCTCGTTGACGGCGAACAAGGCATTGTTCACCTGCGTCCTGATGACAGTGTCGACGCGGCCTTTACCGACAAGATCGCGATGTTGACAAAGGCCCAAGAACGCTATGTATCGATCCGCGACTTGCCTGCCACCGATACCAGCGGGGCAACCGTATCATTGCAAATGAACGCAGGTTTGATGGCGGACCTTCCATCACTAGAGGGATCCGGCGCCGAAGGCGTTGGCCTGTTTCGGACCGAGCTACAATTCCTTGTCCGAAATCAAATGCCGAGCCGGACCGAGTTGGCGGGCCTCTATACAAGAGTACTAAATGCGGCGGCCGGAAAGCGAGTCGTGTTCCGCACACTCGATATCGGGTCGGACAAAGTGCTGCCTTATATGAAGCCAAACGACGAACCGAACCCCGCATTGGGTTGGCGGGCAATTCGTGTAGGCTTGGACAAACCCGGTATCCTGCGCATGCAATTGCAAGCGTTGATCCGTGCCGCGAACGGCGGACCCTTGACCGTGATGTTCCCCTTCATCGCGGAATATGCAGAATTTCTTGCGGCGCGCGCCGAGTTTGACAAGGCGATGGCACGCGAAGAAAAGCTGGGTCATGTTCTCCCGTCGAGCGTCGAAGTTGGCGCAATGCTTGAAACCCCATCGCTGAGCTATGCGCCAGACAGTTTCTTCCGCGACGTCGATTTCATCTCGATCGGCGGCAATGATCTAAAGCAGTTCTTTTTTGCCGCAGACCGTGAAAACGAACGCGTGCGCAGACGCTATGACGTCCTGAACGTGAGCTTTCTCAAGTTCCTCGAGCAGACCGTTCAGCGCTGTAAATACGCAGGCACACCAGTCAGCTTTTGTGGCGAAGACGCGGGCCGTCCGATCGAGGCGATTTGCCTCGGCGCAATAGGATTGCGGGCGTTGTCGATGCGCCCTGCCTCGATTGGCCCAGTCAAACATATGATCCAACGGGTCAATTTGGACGAAGTGCGCGAACTGATCAAAGGTGCCGAAAAACGCGGTGAGGCATCGGCGCGTCCTGCCGTTGCGGCGTGGCTAAGAACCTTAGACTAAGCGCGGATTTTCGGGTTCATCTCGTCTCGCAAAGCTTGGGTCAATTCAGCGATTGGCGTTCCTGACGTCTCGGACAACCGCAACAACCCAAAGCGGACATACGCCATTTCCTGATAATAGCTCGTGAACGCGTAGTTGGTCGCAGCCCCGGCAACAGCGCCCAACACAGGCACGGTTTGAGCCGCCAGTTTTTGCCCCATAACGGCCGCAAATTTGGGCGCGACAGCCGTGATGATTTTGTTCAATGCAGGTCCAGTGACGGTTGCGCGCGCCATCAAGAACCCCAAGTCTGATCCATCGTCGACTTCAAGCGGCCCAGCCGTCGCAAACACGTCGATTGCGGTGGCTTGAACAGATGCGCTGTCGGGGTCAAATCCATGTTCAACCGCAACACCCAAGATTGCGCGCAGCAGAACGGTTGTGGTCACGGGCAACTCTGCCAACGCACTGGGTAGTCCTCCAAAACCACCTGCTGCCCCCATTGCCGTGGTCGCAACGGTATTGAGCCAACCCGCCTGATCCCCCACGACCGAACGAGAACTATTGGCGGTCCTTAGTGCAGTCAAGAGAGCGCGTTCCGTGCCCGCCTCGAGCCGGTCTTTGACTTTGTCAGGCAGGCGCTCTAGCAGATTCTCAGCGCGCCCTCCGATCATCGAAAGAACCTGCATCCCAAGCCCCGAGGCAGCCTGATATCGTTTGGCGAGATGCGCAATTTTGGTGTGCGTGGCAGGGGTCATAGCATGTGTCATAGACACGATATGGGGCGTGCAATCAGCTTTCGCTAGGTTTGACGACTCCTGAAATGCCATCCCAAGCCCCTGTTTGAAGAGCCAGACCCAAGACCCGATCGGGATTCGTCGGCGGTGGCATCGCAACATCGTTCAGTTTTTTGAACCCAAACTTGCCGTAGTATGGCGCATCCCCGACCAGCATCACGCGTTCCCACCCCAAGTCAGCGGCCCGAGCGAGGCTGTCACGCATCAACGCGCCGCCTAAACCTTCACCCTGTCGGGTTGGGTGCACTGCAATAGGCCCAAGCAAAAGAGCCGTCACCGCCCCAATTGAGACGGGCCAATACCGGATCGCACCAGCAAGAATCACGTCAGGATCGCGGACAATCGTAGAGAGTTCTGCCACGGCTGGGACATCGTCACGCAGACGGTATGACGACAACGCCTCGCGGCCAGGCGCAAAGCACAGGTCATAGAGCGCCTCGACTTCCCACCAGTCTTGCGCAGTCTCTTGGCTAAGTTCGTACATCGCACCAAATTCTTGCTGGTATGGCGGGTAGCACGACGCTAGCTGTGGGGCAAACCAGCAATGCGAGATACGTGATGTTCTATGAACCAAAAGACGGGCATGGCCTGCCCCACAATCCGTTCAACGCCATTGTCACACCGCGCCCTATTGGATGGATTTCGACGCGCGGGTCTGACGGGCGAGACAATCTGGCCCCCTATTCGTTTTTTAACGCATGCGCCTACGAACCGCCCCAAGTCATGTTCGCATCCACAAGTTCGAAAGACGACCGCGACGGGACCAAAGACAGTGTCGCGAACATCCGCGATACCCGTGTGTTCTGCGTAAATATCGTCGAATTTGCGATGCGGGATATGATGAATGCGTCGTCCGCCGCCTTGGCGCGCGACGTTGACGAGTTTGCCCATGCGGGCATCAACAAGGTCGATGCACAGATGATTGACTGCCCTCGCGTTGCCGATGCGCCTGCGTCATTGGAATGTAGATTGGTCCAAATCGTGCAGCTGCCCGGTGCCGCAAACTTTACAGTCTTTGGCGAAGTCGTGGGCGTCCACATGCGCGACGACACCTTGGTCAACGGGATCTTCGATGTGACAACGTTTAGCCCACTGTCACGTCTCGGATATCGTGATTATGCAAAGGTCGAGCACCCGTTCAGCCTAAGCCGACCGAAAGAGTGATTGCAGGGTGGGCCTAGTGCCCGCCCAAGATACCGGTACGTACCGAATAGTCGGCTGCGATCTCATAGTCGGGATCGTCATCACTATCGACCATCAGGTGACCCGCTTTGCTAAGCAGTTGGTGACAATCGCGGCTGAGGTGGCGCAACTGGATGCGCTTGCCAGCTTGCTCATAGCGACCAGCAACAGCTTCAATCACTTGCAACGCTGATTGGTCGACGACACGGCTCTCTGCAAAATCAACGATGACCAGATCAGGGTCCTGTGCCGGGTTGAACAGCTCGGAAAAGCCCTCGGCAGAACCAAAGAAGAGCGGACCGCGCAGAGCGTAGACTTTTCCACCTTCAACAGTTTCAGACGTGTTGGCCGAAATACGCGTGGCATTGCCCCACGCATAGACCAGTGCCGAAACGATCACACCGACAACCACCGCAGTTGCAAGGTCAAAGTACACCGTGACGATCGTCACAAGAATAATCACAAAAGCATCAGACAACGGAACGCGCCGCAGGATCGTCAGAGAGTTCCACGCGAACGTCCCGATGACGACCATGAACATCACGCCCACAAGTGCAGCAAGCGGTATCTGTTCGATCAACGGGCTGGCCGCCATAATAAACAAGAGCAAGAACAGCGCCGCAGCGATACCGGCGATCCGGGTACGACCACCAGATTTTACGTTGATCATCGACTGACCGATCATCGCACAACCGCCCATACCGCCAAAGAATCCTGTCACAGTATTCGCAATACCTTGGGCAACACATTCCTGCGAAGCACCGCCACGCTTGCCTGTGATCTCGCCAACAAGGTTCAGTGTCAGAAGGCTTTCAATCAGACCAATTGCTGCGAGGATCACGGCGTAAGGCAAAATGATCATCAGCGTGTCAAAAGTTAAAGGCACCACAAAGCCACCCAGCGCGTCAACGACGGCAAAGGGGTTATGCCAAGTCGGGAAGCCACCCTCGATCGAAGCGAGATCACCAACGCGCGGCACTTCGAGGCCAAAACCAATAACGAGCAGCGCCACGATACCGATACCAGCCAGAGGAGCCGGTACAATCGAGGTAATCTTAGGCATGATCCAAATGATCGCCATAGTCAGCGCGACAAGCGCGAGCATCAGATAGAGCGCAGCACCCGACAGCCATTCACCATTCGCCATGCCATGGCCGCCACCTTCGGACGATCCAGGAACCTGAAACTGACCCAACTGAGCTAGGAAAATAACGATCGCGAGGCCATTAACAAAGCCAAGCATCACAGGATGCGGCACAAGTCTGATGAACTTGCCCCATCTCAACAATCCCGCTGAGATCTGGAGGATGCCCATCAAGACCACCGTCGCAAAGAGATATTCAACACCGTGCTGCGCAACGAGGCTAACCATAACCACCGCCAGCGCACCGGTTGCACCAGAAATCATCCCCGGACGACCACCGATGAGGGCCGTGATCAGTCCGACTAGGAATGCCGCATAGAGACCCACTAACGGATGGACACCTGCAACAAACGCAAAGGCGACCGCCTCAGGCACCAACGCCAGTGCGACTGTCAAACCGGACAGCAGTTCGATCCGAAGACGAGCGGCGCCAAAGCCTTTGTCAGAGAGCGACAAATCTACGGGCAGACGTTCTGCGAATGCGGCGAGTGCACTTTTCATTGAGCGACCTTTTCGGAGGTATGGGTTCTGTTGCGCTGCACATACCATGTCTGGTGGCGGTGTCACGGATTTCCTTACCCCGACGAACGGTGCGCACAGTTAAGGGGGTGGTAACGCCACGTGCTTCTCTTAATCTAGTGACGTAAACATCAAATAAATGGCGGAGGGTGCGATGTATCTAGGGGTGATTGGTGGATCAGGCGTCTATGATATCGACGGCTTGGAAAACGCGCATTGGCAAGAGGTCGAAGGACCTTGGGGTGCGCCATCCGACGCGATCCTATCCGGCACGCTTCACGGTTTGCAGATCGCGTTTTTGCCCCGTCATGGGCGTGGCCATCGCCATTCGCCAACGACAGTCCCCTACCGGGCCAATATTGACGCGCTCAAACGTTTTGGGGTTACCGACGTTCTAGCGGTATCAGCATGCGGTTCCTTTCGCGAAGATATGGCACCGGGGGACTTTGTGTTGGTCGACCAATTCATCGACCGGACCTTTGCACGCGAGAAGTCATTTTTTGGAACAGGCTGTGTGGCACATGTTTCACTGGCGCACCCGACCTGCGCGCGATTGGGTGACATTGTTCGCTCGGCGGCGCAGAACTGTGAAGTGACGCTGCACAATGAAGGGACATATCTGGCTATGGAAGGTCCGCAATTCTCAACACAGGCCGAAAGCCGTCTCTACCGAGATGTGTGGAACTGCGATGTCATCGGAATGACCAATATGCCCGAGGCGAAACTCGCCCGCGAGGCCGAGCTTTGCTATGCGGCCGTCGCTATGATCACTGATTTTGATAGCTGGCATCCTGATCACGGTGCCGTCGACATCACCAGCATCATTGCGGTTTTAACCGGCAATGCTGACAAGGCGCGCAGCCTGATCAGGCAGATGGCGAAAACCGGAATGGTCCATGACGAACCCTGCCGCTGTGGCTGTGATCGTGCACTGGATCACGCGCTCTTGACGGCACCTGACGCCCGTGATGGGACTGTCATGGAACGGCTCGACGCCGTAGCAGGACGGGTGATCAAAGGATCCAAGACATGAACCACAAGACCCTTCGCGAATACATTCGCACGATTCCCGATTTCCCTCACGAGGGGATCATGTTCCGCGATGTAACCACGTTGTTTTCTGATCCACGCGGATTTCGGATGGCGATCGACATGTTGCTACAGCCCTATGTCGGGATGCAGATCGACCGTGTTGTCGGGCTCGAAGCACGTGGCTTTATCCTTGGAGGTGCGATCGCGCACCAGCTGTCATTGGGATTTGTGCCCATTCGCAAGGCGGGCAAACTGCCGGGGAAGACGATCAGTCAGGACTACACGTTGGAATACGGCACCGCGACGATGGAGGTTCATGACGATGCGCTAGAGGCCGGAGAAAAGGTGTTGTTGGTTGATGATCTGCTCGCGACTGGCGGCACCGCCGAGGCCGGTATCAAATTGATCGAACGCATGGGCGCCGAAGTGATTGGCTGTGCGTTTGTCATTGACCTCCCAGACATCGGGGGTCGGGCCAAGCTCGAAGCGATGGGGCAGTCTGTTCACACGTTATGTGCGTTTGATGGCGACTAAACTACCCGCAGCACAGCACCGGGGTTCATGATCCCATTGGGGTCCAAAGCCGTTTTGATCGCGCGCATAGCAGCCAGTTTTGCAGGGTCACCATAACGTTCCAGATCGTCCACCTTGAGCCGCCCAATGCCGTGCTCTGCACTGACCGAGCCGCCCAACTTGTGGACGAGGTCGTGGACCACCCGCTTAATTTCATCGCGCTCCGACAAATAGTCATCACGGCTAAACCCGTCCTGTGGGAACACGTTATAGTGCAAGTTCCCATCGCCCATATGGCCGAAACAATTGATCCTAAAATCACCGACCTTCGCGATCGCAGCATTCCCGCGCGCAATAAACTCTGGGATCACGCTAAGCGGGACTGAAATATCATGACTGCTGATCGAACCGATGCGGCGATTGCCTTCGGGGATGTTTTCACGCACCGCCCAGAACTCGGCGCGTTGCGACTGTGATTGCGCGGTTTGACCATCCGTGACGAGACCGCGCTCGGCGGCAGCAACAAAGAATGCTTCGATTTGGTCATTCGCAAATTGATCCCCCATGACGCCCACATCCATCAGGACACACCAATCAGGGTTCTCTGAAAATGGCCGCCGAACATCCGGCAATGTTGCCGCGAGGAATTCGAGCCCTTGTTTTGAGATCAGCTCGAATGCTGAAACTGAATTTCCAAAATGCTTTCCAGCGAGTGACAACAGCTCGAGCGCGGTTGCTGGGCTTTGGGTCACAAAGAATGCAGCCGTTTCGTCGTGGGGACGCGGATGCAATTTCAGCGCCGCGGCAGTAATGACACCCAGCGTGCCTTCTGCACCAATCATAAGGTTGCGTAGATCATAGCCGGTGTTGTCTTTGCGCAATCGGCTAAGGCCATTCCAGATCGTACCGTCCGGCAACACAACTTCGAGGCCGAGCACCTGATCACGGGCATTACCGTAACGCAGAACATTGATGCCACCCGCGTTTGTGGACAGCAAACCGCCAATCCGTGCGGACCCTTCGGATGCAAGCGACAGGGCAAAGAGCCGGTCATGACCTGCAGCCGTCTCTTGGACGTTGGCCAGAATGGCGCCAGCCTCGACGACCATCACGTTTTCCGAAGGATAGACATCGCGAATTGCGGTCATTCGCTCAAGCGTCAGAATGATCGGGGTTGCACCCTCGGCTTGGACCTGTCCGCCCACCAATCCGGTGCCGCCGCCATAGGGGACAACGGGTACGCGTGCCGCGTGCGCATGGCGCAAAATAGTCGATACGTCTGCCGTGGTTGCAGGAGCAAGAACCAAGCCACCCTGCCCAGCCCAACGACCACGCGGTTCTTCTAGGTATTTAGCATCCGTGGCGCGAAAAGTTTGATCAGGCAACGCCGCACGCAGGGTGGTTTCTAACTCTGCCGTGACACCATTCAACATCTCTAGCCCGCCGTTGTTTTCCCGCGCCGATCCCCACGCAGGTTTGCATATAGGACGTGATTGCGCCATCGCCCGTTAATCTGCAAATAACTTTGCGCAACACCTTCGTATTTATAGCCGCAACTCTCCAGCAATCGGCGCGACGGTGTGTTTTCCGGCAAGCATCCAGCTTCGATCCGGCTAAGGTCTAGCTCGGTGAATGCATAGTGAACGAGCGCATGGATCGCCTCGCGCATGTACCCATGACGCGCAAACGGTGCGCCAATCCAATATCCGGTCGTTCCAGCCTGCGCAGGTCCGCGACGGATGTGGTCCAATGTGATTGCCCCTAACAAGACATCGTCACTGCGGCGGATCAAAAACAGCGGAAGAGCGGTGCGATTGGTTATCGATCGCTGTGCCCAATACACCCGATTGGTAAAGGATTTGCGGGTCAGATGGTCACGCGCCCAGCTCGGTTCCCAAGTCGTGAGAAAATCGCGGCTATCTTCACGCAAAGCAGCCCATGCCCGAAAGTCAGAATGCGCAGGCTGCCGAAGGGTGAGACGCTCTGTCTCGATCCGTACCCTTTTGCGCGACCGCAACATCAGGCCGCCAACCGGGCCCGGAGTTCGTCCAACGAGGGTGCGGCGTCCACAGGCCCATAAAGCGCCATCGCAGTTCCAGCTCGTGTCGCCATTTTAGCAGCAAAGGCACGCACATCACCGGTCGAGACGTCATTGATGTTAGAGATCGTTTCCTCGAGCGGCGGGATACGGTCCCAGATCGCGATCAATCGCGCCAAACGCTCTGCGCGGTTTGACGGGCTCTCGAGCCCCATCAGTAGTCCCGCCTTCATCTGGGCACGAGCACGCGCAACTTCTTGGGCTGACATGTCATCGGCGCTGCGCTTCAGTTCGTCCATTGTGATCTGTGCAAGCTCACCAATCTGTTCGGCGGACGTGCCCGCGTAGATCGTGGTCATGCCTGTGTCCTCGTATGCCCCTGCCTGCGCAAAGATCGTATAACAAAGACCACGGCGTTCGCGGACCTCTTGGAAAAGGCGCGAAGACATCCCGCCACCAAACGCTGACGAAAAGATCTGCGCGGTATAGATTTCCGGGTCGCGGTAATCTGGCCCTTCGAGAGCCAGTGCAAAATGAACCTGTTCTAGATCCTTGATGACACGCCGTTCACCGCCTAGAAATTTTGCTGGAACTGTCGTCGAACGATTTTCTGTGCGCGGCAAATGCCCAAAGAGTTTCTCGGCCGCCGCAACAAGCGTATCGTGATCAACCGCACCAGCCGCCGACAGAACCATTTGTTCGGGGCCGTAATGTTCGCCGACGAAGCCAGACAAATCATCCCAAGAAAAGCTGCTGACCCGTTCGGAGGGGCCAAGGATTGTTCGACCAAGCGCTTGGTCTGGGTAGGATTCTTCTTGGAGCCAGTCAAAGACGATGTCGTCAGGTGTATCGAGCGCTTGGCCGATTTCCTGAAGGATCACGCCGCGTTCGACCTCGATCTCTTTGGGATCAAACACAGGGTTTAGGACGATGTCTGAAATCACATCCAATGCCAGCGGCACGTCGCCCGCCAAGACACGCGCGTAGTAGGCCGTCATTTCGCGACTTGTGTAGGCGTTGATATATCCGCCCACATCCTCAATCGCCTCGGCAATTTGAAGAGCATTGCGTCGCTTGGTCCCTTTGAACGCCATATGTTCGAGGAAATGTGCGATGCCATTTTGCTCGATCCGCTCGTGGCGGCCACCTGCGAGAACCCAAATGCCTAGCGACGCGGATTGCAGTCCCGGCATATGTTCCGTGACAATGCGAAAGCCGTTTGAGAGGCGGTGCAGTTCGACGGTCACGTTTTGATACGCTCGCGGATAAGTGTCTCGATCGCAGAGAGGTCATTGGCCACACGTGTCACCCGCTCGGGGCGGTCATATAGGTCAGCCATGCACGATGGCAGGTCTGGGCGTTGACCCGTCGCAGCCTCAACCGCGTCTGGGAACTTGGCAGGGTGCGCAGTGGCAAGCGTGATCATCGGTGTAGCACTTTGATGATCCATAGCGACATGCACGCCAACCGCTGAGTGCGGACACAGCAATTCGCCCGTCCCTGCGAGGCTGGTTTTGATCTGTGCGCTTGTTTCTTCTTCCGACGCGCGTCCAGAGGCATAGATATCTTGCAAAACACCATAGGCGCCTTGGCTGATTTCAAAGCCGCCAGATTTGAGATCATCCATCTGTTGGGCTACCGCCGCGCCATCGCGGTCGTAGGCATCAAAGAGTGCGCGTTCAAAGTTCGAGGACACCTGAATATCCATCGAGGGACTGATTGATGGTGTCACGCCCTCTTTGGTGTAGGCGCCGGTCTCGAGAGTACGGTGCAAGATGTCATTTTGATTGGTTGCCACAACCAGTTTATCGATCGACAGGCCCATCTTCTTGGCGATGTATCCCGCAAAAATGTCGCCAAAGTTGCCTGTGGGAACGGTAAAGCTGACTTGGCGGTCTGGCGCGCCAACGCTGAGCGCTGATGTAAAGTAATAGACCACCTGCGCCAGAACACGCGCCCAGTTGATGCTGTTGACACCAGCAAGCGCCACTTCGTCGCGGAAATCAAAGTCGTTGAACATGTCTTTGACGACCGCTTGGCAATCATCAAAGTCACCATCAAGAGCAATCGCATGCACGTTGCTTTCGGACGGCGTCGTCATCTGACGGCGCTGCACCTCGGACACACGCCCATGCGGATAAAGAATAAAGACGTCGACAGCATCAAGGCCACGGAACGCCTCGATCGCAGCAGATCCCGTGTCACCGCTGGTTGCTCCGACAATCGTCACACGTTTACCGTTTCGCTTGAGAGCCGCTTGGAACATCTGACCAATCAGCTGCATCGCAAAGTCTTTGAACGCCAGCGTCGGGCCATGGAACAATTCGAGCAAATAGTGCTGGGGTCCCAATTGCACCAAAGGTGCCCGGGCTGCGTGACCAAAGCCTGCATATGCGTTTGCAATCAGAGTTTGAAATTCTGCGTCGCTAAACGTGTCCCCAACAAAGGGCTTCATTATCTGGAACGCGATCTCTTCATAGCTGAGACCAGACATTGCCGCGATTTGCGCGTGGCTTAGCGTCGGGATTTCGTCAGGAACATACAGGCCGCCGTCGCGGGCCAATCCGGTCAGCATCGCCTCTTCAAAGGTCAGAGTAGGCGCGGTACCGCGGGTGGATACGTATTTCATCGTCTCATGCTTTCTTTCCGATACGGGTGATCCAGAACAGGCTCATCACGGCCCAAACCGCCGCGAGCAAGAACCAGGTGATCGCATAGTTCAAGTGATCGTTGGGAATCGACGCCGTGTCGATAGGTAAAGGCGTCAAAACAGGGTCAGCAGACGTAGTTTCGCGCGCAACAACCAAAAATGGTTCGGCCCCAAGTGCATCTGCCATGGCAGGCACGTCTCGTGCGAACCAGATATTTTTGGGCAGGTCAGGCGCCGGTGTCCAGCCGTCGACCTCATCTGGCCAATGCAGATTGCCAGTCAGTGTCGCAGGGCCATTGGTCAGTATTGCGTCTTTGGACGTCAGCGGGACAAAGCCGCGATCGACCAGAATGATCCGGCCTGTGTTCGTCTGAAACGGTGCGATGATGCGGTAGCCCGCCCCTTCGGCAACACCCGAGACCAACACATGCAATGCATCCGAGCCAATCTCGCCTGTGATGGTCACAGGCTGGAACCGGTTTTCGACCGGATCGGGATTGGCAGGAAGATCGATTGGCGTGGTCAGAATGCGCGCGTCAATGTCTGCCAAAATGTCTTTCTTCCAATCGAGGCGTTGAACTTGCCAAATCCCAAGGCTCAGCAATACCGCAAGGCCAGAGATCAACAGCACGACAGGAAAGAGATAGCGGGACATCAGAACAACAGGTCTCTATGAAAGAAAAGGCGCCCGAATGTCCCCGAGCGCCTGTGTTTGGTTTATGTGGGCTGGCCTCAGCCGCCCCAGATGTAGACGGCGAGGAAGAGGAACAACCACACAACGTCCACAAAGTGCCAGTACCAAGCAGCCGCCTCAAATCCGACGTGACGTTCCTGCGTGAAATGACCGCGCTGCAAACGCAGCAAGCAGACGAACAAGAAGATCGTGCCGATCAGGACGTGGAAGCCGTGGAAACCGGTCGCCATGAAGAAGGTCGCGCCGTAAATGTTGCCAGAAAAGCTGAACGCCGCGTGGCCGTATTCGTACACCTGGAAGAACGTGAAGAGCACACCCAGAGCAATCGCAAGGATCAGGCCCCATTTCATGTCTTCCCGGTTGTTCTCGTGCACCAGAGCGTGGTGCGCCCAAGTCGCTGCCGCACCAGAGCACAACAGAATCAGTGTGTTGATCAGTGGCAGGTGGAACGGGTCGAACGTTTCGATCGAGGGGGGTGGCCATTGGCCTTCTGAGAAGGTCGCCATCGGGAAGATCGCATGTTTGAAGAACATCCAGAACCAAGCGGCAAAGAACATGACTTCGGACATGATGAACATGATAAAGCCATAGCGCAGACCGATACGAACAACCGGTGTGTGGTCGCCTATATGGGATTCAGTGATGACGTCAGCCCACCATGCGTACATAGTGTAGAGAACTGCTGCGAGACCCATCAAAAACAGGTACGGACCGCTGCTGTGCATCCAGAGAACTGCGCCAAAGAGCATGGCAAACGCCCCAACAGAGGCCACAAATGGCCAAATAGAGGGGTTTAGAATGTGATAGTCGTGGTTCTTTTCATGAGCCATTTGGGTGTCCCTTGGGCTGTCGATCGTTAGTTATAGTCATTGGCGGGTTCATCCGCCGTCGTCAAGATGTCCGCACCAATCTGGGCTGTTTCTTCGACCTCGGGCAGGTCAATCTCGTAGAACGTATAGCTCAGCGTAATGGTGTGGATGTATTTGCCTTCGCTGTCGTCCACGATGTCGGGCTCGACATAGAATGTCACAGGCATCTGGACGCGCTCGCCCGGCTGCAAGATCTGTTCTTCAAAGCAGAAGCAGTCGATCTTTGAGAAAAACCCACCTGCTTGATACGGCACAACATTGTAAGACGCCGAACCCGCGATAGGGCGGTCGGTCGGGTTGTAGGCCTCGTAGAACGCAAGCCCCGTCTCACCGATGCGGATTTCCATCTCGCGTTCGACGGGCGTAAATTTCCATTGCATGTCGACATCGACCGATGCGTCGAAACGGATTTTGATAGTCTCATCCAAAATTTCGTCACTGGCCACGTCGGACACGCCTGTCACACCGCCAAAGCCTGTGACGCGGCAGAACCAGTCGTAGAACGGAACAGACGCCCATGCGAGGCCGCCCATGAAGATCACAACACCAACCGTTTGGGCGAGCGTTTTTTGTGGACCCTCGAGGCGCATCATTCGGATGGCTCCGTTGTCAGGGTCGGATTTGGTTCCAACTGTGGACGGGCAACGTGATCAAAGCGCTCGAATTTGTTCGCTTCGCCAAGTTGCAGGACTTTGACCACGGTCAGGCCAAAGACAATCGCGATAAAGCCGCCCAGCAACAGGCCAACGCCAATGTTGCGACCAAAGCGGCGGCCATGCAGTTCGTGATCTTTATGAAAGCTCATACCCATGCTCCGAAACCGGCGTTGCGGAAAACTGCGTCAACGACCAAGGCACCAAAATGTCCAAAGAGGTAGAGCAGCGAAAACTTAAAGACCTTTTTCTCGGTCAAATAATTGTCGGCCTCGGCCTGTGTCTCGTCGCGGCGCCAGATGTCGTACGACCCTTTGACGAACCACACATTCATCGCCAAGGCGGTGACGAGGTAGACAGGTCCACCGACAGAGGTAAAAGCAAGGGCCACAGCGACAGGCGCCAAAAGCGCGGCGTATACTAGGATGTGTTTGCGCGTGGATTTACGACCATGAGTCACGGTCAACATCGGCACACCCGCGTCGTCGTAGTCAGATTTCATAAACAAGGCGAGCGCCCAAAAATGCGGGGGCGTCCACATAAAGATCACGACGAACATCAGGACGCTTTCGACACTGATCCCGCCAGTTGCCACAGCCCAACCCACTATCGGAGGGAACGCACCCGCCGCACCACCAATTACGATATTTTGCGGCGTCGCACGCTTTAGCCACATGGAATAGACGACTGCGTAAAAAAAGATCGTAAAGGCCAGCAAGAACGCGGCCATCGCATTGGTCGCCAGCCACAACAGGATGACCGAGAAAACCGAGAGTGTCAGGCCAATGCCCAGTGCTTCGCCAGGCTGAACCTTGCCCGCAGGGATCGGACGACGTGCTGTCCGTTTCATCACTGCGTCGATGTCTGCGTCCCACCACATGTTCAATGCACCCGAGGCTCCTGCCCCAACCGCAATGCACAATATGCCGATAAAACCGATGAACGGGTGCACAGGAACAGGCGCCACCAGCAAGCCAACAAATGCTGTGAACACAACAAGCGACATGACGCGCGGCTTGAGCAGCGCGAAGTAGTCACCAAACCCGGCTTCGAGCCGTTCTGTTGCGTCCTGAAAACTAACGTCGGTCATGGTCTTACCTGCATCGGAGGGGCGCACCGTCAGCACGCCCCGTTTCAGTCAGAAACCGCGCCCCGTTGCGGGGCACAGGGTTGTCACGTCAGCTTAGACGCCGTACTCGACCTTGGCGCCTTCGAGCCAAGCGTCATACACTTCTTGGCTGACGACTTTGACAGTGATGGGCATATAGGCGTGGTCTTTGCCGCATAGCTCGGAGCACTGGCCAAAATAGATGCCTTCGCGCTCAGCACTGAACCACAACTCGGCCAAACGACCGGGCACGGCATCCTGCTTTACGCCAAATGCTGGGATCGTCCACGAGTGGATCACATCCGCGCCAGTCACCTGCATGACCACGGTGGTGTTAATTGGCACGACCACAGCAGTGTCAGTGGCGAGACGGAATTCATTTTCGGAATATCCGGCTTCTTCCAGCTGGGATTTGATGTCGGGGTTCATGTTCCCTTCACCGTAGCCGATCATGTAGCTTTCGAATGCAACGCCATCATCAACATATTCGTAGCCCCAATACCATTGGTAGCCAGTCACTTTGATCGTGAGATCGGCCTCTGGGATTTCCTGTTGCTTGAACAGGATGGGCAACGACCATGCACCGATGACTACCAAGATCACGATTGGAACAACAGTCCATGCCACTTCGAGAGGCGAGTTGTGCGTGAATGTCGAAGGAGTTGGGTTCGTCTTGCTGTTGTAGCGCAAGATGACGTAGGCCAGCAGGCCCGTCACGAACAACGAAATCACTGTGATGATGATCAACAAGAAATTGTCGAGCCACTGAACGTCGCGGGCCAATTCGGTCGCAGCAGGCTGAAAGCCTACGCCGTTCGGGATGGGAGCGCCTACGATCTCGAGATCTTCGAGGGCGGTCTGTGCCGATACGGACGTCGCAGCCAAGGCCGATCCGATCAGGGCAGTGAGAGATGTCATCAAACGCATGTCAGTTCCTGCTATTTTGGCGCGCATTGCGCCGCTTTCGGGGTCCATTTTAGATCAAAGACGGAATCCCGTTGTATCCGGCGCGACTGAAACCATATTCTGAGCACTGAGACAAGCATCTCAGGCGCGGCAAACGGCCGCTTTCTGCATTCTTTCAGGAGACATTTATGTCAAACTCTTCCGCTGACGCTTCAAACAGCCCTTTTCAGCCGTTCGAAAACGCGTTGGACCGTGATTTGGCTCTGCGCCACCTGCAAGATGCGACAAATGGCGCAGACGACGGTGAATTGTTCATCGAACGGCGGAAATCCGAAATGCTGTCGTTTGATGACGGAAGACTGCGGACGGCAAGCTTTGACGCGTCCGAGGGATTCGGTTTGCGCGCCGTCAAAGGCGAAACAGCCGGCTATGCCCATTCAACCACCGTAGACGAGCACAGCCTGAAACGTGCAGTGGCCACGGCACGGCTCGCCGTTGGCGACGGCGGTGGGACATTGGCCGGTGGTCCAGCAGGCACCAACCGGAAACTTTATACAGACAAAAACCCGATGGACGACGCGGGCTTTTCAGTAAAGGTCGATCTGCTTCGCGAAATTGACGACTATGCACGTGGGCTTGATCCACGCGTGGTCCAAGTATCGGCCACCTTGGCCGCATCATTGCAAGAGGTGGCGATCTTGCGACCCGATGGAGTTCTGGTCACAGACATCCGCCCAATGTCGCGCCTGAATGTAAGTGTCATCCTCGAAGAAGACGGCGTCCGCGAAAGCGGCACAACTGGCAAGGGCGGGCGCGAAGGTCTGATTGGTTTGATGTCACCCGATCATTGGAAATCTGCCGTCCAAGAAGCGATCCGCATCGCAGCTGTTAACCTTACCGCAGAGCCAGCCCCAGCAGGCGTCATGGACGTTGTTCTTGGACCAGGGTGGCCGGGCATCTTGCTGCACGAGGCAATCGGTCATGGGCTCGAAGGGGATTTCAACCGCAAGGGAAGTTCTGCGTTTTCTGGCCTGATGGGCCAACAAATCGCAGCCAAGGGGATCACGGTTCTCGACGATGGAACACTGCCAGATCGGCGCGGTTCGATCACTGTCGATGACGAAGGGACACCTTCTGCGCGCAATACCTTGATCGAAGACGGTGTTTTGGTTGGCTACATGCAGGATCGGCAAAACGCCCGTTTGATGGGTGTTGCTCCAACGGGCAACGGACGTCGCGAAAGCTATGCCCATGCACCGATGCCGCGGATGACAAATACTTACATGCTGGGTGGGGACACGGACCCCAAGGATATCCTCGCAGGGCTCAAAGACGGGATATACGCAGTCGGGTTTGGTGGGGGCCAAGTGGACATTACAAACGGCAAATTCGTGTTCAGCTGCACCGAAGCATATCGCGTCAAGAACGGCCAAGTGGGCGCTGCAGTCAAAGGTGCCACTCTAATCGGCGACGGGGCAACTGCGCTGAAACAAATTCGTGCGATTGGCAATGATATGGATCTAGACCCGGGCATCGGTAACTGCGGCAAAGCCGGCCAGTGGGTGCCTGTGGGCGTCGGCCAACCTTCGATGTTAATCGGCGGCCTGACGGTCGGTGGATCGGCAGCCTAAAGATTCTACGGGCAATTCGAAGTGAACGTTCGTCAAACTGACCAAAGCTTCTTCACGACTCATTCACCAGCGAAGCCTATACTTGGTTCTGCAACAAGACGGAGCGACGGATGACTGAAGACCAATACTCTTCCACTCCCACCCACCACGGAAGAAACCAGGTTCCAGTGGCTTGGTCTTTTGCGCTCGCGCCGCGTTGGTATTTCGACGTTTCGTCATCTGCTGGCTGAACATTGTTCGGCTTCAGCTGCACTAATTGCTCTTCCAGATGTTGCTAAATCCGCAGGGGTTCAGGACTATTCAATCTGCCCAGAGGGCTTGATTGTTGCAGAACTCAAGGCGGGTGCCGCAGCCGGTGCTGTTCTTCTGGCGCAGTCAGATCCCGATTACCCTCAGGCGCTACTCGATCTTTCCGATGGCCCTCCGCTTTTGTGGGTTATGGGGCGGCAGGATTTGCTCTATCAGCCCACCGTCGCAATTGTCGGCGCACGCAATGCGTCGTCGCTGGGATCACGTATGGCCAAAGGGTTGGCCACGGAATCGGGCGCTGACGGATATGTTGTCGTTTCGAGTTTGGCGAGAGGTGTCGATACTGCGGCACACAATGGCGCCCTGCAAACCGGAACCATTGCCGTAATGGCAGGCGGGGTGGACTGCATCTATCCATCTGAGAATACCGAATTGGCCCGCAAAATTGCCCAAAACGGTGTGCGCGTGTCTGAGCAACCCATTGGCGCTCAGCCCCAAGCACGACATTTTCCCAGCCGGAACTGAATCATTTCAGGCCTCGCGCAAACGGTCGTCATCGTCGAAGCCGCCGCCAAATCTGGCAGCCTGATCACTGCACGCAACGCGCTAGACCAAGGGCGCGATGTCTGCGCGGTTCGGGGGCACCCCTTTGATGCCTGCGCGAGTGGATGCAATATGCTGATCCGCGACGGCGCGACACTGGTGCGAAGTGGGGCAGACGTGCTCGAAACAATTCGGCCGGCTCCAACGCCACAACTTGAACTGCCACCACAATCAGAACCACGTAGGCTATCTGAGACTGCAGCTCTACATTCTGAAATCCTGAACCGTTTGGGCCCTTCGCCCTTGGCCGAGAATCAATTAATCCGTGATCTCAAATCAGCCGCTGCAATCGTCACGCCGGCACTCATCGATCTCGAACTTGAAGGCAAGATTACGCGCCAGTCGGGTGGCCTGATTGCGCTGTCTGTGCAGTAATTTTCCCCTCAAAGCTCTGGTCATTTTCAAGCAGATGTGAAACGCGCATTGACAATGCATCGGGTGCCACCACATCTTGCTCGACACCCAGACCTGTTTCGAACCGAGAGGAATTCCATGCCAGTTGTTGTTGTCGAATCGCCCGCTAAGGCCAAGACAATTAACCAATATTTGGGCTCGGACTATACTGTCCTCGCGTCGTACGGACACGTCCGTGACCTGCCGCCCAAAGATGGTTCGGTGGACACTGATGCCGATTTCGACATGAAATGGGAGATCGCAAGCGACAGCAAAAAGCACGTCAAAGCGATTGCGGACGCCCTAAAAGAAGACAACGAACTGATCCTCGCAACCGACCCTGACCGTGAAGGGGAAGCAATCAGCTGGCACCTCCAAGAGGCGTTGACGCTGCGCAAGTCGATCAAAAAAGACACCCCGGTTAGCCGAGTTGTCTTTAACGCAATCACCAAATCTGCGGTGACCGAAGCCATGAAAAACCCGCGCGCTGTCGACCAGCCGTTGGTCGACGCATATCTCGCGCGCCGCGCGCTCGATTATCTCGTTGGGTTCAACCTATCGCCGGTGTTGTGGCGCAAGCTGCCTGGGGCCAAATCCGCTGGACGGGTTCAGTCTGTCACACTGCGCATTTTGGTCGAACGCGAGATGGAGATCGAAGCTTTCCGCAATGTGGAATACTGGTCGGTCAAAGCTGCACTTGGGTCCGCGCGCGGCCAAGATTTTGAAGCGCGCCTCACCGTGTTAGGGGGCAAGAAGCTCGACAAATTTGATCTCCAGAACGAAACAGCCGCCGAGCTCGCCGTCCAAGCAATTCATTCGCGCGACATGACAGTCACGTCAGTTGAGGCCAAACCTGCGACCCGCAATCCATCTGCGCCATTTATGACGTCGACCCTCCAACAAGAGGCGAGCCGCAAATTTGGCATGGGTGCGCGTCAAACGATGAGCACCGCTCAGCGCCTATATGAGGCGGGTCACATTACATACATGCGGACCGACGGCATCGACATGGCACCAGAAGCCGTTCATGCCGCCCGCGACGCGATCACCAATAAGTTTGGCAAGGATTACGTGCCAGACAGCCCGCGGCTGTATAAAAACAAGGCCAAAAATGCCCAAGAGGCGCACGAGTGCATTCGTCCGACGGATCTCGCCAAAGACACTGAGAGCGCCAAGATTTCAGATGCAGATCAACGCAAGCTCTATGATCTGATCTACAAACGGACAATCTCGAGCCAAATGGCTGCAGCACGGCTTGAACGCACCACAGCCGAAATCGGCAGCGCCGATGGTCAGGTCGTTTTGCGTGCAACTGGCCAAGTCATGTTGTTCGACGGTTTCCTTAGAGTCTACGAAGAAGGTCGCGATGATGCGGTCGTCGACGATGACGACAAGCGGTTGCCGCAATTGTCCCAAGGCGAAAGCGTCGACAAAAAGTCGATCATGCCTGAACAACACTTCACGCAACCCCCGCCCCGCTATACCGAGGCCACGCTGGTCAAACGTATGGAAGAGCTCGGGATCGGACGCCCGTCCACCTATGCGTCGATCGTCACAACAATTCAGGACCGCGAATACGTCCGCAAAGAGAAAAACCGCCTGATCCCAGAGGACAAGGGCCGGCTTGTTACCGCGTTTCTTGAGAACTATTTCCGCAAATACATCGGATATGGCTTTACCGCAGATCTAGAGGGTCAGCTCGACGACGTTAGTGCCGGTGAGGCCGACTACAAAGATGTGCTTGGTCGTTTCTGGCGCGATTTTTCCGCGGCCATTGGTGAAACGTCCGAGCTGCGCATCACCGAAGTGTTGGAGAAGATCAACGAGGTTCTCGAGCCGCATCTTTTCCCACCTACGGAAGACGGCAGCGATCCACGTCTTTGCCCGAATTGTAACGAAGGCCGTTTGTCCATGCGTACTGCGCGGTCGGGCGGCGCCTTTATCGGCTGCTCGCGTTATCCCGACTGTCGCTATACGCGGGCCTTTGGCCCTCCTGGCACAGAACCAGAGAGCGCGATCCCACCAGAAGGTAAAATTCTGGGTGAAGATGCGGGCGACAAGATTTGGATCCACAAAGGTCGTTTTGGACCCTACGCCCAGCGCGGCGAGGTAACAGAAGACAACAAAAAGCCGCCACGCCAGTCTGTGCCTGCTGATTGGGCACCAGAGGACGTGACGCTAGAGACAGCCGTCAAGTTGCTGGCCTTGCCACGTGAATTGGGCCCACACCCCGAGGATGGCGTAACTGTTTGGGCCAACATCGGACGCTATGGCCCCTATCTGAAACATGCCGAGAGCACGTCTCACAAGGGCGGCACAAACGCCAACCTTGAAACGCTCGAGGACGTTTGGACGGTCGGTATGAACCGCGCTGTTCAATTGCTCGCCGAAAAAGTTGCGTCCCGTGGTGGACGTGGTGCTGCTGCGAAACCAATCCGCGAACTGGGTGAACACCCAGAGGCGGGTGGGCCTGTCAATATTATGGACGGCAAATACGGCATTTACGTCAAATGGGAAAAGATCAACGCGACAGTTCCCAAAGAGACCGAAGCCGATGCTGTTACGATGGAAATGGCCGTTGAGTTGATCAATGAACGGGCCGCCAAGTCAGGCAAGAAGAAGCCTGCGGCCAAGAAAAAGGCTGTTCCGAAAAAGAAAGCAGCAGCCAAGAAAAAACCTGCTGCAAAGAAGACAGTTGCGCCTAAGAAAAAGGCTACAGAAACGGGCGGTGACGTTCTGGAATAGAACGGCACCACCTCCGAATTGCAACCGGTTGCAAAAATGACTGCCGCAACGCAGCATTTTATTGACTCTCGTCTAGGTGATTGCGACAACTGCCGCAACGTCCAGCAGGAGAGACCTTGATGAAGAAGATTTACGGTTCTGCGACCGAGGCCTTAGACGGCTTGTTGCATGACGGCATGTTTATCGCCGCCGGCGGCTTTGGCTTGTGCGGCATCCCCGAGCTCTTGCTCGCCGCGATCAAAGAAGACGGTGCCAAAGATCTGACCTTTGCGTCAAACAACGCGGGCGTCGACGAGTTTGGCATTGGCATCCTGTTGCAGACGCGACAGGTCAAAAAGATGATCAGCAGCTACGTCGGAGAAAACGCAGAATTCATGCGCCAGTATTTGGCTGGCGAACTTGAATTGGAATTCAATCCACAGGGTACACTGGCCGAACGTATGCGGTCTGGCGGATGCGGCATCCCCGGCTTTTATACAAAGACAGGTGTTGGAACCGTGATTGCCGATGGCAAAGAACACAAAGACTTTCCAACCGGCCCGAACGGTGGACCTGAAACCTACATCTTGGAAAATGGTATCTTTGCTGACCTGTCGATCATCAAAGCTTGGAAAGCGGATGAAACCGGCAATCTGGTGTTCCGCAAGACAGCGCGCAACTTCAATCCCCCAGCCGCTATGTGCGGCAAGGTTTGTGTGGTTGAAGTCGAAGAGATCGTCCCAACAGGGAGCCTAGCTCCCGACGCGATCCACTTGCCTGGCATTTACGTGCACCGGATCATCCAAGGTGATCACGAAAAACGCATCGAACAACGCACAGTGCGGGAGGCCTAATCCATGTGGGATCGCAATCAAATGGCAGCACGCGCTGCCCAAGAGCTTGAAGACGGCACATACGTAAACCTTGGCATTGGCATTCCAACGTTGGTGGCAAATTACGTTGGCGACAAAGATATTACCCTGCAATCCGAAAACGGAATGCTGGGCATGGGCCCTTTCCCAACAGAAGACGCTATCGATGCCGACCTGATCAACGCAGGCAAGCAAACGATCACCGAATTGGACCGTACGGCCTATTTCGACAGCGCGACCAGCTTTGGCATGATCCGCGGTGGGAAAATCGCTGCCGCAATTCTGGGCGCGATGGAGGTTGCTGAAAACGGAGATCTGGCCAACTGGATGATCCCCGGAAAGCTGGTCAAAGGCATGGGCGGCGCGATGGACCTTGTCGCAGGCGTTGGCCGCGTGATTGTCGTGATGGACCACACCAACAAACATGGCGACAGCAAAGTTCTGCCCGAATGCACTCTCCCGCTGACGGGTAAGGGTGTCGTAGACCGCATCATCACCAACCTAGGCGTCTTGGACGTTGTTGAGGGTGGTTTAAAGATCGTCGAGACCGCCGACGGTGTCTCAGAAGACGAATTACGCGCCGCTACGACCGGTACAATCGTCTAGCACAGCTTCGCGTTGGCCTTTTATATTTAGGGCCAACGCCTTTCGTCGATTTGAGACACAGCACCCAAAAAAGCACTTTTGCTAATGTTTCGATTTTAGAAACAGCTTCATAAAATTGCCCTATTCTGTCTCTAAACCGTCAACGAATGACAATGAGCAGTGTAGATACCATGCCTATGGCACCCGAACGCCCCGCTGAATCCCGGCGCAAACGCGATGTAATCGTGTTGGTTGTCCTGTTTGGTTTTGTATTGGCAGGCCTAGTTGGTTTGGCCGCCGCAACCGGCTGGGAAGAAACTAAAATCCAACTGGCCAAGCTGGGTTGGGGGCAAATCAGTATCCTTCTCATGCTGTCTTTGGTGAATTATCTATTTCGCGCTGGTCGTTGGCACCTGTTCTCTCATCATCTGGGACTGAACACGACATGGGTGCAATCAGTGCGGCATTTCATCGGTGGATTTGCGATGTCCGTTACACCGGGGCGGGTCGGCGAACTCATCCGCATGCGTTGGATCGAGCGCGAGACAGGGTGGGCTTTTGTGCGCACAGCGCCACTGGTCCTCGTTGATCGCGCGTCTGATCTTGCTGCAATGGCTGTGCTATTGGCGATGGGCGTCACGCTCGGCGCTGGCGGTATTGCCTATGGTATACCAGTTGCAATCCTTGCTCTGACAGCCGCGTTCGTCGCGACACGTCCTGCGTTGCTAGAGAGTTTGGTCGAGATCGCCTATTCGCTAACAGGCCTATTTCCCCGCCTCATGGTGCGCATCCGGCGCGCGGTGTCGGCACTGGGTATTTTTTCAAAACCATCCGTATTGTTGCCAGCCTTTGCGCTCGGCATGATTGGTTGGTTCGCCGAGGGTTACGCCTTTCATCTCTTGCTTGTTTGGATGGGCGCAGACATCGGGTTGTGGATGGCCATGGCAATCTTCATCTTTTCGACTGTTGCTGGCGGCCTGACAGGTGCACCGGGCGGCGTTGGTGGGGCCGAAGCCGCTATGGTAGCTCTGCTTAGTCTAGAAGGTATCCCTCTTGAGGTTTCTCTTCCTGCAACGGCCGTGATCCGCATCACGACGCTATGGTTTGCAATTCTACTAGGGCTCGCCGTTTTCCCAATGGCTGAGCGGCTTTCTCTCACTCATTCGCATTCAAAGGACTGACATGCGCTGGAATCCAATGACATACACTGGCTGGGGCCGGGCTTTGATCGCGACAGGCGATGTGGCACGCCCCGAACGCAAAGCGGCCCTGGCAGAGGCCAGCAAACTGGCCCCTGCCGTGGGCAACAAACGCAGCTATGGCGACGCCTGCCTTAACGATGGCGGCAAGGTTGTCGATATGACGCGACTGGATCGCGTGATGTCCTATGACGACGCAACCGGCATTGTTGAGGTTGAGGCCGGACTTGCTGTTGGCGATTTGGCCCGCCTGTTTGGCAACAAAGGGTGGTTGCCTGCGGTCATGCCCGGCACTGGCTTTGCCACGATTGGCGGCTGCATTGCGATGGACGTACACGGCAAAAACCACCACGAGGCCGGATCATTTGGCGAGCATGTCCTTGAAATCACGCTGATCCAAAATGGCAAAACACGCAAAGTCACACCCAAAGACACCGCGTTGTTTAAAGCAACAGTTGGCGGTCTAGGTCAGACAGGCATTATCGCCGCGGCCAAGCTGCAAATGCTCGCCTGCAAGGGCGACGTTATAATGGTGACGGAACGGCGCGCCGAAGGTTGGGACGAATTTATCGCCCTGCTCGACGCATCAGAGGCATCCTATTCGGTAGGTTGGATCGACGCGACCGCGCGCAGCAACGACCTAGGGCGCGGGATTCTTGAAGAGGCCGAAACAGGCGCAGGTCTAATCCCGGCGCCCAAGAAATCTAAGACAGTCCCATTCAACGCCCCGCACTTTGCGCTATCCAAGCCAATCGTGCGGATGTTCAACAAAGCCTACTATAACCGCGTGCCGTCATCTGGTCGCACGTCGGTCAAACCAATTTCCGAGTTCTTCTTCCCGCTGGATAAAATCCACGATTGGAACAAGCTCTATGGCAAACGTGGCTTTCACCAATTCCAGTGCGTCGTACCGATCGCCAGCGCGGATGCTCTGCGCGATATGTTGGAGTTGATCGCAGACAGCGGATTGGCCTCACCTCTTGCGGTTCTCAAACGGATGGGCTCGGGACGCGCAGGACATATGTCTTTCCCAATGGAAGGCTACACGCTGGCCATCGATTTCCCCAATCGCGCAGCCGCACGCCATTTGATCGGCCGGCTCGAAGAAATGACCGAAGACGCAGGCGGACGGCTGTATCTAGCTAAAGATGCGTTGGCCAAGCCCAAGCGGATGCACGCGATGTATCCAGAATTAAAAGACTGGCAAAAGGCTGTGGCAAAAGCAGACCCCGAGGGTGTCTTGACCACTGACCTGATCCGCCGACTGAACTTGAGGGACGTATAATGAGCGATACTTGGATTATTCTCGGGGCAACGTCCTCGATCGCGCGCGCCTTTGCACGAGAGATTTCAGCGACTGGCGCAGGGGTCGTCCTCGCAGGGCGTGACATGGCCGATCTGGCCGCGACAGAGGCAGACTGCCTCGCACGTGGCGCGGCCTATGCCAAATCGATGGCTTTTGATGCGCGGGACACGACCAGCTTTGATGCGATCCTTGATTTTGTTGGAGGACAGGCTGGCATGCTTAACGCCACTGTCTTTGTCGGTTCTATGCCCGACCAATCTGAAATCGACTCAGACCCGTCAATGATAGCGGGTGTTGTCACAGACAGCTTTACCGGTCCGGCCAATTTCCTCCAGCGTCTCGCCCCTATGATGGAAGAGCGCGGCGGCGGTGCTGTCGTTGGTGTCGGTTCTGTCGCTGGCGACCGCGGTCGTCTCGGCAACTATGTCTACGGCGCGGCCAAGGCAGGTTTTGCGACGTACCTCAGCGGGCTTCGCAACCGTTTAGGCCGTGAAGGCGTACATGTCATGACAGTGAAACCGGGTCCGGTGGATACTGCGATGACATGGGGATTGGATTCGATGCCGTTCATGACCACACCGGATGGGGCAGTAGCCGATATCCTCAAAGGTCTGCGCAAAAAGCGTAACGTGATCTACACCGCTGGGATTTGGCGACTTGTGATGTTTGTGATCCGCTCAGTGCCCGAACCCATCTTCAAGAAACTGTCGATCTGACATTCAAGACATCAAGAAAAAAGGGCCGCCGATGATTTCATCTGGCGGCCCTTTCATTTTGTTCAGAACCCAAACCATTGTTGCCAAAGGCCTGCCGCGTAGAACATCAAAGACAGGGTCATCAGAATGATCCCCACGCCCATCTTGTCCTTCATCGCAAAAACAATCGGATCGTAATCCTGCTTGCCTTCGTAGCCCAACTTGACCATTCGGATCAGCCAAATCGCCAGTGGGACAAGCGCGACCCACAACAACCAGCGCGATGGATAGAGCGCCTGTGATTGTTCGCTAAAGCTGTAGAGAAAGAACATCAGCAGCGCGCCAAAGGTTCCGATGCCTGCAACATTCAACAGATCGCTGCGGTCTGTGCGGCCATATCCGCGGCCAGGCAGACGTTCGTCCGAGGTCGCCAACGTCAGTTCGGTCAGACGTTTGACACAACCCAGCGCGATAAAGACCGGAAAGATAAAGACCAGCATAAAGACCGACGCCTCTACACCGCTGGCCGCCGCCCCTGCAACCACGCGCAGGGTATAAAGCGAGGCGAGGCAGGCGATATCGACCCAGCGCATCCGTTTAAGTTTGAGCGAATAGGCCAGAGACAATGTCATATACACTATAATGACACCCAAAAAAGGACCACCTAACAATGCGCCGAGCCCTAGCGCGATAACCGCAAGAACCGCGCAGGTGATCATTCCAACGACGATTGGCACAGCGCCACTGGCAAAGGGTCGTCGGCATTTTGTTGGATGCAGACGGTCAGCTTCGAGGTCCAGCAGGTCGTTGACGATATAGATCGTCGAGGCCGCAGCCGAAAAAGCAACGATGCCCAACAGAACCAAGAGCAATGTGCTCATAGTAAAGTCATGGGCGGCCAGAACGGGAAGGAACAGGAGCACGTTCTTGACGTATTGATGTGGGCGCAATGCCCGAATGAGATCTCGGGGTGTCCAGCCGGCATCGATTTCAACCAACTCGCGCCCCTGCCCCTTTAGTTTAGAGGCCGAACCGGCATCTCCAACAACAACGGGCATCGCGGAATCCGTCCAGATAGGCATGTCTGTCGGCTCGTTACCGGCATAGTCATACCCGCCTTGACCGTAGGCGTCGTTCAATGCCCCCGCTTTGGCAGCACCTTTGAGGTTTTTCTCAGGCGTCGACGCAAAAACGCGGTCACTGAGACCGTGATCCGCTGCCAGTCGCGAGACTTGGCTAATATCAGAGGCACTGGCGAGCACCACGTCACGGCCATCTGCCTTGGCCGTTTCCGCCAGTGCTTTGACATCTTCATTCACCGGCAACAGATCAGTGCGGATCTCAGCAATCTCTGCCAACTTTGATTTTAGAACTGCAGGTTGGCGGAAATTCTGTGCTACCGTTTTCAGGGTCGCGATCGGATCACGTCCGAGACCAGCCCAAAAACATTCAAACAACATGTCGGTCTTTAGAAAGGTGCCATCGACATCCAGCACCAGCGGTCGGTTATCAGACACGCTATCCTCCGTTTACAGCAAAGACGCAGCCATCGGTGGCCACTTCAGGTGGGGTCACGCAAAGCCCCCGGGCCACGATCCAAGCCGCGAGCACCTTGGGCACGTAATTTCGGGCCTCTTTATAAGGGGGCACGCCTTCGTTGCGTTTCACAGCGTTTTCACCAGCGTTGTACGAGGCAAGGACCATGACCACATCGTTGCTGAACTCTTGCATCAACCAATCAAGATACGCGACGCCACCTTTGATGTTTTCGGAGGGATCGGCGCGGTTGGTCACACCAAAACGCTCGGCTGTGGCTGGCATCAGCTGCATCAGACCTTGGGCGCCGGCACTACTGGTAACTTCGGCCCGCCCCGCGCTCTCGATGGCGATGACAGATAGAACCAAAGCCGGAGAAACGCGCGTGCCGATCGTTTCCTTTAGAATATCGATGCCGTGCGCTTTTGCGATGTCCTGCATCGTTTGTAGTCGCGGCGTCGGGACAGTTTTGCCGCCAGGTGCCGCAGAGATATAGTCGATAGCCTGTTGCAGACTACCCGGCCCGCTCTGATCAATTTCTGGCGACACACCGTCCCAGAACCATGCCAATTCGGCAGGCGCCTGAGCTGCAGGTGCCGCAGCAGACGCCCCACTAGACCGACTAGACGAAGATCCAGCTCGTGATGGTGCAGCCGGGCTAGACGGTGCGGAAGGCGAGACCTGTACGGTGATGCGGCGAGTCACTCCAGATTTCGGCGGTGTTACTCGACGAAACGTAAAATCTTGCTGGGCCATAACTGGAAAAGCGTCAAAAGACGCCAAGCCGACCCCAAGAGCCAGCACTGTTATATATGGATACCGCCAATTCATGGCCGAGACTGCCCTGCCCCGATTATTGTTTTAGGCACTATCGCAAATTGAAGGGACTAACTCCAGCATTTTGGAAAAAATCTGCAATTGAGACCTCGGATTAAGCCCCATTCCAGTACGAAGCTCAAATAGTTTAAGAAGAAGTTACTTTTTATATTGTTTATATTCAGTGACTTATAGGAATTTCATTCATTTTTAAGAGTTGCTCGAAAATTGCACGAATGCCGCCCAAGTCTCGCCCCAATCCGACGCAATAACATGTTCATCCAAGACGGGGAGCGGGCCAATAAGAGGCCGGTCCGCAATGATCCGACAAGGTAGTAACAATCTGAGCGAACATCCTTTGGAGGGACATCAAATGCTTAACTTTATCAAGAACTTTAAGAACGACGAAGACGGTGCAGTAACAGTTGACTGGGTTGTTTTGACAGCAGCCATCGTTGGCCTGGGCATCGCAGTTCTGACATCTGTATCCGGCGGCACAACTTCGCTGGCTGACAAGATCTCGGGCGAGCTCGCAACAATGACAGTCGCAACTTATTAATCGTTGCCCTTTGATTTGACCCGATCCGGGTCGTACTTTTCGACCTAATACGGGTCACATCACTACGGAGAATTCCAATGCTTAACTTTATCAAAAACTTCAAGAACGACGAAGACGGCGCAGTCACAGTAGACTGGGTTGTTTTGACAGCGGCCATCGTTGGCCTCGGCATCGCCGTTCTGACATCTGTATCCGGCGGCACAACTTCGCTGGCTGACAAGATCTCTGGCGAGCTCGCAACAATGACTGTTGCAACTTACTAAGATATTTCGATTTTAAGCAGAGGGCCGCGCTTGCAAAAAGCGCGGCCTTTTGTCGTTTTGCAACCGCACTTCTCTATCGCGATCAAACCATTGTCATTTCGCAATCTGACCACATTCAATCGCCAATTCTATGGCGGGAATGATGGAGAAATAAATGATTATCGAGATACCCAACTCTGCTCGAAAGAAAGCACCAATTATTACACTAGACTGGATTGTTTTTGGCACAGGCGTCGTCGCCGTAATTGCCGCAGCGTTTGCTCTTATGAACGCGACCCCAATCACCTTGGTGATAAATTGAAAACCACAAAAATTGACCACAGATCAACCCGTTTTTCGACACAAACCATGGGCATGGTGAATGGGTAGGATCACTAGTCGTTTGGATAGGGCGGTACACTCAAAGGAGACGCAGAAATGCGCAATTTTATTTTGAACTTTGTCACCCAGGAAGACGGTGCAGTCACCGTTGATTGGGTTGTTTTGACAGCAGCCATTATTGGACTTGGTCTGGCAGTGATTGCTGTCATCGCAGGTGGCGCATTGGATCACTCGGCTGGCGTCGGTGCTTATCTCAGCGCGCAAGACGTCAAAACATACTAAACAACTTGGCATCAAACTAGATCCGAGATCACAACTTGGACGTTTGAACGCCATTTTAGGGCCACATTTTTAATGCAGGTCAACAACTGGTGCCCAAAGTGGCCCCACGCAAATGAGGCGAAAGGAACTTAAAATGAGAGCGGTGTTTGGACTTGTTCTTGTCCTTGGCGTAGCGTTGGCAGGTTTTGCTGTCTACATGGCCAAAGGATACATTTCGGATAACCAGCTGCGGCTGGCCCAAGCCGAGGCCGCTCGCGCGGCCATGGTACCCACGGTAGATATCTTTGCGGCCAAGAATCCGCTCGTCTACGGGCAGATGCTGACCATCGAAGATGTTCACCACATTAGATATCCCGAAGCATCTCTTCCCCCCGGCGCATTCCGCACCATTGAAGAGCTGTTCCCAAACGGTGACGAAAAACTGCGGGTTGTCCTGCGACCAATCGAGCCGAACGAAGTTATTTTGCCCGTCAAAGTCACCAGCCCTGGGGAAGATGCCGGTTTGACCCAACGTCTGGCCCAAGGCATGCGTGCCTTTGCAATCCGCGTTGACGTCTCTTCTGGGGTGTCGGGTTTTGTCCGTCCCGGCGACCGTGTCGACGTCTATTGGTCCGGTGTTGCGAATGTCGGTCAGCGCCGTCAGGATCTGACACGCTTGATCCAAAGCAGCGTCAAAATCATCGCAATTGACCAATCGGCCGATGGAAACCAGTCCGAGGCGCGCATTGCACGCACCGTGACAGTAGAAGTCAGCCAAGTCGAAGTTGCCGCCCTTGCCCAAGCACAGGCTACCGGCAATCTGTCGCTTGCGCTGGTCGGCTATGGTGACAACACTGATGTTGGAATAGTCGAGATCGACACCCAAGAATTGCTGGGCATTGAAGAAGAAGAAGTGGTTCAAGCCCAAGAACAGCGCGTCTGCACAATCCGCACACGCAAGGGCGCAGAAGTGATCGAAATTCCGATCCCTTGCACCAACTAAACGTTGGCTCCAAACACAGCCAAAGGTCGTTCTGTTATGCAGAGCGGCCTTTTCCATTTCGGCCCTGTTGCGAGTTATCCACATAAACAGCGACGCTCAATCCATTGATTCTTGCAATAAAAAATAAAATGGCGCATGTTGAAAAATGATCGTGGGCAAAAAGATCCACTCGGGCGTGATCACAGAGGCAGGTCACATGACATATGATAGGTTTATGAAAGCAGCCCTTATGGGGTTGTTTGTTGCAACATCTAGCGTTCCAGCAGCTGTGTCTGCAGAAACGCTACGGGTTATGCGTGGGGCACCGTCCAGCGCACTGAATGTCCCGATGAACCGCGCGGTTGTGGTAGAAAGCGACGTTCCTTTTGCGGAGCTGAGCATCGCCAACCCTGGCATCGCCGACATCTCTACCCTCTCAGATCGAACGATTTATGTTCTGGGAAAATTGCCTGGTCGCACCACTTTGACCCTGCTGGGGCCAGATGGTCGCTTGATCACGAACGTCGACGTGCATGTCACACCTGACATCGCAGAGTTCAAAGAGCGTTTGTCCCAAATTCTTCCCGGTGAAAACATCGAGGTTCGTACAGCCAACGACGGTATCGTGCTCTCGGGTGTTGTTTCCAGCTCTGCGCGCCTGACGCGCGCTCTGGATCTCGCCGAACGGTATGCACCGGATCGTGTGTCAAACTTGATGAGCGTCGGCGGCACCCAACAGGTTATGTTGCGCGTTCGTTTCGCTGAAATGCAGCGCAGCGTACGCAAATCGCTTTCATCCTCGGTGAATATCTTTGGCACCGGCTTTTCGACAGCAGCAGGTAACATCAATGGTGTTCAAGCGGCTGGAGGCGGCATCACAACAGACGCAACCGGCGCTGCATTCTTTGGCATCGACGCGGGCGACATTCAATTCAACGTTCTTTTGGAAGCTTTGGAAAGCAAGGGCGTCGTTCGCACCTTGGCTGAGCCAAACCTGACCGCACTTAGCGGGCAAGAGGCCCATTTCCTAGCCGGCGGTGAATATCCAGTGCCCGTTGCCCAAGAGGGCGGCACAACAACCGTTGAATACAAAGATTTCGGCGTAGAACTGACGTTCTTGCCCGTTGTTGTTGATCAGGACCTGATCAATTTGACATTGAAGGCGTCTGTCAGCTCGATCGACACCACAAATGGTGTCCAAGTCGGCAGTGACTTTACAATCGCTGCCTTCCGGACGCGTGAGACGTCAACTACCGTTGAAATGCGTGACGGCGAAAGCTTTGCGATCGCAGGTCTGTTGCAAGATGACTTTACCGACCTGAACGGTCAGGTGCCGTGGCTGGGCGATGTCCCTGTATTGGGTGCCCTATTCCGCAGTGCGGAATACAACCGCAGCCAATCTGAATTGGTCATTATCGTAACACCACATCTGGTCACACCGACCCGCGGTGAAGCACTTGCTTTGCCGACGGACCGTGTTCGTCCACCCACCGAACGGGATCTATTCCTCTTCGGTCGCGTCGCCGCTTCTGATGCACCGCAATCCGGTGCTGCAGGAGAAGTTGCAAAACAAGACTTTAGCGGGTCTTATGGATATGTAATGGACTAAGCGATGATGGGTCGGGGCAGCATGAAATTTGTTCTTCTTTCAGCAACAGCAATTGCGTTGATCGCCTGCTCTGGCGGCGATCGCCGTGCTGCAGCAGCATCTGTGGGTCGCGAGGCTGGGTCATTCATTGATAATGGTGATTTTGGCAACTCGACTATGAACAACACGCTGATCCAGTCGGGTCAGCGCGTCTACACCATCAATCTAGGCCGTCGCTTTACTCAGGAAGTGTCGCCATCAGTGACTTTCCCATTCAATTCCAATGCTTTAGACGAAAACGCCCGCGCCGTTCTACGGCAGCAGGCGGATTGGATCCGTCAGTTCCCAGAAGTCCGGTTCAAGGTCTACGGTCACACCGATCTGGTCGGTGGCACCGCTTATAACCGTCAGTTGGGTCTGCGCCGCGCGCAAGCCGTCGTTATTTACCTGACAAGCCAGGGCATCAGCCGTTCGCGGCTCGAGGCTGTTGCGTCGTTTGGCGAAACACGCCCTGTTATTCAGACAAATGGTCAAGAGCGTCGCAATCGTCGCACTGTGACCGAAGTTTCTGGTTTCGTTGACAGCCATCCTTCGGTTCTCGACGGCCAGTACGCCGAGATTATTCACCGTGGGTATGTCGCGTCGGGCACCGCCCCATCGCAGATTATTTCCGCAACCAAGGTGAATTCGGCAGGTGGCGAAGAGTAAACGATCCACCTGTTTCGCGTATGAGTGTGCACAGATACCGCACAATCGAAGCAATTTCGTCCCATTCCTGCCCTAGTTCAACGCCATACCATACCCAAAGGGATAGGTTCGCCTGATGGGAATCGGGCGGGGCTTCGGTAGGGCACAGCCTGAGAACCACGAGCAGACGGTTCCTCGCTGACACAAACTCTGCCGACGCCTTTTCAATAAAGGACGTGAGGCAATGACGAGCACAGCAGTTTTACAACCCGAACCCCAACCGATCGTGGCATGCACGATTTCGCGGGATGTTCAAAACTTTGATCTGTTGATCGAAGACATGGAGGGCGTTCTTGGCGAGAGCTGGGGCGATCTATCCTTTGCCGACGCCTTGCCGTTCTTTGAACAGGCCGACGCGGCCCATTTAGAATTTGTGGCGATTGCGATCAATGATGAGGACGAAACTCACCTCACTTTGATCGGCGATATCATCACAACCGCCAAAGACAAAGGGATCAAGATCATCTTGATCGCCGAAGATACAACTCCAGCTGCCTTGCACAGTTTGCTGCGGATGGGTGCGGATGAATTCATCCCATACCCGCTGCCAGAGAACGAACTCGGGGCCGCGATTGAACGTATTCAAACCCCGCCCCCGGCACCCGTTGCTGAGGTTCCTGCCGAAATGCAGTCGAACCTTAAGGCTGTGAACGACCGCAATGGCGTCGTTCTTGCGGTGCATGGAATGGCTGGTGGTACAGGCGCGACGACCCTTGCGATCAACCTCGCATGGGAACTGGTGACCGTAGAAAAGGACAAGACACCCCGCGTTTGCATTCTCGACTTTGATTTGCAGTGCGGCAATGTCTCGACCTATCTCGATCTCGACCGCCGCGAAGCGGTCTACGAACTGTTGTCAGACACTGAATCCATGGACAGCGATGCGTTCATGCAGACGCTTCTCGCCTATAACGAAAAGCTTCATGTCTTTACGGCGCCGTCCGATATGCTGCCACTGGATCTGGTTGAACCAGAAGACATCCAACGACTGATCGGGTTCGCCGCAAGCAACTTTGACTATGTGATCGTCGACATGCCGTCGACTGTGGTCGCATGGACCGAAACCGTTCTGCAGTCCGCACATGTCTATTTCGCGACGCTCGAATTGGAAATGCGGTCTGCGCAAAACACCCAGCGGCTCAAGCGGTTGTTACAAAGTGAGGATCTTCCGTTCGAGAAAATCCGCTTTGTCCTGAACCGCGCGCCCAAGTTTATCGATTTGAACGGCAAGAGCCGGATCAAACGTTTGGCAGAAAGCCTCGGGATTTCGATCGAATTGCTCATGCCAGACGGCGGCAAAGCTGTAGTGCAAAACGCTGACAATGGTCTCGCGATGGCCCACGGTCTCGCCAAGAGCCCACTACGTAAAGAAATCATCAAATTGGCCAAATCCGTTCACGAGCTGAACGACGATGCGGCTGTGGGAAGTTAAGGGGCTAAACGATGTTCTCAAAATACAAAAAATCCGATGCGGCATCTGGCCCAACAGCGGCACAAGTGGCTGCCGCCAAAGCAATTGCTGACGCCCCTGCCCCAGACAAAAAACGTCAATCGTTGATGAAGGTCAAGCCAGAGAGCGCTCCGGCCCAAGCGGCCCCGATGGACAAAGAGAAAAAGCGCAAAGAGCGACTGGGCGACATTAAACTCGAGCTGCACAAAGCGCTGCTCGACAACCTCAACCTCTCGGCTCTTGAGAATGCGTCCGAAAACGAACTTCGTCAGGAAATTCAGGCGATTGCGACTGAATCCCTCGAGGAAATGGGCATTGTCCTGAACCGCGAAGAACGCACGGCTCTGCACCAGGACCTGTTCTTCGAAGTCACCGGCCTTGGCCCGCTCGAGACGTTGCTGAAAGACGAGAGCGTCAACGATATTCTGGTCAACGGGCCTCAGCAGATCTTTGTTGAGCGTTCAGGCAAGCTGGAACTCACAGACGTCACATTCAAAGACGAAAAGCACCTGCTGAGGATCATCGACAAAATCGTCTCTGCCGTGGGTCGTCGTGTTGACGAATCCAATCCCTATGTGGACGCCCGTTTGGCAGATGGTTCACGTTTCAACGCCATGGTTCCCCCAGTAGCGGTAGACGGCAGCCTTGTTTCCATTCGTAAGTTCAAAAAGGACAAGCTGAGCATTGATGACCTGGTGAACTTTGGCGCGTTTACCGAAGAGATGGCCGCCTATTTGCAGGCTGCTGTTGCGACACGTCTGAACGTGATCGTATCCGGTGGTACGGGTTCTGGTAAAACAACAACGCTCAACGCTCTGTCATCGTTCATCGACAACAACGAACGTATCCTGACAATCGAGGATACTGCGGAACTTCAGCTGCAACAGACGCACGTTGGCCGGATGGAAAGCCGCCCACCGAACGTCGAAGGCAAAGGCGAAGTTTCACCTCGCGATTGTTTGAAGAACGCTTTGCGTATGCGTCCGGACCGGATCATCGTTGGTGAAACGCGTGGCGAAGAAGTTATCGACATGCTTCAGGCGATGAACACGGGTCACGACGGATCAATGACTACGATCCACGCCAACAGTGCGCGTGACGGTGTATCGCGTCTGGAAAACATGATTGCGATGGCCGGTATCGAAATGCCGCTCAAGGCTGTTCGTAGCCAGATTTCATCTGCTGTGAACCTAATCGTTCAGGCCTCCCGTCTTCAGGACGGTTCACGCCGCATGACCTCGATCACGGAAATCACCGGCATGGAAGGTGACGTCATCTCGATGCAAGAGGTGTTCCGCTATCAGCGTGTCGGCCTGACACCCGAAAACAAGATCATCGGCCACTTTACGGCCACTGGCGTGCGGTCGCACTTTTCCGAACGCTTCAAGATGTGGGGCTATGATTTGCCCGCATCGATCTTTGAACCAATGGTTGCGGAGTAACCTGTCATGACGATCTCAGCCGAGCCGTTAATCTATGGTCTGATTTTCCTCGCGGTCCTTGCGATCGTCGAGGGAATCTATCTGACTGTCTTTGGCAAATCGATCAGCCTGAACAACCGTGTGAACCGCCGTCTCGAGATGCTCGAAAAAGGTGGTGGACGCGAACAGGTTCTCGAACAGCTGCGCAAAGAGATGTCGCAGCACATGAATTCCAAAGGCGTGCCAATCTATTCGTTGCTCGCCGCCAAAGCGCAAAAGGCAAACATTGCATTTAGCCCACCCCAACTGATCATGATCATGTTCGGGTTATCAGTCGTGGCTTTCATTCTGCTGACGGTCGGCACTGGCGCCAGTGCGCCCATCCGCGCGGGTGTATCCCTATTGATGGGTGTTGGTGGTGTATTTATCTGGGTCAACAACAAGGCCAAGAAGCGTCTTGCTCTGATAGAAGAACAACTACCCGACGCTGTTGAATTAATGGTGCGTAGTTTGCGTGTGGGTCACCCATTTACATCCGCAGTCGCGATTGTCGCCAAAGAAGTGCCCGATCCCTTGGGTTCTGAAATGGGCGTTATCTCGGACGAAGCGGCCTATGGTCGTGATGTCGGTGAAGCGCTCAAGGCGATGGCAGAACGTCTCGAAATGCAGGACATGCGTTTCCTCGCCGTAGCCGTGACAATTCAGCAGCAAGCGGGTGGTAACCTCGCCGAGATTTTGCACGGTTTGGCTCAAGTTATTCGTGCGCGCTTCAAGCTGTTCCGCCGCGTGAAAGCGATTACTGCCGAGGCCAAATGGTCGGGTATGTTCTTGTCGCTGTTCCCACTCGGCGCGCTCGTCATGATCAACGTTATTCAGCCGAACTACTATGACGCTGTTTCCGAAACATCTGTGTTTATTCCCGCATGTCTTGTGGTTGCTGGTTTCCTTGTCGCGAACATGTTCGTGATGCGGATGCTCGTGAACATCAAAGTGTAAGAGGTCGATCCAATGCAATTCCTGACCGATATCAACACGACATTGACCGACACGCTCGGCCCATTTGGTCCCCTACTGGTGGTCGGCGTTTTGGGCATGTTCCTGATCCTGCTGACCTTGCCGGTTCTCTTGAAAAAGCAAGAAGACCCGCTGGACAAACTCAAGCGAAACAACGTCACCCCAGGTCAACGAGACAGCCTGCGCTTTAACCAAGGCACAGACAAACTTGACAAATACGCGGACTTCCTCGAGCCACAGGACGAAGAAGAATACTCCGCGATCCGCCTAAAACTTTTGCAAGCGGGCTACCGCGGCAAGAGTGCGGTGCGCACCTTCCACTTTGCGCAGTTTGCCCTAGGCATCGCGCTTCTGCTCGCGGGTGTCGCATACGCAATTTACAACTCGACCGCAGGCGAGCCATCGACCCAATCGACCATCATGTCGATCCTCATTCCGGGGTGTGTTGGGTATATGGCTCCCAAGTATTGGGTGACAAAGCGCCAGCAAACGCGCCAAGAGGCGATCACAAATGGCTTTCCAGACAGTCTAGACATGATGCTTGTGTGTGTTGAAGCTGGCCAATCCTTGGACCAATCGATCCTACGGGTCAGCCAAGAGCTCAAGTCCGGTTTCCCTGATCTGGCCAGCGAATACGAAATCGTCAGCCACGAGATGAAGGCCGGTAAGGACAAGACCAGCGTTTTGCGCGATATGTCCGAGCGTTGTGGCGTGCCAGACATCGCAAGCTTTGTGACCGTTCTGATCCAATCGCAGTCGTTTGGTACCTCTATCGCCGAGGCGCTGCGCGTCTATGCCGGTGAAATGCGTGATAAACGCGTCATGCGGGCAGAAGAAAAAGCAAATACCTTGCCCACAAAGATGACCCTTGCCACAATGATGCTGACGGTACCGCCGCTTTTGATCATTCTGATCGGCCCATCCGTCTACGGAATTGCGGAAACTCTGAAGTCCGCCAACTTTTAAGGGCGTCGATGACAAATAATGGGTTGGGCTTTGTTATAGCTTTGGCCGTCTTGGGTGGATGCACTCAGGGCGGCTTTGCCCCGCCTCAGGGGGACCGTGTGTTTGCCCCTGGCGTGGCCGGTCAATCGCAGGTCAATCAATTGGTTGTAGGGCACCGTCTGATGGACGCAGGCGAGCATGAACTGGCATTGGCCGCCTACTCGCGAGCCGCAGTTCAACAGGGCTTTAACGTAGATACATTGTCCGCCCTCGGGTCCGCAAACCTACGGCTCGGGCGCCTGAACCAAGCCGAACGGCTTTTGCGCCGCGCGGTAAAAGAAGATGCCAACTATGCGCCAGCATGGAACAATCTAGGCGTTTTGCTGATGGAACAGGGCAAAACCACAGAAGCACGCCAGATTTTCCGTCGCGCCTTTGCAACGGATAACGGGCAAAGTGACGAAATTCGGGACAACCTTCGCCTCGCGATAGCAAAAACCGAGGATCCGTCGTATAGAGGGCTTAATAAAGAAGTATTCGATTTGGTGCGCAGTGGGGATTACGTCCTCTAGAACGACACCGAACGAGAGGCACGAGCAGAAAAGGACGCAGAAACATGCGCCACCCTATCCTTTTGTCATTGTCCCTAGCGGGCATCACGGTTTTGGCCGCTTGCGATCAGTCAGGCGAAGCCCAAGTCAACCGCGCGATCCAAGACGTCAATGTCATCGACGAGACCAACCTCAATGACGTGATGCTGGCCGCAGCTGACCCATCCGAAGCCGTCAATTACTTTCAAGGTGCGTCATCCGCCAACCCAGATCGGATTGATTTAAAGCGTGGGCTCGGCCTGTCGTTGATCCGCGATCGTCGCGCGTCCGAGGCCGTACCGGTTTGGACAGACATCATCACCCATCCAGAAGCCACGCACGACGACCGCGTCGAGCTGGCCGATGCGCAAATTCGGACAGGCGATTGGGATGGCGCGGGTGCCACGCTGAATGCGATCCCCCCGACCCACGAAACATTCAAGCGCTACCGCCTCGAGGCGATGGTTGCTGACAGCAAAGAACAGTGGAGCAAAGCTGACAGTTTCTATGAAACGGCCGTTGGCCTAACGACGCAACCAGCCAGCGTGCTGAACAACTGGGGCTTTTCCAAGCTAACTCGCGGCGACGCACCCGGTGCAGAACGCCTGTTTGCGGACGCAATCCGCAATAATCCGGACCTGTTCACCGCCAAGAACAACCTCGTTCTCGCACGGGGCGCCCAGCGCCAATATGATCTGCCAGTCGTCAAGATGACCCAAGTCGAACGGGCCCAGCTGATGTACACGATGGCATTGACCGCCGTAAAACAGGGCGATGTGGCCACCGGTCGTGGCCTGTTGCGTGACGCGATCGAAACCCATCCTCAGCATTTCGAAGCCGCCGCGCGCAGCCTAGAAACCCTCGAAGATACAGTCGGAAACTAATCAATATGTCTATTCCAGCAATTGCCGCCGCATGGTTCCTACCCTTTGTGGCGATCATCGGAATTTGGGTGTCCTATACGGATCTTAAGTATCTCAAAATTCGCAACTTGGCCGTTTATGCCATTGCGCTGACCTACCTGATTGCTGGCTTCTTGGTTCTGCCGACTGATGTCTATCTGTGGCAGCTTGTCCATCTTCCAGTGATGCTTGTCTTTGGCATGTTGCTGAACGCGTTCGGCTTGATGGGCGCTGGCGACGCTAAATTCCTCGCAGCAGCAGCACCTATGGTCTGGCTTGGCGACATCGTCGTCCTGCTTGGCGTATACTTTGCCGTTCTTCTGATCTCTTGGGTCTGCCACCGCATTGCGATGAACACGGGTTTGCGCAAATTGGGCCCTGATTGGGCCAGCTGGACCAGCGGTAAACGCTTCCCGATGGGTTTGCCCCTCGCAGCGACACTTGTCGCCTACCTTGCACTTGGTGTACGCTACGGTATCTAACGCTTGTCGAACAAGATATAAGTTTCGGTTCTGCGCACTTCGCGCAGGCCGTCCGTGCCTGCCTCTGTCACATTCCCAAGAATTTCGTCTCTTACGGCGGGCAGAACTGCACATAGGGGCACCATCAGGTATTCCGCTGTTTCGTACCCCGGCAGATCGCCATAGTACCACGGCGCGCCGCCTTGGGTCGGCTTGAAATCACCAAACATCCAGTACGAATTGAACAAGTCCGCAGTCATGATCCGCGCTTGCCCATAGCCTGCTTCTTCGAGATCACCGGCGATCGTCTGAAAGAACGACGGCAGACCGGTTTCAATCGAACATTCGGGCAGGGCCGCACCCATAAATTCGGTCACATCCTCGCGGTGCTCGGCATCCGCACGGGCTGCGAACGGCTGGCCTTCGCGGTCAAAGGGACGGCTCACATCAACTCTTTGGGCGCGTAGTTTTGCGGTCTTTAGATCAGCGTGTTGCTCATTGCCCGCTAGAACTGGTGTAAAGTCTTCAAGTGTAGCAGTTAGGTTGCGCACAGGGCTGTAGGTCATGTTGAAATAGATCGGTACAATCAAAACAAAGGACGCGATCGCCACCATTTGTGTGGCCCAACGCATGTCCCAACCGCGGCCGTTCCTAACCCCTATTTCAGGCATCGCGGCCCACAACAAAACGCCCAAGAGCATCAGCCATTTGGGGTCGTTGCCAAAGTTTTGGTAGGTCACATAAAAGAACCCTGGAAGCAGAACCAGCAATGCTAGGCCTTCGGACAGACGTCCACCTTGGCGCAGGAAAATCACACCAGAAAGACCGGCCATCGAACCCGCCACATAGGCAGGCGCACCGATCACATCGGCAAAATCTGCACCAGGTGCAGAGCGGACTTCGGACCCCGCAACAGTCAGCAGGTCCAACAGGTACGCCGCCCAAAAGGACACGCCGAGCCAAAGAGTCAGAGCCGCCATGATCGCACTACCTGTCACCAATGCAACGACCAGCGCCTTGAGGTCTTTGCGGGCCAACAATGCGACAATGATACCGGGCGCAAAGGCCGCGAAATACGTGACTTTGATCATCAGAAGAATGGCCATCATGACGCCAATGATGACACCATCCGCCACCGAGTTTTTGGACCCAATTGGACGCAATACCGCGAGGGTAATCGCCACGAATGCAGCCGCCCACGCCCAACGGTTATAGTGCATCGAAACCGATGTGCTGGCGTCTACACCACCGTGCAAAAGGGCGAGGATCAAGACCAAGCACGCCCCACCAAACACGACGCCTAGACCCAATTGCATCCGGCTCCGCGCAGCCCACCAGATTGCCGGTAAACATGCGACTGCAATTAGAATTTGCGACCAGATAAACGCAGATCCCATCCCAAACCCAGCTTGGAGAAACCAAACAATCGGCCAAAAGGCCAACGCGCCAATCGGCGTCATAAAGTCGTGGTGGATCAGTTCGCCTTGCGCCATCCGCAGTACGATTTCCATCAAATGCAGGGTGTCGCCTTCGTACTGGGTAATGAACAAATTGCCCTTGGCCAGCGAAACGCCCCCGAGCAAAAGGAGAAGCCCCCCAAGGATCAGGAACAAGTGAGTGGCGTGTCGTGTGCTCATATCAGCCTCAAAGCGTTTGTTTTTCATTTTTTGGCAACACTATCGGGTCAAGTTGGGGCATGTCCAAGGCAGAACCACATTTTGTTGAACGCAGCCGCCCTGCGCGATAGAATCGCAACAAAACAAAAACAGCAGTCTTTGAGGCCCAAAATGAACGTACAATCCTCGCCCGAGGGACGTGTGGGTGTGCAACCCCCGCCCGCCCCAAAATCACTGGCCGCGATGAAGCTGCCAGAGGTCATGATGCGGGATATCCTGCTCAAGACCATGTTCCGTATGAACCTTGATCTCGTCACAACACTTAGTCGTGCGATTTGTCTACCGATCCCCGTGACCCAAGAGTTGATTGACCTGGCGCGCGGGCAGAACCTGCTCGAGGCGATGGGCACTATGAGCGCGAGCAGTGGCAATGAGATGGGCTATCAGTTGACCGATGCAGGCAAAGCCCGCGCGCTCGATGCGTTGGCCCAGTCCGAATATTTTGGCGCCATGCCTGTTCCGCTCGACGTGTACCGCGAACAGATCAAACGTCAGTCGATCCGTGACATTCACGTAGATCGCAGTCAGCTTAACGGCGCGATGGGCCACTTGATCTTGCCGCCTGATCTGCTGGACCAGCTTGGCCCTGCGGTCGGTGCGGGTCGCTCGATCTTGATGTACGGCCCGCCCGGCAACGGGAAATCATCCATCTCGAACGGCATTCGCGATGCCATGGGTGACAAAATCTATGTGCCTCGCGCCATTGAATACACAGGACAGGTCATCACCGTTTATGATCCGATCGTGCACTCTGCTGCCGAAGAAGACATCGATGATCCGAACTCCTTGCGCCGCACATCAGGGCGGTTTGACACGCGCTATGTGCGTTGCGAGCGCCCAACCGTTATCACAGGCGGTGAGCTTTCGCTGTCAATGCTCGATCTTGTCTACAACCCGACGGCTCGGACCTATCAGGCCCCTCTCCAGCTCAAGTCGACCGGTGGCATCTTTATCGTTGACGACCTTGGCCGCCAAGAAGAACCCCCTCAGGCACTGGTGAACCGGTGGATTGTTCCACTCGAAGAAAACAAAGACATTCTCGCCCTGCAATCGGGTGAAAAATTCGAAGTTCCCTTTGATACGCTCGTGATCTTTTCGACCAACTTTCACCCAAACGAGATTTTCGACAAAGCGGCGCTGCGTCGTATCTTCTTTAAGATCAAGATCGACGGTCCGAACCAAGAGGACTTTCTCAAGATTTTTGCGATGGTCGCCAAGAAACGCAAGATGCCTCTGAACGAGGCGTCGTTGGTCCATTTGTTGAAAAAGAAATACCCAACGATCGACAACGTCTACGCCAACTACCAACCCATTTTCCTCATCGATCAGATGATTGCGATCTGCGATTTTGAAGGCATCCCATACCAGATGTCGCCCGATCTGATCGATCGCGCTTGGGCCAATATGTTCGTCAAAGAAGAGACGATCGTTCATTGATCGGTGTTGCCGGATGCGGACGAATGGGCGCGCCAATGTTGCGCGCCCTCATTCGTGCAGGGTTTCCGGCCAAAGGTTTTGACATTGCCCCAAAATCAGACGCGGACGTCGCAGCCTTTGCCGATGGCCTCGAGACGTTGATAACGGTCGTAAGAGACACGGCTCAGACAGACCAAGTTCTCTTTGGCATCCAAGCGTTGGTCCAAACACCGACGCTGCGCCGGATCATCGTCAGCTCGACTCTATCACCCCGCTATGTCGCTGATCTACGCGCTTGCGTCCCAGAACATATCATCCTGATTGATGCCCCAATGTCTGGCGCGCAAATCGCAGTAGAGAATAGCACGCTTAGTTTTATGCTTGGCGACACCGACGCCGATCTAGACACGGCGCATCCTCTGTTTGACGCTATGGGCGCGCATTTTCACCGCATGGGTGAGTTCGGCACCGGTATGCAGGCCAAGGTCCTGAATAACTTGCTTGCCGCGTCCTCTACTGCGATGACACGGATGGTTTTAGACTGGGCAGACGATGCTGGGTTGAACGAGACTGATTTCCTAAACCTCGTCCATACGTCCTCTGGCCAAAACTGGCTCGCGTCCGGAATGGACACTATCGAATTCGCCCGCGCGGGCCATATGGACGACAACAGCATCGGAATATTGGTCAAGGATGTGGACAGCGCGCTAGATGCGTTGCCACCTGATGCGGACACTGCCCTGCCCCGTGCTGTGCGTGACGTCATTCGCCACCTCAAGCCTCGCCCCTAATTCTCTTTCATTTCCGGATGTTTGGCCTATCTTCGCCGTATGACGTTGCCCGCCCCCTTTGAAAACTGGTTCGCGACCAAGGGTTGGTCGATCCACCCTCACCAACAGGACATGTTGAACGCGGCAGACGACCCCAGCGTCCTATTGATCGCGCCGACGGGTGGCGGCAAAACACTCGCCGGTTTCTTACCTAGCTTGATTGATCTGGCAGAGACACCACACGACGGGCTGCACACCCTCTATGTCTCGCCTCTCAAGGCGTTGGCCGCTGATATCAAACGCAATCTAACCACACCCGTCACCGAGATGGGCCTGTCCATTCGGATTGAGGATCGCACGGGCGATACGACCTACACCCAAAAGCGTAAGCAGCGTGCCGATCCTCCTCATATCTTGCTCACGACGCCCGAGTCTCTTGCCCTTCTCACCAGCTACGAAGACGCGCCTCGTATCTTCAAAGGGATCAAACGGATCGTGATCGACGAAATTCACGCATTGGCAGAAAGCAAACGAGGCGATCAGTTGATGCTCGCGCTTGCACGGCTCCAATCTTTAGAGCCTGGATTGCGTCGTGTCGGGTTGTCGGCAACTGTCGAGGATCCACAGGCAATTGCGCACCTCATGGCCCACCATCCCGACCCCACGCACATCGTCCACGCAGATCCGGGACCTGACCCAGACATCACAATGTTGTGGACCGAAGAACTGCCTCCTTGGTCGGGCGGAGGCGCAAAATACAGCATTCCAGCGGTTATAAATGAGGTAAAAAAGCATAATACAACACTAATCTTCCATAATACGCGTGCACAGGCCGAGCTGTTTTTCCACAATCTTTGGCTGGCCAATACCGAAAACCTACCGATCGCGATTCACCACGGTAGTCTGGACCGCGCTCAGCGACAAAAGGTCGAGGCCGGTATGGTTGCAGGCCAGCTTCGCGCGATCGTTTGCACGGGAACTCTGGATCTAGGTATCGATTGGGGTGACGTTGATCTCATCATCCAAATCGGCGCACCCAAAAACGTCAAACGATTGGTCCAGCGCATTGGTCGCGCAAATCACCGATACAACGCACCATCCAAAGCGATCCTTGTTCCGGCCAATCGGTTCGAAGTCGTCGAATGTGTCGCGGCACTTGCTGCGGTTAAGGAACGGAAGCTAGACGGTGATCCACGTGTCCGCGGGCCTCGCGATGTTCTGTGCCAACACATCCTGATTTCCGCATCTTCAGCCCCCTTCAGCGCAGATGCGCTCTATGCTGAAATCATCTCATGCGGGGCCTATTCAGATCTGACCCGTACCGAATTTGACGACTGTCTCGATTTTTGCGCGACCGGGGGTTACGCGCTCAGAGCCTATGACAAATGGCAACGGCTACAGCTGCGTGACGATGGCCTGTGGCACCTCCGCGATCCGCGAACCGCACAACGCATTCGTATGAATGTCGGCACAATTCAGGACACCGATACGCTCAAGGTACGCCTTCGCGGGCGTGCAGGTGGCAAGCCATTGGGCGAAATCGAAGAGGGCTTTGCCGCGACCCTGACCCAAGGTGATACCTTTTTGATTGGTGGCCAAATAGTTCGCTACGAAGGATTGCGAGAGATGACCGTACAGGTCTCTCGGCGAGCCGACAAAACGCCAAAGATCGCGACCTTTATGGGAACCAAGTTTGCGACCTCGACCCAACTGTCCCACCGTATTCTGGAAATGTTTCAGGCAGCGGATTGGCCCGATCTACCGCCTCACACAGCTGATTGGCTAGACCTGCAACGCAATGTGTCCAAACTGCCAGAGCACGGTAGATTTCTGGTCGAGAGCTTCCCCTATAACGGCAAGGCGCATACCGCGATTTACGGTTTTGCGGGGCGCAATGCACAACAAACCCTCGGGCTGCTGATCACCAAACGGATGGAGGAACTGGGCCTTGATCCACTTGGGTTCCTCGCGACGGACTATGCGACATTGATTTGGGGGCTCGAGCCGGTTTCCAACGCCGCCACCCTGCTGGATCCAAAGAAACTGCGGCAAGGCTTTGATGAATGGCTCGCGGGGAATGCCGTCATGAAACGTACGTTCAAGGCCAGCGCGATCATTTCTGGCCTCATCGAACGTAACTCGCCACAAGCACGAAAATCAGGCCGACAGGCGACGTTCTCTAGTGATATCCTCTATGAGACACTACTGAAATACGATCCAGATCACCTGTTGATGCAAATCACCCGCGAAGAAGCGTTGCGCGGGCTCGTGGACTTTAGTCGCATCGAAGAAATGTTTGCCCGTAACGGAAACCGTTTTGATCACATCGTTCGCGATCGCGTCACACCCCTGGCAACACCCTTGATGTTAGAGGTCGGCCGCATCCCAGTTGCCGGTGCAGCTCAGGACCGTTTGCTTGCAGAGGCGGCAGCGGAGCTTATGGAAAATTCAGGCCTCGCAAACATAGAAACGTGAGAATGGCGCACGGGCTATTGATTCGACGCACTCCTTGCGGCATGAACGAAACATGAACAAATATTCATTCTCGTTAATGGGGGCCAATCTCGTTGCTTTGCCTTCCGGTGCTCTTTGGTGGCCTGAGCGTGGCATTCTATGCGTCTCGGACATGCATCTTGGTAAATCAGACCGGATCGCGCGGCGGCGTGGTTCGATGTTGCCGCCATACGAGGTCCGGGACACGTTGACGCGATTAGAAGCAGCGATTGTCGACACCAAACCGCAAACGATCGTATGTCTAGGTGACAGCTTTGACGATTTAAACGCGCAAATCAGTCTCCAAGACAGCGAGGTTCAGTGGATCACAAGGCTTCAGGCAGGCCGAAGTTGGGTTTGGATCGAAGGTAACCATGATCCCGGTCCAATCGAGTTTGGCGGCACTCATCTTGCCGAATTCAACGAGGGCCCTTTGCGCTTTTGTCATATCGCAACGCCTGCGGGACGTGGTGAAATCTCTGGGCACTATCATCCAAAGACCAGCATCAAAGCCAAGGACCGCACAATATCGCGGCCTTCATTCTTGGTTGATGATCAAAGGGTTATCATGCCTGCATTTGGAACGTTCACGGGTGGGTTGCGAGACAGCGCCACCCCATTGCAGGCTTTGATGTCAGAAACGGCAATCGCCGTTTTGACGGGGACACGCACAACAGTGGTGCCCATGCAAAGACACTAGATCAGGCAGTCAGGCCTTCTGGCTCGACCAGATTGTTGGCACGGCAGCAGGCGGTCAGCGTGTTCGCCAACAGACATGCGATCGTCATGGGACCGACCCCACCAGGAACAGGTGTGATCGCGCCTGCAACTTCCGAGCAGCTTACATAGTCGACATCGCCGACCAGCTTGTTCTTACCATCGCGTTCAATACGGTTGATGCCAACGTCAATCACTGTCGCACCTTCGCGGATCCAGTCCCCTGGCACCATTTCAGGACGACCCACAGCTGCGACGACGATATCAGCGGCGCGCACAACGTCTGGCAAATCCTTGGTCCGGCTGTGTGCAATCGTCACCGTACAGCTATCGCCCAAGAGCAAATTCGCCATCGGCTTGCCCACAATGTTTGAACGACCAATGACCACGGCGTTCATACCGCTTAGGCTTCCGTGGTGGTCGCGCAGCATCATCAAGCAGCCCAGAGGCGTGCAAGGCACCATCGCCTTTTGACCAGTTCCCAGCAGGCCGACGTTAGAAATATGAAAACCATCAACGTCCTTGGCCGGATCGATTGAATTGATCACCAAGTCTTCGTTCAGATGTGCCGGCAACGGCAACTGAACCAGAATACCGTGAATGCTCTCGTCGTTGTTCAACTGATCAATCAACGCCAACAAATCAGCCTCGGATGTATCTACGTCCAGCTTGTGCTCGACGGACTTCATCCCGACTTCTACGGTCTGTTTGCCTTTGGACCGGACGTATACTTGGCTCGCAGGGTCTTCTCCGACCAGAACAACGGCCAATCCCGGCGTGACACCGCTCTCGTCTTTGATCCGTGTCACATGTGCGGCGACGTTTTCGCGCACCGTTGCCGCAAAGGCTTTGCCGTCGATTACTGTAGCTGTCATTGGTCCGACCCTTTTGAATTTCTCGCGCGCGAATGCGCTGGTTGTCTGTGGTCCTGAACATTCTTGCCACGGGCGCGAGCATTCGACCAGAACGCAATCGACCCAAGCTGGCGAATTGCCGGCTTGGGCCGTTGCTAGTTTTTAGAACAAGCCTTCGATTTGGCCGTCATCGTTCAGGTGGATCGCCTCTGCCGACGGAACGCGTGGCAGACCTGGCATTGTCATGATCTCACCACAGACAACCACCACGAAACCGGCACCCGCGCTCAAACGTACTTCGCGGACCGGAACAGAGTGACCAACTGGTGCGCCGCGCAGGTTCGGATCGGTCGAGAACGAGTACTGCGTCTTGGCCATACAAATTGGCAAGTTGCCATACCCCTGCTCTTCCCAGAGCTTCAGCTGATCGCGGATCTTCTTGTCGGCCAGCACTTCGTCAGCACGGTAGATCGACTTGGCGATGCGCTCGATCTTGTCCATCAAAGGCAGGTCGTCTTTGTAGATCGGTGCGAACTGGCTTACACCGCTGTCTGCAATCTCGGCGACACGTGTCGCGAGCGCTTCGGACCCTTTCGAGCCGTGCTCCCAGTGCTGAGACAAGATTGCCTCGGACCCTTGGGTCGCAACGTAGTCTTTGACCGCTTGAACTTCGGCATCCGTGTCCGTGACAAAGTGGTTGATCGCGACGACCACAGGCACACCAAATGATTTGAGGTTGCCAATGTGGCGGCCAAGGTTTGCACAACCTTCGTTGACCGCATCGACGTTCTCGGCACCCAGGTCTGCTTTGGCAACGCCACCGTTCATCTTCATTGCGCGTACGGTCGCAACCAGAACAACACAGTCCGGCTTGAGACCTGCCTTGCGGCATTTGATGTTCAGGAATTTCTCAGCGCCAAGGTCGGCACCAAAACCCGCTTCGGTTACAACATAGTCTGCGATCTTCAGCGCAGTTGTTGTCGCGATGACCGAGTTACAGCCGTGCGCGATGTTTGCGAATGGACCACCGTGTACGAACGCAGGGTTGTTCTCGAGCGTCTGCACGAGGTTCGGCTGCATCGCGTCTTTGAGCAGAACCGTCATAGCGCCGTCTGCTTTGATGTCGCGGCAGAATACCGGTGTACGGTCACGGCGATACGCGACGATCATGTCACCCAAGCGCTGCTGGAGGTCCTTGAGGTCGTTGGCAAGGCAAAGAATCGCCATAACTTCGGACGCCACTGTGATGTCAAAGCCTGCCTCACGCGGGAAGCCGTTGGCCACACCACCGAGCGATGCTGTAATCTGACGCAGAGCGCGGTCGTTCATGTCGACAACGCGCTTCCACTGTACGCGACGTACGTCGATCTCGAGCTCGTTGCCCCAATAGATGTGGTTGTCGATCATCGCCGACAGCAGCGAGTGTGCGGATGTGATCGCGTGAAAGTCGCCTGTGAAGTGCAGGTTCATGTCTTCCATAGGAACGATCTGAGCGTAACCACCACCGGCAGCGCCACCCTTCATACCAAAGTTCGGGCCCAGCGACGCTTCGCGAATACAAACTGCAGCCTTCTTACCGATGCGGTTCAGACCGTCACCCAGACCGACTGTCGTGGTCGTCTTACCTTCGCCTGCTGGCGTTGGATTGATCGCAGTCACGAGGATCAGCTTGCCGCTGTCGTTCTTTTGAACGCTATTGATAAAGGATTGGCTGACCTTTGCTTTGTCGTGCCCATAAGGCAGCAAATCATCAGAACCGATGCCCAGCTTGGCACCGATCTCTTGGATCGGGCGTTTTTGTGCCTCGCGGGCAATTTCGATATCGGTCTTATAAGCCATGTTGGTATCCCTTGCTGATCCCTGCCCGCCAACGCGCACAGTGGTATACTTAACGGCTATATCCTTGAGGCCCCATATGACGAGCCGCATTTCCGACATTATTGAACACGGAATCGTCCCTTCCGGACACCGCTTGTCGCATATCGGAAACCTGTGACGTGGATCAGGGGGCCCATTGCGGCTGATCAGGGATGTGCAGGGTCACTGCGTCACCAACGCGAATGATGCCCTCGCGTTCGACCCACGCGGTGACACCGCGCATACCTTGGGCCGCAGGCTTGAACGCTTTACCGGCACCAGATTGTTCCGCTTCGATCTCTTGACCCGGGAAAATGCAGGGGCGGTTCTCCATGTCCACTGTCAAAGTCGTGCCATCCGCAAACTGAAGCCGCGCGCTGGGTGGAATATGAGTGAAATCTGGAATGCCACGTATCACCATAGAGGTACCCAGCAACGTTGGATCCAACGCATCCATCCCAATTTTTCTGGCGATGGTGTCCAGCTCTTCTTGGCTAACGATAGACAGCTGTCGAACATTGCGAATTTCAGTGTCGCGCGGATATTGGGTCAACACACGACTACATGAGGGTCGGGTCACGCCTGCATGATCTTCGGCTTCGTACCCACCATACGTCAGCGGCATCTCGGTCAATGGTGCGGACCGCAAAGACCCTTGCCGACTGGCGACAAAGCCCAGCCAAACCACTTCACCAATATAGTCTGTTTTGATCAATGCGGGCATCAGCGGTCTCCTCAAAAGGTTTCCTACAAACTGTGCCAAGGACGCGCTGCAACACAAGCCGTTTCTTGTGATATCTCATCGCAAATGTAAAAACGCCGCCCCCTATGGAACGGCGTTAGATTTGTTATGATATCGGCTCGGGCTCTATACCACTATCCCTAGACTTTGGCTTTTTGGGCTTTGTCTTTGGGATCGCAGTGACAGATGCAGTGCCCTCATCTGGCGCATCATCCTCATCGTCATCCTTGGTCGGTGGCTCGCCACGCATGACACGCTCGATTTCAGCACCGGTCAACGTTTCGTACTCAAGCAGACCTTGGGCCAAACGTTCGAATTCGACCTCTTTCTCTTTGATGATCTTCATCGCAAGGTCAGATCCGCGCTGGATAAATTCGCGCACTTCTTCTTCGATCAACTCTTTGGTGTTGGCCGAAACAGAAAAGCCTGCAGTATTGCCAGAATAGCCTTCTGCAGCTTCACGGTAGTCGATGTTGCCAACCTTGTCCGACATACCCCATTGCAGGATCATCGCACGCGCCAAAGCCGAAGCCTGTTGAATATCACCAGCCGGACCGTTCGAAACACGATCTGCACCGTATTTGTGAATTTCTGCCGCTTTGCCCGCCATAGTCATCGCGAGACGCTGGTGGCATTCGTCTTGGAACATGTTGAGACGGTCCATTTCAGGCAAGCTCATCACCATACCCAATGCACCACCACGCGGAATGATCGTCGCTTTGTAGACGGGATCACACTTGGGCAAAGTCACTCCAACAATTGCGTGGCCTGCTTCGTGGTAGGCTGTCATCTCTTTTTGCTCGGTTGTCAAAACCATGCTGCGGCGCTCGGCGCCCATCATGATTTTGTCCTTTGCACCCTCGAGATCAGCCATCGCAACAAAGCGACGCCCGATCCGAGCCGCACCCAATGCCGCCTCGTTGATTAGGTTGGCAAGGTCCGCACCCGAAAAACCAGGCGTACCGCGCGCAATGATACGCAGGTCCACATCAGGGCCCAGCGGCGATTTGCGCGCATGAACACCGAGGATTTTCTCACGGCCTTTGATGTCAGGATTGCCGACGCTGACCTGACGGTCGAAACGACCGGGGCGCAATAGTGCTGGGTCCAGAACATCTTTGCGGTTGGTTGCCGCGATGATGATGACACCTTCGTTGGCTTCAAAACCGTCCATCTCGACCAGCAACTGGTTCAACGTCTGCTCGCGCTCGTCGTTGCCTCCACCCATACCAACTCCACGAGCACGACCCACGGCATCGATCTCGTCGATGAAGACGATACATGGCGCGTTCTTTTTGGCCTGTTCAAACATGTCGCGCACACGGGACGCACCCACACCCACGAACATTTCAACGAAGTCGGAACCCGAAATGGTGAAGAACGGCACACCAGCCTCGCCGGCAATCGCCCGCGCCAACAGTGTTTTACCAGTACCGGGAGGGCCCTCAAGCAGCGCACCCTTTGGGATTTTGCCGCCAAGTCGCGAGAATTTCTGCGGGTTGCGCAGGAATTCTACAATCTCTTCGAGCTCTTCCTTGGCTTCATCGATGCCCGCGACGTCGTCAAACGTCACACGCCCATGCTTTTCGGTCAGCATCTTAGCCTTGGATTTGCCGAACCCCATCGCGCCGCCTTTGCCGCCGCCTTGCATCCGGTTCATGAAATAGATCCAGACACCGATTAGCAGCAAGAACGGGAACAGCGACAACAGGAACGTCGAGAACAACGATTGTGCCTGTTTTTCCGCTTTGACTGGAACGTCTTCCGAAATCAGGAAATCGGTGACATTCGCGTCGGTTGGTTTGATCGCAAAGTAATCGCGACCATCAGTGCCCGTGAACATAACCTGTTCGCCGTTCAACGTGACCTGACTGACGCTACCGCCTCCGACCATCTGGACGAATTCCGAATAGCTTTTTTCTTGGCTTTGCAGTGCTGTACCGCCGTTGCGGAACATGCTGAACACAGCAAAAACCAGCAGGAACAATACGACCCAAAATGCGAAGTTTCTCGCGTTGCCCAAGGGGTGTCTCCTTTGAATACAAATTGGCACGGACGAATCCATCCGCGACCACCCTTCTAAAATAGAGGCTAAGGCTTAATCTTCAATGCGATAACGAAGAAGAATGGAAATCCGCGACAATCCGTGCCAACCATCCGTTGCTCCACCCCGCACAGGGCGCCGCTATCAAACGATCCCCATACCAAATTGCAGGGCTGGCGAGCACGGTTGACCGGATCAGCCCTGTGTTCCGCCAATCTGGACATACGGCGATACCCGCCTCGCCCAAGGCTGCGATATGTAGGTCGCCGTTGTATTTGCCCGTCACACTCCAGCGCCCATCCCAGATGGCGTCTACTGGGACTGGACCTTGGGTCGCAGCGGGTTCGCGGCTGATTGTGCTGCAGCCCGCCGCATTTGTGAACAAACACCCCCCCAAGGTCGCGGTCACAGCCGATTCAGACGCTCGGAGTAGTTGTTTTTGCTCGTCGCGACGCGGCGCATAGGCCCGCGTCGCGATCCAGCGAATTGCCGCCATAAACAGCCTGCGTTGAATATCAATGGGCAAGGCGTGAAACGCCTTGGTTTCAAACGTCAAAGCCCCGCCCGCATCTTGGCTAAATACTGCAGTAGCAGCTTCAGCAGTCTGAACATATAATGCGTCGCTCGCATCACGCAAAGATGCGGCCACATGGCGCAAAGTCTCCGGCTCAATTCCAAGGGGTGCCAGTGCCGCAAGCACCTCGCGGGCCGCTGTTCTGGTGTATTTTATGCTTTGATTTGACGGATCATCCGACCAAACGATGCGTTGGGCCGTCAAAAAGTCACGCAAAGCCTGGCGTTTGAACCCCAACAAGGGGCGGACCCAAGACATTTCATGAGCGGTCCATGATCCCACCATTTGCGCCAATCCATCGACACCCGCACCACGGGCAAGCCGCATCAAGAACGTCTCGGCGACATCATCGGCTGTATGCCCAACTGCGACGACAGCCAAACGACGCGCCTGTGCCCATTGCGCCATCGCGGCGTATCGCGCGTCGCGCGCTCGTGCTTGGAAATTTGCGCCCGCCTCTAGGGTCTCAAGTGTCAGAATTGAATGCTCGACACCCAATTCGGCTGTCAGTTCGGACACGGCAATCGCCTCTTGTTTTGCCTCAACCCGTTGTCCGTGATCGACGGTCACAGCATGAACGGCAACGCCATTGGATTTGGCCCATTCGACACAGGCCAACAACAGTGCGGTTGAATCGCTACCGCCAGAAACAGCGACGCCAACCGGACCGCTACGTAGTTCATTGTTGGTCAGGTCACAGCTGCCTACAGCTTGGGCGAGATCTGTTGGCGTTAGCGGACGGTCCTTAGACGTCATTGGCAACCAAGTTTGCGCATCGCTGCATTCGCCTCGTGCACAGCAGGTGCCGATGGGAACCGCACGCCAACCTCGGCAAGCGTGGTACAGGCGTCGACTGTTTGACCCAGTGCGCCTAGGTTGGCACCCAATTTGAACAACGCGCGTGGTGCTACGTCTCCGCTAGGATTGGCGCTAAACGCTTCTAGGAACGCACGCGCCGCATCGGTCGTTTCGCCCAATTGCTCGAGCGCCTCGCCTCGTTTCAAATGTGATTGTGCGGTCAGCGGTCCGCCGGGGTAGGTCTGGACAAAGGCCGCAAACTGGTCAGCGGCGCTGCGAAAGTCACCGGATGCGAGCGCCCACTGCGCCCGCTCGAAATCTGCTTGCTCACCAATAGCCAATGCAGGGCCGTCAGTTGATGGGATCGGTGTTGCTACGGGTGCTGTGCCTTGGGCATCGACTCCGCCCAGCGACGACGTGTCGCTCAGACTGCCGATGTCACAGCCGTCTTCTAGCTCGCACAACCGGAACTCCAGATCGCCAATACGGTTCGTACCGTCTTTGACAACACGGTTCACGCGGAACTCTAACTCTTCCGTCTTTGAGGTCAGCCGCTGCAGTTCGCCTTCAATCGACGTCAATCGTTCAAGCGCAGAACCACCACCAGTACCGGTCGCGGTGCCGTTGGTATTCAATTCTTGGCGCAGCTTTTGCACCTCGACGTAGAGTGTCGTCAGCTGCTGACGGATATCCGCCAACGTCTGTGCATCTTGTGCAAACGACGCACCTGGCAAAGCCAGGCACGTCGCCAAAATCAAAGCCTTTAGTCGGCCCATAAATCAGCCCCTTAGCTGAGCGCGCCTGCCGAAATGATCGTCACCGCGCGGCGGTTCTTGGCGTAACACGCTTCTTCACTACAAATCTCTGTAGGGCGTTCCTTGCCGTAGCTGACCGTGCGCAGACGGTTTGACGGGACACCTCTAGAAATCAAATACTCGCGAACAGCATTGGCGCGCCGCGCACCAAGTGCAAGGTTATATTCGCGTGTGCCCTGCTCATCCGCGTGACCTTCGACCACTGCGAGATAGTCAGAGTTCGTCAAGAGCCACGTGGCCTGACCGTCCAAGGTCGAACGCCCTGCCGCTGTCAGCGACGATGTGTCGACTGTGAACAACACGCGATCACCAATCGTTTGGCTGAAATACTGTAGGCTGGTCGGGTTGTTCGCAGGATCAAGCGCCAAGCTATCAACGCCAGATGGCTGGCCAAACCCAGAATTTGCGTCCGTGGGGGTCACGTTGTCAAAACGGTCTGCGTTGGTACATGCGCTGATGCCGAGGGTGGCAATCAAAAATGCGGCTTTTGTCATTTGTTTCATAGGATTTGTCCCATTTACTATTTGCTCTTTTGTTTATGTTTAGCACGAAATGCTGTGCCATGTGAATCAACGTTGCAGCGGCCCCCAAGACGGGTCAGACGCGGCGTTAGAGGTAGTGACCCGTTTCAAATTACGGCCCGTGATATCCACCGAATATAGCGCGGGCGCGCCGTCTGCACCTTGGGTCTCGCGGGTGAACATGATGACGCGGCCATTGGGCGACCATGTCGGGCCTTCATCAAGAAAACTAGCCGTCAGCAGACGCTCTTCGGATCCGTCCGTGCGCATGACACCGATATGGAACCGACCTGCGTTCTGCTTGGTAAAGGCGACCAAGTCACCACGCGGCGACCAAACAGGCGTGCCATAGCGTCCATCGCCAAAGCTGATCCGCCGAGGCTCACCACCACTCGCGCTCATGATATACAGCTGCTGGGTGCCGCTGCGATCGCTTTCGAACACGATCTGGCTGCCATCAGGGGAAAAGCTGGGGGCAGTTTCAATCGATGGAGCTGAGGTAAGACGCGCATTCGATCCGGATGCCAAATCACTGCGGTAGATGTCCGTGTTGCCACCATTGGCAATGCTGTAGATGACCTGACGTCCATCACGGCTAAAGCGTGGGCTAAATGCCATCTCGCCATCTGCTGTCGCCAACTGCTGGCGTCCAACGCTTGCCACATCCAGAATATTGATCCGAGGAAAGCCAGTTTCGTAGCTGGTGTAGAGAACACGATCGCCATTGGGCGAGAAACGCGGCGCCAGAACGATTGACGCGCTGTCGGTCAGAAATTGAACATTCGCCCCATCATAGTCCATAATGGCCAAACGTTTGCGGCGATCATTCTTGGGGCCTGTCTCAGAGACAAACACGACGCGGCTGTCGAAATAGCCACCCTCGCCTGTAATCCGACTATAGACCTGATCCGACACTTTGTGTGCCATGCGGCGCCATCCTGAAACCGTCCCAGCCAACTGCTGACCCGCACCCAATTCAGCGCCCGAAAACACATCATACAGACGGAATTTTACGGTCAACTGATCGCCGTTCACTGACACCACACCTGTGACCAACGCCTGCGTATTGATGGCACGCCAGTCTGCAAATTGAATTGGCGCGCTGAAGGCACTGATTTGCGAGATGAACGCACTAGCGAGGATTTGGCGGAACAGACCTGTGCCAGTCAAATCCTCTGCAATCACCCGCGACAGATCAGCCGCAACTTGCGCCGCCGATTGGTTTTCCGCTTGGAAACTTGGCACCGCAAAAGGCAGCGGTTCGATCACGCCGTCCGTGATTGTAATGCTCAGCGGTTGCGCCCGCGCGCCCTGGGCAATCAAGACCCCAAGAGTCAAAACACCAACCATCAGACAGGTCAAAACACGGGTCATACTGCGATCCTTTCGCTAAGGCGGGCATACTGTGCCGCCTGTTTACTATATCTTTGTCCACACATCACACAGAGCATCGCATGCGGACGGTTCTTTGCCATTTTGCGGGGTGCTGCGGTCATCTCAAGCGCATCCCAGATGGGTCAAACGTGATCTCGACGTCTTTCCACTGCTCATACTTTTCCGCGGGCAAATCATATCCACTACTCTGGCATCGCAGAACGGCACGCCGCGCAGCCTCGTAGGCGGTACGCTGAGCACCGGTGTCTCCACCAGAGGCACCGACCATGCGGACATCACCTGACACACGACCGTTTTGGTCCAGTGCGAAACCGACCTTCACTGTCACCTCCGCCGCTCGCGAACCAGCATCGACATTCCAACAATTGTTCACAGCAATTCGGAACCCTTCTTTTTCGGCCCCGCTAAGCGGCGGTCCTGTTGGCGTCGATGCGGCAGGCTCTTCCGTCGCCAAGTCCCCGAGCAGATCATTGATCGCATCGGTCGTTTCATTTGAGGGCGCCGTCGCCGTTTCCGTGGGCTCTGGTCGCGAAGGTCTGACAGGCGGACGCGGCGAGGATGTTGGTGCCAGCACGATCTCTTCACCTGCAGCCTCTTGATCCGCTTCGGTCACAGTCTCGGTTGTGGCCTCTTCTTGAGTTGTGGCTTGTTGCGCCTCTTCGGTCACTGGCGTCTCGGCAGGTGCATCGTCCTGGACGCTGTCTTGGGTTGTGTCAGCGATCACTGCATCTGGTTCGGGTTGGACTACGGCCTCAGGGGCCACGCGAGGCGCGGGGCGCGGTCGTGGGCGCGGACTGGTCCCGATCACCGTGTTTGTCACCGTTTCGACCTGCGGTGTCTGCGGCTCGGCTGGTGGCGCGTCAGTCACTTCGATCGCAGGCGTTTCAATTTCTGGCGCGACAGGCTGCGTATCTTCGACTGGCGCCTCAACCGGTTCGGGCGCGTCCGGTGCCGCTGGCGGCTCTTCCACGGCTGGCGGCTCTACAACGTCTTCGACATCTGGAACTTGGGGTGCGGGCGGTTCGTCGGTTGGCACTGTTGGCTGGGCCACACCGGACAACGCGTCAAACTCTTCGGCGGTCACAACGCTAACTTCGGTCACCTCAAAAGGTAACGGATCAGCCGAAAACCCCCAGCCGAGGATCATAAAGCCGATCAGACCAACATGGCCCGCGCCAGAGATATAGGTGCCCGTAGACATACCTTGTTACCCGTCGGACCCGTCAAGCGTTGGTCCGCCAACATCCGTCACAAGACCGATGTTGGAAAATCCGCCCGCATTGAGCGCGCCCATGACAACCGCAACACGGTCCCATGAATTAGCCCCATCCGCGCGCAAAAAGACACGGTCGCTGTCACGCTCGGCAGAGATTCCGCGCAGTCGAGTGATAAATTCATCCTCCGGCACTTCGGTGTTCTGGATCAGGATCAAACCCTCTGCCGTCAGCGTGACGGTCAGCGGTTCCTCTTGGTCGGTTGGCAATGCGTTCGCAGCCGTGTCCGGCATGTCGACAGGCACACCTGCCGTCAACAACGGAGCCGCGACCATAAAGATGATCAACAAGACCAACATCACATCGACGAATGGCGTGACGTTAATCTCCGCCATCGGCTGTGTGCGTGAACTGCGACGTCCGCGTCTGCGTCCGCCGCCCCCGCTTTTCATAACACCAGCGCCCATATCAGCTGTCCAACTGACGGCTTAGGATGGTTGCAAATTCGTCGGCAAACGCCTCGTAGCCACCAACGATCCGATCGCTGTCGGCGCTCAATTTGTTGTAATAAATGACGGCAGGGATCGCAGCCAACAGGCCGAGACCCGTCGCCAACAACGCTTCGGCGATACCAGGTGCCACAACAGCGAGGTTTGTATTGTGCTGTTCGGCAATCTCGATAAAGGCATTCATGATGCCCCACACGGTACCAAACAAACCGACAAAGGGTGCGGTCGAGCCGACCGTCGCCAAAACCGGCAGACCTTTTTGCAGCTTTTCGCTCTCGCGGGCGATCGCCACGTCCATAGCCCGATCAATCCGCGCCTGTGCGCCAGCGATCAAGCCACCGTCCTGGCGGTGTGATCTGCGCCATTCCATCATGCCAGCCGCAAAGATTTTCTCCGAAGGACCATCTGGTTCTGCACCGATCTTTTCGAACAGACCGTCCAAGGGTTCGCCCGACCAAAAGGCCCGATCAAAGATGCCCGCTTCTTTGCGCGCATTGCGGTATTGAATGAGTTTGTCGACGATCACGCCCCAGCACCACACGGATGCGATGATCAACATGATCATGACGAGTTTTACGGTAATCGTCGCGCGGGCGAATAACGCCCACATCGAGAAATCGACTGCTTCCATGTGCCTGCTCTTTTGTTGTGGCCACTTAAGGGCTCTGATTACGCCCACAAATAACGCAAAACCCAGAGCAAAGCCAACACAACCGTGTCATCTGGCAGAATTTGGGGCGGTCTTATTGAATTTTTCGGCGGAAAGTCGCTGGCAATCGCGCAGGTTGACCGTTTTCACCGATCGCGACGATGGTGACGACAGACGAAAACAACAGCGTAGCGTCGCGCTTCACGTCCTGTGTCAGGACCAAACGCGCGCCTGTTACGGCCTTGATTGCAGTCTCGACCGTTAGATCATCATCAAATTTCGCGGGCGCAATATAGTCCGCCTCAACCCGCCTGACCGCAAAAACGACACCCTCGTCAGCCTTAAGAGCGACCTGATTCACACCCATTTCGCGGACCAATTCCGTCCGCGCCCGTTCAATGAACTTTAGGTAATTGGCGTAGTAGACAATACCGGCAAGGTCGGTGTCTTCGTAGTACACATGCACATCAAAAGTATGGCTCATTACGGGGTCTCCATTCGAGCAAACAGGCGCAGCGCGTGGCTCGCATCTTGGGCCACTGCGGGCAGCACAGGATTGTAGGCCGCGCGGATTACATTTGCGATCTCTGGATTGAGGATCACCCCGCCCTCGGGCAAAACGGCCAGAGAAGAGGTTTCCATAAACGCGCGATCCGACCACAACAGGACCGTTTGAACCATCTGGCTTAGTGCGAGCGTTTCAGCTGGGGTCTCGCTTAGGTGCGCATCCATTCGGACAAAAACGAAACACGCCTTGATCGCTCCGGCTTCGTCAAACCGGAAGACACGGTATTGATTTGCATCGGCCTCTTTTAATCGCCCGACGAGCGGCACCAGGTCAGGAACCAGATTACCAAGGTCCGGAACCTCGGGCAGTTCATCCCAATCTGTGAAGAAAAACACCATCAGGTTCGACCCCAACTCAGGGTCAGTCTCGGCCACTTCGATGCCTGCAAGTGCGGCAACAGCTTCAGTCGCCCCTTTAACAACCGCGAGGGTCTCGTCTGTCACTCCAAAAACGACTGGCGCGATAGGTCGCCCCCAACGGGCAAACAAATAGCTGTCGTCAGAGCGGGTGAACAATGCAGCGATTTCGTCGGGCGTCATAGCGTGTTCTCTCAACAGGGCGGTCTCAACTGAACAAATCGCTCTGATTTTTGGGCACGTCCAGCCCCAAATGCGTCCACGCCTTTTGCGCTAGCATTCGACCACGCGGCGTTCGCTGAATCAAACCCTGTTGCAACAAAAACGGCTCGATCACTTCTTCTAGCGAGTCGCGGCTCTCGGATAACGCCGCAGAGAGCGTTTCGATACCAACAGGACCACCACCATAGTTTTCGGCCACCAACCGCAGATACCGTCGGTCAGCGCCATCAAGCCCCAAATGATCAACACCAAGTCTGGTCAACGCACGATCCGCAATCGCTTGGGTCACGCGCCCGTCGCCTTCAACCACCGCAAAATCCACAACGCGGCGCAACAATCGCCCTGCGATCCGTGGCGTACCCCGCGCACGTTTCGCGATCTCGCGTGCGCCTTCGTCGTCGGCGGGGCAGCCCATCAGCCGTGCGCCGCGTGTGACGATTTCGTGCAACTCGTCAGTGGTATAAAAATGCAGTCGTGTCGGAATGCCAAAACGGTCGCGCAGCGGGGTGGTCAGCAAACCCATCCGCGTCGTTGCCCCAACAAGAGTAAAGGGCTGCAGTTCAATCCGGACGGTACGCGCGGCTGGTCCTTCACCAATCACCAAATCCAGCTCGAAATCCTCTAACGCCGGATAGAGCACTTCTTCGACAGCTGGGTTCAATCGGTGAATTTCATCGATAAACAAAACATCTTGCGCCTCGAGATTGGTCAGGATCGCAGCGAGGTCGCCAGCCTTGGCCAAAACCGGCCCACTTGTCATACGAAAATTCACACCCAATTCGCGGGCCATGATTTGTGCCAGCGTCGTCTTTCCCAGACCGGGTGGGCCGTGGAACAGCGTATGATCCATCGCCTCTTCGCGTTTGCGAGCAGACTGAATGAATATCTTGAGGTTCGCGCGCGCTTCGGCCTGACCAATAAATTCATCCAGAACTTGGGGCCGCAGCGCACGGTCATTGTCGCCAGATTGCTGGTCGGGCCGCAGATCGGGATCAGGCTGGTCCATCAGTTATCCCTTTGGCGCCAAAAGTTTGAGCGCAGCACGGATCAGTTCGGACGTATCCGCATCGGGTGCGCCTCCACTGGCTTCGGCCACTGCGCCGGCCGCGTCTGAAGGCGAATAACCCAAGTTGCCCAACGCTGACAAAGCTTCGGATTGTGCAGCGCCGTTGCCAGAGCGGGTCACTTTGGGTGCTGCGGTCTCGATCACTTCACCCTCAGCTTCTACCTCACCCTGAGCCTCGGCCAAGGTGCCGCCCATCGCCATGACAGCATGCGCCTTGTTCTTGAGGTCAAGCACAGCGCGCTGTGCAGTTTTCGGTCCTACACCTTTGGCGGTCGCGATGGCCGCCCAATCGCCCAGCGCAATCGCGCGGCTCACACCCTCGGCCCCGATAGCGCCCAGAATGGCCATCGATGCCTTAGCACCGATCCCCTGGACGCTCATCAACAAACGGTGCCACTCTTTTTCAACGAGCGTCGTAAACCCGAACAATTGCAGGTTATCCTCGCGCACCAAAAGATCGGTAAACAAAGCAACCGCCTCACCGTTTCCGGGCAAGGATGCCATCACACGGTCCGAGACGTAGACAACGTATCCAACGCCACGCACATCAATCAGAACATGGTCTGCCGCACGATAATCGATCCGGCCCGCAATCTTACCAATCATGCGCCTGCCCTCGCCAATGCGCGGTCGAGATGGTTCTGCGACTGGGCGTGATGCGCATGACAAATTGCGATCGCCAAGGCATCAGCCGAGTCTGGCCCAACGATCTGAACGCCGGGCAATTGCATCCGAACCATATGGTCGACCTGTCTCTTATCCGCGTGGCCCACACCAACAACTGTCTTTTTGACTGCGTTAGGTGCGTATTCTCCGACAGACAGTCCTGCCTGTGCTGCAACAAGCATGGCAATACCTCGCGCCTGACCCAATTTGAGAGTGCCGGCGCCGTCCTTGTTCACAAAGGTCTGTTCAACCGCTGCCGTCTCAGGAGCGTATTGTTCGATCACCTCAGCCAGTTGGCCGTGCAGCAACAACAAGCGCTCGGCCAAAATGTCGCCAGTGCTAGATTTACAAATGCCATTCGCCACATGAGACAGCCGTGTGCCCGAGACGTCAATGACGCCCCACCCCATGTTGCGCAGGCCGGGATCAATCCCCAAAACGCGCATGTCCGCCCCTTTTTGTTCTTGTTGCAACTGCAGTAGCACGAAACGCGAACATGTGAAAAGAACCTTGTTCACATCCAGCGGCGTACGGGCCATTTTGCGATTGCAGCATGACCGCGTTCGTAACGCGCACAATAATTTAGCGGCGATTGGTTTTTATTGTTTTTTTTCAATTAACTATCGCCACCATTCTGCCATGCAGAAACCGCAACGGTGGTATGCAAAATTAGATCTGGCGGATGTCAGATCAGAGGACTAAATGCGCTTCAAGACGAACGAACACACAACTCAAAACCTAAAAGGACACGCGACATGGCCGCATTTGACACAACCCGCTCACTCTCGACTTCTGCACCTGTTGGAGCAGTCTTTTCTAAAGCATTCGCATCGACATTCGGCGCTCTGTCCGCTTGGAACGATGCCCGCGCAACCCGCAAGGCACTGTCTGCGCTGACGGCACGTGAGCTCGAAGACATCGGTCTTTGCTACGGCGACATCGAAAGCGTCGTTTACCGCTAAACGCGCGACGATCGATCAACGAAAAGGCCGCGCTCTAAATCAGAGCGCGGCCTTTTCTGTTAAAATCACAAATTTTATAATACGTTAATTCGGATTTGATCTGTCACCCACTGGGTCACCGGATCAATTTGCATGATCCATGCCCCAGCAGCTTCAGCCACATTTCCACCGCGCAAGAGATCGAGCCGCTCGTTATAAGCAATCGATCCAGCCTGAAACAACATCAGGCTTTTGAACAAAATAGTCGCCAACACCAACAGTGCCAGACCTTTGAACGGGAAACGGGGTTTCGTGCGGCGCGCACGAGCAATAATCAGGCCGTCATGGTTAACGGAGTGCACGACGCCATTACGCGCCATGCGATCATGTTTACGACCAATCACTTTCAGTCGCTTTTGGAACGGGAGATGAGCGGTGCTCATGGCAGCCTCCTACTATCGAAGGCCCCCACCGTCGATCCCGCACGGATAGGCGTCAAATGTGGCACAACCAAGGCAACAAAGGCATTTTTGCGACTTTTACAGAGAATTACGCGCTGATTTTCTGCAAAGTTAGTGTTGTCCATTCAACAATCTCTTCGCGGTGGATCAGATTGAATCCATTTTGTGCATAAACAGCGATCACCTCGTCGGCTTGCTCGTTCAAGATCCCTGACAGAATCACATGTGCGCCATCGGACACATGCGACGCCATATCAGGAGACAGCGCGACAAGCGGCCCCTTGAGAATATTCGCAAACACCAGATCAAAAGGGGCTGCATCATGCAGTTCTGGCGCGTCAAAGCCCGCAGCTTCTACACATTTGACCCGACCTTGCAGATTGTTGGCTGCGACATTCGCCTCGGCAACGTCGACTGCAACCTGATCAATGTCTGACGCCCATGCAGGGTTCGGCCAGATCCGCGCTGCAGCCATAGCCAAAACAGCTGTCCCACACCCGATGTCAGCAACATTTTGCCCCGTAACACTGGCCTGATCCAACCGGTCCAACGCCCGCAGGCAGCCCAGCGTTGTGCCGTGGTGGCCAGTACCGAATGCCATCGCCGCCTCGATCAGCAACGCAATCTTGCCTTCGGGCACTTGGTCCGCGTCATGAGCCCCATAAACAAAGAATTGCCCAGCCTCGACTGGCGCCAGCTCACGGCGCACCTTGGCCACCCAATCCACATCGGGCACCTCGGATACAACGAACGCGGCCGCATCATGCAGCGTCGCAAGCAACGCCAATCCAGCTGTATCAGGTTGTTCCAGAAAATAGCCGCCGACTTCCCACAGACCTGACCCGTCTTCGACTTCGAAGACGCCCACACCCGTAGGTTCTGGCGTCAGGCGTTCCATTGCCTCGCCCAACGCTTCTGCTTGGGATTTTCCGGTCAATGTCGTCAGGGCTGTGTAGGTTGTCATAGCGGATCCTTTGGTTGGGGAACCGCCTACGCTGCAACACCGCCGCGATCAAGAGGCAAGAGCCGCACGCAGCGGCTCCTGCCCTATGGTTTTAAGCACCAACGCCGATCGGACAGGTCACGCCAGTTCCACCGATCCCGCAATAGCCCGCAGGATTTTTCGCAAGATACTGTTGGTGATATGCCTCGGCCACGAAAAACACCGGAACATCAGTGATCTCAGTCGTGATCGGTCCAAACCCAGCCGTATCCAGCCGTGGCTGAAAGGCGACTTTGCTCGTCTGGGCCGCGTCCTGTTGAGCATTGGTATAGGCATAAATGCCCGACCGATATTGCGTGCCCATATCGTTGCCTTGGCGCATACCCATGGTCGGGTCGTGGCCTTCCCAAAATACCTGTAGCAATTGGTCATAGGAAATGACGGCCGGATCATAGATCACCCGCACGACCTCGTTGTGACCAGTCTTTCCTGTGCAGACCTGCTCGTAGGTCGCATTTTCCGTATAGCCACCCGCATAGCCGACCATCGTGGAATAAACGCCGTCCAGCGTCCAGAACATCCGTTCGACGCCCCAAAAACAGCCCATCCCGAACATCGCCTGTTCCATGCCATCCGGCAGCCCCAACGTCATAGGATTGCCATTTACAAAATGCGTCTCTGGCAGGGCAATAACGTCTGATGATCCGGCAACCGCATCAGTCTTGCTTACCATTTCAGTTTTCTTGCGTTGGAACAGCATCATGTGGCGCACTCCTTTTTTGGCGTACCACTCATATAGGGCTTTGATCAGTCGGCTGCCACTGTCGAGGATTGAAACACTGTTTCGCGACCTCGTGTTGGATGGCGCGGGATCAACAGCGACAGCAAGAGAGACACAATCGCCATCCCTGCAGCCGAGACAAAAACGAGGCCCGGCGCATTAAGCCACAAGATCCCCAGCAACACTGGCAAGAACACCGCCGCGATATGATTGATTGTAAACGCCACCGCTGCTGTCGGGGCGATATCACCGGGCGACGCGATTTTTTGGAAATACGTTTTGATCGCAAGCGCGAGGCTGAAAAACAGATGGTTCACGACATAGAGGATTTCAGCCACGCGCAGTCCCCAGTCGAGATAGTAAATCCCTGCGTAGGACACGAACACCAGAGCCAGCCCAACATATTCAAACACCAGCGCGTTACGTTCGCCAAACCGTTCGACCGCTTTGCCCAACAGGGGTGCCACGATCATGTTGATCACCAAAGTGATCAGATACAGCGCCGTCACTTGATGCACCGCGTAGTCAAACTTTTCGACCATCATAAATCCGGCAAACACGACAAAGATTTGCCGCCGCGCGCCTGACATGAATTGCAGCGCATAATACAGCCAGTACCGTTTTCGCAGAATCATCTTTTTGATCTGTTGGTCCGGCACCTCGAATTGCGGATAGGCAAAGAAACAGAACACAGCGATCGCCAAAGTGATGCCACCCGACAACATATAGACAAAGTCATAAGACAGTCCGAACCGCTCCCACGTCAGCACGATCAAGACATAGGCAATCAGTGTCGCCCCCGACCCGGCTGCAATGATCCAGCCCAGTGTCTCTGGCGCCTTCTTGATCGCGATCCATTGCAGTTGTAGCGACTGGTTCACCGTCTCGTAGTAGTGAAACCCGATCGAACTGAGCATCGTGACGACGAGGATACCACCGATGCTGGGGAACTGTGCTGTCACTGCGGTCGCAGCCCCTAGCAGCGCGAGAGACACGAGGCCCAGCACCTGTTCGCGCATAAAGATGATGATCGCGATGACACCAACAGCCAAAAAGCCTGGGATTTCGCGGACCGTGTGAAGCAGGCCAATATCCGCCCCATCAAACTGGGCGGCTTCGATGACAAAGTTGTTGAGCAGCGCAGACCACGTTGAAAACGCAATCGGCATCGCCGCCGCCATCAAAAACAGCAGAACGAGCGGCCGACGCCACGCAGGCAGCTGGGTTGCATCAGAGAGGGCAATTGTGCGCATGCCATGGCACTACGCCGATGCGCAGGGCTTGGAAAGGGGCGTCAGTAAAAGCTCTGTGGATCGATATCGATCGACAAGCGTAATGTGCTGGTCAACCGGAACTGAGCAACCCACTTGGTCAGGGCGGCTTGGATCGGCGCACCCTTGTCGGCTTTGACTAACAAACGCACGCGATGTCGCCCTCTGATCCTAGCGATTGGCGCGGGTGCAGGGCCGTAGACCTGTGCACCGATCTCGCGCAGTGGCCCATCACGCCGCGCCATATCAGCACCTAGGTCAAACAGCTCTTGAACATTTGGGGACGACAAAACGATGCCAGCCATCCGGCCGTAGGGCGGCACGCCTGCTTGCTTGCGCTCGCTTGCCTCTGCGGTCCAAAACCCTTCTTCGTCGCCAGATAGGATTGACCGGATCACCGGATGTTCTGGTTGATAGGTTTGCAACAGTGCCGTGCCTCGCGCCTCGGTCCGACCAGCACGCCCCGCGACCTGCAGCATCAATTGAAACGTACGTTCGGCTGCGCGTAGGTCAGATCCCTGCAGGCCAAGGTCGGCGTCGATCACACCGACAAGCGTCAGCTTGGGAAAGTTGTGCCCCTTAGCCACAAGCTGTGTTCCAATGATGATATCCGCTTCGCCCTCGGCGATGGCGACGATCTGTTCCTTTAGAGCACGGGCAGATCCGAAATGATCTGACGACAGAACTGCAACACGCGCCTTTGGAAATGCCTCGATCACTTCTTCGGCGAGCCGCTCAACTCCCGGACCGACTGGCACTAGTTTATCCTCGGCCTGACAGTTCGGGCAAACCGTTGGCATCGGTTTGGTTTCTCCGCATTGATGGCACACCAAACGTTTCAAGAACCTATGCTCGACCATCCGCGCGTCGCAGTCATCGCACCCGATCTGATGCCCGCAAGCCCTGCACAGCGTGATGGGCGCATAACCGCGCCGGTTGATGAACAGCAATGATTGTTCACCCTTGTCGATCCGCGCCTGCACCTCGCGTTTGAGCGTTCCTGAAACCCACTTCGTCGACGGCAATGCCTCGGCACGCATATCAATGCTGCGCATCTCGGGCATCACGGCGGCACCATAGCGGCTGGTTAGAACGACCTTTTGATATTTACCCGCCTCAACATTCGCCCAACTTTCAAGACTGGGGGTCGCTGACGCCAGCACAACTTGGGCACCAACAATCGAGGCGCGCAGCACCGCCATATCCCGCGCGTTGTACAGAACCCCGTCCTCCTGCTTGTAAGAGGTGTCATGTTCTTCATCGACGATGATCAGCCCGAGGTTCTGATAGGGAAGGAACAAAGCAGACCGTGCACCGACCACCAATTGCGCGTCGCCTTGGCCGACCATCCGCCAACAACGGCGGCGCTCGGTCATGGTCACACCGCTGTGCCACTCGGCCGGTTTTGCGCCAAAACACGCTTCGACGCGGGTCAAAAATTCTGCGGTCAACGCAATCTCAGGCAACAAGACCAACGCCTGCCGCCCCTGTGCCAGACACTCGGCCACCGCTTCGAGGTACACCTCGGTTTTACCCGATCCTGTCACACCCTTAAGCAACGTCGTGCCGTAGTCCTGCGATCTCAAACCCACGCGCAATGCTTCGGCGCCAGTCTCTTGGTCCGCAGTCAGTTCTTTGTCGCCATACCCCGGATCGAGCCGCAAATAGGGCGTGTCTCGCGGGGCGTCTTCTTCGACCACGGCGTCCAATTTTGCCAAACCCTTGACGACGCTGGTCGTAACATCCGCCATTTCGGCAAGCTCTCGCAGGGTAAAGGCCAGCCCGCCATAATCCCGCAACACGCCCAGAACTTTTTCTCGCGCAGGGGTCATTCGGTCGGCAGTGCCGGTACCAAGCCGGTAAATCTTGCGCATTGAGGGCGGATCACCCAACCCGGGTGCCCGCGTGGCGAGCCGCAGCATCGCCGCCATCGGGGTCAGCGTATATTCAGCGGCGCGTCCCAAAAACAACCGCATCTCGTGGCGCATAGGAGAGACATCCAACACCCGAAAGGCCGCGCGAACCTTGTTATAGTCCCAGTCACCTTTGCCCGCCGACCAAACAACGCCAATGACCTTGCGGGGCCCAAGGGGCACCTCAACGAATGCACCGATGTGACATCCACCCTCTGGAGCCTTGTAATCCAAGAAACGATCGATCGGCTGCGTGGTCAACACGCCGATCAACTCGCCTTCTTGGAAAAACTCTGGGGCCATCACATCCACAACCGTTAGCGCAAACATATCAGGGGTTTTCGCCCTGCCCTTCATGAGGTAAACGCTGGCAGGACAAACGCCAACCCATCCCAGCGAGGACCACGATGAAATTCTTTGTAGATACAGCCGATATTGACGCAATCCGCGAACTCAACGACCTCGGAATGGTCGACGGTGTGACCACCAACCCATCTATCATCGCCAAGTCCGGCCGCGATATTCTGGAAGTCACCAAAGAAATCTGTGACCTCGTTTCCGGCCCCGTATCCGCCGAAGTCGTAGCTCTTGATGCAGAAGGCATGATTGCCGAAGGTCGCAAGCTGGCCAAAATCGCAGACAACATTGCGGTAAAAGTTCCGCTGACATGGGCCGGCCTGAACGCCTGTAATGTACTGACGAACGAAGGCAACATGGTCAACGTGACCCTGTGCTTCTCCGCAAACCAAGCGCTGTTGGCAGCCAAAGCCGGTGCGACGTTCATCTCGCCCTTCATCGGTCGCCTTGACGATATCAACCTCGACGGTCTCGAGCTGATCTCGGACATCCGCGATATCTATGACAACTACGGCTACGAGACACAGATCCTCGCGGCATCCATCCGTAGCGCCAATCACATGAGCGATTGTGCTAAAATTGGCGCCGACGTTGCGACTGCACCACCCGCAGTAATCAAGAAGATGGCTGACCATGTTTTGACCGACAAAGGACTCGCTGCATTTGTTGAAGACGCCAAAAAGGCCAACATCACGATCCTCTAAGCGATCAACGCGCCAAACCGGCAACTCGCGATTGCGCTCTCAAGACCCTGTCTTGGGGGCGTTTTTCGTTGAACCCCCATATCTGGCCAGTTGATGAGAAATCGGTCTCAAAATTCAAATTTTGCTATGCGGATTGGGCTTACGTCTGCTAAATCAGCTATAACAACAAAGAATTTGAGACCGAGCATGACATCTACCGCTGACGACCGCGACCAAGTGCGCGACACGATTCTGGCCAACCCAGAGAGCTTTCTCGAGGATGCCGACGTGATGCGTGCGTTGATTGACGCCAACGAAAAATCCATGGGCGGCAATATTGTTGACCTGCGTGGGATCGCGATGGACCGGTTGGAAAACCGGCTCGACCGGCTCGAGGATACACACCGTTCGGTAATCGCCGCAGCGTATGAAAACCTCGCTGGGACAAACCAAATTCATCGTGCTGTTTTGCGCATGATGGACCCTGTGACATTCGAGAACTTTCTTTTGGATCTTGGTGGTGATGTCGCCGACATCTTGCGTGTCGATTGCATTCGTCTGGTTCTGGAAAGCGTTCAGAACGAAGAAGACCCCGCCGTCAAAAAGCTGGGCGATGTGCTAGCGGTTGCCGAGCCTGGTTTTATCGAATCTTACCTAACCCGCGGACGGGCCACACCTGTTCGCCAAGTCACCTTGCGGCAAGTTCAGCCGGACACCGATGCGGTGTATGGTCAATCGACTGACTACATCCGTTCCGAAGCCTGCCTCAAACTTGATTTTGGCCAGGGCCGTTTGCCCGGCATGCTCGTTCTTGGATCCGAGGATCCGCACCAATTCACCCCGCAACAAGGCAACGACCTACTCGCCTTTTTTGCGGGTGTGTTTGAACGCGCAATGCGGCGGTGGTTGTCGTAGGATGACCATGATCTCCCCTGCGTTGCGCGATGCGCTCGAGGGGTGGCTCGCGTCGACTGCGGCCTTGAACGGCACTTCTGAAAATACGACCAAAGCGTATCAAGCGGACGTGGCCGGATTTCTCGCCTTCATGACGGTTCACCACGGCGGGGCGCAGGGATTAGGTCCTATTTCCCAGATTTGCGTGTCTGATATGCGAGCATGGATGGCCAGCGAACGAGGCCGCGGTGTCGCGGCCAGATCGTTGGCGCGATCCTTGTCAGCCGTCAAAACCTTCTATTGCTGGTTCGCCGAACGCGAAGGGTTTGAACCCACCGCTGTTTTGTCGACCCGCGCGCCAAAATTTCAAAAGAAACTGCCACGGCCATTGGCCGAAGACGCAGCGCGCGCCATGATCGACACCGTAGAACTACAAGCCGCCGAGCCGTGGGTCGCGGCCCGCGATATGGCGGTGATGACCCTGCTCTATGGCTGTGGCTTGCGGATTTCCGAGGCATTGGGCCTGTGTGGGCGTGACGTACCCCTGCCCCAAACCCTGCGAATTCTCGGCAAGGGCGGCAAAGAACGCGTGGTGCCAGTCATCCCGCAAGCATGCGACGCGGTCGCCGCCTATTTGCGCCAGTGCCCGTACCCTGTCGAACCCGACGCACCCCTGTTTCGGGGCGTCCGAGGCGGCGCTCTCAATCCTCGTGCCATTCAAAAGGTGACCGAGGCCGCGCGCCTGCAGCTGGGCCTACCTGCAACAGCGACCCCGCATGCGATGCGCCACTCTTTCGCGACGCATCTGTTGTCTGCTGGCGGTGACCTGCGCGCGATCCAAGAACTGCTGGGGCATGCGTCCCTGTCCACGACGCAGACCTACACGGCCGTCGATACCGCGCGCCTGATGGAAGTCTACGACAGGACCCACCCCAAGGCCTAAGTCCAATTCAATTGCATGATGCATCATTATCCGGCATGAGGTCAGCTATGACAATTCGTATCAAAGCCCTGTCCGTTCACCTGTTCACTGCCACAGGTGCTGTTTTCGCAATGCTCGCCATGTTGGCCGCAGTAGATGCGAAATGGGACATGATGTTCTTATGGTTGGTTGTGGCCTTCTTTGTGGACGGCATCGACGGGCCGCTTGCCCGTAAATACGACGTCAAACGTAATGCACCAGAGTTCAACGGCGTCCTTTTGGACCTCATCATCGACTATCTGACCTACGTATTCATCCCTGCTTTTGCCCTGTTCAAGTCGGGCATCATGGATGGCTGGTCTGGATGGGTGATGATCATCATCGTGACTTTTGCGAGTGCGATGTATTTCTGTGACACCCGGATGAAGACCAAAGACAACTCGTTCTCGGGCTTTCCTGGGTGCTGGAATATGTTGGTGCTGGTGCTCTTTGCCCTGACACCACCGTGGTGGGTCTGCTTGATCGTCGTCACAATTCTGGCGATCACCATGTTCATCCCAATCAAGTTTGTGCACCCAGTGCGGACCGAACGCTGGCGCTGGCTGACGTTGCCGACCGCGCTTGCGTGGACGGGTTTTGCAGGACTGGCGGCTTGGAACGCTTTCGACATGTCGTGGATCACGCAATGGGGCCTGATCCTGAGCAGCGTCTACCTGTGCGTTGCAGGCGCTCTTCAAGAACTGATGCCGTTCACAGGCGGGTCAGAAGAACGCCCAGCACAATAAGAATAGCCGCTGCTATTTTGCCCCGGTCCATGCGTTCGCCAAAGGCGATCCAACCGATCAAAACGGCAAACAATATCGACGTCTCGCGCAGTGCAGTGACCACCGCAATCGGCGCTAGGGTCATGGCCCAAACAACAATCGCATAGGCAAAGTACGACGCCGCAGCCGCGACGAGCCCAACAGTCCACGCCCGCCTATCTGCTATCAGCACCGTGCGTCCACGCAGCGCGAGAACAGCTGGTACATAGAACACCCCCGACATCACAAAGACCCACGTCACATAGGTGATGGCGTCGCCCGAGACCCGAGCACCCAAGCCATCAACCAACGAATACCCCGCTGTGGCACACGCCGAACCCAAAGCAAACGGCAGCAGCTCGAGGCTTTCGTCGTTGCCGAAAACACCGCGCGCCATCAAGACAATGCCCGCGCCCAAAACGGCAATACCAATGTATTCCCAGCCATTGATCGCATCGGTCAAGAAGAGGACGCTAAAGATCACGACAATCATCGGCGCGGCCCCGCGCGCGATCGGGTAGACGCGGCTCAGATCGCCCTGTTCATAGGCTTAGGCCAGAAACAGTTGGTAGAGCATGTGAATAACGCCGGACGCGATCAACAATGGCCAAGCCTCAATCACCGGCAAGCCGCGAAACACTGCGACAAAGAGCCCGATACCCCCCTGTCCAACCGTCAGGATCAACATCGAGGTTTGCTTGCTCACCCCTGTTTTGATCTGCCCGTTCCAGAACGCATGTGAGAAGGCAGCACCCAAAACTGCAAGGAAAACGATCGTAGACATAGCAGCACCTTTCCAACCGTCACACAACGACAGTCAGCACCGATTGCCAAGCCCTTAGATCAAGAAAGAGGCCGCACCTTCAAGCTTGAGCAGGGCCACTTTAGCCTCGACCCCACCCGCACCAGAGAACCCACCCAAGGAATTGGCCGCTAGAACGCGGTGGCATGGGATCAGGATCGGAATGGGATTGCTGCCGCAGGTTTGCCCGATCGCTTGGGCCGGGACGCCGAGATCAGCCGCCAAATCGCTATAGGTTCGAGTTTCACCAAAGGGTATGGCACAGAGCGCGCGCCAGAATTTCAATTGAAACTCTGACCCTTCGGGCGCAAGCGGCACACTGAAGTCTTTGAGGTCGCCAGAGAAATAGGCCTCAAGCTCGTCACTTGTTTGTCCCAGAATACCGTCTTGGGCACGTGGGCCCGCATCGATCCAATCCAATGGCGTGATTGAACCGCTCACCTCGGTAACGGTGAGCGGCCCAACAATGCTATGAACCGTCGACTGGATCAGGACACCGCAGCGTTACACCGGCCACAAACACCTGCGTGGCTGTGGGTGCCGACGTCGGGCAAGATTTTCCAACACCGTTGGCATTTCTCGCCCTTGGCCATAGCAAAGCTGACAGCGATGCCCTCGACACCTTCGGCGGTAAAGGCGTCTGCAGGTGCTGCATCCGTGCTGACGGTGATCGCGCTGGTGATGCACACATCTTCGAGCGCGACAGTTTTGAGAACCTCGGCGTCTGCCTTGGACACAAATACAGTCGGTGCCGCCTCGAGCGATGCACCAATGGTTTTTGCCTCGCGGTGCGGTTCGATCGCGTTGGTGACAACACGGCGCACGCGGCGGATGGTAGCCCATTTTTCTGCCAGCGCATCGTCACGCCAATCCATAGGTGTCTCGGGGATATCCACCAAGTGAACCGAGCTGTCATCACTCGGGAAACGCTCGAGCCAGATCTCTTCCATCGTGAAGACCAGAACAGGTGCCAGCCACGTTGTCAGACGGTGATAGAGCAAGTCCATCACAGTGCGCGCGGCACGGCGGCGTTCTGTGTCGCCATCGCAATAAAACACGTCCTTGCGGATGTCGAAGTAGTAGGAGCTGAGGTCCAAAGTCAGGAAATTAAACACCGACTGAAACACGCCTTGGAAGTCATAGGCCGCGTAGCCCTGACGCACGGTTTCGTCCAGCTCGGACAAGCGGTGCAGCACCCAACGCTCGAGCTCTGGCATATCCTTTGCCTCAACGCGATCCGCCTCGGTAAAGTCGCTGAGCGTGCCAAGCATATAGCGCATCGTGTTGCGCAAACGGCGATAGCTGTCCGCCACGTTTTTCAGGATTTCCGGCCCGATCCGCAGGTCCACGGTATAGTCAGACTGCGCGACCCAAAGGCGTAGAATGTCGGCGCCATACTGTTCGACCACCTTTTCAGGGGCGATGGTATTGCCGATGGATTTGGACATCTTCATGCCCTTTTCATCCAGCGTGAAACCATGGGTCAGAACAGCGCGATAGGGTGCACGACCATTGGTGCCGCACGACTGCAACATGGACGAATGGAACCACCCGCGGTGTTGGTCTGTCCCTTCGAGATAGAGGTCAGCGATACCGTCCTCGCTGCCATCTTCGCGGTCGCGCAAAACAAAGGCGTGGGTCGAACCAGAATCAAACCAAACATCCAAGATATCAAAGACTTGGGTGTATTCGTCTGGGTTCACGATCCCGTCGAGGAACCGCTCTTTGGCGCCATCGTTGTACCACGCATCAGCGCCTTCTTCTTCGAATGCTGCGTTGATCCGGTCGTTCACATCGGTATTGCGCAGCAGGTAATCATTATCTGCCGGATGCGCACCGTTCTTGGTGAAACACGTCAACGGAACACCCCACGCGCGCTGGCGTGACAGCACCCAGTCAGGACGCGCTTCGATCATGGAATACAGGCGGTTGCGGCCTGTCTGCGGTGTCCATGTGACCAGCTCGTCGATGCTGGTCAGTGCCCGCTCGCGGATGGTCGAGCCGTATGTGTCTTGGCCATCGCCAACCGCACGGTCGATTGCCGCGAACCACTGTGGGCGGTTGAGACGGATAACCGGTGCTTTGGAGCGCCACGAATGGGCATCCGAGATCGTGATGCGCTTGCGCCCCATGAGACCACCAAGCGCGACCAACTTCTCGATCACAGCCTTGTTCGCACCGCCAGGTTTTCCGTTTGGCTTGAGGATCGCCTGACCTGCAAAGAATGGCAGGTCTGCGCGGTAGGAACTGTCATCAAGGATGTTGAACGTCATCGGCAGGCCATGCTTGACCCCGATAGCATAGTCATCGTCACCGTGGCTGGGCGCGGTGTGCACAAAGCCAGTACCAGCGTCCGCCGTGACGTGATCACCGGGCAGCATTGGGACATCAAAGTCCCACTCGCCCTCGGCACCATCGGCACCGTTCATTGGGTGGGCCAAAACCAACGTCGACAGAACGTCTGCGCCCACGTCCGAGAGACGGGTGAACATGCTTTCTTCGAGGCGGGCTGCTTCGAAGGCAGAGCCGGCCAAATCGTCAGCCATGACATAACGGTCACCAACCGACAGCCAGCATTCGTCAGGCGTGCCTGTGACTTCGTAGAGGCCATAAGAGATGTCCGGCCCAAAGCAGACCGCGCGGTTTTGCGGGATCGTCCAAGGGGTTGTCGTCCAGATCACGACTTCCGTCTTTTTCTCTGAGATATCAAAATCTTGTCCACCTGAAACGATTTGGAAACGCACCCAGATCGCATCGGTTTGACGGTCGTGGTATTCAACCTCGGCCTCGGCCAAAGCGGTCTTTTCCACAGGCGACCACATCACCGGTTTGGACCCTTGGTAGAGGGTGCCGTTCATCAGGAATTTCTGGAACTCTTCCGCGATCACACGTTCGGCGTGAAAGTTCATCGTCAGGTATGGGTTTTCCCATTTTCCTTCGATGCCCAAACGCTTGAATTCGTTGCGCTGGATGTCAACCCATCCAGCCGCAAAGTCACGGCATTCCTGACGGAATTCGTTGACTGGCACGGCGTCTTTGTCGCGGCCTTTTTGACGGTACTTTTCTTCGATCTTCCATTCGATCGGCAGACCGTGACAGTCCCAACCCGGAATGTAGCGCGCGTCGCGGCCCATCATCTGTTGGCTGCGAACAACCATGTCCTTGAGGATCTTGTTCAGTGCGTGACCGATGTGCAAATTGCCGTTCGCATAGGGAGGGCCGTCATGCAGGGTAAAGGGCGTGCGGCCCTCTTTTTCGCGCAGGCGATCATAGACGCCGATACGGGCCCAACGGGCCAGCCATTCAGGTTCACGTTTCGGCAACCCCGCCCGCATCGGAAAGTCGGTTTTGGGCAGATTTACGGTAGATTTATAGTCGGGTGTTTCGGCGCTCATGAGGGGCGTCCTTTGGTCTGTCGGAATGTCAAAAATCGCAGGTCGGTGCGAGCAGGCTCAAGCACCTTTGCGCGGCGTCTCATCAGATCAGAGCGCCGCGTTCATAATTCGAATAATCAGGCCGAATTTCTGGGTCATGAGGGCGTTATAGGCCCATGTGCATGGCCCGTCCAGAGGTGGAATTTTATGTAATTTGCGTATTTTTGTCTCTGAAATACGTTATTTGCATACCACCCTTACGGACCATTTACCCTATGGAAAGCTAGATTAATTTCGGCTTTTAAGAGCCCGAAGATGAACAAAGGTTTAAGATGTCATACCAGATAGCGATCTGCGGCGCGGGTATTGGAGGGTTGGCTGCGGCGGCATTGCTCGCCGATCAGGGGCACAAGGTCACAGTGTTTGACCAGTTGAAAACACCGGCCCCCGTCGGATCAGGTCTGGTCATTCAACCCGTTGACCAAATGGTTTTGGACGCGCTCGGTGCTGGTGATGCTGCAAGGGCCAAGGGCAACCCCGTTTGGCGGATGCTCGGGATCGAGGCGACGTCGGGGCGGCGTATGCTGGATGTGTCCTATGATGTCCAAGGCGGGCCTCGGTTCGGTCTGGCCATTCATCGCGCGAGCCTGTTCAGGGCGCTGTTGGATGCCGCGATGACGCGCGATTTGACCCTAGTTTCAGACGCACAAGTGATGGGTGTAGACGGCGGAACCGTGCGGTTGGCAAATCGGGACATGGGTCCATTTGATTTGATTGTCGATGCGATGGGCGTGAATTCTGTAATGTCGGACATGCAGGTCAGCCCTCTGCCCTATGGTGCGATCTGGGGCACCGTGGATTGGGTCGACACGGATTTGCCCCGCGGGCAATTGAGCCAGAGCTATCGCCGCGCAGACCGCATGATCGGTGTCATGCCTTGTGGCAGCTTGCCAGGTGAAACGACCGAGAAGGCCGCGATTTTCTGGTCATTGCCGAGAGATGCGCATCAGATCTGGCTGGACGCAGGATTGGACGCATGGAAAGCCGAAGCTCATGACCTGTGGCCCCGAGCGGCACCTTTCTTGGCGCAAATCAAAAAGCCGGATCAGATGACAATGGCGCGTTATGGGCATGGGACAATGCGGCGACCATTTCACGGCAAGGTCGTACACATCGGGGATGCGGCGCACCGCGTGAGCCCGTAGTTGGGCCAAGGGACGAACATGGCGTTATTGGATGCGTTGGCGCTGGCGCGAGCCGTCGAAACCAGTGATCTGAGCGATGCCAGTGCGACCTATGCGGCGGCGCGAAAATGGCACGTCAGTATTTATCAGGCGATGAGCTGGGCGTTCACCCCGCAATATCAGTCGAACAGCAGGTGGTTGCCTGTTTTGCGCGACCGCGTGTTGTTTCCAGCCTCGACCATTCCGCCGGTGCCAAAGCTGCTGACATCATTGGTGTGCGGCTCGATTATCTGACCACTGGGCAAGCTGTCTTAGCTGCTCTGATCCAAAGTTTTCGAGGTCTTAGAAAACAGGCCCGTAAGGCTGTTTTTCACAAGAGCCGTGACAGACGGACGCTTGGATGCTGCAAAAGGAACAGGGCGGCAGACGTCGATTGCAGCGACCCCGACCCGAGCTGTCAGAGCACCGTTGACAACACCCTCGCCAAAGCGGCGAGATACTTTGGACAGAACACCGCCTCCAGCAACCGATCCAATCAGATCGTCCCCGACGGCGACGGCACCGGTCGCCACGAGGTGGGTGAGCACCGTGCGTGTCAAACGCCAACTGCCGAATGTACCAGAGCGGCCGCCATATAGTTCGGCGATGCGGCGGATCATGCGCAGGTTCGCCGTGAGCGCGGTCAAGACATCGGCCAGAGCCAGCGGGACAATCGCGGTGACTGTCGCGACTTGGCGAGCCGCCGCCTCGACCTCTTTTTCAGCGGCGCGGTCGATGGGGGCCAACAGGTCCGTTTCAACGGCAGCCAAGAGCGTATCGGCATCCAGCACATCGCGGCTGTATTCAGCCAAACGGTCACGGCCCCATTTGGTGTCATCACGCCCCGAATAAAGGCGTGTCAATTGGGCTGTGACGGCGCGTGCAGCTGCAAGATCGCCATCAGCCAGCGCAGTCTTGGCACCTTCTTGGATACGGTCGATGCGTCTGAGACGTGCAAAGGCCGCGAGTTCGCGCAGGGTGGCCAAAGCCAGCACCAGAACAAGCAAAATCATCAGTGCCGAAGCGATACCCCCCAAAACCGGAGAACGCGCCAAGAGCGTCGTGATGTAATCATAAGCCGCCAAGCTGACAATGAAACCGGTCAATGCGGTCGCCAAGGTCCAGATCCAGCGTGCCAAGCGGGACCGAGGCCGTGCCGCGAGTGTCGCGACCTGCTGCATCGCAGTGCTTCGGGTTGGAACCAGATCGGGCACAGGTGCCGCAGTGGCTGGCGTCTCGGCCGCGGCTGCTGATTTGGGTGTGTCGTCTAGATCAATCAGAACGGGGCCCTTTGCGGATGTCATAGGAGGTCTCCAATCAAGAATTGCGCCGCTTTGTCGAGACGGATGTGGGGCGGGCCTTCGCCCGGTTTCAGGTCGATCTTGGCTGGTGCAAAGGTCATGACCTCGTAATCCGCATCAAGCCACGTCTCGGCCCCCGCGCGCGCAGGGCCCAACAGCTTGGATGGGTCTGTGGGCAAGGCACCCGGATAGAACGCCGCCCGTTTTCCGTTGGTGAGTGTCCCGCGCACGAGATCCAGCGTTTCGCCGTTATGCTCGCGGGTCTCTTCGGTCGTAGCACGTAGCGCCGCAATCGCCATGGCACCCGTTTTGGCACCAGCGAAATCAGCACGGTCGCGGGCATCACGAGCGAGCCCCTCAATGATCGCAGTCAACTGGGGGTGCTGGGCGTGGTGCAAATGATCGGCCTTGGTCGCGGCAAAGAGGATGCGTTCAACGCGTTTGCCCCTGAACAGGCTGGTGAGAAAGGCGTTTTTGCCCAGGCGAAACGCCGACAGGATATCAGCCATAGCGCTGCGCAAATCCTCGACCGCGGGCGGACCAGCGTGAATCGCACCCAACGCATCAACCAGCACGATCTGCCGATCGATTTTAGCAAAGTGATCGCGAAAGAACGGTTTGACGATGTTGCGTTTATAGCTATCATAGCGCCGCTCAAATTCGCGGTAGAGCGACCGGCGCGGGCTGTCACCCGCCGGCAGAGGCGCAAAGGTCAGAACCGGAGAGCCCGCAAGATCACCGGGCAACAAGAACCGACCCGGTGTGCAATCAGAAAAGCCATCAGCGCGTGCAGTGTTCAGATACCCTGTAAAGGCTTCGGCCAGACGTTGGGCCGTCGGTTCGCTTAGGTTCTGGCTCGCATCAGTTGCGGCAAGGATCGTTTTGAAATGTTCGGCCTGTGCGCGGATGTCGAGCCGCGCGAGGGTTTCGGCCGACCACGTGGCAAAATCTTTGTCCAACAGGCTGAGATCAAGAAGCCACTCACCGGGGTAGTCGACGATATCCAAATGTACCGTGCGCAGCCCTTGGAAACCGGCCAAGAGACCGCTGGGTTGGACCCGCAAGGACAACCGCAATTCCGAAATCGTGCGCGTACCCGCAGGCCAATCCGGCGTGTCCGAGGTCAATTCGGCAAGATGGTTCTCAAAATCAAAGCGCGGCAGTGTGTCATCAGGCTGCGGTTGCAGATAGGCGGCTGTGATCCGAGGCGTGGCAATCAGGCCCGGCATGCGGGCGCGGTCCATCAGGTTAGCAACAAGGCTGGTGATAAACACGGTTTTGCCTGCGCGCGACAGGCCCGTGACCCCAAGACGGATCACTGGATCGGAAATCGGTGAGGTAAGTGTCGAGGTCACGCTGTCGATGCCGCGCGTGATGCCGTCTGCCAATGTGCCTATGACCAAAATTGGTCCTTTCGCGTTGTGTTGCACACAAGATAGGCGGGCGCGGGCGGCTTGTGTAGGTCTTGAATTTGGTCGCAGGGGGGAATACGCCGCGTCTATGCCCAGATATGCGTTGAAAATTGAATATGATGGTGCGCCGTTTGCCGGATGGCAGCGGCAAAAGGACCAGCCTTCGGTTCAGGGGGCGATTGAGGCAGCACTGGCCAAGTTAGAGCCGCGCGCCCATACGATTGCCGCCGCCGGCCGCACGGATGCGGGTGTGCACGGGTTGGCGCAGGTTGCGCATTGCGACCTAGAGCGGGGTTGGCAGGCGTTTCGCCTGTCAGAGGCGCTGAATTACCATCTCAAGCCAGCGCCTGTCGCAATTGTCGATTGCGCGATTGTAGAGGGTGATTGGCACGCGCGTTTTTCGGCGGTGGAGCGGCGATATTTGTTCCGACTGGTCGCGCGCCGTGCGTCGATGACCCATTTGCGCGGGCGGGTTTGGCATGTGCAGAACCCGCTGGACGTCGCCGCGATGCAAGCGGCGGCTGCGCATTTGGTTGGCCTACATGATTTCACGACGTTCCGGTCAAGCATTTGCCAATCGGCATCGCCCGTAAAGACTTTGGACCGTTTGGACATCTCGGAGCACGAGACCAACGCGGGTGTCGAGTACCGTTTTGACGTGCGAGCCCGGTCATTTTTGCACAATCAGGTCCGCAGCTTTGTCGGAACGCTAGAACGGGTTGGTGCGGGATCATGGGATCCTGACCGCGTGCGGGTTGCGTTAGAGGCCTGTGAGCGGTCCACCTGTGGGCCCGTGTCGCCACCTCAAGGATTGTATCTAGCTGGTGTCGGGTATCCAAACGATCCGTTCGAGGCCAAGTGACCTGTTTGTGGTCTATGGCGCGAGCCTCTTAGTCGTTGTCGGTTAAACCAGCGCCCGCACCTGCAAGGCGCGATGCCTCGGTTGCGGGGACATAGGTTTTGGCCGCCAACGTCGACAAGGCCGCCCAAAGCGTATCATCGATATCAACAGGACCACGTGGGCGCGGGGATGCGGGCTGTGCCGTATCGACAAGCGTGGCGTCCGCACCAGACCAAGTGATCGAGACATTCAGGCCAGATCGCGCGGCATGGGTCACAAGCGCGTCCCAAACAAGCGGGCATTTCGGCGCTTTGACGACCGCCGACCCCAGCCCCGCCGTTACACGGTCAATCGCACAGGGCGCTGCGTAGGCGCAGCCAACTTGCGCCCGATTGAGGGCCGTCAGCAATTGGGTCAGACCCATCTCGACCGCCGTGAGATCGGCAGTTGCAGCAGCGAGGTCTTCGGCATGGCCCAACGGCAAACCCGCGCCACGCGCAGCCTTAAGCACAAGCCCCGACACTTCGCTCATCGAGCGAATCATCCGGCGAAGGTGGGCAGCCACCAGTCATCAGCATCATCGAGTTCATCGGGGAGCGGTGCGCCCTGAGCCAATGTGATCCGTGTCCAGCGGTCTGACTTGGGATCAAACTTTGACGCGCCAAAGAACGAAAGCTTGCAGCGCAACATGTCAATCGGCAGGCAATCAGACGCGATCATATTGTCGCGAATTTCCGAATAAGGATGCCGCGCCAGCGTCTGGATACGGCGAGCGGCAAAGCGGTGTTCTGGGTGGTCTGCCAGAAACGCCCCGAGAGGGCCGGTTTGACCATCAAGTGCGGTGTGCAAAGCTTGGAACCGGCGACCAATGTCGAGCGGGCTTTCGAGTTCGCTGCCGTCTTCGGCGTGGCGGTTGCCGAGGCGCGGTTCCAGTTTCTCTTCGGAGACGTACCAGAATTGGCCGCAGCCCGTGTCGCACGCATAGTCGGTATCCAGAGCCCATTGCGCATGGTTTTCCAGATCAGCCCTGATCGCGGCACAGTCTGCGCGTGGATCAAGCACGGGGGTGAACGGCGTCGACATGCAGTCGCACAGCCCGTCGACCAGATCCCCAAAGGGCTCAAGGCACATAGAGACAACAAGCTCTTGGGTATCTACGGACCACTGTTCGGTCGCGACGAGCAAACGGTCAAGCGGAGTCTGGGATGTCATAAAATCTGGGGTCATCATTGCGACCACGGCGGGCCATTCGGCGCGAAGCGTGTCGATCCGAGACTGTGCAATTTCGTCGGGCACCTGCCATTCGGCGAGATGCTGGGCGACACGTTCACACAGGCCGTAGAGCTCTTCTATTTTGTCAGTGCTGAGAGTTTCAAGCGCACGAACGCGGGCGATCGCAGTCTCACGGACCTGCATCCATGCATCCAGCAGCATCGGATGCGACACCAAGAAGGGCGCCATGCCAAGGCCCGTGGAATTGCCGATACCGAGATGGCGTTTAAGGTCGCGGTCAAGCGTCCCCTGCCCGACATGTTCGACCAGATCATGGGTAAAGTTGCGGATCATCCACACCGTCAACATCTCGACTGCGAACGGACCAGAGAGCCCCTCGCGGCCCGCGATCCGGCTGCGGTCGGCAATGCCAAATTTCCCGTTTCCGTAGACGGCAGTCGTGCGCATCAGATAACCGGTTTTGCCAATCAGATCGCGATCAGGCTGTTCACCTGCGCGCAAGGCCTGAGCCACATGATCAAAGAGGCGAACAGACTTGTTGGCGCGGCTTAGAACCAGTTCGGTCGGGGCAAAGCGACCCGCCTCTTGGAGCGGGGCCTGCGACACAACGCGTGCAATGTCCGCGTCAGTTGGAATGCCGTCAAACAGGCAATAGGCGCTGTCCCATGCTTCGGCGATGACGCGGTCGGTGCGCATTGATGGATCAAGGTTGTTGGAGACAGCAATCAGCGAATACGTATGACCGCCAAGATCAATGGAGTAGACCGCGTGGCCGTAGCCGTTGGCGCAAATGTCCCAGACGGGGCGGGTCAGCTTTGCACCATCAGATGAGAGTTTCCGCATGAGGCTGCGCAAGAAAGACAACCGCGTTGGGAACATGGCCCCCATTCGGCGCAGTCGCATCACTGTGGACGCAGGGCGCAGTGGTTTTTGGTCAGGTATGGTGTCGTGATCCAGCATCAAACAGGTCCAAAATTGTCATCATAAAAGCGAAGCCAGTTGTTCCCCATGATACCATTGATGTCGTCCGCCGAGAGATTTGTTTTCTCAAGCCCAGAGCGGATCTGGCCAAAGTCGCGGTTGTCGTTGAACCACGTCGGCATCGGTGGGAACCCCGCATTGTCAGCAGAGCCTTCGCCATAGTCGATTTCTTTGCTCCACCGACCAACGCGCATCCATTCAACGACGCTGTCGGGGTGATCTTGGCAGAGATCCGTTCCAATGCCGAGGTGTTGTGCACCATAGCGATCAGCAGCTTCGGCGACCATAGCACAAAAGCTATCAATCGTGCAGGCAGGTCCATCCTTTAGGTGATGCGGATACACCGAAAAGCCCAGCATGCCGCCACGTTTGGTCAGCGCGGTCAAAACCTCATCTGATTTGTTACGGCGTGCGGGGTGCCACCACGCGGGGTTCGCATGGGTAATCGCAATCGGGCGGGACGAGTGGTCAATCGCCTCGAGCGTGGAGCGATCTGCAGAGTGGCTCATGTCGACCACGAGACCAACACGGTTCATTTCGGTCACGACCTGTTTGCCCATTCGGGTCAGACCTGTGTCGTCATCCTCGTAGCAACCCGTCGCAAGCAGCGATTGGTTGTTGTAAGTCAGCTGCATAAAGCGTGCGCCCAGTGTGTGGCAGATTTCGACCAAACCGATGTCATCTTCGATTGGGCTGGGGTTCTGGAAACCAAAGAAAATCGCGGTGCGGCCCGTTTCGCGGGCCAGCCGGACATCAGCACCCGTGCGGCCCATGAAAATCAGATCTGGGAACTGTTCGAAGTAGCGGTTCCAACGTTCGACCTGAAGAACCATTTCACGAAACGTCTCGTGATAGGCGATTGTGACGTGGACGGCGTCGACGCCCCCTTGACGCATCTGGCGAAAAATCTTTTCCGACCAGTTAGCGTACTGCAAATTGTCGATCAAACATTCCATGCCCACAGCATATGTCAGAGCCTGTGCGACCTGCTAGATCAAAAAGACAGAGTCCTCTTCATTTCCGACACGCATCAAAAAAATAGCGAAACTCTGCCAGAACCAGATCGGGGCGTTCTTCGGCAATGTAGTGGCCCGTGGGAACCGCATGGCCCGTCACCGTTTCTGCGCGCAAACGCCATAGAGCCAGCGCATCAAAGCAACGTTCGATGATCCCTTTTTGCCCCCACAGCACGTGCAACGGGCAGGTAAGCTTGGCATCCCCGTCGGCGTTGTCGTGGTCAATATCTAGGGTGGCGGCTGCGCGGTAATCTTCGCACGCGGCATGGATCGTGTCGGGCGTCCAGCAGGCAGAATAGTCCGCCATCGCGTCATCGGAAAAATGGCTGTGTCCCGCGCCCCATGATGATGTTTTGTGGTTCAGGTAGGCCTGTGGATCAGCCGCAATCATCGTTTCGGGAAACGGGTGCGGTTGGATCAGAAAAAACCAGTGCCAATACGCGCGCGCGAATTCGTCGTCTGTCGAGGCGTACATTTCACGTGTTGGCGCAATGTCCAGCAGGCACATCCGCCGCACGGCGTCAGGATAGTCCATGCCCAAACGGTGGGCGACGCGCGCGCCGCGATCATGGGCGCCGACATCAAACTGATCAAAGCCAAACTGCGCCATAAGCGTCACCATATCCGCCGCCATTGCACGTTTCGAATAGGGGCTGTGGGTAGCATCCGTCACAGGTTTGGATGATCGGCCATATCCGCGCAAATCAGGCGCGATAACAGTGAAATCACGGGCCAGATCAGGTGCCACCTTGTGCCACATCGCGTGGGTTTGCGGATACCCGTGCAACAGCAGCAACGGAGGGCCATCGCCCCCGCGCACCCCATGCAGCGTAATTTCGCCCAAGGCGATATCAAACGTGTCAAACCCTTCAAACATGGAGTAATTTCTGGAGGGTTTTCAGGGGTAAGTCGAGTGCTGCATTTTTTTTCGAAAATTTGCCAATCCAAAGCAGATGTGAACGGTTCATGTCTTGTAGGTCTTGGGTTGTCCCTGCATGGGCAGATCAAACCTTTGGGCGGTCCAACACTAGGCCGGAATTTCGCCAACAGGGATAAAAACTGGGCTGATCGAAAGGCCGTCGTGGCACATCATTTTATCAAAAGCGTCGCACTTGGGCTGGGGCTGATCGTGCTGGCGCAAACGGCAGTCGGGCAATCGATCCTTTTGGATGTGGGTGATGCCAGTGATGATTTGCGCAGCGATATTCGCGCCGCATCACTGCTCTATGTTCTAAAGGACGACGATGCGTCAGATGCATCACCGCAGGATTTTGTTGCCGCCGCACAGGCAGATTATGCACGGGTGGTCGCGACACTATACGCCAATGGATATTACAGCAGCACAGTGTCGATCATGGTGAATGGCCGCGAGGCGGCTGGGTTGTCCCCGTTCGAGCGGTTGAGTACTGTGCCAGATGTGGTAATTACAATCGATCGCGGGCGGCGTTTCCAATTCGGGCGGGCCGACGTGACACCTGTGAAGGACGCAACCGTTGTTCCCGAAACCTTTGCCACGGGCGAGACGGCCAAGGTGGGATCGGTGCGCGATGCGGCCAGTGCCGTGGTCGATGGCTGGCGGGATGCGGGCCACGCTAAGGCCCAAGTATCGGGCCAGCAGATCACCGCACAACATGCCGAGGCCAAGCTAGACGTCGCAATCGAAATCGACCCCGGTCCACGCCTGCGATTTGGTGAGCTGGGTGTCGAGGGCAACGTCGACGTCCGGACCGAACGCGTCCGGCGGATTGCGGGTCTGCCGGAGGGCGAGACCTTTAGTCCGGTTGAAATTGACCGCGCTACCAACAGGCTGCGCCGCACTGGTGCGTTTAAATCTGTTGCTGTGATCGAAGGCGACGGAATTGGCAGCGACGGCACCCAGCCGGTGACGGTTCAGGTGGTGGAACAAACGCCACGGCGCTTTGGCTTTGGCGGCGAAATCTCGTCGCTCGAAGGCCTGACGCTATCGGGATTTTGGATGCGCCGCAATTTCCGCGGCGGCGCAGAGCGCCTAAGACTTGAGGCCGAGATCGCAGGCATCGGCGGTGACACGGGTGGGACAGATACCACGCTAACCGCGACGTACCGCAGACCCGCACATTTTGGCACGAACACTGACCTGAATGTGCTGGCCCAATTCCAAGAGCTAAACGAGCCAAATTTCTATTCGCGCGGCGTCACCCTAGAGTTTTTGGGCACTCGGATCGTCACAGAAAATCTGACGGCTAAGGGTGGCATCGGGTATATTGCCAGCGTCGACCGTGATGCCAACGGCGAGAGCCGTTTCCAGTTCTTGACGCTACCCTTTAATCTGACGTGGGACCGGCGGGATGGCCCGTTAAACCCACGCGATGGGTTTTATCTGGGGTCAAATTTGATGCCGTTCATTGGCGTTGCAGGATCCCAGCACGGGATGCGGGTTGAGCTGGACGGTCGCGCCTACCGCGCCGTTGGGGACAAAACTGTTTTGGCGTTTCGCGGCCAGTTCGGATCGGTCATTGGTCCTGAAATCAGCGAAGCACCCGTAGATTTTCTGTTCTATTCTGGCGGCGGCGGTACGGTGCGCGGACATAGCTATCAATCGTTGGGTGTTGTGAACGGCACCAACACCACAGGTGGGCGCAGCTATGTCGGCGCCTCGCTTGAGGCGCGTTACGAGATTAGCGACAGCTTTGGTTTGGTGGGGTTTTATGACTACGGCATGATCGGCGAGGACAGCTTCCCCGATGGGGATGACAGCCATGCAGGCGCAGGTCTGGGCATCCGCTACAACACATCACTGGGGCCAATCCGGTTTGATGTGGCGACCCCTGTCAGCGGCAACGGCGACGGCGTCCAGTTCTACGTCGGCATCGGGCAGGCGTTTTGATGCGGGCCCTGATCCTATGTTGTGCGTTGCTGGCCCCTGCCCCGCTGTTGGCCCAAGACAACGCTGCAGAAGAGCGGGATATTGATTTTCTAACAGGCCTGATCGAGGACAATCTGTCGGACGCGGGCCGCGTGGTTCGTGTCGACGGCTTTAATGGCGCGCTAAGTTCTATCGCAACTGTGACCCGACTAAGCATCGCTGACGATGCGGGCGAATGGTTGGTTCTCGAAGATGTGACGCTGAATTGGAATCGCTCTGCGCTGCTGGGCGGGCGGGTCGAAGTAACCGAGCTAAGCGCGGCACTGATCCAGCTGTTGCGTGCTCCGACGTCAGACGCGGTCGATGTGCCTCGTGCCGAGGCCGTGCCCTTTGCGTTGCCCGATCTGCCTGTTGCGATCAACATCGAAAGCCTGCGCGCCGACCGGATCGAGATCGGTCCGACCCTATTGGGCGAGCCTATGACCGCCACGCTAGAGGGGCGGATCGCGCTGGAAGGCGGCGAAGGTTCGACAGTGATCCGCGCCGAACGTGTCGATGACAAACGCGGGCTGTTCGCAATCGAAGGGCTCTATAACAACGAAAGCGGCTTCCTCGCCTTGGACTTGGATGCCAGCGAAGGTCAAGGTGGGATCGCCGCACGGATGATCGGGCTGCCCGATCAACCTGCCCTGCGGTTGCGAATCGTGGGTGAAGGCCCGCTCAGTGACTATGACGCCGACATCGCGTTGGGATCTGATGGCCTTGAACGTGTCACCGGCACCGTCGCATTGCGATCTGTCGAGACAGGTACATCACAGGTCGCCGTTGATCTGGGCGGCGATGTCACACGGTTCTTTGCACCAGAATATCGCCCCTTCTTTGGTGACGACGTACGGCTGGGTCTTTTGGGACAGCAGCTGCCGGATGGGGTTCTGCTGCTCGATGATTTCACGCTGCGCACGCGCGCCGTGGATTTGCGCGGTCAGGGTCGGCTGTCGGCCGAAGGATGGCCGCAAGATTTCGCGTTGGTCGGGCAAATTGCCGAACCCAACGGCGGGGCCGTGACATTGCCTGTCGCGGGCAATCCAATGAGCGTGCAATCCGTCGATCTGGATGTCCAATTTAATGCGGGCCGCGATGAAGGTTGGACCGGCGCGTTCGAGATCAAAGGGTTTGACCGACTGGGGATCATGATCGACCGGATCGCGCTGAACGGCAGCGGGACGATCACCCAAGGTGACGGTGGTGCTATCGGGCGCGTGACAGCCGAGGCACAGTATTTCGCAAGCGGCATTGCAATGGCCGATGTGGCAATGGCACAGATGATTGGGCCAACCGTTGCCGGTGATATTGATGTTGTCACCGTCGAAGGTGAAGGCACCAGAATCGAGCGCCTGACATTGGCAGCAAGCGGGTTGAGCGCCGAAGGTCGCGCGTTGATCGGGACAGTGACCCAAGGCGAGCCGATCAACCTAGATCTAACGGCGCAGGTCGCTGAACTGGCCCGACTGTCGAAACTGACTGGGCTGGAATTGAACGGTGCTGCAGACCTGAAAGTCGTAGGAGACATCACGCCGCTCGACGGTGGGTTTGACTTAAAAACCACCGGTACAACGCGGGATTTGACACTGGGGATCGCGCAGCTGGATCCATTGCTCGCGGGACGCGGCGTGGTTGTGGTCGACGCCACGCGAGACACAGCCAGCACACGTATCGAAACCTTGCGGGTCGCCACATCTGGCATCACGGCCCAAGGCACCGCGACGTTGACCAGCGACGGCAGCACCGCGCAATTTGACGGGCGCGTGTCTGACACATCATTGATTGATGCACGGCTGATTGGGCCACTGTCGGTTCAGGGCAACGTCGATGTTGATGCGGCAAGCGCCATCGACGCGAATATCACCGCCCAAGGTCCGGGCGGGCTAGACGCCGTGGTGAGTGGTCGCGTTGGCCCCAGCGACCAAGGGCAACCGACCACCGCAAGCGCAACGCTGATGGTCGACAACCTAGGCGTATTCTCTGGCATTGCAGGTCGCGACATTGGAGGCGCGGCGCGCATCGAGACGCAGATCACCGGCACGTTAGAAGACCGAGCACTGCGTGCGACCGTCACTGGAACGACCGAAACGCTAGTCATTGGCAGCGCCGAAATTGACCCCATCCTGCGCGGCGCAGGAAGCATTTTGGCCACGATAGAGCATAGCGCATCCGGTGCGATCACGATCCAAGACCTGATCGCTGTGACGCCCGCCGTCGGCGTGACGGCCCAAGCGCGCGTGGCAGGCGACACTGCGCAATCCTACGATGTAGACGTAACAATCAACGCCAAAGATTTGCGCGCCTTTGCCAGAATGGCCGGACAAAACACAAGTGGTGCTGCGGTGATGGATGTCACCGCAACCGGCGAATTGCGTGATCTGACAACAAACGCAGATGTTGATCTGCGCACAACATCGGTCGGCATTGGCGTTCCACAAGTCGACCAATTGTTGCGTGGTGCAGGACGCGTCACGGCGCGGATACAGCGAAATGCCAGTGGTCGGTTGCTCCTGTCCAATTTGGATGCAGCGACCCCGAACCTAAGTCTGACGTCCAATGCACGGATCGTAGGTGCAGATGTATCGGCCACCTACGAGGCGCGGTTGCGCGACATCGGAGTGTTCACGGACGAAATCAGTGGTGCAGTTACCGCCTCTGGAACCGCTGCGACACGCAACGGCACACTGATCATCAATGCAACGGCGGACGGCCCACAAGGCAACAATGCAGCGGTGCGCGGCCAAGTGTTTGAGGACGGACGGCTGGCTATGAGCGCAACCGGCACGGCCCCTCTCGCCATCGCCAATCGCGCTATCGAGCCTCGCCGCATTTCCGGCACTGCAAATTTTGATATCGGGGTGAATGGTGCGGCTGAACTGGGATCAGTTTCTGGGCAGATCACGACGACCGACGCACGTATTGCCGCGCCGACATTGGGCAATGCGATTGAGAATTTGGACGCAACGATCACGCTTAATTCTGGACGGGCTCAGGTGGCGATGGATGGCACGGTCGCGAAAGGCGGGCGCGTCAATGTAGGCGGCCCTGTCGCCCTGAGTGCGCCCTATGATGCAAACCTGACAGTCACGCTCCAAGACCTGTTGCTGCGCGATCCGGCTCTCTATGAGACCCGCGCCAATGCCGATTTGCAGCTGCGAGGACCCATCACGAATGGCGGTGTTCTGGCCGGGTTGATCACGCTAGGACAGGTCGATGTGCAAATCCCAACCAGCGGGTTTGGCGGCATTGGCGAATTGCCACAGATCACCCATGTCGGGGCATCGACGGCCTTAAAAACGACCCAGGATCGGGCAGGTCTGGGGACTGTTGAGACAGATCAAGGTGCCGGATCGGCGGGTCGGCCGCTGGGGCTGGATTTGACGATCTCTGCCCCAAGCCGGATTTTCATTAGAGGGCGTGGTTTGGATGCTGAACTGGGCGGTCAATTGCGGGTGGGCGGCACGACCGACCAAGTGGTCCCACAAGGGCAGTTCAGTCTGGTTCGTGGGCGGTTCACAATCTTGGGCCAGCGTTTTGATCTGACAGAGGGGTCAGCCACGCTGGAGGGCGATTTCAATGCCTTTTTGCGGCTTGTGGCCGAAACCGAACGTGATGAATTGACCATTGGCGTGATCCTAGAAGGACCGGCTGGCGCGCCCGAGATCACATTTACCTCGTCCCCCGAATTGCCAGAGGACGAAGTGTTGGCCCAACTGTTGTTCGGTCGAGCGCTCGACAAAATCTCGCCTTTGCAAGCGATCCAATTGGCTGGCGCGGTATCAACCTTGGCCGGACGTGGCGGCGGGGTCGCGGGCACATTGCGCGACAGTTTCGGGTTGGATGATTTTGACGTCACGACCGATGAAGATGGCAACGCCGCAATGCGCGCCGGCGCCTATATTTCAGAGAACGTTTATACAGATATCACGGTCGGATCGGACGGCAACACCGAGATCAACCTGAACCTAGACATATCGTCATCTCTGACGGCCAAGGGCACGTTGGGATCGGATGGCAACACCAGTTTGGGACTATTTTTCGAAAAAGATTACTAGTCGCCGTTCGCGCGGGCGTAATCGAGCACAAGAATGCGGGTGCTGTCTGGCAAGCTGCCTGCGGTGACAACCGCCTCACATCCAAGCGCAAAATCAATCTGATCATCGTCGTAGAGATCGAGAAAAGTCTCGACCCAGAACTGACTGCGCGGTTTGTACGTCAGCGTGCGAAAGTGCATCGGGATGATCAAGCGCGGGCGCGCATGCTCGATGATGCGTTGCAGGTCCGGCAGGCTGGTGGTCGGGTGTCCACCCGTCAACGCAAAGAGCACATCGGTGCCCTCGAAGAACGCGATTTGGGCATCGGTGACATCATTGCCCATGTCGCCCATATGCGCACAGGTCACCCCATCAAGCGTAAATTTCGACATGCCCGATTTGCCCGGAACGTCATGATCCGGATGGTCATCGCATTCAGCGGCCTCAACAGCCGTAATGGTAACGCCAGCCGCGATAACTGGGCCGCCGGATTTCGCAACCTCGAGACCGTTCACGACCTCGGGCGAGCCAGAAATCAGATCGGACCGGCAATGGGCGGTGTCATCATCCGAGCTGCGGATCACCAAATCTGCGGGGTCCATGATCGGCGCATAGCCGACAACATCCGGCGTATAGGGATCGGTGATAATTGTTGGCCCCGTATCAGGGAGCAGACGAAAAGCCGCCTGACCATACCATTTGATTTTCATGTTCTTCAGGTCCTATGCGGGGATTGGCGCGCCATCAAAAGCGGCCACCGTTATACCGGCAGCTATCAGCCCAGCGCGTGTCGCGCGGGCCAGTTCCACAGCACTGGCGGTGTCGCCATGCAGACAAATTGTCTCAATCGACGTTGGAATATGTTTGCCAGACGCTGTGATGATCGCACCTGCGCGGACCATTTCAACAATCCGGTCAGTGACCTCTGCGGGGTCATGCAACACCGCGCCAGGTTCGCTGCGGTCCACAAGGGTTGCATCGTCATTGTAGGCGCGGTCGGCAAAAATTTCGCCTGCCCAACGGCATCCAAGGTCGCGCGCGACAGTTTCCATAACGGTTCCAGCGAGGCCCATGATGATGACATCAGGATCGATCGAAAGAGCCGCCTCGAACAGGCCACGGGCCATATCGTGATCTTCGCAGGCCATATTGCTCATCGCGCCGTGCAGTTTGAAATGACGCACCGCCCCGCCAGCGGCACGCGCCATCGCTTGGGCTGCGCCAAACTGATAGCGGACGGCATTTTGCAAATGGGCCAAGGGCAAATCGAGACGTCTGCGCCCGAACCCCTGTAGGTCGGCAAACCCCGGGTGTGCGCCAATCCCGACGCCTTGTTCAACGGCCGTGCGCATAGTCTTGGCCATCACATCCGGATCGCCGGCATGAAAGCCGCACGCGATGTTGGCCGAGGTCACAACATCGAGCAGCGCGGTGTCGTCGCCCATGGTCCAAGGTCCGAACCCTTCACCCATGTCTGAATTAAGATCGACCGAGATGCTCATTTGCTTCGCTTTCCTGAAATGACGCCGTCGATCAATTGGTACGACAACAGATCGGGGATGTCATGGGGGTCGCGCACAAGTGGACGAAGGGTGCCGGCCAGATGGGCAAGCTCGCGCGCGGTGCGGCGTTCAATCTCGGTCGCCTCTGTGAGGGCGATAAACTGAATCGTCAGGGGCGCGCCCACGGGTGCTTGGGCCGCGCGGGGCAAATCGCTAGGGATGATCGTCCCAATGCGAGGATAACCGCCCGTCGTCTGACATTCGGGCATCAGAATATAGGGCGTGCCGTCGCCCGTCATTTGAATATCACCAGGCACGATGATTTCGGACAGGACATTCAATTGGTCAGCCGCCGTGAAAGGTGCGCCATCATAGTCCAGGCGCAAACCCATTCGGTTTGCACGCGGATCGCGGCGAAATGCTGTCGCCTGAAAGCGAGACAAATCAGAGGGTGAAAACCGGTTGGTTTGTATGCTGTGCACCGCGCGAAGTGCCCCACCCGCAAGGCGTGGTTCAGGTGTCAGGGTTTGCATCGTGTCGTCGTGGGGGTCATCGCCAATGGGCAACCTGTCGCCTGTTTGGATCGCGACCCCAAGTCCGGCCCGCAAATGCGCCCCACGTGCGCCCAGAATTTCCGGAACGTCGAACCCACCGCCAACGTTTAGATAGCCATAGGTCCCTGCGGTCGCCCCTTGGATATTCAAGATATCGCCAGTTTCGACTGGGATGCTGACATTGGGCGGGATTGGCCGACAATTCTGCGTGGCGCGCATCTGGGCACCCGTCAGCGCAATCCTCATTGGACCAGTTGCCTCGAATGTCGCACCAAAGCCCGGCATTTCAAGTGCCGCGCATTCTGGCGTGTGACCCAACAGCGCGGCCCCTTCATGCAGCGCACGCATGTCAGCGGCACCGCCACGCGAAACGCCTTGGCCCAAAAGACCGACGCGACCAAAGTCCTGAATGCTGACGTCTGCACCAGTTGATCGAACGAGCAGCGCTGTCATGGTGTCGATACGGCGCGTGCGCCGCCGTTGCTATTTGGGTCGGCGCGCATCGCCTCTAGCTGGTCACGAGGGACAAGATCAAAGATCACTGTATCGCCAGCCCGTAGGGAAAACGGCTCGGGCGCGTTGGGTTGAAACAGCCTAACGGCGGTCAGCCCAATCTGGCGCCACCCCGTAGGCGCGGGACTGTGGAACACGGTGATCTGGCGGATCGCGGCGACAACCGCACCTGCTGGAACAGCACCAGTCAGGGCCGTCTGGCGCGGGATGTTCCAGTCTGGTGGAAGCTCGCCCAAATAGGGTTGCCCCGGTGCAAAACCCAGAGTCAGAACCCGGAGTTCAGTTGTGGCAATCATCTCGCGGGCCTGCGCATCTGAAAGATTGGCCAAGGCGCAGGCTTCTTCCCATTGAGGGCCCGCGTCGCCATCGATCGTCATTGGGATCGTCCAACGTTTGCGGCCATCAGGTTGCGGCTGTGAGGTCCAGTCTTGCCTCCCAAGGAGCGTTTCCAGTTCGACCTGTACGGTCGCAAAATCGGTTTCAGTTACGTCGAAGCCCACGAAGACCGATGTCAGCGTGTTCGAGGCTTCCATCAAACCCATGATATTGGACGTCTCGACCGCCCGTTGAAACGCAATCGCCGAGCGGTTGACCGGTTCGGACAAACTGTCAGAAAAGGTGACCAAAGCGCCCGCTACGCCGACAGACGCGATGCGGGGAAACGTCGAGGTATATGAAGGCTGCGACATCAAAAAATTGCTTTGCTTGGCGGGGACGGGTCACCGCAATCTCGCAAAAGCCGACCAAGGTCGCAAGCCCATCAACCCGCCCGGTCCAACTTTGTCCTGTTCGAGAGATAAAGGTCAAAGGTGGTGGTCGCATCCTTGGGGCCACCAAAGAGAAACCCTTGGGCATTGTGGCACCCAAAATCGCGGACAATATCGGCCTGTGCGTCAGTCTCGATGCCTTCGACTACAATCGTCATCCCGAGACCGCGGGCAATGTCGACGACAGCATCGAGGACAAAGCGCGCCTCTTGGGATTGCACGAGTTCAGTCACAAAGGACCGGTCGATTTTCAACTCGTCGGCGGCGATGCTTCGCAGATAAGCGAGGCTGGAAAATCCTGTGCCAAAGTCATCCAGAGAGATTTTGGGGCCAAGTTCGCGCAACTGATCAAGCACATTGCTGACGCTTGTCCAATCATCCAGCAACACGGTTTCGGTGATCTCTAGCGTCAACAAGTGAGGCGGCAGATTGGTCTCTTTGAGAATACGCCTGACGTGGTCAACGATCCGCGCGTTGACGAAATGAAGCCCCGATAAATTAACACTGACAGAAAGAGGTGCGGACGAGCCGCGGTTCCAATCAACAAGCTGCTGTACCGCATGTTCCATCACATAGAGATCGAGCTCTTTGATCAGGTGATGCTCTTCGGCCAGGGGGATGAATTCCTCAGGTGGGACGACCACCCCGTCGCGGTTCCAACGAATGAGCGCTTCGAAGCCATACACCTCGAGCGTTTCGAGATTGATTTTGGGTTGGTAGACGACGAAGAACTCTTTGGCGTCGAGCGCTTTGGGGATCGCATCGAGCAGAGCCCGCCGATCTGCCGTTCGCTTTTCCATGGATGCGTCGTAGAATTTATAGGCGCCTCGCCCCGCCTCTTTTGCTTCGTAGAGAGCGATATCGGTTGCGCGCAACAGGCATTCGGCTGTTAGATTCTTGCCATTGGAAACGGCCTTGCTCGTCGCAAGACCAAGACAGAAACCGCCCAGCAATGACAGGCCGTCACATCGAATTGGCCTTTCCATATCTTGAACGAACTCGCCGCAAAAACGGCGCAAGGTCGCTGGATCGGTTTGAGGCAGGATTACTGCAAACTCGTCCCCGCCCAATCGCGCAGCCAGACCGTTATACGACGTCACCCGCTTACTGAGCCGTTCAGCGAACCTGCGCAAGACGGCGTCCCCAGCGGCATGACCGTAGGTATCATTGATCCCTTTGAAATCATCCAGATCGAGGAGAAGCATGGACATCGGCGCAATCTGAGCGAGTTGATCATCAAGATGTTCTTGGAACTTTTGCCTGTTTGGGAGGCCCGTTAGTAGATCGAAATGAGCCAGATAGTCGGCACGGCGTTCGGCCTGCTCTCGTCCATGGCGCAGCGCGACTTCGCGGCGCAACAACAAGATCGCACAGGTCCCGATGAGCGTCATGCCGATCAGAAGTGTGATGAGAAAAAGGGTCAGAGAAAACAGGATTTGAGATTGCCGTTCTAAAGCGTCGGTCTGTAAATGCCGCGCATTGTCCAAGTATGACACAAGCGCCACCCGTGCTTCCGAGGCCAGTTCTAGAAAATCGTTTGCAAAGGTGAAGAGGCCGCGAAAGCCATCTTGGGTTTCTTGATTTGCTCGGTCAGCGGCATGGACCAACGCATCATATGCTCGGCTAGTGGCGCGGGTTGGATTAGTGCGAACAAGCCGTTCAAAAGATCCAACCCGTACGACCAATAAATCAATGGCGAATTCAAAGGCGTCGCGATCTGCGGCGGAAATGCTGCCTGATGCCTTGGCCTGTTGCACGACCGAATTTAGCCGATCAATATCGTTCATCGCCATGAACCCCTCACGCATGATCGGCACTTCGAACACTGCGCGGGTTGCGGCAACTTCTTTTAGGGCGGCTTGGACCTTGAAAGCGCCGCCAATTCCCATGCAAATCAGGATCAGGATCGCCACGCCTGCGGCCACTCGAGAGCCGAGCCGCGTAGAGAGCAAGACAAAGAAACGCGAAGAAGCGGGGCTGTCATCCATATTGCGGGCTATTCCACAGGCTCGATCGCGGCAGCCATCCAAACCCAATATCCCTCGCTCATTGCGGGGTCGTTTGTGTAGGCGTCATGCAGCATAACGAATTGCAATGGACCGCGTTCACGGCGTTTGTGTGGTGCGCCATCGACGCGGGTCGCGATCAGGACGAGGTGCGTGCGCCAGACCCAATTGGGGATCTCAACCGCATAGTCATTTTCCGCCAGAACCCGAATAGCATCGAGGTCCTGCATGTCATTTAACGCCAGCACGTCGCGCAGTAGGACACCATCAAAATCAGCCGCAATGGCCCGCCACGGGGTCGATGTTGAAATCCGGTATGTTTCCAATTCTTCGAGTTCAGCGGGGCTAAGCGTAACCTGCTGCGTGCCGTTATCGAGCCGCAAACTAGCCCGCTGATGTGTAATAGGGTCGAGGGTCACAGGCGAGATTTCATCAGCCAACGGGACAGTGCCGCAAAGCATCATCCACCCAATCATCGCCCGCCTGAAATACCGCATCCGAAACCTCGTCCAGCTGTTCTGGACTTATCGATACGCGATATAAATGAATGACCTCTTAAGCCGCGCGCGTAGACAACATCATAACTCTTCGACGCTGGGATTGTCCCCTGATGGATGTTTCCAGCCGCGCTCTGAGCGGGTGAGATGTTCTTCGCGCTCACCCATCATTTCCGCCTCTTGCTCGGCCATCAAGACTTTGGCCCTTTCCACAAAGGCCGCATTTTCATGCATCGGGATATTCGGATCAAACAGCTCGGCCAGATCGCGCAAAGCCATCAGATCGCGTTCGACATATCCGCGCATCGCACGTTCAGCGGCATAGGGATGCACACCCAGTTCTTCGAGGGCCGAGCGCGCGGCACGCACGGAACTGTCAAACGTGTCTCGAATGATCTGGCGGCACCCTGCGGCGTAGAGTTCGTAGACATGACCGCGGTCCATTGCGCGACAGACAATTTTCACATGCGGGTGATTTTTGTGAACGTAATGAACCAGTTCTGTGGCTTGTTCTTTGTTGTCGATCGCAACCACGAGCAAAGCCGCGTTTTCGATACCAGCGGCGTGCAAAAGATCAGGGCGTGTGGCATCGCCGAAGAACGCTTTGATCCCGAATGTGCGGACCATGTCGAGCTGAGCAGACGAATGGTCAAGGACCACAGTCTCGTACCCTGCCCCCAAAAGCGCGCGGTTCACGATGCCGCCAAAGCGCCCGTGACCGGCAATAATGACAGAGCCCTTTTCGTCAATCTTGTCTGGGTCACGGCTTTGCGATGCAGCAAAGCGTGGTGCGATCACACGATCATAAAGAATGAATAGCGCAGGCGTCAGCAGCATCGAAAGGGCAACAACCAGCAGCAGTTGGTCGGCAATCGACGCGGGCAGCACTTCGTTGGCGACGGTAAAGGACAACAGGACAAAACCGAATTCACCAGCCTGAGCCAAGCTGAGCGCAAAGAGCCATTTGTCACCACCGCGGATTTTGAAGATATACGCAAGGATCAACAGGATCCCAGCCTTGAGCGCCATGAGACCAAATGTCATGCCGACGATTGGCAAAAGGTTCGCCGCCAAAAGCGGGAAGTTGATGCCCGCACCGACGGTCATAAAGAAGAGACCTAAGAGCAGACCTTTGAACGGGTCGATGTCGCTCTCTAGTTCGTGGCGGTATTCACTGTTGGCGAGCACGACACCCGCAAGGAATGTTCCCAACGCAGGCGACAGGCCGACAAATGTCATCAGAACAGCAATGCCGATTACCATCATCAATGCGGTCGCGGTAAAGAGTTCGCGCAGTTTTGCCTGCGAGACAAAGTTAAAGATCGGACGGGTGAGAAAGTTGCCCCCCAGAACCACCGCGGCAATCGCGGCAACCGTGACCAGTCCGCGCTGCCACCCCGGCAATTGTTCGATCATTCCGGGCTCGGATGGCCCGTGACCGTCGTCGTGGCCATCGTCATGTCCGTCGCCGTGGTCGGCGCCATGATCTGCACCGTGATCTGTACCGTGATCTGTACCGTGGGCCGCGTCAGCAGCTTCGGCCGAAAACATCTCGATCAAGTCAGGTGCTGCGAGCAATGGGATAAAGGCCAGCATCGGGATAACCGCGATGTCTTGGAACAACAGAACCGAGAACGACGATTGGCCGCCGTCTGATTTCATCAGCCCTTTTTCATTGAGCGTCTGCAGCACAATCGCGGTCGACGACAGGGCAAGAACCATGCCGATTGTGATCGCAAAGCTGAAGGCCAAGCCCAGCGCCATCGAAATCGCGGTGACCGCCAGCATCGTTAGACCCACCTGGAGACCGCCAAGCCCAAAAAGCTTGCCCCGCATGTTCCACAGCATTTTGGGTTCGAGTTCGAGCCCAACGAGGAACAGCATCATCACGACGCCAAATTCGGCAAAGTGCTGAATGCTGACAACATCGACATTCAGAGCAGCTAAAAGAGGGCTGAGGGCGATACCGGCAATCAAGTACCCAAGCACGGATCCCAGACCGAGCCGCGAGGCAATCGGCACCGCGATAACGCCAGCTGCGAGAAACAGAAACGCGAGAAAGAGCAAGCTGTCCATCTGGGCTATCCTTTTACCAAATCGGGGATGGTGTCGGCAAAGATGAGATCATTTTTCGCGGCCGCCGCGCGATCATAAGTGTCATTGCACAGACCGTTGATCAGCTGGGTGTACCCCGCCACATGGTTGGCAAGCAGGTCAGTTTTTTCTGCACCAAGCGCACCAAAGAGAACATACGGAGGCAAGAAGGTCATTCCGCACAACCGTGCGGTTTGCTCTAGCGGGGTCAGAAACATGCGCAGATCAAAATGGTTGTAGCCCGATTTGCCATAAGCATCTGCAGATCCACCAGCCGTGATCGCCAACATCATGGTCTTGCCCTTGAGCTGGGTCCCGTTTGATCCATAGGCCCAGCCGTGCTCTAGCACGAGGTCCTGCCATTCTTTGATGATCGACGGTGTGGAATACCAAAACAGCGGGAACTGAAACAGAATGGTGTCATGGGCCAAGAGCCGCTCTTGTTCCCGTTCCACATTGATATTGTGACGCGGATAGTCGGCCATCAAATCAACGCAGGTCGCATCGGTCGCAGACGCTGCGGCATCAAGGGCGGTGTTGACGTGAGAATACCGACGCCCCGGATGCGCGGTGTAGATCAGAACGTTTGCCATAGAGCTCCCCGTTTTCTGGTTGCAGTTTGAGGCGGGTAACATCGAATGACAAGGCCGCAAACCAATGCGCAAATCACGCGCTGGGGGTCAGGTTTTTCAGACTAGACAGAACGGGCTGTGGTGTGACGCTGTTCATACATGAAACGTATTTTGATTTCGCATTGGGTCACCGCTGGCATTGTTCTGGCAACTGCAGTCATTTTGCTGGGGATGGGCCGCGCAACGATATGCGAATGCGGCACGATCAAGCTGTTCTATTTTCAGACAGGAACCTCCAAAGGCTCGCAACATCTCTTTGACTGGTATTCGCCCAGCCACGTCCTGCACGGCTTCATCTTTTACGCCGCGCTCTGGCTGTTTGCGCGCCGCGTGCCGATGGGCTGGCAGCTGGCGATCGCCACATTGGTCGAAGCCGCGTGGGAAATTGTCGATAACACCGATGCAATCATCAATCGCTACCGCGAGGCAACGATCGCACTGGACTACTATGGCGACAGCATCGTCAATTCCAGGGCGGACATTGCAGCGATGTTTCTGGGGTTTTGGTTGTTCAAGACATTACCCGTCTGGGCCAGTGTTTTGATCATTATTATCGCAGAAGTCGTTGTTATCTATGCAATCCGTGACGGGTTGGCGTTGAACGTTCTGATGCTGCTCTATCCCGTTGAGGCAGTAAAAGTCTGGCAGCGCGGCTAAGGTCATCGGACAAAACCGTTCTACATTCCAGTGTTCTGGCCCAGATTTAAGGGGCAAAGCCGTCGAACTGGACCTAACGGGATAAGGTCACTGGCCCTAACCTTAGGTTTGGCCGATTTGCAATTTGGTCGTACAGTCGACGACGTGCGAACAGATTCGCAATCGTGCCACCCTTTGTTTCACTCTTGCCATTGGAGCCCGCAATGAACGTCCCATTCCAAGTCAATGATCCCTCAGAGATCATCGAAGCAGACCGCGCTAATGTGTGGCATCACCTGATCCAGCACAAACCCTTTGAGACCGCGATTGATCCACGCATCATCGTCGAAGGCAAAGGTATGAAGGTTTGGGACATCACTGGCAAAGAGCACCTCGATGCGGTGTCAGGTGGTGTTTGGACCGTCAACGTAGGCTATGGCCGCGAGCGGATCGCCGATGCTGTGCGCGACCAATTGGTCAAAATGAACTACTTTGCTGGTACTGCGGGATCGATCCCAGGTGCACAGTTCGCCAAAAAGCTGATCGAAAAGATGCCAGGCATGAGCCGCGTCTATTATGCGAACTCTGGCTCTGAGGCGAATGAGAAGGCGTTCAAAATGATCCGTCAGATTGCGCACACGCGCTATGGCGGCAAAAAGAACAAGATCCTGTATCGTGACCGCGACTATCACGGCACGACAATCGCCACGCTGTCAGCTGGCGGTCAGGACGAGCGCAACGCGCTGTACGGTCCGTTCACTCCGGGCTTTGTTCGGGTTCCACATTGCCTAGAGTATCGTGCCCAAGACGAATTGGGCGGCGGCGGCGAAGGCTACGGTGTTCGTGCGGCCAAAGCGATCGAAGAAATCATTCTGCGCGAAGGCCCAGAGACAGTTGGTGGGCTGTGCCTCGAGCCGGTCACAGCTGGCGGTGGTGTCATCACGCCACCAGAGGACTATTGGGAAACTGTCCAAGAGATCTGCAAAAAGTACGACGTGCTGCTGCACATCGATGAAGTGGTCTGTGGTGTTGGCCGGACAGGAACGTGGTTTGGTTATCAGCAGTACGGCATCCAGCCTGATCTGGTGACAATGGCCAAAGGTGTTGCATCGGGCTATGCCGCAATTTCGTGCTGTGTCACGACCGAAGAAGTCTTTGAGATGTTCAAAGACGACAGCGATCCAATGGGTTATTTCCGCGACATCTCGACCTTTGGTGGTTGTACTGCTGGCCCCGCGGCGGCGTTGGAAAACATGGCGATCATCGAAGAAGAAGGTCTACTCGAGAACACCACAAAGATGGGTGAGTATTTCATGGGCAAGCTGGGCGAGTTGATGGAAAAGCATCAGGTCATCGGCGACGTGCGCGGCAAGGGTCTGTTCTGCGGTGCAGAGCTGGTTGCGGACCGCGAGACACGCGAGCCGCTGAACGAAGCGCTCGTTCAGAAAGTTGTCGGTCACTGCATGCAGCAGGGCATCATCATTGGTGCCACGAACCGGTCGCTTCCGGGGTACAACAACACGTTGTGCTTCTCGCCTGCGCTGATCTCGACCACTGATGATCTGGATCATGTCGCGGCGGGTGTTGATGCCGCTTTGACAGACGTGATGTCATAAAGATTTGGATGGGGCGGCGTTGTGCCGCCCTGCCCCCATTTTGCTCTAGCGACCGGCCAATTGGATGGTGCTCGAGAGAGCTTCTAGGATTTGGGCGGCGCCACCACCAAGGCTTGCACCAGCCATAATCCCGACCCCCGCGATGAATGGAAGCCACAGCACCGCACCAGCGCGACTATATTTTGCTGTCGACTGCGCCGCTTTGGGTGTGAATTTGGGTGTTGCCGTCGCATTGCCGACCACCAGCTGTACAAAGCCCGACGGTACGTTTGTGTCCCCACTGTGATGCACAACGCGGATTTTTTCGTCCGTGCGACGGCCAAAGGTTTCACTATCATTCAAAACGCGGCCCAGTTGGCGGCAATAGGTGATAAAGGCGAGCATGATCTCGTAGCTTTCGTTCCAAGGGTATGGGTTTTCGGCCAGAACTACACCTTTGCCCCCCAAAACATGCTGGCTGCCCAACCCGCGTAGACCCGTGAGGATTTCACCGTCATGAACTGTGCCCGAAGAAAACAGCACAGGATGCACATACAGTATCAACGGGATGTCTGGTTCGGCCACACGCAGGAAGTGATCGTTTTGGTACAGCTGATCCGACTGGCCCCAATGAACCAAGAGCGGAGCCGCAAGATCGGCCAGAACCCATGCAAATGTCTTGGCGACAAAAAGACGCGCTTCAAACGTCAATTGACCCTCGGTTTGGCCCATATCATCCGAAGCGCCAGCAGCGTCAGAACCAGCGGAATCGCCCGAAATTGGACCGGCACAGTGCGTCACTTTGATCGAAATGTGGCAGGTATGGCTGCCGAGCATCCGCAAAAGATGCGGTTGCATATCGGCATAAATTGGCGAGGCGCGTAGCTGCGTAAAATTGGCTGAGGCCACTGGGGCCTCGTGGCAAATGGCGTGGATTTGGAAGAGACCGTTGCCGATCACCATTCCTTTATCACCAGCTGTTCGTTGGTTTTCAAACTCAGGAAGTTTGAGGCCAGAGGCTTTTTTATTATAGCCGAAAAGCGCCTCGTTGACGCAATCGATCACTTCCTGCCAATCGAAATCAATCGATGGCAGAGGGGCCGTTTCATCAAAGAGAAGCGCGGTTTGCAGCGTGCGCGGGTATGTTGCAGACATCAGGATAAAGCCAAAGCAGAGGTTAACTTGTTCCTCTTAATACCCAGACAATTTGACACGAGTATGATGTGATAAAGGCAATTCCGTTAGATCAGCCATAATGCCAGATTGACCTGCGGCTAGGTCCAATCTATGCGAATGCCATGGCAATCTCAGAAGAAACCTTTTTCCTGGACCGTGATGGAACCGGTACGTTGCAAGCGCAAATCCAGCAGCTTGTGGCCGAAGGGGTTTTGTCGGGGCGGTTCCGTTCAGGGGAAAAGCTGCCGTCATCACGCAAGCTGGCCAAACATCTTGGTATCAGCCGGATCACCGTGACGCTAGCCTATACGGAACTCTTGGCTGACGACTATATCGTGTCCAAGGGTCGGTCCGGGTATTACGTATCAGACAACGCGCCTGAGCCCCCCAATTTTCCAGCACGCCAAGCCCACGACACCGTCGATTGGAGCCGTGCAATTGGACAGCACTTCACCGGCCGCGAGGCCCTGCGCAAACCAAACGATTGGCGGACCTACAAATACCCGTTCATCTATGGGCAGGCCGATGAGACGTTGTTTGATACTGCGAATTGGCGGCTATGTGCGTTGCAGGCGTTGGGCCGCAAGGATTTCGAAGCGCTGACCACGGACTACTTTGACGAAGACGACCCCAAGCTGATCGACTTTATCGCACGCCAGACCCTGCCTCGACGCGGGATTTTGGCCCGTCCTGAAGAAATCCTGCTGACGCTGGGGGCGCAGAACGCCCTGTGGCTGACTGCACAGATCCTGCTGACACAGCGGCGGACTGCGGCGATCGAAAACCCCTGTTATCCGTCGTTGCGCGATATTCTGACCCAAGCACGCTGTCACCTCGCGCCTATCCCTGTCGATCGTGACGGATTGCGCCCCCAAGATTTACCGCCTGAAACGGATGTGGTGTTTACCACCCCTAGCCACCAGTGCCCGACGACCGCGACGATGCCGGTCTCGCGGCGGCACGAACTGCTGCGCGCCGCCTCTGAGCAGGACTTCTTGATTGTCGAAGACGACTATGAATTCGAGATGTCGTTTCTCAGATCCCCTTCGCCCGCTCTGAAATCGCTCGATACCGAAGGGCGTGTGATCTACGTCGGATCATTCTCCAAATCCCTCTTTCCCGGATTGCGGTTGGGATATTTGGTTGGGCCCGAGCCATTTATCCGCGAGGCACGGGCATTGCGGTCGTCTGTATTGCGCCACCCGCCAGGGCATATTCAGCGGACCGCGGCCTATTTCATGTCGCTGGGACACTATGATGCGCTGATCCGTCGGATGGGACGTGCCTATCAGGAACGGCGTGAAATCATGAACCGTGCGCTGGAGACCAATGGCCTGAATATTGCAGGGCGCGGATCGTTTGGTGGGTCATCGTTCTGGATGCAGGCGCCAAATGGAATCGATACCCGCGTGTTGGCCGATCGTTTGCGCGACAAAGGGGTCCTTATTGAACCGGGTGGTCCGTTTTTTGAGACCGCAGGGGCGCAGGGGCATCAATTCTACCGCATTGCCTACTCTTCTATTCCGCCCGCACGGATTGAGGCGGGAATTGCACTCATTGCAGAGGAAATCGACGCTATGCAGCACAATGGCGCGGTCTAACTTTCGGCTTATACGAAGAGTGGTTTAGTCACGCCCCAAGGGCTTTGCCTTTGGGAAAGAATCTGATAGACCACTCCAGTAATTTATTGAGACCTTAAGTCTCAAAAACAAAATCAGTGGTCTTATTGCGATAACGTAACTGGCCCTAACGCGACTCTGCGGGTTTCCGTAGAGCTAAATCTATATCAGCCGGCCTTACAGCCTCTTCCTATGCGCTAAGGAGCACATCCATGAAAATGACGACCGAAGAAGCCTTTGTCAAAACGCTTCAGATGCACGGCATCGACAACGCTTTTGGTATTATTGGCTCCGCCATGATGCCGATCTCTGACATTTTCCCGGATGCGGGCATCACCTTTTGGGACTGCGCCCACGAGACATCCGGCGGCATGATGGCTGATGGCTACACACGTGCAACCGGCAAAATGTCCATGATGATTGCGCAAAACGGTCCGGGCATCACAAACTTTGTGACTGCTGTGAAGACTGCCTATTGGAACCACACACCGGTTCTGCTGGTGACACCTCAGGCCGCCAATAAAACAATCGGTCAAGGTGGCTTCCAAGAGATGGAGCAGATGAACCTGTTCGCTGACTGTGTCGCTTACCAAGAAGAAGTACGTGACCCAACGCGCATCGCCGAGACACTGAACCGCGTGATCATGCAGGCCAAACGTGCCTCTGCACCGGCACAGATCAACGTCCCACGCGATTTCTGGACACAGGTTATCGACATCGAGCTGCCAACAATCGTTGATTTCGAATTGCCGCAGGGCGGCGCGGACGCGGTCCAATACGCAGCAGATTTGCTGTCGTCAGCCAAGTTCCCAGTGATCCTGAACGGCGCAGGCGCGATCCTGTCCAAGGGCGGCATTGATGCATCCCGCGTTCTGGCTGAAACACTCGACGCACCTGTTTGTGTGGGCTACCAGCACAACGACGCGTTCCCAGGCAACCACCCTCTGTATGCTGGTCCACTGGGCTACAACGGCTCGAAGGCCGGTATGGAATTGATCGCAAAGGCCGACGTTGTTCTGTGCCTTGGCACACGTCTTAACCCGTTCTCGACCCTGCCGGGCTATGGCATCGATTACTGGCCGACAGACGCCAAGATCATTCAGGTTGACCTGAACCCTGACCGCATCGGCCTGACCAAAAAGGTCACTGTTGGTATCGTCGGTGACGCAGCCAAAGTCGCAACAGCTATTTCGTCCAAACTGGCCGACGATGCTGGCGATGCAGGTCGTAAAGAGCGCAAAGAGAACATCGCGCAGACTAAATCTGCTTGGGCTCAGGAACTGACATCCATGACCGAAGAGCAGGACGATCCGGGCACCGACTGGAACGTACGTGCACGTGCAGCCAAGCCGGACTGGATGGCGCCTCGGATGGCATGGCGCGCGATTCAGGCAGCTTTGCCTGTTGAGGCGATCATTTCCTCGGACATCGGCAACAACTGTGCGATCGGTAACGCCTACCCGTCCTTTAACGACAGCCGTAAATATCTGGCACCGGGCCTGTTTGGTCCATGTGGCTACGGTCTGCCATCCATTGTTGGTGCGAAAATCGGCCAGCGCGACACGCCAGTTGTTGGTTTCGCTGGTGACGGCGCATTCGGCATCTCGGTGAACGAGCTGACAGCGATCGGTCGCGGCGAATGGCCTGCGATCACACAGATCGTATTCCGCAACTACCAGTGGGGCGCTGAAAAGCGGAACTCAACACTGTGGTTCGACGACAACTTTGTTGGCACAGAGCTGGACGAAGGTGTTTCCTACGCTGGTATCGCGAATGCATGTGGTCTGAAGGGCGTCGTTGCACGCACTCAGGAAGAGCTGACTGCAGCTCTGGCACAGGCGATCAAGGACCAGATGGAGAACGGCATCACGACGCTGATCGAAGCGATGATCAACCAAGAGCTGGGCGATCCGTTCCGCCGTGACGCAATGAAGCAGCCGGTTGAAGTTGCTGGCATCTCCAAAGCGGACATGCAGGTTCAGGCGGTCTAAGCCGACACAAGACAGGCCCTCGCGACACCGCGGGGGCCCTTTTTCTTTTTAGCAGGAACATCCGGATCATGACCGCCCCTTCTCCTTTTCTGAGTTCGGCCGCTGCCGTCTGTCCCGATGATCTATTGACCCGTGCCCAAGAGGCCGCGACACCCCGTGTTGCGATTGCCCGCGCGGGGGCACCGCTGCCGATGCAGGCCGCGATGGAGGCCACAAATGCCGGCATCATGACCCCCGTTCTGGTGGGCGAAGCCGCAGACATTCAGCGCGAAGCGGATGCATTGGGCTGGGACATTTCTGAGCTCGCGGTACATGACACGACGGGCGAGGCCGAAGCGGGCGCCAGGGCTACCGAGTTGTGCGGTACTGGCGAAGCTGACGTTCTGATGAAGGGTCAGCTGCACACGGATGTGTTTATGAAATCAGCACTGGCCCGTGATGCGGGTTTGCGCACAGGCAACCGGCTGGTTCATATCTTCCATATCTCGCACCCAACGGGCGGTCGCCCGATGCTGATTTCGGATGCAGCCGTCAATGTGAGCCCGAACATCGAGACCCGCCATGACGCAACCCGCGAAGTTGTGGGTTTGTTGCACAAGCTTGGCAACCCAGAGCCGCGCGTGGCGTTTTTATCCGCAACCGAGAGCGTGATCCCGTCTGTACCCTCGTCAGTCGAGGCGGACGAGCTGACCACATGGGCACGCGAGAACATCCAGAACGCGCATTTCTCAGGCCCGTTAGCGTTGGATTTGATCCTGTCGCCCGACGCCGTCGCGACCAAAGGGTTGTCTGACGATCCTGTCGCGGGTCGCGCCGATGCAATTGTCGTGCCCGACATTGTGTCCGGCAACGCGATCTTTAAGAGCCTAGTTTATCTGTCCGGCGGGTGTGCTGCTGGCATCGTGATGGGGGCCAATGTGCCGCTCTTGCTGACCAGCCGTGCGGATCCTGCAGCGGCACGTATGGCGTCGGCCGCGCTGGCGGCGATTGTGACCTCTGCATGACTGACCTGCTGGCACTGACCATCCCCGAGATGCTGATCCTTTGCGGGATCACATTTGTCGCAGGTGTTGTACGGGGCTTTTCAGGGTTTGCATTGTCCGCACTTGTCATGGCCTCGGCAATTTTCATTTTGCCGCCTGTCGCATTGATCCCTATCTGTTGGTGGCTAGAGATGTCCGCGTCGATCATCATGGCGCGCGGGGGCTGGCGCGAGGCGGACCGCGGCGTCGTCATGGGGCTCGTGATCGGGTCAACAGTCGGCGTGCCATTCGGCTTGGCGCTGACCACCAGCCTGCCGGTTGAGACATCAAAAATTGTAGCTCTTGCTTTGATTGTCGCCGCTGCCGTTTTGCAGCTGGCCAAAATTCGCATTCCGTTCTTGGCGACCAGGGCGGGCCTCTATTCAGTGGGCTTTGCTGCGGGTATCGCAACTGGTCTCGCCTCGATTGGTGGCATGATTGTCGCGCTCTATGTGCTGAGCCAAGACGCACCTGCCAGAAAAATGCGCGCCGCGCTTGTTATGTTCCTGTTTATCGGTGCTTTAACCTCGCTGATCACGTATCTTTTCTTTGGTGTTATGGACCAAACCGCTGCACTACGCGGGTTGGCCCTGATCCCAACAACGCTCTTGGGTGTTTACGTGGGCACGAAAATGTTCACAGTTCGCCTGGAACCCTACTATCGTCCATTTTGTCTAGGCCTTCTCGTGACTTTGGCGACTGTTGGGCTGATCCGAACCGCTCTATGACTTACAAAGGAACTCCCTGATGCCCAAAGACCAGCCAGAGATTGATCTGTCGCCAAAGGTATCCGATGAGGTGCGCAAAACCACCTGTTACATGTGTGCGTGCCGGTGCGGGATCAACGTCCACATGAAGGACGGCGAGGTTGCCTACATCGAGGGCAACAAGGACCACCCTGTGAACCAAGGTGTTCTATGTGCCAAAGGCTCGGCTGGGATCATGCAGCACAACGCACCATCGCGCCTGCGCGCGCCGATGAAGCGGGTTGGACCACGTGGATCAGGCGAATTCGAAGAGATCACTTGGGACGAAGCGCTGACCATAGCGACGAATGTTCTAGAACCGATCCGCAAAGAGGCCCCCGAAAAGCTTGCGTTCTTTACAGGTCGCGATCAGTCGCAATCCTTTACGTCGCTCTGGGCGCAGGGGTTTGGCACGCCAAACTATGCCGCACACGGCGGGTTCTGTTCGGTAAACATGGCGGCCGCTGGCATCTACACGATGGGCGGCGCATTCTGGGAATTCGGTCAGCCTGATTGGGACAATACCAAAATGCTGATGATCTTTGGCGTTGCTGAGGATCACGACAGCAACCCGATCAAGATGGGCATTGGCAAAATCAAAGGCCGCGGCGCACGGGTTGTGGGTGTGAACCCGATCCGTACCGGTTATAACGCAGTGGCCGACGATTGGGTCGGCATCACACCGGGCACCGACGGCTTGTTCATCCTGTCGATGATTCACGAATTGCTTAAGGCCGGTAAAATCGACCTCGACTACCTCGCGCAATTCACCAACGCCCCTGTTCTGGTGAACGGCGATGAGAAATCCGAACAGTTTGGTCTGTTCCTGCGCGATGCTGACGGCAAGCCGCAGGTCATCGACCGCCGCACCGGCAAACTGGCACCGTTTGATGGCCAAGGGGTCGAGCCTGACTTGTCCGCAACCTACCGCGACGCCGGCGTCACGCACACACCCGTCATGCATATGATGGCTGAGAAATACCTCGATCCGCATTACGCACCCGAAGCCGTGGCCGAAGCAACTGGCATCAGTGCCGACCGTATCCGCCGCATGGCATCTGATCTGGCGCGCGTTGCCTTTGACGAGGCGATCGAGATCAAGACACCGTGGACCGATTTCCGCGGCAAGAAACACGCGTCGATGATTGGTCGCCCTGTTTCATTCCACGCGATGCGCGGAATCTCGGCCCATGCCAACGGGTTCCAAACCTGCCGTGCGCTGCATGTTTTGCAGATCATGCTGGGCAGTGTCGAGACGCCGGGTGGCATGCGGTTCAAACCGCCCTACCCCAAACCTGCGACAGCCCACCCCAAGCCGCACTACGGTGTGACACCAGGTCAGGCGCTGGACGGTCCACACTTGGGCTTTGTCCACGGGCCAGAGGATCTGTGTCTCAAGGATGATGGCAGTGCCGCACGCATCGACAAGGCGTTCACATGGGAAAACCCCATGTCGTCGCACGGTCTGATGCACATGGTGATTTCCAACGCGCATGCGGGCGATCCCTATAAGATCGACACGCTGTTTATGTATATGGCGAACATGTCGTGGAATTCGTCAATGAACACGGGCGGCGTCATGGAGATGCTGACCGATCAATACGAAGACGGCAGTTATGTCATCCCGAACATCATTTATTCGGACGCCTACAGCTCGGAAATGGTGGCATATGCGGACCTGATCCTGCCTGACACGACCTATCTGGAGCGGCACGATTGTATCTCGCTGCTGGATCGTCCGATCTGCGAGGCTGACGCCGTAGCCGATGCGATCCGCTGGCCAGTTGTCGAACCAGACCGCGATGTCAAAGGGTTCCAATCTGCGCTCTGCGAATTGGGTGGTCGTTTGGGCCTGCCAGGGTTCGTGAACGAGGACGGCAGCCAGAAATACAAAGACTATGCAGATTACATCACCAACCACATCCGTCGTCCGGGTGTTGGGCCGCTCGCCGGTTGGCGTGTTGGTGAGGACGGCTTGCAAGGCGGGCGCGGCGACGTGAACGAAGCACAGATCGATGCCTATATCGAGAACGGCGGGTTCTGGGTCGAGCATGTGCCAAGCGAAGCGCAATTCTACAAACCGTGGAACAGCGCCTATCAGGACTGGGCCGTGGCCAAGGGTTTCTTCGACGCTGTGCAGCCCTATATCTTTCAGCTTTATGTCGAGCCGATGCGCAAATTCCAGCTGGCTGCCGAAGGTCATGGCGACCGTCAGCCGCCAGAGTATCTGCGCGAACGGATCAAAGAGACGTTGGACCCACTGCCGATCTGGTATTCGTCCGAGGATGAAAACAAGGCCGAGGAATATCCTGTCACGGCTCTGACGCAACGCCCGATGGCGATGTACCATTCGTGGGGATCACAGAACGCGTGGCTGCGCCAAATCCATGGTCACAACCCTCTCTATGTTCCAACCAAGATCTGGGAAGAGAACGGATTTGAGGATGGTGATTGGGCACGGGTCACGTCGCCCCATGGCGAGATCACAGTTCCAGTGGCGCATCAGGCGTCCCTGAACGCCAACACGATCTGGACATGGAATGCGATCGGCAAACGCAAAGGTGCATGGGCGCTGGACGAAGATGTACCCGAAGCGACCAAAGGGTTTTTGCTGAACCATTTGATCCACGAATTGCTGCCGCCCAAAGGCGACGGTTTGCGCTGGGCCAACTCGGATCCAATCACAGGTCAGGCCGCGTGGTTCGACCTAAAGGTCCGTGTTGAAAAGGCTGTCGCCCCTGCTGAAAGCCAGCCAGTCTTGCCAGCCATCAAGTCGCCCGTTGGCAAAGGTCCCAAGGGTCTGAAGTGGAAGGTGGGCAAATGACCAATCTCCAAGTTCTCTTGCTGATCGGTGCGTTCATCACCCTGACGCTGGGCAGTTTCATTTGGTACATCGCCACTTGGGACGCCGAGGCAGAACAGCCGATCACCTATTTAACACCACAAACAATGGGGGCATTCCTATGACCCAACTGCCAGCAACAACCGCCAAAAAGCTGGGTCTTGTGATTGATCTAGACACATGTGTGGGCTGTCATGCCTGTGTGGTGTCGTGCAAAGGATGGAACACCGAAAACTATGGTGCGCCCTTGTCAGATCAGGATGCTTACGGTGCCAAACCGTCGGGGACATTCCTGAACCGCGTACACAGTTACGAAGTGCAGCCTGCGCAGGGCGAAGCACAGCTGATCCACTTTCCTAAATCCTGCCTGCACTGCGAAGACGCGCCATGTGTCACCGTTTGCCCAACAGGGGCCAGCTATAAGCGGGTCGAAGACGGTATCGTTCTGGTGAACGAAAGCGATTGTATCGGCTGTGGCCTATGCGCGTGGGCCTGCCCCTACGGTGCACGCGAGTTGGACCAAGAAGAAGGCGTGATGAAGAAATGCACGCTGTGCGTTGATCGCATCTACAACGACAACCTGCCCGAAGAAGACCGCCAGCCCGCCTGTGTTCGGACCTGTCCCGCAGGCGCACGCCACTTTGGTGATCTAGGTGATCCAGAGAGCGATGTCAGCGTTCTGGTCGCCGAGCGTGGTGGGTTTGATCTGATGCCAGAACAAGGCACCAAGCCTGTCAACAAATACCTGCCACCTCGCCCCAAGGACGCCGAGCCAGAGATCGATATTCTGGCCCCGTTCCTTGATCCAGTTGTACCAGAGGCCAAGGGCTTTCTTGGTTGGTTGGACAACGCACTCTCATCCATGCCAGGAGCGAAATAATGCATCCAGCACCTTCAGTTATCATTTTTACCGTCTTCTCGGGCCTCGGCTTTGGCATGTTGTTCTGGCTTGGGCTTGGGCAACCGTTGGTCGTCAGCTGGACCGCGTTCTTTTTCTATCTGATCGCCTATGTGTTCGCCGTTGGTGGACTGCTGTCGTCGATGTTCCACCTCGGCCATCCCGAGCGGTTCCTCAAGGCGTTCACCCAGTGGAAAACCAGCTGGCTGTCGCGTGAAGGCGTCCTGTCGGTTGCGACGTTGATTGTCATGGCTCTCTATGCCGCGGCTGAGGTGTTTCTCTATACGCAATACGCTGTGTTGGGTTTGATCGGTGCGCTGCTGGCATTGGGGACAGTCTTTGGCACCTCGATGATCTACGCACAGTTGAAAACCGTGCCACGTTGGAACCACTGGACCACACCGGTGATGTTCATGGTGCTGTCACTGGGTGGCGGCGCGTTGATGGTCGGCGAGATTTGGACAGCGATCCCATTGCTGGTGATTGCAGGTCTGGCACAGTTGGCCCACTGGTTTCTGGGTGACGGACAATTCAAGGCAGCAGGATCCACCATGGAGAGTGCAACGCAACTGGGCAGCATCGGCAAGGTCCGTGCGTTCGAGCCACCACACACAGGTACGAACTATTTGCTGCGCGAAATGGTGCATCAGATTGGCCGCAAACATGCGCAAACACTGCGTATCCTCGCCATCGTTCTGGCGGTTGTTGTGCCAGTTCTGTTGTTGCTGGTGTTCTCGTCGCTGGGCCATTGGGTCGCCGTCCCTGCGGTTCTGTCGCATGTGGCTGGTGTGCTGATGTCACGCTGGTTGTTCTTTGCACAGGCGGAACACGTCGTGGGTCTGTACTACGGACAACGCTAAGTAACGTTCCTGCCGGTGTTTGATGCGCTGGCAGGACGTACCCGACGATATCCCCAAATATACCATCAGGATCACCCATGATATTTGGCGCTGCGACGCGAATATACGTGGTTTGATGATACGGTGACTTAGAACCAGATCCTACTGGGGCGTGTGCCCTCTAGGTCGAGCCGCGTTCGATCAGGCGGACAGGTACAGGTGCAGGGCTCGGCAAACGCGTGCCATTGATCGCGGCTATCAGATGTTTGACTGTCAGTTCGATCATGGCCTCGGCATTTTGCTCAATCGTTGTCAGATCATACGGTGCCCAGCTGGCTGTTGGCACATTGTCAAAGCCGATGACCGCGACATCCTGCGGGATTTTCAGCCCCAATTCAAAACGCAGCACATCCATGACTTGGAACGCCATATAGTCGTTGGCCACAAAAACCACATCGGGGTGGGTGTCAGCGCTGAACATTTCGCGCGCCGCATCCTTGGCCCGTTCGGGATCAAAATCACCTGTCCCACGCGCAAAGAGTGACCGCCCACGGGCCACAAGGCGCGAGGTAAAGCCGTCTTCCCGTTCCGCTTGGGTCGAAGCACCGTTCCAACCCGCGATATATCCAATACGGGTGAACCCACGATCGACAACATAGTCGGCAGCCATTTCGCCCCCTGTCCTGTTGTCAGACACAATAGCCAGTTCGCCCGCGTCGCCTTGGCGGCGGTTGAACAGTGCCACTGGCACCCCTTGGGCGCGGCATTTCTCGGCCAGATCAGAGGTCATCGCCACAGATGCAAGGACAAGCCCGTCGACTTGGTAGTCGAGAATTTCAGTGGCCACCGCTTCGATGTCACCGGCCTTATTCGAGGCCATAAAGACAAGAACGTGATACCCTTGAGCCTCGAGCGCATTCGAGAGTTTCTCAAGAGCAGTGGGATAGAAATGGTTGTCTAGATAGGCGACCACGAGGCCGATGATCCGACTGCGCCCCGTCAACAACGACCGTGCCAACGCGTTGGGGCGATAGCCCAGCGCCTCGGCTGCTTCGCGCACTTTGGCGGCGGTCTTTTTGCTGACGCTGGCACCCGGCGTGAACACACGGCTCACGGCGGATCGACTGACACCGGCACGGTCTGCGACGTCCAAGGATGTGACCTTGGAACTGCTCATCCTTTGACTGCACCCGCAGTGAGACCGCTGACGATCTGACGTTGAAAAAACATCACGAGGATAAACAGAGGGGCTGTTGCAGACACAACGGCGGCCACCGCAAACATCACGTTGCCTTCGGTCTGGGTTGTCCCGAGGAACGATGCAATCTTGGGAACCATCGTCTGGTTCTCTTTGGCCAGAAGCATCGCTGTGACGGCAAAGTCATTATACGCCAGAAGGAAGCTGAACAGACCCGTGGTGATCACGCCCGGCCACATGACGGGGATGATGACATGGCGGAACGCCTGAAACTGGGTGCAGCCATCGACCTTGGCGCTTTCGTCCAGTTCCTTGGGGATCTTTTGAAAGAAGCTATGCAGCATCCAGAGGGTAAAGGGTTGGTTGATCGCGACCAGCACGATGATACCAGTGGGCAGATAGCCCCATAGATTCCATGCAAAAAACGGCGGCAGGTAGCCAGAGACAAGCGTGATCGGCGGCATTGCACGGAAAATCAGCGCCGTGATCAGCAGCCAGAACACATAGTTATGCCCCGAGCGCGACAACGCGTATCCACCCAAGGTGCCAAGTGTCAGCGACGTTACGACGACAAAGAAACACACAAGAAACGTGTTGATGACAGAGCGCCAGAATTCTTCTTTGACCCACGCACCTTCGTAGCCTGCACCGGTAAAGGACGACCCGTGAGTGTCCTTGGTCAACTCACCCGTCAGTGCGTTGGTCCAGTCTGCAATAGAGAAGAAATCAAGTTCGACCTTGAACGACCCCCACAGTGTCCAGATGAACGGGAATGCCGCAAGGATCAGCCATGCAATGATAAAACCGTAGGTCGCCAGACGCAGACCCAAGGGCGCTTGTTGTGCTTTGGACGCCATTAGTGTGCGCCTCCTCTGAAATCGCGCCATGTGCGGACTAGCACAGGCATGAGCAAGATTGCGACACCGATGATCGTCAAGACCGATGTGGTTGCCGCAGCTGACAGTTGGCGGGTCTCGCCATTGAGATCGCTAAAGATGATCCACGACAGTGATGTTGCGTGGGCCTGAGCGCTAAAGCCAAAGATCGGCTCGAAGACGCGGAAGTTGTCCATCAATTGAATGAGCGCCACGAAAGTCACGAGCGGCATCAGGTGCGGCAGCACAACATAGCGAATTTGCTGCCAACGGCTCGCGCCATCAATCTGGGCGGATTCGAGCGTGTCTTGGGGGACGGTTTGCAGGCCGGCATAGAAGACAACAAAGGCAAAGGGCGCCGAGTGCCAGACCCCGTAGACGATCAACATGATCCACGTGAGACTGGTTGACGCCTTGAGCGAGAGCGTCGGGTCATCCGCCATCCATTGCAGCGCAGACCCCAGAATACCGCGGCTATCGATCATCCAGAACATGATCAGCGAACCGACCAATGGGGTGACGATGAACGGCAGTAGCGAAAAGAAGATTGCGAGCCCCTTTAGGCGTTTGTGAAGCGAGTTGACGCCAACGGCGATCGCAAATCCGAGGATGATCAACAGTGGCGTGACCGTGAACGTATAGACCAAGGTAAAGCCAATCGCGCGGTAGAACGGCAGGTCGCCGAGTTCATCAAAGAACGCGCCCATACTGTCCGAGCCACGCCATGCGGCGGCAACTTCGGTCGTGGCGAGGTGACCGCGGTCTAGATAGATTGACCCACCGACAAAGCGGCCCAGTGGTTTTTCCCCTCGAATGGCGGCGGTTGCGTCTTGGTCGATCGTCGTTTCGATCTGACAGCCAAACGGGCCGCAGTTCTCGACTTCGATCAAGACCGCCTCATGCGGGGTGAAAAACGATTGCAGCACGACCGAGACAATGGGTGCTGCAATAAAAATCAGCATCGCCAGCGCGGTGGGCGCGAAGAACCAGAAGAACGTTCTGTGCTTCATCTCGGGTGTCCTAAATCGAAAGGGATGGTGGAAACGGGAGGCCGCGAACGGCCCCCCGTCGATTGGGCGTCCTTAGTTCAGGAAGCCTTTTTCTTTTGCAGCTGTGATGTAGGCGGCTTCTACGTCAGCCAGAGCCTGCTCAGCAGTTTCTTTACCCTGCATAAAGTCAGCCAATTCGGCACCCAATGCAGAGTGCATCAGGCCCATGTAAGGCAGCATTGGGTAAGGGATCGTGCCCGAGTTCGCAGCGGCGAAAACACCAACAGCGGCTTCGGTTGGCTCGTAGCCATCGATCAGCCAAACAGCCTGCTTTGCGATTTCGTCATCGTCGAGGATTGCAGGCTCGATCGCTTTGACCATTGCCATGAATGTGGCTTCTGCATCTTCGTCGCTGATGTTTTTCGCGACAGTGAAACCATCCCACCAAAGAGTGGAGGCTGGTGTATCACCACCTGCAACTGTCATTGGACCTGCGATAGCAAAGCCGTCTTTGACTGCATCAGACACACCGTCTGCATCTGTCATTGTCGCAGCGCGGCTGCCCCACATGTTCATCAATGCGACGTTGCCCGCACGGTATTCAGCGTTGGTTGCGTTGCTGTCATGTGTGAGGAAGTCAGGGTTCATATAAGCCGACAGAGACTTCATCATTTCGAGAGTGGCAACGCCCTGCTCGTTGTTGATGGTTGGCTCTGCGGAACCCGCAGCGAAGAATTCGCCGCCGTGGCCCAGATACATGTTGTTGAATTCCTGAGCGAGGTTCCAACCAGCAGCATATGCGCCACCAACAGGGTTATCCATCAGGCCCATGCTGCGGATTTTCTCAGCAGCAGCCAGCATCTCTTCGTATGTGGATGGAACTTCTACGCCAGCTTCGGCCAGAACGTCAGCACGGTAAACGAGGTGCTGTGCGTTTGCCATGAACGCAACCGCCATGACTTCGCCGTTGATTGTGATCAACTGGTTAGGCTTGAGGTCTGCACCGTGGGCTGCAACCAGATCGCCAAGTGGGCGGATGACGTCGTCGTTCATCAACGCCACGATGGACGAGTTCGCGATGATCGCAGATGTGTATTCGGCTGGCGACGAGATCATGCCAGGCAAGTTGATTGTCTGGTGGTCTGCCGTCAGGTTTGTCGACACTTCCACAGAACCGCCCGTACAAGCCGATGCGCCTGCACCGATTGTTTGGATCGCTGGGAATTCGTTACCAACGATGCTGACGCGGCCTGCGTCAGGACATGCAGCAGCCATCGCTGTTGTGCCCATCAACGACACGGCGGTCGCGATTGCAATTTTCTTCAAAAACATCTTGTTCTCCCTAAGATTACGATGCGCCTTGCAAGCCCGCACCGTTGGTTTTCAGTCCCGTTCTTCGAGACCATTGTTTGGTGGTTTAACCCACCAATCGGTCCCCAGTCTGAGCATCAAACAAGTGACAGATTTCTCCTGGCACCGTCAGAGACACAGGTTCTCCGATTTCGGCGCGGTATTCTTTGTGTGCTTTGACAGCGACCATGGCACCGCCTGCTTTGACGGTGATCATCGTCGCGTCGCCCAGCAGCTCCATGGTGTAGACGGGTGCATTGATCTGCGAGGTTTTGCTCGCGACCTCCGCGTCTTCTGCACGGAACCCCAGCGTGATCGGACCGTCAGGACCGTTCAGCCCCGTGATCTCGACATTGTCACCGGTGAAGGTGCCGCCATTGAGCGTGCCGTTCATCAGGTTCATCGCAGGCGAGCCGATAAAGCTGGCGACAAAAGTGTTCGCTGGCTCGTCGTAAATATCAACGGGTGTGCCCACCTGCTGGACAACACCGGACTTCATGATGACCACACGGTCGGCCAGTGTCATCGCTTCGATCTGGTCATGGGTGACGTAAACGGTTGTGACCTTCAGTTCGTGGCTGAGGTTTTTGATCTGAGCACGGGTCGAGACACGCAACTTGGCGTCGAGGTTCGACAGCGGCTCGTCCATCAAGAATACGTTCGGCTCACGCACAATCGCGCGTGCCAAAGCCACACGCTGGCGTTGACCACCAGACAGCTCGGCTGGTTTGCGGTGCAAGAAGGGTTCAAGCTCGACCATTGCGGCTGCCCGCATCACACGTTCGTCGTGCTCGGACGCGGGAACTTTGCGGACTTTGAGAGGGAACTTGATATTGTCGTAGACGTTCATGTTTGGGTAGAGGCCGTAGCTCTGGAACACCATCGAGATGTCGCGGTCTTTGGGTTCGAGATCATTCACCCGAACACCGTCCACGATGACGTCGCCCTCGGTGACATCTTCAAGACCGGCAATCATCCGCATGGTCGTCGTCTTGCCACAGCCCGACGGGCCCAACAGCACAAGAAATTCCTGATCCTCGATCGTCAGGTTGAAATCTTCAACCCCAACAAATGACCCCCAACGTTTTGACACATTGCGCAGCTGAATTTCGGCCAAGTCTTATCCCCCCAACAATCGTCGCCTGCAGATTTTGCAAACGTGTGCAAAAAAGCTAGACTTGGAAGGCTCCCTTTGCCAAGTGTTTTTTCATAGAATTTTCAAAGTTCAACAAAGGCAGGTAACAAATGCATGATTTTAGGACAAAAACCCGAAGTGCCTTGGCGGCTCTTTTGTCAGATCCGAGCGTTGCAGACCAAATGCTGTCAACAGATTCGCACTGGGATCTGGCTTGGCCAGTGAATCAACTGGTCGGCCGCGCACAGATCGTATCCGGATTTATCGAACCTCTTAGGACGGCCCTAGATCACGTTCATCGGCGCGATATTCTGTTTATCGGTGGAGACAATACTCGCGACCAAGGGGGGCAATGGTGTGCGGCGATCACCCATTATGTTGGCAACTTCAACGCCGCTTTGTTTGGGCTGGCCCCGTCCCACAAGGTCGCATTTTTGCGTGCGGGTGAATTCTACCGTATCGAAAATGGTCAGACTACAGAGGCCAAAATCATCTTTGATTTGCCCGACTTGATGCACCAGACCGGCCGGTTGCCGTTACCCAGTATCGGAACCGAAGTGATGTTTCCCGCTCCAGCCACACAGGACGGGCTATGTCCAACCGTTGGCGATGGCGAAACCAGCCTGAACATTGTCCAGCGGATGCTGGGCGATTTGCATGTATTTGATCCCGAAACCAGCGCATCCAAAGGACAGACAGGCCAAGACGGGACGTGGCACGACATGATGATGTGGTACGGGCCTGCGGGTGTCGGTTCGAACTTTCGGTGGGAAGGGTTCGTCAAAGATCACCGCAGCGATTTCTTGCGCGCCTTTCCAGATCGTAAGGGCGGCAATCACTTCTGCCGGATCGGCGATGGCAATTACGCGGCCGTGTCAGGCTGGCCATCCATGACCATGACCTTTCAGGGCGACTATCTAGGGGTCAAAGCGACGGGTCAGCCCCTGACACTGAGAGTGATGGATTTCTACCGTATCGAAGATGCGCGAATTATCGAAAACTGGGTGACACTGGATTATGGCGATCTGTTTCACCAAATGGGCGTCGATTTGATTGCCCGTTCCAACGAGATGTAGACTCAAAAAGGGCGGCCCAATCGGACCGCCCACTTGGTTCATTGAGACGCAGGTTTAGCGGATGCGCTCTTCGGTGTCGGCATCAAAGAAATACAGACGCTCGTTCTCAAAGGTCAGGCCAACGTTGTCACCTTCGGCAGAACGGACATCGCCACGCTCTTCTACGATCAGTTTTTCACCCGTTTCAGACACGAGATAAGCGTAAGATACGCCACCCAGCGATTCGATCAGCTCGACCGTGTGGGTCTTGCCCTTGGGATCGACGCCGATGTGTTCGGGTCGCAGCCCCATGACCACGGCGCGTCCCTTGTCCGTTTTTGGCATCCGAACCGTTTTGCCCAATGCTGGAATTTCGGCCTTGGCCCCTGTCGAGGTGCCATCGAGGAAATTCATCGCAGGCGACCCAATGAAACCAGCCACGAATTTGTTGTCAGGGTCACGGTACAGGTCCATCGGTGCACCTACCTGGGCGATATAGCCACCCTTGAGCACGACGATTTTGTCGGCGAGCGTCATCGCCTCGACCTGATCATGGGTCACATAGATCATGGTTGCGCCAATCTCTTTGTGCAGGCGCGCGATCTCGACACGCATTTCAACACGTAGCTCGGCATCAAGGTTAGACAGTGGTTCGTCGAACAAGAAAACTTCGGGGCCACGGACAATCGCGCGCCCAATCGAAACCCGCTGGCGTTGGCCACCGGACAGGGCCGCTGGTTTACGCGACAAATAGTCCTCGAGTTTGAGAATGCGGGTCGCCTCGGCGACCTTTTCGTCAATGACCGCTTTGGGGTGGCCATTCATCTTGAGACCAAAGCCCATGTTCTCTTTCACCGTCATGTGCGGGTAGAGCGCGTAGGTTTGGAACACCATCGCGACACCGCGCTGGCTGGGATCCATTGTTGTGACGTCCCGTGGCCCAATCATGATCTGACCTTCGGTGGTTTCCTCAAGGCCTGCGACCATGCGCAACAAGGTGGATTTGCCGCAGCCCGATGGCCCGACAAAAACGCAGAACTCGCCGTCTTCGATCTCAAGGTCAATCCCGTGGATGACCTGAACATCGCCGTAGCGTTTAATGAGTTGGTTCAGTTTTACGCCAGACATGGATGGCTCCCCTGTGGGTTAAGTGCTGATTTCGTTGGATTTTGTCTGATCGGGAAAACGCCAGTCTTGGGCCTCTTCCGAAATCTTTTGTGAGGCTTCTCGCAGTTGCGGGACCAGTTTCTCAAGACTTGCGAGGTTGGTGCGCCCCGTTGAGCTGGTCACAGACAGCGCGCCCAGAACACGGCCACGGCGGGTCAGGATCGGCATCGAGACACAAATGATGCCAGGCTCATGCTCTTCGCGGTCAAACCCATACCCGTGCTCGCGGATCTCGGCCAATTCGTTGCGCAGGTCCGCCTCGGTTGTCAGCGTGTTGTCGGTAAATTTGTGAAACGATTGTTGCGCAATGACAGGTGCCAATGCAGTCTCGTCCATAAAGGCCATCATCGCTTTGCCAACGCCTGTGCAATAAGCGGGGCCAACTTTGCCCGCTTGGGAATACATCGCCAAAGGCTCGCGCGCGTTGCGTTTGTCGACGTACAAAACTTGGGCGTGATCCATCTGTGCGAGGTGCACAGTTTCGCCAACCGCTTGGCTTAACGCTTCGATGTAGGGCCGTGCTACTGGGGCCAACGATGACTGGTCCCAAGCCGCATGAGCAAGCCGAACGAGTCGCACACCCGGTGCGTACGTTTGCCGATCAGGGTCAAAGTTAAGCATTCGCTGACTCGTGAGGGTCTGAACGAATCGGTAAAGTGTCGCCTTGGGAAAAGGCGAGCTTTCGAGCAATTCTGAGAACCGCACAGGGCGGCCGAAAGCAGCAACTTGATCCAATACATCCAATGCTTTGCCCACTGTTCCGTCACCAGAGCCAGCCATATGAAATCCTTTCTGTGGGGTATCCTGCAAATTGCGTTTTCTGGTCGTAATTCGCATCCCCGCTGTTGACAACCATAGGCGAGTCGCGGTTATGATTTCAATATCCAAAACCAAGTTTCATTATTTGGAACCGGATTTATGTTATGGAAGCACCTAGGGAGGACACCAATGCGTTCCATTTTTAAGACGACCGTTGCGTCGTTGGCGACTGCTGCCGTTATGGGCACAGCCGCATTTGCTGCTAGTCACGCGACACCGCTGACTGGCGACTTGAAGATCACATCTGACATGTCGAACCCTGCGCCGCGCGCAGTGATGGAAGGCCTCGTTGCAGATTTCCAGGAAATGAACCCTGATCTGAACATCGAGTTGACCATCGTTGACCGTGAAGCTTGGAAGACACAGATCCGTAACGTATTGGGCGCGAACGCACCTGACGTTGTGAACTGGTATGCGGCGAACCGCATGGGTCCATACGTTGAGGCCGGTCTGTTTGAAGACGTGTCTGACATGTACGATGGCGGCGACCTGCCAGGTCTCGACGCTGTCAAAGGCGCGATGACACTCGACGGTAAGCAGTGGGGCGTCCCCTACACATACTACCAGTGGGGCATGTACTACCGCGAAGACATCTTTAACGAACTCGGTCTGACCGAGCCGACAACATTCGACGAAGAGCTGGCAAACTGTCAGGTCATCGTGGACTCGGGTCGCGCTTGTTATGCAATCGGCACCAAGTTCCTTTGGACTGCTGGCGGTTGGTTCGACTACCTCAACATGCGTACGAACGGCTTTGACTTCCACATGGAGCTGGCACGCGGTGAAGTATCTTGGACTGACGACCGAGTTCGCGAAACATTCGCAAACTGGCGCAAAATCATCGACATGGGCGGCTACGTTGCTGACCACCAGTCGTACTCTTGGCAGGAAGCTCTGACCTTCATGACAGACGGCGAAGCCACAGCTTACCTCATGGGTAACTTTGTGGTTGCACCATTGCGTGATGCTGGTCTGGACGATACACAGATTGACTTTTATCAGTTCCCAACCATCGCCGACGTCCCGCAGGGCGAAGATGCGCCAACCGACACGTTCCACATCCCGTCAGGCGCGGAGAACAAAGACAACGCAAGAGCGTTCCTTTCATTCGTAGCGTCGGCTGATGTTCAGACGGCAATCAACTCAGGCGATGCTCTGGGTCAGTTGCCTGTGAACGCTGATTCGAGCGTTGACGCAGACGAATTCCTTGAGCAGGGCTTTGAGATGCTGTCGACAAACGCACAAGGTGGCGTTGCTCAGTTCTTCGACCGTGATTTCCCTGCGGAAATGGCATCGGTTGGTATGGAAGGCCTGCAAGAATTCATGGTCTTCCCAGACAACCTCGATGATATCCTTGAGCGTCTGGAAGAAGCACGTGATCGTATCTACCAGTAAGGTATGACATTGCGCGCCCCTCGGTGATATCATCGAGGGGCGCGTTTTCCGCTCAACCCATCCGCAAGCTCGGGCAGAGTTTTCGAATGTGTTGACCGCAAGGGAGGCAAACATGTCATCTGTCACAACGAATGCGTCCACCGCGAACCGCGGATGGTACAATCGTAACGAGATTGCGATTACGCCGTGGCTGTTTTTGCTGCCTGCAATGTTGTTCTTTGCGGCCTACGTCATCATGCCGATTTGCCAGAGTTTCTGGATTTCGTTCCACCAATGGGACGGTCTGGGAGAAAAGACATGGGTTGGTATGGCCAATTACGAGCGGCTCTTGGGTCTGGGTGATCAAAGAATGGATCGCAAGTTCGAGACATCGTTCTGGAACAACCTCAAATGGCTGGTGCTGTATCTGCTCGCGATCCCGATGGGTTTGTTCATCGCGCTGTTCCTGAACCAGACAGTCCGTGGCATCCGGCTCTATAAATCGCTGTTTTTTTTCCCCTTTGTGATTTCTCAGGTTGTTGTGGGTCTCGTATTCTCGTGGCTCTACCTCCCACGCGAAGGTCTGTTGAATGCAGTTCTTGCGGTATTTGGCGCAGAGCCGGTCAACATCCTCGGCGACCCCACCATGGCGACCTATGGCATTATCGCTGCGGGTCTGTGGCCGCAGACTGCCTATTGCATGATCCTCTACCTAACCGGATTGAACGCAGTTGACCCAGAGCAAGTAGAAGCCGCGCGTCTCGACGGGGCCAAAGGTTCCAAGATGCTGTGGTATGTCATTCTGCCCCAACTCAAGCCTGCAACCTTCATCGCGTTTGTTGTGACCATCATTGGCGCGTTGCGCTCGTTCGATTTAATCAGCGTAATGACCAATGGCGGACCATTCGGATCGACACGTGTCCTGTCATTCTACATGTTCGAGGAATCGCTCTCAGAGTTCGGTTTCCGCATGGGATATGGCGCAGCTATCGCCGTCGTTCTTTTCTTCATCATGCTCGGCTTCATCGTCTACTTCTTGTACTCGATGTGGCGCGACGAAAAGGGAGCTAACTAAGATGTTTCCGACCCCGATCGCAAAGACCTCGCGCGAATGGCAAATTGGCTATCAGACATTGCTCCCAATCATGTTGGTCATTTGGCTGCTGCCATTGATCGCTGTGGCGATGTTCAGCATTAAACCCGATGCCGATTTCACAAACGGCAATTACTGGGGCCTGCCCTCGTCTTTTGAGTTCTTCAGCAACTACGGCAAAGTCTTCTTTGAATCAAACATGCCGCGGTATTTGATGAACTCGCTGTTCATCACAATCCCCACCGTGATCGGCGCCGTCGCGTTGTCCTGCATGGCGGGCTTTGCGCTGGGCGTGTACCGCTTCAAAGGCAACCTGCTGATCTTCTTTATGTTCATTGCGGGTAACTTTGTGCCGTTCCAAATTCTAATGGTTCCGGTTCGTGACCTGACCATCAACCTGAACCTTTATGACACCAAACTGGGCCTCGTTCTGTTCCACGTGGCGTTTCAGACAGGGTTCTGCACGTTGTTCATGCGTAACTTTATCCGCGCGCTGCCGTTTCAGTTGATCGAAGCAGCCCGTGTCGAAGGCATCGCAGAATGGCGCATTTTCTGGTATGTTGTTCTTCCATTGATGAAGCCAGCTTTAGCCGCACTTGCCGTGCTGATCTTTACCTTTATCTGGAACGACTATTTCTGGGCCGTTGTCCTAACCCAAGGACCGGGCGCCCAGCCTGTCACCGCTGGCATCACCGAGTTTAACTCGCAGTATCGTGCAGCCTACCACTTGATGAGCGCAGGCTCGATTGTGGCGGCCCTGCCCCCTGTTGCGATGTTCTTCTTGATGCAAAAGCATTTTATTGCCGGACTAACACTGGGCGCTGTGAAGTAATGAAAACTTGGAGATTGGATTGTGGCCGCCAGACACTTGTGTTGGGGGCCCGTGGGGACCGTTTGCCCGAAGTAGTTTACTGGGGCGCCCCGCTTCCGCAGGGCGAAAACCTAGACACGGTGCATGCAGCTCACGCTTTGGATGTGACGGGCGGCATGTTGGATGCAAACCCCGATCTGAGCATTTGCCCAGAGGCCAGCCGCACCTTTCCTGGTCAACCCGGATTGATCGTACGGGATACGGACGGCACGCCATTGCTGCCCAAGTTCTGTTTCACAAAGGCCGAGAATGGCAGCGATCTGACGTTGACCTTTGATGACGAAGCCAATGGGTTGACCTTGGTCACACATTTTGCGTCCGATCCAGAGACCCACATCATCATCTGTGAAACAACGTTGCGCGCCACGCGGCCTGTGCATTTGCATTGGCTCGCGGCTCCGGTTTTGCCGGGGCCACAGCAATCAGACGAAATGATCGATGTGTCTGGCCGGTGGTGCGGAGAATTCCAAATCAACCGGACAGCTTGGTCATCCGGCATGCGGTTTCGCGAAAACCGCACGGGGCGCACGGGTCACGAACATTTCCCGGGTTTGATCGTTCCCTGCACGGGCGCCACCAACACCCAAGGCGAGGCCTACGCATTTCACTATGGTTGGTCCGGCGGTCACAAGATGATTGCAGAAGAGCTGCCTGATGGCCGGCGACAAATTCAATGGGGTCATGCCGCAGGTATGGAAACGGCACCCGCGAACGAGTTTAAAACGGCGCCTTTGTATATCACCTATTCCGGCACTGGTCTGAACGGCTGCGCCACGGCGTTCCAACGCCACCTGCGCGACCGGATCGTGACATGGCCCAAGCCGGACACACCGCGCCCTGTGCATTATAACTGCTGGGAAGCAGTCTATTTCGATCACAAGCTGCCAATCCTAAAGGACATCGCAAGCCGCGCGGCCAATCTGGGTGCGGAACGGTTCGTCTTGGATGATGGATGGTTTGGCAGACGCGATGACGACACGACATCGTTGTCGGATTGGGAAGTCGACCCGCGCAAATATCCCGACGGTTTGGGCCCACTGATCGACCACGTGCATGCCGAGGGCATGACCTTTGGCATCTGGTTTGAGCCAGAAATGATTAATCCTGAATCCAACCTGCACCGTGCACATCCCGATTGGGCGCTGGGGTCAGAGGATCAAACGCTAGGGCGTCAGCAAAAGGCGCTGAACATGGCGATGCCAGAGGTTCGTGATTTTATTTACGACCGGATGGCCGCGATCCTGTCAGCGCACGAGATCGACTATATCAAATGGGATCATAACCGCGTTCTGCCTGTGCCCGATGCGGCGCAAACACGTGGGTCCTATGCCCTGATTGACCGGTTGCGTGCTGATTTCCCAAATGTGGAAATCGAAAGCTGCGCATCAGGCGGTGGGCGCATTGATTTCGGTATTCTGCAACGCACCCAACGGGTGTGGCTGTCCGACAGCAACGACGCGCTAGAGCGGCTTAAGATGCAGCACAACGCGGCGTTGTTCCTGCCGCTGGCTGTGACTGGCAGTCACGTCGGTCCACGCAAATGCCATACGTCTGGTCGCACACTCGGCATCAGTTTCCGCGCTTGGGTCGCCGCACAGCGACACATGGGTTTTGAAATGGATCCGCGTGAATTGGACGAGCGCGAAGAATCCGTGCTGCGCGAAGTCACAAGCTGGTGGAAGCACAACCGCGACTGGATGATCCCTGCGGATATTCTGCGGCTCGATTCAGCCGATCCCGCCGTTATCGCCGAACAACAATCCGCACGAGACGGCAGCAAATTTGTGGTCTTTGCGGGCAAGGCTGCGACCTCGGCGCAAATTGTACCACGGCCCCTGCGACTGACCGGACTTGATGCTGACGCGCGGTACCGCGTGACATTGGTGAACCGCGACAATATCGCACCACCGGCGCTATCGCGCAGCACTCCAGCGCTCAAGGAAGGACCGATCGAGGTCTCGGGCGCGTGGCTGATGACGCAAGGGGTTACCTTGCCGTGGTCGTTCCCAGAAACCATGTGGGTTCTCCAAGGAGAGCAGCTATGATGCATCCAACAGGAGCCATCCGATGACCAAGACCGCAACATTTCATGACCTCGACGGCGCCTCGGTCTATATCACCGGCGGCGGGTCGGGCATTGGGGCGAGCCTGACTGACGGCTTTCTAGAACAAGGCGCCAACGTTGCGTTTGTTGGTCGGTCAGATGCCACCGAATTCTGTGACGAGATGGAGGCCAAGCACGGTCGTCGTCCGCATTTCATGCAGTGCGACATCACAGACGTGGACCGTTTGCACGACACCATCAACGAGGCCGCCGATCTGCATGGTCCTATCACGGCTTTGGTCAACAATGCTGCAAACGACAAACGTCACAGCACCGAGGACGTCGACAGCGACTTTTGGGACTGGATGATGGCCATCAATCTCAAGGCCTACTTCTTTGCCTGCCAAGCCGTTTTGCCACAGATGCAAAAGGCCGGTCATGGATCGATCATCAATTTCTCGTCCATCAGCTATATGATGGGCAACGCGGGCTACCCTCTCTACACAACAGCGAATTCAGGCATCAACGGGATGACACGGTCGTTGGCACGTGAATTTGGGCCAGACAATATACGTGTCAACGCGCTTGCCCCCGGTTGGGTGCTCACGCAAAAGCAAAAGGACATGTGGGTGACAGAAGACGGCTTGGCCGCTCATCTAGATCGCCAGTGCCTCAAAAAGCCGCTTGATCCCCAAGATATGATTGATGGAGTTCTGTTTCTCGCCTCGAAAACGTCCAAAGCCATGACAGGCCAAGCTCTTGTCATTGATGGCGGCGTTGTCGTAACCGGTTGATCGGAGTTTGGTCATGGATGCAAATATAATCACCGCAGATTGGGTCGCCGTTGATTGGGGCACGTCAAACATGCGCGCGTGGTGCATGTCGGCCTCTGGAACCGAGCGCGCCGCGGCTGCATCCAAGAACGGCATGGGCGTCTTGGCCCCTGATCAATTCGAAGATGCATTGCTAGAGGTCATCGGCCCGTGGATGACGGACCGTGTACTGACCGTTTTGTGCTGCGGCATGGTCGGATCACGCCAAGGTTGGGTTGAGGCCCCCTATGCCACAGTACCCTGCCCTGTCTGCCCCGAGGGTCTGGTGTCCGCGCCGACCAAATCAGATCTCTTGGATGTGCGCGTGATACCCGGCATCAAGCAGAACACCCCAAGTGACGTGATGCGCGGCGAAGAAACACAGATCGCAGGTTTTCTTGCGTTGAATGAAAACTGGGACGGTGTCATTTGCCTGCCCGGCACACACACCAAGTGGGTCCAAGTCAGCGCCGGAGAGATCGTCTCTTTCCAGACCTTCATGACTGGTGAGCTATTTTCGGTCATCAGCGACAAAACCGTCTTGCGCCATACAATCTCGCCCGTGGGCTGGGATAATTACGCCTACCTCGCGGCAGTTGATGATGCGATGGCCAAGCCCGAGCGGTTGGCCGCCCGTCTGTTTTCGTTGCGCGCCGAAGATTTGTTGACTGACCTTGCTGGCACTGCAGCGCGATCTCGTCTCTCTGGGCTATTGGTCGGTGCCGAACTGGCCGCAGCGCGCCCCTATTGGCTCGGTCAGAACGTAGCGATCATTGGCGCGGGCGAGATTTCGCGCCTTTATGGTCAGGCGTTGTCGGCCCAAGGCGTGCCCGCGACCCTCGCTGACGGCAGCCGCTTTGTTTTGGCGGGTCTAAACCGCGCTTATTCCCAATTGAATGCTGCCTCGTAGGAGAGCCCCATGAGATCCCTGATTGCAATTTTGCGCGGCGTGACCCCATCCGAGGCCACCGACATGTGCGGTGCTATTATTGACGCGGGTATTACCCGTATCGAGGTGCCGTTGAATTCCCCTGATCCGTTTTCATCGATTGCGGCGATGGTCGCGGCCCACGGGCACCGTGCCGAAATTGGCGCCGGGACTGTCCTGACTGTCGAAGACGTGCAAGCGGTCTACGCTGCCGGCGGCACATTGATTGTCTCACCCAATATGGACGCGGATGTGATCGCCAAGACCAAAGCGTTGGGCATGAACAGTTGGCCCGGTGTTTTCACCCCGACCGAAGCGTTTGCCGCGCTCAAGAACGGGGCTGACGGGCTCAAGATTTTTCCAGCCGAGATGATGGGACCACAGGGCTTGAAAGCCCTGCGAGCCGTGTTGCCCAAAGGCACTCAGGTCTACGCCGTTGGTGGCGCAGGCGCAGATAACTTTGCCGAATGGATGAACGCCAGCGCTGACGGCTTTGGCATAGGCTCGGCGATCTACAAACCCGGTCGCACGGTTGACGAAGTTGCACAGACAGCGGCCGACATTGTCGCGGCCTATGACGCGGCCACCCAATGATTTTTGACGATACGGTCTGCCAATTGGGCGAAGGCCCACTGTGGCATCCGACCCGCAATCAATTGTTCTGGTTCGACATCTTGGGCAAGACCCTGTTCTGGCGCGCTGGCGACACCCGCCATTCGGTTGCGTTTGATGGCTACGCCTCGGCGGCAGGCTGGATTGATGACGCGCAGCTATTGGTTGCGACCGAAACAGATCTGCGCCTTCTCGACGTCACAACCAAGACACATACACATCTGATGCCTTTTGATGCAGACAACCCTCTGACACGGTCAAATGACGGTCGGGTAGACCCCTTTGGCGGGTTCTGGATCGGAACCATGGGTAAATCCGCCGAAGCCAAAGTTGGAGCGATCTACCGGTATTACCGCGGTGAGCTGCGTCAGCTCTATGGAAACATAACGATCAGCAATGCGATCTGCTTTTCACCTGACGCCCTCTATGCCTATTTCACGGACACCCTTGATGGCAGGGTCATGCGGCAACCGCTCGATCAAAAAGACGGATGGCCCAAAGGCGATGCCGAGGTTTGGCTCGATTTAAGGGGCGAGAAGTTTGGCGCTGACGGGGCTGTGATCGATGCGGCTGGCTGTTTTTGGAACGCTCAATGGGGCGCGGGGCGCGTCGCCTGTTATGACACCAATGGCACATTCCAGCGCGCAATCTCGTTTGGCGCGGATCAAACATCATGCCCAGCCTTTGGCGGTGATGATTTCACAACGCTTTATTGCACCTCAGCCGCCGAAGGTGGCATTGAGGGTGTAGACCAAGGCAAAACATGGGTCCAAACCGATGTCGCCAAGGGGCAAAAAGAACACCAAGTGATCCTGTAGGGGTCCAAAAATCTTTAGGTAGACCGCTATGAAACGAACGCTAGGCGTCTGTTATTACCCCGAACATTGGCCCGAAGATCAGTGGGCCGAAGACGCCAAGCGTATGGTCGAGACTGGCCTGTCATGGGTTCGCATCGGCGAATTTGCATGGAGCCGGATTGAACCCAAACCTGGACAGCTTAAATGGGATTGGTTGGACCGTGCGGTCGACGTTCTTGGACGTGCAGGTTTGCAAATCATCATGGGCACTCCGACTGCGACACCGCCCCGCTGGATGCTGGACAAACACCCCGACATGTTGGCGGTGGATGACAATGGTCATGCCCGCAAATTCGGATCGCGCAGGCACTATTGCTTTAGCCACCTTGGCTACCGCGAAGAGAGCCGCCGCATCACCCAACTGATGGCACAGCGCTATGGCCGCAATCCACATATCGCCGCGTGGCAGACTGACAACGAATACGCCTGCCATGACACCACGCTGTCCTACTCAGAGGCGGCGCGCACAGGATTTCGCGATTGGCTGGCACAGCGCTATCAATCGACCGATGCGCTAAATAGGGCATGGGGCAATGTGTTTTGGTCGATGGAATACGGCACGTTTGATCAGATTGATTTGCCAAACCTGACCGTGACCGAACCCAACCATCCGCATTTGTTGGCATTTGCGCGGTATTCGTCCGATCAGGTCGTCGCGTTCAACAAGGTTCAGGCCAATGTTTTGCGTGCCAACACGGACGCGCCATTGATCCACAACTACATGGGGCGCGAGACGTCGTTTGATCATTACAAGGTCGGTGCCGATCTGGATATCGCATCGTGGGACAGCTACCCGATCGGGTTCCTCAGTGACCGGTTGGAGGCGACACCAGAGCACAAGCAACGCTATCTGCGCCAAGGCGATCCTGACCTGCAGGCATTTCACCACGATCTATACCGCACAGTTGGCAAAGGCCGTTGGTGGATCATGGAGCAACAACCCGGTCCGGTGAATTGGGCACCTTACAACCCTGCCCCACTGCCGGGCATGGCCCGCCTTTGGGCATGGGAGGCCTTTGCCCACGGGGCCGAAACCGTATGCTATTTCCGCTGGCGTCAGGCGCCGTTTGCCCAAGAGCAGATGCATGCAGGTCTATTGCGTCCTGACAGCGAAGCGGCCCCCGCATTGGCAGAAGCCGCACAGGTCGCCCGTGAAATAGAAACCCTGCCGGATGTGTCCGAGGGCCAGGCCCAAGCCGCGTTGATCTTTGACTACGAAAGCTGTTGGGGCTGGAACGCCCAACCCCAAGGGGCAGATTTTGACGGATTTCGATTGGCCTTTGCCGCCTACCGTGCGGCGCGGCGTGCAGGTCTGTCGGTCGATATATTGCCACCAGACACCACAGACCTGAGCGGCTACAGCGTTGTTCTTGCACCGGGTTTAATGACGATACACGATACGCTTCGTACCGCGCTGGCGCACACCAAGGCGACCGCGTTGATCGGCCCACGAAGTGGCACCAAAACCGACGAGCTATCGATCACATCTCCGATGGGTCCAAATTTGGCCGGACTGGATGTGACCGTCGCGCTGGCCGAAAGCCTGCCACCAACCGAAGCGATCCCGCTCAAAAGCGGCGGACATATGGTGCATTGGTTCGAACATCTCGAAGGTGGTGCGGACGTCACCCACGAAACGACAGACGGAAAATCGGCCATCATGCAGCATGGCAACCTGTGCTATCTCGCGGGCTGGCCGGACCAAGACACCTATTTCCAGATTGTCCGTGACGCGGCCATTGCCCAAGGGGTCGATGCGCACGATTTACCGGACGGTTTGCGGATCAGAGACTGTGCGAGCCACCGGTTCTGGATCAACTATGCGCCTGAACCCGTCACCTATCAGGGACGCACCGTGCCGCCGGCGGATATTCTATGGGAGTCACTTTGATGCAGCTCACCCCATTTGGAACAACGATGAACGGCCAAGACGTGGGCCAGATCACCCTCGACAATGGAACCTTGCGGATTTCCGTCCTGACCTATGGGGCGATCCTGCAATCGGTTCATATGAACGGGGTTGATCACAACCTGACACTGGGCACGCAATCCTTGGCCGACTACGAGGACAAGATGCAGTACTATGGCACTGTGATCGGGCCCATCGTGAACCGTATCGCGGGTGCCAAAGTTGAAATTGACGGGTTAGAGCACCGGCTAGAGGCGAACCAAGATCGCCGTCACAGCCTGCACAGTGGTTCGCGTGGATTGCACAAACAGGTCTGGGACATCGCCGACTATTCGGATCATTCCGTCACGCTTAAACTGCGATTGGGCGACGGCGTTTGTGGTCTACCGGGCAACCGCGAATTTGCGGTGATCTACCAGATCGAAGACGCCACACTGACCATGACAATCAAGGCCATCAGTGACGAACAGACAGTGATGAACATCGCCCATCATGGGTATTGGAACCTGAACGGTCATGGGCCGTTCGAGGGGCACAGCATGCAGGTTGCGGCTGATGCGATGCTGCCCACCACGGACGAAGGCATACCGACAGGTGAGATTGCACCGGTCGATGGGACCATTTTTGACCTACGCCAAGAGACGCGATTGGTGCCCGATACGCATCACTTTGATCACAATTGGGTTTTGTCGGATCGTCGCCAAACGCTGCGCGATGTGGCGTGGCTGCGCGGGCAATCCGGTGTCAGCATGACCGTGTCGACCACGGAATGCGGGCTGCAAATCTATGACGGGCGTGACACCGACAACCACGGGTTCGTCAACAAAGCGGCCCTCGCGATTGAGCCTCAGAGCTGGCCAGATGCACCGAACCACCGGTCGTTTCCCAGCATCGACCTAGGTGCAGGTGAGCCGTATTTGCAGTTGTCCCGCTATACCTTTGCCAAGGAAGACTAGCGCGCTGCGCGGTACCACGCGACGATCACATCCCGTTCGTCTTGGGTGATCCGCGACAGGTTCGCGGGCGGCATTGCATGGCTCAGGCCCGCTTGGAAATAGACCGATTTCGCGGCGGCGGCGACCTGCTCAGGTGTTTCCAGCAGCACACCTTTGGGGGCCCAATACAGGCCTTCCCAAACGGGTTCTTGGGCATGGCACATCGCACAACGTCCCCGAACAATTCCGTGCACTTCGTCAAAACCATCAGACGCCATCAACCGCTCAACACCGGGTGTGGCCATAGCCACATCCGAACGGGTGGACGGCGACAAAGACGACAACCACGCGATGATCAAGAAGATGACAATCGTCGCACCCCATGTCCAATGAGCGTCGCCCTGACGCGCATGCATCGTGTTGAAATAATGCCGGATCGTAACACCCATCAAAAAGACAAGGCTGGCGATGATCCAGTTGTATTCAGTGCCGAACGACAGGGGATAGTGGTTGGACAGCATCAGGAAAATCACGGGCAGCGTCAGATAGTTGTTATGAGTGCTGCGCTGTTTGGCGATCTTTCCGTATTTCGCATCAGGGGTCCGGCCCGCCTTAAGATCGGCAACGACGATCCGCTGGTTCGGCATGATGATAAAGAACACGTTGGCCGACATGATGGACGCAGTGAACGCACCCAGATGAAGCAAGGCTGCGCGACCCGAAAACACGGATGTGTAGAAATACGCCATCGCAACGAGGATCACATAGAGCAGCAACATCAAACGTGTGTTGTCGTCGCCAAACTTGGATTTACAGATCTGATCATACACCACCCAGCCAAAGGCCAGCGATGCCAGTGAGATCAAAACCCCCTGCCATGCCGAGATGTCGAGGACGTTTGGATCGATCAAATAGAATTCAGCCCCGAGGTAGTAAACGAGGATGAGCATCGCAAAACCCGAGAGCCATGTGGAATAGCTCTCCCATTTGAACCAAACTAGATCGTCAGGCATTTTCTCGGGTGCGACGAGGTATTTCTGGACGTGGTAAAAACCACCACCATGGACCTGCCATTCTTCGCCATCCGCACCAGAGGCAAGGTTGCGATCACGGTGCAAACCCAAATCCAATGCAATGAAATAGAACGACGACCCGATCCATGCGACCGCGGTGATGACATGTAGCCACCGCACGGCGAATTCGAGCCATTCCATCAAGAGTGCTGCGTCAAACATCTGCTGGTCTCCTTAGCTGCCGCGATACGTTGAATAGCCGAACGGCGAGAGCAACAACGGCACATGGTAATGGCTGTCGATATCCGAAATCCCGAAACGAATTGGGATAACGTTCAGAAAACGCGGGTCTTCGGCAGGTGTGCCGGTGGCATCAAGATAGTCGCCCGCATGAAAAACCAGTTCATATTCGCCAGTGTCAAATTCATCAGCAGGCAGGATGTGGCTGTCGGTTCGCCCATCATCATTGGTGACCAAACTGCGAATGGACGTGCGTGCGCCACGGCTTAGAGAAAAGAGTTCGATTCTCAATCCCGCTGCCGGAATACCCCGCGCGGTGTCCAAAACATGTGTCGTCAAATAGCCTTGTGCCATCTCGTGTTCTCCCTCGCCTGACCCTAGCGTCTATTTGCGCCATCCATGTCCCAAATTCGACCTGTTGGCCACAAAATCTGGGCTGCGCTCATTTTTTATGCGTCGCCTCTGTCGTTTTGATGTAAACTTCTTGCGGGAACTGGGACAGAGCTAAAATGAAACGCTATCCACGCGATATGATTGGGCATGGGGCCAAGCCGCCGCATGCCAGCTGGCCAAACGGCGCCAAAATTGCTGTTCAAATCGTCATCAACTACGAAGAAGGTGGCGAGAACAACGTTTTGCACGGCGATGCAGCGTCCGAGGCGTTTTTGTCCGAAATCGTCGGCGCTGCGGCGTGGCCGGATCAGCGGCACTGGAACATGGAATCCATCTATGAATACGGCGCGCGCGCAGGTTTCTGGCGTTTGCACCGTTTGCTGCAGAATACACCTGTGACCGTTTATGGCGTCGCCGAGGCGCTCGCCCGATCCCCCGAACAAGTCGCTGCAATGCAAGACGCAGGTTGGGACATCGCCAGCCACGGATTGAAGTGGATCGAATACAAAGATTACGCGCCCGAAGACGAGCGTGCGCATATCAAACGCGCCGTCGAGCTGCATACCCAAGTCACAGGCAAGCGTCCGACCGGTTGGTACACGGGGCGCTGTTCAGAAAACACGCTGCGGCTGGTCGCAGAAGAAGGCGGATTTGATTGGTGCGCAGACAGCTATGCCGATGATCTGCCCTACTGGACACGTCATGGCGACCAAGACCAATTGGTCGTGCCCTATACGTTGGACTGCAACGACATGCGGTTTGCCACGCCACAAGGCTTCAACTCTGGTGATCAATTCGAGGCGTATCTGCGTGATACCTTTGATGCGCTATATTCCGAAGGCGATGACGCACCCAAAATGATGTCGATCGGGCTGCATTGCCGCCTGATAGGGCGGCCCGGCCGTGTCCAAGCGCTCAAACGGTTCCTAGAGCACGCAAGCGGCCACGACGGGGTTTGGTTCGCCACGCGCCAAGAGATCGCCGAGCATTGGGCCAAGACCCACCCACCCGTTCATTACGGTCGCCCCTCTGAGATGCAAGAAGACGCATTCGTGGCGGCGTACGGCAGCATTTACGAGCATTCCCCGTGGGTGGCACAGGCCGCCTATGCCAGTGAACTCGGTCAAGTGCATGACACAGCCGCGGGTCTCGCTGGGGCGATGGCGACAGTGTTTCGCGGCTCGGATCACGACAAACGTTTGGCAGTTCTGACCGCACACCCGGATTTGGCGGGCAAATTGGCCGAGGCGAAACGGCTGACAGCCGAGAGCACGACAGAACAGGCCAGCGCAGGGCTGGATGCCCTGACGGATGAAGAACGCACAACATTCCAAGAGCTGAACGCTACCTATGTCGCCAAGCATGGGTTCCCGTTCATCATTGCAGTGCGCGACCATACCAAAGCGTCGATCATGAAGGCGTTCCACACCCGCATCGACAACGATACGGCGGTCGAGTTTGACCAAGCCTGTTATCAAGTGACCCGTATTGGTCTGCACCGTCTCAAGGATCTGCTTCCATGACTTATGCGTTCCCACCCGGCGGTCTACCCGGCCAGCATGTGATGCCCGACGGTAAAGCCGTGTTCACGACCGCCTATGCATTTATCCCCGCAAACACGATGCGCGATATCGTGACCAGCGTGCTGCCCGGCTGGACCGACACACGCGCGTGGATCATTGCACGACCGATGACAGGGTTTGCCGAAACCTTTGCCCAATACGCGGTAGAAGTCGCACCAGGCGGCGGCAGTGACGCACCTGAACCGGACGCAGGCGCCGAGGCTGGCATCTTTATCGCGACAGGCGAGATGACCCTAGTCATTGATGGCACCGCGCACATGTTAACCGCGGGTGGCTATGCCTATGTCCCGCCCAGCGCGGTCTGGTCTGTCAAAAACAACGCCGCAGAGCCGCTTCAATTTCACTGGGTTCGCAAACGGTGGCAACCGGCTGTTGGTGTCACTGAACCCGATGCGATTATCACGTCGGATGCAGACACACCGCCGACACCTATGCCAGATACAGGCAAATGGGCGACCACGCGCTTTGCCGATCCAGATGACCTGCGCCACGACATGCACGTCAATATCGTGACCTTTGAACAGGGCGGACTGATCCCATTTGCCGAGACCCACATCATGGAACACGGGCTTTATGTTTTGCAGGGCACCGCACGGTACCTGCTGAACACAGACTGGGTCGAGGTCGGTCCGGGCGATTTTATGTGGTTGCGTGCTTACTGTCCGCAGGCCTGTGTTGCGACCAGCGACGAACCGTTTCGCTATCTGTTGTATAAGGATGTAAACCGGCATCCTGATTTGGTGCTGAAATGATCCAGTGCCAACCTCTGACCCGCGACGCCTTTGCCCCGTTCGGGGAGGTTCTTGAATGCGCGGGCAGCCCTGACAAGATCATCAACCAAGGTTTGTGCGGGCGGTTCCACGATCAGGCCGAGATGGACTTTGGCCCCGATGGTCGCGCGGGGATCAGCCTATTTGACGCAGAACCCCGCAGCTTGCCCTTTACGCTTGATCTGATGGAGCGGCACCCCGAAGGCAGCCAAGCCTTTGTGCCAATGACCGAGCATCCGTTTTTGGTGATCGTCGCATCTGACAAGGATGGTCGTCCTGATGATGTCCAAGCCTTCATCACTGCGGCGGGCCAAGGCGTAAATTATCATCGCAACGTCTGGCATGGGGTTCTAACCCCGCTACATGCGCCCGGATTGTTTGCTGTAATCGACCGAATTGGAGACACTCCCAATTTGGAAGAGCATTGGTTGGAGACACCACTATCGATCCAACCGTAACCGCCCAAACCGGCCGACACGTGTCGGGGGCAAATTCGAAAGACCAACGAGGGAAAGACAATGACTGACACAAATCTGGGTGCTTATTCAGACCCCAACACAACACCCCCCATGGGGCAAACAGTGCCTCTGGGCCTACAACACGTATTGGCGATGTTCGCCTCTAACGTCACACCATCCATCATCGTTGCTGGTGCTGCTGGCCTCGCCTTTGGCGGCCCCGAGCAGATCTATCTGATCCAGATGGCGATGTTGTTTGCTGGTATCGCAACGCTGTTTCAAACCGTCGGTGTGGGCCCTGTCGGCGCGCGTCTGCCAATCATGCAGGGTACATCCTTTGCGTTTGTTGGTGTTCTGGCCGGTATCGCCGCGACCCAAGGTTTGGGCGTAGCACTGACCGCTTGTATCATCGGTGGTGCAATCCACTTCCTGTTGGGTGCTGTGATCCAGAACCTGCGTTTCTTGTTCCCACCACTGATCACAGGCTTGGTCATTTTGGCCATTGGTCTGTACCTCATGCCAGTTGCGATCAAATACGCAGCGGGTGGCGCAGCGACATTCCAGATGGAAGCTGAAAGCTTTGGCTCGTTGATGCACTGGTCGGTCGCTCTGACCGTTGTGATCGTGTCCTTGTTGGTGAAGTTCTTCACCAAAGGGTTCGTCTCGAACGCTGCAATCCTGATCGGCCTGCTTGCCGGTTACGCACTGGCATTCGCGCTGGGCATGGTGAACTTTGGTGCCGTCGGCAAAGCCGCATGGGTCACATCGATCAAGCCTCTGCCATACGGCTTTGAATTCAGCCTCGGTGCAGTGATTGCTGTCACCTTGGTCTCGATCGTTTCGGCGATTGAAACTGTGGGCGACGCATCGGCCACAACCAAAGCCGGCGCAGGTCGTGACGCGACTGACAAAGAGATCGCAGGCGCAACATACGCCGACGGTCTGGGCACAGCAGTTGCTGGCGTCTTTGGCGGTCTGCCGAACACATCGTTCAGCCAGAACGTTGGCATCGTCGGAATGACAGGCGTCATGAGCCGTCACGTTGTCACAGTTGCTGGTCTGATCATGATCGTCTGTGGTCTGATCCCGAAAATCGGCGCGATCATCGCATCTATGCCTCTGCCCGTTCTGGGCGGTGGTGTGATCGTGATGTTTGGTATGGTGGCTGCGGCTGGTCTGAACATGTTGACCGAGGTCAAAATGAACCGTCGGAACATGATCATCATCGCGGTATCGCTCGCTGCTGGTCTGGGTCTCAACCTGGTTCCAAGCGCTGTCCAGTACCTGCCAGGTGTTGTTAAGACACTGGCAACATCTGCGGTGGCCCCGACTGCGATCGTCGCAATCGTGCTGAACCTCGTTCTGCCACAAGAAATGGACTAAGCGATCCCGTTTAGATCAATTGGGCCCCCGCCTGAGATGGTGGGGGCCTTTTTTATGCCCGCCTAGGCACCAATGCCGCGCGCCGTTCCAATCAGATTGGTCACGATGAACATCACCGTCGCGACACAGACGATGCTGGGGCCTGCCGGCGTGTCGTACCACAATGACATATGAAGCCCGCCGATGGCTGAGCCCACTCCGATCACGCCTGCCGTGGCGGCCATGCGTTCGGGCGAGGTGCTGATAGGTCGTGCCGCGGCCGCCGGAATGATCAACAGGGCGGCGATCAACAACACACCGACCACTTTGATCGCGACCGCTACGACAACCGCCAGACAGAGCGTCAGGATCAGTTGTTCGCGTTTGGGATTAAAACCACTGGCATGGGCCAGATCAGGGTTAAGCGTTGCCGTTAATAGGGCCGTCCACCACCAAGCCAGAAGCGCAAACACAGACAGTGCACCACCCCAGATAACGGCCAGATCAACACGCCCCACAGCAAGAATGTCGCCAAAGAGGTAGGCCATCAGATCAAGCCGAACACCTTGAATGAACGACACAGCCACGAGACCAAAGGCGAGCGCCAAATGCGCCATAACCCCGAGCAACGTGTCCATTGCAAACCCACGTCCTGAGAGCGCGTTCACCGTCAACGCCATAAAAAAGGCAATCGTTAGAGCCCCTGCAAACACCGAAACCGAAAGCGCCAATGACAATGCGACCCCGAGGATCGCCGCGTTTGCTGTCGCATCGCCGAAATAGGCCATACGCCGCCAGACGACAAAACATCCAAGAGGTGCAGCGGCAATCGCAACACCAACCCCAGCAAGGATGGCGCGGAATTGAAAATCATCAAACATTAGTGGTCGCATTCATCGTGATTGTGGTGGTGATCATGGTCGTGCCGGTAGAGCGCCAGCGCTCCTTGGGTGCCGCTGCCGAACAGGGCGCGATATTCTGGTGCCGAAGCGAAGATGTCCGGTGTCCCGTGACAACACACATGCCCGTTCAGGCAAACGACACGGTCAGATGCGCTCATCACAACATGCAGTTCGTGGCTGACCATCAGAACGGCACAGTTCAAGTTGCTGCGCACCTCTTCGATCTGGCGGTAAAAGTCTGCGGACCCTGGTTGATCCAAACCTGTCGTCGGTTCGTCCAAAATCAACAGATGGGGTTTTTCAAGAACCGCACGGGCCAAGAGGACGCGTTGAAACTGCCCCCCAGAGAGCGCAGTCATCTGCCGTTTAGAAATTCCCCCGACCCCTGCATTCTCGAGTGCGTCTTGCACTTCGGATTTAGACCGTCGCGTTGGCAGATTAAGAAAGCGGCCGACAGTCATGGGGAGAGTTGGGTCAATCGTGAGCCGCTGTGGAACGTAGCCAATGCGCAGGTTCGCGTCCTTGACGATCGTGCCGGACGATGGTTGCACTGCACCGACGAGTGCCCTGATCAATGTTGTTTTTCCCGAACCGTTCGGGCCAACAACAGCCACGATTTCACCTTTTGAAATAACAAAATCGACATTCCTGAGCGCCGTGTGCCCCCCAAGAATGACGGTTAGCCCTTTGGCTGAAAGAAGACCGGTCATTGTTTGTCATCTTTGCAGCTGGGCATAGGCCTTCGACCTCGAGAACGGTGCGCTTGATTTCAAAACTTGCTGCTACTGCTGCGTGTTCTAGCGGACCATTCTCGATCGGCTCGCTTGCTTCGGCCACCGCGTCACAGCTACGGCAAATCATAAACGCAGGTGCATGAGCCTCGCCCGGATGGGCGCAGGCGACATAGGCATTCAAACGCTCAATCTTGTGAGCAAACCCATTGGCCACGAGAAAATCCAATGCGCGGTAGGCTACAGGTGGTTGAGACCCCAAACCCTCGGCACCAAGGATTGCAAGGATATCATAGGCACCCAATGCGTTGTGCTCTGACAGCAAAATCTCGAGCACGCGCAACCGGACAGGGGTCAGTTGTAGCTTGAGTTCGGCGCATTGCACTTGGGCTTCAGCAACCGCCGAGGATACGCATTGATTATGATCGTGGGTTTGGAATCCAGTGGCAGCCATCAAATTTCCTAGCCATGGGATAATATGTTATAACATACCTTATATCAGACCGCCGACTGTTACAATATTTCATATAGTGAATCATGCGCTCTGCCCTCCTTCCTTTCGCTCTCGTCCCTACCATCGCATCTGCTGATGTTCCAAATGTCTCGGCTGACATCGCGCCAGTCGCGTCGTTGGTCAGCATGGTCATGGGAGACCTCGGCGCGCCGACGCTTCTGTTGGCCCAAGGCATTTCGCCGCATGACGCGGCAATGCGCCCATCCCAAGCACAAGCATTGCAAGATTCCGACATCGTTGTCTGGATCGGCTCAGGCCTGACACCATTTTTGGACGATAGCATTCCAAAGCTAGCACCAGATGCCACATCGATTATCCTACTAGAACTCGATGCCCCCGAAGCAATTGAAGGCGGCCATGATCACAGCCACGGCGCTCATGAAGACGAGCACGCGGATGAGCATGACGAACACGACGACGAACATGACGATCATGACGATCATGACGATCATGACGATGAGCACGATGAGCACGATGAGCACGATGATAAAGAGGAAGAGAGCCACAACATTGATGCGCACGCATGGCTAGACCCGATTAATGCGGTCGCGTGGCTGGATGAAATTGTTCTGCATCTCTCAGAAACAGACCCCCGAAAACGCAGCGACCTATGCGGCAAACGCATCCGTGGCCAAGGCCGATTTGATCGCGTTGAACGACCAATTGGCCGCGACACTGGCGCCTGTTCAGGACGTCCCGTTCATCACATACCACGACGCGTTTACCTACTTCACCAACCACTACGGCCTGTCTAACGGAGGTGCTTTGCTCGACAGCGATGCAGATCAACCAAGTGCGGCCCACCTGACAGAACTGCGCGAACATATCGAAGGGGACGGCATTGCCTGTGTCCTGACTGAGCCGCAGTTTGACACCCGCCTGATTGCGACAGTGTTCGAAGGCCGTGATGTGACATCCAACATGTTTGACATTTTGGGTAGCACCCTCCCCTTGGGTGCCGATCTCTATGGTGACATGTTGCGCGCAGGTGCCGATGCGATCGTAGGCTGCAAACAGTCCTAGCAATCGGCGCTGCAATCCCTTTTAGTCGCCGGCAAAAGAGGGATACATGACACTGATCGAACAGCTAAGTGGCGTTGTGGGTGCGGCGCAGGTCGTAACCGGCAGCGATATGAACAAGTGGAGCACCGATTGGATTGGGACCTATAAGTCCAATCCGATCGCCGTCGTCCGCCCTGCAAACACCCAAGAGGTCAGCGCGATCATGGCGCTGGCCCATTCGACCAAGACACCGGTTGTTCCTGTTTCAGGCAACACCGGTCTTGCTGGTGGCACCTATGCCGAAGGTGCGCTGATGCTCTCGCTGGAACGACTAAACCGTGTCCGGACCATCAAGCCCGATGCACAAGTCGCGATCGTCGAGGCTGGGGTCATCCTATCTGCAATCCATGATGCCGCTGACGAACATGACCTGATTTTTCCGGTCACATTTGGTGCCAAAGGGTCAGCGCAAATTGGCGGAATTCTGTCCACAAATGCTGGCGGTTCAAACGTTGTGCGCTACGGCAACACACGCGAGCAATGTCTTGGGCTAGAGGTGGTCATGGCCGACGGTCAGATCATGGATTTGATGAGCGAACTGCACAAAGACAACTCTGGTCTTAACCTGCGTGATTTGGTGATCGGCGCCGAGGGCACGCTTGGGATCATCACAGCGGCTGTGTTGCGTTTGGTTCCGAAACCGCGTGCCTATGCAACCGCAATGATTGCACCTGCCAACATGTCTGCAGCCCTATCGGTTTTGAATGCTGTGCAATCCGCAACAGGTGGCACGGTAGAAGCCTTTGAATTCATGCCAAAGGCCTACATCGACATGCATATGGCCAAGTTTCCTGACGCCCGCGCGCCGTTTGAAACCGATCATCCAATCACCGTGATGATCGAAGTGGCTGCGACGGCGAAACGAGATGCCACACCTGACGAAAATGGTGTAGTGCCAATCATCGAGGCGCTGGAAACCGTTCTCGCGGAAGAGTTTGAAACAGGCCGTCTTGTCGACGCAGTTGTAGCCCAAAACGAGGCGCAACGGGTCGAAATGTGGGCGCGCCGCGAGGCTGCAGCCGAGGTCGTGCTGCACTATGATCCGATCATCAACAACGACATTGCGGTTCCCTTAGACCAAGTCGCGTCCTTCTTGGACCGCGCAACGGGTATGGTCCAAGCCGTGGATGCGGGCGCTACGGATATTTCGATCAGCCATTTAGGTGACGGAAATATTCACTACACCATCTACCCCAGCTCACGCGATGCAGCGCTCAAGGATAAGATCGTCGAAACTGTCGAAGACCTGACACGTCAATTGGGCGGCAGCTTTTCGGCCGAGCATGGAATCGGTCTTTCGAAACTGGCGTCGATGGCACGTCGCAAGGACAGGGTCGCACTGGCCACAATGCGGCAAATCAAGACGGCGCTTGATCCACATAATATCTTGAATCCTGGCAAGGTGATCCCACCAGCCTAGCGCCAGTCAAAGAAACCTTCGCCAGCCTCTGCCAGCAATTTAGCCGCCATCACGCGGCCCATTTCTGCGCCGTCTTCGATCGGGCCGCTGGCCGCGTCATAGACGGTGTCAGAACCATCAACCCGCAACACTTCACCGCGCAAATACAATATGCCGCCATTCAGTTCGGCAAGACCAGCAATTGGCGTCTCGCAGGACCCATCGAGTGCTTTGAGAAACGCGCGTTCGGCCGCGAGCCGTTGGCCGGTTGGGCCGTCGTGGATCGCTTCGAGCATTTCGGCCATCCGGCTATCGTCAGCGCGGCGTTCGATCCCAATCGCACCTTGGGCAACCGCTGGCAGCATGTCGTCGGTTTCAATCGCGGTTCGTGGCACGTCGTCCATTTTCAGCCGGTTGAGACCTGCCATGGCGAGGAATGTCGCCTCGGCAACGCCATCGCCCAACTTCTTGAGACGGGTTTGCAAATTGCCACGGAACTCGACGATGTTCAGGTCGGGACGGCGATTCATCAGCTGTGCATGGCGACGCAAACTGGATGTTCCGACAGTCGCGCCCTCTGCCAAATCCTTTAGTCCGCTCCCATCAAGTGCAATGAACGCATCACGGTTGTCTTCACGCGGCAGGTATGTGTCGATTAGCAAACCATCCGGCTGCAACACGGGCATGTCCTTCATCGAGTGGACAGCAATGTCGATATCGCCTTGCAACATCGCGTCCTCGATCTCGCGGGTGAACAACCCCTTGCCCCCAATTTCCTTGAGAGGGCGATCAATGATCCTGTCGCCAGTCGTTTTGATCACTACGATCGTGAATGCCTCGGACGGCAAATCGAACGCGGCGCTAAGTCGCGCGCGTGTCTCATATGCTTGTGCTAGGGCCAATGGCGACCCACGGGTGCCAATATTTAGGGGGCTCTGCGGAGTGGGGAGAGTAAGCGTCATAACAACATGTTTAGTCCTGTCAGAAAAATCAGACAACTGTTGTTGCGTTCGATAAGTAGAAAGAAATCGATCAAGAGGACGACATTATGACCAAGACCATCCTACGGGCTCTTGCAGGCGAAACACTTCCCACACCTCCCATTTGGATGATGCGTCAGGCGGGCCGCTATTTGCCCGAATATCGCGCGACACGAGCCCAAGCCGGTGATTTTCTGTCGCTGTGCTACAATCCCGAGCTTGCCGCCGAGGTCACGCTGCAGCCTATTCGCCGCTACGGGTTTGATGCGGCGATTCTCTTTGCCGATATTTTGCTGATACCTCAGGCTTTGGGTGCCGATCTATGGTTCGTCACGGGCGAAGGTCCCCGTTTATCGACAGTCACATCCGCCGACGATCTCAAGAAACTAAAGCCAGCGACCGACATCCACTACCACCTGTCGCCTGTCTATGAAACGGTGCGCATCCTGTCGCGTGAACTGCCATCTGAAACGACGCTGATCGGTTTTGCTGGCGCTCCTTGGACAGTCGCCACCTACATGATCGCGGGCCAAGGGACCCCAGACCAAGGTCCCGCACATGCGCTCAAGAACGAGAATCGCGAGGTCTTTGTTGCCCTGCTTGATCTCATCACGGACGCCACGATTAATTATATGTCGGCCCAGATCGAGGCTGGCGCCGAAGTCGTCAAAATCTTTGACAGCTGGGCAGGATCATTGTCCGCACAAGATTTCCAAGATTTTGCGATTGCACCAGCGATCAAAATCATCGCGGCCCTCAAGGCCAAGCATCCCGGCGTTCCAATCATCGCCTTCCCGCGTGGCGCGGGCGAGGCTTACGTCGGTCTTCATGCCGCGACAGGCGCCGACTGTGTGGCGTTAGACGATGGAGTGACCGCTGAATGGGCTGCCAAACACGTGCAGGTCGACGGTTGTATTCAGGGCAATCTGAAATCTAGCCACATGGTCACAGGCGGCGATGCACTGGTGTCCGAGACACGCCGCATTGTTGATGCGTTCAAAGGTGGGCCACATATTTTCAACCTCGGCCACGGAATCACACCAGATGCCGATCCAGAGAATGTGCAACTGATGATCGATACGGTCCGCGAAGCCCGCTAGGGCAGCGCGGCCGTCAGGACGGGCCTAAACCCATTTGGCCAGAGGCGGCAGGCTCATCAAGACCGCATTCGCATCGTGACCGGTTTCAAGACCGAACTTGGTCCCGCGATCATAGACCAAATTATATTCGGCATAGAGACCGCGATGAACCAGTTGTGCGTGCTTTTCCTCGTCACCCCACGGATCGTTGCGGCGTTTCTCAACCAGCGGAGCGTAAGCTGGCAGAAAAGCGCGCCCAATGTCTTGTGTCAGGGCAAAATCTGCCTCCCAATCTCCGGTGCAATGATCATCCATAAAGATACCACCAACCCCACGGGCGCGGTGGCGGTGCAGAATATAGAAATATTCGTCTGCCCATTCTTTGAGCCGCGGATATAGATCGGCACCATGCGGATCGAGGTGCTCTTTTTGCGTGGCATGAAAATGGGCGGTGTCGTCGTCATATTCCAAACACGGGTTTAAATCGGATCCCCCGCCAAACCACCATGCATGCGGGGTCCAGAACATTCGCGTATTCATATGAACTGCTGGAACATGGGGGTTTTGCATATGCGCAACGAGGCTGATGCCCGACGCCCAGAACCGTGGATCGTCTACCATGCCAGGAATACCCTTGCGCGCGGCCATAGCAGCCTGTGCGCGGGGTGCCAGAGTTCCGTAGACCGTCGAGATGTTCACACCGACTTTTTCAAACACGCGGCCACCACGCATGACGCTCATCTCGCCGCCGCCTGCGTCTGATCCATCATCAGACGTGCGGGTTGTTGCGGTCACTTCGAACGCGCCAACCGGCTGATCTACAAAGGGTCCAGCGACCTGTGTGTTTTCAAATTCAACAAAACGCGCTACGATCTGATCCCGCAATTCACGGAACCATTGGGCGGCGCGGGCTTTGTTATCGGATAACATGTCGGTCATGTGTAATGTCCTCGATTATTGACAGTTTTTAGCACCGTTATTTAGACAGTGCGACTGTGTTATCGCCAATCTGATACGGAAATTTGGAGCCCCACATGCGCCACGCTTTGCTCGCCGCCCCTTGATTCTCATGGCCTGCGCCACAGAACAGGAACGTTGCATTTCTCAAGTGACCAAAGAGGTCCGAACGCTGAAGCGGTTGATTGTTGAGACCAAAAGAAATGTGGAACGAGGATTCGCCGTGGATCGCGTTCAACAGGTGCGCGAGCGGACCTACCTGTGCACCGCGACAACCGAGAGCGGCGAAGAGGTGACACAGACGTGTTCCGAGGCCGAAACCTATACGACCCGCGTCCCACGCGCGATTGACCTGAATGCCGAACAGGAAAAGCTGGATTCAATGCTGGACCGCGTGGACCGCGCCCGCGCCGAGGCAAATGCCGAAGTCAGGCAATGTCAGGCGACTTATCCCGAAAGCTAGTGTGCAGCGGCGCTCACAGGATCTAGGAGTGTTCGGCCACCGTCCACGGTGATGATTTGTCCGGTGACAAAGTTTGACGCGTCCGAAGCGAGGTACTGAACCGCGTCTGACACTTCACCGGGGCTCGCAATCCGCGCGAGCGGCGTGTGGTCGATGATGTCATCACGAAAATCCGTGTTTGCCTGCAATGCACCTTGAAGGCTGGCGCTCATCACGCTGCCAAAGGCGACGGCGTTTACGCGAATCCGTTCAGACGCCAAGGCCACGGCCATGGAGCGGGTCATTTGGTCCAACGCCGCAGAGCTGACCGAATAGGCCAACATTTCCGGCGAGGTCCGGCGCGCCGCGATCGAGCTGAGATTGATGATAGAGCCGACCGGCCCCTCTTCGCGACCCTCGGCCTGTTTAATCATGCGCTTCGAGATCGCTTGGGACAACCGCAGGGATGTCATCAGATTTTGCTGCAACATCTTTTCGACATTGTCGCCTTCGGGATCCAACGGATCGGACATCATCACCTGACGGCTGGCGTTCACCAGAATATCCACCTGATCAAAGGCATCGATCGTTGCTGACAACAAATTGGCGATCGTCAGTTTTTGCCGCAGGTCGCCCGCAAACATGCGCACATTGCCTTCGTCCTCGACGGCTTCGCCCAGTTCTTTGCTCAGGCCAGCCTCGTCCATATCCGCGAACATCACATTGGCGCCGCCATCGACAAAATGCCGACCAATCGCGAGACCGACGCCATTCGCGGCACCCGTCACAATCGCGGTTTTCCCAGAAATCGAAAAGGACATGATTGTTTTCCTAGTATCGTGCTCGCGGCAGACTACGCCAAGTCAGCCTTTGACGCGAGAGGGTCGTGACGCCATCAGCACCTTAAAGCCTGGTGTGCCGCCTAGCTCGTCCACAACCTTGAACCGTTCGGATAGAACGGCCTCGTATGGCAGGTGCCGGTTTGCGACCATCAGCAAACGCCCCTGCGGGGTCAACATGCGCGCAGCAGCCATGATGAACCCACGGCCAATATCGGGATCGCCACTGCGGCCGGTATGAAACGGCGGGTTCATAACAACCATCTGATAGGGCTCTGACGGGGCATGTGTTGTCGCATCTTCCCAATGGAACCGTGCACGTGGATCGGTGACATTCAACCGCGCGCAATCCAGCGCACGTTCTTCTGCCTCGACCAAATCCAAAGTCTCGATCCCTTGGATCGCTAGAATACGTTGGGACAAATACCCCCAGCCGGCCCCCAGATCGGCCACCTGCTTGGGCAGCTTATCAGGCAGCGCCGCGACCAGCGCCTTGGATCCTTGGTCTAGCTTTTCAGCAGAAAACACACCCGGTTTGGTGGTGAATTCTTCAACCTTTGTTGGGGCATCTGCCCAATCCCCGAAACCATCGGACGCCGTAAAGGCGAACAGGCGGCCATGCGCCTTGGTCAAAGTCGCAACGACCGACACGCGCTTGCGCACGTCCTTGTAGAGACTGTCGATGCCTTCGGTCTTTTGACCGTCAACCACAACGACGCCATCCGTTTTAGCGCAGGCCTCAGCAATCATGGCACGTGCGTGAGCCTTGGATCGCGGCAAGGCCACAATCGACATCGTAGCCTCAGGCGCGTCTTGTGCGGCAACGGTCCAACCGCGCCCTTTCCACAGATCATGAATGGGGCGGAAGCTATGGACAACGATGGTCCGGTCACGCGGCAAAGCCGACAGGTCTAGGGCTGCGTCAGGTCGATAGACCGCAATCGTCCCGCTGCTGGGGATCGCGATCAGGCCATCATCGGCGGCGAGGGTCAGTCGGGAAACTGTCATAGGATCAGGGCGCGCCCTATTCTTTTTCCATCGTGCATTGCAACGGGTGCTGATGCTGCTGCGCAAAGTCCATCACTTGGGCGACTTTGGTTTCGGCAATCTCGTATGAAAACACACCAACAACAGCCAGCCCCTTTTTGTGAACCGTCAACATCAGCTCGAACGATTGTGCATGGTTCATCCCAAAGAACCGCTCGAGCACCATGACCACGAACTCCATCGGGGTGTAGTCATCGTTGAGGATCATAACCTTATACAGGGGCGGGCGCTTGGTCTTGGGGCGCGTCTCAACGGCGAGCCCGACATCGCTGTCGTCTCCTCCGGGATCGTCTGCCATCATGATTTGATCTACGCGCATGGTTCGCCCTGTTTGGCTGTCCTTTGTCGACGTATATAGGGGCCGTACCCCACAAGAAAAGAGGGTGTGCGACTTGAGTGGAGAACAATGGCCGAAAAACTGACAACAATTGCTTTGGATGCGGATGATACGCTCTGGCACACCGAACGTATGTTCCAGATGACCCAAACGCGATTCGCAGCGCTTTTGGCCCCTTTTGCGGACATTGAGACGCTAGAGGCGCGACTGCTCGAGGCCGAACTCCGCAATCTTGGGCACTATGGCTTTGGGGTCAAAGGGTTCGTCCTGTCGATGATCGAAACCGCCATCGGGGTCACCGAAGGACGCGTCACCGGCGATGTCATCGCCGAACTTTTGGAGGCAGGGCAGCAAATGTTGGCCGATCCGATCGAATTGTTCGACGGTGTGGCCGACGCAGTCGCAGAATTGGCCGAGCATCGCCCCCTGATCCTGATCACCAAAGGCGATTTGTTGGACCAAGAGCGCAAGATCGCGCAATCAGGGCTTGGCGATCACTTTGAGGCCGTCGAAATTGTCAGTCACAAGACCCCCGACACCTATGCCGCTGTGTTTTCACGCCTTGGGATAGACCCAACCCTAACCATGATGGTCGGAGATTCATTGAAATCAGACGTTCATCCGTTGCTCGAATTGGGCGGTTGGGCCACCCATATCCCACACGACTACAATTGGTCGCTCGAACACGCCGAGCCCCCGCTGGGCCATCCAAGATTTCACCAAATCACCCAACTTGCGGATTTGCCCCAATTGATTGCCACATTTCGCTAAACTTCTGACACATTCTTGCCTTAATTGCCGATCTAGCGGTCCATATCACCCAACCCCCTAGATATGCACCGGCACACTTGAACAATTACTACAAACCCATTGAAATTAGAGTTTTTCCGAAACAGCCATCTGTGCTACGTTTAGATCATAATCAAAGTCAGCCAGAACAATCTGGCGGCGCGAGGCAGTTAAAAACGAGGCAACGACGTGTCAAGTCGGCTGATGCATTTCGTCCGCATAGGGCTATTTCTATTTGTGATCCTGAGCATTCCGGTGCGGGTGGCAGCAGCCCCCTATGCCGCAATGGTTATTGATGCGCGCACAGGTGAGGTTTTGCACTCACGCAACGCCGATACCCGACTGCATCCCGCATCCTTGACCAAGATGATGACGCTCTACATCGCTTTTCAGGCGGTCGAGCGCGGTGAACTCTCACTGGATACGATGATTACGATCCCACGTGTCGCTGCAAACGAGCCCCCCTCAAAATTGGGCCTACGTGCCGGTCAAAAAATCCGCCTGCGCTACCTCATTCGTGGCGCTGCGGTGAAATCCGCCAATGACGCGGCCACCGCAATCGGTGTTGCCATCTCTGGATCCGAGGCGGCATTCGCACGCCGCATGACACGCACAGCCGAAGCGATGGGCATGTCCCGCACGACGTTCAAGAACGCGCATGGTTTGACCGAAAACGGCCATATGTCGACGGCACGCGATATGACGAACCTCGGACGTCACATGATTTATGACTACCCGCAGTATTATAACTTGTTTTCACGCCGTTCTGCTGATGCAGGCGTTCGTGAAGTCGCCAATACCAACCGTCGATTGCTTGGCAATTACCGCGGCGCCGATGGCATTAAAACAGGCTACACACGTGCAGCTGGCTTTAACCTCGTAGCATCTGCCGAGCGCGGCCAAGAACGCGTCATTGCGACCGTCTTTGGTGGTCGATCGAGTGCCACTCGCAACGACCGCGTTGCCGAACTTCTCGATATGGGCTTTGCCCGCGCACCGGCGCGCGCAGCGCTCCGTCGACCATCCTTGCCACGGTACACTGGCAACGGCGGATCAGCCCCAAGTCCGACCCAAGAATACGCACCCGGCACAGCAGGTAAGGTCATCCGCGTCGTGCGGGCACCAACATCTAGCCCGCGCCCGCATGCCCGTCCGATCCAAGCACCCGCAGCTGCGCCAGAGCTCTTGGTCAGCCCGCTTGATATTCTCGAGGCTGTCGAAGAGGCACAGGCCGTCGAAGTCGCAGTTGCTGCACCGACAACGGCCCCCGCGGCCCCAACAGTTACGCCCCAAGCCCGCCCGGCCAGCTTGACCCTTACCGCCACGGCCCAGCCTGCGGCCCCTGCCGCGCCCGCGCAACCCGTCCAAGAGGTTGTCACGCGCGTCTCGACCAGTGGTGAATCTCATTGGGGGATCAACGTGGGGCGTTACAATTCCCAGCGCGGTGCAGAACGGATGCTGATGCGCACGGCTCTGAACGAAATGAGCACGCTCGACGGGTCGTTGCGCCGTGTTGTACGCCGCAACAGCGGCTATGACGCGAACTTTACAGGTCTGAGCCGTGAAATGGCCGATCTTGCCTGTCGCAGGCTCCAAGCACGCGGAACAACCTGTTTTATGATCGGTCCCTCTTGATCTTTGCGCTTGGGTAACATGATCTGCTCTTGAACATTCAGGAGCTGACCATGGCCATCCTCGCACTACGCCCCCCTTCGACGGAAATCACTCTCGCCACAACCAGCCCAGACACCTTTGTCGGTCTGCACCGTATTTTTTGTGTTGGCAGAAACTACGCCGAACATGCGCGCGAAATGGGCCATGATCCAAACGCGGAACCGCCCTTCTTTTTCTCAAAACCGATCACAGCCGCCGTCCCAAGCGTAGCGACGCTGCCATTTCCTGTCGCGACAGAGAACCTGCACCACGAGGCCGAGTTGTGCGTCCTGATCAAAACGTCGGGCGCGAACATAGATGCCGCAGATGCACTGGACCACGTTTGGGGGTATTCGACCGGCAACGATCTGACCCGCCGCGATGTGCAAGCACAGGCAAAGAAAAAACGTCGTCCATGGGATATGAGCAAAGGCTTTGATCAATCCGCCATCTTTGGCGCCGTGGCCCCTGTTTCGGAAGTGGGCCATCTAGAAGGTGCGCGCATTCGTTGCGATGTGGACGGTGTCACAACCCAGTCCGCTGACCTGTCCGATATGATCTGGCCTGTCGCCGACGTCATTGCGTTTTTGTCGACGTTGGTCACGCTACATCCCGGCGACCTCATCATGACAGGCACCCCTGCGGGCGTTGGCCCGATCAAGCGCGGTCAGACATGCCGCGTTCAGATCGACGGGCTCGAAGATGCGGCCGTGACCTACGCGCCATAATGTCGGTGTTTTGGAACCTTCAGAGCCGGGCATCAGCCCCCTACTCTTCTACAGCGCCCTCGATGGCGTGACCTTCAAACGCGGCCGTCATCAACGCACGGGTATAGTCGGTCTCTGGTGCGTCAAATATCTGGGCGGCATCTCCTGCCTCGACAACGTCGCCTTGCTTCATGACCATAACCTTGTGGGACAACGCACGCACAACTTTTAGGTCATGGGAAATGAACAGATAGGCCAGCTGATACTTGGCCTGTAGTTCGCGGAGTAATTCGACAATTTGCACTTGGACCGTCATATCCAACGCGGATGTGGGCTCGTCCAAGACCACAAGCTTTGGACGCAAGATCATCGCACGTGCGATCGCGATCCGTTGACGCTGGCCACCCGAAAACTCGTGCGGATACCGGTGCATCAAGCTGGGATCAAGCCCGACTTCGACCATGATTTCTGACACCATCTCGCGCGTTGTTTTACCGTCGCGCGTGCCGTGAATGGTCAAGCCTTCTGCGATGATCTGCTCGACCGTCATACGCGGCGAAAGCGACCCGTATGGGTCTTGGAATACGATTTGTGTGTCTTTGCGCTTGGGCCGCATCGCCTTGGGCGACAGCCGATGAATATCATCCCCTAGAAAGACGATCCGCCCCTCGGACGGGATCAGCCGCATGATCGCCAGCGCAAGCGTCGTCTTGCCTGATCCGCTCTCGCCGACAATGCCAACCGTTTCGCCTGCGCGCACCTGTAGCGTCGCGTCGTTAACCGCACGGACATAGTCGACGGTTCGACGCAACAACCCTGCCTGAATGGGGAACCAGATTTTTAGGTTCTCGGTCTGGGCCACGACAGGCGCGTCCTCGGGCACGGGTCCCGGCAGACCTGCTGCCTCAGCCGACAGCAACATCTGTGTGTAGGGGTGCTGAGGGTTGCCAAAGATCTCTTCGGTCGGGCCATGCTCGACGATCTCGCCGTCCTTCATCACGCACACGCGGTCCGCAATTTTGCGCACAATCGTCAGGTCATGTGTGATGAACAGCAGGCTCATCTGTTCGCGTTCCTTTAGGTCGGCCAACAGATCAAGAATTTGCGCCTGAATGGTCACATCCAGCGCCGTCGTAGGCTCGTCCGCGATCAAGAGATCGGGCCCGTTTGCCAATGCCATTGCGATCATGACCCGTTGACGTTGCCCACCAGATAATTGGTGCGGGTAGCTGGTCAGACGCTTTTCTGCATCACGAATGCCAACCTTGTTCAACAGTTCAACAATGCGGTCGCGCACAGCATCGCCGCGCAAACCCTGATGCAACTCGATCGATTCACGCAGTTGCTTTTCCAATGTGTGCAGCGGGTTAAGCGATGTCATCGGCTCTTGGAAGATAAAGCTGATGTCGTTGCCACGAACACGTTGCAGTTCGCTTTCGGCGGCGCCAACCATCTCGGCGCCCTCATAGCGGATCGACCCCGTTGTCGTGGCGCTATCCGCAAGCAGATCAACCGTGGACAGGGCCGTCACAGACTTGCCCGACCCGCTCTCGCCGACCAATGCGACAGTCTCGCCTTTGTTCACATGGAAGGTCACACCCCGTACCGCATGGGTCGTCTGACCGTCTTGGCGAAAGCTGACGTTTAGATCACGAACATCCAGAACGCGGGTCATAAAAAGGTCTTTCTGGGGTCAAAGGCATCGCGCACACCCTCAAAGATGAACACAAGCAGCGACAGCATGATCGCAAAGGTAAAGAACGCCGTGAACGCAAGCCACGGTGCCTGAAGGTTCTGTTTCGCCTGCAATGTCATTTCACCCAACGACGGAGCCGACGACGGTAAACCAAAGCCCAAGAAATCTAAGCTGGCGAGACCGGCAATCGTACCCGTAATCAGAAACGGCATCAGCGTGAGGGTCGCAACCATTGCGTTGGGCAACATATGGCGGAACATGATCGTCGCGTTCGAGACACCCAACGCCCGCGCCGCACGGACGTATTCAAAGTTCCGAGCGCGGAAGAATTCTGCCCTGACAACGCCAACCAATCCTGGCCAGCTAAAGAGCACGGTCAGCAGGACAAGCAGCCAAAAACTTCGCCCCAAAATCGCGAACATAATGATGATGATGTAGAGCGACGGTATGCCGGTCCAAATCTCGATGAAGCGCTGGGAAATCAAATCGAACCAGCCGCCGAAATAGCCAGAGGCTGCACCCACAGCGATCCCGATAACGGACGCAAATCCAGTGACCAGCAAGGTATAAAAGATCGACAATCGAAAGCCGTAGATTACGCGCGCCAACACGTCCCGTTTGGTGTCATCCGTGCCCAACCAATTCGAGCCGTCCGGCGCCGACGGGGCCACCCCCCGTACATCCACAATCGTGTCGTATTTGAACGGAATGACAGGCCAGAGCATCCAACCTTTGTGGAAATCATCGCCGGTTTCGATACCCTGATCCGCCTGTTCAATCAGCGCCTCGGGTTCGTCAAAACAGTCGATGTTGCCACCTGTCGTGATCAAGCACCGCACCTCGGGATCTGAATAGACCGCCTCGGTCCGGAAATCGCCACCGAACTGCGTCTCGGGATAGAATTTGAACACTGGCGCATAGATTTCACCGCGGTAGCTGACAAGGATCGGTTTGTCGTTTGCGATGAACTCCGCGAACAGTGACAACGTAAACAACACCGAGAAAATGATCAGTGACCACAAGGCACGCTTGTTGCGCTTAAAGTTGGTCCAGCGGCGTTGGTTTAGCGGGGACAGGGCCATTATCCTCTCCTCTCGAAATCAATGCGCGGATCGACAAACACATACATCAGGTCAGACAGAATGCCGACGACGAGCCCCACAATCCCGAACACAAAAAGCGTGCCAAAGATCACCGGATAGTCGCGAGCAACCGCCGCCTCAAAGCCCATGCGCCCCAATCCGTCGAGCGAGAAGATCGTCTCGATTATGAGGCTGGAGCCAAAGAAAATTCCGATAAAGACCGACGGGAAGCCCGCGATCACGATCAACATCGCGTTGCGGAACACGTGACCGTATAGAACCTTTTTCTCGGATAGGCCTTTGGCCTTGGCCGTTGTGACATATTGCTTTTTGATCTCGTCTAGGAACGAGTTCTTTGTCAGTAACGTCAGCGTGGCAAACCCCGAAATCGACGAGGCCAGAACCGGCAGCGTGATGTGCCAAAAATAGTCAGCGACTTTGCCGATTGCAGTCAGGTCCTCAAAGTTGTCCGAGGTCAAACCGCGTAATGGGAAAACCTTGTAGTAAGAGCCGCCTGCGAACAAAACCAACAGCAGGATGGCAAACAGAAATCCAGGGATCGCATAGCCCACGATGATCGCACCTGACGTCCATGTATCGAACCGCGACCCGTCACGCACCGCTTTGCGAATGCCCAAGGGGATCGAGATGAGATAGGCGATCAATGTCGACCACAGGCCCAGACTGATTGAAACAGGCAGCTTTTCCTTGACCAGATCAACCACACTGATCGACCGGAAATAGCTCTCTCCGAAATCAAACCGGACGTAGTTCCACAGCATGTTGAGGAACCGCTCCAGCGGCGGTTTGTCAAAGCCAAACTCTTTTTCCAGCTCTGCGATAAAGTCATCGGGTAGGCCGCGCCGACCAACACTTTCGTCAGCAGCTTCGGTTTCGATGCCAGCGTCTCCGCCAGACCCATCGATGCCGCCAAACACGTTCCCCTCGCCCTCAAGTTGGGCCAAGACCTGTTCAACCGGACCGCCCGGCACAAACTGGATCAGCGCAAAGTTGATGATCAAGATCCCAAGCAGCGTCGGAATAACCAGCAACAGTCGCCGGAGGATATACGCGCCCATGTGTGTGCCCCTGCCCTAGTGCTTAGAACGCGCCGGCGGCTTCGAGAGCTTCGCCTTTTTCCGCGTTGTACCACCAAAAATCCAACTCGCCGCGGGCGAACGGTGGCAACACTTCGGGGTGCTCGTACATGTCATAATAGGCCACGGTGTGTTTGTCCTTGAACCACTGTGGTACCCAGAAATTCATATGGCGCAACACACGGTCCAAGGTCGTCACGGCCGTTTGCATTTCCTGTAGTTCGCTGGCGTTGATGATCACCTCGATCAACGCATCAACCGCAGGATCAGCTACACCCATCGCATTTCGTGTGGATTCGCTAACCGCTTCCGAGCCGAAATATTGCTTTAGGCCCGATCCCGGTTCGAATGACATCGGCATCTGGTGTGTGATCATATCAAAGTCATAAGACCGCTCACGGTCTGTCGCTTGGGCATAATCCACGCGGTCCAGTGTCGCTCTGACGCCCAAACGCTCGAGGTTTTGAACATACGGGCTGATCACACGGTCGAACGCTGGGCTGGATTCTAGGAACTCTACCTCGAGCAGCTCGCCGTCTTTGCGGCGCATACCGTCGTCACCAACGATCCAACCAGCCTCGTCCAACAACGCAGACGCACGGCGCAGGTTGCCACGATCAAGCTGGCGATCAGAAGATGCCGGCCCCAAACGCGCATCAGCGGTCAAGATCGACGCATCGATCAACCCTTGATCGACCAGCGGCTGTAGCAAAGCAAGCTCACCTTCGCTCGGCGCACCAAAGGCGGCCATATCTGAATTTTCCCAGAAGGAATTGATCCGTTCGTACAGACCAAAGAACAGCGTCTCGTTTGACCATTCGAAATTGAACATCAAGCCGATCGCTTCGCGAACCCGTGGGTCTTGGAACTTTTCGCGGCGCAGGTTGAACACGAACGACTGGCTCGTTGCCATGCTGCCGTTCTCCAATTCGGTTTTGACGACCCAACCTTTTTCAAGCGACGGGAACTCGTAGCCCGTTGCCCACTGCTTGGACGAGTTTTCGGACCGGAATGTATAAGCACCAGATTTGAATGCCTCAAAGGCGGCCGACCCATCGGCGAAATATTCAATGCGGATGCGGTCAAAGTTGCTGCGCCCTAAGTTGATTGGTAGGTCAGCGCCCCAATAGTCGGGGTTGCGTGCGTAAATGATGCGCCGTGGGATATCAAAGCTTTCAAGCTGATAGGCAGACGATCCCAAACCAGGGTCCAGCCGCGATTCGTCGAGACGCGCGCCTGTTTCTTCGTACCATTTTTGCGAGAACGCGGGCATGCCGCCCGCCAGTTCAATCACATCGCGGCGCGGCGCATCTTCGGTAAAGGTGAACTTGATCGTGAAATCATCGACCACGTCGACGTCCGAGATTTGCCCGCCAAAGGCTGAGCGAAACGATGGCAATCCCTGCTCCATCAACAGATCGAATGAGAATTTGATGTCATTCGCAGTCAACTGCGAGCCATCTGAAAATTTAGCCTCTGGGCGCAGATTGAAAATCACCCAATCCTTGCTCTCGGGATATTCCATTGTCGAACACAACAGGCAGTACGACGCAGTAGGGTCATCCGCGACGGTCGTCAAAATGTTTTCAGTGCCTGCACTCGCCAAAGCACCAGAGCGGCCTTTGCGCGTGTAGGGGTTAAAGCTGTCAAATGTACCTGGAACCCAAGTCGAGATCTCGCCACCTTTTGGTGCATCTGGGTTCACATAATCAAGGTGGGTAAAGTCAGCGTCGTATTTGAGTTCGCCAAAGAATGAATACCCGTGGCTTTCGATAATGGCTTCGTGGCTGTCGCCAAACACCTGCGTCGCGACCATCCCCAATCCCAAGACTGCGCCAGAGAGCATCATGATCCCAGTTCGCACATCTCGTTTGGCAGCTTTGGCCTGCGACTGGGTGCGGCTTGGCTTATGATTGGGTTTTGACATCTTATGATCCTCCACGGCGTGCATTATCCCTTAACATGAAGCTAAGACGCCTAGTGTCGAACATTCAAGTTGAGATTCTGTGATCGCGGCGTGAACACAACGTTCGCACCCCGTTGCACAAACAAAAAGACCGCCCCAAGCAGGAGCGGTCTCAATTCTTGAAAATTCAGCAGATTTAATTGCCGATGCTCTCGAGATAGGCAATCACGTTCACACGGTCAGCTTCTTTGCCGAGACCGGAAAAACCCATCGCTGTGCCAGGGGCCCAGCCCTTAGGGCTCTCGAGGAAGCCAAACAGTTCGTCTTGGCCCCAAACATCAGCCTGAGCGACCAGCGCACCGGAATAGCCATAGCCATCAACCGACCCAATATCGCGGCCAACAACACTGTAGAGGTGCGGGCCAGTGCCGTTCACGCCGTCCTCGAGAACGTGGCATGCCGCACATTTGCGTGCAAATACCTGCTCGCCGGCAGCCAAATCAGCCGAACCCATGAGAGCGGCCACATCAACGGCCTCTTCAACCATTTCTTCGTCGCCATCAGATTCGACCTCAATCGAATAGGCTTGCTCGTGGTCGCCGTGGCCGTGGCCACCAACGTGATAAATCTCTTCGGCAGCCCATTTGCCCAAAAGCATAACCAAAAATGTGCCGCAAACTGCGCCCAAGATTTTGGTGAAAGTCATTGTGTCGAACATGTCGCGTTCCATTCCGATCCAAGTTTGCGGCTGTCTATCCGCTTCCCCCCTATACATGCAAGGTGTAGAGCCGCGACTAAACGCGCATTTTCGCATATAAATACATCGAACTGGGGACATGACTTAAATGACCGCAAGAATTTCATTCCAAGGCGAGCTGGGCGCCTACGGCCATCAGGCCTGCGTGACGGCCCGTCCCGACCATGAACCGCTGCCCTGTGACACCTTTGTCGATGCGGTCGAGGCCGTGCGCCGAGGGGATGCAGACCTTGCGATGATTGCGGTCGAAAACTCAACTTATGGCCGCGTCGCCGACGTGCATTCGATCCTACCCAATAGTGGTCTGCACATCACAGACGAAGAATTCGTGCGTGTCCAAATCAACCTGTTGGGACGCCCGGGCGCGTCGCTGGATCAAATCACCACCGCGCACGGCCATGTTGTGATTCTCCCTCAATGTTCGCATTTCTTGCGTGAGCACGGGATCAAAGGTGCTATCAGTTCCGACAACGCAAAGGCCGCACGCGATGTGGCTGAAGGTGACGACATGACCGCCGCCGCGTTGGCGTCAGAGCTGGCAGCATCGATCTACGGCTTGGACGTACTGGCCCGCAATATCGAGGACGCCGACAATAACACCACCCGCTTTGTCGTAATGGCCCGCGAGCCGGACCTAAGCAAACGCGGCAAACACGGCATGGTCACCAGCTTTGTCTTTCGTGTGCGGAACATTCCTGCGGCCTTGTACAAGGCGATGGGCGGCTTTGCGACGAACGGCGTCAACATGACCAAACTCGAGAGCTATATGGTCAACGGTCAATTCACCGCGACCCAGTTCTATGCAGAAATCGAAGGTCACCCTGACGACCAAAACGTCAAACTCGCGATGGAAGAGCTGGACTACTTCACCGATCACATCGCGTTGTTGGGTGTTTATCCGGCGCATCCATCACGCCGGTAATGATGTAGTGATCAGGCGTTGCGCTGCTGACGTTCTTCTACATCTTTAGCGAAATCAGCGAGCCGTTGTTTTAGGCGGTTCGTCAGAGTGCCGCGCGCCAATTTCATCGACTGCAATAACAAACGGGATGACAGCGTTTTCGCCGAAATCTCGATGGCGATGCTCAGACGGGTCCGCCCACGAGACAGTGCGACCAGTTCAACAACTGTGCTTACTTCAATCCCGCTAGAGACACTTTCAACGCGAAACTCATTCGGACCGTCAAAGTTCTCGATCTCTGAACGCGCGGACCGCTGTTTGCCGCGGAATGAAAAGGACAGATCCCAAGCAGACCCAACGCCATACTCTGCATTGCGATCCAACCGCTCTACATCGGCACCACGACGAAGGATCGAACGTTCAAAACTGGAAAAATCCGTGACTTCGCCCCAAAGGACATCAATTGGGGCTGCGACGTCCTCTTTGAGATCAAAGTTCATATTCCACGCCTCGAGATCGTTCAGTGATATTATTTTGCTGCGACTGTCCCTCTATTCAAGGGTATCTGCAAGCCAGTTCAATAGAAGAAAATGCGCAATTGCGCCGGGCCGTGCCGGTTTGATCACAGGATGGGTCCCCGCAAACACATCTGTCATTTCCTCACGTGTGACCCAGATCGCGTCTTCGATTTCGGCAGGGTCGATCGTGATGTCCCGAGATATCGCCTCACCCCAGCAGCCAAACATCAAAGATGCAGGAAACGGCCACGGCTGGCTCGCCAGATAGCCGACTTCGCCAACTTTGATACCAGCCTCCTCGACGACTTCACGACGTACAGCCGCCTCGAGCGTTTCACCCGGCTCAACAAACCCAGCCAACAACGAATACATTCCTTCTGGCCAACCGGGGGACCGCCCCATCAATACCGAGTTTCCATGAAGGATCAGCATGATGACGACGGGATCGGTGCGCGGGAAATGATGGGCGCCGCATGACGGGCAATTGCGCTGCCATCCGGACATCGCGATATCGGATTTGGCGCCACATTTCGCACAAAACCCATGAGAGGCGTGCCAATTCTGAACAGCCTTAGCCGTCGCTGCCAGCTCTGCTTCCCGTGGTGACAGTTGCATCATAATCGCGCGTAACTCGCAAAACACATGATCCTCAGGAACGCTTGGGTGATGCTGTGCCGACGGATCTAGGAATTCACCCAACGACCCGAGGTCCTGATCCGCGGGCTCCCAACCCGAAACATCATAGGCCAAACGGGGTGCGCCATCTTCTAAACCCAGAAAGATCGGGGCTTCGGTCGCGTGTTCAACAATCGGATGCGAGAGATCCAAACGAACCAGCTGTCTGGCCTCTTGCCCCGATACCATCGGTTTACCGCGCCACAAAACGATCGCACGCGCGGTTGGATCCAAAAGCAATGTCTCGATATCGTCGCGCAATTCGGCGGCGCGATTCAAACCAGATCCGCCAAATGTCACTGTTTGTGCGTGTTTCATGATTGTGACATGCCACGCTGCAATGACCGGCGCAAATCTAATTCATCGGACAGACCATCACGAAACGCTCGACACATGCGCGACAATCATCATTAATAACGGTTCGCAACAGGCTCATTCGGGGAGGGCTGTAGAATGCGCGACCTATCTTCGATGGCACCAACCGGAAGTCTGCGTATTCTCGCGACCTCCGACGTTCATGGCCATGTCCTGAGTCATGACTATTTTTCCGGCGTCGACACGGCTGGCATTGGTCTCGAAGCAACGGCACAATTGATCAAACAGGCGCGGTCTGAAGCGGACGCGTCGATCCTGTTGGACAACGGTGATTTCCTACAAGGCGGCGCAATTTCCGACGTAGCGGTTTCGTTGTGGCAAGAAGGGGACGCCAGCCCCAACCCCATCATGACGGCCATGAACACGCTAAAGTATGATGCTGTTGGGCTGGGGAACCACGAATTCAACTATGGTCTTAGCTATTTAGACGCCGTTGTCGCACAGTCGAAATGTCCAATTTTATGTTCTAATATGCGGACGATTGATGGCGATTTGCGGTTCCAGCCATGGACGTTGATCCGGCGCACTGTGCAATTCTCTGACGGATCACGGCAAACAGTGACGGTTGGCGTGTTTTCGGTGCTGCCACCCCAAACGCTGAAATGGGATCACGCGCGTCTTTCCGGTCGGGTGACAATCGACGATATGCTAACAGCGGCAAAATCAACGATCAAAAGCCTGCGTGTAGCAAAGGCAGATGTGATCATTGCGCTGGCACATACCGGCCTCTCGACCAAGCCCTATTCCCCGTTTTGCGAAAATGGTGCTCGCGCATTGGCCGCGCTTGAAGGGGTAGATGCCGTGGTTTTCGGCCATACCCATTTGCAATTTCCTAATGCGGGCGATCCAACCCAAAAACTTGCCAAACCCGCCGTTCAACCCGGCGTTTGGGGGCGCGACTTGGGGGTCATTGATTTGACCCTTGCCCAAGAGAAATCCGGTCAGGTCACCGTTTCAGACAGCACCGCAACGCTCAGGCACACGCCCTCTGGCGGGGCACCTTCTATCGACAAGGGCCTTCGAAAAGCTTTGGTTTCAATCCACCAAGAAACCGCGCGCAGAATGCAGCACCCAGTCAGCACCTTGGACAAACGACTGCACAGCTATTTTGCGGCACTCGGACCTACGGCTTTGTCTGATGTCATCAACGCAGCCCAAATTGACGCCATCAGAACCGCACTGCCCCCAAGTGATTTAGACGGCGCCCATCTGATTTCAGCCACCTGCGTGTCCAAGGTCGGGGGCCGCAACGGATCAACCTACTACACCGACGTCCCAGACGGGCCTTTGACCTATAGTGGACTCGCCGACCTTTACGTGTTCAACAACACGATTGCCGCCGTCGAGGTGAACGGCGCGCAACTCAAATCTTGGGTGGAAGACGTCTCACGTATCTTCGCAACACTGAACGCAGACGCGCCGTCGCAAACTCTCTTAGATCCACAATATCCCGCATATGACTTTGACCACTTTACGGATTTAGACATCAAATACGATCTAAGCCGCCCCATCGGAAACGGTCGATTGGCGAGCCTGCACTTCATGGAAAAACAGGTCGAGGACACCGATCGTTTTGTGGTAGCGACGAACAATTACCGTGCGACGGGTGGTGGTGATCTGACGGCATTGAAGAGCGCCAAATCGATCTTTTCGGCGCCAATCACATCGCGCACAATCTTGCAGGAATTTCTGGCCACACCTCCCGACTACGCAGCTCTTCGCACAGGGCAAACGACGCTGTCAGCGGCGGCTGGGACACGGTGCATTTTCTCAACCGGACCAAATGCGCAGGACGTTTTGACAGATCTGCCGTTTGAGACCTACCGCGTGAGCGGTCTGACACCAGACGGTCGGCTCGAGATTGAACTGACGTTCTAGCGCCCTCTTGCGTGGCCTGAACAATCGCCCTATATCGACGGTGAGAGGTTGGCGCGGGCGAGCGCCTCGCCAACCTGGTCAGATCCGGAAGGAAGCAGCCACAACGAGCCCCGCTTGGGTCGATGTCCAGCCTCTCACCCGCCCCAATTAGGTGGCTTTAGCCCATGCCATCTGTGCGTCTGTCTCGACCGCACAGGGCCGCGCTGCGCGCAATCGGTCTAGCGCAGCCTCAGCGGCCTCGCCACTGTCGACCATCAATCGCAAGACCACCATACCCGAGCGTCCGCAACCTCCGAAACAATGCACCAACACCCGAGCGCCAGCCCCGATCTGTTCGCATAGGTCCTTTGAAAGAACAGGCCAGCGCGCTAAAATATCATCGGTCGGTGCGCCAAAATCCTCGATTGGCAGGTGAAGCCAACGGGCCCCGATGCCCGCCAGTTGGGTTTCTATATCGGCGACGCCATGACGCTGCATTTCGGCCAATGTGGTCATTGAGATAACGATCGTTGGCTTCCAGTCAGCGATGGTGCAAAAATCATCCTGCAGAGACCAGCGCCCCGGTAGCGGCGACAATCCCAATGCGCCACGGTCCATTTCGATCTCTGTGATTGTAAATTCGCCCATTTCTCACCTGTCTTGGCCGATAGGTTTTGTAGTTGGACATTGGCCGTTTTGATAGCCAATGCGCAAAACAATTCTGAACATCCGCCAAATATTGCGCGTCCCGCATTGCGCGCAATGCAATATGGTCGAAGCGGTATGGCGCGGATCGCCCAGCATACCGGCCAAGGCGGTCTTCTGACGCCTTTAATCACCTAGACCTCTGCCCCCTCGCAACCTAGGATCACAGAAGCTTTCGAATCCACGGATAATGTATGACTGACGCACCCGAAACTGCCTATCAGGTCTTGGCTCGCAAATACCGGCCCGAGACGTTTGTCGATCTGGTCGGGCAAGACGCGATGGTGCGCACGCTAAAGAATGCGTTCGAAGCAGACCGTATCGCACAAGCCTTCATTATGACGGGCATTCGCGGAACCGGTAAAACAACGACGGCGCGGATTATCGCCAAGGGCATGAACTGTATCGGCCCTGACGGAAACGGCGGCCCCACAACCGATCCTTGTGGCACCTGCGAGCATTGCACCGCCATCATGGAAGGTCGCCATGTCGACGTGATGGAGATGGACGCAGCGTCTCGTACAGGTGTCGGCGACATCCGCGAAATCATCGACAGCGTGCACTACCGTGCCGCCAGCGCACGCTACAAAATCTATATCATTGACGAGGTGCACATGTTGTCCAAGAACGCGTTTAACGCGCTCTTGAAGACACTCGAAGAGCCGCCCGCCCACGTCAAATTCATCTTTGCGACCACTGAAATCCGTCAGGTTCCGGTCACTGTTCTGTCGCGATGCCAACGGTTCGACCTGCGCCGCATCGAACCCGAAGTCATGATAGCCCTAATGCGCAAGATCGCGGCATCTGAAAGCGCTGAAATCACGGATGATGCTCTAGCACTCATCACGCGAGCGGCCGAAGGGTCTGCGCGCGATGCAACGTCTTTGCTGGACCAAGCCATTTCACACGGTGCGGGCGCGACGACTGCGGACCAAGTCCGGTCCATGCTCGGCTTGGCTGATCGTGGCCGTGTGCTCGACCTTTTTGATATGATCATGCGCGGCGATGCACATTCCGCATTGAGCGAGATTAATCAACAGTATGCCGATGGTGCCGACCCAATGGCAGTACTGCGCGATCTGGCGGAAATCACCCACTGGGTTAGCGTGATCAAAATCACGCCCGAGGCCGCCGACGACCCGACCGTATCGCCCGACGAACGTACCCGAGGCACACAGATGGCCAGCGAATTACCCATGCGTGTGATGACGCGGATGTGGCAAATGCTGCTCAAGGCGCTCGAAGAGGTCGCAATGGCCCCAAATGCGATGATGGCCGCCGAAATGGCAGTGATCCGTTTGACCCATGTGGCTGACCTGCCAACACCGGGTGATTTGGTCACCAAGCTCAAGGACCAGACACCGCCTAGCGGCGGTGGTGGCGGAGGCCGTGCGCCACAGCCCGCAGGCTCGTCCGAGGCACGCGCATCAGCGTCTGCCCCAATGACAAGCGGTGGCGGCCAAGCCCGATCAGGTGGCGCTGTGACGGCTCTGGCCCAAGATGTCGACGAAGCCCTCTCGCGCTTTGTCACCTTTGACCACGTGGTCGAATTGATACGCACCCACCGCGATGTCAAATTGCTGGTTGAGGTCGAAACAGGCGTCAAACTGGTCAGCTACAGCCCCGGACGCATCGAATTTGCGCCCTCAGACGCCGCCCCTCAGGATTTGGCCCAACGTCTGGGATCACGGCTGCAAGCCTATACCGGAAATCGCTGGGCGATCTCGGTTGTTGCCGATGGTGGTGCACCTACCATTGCGGACCTGCGGGACGAAGCTGACAACGCGCTCAAAGCCGAAGCCGCGGCACACCCGATGGTCCAAGCCGTGCTGACCGCCTTTCCAAAATCGAAAATTACAGAGATCCGGACACCTGACGCGATCGAAGCAGAGGCCTTTACCGATGCCCTGCCCGAGGTCGACGAAGAGTGGGATCCGTTTGAAGACAGCTAATTCCGACATATATCGGAACAATCACAACTGAGGAGACAGCAGATGTTCAAAGGATTGGGCGCCATGGGTGACATGGGCAAAATGATGAAAGCCGCGCAGGAAATGCAGGGCAAGATGGCGCAGCTACAAGAAGACATGCACAACATCATGGTCCAAGGCGAAAGCGGCGCGGGTCTGGTCAAAGCCACAGCAACGGCCAAGGGCGAGCTCAAGACGCTCGACATCGACCCTTCGATTTTTTCTGGCGACGACAAAGAAGTGGTCGAGGATTTAATCCTTGCGGCAATCAAAGACGCGCAGTCCAAAGCGACCGACCGCGCCCAACAAGAAATGTCCAAGCTGACCGAAGGCATGGGTTTGCCCGCCGACATGAAGCTGCCGTTTTAAGACGGCCATGCGCGACGCGACCAAAGACATTGATGATCTGATCGAAATGATGGCCAAGCTGCCCGGGCTTGGCCCCAGATCGGCGCGCCGTGCTGTTTTGCATTTGATCAAGAAACGGTCGCTGTTGTTCACGCCTCTTGCGGACACCATGCAAACAGTCGCGGCCACGGCGCGCGAATGCCTAAACTGTGGCAATGTTGGCACCACCGATATTTGCAGCATCTGCGAAAGCGAAAAGCGCGCAACAGGCGAGCTATGTGTTGTTGAAGACGTCGCAGATCTCTGGGCGATGGAACGGTCGGGTGTGTTCAAAGGGCGCTATCACGTTCTGGGCGGAACCCTTTCAGCCTTGGATGCGATTGGCCCAGACGAGCTGCGCATCCCCAAACTAATCACCCGCATCCAGACCGAAGAGATCACCGAGGTGATCCTCGCGTTGAACGCCACCATCGACGGCCAAACCACCGCGCATTATATCGCCGACCAATTGCCAACAATTACGGTCACGTCGCTCGCCCAAGGTGTACCTATCGGCGGCGAGCTCGACTATTTGGATGACGGCACAATCACCGCAGCCTTGCGAGCGCGCAAAACGTTCTAGGCCGAGGGCTTAGACGGGCACCCGCGTGTCAGGGTCTGTCCGTCCCATAACAGCCTCGGCCGCCAATCGTCCTAGCTCGTCACTGTTTTTCGCGCCGCGCCCGCATCCTGCAACCGCCACTGCGATGTGATTGCCTAACATGTCAATGATCGGGTGGTTGTGCGGGGTAAAGGTCGTGACGCAGGGCTTTACAACCACCTCTTGGATCGCCAAGTCCGGCATCCGGTCGCGGATCATATCCGTCAACATCTCTCCCACCTCAACCGAGCCACCTGACCGGAACCAATCACGCATATCCTCATCGTTGGTCAGCTCAATGTCAACGCGGTCACCACCGATTTTGAGGTAATGATGGCCGTCAGGATACTTGATCGCAGGCAACAGATAGGGATCTTCGCCAGTTGGATAGACATGGATCAACGACGGCATCCAAGCGAGACGCGCGGCCTCGGCGTCCGTGACCCGAAACATCGCAACCGTACGCGCATAGACCGTAAGCGGCAGCGCATCATCCATCAGTTTGTTCGTGAACCCGCCTGCTGCAACAATCGCGCGGTCAAAGCGCAACGTCTGGCCCGCCAGTTTGATCACAGCACCCGTAACACCGTCCCGCACGTCCAGAACTTCTGCATCAATAATCTGCGCACCGCCCCGCGTGGCTGCGATCCCTTGGGCACGGACCAGATTGCGCGGACTAATATGCCCCGCCTCTTTGGGCTGGTAATAGGCGCGGGTATCATCGGGAAACTGGAAATACGGGAACCGTGCGGCAATTTCGGCGCCATCGAACCGCTCTGCCATGACACCGTTGCCAGCCATCACAGTCTCTAACGAATGCACATAATCGCTGTCTGCTGGCCCTGACATCATCGCGCCAACCTCGTTAAAGAACGGCACGCCAGATGCCGCTTCGATGTCGCGGTAACGGCTGATCGAGGCAAGGCTCACACGCGACCAAAACGGATACGGATCTAACCCGCGCGTAATGCGACCCTCGTCATAATGGCTGCCAAAAGGTCCGTTGTGCGTGGCAAACTCGGTCGGTTCGGAAGGGCCAATCAATGTGACCTCGTGCCCCATCAGCGTTAAATGCCGTGCGGCCGCCGAGCCGATCAATCCCCGTCCAACTACCGCAATGCGCATAAAAAACCCCTGATCCGTTTGGATCAGAGGCTTGGACATTTTCACTGTAGGGGCAAGCAGAAATTAGGGCTGCTCGTCCTCGTCAACACCCTCAGGCAGGTTAAAGAAGCTGTCGGCGTCTGGAACGCTTGTGTCTTCGTCAGGCTCAGGCGCGTCGCCCAATGTAAATGTCTCGAGACCCGAAATCGCCGTTGGGATTTTTGGCTCTGCTTCCATGCCAAGACTCTGCTCCGTGGACACCAGCTTGCGGCGTTCGTCATCGGACATGACGCCACCTTCTTTGGCTTTCTTCGCGTTCGCCTTTTGCACCGCACGGTCCAGCTCGGACTGTTTACACAGGCCCAGTGCGACCGGATCGATCGGCTGGATGTTTGCGATATTCCAGTGCGTCCGCTCGCGGATGGCCTGAATGGTTGGCTTGGTTGTACCGACAAGCTTGGACACCTGACCGTCCGACAGCTCGGGGTGGAATTTCACCAACCACAAGATCGACGCAGGGCGGTCCTGACGCTTGGACAATGGCGTGTAGCGTGGACCACGACGCTTTTCTTCGCCAACCGCAGCTGCGTAGAATTTCAGCTTGAGCGAATGCAGCGGGTTCTCTTCCGCTTTGGTCAGCTCTTCTTGGGTCAACTGGTTGTTGGCAATCGGGTCAAATCCTTTGACGCCAGTCGCGACATCGCCGTCTGCAATGCCTTGGACTTCCAACTCGTGCAGACCACAAAAATCCGCAACCTGCTTGAACGACAGGGTCGTGTTGTCAATCAGCCAAACAGCTGTGGCTTTCGCCATAATTGGTTTGTTCTCTGCCATCGTCTTCTCCATATCAAAACGACATAACTTTCCCGCGCCCTTGAAGGGGCTGACCGCTGGGGCCGGGTTCTCGTTGTCGGGGAACTTGGGGTGTATATAGTGAAACGTGACCAAATAGAAAAGATCAAAATGCCCAGACTGTTTACTGCTCTTGCCACACTCTTTTTCACGTCCACGGCTATGGCCGAGGATAAAGCCGGTGATTTCGACTATTACGTGCTATCTCTTTCGTGGTCGCCCACGTGGTGCGCGATCGAAGGTGACGGCCGTGGCTCGCCTCAATGCGACGCATCCGAGGACTTCGGCTGGATTTTGCACGGGCTCTGGCCACAATACCACCAAGGCTGGCCCAGCTTTTGCAACACTCGGTTCTCGCCCCCATCCCGCGGTCAAACTGGGGATATGGCCGATATCATGGGGACATCTGGTCTGGCTTGGCACCAATGGCGCAAACATGGCGCGTGTTCGGGCCTGTCACCCTCGGATTATTACGCCCTATCGCGCGAAGCCTACGAACAGGTGAACCGCCCAGAAGTGTTCCGCAAACTCGACCGGTCCGTCACCCTGCCCGCATCAGTGGTCGAAGAGGCGTTTCTCAAGGCCAACCCCACATGGGAGCCAGACATGCTGACCATCACCTGCAAACAAAACCGCGTTCAAGAGGCGCGCTTGTGCCTGTCGCGTGATTTGACGCCAGTGCCCTGTGGCCGCGATGTGATCCGAGATTGCCAAATGACCAACGCGCTCTTTGACCCAATTCGCTAATATTGTTGCGAACGACTCGCAATTAGGGCGCGCAGTACCTATCTATAAGGCAGAATCGAACCGCAGCACTTGTTCGCCTTCTATGCCTTGCACAAACGCTTCAAACCCAAGGTCATAATCCGCTAGTGTTTTGAAGCGAAGCGTTTTACCAAATCAACCATCGGAACGATCTCGCACCGAGATTTGCCACTTGAGGATACGACATGAAACCGATCTTTACCGCCCTTTTGGCAGGCGCCGCATTCGCAACAACCGCAACCGTCGCAGCTGCTCAGGACGTCAAATTGCGCGTTCACCACTTTCTCCCAGAGCGTGCCTCGCTGCATGCTCAGTTTTTGGTCCCATGGGCCGAACAGGTCGAGGCCGCGAGTGTTGGAAAAATCGATATCGAACTATTTGCTGCGATGTCTCTGGGCGGACGCCCCGGTGATCTCTACGACCAAGCCGCCGATGGCGCAGTCGACATTATCCTAACATTGCCAGGCTACACCTCTGGTCGCTTCAACCAGACAGAAGTGTTCGAGCTGCCTTTTATGATGCCAAACTCCAAGGCATCGGCTGGCGCGTTCTGGGATATGATCGAGAGTGACCTGCAAGACGGCGAATATGACGAGACCCAGATCCTTGCCGGTTGGGTCCACGGTCCTGGTGTCATTCACACCAAAGAGCCCGTCGAAAAGCTTGAAGATCTGGCAGGCATGGAAATGCGTGGCCCGACCCGCATCATCACCGACCTGCTGGGCGAATACGGCGCGACCCCTGTCGGCATGCCTCTGCCCGCGATCCCTGAGAATATCTCGAAGGGTGTCATCAGCGGCGCTGTTGTTCCTTGGGAAGTTGTCCCATCCATCAAACTCCAAGAGCTTGTGACCAATCACACCGAGTTTGATAGCGACACAGCCCTTTATACAGCGACCTTTGTTCTGGCGATGAACCTCGACAGCTACGACGCTATGCCCGACGACCTGCGCGCTATTCTCGACGCGGAAACAGGCAAAGCCCTGTCGATGAACGTCGGCCAAATGATGAGCGATTGGGACGCGCCATCGCGCGAAATCTCCCAAGGCAACAACATTATCACTCTTTCGGCCGAAGAATCCGCTCGTTGGAAAGACGCAGCACAGCCGGTCTATGACCGCTGGATCGAGCGTGCGGCAGACGAAGGTTTTGACGGCACGACGACCATCGCCAAGGCCCAAGAGCTGATCCAAGCCAACATGTAGCAAACGCAGACCTCGGCTGTGTCATAGCCGCCGAGGTCGCCATCACGGGGCACAATCCATCATGTTTGACCGCATCGAACGGACTGTTTCCCGTATCAGCACCACTTCCGCCTTGGTCGGCGGCATGGGCCTTCTCTTTGCCACTGTGCTGACCTGTATCTCCATTATTCTCAAATTGATCCGCCGCGGTCTCGATGCGGTGTTCGGTCCGACCAACATCCCCGAGACCTTGCTCTGGGTGCGCCCCATTCTGGGCGAAGAGGAACTGGTGCAATGGGGTGTCGGCTTTGCGCTGTTTGCAGCCCTCCCTTACGTGATGTTCCAACGCGGCCATATCAAAGTCGATCTGTTCGAGCCGTACTTTGGCACGCTCGGCAATCGCATCTTGGCTCTTGCGGGGGACGTGCTGTTCTCCTTGATCGCCTATCTGATTTTGACCCGCCAATGGTTCTTGATGTTCAAAAAGGCCCGCGGTGATGATCCGAAATGGATCGAACTCTTTTTCACCGGTGATTGGTCAGAGATCGCCGATCGGTTGCGCGACAACCTGGAGAGCCAAGTGCTCGGGCTAAAATTATGGCTCGGATACCTCGTCGCAGAAGTCTGCGTCGCAATCTTCTTTTTCGTGGCTTTGTTTTGTGTTTGGCGTTCAGCCCGCGCCTTGGTCCAAGGGCGGGCCACATAATGGACATTAGCAGCTTCCAAATCGGGCTTCTTAGCTTCCCAGTTCTTCTGACTTTGATCTTTCTTCGCATCCCTCTTGCGGCGGCGATGTTCTTCGTGGGTTTGACCGGCACCTACCTGATCAGCGGCAACACGCGGATGATCGACAGCCAGCTCAAAACGTTCACCTACGGCAATCTCACGAACTATTCGCTCTCGATCATTCCGCTGTTCCTGTTGATGAGCGAATTTGCCACCCGTGGCGGGATGTCCCGTTCATTGTTCAAGGCGGCCGAGGCCTTTCTGGGCCACCGCAAAGGCGGGCTCGCGATGGCCGCGATTGGTGCATCGGCAGGCTTTGGCGCGGTTTGTGGGTCATCACTGGCCACAGCCTCATCCATGGGCAAGGTCGCGCTGCCCGAACTCAAACGCGCAGGCTATTCGGGTCCACTGTCGACCGGCGCGTTGGCCGCAGGCGGTACGTTGGGCATTTTGATCCCACCATCGGTCGTGTTGGTCGTCTATGCGATCTTGGCCGAGGAAAACATCGCCAAATTATTCACCGCCGCGTTCCTACCCGGGTTTATCGCAATGCTGGGCTATATGGTGACGATCGCGATCTACACCCGTGTCGTCCCAAACTCTGGCGCCGCATTGCCCCGCCAACCATATGCCGACCGCATGCGCGCGTTGTGGAATGTCTGGCCCGTCGCTGTGATCTTTGGTCTGGTGATTGGTGGCATCTACACGGGCGCATTTTCCCCGACCGCCGCTGCTGCCGTGGGTGTCGCAGGCACTGGCATCGTCGCGCTTGCAAACGGCGGACTGACCAGATCAGCGCTGCGGGATAGTCTGCTTGCAACCGCGCAAACCGCTGCCATGATCTTTTTCATTGTTCTGGCCGCTCAGGTGTTTAACTCGTTCCTCTCTGCCGCCCAAGTTCCACAGTCCCTCGCCACCTACTTTATCGAGGCCGAGCTGAACCCTTGGACGATCCTGATTGGCATGCTCGTGCTCTATCTTGTGTTGGGCACCGTGATGGATTCCCTTGCGATGATTTTTCTCACTGTACCGATTTTTATCCCGATCATTGCGCAGCTCAATTTTGGCATTCCACCAGCCGAGGTCGGCATCTGGTTCGGTATCCTTGTTCTCATGTCAGCCGAGATCGGACTGATTACACCGCCCGTTGGATTGAACCTGTTTGTCATCAACGCGATGGCCAAAGACGTCTCGATTGGTCAAACCTATCGCGGTGCCTTGCCATTTGTGTTGTCCGACATTCTGCGGATTATTTTGCTCGTCGCGTTTCCGTCAATTACGCTTGGATTGGTCCGACTGTTCTACGGTTGACGCCAATTTTATCAAAACCTGCGCCAAAACGATCCGTATTAACCCGTATTGCATGCGGTTTCGCTTGAGCTAAATGTCAATTTAACACAAAACATGTAAACTATTTCAGTCCGCAGATCAGGAGTTCGCGTGTCCCTCTTCCTTATCGTCGCTTTGCCCTTCCTGGGCGCGCTCTTGCCCGGATTGATGAATACCGCTGGCCGTGCCGCTTGTGCTGGTGTCACCTTTACCGTGACCCTCGCCGCTCTGATCGGCCTCCTGACAAATCTGCCAGCCGTTCTCGCGGGCGAAGTGGTGACCACAGGGTTTGACTGGATCCCAGTTCTCGGCCTCAATGTGACCCTAATGCTCGACGGCTTGGGCTTTTTCTTTGCCTGTTTGATCCTTGGGATCGGCCTGTTGATCATCACCTACGCGCGCTTTTATCTCGCCCGCGAGGACAACATGGGCGAGTTCTTTACCTATCTCTTGCTGTTCCAAGGCGCGATGGTCGGTATTGTTCTGAGCGACAACATCCTGCTTCTCTTGGTGTTCTGGGAGCTGACGTCGCTGTCGTCTTTCCTGTTGATCGGCTTTTGGAAGCACCTCCCCGAAGGACGCCAAGGCGCGCTTATGGCTCTGACGGTCACAGGTATGGGCGGCCTTGCGATGATTGGTGGCATGCTGATCCTCGGCAATATCGTCGGCAGCTATGACCTAAGCGTCATTTTGCAACATCGCGACATGATCCAAGCATCGCCGCTGTATCTGCCCGCCCTGCTATTGATCCTGCTGGGTTGCTTTACCAAGTCGGCGCAATTTCCGTTCCACTTTTGGCTGCCCCACGCGATGGCGGCGCCGACGCCTGTGTCGGCCTACCTGCACTCGGCTACGATGGTTAAGGCCGGTATCTTTCTCATGGCGCGGATGTGGCCAGTTCTGTCAGGCACACCTGAATGGTTCATGATCGTCACTTCGGCGGGCCTGATCACAATGGTACTGGGCGCTGTGATCGGTTTGTTCAAACATGACCTCAAGGCGCTACTGGCCTTTTCGACTGTCAGCCACCTAGGCCTGATCACGATGCTCTTGGGCACTGGCACGGCCTTTGGCGCTATGGCGGCCGTGTTCCACATTCTCAACCACGCGACGTTCAAAGCGGCGTTGTTCATGTCCACGGGCATCATCGACCATGAAACCCATACCCGCGATATCCGTCGGTTGGGCGGCCTGCGCAAATTGATGCCAATCACCTTTGTCATCGCGACAATCGCCGCGCTGTCTATGGCAGGCATCCCGCTGCTTAATGGTTTCTTGTCGAAAGAAATGATGCTGGAAGAGGCCGGTCACACCGTCCTGTTTAGCTCGCCTTATCTGGTGCCGGTTCTTGCCACGATCGGCTCGTTGTTTTCAGCCGCCTATTGCTTCCGTCTAATCAGCCACACGTTCCTCGGACCGGTGCGCGACGACTATCCTGCCCACCCGCATGATCCACCTCTCGGTCTTTATGGCCCACCCGCGTTGCTAGTTGTTCTGGTTGTTGTGATCGGCATCGCACCGTTCTTGGTCGAGCCCTTTGTCAGAACCGTGACCGCCACCGTTCTTGGCGACGCCGCATCATTGTCCAAGGCACATATCAAAATCTGGCATGGCCTCGTGCCCGCGGTCTTCATGTCGATCGCAGCCGTCGTTGGTGGCCTGATTATGCTGGCTGCGTTCAAACCCGCCCTGCGTCTATGGGATGCCGCACCCCGCCCAGAGGCCAAGTCGATCTTTGACGCAATCATTTTCGCCTGTGTTGGACTGGCCCAGCGCATCACGCACACGCTGCACGATGGCGCGTTCACACGGTACGCCGCGATCTTTGGCGTGACCGTGGTCGCCTATGGCACCTTTGCGTGGCACACCGGAACCATTGGTGCGGCGACGCGCACCCCGCAGGTCGCAACGCCCGTCCAATACGCAAGCTGGCTCATGTTGGTCACAGCGACTGTGGGCATGGCGTTCTTGCACCGCAATCGCCTGCTGTCGCTGATGCTGATCGGGATCGTCGGCCTGATAGTGTCTGTCGGATTTGTATTCTTTAGCGCACCCGATCTTGCCATGACCCAATTGACGGTTGAGGTGGTCACGATCATCCTGCTTCTCTTGGCGCTGAACTTTCTTCCCAACCGCACCCCAGTTGAAAGCAGCGTTGTCCGGCGCACACGCGATATCGCGGTGGCCACCGTGACTGGTATCGCGGCAACTGTGCTGTCCTATCACTATCTGCTGCGCGACACAGTTGCCCCCAGCATTTCAGATTTCCACCTCGCCAATTCCTACAAAGGTGGGGGCGGCACGAACGTCGTGAACGTGATCCTCGTCGATTTCCGTGGCTTTGATACCTATGGCGAAATCATCGTGCTTGGGATCGCAGCGCTGTTGATCTATGCGTTGACCGAAACCCTATTGGGTGGACCCGTGCGTGCGCGCCTGTTGAACCGCAAACCGGACCAACCCCGTTCGGGCAACATGCATCCGATGATGATGGTTGTGATGACCCGCGTGATCATGCCCGTTGTCTTGATGGTCGGTTTCTACATCTTCTGGCGCGGCCACAACGAACCAGGCGGCGGATTTATCGCGGGCCTGATCGTGTCGATCGCGGTTGTCATGCAATATATGGCGAGCGGGTTCTCTTGGACCTCGGCGCGGTTGCGCTATCCGTACCACGGCGTCATCGGCGCAGGTGTCTTGGTCGCAGGTCTCACAGGGATCGGATCATGGTTCTTTGCCAAGCCGTTCCTGACGTCTGACTTTACCTACGTCCGCATCCCACCATTCGAAAAATTCGAGCTGGCCACGGCCGCACTCTTTGACCTTGGTGTGTTTCTCGCCGTCGTCGGTGCTGTGATGCTGTCACTCGAGAGCTTCTCACGCCTTGCGCGCCGTGCCCATGTCCCGGACACAGAACACCCGATGGACATCGACCCATCCCGCAACTCTGACACAGTGGAGGCCTAAGATGGACATCCTCAGCCTCGCCAACACCGAATTCTTCGTGGCGTCCGCCATTGGCATTCTAACAGCCGCCGGCATGTATCTGGTGATGCGCATGCGCACCTTCCCAGTCATCATGGGCGTCTCGTTGCTGACCTACGCGGTCAATGTATTCCTCTTTGCATCAGGTCGATTGGTCATTGGCGCACCGCCAATCCTAACGGACGCCGAAACCTACACCGATCCCCTGCCCCAAGCGCTTGTTTTGACCGCCATTGTCATCTCGTTCGGCATGACGGCGGTTGTTGTGATGATTGCACTGGGTGCGTACCTCGGATCGGATGATGATCACGTCGATGACACCGTGTCGGAGGATGCGCCATGATGCATTGGATCATTCTCCCCGTCGTGCTGCCTGCCTTTCTTGCACCGTTTATCGTGCTGGCCGCGCGCTATCACATCGGCATCCAGCGGGTGATCTCGATTGTGGGTATCCTGTCTTTGATCGCGATTTCTGCGGGTCTAGCGTGGCAAGCCTCTGATGGCACTGTCACACTCTACCAACTGGGTGATTGGGCGGCTCCCTTTGGCATTGCGCTGGTCGCGGACCGACTGTCGACAATGATGGTCCTGCTCACGTCGGTTCTGGCATTCTTTGTCATGCTCTATTCAATTGGGTCCAACTGGGACCAACGTGGGCGTCATTTCCATGCGCTGTTCCAGTTCCAGCTTATGGGGATCATGGGCGCGTTTCTCACAGGTGACCTGTTCAACCTCTTTGTCTTCTTCGAGGTTTTGCTGATCGCGTCTTATGGCCTGATGATCCATTCGGGCGGCAACCCGCGCCTGCATGCGGGTGTGCAATACGTCCTGTTCAACCTGCTTGGCTCGACACTGTTTCTGTTTGCTCTCGGCGCCATCTATGCGGAAACAGGCACGCTCAATATGGCGGACCTTGCGCAACGTGTGACCCTAATTGACCCCGCAGCCACCGTTGGCATTCGCATCGCCGCCGTTTTGTTGCTGATGGTCTTTGCGATCAAGGCCGCAGTGGTCCCACTGCATTTCTGGCTACCGTCCAGCTACGCTGAAGCGCCAGCACCCGTGGCCGCGCTGTTTGCCATCATGACCAAGGTTGGCGCCTACGCGATCATCCGCGTCTATACGATGATCTTCCCACCCGATCTGGCAGTAACCTCTGGGCTCTTTGGCGCATGGCTGTTGCCCGCTGCATTGATCTCGCTCGCCCTTGGAATGATCGGTTTACTCGCCGCAAAACGGCTAGACCGTCTGGTGGCATTTTCCGTCATCGGATCGATGGGCATGGTTATGGTGGCAATCTCGCTCTTTAGCCCAGCGGGCATCACCGCCGCGCTCTATTACATCGTCCACTCGACATTGGCTGCCGCGGCGCTGTTCCTCATCACCGATTTGGTGCGGGCGGGTCGATCCAATCTCGACATCACAGCACAGTCACCGATTGCGGGTGCCGTCCCGACGGCCGCTTTGTACTTTGTTGCCGCGATCGCGATGGCGGGCCTACCCCCACTGTCAGGATTTGTCGGCAAACTTTTGATCCTGAATGCAGGGTTCGAAACGACAACCATGGCATGGATTTGGTCCGTCGTTTTGATCTCTAGCTTGATCAGTGTCGTAGGTTTTGCGCGTGCAGGCAGCACCATCTTTTGGAAGGCGGCGAGCGTACCCCATCCAGAAGACCACACGCCCGCCGAACCGCCCAGCATCATGGCCTATTCGGCAGTTGGAGGCCTGATCGTGCTGCTCATCGCACACACAGTCCTTGCGGGTCCGATGACCAACTACGCGAACAAGATGTCCACACAACTGTTCCAGCCAGACACCTATATCGAAACCGTCCTAGACACCCCCGGCAAACTGTCCGGCGCAGATGCAAAGGAGCACTGAGATGAAACGCTTTATCCGCTCGATCTTGCCGCATCCCGCACTGACAGTCCTGCTTGCCGTTGTCTGGACCTTGCTCCAAAACCAAGTTTCGGCCGGTATGGTCGTCTTTGGCATCATCCTCGGGATAATCATTCCTTTGGGGACAGCCCGTTGGTGGCCGGATCGTCCTCAGTCGATACATCTGGGCCGGATGCTCAGCTATTGCATCATCGTGATGTGGGACATTCTGGTGGCAAATGTTCAGGTCGCTTGGATCGTTTTGACCAAATCCAATGATCGCATGCACCCGTGTTGGGTCGTGATCCCGCTGGATCTGAAATCCCCCGAGGCCATCAGCATTCTTGCAGGCACCATCACCCTGACACCCGGCACTGTTTCGGCGGACCTGTCAGATGACGGGCACAGCCTGCTAGTCCATGCGCTTGATGCCCAAGACGCAGATGCTGTGCGCGACGAGATCAAGACCCGCTACGAAGCCCGCCTCAAGGAGATTTTCCTATGACCCTGATCGCAAATCTCATGGGCGTTGCACTCGTGCTCGCTTTTGTCATTGTCGCAGTGTCCCAGATCATGGCGATGGTGCGCCTGTGGATCGGCCCGAACAGCGGTGACCGAATTCTTGCGCTCGATACAATGGTCATCAATGCAATCGGCTTGATCATCCTGCTGGGCATCTACCAAGGCACCCGTATCTATTTCGAGGCCACGCTTATCATCGCGATGCTTGGCTTTGTCTCGACTGTGGCACTTGCACGATTTGTTTTGCGCGGGGATGTGATCGAATGAGCATTCTCTTTAACGCCGCCGCCGTCATCTGCCTGTTCCTTGGAACGATCTTTATGTTGGTCGCAGCCATTGGCCTGATCAAATTGAACACGCCCATGGCGCGCGTCCACGCACCGACCAAGGCAGGAACCGTCGGCGTTGGCGCATTTCTGTTCGCGTCCATCCTTTCGTCCTTTGCGAATGGAAACGGATCTCTGAACGAACTGTTGATCATGGCGTTTCTCTTTGTAACAGCACCCGTCTCTGCCCACTTTATTGCCAAGGTGAACATCCACAAAGGTGCGTGCGTCACACCACCTGACCTCGACGGTGATGCACTGTGGTCAACGCTGAACGTGCCAGAAGAAGATCGCGACATTCAGGAACAAGCAGACGTCTGATCCTGATGGTTGCAGCGGTTCCTACGAACTGTGCGATATCCCAGTTGGGCTAAAAGAATTCACCGTTGATCGTGTCCCGTCTATCCAATGACATCGATTGGACCTAGGCATTTGAAAATGCCATCATGCGCTACAATGAAGGGTGCGAAGGTTCGAAACAGCCAAACCGCTTGCGCCTTGCCGATGAATGCTGTCCGTTAGGCAAACAGCATTGCAGGCCCGAATATGAAGCTCTTTTCCACAAAGTCTCGCCGACCTCATTTGGGGCCGTATCCACTAGAACGGCTCGCCCGCGTGCACACAGCGGGTGGCGCAAGCGCGCTGCCGCCAGAAACACCTCTGTCGTTTGACCGACAAGATGACCCCAACAGCATCGTCAATGCGATGCGCGATCATCAGGCAATGATGGATGCAATCCGGGTGGGACGCACAAACCCCAACCCAGCCACGATCCCGCACGATCCAACAGATCGGGCACACCACCTCAAGGCGTTTGGCTATTTCACAGATGCCTCAATGGCGGGTATCGGCACGATCCCAGACACAGCCCGCCTAGACGCGCCCACCGTCAACGCGGACGTGTCGCGCCTGATCCATGATCTCAAGACACGGCAGACGAAATCTCTGGCGGCTGGGATGGATATCATCATGGCCGAACTGGCCGAGGGCGCCGACACAGATCACGGCCCAATCGACACGCACACCCATACTCTGGTGTTTTTGCACGAACACCACCGCGACCCGCGCAAAGACGAACCCGGCACCGATTGGATCCAAAACGCCCAAGCCCACCGCGCCGCCATCCTCGGCACAGAGAGCGCCGTGGTCATCGCCAACTACATCCGCCTCTTGGGCTTTGATGCCCGCGCGCATACACCCACAGCCAGCGACGTCCATCTGGGCCAACTCGCGCTCGCCGCCGGTCTTGTCACCAACGAAGATGGTCAATTGGTCGCCCCCTATCTGGGGACAGGGTTTGGGCTGACGGCCATCACGACCACACTGCCGCTCACCCCTGATCTGCCACTGCTGCCCATGGCTGACCAGCCTAGGCTTCGCGCCTTTGGTCCCGCTTGGTGGCTGGGGTATGGCACCGACAAAAGCGCGCGAAATCGCGATCCTTACCGAACTCGCGACTACCGCATGGGGGCGCATCCGTTCGAAACCCTCAAGCGCAAGGACCAACCGACCACCTATATCGACGAGCCGAATGTCCCGCGCGTTCCAAAGCGCGCCGACCTCTTTGCACGCGCGCAATTTGGCGACATGGGCGCCAAAGTGCAAAACGCAACCAAGGGCGGCGCGCATATCCGCAAATCCGCCCCCGCCACGGCTCAACGTACGGCTCTGGGGGCGTTCACACTGCTTCAAGACGGGCCAACCGCTATTTACGCACCACTGACCGATGCCCAGCGCAATGGTGCGAACCTGCGCGGTGCGAGCTACTTTTTAGGAGCCGATGCCGTCGGCCTGTCACGCTGTCCCGAATGGACGTGGTACAGCCACGACGCACGCGGCGACGAGATCGACCCACCCCACGACCAAGCCGTCAGTATGATCATCGACCAAGGGTTCGAAACGACTGAGGGCACATCAGGCGATGATTGGATCAGCGTCAGCCAATCCATGCGCGCCTACCTTCGGTTTTCGCTGGTGGGTGGCGTGCTCGCGCGTCACATCCGCGATCTCGGCTACCCTGCCAAAGCACATAGCGTCATGGACGGCGAAGTGCTGCAACCGCCACTCTTGTTGCTTGCCGGACTGGGCGAAGTCAGCCGCATTGGCGAGGTTATTCTCAATCCATTCCTTGGCCCGCGGCTCAAATCAGGTGCCGTGACAACGACCATGCCGATGGACCACGACAAACCCGTCGATTTTGGCCTTCAGAGCTTTTGTGAAAGCTGCAACAAATGTGCCCGCGAATGCCCATCAGGCGCGATCACGGCAGGCCCCAAGTTGATGTTCAACGGCTACGAGATTTGGAAATCAGACAGCCAGAAATGTGCGACCTACAGGATCACCAATTTGGGCGGCTCCATGTGCGGCCGCTGCATGAAAACCTGCCCTTGGAACCTCGAGGGTTTGTTCGCCGAACGCCCGTTTCGTTGGGCAGCAATGACACTGCCCAAGGCGGCACCTGCCTTGGCACGGCTCGACGACATGTTGGGCAACGGCGAAATCAATCCGGTCAAGACATGGTGGTGGGATCTGGAACTGAACGAGACCGGTGGATACGGCGTGCCGAACCTGACCCCCAACGCCCGTCCGCTGCAAAGGGACCTCGACCTGAAATACGAGGATCAGACTTTGGCAGTCTATCCCGCCCCCCTAGCGGCTCACCCTTATCCCTATCCCGACCCCATGGACCGCGAGGCTGGGATCGAAGCCTATCAGGCGATGATCACCGCCGAGGAATACCGCGAGCGTTCGGCTGCTGGGGATGACAGCCACATGCACCGTACGGCCCCCGCGGCGGACGCACCCGTTGTACAGGTGATTGTCGATCGTGTGACGCAAATGACGCCCGACCTTGCCCACTACCGATTGGTATCCGCAACAGACGCGCCATTGCCACCTTGGACCGCGGGCGGGCATTTGGATGTGGTTGTGACACCTGATTTGTTGCGCCAGTATTCTCTGTGTGGCGATCCTGCAGATCGGTCATGCTACGAAATTGCCGTGCTGCGTGAACCAGAGGGGCGTGGTGGCTCGCAAATGTTGCACCGCCTGTTCACACAAGGGCGCAGGCTCTTTGTCTCGAAACCCATCAACCATTTCGAACTGGTCCAAGACGCGCCCCACAGCCTGTTGATGGGTGGCGGCATCGGCATCACACCAATGATCGCCTTTGCACATCGTTTACACGCGCTTGGTCGTCCCTTTGATCTGCATTATTCCGTGCGCAGTCGTAGCACAGCTGGATTTATCTTTGCGCTCGGACAGGTCCCTTGGCGCGACAACGTCCACCTCTATATCAGCGACGAAGGGACCCGAGCCGATCTCGATGCGATCATGACAAACCTGCCTGCCTCTGCGCATCTCTACACCTGTGGACCAGAGGCCTATATGGCCGCCACGCTCGACGCAGGCAGCCGGAATGGGTTCGATGACGACAACCTGCATGCCGAGTATTTCTCGGCTCCTGAGACACCTGACCACGTGAACACACCCTTCACCTTGCGGCTCAAAGACGGCCGAGAGTTTGAGGTCGCACCTGACGCGACTGCAGCCGATACGCTCAATGACAACGGTATCTCTGTCGACGTGAAATGCTCGGATGGGATTTGCGGGGTTTGCAAATGTGCGTTGGTTTCTGGCGACGTCGAACACCGCGACTTTGTCCTGTCCAAAGCGCAGCGTGAGACAAACATTATCCTGTGCCAATCTCGTGCCAGCCAATCCAGCGGCATCATAGAAATTGATCTCTAGACCCTCACGAACACCGTTCTGTCGACAGACCCAAATCCTGTGAGACGCCATCAATCACGACGGCTGAAACGGCGAAATAGCACGTTCATTTCTGCACTGCGGCATGCCGCCACACTCGCCCTGTTTTCCTTGCTTACATAGGGTTCGAGCATAGATGTGTTGTAACCAGAAATCTCATATGGAACGTCCAAATGTTTGAAGGTTTTTCTGCAGAAGTCCTCGCGCGCTTTCAGTTTGCATTCACTGTTTCTTTCCACATCATCTTTCCTGCGTTCTCGATCGGGTTGGCCAGCTTTCTCGCCGTCTTGAACGCGCTGTATTTGGGCACGCGCGATGAAACCTACCTGACGCTCTTCAACTACTGGAAGAAGATCTTTGCCGTGGCATTTGGCATGGGTGTCGTGTCGGGCATTGTGATGTCCTACCAGTTTGGAACAAACTGGTCAGTTTTCTCGGATCGCGCCGGACCTGTGATTGGCCCGCTTATGGCCTACGAAGTCCTCAGCGCCTTTTTCCTTGAGGCAGGCTTTTTGGGGATCATGTTATTTGGTCGCGACCGCGTGGGCGAAAAACTCCATATGTTTGCAACGGCCATGGTCGCGTTTGGCACACTCATGTCTGCGACTTGGATCTTGTCAGTGAACTCTTGGATGCAGACCCCAGCAGGGTTTTCCATCAATGACGCGGGCCAATTCGTGCCCGAAGATTGGTGGGCCATCGTGTTCAACCCATCCTTTCCCTATCGGCTGGTTCACATGGTGCTCGCGGCCTTCCTGACCACTGCCTTTGTTGTGGCGGCGGTCGGTGCCTATCACCTGCTGCGCGACCATAGGAATGCCTGCGCAAGACGCATGTTCTCAATGGCGATGTGGATGGCTGTCATCGTCACGCCGCTTCAAATCTATGCGGGTGACTTGCACGGCCTGAACACGCTGAAATACCAGCCCGCCAAAGTTATGGCGATGGAAGGTCACTATCATAGCTATCCAGACGGTGCGCCGCTGATCCTCTTTGGCATCCCCAATCCCGAGGAAAAGCGGATCGATTATAAGATCGAAATCCCCAAGCTGTCGTCGTTGATCCTCAAGCATGGCCTCAACGCGCCTTTGGATGGTCTGGATACCATCCCAGACGAAGATGAGCCACCCGTGGCCATCGTATTCTGGTCGTTCCGCATTATGATCGCGATTGGCTTTGCGATGCTGGGCGTTGGTCTGCTGTCGTTGGTGCTCCGCATACGTGGCCGGCTCTATGAAACACGGATCTTTCACCGCATTACGATGCTGATGGGACCGACCGGATTTATCGCCGTGCTCGCCGGATGGGTCACCACCGAGGTGGGGCGCCAACCCTTTACTGTCTACGGGCTGATGCGCACGTCTGACAGCCTTGCACCGGTCGAAGCCCCCGCCGTTGCCGCATCCTTGATCGCCTTTATCGTCGTCTACTTCTTTGTGTTCGGTGCAGGGACTTTCTACATCCTGCGGATGATGGGCAAGGAACCCAGCACGATCAAACTGGGTCTTGATGTGGGTCCGATCCGTTCGGCTGGCATCACACCAGCCCAACAAATGAAGCCCGACACCGTATCGGTTGGCGAATAAGGAGACGACAACATGATCTTTGACCTCGCATTTATCTGGGCCGGTATTATCGCCTTTGCTGTTTTGGTGTACGTCATCCTCGACGGTTTTGACCTAGGCGTCGGCATCCTGTTCCCGTTTGCCAAAACCGAATCCGACAAGGACGTCATGATGAACACTGTCGCCCCCGTTTGGGACGGCAACGAAACATGGCTGGTGCTCGGGGGTGGTGGCCTCTTTGCCGTGTTCCCGCTGGCCTATGCCGTGATCATGCCTGCCCTCTATCTGCCGATCATCCTGATGCTCTTGGCGTTGGTGTTTCGCGGCGTGGCCTTTGAATACCGCTGGCGCACACAGCGGTGGAAAGGCGTCTGGGACATGGCGTTCTTTGGTGGCTCAACACTGGCCGCTTTTACCCAAGGCATCGCTCTGGGCGCATTGGTCCAAGGCATCGAGATCACAGGCCGCGCCTATTCAGGCGGATGGTGGGACTGGTTCACACCGTTCTCTGTTCTGACAGGTGTGGCGGTCGTGATCGGTTATGCGCTCTTGGGGGCGACATGGTTGGTGATGAAAACCAAGAATGACCTGAATGTCCAAATGCGCGCCTTTGCCAAACCACTGGCGGTCGCCACTGTGGTTTGTGTTGGCCTCGTGAGCGTCCTGACCCCGTTCCAAGACCCCGTATATTTCGAACGCTGGTTCACCATGCCCGGCGTGTTCTACACATCAGCAGTGCCAACTCTGGTTCTGGTGCTCAACTACACCCTGTTCAAAGGTCTGTATTCGGGCCGTGAAATTTCGCCCTTCTTGTCGGCCCTGTCACTGTTTGTGGTCAGCTTTGTCGGCATTGGCATCAGCTTTTACCCCCATATCGTCCCACCGGATCTCACGATCTGGCAGGCTGCCGCACCAGATAGCAGCCTCGCGTTTGCTCTGGTTGGAACTGTGGTCTTGGTGCCGGTGATCCTAGGCTACACCGCCTACGCCTACTGGGTGTTCCGCGGCAAAGTTGACCCAGAGGATGGGTACCACTGATGAAAACTCTCAAACGCCTCGCATGGTTCGCTAGCATCTGGGTGGTCAGCATCACAGCCCTCGGGATCGTCGCCTACGCCATTCGCTGGGCCATCGTCCCCTAAAAACCAAAACGCGCCGCGGATGACCGCTGGCGCGTTTTTGATTTTCCAGTGCGAGAACAACGCAAAGCACAGCCAGATCAGGCCGCAGTCCGAGAACGTAAAAGTTGGGATAGGTGGTGGCGTTACCTGGATTTGAACCAGGGACCTAACGATTATGAGTCGTTCGCTCTAACCAACTGAGCTATAACGCCAACGACGCGCTAGGTAGGCCGTTCTGCCTATCCCGTCAACCCGCAAATCAGCCGTTAAGCGTGATCTTCTAAAACCAGATCGCTCGCCTTTTCACCGATCATGATCGCAGGTGCATTTGTGTTGCCTGACACGATCTCTGGCATGATCGAACAATCCGCCACGCGCAGCCCTGCAATTCCGTGAACCCGCAACCGCTCATCCACCACGGCGTCTGGCCCTTGGCCCATTTTGCAGGTACCCGTCGGGTGATAAATCGACGCCGTGTTGTTGCGCGCCCAATCCAGCGTGGCATCGTAGTCTTCGATGTCCAAATCGGCATGCGGCCGGAATTCTTCTGAAATCTTGCTGGTCAACGGCGCGTTGCGCGAAATGCGGCGGGCGATGTTGACGCCCTCGACGATCGTCCGGCAATCCGTCTCGGTTGACAGATAGTTCGGGATGATCTTGGGATAGGCGCGCCCGTCACTGCTCGATAGCCTGATCTCGCCACGGCTTTCAGGACGCAATTGGCAAACCGACGTGGTAAAGGCCGAAAATTTGTCCGCTCCTTTGCCCGGGTTCTCAGCTGACAACGGCTGGACGTGAAACTGAATATCGGGCGTCTCTAAATCTTTGCGGGTTTTCATAAATCCGGTCGCGAGGCTCGCCGCCATCGTCATCGGACCCGCGCGGAACATCATATACTTGAGACCAATCTTGGCCTGGCCAAACAGGCTGGATACTTCGTCGTTCAGCGTCGGCTCGTTACATTTGTAAACCAACCGCGCTTGCAGATGATCCTGCATATTCTTGCCAACACCGCGCAAATCTTGCTCGACCGCGATACCGTGTTCTTGCAACTGCGCAGCCTCACCAATGCCCGACAGCATCAACAACTGCGGCGAATTGATCGCGCCACCGGACAGGATGATCTCGCGACCTGCATTGATCGTCCGAACTGCGCCACTGCGGTCTTTGTATTCAACCCCTGTCGCGCTCTTGTCTTTGATCACAATCTTTTCGACCTGCGCATGCGTGATGATGGTCAAGTTTTCGCGGCTCTTAATCGGATTGAGATAGGCCACAGCCGACGAACACCGCCGTCCATTCCGAGCTGTCAGCTGAAAGAACCCTACGCCTTCTTGATCGGCACCATTGTAGTCCGGATTAAAGGGATACCCCTCGACCTGCGCCGCCGCGACCCATGCATCCGTGATCGGGCGCTGGATACGCATGTTCGACACCGACAACGGCCCCTCGTCACCATGAAACTCGTCCGCACCACGTTCGTTGTTCTCGGCCCGCTTGAACAGCGGCAGCACATCGTCCCAACCCCAGCCACGATTGCCGATCTGTGCCCAACGGTCATAGTCCTGAGACTGGCCGCGTACATACAACAAACCGTTCAACGACGAAGACCCGCCCAACACCTTGCCGCGCGGCCATTCAATAGACCGCCCGTTTAGGCCGGGATCGGGTTCGGTTTTATAGCACCAGTCCACGCTCGGGTTATGAATCGTTTTGAAATAGCCGACAGGAATATGGATCCATGGATTCCAATCTTTTCCGCCTGCTTCCAGCAGAATCACCTTGGTCTTGGGGTCTGCGCTCAGGCGATTCGCCAAAACACAACCGGCAGAACCCGCTCCAATAACGATATAATCGGCTTCCATGTCGTCCCCTTATCAGCGGTTCTACGTGAAATATTGAAAAAAAGTCTATGCAGAACGTCTCGGGCATACTAGTCTTTTTTTGAAACTAAAAGTCTCAATAATCAACAATACCATAAATGGGAGGAACCAAAAATGGGTATCGGAGATAACGTAAAGCACATTTCGCGCCGCGATATGATGAAGCTTGCGGGTCAGTATGGGATGAGCTCGACGCTTCTCGCCGCTGGAACGTTTGGCGGTGCTATGAGCGTTGCAAACTTGGCGTCTGCCGCTGAATCGACCTACGAGCGTCGCTTTAGCAAAGAAGCTAAGTTCACACTCAAGTTCGGCGCGGCGGGCTTTAACGCACGCAACCTTCTGATCGAACGCGCTGGCGCTCTGGAATTCGCACGTGACCTCGAGGCGCGCACCGACGGTGAGATTCGCGTCGAGTTCATCGGCGACAACCAAATCTGTGGTCAGGTGTCTTGTGTTGAGAAAACACAGCAGGGCATCGTCGACATGTATGCGGCTTCTACACAGAACTCTGCGGGTGGCGCGCCATACCTCAACGTTCTCGACTATGCGTATATGTTCCGTAACCGTGCGGACCAGTACCACTTCCTCTACTCGCCAAAATCCCAAGAGCTTCTGCGTGACCCCTATGAAAAGCGTCACGGCCTGAAGTTCCTGTTCAGCCACGCTGAACTTCGCGGCATCCAGCTGGGTCTCGCATGGGAAGACAAGCCGACAGTTACCTCTGTCGAGCAGCTTTTTGGCACAAAGAACCGCGTCACAGGTACACAGCTTGGCCGTATCGCCATGAACGCTCTGAACCTGAACCCAGTTCCTGTTGCATGGGAAGAAACTCTCGACGGTCTCAAGCAGGGCCTGATCGACGGTGCTGAAACATGGGCATCGGCTGTTGCATACGCCAACATGTCGCCAGTTGTTTCTCAGTCGGTTCACCTGAACTTCTTCTGCGGCACAGAGCACACAGCGATGTCCGCTGAAGTGTTTGATAGCCTCGGCGGCGAGCTTCAGGATGCTGTTATGGAATCGTCCTACTGGGCACAGACACACGTACAGGCTGCAAACGAAGCCGCACTGGTGAAAACTGTCGGTATGTCCGATCCACAGCTTCCAGGCACAATCTTTGCTCAGAACAACGTGCGTAACGCATTCTTGTCCGACGCAGAATTGAAGAAGGCCGAGGAAATGTGTTCACCTGAGTTCCAGCCGCAGCTCTGGGAAGAGTGGCGCGAGCGGATCAACGGCTGGGCCGGTGGTCGTGACACATATCAGGAAATCTATGACGAAGTTCGTACAATCGACGCGAACACGCTTCCTGAGAACGTTGAACCACGTCGCTGGTGGAAGTCGTAAGCTAGCCTTACGTCTAACCTGAAAATTTGGGTCGGCCCGAACGAGGAAGTCGGGCCGGCCCTATCTTTTCCTGCGAACCCCACTACGGTGGTCGCATCAAACATCAAAAAAAGGGGGGAGCCTGATGTCTATTTGGGCTAATGCAGGGACGATCATTGCCGATACACTCGGTCAAGACATCGCCTTTCAAACGGTGAAAGCATACCGTTCCAGCGGCGCATGGTTGGTCTTTGGACCACTGACGCTGATCGGGGCCATACTGTTTTATTTCCGCGAACGCTTGGCTGAACGGCTCGAAGAACAGTTGGGGTTTTCCGCGACTAAATACACCCACCCGATCATCGCAATTCTGATCTCCTTGGGCCTTACCGCAGCGTTCTTGCCCCCGTTCAACGACTTTCTGACGACAATCACGGGTGGCTGGCTGGCTATCATCGTGGTTTTTGTCCCGATCCTGTTGATCCTCTTTGAACGCACACCGGAACGGACGATCGTCATCTATTGCTACATCGTTATGGCCGCGATCATCTTTATTGGCGTGATCCAACGCTTTGTGTTTTCGGTTCAGATGCCCTGGTCCACAACCATCCCGCCCCTGCTCTTTATGATTATGGCGTGGTTCGGTGCGACGTTTAACATCCGCCTGCGCACCCACCTCAGCTTTTCCGAATTCCGCACAAAACTGGGCCGCAACGGCCAACTGTTCTGGCTGACATTCGACAATGTGCTGTGGCTCATCTTCTGCGTGATTGTTGTGACAACAACGGCCCGCGTGACCGTCAACACCTACGACAATTTCGCGATTGTTCTGGGCACTGACGACATCATGCGCTGGTGGTTCATCGTGACCATGCCGGTTTGCTTTATCCTGCTGGCCACACGCGCAATTGAAAACATGGTCGAGGACCTCTCGAACTACCGTTCGGGCGCACCCATGATCAAACAAGCTGTAATCGGGGGGGACACCTAATGGCTGACGCAACCTGGATCACCATTATCTCGCTCGCAGTGACGTTCCTCTTTATGATGGGCACACCCGTTCTCTTGATCATCTTCTACTGGGTTGTCGGCTGTAGCTTTGTGCTCGACCTGACGCTCGACAACACCGGCGCAGAACTGCTCAACGTGTTCAAAGACGGATTTGCCCTCATGGCGATGCCGCTCTTTATCCTGACCGGTGACTTGATCAATAAATCAGGGATCGCCAAACGCCTGTCCGATTTCGCCTATGCCTGCCTTGGCTGGCTACGCGGCGGTCTGGCGATGGCATCGCTCGGTGCTTGCGGCCTCTTTGCTGCGATCTCGGGCTCAAACTCGGCCACCACGGCCACCATTGGTTCGATGCTGCACCCAGAAATGGTCAAAGGCGGCTACGACGAACGCTTCTCGGCAGCGACAGCTGCAGCAGGCGGTACAGTCGGTATCATCATCCCACCGTCGATCATCTTTATCGTCTACGGCTTCTTGATGAACTTGCCGATCTCGGACCTGTTTATCGCAGGTATCATTCCAGGCGCACTGATGGTTCTGGCCATGATGGTCGCCTGTTTCATCGTCTGTACGATCAACGGCTGGGGCTACTTGATCGGCCTGTCGTTCAACCGCGTATTCAAAACCGCTGTTGGCGCTTGGCTTGGCTTCTTTGCCATCGGTCTGGTTCTCTGGGGCATCTACACTGGTAAGTTCTCGCCAACCGAGGCTGCTGGTGTGACCGTGGGCTTCTGTATCATCGTCGGCATGCTCAGCTATCAGGCAAGCCGGATGCTGGGTGCGTCCACCGATGTCGCGATCGAAGACCGCAGCATTGGCTCGATGGTTGTGGTCGAAGGCTTCCGTCTTCCGGAAATCCCTTCGATCGTCGTTCGTTCGGCACAGATCTCGGGCATCCTTGCACCGCTGATCGCCGTTTCGGTTGTGATGCAGCAAATCTTGTCGCTCTTGGGCGCTCAGGAAACCATCGGCAACTTTGTGACGTCGATGGGTGGCTACTATCCTGTGCTGTTCACATCGATGGCAATGGTGTTTGTCGCAGGCATGATCCTAGAATCGCTGCCGGTGACAATTATTCTGGCACCAATCTTGGCCCCGATCGCAGCCACTGTGGGTGTGGATCCGATCCACTTCTCGGTGATCTTCCTAGTCGGTGCTTCGATTGGCTTTATCACACCGCCTTATGGCCTTAACCTCTACGTGGCTTCTGGTGTGACGGGCGTGCCCTATTTCCGACTGTTGCGGTATTCGACCATGTATCTGGTCGCACTGATTTCAGTTTGGATTTTGGTTGCACTCACGCCAGAGCTCGCACTATGGCTACTGCCAGACCGGTAAATGAGAGAAACAATGGCCGCTGACGGAACGGATAGAACTGACAACATTCCAACCAATATGCGGCTGTTGATCATGCTCGAGGAAATCGCACGCGCAGGTGTGCCGATCACCCCGACCGAGGTCAACACGATCCTCAAGCTGCCAAAGCCAACGATCCATCGTTTGTTTTCGACGCTCGATGCCGAAGGTTTTCTCCAACGCGACCTAGATGGTCGTTCTTATTCACCGGGGCTTAGGCTCCGGCGTTTGTCGTCCAACGTTCTCTCCTCGTTGCGTATCAGAACAGCCCGTCTCGCCGTTTTGAATGCCTTGGCCGAGGAGATTGGCGAAACCTGCAACATCGCGACACCTGACCGCGATGCCATGACCTATCTCGACCGTGTCGAGACCAAATGGCCGTTGCGCATTCAGCTACCTGTCGGAACTGCGGTCCCGTTTTATTGCACAGCCTCCGGGAAACTCTACCTGTCGACGCTGACTCCGACCCATCTCGACCGCTATCTGTCCTCAGCGACGCTAACAGCACAGACCGAAAAAACCGTGACGGACCCAACCGCACTGCGCGATGAAATCACGTCGATCCGCAAGAACGGCTATTCGACCGACGACGAAGAATTCATGGCGTCTATGGCTGCGATCGCCGTGCCGATCCTAGACGATCAAAACCGGCTCTTGTCGACGCTCTCGGTGCATGCGCCCGTCCAACGGATCAGCCTGCAGGATTTACGCGCCTTTGTGCCACGCCTTCATGACGCGGCAACCGAACTCGCCCAGTTATTGCTGAGCGACCAACTCTAAGACCTCTTTTCGACACATAGGACCTTCTCCATGCTTACAAAAATTGTCCTCACGGGCGCACGTGGAAATCTCGGTCACGAGTTGCGCGGCGCCATGTCCAAGATGTGCGAAACACTGGTGTCGACCGACATCCAAGACGCACCCGACACGCTGTTTGAGAACGAAAACTACGTGCAGGCCGATATCGCCGACATGGCCCAAGTCGCCCCTTTGATGGACGGCGTTGAAATGGTCGTGCACTTTGGCGCTCTAGTTGACGAGGTGCCGTTCGAAGAAATCTGGGGCCCGAACTTTGTCGGTGCCTACAACGTGTTCGAAAGCGCCTATCAGGCTGGTGCACGCCGCGTCGTCTATGCCTCGTCGATCCACGCCGTTGGCATGGCTCACACCAATGCGGGAACCGGCATCGATGCGCCACACCAGCCAGACACGTTCTACGGTCTGGCCAAATGTTTCACCGAAGACTTGGGCAAAATGTATTGGGACAAACGCGGGTTTGAATCAGTGCACCTGCGCATCCTGTCTTGCACCCCCGAACCGCAAAACGCGCGCGCGCTTGGTACATGGCTGTCCTATCCAGATATGGTGCACCTTGTTGAACGAGCGGTGAATACGCCAACAACCGGCTTTACGGTGATCTACGGTGTGTCCAACAACGACCGCGCGCCCGTCGACAATACCAAGGCTGCGTTCCTCGGGTATCGCCCCAAAGACAACGCCGAAGACTACGCCGAGGCCCTTTTGGCCAACGTGCAATCTGACAGCTCTGATATCGCGCAAATGCGCGTTGGTGGGCCGTTCGCCGCAGTCAAATTGGGGCAATCAGGTATCGCAGCGATCAAGGCGATGACCGAAAACGAATCCTAAAATTGAATGACGAAACTGGCCCCCTGTTCGCTTGGGACCAATTCGATCTGCGCGCCTTGTGCGGCCAGCATCTGATGCACAATCGCCAGCCCCATGCCCGTCCCGCCTGCATCGCGCCGCGTGGTGAAAAACGGCTCGAAAATTCTGTCTCGGTTGCCGCTCGACACACCGCGCCCGTTGTCTGATATCTGCAAAACATCTGCAGCTGCCGTGATATCGACCCGCGTGGCACCATGGGCCGCCGCATTGCCGATCAAATGGGTCAGCACAATTTCCAACCGCTCAGGCGCAATGGGCAGAATCTCGTCTTGGGCCACTGCGACCTCGATCGAACGCCCCCCCAAGACATCTGACACCCACGCCTGCCCCGGTCGAACGGGATCGCGCGCCAATTCCAAATCTCTTTGCGCATCAATCAGCCGTGTCATCTGATCAGCAGCTTCAATGATCCGCGCCGTCAGGGTTGCACGGGTTTGACCATCCAGATCACCGCTCAACAATTCGGCGGCTCCTCGCACCGTTGTCAAAGGCGACTTCAGTTCGTGGGTAACGTGATCTGCATAGCTCCGCACTGTGGCAGCACGGGTATGCAGCATGGTCGACATCTGCCCCACTGACGCGCCCAATGCAGATAGTTCGGGTGTTCCAAAATGATCAGGGGCTTCGACGTCTTGGCCGTCCGTAACCGCGTCTGCGTATGCGGTCAAGGCACGCACCTGCTTGAGCACGAGACGCCACAACAAGAACCCTAAAATCGCAACAGACAGCAGCGCCATCCACCCGATCATCCAACTGGTTTCTACGTAGCCCAGAATGCCGCCCGCCACCTGCAGATATCCGATGCCAAACATTGGCAACGCAAAGACAGCCGCCAACGTCCCCCCAGTACCAAAGCCAGAGGCGGGCGCCATTTGCCCCTCATGCGCCCGCGCATGGACCCATCCGAATACCAACGCCGTGCAACGTTTCAATTGCGTCCGCCACACCTGCGTCGCGTAGCTTGGCCCGAAGGTTTCGCAGATGGCTGTCGACCGTGCGGTCACTGACATGGACATTCGTGCTATAGATCGCATCGACCAGTTGCACGCGGCTTAGCACGTGATCCGGCCGCCGCATCAACCGAACGAGGATCTCCATCTCGCGGGCCGTCAAGGTCACGCTATCGCCACGGACACGGCACAGGTGGCGTGTCGCATCGACCTCGACCCCCCACGCTGCAGCATGTCATCCATGACGGGTGCAGGTGCGCTGCGCTTCAGGATCGCCTTGATCCGCGCAACCACTTCGCGCGGTGAAAACGGCTTGGTTACATAATCATCCGCGCCCAGCTCTAACCCGACGATCCGGTCGATTTCGTCAGACCGTGCGGTCAGAAACAAAACCGGTGTCGCATGGGTGCGGCGCAATTCTTGGCAGACCTGCAAACCGTCCATCTCGGGCATTCCGATATCCAGCACAATCAAGTCCGGCGCATGCTCGGACACAGCGTCCAGTGCTGCTGCTCCATCCGCCACCTCGACCACGTCGTGATGTGCCTGCTCTAGCGCGATCCGCAGCACGTCGCGAATGGTGGCGTCATCATCTGCAATTAAAATCCGACTCATCCCGGCGCCCCTTTTAGGTTGCGTTCAAGATAGGCCGCGATCCGTGCGTTCCGAACCCCCCATTCGCGCCAATCGCTTGGAACAGAGCGGCTCAGGGTGCCCCAGTAGCTGCCATAACACTCGCTGAGGTACTCAAAGCGCTTTGCTTCGTAGATGGCGGGCAATGCGCCCTCACCCAGCTCACACACATACCAGACAAATCCATCCGTGCGCGCCAACTGATCCCGCGCGACGATCCCCGATATATTCACAAAGCACATTCCATAGAGAACCACCGCCAACGCAAGACCGTTGATCTCAAACAACCAACGCGCAGTCAGGCCGCGCCATAGCTGCCAGATCATCAAGGCCAAACCAACAGCAACCAATCCCATCCAGACAAAGGCCGCGAACCGCATATGGGTCGGCCCGTAAACATCCACATAGAGATCAAGCCGCAGCATGCTCGATGCCACTAATGCTACGTTCTGCGCCACCCATCCGATCATCAAGGCACGCATGACAGGGCCGTTCAGATAGAGCTGTGCCAAGATCGCGAAAACACCTGCCAACAATGCAGTGACCACCAGCGGGTAAGCCCCACGATGCGCATATGACGCATAGCTCAGGCCCTCGGGCAACGCCGCACCCCCGCTCACAATTGCGAGATCGAGCCCCGTTTGCAGCGCGAACATCACGTTGAACATGAGCAGCGCATTGCGCACCGATGTTTCGTTCATCACATGATCCACCCAGCTCCGCTTGCGGACAGTCGCACGGGTTCGTTTCATGCGTTCAGCACCGCGGCAGACCGAAAAGAAACGGCCAGACGACTGCCGCCAATATTACCCAGAACCAAATCCGCGCCATATCTAGGCTCACCCGAGCGTCAAACACAGCGCCCAACCACCGATCCAACACAGGGTTGGCTGCTGCAAACAACAGCGCAAACACCACCGCCATGACAACCGGCAACGCCCAATTGCGCATGAGACGCCCCAAGCTGCCTCCCATCTGAGGTGGCATCTTAACGGCGGCTACGCCTTGCCCAGCTCCTTCGACATTCAGCACGATTGCAACCAGCGGAAACCGCAGCGCTGCGCGTGCCACGTCTGCCCAGTCGCGGGTCACCATCAGGGCCGCAAAAATCATCATGCCCACCAACGCAATCATCACGGTGAGCGGTTGCACGACTTCAATCAGCCGGATTACCGATGCAACCAATACCGCCGCAGGCTGCCACATCGGCCGCCGCAATCGCTGTGCAAATAGCCCCAGTGACGCAGCACCAATTCCCAGCAGGAAAACCGCCAGCGATAGACCGGGCACCACGTCCCAGATCAACACGTCCCCCAGCGCAATCAGCGCACCCAACAGAGCAAACGACTGCCACGCGCCTTGCGACGTCTCTTTCGTTTGCACCGGTTTCGGTACATCAAGTTGCGGCGCTTCGGCGGTCATCCACCACGCATCATTCTGGATATTTTGCGGCACACCACGGATCAAAAAAGCCTTCATGGCTGTCCCCTTTGTTCTCATTTGAGACAAGGAGTAGATCAACCTCGTGCAGGCCCCATTCCGCGTTTGTGCAGAACCCGTGTAGTGCCTAGCAGGCGCTACGGATCGCCCGAATATTCTCCCCGTATGGTGCAGGGTTGCTGACAGAGCCGCCTTTGAACACAGCCGAACCTGCGACCAGAACGTCTGCACCCGCTGCCGCGACCAGTGGTGCTGTGACAGGGGTCACGCCTCCGTCGATCTCGATATGGATCGGGCGATCTCCGATCATGCTGCGCAGTTTGGCAACCTTTTCGATCTGCGAGTGAATGAACGATTGTCCACCAAAGCCGGGGTTCACGGTCATCAAACAAACAAGATCGACCATATCCAGCAGGTACTCGACCGTCTCAACAGGCGTGCCCGGGTTCAATGCGACGCCAGCTTTGGCCCCAGCGCCACGAATGGCCTGCAATGTGCGGTGAATATGTGGCCCTGCTTCGACATGGGCCGTTATGACATCTGCACCGGATGCGGCAAATGCCTCGATGTATGGATCAACCGGCGCGATCATCAAATGCACGTCCATCACGCCCTTGATATGGGGGCGGATCGCGGCACAGGTCGCCGGACCAAAGGTAATGTTGGGCACGAAATGCCCGTCCATCACATCAACATGAACCCAGTCAGCGCCTTGCGCTTCGATCGCCTCGCACTCTGCACCAAAGTTGGCGAAGTCAGCAGATAAAATCGAGGGTGCAATCTTGATAGAACGATCAAATGACATGGAGTTGGTCCTTTTGGCATTCAGGTCTCTACGCCTTACCCAATCGGTTCTGATTCGTCACCTGTGACGCCAACCACAGGTGCGACAATTTGCGAGATACATCACCCCACCCCCACACGGCATGCTACGACCTTTATGATACCTGCATTTCAAACGCTCAAACTAAGTGATTTTGTGGACGGCGATCAGGTGCTGCACTTTAGCCGCAGCATTTTACCCAAGAGCCGCCCCAAAGCACCCCATACGCATGATTTCTTCGAGCTTTTCTGGCTCCAACATGGTCAGGCCCGTCACGTGGTTAGCGATCGTATCCAGAATTTGACCGAGGGTGATCTTGTGTTCATCCGCCCCCACGATGTCCACGCGATTCAGGGTCGTGGGGAAGAGACCCACCTCGTCAATGTGATCCTTGCCCCTAGCGTGATCAGCGCGCTGGTTGAACGGCATCCCGACCTTGATGGGCGGTTCTTTTGGTCCACGGACGACACACCAAGCATTGCTCCGCATGATAGCAAAACCTTGGCTGACCTTTCGCGTGCCGCTCTCAAGTTGGAATTGGGACCGCGCACCGCCTTGGCAACCGAAGCGTTCTTGCTGCCGCTGTTGAACGATTTGGCGCCGTCTGCACCGCAAACCCAGATTGGTGCTCCGGACTGGCTGCTGCGCGCTTGCGACACCGCACAATCGCCGCGCGTGTTCCAAGAAGGTGCCGCAGGATTTGTTGCAGCTGCCGGACGCGCCCACGCCCACGTCAGCCGCACAGCACGCAAGTTTTTGGGTCAAAGCCCGTCTGAATACGTCAACACCATTCGGATGGAGCATGCCGCCCGCAGGCTCGCGGGCACCGGCGACAGCCTGCCCGAGATTGCAGCAGAATGCGGCATTCCCAACCTGTCGCACTTCCATCGGCTGTTTCGGATCCACCACGACATCACACCGCGCGCTTACCGCAAGATATACCAGCGTGAATTGGTCCGGCCTGACGCCTGTTAGGCCGCATCACAGGCGTGTCGTCAGGTCATTTGACCTTTTGGTCAAAAATCTAACCAAGGTGGTCTTGAACCCTACGCCCGCTTTGTGCGACTGTTCATGCTGACCCTCTGCTTGGAACCCCGCTATGACCAGCACAACAGCCACCCCTACGGACACCGCACAACTGCCGCAGGTTCACCTGCCGCGCAATGACGGGATGGATCTCGATCTGGACTGGGCTCGCGCCGTTCAGGTGAATACCTCTGCCGTCGAACGCCGCGCTGCGTCCCTGCCCGGCCGTCGGTCCGTCAAAAAAGACTTTCAGGCTGCTTGGTTGCTGCGCGCAATCTCGTGCATCGATCTGACCACGCTTTCTGGCGATGACACAGCGGGCCGTGTCCGCCGTCTGTGCGCCAAGGCGGCCCAGCCCGTGCGTGCCGATCTGCTCGCCCAGCTCGATATGACCGGTCTCACCACGGGTGCGGTCTGCGTCTACCACGACATGATCGAAACCGCTGTTGATGCCCTGCGCGGAACCGGCATTCCGGTTGCTGCCGTCTCGACTGGCTTTCCAGCCGGCCTCTCGCCCTTGCATCTGCGGATGCAAGAGATCCGCGAAAGCGTCGCCGCCGGAGCCCGCGAAATCGACATCGTGATCTCGCGCCGACATGCGCTTAATGGTGATTGGCAGGCCCTCTATGACGAAATGCGCGAAATGCGCGAGGCCTGTGGCGATGCCCATGTCAAAGCGATCCTTGCCACAGGCGAGCTAGGTACTTTGCGCAACGTCCAGCGCGCCAGCCTTGTATGCATGATGGCCGGTGCCGACTTTATCAAAACTTCGACAGGCAAAGAGCCCGTGAATGCCACGCTACCTGTCACGCTCACCATGATCCGTGCGATCCGTGATTATCATGACCGGACAGGGCATATGGTCGGCTACAAACCGGCTGGCGGCATTTCCAAAGCCAAGGACGCAATCACCTATCTCGCCACGATCAAAGACGAGCTTGGCGATCGGTGGCTGCAACCCGACCTCTTCCGCTTTGGCGCGTCATCTCTGCTAGGCGACATCGAACGCCAGCTCGAACACCACCTCACCGGCGCCTATTCGGCCCAGTACCGTCATCCGATTGGATAAGAACATGACTGTCAAAGACACCTTTCAATCCATGGAATACGGACCTGCCCCCGAAGACGCATCAGACGCGCTCGCGTGGCTTGCCGAACGCGGCGGGATCGCGGGACATTTCATCGACGGCGCGTGGGGGCCCTTGCGCGACGACATCACAGTCATCAATCCCGCAACAGGTGACCGCCTCGCCGGCCTGACCCGCGGCACCGAGACCGACGTGACCAAAGCGGTCACAGCCGCCCGCAAAGCACAGCCCAAATGGGCCAAGCTGTCAGGCCATAAACGTGCGCGCATCCTTTATGCAATCGCCCGCCTGATGCAGAAAAACGCGCGGCTCTTGGCGGTCATGGAAACACTGGACAATGGCAAACCGATCCGTGAAAGCCGTGACATCGACGTCCCCCTCGCCATTCGACATTTCTATTATCATGCTGGCATGGCCCAGCTGATGGACGAAGAACTGCCCGATGTCGAACCACTGGGTGTCTGCGGGCAAATCATCCCGTGGAACTTCCCCTTGCTTATGCTCGCATGGAAAATCGCACCCGCGATTGCGATGGGCAACACGGTCGTTCTAAAACCGGCCGAATACACATCCATGACCGCGATGATCTTTGCCGAGATTTGCCGCGACGCCGGCGTGCCTGATGGGGTCGTTAATATCGTCACAGGCGACGGCGAAACAGGCGCCGCACTGGTCAATTCGGACGTCGACAAAATCGCCTTTACCGGCTCGACCGAGGTTGGCCGCCTGATCCGCACAGCCACCGCTGGCAGTGGCAAATCCCTGACGCTCGAACTGGGTGGCAAATCCCCCTACATCGTATTTGACGACGCCGATCTGGACAGCGCGGTCGAAGGCCTCGTTGACGCGATCTGGTTCAATCAGGGTCAAGTGTGCTGCGCCGGTTCCCGCCTGCTGGTCCAAGAAGGCATTGCTGATCGCTTTTACGCCAAGCTCAAGGCACGGATGCAAACACTGCGGGTCGGTGACCCGCTGGACAAATGCATCGACGTGGGTGCCATCGTCGATCCTGTACAATTGGCCCAAATCACCTCGATGGTCGACGCCAACACCGAAGGCGAGATGTTCCAAACAGCTGCCCCCTCTGGCTGCTTTTATCCACCAACATTGATCACAGGCCTCCACTCTGCATCGACCCTGATGCAAGAGGAAATCTTTGGCCCCGTTCTTGCGGCAACAACATTCCGCACACCGTCCGAGGCAATCGAGGTCGCGAACAACACGCGCTACGGTCTCGCTGCCAGTGTGTGGACCGAGAACATCAACCTCGCACTGGATATCGCCCCCAAACTTGTCTCAGGCATCGTCTGGATAAACGCTACAAACCTGATGGATGCCGCCGCCGGCTTTGGTGGTGTCCGAGAGAGCGGCTTTGGTCGCGAAGGCGGATGGGAAGGTCTGCGCGCCTACACCAAACTCCGCAACGCGTCGAAACCGAACAAACCTCACACCCCGATGAAAGGGGACGGCGGCCCAACCGACGGCGTGGATCGCACCGCGAAACTCTACATCGGAGGCAAGCAGGCGCGCCCTGACGGTGGTTATTCACAACCCATCTACGGCCCACAAAAGAACCTGCTCGGTCATGCAAGCATCGCCAACCGCAAAGATGTCCGCAATGCGGTCGAGGCCATGAACACAGCCAAGAAATGGTCGGGGACAACAGCCCACCTGCGCGCGCAAATCCTCTACTACGTCGGTGAGAACCTATCTGCCCGTAGCGACGAATTCGCCGCACGGATCAACGCCATGATGGGTGGCAAATCCGGCGCCAAAGAGATCGACGCCGCAATCGACACGCTGTTCACCTATGCCGCGTGGTGCGATAAATTTGATGGGGCGGCCAAACCCGTCCCCATGCGCGGTACCGCTCTTGCCATGAACGAACCCGTGGGCAACATCGCGGCGCTCTGCGGTGACACACACCCTCTCTTGGGGCTCATCACACCAATGGCCGCAGCTCTTGCTATGGGCAACCGCATCACATTGCACGCCTCGCCCGCCTACCCGCTGGCCGCGACCGACTTTGTCCAAATCTTGGAAACCTCCGACGTCCCTGCTGGAACAGTCAATATCGTGACTGGCCCACAGTCAGAGACAGCCAAACACATCGCCGCTCACGCGGACATCGATGCGGTTTGGAGCCTGTCCGAGACGGATCATAGCGCCCTCATTGAGGCCGCAAGCGTCAGCAATCTCAAACGCACTTGGATCCCGTCAGGCACTCCTAGCGCGCGCGAGTATCTGAACGCCACGACCGAGGTCAAAACCGTCTGGATTCCATACGGCGAATAACGCCGCTCAGGGCTATCAAGAGTTCAGAGTTTGAGCTGCCAAAGCAGCGGGGAATAAATCCCCCGCGTGCAAAGTTACTTGCTTCTCCACGTATCCAGCCAACGCCGTACGCGGCCGCGCCGCTCACCGATGTCCGCGCTTACACGGTCATAGCGATCGTTCGCTGCATCCCCTAATGGGTCCAGCGTCCGTTCGCGGAACTGCATCCACATCGCACGCAGGAACAGGAACGCGGCGATCAGGAAGACAAAGAAGAAGATGTTGAACCATGGGATCAATCGCACATCAGGTCCGTCGATCGGCTTGATCGCAATCGCGTTCGGGAAAATCGACAGATAGCGCACGCGCCATCCGTAGTGCGTGATTGCCACCCATTCAGGGTCGTCCTTGCTCGAGACACTGTCTGTGGCTTCAGCTTGCAAATCCGAGCTGTCAAATTTGAAATACGGCGGCCAGATCCAGCCTGTGTCCTCGTTGCGGAACACCATGACCTGATCGCGTCCACGCATCATGCCAAACAGATATGTCGTCTTGCGCACCGTGTTGATCAGCCGCAAATCACGGGTTGGTTGCTCTTCGGCACCCGCATCCGCTTGGGCATAGAAAATCCGGTTGATCGATGAAAAATCGGTCCGGATGATCTCGGTCGATGTTACACGCGCGATGTCACGCTGCGGCAATGCATAGTGCAGCAGCAATCCCATAAACAGGATCACCACAATACGAACCACTCGACGAATATTACGCATACCTAAACCCTCTTAGTAGTTCGTGAAATAAACAATGCCCGCGACCAAACAGGTCGGGATGATGTAGACCAGCCAGATCAGTTTGGCCCGAAAACCGTTGTGATACTCGATCAGCCCCGTCTTGATGAACGCATCGCGATCCTCGGCTGACGCATCCGCGGGCGGGTTCGCGTCCCATTCTTCTTCCAACTTTTCGCGCCGTACAGACCGCGAATAAAACGCAATCGACAGATAGACGACGCTCAGGACCAAAAATCCGAATACGACCAATCGCACCAATGCCATGTCTATCTCCTCTTAACTGCGCCCCAAGGGCCAACACGCTCAACCATCAGTCTCTCAGGCACTTCCATCGGGGCCTCGTGACCAAAGAGCGCTTCACGCGCGCCTGCTTTATCGACTTGATACTCTGCTGCAAGGAATTCTGCCACATAGGCACGTTTTCCCTCAGGCCACGTGGCATATAGCGCATAAAACGCCTGCTTGTGCATGATGAACAACTGACGAATATCCAGCGGTGCCATCTCGGCCAACAGCATGTTCACCAGCCCCACGTCGCTGTGATCCTTGGCCCGTAGCGAATAGAAATACGCGGGATGATCGGATGTGATCCGTGGCCACGCGCCGCCGTTTTCGGCCCAATTCAGCAAGGCCTGTAGCCCAGTAAAGGCCTCGGGCATCAATGTCCGGTAACGCCGCGCAAGCCCGCGCAGTTCACGTCGTGATGCGCCGCTCAGATCTTCGCCCATGGTTGCCGCGACATCGACAATGATGAAATCCATCTTTTGTCGCAGGATCGCGGCGGCATCGATGCCGCGCGCCTGTACAATCGGCTCGACCAGATCGTTCTCTTGCAAAAAGGCAGCAACGCTATGCGGGTCGCTCATCCGGATCACGTGGTCGTCTGTCTCGACCACAGCATCATCTGACACGGCCACGACCGTGGGCGTTTCCAACCCGCGAAAACAATAGAGACCACCAAAATGGCTGGTCCAAAAATTGCGCTGTTCAAATGCCATCTGTCCCAGACGCACGGGGTTGCGCGTGACGTCGCCAGTTTGCTTGGCCACGCCGATCATCTGCGCAATCAACACATCATCGAACCACGCGTCCTTGTCTGTCTTGAACCGGTCAATCATCTGACCCAGCCGCTCTGATTGCGCGACTGTCGCCTCGGTAGTGTCAGCCTCGATCTCGATGCGTCCAATGCTCAGAACCTGCGCAACGGTATCCGCTGAAAACACCGAATTGACCATTTCGCCCGCAACCGCATCCCGCGCCGTCAACGCAAAGAGCGCGTCCTCGTTCGACACAATGAACTGCCGCAGGATATCACGGCTGGTGCTAAACTGTGCATTCAGCAGCGGTGCGCGAACCTGATCCGTCGTGAGCAAAATGAACTGGCGGTTCACGCCAGCGTGGTTGAGATACAGATCATCCCCCAACGCATCGCCCACCTCAGGGGAATACCCCGAAATATCGATATGAAAGTCGATCAACTCTGTTTCGCGCCCCGTCAAATGACGCAGCGCACGTTTATAGCGTTCGATCCAAACAGGGCTAGTGACATGCACCAGATTGCCAAACATCAAACCTTTTTCAATCAGTCGTTTCACCAGACTTCCTTTACCCAGTGTTTCGGCAACCCTGCCACGCTTAGGATCATGATCGGCCCCCAAAAGAACGCCGAAATCGCTGACAACCGCGCGAAATGCACAATCCCTTGCATGACACCTGGTTCAAAAACTTCGCCAATCGGCACGCCTTGCAACAGATAGAGCGAAAGGAAAAACAAAACCCCGACCCCCATCATCGTGACAGCGGACGTGAACGCCAGCCACATCAAGGGCCGTACCCCTTCGGCAAAGACCAGCGAATATAACTTGGGCACAAGCCATCCCATCAGCGTCAGCACCAGTGCTGGAAAAACGAGCGATGAGGCAAAGAAATCAAGCATGGGTTTTGCGCCCCGTATACCAGCGCCCAAGTGCAGCCAGCGCAACAACGGCCAGCGCGACGCCCAATACCTTGATACCCATGGTTTCACCTTTGACGGCCGAGCCACCAACAAACAACACAAGGACCGCCAGATGGATCAAGACGCGTGACACCAGAACCAAGCGTCCCTCAGTGCGGCTACGCAGTGCGATCACCGCATCAATTGGCCACCAGATCAAAATCAACATACCCGGCCAGAATGCACTAACCCGCGTGCTGCTGGTCATCCATTTGAATTCACCGTCAAAGAACCCGAACGCCGAGACATAGATATGCACGGCATAAGCGATCCAGCTCATTGTCCAAAACGCGCTCCAGACCTGCCACGCCCCACGGTTTCGAACCCAAACAGTTGCATAGACAGGGATCAGCAAGATTACAGCCGCCCAAGCCGTGAACGCAGATTGATAAAGGCTTCGCTCTTGACCAAAGGCCACATCTGCCACATCGCTGTCCGGAGGCACTAGGCTTAGCCAGCCGCTGTCATAGAACAACGCCGCTCCGGCAAAGGCCGCTGCCAACAGCCCCGCTGTCAGAACTGATGCTATGATCCAGCTTCGGTTCACTTAGGCACCTTTGCTCGCCAAATACCGCCGCTTGGCCTCTTCCATCCGCTCCATATCGCGCACTGCGTTTTTAATCGCGATCTCGTCGGATTTATCAGCGTAGCGGAACTCTGAATCGGCGTAGCGGTTGATCTCTTGGATCACCATTTCGGTCGTGATCGGCACGCGCAATTCAGCGATCATCGCTTTCTTTTCGTCATACCCTTTGAACAGGAACAGGTCCGGCTCTTCGACCCATTCGTCGGGCAATTCAAAGTCCATTGCCCGAATCTTGACCGCATCCGTGATGTTCTTGATCGCGCGGCCCGTAAACCGGCTGTCTGCCTCTTGGATACCCTTTAGATAGGTACCCATCTTGGCGATCGTGTCCAATTCACCAATCTTATCATGGACTTGATCAAACACAGCCAACAATCCTGGTTCGTGCGGCTTGGAATGGCCCTCGAACGATGCGGCAACCGCCGCCTTGATCTCTTGGGCGGAAAACACCGTGTGGTCGCCCACAGGAATGTCGTGGTTCTTGCCCATCAAGAGATAGAGAATATCAATATAGTCATCGCGCGTTTGCGGCCCATCCACGAGGAAGCGCGCACCCGCACGCTGACGCAGCGCATCGTCGACATTTTCAGGATAGTTCGAGAACATGCCAAACGTGCAATTGCCACGAACGACCGTGTTCGCGCCCGCAAAACTCTCCATCAACACAGCCGTAATCTCGAGCTGGCCCGCCGACGATTGCCGATCACCACGCTTGCCCGCCAACTGGTCAATGTCGTCGATTGTGCCAAACCCGATTACACCTGGATCGATCACATTGTTAATAAACGCCTTAGCGTTTTGTCCCGACTTACCCTGATAGCTGTCGATGTTATCAGTGCTCAGGTTTTGATAGCGGAACGGATAGCCCGCGGTCTCGCAATAACCCGACATCAGACCAGCCATCATCTGGATCAATGTCGTTTTAGCCGTGCCCGGCGCACCGTCACCCATGAACGTAAAGATAAAGCCACCCAATTCCGCGAACGGATTCAGCCGTCGGTCAAAGTCATAGGCCATCAGCATTTTCGCCAATTTCATCGACTGGTATTTTGCGATGTGGTTGCCGACAACTTCGTTGGGTTTCTTGAACGTCATCGTCAGGCTGCTGCCCTTGGCCGCACGCGCAGGTGTGAACCCTTGGACCGCGAAATTATCGGCCTCGACACGCCAGCTGGCGCCGACAAACGGCTCGAGCCGCGGGGCCGTGCTGGCCCGCGCGGCGACTTTGTCCATCAAGGCTTCTGCAAAGGCCGCAACCGTTGCTACCAGCTTTGCATCGCTTTGTGCGAACAGCCCGATGTCTTGGTCCAATTCCCACAACGCGCCGTGCAGCGCCAATTGTGCATTGTCAGTCAGCACCTCTTCGACTTCACCGATCTCGACGGTTTCCTCGGACGCATGGGCGGCCAAAAAGAACGACACGCCAGAGCCAAAGACATACATCACGGCCAAGGTCTCGGCGCTCAGTAGCTCCGAGAACTCGGCCTTCTTACCGCTGGGCAATGACCCATCCAGATTGGCGCGTTTTAGGTCCGCCAATCCTGTGCGTTCGCCATATTGCTCGCCTACGGCCAGCGCGATGGCCAGCGACCGGCGCACAGCATGTAGCACGTTGGCTTGCACCGGCGACACCAAACCGTCACCTTCGTCTGCGGCCTCGATCCGAGCGACCAATTGCACACCCTGCTGCGGCGTGCTCAACCGCGTGGCTAGACCCGGTGTCGTGCTGCGAAACCGCCGCCGCGTGCCGATCCCCGAGGACCGCTCGGGTTGATCTTCGGCCTTTGCGACCCCGATACGCGGCGCATGATCGAACCCTTCCATCATGGCGAGCGCGGCCTCGTAATGTTTGACCACGTCCTCTTCGCGCAACTCCATCTGATCGCTAGATTGGCTCATTTTTATCGTTCCTCATTCGTCTTTAATAGACGGTGCAGACCCATCCGCACCTCTGGCCACCGTCCCGTTGAAAATACAACCTCGGGCACAGCCTGCATTCATCCCGTCACCTATAGCTCAACACGCGGCCATTCGGGCTGACCACAAATTTGCGCACATCCCGAAATCCGGGCGGTGCCTTTTCCTCGAGCGACTGATAGGGTCGCTGGGGTAAAATGATGCTGCGTTCCGTGCGGGTGGTGCCCGTTTCGACACCGCGCCCAGCAAAGGGATCAAGCGCGAAAATCTCACGCTCGACGCTACTGAACCAGCCAGATTTTTCTGTCTCGACCCGCTTGCTGACCAGCTCTTCTTCGGTCCAGACCAAGGCCCAGTCTTCGCCCTTGGGTGCGCGCGCATCGGCCAATACCTCGCGCAGCGGACCAGACTGGCGCGTAAACGCGTGACTGTACATCGGGCCGATATGAAACCGTCTTAGCCGCTTGGGGTGCAAGTAATGGAAATCCTCGTCAAACCCCTGCGCGATGGTCAACAGCTTGAGCCCACCCAACGCCTGCGCCATAAGATGCGCTTGGACTTCGGGCCAGCGTAGCTCGTCCTTGGGCAGCGCCGTGCGCCCTGTGTCTTCGACCTCTAACAAATACACAGTCGGCAGATTGATCTGGCTGTCATAAACCGCCCAATGGATCAAAAACTTGCGCCGATCTTCGGCCAAATTGCCCTGCCACACGGCAACCGGATGATTGCGCGCCCAGAACAAATCTCCGCGCACCAACTCTTCGTAATACTGGCGCTGGCTCAGGGCGTATTGCAGCTTGGTCGGGATTTCGAGATCGCCAACGATTTTGCGGACCATCTGGTTTTTCAGCTCGTCCGTGCTGGGCATCTGCGCCAGATGCTTTTCCGCCTGTGCCGCATCATTGGCCATTTCCATGAGTTCGGAAAAGACGGGGAACCCGCTCTCTACACGGTCCATCATCAACTGACCCACCCGCGGCATCCGCCCCGAAAACAGATATTTCAGACGCAACGCTCGAAACGTAAATGTCAGGCCAAGGACATAGCGCGCCATCACCTCGACATCTGATTTACTCAAACGACCCTCGGCCTCCATCGTCCCCGCAACGCGGCCCAGATGGTTTGTGATCGCTTCGAACTTTTCGAAATAGCGCCGCGTGCTTTGCAGATTATCTAGCGCCACATGTTCGGCGGCACTGGTGTCGTTCACCGCATCAGTCATCATTGTCCGTCCGCTTGGGGAACAATCCCATCCGACGACCCAACACGACGGTGACCAATCCGATCACGCCGCCACTGATAACGCTGACCCACAGACTGTCTGGCGCGCCCAGCGCGTTGCGCAGCACCGACACCAAAACAGCCAGCGCGAATACGGCACCGCACAAGAACGCCCATTTCATTGACTTAGATCGCACGGCTTAGTTCCCGTACAGGTTCTTGTCGTGCTTCTCGACCAGCTTTTCGAACCGGCGCATGAACATCTCGTCCGCGCGCGCCTTCTTTTCCAAAACGTCCCGCGCAAAGACCATGTGGTCTTCGTGCGCTTCCATCATCTCGGCCATCCGCGCATTCGTCGCCGAACCGATTGCAGCCATTGCTGTTTGTGCTTCTTTGTCCGTCTCGACACCGATTTCGTTGATCCGGTGTGCGACATCCTGCTGCTGCGCCGTCTTCAACGACTTGGTAAGGGCATCGTAGAGAACAACACGTTGCTGCGTGTCTGTCTTGAGCTTGTTGATCAAAACCATCTGCGTTGCCGCTTGGTTTTGCAGGCTGTCGGTCCAGGTTTTACCCTTCTCGATATAGCGCTCTAGCGTCTGCGATTTTGCCAGCATGACCTGCTCTTGCTGGATCAACTCGTTGTATTTGGTGTTCAGTTCCGCCAATTCGGTTTCCAACTTGGTCCGGGCAGCGGCATCTTGCTCAACCGAAATCTTGTTTTCTAGCGTGATAATCTGCGGATCCATACCCGAAACTTCGGCGCGCACGGCCTCTAATTCACCAACCGTCGATTCGCGCTCGTCCAAGGTTCCAACAAGGTTCGCCTCGACCTTTTCCTTTTGCTCGTTGAGCACGGCCAGCTGACCGTCCAACAAAGTGACAATCGTGTCCGATTTCGAGATTAGATCTTGCAGCTTGTCATCGACGCTGGCCTCACGCATCCGCTCTTCACGCATGCTGTCAGACTTCCCACGGCTAAAGATGCCAACAAAGCTCTCCCAACCGGTCTTGTCACGTAAATCACTGAATTCTTGAGAAAATCCAGCTGTCACATCGTCCAATCCCATGATCAGTTCAGCAATGTTTGCGTTCATTGCCTCGGTGTGCGCATGCACATCATCCAACGTTGCGTTCTCGATATCGACGCTGACATCCGTACCCTCTTTCATCTTGGCGCGGGCCACCTCGATCCGGCTGGTCAGATCGGCAATCTTGCCCTGAGCCTCGGCCACCCGAGTTTGTGATTCACGAATTTGCGCGTCGAAATCTGACATAACGTCTCCTGAAAAATGGGTGCGGACCACTGTTCCGCCATCAATGTTTATATGGGTAACATACCCGTGATATTTTAGCACTCAGATACCAAAGAAAGGCACCTGTGACTTTTTAGCAGAGTTTTGCTTGCTGCTATGACACCACGGATGAATTCAAAATCCAACTATGTTAGGCCTAATCTGCCTGGGGACATGACATTTGCATGAGGCAAAAAAATGGCAATCGGACAAGCCGGCACAGTTGTCACCAACTCGCCTACTGAAAACGCGCCTATCACAATTACACTAGACCAGCCGTTGACCGATCCGGTCTTTGCGTTGACTGCCACCAACAACGGCGGCAACCAGTTTGTGTTGCGCGTCACCGGCCAGACCTTGGATGCGAATGGCGACACAACGGCATTTACGTTTATCATCGAAGAGTGGGAATACCACGACGGCCCTCACGGCGCGACCGAGACGATCAACTGGCTCGCAGTTGAGGAAGGCGTGCACACCCTGCCCGACGGTCGCATCATTGAGGCCGGAACAACCAGTGCGACCAGCGGCAACTCCACTGTGGCACTTGAAGGTGGCTTTATTGATCCGCCTGTCGTTCTGACCTCTGTCATGTCAGAGAATGATACCACCACAGTCGACAGCGATCCGTGGAATATCACCAACAGCGGCTTTACCGTTTCCTTGCAAGAGGAAGAAGCCGAGGACGACAACCACGCGGCTGAAACAGTCGGCTACATTGCGATCCAAGGCGGCGGCGACGCAGAGTCTGGCACGGCCAATACCTTTGGTGGTTTTGACGAAGGCACGGATATCCTGTGGCTGGGCGATACCTTTACCGATGCTGTTGTGTTGGGTGAGACCCAGACAATGAACGGAGGCGACACCGCGACGGTTGTGATAGACGGCCAGACCAATTCGACCGTCGACATGTTCCTAGAAGAGGAAGAATCACAAGATACCGAAGTGAACCACATCAACGAAACCATTGGTGTTGTGGCGTTCGAGGACGGGCTAATCCCCTGCTTTACAGCAGGCACAATGATCGAGACGGACACTGGGCCCCAGTTGGTTCAATTCCTTAAACCGGGCGACATGCTGCGCACCTATGACGGCGACTTCAAACCGGTCAAACTGGTTCTGCAACGACGCCTGACCGCGGCAGATCTGGCCGAGCATCCCAATCTCATGCCGATCCGCATCGACGCAGGCGCTCTTGGGTCAAAGCTGCCAAACCGCACGATGCATGTCTCGCCGCAGCACCGCATGTTGATCGCCTCCCGACTGGTGGCGCGCACCTTTGATGTGCCCGAGGTTCTGATGGCGGCCAAGCATCTGACGGCCCTGCCAGGCATCTCGGTTGACGATCAGACAGACGGTATTCTCTACGTCCATGTCATCATGGAACAGCACGAGGTTTTGATCGCGGATGGCGCCCCATCCGAGAGCTTGCTTCCCGCACCTGAAGCGTTGCGGGCCATGCTCCCCGAGGCACGTGCTGAAATTCTTTCGCTGTTTCCTGAGATCGGGTCAGACGACTACATCCCGACGCCAGCACGTTCAATCCCGCACCGCAAACAGCAGCGCGCTTTTGCAGAAAAGCTGGAATCCAAAGGCAAAAACCTTCTCAAAATACACTAGGCAAACGGGCCGCCCTGTTGATGAGGGCAGCCCGAGACATTAGCCGATCACGTTGTGGTCGGGACCGTAAGGAAAGCCTGTGATATTTTCGGCACCATCTTCGGTGATGATAAGAATGTCATGCTCGCGGTATCCACCCGCACCAGGCATGTCGCCCGCCAATGTCAGCATCGGCTCCATCGAGATCACCATACCGGGCTCCAGCACCGTATCGATATCCTCGCGCAGCTCGAGCCCCGCCTCGCGTCCGTAATAATGGCTCAGCACGCCGAACGAATGCCCATAGCCAAAGGTCCGGTATTGCAGCAGATCGCGCTCTTCAAACAATGCGTTCACACCGGCTGTCACCTCGGCACAGCTGGCCCCCGGCTTGAGCAGGCTCATGCCCAACTCGTGCGCGGCCACATTGCTTTCCCATAGATAGAGGCTCGCATCATCAACCTCGCCCACAAACAACGTTCGCTCTAGGGCCGTGTAATAACCGCTGATCATCGGAAAAGTGTTCAACGACAGGATATCACCGCGCTCTAGCTTGCGAGATGTGACAGGGTTATGCGCCCCGTCCGTGTTGATACCAGATTGAAACCAAACCCACGTGTCGCGGTATTCCGCATCGGGAAAGCGTTTAGCGATCTCAAGCTCCATCGCATCGCGCCCCGCCATCACCACGTCGATCTCGCGGGTGCCAACCTTGATCGCATCGCGAATGGCATAGCCCCCCACATCGGCGACCGCAGCGCCCGCGCGGATCAGGTCCAGCTCGGCGGGCGATTTGTGCATCCGTTGCTGCATTGTATAGGCGGCAATATCGCGCGTCGCATTCGGCCGCAAAAACGCGTTCAGCTTTTCACTTTGCACCGCGGTCAGGTGATCGCCTTCATAGCCAACTGTGCCGCCGGTTCCCGTCACAGCAACCACAGCACGCCAATAGTTGTCACGCTGCCAGTCGGTATAAGTGACGTTGTCGCAATGGCTCCAGCGCCACGGCTGACCTGCATCAATACCTGCGGAAATTGTCACAGCATCTGTCGCCGTCACAACCAGCCCATAGGGCCGTCCAAACGCGCAGTAGAGAAATCCGGAATAGTAGGCGATGTTGTGCATCGACGTAAAAACGACGCTATCGATACTGCGTTCAGCCATGATGTTGCGCAGCCCTTTAAGACGGGCGGCATATTCATCTTCGCTAAACGGCAGCGTTGCACGCTCGCCATTGTGAAAACGGTACATATCGGGTCGGTTGGTCATGAGACCTCTCCTCTTTCAGAAAGGTCGCGGCGTTCACGACAATAGGCATTTCGCGGAAAACGACGCCATCGCATTCCAGCCCTGCTTGTCTTTGCCCCACCGAACCGTTTCAATCAACACAATTCCCAACTTCAGGTGCCACATGACCGCCATTTCATTGACCGATAAACTCGACCAGTTCTCTAGCCATTGGCAACCGCACATCATCGGAACCTACAATCAGAACGACGTGATGGTTGTTAAAATCTTCGGTGAATTCAACTGGCACAGCCACGCCGATACAGACGACTTCTTTTTGGTGATCAAGGGCGAGATCGACATCGAACTGCGCGACCGCACCGTTCATCTAAAGGCCGGCGAGATGTTCATTGTCCCCGCTGGCGTCGAACACCGGCCCGTCGCAACAGCAGAAGCACATTTGCTGTTGATCGAACCACGCGGCACACCCAACACAGGCGATGCAGCCACCGCAGCGGACAAACCTGTTATCTGATTGGCAACCGCGTCGTTTCCTTGACCTCTTCCATCACAAAACTGGCCGAGACATCGGCCAGATCAACTTGCTCTATCAAACGTTGATAGAACGCGTCATAGGCCACCACATCAGCGACCCGCACCCGCAGCAAGTAATCCTGATCGCCTGCCGTACGGTAGAGACCCAGCACTTCTTCGAAACTCCGCACGGCTCGGGCAAAGCGGTCAGCCCATTTGGCATCGTGTCGTGCTGTCTTGATCGACACGAATACGGTCAGTCCCAGCCCCACAGCAACAGGATCAACCGTCGCCACACGCCCTGTAATTAGCCCATCATCCTCAAGCCGCTTGATCCGTCGCCACACCGCATTGCGCGACAGGCCTGCTGATTCTGATAGCATATCCACTGATTGCCCTGCATCGCGCTGCAACTCCACCATCAAACGGCGGTCTATATCATCGTATGTAATACTCATACGGTAAAATTTAGAACAAAATCCCAAAATTATCCATAAACATCTCATCTTTGGGATAAAACGCCGCGCCGCGCATGGGATAGTTTATCAACGCCACTCAAATCAGGAGCCACCCTTGCAGCTGTTCACTTCTCACCCCGCTTCAGTCGATGAAACCTATCTCCAGCACATGAGAGTGTCGCTCACATTCTTCGCATGGCTTTCGCTTGCCGCCAGTGCCGCACTGATGCACGCTTTCCTGCCATTCCTGTTCGAAAAAACTGGCTCTGGCATCATCAAGCGGCTCTACGCACGCATTCACAACCGTTAACCCAACAGGCTGGCCATGATCGCACTGTCAGGGTCAGCCAACCCATCAAACACATCAAAATGGTGTAGCTCCAGCTTCACTTCGACGGGGGCCTGCCACGCGCGGCCTAAACCGCGGGCCTGCTCGATAAACGCGGGGCGCTCGTTACCACCGACAACGACCCGCACCTGCGCCGCACTAGGCTGCGCCAGTACCAAGCTCTCAGAATGCGCTTCGGCCTCATCCAATCTCAATTCGGCCCACATCGATGTCTGTTCCAGCGGCCTTAGGTCAGCCACAGGCGAAATGGGCATGACCCGCGTGATCCGGTCGCTCACCCCGTCTATCCTCTGATCAGGGCAAATCATCCGCCCAACCAAATGGCCCCCTGCCGAATGCCCCACCAACACAATAGGCCCCGGCACACGCGCCGCCGCATGGACCAAACACGCCCGCACAGAGGCCGTGATCTGCGATACCCGCACGTCAGGGGCCAACGGGTACGACGGCATCGCTACGGCCCAACCGCGTGCAACCGCACCCTCCGCCAAATGCGACCACGATGATTTGTCAAAGGCCTTCCAATAGCCGCCGTGTACAAACATGACCAACCCACGCGCCAACCGCGCAGGGTGAAACAGGTCATACACCTCGCGTGCCCCTCCGCCATACGGCACATCCTGTTCGATCAACCCACGTTCGCGAAACGCAGCCGCAGTCTCGGTCCAGCGCGGCGGATAGGCCGCCGCACCTGCAATAAACGCCCCATTCTGATAGGCCTCGTCCAATTCCATGTTGCCTGCCACTTGCCAGACCTCCTTATGCCGTGCTTAGTCCAAGTCAAACCTGATGGAGGCGACCATGCTCGATACAACAACAGACTTGAAATCCATGCTGTCCAATCCGGACCTCATCTGCACCCAAGCCTTTGTGGCAGGCAAATGGACGGACGCCAAGGATGGCAAGACATTTGACGTAACCAACCCTGCCCGCGGCGACGTGATCGCACAGGTTGCGGACCTGTCCCGCGCAGAAGTCGCCGACGCCATCGATGCGGCCTACATCGCACAAAAGGATTGGGCCAAACGCACCGGCAAAGACCGCGCAAACGTTCTGAAAAAATGGTTCACCCTTTTGATGGAGAACCAAGCCGACCTTGCCAAGATCATGACAGCTGAGCAGGGCAAACCACTGGCCGAGGCCACTGGCGAAATCGCCTATGGTGCGTCCTTTGTGGAATGGTTCGCAGAAGAGGCCAAGCGTATCTACGGCGAAACCATCCCCGGCCACATGCCCGACAAACGCATCACTGTTTTGAAACAACCGATCGGTGTCGCCGCTGGTATCACGCCCTGGAACTTCCCCAATGCTATGATCGCGCGCAAAGTTGCACCGGCGCTGGCCGCTGGCTGTGCCTTCGTGGTGCGCCCAGCCTCTCTGACGCCACTGTCAGCTCTTGCCATGGCGAAACTGGCCCAAGAGGCTGGCATTCCTGACGGTCTGTTCTCAGTCATCACATCCGACGACGCATCCGGTGTTGGCAAAGAGTTCTGCGAGAACCACAAGGTGCGCAAACTGACGTTCACAGGCTCGACCGAAGTAGGCCGCATCCTGCTGCGCCAATCCGCTGACCAAGTGATGAAATGCTCGATGGAGCTGGGCGGCAATGCCCCGTTCATCGTTTTTGATGACGCCGACCTCGACGACGCCGTCATTGGTGCCATCGCTTGCAAATTCCGCAACAATGGCCAGACCTGTGTCTGTGCCAACCGCATCTATGTGCAATCCGGCGTCTACGATGCCTTTGCAACCAAGCTAAAAGCAGCTGTCGAGGCACTGCGCGTTGGTGACGGTCTTGATGGTGCCGACCTCGGTCCGCTGATCGAACCCAAGGCCGTCGACAAGGTGAAAGAGCATCTAGACGACGCGCTGGCCAAAGGCGCAACTGTTCTGACCGGTGGCAAGCCGCACGATCTGGGTGGTTTGTTCTTCGAGCCAACAATCGTGACCGGTGCCACAACAGATATGGTCGTGTCCAAGGACGAGACATTTGGCCCCTTCGCGCCACTGTTCAAATTCGATGACGAAGACGATGTGATTGAAATGGCCAACGATACGATCTTTGGTCTCGCATCCTATTTCTATGCCTCCGATCTGGCCCGCGTCTACAAAGTCGCCGAAGCGCTCGAGTACGGCATCGTGGGGATCAACACTGGCATCATCTCGACCGAAGTCGCCCCGTTCGGTGGCGTCAAACAGTCAGGCCTAGGCCGCGAAGGATCGTCTCATGGCATCGAGGATTACCTCGAAATGAAATACGTCTGCATGAGCGTCTAAGCACGCCATTTAGATCAGACGCGGCGGAGGATGGGATCACCCAGCACCCGCCGCGTCCTTATTCGAATGAAATCTCGACGTGGCCAAAGGGTCCGAAATTGGCCAAAATCTGCGTGCCGCTGGGACATTCAACAGGGCGGATAAAGCTCCCCGATAGAATGATCTGCCCTGGCTCGATGCTTTGACCATATTGCGCCATCCGGCGGGCCAGCCACACGACACTTTCGACAGGGTCGTTCAAAACACCTGCCCCTAGACCGGTCTCTTCGACTTCGCCATTGCGCGACGTGATCGCCCCAACCCACCGTAGATCAAAGTCATCAATCGCGTGCTTCTGAGGGCCCAAAACAACGCCCGCATTGGCTGCGTTGTCACTAATCGTATCATAGACTTTGCGCACCGCGCCTGTTTCAGCGTCTTGACGCACGATCCTAGTATCCAGAATTTCAATAGACGGGGCGACATGGTCCGTGGCGACAATCACGTCGTCGCGCGTGACATCGGACCCGCCCAACGGCGCCTTGAGGACAAAGGCGATCTCGGCCTCGATACGTGGCTGGATAAACCGCCCAGCAGGCACCGTGGACCCGTGATCAAACAACATGTCATCAAAGAGAATTCCACTGTCGGGAATGTCGATGTTCAACGCGTACTGCATGGCCTTGGACGTCAACCCAATCTTCCAACCAACTACGCGGCGGCCCTCGACCAGCTTGGCGCGGTAGATTGCGTTTTGCACCGCATAGGCATCATCCATCCCCATCTCTGGATGCGCTTTGGTCAACAATCCAACCTGCGTGCCTGTCCGTTCGGCTTGCATCAAATCGGCGGCGGCCTGTGCGTGATCTTGGGGGGTCATACGCGTTCGTCCTCGACCATGTTGCGCAGCGTGCCAATACCGTTGACCTCGACCTCGACCACATCACCGGGTTTAAGGTACTGCGGCGGATCCAGCCGCGCCCCCGACCCCGTCGGCGTGCCCGTGACGATGATATCGCCCGGCTCTAGCGTCATAAAGGTCGAGATATATTCGATCTCGCGGCGCACCGGGTGCATCATCCGGCTCAACGCATCGTCCTGTCGCACCTCACCGTTCACACGGGTGATGATACGCGCATCATCGATCTGGCTGGCATCCGTAAAGGGCACCAACCACGGGCCGATTGCCCCCGACTTGTCCCAATTCTTGCCCTGCGTGACGTTGAATTTCGCATGCCGCACCCAGTCTCGGATTGTGCCTTCGTTACACAGGGTCAGTGCTGCGATGTGATCATATGCATCCGCTTGGGCGATACGTCGGCCCGACTTGCCGATGACCACAGCCACCTCGCCCTCATAGTCCAACTGTTCGCTCTCTGGCGGGCGGATCAACGGGTGATTGTGCCCCGTGAACCCGCTGGAAAATCGCGGAAACAGCGACATGAATTTCGGTTGGTCCGAGCCGTCTTTGTACTCAGCGTTCCGGTCTGGAAAATTGACCCCGACACATAGGATGCGCGGTGCATTCGGCAGTACCATCTCGAATTGAAAATCGGTGTGGGTCACGGACTTGCCTGCCGCAGCTTTTGTCAGCGCATCAAAGCCCCCGGTCTGCACCGCATCCAGCAAAGTCGGCCACTGCGCAAACTCACCATCCAGAGCGATCATGCCCTCGTCCGTCACCGCTCCATAGTGACGCGTGCCCCCTGCCGAATAGGTTGCGTATCTCATCGTATCGTCTCCCAAACCTCTTGGATGACGGCATGGGCCATCATCACATCATCGCGTGTTGTATCAAACTGACCAACCTGAAACCGGATCACCTTTTGGCCGCCAAACGCGCCTTGGGTCAGATAGATCCTCCCGTCATCATTCAGCGCATCGACCAGTCTCTGTTGCATCGCATCATCACCCGGACACCGGAACGAAAACAGGCTCAGGATCGGCTCTGTCACGATCTCAAACCCATCTAGCGCACGCAGCGCCTCGCACAGCTCGCTCGCCCAAGAGATATGGTTGCGGATACGGCTGCGCAGCCCCTCTAAGCCATACGATCGTAACAAGAACCAAATTTTAAGCGCACGAAAACGGCGGCCCAACGGAATCGTCCATTCTGAGTAGTTTGTGACCTCTTGGCCAGTTGTCTTGAGGTACTCTGGTTCGATTTTCAGCGTGTTCAATTGCGGCGTTGCGTCCCGCAGGAATTGCACCGAACAATCAAACTGCGCACCCAACCATTTGTGCGGGTTGAACACGATGCTATCAAACGCATCGACGTCGCCCCAAAACGCGTCGCGTATCTCAGGGCAAATCATCGCAGATCCCGCCCAAGCCGCATCCAGATGGGTATACAGATCATGCGCCCGAGCGACGGCCAAAACAGACGTCAGATCATCGCAGGCCCCAACCCCTGTCCCACCGGTAATCGCAATGATCCCCGCAGGCGTAAACCCTGCCGCAATTTCTGCAGTGATCGCGCGGTCTAGCGCGTCAGCATCCATTTCAAACCGCGCGCCTTTGGTGGGCAGTTTGACCAAATTATCCTGCCCGATCCCCGCCACCCAACAGGCGCGATCAATCGATGAATGCACTTGGTCTGAACAATAAATGCGCAGCGGTCCCTTGCCCGCCAATCCATCACGATTGCCGGTATATCCCGTCGCCCGTTCGCGCATGGTCAAAACGGCTGACAGCGTTGCCGACGACGCGCTGTCTTGGATCACGCCGGTCCAACCGTCGGCCAGCCCCAGCGCCTGACGCAGCCAGTCGACCATCACGCCCTCGACTTCAGTCGCAGCCGGCGAGGTTTGCCATAGCATGCACTGGGCGGCGACCGTGTTGACCAACTGCTCGGCCAACATGGACGGCGGCGCTGCATTGGCCGGAAAATATGCAAAGAACCTAGGATGCTGCCAGTGGGTCATTCCCGGCATCACAATGGCATCAAAATCTGCCAGAATGTTGGACATGTCCTCGCCCTGCTCAGGCGGCGTTGCGGGCAATTGGGCGGCGATTTCACCTAGGCCAGTCTGTGCACGCACGGGACGCTCGGCCAGCGCCTTGTGATACTCGGCCCCCCACTGCGCAATCTCTTTGCCCCAATGGGCATAATCATCCCAGTTCATCAGCGTCCCCTATACGGGTTATGGTGCAATAATCGGACTGGCTTGGATATCCGAATCTTTGGTCTCGACATCGACAAAGGTTGACCCATGCTTGAACCAGCTCTCAGGTGCGGCGGCCCCCCATAGGGTCTGGCGCTGAGGATCTTGCAAGTCCCATTTGATCGGCTCGAGATCAGGATCGACGGTTTGATAGTCCGAGCAATAGATCTCGATCCGGTGCCCGTCGGGGTCGAGGATATAGAGAAAAAACGCGTTGGAAATTCCATGCCGGCCCGGCCCCCGTTCGATGTTGGTCACATAGCCAGTCGTTGCCATCAGATCGAGCAGATCAATGATGTTCAGCGGTGTCGGCACCCAAAACGCGACATGGTGCATGCGCGGCCCTGTGCCATTGGTAAACGCCATATCATGCACACCACCCTTGCGGTGCATCCACGCAGCCCACAGCTTTTGGCTGTCTTCGTCTTCGGTGTATTCCGTCACGCGAAAACCAAAGTCGCTGTAGAACGCGACTGACGCATCTACGTCATGACTAAAGCAGTTAAAGTGGTCGATCCGCAGCGGTTTGACCCCGCGATACAGCGCATAATTCTGATGGATCGGCGCCAACCGGTCCATCTTGTGATAAAACTCTAGCGGGATATCCATGTTGTCCGAGGTCAGCAGCGTGCGACCTTGGTACGGGCGATCCACCCACGCGGTTGGACGTCCTTTGGACTGAAAATAGACCTCAGCGCGATCTAGATCCTCTTCATCAAACGTCTTGAAACCCATCACCTCAACCGTACCGGGCTGATCCGATTTTTGCAGGATGATACAGTGATGACCGCGTTCTTCCATTGCCCGCAAATAGACATGGCTGTCGCTCTCATCCGTAACCTGTAGCCCCAGAATATCGGTATAGAATGTACGGGACGCCGCCAGGTCTTTGACGTTCAAACACACATGGCTCAGACGGATCGTGTTAAAGTCCGGATACAAATTTGGTGCGGGTACAGGCATCAGAGTGCTCCTTGATCGTGGGGGCGATTAAAACGCGCCAAGTTTGGTGATTTTGTGCTGACCAGTGGCAAAGCCAATGTGCTTTTGCTCCATGTAGAATTCAAACGACCAATCCCCGCCATCGCGTCCGATCCCGCTGGATTTCACACCGCCAAACGGGGTTGGCAAATGGCGCACGTTCTCTGAGTTGACCCAGATCATACCCGCCTCTAGCCGGTCAGTGAACCGCAGCGCGCGGGTTAGGTCATTGGTCCAGACATATCCGGTCAGCCCATAGTCAATGTCGTTGGCCATCTCCAACGCCTCGTCCTCGGTCGAAAACGGGATCGACGTCAGCACAGGACCAAAGATTTCTTCTTGGGCGATGCGCATCTGGTTGTTCGCCTGCGTAAACAGCGTGGGCCGGATAAAGAACCCTTCATCACCAACCGTCTCACCGCCCGCCGCAACCGTGGCACCATCTGCCTTGGCGATGTCAAAATAGCTGGTGACCTTGTCGAAATGTTCTTGGGTGACGAGCGGTCCAATCTCGGTCGCAGGATCCAACGGATGCCCGACCTTGATGTTGTTCACGCGCTCCACCAAACGCGCTTCGAACTCTTCGCGAATTGTGTCTTGAATAAACAGGCGCGACGACGATGTGCACCGCTCACCGTTGATCGAATAAATCATAAAGATCACCGCATCGAGCGCGCGCTCCAAATCCGCATCATCAAACACGATAACCGGATTTTTGCCGCCCAGTTCGAGATGGTTCCGCTTGAGCGTATCCGCGCCTTGCTTGGTGATCAAACTACCTGTGCGGCTTTCTCCGACAAAGGCGATCGCCTTGATTTTGGGATGCTCGCACAATGCCTTGCCAGCTTCTTCGCCAAACCCGTTCACAGTGTTTAATACACCGGGTGGCAGACCAGCCTCTTCGGCAATCTCGACCAACAGACGCGCCGTCAAAGGTGAGGCCTCGGCGGGCTTGTGAACAATCGTACAGCCCGCCGCCAAAGCTGGCGCGATCTTCCATGTCGACAACATGAACGGTGTGTTCCACGGGGTAATGACACCCACAGGGCCAATCGGCACCCGCGTCGTGATGTTCAGCAATGTTGGCGACTGCAACGTCTGACCGTCACGTGCCTGCACCACCTGATCGGCGAAATAGCGGAAATTCTCAGCACCGCGCAACGCGGCCTTGGACATGAATTTATAGGCCTGACCTGTGTCCCAACATTCGCACAGCGCAATCTCTTGGGCGCGCGCCTCAATGCCTTCGGCTACACGGATCAAAATCTTTTTGCGTTCAAGCGCGGGCAGATCACGCCACGCCGCAAACGCGGCATGTGCGGCTTGGGCTGCGGCATCAATATCGGCCGCCGTGCCATGAGCCACATCACAAATGACCGATGTATCAACGGGCGAAATTGTCTGGAACACGCCCCCTGAACCCGCCACGTCCTGACCCGCAATCCGGTTCTCAATACCCAGCTCGCGGAACCGCTCTAGAAACCCGTCCAGCTTGGCAATGTTATCAGTCAGTACCGTCATGAGGACGTCTCCAAATGGTCACGAACCGTGCCGGTTTTCGGCGACAGTTCGGCATTGATATCACGCATCTCAGCCGAGAGCGCGATCGAACGGGTGGCCATCGCTGGGGCCATGAAATCTTTGAGCGCGGCAAAGACCTGCGCCACTGCGTCACGTTTGACGTCGTCTGCGCGCCCCTCTCGTAAACGGATCGATAAATCGACAAACCCGTGTTTGGGGTCTCCATCCGCCACAGCGTAGTGGTCAACACGGGTCGCGCGCACGCGAATACCTGCCACCGGGAATGTCTCGATCATCGCGGCTTGGGCGCGGATCGCTTCGCACAAAGCCGCCATATCCACGACGTTCTCCAGATTGGCTGAATAGTCTATGTGGAAGTGTGGCACGAGATTTCCTTAACATGTTAATTGTTGCCAAGTAAATAATGCTATGATGCGTTGTCAACATCTTCTTGCAGTGCAATGAAGAGCGATCCGAGATTTGAGGCACCGATGACCAAACAGCTCCCATCTACGTCGCGCTCCTTGCCGATTGCACTGATCCGCGCACGAGAAGGCGTTATGGCACCAATTCGTGACATGTTGTCAGAGACAGGCATCACTGAACAGCAATGGCGCGTTTTGCGTGTGCTGACCGAATTTGGGCGGATGGATACCAAGACCCTCGCAGACCGTTCCAGCCTGCTGTTTCCCAGCCTGACCCGTATCGCTGCGACCTTACGCGAAAAAGGTCTGGTGACCCAAACCCGCGACGACAAAGACCGCCGTCGCCAGTTCATCGAAATCACACCCGACGGGCAAAAGATTATCGACCAGCGCATCCCACATGCCGCTCAGATCGTCGCCGGTTTCAAAGAGATCTTGGGCGTCGAAGACTACGAGACATTGCTCGATCTTCTGGAACGGCTCGATCCCGGCGCACACCGTTAGGTTTTGACCGTTCCGTCCGCGCACCACCTATCAAAAATCTCCAATGCCTTGTCTGCGAATGCGGCGTCGTTGATGTGACACCCAATGCGGTGGACGGTCGCGGTCTTAGGCATCGTTGCCTCGACCTCGGCCAAGAACGCCTCTAGCGAATGCGCATCATGCAAATCTTCCCCCTCACGGTCCCATTCGCCTAACCCGTCCTCAGGTAGGATCACTGCAACCGGACCCGTAGCTGTCGCCAATTGATCGGAATGCGCGCGCGCAACTGCCTTGCGTTCTTCCTCGTTCAAAACGATCGAGGTCAGCAACCGGTTGTGTTCATGTTTGAGATGGGCGTCCCATTTGGGATCAACGGGCAGCCATCCAACGACATCGACGAGATCGTAGCACCCTGGTGCAACGATCTGCGGCGTGCCCACACGACCCGCATTGGTCAAACGATCTGCCCCCGCCGAGATGTTCGATCCGTTCACATGGTTGCCCAACTCTTGGGTGCAAAAATCAAACACGCAGGCAAAGGCACCCTGCGCCGAGAGGCTCTCGAACGCGCGCCCACCCATGCCCGTTGCATGAAACACCGCGACCTCGAACCCGCGCGCCTCTAGCGCTGGCTTCAACGGGATCACATATTTCAGCGCCGACGTACCCAGCGACATCATCCCGATCAATGGCTTGTCCGGATCAGGCAACTGCACTGCACGCGCCGCACCCAAGACCGCACCCGCAGCTTGGGACAGCGACGCCTTGCAAACGGAATTCAGCCCATAGAGCCCGCCAGCCCAGAGGATCATCTGCGTGTCTGCCGCCAACCGCTCGGCTGGGATCAACGGGGAGAATGAAACTGTCGAGACGATGTATTTCGGCACACCCAAGGGCAGCGCTGATGTCACGTCCAATGCCAGATCGGTACCCATCGTCCCGCCCAGTACAATCATCCCGTCGAACGCGCGCTCTTGGTACAGACGCGCCGCCAACAGCGATGCGCCTTTGGCCATAATCTGCATAGCGGTGTTCTCATCCCCCGACGCAATCGCCGCGTTGATCGTGCTTCCGCCTTCGCCCGCGACGTCGTGCTTGGAATGGTCACACGGCGCGGACGGATCGCCCAATACCGACACATCCATCGTGACCACGCGGCCGCCCTGACCCGTAATCACGTCAGCTAGAAACCCCAACTCATCATCTTTGGTGTCATAGGTGCCGATCACCAGAATGGTTTTGTCGGTCATAGTTTGATCCACGCTGTCTTGAGATTGATATACTTTTCAATCGCATGCATCGACTTGTCCGACCCGTTGCCAGACTGCCTGACACCACCCAGCGGCACCGTGCTATCCGCACCGCCATAGGTGTTCACGTGCATCACACCTGTGCGCACGTCCCGAACCATCCGGTGCGCGCGGCTTAGGTTGGATGTCCAAACACCTCCCGCCAGCCCGTAGACTGTCGCATTGGCAAGCTGGACCGCCTCATCATCAGTTTCAAAAGGCGTCACCCCCAACACCGGACCAAACACTTCGCGTTGTGTCAGCGTCGCCTCGGGGGTCACACCGGTTACAATCGTCGGCGCCATATAGTAACCGCCAGTGTCCTGCAGGATACGTGTCCCGCCGGTGACCACTTCGCCACCCTCGGCCTGTGCCGTTTCAACGAACCCGAGGTTCTGGGCTAATTGCGCCTCAGAATTCACAGCCCCGATATGAGTGTCCATCAACAACGGATCGCCAACACGCATTGCCTCGGTCACTTTGATCACGGCTGCGACGAACTCATCATGGATCGATGCCTCGACCAACAGCCGAGACCCCGCCACACAAACCTGTCCCGAATTTCGGAAAACGCCGCCCGCCGCGACGGCGGCTGCCATGTCCAAATTTGGCGCATCGGCAAATACGATATGCGGCGACTTGCCACCCAGCTCGAGATAGACGCGCTTCATGTTCGACCGCGCGGCATATTCCATCAGCCGCCGACCTGTGTGGCCCGATCCCGTAAAGACCAGAACATCGACCTCCATCGAGAGGCCCATCGCCTCACCGACAACCGCACCTTCGCCTGTGACCGCATTCAACACACCCGGCGGCAACCCCGCCTCAAGCGCCAGATCGCACATGCGCATCAACGACAGTGATGCGGTCTCGGACGGCTTTAGAACAACGGAATTGCCCATTGCAAGCGCCGGCCCCAATTTCCATGCACCAATCATCAGTGGGAAATTCCACGGGATGATCGCGCCGACCACACCCACCGGTTCTTTGTGGATCATGCCTAGTACGTCCGAGGCCGTGGGCGCGATCTCTCCATAAACCTTGTCCAACGCCTCGGCGTAATAGCGGATCGTTCCAGCAGCTGATCCTGGCTCGGCCTTGATCGCCATGCCGATCTCGGTGCCATTGTCTCGCACGCCCAACACGGCCAACTCTAGCGCATGCGCGTCGATCAAATCAGCCCATTTCCTCAGAACCTTTTTGCGCGCCGCAGGGGGTTGCCCCACCCAGCGCCGATCCTCGAACGCCGCACGCGCAGATGCAATTGCGGCCTCCATGTCGGCGGCTGTTCCACGCGCAACAGATGTCAGGGGTTGGCCATCGATGGGCGACAAAACCTCCATCGTGCCGCCGTCCGACGCAGGCACATGCTGCCCCTCGATCAGATGCGAAAACGCGGCAACAGGCTGCGCGCGCAGGGCCTCAATCTGTGTTTGGTCCATTGATCCTACCCCGTTCGGCTCTTGCAACGATTACATATGTTTTGGTCTGGCATTTCTAGCCTGCGCCGCTAACGGTTCACATTATGAACCAGTAGTCCATAAAAAGATTGTCTTGTTAAACATCCTGTGTCAAACTTTTTATCACCCGCAAAGGCCGCACAAAATGTCCTCTGTCATCAAAGCACTTGATCTTCTCAACTATTTCTCGGTCACACAGCCCGAGATCGGATTGTCACATCTGTGCCGTCTTGCTGGGCGGGACAAGGCGACAACCCATCGCCACCTCCAAGCGCTGGAACTTGCAGGGCTGGTCGAACAGAACTCCTCGACCAAACAATATCGCCTCGGACCCGCAGTGCTGCAGCTCGCCCAAACCCGCGAGGCGACCGTCCCGCGCAAATCCGGCACCGAACGCCCCCTGCGCGATCTGGCCACAGTGACTGGTGAAACCGCGCACGCCACCGTGTTGTCCGGCACGACACTCTATGGGTTGGCCGCCTGCGAAAGCCCCCGCCACGCCACACGCGCCATCATTGATCTGGACCGGTTCCCGCTTCATGCGACAGCCTCGGGATTGTGCGCGCTGGCCTTTGGCCCGACTGGGCTGATGGACACTGCACTGTCTGACTTTACCAAATTCACCGAAACGACCGCCACCACGCCTTACGCGTTGCAGGAGGCTCTGGCCGCCGCACACACCACCGGATTTGGCCGTGCCGACCGCAGCTATGAAACCGAAATTCACAGCCTCTCGGCCCCACTCTTCGACCACACTGGTCAATGCGCCGGAGCCGTATCCGTGGCCAGTGTCGCCACACGGTTCACGCCCACACTAGAGCAAACCATCAAACAGAACTTGGTGATCGCGGCCCGCGACATTACCCATAATTGGGGCGGGACCGTGCCCCTCACCGTTGAAACCCTCTGGGCAAAATTTTGCCCCGCACCGCAGGAATTGGAACCGGCATCATGAAAGACTCAAACTTTCTCAAGGAAAACAACGGCCGCCTGATGTGGCACCCCATGACCTCGCCTCAGGACAGTATCGAAAACCCGCCCAAGATTATCACCGGATCTGACGGCGTTAGCATTGCTGATATTGACGGGCACCGTGTCGTCGACGGCGTCGGCGGCCTGTGGAACGTGAACTTGGGTTATTCGTGCCAACCGGTCAAAGACGCCATCGCCGCCCAGCTTGAAAAACTGCCCTACTATTCGACCTTCCGTGGCACATCGAATGACGTCGCAATTGAACTGTCCTACGAGTTGTCGCAATTCTTTGAACCCGACGGGATGAGCCGCGCGTTCTTTACCTCAGGCGGATCGGACAGCGTAGAGACAGCCCTGCGCCTTTCACGTCAGTATCACAAACTGCGCGGCGAAGCTGGACGCACCAAATTCCTCAGCTTGAAAAAGGGCTACCACGGCACACACATCGGCGGTGCATCGGTCAACGGTAATGCGAATTTCCGCAACGCCTACGAACCGCTGCTGCCAGGCTGCTATCACATCCCCGCCCCCTACACCTATCGCAACCCGTTCAACGAATCCGACCCTGCCAAACTGGCACAGCTTTGCCTGCAGGCGCTCGAGGACGAAATCGCGTTTCAGGGGCCAAACACAATCGCCGCTATGATCATGGAACCGATCCTAGGTGCCGGCGGCGTGATCCCACCGCACCACACATTCGCCCCCGCTGTCCAAGAGATCTGTAACCGCCATGGCATCCTGCTGATCTCGGACGAAGTCATCACCGGATACGGACGCACAGGCGCGTGGTCTGGTGCGCGTTTGTGGGGCATCCAGCCCGACATGATGTGCACGGCCAAGGCGATCACCAATGGCTACTTCCCCTTTGGCGCGCTGATGCTCGGCCACCGCATCGCAGAGGTCTTTGAAAATAACCCAGCGGCCAAGATCGGCCACGGCTACACCTATTCCGGCCACCCTGTCGGTGCCGCAGCTGCCCTTGCCTGTCTTGCGGAAACCAAACGCCTGAACGTCATCGAAAACGCGGCGGCCCGCGGCACCCAATTATACGAAGGCGCCCAAGCGCTGATGGCCAAATATGACATCATCGGCGACGTGCGTGGTGGGCATGGCTTGATGACAGCGATGGAGCTGGTCAGCGACCGCGCGACCAAAACACCGCTCGATCCCAAAACCGCACAAGTCGTCCAAGACGTCGCTTATGAAAACGGCGCAATGGCGCGGGTGTCTGGCCCCAATTTGATCCTCTCACCGCCTTTGGTTCTGACCCAAGACGACGCGACGATCCTATTGACGGCAATCGATGCTGGCCTCACAGCCGCGACCAATGCCTAGGCAACGATAGCTACACGGCTCTCACCATCCTTATTGCCACTCGCCTTCTAGGCTAGCTTTGCAGTAGATTATCAACCCGCGCGATGGCCCGATCTTTGTCATAGAGATCGAAATACTGCGCATTCATCAACGCGGGCGGCCCAAAGAAGAACCGCTCGTACAGCGCCTGACGATTGCCGAACCCCGAAATCGCCACGTCATGCGCCAAACGGTAGAGAGCAACACGATCCTTGGCATCCAGATTGGCAACTTGGAAATACTGGCTGACATCCGCCGCCATGTCGTTGGCAAAATCAGCCTCAGTCGGTGTGGCCATCAACGACGAAGACCCCATCAACTGAAGAATTTCGACCATACGCGGGTAGAACTTTGGGAACAGATTGCGCGACGTATCCAGCGGCCCACGCAACGGAATGTAGTTGCCCCATTGATCCTCATGCGCCTCGTTCTCAGCACGGTACAGCAACGCACGCACCGTCTCGGTCATCATCATAACCTCGGACACCAACCCCTTGAGGCCCATGTCCTTGTCCTTGCCCGTCGCCTTCATGATCGAACACAACAAACCGGTCATGAACTCTGCCTTGGCCAACTTGCCGCATGCAACCTGGTGCGCCATATGCACAACCGCATTTGTCGTGCCAAACGCCTGATTGCAAAGCTCGGGTTGCCCATAGAGAAACAGCCGCTCCCACGGGACAAACACGTTGTCAAAAATTACAACGGCATCCATTTCCTCGAACCGTGATGCCAGCGGCGCATCAAAGGTGGATTTGCCGTGATCATATGTATCGCGGCAGATCATCTTGAGACCTGGCGTTGCAATCGGGATTGCAAACGCAAAGGCAAAAGGAATGTTCTTTGGGTCCGATTTCAGAACCGTAGAGGGGAACACTTCGATCTCGTCCGCAGATGGCCCTAGCGTAGCCAACAGGCGCGCACCCGAAACGTAAATCCCCGCATCCGTCTCTTTCGTGACATGCAGCGCGACCTCCTTGGAAAACTTGCCCGCAGCCGCCTGTGCGTGGCTGACCTGAGGGTTGACCAATGTGTGCGTCAGAACCTTGTCGTTGGTCCGAACGTGGTCATAGAACGTCGTCATATTGGCGGCGTAGTCACCCTGCCCTTTGGTGTTCTGTGCCAAAAACGATGTGGCTGATGCAAAGGACATGACCGATGCGTTTTTGTAGTCGGGCGTCCGCCCAAACATCCCGTTCGACCACGTTGCCCACTCGTAGTACGCGGCCCCCTTGGTCTTGACGTCTGCAACCGATTTGGGCGTCATAAACGACAGACCACAGCGCAGACTCTTGTCATCCACATAGGTCACTTTGTCCTGATATTTCGGGTCGAACTGTCGATCCAAAAACGACCCCAAGGTCGTCGCACCATTGGCAATGCCAACCGCCTTGGTGACATCCTTGATCCGCTCACCTCCGGTCCAGATTTCACGATCATCGCGCAACCCTTCGAGGTACTGCGCGCCGGTTCGGATACCGTTACCGGTCTTGGTTGGAAAATCACGCATTCTGGTATCCTTCTCGTGGTGTGTCGGTATCTCGTGGTGTGCCCGTGTCTCGTGGTGCCGCAACATCCGCCAATGTCATGCCTTGCATCTTTTCGGTCAGCGCACGCAGCCCCGTTTCAATCGCAGTCCATTCAGACGGCGAAACCAGCGCTTGAATATGTTCGTGGATCGCATTCGCTTGGGGCAAGACCTCTTGCGCCAACGCACGCCCTTTGGCCGTGGTTGCGATCGTCACATTGCGCCGGTCGGTGGTCGACCGAACCCTCTGAACCAGCACCTTAGCTTCGAGCCGATCCAGAATTCCAACAAGGCTCGGCTTGGGCAGCAGCGTGCGGTCGGATAAGTCCGCCGACCGAATGTAATCGGTGGTCCAAAGCACCCGCAAAATACGCCATTGCTGTTCTGTCAGATCATACCGCGCAAAGAGTTCGCGATAGACCGGCATCGCCGCATCCAGCGTCAAGTTCAGCATCATTGGCAGGGTTTGATGAAAGGCTGGCATATTCATTCCCATATGAATAATTAACATATTAACAATTAATTGGATGCCACGCAAGCCAGCGGGATTCTGTGCCACCGGCACACCGATGTCGCGGCCATAAATTCGGGACACCTCCGACCCTCAATCTCACGGGCCAAACGGACCGCTGTGAATGTTTCCCGCACTGACACCTCACGTTTTTGCGAAGTACCTTAACGATCCATGAACAAGGTCTTAACGCCGACTTTTGGCGCTAACCCCACGTTTGCGACCACATGATCTTGGGGCGTCGACCGCGCGGTGGGGCACGGCAAAATCATGCAAATTATGTCAGATCGATCCGTAATTTTGTACAAATTACATCAAATTTACGATCCCTAACGCCACCGTCCCGAAAAAGTTAACGACGCCACCAAGGATTGACCAACCTCCTGCGTCATAGTCTGAGTAATGCGTATGGATGTCAGTGATAACGATATGGCCCTCGCGGCGGCTGGGGGGGATGCTACGGCGTTCTCGACCCTACTCTCGCGCCATTATGATCGGATCTTTGGCTTTTGTTTCAAGCTAACCGGACGGCGCGCCGACGCCGAGGATTTGACCCAAGATATCTGTGCCGCCCTGCCCGCCAAAATCAAGCATTTTGAGGGGCGCGCGCAGTTCACCACTTGGCTCTACCGTGTGATCGTAAATGCCGCCCATGATCAACGCAGCAAGCGCGCAACCTACTCAAAGGTCACCCAAAATTGGGGTAGCTGGGAACTGGGCCGACAGGCCGAAATGACGGAAACCGCTTCACAAATTGATTGGCTGAACGAGGCGATGAGCCAGCTGCCCAACGATCTGCGCGACACCCTCGCCCTCGTTCTCGACGATGTCTCACACAAGGCCGCAGGAGAGGTTCTGGGCGTTTCCGAAGGCACAATCAGCTGGCGCATGTCACAGGTCAAACAACACCTCAAATCGATCAAAGAGCAGGAGGACGAGGCATGAAAATTGACGATCTTAAGTCTGGATTTGACGCGGCCCCTCTACCCGATCCACAGGCCAAAGCCGACAATATCGCGCTCGCTCAGAAAAACTTTGCAGCTCTCCAAGCTGGGCAGTCCGAGCCGCGTCAAACCTCTCGTAAACCATTGAGAGGATTGAAAGTTATGTTTGATGCAATGACGTCCAAAACGGGCCTAGCGATGACCACAGGTCTCGTCGCATGCGGGTTTTTGTTTATCACACCGATCGATGACGGCCTGCTGGATATGGCCGACCAACCAGCACCGACCGCACCAGAAATCGCGCCCGTACCCCAAACAGAATTCAGCATTTCCACGGACGCGGTGATGACCGAGGAATCCGCCGCCGATCTTAGCGCGGGCGGGGTCCAAGGGATGATCGCGATGGACACCACGGCCGCCGCCCCGCAAGCGTTGTCGCGCAACGCGCAGCCCCTAGGCTCCGTTGCAGCCTCAAGCATGAGCGACCTCGCCATTGTCGCGCCGCAGCCCACGACCAAACAATATCCCAACGCAGAGCAAAACCCACTCAAGATCGCCAGTGATGAACCTGTTTCGACCTTTTCGATCGACGTAGACGCTGCGTCCTATGCGGTGGTTCGTTCGTCCTTGTCGCGCGCGCAGTTGCCGCCATCAGGTGCCGTCCGGATCGAGGAAATGATCAACTATTTCTCGTATGATTATCTGGCCACCGATGCGGGTGATGTACCGTTTCGCGCCACAACATCTGTGTTCGAAACCCCGTGGAACGCGGATACCCAACTGCTTCACATCGGGATCCAAGGCACGTTGCCTGACGTTTCTGAACACCCCCCTTTGAACCTCGTATTTTTGATCGACACGTCGGGGTCCATGAACCAACCTGACAAGCTGCCGTTATTGATCTCAGCGTTCAGATTGATGCTGTCGGAATTGCGCCCCGAGGACGAAGTTTCGATCATCACATACGCGGGGTCCGCAGGTCAGGTTTTGGCCCCTACTCCGGCCTCTGACCGCGCGACGATCCTAGCAGCATTGAACCGTCTATCGGCTGGTGGCAGCACCGCAGGCCAAGCTGGGTTGCGGCAGGCCTATGCAATCGCAGCCGCAATGTCCGAGGACGGTGAAATCGCGCGCGTGATCCTTGCGACGGATGGGGATTTTAACGTCGGCCTTAATGACCCAGATACTCTCAAAGACTACATCACGACCCGACGCGACAGCGGGACATACCTCAGCGTTTTGGGGTTTGGCCGTGGCAATCTGAACGATGCGGTGATGCAATCGCTTGCCCAAAACGGCAACGGGATTGCCGCCTACATCGACACATTATCCGAGGCGCAAAAGGTGCTGGTCGATCAATTGTCGGGCGCCCTGTTTCCCATCGCCAATGACGTCAAAGTGCAGGTTGAGTTCAACCCATCCCAAATCGCCAAATACCGTTTGATCGGGTATGAGACCCGCGCGCTAAACCGCGAAGATTTCAACAATGATGCGGTTGATGCTGGCGAAATTGGTGCGGGACATTCTGTCACTGCAATCTATGAGATCACGCCCGTTGGCAGTGCGGCTCAGTTGACCGATCCTCTGCGCTATGGTGCGGCTAGCGAGACGGCAATCAGCGACGAACTTGCCTTTCTTCGCCTACGCTACAAAGAGCCCAGTTCAGATACATCCCAGCTGATAGAGACCCCGATTTCTGTGCAAGACACCCCCAGCCAAGAGGCCCAATTCGCGGCGGCTATCGCGGGGTTTGGACAGCTTTTGACAGGCGCGCAATACCTCAATGATTGGGGTTGGGGCGACGCAATCGCATTGGCCAATAACACCCGCGGCGATGATCCCTTTGGGTATCGCGCCGAGGCCGTGCGCCTGATGCGGCTTGCCCAATCGCTTAGCCAGTAACCACGAAAAAGGGCGCGGCAATCTCTTGCCACGCCCCCTCCACACACTCGGGTGTTTAGTTGACAGCTTTCGGCTCAACCACATCAGTTTGCACAGGCACGCCTTTGGCGATTTCGATCTGTCGGGGTTTCAGCGCCTCGGGCACTTCACGCTCTAGATCAATGTGCAGCATTCCGTCCGTATGGGCAGCACCCGTCACGCGGACATGGTCGGCCAGATGGAAACGGCGTTCGAACGCACGGGTCGCGATGCCACGATGCAGATAGCTGCGTTCAGTTTCATCTTCTGCCTTTTTGGCTGTTACGATCAGGCCCTTGTCGCGGACCTCGACGCTTAGATCAGCGTCCGAGAAACCAGCCACAGCGATCGAGATGCGATATGCATCATCGGCGGTTTTCTCGATGTTATATGGGGGATAGCTGGTTGTGGGTTCTGTGGTCAGAACGCGGTCCATCAGATCAGCAATTTGGTCGAAACCAACAGTAGCCCGGTACAGTGGGGCGAGGTCGAAATTACGCATTGTCATCCTCCATTGAGCGACAACTTAAAAGATATGCACCCCCCAAAACGGGCGGGTTGCGGTTCATGCAGCGACCCAATTTGGCGTCGCTACCAATCATATATTGGAAGCATAAAAGCGGGTTTCAAGCCCCTTAGGGTTTGACGAACTTTGCGCCCGTGTCGCCTGACCCACCAGACAATGTCAGCCGCCGCGGGGCGGCAGTGGTCGTGATTTGATGTTCGTCCAGATGGTTTTTCAGCTCGGTCAATGGTGCGGCAAGCAGCGTGCCCAACGACACGGTTTGATCTTCGAGCTCGGCCTTGGCCGACACGACAGATACGATCCGAGCTGCGCCATCTTGAATGCTGAACACAGGTGCGCCGCTTGAGCCGAAATCAATATCACAGGTCATCACCAGCACGCCTTCTTGCTGGCCCAACACTTCGCAGACTTCTTGCAATGCGGGGCTCTCGGCACGGTCATGGGCGTAGGATACGATCCCGATTTTGTCACCCGCACGTGGTCGGACATCTGTGCCAAACGGAGTGATACCAGTGGTGCGGATCGGGCGGTCCAATTCCAACAATGCGATATCTTGGGCGACCGCACTGGCACGCGGCACGGTCCCTGTATGCACATACCCTGGGTGCGCCACCAAACGCCGCACATTGCGGTAGGCTTCGGCACGTCCATTGCGCATACCGGCGAGAAATTCGAAACGTTCCACAGGGATGATCGTGCCATCCTCGTCGTGCACACAATGCGCCGCAGTCAGCACCAGACGTTCGGCAATCAATGCCCCGCTGCAAAACCCTTTGCCCGAAATATCGATGCGTCCGACAGCTTCCCAGCCGCGGTTGGCGTCTGCAGTTTCCAGTTGCAGCAACGCGGCATCATCCGCCTTCGCGGTCATGCCGATACATACTGCGACCAATGCTGAAAGAACTGTTCTGATCATTGCTACCCTGCCCGTTTCGGGCATTCTACTCAGCACATGAGGCAGAATTAGGGCAACTTACCGCAACATCGGAACTGCAGGCACATCACGCTTGCCGCCAGTCTCGAATGCAGGGGGTTTCGGCCCACCGGTTGCCCAGTCCAACAGCTCGACCGTATGAACAATCGGGACCGAGGCCGCACTTCCGATCTGCATCATACAGCCGATGTTGCCTGCCGCGATAACGTCAGGGTTCTTAGCTTCAAGCGTTTGAACCTTGCGCGTCTTGAGCTGACTAGAAATCTCTGGCTGCATCAGGTTATACGTGCCCGCCGACCCGCAACACAGATGACTGTCTGCAGGTTCGACCACGGTGAACCCCGCGCGCTTGAGCAGGTCCTTGGGATAGGTTTTGATCTGTTGGCCATGCTGCAACGAGCAGGCAGCGTGATAGGCAACGACCAGTTCTTTGTCTGCGCCCGCATCAATGTCGAGCTTCATCAGCACCTCAGATATATCCATCGCAAGCCCTGCCACCCGCGCGGCATCACCCGCCAATGAATCGCCCTCAAACATGTGACCGTAGTCTTTGATCGTCGTGCCACAGCCGCTGGTATTGATGACAATGGCATCTAGGCCCTTGCCGTCAATCTCGCGCGTCCAAGCTTGAATATTGGCAACCGCGGCGCGGTGGCTTTCGCTGGTCTTGCCCATGTGATGGGTCAGCGCACCACAACAGCCCGCCCCCCCGGCAACGACCACCTCGACACCTAACCGTGTGAGCAATCGGATCGTCGCATCATTGATGTCCGTGTTCAGCGCCTTTTGCGCACAACCCGTCATCAACGCGACCCGCATGCGCGGCGCCTCAACTGCAAAGGTTTGCGGGTCATCATTACGGCTGACAGGCGGGATATGTTTGGGTGCCATCTCAAGCATCGCACGAAGCCGTGCATCGGGCATCAACCGCGCAAAGGGACGACCAATTTTGGCGCCGAGCAACGCCAGTCGGAACCGCGTCGGATATGGCAGGATCTTTGACAACACCCAGCGCAGCGCACAGTCGCTTAGGGGTCTTTTATAGTTTTGCTCGATATACTCGCGGGCATGATCGACCAGATGCATATAGTGCACACCGCTGGGACAAGTCGTCATACAAGCCAAGCATGACAGACACCGATCAATATGCTTGACCGTCTTCTCATCCGGCACACGTTCGTTTTCCAGCATGTCCTTGATCAGGTAGATACGGCCACGCGGACTATCTAACTCATCGCCTAGAACTTGGTACGTTGGACAGGTCGCTGTGCAAAATCCGCAGTGCACACAGGTCCGCAAAATTTCGTTGGATCGGGCCGTTGACGGATCGGCGAGCTGCTCTGGGGTAAAGGTTGTTTGCATCGTTTTATCCCATCAATCCGGCGTTCAGAATACCGCGCGGATCAAACCGCTTTCGCAACCCAGCGCTTAGGTTGGCCACAACATTATTCTCGGGTTGAAACCGTGGGACACTCAGCGGCATAGGCGCTGTCATCAGGGTCGCATGACCTTTGTACTGGGCCGCCATTTCCTGCAGAACACTGTGAAATCCCTCGAACCCAGACTTATCATTTAGCGGGCTGTCTTGAGCTTCGGCGCGCATAACATCTGCCTCGTCTGCGCCGATCCAAACGCGCCCACCAGCCCAGTCATATGCATGGCTATGGGGCAGCGTTTGCGCCAGCTCTGACGTGAATTGTGCGGCCTCGCTTGGCTTGACCGCGACGCGCCACAGGGCGTCCGTCGTGTCACTAAACATCGCCCCACCGCGCAAATCATCCCACGGTCCGGTCTCGGAAATTGAGCATTCGCCAAACGCAGAAAGCGTGTTTTGCAACGCAGTGCTGCGGTGTGCTACGGACCCAGAGAAGCCTTCAACACGGATCGACATGCGCCCCGTTGGCGTGCCTTTATCCACCAAGAACACCGCCCCGCTCACATCATAAGGGGTGCCCATCGCGACGCTCATTGCTTGGGTCGCTTGGGCGTCTGTTAACCCTTTCACCTCGATCGTGGCCTGCGCTTCGGGCTTGGGCAGAACCTTGAAACTTACCTCGGTCAAAACGCCCAACGTGCCATGGGCACCAGACATCAGTTTGACCAAATCATAGCCAGTCACGTTCTTCATGACGCGGCCCCCGTTCTTGATGATTTCGCCAGCCCCATCAACGAACCGAACGCCCAACAAAAAGTCGCGCGCGGCGCCAACTTGTACCCTACGTGCGCCGCTGGCGTTTGTAGCAAAGGCACCGCCAATGGTCGCGCCTTTGGTACGCGGCGGCTCAAACGCAAGCATCTGGCCCTCTGCGTCTAGTGCGGCCTCAATCTCGCTCAGAGGTGTGCCAGCTTGGGCCACCATCGTCAGCGCACCGGGTTCATAGAGCGTGATGCCCGACAACCCCGAGACATCCAAAACGTCGCCCTGGCCTGTGAGCGTGGTGCCTCCGCCCTTGATCCACAGCGGCGCCTTAGCGGCGGCTACGTGTTGAGCCAACTCATTTTCTGTCTTGGGCGTCATATGTCGTTGCTTTCAATTCTAGAAAAGTCTCGGGCCATCGGTCCTATTCCGCGGCAACCGCAGGCGCGCGGCGCGCTTCTGAAACGGCCAGTGGGAACACCTTGGCGGGGTTCAGCAACCATGCAGGATCAAAGACATCCTTGACCGCCATTTGCGCCTCTAGGTCTGCGGCGGTGTATTGATCCGTCATCAGATCGCGCTTTTCGATGCCAACACCGTGCTCGCCCGTTAGGCAGCCACCAACCTCGACACAGAGGCGCAAGATATCAGCACCCATCGCCTCGCAGATTTCCAGATCTCCCTCTTTGTTGGCATCAAACAGGATCAGCGGGTGCATGTTGCCATCGCCTGCGTGAAACACATTTCCGACACGCAAACCGTATTGATCCGACAGCTCACCAATCCGGCGCAACACCAACGGAAGCTCGGACACTGGGATGGTTCCATCCAAACACATGTAGTCAGAAATCTGACCAATCGCACCAAAGGCAGATTTGCGCCCAAGCCAGATCGCGGCGCTTTCCTCTGGCGATTTACTCTCACGAATTTCAACGGGGTCATGGGTCTCCGCGATTGCCACGATCTTGGACAATTGCTCTTGGATTTCACCGTCAGATCCTTCGACCTCGACAATCAACAGAGCGTTGCAGTCAGGATAGCCTGCCTTGGCAAAATTCTCGGTTGTCTCGATGCACAACCGATCCATGAACTCGATCGCGACGGGCAGAACACCCGCCTTGATGATATCCGCGACGCACGCGCCTGCGACCTCATTATCGTCAAAGGCAATCAGCACAGGGCGGGCGCCCTCAGGTTTGGGCAGGATGCGCAGTGTGGCCTCGGTCACAACACCAAGCTGCCCCTCAGAGCCGCAAACAACCCCCAACAAATCCAAACCACCCGCATCCATATGCGCGCCCCCGATTTCAGTGATGGTGCCGTCCATCATCACCATGGTGACACCCATCAGATTGTTGGTTGTTACCCCGTATTTGAGGCAATGCGCCCCACCAGAGTTCATCGCGATATTCCCCGCGATTGCACAGGCAAGCTGGCTAGACGGATCGGGTGCATAAAAGAAATCGTTTTCCTCAACAGCACCCGTAACGCTCAGGTTCGTGCGGCCCGTTTGAACCCGCACGTAGCGGTCCGGATAATTCGTCTCAAGCACATCATTCATTCGCGCCACGCCTAAGATCACACAGTCGGCAGTCGGCAGCGCCCCACCTGCCAGCGATGTTCCTGACCCGCGCGGCACCACAGGCACATCCATCTGATGGCATATGCGCAGGACGTCGGATACCTCTTGGGTCGTGGCAGGCAGCACAGCGCACAGTGGCGGGCAACGATAGGCCGTAAGGGCATCGCATTCATAGGCACGCGTCTCGGCCAAATCGGAAATGACAGCCCCCTGAGGCAAAACCTCTTGCAAGCGCTCGACCAAATCAGCCTTGCGCGACAGAACCGTTGGGTTGGGGTTAGGCATTTCCATGAAAATCCCTTTCGATTATATTGGTAAATTAATATTACCAATTTATCCGACTGGCAAGCCCCTGCCTGCAGGACTAAGATAGCGCCATGACAATGATCGAACGCCTATCTCTCTTTACGACCCTCGATGGTATCGCCGCTGGGTTTCTGTTTCTCACATGGTTTGCCATTGGATGGCGGATCGAGCACCCCTCGTCCAAGCACCCATCGGTCACGATCCTGATGTCGAACTACCGGCACGTCTGGATGCGAGAGTTCGTAACCCGTGAGCCACGTATTTTTGACAGTCAGATCCTCGCCAGCCTTCGCCAAGGCACATCGTTCTTTGCCTCGACGTCGCTGCTTGCGATTGGTGGTTTGCTGGCATTGTTGGGCAATCCCGAACCACTAGAAACAGCAGCCCAAGATTTCACCCAGCGCCAGTTGCCTGTGTTCGTCTTGCAGATGAAGCTGTTGGCTCCGGCTGTGCTTGTCGGCAATGCGTTTTTGAAATTCGTCTGGGCCAACCGCATTTTCGGCTATTGCGCTGTGATGATGGCGGCCGTGCCCAATGACATCGACGACCCCCAAGCGTTCCCCCGCGCCGACCAAGCAGCCGCACTGAATGTGCGGGCGGCGATCAACTTTAACCGTGGTTTGCGGTCGCTCTACTTTGCGCTGTGTGCGCTGACGTGGCTGATGGGCCCGATCATGTTGATCCTCGGCGTGGCGATCACGACCTATGTTCTGTGGTCACGCGAATTCATGTCCGTTCCACGCGAGATCATTCTGCGCGAAACGAAAATATGACCACACGACCGTGGTTGTCGGCGTATAGTGCATCCATGAGATATTTGTTTTTGATCCTCGTCGCTGGCCCTGCTTGGGCGCATCCTCCAACGGTTGAAGCCGTCAACGTAACAGGCGATCCAGCCCGCTTTGACGTGACGCTTTTGCATGATGATACAGGATGGGGTCACTATGCCGATGGTTGGGAAATTCTGGATGCCGACGGCAACAGCAGCGGGTTTCGCAAACTGCACCACCCACATGTCAACGAACAGCAGTTTACGCGATCACTGTCTGGCGTCGATCTGCCTGAGGGGCCGCTATTTGCGCGCGCGCATTGCAGCGTTGATGGATGGTCCAAGCCCGTTCCGCTGAGTTCGTTTTCGAACTAGCGACGCCCCTCGCGCAGCCACGCTCCAATCACCAACAGCGCGGATACCAATAACAATAACCACGCGGGCACCAGCGAGTTCACAGTCACATCCGTTGTGACAAAAGCGTCGCGTGACGTCAGTCCAATCCACCCCCGACCGGCGGCTGGACGCCCAGCACGCACGTTGCGCAAACGTGGTGTGCCATCCTCTAGCATGACGTTTCCACCACGCATCAGTTCGGTCATAGGGTTCAATAGCTCACCCGTTGCGATGGTCTGTTCAAACTCGCGTGGCGCCGCAGGACCCACAGCAAGGATCGTTTCTTGATCGCCTTCGGACAAGGCATAGAGCCCAATTTGCGGCGCTGTGTAGCGACCTTCCAAACGACCGGGTGAAATCTCGTCCAGCGTGACAATCGCGGTTTCGCCATCGGGGCGCACAATCGTCACATCCCCCACCTCGTCGCCCAAACTGCGACGCAAGATGCGCATTTCATTCCCACTGGCCTGCGCTGATAGCGCTTCTTCTTCGAGATCAGGTTCTTTCATCATCCAGTGCGCGAGGCGCCGCAATAGCTCGAGCTGTGGACCCCCACCTTCGTATCCGCGGCTCCATAGCCACGCGTGATCCGATCCCAAAAGTGCGACCCGCCCTTCGCCCACACGGTCGAGCAGCAACAGCGGTCGTTCATTGACGCCGCTCATCACTGCGTCACCGGACACAGGTTCGACATCGACCATTCGGAACCAACGGCCCCATCCAATGTCGTCCTCGGTCGCCGGACGCGGGGCAAAACCAGACAACCCTTCAGTCACAGGGTGACGGTCACCCAGATCGGTAATCTGGGGCTGAAACCCTTCTTCGAATACACGCGCTGTTGGACGCCCCGGCAGAATATCAGCCAGCGGCGAACGATAGAGGCTGGCAGCACCAGCAAAGTCTGGGCCCGCTGCAATCAGAACTGCGCCACCGTTTTCAACATACCCTCGGATACTCTCGAAATAGAGCGCTGGCAAAATGCCGCGCCGCTTGTAGCGGTCAAAAATGATCAGATCGAATTCGTCAATCTTGTCGAGAAACAGCTCGCGCGTCGGAAAGGCAATCAGGCTAAGCTCGCTGACGGGAACGCCGTCCTGCTTTTCGGGTGGGCGCAGAATAGTAAAGTGAACCAAGTCGACCGAGCTGTCCGATTTCAGCAGATTGCGCCACGTACGCTCGCCCGGATGCGGCTCTCCGCTGACCAGCAGAACTCGCAGACGATCCCGCACCCCATTAATCTGAACGACCGCTTGGTTGTTGCGATCTGTTAATTCGCCTTCGGCCAAGGGGGTCGAGAATTGCAGAACATTCATTCCGCCATGTGGCAACTGAATCGGAAGATCCATCTCGCGACCAATCGGTGCTTGAAACACCAAGGGTCTGTCCCCATCGATGGAAATCGAAATCTCGGCGAACCCTTCAAAAGGGGCTGCGCCTTGATCTTCGACCATCAAAGTTAGCACCACTTCTTCGCCAAGGATGGCGAAAGCAGGCGCATTCTTGACGACGACCCGGCGATCCCAATCACCCGTCCGCCCTGTGATCAATGCGTGCACGGGCGCAGGGACGTCTGGCATACGGTCGAGATCGTGAAGCCGTCCATCGGTCAATATCAAGACCCCTGCGATCCGCGCCCGAGGCTCCTCGGCCAGCACCTCGGACAGGGCCGTCATCAACTGGGTTCCGCCATCCGTGCTATTTGCGAGATCAGCATCCCGCACAGTCACCAAACGTAGGACCGTGTTAGGACGCGCCTCGATCTGGGCAGTTAGATCTGCCAAAGCTTGGGCGGTTTGATCACCACGATCTGAAATCGATTGGCTCGCACTTTCGTCGACGACAACCACCACAATATCCGACAGTGGCGCACGGTCCTCTTGTTGCAGGGATGGGTTTGCCAACGCCAGCAACAGCACCAATGCAGCCAGCCCGCGTAGCCACCAACCTGCAAGACCTCGCCAGATAGCAAAGCCTAAAACCACTGCCGCGAGTGCCGCGAAGAACATTAAGATGGCAATCGGCAAAATTGGGTCAAAGATCACATTTCCGGTCATTGCCCCAACCGATCCAACAGGTCAGGAACATGGACCTGATCCGATTTATAGTTGCCGGTCAGAACATGCATGATCAGGTTCACACCAAAGCGGTAGGCGATCTCGCGCTGGCGTTCGCCGGAATTGCCACGCCCAACAGGGAACATAAAATTATTGCGCTGATCGACGGCCCAAGCACGGGCCCAATCATTCCCACCAATAACAACAGGGGTCACACCGTCATTGAGATTGCGAAATGGCATACCTTCGATCAACTGCGCGTCTGCTGGTGCGGCCTCGACCCAAACATCGCGGCTGGCATACCGTCCGGGGAAATCTTGTAGCAGATAGAACGTGCGGGTCAGAACATGATCGCTGGGGATCGGTTCAAGCGCGGGAATATCCAAAGGTCGCGCGATGGCTTGCAATCTGCGGCCTTCGGGCGAGCCGCCGCCGAACCGTGCTGTGTCAGCATCGCGCGTATCAAAGAGGATCATGCCACCGGACCGCAAATAGCGGTTTAAATTTGAATATGCGGCGCGCGACGGCAGAGCCTGATCACCCGTGATCGGCCAATAGAGGAATGGAAAGAACGCCAGTTCATCTGCATCCAGATCAACACCGATAGGGTCTGCCGGCTCAATCGATGTTCGCCGAAAGAGCGTGCGGGACAGACCCCGCAGGCCAGCCTCAGAAATTTGATCAACCTCACTGTCGCCAGTGACGACATAGCCAAGCACGACCTCGGATGTGACAACGATCGCATCAGCATCCGATTGCGCGCGCACGTCAGGTGCAAAGGCCATTGATGCGACGATGGCCACCATAGCTGTTGTCGCTCGAGGTCCAAAAAGGCGACCCGAAACAGCAAGTGATGCGACAACATCGATCGCCAACAAAGCAAGCGCCGCGGCAATCAACCAACCCTTTAGCAACACCTCGGACGCAACAGCGAGACCCTCAACTGTAATCCGCGCAGGCCATGTTGGGCGCGCAAGCGTGGTGTCTACGGTCGTCACATTCACAGCGACCGCACGGTCGTCGCCCGCATAGAGACCCGGTGGCATATCTGCTGCCGGTGTTTGCTCGGCCAACCGCGCACCGGTGATCCCCGCCAAATTCGCTGCGTCATTCAAACGTCCAAACGCATCCAGAACACCTGTCGCGGCCCATGTTGTGCCTTCTAACTCCTCGGCGCTGGGGCTGCTGGGTCGGCTCGACACGGCCATCCGCTCGAGCATTTGCACAAACAGACCTGACAACGGAAGCGATGACCATTCAGCGTTAGCCGTGACGTGGAAAAGGATGATCTGCCCCTCGCCCACCGATTTGCGTGTGACCAAAGGCGTGCCATCCGTCAGCTCGGCAATCACACGTGATGATAGGTTTGGATCAGGTTGCGCCATAACTTGGGCCGTGACCGTGACGTCGGCTGGCACCCTAAGGCCCAAAAACGGGCTATCTTCTGTGAATGGGGCGAGTGTCTTGGGCTCACCCCAGCTCATCGCGCCACCAACAGATCGACCGCCAACCCGCAAGCGTACCGGCATCAAAGGGTCTTCTGTTGTTCGACTGATGTCGCTCGCCGCAAGCCGAGGACCCGCAAATCGCAACAGCAAACCGCCTGCGTCGAGCCAGTCGAGAACTTCGTCTTGTTCGCCATCGGTCAGTGTCGCGACATCAGCAAAAACAAGAACATCGGGATTGGCGAGCAAAATGTCCGTCAGGGATCCATCGATAAGATCCGCTGTGGGTTCAAGCGCTTGTTCGAGGTAGTGAAGTGGTGAGAGCAGTTCGAGCCCCTCGCGATCCTCGCGACCTGCAATCAGGGCAACCTCGCGGCGGCGCAATGCATCATCGGTCAGCGTCACGGCACCCGCAGTTCGAACGCCGTCTAGTTCAAAGCGCGTGACACGATTGCGTAGCTCGGGCGGTAGGTCAAACGGAACCTCGACCGATTGTTCATCAGCGTCGAACGTCGCGGCGACCGAGGCCAGCGCGCGTTCGTTGCCAGCGGGATCAAGACCATGAGCCGTGATTGAAATGTCGCGGGTGACACCGCCAACGTCCCGTATCGCAGTGACAGAAATTTCGCCGTCCTCAAACTGGGCAGGACGCAAGGCCAACGTGGCACGCGGGCTCTCAAACACGGTCACCGGTCCTCGCGTTTCGAGGGCAGAAAGCACGGCATCACGGCTGTCACGGTCCACACCGTCAGACATCCAATAGGTTTCAAATTCGCCCGTCAGCCCATTCGCCCAATCGGCGACATCTGCGGCAGGCGCCCACGGATTTGGCGCGAGATTGGCAATTCTTGTGCGCCATTCCGAGGGCGATTGAAACGGCAGCGCGCCCTCTGGCACATCGGTCAATGGCACAACGGCAACCGTGCGGTCCGCACGTTCCGCGTCACCCAAAAGCTCGTCCATGCGGTCCTGTTTTGCCGACCAGTCGCGTGCATCCGCCCAACTGCCGTCGAGCAAGATCAAAAGAGGACCCGAGCCCGTGCGTTCCGTTTTGGGGTTCAAGATCGGCCCCGCAAAACCAACAATCACTGCCGCAACTGCCAGCATGCGCAACAGCATCAGCAACCACGGTGTCTTGTCACTTTGACTGTCATCATCCGTCAGCCCCAATAGAAAAGCCACACCAGGGAACTGGCGGCGGATCGGTGCAGGCGGCACGGCGCGCAGCAGCAACCACAAGATCGGCAGAACGGTCAGCCCCAATAGCAACCAAGGTGCCAGAAATCCGAGAGGGCCGAGCATGAACATCAGCGCACCTGCCCAATCGCAGAATAGAGCCACAACAGCACAGAGGACGCCGCATCACCAGTATGATGGGTCATGAACTGCCAGCCAGTTTCGCATGCCAAACGATCAAGCCGATCTTTGCGCTCAGCCAGACGATCAAGATAACGGTCCCGCAGATCCCCCGCTTTGAGTGTCTCGTGCTGGAGGCTGCCACCCATGCTCTGAAAAATTGTGCGTCCGTCAAAAGGAAACGCTTCTTCTTGGGGATCGAGGATTTGGACAAGAGCACCGCGCACACCGCGCGTTGCGGCCTCAGACAAAGCCCGTTCAACCGCATCTACATCGCCCATAAAGTCCGACACGAAAACACCACGAGACAGAGGCGTCATCGCGCTGGTATCGGGGCAACCATAGTCGTCGACATCATCCGCGGACAATGCATCAGCGAGCCGGATCAAATGCGACTGACCCGCTCGGGTCGGCACGCCTCCGCTCGACAATCCCACACGTTCGCCACCGCGGATCAACAGAATCGACAGAGCCAGCGATAGAACACGCGCGCGGTCTGCCTTGGTCACGAGGTTCGGTTCAGACGCAAAATGCATGGAGGCTGACCCATCGACCCAAAGCTGGACGCTCTGCGCCGTTTGCCATTCTTTTTCACGTACAAAATTCTGGTCAGCACGGGCAGATCGACGCCAGTCGATGCTGCGTGCCTCATCACCCAATTGGGCCGGTCGGTATTGCCAAAAGCTGTCCCCAACACCCGCGCGGCGTCGCCCATGTTCGCCCACCATAACAGTGGCGGCCAATTGGTCAGCCTGCGCCAAAAGCGGCGGGAACGCGCCCGCGACATCTTCGGCGCGGGTTCTAAGTGTTTGCGGCTGGGTCAAGCGGCGGCCTGTGTCCGCGTCGCAGCCAATGCTGCCGCATCAATGATCGCGCCAAGATCGGCTCCCCGCGCCCGCGCAGCAAAGCTAAGCGCCATTCGGTGCATCAAAACAGGACGCGCCATTTGCAGCACATCATCCGCCGAAGGCACCAAACGCCCATCCAGCAACGCTTGGGCACGTGCGGTCAGCATCAACGCTTGGGATGCACGCGGCCCGGGGCCCCAGCTTACATTTTCGCGCACCATATCGGGGGCTGTTTCATCATCAGGGCGGCACATGCGCACCAGATCGATGATCATATCAACCACATCATTTCCGATAGGCATCTTGCGCAACAGCGTCTGCGCAGCGAGCAATGCATCAGTGCTAAAGACATCTGTTGAAACAGCGTCTTCGACACCCGTCGTTGCCATAATAATCTCGCGCTCGGTATCCCGATCTGGATAGGGCACATCGATCTGGACGAGGAAACGGTCAAGCTGGGCCTCGGGCAGCGGATAAGTGCCCTCTTGCTCAATCGGGTTCTGTGTCGCTAGGACATAAAACGGCACGCCAAGGCTTCGCTGCTCACCGGCAACTGTGACTTCTCGCTCTTGCATCGCTTGGAGCAGGGCGGACTGTGTGCGGGGGCTGGCGCGGTTGATTTCGTCAGCCATCAAAAGCTGGCAAAACACGGGCCCTTCGATAAACCGGAACGACCGTTTGCCATCATCGGCTGTCTCTAGCACTTCAGATCCTAGAATATCGGCAGGCATCAGATCTGGCGTAAATTGAATACGGTTGCTGCCCAACCCCATGACGGTGCCGAGCGTTTCAACCAAACGCGTCTTGCCCAAGCCCGGCAAACCGATGAGCAATGCATGCCCACCAGAAATCAGAGCCGCGAGCGTAAGGTCGACGACACGTTCTTGGCCGATGAACTGCGCCGCGATGCTCTCTTTGGCTGCGCGCAGTTTGTCGCCCAGCGCTTCGATTTCAGGAACAAGGTCTTGATACTCGGACATGGCAATTCTCTCCAACCGCTCTACCGTTCTGAATGAACCATTGATATCGTTAGAACGTAACCCCATGACGCAGAATGACAATGTAATGAGCGGACAAATGAGCGTGACCCCCACCGCAGAAGGCCTAGCCGAGAGCGCACGCGCCGTAAAAGGGCGCGGATTCCCCCCTGTGCACCTCTGGAACCCACCATTTTGCGGCGATTTGGACATGCGGATCGCACGGGATGGCACGTGGTTTTACCTCGGCACCCCGATTGGCAGACCAGAATTGGTGCGATTGTTTTCGACCATTCTGAAATACGAGGACGGTAAATACTTTCTTGTCACGCCTGTGGAAAAGGTCGGCATCACAGTCGATGACGCGCCATTTCTGGCCAATGATTTCGATCAGGCCGGTGACGATCTAGTTTTCACGACCAGCGTTGGTGATACGGTTCGCGCAGGGCCTGACGCCCCAATCCGTGTCGAACGCGACGCGCAGACGGGCGAGCCGTCGCCCTATGTTCTGGTGCGCAGCAATCTCGAGGCATTGATCGATCGCAAGAGCTTTTACAGGTTGATTGAGATCGGAGAGCACGCCACACATGAGGGCGAACAATGGTTCGGACTGCGGTCTGGCGGACAATTCTTCCCAATTATTCCGTCCGCCGAACTTGAGGACTAAATGCCCCACTACTGTGCCAATCTGACGTTTCTCTTCAAAGAGTTGCCCTTTCGCGAACGCTTCTCGGCTGCGCGTGAAGCGGGATTTGACGCCGTTGAGGTACTGTTTCCCTATGATGCGGATGCGGCAGATATGGGCCAGCTGTTGGCCGACAACCGGCTGACCCTCGCACTGATCAACTGCCCCCCACCGAATTATACAGAGGGGCCACGCGGGTTTGCCGCCGTGCCTGAGCTGCAAGATCGGTTCCAGTATGATTTCCGGCGCACGCTGCGCTATGCGGGCGCATTGGGCGCACAGCGGGTTCACATCATGGCAGGCGTTGCAGACGGGCCAGAGGCACGCGCCTGTTTTGTCGAAAACCTAAAATGGGCAGCGGCGTTTGCGCCCAAACAGCAGCTGACGATCGAACCGATCAATTCGCTCGCAATGCCGGGTTACTTTCTAAACGACTTTGATCAAGCAGCAGAGATTTTGGACGAGGTCGCTGCGCCAAATGTGTCGCTGCAGCTTGATGCGTATCATGCGCACACGATGACCGGTGATCTGATGGTGACATGGGCCGCACATGGCCACCGCGCCACGCATATTCAGGTGGCAGGGCCACACCCCCACCGCGCCGAGCCACATAGCGGTGAGATCGACTTTGCCGGCTTCTTTGCGGCGCTCGACAAGAGCGGGTTCAAAGGATGGGTGAGCGGCGAATACAATCCGTCTGCGGCAACCCAAGACGGGCTACACTGGCGCGTTTAGCCCGTTTCAACGAAGGTTCTAAGGACAAAGGCTAGTGTGCTTCGGCCCAGTTTTGCCCCTCGCCCGCATCTGCCGTGAGCGTGACATCAAGCTTGACCGCAGGCATTGCCGCATTTTCCATCACATCACGTGCAGTTTCAATTAGCTTTTCCTGTGCGCCGTTCTCTACCTCGAACAGCAATTCATCGTGCACTTGGAGAAGCATCTTCGCAGGTTGGTCCGCAATCGCGTCTGGCATTCTAACCATCGCACGGCGGATCACGTCGGCGGCTGTGCCTTGGATCGGTGCGTTGATTGCCGCACGTTTGGCAAAGCCCGCTTGGGGCCCTTTGGCGCCAATCTCGGGCGTATTGATTTTACGACCAAAGAGGGTCTGCACATAGCCGTGCTCTTTGGCAAAGGCGACGGTGTCATCCATGTAAGTCCGGATACCCGGGAACCGTTCAAAATAGCGATCGATAAAGCCCTGCGCCTCGAAACGAGGGATGCGTAGATTACGTGCAAGGCCAAAGCCGCTGATGCCATAAATCACGCCAAAGTTAATCGCCTTGGCCTGACGGCGGATGTCGCTGGTCATCTGGTCCAAAGGCACGTCAAACATCTCAGACGCGGTCATGGCATGAATATCCATGCCATCGGCAAAGGCCTGCTTCAACGACGGGATATCAGCCACATGGGCAAGGATGCGCAGCTCGATCTGTGAATAGTCAAGCGCGACCAAAACCTTACCTTCTTCAGCGATAAACGCCTCGCGAATGCGGCGGCCTTCTTCGCTGCGGATCGGGATATTTTGCAGGTTCGGATCTGTCGACGCGAGACGGCCGGTGTTTGCCCCAGCGATCGAATACGACGTGTGAACGCGGCCAGTTTCGGCGTTTATGTGATTCTGAAGCGCGTCCGTGTAGGTCGATTTGAGTTTGCTCAGCTGGCGCCAATCCAGCACGCGTCCAGGCAATTCATGTTCGATAGCGAGATCCTCGAGCACATCTGCTCCCGTGGCATAGGCGCCGGTCTTGCCCTTTTTGCCACCCTCAATTCCCATTTCATCAAACAGAATTTCACCCAGCTGTTTGGGCGATCCAACGTTGAACGACCGGCCTGCAAGCTCGTGAATTTCTGCCTCGAGCCCTGCCATTTTCTGGGCAAAGGCATTGGACATGCGGCTAAGAGTATCGCGATCAACCTTGATCCCCGTCATTTCCATCTCGGCCAACACAGGCACCAGTGGACGCTCAAGCGTTTCATAAACCGTCGTCACCCCTTTGACGTGCAATTGGGGTTTGAGATGTTGCCATAGACGCAGGGTGATATCGGCGTCCTCAGCAGCGTATTTCACAGCCTCGGCCACATCGACGCGGTCAAATGTGATTGCGGATTTACCAGTCCCCAAGAGCGATTTGATCGGGATCGGAGTATGCCCCAACAAACGATCCGACAGGGTATCCATGCCGTGGTTATGCAGACCCGCATTCTGCGCATAGGACATCAACATCGTATCATCGATAGGTGCCACATCTACGCCGCAACGGGCGAAAATCTTGGCGTCGTATTTCATGTTCTGGCCGATCTTCAGGATACTATCGTCCTGCAACATCGGTTTGAGCATCGATAAAACAACGGCTTCGGCCATCTGACCTTCGGCCAGTTTATCTGAACCAAAGAGATCGTCATTTGCGCCCTCTTTGTGATTGATCGGGATATAGCAGGCCTGCCCCGCTTTGACGCACAGCGAGATACCGACCAGTTCGGCCCGCATTTCGTTGAGGCTGGTAGTCTCGGTATCGACAGCGACATAGCCACGTTCATAGATGCGATCGATCCACACCTGTAACGCGTCGGTATCTTGGACCCATTCATATTGATCGGCATCAATTTCGGGTGCTTCGGGAACGTCGACGGCACCGGCCACAGCGGCCGGTGTGTCGTTGATGTCAGGAGCCTCGGCACCAAGTGTGTTGGCAATGCGTGTCGTGAGTGTGCGGAATTCCATTTCAGCCAAAAAGGCGAGCAAATCCTCGGGGACAGGATCGCGGACCTCTAAGTCATCAAGCGTGAACTCAAGAGGTGTATTGAGGTCCAACTGAACCAATCGCTTGGACAGCTCGATCTGCGCACGGTTGTCGGTCAGCGACTGGCGGCGCTTGGGCTGTTTGATCTCTTCGGCACGATCCAACAGCGTTTCTAGATCGCCGAATTCATTGATAAGCAAAGCGGCGGTTTTGATCCCAATGCCTGGTGCACCGGGTACGTTATCCACGGAATCACCTGCCAATGCCTGAACGTCCACAACGCGGTCAGGACCAACACCAAATTTCTCTTCAACACCCTCGACCCCAATGGTGCGGTTTTTCATAGCGTCAAACATTTCGACACCACCGCCAACGAGCTGCATCAAATCCTTATCGCTGGAAATAATGGTGCAGCGTCCACCTGCCTCGCGTGATTGACGGGCAAGCGTCGCGATAATGTCATCAGCCTCGTAACCAGCGATCTCATGACAGGCGATGTTAAACGCCTCGGTCGCGCGGCGGGTTAGCGGCATCTGCGGGCGCAGATCCTCGGGCATGGCATCGCGGTTCGCCTTGTACTGGTCATACATGTCATTTCGAAATGTATGGCTGCCTTTGTCAAAGATGACGGCCACGTGGGTGACATCACTGCCAGCGTTGCCTTCGACATAGCGCTGCAGCATGTTGCAAAACCCTGACACCGCACCAATCGGCAGGCCGTCAGATTTACGGGTCAAAGGGGGCAGCGCGTGATACGCGCGAAAGATAAACGCCGAACCGTCGATCAGATGCAGATGATGCCCTTTTCCAAAACCCATCATCAACGTCCTTTCATTGCAGGCGCCGCCCGCATCAATCTGTCATCAAGCGTCTATCGCGAAAGGCGTTTAAACCTTGTCGGCGAAATCCTCGTGCACCAATTTGGCGTCACAATAAGGGCATTCAACCCAGCCATGCTCGGATGGAATTTGAAGCCAAACGCGCGGATGACCCAGCGCACCTTCGCCGCCGTCACAGGCAACGCGGTAGGCGTTCACGATTTTGGTTTCTGGTGCAGGAGTAGCCATCGTCGTTCCTTGAGCTTGCAGCGAGGTCACCCCCGCCCTAGGTAGAGCGCTACTCTAACGCCTCAACGTGTGGCGACAAGACAGGAAAGCACCGTCATGCCCGCAAATGCGATTGAAATACTAAACCTGTCAAAAACCTATGCTGCGACCAAGAAGACACCGCAGAAAACCGCGTTGGATGATGTGACGCTGCATATACCCCAAGGGTCGATCTTTGGTCTGTTGGGGCCGAATGGCGCCGGTAAATCGACGATGATCAACATTCTGGCGGGTTTGGTAAACAAATCATCGGGTTCGGTGAACATCTGGGGCTTTGATCAGGACGTCAATCCGCGCCAATCGCGTGCCGCCATCGGAATCATGCCCCAAGAGTTAAACCTAGACCCCTATTTTTCGCCCCGTGGCGCGATGGAGGTTCAGGCGGGCCTGTACGGTGTCGCCAAACGAGACCGGAAAACCGATGAGATTCTTGAACTGGTTGGGCTGACAGACAAGGCAGACGCCTATTCACGGTCGCTGTCCGGCGGCATGCGCCGGCGTTTGTTGCTGGCCAAAGCACTGGTGCACAGCCCCCGCATTTTGGTTCTGGATGAACCAACAGCAGGCGTCGACATCGAGTTGCGCAATATGCTGTGGCGGAATGTGCGCGGCCTCAACGATGACGGCATGACCATCATTCTGACGACCCACTATCTCGAAGAGGCCGAAGAGATGTGCGACGAAATCGCGATCATCAACCATGGCCAAGTGATCACTCGGGACACGACGCAAAACCTGTTGGGGCGGCTCGACACGAAATCGATGGTGATTGACACAACGGGTGCCCCTGAAACGCTCGTGACACCAGAAGGCGTCAGCTATGCCGTCGACGACACAGGGCGCATGACGTTCACCTATCGCACCGGGAAAACGTCGGCGGATACGATCCTAAAGTTGATCCAAGACGCAGGCATTTCAGTGACCGACATTCGGACAGAGCAGGCCGCACTCGAGGATGTGTTTTTAGATCTGACGAAATCGACCTAGACCGGAACGGTCATCGGCCCCATCACGCGACCGCCCAAAATGTGCAGGTGGTAGTGTGGGACATCTTGCATGCCATGCGTGCCAGTGTTCGAAATTGCGCGGAACCCGTTTTCCTGCACGTTTTCCATTTCACAAATCTTGGCGGCTGTTCGGTTAAAATCTAGGATTTCTTCGTCAGACGCAGCACCTGCAAAATGGTCGTAGCTGACGTAGGGACCTTTGGGGATCACCAAGACGTGGACGGGCGCCTGCGGATTGATGTCGCGGAAGGCCAAAGTGTGCGTGGTCTCGATCACTGTCGAGTTCGGGATTTCCCCACGCAGGATTTTCGCAAAGATGTTCTGGTCGTCGTAGTCGTGCATGGTCGTGTCCTTAATCAACAAAGAGATAAGGCGTTTGAGAAATCCCGTTCGCCTGATCGTCACTCACGCTGAGAAACGCTTGGAGTTCTTGTGCGTTCTCGTGGTCTTCGGCGACCTGTCTGATCCGCATGTGATTTTCAAAGTTTGAATCGCGCATCCGGTCTTGTTCGAACTCCATATCATAGCGGATCGTAGGCAACAGCTGCTGCAACGTTTCCTCAGATGTCTGTTCGCCAGCAAGCCCCGTCCGCATTGCGTGGCCGACCAGATATTCGTCCGTAAATTCGCATTCGATTTCGAGCAGTTTCGTTGTCGAGCGATCAGCATAAAAGTCATACAACAGATCAATGTTCGATGGGTCGAGACAGATCAGTAACCGGTCCGTGTCGTAGTAGTCAAACAACATCCGCATCAACGCGCGGCGGTGGCGTGTTCGTTTGCTCAAGGTGGTTTGGATGCCGCCGAGATCCGGCAGGTGCGTGCCTTCTTCGCTAAAGAGATATTCGATTACGGGGACATTGGTGTGGTGTTTGATTGATCCCAATAGCCGTTTGGCCACGTGCCATTTCTTGCAAACGACAATCATCAGTTCGCGATCGCGTCCCAGCGAGCTCTCTGTTTCCCAAAACCGCGTGGCAAAGCGGCGACCGATGCGCCCCCGCCCTGACAGGAACTTGAACAGACCACGACCTTCGTTCGAGATGCTAAAATCATCATGTTCGCTGGCGTACAGTACCCCTAGTCGATCTTTGAGGTCCGTCGCCTCGGGGCTGATCTTGCGAGCAAAGAGGCAGTCTTGCGACAGCAAGAGATCGTAGTGATCGTTATAAAACGTCACTGGCATTCCGTAGTCCGAGAACATCAGGAAGGTCAGTGTGCGGTTGCGAATCTCTGTTTCCGGGACCAAATGGCGTACCAATGTCTGGAAAAACGTCTCATCTGGAATCCATGTGGTGCGAAAAAACCGCATCACATCTCTGCGCTCGCGGGTGAATTGCAGAACCCATTCGATCGTCCGGCGACGCAAACACCACCACTGTGACCCGATCATGACCTGAATATCGGCTGGGATTTCGCGGGTCAGGCCCAGCTTTTGCTGGGCGCGGTAGGACCAATAGAACCGGCGTTTCTGGGTGCGCTCGTTAAAGAAGTGGCGGTAAATCAACCGCTCTTCCTTCATCCCCGTCTTGATCCAATCGCTTTCAAAGTAGTCAAAGCTCTCGACATAGTCACAATTATCGCTGTCGAGGAAATCCTTGGAATACTTGGCTGATTTGATCGTCATACAGTCGCCAGACACCATGTAAAAATGGGTCGCACGTGGAAATGCGTCTACAGCAGCCTCAACCGCATAGAGCGTGGCCTGAACCAAGCTCCACGCGCCCCATCCGCATTTGATTCGCTTTTTGGCATAGGCGACGTTCGGATTACCCTTGAGCGCGTTCTGAATCCGCTCGAACGCCTCGCAAGGTGCGCGTGCATCGAAATGGATCGCGATATAGTCCCCAACAGCCGTCAATTGCTCAGCCTGCTGGATAATCGCATCAGGATCTTTGTGGCACAGCAGGATAAAGGCGATTTTTGCCATATTGGAAACGGTCCACTCGGATACAGATAATTGTTTTTAACGTCTAACCGTGAACACCCGTTGAATAAACACGGTATTTTTGCTTTTTTGTGCGATATTGAGCCACGGCAACGCAGCCAACGGCCATAACAGGATGAACAGACTATGGGTTTTCCCGGAACTTGGATGACTGAAAGCGAAAGCGTCGTATACCGCGTGGTGCCAAAATGCGCGTGCTCGACGATTGGCCAGATCATGTATTACTCGGATCACGGCAGCTTTTTTGACGGTGATATCCATGATGCGACAAGCGGCATGCACAAGTGGGCAATGGACGAAAGTCAGCCTCTCATCACCGAGAATGTGCAAGCGCATCAAAGCTATGCGTTCACCTGTGTCCGCAACCCATACACACGTATCCTGTCATCATTCTTTGACAAGATCTGCGGCATCCAGCGCAACGGGAAACGCTACCGCGGAAACCTCGTGCCGCTGTTGATCCAGAAATACGGCATCGAAGTCGGCAGCCCTGAGGACGGTTTTGAATTTGATCAAATCCAATCGTTCCGACGGTTCCTGCTATTTGCACGCGACACCATCCGCTGGCGCAGACCCATGGATCCTGACATCCATTGGTCCGCCATGTCCGGCCACATCTCGACGTTCGTCATCAGCGGCGGTCGCTACGACAACATCTTTTGGACAGAACAGTTCAACGACGGGATGCAGTCAGTACTGGACGCAATCGAGACCCCAAATGCAGTCGATATCGACGCGGTCCCACGCTTTAACGAAAGCGAAGGACACGGGCCAAAACGTGCGCACCCTGTCGAAGATTATTTCGACGATCTGTCGATGCATCTTGTCTATGAGATCTACAAAAAGGATTTCCGGCTCTTCAAATATGATTTTGAAAATCCCGGAAATAAGATGCCGATTGGCGAAATCGATTTGGACGAAGTTCACGCAAAGCTGGGCGAGTAACGGCTCGGCCCGTCGCGGCATGGCTCACTCGGAAGCTTGCTAAGCGACATGTGTTTGACAGATTGTGAGGTGCGCCAATTCGGTTGGCGCACCTTTTTCTTCGCCAAAGCTCAATGCAAAAGGCGTTAGACCAACCCTTCGGCCTCGAACATTGCTTTCATGTCCGTTTCAGGACGTGGACCGATGTGGCTGATCACTTCACCAGCCGCCACGCATCCCATACGTCCACACGTCTCGATGCCCCGCCCCGTTGCGAGACCGTAGAGGAAACCAGCGGCAAATTGATCACCCGCACCAGTCGCATCAACTGGCGTAATTGGCGTAACTGGGACGTGAACATGCTCTGTTCCCCTGACAATCGACACACCGTCGCCGCTGCGCGTACAGACAATCATGGCGCAATCCGCAGATGCGAGCTTTAGCGCCTCGTCCAGATCCGTCACTTGGTAGAGGGATTTCCATTCGTCTTCATTGCCAATGACATAGTCCATTTCATCCCGCACCAAGGTGCGGAAATCATCGCGATGGCGATCAACACAAAACGGGTCGGACAGGGAAATGCCGGATTTACCACCGCCCTGATGACAGTCCGCAGCAGCACGTAAGAATGCAGCTTTCCCTTTGTCCTTGTCAAAGAGATACCCCTCAAGGAACAGCATTTTGGCGCTGGTCATAACAGTGGCATCCACATCAGCCTCAGACAGTTCTGACGAAACGCCAAGATACGTGTTCATCGAACGCTCACCATCTGGCGAGACAAAAATCATAGACCGCGAAGTCGGTAATTCGGCCCCCGCGACGGGTGGGTTGACGAAATCAGTGCCGCCCTCGTTCATTTGATCTGCATAGAATTTGCCCAAAGCGTCATCCGCGACACGACCCACAAACGCCGTCATCAAGCCAAGAGAACCGAGCCCAGCCAGCGTGTTGGCAACCGAGCCACCCGGAGTTTCCGTGCGCTTTTCCATCGCGCCATATAGGACCTCGGCCCGCTCACACTCGACAAGCTGCATGATCCCTTTGGTGATGCCCATCTGGTCGAGAAACAAATCCGGCGCGGGTGAAATCACATCAACAACCGCGTTGCCAATACCGACGACGTCATACGTTTTCATAGGTTCTTATCCTCAAATTCACATAGATCGCGGATCAAACAGGCACCGCACATAGGTTTGCGCGCTTTGCACACATAACGACCATGCAAGATCATCCAGTGATGCGCATGGAGTTGGAAATCAGCGGGGATGTGGTCCTCGATCGCGCGCTCAACAGCAACCACGTCTTTTCCCGGGGCCACACCTGACCGATTGCCAAAGCGAAATATATGGGTGTCGACAGCCTGTGCTGGCTGCCCCCACCACATGTTCAAAACGACGTTCGCCGTCTTGCGACCAACACCTGGCAGGCTCTCTAAGGCTGCGCGGGAATTGGGAACAACGCCGTCATAGTCATCGACCAAGATCTGGCTCAGCTTGATGACATTCTTGGCCTTGTTCCGAAAAAGGCCGATGGTTTTGATATAGTCGGTCACCGTTTCAAGACCGAGATCCAGCATCTTTTGCGGAGTATCCGCGACGGAAAAGAGTGGGCCAGTCGCCCTGTTCACACCTGCATCTGTTGCTTGTGCTGACAGCGCAACAGCCACAACCAACGTATAGGCGTTGACGTGATGCAGCTCGCCTTTAGGCTCTGCCTCGGCGGTTTGAAAGCGCGTAAAAATCTCGCGAATGATGTGATAGTCAAGTTGCTTGGCCATACGCTGTCTATGCCCTGCGTACGCGGGATGCGCAACAATCGGGTCGCGACAGTGCGGCCAGATTGCTACGGTCTGCTCATGGAACAAGAAAACACATATCATTATCAGGTTATGCGCCGAGCCATCGAGGCGATTGATGCCGCACCCGAGGATCAGCGGAGCCTCGAGGATATCGCGGCGACAATGGGTATGAGCCCCGCGCATTTTCAACGTCTCTTTTCGAAATGGATCGGGGTTTCGCCAAAGCGGTACCAGCAATATCTCACTTTGGGTTTTGCCAAGACGCTGCTGCAGGACCGGTTCACCACGCTAGAGACGGCAGATGCGGTGGGCCTGTCTGGAACAGGCCGCCTGCATGACCTTTTCCAGCGTTGGGAGGCGATGAGCCCGGGTGAGTATGCACAGCAGGGTGCGGGTCTGACAATCTCGTGGGGATGGTTCGATAGCCCCTTTGGCCCAGCATTGGTCATGGGCACAGACCGCGGGATATGCGGTATCGGCTTTGTCGCCGAGACGTCAGAGCAAGAGGCCATGCAAGATATGACGCTTCGCTGGCCACAGGCGAAGTTTGTTGAAAATGCCACGCTGTTGCGCCCTTGGGTCGCTCACGCGTTTGGTTCAGGCGGTGATCTGTCCCAGACACAGCTCTATCTGATTGGCGCGCCGTTTCAGATCAAAGTGTGGGAGGCGTTGTTACAAATCCCGTCGGGCCACGTCACGACCTATTCCGAGATTGCACAGTCGATCGGATCCCCGCGGGCCGTCCGCGCTGTTGGGACGGCTGTGGGCCGCAATCCTGTCGGTTGGTTGATCCCTTGCCACCGTGCGTTACGCAAATCTGGTGAGTTGGGCGGCTATCATTGGGGACTGCCCGTCAAACGTGCGATGCTGGCCTATGAAGGCGCGCGGGCAGATCACGTCTAAAACGGCGGAACTTTGCTGGTCTCGGACGTGTTATTGGATAGCAATGGGGTTTATCCGATATACAAGTCGCAAGCGCCGGAGTGCGCACAACAATTGAAAGACGAGCACATGACATTGATGAAAACCCCCGCCGCATTGGCGCTAACTGGTGTTCTGGCCCTGACGGCCTGTGAAACCATCCAAGATCCGAACAACCCTAATCGCAACACCCAGCAGGGTGCGTTGATCGGGGCAGCAACAGGTATCGCTGTTGGTATTCTGGCCGGGGATGATCCAGAGGAGCGTCGCCGTGGTGCATTGCTCGGCGCAGTCGTCGGCGGTGGCGGCGGTGCATTGATTGGCCAACGTCTGGACCAGCAAGAAGTGGCACTGCGTCAGAGCCTCGGCGGGAACGTTGGCATCACGAACACAGGGTCAGAGCTGATTGTCTCACTGCCCCAAGACATTTTGTTCGCCACCGATAGCTCGACACTGACTGGTGGTTTGCAAAGCGATCTGAACGCATTGGCAAACAACCTGAACCAATATCCAAACACGACGGTGAATGTGATCGGTCACACCGACAATGTTGGTGATGCAGGCTACAATGACGGCCTGTCCACGCGCCGTGCGACCGCTGTCGCAAACGTACTGCTGAACGCAGGCGTTTCATCCGGTCGCATCAACGCGTTTGGTCGCGGCGAGGCACAACCAATCGCCACGAACCTGACCGACGAAGGTCGCGCACAGAACCGTCGCGTCGAAATCGTGATCACCCCAATCTAGGCTACTGGCAGCAGCGAGACGACAAAGGGGCGCTGGGATGCGCCCCTTTTTTGTTGTGGCTCTTGGGGCATGATCATATCATTTGACCAATCCAAACGAGATGCCAAATGCCTTTTGAACGCGTTCAACCCGAAAAGCTGTCGACCAGTGTGATCAAACAGATCGAGCTGTTGATCCTACGCGGCATTTTGCGCCCCGGCGAACGGTTGCCATCCGAGCGTGAGCTTAGTGAACGGTTGGGCGTGTCCCGCCCATCGTTGCGAGACGCGTTGGCGGATTTGTCTGATCGAGGATTGCTCGACAGCCGCGCTGGTGCCGGTGTCTATGTGGCTGATGTCTTGGGCAGCGCTTTTTCAGACGCATTGGTCAAACTGTTCTCTGACCACGACGAGGCCGTGTTCGACTACATTTCGTTTCGGCGCGATATGGAAGGGCTGGCTGCAGATCGCGCCGCCCGTCTTGGATCAACAACCGATCTCAAAGTCATCAATGCGTTGTTCGAAAAGATGGCCGCGGCTCACACCAAACGCAATCCTGAGGAAGAGGCGCTGCTCGACGCGGATTTCCACCTGTCGATCATCGAAGCGAGCCACAACGTCGTGATGCTGCACATGATGCGTTCGATGTACCAACTGCTGCGTGAAGGCGTGTTCTATAACCGCAAGATCATGTTTCAGCAGCGTACTACCCGTGACACGTTGCTAGACCAACACCGCGCTATCAACGATGCGCTGCAAGCCCGTGATCCCGCTGGTGCACGTGCCGCTGTTGAGGCGCATCTGACCTACGTCGAGAACGCGCTGTCTGATCACCAGACATTTGAGCGGAACGAAGTGATCGCACAGAAACGGTTACAGCGCGAAACAGGTCAGACCTAGCCGCAACACGCCGCGCTGTGTTCTGGACGCCCCCAACTAAACGAAAAAACCCGACCAAAGAGGCCGGGTTCTCTCAAATCTAATTGCGGTCGGGTTAGTGCAGTTTTGCACCCACGGTCGCAATCGCCTCGTCGATCAGGCTGTTTTGATCTGCGGCAGTTGTTTGTTTTGCAATCACGTCAGTCGCAGCAGCAATCGCAACCGTTACAGCTGTATCGCGTACTTCTTTGACGGCAGAGGCTTGGGCTGAAGCGATCTGATCCTCGGCAGCGGACAAACGGCGTGCAACAGAGGTTTTGATATCTTCGCGCGCTTGGTCAGCTGCCGCTGATGCGTCCGCTTTGGCGGCTTCAACGATGCGGTCGGCCTGAGCCTGCACTTCTTTCTGCTTGCGCTCGTAAGAGGCCAGCAGAGTTTGTGCTTCTTCGCGCAGCGCTTTGGCTTCGTCTAGATCCGCTTGAATGCCGGTTGCACGACCGTCGAGCATACCCGACAGAAGGCTTGGCACTTTGAAGTAGAACAGAACGCCGATGAACAGCAGAAACGCCAGCAGAACTACAAAGTCGGTGTTCTTCAGCGAGAAGAACACGTCACCCGCAGCAAAAGCCGGTGTCGCACCAAGGGTCAAAGCAGCTGTGAACAAAAGTCTCATCTCTTTATCCCTTCATGCGTGCGTTGATGGCGGCTGTGATGGTTTTGGCGTCTGCCTTGCCACCCAGTGCCGCGACAAGCTCTTTGGCAGTGTCTTTGGCAACAGCCTTAACACTCTCCGCAGAAGTCGCGCGAATTTCGGCAATTGCCTTTTCGCTCTCAGCAGCTTTGGCTGCGATCTTGGTGTCGGCTTTCGCAAGCTCTTTATCAAGATCCGCCTGAATGTCTGCCTTGGCATCAGCAACGATACGACCTGCTTCGGCGCGGGCATCAGCCAACGCTTTTTCATAGGCCGCTTCCGCGCCCACAGCTTTTTGCTTTAGCTCTTCCGCCGCAGCCACATCATTTGTGATGGTGCCCTGACGTTCGGCCAAAACTGCCCCGATCCGTGGCAACGCAATGCGCGACAGCACGAAATAGATCACGACCAGCGTGACAAGGAGCCAGAAAATCTGGTTCGGGAATGTCGCGAAATCCAGCTGGGGCATGCCCGGTGCGGATTCAGCGACGTCTTTAGCTTCAGTTGCCATGTCGTTCTCCAGAAAACCTAGTTTACCATGAACGGACCGCAGTGGGCCCGTTCATGCGTAAGGATGGCTGTCAGGATATTAGACGGCGAACATCAAGAGCAGAGCGACGAGGAACGAGAAGATCCCCAGAGCTTCTGCAAACGCGATGCCGATAAACAGCGTAGCTGTTTGGCCCGCAGCAGCGGATGGGTTACGCAGTGCGCCCGACAGGAAGTTGCCAGCAACATTACCCACACCAACAGCAGCTCCGCCCATGCCCATGCATGCCAGTCCTGCGCCGATGTATGCGCCCATTTGTACGATATCGCCTTCCATTGATTTTCTCCTTACGATGGAATTTCGGTGATTAGAGTTCAGACCTTAGTGTGCAGGGTGCAGCGCATCCTTGAGGTACACGCAGGTCAGAATGGTGAACACGTAAGCCTGAATAAAGCTCACGAGAATTTCGAGGCCATACATCGCGGTGATCGCAGCGATGGACAGTGGGGCAATGGCCGTGATGGCAGCAAAACCCGCGAAGACTTTGATAACGGCGTGACCGGCCATCATGTTACCCGCAAGACGGATAGAGTGGCTGACCGGGCGCACAAAGTAAGAGATGACTTCGATCAGCGCCAGAATGGGGCGCAGCGCGAGAGGCGCGGATGCCACCCAGAACAAGCCCAAGAAGCCTGCACCGTTCTTAACAAAGCCGAGGATCGTAACGCCCAAGAACACGGCCATCGCCATAACCGCAGTAACCGCGATGTGGGATGTTGGTGTAAACGCCATTGGCAACAGGCCAAGGAAGTTAGCGAACACGATAAAGATGAACAGTGTCATCACATATGGGAAGTATTTCAGGCCGTCTTTGCCTGTGACGTCTTCGACCATCTTGTAGATAAAGCCATACGCCAACTCCGCGATCGACTGCGTCCGCGTTGGGACAATCGCGCGACGGCGTGTGCCCATAACCAGCAACAAGATCACACCGACGACAGCCAAAGCCATCCAGAGTGTGACGTTTGTGATCGTGTACCAGTGGATCGGACCGTCGCCGAACAACGGCTTGACGATGAACTGATCCATCGGGTGGAAAACAAGACCGGTGCCTTCGGAGTGGGCTTCGTCTGCCATGTTACTCTTGTCCTTCGTCTCGCGCGGCTTGTTCCGCCAACGCATCGTTTTGTATTTCTTGGGCCGACCGCAGCATGGTTTTGACCCCAGCCACAAAGCCCAGCAATGTAAATGTCACGAGGAAGATCGGGAGTGTCCCGAACAGGTAATCCAACCCGTACCCCATGCCGAACCCAATCACGATTCCCGCGACCAGCTCGATCACCATACGCCAGACCAGTTGGGCTTGCGAATAGTGCTCTTCCGAGTGGTGCTTAACAGGCTCCGTTCCCTTGGCCGCTTCGATGCGAGCTTCTAGGTCTTTCAACCGATCTGCGTCATTCGAATGTACCATGGGAACCCCCTCGGACAGTTGGCGCAGTGCTAAAACGCGGGGGGCACAGAGTCAACGACATGCGTGTCGCACTCAGAAAACACCTAAGGTACTGTTATATATATGAAATTTTATTTGAAAGACTGGCATTGTTGCAGGTCGCGGCACTCAAAACGCCGGTTTCGAAGAGTTTCTGATATTCAACCAATCGGTTGACGATGCCTGCGACAACGGTTTTACCCCTGTTCCTATGCAAAACCCGCTCGACACCATTTTCGCTGCCCTAGCAGACCCGACACGCCGCGCGATCCTCGCTATGCTGCTCGAAGATGATATGGCTGTGACAGATGTGGCCGAGCCGTTTGAGATGTCGCTGGCCGCGATTTCAAAGCATCTGACTATTCTGACCAAAGCCGGCCTGATCTCGCAAGAAAAGCGCGGACGAGTAAAGTGGTGCAAACTGGAACCCGACGCCATGCGCGGTGCCATCATTTGGATTCAGGGGTTTGGCCAGTTTGAAGCGGTCAATTTGGATGCATTCGAACGGTTCCTCGATACCGAACTCAAACCTGACCCGTAAACGAAATCGACCTCTCCGAAGAGAGGCCGAAGTGCCGTCACCGCGCGGGACTGGGGATCTTTAAACCGCGTGCGACGTGTTACGGACACCAGGACAGATCGGTGCAACTCGTTACGAGAAACACCTAAGTGCACCTACCGTCAGTCGTTAGGGGAAACGATCTGACTTTTTCCCTCTATGCTTTCATCTTTAAGCAAAAGCAAAAGGGCTGTGACGGACAAAACAACGCCGCCGAGGATCGAGGCATTTGGATTGACCCCATTGCGCGCAAGTTCCCAAACGATCACCCACGTTGGCACGAGATAGGTGTAAGCCATGACCTTGGCCGATGGCAGGCGCAGTGTGGCGTATTGCAACAGAACAAATGAAATCGCGCTCGCGCAAACCGACAAATACAAGAGCCCAATCCAGATATCAGATCCCAGCGATGTCCAAGGCACCGTGATCAAGTCGGACCACGCATAAACTGCGAGCCACGTCATACCCGCGAGCAGCATGCCAAAGCTAAACACAATCGGTGGCTCGCCCCTGTTCAATTTGCGGACCATCGGCGTGTAAATCCCGTGGGCAATACATCCTATGAAAAAGATGCGCTCGCCCACCCCGATCTCGAACCCAAGAGCCGCGTAAATATCACCTCGAAAAATCACCCAAAGCGCGCCAACAGCTCCGATCCACAATGCGAGCGCCATGCGTGGGGTGGTCACCTGCCGCAACAACAGCCATCCAAATCCGGCGGCCATAAACGGTACCAGTGTGAAAACAGATGCCGCACTGACCGGTTGCGCCGTCTTGAGCCCTGAAAGCATCGTCACGAAATAGCAGGCGAACAGCCCGCCGATCAGAACATAGCGCCATGGCGCAGCCATCCACCCCTTGGGGAAGCCCGTGGTCAGCAAGGCGACCGGCAACAACAGCGCGGCTGCAATCGCAAATCGAACCGCGTTTAGCGCCGCAGGTGGAATTTCATTCGCGATCGTTGATCCAAACGAAAATGATCCCGCGACGAGCGTCGAAAACAAGAGCATCGCCGCGTGGCCACGCATCGCAGGTGACATATGCTAGAGACCCCACTCTTTCGCGCGGGCTTTGAGGTGGGTCAAAAAGGCCTGAACTTTGGCTGTGCGGTGCAGGTCGACGTGCGTTACCAACCAAACCGGAGCGCCCCAGTCATCTTGGCTGGGCAGTATTTCGACAAGTGTGTCGTCGTTCCGGTAAACCCAATCTGACACGAACCCAATGCCCGCGCCGTTCACGACAGCATCAATCATCGCCCGGTTGTCGGTGACGCGGTAAACGATCGCACTCTCGGGCACTGTCGCACGCATCCATTTGTGGAACGGTGCACGACTATTGTCATCGTTGTGACCGATGATTTTGTGATCCTTTAGCTGCTCTGGCTCATCTGGTTTGCCGTACTTTTCAATATACCCTTTGGACGCGACCAACCGCATGCCAAGCTTGATAAACGGTTGAACCACATTGTCAGGTTGGTCGGGGGCCGTTCCTGCGCGTATGGCCACGTGCGCCTCTCCATATTCTAGGCGCAACACCCGATCCCCCGTCAAAAACCGCACACAAACCTCTGGGTGTTCTTCTTGAAACTCAGTCAGAACAGGGGTCAACAATGGCGACAACGCATTGATTGACGTAACAACCAGATCGCCAGAGACACCCTGCCCCTGCCCTTTGATCCGTCCCATCAGTTGTGAAAACTGATCATCGGTAATTTGGGCCACGCGCAAGAGGTCTGTGCCAGCCTCGGTGGCCGTGTAGCCGCGCGCATGACGTTGGAACAGTTTCGCACCCAACCGTATTTCTAGTGCGTCAATGTGGCGGATGACTGTTGCGTGATGAACACCCAGAACATCAGCTGCACCACTCACCGTGCCCATACGTGCCACTTGATAGGCGGTGCGCACCTCGTCCCAATTGTCCATGACGCTCTCCTGTTGAAAATCTATCTGTGCAAATTCTCACATAAGCTGTGAGATCACGCCCCTTAAGTTCGCAATTGCGGTTACCTAATTCAAGGGTGTCCGGCCGATTTGGGTCGGTTTCCTACTCAAGGGGCCCAAAATGACAAAAACAGTTCTTCGCATCGACAGTTTGGCCCGCATCCAAGGGTCGGTTACCCGCTCACTTACTGATCAAGTGCTCAAACAATTAGCGCCCGAAAAGACGATCACCCGTGACATCGGCCGCTTTGCCGTACCCCAAATCAACGAAGCTTGGGTCACGGCCCGGATTAAACCCGAACAAGAGCGTGATCCCGAAGAGGCCGAACTGCTCGAAATTTCGGACATGTTGGTCGCAGAACTGCAAGAGGCCGACAAGATTGTTATTGGCCTGCCAATCTACAACTTTTCAGCGCCAGCGGCACTCAAGGCTTGGATCGACCAAATTGCACGTGTCGGCATAACCTTTCGCTATACAGACAACGGACCTATTGGCCTGTTAAAGGGTAAGCGCGCGATTATCGTGATGGCATCTGCCGGCGTCCCCCAAGACAGCCGCGCCGATCTCGCGACACCGTATCTACGGTATGTTTTGAACTTTGTCGGCATCACCGACATCGAGGTGGTGGCCGCAGACCGCCAAGCCACAGACCTAGAGGGCGCAGTAAAAGGCGCACAAATGGCGATCACAACTCTTGCCGCCTAGCACATTGTAGGCTGCCGTTTGCGTGGCAGCCCCAACCTTGCTTGACTCAAGCCCCACTGAGGCCTAAATGCACACTACATTCCGGAAGCAGTAGCCTTCCGGTCCCTGAATGTTCAGGGATCGCCCCCCACCAGCGAGTTTCGCCCGTGGGGGCATTTGTGTATTTTCGCCCCTGTTCCCATATGAACAGGAGACCGCAACCGGCAGCAAAGGGCCGCAGATATGTTTGGAAGTCTCTCAGACCGCCTATCAGGCGTTTTCGACAAGCTCACCAAACAGGGTGCGTTGTCCGAGGATGACGTCAAAACCGCCCTGCGCGAAGTGCGCGTTGCGTTGCTCGAGGCCGATGTCTCGCTTCCGGTCGCGCGCGATTTCGTCAAGGCGGTTCAGGACAAGGCAACCGGTCAAGCGGTCACCAAGTCAGTCACCCCTGGCCAGCAGGTTGTAAAGATCGTTCATGATGAATTGATCCACGTGCTGACAGGCGTAGGTGACCCCAGTGCGTTGAAAATTGACAGCCCGCCCGCACCGATCCTGATGGTCGGTCTGCAGGGTTCGGGTAAAACCACAACAACCGCAAAACTGGCCAAGCGTCTCAAGGACCGCGAAGGCAAACGGGTTTTGATGGCGTCGCTCGACGTGAACCGTCCTGCGGCGATGGAACAGCTGCAAATTCTGGGTGCACAGATTGGTGTCGACACCCTGCCCATCGTCAAGGGCGAAGACCCCGTCGCAATTGCCAAACGCGCCAAGACCCAAGCGTCGCTAGGCGGCTATGACGTCTATATGCTGGACACCGCCGGCCGTTTGCACATCGATCAAGAGCTGATCGCGCAGGCTTCAGCGGTTCGCGATGTCGCAAACCCACGCGAGACACTGTTGGTTGTTGACGGCCTGACGGGCCAAGACGCGGTCAACGTCGCAGAAGAATTCGATAATAATATTGGCGTCTCGGGCGTTGTCCTGACACGTATGGACGGTGACGGTCGCGGTGGTGCGGCTCTGTCGATGCGGGCCGTAACAGGCAAGCCGATCAAATTCGTCGGTCTCGGCGAAAAGATGGACGCGATCGAGGAGTTCCACCCCGAACGTATTGCGGGCCGTATCCTTGGCATGGGCGATATCGTCAGCCTCGTCGAAAAGGCCCAAGAGACCATCGAGGCCGAACAGGCCGAACGCATGATGAAGCGGTTCACCAAGGGCCAATTCAACATGAACGATATGAAAATGCAGCTCGAACAGATGCTCAAAATGGGCGGCATGGAAGGCATGATGGGGATGATGCCCGGTATGGGCAAAATGGCGAAGCAGGTCCAAGATTCTGGTTTCGACGATAGCATCCTGAAACGTCAGATCGCGCTGATCGGGTCGATGACCAAACGCGAGCGCGCGAACCCTCAATTGCTTCAGGCGAGCCGCAAGAAACGTATTGCCAAGGGCGCAGGCCTCGAAGTGTCCGAGCTCAACAAACTTCTCAAAATGCACCGACAGATGGCTGACATGATGAAGAAGATGGGCAAAATGGGCAAAGGCGGCATGCTCAAGCAAGCGATGAAGGGCATGATGGGCAAGGGCGGCATGCCAGACATGAACGACCCCGCAGCGATGGAAGCAGCAGCAAAACAGCTTGGCGCGAAAATGCCCGGCGGTTTGGGCGGAATGCCCGGAATGGGCGGCGGCGCTTTGCCCCCCGGCCTGTCGGGGTTCGGCAAGAAAAAATGACGACCACACTCACCATCCCCACGCTCAAAACAGAGCGTTTGACGTTGCGCGCGCCACGGATCACAGACTTTGACGTCTTTGATGCCTTCATGGCGTCCGAGCGTACAAAATATGTCGGCGGCCCCTATACGACCGAGCGCGCCCGCGCGCGTGCGTTTGGTCACGCGGCGGGGATGTGGATGTTGCGCGGCTACGGAAACTTTGTCATGTGCCTCGACGATGACGCCCCTCTTGGGATGCTCGGCCCGTGGCACCCGCTTGAATGGCCAGAGGCCGAATTTGGTTGGGCGCTCTGGGATCCAGCAGCCGAAGGCCACGGGTATGTCACAGAAGCCATGCGCACAATTATCCCATGGGGATTTGAGGCAATGGGTATCGAGACGGCAGTATCTTATGTGGATGCCCCCAACACAGCATCAGCCGCAGTCGCCAAGCGGCTTGGCGCGACCTTTGATCCTGTCGCAACGCAAGCGCTGAATGCTGATGGCGCATTTTTCCATGATCCAGACGGTCACGAAGTACAGGTCTGGCGTCACCAAGAAGGAGCACTGGTATGACGGACGCAGTCACCCGCGCCGCAGAGGTGCTAAAGAGCCACCGCGAGAGCATCGACCGGCTCGACGCGATCCTCGTCTACACATTGGGCGAGCGCTTCAAACACACTCAGGCTGTGGGGAAACTCAAAGCCGAACACGACCTTCCCCCGTCTGATCCTGCGCGCGAAGCCGCCCAGATCGCACGGCTAGAAGATTTGGCAAACCGAGCCGATCTGGACCCAAAATTTGCCAAGAAGTTTCTCAACTTCATCATCGCTGAAGTCATTCAGCATCATCACGAACACCAAGATAAATCTTAAAGGAACCTAACCCATGGCTATGAAAATTCGCCTCGCCCGTGGTGGCTCGAAAAAGCGCCCATTCTACCGTATCGTTGCTGCAGACAGCCGAATGCCACGTGACGGTCGTTACGTTGAAAAGCTGGGCACATATAACCCACTGCTGGCCAAAGACGACGAGAGCCGTGTTCAGATGAACATGGACCGCGTAAACTACTGGCTCGGTGAAGGCGCACAGCCTACAGACCGTATCTCTCGTTTCCTCGAAGCCGCTGGCGTCATGGAAAAGAAAGAGCGCGCAAACATGAAGAAAGCCGTTCCAGGCAAAAAAGCCCAAGAGCGTGTTGAAGAGAAAGCAGCGAAAGCAGAAGCCGCAGCCGAAGCTGCAGCCGAAGCAAAAGCAGCACCAGCAGAAGAGGCTCCTGTAGAAGAAGCCACTGCTGAAGAGTAAGCCTAGGCTTGCGCGCCGTCCCTGATTGGGGCGGCGCATCCTTTTATGTTCTGGCTCGCACGCAAAATCCTAATCCCAGTTGCCGCATTTGCGGGCGGGATGTATTACCAGTCAACGCTGGGCAGCGATCGCTGTGCTGAGGCGGGTGGCGCGCAACGCGCAGGAATTTGTTGGACTTCTGAATGAGCGATAAAATCACAATCGGTACGCTTGGCGGCTCTTTCGGGGTTAAAGGCGAAGTGCGGCTCAAGAGCTTTTGCGCAGACCCGCAAGACATCGAAGCCTACAGCCCTTTGACCACACCGGATGGGGTCGCCTTTGACGGCCTAACCCTGACTGGACGGTTAAAGAACGGGTTCTCGGCGCGGCTACTTGGCGTTGAAACCAAAGAACAAGCCGACGCATTGCGTGGCACCGAATTGCAGGTGGATCGCGACGCGATGCCGAACCTGCCTGATGACGAATATTACTATACAGATCTGATGGGGCTCGAAGTGCGCGACACCGGCGGCACCGTTTTGGGCACAGTGAAATCTGTTCAGAACCACGGCGCCACTGACCTGCTAGAAGTCCTACCATCCACCGGTGGTGAGACGATCCTGTTGCCGTTCACGATGACCTCGGTACCGACGGTCGATCTGACCGCAGGGCGGATCATTGCAGACCCGCCCGACGGGCTGTTTGACTAAACCTTAGCCCTCGATCATATCGACGCGCGTTGCATGACGCCCGCCTTCAAACTTTGCATTCAAAAATGCATCGACAATATCCAGCGCAAGACCCTCGCCAACGACGCGCACGCCCATCGAAAGCATGTTTGCGTTGTTATGCTCGCGGATCATCCGTGCAGAAAACGTATCCATGCAAACACCGCACCGAATGCCCGGCACTTTGTTCGCGGCCATCATGATACCCTGCCCCGTGCCACACAGAATGATGCCTAGCTCGCAATCGCCCGACGCCACACGTTCGGCTGCGGCTTGGCCATGTTTTGGGTAATGGGTGCTCTCGGATGTGGTTGGGCCGATATCAACGACCTCGTATCCTAGCGCTTGGATGTGCGCTGCAATCTTGGGACGCAGATCCAATGCGGCGTGATCGCTGGATAGAACAATGCGGGTTGCCATAAGCCGTTTCCATTTCTTTGAGGTCAGTCATCACCGCGTAGCATGTGCGCGCGGCCCCTCAAACCCCCAAGAACCGTCGCGCGCCTAAAATCACACCTGCGGCACGATGTTGTTTGCGCCAATGAGCGACCGAAAACTGTGTCGGCAATGCTGCCCATTGTTCGACCCAAGCCGCGCCTAGGTAATATCGCAATCCGCCGTCACCGCGAATGTCATGCCCGTATCCACGCACAAAGGCATCCATGTCCGCGCCAACAGCTATCTGCCCCACGCCCAGAGCATCTTCTTGGTAGAACTGAGCCACGATTTCGATCCAAAATCGTGCAAGGTCGGGCCCCAACGTAGCAACCTTGGATGGGCCAAAATCATAGCCTGTCACCGTATCGGCAGAGATCATCACATTCCCGATATGCAGATCCCCATGGCGCCAACCGCTGAGCGTTTCCGCACCCGCCGCAGGGGTCAGGCCACGCACTGTATCTATTGCCTGCTTCAGAAGATCGGGCTCAGCAAGCTGTGGCACTCGCGCCTCGATGTCATGCAGTTTGTTGCGTATGCCCTTTTTCCAAACGCCGCGTTTTGGGTGCGCGTTTGGATCTTGGAACGCAGCACACCACTTGCCCATCCTAGTAAAGAGCGCCGCACGTGCAGGATCATCATAAAGACAATCCAGCAATGCCACCTCAAACCCCTGCCCCGCGATCGCAGCTAACAAGAATACTCGATCGTCGTCGCTGAACCCCAACACCTGCGGCGCCGCGATACCATCGGCTGGCGACAGCCGTGAATGGGCGTTCTCTTGGGCCGCAACCATCGTTTGAAAATGATCCAGATCGGTTGGGCTTAGGATGTGTTTGCTAACAACGCCTACGCCGTCATTGCCGCTCCACATCAGGACGATCCGTTCGCCGCGATCCCCAAACCTTGTGTGCAAAACCGTAGGCTTGGCCTCTCCCAGCTCAACGCCCGCAGACTTGCCAGTGGCGCGCGCATCTGCGATGGCACGTTGCATGGTGGGATGGCTCAGCTTCATTCTCTGTCCCCGATCAATGCCCGCACGTTAGTGGATCGTCGAACTGATGCAAAGAAAACCCGACCCGAGCAAGTCCCATGGCCGCAAGTCCATCAGCGCGACCCTAAAGCCACGCGAGCTCATGGAAACCAACCCCGAATTGGCAGGCGTCTGGTCGGCCAAGATCATAACGTTGTTTCCCGATGCGTTCCCGGGGCTGCTGGGCGAGAGTCTGACCGGCAAAGCGCTCAAAGACGGGCTGTGGCAACTCGACACCGTAGACCTGCGTCGCTTTGGCGAAGGCAAACACCGCAAAGTTGATGATACCCCTTCAGGAGGCGGCGCTGGCATGGTGTTGCGCGCTGATGTTGTGAGCCGCGCCATCGACACGGCCCAACGCCGCAGCAAACGCCCGTTGATCTATCTTAGCCCGCGCGGCGTGCCGTTCACCCAAGCCATGGCCCAAGAGTTAAGCCAGACCGAGGGCGTGACCCTGCTTTGCGGCCGTTTCGAGGGAGTGGATGAACGTGTTCTCGAACACTACGACATTCTAGAGGTCTCGATGGGTGACTACGTTCTGACGGGTGGCGAGCTACCTGCGATGACCCTGATCGACGCATGTGTGCGGCTGCTGCCCGGTGTTTTGGGGAACGCTGACAGCGCTGTCGAAGAAAGCCATTCAAACGGGCTGCTAGAGCATCCGCAATACACCCGGCCCACCGAATGGGAGGGCCGCACAATTCCAGACGTGCTAACCTCTGGCAATCATGGCAAGGTCGCCAAGTGGCGACGCGATGCCAGTGAAAAGTTGACTCAAACGCGACGACCTGACCTCTGGGTAAAGCATACCAAAAACTAGGCGGGAGCCAGATACAAAGTGACCCGATTAAGCGACTTCAAAATACTGGCGTTCGACGTCTATGGAACACTCATTGACTGGGAAAGCGGTATGGTTACCGGCCTCAAGCCTCTCACGGATAAGGTCAGCCGCAACCTGACCCGTGACGACATTCTCGAGGCCCACGCCTATCACGAGTCCACCACCCAACGCTGGACCCCTTCCAAAGTTTATAGCGAACTGCTCGCCGTCGTATATCGTCGCCTTGCCGAAGAATGGGACGTCGATGTCACATGGGAAGAGTGCGTCGCTTACGGATTGTCCGTGCGCCAATGGCCCGCCTTTGACGACAGCCGCGAGGCGCTCGCCTATCTCAAACACCATTACAAACTGGTGGTTCTCACAAACACCGACAACACCAGCTTTTCCGGATCGAACGCACGACTGGGTGTACCCTTTGATGGCGTGTACACGGCCGAAGACGTCGGCAGCTACAAACCTGCTGACCGCAACTTCGACTATATGCTCGAAACTCTCGCGCGACGTGGCATCCAGAAATCAGATATCCTGCACACAGCCGAGAGCATGTTCCACGATCATGGCCCCGCCCACCGCTACGGCCTGTCGAATTGCTGGATTTACCGCCGCCATGACAAAGACGGATTTGGCGCGACAATGAACCCGGGCGACATGCCGCGCTATGATTTCTGCTTTAACAGCATGGCTGAACTCGCAGAGGCCCACAAAGCCGAGCAAAAACAGAGCTAGCGCGCCATGCCTATTGCTTCGACGCATATTCCGACCTATACCGCGCGAGTTCACGACTGAAACGAGTCGCTGGACCTGTTTTGTATGGCTCCGATCTCTTCACCGGAAACCCGCGAAATAGCATAATGTAAGGCCGTGATATCTCTGGTGGGCGACGCGTTCGACCCGACGAAGACCATAGCTCTGGCAGCCCTCACCGCGGAACAAACCGCGAGAACAGTAAGGAGCGTTTCAGATGGACCTGATCGCACAATTGGAAGCTGAGCACGTCGCTGAGCTGGCCAAAGACATTCCAGATTTTAAAGCGGGTGATACCATCCGCGTTGGTTACAAAGTGACCGAGGGTACGCGTACCCGTGTGCAGAACTACGAAGGTGTCTGCATCTCCCGCAAAAACGGCAAGGGCATCGCTGGCGCATTCACTGTGCGCAAGATCTCCTTTGGCGAAGGCGTTGAGCGTGTATTCCCGCTGCACTCGACCAACATCGACAGCATCACTGTTGTACGCCGTGGCCGCGTTCGTCGCGCCAAGCTGTACTACTTGCGCACACGTCGCGGTAAGTCCGCACGTATCGCTGAGCAGACAAACTATTGCGCGCCCAAGGCGCAAGCAGAAGGATCGCTGTCATGAAAAAAGATACACATCCAGAGTACCACACGATCAAAGTCAAAATGACTAATGGCGACGTGATCGAGATGAAATCCACTTGGGGTTCTGAGGGCGACCAGATCGCACTGGACATCGACCCAACTGTGCACCCTGCTTGGACTGGTGGTAACACACGTCTGATGGACACAGGCGGTCGCGTCTCCAAGTTCAAGGCGAAGTACGAAGGTCTTGGCTTCTAAGCCGACCCTCTTATTTTCAAATTTTGACGCCGCTCCGATCCTCGGGGCGGCGTTTTTCGTTTACGGATCGGTGGAAATCACCGCTGCGACGCTTGTTATTTGCCCACCGCGGCCACACGGTTCCGCTTTCCTTGGCACCGGCACCACCATATAGTCGCGTCAAAGGATCAGGGGTCGGGCATGGCGCATATTATTGTTGTCGGAAATGAAAAAGGCGGGGCTGGCAAGTCGACCGTCTCGATGCATGTGGCGACCGCTCTGGCGCGGATGGGTCATATGGTCGGCACGCTCGATCTAGACTTACGGCAGAAAACGCTGGGCCGCTATGTCGACAACCGAAACGCATTTCTTGCTGAAAAAGGTATCAATTTGCCGACGCCAGCCTACCACGATTTGCCAGAAATTGATCAGTCCACGCTCAAACCCGGTGAAAACATCTATGACCATCGGCTCAGCGCTGCTGTCGCCGAGCTTGAGCCCGACAACGACTTTATCCTGATCGATTGCCCCGGCTCGCATACGCGCCTGTCGCAAGTGGCGCACAGCCTCGCAGATACGTTGATCACCCCACTCAACGACAGCTTTATCGATTTTGACCTGCTCGCTCATGTTGACGCCGATGGTGAAAAAATCAAAAGGCCGTCGGTCTACTCGGAAATGGTATGGCAGGCCCGTCAATTACGCGCTCAAGCGGGGCTAGAGCCCATCGATTGGATTGTTGTGCGCAACCGTATGGGTGCCCAGAACATGGTAAACAAAAAGAAGATGGAAGCCGCCATCGAGACACTGTCACGCCGTATCGGGTTCCGCACGGCACCCGGCTTTAACGAGCGGGTCATTTTCCGAGAACTGTTTCCACGTGGTTTGACGTTGCTTGATCTAAAAGACATCGGCGTCAAAGGGCTGAACATGTCCAACGTTGCTGCACGCCAAGAATTGCGCGACCTGATCAAATCGTTGGACCTGCCCAATGTGACGGTCGATTTCTAGCTGGTCATCAAGTCAGAGAAATTATGAGTGCGTTGCCGTGGGCGAATGAACCACACCATGATCATCATCCGCAGCATGATCATGACAAAGATACTTCCACCAATCATCCAAGCCATCAGAGCAACCGCGTCGGCATCACCAGACGCCGCTAACATTGCCTTGGCCAAGGACCATTGCGCGATCGGAGCTACGTCAATGTCCCACATCGCTTTGTCGGCGTCAGCTGTTTCAGGGATCAATGCCTTGACCGCTGCTGCGGCGAGCCGTTCTTCAGCAGACAAGACCTGGACTGTTTCAGTTGACGACGTAGCACCTGCAACAAGTGTATAAACTGTCGATCCCAGCACCAGAACAAAGATGCCCAAGATGCCTGCGAATGCCAATTTGCGCAGCTTACGTGCCATCGTAGTTGGAGCGCGCGGCGTCCGTACCACCGGCTCTGGCTGTTCCGCCGCCACAACGGGTGCAGGTTGCTGCATCTTTTGTTCAAGCCGACGTTTCCAATCAGGCAAATCCTCGTCGGTCATACGGGACAATGCGCTGCTGTCTTGTTGCGCCAATTCGGCCACACGCGCATCGGGATCAATCGGCATAAACTGTGGGACCACGCTCGGAAGCGCGTCTGTCTCAAGCGGTTCTTTTACCTTCTTTGGTCGTGTGCCGCCGCCCAAAATCGCGAATTTGAAGAGAACAAACAACGCGATCGCACCGACTGCTTTGATCGCCAACGCAAAGAACGCTACCTCGGACTTGGGCTTTGCCACCAGCGCGGCCTCACGTCCCTCAGCAAAGGGTTTAAGGATCAACGCCTTACCCGGCAGCGTGCGGTTCCGGTCCTCGAACGCACCATCAACAACATCGTCCAATGCACCCTTGCCACCAGCAAATCCATTGAGAACAACAATCGGACCAAACTCGCCAAATCCTTCGATCTGATCGAACAAGAATTCAGTATCCATCGTGCCAAAGTCCAGATCACGAGGCGCATGCAACATAATGCCATGAACAGGTGCTGGACCCTCAAGCGCATCGGCATTCAGTTGGGCGCGTAATCCAACTTGTTCGCCATCAAACATTGCACGATCATCCTCGACCGCGATTAAGGGGATCATATAGCCCAGCTTGTCGCGCGTCCGGTCCTCTTGGGTTAGGCGGTATTTCATTGTCATATCGAGCTGCGCACGCACGCGTACCTCGCGGGCATCATTGCGGTGCAAGCTGCGATCATAGTCTTCGATGTTCACGATGGGCGGAGGCCCTTCGGCCAACGCGCGCGCTTTGTCAGCGCGGCTGTCGTTGTCTGCAATCTGAAGAAAGTATCCGGCCGCCGCGACCAAGATCGCAATAACCAACAGCCCCAATGGGCCCATACGAAAGAAGTAATAGATCGCGGAAAAAATCGCCTGCATCGTGTCCTCAAAGTCTTTTTGCTCTGAGAAATATTGCGCGCACTACTTAGGCGAGAATGGGCGAATGCCTGCCTATTTCTGGAATCACCCACCCACACGCAGGACAATCTTGCCGATATGCCCCGAACTTTCCATGTAGGCGTGCGCCTTGGCGGCGTCATCCAGATCGTATGTGCTGTCCATGACAGGTGCCATTTGACCATTGGCATATAGCGGCCAAACATGTGTACGCAGATCACGGGCTATGGCAGCTTTGGCCAGATCGCTCTGTGGTCGCAGGGTCGATCCAGTGATCGTCAAACGTCGCGTCATCATTTGCACAAAATTCAGCTCAACCTTTGGGCCTTGCAAAAACGCGATCTGGACCAAACGACCATCATCAACGAGGCATTTGAGATTGCGGGGGATATATGACCCACCCACCATATCGAGGATCAGATGGGCGCCGCCATGGTTACGCATGACGTCAACGAAATCCGCATCACGGTAGTTGACCGCGACCTCGGCCCCCAAATCTAAACAGGCCTGACATTTTGCGTCTGACCCTGCAGTCGTAAAGACCCGCGCACCCAATTGTCGACCAAGCTGGATTGCCGTTGTTCCGATACCCGACGACCCACCGTGCACCAAGAACCGCTCGCCAGCTTGCAAACCACCGCGTGTTACAACGTTGGACCACACGGTAAAGATATTCTCGGGCAAGCATGCGGCCTGATCCATTGCCATCCCGGCGGGAATGGGCAAACAATGCGCCGCTGGTGTCGTCACATATTCCGCATATCCGCCACCAGGCAGCAATGCGCATACCTTGTCACCGATGGACCAATCCGTGACCCCTTCGCCAACGGCCACCACCTCGCCAGATGCCTCGAGGCCGGGCAAGTCGCTGGCCCCTTTGGGTGGGTTATAGAGACCCGCCCGCTGCAACGCGTCTGGGCGGTTCACGCCCGCAAACGCAACACGGATCAAAACCTCACCCATTCTGGGTTGCGGTATCTCGCGTGCCGCTGGGGTCAGCATCTCTGGACCTCCAGCCTGTGAAATCTCAACAACGCGGGCGGTTTTAGGAAGTCTCATTTCAGGTCCTTATTCTGGCGCTGTCCAGCGACCGGGAACATCGTTGCGCGGTGACGCAGTTGGCGCCTTGATGTTGCGGGTGAGCCGGCTCAACGGACTGGCAAGTTGGGCCACAAGCGGGTTCACTTTGAATTTCTCAAACTGCATAACGTTCTCGATCCGACGATCAATGAACGCACGCGTGGCTTGGTGATTTAGGCTATCGTCGCCCAACCAATACAGCACGACCGAGCCGTACACACCGCTAAGAGTGGCGCGTTTTGTGTACCAGTTCACGTCTTCCGATGTGTCCCCCAGCGCGGTCCAGATCGCATCAGCGGTGCCCCAGATCAAACGGGCGCCATCGCCTGCGTAGATCGGCAACGCGAATAGGGTTGTTCCGCGGCGCACCAATTCCTTGTCATCAATCGCCGAGAGCCGCAGCCAGATCGCATGGGCAACCTTGTCGCGAAATCGAAGGTCGGCAAGGTCGGCATCGGCCAAATCCGCGACCATTTGTGCGTCGCCCAATTCATGAAAGGCCACGGTCAAATCCACTGCACCACGTGGGCACATCTGTTTGGCTGTGTCAGGATCAACCCCCGAATCTTTGATAGCCTCGGCAAAGGTTTCCGGCGACCAACCATCAAACGGCACATGCGGGATCGCGGCCTTTAACAACTGTCGTTTCAACGGATCACTCATCAGCACGCTCCTCTGGTGGATATACTAGACAACATAGGGACGCTTTGCTATACGGCCACTTCCTGCAATCATGCAAATTCAACTTAGAGAGGTGGTGAAAACCACATGCAGGTTAGTGTTCGTGACAACAACGTTGATCAGGCGCTTCGTGCCCTGAAGAAAAAGCTACAGCGTGAAGGCGTCTTTCGCGAGATGAAGCTCAAGCAACATTTTGAGAAGCCGTCCGAGAAAAAGGCGCGCGAGAAGGCCGAGGCCATTCGCCGTCAGCGCAAGCTGGCTCGGAAGAAAGCACAGCGCGAGGGTATGCTCTAAGCATCTCTTGAGCCAAATAGATTGCCCCCGGTGCCTTGCGCATCGGGGGCTTTTTTATGTCCCGCCCTAGGTTTGATTGACCGGCATCGCCGTGGTCTTAAACACGGTTCGCAGTGCAAAGGACGACTGCATCTGCGCGACCCCTGGCAATGTCGCAAGGCTGCTGCGGTGAATACGCGCGAAATCCTCGGTATCGCGTGCAACCACCTTGAGCAGATAGTCCGCCGTGCCTGCCATCAGGTGACATTCTAACACATCGGGTATCCGTGCGACGGCTCGCTCAAAGGCATCCAGAACTTCATCCGCTTGGCCCGACAGTGTGATCTCGACAAACACGGTTGAAGGACGCCCGATCATACGCGGATCAACCAGCGCGACGTAGTCCTTAATGAACCCAGACTTTTCCAACCTTTGAACCCGCCTGTGGCAGGCCGACGGGGATAGGTTCACCTTTTCAGAAAGGTCTGCGTTCGACATACGACCGGCACGTTGCAGCACCTCGAGCAGACGACGGTCAATTCCATCAAGTTCCATAAACGCGCACGATCCTTCAAAGATATCTTAATTTTACGCTCATTATCACCGATGTTAGACGCTAACCCAATAGGCTATTTCGTAAGACATTCTTTGCGAACAGGCGCAGTGTTGTCGGTGTATTCGCCCCAAAAACACGACACAAAGAAGGAACATCCCCATGCATATCGGCTGCCCAACAGAAATCAAACCACAAGAATTTCGCGTTGGTATAACACCCAATGCCGCCCTCGAGGCTATCGCACATGGTCACACTGTCACGATCCAGACAGGCGCTGGTCTAGGTGCCGGTTTTGATGACGCTACCTATAGTTCAGTGGGCGCGCAGATTGCGGCGACCGCATCCGATGTCTTTGCGGCAGCCGACATGATTGTAAAAGTCAAAGAGCCTCAGGCAGCCGAGCGTAAGATGCTGCGCGAGGGGCAAATCCTGTTCACCTATCTCCACCTCGCGCCAGACCCCGAACAAACACATGATCTGATGGAAAGCGGCGCAACCTGCATCGCCTACGAGACGGTGACAGATGCCGCGGGTGGTTTGCCATTGCTGGCGCCTATGTCCGAAGTCGCAGGCAAGCTTGCCCCGCAAGTTGGTGCATGGACCTTGCAAAAGGCAAACGGCGGTCGTGGCGTTTTGATGGGCGGCGTACCAGGGGTCGGGCCCGCGCGCGTTGTTGTCATTGGCGGTGGCGTTGTTGGCACCCACGCAGCACGGGTTGCCGCAGGTATGGGGGCTGATGTCACGGTTCTCGATCGGTCGCTGGCTCGGATGCGCTACGTCGACGATGCTTTTGGCGGACAGTTCAAAACGAGCTACGCAAATGCAGGCAACACCGCCGAGTTGGCCGCCGAGGCGGACATGATCATCGGGGCCGTCCTGATCCCCGGTGCGGCCGCACCCAAATTGATCAGTCGCGATCAACTGAGCACACTTAAGACTGGGGCGGTTCTGGTTGACGTCGCTATCGACCAAGGTGGATGTTTCGAAACCTCTCGCGCCACAACCCACCAAGACCCGATCTACGAAGTAGACGGCATCATGCACTATTGCGTGGCCAACATGCCGGGCGCCGTTGCGCGGACATCGACGATCGCGCTGGGCAACGCCACGATGCCATATATGCTGGCACTAGCCGACAAAGGATGGAAACAAGCCTGCCAAGACGATCCGCATCTTTTGAACGGTCTGAACGTACATGCTGGGCAATTGACGTATTTCGCAGTGGGCAAGGCGCTGGGGATCGATGTCCTGTCGCCTAGCATGGCGCTCAAATCTTAAAACCGGTTTGGGGCCATTCGCCTCTAAACACCCGTGAGTTAGACAACAAAAATGGCCCGCCGATGACGACGGGCCTTTCTCTATTTCAAATCGCGTAACGCTTACTTTTTCAGAGCGTCGCGGATTTCTGTCAGAAGCTCTTCCTGAGTAGGACCAGCTGGTGCCGCTGGAGCTTCTTCTTCTTTTTTCTTCATCTTGTTCACCGAACGAACGAGCATGAATACTACGAAGCCAATGATGAGGAAGTTGATGATCGCCATGATAAAGCGGCCATATGCGAAGACCGCAGCGCCAGCTTCTTCAGCTTCGGTGATCGAGCCGTACTCGCCGTCGCCCAACACAGCATACATGCCCGAGAAATCAACGCCGCCCATAAAGAGCGAGATGATCGGGTTGATCAGGTCAGCGACCAACGATCCGACGATTGCGGTAAACGCAGCACCGATGATGATACCGACGGCCATGTCTATGACATTGCCTTTGGCGATGAAATCTTTGAATTCTTTAAGCATTTGGTGTCCCCTTCTTGGCTTAAATACGCTCTGATCTGATGCCAGATGCGCGGATGAGCACAGTCATAACGGTAAAACCACGCATTTCTATGGCTTTTTTTGATCCAGTTCCCCCCAGGTTGAACAGGCGAGACAAGTCTTGAAGGAGGCCCGACCGATGACAGTCCTCGCTGATTTTCCGATTGATCAAAAATGGACCGCGCAAAATCCAGATGTGATCCAACTCTATTCCTTTCCAACGCCTAAAGGCGTCAAAGTGTCGATCGCGCTCGAAGAGATGGGATTGGAGTATGAAGCGCACCTCGTGACCCTGTTGGATGCCGATGTCAAAAGCCCCGAGTTCCTGTCGCTGAACCCCAACAACAAAATCCCAGCAATCATCGACCCTAACGGACCAGACGGGCCAATGGGGCTGTTTGAGTCCGGTGCGATCCTGCTCTATCTGGCCGAAAAATCTGGCAAGTTGGGTGGCTCAACTCCAGCACTGAAAGCACAGACAACCCAATGGTTGATGTTCCAAATGAGCGGCTTGGGTCCAATGTTCGGTCAAATGGGGTTCTTTTATAAGTTCGCCGGATCCGAATGGGAGGATAGACGTTCGCTCCAGCGCTACATGGACGAAGCCAAACGCCTAATGGCTGTGGTCGAGGCACAGCTCGAAGGCAAAGAGTGGATCACAGGCGAATATTCAATTGCAGACATTGCGATTGCGCCATGGCTGCGGGCGACTGGGTTCTACGGTGTGCGCGATGCCCTGAATTGGGATGCCCATCCAAACATCGCGGCCTACATTGAACGCTTCGAGGCACGACCTGCCGTCATCAAAGGGCTCAACACCCCTGCCCGACCAACCTAGGTCGGCAGCGCGCCCGTCAAAACATAACGCAAAACCTCAACAACCTGCGGCGGCTCTGA
>NZ_GG697169.2:2019210-2136710 GCF_000161835.1 Thalassobium sp. R2A62
CAGCCAGAGCCGCCGCATCTACTTCTTTCAACGCATGTTGGTGGTCGTCGCCGTGGAGCACAATCAACGACTTGCCCAACGCAGCGGCATAGCCTGCATCAAAGGCTGCGTTCCACTGTTTGTATTTCTCACCAAAACGAACAACGACGACATCTGCGTCCTCGATCCCCTTGCGGGTGCGGATCGCATTAATCTGGGCACCTTTGCGATCGTGCCAGAATTTGTTATCCTCGGCCCCGAGAATCGCCACGCCACAATCATCTGATGCCGCGTGATCGGTCACGGGGCTATTGAACGACACGTCCAAGCCAGCCGAACCTTCGATGATCTGTTCACGCCAGTCGGTGTGGATTTCGCCGGAGAGATAAACCTTGAGCATGATTGCCCCCTTGGATTAGCCGCGCAGAACGCCGCCCGTTGCTTTGCTGACTTTCTCGACAATCTTGGTGCTAACTGCCTCGATGTCCGCGTCTTTCAACGTGGCCTCGGTTGGCTGAAGCCGAACAGCGATCGCGAGTGATTTCTTACCTTCACCCAGTGAGCCACCAATGAATTCGTCAAAGACTCGAACATTGTCGATCAACGCCTTGTCCGCACCTGCAGCGGCATTCACCAGCGTCAACGCCTCGACATCCGTGTCGACAACAAAGGCAAAGTCACGTTCGACAGCTTGCAAATCAGGGGCTGTCACGGCACCACGGTTAACCGATTCATTCTTTGGCATCGGCACTTCCGCTGGCCAAAGGGTAAAGGCCATTGCTGGCCCTTTAACGCCCATCTCAGTCAGGATTTTTGGGTGAATTTCACCAAAGATACCCAACACCATTTTAGGGCCCAAACAAATTTTGCCGTGGCGACCGGGGTGCCAAGTGTCATCCACGCCGCGCATGATCTGAACCTTGGCAGGTGCGCCGATCGCCGCAAGAACAGCTTCGGCATCTGCTTTTACGTCGAACACATCGACGGCGCGCGCGCTACCATGCACGTCTTTGGGACCAGTGCGCCCAACAAGAAGGCCAGTCGCTTGGAGATGCTGTTCGCCGGGCTCGCCGCCATGGAACGCCGCCCCAATTTCGAACAGCGCCATATCGGCAAACCCGCGGGCTTGGTTACGAGCAGCGGCCTGCAGCAAACCGGGCAACACGGTGGGACGCATGTGGCTCATCTCGTACGAGATCGGGTTTTCGAGACGCGTCGCATCCGTACCCCCACCAAAGAGTTCGGCGCTAGGTTGGTCGATGAACGAATAGGTCACGCATTCGTTGTAACCCAACTGCGCAATCGTACGTCGTACGATCTGTTCGCGGCGCTGGATCGGGGTCAGGACCGGTGTTGGCAGACCTTCGGTAATACGTGGCAACGGTCGACCCTCGAGACGGGTGAGCGACGCAATGCGCGCAACCTCTTCGACCAAATCGGCCTCGCCCAAAACATCGGGTCGCCAGCTCGGCACATGTGCCTGATCGCCATCGATTTCAAAGCCCAGTGCCGTCAACGTCGCACGCTGTGTGTCCGCTGGGATCGTCATGCCAACGAGGCTTTGAACACGGTCAGTATCTAGCTTGTAGCTGCGCGACACATCAGGAATCGCGCCGACAACGACAACATCACTAGCCTCGCCACCACACAGGTCCAATACCATCTGTGTGGCCAATTCCAGACCATTAGCGGTCCAAGCAGGGTCAATACCACGCTCGAAACGGTACCGCGCATCCGAGTTGATTTTCAAAGCGCGGCCAGTCAACGCGATCTGGATGTTGTTCCAAAACGCGCTCTCTAGGAACACGGTTGTTGTTTCATCAGAACAGCCGGTCACAGCACCGCCTATGATACCCGCGATGCTTTCGGGTCCATTGTCATCCGAGATCACCATCTGGCCCGCAGCCAGCGTGTATTCTTTGTCGTCCAACGCAACGATCGTTTCGCCACCTTCAGCGCGGTGAACACGTAGGTTGCCCTGCATCTTATCAACGTCAAAGACGTGCAGCGGACGGTTTTGATCATAGGTGAAATAGTTGGTGATATCGACCAATACCGAGATCGGACGCAAACCGATGGCACGCAGCATATCCTGCAGCCATGCTGGGCTTGGGCCATTTTTGACTCCCGAGATGACACGCCCCATGAACACGGGGCAGCCATCTGTTGTATCTGCGTCAATTATCACATCAACCGAGCTAGGACCATTTCCAGCGACAGGTGTGACAGGCAGTGGTTTCAGCGTCCCGAGACCGCGTGCTGCGAGGTCGCGCGCGACGCCGCGAACGCCCAATGCATCTGGGCGGTTCGGAGTGATGGCAATCTCGATGACGGGATCAACCTTGGCCGGATCGTTCTGCGCCAGCCAATCCACAAAGCTCTGACCGACTTCGCCATTTGGCAATTCGATAATGCCGTCGTGTTCCTCAGAGAGTTCCATCTCGCGTTCGGAACACATCATGCCAAAGCTCTCGATGCCGCGAATTTTGCCAACACCAATCGTGGTGTCGATGCCCGGCACGTAGACGCCCGGCTTGGCGATCACGACGGTGATACCCTGACGCGCGTTTGGGGCGCCACAAATGATCTGGGTCTCGCCTTCATCGGTTTGCACCTGACACACACGCAGCTTGTCCGCATCGGGGTGTTTCTCGGCAGAATTGACATAGCCGATCGTAAACTCGGACAATCGGGCTGCGGGGTTTTCAACACCCTCCACTTCAAGCCCGAGGTCGGTCAGCGTGTCGAGAATAACATCGAGTGTCGCATCTGTTTCGAGGTGGTTTTTCAACCAAGACAAAGTGAATTTCATGAGCGCGTGCCGGTTTGTTGAATAGGATTGATCGTCCTTACCCCATTGGCGTTGCGGGGAAAAGAAGCGATTGCCAGAGAGCTGCGTTAGCAGTTTTGGATCGACGCGGGTTCGCCTAGGGAAACTGGTCCCCTTAGCGGCTTAGACCCGCGTGCAGGTTCGGCTGGTCAAGGCTTGCGAAACCGTAGTGACGCAACCAACGCAGGTCGCTGTCAAAGAACGCGCGCAAATCAGGGATGCCGTATTTCAGCATCGCGATCCGGTCGATCCCGATACCAAAAGCAAAGCCTTGGTATTCATTGGGGTCGATGCCGCCAGCCGACAAAACAGATGGGTGAACCATGCCAGAGCCGAGCACCTCGAGCCAATCGTCGCCTTCGCCGACTGTGACGGTGCCGTCTTTGAACGAGCACTGAATATCAACTTCGGCTGAAGGTTCAGTGAACGGAAAGTGCGATGCCCGAAAGCGGGTTTTCACGGAACGGCCGAAATAGGCGGAAAAGAACTCTTCGAGTGTCCATTTGAGATTGGCCATCGAGATGTCTTTGTCGATCGCCAGACCTTCGATCTGGTGGAACATCGGTGTGTGTGTCTGGTCATAGTCTGCGCGGTAAACGCGACCTGGACAAATGATGCGAATGGGTGCGCCTTGCGCCTCCATCGAACGGATTTGCACGGGGCTGGTGTGGGTACGCAGCACGTGAGGAGGACGATCTTCATCCGCGGTACGGTGCGTGTAAAAAGTGTCCATCTCGGCGCGCGCGGGGTGGTGGCCCGGAATGTTCAGCGCGTCAAAGTTATACCAGTCGGTTTCGATTTGAGGACCCTCGGCCACAGCAAATCCCAGCTCGGCGAAAATCGCGGTAACCTCTTCCCATACCTGGGAAATTGGGTGGATCGTGCCGACGTTGCGCGCCCGTGTTGGCAATGTCACATCAAGCCATTCTGTGCGCAGACGTTCATCAAGAGCGGCGTCAGACAGCGCCTGCTTTTTAGCCGCGAGGGCCGAATTGATTTCGTCCTTGAGCGCGTTCAGAGCGGGACCCGCAACCTGGCGTTCCTCAGGGGACATTTTGCCCAAGGCACGCATCTCGAGGCTGATTTCACCCTTTTTGCCAACGGCTTGGACCCGCAGATCCTCTAGCGTGTTTTCATCAGCAGCCTCGGCAATGAGGGCAATGTATTTATCTCTGAGATGGTCCATGATCGGTCCTGATGCATTAGATAGCGCGGGGCGTTGCACGGAGTTAGCGCGAAGGGCCGCGCTGTGCAAGTTAATGGGGCGCACGGGGCGTTAATTCAGGCGGCCATGGCATGGGTGATTAACCCTTTGTTCGCAGATGTTTTCTGTATTTTGCGTATTTTTGGGTCTGAATTACATAATTTGCATATGAGGTGCGTGGGTTCAGAACGCAGGGTGTTGCGGGCTAAGGGATTTAATTGCCCCAACCCAAAATTTCTCTGAAAAGATTTCCGTCGAACTCTATTGCAAGCGGGTGATTTCGTTTTTGACCTCTAGCGGTACCCATGTCCGCTGATACGCAGATAGGGCACGCGCATCCGACAAATCGGCTTCACGATCCGATGCGCCCCCATTTGCCGCCTCGCTCGGCATCGCCACCAGAAAGGCCTCGTAGAGTAGTCGGAATTTTCCGCCCTACACGGCGTTATGGCTGCAAAAGATCAAACCCCCAGCCCTGCCAACGAAAAAAGCCGCCCTCAAATGAGGACGGCTTTCTTAATTTCTGATCGTAAGTCGCTTAGTTCAGCGCGGCTTTTGCCTGGCTTACGATTGCGCCGAATGCATCAGGCTCGTTGACGGCGAGATCGGCGAGAACCTTGCGGTCCACTTCGATGCCAGCCAGTGCGAGTCCGTTGATGAATTTGGAATATGTCAATGTCTCGTCAACCGAACGCACAGCAGCGTTGATACGCTGGATCCACAAAGCGCGGAAGTTGCGCTTGCGGTTCTTGCGGTCACGGGTCGCATATTGGTTCGCCTTGTCGACAGCCTGTGTAGCTACCTTAAAGGTGTTCTTGCGACGACCGTAATAGCCTTTGGCTTGGTCGGTGATTTTCTTGTGACGACGGTGGGTGACTGGTCCGCTCTTTACACGCATCTCAAATCCTCCTTAGCGATTGTACGGCATCATGGACTTGACGATTTTCGCGTCAGGCTCACTCAGCAGTGTTGTACCGCGGGCATTGCGGAGGAATTTGTTTGTACGCTTGATCATGCCGTGGCGTTTGCCAGCCTGACCTGCTTTGACACGGCCCGAAGCCGTCACTTTGAACCGCTTTTTGCAGCTCGACTTAGTCTTCATCTTAGGCATTTCCGTCTCCTATGGATTGGCGGTTTTACACACGACTCGGCATGCCACATTGGCCGGTCGCGCGGTTAGAGAGGGTGCTATAGGTGGGAACGCCCGTTGGGACAAGAGGATTCTGCGTGTTCAGGGCGGAATCTGGTGCCTTTATGGCATGTACTGACCAACAACATTCACAAAGGCCTGCGGGATATCGTTCAACGTATAACCACCGGGCTTTTCCTTGACCGCGAGAACAATCAGACCGCCCGCGATCAAAACCATAATCGCGGCTGTGCGCGGCGCACGGCCCTCGGAAAGCGCGCCCAAGATCGAAGGGATGGTAAAGGCCCCAATAATGAGGCCAATCACAAGATAAAGGTCTGCGGTCATATTAATACCTTTGGGTTCAATAATATGATCCAGAGATTAACCCGGTTCGGTGTTAAAAATCAAACGCTCGTCACAGGGCGCAACCCGCAGAATGTTTGTCGTGCCTGATGTATTGAACGGCACACCCGCAGTCACAACGATCTGATCGGTCTCGTCAGCAAAGCCGCCTGTGCGGGCCGCCTTGGCCGCCGCGACAACCGCAGACTTAAAGCGTTCGACCTCGCCCGACATAAAGCAATTCGTGCCCCAGCTCAGAGCCAAGCGGCGCGCAGTGCCGATATCAGTGGTCAGCGCGATAATTGGAACACGTGGGCGTTCACGAGCAACAAGCACAGCTGTCGTACCCGAAGTGGTGAAGCAGCAGATCGCTTTGATCTCTGTTGTCTCAGCGATCTCGCGGGCCGCAGCGACGATACCGTCTGCAACGCTTTCGCGGTTGGCGGTGCGGCTTGCCTCGATGATGTTTGTGTAGGTCGGGTCGGCTTCAACCTCGGCTGCGACGTTGTTCATCGTGGTCACGGCTTCGATTGGGAACGAACCGGCTGCAGATTCTGCGGACAACATGATCGCATCCGTGCCTTCGTAGATCGCAGTCGCGACGTCCGAGACTTCGGCACGAGTTGGCATTGGGCTGTCGATCATCGACTCAAGCATCTGCGTGGCCACGATCACAGGTTTGGCAGCAGCACGCGATTTGCGGATCAACTGTTTCTGGATCGGTGGGACGGCGTGCACTGGCAGTTCAACACCCAGATCGCCACGGGCAACCATGATGCCGTCAGACGCCTTGAGAATGGCGTCAAAGTTTTTGACCGCAAGCGGCTTTTCAATTTTCGAGAGGATCGCAGCACGGCCTGCGGCCAGTTCACGCGCTTGCTCTACGTCGGCCGCACGCTGAACGAAGGACAGAGCCAACCAGTCGACACCAAGATCGCAAACAAATTCAAGATCTTTGAGGTCTTTTTCAGAGAGCGCCGCAAGCGGAAGTTCAACATCCGGAACGTTCACACCCTTGCGGTTGGAAATCGCGCCACCCACGGTGACAGTACAGTTGGCATAGTCATCGCCGCAGTCTTTGACTTCGAGACGGATTTTGCCATCGTTGACGAGCAAAGAGGCGCCAGGCTCGAGTGCTTGGAAAATCTCTGTGTGGGGCAGCTGGACGCGTGTCGTGTCACCCTCGGTCGGATCAAGGTCAAGGCGGAAGGACTGGCCGACCTCAAGATCGTGGCCATCATCACTGGCAAATTTGCCAACGCGCAATTTCGGGCCCTGAAGGTCAGCGAGAATGGCGATCGGGCTATCGAGGTCCTTTTCAACCCGACGGATGATCTCGTGCCGTGCGCGGATTTCAGAGTGATCCCCATGAGACATGTTAAGCCGGAACACATCAGCGCCCGCCTCGTGCAAAGCGCGGATCATCTCGTAGTCATTGGAAGCTGGGCCAAGGGTGGCTACGATTTTGACATTGCGGGGGCGTCTCATTTGGGTCGTCCTTTCCATCGGGGTCGATCCCCGGTCAGTCTTTGTTACCGCTAACGCGGTTTGAGGGCCTTATTGCGCAATTCCATTCCTGTCACAACTGGCCTATGTGATTTTTAAGTGCAAAATAGCAGATTCAGGTAACACATCTATGACTTACGCCCCATATTTCATCGAAGGTGCCGCCCGAAACGGCCGATGGTTGGTGACCTGTGACCATGCGACCAACACCGTCCCTGATTTTGTAAATGGCGGTGATCTGGGATTGCGCTCTGAGGATATGCAGCGCCACATCGCATGGGACGTCGGCGCATTGGGTGTGGCGCGGGCGCTAGGCGCGGCTCTGGATGGGCCCGTTGTTTCGTCTAATTTCTCGCGCTTGGTGATTGATCCCAATCGGGGTGAGGATGATCCGACATTGGTAATGCGCCTTTATGACGGCACGATGATACCAGCCAACCGTGCGGCTGATGATATTGAATCGCGATTAAAACAATGCCACCGGCCCTATCACGCGGCTCTAGAAGATATCGCATCTGGGCGCGAGGATCCTGTGATCCTGTCGGTACATTCATTTACCCCGCAACTGCGGGGTCGCGCGCCTCGGCCGTGGCAGATTGGCGTGCTCTATGCCGATGATACGCGGCTGGCTCTTCCATTGTTGGCGCGGCTCCGCGACGAAGCGGATTTATGCGTCGGAGACAACGAGCCCTATCATGGCAAGCTGCGCGGCGACGCAATGGACCGACATGCCTTGCAACATGAACGCGCTCATGTGTTGATTGAGCTGAGAAATGACTTGATCGAGACAGAGGCGGGCCAACTGGAATGGGCTGCGCGTTTGGCCCCGATCCTACGCGACGTTCTGGCCGACACCGGCCTATAATAGACCCATTCAAAGGAGGCCGTCATGCCCCATGCAATTCTGCAATACTCAGCCGATCTAGAGAAATCCGAAGACATCGCCGCCCTGTGCCGCAGTCTGCCAGAGATCATGTTAGAGACCGGCCTATTTCCCAATCCAAAAGGGATCAAGGTTCGCGCCTTTAAAGCCGATCACGGGTTCATGGTCGTTGAGAACCAAAGCTTTGCCCACGTGACGATCCGGATGATGCCGGGGCGCACAGGGGATGAAAAACATGCGGTGACCTCCCATGTTCTAGACTGGCTGACCGCACAAATGCCGCAGGTTGGCACGATCACTGTCGAGGCGGATGATCTGGATGCCGCAAGCTATGTGAAACGAATTCTATAGGGGACGAACGATGGACACGCAGACACAAATCGAGCTCGAAGCAGCAGCATTTCGTCGGTTACAGCAGCATTTGATGCAAGACCGCACAGACGTGCAAAACATCGACATGATGAACCTCGCTGGGTTCTGCCGAAATTGCCTAAGCCGTTGGTATCAAGAGGCCGCCGCGGAACGCGGCATCGAGATGACCAAGGACGCCGCCCGCGAGGCATATTACGGGATGCCGTTTTCCGAGTGGAAGGCGCAGTATCAAACAGATGCAACGGACGCCACCAAAGACGCATTTAAGGCGAGCCACCCCGAGAAATAGCCACAATTTACATGGGACAGTTGTGCTTATTTCCAATGCAGCGACAATGGTGTCGAAAACTTGACAGGCCTTTGAATCGAAACGTAATCTTGGCGAATGATCGGGGATGGTCAGTCGGCAGAGCGTGGGGTTTCTGGGGACCGAAAGGGGTGTATAGCGCCCTTTCGATAGCTCTATCATAGTGAAAATGATTTACGGCGTCGTTTGGGGACTGTGCCGTGGATTAAACAGAAAATGAATTTTGTGGTGAGCTATAGTTATGTATTTTGATCCGTTTATTTTGCTGGCACTGCTGCCGCTAGGTTTGTTGGGTGTGTTCTTTGACGGAGGCGGCTCGGAGTCGGACGACGATGATCGCGAGCCGGATGTTGTTACAGAACCAGAGATCAGCTCGGAGCCATCGGAAGGTGACGACCGTATCCTAGGTGGCAGTCTCGAGGACTCGATCAATAGCTTGGCCGGAAATGACGAGGTCTTTCTCCGAGGCGGCAACGACGCTGCTGATGGTGGCACTGGCAACGACCGCATTCTGGGTGGCGACGGCGACGACACGATTGCAGGCGGTGACAGCGACGACGATCTAGATGGCAATCTGGGCGCAGACACGTTAAGCGGCGGCGCCGGAAATGATGTGATCAGCGGTGGTTTTGGTCAAGATATGCTCAGCGGCAATGCTGGCGATGATACGCTGGATGGTGGCAACAACGCCGACGTGCTGACTGGTGGTGGTGGCAACGACACGCTGAACGGTGGCGAAGGCAATGACGACCTGACAGGTCGCACAGGCAATGACACGATCATGGGCGGTGCCGGTGATGACAAAATCTACGACAGAAATGGCAACAACACGCTAGATGGCGGCGCAGGTGATGACATGATCACCGGCTTTGGAGGTGTGCAAATCGTCGACGGTGGCGTGGGCAATGACACCATCCTGACGGGTCAAGGCGACGATATCATCAGCGGTGGGGACGGGAACGATTCCATCAAAACCAAAGAAGGCGACGACGACATCAATGGTGGCGACGGTAATGACGAAATCGAAGGCGGAGCAGGCGACGATATCGTCAATGGCGGTGACGGCAATGACGAGCTCTTGGGCGGTCTGGGTGCCGATGTCATCGACGGTGGCGAAGGCAACGATCTGATCGCGGGCCAAGATGGCGCCGATATCATGAACGGCGGCGCTGGCAATGATGTATTGGTGTCGATTGACGTACCAGACCGGACCACAGGCATCCCAACGCTGACAGGCAATGCCGATGCAGACGAATTGAACGGTGGCACGGGTGACGACATCTTGAGTGGCGACGCGAATGACACGCTGTCCGGCGGGACAGGTGTTGACCAATTTGTTGTATTCAATGACGGATCACAGGGCACGACCACGATCACCGACTTGGACGTTGGAACCGAAGTGGTAGTGGTCGTGGTCCCAGACGATTTCGACGACACCTTGTTTTACCAAGATGGACCAGACGGCGCCGAAGTTGTCGTTGATGATGTCGTAGTCGCCGTAATCCAAGGCACCACCGCCGAGACGTTGCAGAACCAAGGCGACGCAGTGGAATATGTGCGGATCAGCGAACTCGACTTTTCCTAGCGCCCTGCCCTGCACGGCATTGGACCAGACATGAAAAAGGCCGCAACTGGGTTTCCAGCGCAGCCTTTGATTTTGGGTGTTGAGGACGTTTAGTAAACGTCGCCCTTGTCCACTTTCTTGGAGAATGCAGTCTCGCCGCCAGTCGCCAAGAGCTTGGCCTGAGAGACCCACTCGTCGCGTGTGACGCGGCCCTTAAAGCGTTCAAGGTTTGCGTCGACCCATGCGACTTCGTCGCGGGTCCAACCAGCGATCTGGTCAAAGTGCCAGAAGCCCAGTTTGTTGCAAAGCTTCTCCATTTTCGGACCAACACCTTTGATCCGCTTCAGATCGTCAGCGCCGCCAGCACGAGGTGCATCCATTGTCGTAGGCTTGGTGCCTTCGTCGGTGCCTTCGAACACGCCGTCGCCGTCATAGTCTACAGCCCCAGCAGGTGCCGCCATTGCAGCGGCCGGTGCAGCCGCAGCAGTCTGGACGTCAGCCAGTGAATCGCGGCAACCGCGCAGGTCGGCCTCGAGTTCAGCAATGCGCGCGTCTTTGTCTGCATGCTTGGCACGGCAGGCATCGAGATCGGCCTGAAGACCGCTGTTGTCGATGTTTACCTCGGACCGACGGCCCCAGATGATCCAGCCTGCAAGCAAACCGATGAGGGCTGCGAGCAGCAAAAGCACCCACAATTCGCCCATGAGAAAACCCACTCTTTAAATATTTTTACACTCCTTCTGTGTGGCTATAGTGCGTGATTGAATAGTAATCATTCGAACCATGTGATTGTTGTCCGGCGGTTGGCCGCACGGCCTTCTTCTGTCTCGTTTGTCGCGATCGGCTCGCTTTCACCATACCCCTGAGCAGAGATACGTTCTGCATCAACACCGCGTGCGACCAAAGCGTCACGAACCGCGAGAGCACGCGCAGCGCTGAGCGCGTTGTTAGTGACGTCAGAGCCCGAGCTGTCAGTATGACCACCGATCTATACGGTCAGAGTACCCTCGCTGAGGCAGCGCAGGATGACCGCGGCCATGTCGTTGACGGCGCGCGTTGACTGCCCGTCGAGACGCGCTTTGCCAGAGACAAAGTTCACCTTGTTGCGGCTCAGAGCGGCATCGGATTGATCGCGGCAGGTGGCAGGTGCTACCGCAAAGCGGGTCAAAGGCAGCCAGAAGCCACCTTGGAACACTTCGCGTTTGCCGGTCGCAGCATTCACACGTGCATCGCCTGCGGCTGGTACAACTGGATTGTCAGAGACGTTGATCGTAGTGGCAGAGCCCAGATCAGCAGCAAGTCCAGCAGCAACCATTTCGGGGTCAACAACAGGTGTCAGCGTTGCATCGACAACATTCTCGGTATCCGAGATCGACACAGTCGCAGCATCCAGTTCTAGCAACCAGTTGGTCAGGCTGTTCAGCGTGGATTGACCGAGAGCAGCGTCACCAACAAGTCCAAGCGTTGGAGTGCCCGAGACCACGTCCAGACCCATTGCATCGGCAATGTCACCAGTGCCGACACCAGCAGGCAATTTGCCCGACACTGTTGCACCGGTTGAAGCGTCGTAGGCCACGTCAAATGCAGGCGGTGTGCCATCGTCGATCAGATCGTAGGAAGTTGTTGCGGTATAGCCATCAGGCAAACCAGCAAGGGCGCATCTGCAGCTTCAGCCTCGGCTGGGGTGCGCGCAAGGCCGGTTAGGCGAACGGTGGTATCTTCGACACTCAGCGTGCGGTTCTCAAGGTTCGACAGTGGGGACAGACCCTTGTTTGCCACAGTCGCCCATATGCCGTCGTCCTCAACCAGACCGATGGTTGGCTTACCTGATACAGTGTCGAGATCAAGCGCGCTGGCAATATCTGTCGTAGCAAGGCTGGACGGCAGGCGGCCAGTTACGTTGGCACCCGTCGCAGGATCATAGACAACGTCATAGGACGGCGGTGTGCCATCATCGACCAGATCATAGGATGTTGTCGCGGTGAACCCTTCGGGCAGATCCGCCAACGCAGCGTCTGCTGCTCCGGCTTCGGCCGGTGTCCGAGCGAGACCCGACAATAGAATGCGGTTGTCCGCGATCTGCAGGATTCCGTTTTCTAGGTTGGGGAACGCCGCGAGACCAGTGTTTGCGATGCCCGGCCATCTGCCGCTGTCGTCACTAATGTAGGCCGTGGCCACATCGCCAGATGCAGACACGCCCACCGCATCAGCCGTTAAGCTAGCGCCGAAGCCTGCTGGCAATTTGCCGTCGACGGTTGCGTTTGCGCCATCGTAGTCGACAATCATGCTGAACGGTGCGCCGTCGTCATAGAATGAAATGTCAGACGTGCCGGTAAACCCTTCGGGTAGGCTTGCAATCGCTGCTTCGCCTGCCGCCTTGCCAGCTGGTGTCGCTGTACCAGTCAAGGACACGTTGCGACCTTCGATCATCAACGTGCCGCTCTCAACGCGGGTCAGCGCAGTTGTCATATCTGTCGCAACACCGGGCCATACGCCAGCGTCCGAAGAGATGCGCGCCTGTTGAACATCAAGATCCGCATTCGTCGCACCAAGGATGCCCATCATATCCGCCATAGGCAGATCAGACGGCAGTTTGCCCGTGCTATCGATAGACGCATCAGATTTGTTCAGGGTTAGACGCAGCGGTGTGCCATCGTCAAAGAGTTCAATCTCGTCCGTGAGAACTTACCCTTCGGGTGCGAACTGAAGCATTGTCAGGGCCGCGTCGCGTGCGGACGGGTCAGCTGCCAAACCTTTGAGTGTGATTGTGTTGTCTTCGACGCGCACCGTGCTTTCGATCAGTGCAGTGGTCGATTGCGATGCCGCGATGACAGCCAAGGGATACCCCTCGGGAGCGCCAGAGGCGAGAGGCAGGTCGCCGCTAAGATCCATTCCAGTACCTTCGTCGATGGCGGCCTGTGCGATCGCTGTCGGCGCGTTGCCAGAGGCGGCAATGCCGTCGGCGTTACTGGTCAGCTCGAAAACATAGGGTGCTGCGGCTGGCAAAACTTCGATTTCATCATGTACGACACGGCGGCCATCAACAACGTCCAAAGATGCGAGGATTGCCTCGCGGATCAGCTTCGGTATCAGCGATTCCAGAAACACTGATGTCCCGACCTTCGACACGGGTTTGAACACCGTGGATTGCTGTTTCCGTTGCAGACAGTGCCCGCGCCCGAATATCATTTTCCATCTCAAAGGATGTGCGCATCGTACCGTATGCACCGACCAAACCCACACCGCCCGCCAAAACGAGACCACCAACTAGTTTACGCAAGATCATTTCCCCCGATCTAAAAGGCGCGGTTGCGCCCTGACGGGGTGGATCATGGAAATTCTTAACCAGTTGACAAGAAAAAGTTGGGGCGAAACGTCAATATCAAGACGTTTCGCCAAAATTTCCCCCTAAATCTGGGGAAAACGCATCAAATAGCGGCTTTGCGGCTTTCTGTGAGATAGATTTCGCGCAGCCGTGCGGCGACCGTTCCAGGTGTTCCTGTACCAACTGCCTCGCCATCAATCTCGACCACAGGCATCACAAAGGTCGAAGCCGACGTGATAAACGCCTCATCAGCGTTTTTAGCTTCTTCTAGTGTAAAGGCACGCTCTTCAACCTTCATCTGGGCCTCTCGAGCAAAGGCAAGAACCGCCTTACGAGTGATGCCATGCAGGATTTCGTTCCCGAGATGCCGCGTGATGATTTTGTCATCTTTCACAATGTAGGCATTGTTGGATGTGCCTTCGGTCACGTGGCCGTCTTCGACCATCCACGCGTCATCGCATCCGGCGCCTTTCGCCATCATCTTGCCCATGGATGGATAGAGCAGCTGCACGGTTTTGATATCGCGGCGGCCCCAACGCTGGTCTTCGATGCTGATAATCTTGATACCTGTTTTGGCGGCTGGGCTATCGGCGAGGCCGGGCTTGGACTGTGTAAACAGAACGATCGTCGGCTCGGTGTCGTCAGATGGATAGGCAAAGTCACGATCACCGGGATTACCGCGAGTGATCTGGAGATAAATCATGCCATCAGAGATATCGTTGGCGCGGACCAATTCGCGGTGCACCGCAAGGAGGTCGGCCTTTTCAATCGGGTTGCGCATTCCCAGCTCGTTCAGGCTGCGTTCAAGACGGACAGCGTGGCCGTCAAAATCCAAAATCTTGCCACCCAAAACGGACGTCACTTCGTAGACGCCATCGGCAAAGAGAAAGCCACGGTCAAAAACAGACACGTTGGCCTCGTTCTCGGGTAGGTATTTACCGTTCAGGTATACAGTGCGCATTTTGGTCATCCCCAAAGTGTTGTGGCGGGGGCGTGCACGCCCGCCTCGTCAAAAGTCAGTGGTGTATCGCGGTCTTCTGCCAAGAGAAGCGGGCCGTCAAGGTCGGTAAAGCCAACACCTGATGCCACGAGGGTCGCGGGGGCCATCGCCAGCGACGAGCCAACCATACAGCCAACCATCACGCCATAGCCCGCGGCGATCGCATCTCGCTTGAGCGCGAACGCCTCGGTCAGGCCGCCGGTTTTGTCGAGCTTGATGTTTACATAGTCATATTTGCCCTTGAGCCCTGCGAGGCTCGCGCGGTCATGACAGCTTTCGTCGGCGCAGACCGGCAGAGGGCGCTCGATCTCGGACAATAGGTCATCTGCACCCGCTGGCATCGGCTGTTCGACCAATTGAACACCCAACCGCACAAGATGCGGGGCAAGCTCGGAATAGACTTCAGCAGTCCAACCTTCGTTTGCATCTACGATGATACGGGACTTGGGGGCGCCGCGACGGACAGCCTCGAGACGAGCCATGTCGTCGGGTGTGCCCAGCTTGATCTTGAGCAGCGGGCGAAAGGCGTTTTTGGCGGCCTGTTGTTCCATCGCGTCAGGTGTGTCCAGCGACAGTGTATACGCGGTGATTTCGGTCGAAGGGGTCGGCATGCCCAACAAATCCCAAACCCGTTTGCCAGAAAATTTCGCGGCATGGTCCCACAGGGCACAGTCCACCGCATTGCGGGCGGCCCCAGCGGACAAAGCGGATTGCAGCGCATCGCGTGTGATATCAGCCGGCAATCCATTGATCTGATCGGTTACGCTGTCCAGCGTTTCATCATAGCGCGCATAAGGCACGCATTCGCCCCAACCTGTAACGCCATCGCGGGTGATTTTAACCGTAAGCACCTTGGCTTCGGTCCGGCTGCCGCGCGAAATGGTAAAGACTTGGGCGAGTTTGAACACATCATGGGTGACAGTGATCATGGGTTGTCCTTTGCGCGTGTTGGATGCGGGGGGATTGGCCCCCCGCACCGATAGCTTAGATCGCTTCGAGAGCGTCGACCAGACGGCCAGCACCGTAACGGTATGGATCGACAGTCGGCAGGCCCATGCGGTCTTCGACTTCGGCGAGGTATTTCTTCGCCTCATCGTCCGACAGGTGCTGGGTGTTCACCGAGATGCCCGCAACTACACAATCTGGGTTCGCTACGCGAGCCATAGACAGGGCCGCATCGCGCAGTGCTTCGAGCGACGGCTGTTTGTAATCAGGCAAGCCGCGCATGTGCGTACGGGTTGGTTCGTGAGCGAGGATCAACGCGTCAGGCTGGCCACCATGGATCAGCGCCATCGTGACGCCAGAATATGACACGTGGAACAGGCTGCCCTGCCCTTCGATGTGATCCCAGTGATCCGCATCATTGTCAGGTGTGAGGTATTCGACCGCGCCCGCCATAAAGTCGGCAATCACAGCGTCGAGCGGCACACCGCCACCCGTGATCAGGATGCCGGTTTGGCCGGTTGGACGGAACGTCGATTTCATGCCCCGTTTGCGCATCTTGGCGTCCATGGCGAGACCTGTGTACATTTTTCCGACAGAACAGTCAGTGCCAACTGCGAGGCACCGCTTGCCAGTCCGCTTTTTGCCATTGGCGATTGGATAGGCCACCGACGGAATACGTACATCAAAGAGGGTGCGACCGTTGACACGTGCTGCGGCTTGCAGGCTGTCTTCGTCGCGCAGCAGATTGTGCAGGCCAGACGCGATGTCGTAGCCAAGCTCAAGCGCACGAACGAGGATTTTTTTCCATGCGTCCGAGATCACACCACCGCGGTTCGCTACACCGATCACGAGGGTCTTGGCACCAGCGGCCAGACCTTCTTCTAGTGTCATGTCAGTGATGCCCAGATCGGCGCCACAGTCTTTCATGCGGAATTGACCCAGCGCATTCTCGGGGCGCCAGTCCTTGATGCCGATTGCGACCTTGGCGGCCAATTGGTCCGGCGCGTCGCCGAGGAATAGAAGGTATGGTGTCTGGATCATGGTATGTTCCCCTAGGTTTCGCCGCACTCTCGCGCAAATGCGTCAGGAAAAGTTACCTATTCGTGCACAAGACGACATCATAGAGCCAAATTTATCGCGCAGGATGTCCAGTCGACGCAAAAATCTTGCGTCAGGCTGCTGACCGACAATCAAATTGCCCGCAGAATCAGGAATTACCCCCCAAGTGATCCCAGATTTCTTGAACCCATTGTTTGATTTGCAAAGCCTCATCCCAGCGGTTGGACATCTCGATCCCGTTCGCGTCGGTCATGGCGTATTCAGGCGGACCCAATTCGCAGGTAAAAATGCAATCGCCCGTCGGATTTCTATCGCGCCAAGAAGCCAGCCCTTCGCGCCACCACTCTTTGAAAAGAGCGACCCATTTTTGGTGCTGTGGAAAGTCGAGCTGCAGTTGAATTTGCTGACGGCTTGCAACGCGGCCTTGGAAGCTGTCAGAGCGTTTCAGGATGCGGCTGATCAACGCACGATCGGCATCCGATACAGGGTACCAGAATTCGCGATCGACAACATAGTGGCTTAGGTCGGCACACAGGCGCATTTCGGGAATACGGTCGATCAGCTGAAGCGTGACAAACAGATCGTTGGTGATGCAGTTGCGGTGTGTCTCAAACTGGATCGGCATTCCGATCTGATCGCTCATCTCGATCCAGCGGTGGATGATCGGTTCCATCTCTGGGATCGACAGTGGCATGACCTGTCCGATCACGTCGACAAATGGCGCGCCAAAATCGGCAGCCATATGAAGCGTATCGGCAAAGCCTTCGATCTCTTTGGGGAAGGCGACGATAAGTGGGGTCAGGTTGTTACGCTCTAGATGCGGGCGCACCGCATGAGCGACCGACACGTCTGCGGCGCCCAGATCAATCGCAAGCCCGTCATAGCCGGCGGCAGCGACCATTTCGCAGACTTGGTCATGGGGCAATTTGATCCCTGTTGGATCATGGGGCTGCATCGCCCAGAGCGAGGTATAGAATTTAAGTTGGCGCATTGATCTGTCTCCCTGACAAACACCCTGCGGCGTAGGGCTTGATCTGGCAAGTCTCACGAAATGCTGCGATTGCAAAATCGGCTGTTGCGATGCGGCGCGCATTATAATATCTCACAGGTCGATCCGCACGAAATATTATAACCAAGGTGAACCTGATGTCCTTTCGTCTCCAACCTACGCCAGTGGCCCGCCCGAACCGTTGTCAGCTGTTTGGCCCAGGATCGAACGTAAAGCTGTTCGAGAAAATGGCGGCGAGCGCTGCGGATGTCGTGAACCTCGATCTAGAGGACAGCGTTGCACCAACAGACAAAGATGCAGCACGTGCCAATGTCATCAAAGCGATCAGCGATGTGGATTGGGGCACCAAGACTGTCAGCGTCCGGATCAACGGATTGGACACGCCCTATTGGTACCGCGACGTGGTCGACCTGATGGAGCACGCTGGCGAACGGCTGGACCAAATCATGATCCCCAAGGTCGGTTGTGCAGCAGACATCTATGCGGTTGATGCGCTGGTCTCCGCAATCGAAGCGGCCAAGGGGCGCAGTAAGCGGGTCAGCTTTGAAGTTATTATCGAGAGCGCCGCGGGCATCGCCCATGTTGAGGAAATCGCCGCATCAAGCGATCGTTTGCAAGCGATGAGCCTCGGGGCCGCGGATTTTGCGGCCTCTATGGGCATGCAGACAACGGGGATCGGTGGCACCCAAGAAAACTATTACATGGAGCGCAATGGCGTTCAGCATTGGTCAGACCCGTGGCATTGGGCCCAAGCTGCGATTGTAGCTGCATGTCGGACACACGGCGTGTTGCCCGTCGATGGCCCCTTTGGCGACTTTAGCGATGATGAAGGCTTCCGGGCTCAGGCGCGGCGTTCAGCGACGCTGGGGATGGTTGGTAAATGGGCGATCCACCCCAAACAGATTGCGTTGGCCAACGAAGTATTCACGCCATCCGATGAACAAGTCGCCGAGGCACGCGAAATCCTCGCGGCGATGGAAACGGCCAAGGCCAACAGTGAAGGCGCAACCGTCTACAAAGGGCGTCTTGTGGACATCGCAAGCATCAAACAAGCCGAAGTAATCGTCCGCCAATCAGAAATGATCGCAGGCGGCTAAGGCCGCGCACTACAACGCGGCAGCAATAGGCGCAGATGTGCCTGATCCGTTCAAAGAAGGTGGGCGCGGCACAGTCGGCGCCCCTTTTCGCATCTGCCCACCGTTGCAATGGGCGCAAAGGGGCGGCATATAACCTTCAGTCAACTTGATCTGAGGCGTCCCATGACCAACTACCTCGAATTTGAAAAACCTGTGGCCGATCTGGTCGGCAAGGCTGAAGAGCTCCGTGCGATTGCACGTGCTTCCGAGGAGCCCACAGATGTCGAAGACGAGGCCAGTGCGCTGGACGCCAAAGCCGCAGAGTTGCTCGAAGATTTGTACGGATCGCTGACGCCTTGGCGCAAATGCCAAGTGGCCCGTCACCCCGACCGCCCGCATACCCAAGATTACATTGCCGCTCTGTTCACGGATTACACACCGCTTGCAGGTGACCGAAATTTTGCCGACGACCTCGCCGTAATGGGCGGTTTGTGCCGCTTTGACGGCCAGCCGGTTGTCGTGATCGGCCATGAAAAAGGCAACGACACCAAGAGCCGGATTGAGCGGAACTTTGGCATGGCGCGGCCAGAAGGTTACCGCAAAGCTGTCCGTTTGATGGATCTGGCTGAACGGTTTGGCCTGCCTGTGATCACTTTGGTCGATACCGCAGGTGCTTATCCCGGAAAAGGCGCTGAAGAACGCGGCCAGTCCGAAGCGATCGCACGCTCGACCGAGAAATGTCTACAACTGACCGTACCACTGATTTCTGTGATTATTGGCGAGGGTGGCTCTGGTGGCGCGGTGGCGTTTGCAACAGCAAACCGTGTCGCCATGCTCGAACATTCGATTTATTCGGTGATCTCGCCCGAAGGCTGTGCCTCGATCCTGTGGAAAGACGCCGAGAAAATGCGTGAGGCCGCCGAAGCCTTGCGCCTGACAGCCCAAGACCTAAGCCAGCTGGGTGTTTGTGACCGCATTATCGAAGAGCCAATGGGCGGCGCGCATCGCGACAAAGATGCGACCTTTGACACTGTGCGCGGTGCGATTGCCGCGATGCTGGGCGAATTGGGCGAACAGCCGCGCGACCAGTTGAAATCCAATCGCCGTGCCAAGTATTTGGCTCTGGGGTCCAAGGGGTTGGCGGCGTAACGTCACCCCCCCTTTGACCACCCCACCTAAATGGCCTAGAACGCGCCAAAATTAGGATCATATGACATGACAGACTCGAACAAATACCAGCGTTTTGCAGACCTTCGCGCGCAGGGGGTCGAACCTTTTCCAGCGAAACGTGTCGATTATGTCTATGCAGCTGATCTGCAATCGAAATACGCCGAACTGCCAGATGGCGAAGTGACCGAAGACGTTGTCACAGTTGCGGGCCGTATCCACGCCATTCGCAACAGCGGCATGTTCGTCGATCTGCGCGATGCAACTGGCCGTATTCAGGTCTATTCTGATGTCAAAGGCGGCGGCCCAATTGCCGAAATGCTGGCCCTGATGAAGGTTGGTGATTTTGCCAGCGTCGAAGGCGTCGTGCGCCGCACAGGCCGTGGCGAACTGACGGTGAATTCAACAGACGTAAAGCTTCAATCGGCAATGATCGGCGAGATGCCGGACAAGCATCACGGCATGTCTGATGTCGAAGCAATCTACCGCGCACGCTATATCGATCTGGTCTCGAACCAAGACAGCAAGGATAGGTTCCTTGCACGGTCCAAGATTGTGCGTGCGATCCGCCGCACGTTCGAGGGCATGGATTATGTCGAAGTCGAAACGCCAATGTTGCACCCGATCTCTGGCGGTGCGGCGGCACGGCCGTTTACCACGCATTACAACGCGCTGGATTCCCAGTTCTACCTGCGCATCGCACCCGAGCTGTATCTCAAGCGTCTGATCGTTGGCGGCCTGGCCCCCGGTGTGTTCGAGATCAACCGCAACTTCCGCAACGAAGGTGTTTCGAAAAAACACAACCCCGAGTTCACGATGCTCGAAGCGTATGAAGCGTTTGCAGATTTCGAGACAATGAAACAACGGATTGCCGAGATTTGCGAAGCGGCCTGTGTTGCGGTGAACGGATCAACGACCGCCACCTATCAGGGCACCGAGCTCTCGTTCAAAGCGCCATTCCAAGAAATTGAAATGGCTGAACTGATCAAGAATACGCTGGGCATTGATTTCCGCGAAATCCCTGATGCCGCCGCAGCCCGTGCTGCGATGGCAGAAAAGGGTGTCGAGGTTCCAGCAGATGCCACTTGGGGTGAATGCATGGAAGTGGCCTTTGATGAATACGGTGAAGCAACGCTGATCCAACCAACCCACGTGACAATGTACCCGTCCGAGATTTCGCCGTTGTCCAAGCCGTGTCTCGACGATCCACGTTTCTGCGAGCGGTTCGAGAGCTTTGCCAACGGCTGGGAGATCGCCAATGCGTTCTCCGAGCTGAATGATCCAGAAAAACAGCTAGCGATTTTTGAGGGCCAAGTGGCCCAAGACGCGTCGCGTGGCGAAACCGAGCGCGAAGTCGACTATGAATACGTCGCGGCCTTGGATTTTGCGATGCCACCAACGGGTGGTTTGGGTCTGGGCATTGACCGCTTGGCGATGCTGTTGACCGATGCCACACACATCAAAGAAGTCATTCTGTTCCCAACCCTGCGCCGCCGGTCTGACAACTAGGCCTGCGGGCCGCCTGAGGCGGTCAGGATAGGGATGCGCCGCAAGGCGCACCTTTGGATCAACACGTGGTTTTTTGCGCGTGGCCTGACCAGTCTGCGTCATATTGCGCGCCCTCGAACTCTGCTTTGATCTCGGCCAGCATGTCACCGACACTGGGCAAGCCCGCGGATTGATCACCGGCAGTCCAAAGTTCGGACCGCATTAGTGCGCGGGCGCATTGCGAATAGACTTCGGCAATATCAAACAAAATCACGCTGCGCGGGTTCTGTCCCCTTTGCTCGAAGCTAGAGAGCAACGACGCGTCAGTGCGGACCTGCGCAGTTCCATTGATGCGGATCACGTTATTTGATCCCGGCACCATAAACATTAACGATGCACGCCCGTCGCGGGCGATATTGCGCAAACAGTCCATCCGGTTGTTGCCCCGTCAATCTGGCAGCGCAAGCGTGCGGTTGTCTTCGATCCGGATGACCATGCCGTCATCGCCACGGGGACTTGCGTCAGTCCCTTTGGGGCCAACGGTCGAAAGAATGCAAAACCGCGAGGCGCTGATCCAACGGGTGTATGTTTCGTTCAGGTGGTCTGTGACCTTGATCACACTTGCCTCACCGGGGGTGCCGTAGATGGCTTCGAGCTGGCTCACGTCCGTGATCTGGCTCATTTGGCAACGAACCCTGCCTCGGCCATCAGCGCGTCCGAGTTGGTTTCGATACGTTTTTCAAGCTCGCCCATGAACGCGTCGACCTCTAGTCCCGCCTCAATGCGCGGCAAAAATTCGATCACAGCAGTTCCCGGTTTGCGGTAGATGCCAATGCGCGGCCAAAAGAGACCGACGTTGCAGCCGACCGGAACACACGGAAGACCCAATTGAGAATAGAGAACACCAGTGCCGATTTTGTATGGCACATCGGCCCCCGGCGCGATGCGCGTTCCTTGCGGGTAAATGATCAACTGACCCCCATTTGATTTACCTGCTTCAACCTCGGCAGCCATACGTTTGATCGCCACTGCCTTTCTGCCGCGATCGACAAAGATGCATCCGATGCGCATGCCGTATTGGCCCAAAACCGGCGCCCATTTCAGCTGTTTCTTGGCGATGAATTTGCCGCGTGGGATCGAGCCGTAGATCATAATGATATCGAGGAACGATTGATGTTTGCCCGCGACAATCACTTCGTCCGTCGGCGGCGTGCCGCGAACTTCGGTCTTCAGACCTACCATCCACGACGCTGTCCAACGGGTCCACCGGCACCAAGCATGACATCCTGCAAAGGCACCCGCGGGTGAAATAAGTGCCCAAGGCAACCACAGCAATCCGATGACAAGCATCATAAAGTAGGCTTGGCCAACAAAGATCAGGCTACGAACCCATTGAATACCGTATTTCATGAGCGTTCCTTTAAGGTTTTGAGGGCTGCTGCACGCGTCGCGACAAAGGCCACGCTCGCCGCTAGAATCGGAATAAAGAGCGGCCAAATCCAACCAGCCCCTTGGAAGCCGAGCCCTGTCAGAAAACCACCCGCAATATCTGTGCTTGGCAACAGCAATACCGCGATGACACCGAGGAAGGTGCCAGCAGCGGCACCGGCAAGTGCACGTAGTGTAAACCGGCGAACAAAAGCACGAGCGATAAAGATGTCACGCGCGCCCACGAGGCGCAGCACTTGGATGACTTGGGCATTTGCAGCAAGGGCTGCGTTGGCGGCCAATGTGATCATCGCAGCAGTCGCGGCTGCGATTAGAACAAGCGACAAGATCCCCAGCCAGCGCAGCCGCGAGGCCGCATCGACCAACGGTTCGCGCCAGCGTGTGTGATCATCTAGGACCGCACCGGGCACCTCGGCCTGAAGCCGCGCGCGAAGACCCGCGCTGTCATAGCCGCCACCTTCTTCGATGACCTCGATCAATTGTGGAATCGGAAGCGTTTCGACAGGCAGATCAGGCCCGAACCAAGGGGCAAGCAACGCGCGCTGTTCATCAGATGTCAGAGCGCGGGCCGCAGCAACACCAGGTGTTGTTTCCAGAACCGTGATCGCCACGCGTGTCTGCGCCGCCATCTGGTCTGCGGGGGCTGAGATACGCAAGGTCGAGGTGCGCGCCAGCTCGTCCGACCAGCGGTCCGCCAGACGCCCTGTTGCCAATGAAAGAGCCAATGCAAACACCGCAAGAAACGCCATAGCCGCTGCGGAAAATACAGTTAGACGTGCGGTAAACCCTGTGGGTGGCACCACGCGGTCGCCATTGGGATCACCTGCGACAAAGGTCAAAGCGCGGGCGAGGTTCGGGTTCATAGATCCGCCCCCGCGAGTTGCAACCGCCCGTCACGAAGACGCAAGACGCGGGTCGACACTTCGGCCTTGGCCGCACGGATCAGCGTCAAATCATGGGTCGCAACGAGGATCGTCTTGCCCATTTTGTTCAGCTCAATCAGCAGGCGCAGCAACCGTTGCGACATTTCCCAATCCAGATTGCCGGTGGGTTCATCCGCCAGAATGACATCTGGCGACATGATCACCGCCCGCGCAAGAGCCGCGCGTTGCCGCTCACCACCCGATAATTCCGGGGGGAACTGGCCTGCTTGTTTGGACAGTCCGACCCAACCCAAGAGATCAGAAACTTGATCGTATTCCTGCTGTGCGGTGCGGCCTGCGGCCATTAACGGAAGCGCGACATTATCAGTGACACTGAGGTGGTCAAGGAACTGGCAGTCTTGGTGGACGACGCCAATACGGCGACGGGCCAGCGCAATTTGATCGCGGTCGTGTTGACGCGCATCAGCGCCAAACAACCGAACCTGCCCGGACGTTGCGAGCAGTTCACCGTAGCAGAGTTTCAGTAGAGTGGTTTTACCAGCGCCCGATGGCCCAGTCAGAAAATGGAACGATCCCGCAGGTAGGCCTAGCGACACGCCAAAAAACAGCTGGACCCCACTATAGGAATAGGCGACATCGTCCAGCTCGATCATCTGGGGCCACTGCGCGATAGGTTGGAAACAATCATGATCGCGCCCCACTAGAGTAAAGTTGGGCCTTTTTTGCCTCATAAGCGGAATTGTTTCAATGCAAGGAGGGCGCAAATCCTTTGCCTTAAGGCAATGAATTGTTAACAAATGCGAAACAAAGTCATTTCAGATGTGAATATTCGAGGGATCGATGCGGCTAACTTGCCCAAATTGCGGTGCTCAGTACGAGGTTTCGGATGATATAATCCCCGAAACTGGGCGCGATGTGCAGTGCTCGAACTGTGGTCACACCTGGTTTCAGAATTCCGCCGGCTATGATGTCGAGCCTGATGATGCAATTTTCGATGCTGATGGCGATGAGACAGTGCCAGAGATGGCCCTTGCCCCGCCTGAACCCCCTCAGGTTGACCCAGAACTACGCGAACCCGAAGAACCAGAACCCGATTTGCAGTCCTTTGTTGAGGAAGTAAACGAAGAGGTTCAAGAGGAAGTCGCAGCTGCCCCCGAGCGCGCGCGCCAAGAAATTGACCCCAAAGTTGCCGATATCTTGCAACAAGAGGCTAGCTACGAGGCGAAATTGCGGGCTGCCGAGGCAGACGCAATCGAGAGCCAACCGGACTTAGGTTTGGATGATATCCCCGAGGACCCCAAGGCTGAGGCCGAGCGGCGTATGGCACGTTTGCGTGGCGAACCCGATCCTGCTGTTGCGGCTGCCGCGACAACCGGTGCTCGGCGCGAACTTTTGCCCGATATCGAAGAAATCAATTCGACATTGCGGTCGACATCAGATCGCGATGACATCCAGCCAAACCCACTAACCCCACAAGCCGAAGCAAAAAAGCGCCGCAGCGGGTTCCGGATGGGATTTGGGTTTATGATGATCCTCGCCGCACTGGCCGTGGCTGCCTATCTTTATGCGCCTCAGATCATCGAGGCCGTCCCTGCTACCAAAGAGCCGATGACGATGTATGTCGATTGGGTGAACCAAGCACGTGTCTTGCTAGATGCACAGACGACCAACCTGCTGGACCGGTTGAACGACGCGACAGGCTCGGACGGCAGCTAGGCCTACCGACTAGAACCGATCAAGCAGACGGCGCAGATAGTCACGTTCGACTTCTGGGCGATCTTGTTCTGACGACCGACGTCGGATTTCATCCAACAGCTCGCCCGCACGCCGGTAGACATCATCCCCTTGCAGCAAATCCTCGGCGCTACCAATTTGCCCTTCGTTGCCAGCCTGACGACCTAACGGATCGCGGTTTTGCTGGCTTTGCGACGCGGTGAAATCGCCTTGTTCTTGCCCTTGGCCCTGCTGCTGGTCTTGTTGCTGATCATTTTGCGCCATCGCCTCGCCTAGGCTTTGCATTCCTTCGCGCAGCGCATCCATTGCTTCGGATTGTTGATCGATCGCTTCGGCCAGATCATTGTTGCGCAGCGCCTGTTCGGCTCCATCCATCGCCTCGCCAGCACGGTCGAGCGCGTCGCGCGCAGCATCGCCTTCTTTACTGCCAGCACCGGGTAGATTGTTGCGCTGGCGGCTCAACTCGTCCCGCAACGCTTGCTGACGTTGGGCCAATGATTGCTCTGCTTTGGGGCCGCCTTGCTGTCCTTCTGAGCCTTGGCCGTCTTGGGACCCCTGACCTGGTTGCTGGCCTTCTTGGCCTTCACCCTCTTGGCCTTGCTCGCCCTGACCGCCCTCGCCACTGTGTTGCTCGCCCTGACCCTGACCGCCATTGCGACCTTCGTTCTGTTGGCTCTCACCGGCCTGAGCGTTTGGATTGAACTGCTCTTGGAGATCGCGGAACGCTTGGTCTGACAAACCCTGCTGTTCGCGCAGCGTGTCGGACAATCCTTCCATTGCCTGCTCGCCTTCGGACTGGCCCCCCTCACCATTCTGGTTTTCGGTGACTTGGAGGTTCTCCATCATCTCGTTCAGCTCTTCCATCAACTCTTGGGCTTCGGCCATTCGGCCTTCTTCCATCAACTCTTGGATACGGTCCATCATCGCCTGAAGCTCGTCTTGGGTGATGGTCCGGCTGTTCTCGCCCGTCTGCGGCTGATCAGTTCCATCAACGTTCTGCGGGTTTTGCTGGGCCAACTGGCGCATGTAGTCTTCTGTCGCGTCGCGCAGCTCTTGCATCAGCTCGGCAATCTCTTCGTCGCTGGCGCCGTTGCGCATTGCCTCTGATAGACGGTCTTGGGCCCGTTCGAGCCGTTCACGCGCATCCGCGAGGCTGCCGTCTTCAAGTTGAATGGCGAGTTCCCACAGGGCCTCAGCCGCCTCGGATTGCAGGCTGTCACTGATCGTGCCGGTCGCATCCAAGACACCGTCCATGCGCCGCACGATTGCCTTGAGTCTTAGATACGGGACTTCGGAGGTAAAGATATCTTCTGGTCGGTGTGAAACCGCCCGTAGAATTTGGACGACGCTGCGGGCGTTCTCGCGCGACCACAAAATATCGCGGCGTTGTTCGATAACCGCACGCGCCATGGGCTGGAAAAAGCGACGGCCTGGCAGAACAATTTTGATGTCAGACGACTGACCGGTTTGGCCCAGCGCATCCTCGACCTCAAACAGAATTGAAACGGTGAGGTTGGCAAAGGGGTGCTCGCTGAGATCTTCGATCAGGGTTTCCTCGAACCGCTGGCGGTCCCCATTAAATGGCATCGGCAGATCAAGGATAAGAGCGGCACGCGGTTCAGGATCGACAGCCAGCCCATAGCTGCGATCGACTAGGTCCAAGTCTAGGGTCACTGTCGCGGTGCCTGCAACCACGCCATAATCGTCGTTGGCGATGAATGATTGTGACATCTCGCCCATGGCGTCAGCCTCGACTTGGGCCGAGATCGCGATGCTAGGCGGTGTGTCCGGCTCAACAATGACGCTCCATTCTGTGCCACCCTCGCCGTTGATCGACAGTGTGCCATTTTGCGTGATCTCAAACGATTGAAGCGCTGCGGCGGCGCTGTCGATATCTGCTGTTCGCGCACTAACAGTTTCAGCAACGGTGAGCGCGCCCACGTCCCCATAGAGCCGCAAAGTCACGCGAGACCCCTGCGGAACCCGAAGACGACCAGCGGGAATGTCAGACAGATAGAGCGTTGGTTTTCCGGTGTAGGCAGGAGGTTCAAACCAGCCTTCCCAAACAGGGCCAGTTGCTGCGGCCGAGACCGTCCCGCCCGAGGCGATCTCGGTGACGGTACCGACCCGCAGGATCGAGCCAAAGATCAAACCAACCGCCAAAAACAGCAGCGCGATATAGCGAAGTCCATACGGATCACGATCTGACACGCGAAGATCGGCGGGCTGCACCCGCGCATCACGAGTGCGGTCAGTCATAAGTTCAATGTGGGTGTCCCAAACCGCTTGGGATGCGGGATCGGTTGCGCCGATCGCCTGCGTGTCGGCGAGCGCTGCAATCGGCCGACCGGGCAGACGCGCATCAATACGGGCAATCGCCTCGGCCCGCAGGGGCATCTTGAAACGACGCAGACCCCAAATCAGGGTCCAGATCGTCGCAGCAACAGCAATGACTGATGCGCCCCAGACGACCTCAACCGCAAGCATGTCATTAAGGCCAAGCATGAGCGCACCAATACACAGCGCAACCACTGACCATAGCGGCCAGAATGCGCGTGCGGTCCGCTCAGCCGACATGCCGACCTGCGTTCCAAACACAGGCCACCGCAAATGTCGGTGGGGGTCGCGAGGTGCGGTCAGGGCAACTCTCCTACGGCTACGTCCTATCAATATAGGACGTTACAGCCATTCGGGAACCGTATCGCGGTTTATGATGTCATCATAGGTCGGACGTGGGCGGATAACCGCAAATTGATCACCCATAACCAGCACTTCGGGGATCAGTGGGCGCGTGTTGTACTCAGATGACATCACCGCGCCATAGGCCCCTGCCGAACGGAACGCCACCAGATCGCCTGCGTTCATGGGCGGCATGTCCCGCGCTTTGGCAAAGGTGTCACCGCTCTCGCAGACAGGACCCACAATATCGTAGGGCGTTTTGTCGACACCAGCAGGTGGCTCGATCACGGGAATGATGTCGTGGTGTGCGCCATACATCGCAGGACGGATGAGGTCATTCATCGCGCCATCAAGGATCATGAATTCGCGATCTTCACCGGACTTGATGTAGATGATTTGCGACACGAGAATACCGGCGTTGCCCGAAATCAGACGCCCCGGTTCAATCTCAATCTCGCAACCCAGATGGCCCAACGTATCAATGATCATTTCACCGTACTGCGCGGGTAATGGCGGGCGGTCGTTATCCCCAATTGCATAGGGGATACCAAGGCCACCACCGAGGTCGAGGCGAGAAATCTCATGCCCATCAGCGCGCAAATGTTCGGTCAGGTCCGCGACTTTTTCATAGGCTGTCTTGAATGGTGCAAGATCGGTCAGTTGACTACCGATGTGGACGTCGATGCCGATCACTTTGAGACTCGGAAGTTTTGCGGCCACCGCATAAATTTCGCGCGCACGGCTGATCGGGATGCCGAACTTGTCGCCCTTGCGTCCCGTTGCAATCTTCTCGTGGGTTTTTGCGTCAACGTCGGGATTGACCCGAACGGTGATCGGAGCGACCACACCAAGATCAGTTGCCACAGCGGACAAGGCCAGCATTTCAGGTTCGCTCTCGACGTTAAATTGCCGGATCCCACCAGTCAGGGCCATTTCCATCTCGGCGCGGGTTTTTCCAATTCCCGAGAACACGATTTTGTTGCCAGAGATACCAGCCGCACGGGCACGGGCGTATTCGCCACCAGACACCACGTCCATACCTGCGCCAGCGTCGCCGAGCAGTTTCAGGATCGCTTGGTTAGATGCAGATTTCATCGCAAAGCAGACGAGGTGGTCAACACCCGCCAGCGCATCATCAAAGAGTTGGAAATGACGCAACAGGGTTGCTGCAGAATACAGATAGAACGGCGTGCCAACCGATGCCGCAATATCTGCGACAGGTACGTCTTCGGCAAACAGAGCGCCGTCGCGATAAAGAAAATGGTCCATAGGTGTATGTCCGCGTCAGAATAGGGTCAGCAGCGTCATATCAAATAGGCGGGATTCCCCAACCCTAAATTATCGCAACGGACTTATGGGCGCAGTCGCAGGAACAAATAGAGTGGCAGACCACAGGACACGCCAATGCAGAACGTGGCAGGGATTGCGATCAAATTAAGCCAGCGTTTTGACGTCGTGGTTTCCCAAATGATCCAAAGCGTGAGGGCAATGGCTGCGATTGTCAGATCCCAAACGAGACCAGAGGCGGCTGCATTTACATGCCACGCATCGACCATCGCCATGATGTCATAGCCGTTTTTACCAAACCATTGCAGAAAGTGGTACATCGGGTGGATCGCTCCCCAGATGGCAATGATCAGAAACAGCCAACGCATCAAAGTTCGAGCCCCACCGTGAGCGAGTTCTGGGTAAAGACGCCCGAATTCGAATTCACTCCGACAGTGGATTTGCCCGACACAGTCGGTGTTACAGGCGCGCCATCCGCGCCACATGACGCAAGGATGGTGAGGGCCAAAAGGGCGGCAGTGATCTTCATTTCAGGTCTCTCCTATTTGGTCCAAGATGATGCGAGCGAGGCCAGAGTAAAGGCCCCTGCCCCATCAACCGTCCAGTTCGGCGGTCCACCGCGCAATTTGTACGCGGACATTGTCGGGGGCAGTCCCGCCATAGCTGGTGCGTGACGCGACTGACGCCTCGACCGTCAGCACGTTGAACACATCATCGGTGATATCCGCATTTACAGCTTGCATATCAGCAAGACTGAGGTCCGGCAGATCACAGTCCTGAGCTTCGGCCATTGCAACCAGTGCACCAGTGACATGGTGTGCCTCGCGGAACGGCAAGTTCAAAGTGCGTACCAACCAGTCAGCCAGATCTGTCGCCGTCGAAAAACCAGAGGCGGCAGAGGCCCGCAACGCTTCGGTGTTGGCAGACATGTCTGCAACCATCCCCGACATCGCGGCCAGCGACAAAAGGAAGTTATCAGCGGCGTCAAAAACCTGCTCTTTGTCTTCTTGCATGTCCTTGGAGTAGGTCAGCGGTAGCCCCTTCATCACCATCATCAACGCGGTATGAGCCCCGAAAATGCGGCCAATTTTCGCGCGCAAAAGCTCGGCTGCGTCCGGGTTCCGTTTTTGCGGCATGATCGAAGAACCCGTCGACCAACGGTCTGACATTTTGACAAACCGGAACTGAGCAGACGACCAGATCACCAACTCTTCTGAGAGGCGCGACAAGTGCATAGCGCAGATCGACGCGTTCGACAAAAATTCAAGCGCAAAGTCGCGGTCCGCCACAGCATCAAGCGAATTGGCCATAGGACGATCAAAGCCCAACGCCTCGGCCGTCATATGACGATCAATTGGATAAGGCGTGCCAGCAAGAGCCGCAGCACCCAGTGGGCTTTCGTTCATCCGAGCACGTGCATCACGGAACCGCGACAGATCGCGGCCCAGCATTTCCACATAAGCCATCATGTGATGGCCCCATGTTACAGGTTGGGCCGTTTGCAGGTGCGTGAAACCGGGCATCACCCAATCAGCGCCTTGTTCGGCCTGACCGATGAACGCGCGCATGACTTGCTGGATGCCTTCGATGGACGCGTCCACTTGGTCGCGGGTCCAGAGGCGAAAATCAACAGCCACTTGGTCGTTGCGCGACCGCGCGGTGTGCAGACGACCTGCGACAGGGCCGATCAGATCAGTCAGCCGCGCCTCAACGTTCATGTGAATGTCTTCAAGCGCCGTTGAGAACGGAAACGTTCCTGCTTCAATTTCTGACAAGACCGTGAGCAGGCCTTCTCTAATCGTTTCGGCATCGGTATCTGTCAGGATGCCTGTGGCGGCCAACATTGCCGCATGGGCCCGAGACCCTTGGATGTCTTGTGCAGCCATGCGTTGATCAAAACCGATCGAGGCGTTGATGGCTTCCATGATGGCGTCGTTTCCAGCTTGGAAACGTCCGCCCCACATTTGGTTCGAGGTCTTGGTCATTGGGATCAACCCTTTAGGAGGGAACATGCGGTTACTAGCTTCAGCGATGCTTTATCTCGGGCTGAGCGTGGGTGCAAACGCGGATACGTCTGCGATTGACGATCTACGCGCAGGTGACATGCGCAAACTCGCAGTTCACGCCGAACCACTGCGTGGGTCTGATGTGGTTTTCGTAGATGCAGACGATGTCGAATTCACCTTGGCCGAGCATGAAGGCAAATACATCGTTCTGAATTTCTGGGCGACGTGGTGCGCGCCGTGCCGTCACGAAATGCCAATGCTGTCCCAGCTTCAGGCCGAGCTAGGAGGTGACGGTTTTGAAGTCGTCACAGTTGCAACAGGCCGCAACCCTGTTCCTGCGATGAAGGGTTTCTTTAAAGAGATTGGCGTCGACAATCTACCGCTCTACCGCGATCCTCGCCAAAAGCTGGCACGCGACATGGGTGTGCTGGGTCTGCCAGTGACGATAATCCTCGATCCCGAGGGGAAAGAGGTCGCGCGCCTGCAAGGTGATGCCGATTGGAGCAGCGACGACGCCAAGCTAATCCTGAACGCGTTTATCGAGAGTGGCTCCTAGCCAATTTTGCGACTTCGGCATGGCGCGGGCAATCGGTCGTGTGGTTGTTGAAAAACCCAGTGGCCTCCATGAACGCATAGACGATCTTGGGGCCACAAAATTTGAAACCACGTTTCTTTAGATCTTTGGAAATAGTTGTACTGAGATCGTCAAAGGTCGGGATATCAGCATGCGTCGCATAGCTGTTTTGAACCGGTTTGAAATCGACCCATCACCATAGATAAGTATCAAAACCCTGCTCTTGCTCGATGACCTGCCAAACGCGGGCATTGCTTATTGTTGCTTCGATTTTACCACGGTGCCGGATGATACCAGCGGTCGCCAAGAGCGTCTGAACTTCGGGCTCGCCCCATGTCGCAATGATATTGGGATCAAATCCTGCAAAGGCTTGCTGAAAGGCTTCGCGCTTTTTCAGAATGGTGATCCAGCTCAGGCCAGCCTGAAACCCATCGAGAATCAGCTTCTCCCACAGAGCGCGGCTATCGAACACAGGCACACCCCATTCGGTGTCATGATATTTTTGATAGATTTTTTCGGTGCCAACCCACGCACAACTGTTGCCCATTATCGTTTTCCTTCAATGCCTTGGCTGATCCTGAACGAGTTTGGACAAAAGTGAACAAAATTGGAACTTTAAGACTCTCTTAGGGGGTCGTGCGCCAGTGTCTGGCGGCAATCCAAGTGCAGGAAGCCCATGAGCAACGACACGTCCTTTGACAGCTCCGTCGCAGGAGACCCGCTAAGCTTTGCTGTTCAAGCGCGCGATGAAAACGTCATCGCAATGGTGGCGCGCGCTGTGGATCGGGGCGAGACAATGCTGGCCTATCAACCCGTTGTCCGCACCGACAAACCCGGTCAGGTCGCGTTTTACGAAGGGTTGACCCGGGTCTTGGATGGAACTGGCCGCGTGATACCAGCCAAGCAATTTATCGAAACCATCGAAGAAACAGAACTGGGCCGGAAAATCGATTGTCTGGCGTTGAATCATGGGCTTGATGCGCTCGAGGCTGATCCGGGGTTACGACTGTCGATCAACATGTCTGCCCGATCAATTGGGTTCCGGTCTTGGCAGGACATTCTGGACCGCCGATTGCGTCGCAATGAAACACTGGGCGAGCGCCTGATCCTCGAAATTACAGAGAGCTCAGCGATTCTCATGCCCGAGATTGTGAGCAATTTCATGACCGATCTCCAAGATCACGGGGTCGCCTTTGCGTTGGATGACTTTGGCGCTGGCTACACGTCTTTTCGGTATTTGCGGGATTTCTATTTCGACATTCTCAAGATCGACAGACAGTTCATCGAAGGCATTCACCGCGACGTAGATAATCAAATCCTGACCCAAGCGTTGGTTGGGATTGGTCAACATTTCGAGATGTTTACGGTCGCCGAGGGGGTCGAAGATGCAGCCGATGCCGCATTCCTCGCCAAGACTGGTATCGACTGTATTCAGGGCTATTATTTTGGTGCACCTCAGATTGCGCCGCACCCTCATGGCTACATAGCCAGACCCAAACGCGCATAGCGGCAATGCAGCAAAATCTGTGCTGCACTGCAGCTTATCATTTGCTCTTTGGCACTAAAAAACCTACAAGGCAGGCAACGTCCGTCGGCCTATGGGGTGTGCCGTGACTTTGCCACTCCCTAGAATTTCGCGTGATTTCGCGTCGGTGGATTCATGAAGTATAGGGAGATCCACATGACCAACGTTGTTATCGCTTCTGCTGCACGGACTGCTGTCGGCAGCTTTGGCGGCTCATTCGCAAATACGCCCGCACATGATCTGGGCGCCGCCGTTTTGGCCGAAGTTGTGGCCCGCGCCGGCATCGACGCCGCCGAAGTCAGTGAAACAATTCTTGGCCAAGTTTTGACCGCAGCCCAAGGTCAGAACCCTGCCCGTCAGGCACATATCAACGGCGGCCTGCCCAAAGAGAGCGCCGCGTGGAGCATCAACCAAGTATGTGGTTCCGGCCTGCGCGCTGTCGCCTTGGGCGCACAACACATCATGTTGGGTGACGCCTCGGTTGTTGCCGCTGGTGGCCAAGAGAACATGACACTGTCTCCTCATGCCGCGCACTTGCGTGCTGGCCATAAGATGGGTGATCTCAAGTACATTGACACGATGATCCGCGACGGTTTGTGGGATGCTTTCAACGGTTATCACATGGGCCAAACGGCCGAGAACGTGGCCGAGCAATGGCAGATCTCGCGCGATATGCAGGACGAATTCGCCGTTGCATCGCAGAACAAAGCCGAAGCCGCACAAAAGGCAGGTAAGTTCGCTGACGAGATCGTGCCGTTCGCAGTCAAGACCCGCAAAGGTGACATCATCGTCGACAGCGACGAGTACATCCGGCACGGCGCAAACATCGAAGCGATGGCAAAAATGCGCCCTGCCTTTGCAAAAGACGGCAGTGTCACCGCCGCAAACGCATCCGGTTTGAACGACGGTGCGGCCGCAACACTTCTGATGTCCGCCGACGATGCAGAAAAGCGCGGCATCCAGCCTTTGGCTCGGATCGCGTCTTATGCCACCGCCGGTTTGGACCCGTCGATCATGGGTGTCGGCCCGATCTTCGCCTCTCGCAAGGCACTCGAGAAAGCTGGCTGGAAAGCAGAAGATCTGGACCTCGTCGAGGCCAACGAAGCCTTTGCGGCTCAGGCCTGTGCGGTCAACAAAGACATGGGTTGGGATCCGGAAATCGTGAACGTCAACGGCGGGGCGATTGCCATTGGACACCCGATCGGCGCCTCTGGCTGCCGCGTTTTGAACACGCTGCTGTTTGAGATGCAGCGACGCGACGCGAAAAAAGGCCTTGCTACATTGTGCATCGGTGGTGGCATGGGCGTTGCCATGTGCGTCGAACGCCCTTAATTGGCATCATCATGAAATTTGGCTGCGCAATACTCTTACGCAGCATTTTTCTTTTTCGTAATAAAATTACAACGTCAAATTCCTAAAAGGAGAATCTAAATGTCCCGAGTTGCTCTCGTCACCGGTGGTTCACGCGGTATTGGTGCTGCTATTGCCAAGGCTCTTGCTGCAGACGACTGCCAAGTCGCTGCGACCTATGCTGGAAATGATGAAAAGGCCGCTGCGTTCACTGCAGAGACTGGCATCAAGACTTACAAATGGGATGTGGCCGACTACGACGCCTGTGCTGCAGGTATCGCACAGATCGAGGCCGACCTCGGACCTGTCGACATTCTCGTGAACAACGCGGGCATCACCCGCGACGCGCCGTTTCACAAGATGACGCCACAGCAATGGCACGAATGCATCGACACAAACCTGAACGGCGTATTCAACATGACGCACAATGTGTGGGGCGGCATGCGCGAGCGCAAGTTCGGTCGGGTTGTCACCATCAGCTCGATCAACGGGCAAAAGGGGCAGTTTGCACAAGCGAACTATGCTGCAACCAAAGCCGGCGACATCGGGTTTACCAAGGCATTGGCCCAAGAAGGCGCGCGCGCTGGCATCACCGTAAACGTCGTCGCTCCGGGCTATATCAACACCGAAATGATGAGCACGATCCCAGAAAAGGTCATGAACGATGTGATCCTGCCGCAGATCCCAGTGGGTCGTTTGGGCGAGCCAGAAGAAATCGCACGCTGTGTCGCGTTCCTTGCATCGGACGATGGCGGGTTTGTGACCGGCTCGACGATCTCCGCCAACGGCGGTCAATACATGTCCTAAGCGGATCGCAGCTTAGAACAACAAAAGGCCGGCCCCGAGGGACCGGCCTTTTTCGTATCACTGAGGGCTTGCAACGATCAGTGGGACGATTTGCGACGAAAGATCCACGCAATGACGTCGTTCAAGGCTTGGCCCCGTTCGGCGTGTGCTGTACGAATGGCGTCTCGTGTGCGCGCATTTGGCGTTGTCTCAATCATGATGCGTCTCCATCTGGGATACTGTGTTCTATTGACATCAATATGACTGTGGGCGGAGTACCTTACAAACGAGACTTTTCAAGCTCTGAGTTAAGATATACTTGTGTGAAGGATGAATGAACGCTTACCTCCACTGACCGCCCTGCGCGCATTTGAAGCCGCGGCGAGACATATGTCGTTCCAAGATGCTGCGGCAGAATTGAATGTGACGCCTGCGGCGTTGAGCTTTCAAATCAAGTCGCTCGAAGAACACTTGGGCCAGCCAGTTTTCCACCGACTGAACCGCGCCATCGCGCTGACCGAGGCGGGGCGGGTTCTGCAGCCAGGGACATCTGATGGCTTTAACGCGTTGGGGGCGGCATGGCGCGCAGCACGGCGCATGACAGACGAAACGACACTCACAGTCACGGCGGGACCCGCTTTCACGTCAAAATGGCTCGCGCCACGGCTCTATGATTTTGCACAGGCGCATCCTGAAATAGAATTGCGGTTTGCAGCCAGCCTTCGGATCGTTGACCTAGAGCGAGACGAGGTAGACGTCGCGATCCGGTTTGGATTGGGCCACGATGGCGATGTCTATTCTGTGCCTCTGATCCGCGAATGGCTGACGCCAATGATGACGCCTGAAATGGCGGCGCAGTACAAAGAACCGCATGATTTGGCCAACGCCCCGCTCATCCATGACGATTCAATCGCGTTCTTCAAAGTTCCAACTGATTGGGCCGCATGGTCGCGCGCCAGCGGCGTCGAAATGGACACGACGCACGGGGTGCGGTTTTCGCAAGCGGATCACGCGCTAGATGCCGCAATCACAGGCGTTGGGGTGGTGTTGGGGCGCGTATCACTGGCCACCCGCGCGCTCGAAACTGGGCGATTGGTGGCCCCTTTCCGGCTGGGTCTCGTGACCGACGCACAATTTCGGTTCATTTGCCAAAGAGGGGCTGAGACGAGGCCACAAATTGCGGCCTTCCGCGATTGGGTCGCGACAGAAATCGAGGCATCAAAAGTGTTTGAGGAAGGGCGTGATTTTGTCTGGCCAGACGACACGCCACCGCCGCCTGCTTAGACACTGGCGGCTGACGCCAGTGTCTGTTGGTTTTTTCGATCAGGCGCTCAGGCGCGAGATTTCCTGCTTGAGATGCAGCTTTTGCTTCTTCATTGCTGCGATTTCCAGATGGTCGGTTGCGGGGCTACGTTCTGCCATTTCAACCTGATCCGAGAGACGTTGGTGCTTCTTCTTGAGCTCAGTCAGGTGGGAATTAAGGCTCATAATCGTACTCCTCTCAATGTTGCTGGTCTTTTCAGTGCACCACAGATTTCGCGACCTGTCACGCCGCAGAGCAGCAATCCACAGACTTGAGCAGCCTCTCGCAATTGTATTGCCATTGGTTAATCCCAAATGCTCAACCCTGCGCCATCTCGTAGAACCGCTGAGATATCGGGGACATAGCTGTCGTTGTCGCGTTCATGACCGCCCCCAACATGTAGGATTTTGGGAGCATGCAGCCGGAATTTCCCACGCCCATTTTTTTTCGCACGCACGAGGACCAAGTGGCTATCTCTGGCCCCGCGAGGGGCCAACGGGACCACCTGAACACTGCCCAACAGCCCTTGGAGAGGGGCCAAAATATCTGCCAGACGATCTGATTTTTGGATCATCGTGAGGTAGCCCTTGGGTGCTAGGCGCTTGGCCGCGATACGCACCCAATCTGCTAGATCGGTGTCCCCACCGAGCGCAATGTCGCGCCCCGTATCAGTCGCAGAGCTTCCTGTCGCACGATCAAAATATGGTGGGTTGGCGATGACGTGATCGAACTGTTGTTGTCGCAGATCCATAGGAAGCGCGCGCAGGTCCGCGTTGATGACCGTCAGGGACAGATCGTTGGCTTTGGCATTGCGTGCGGCAAGCGCGGCATAGGCCGGTTGCAGTTCCACCCCCGTCAGGGACAGCCCCTCGACCCTGCGAGCGAGGCACAGCGATGCAGCCCCAGCCCCACAGCCTAATTCCAGAACACGGTCGCCGCTTTTGGCTTCGGTAGCAGCAGCAAGGAGTACAGGATCGACCCCTGCGCGGTAGCCATGGCGCGGCTGATAGAGATACAACAGCCCTCCCTGGAACGCATCACGCGTCAGGTCGGTATCTGCAAACTCCGCCGTCACTGAACCAAGTCAATATCATTGTCGCGCATCACTGCCTTGGCGACAAACAAATCACGATCAGCAACCATGATCCGACGCGGCAAAATGCCCAAGCTTCCATCAAGGATGCTCATGTTTACGTCCAATTCGAACACGGCTATACCTTCGCCGTCCAAGAGAGCGGTGGCAAAGGCGACGACTGTCGGGTCGTTGGTACGCAGAAGCTCTTTCATCCATATAGACTTAAGGGCGCGGCTGCGCTTTTGTCGAGCCAACATAACGGAAATTCTATGAGCCTTGATCAAGCGGCGAGCAAACCTCACGAACGGCTGAACGCAGCCTTGACGACTGATCTAGAGGCCGTAAACGAGGTGATTGCAGCACGCATGGCGTCCGAACATGCACCTCGCATCCCCGAGGTGACAGCCCATTTGGTCGGTGCAGGTGGCAAACGGTTGCGGCCCATGTTGACCTTGGCTGCTGCACAGCTTTGTGGCTATGACGGTGACAATCACATCAAGCTGGCCGCAACAGTCGAATTCATTCACACAGCGACGTTGCTGCATGACGACGTCGTCGACGAGAGCGCACAGCGACGCGGCCGTCCGACAGCCAATTTGCTGTGGGACAACCAGTCTAGCGTTCTGGTGGGCGACTATCTATTTGCCCGTTCTTTCCAGTTGATGGTCAAAACAGGGTCGTTGCGGGTGCTCGACATTCTCGCCAACGCAGCAGCCACCATTGCCGAGGGCGAAGTTCTGCAAATGACAGCCGCGCAGGATTTGGGCACGACAGAAGACACCTATTTGAAAATTGTCCGCGGCAAGACCGCAGCGCTGTTTTCGGCGGCCACCCAAGTCGGTGGCGTTATTTCTGACGCGGACGAGACGATCGTCAAAGCGCTCTATGACTATGGCGATGCCCTAGGAATTGCGTTCCAGATTGTTGACGACCTGCTGGACTATGGTGGGTCTGACGCGACCGGCAAAAATATCGGTGACGATTTCCGCGAGCGCAAGCTAACCCTGCCAGTAATCAAAGCCGTCGCAGCAGCCGACACCGAAGAACGCGCATTCTGGGAGCGTGTGATTGAAAAGGGCAAACAGGACGAGGGCGATCTAGAACATGCGCTGACCCTCTTGGCCAAACACGGCTCGATGCAAGCGGCGCGCGTGGATGCGCTTGAATGGATCGAAGTCGCAAAGTCAGCGATGGCAAATCTGCCCCAAGCGCCGCTGCGCGAGATGCTAATTGATCTCGCTGACTATGTGGTCGCCCGCGTCAAGTAATCGCGGCTCGTTCAACGCCCCTTGTGACCCCAACACAGTATTGCGCACCCACCAGTCGGGATGCGCCTGAGCGATCGCCTCAGCTCCCGCCATAGCGTCTGAGGTGTTAGAATAGACACCAAAGCAGGTCGCGCCAGATCCGGACATGCGGGCCAGCAGGGGCGCTGTGTCGCGTATTGCGGCCAACGTCGCCCCCACGGCCGGTGTCACCGCCTGCGCGGCCGGCTCCAGGTCATTGCGACACTCGGCCAAGAAATCGACCGTATCGCCGAGCGTGTCCAGCTGCGGCAGATCATCAGGCATCGGCGTGTTCTCTTTGGTCGCGAGCCCTTGAAAGACTGGACCCGTTGGCACCGCAACACGTGGGTTGACCAGAACAGCCGGAAGCCCGGGGAACGCCTCGAATGGGGTCACAATCTCGCCGATACCTTGGACACGTGAGGCTGTCGACAGAACGCACATCGGAATGTCTGCCCCCATCTCTAACAAGATCGCCATGTTGTCCGGTGCGGCCAGCAGCGCAGGGTTGGCGTCTGGATTCAGAGAAAGCCCCATCGCGATAGCGCGGAACGTGGCCGCCGCATCGGCAGACCCACCACCAATCCCCGCCGCGGCGGGCAGTTCTTTGAACAGTGTTTGGGCAAAGCCACCATCAGACCAGAACTGTGCCGCGACTTGCAGACACAGGTTGCGTTGATCATCTGGTACGCCTGCCGCCTCAGGGCCCGCCACGCTCAGCGTTCGGCCTGCGTCAGTGTCGACAGTCAATAGATCGCCCACATCGGCAAAGGCCACAAGGCTATCCAGCAGGTGATAACCATCGCCGCGTTGGCCCGTCACATGCAGTGACAAGTTCACTTTGGCCGGAGCAAAAAAGGCGCATTTCATCTGGGATTAGCTGTCGTCATTGGCGACCTGAATCGCTGGCGCACCCTCGCGCAAGAGCACCTCGTCGAGACCCAGCTCAAGTTTGAGCCGGATGCGTTCGGCATCGTCCTCGGTTGGGTCAAAAGACAACGCACGAGACCATTGGAACCGCGCTTCGGTCTCACGACCAACGGCCCAATATGCATCGCCAAGATGGTCATTCACCACGGGATCTACGGGTTCAAGTTCCGAGGCACGCTCGAGATGAGTGACCGCCTGTTCAAACTCACCACGGCGGTACAGAACCCAGCCTAGGCTATCAATGATAAAGCCCGTGTCAGGACGCTCGGCCGCGGCTCGTTCGATCAGAGTGAGCGCTTCGTCGATCTTTTCCTGCCGCTCGACCAGCGAGTACCCCAGATAATTCAGAACTTCGGGTTGGCTTGGATTCAATGCCAATGACTGGCGCAGATCAGCCTCAGCCTCAGACCAATTCCCCAGACGTTCGAATGTTACGGCGCGGTGGAAATAGAGCCTCCAATGGAATGGCATCGTTTTTGTAAACAGCGACAGCGCCGTTGAGTATGACGCATTGGCCGCATCGTAATCACCATCTCTGCGCAACCCATCTGCCAGCGCTTGGTGCACCTGAGGGAGATCCCCATGGGTTTCCGCCAACTGGGTCAGAACTTCGATTGCGGCGTCAGAACGCCCTGCCCGACGCAACGCAGCAGAGCGGCCCAATTCAGCAGCGTGATACGCGGGATCCGACCTGGGAACGCTGTCATAGGCTTGGGTCGCGAGGTCGAATTGGCCTAGCTCTTCTAGCAAGCGGGCTGACAGTAATAACGCTTCGATATGATCACTCCGCAGATGTTCGGCTATGCGGGTGTAAATCAGAGTAAAGTCCGGCTCCATCTCGCCATCAAGCGCACCCGCGACTGAAAAGAAAACCTCGGCAATACCGTCCGTCGGACTGGTCACAAAGCTGAAACCAAGCGGCGCACCTGCGCGCAACTCTTCGGCGATGGGTGCAATATCGGCCCCAAACGAATTGCCAAACACCGCAGTCATCAATCGCAGCGCATCGTCATTGCGGTCAAGCTGGCTGAGAACTTGGGTATGCGCGAGGGTTGCACGACGGGTGCGTTGACCTGATTGCGCCTCGACAAAAACAGCGTCGGCGTCCTCAAAATCACCAACTGACGCCAGCGCCAATGCCTTGTGATAGAGACCAAACGCACGCAGGCCAGGAGACGCTGTCACGTCATCAAAGTCATCCAGAGCGCGAGCCATCTGCCCTTGGCCAACGTGGCTCCACGCTTGGAGCAATCCATCAACGAGCGGTCCGATTTCACGACCCGCTTCGATGCTATTGAGAATGCCAGTGTAGTCCTCGGCCTTGGCCAGACCAGCTGTCAAAACCATATCAGCAAGCTGGCTCTTGAGCCCCGCTTGCTCCATCGCTTTGGCAACGATCACGGCTTGGTCGACTTGGGCCGCACCGATTTGCGACGCGATCGCGCTTTCCATCAGGTTTGGATTTCCGGGGTCCGCCAACATCGCATCAAGGTAGAATTGGCTGGCGGCGGTATAGTCACTACTCAAACCCGCCTGACGCGCGGCAAGGTATGCCCCAGCAGCTTCTTGGGCGATCATAGGTGCCGGTGCAATCGTTACAGCCAGCGCGGCCAAACCTGCGCGGATCAATTTCATCGTTACGTCCCTTTCCCCCGAATGCCGCAGCAAATGGACAAACAGGCTAGGAGGGATCGATCCGATTCACAATCGAATGAACGGTCTTTTCAGGGCAAATGAGCGAGAAATCGCGGCGATGCGACGCCCTGTCGCTACCCCGAAGGGCCAACAGGATGCCAAAACATCACATATTTGGGTAGTTCGGTCCGTCACCACCTTGGGGGACAGTCCAATTGATGTTTTGCGACGGATCTTTGATGTCGCATGTTTTACAGTGCACACAGTTCTGAAAGTTGATCACAAAACGGGTGTCTTTGCCGTCTTCTTCGACGAATTCGTAGACGCCTGCGGGGCAATACCGCGCTGACGGACCTGCAAATTTTGGCAAGTTCACACCAACAGGCACACTGTCATCCTTGAGCTTGAGGTGCGCCGGTTGGCTTTCCTCGTGGTTGGTCATCGCAAAGCTAACGTTGGTCAACCGGTCAAAGCTGAGTTTGCCGTCTGGTTTAGGATAGTCGATCTCTTTGTGATCTTTGGCCAGACCCGTTGCGGCCGCGTCCGATTTGCCGTGCTTGAGCGTACCCAACAGCGACAAACCAAAGAGATTGTTGGTCCACATATCCATGCCGCCAAGACCAAGCGAGGCGAGCAGGCCATAACGTGACCACAGCGGTTTGACGTTGCGCACGCGCTTGAGGTCTTTCCCAATTGGGCCCTCTTTCAGCTCGGCGTGATAATCGTCGAGCGTGTCACCCGAGCGACCAGCGGCAATTGCTTTGATCGCGGCCTCGGCAGCGGCGATGCCGGACAGCATTGCGTTATGGTTACCTTTGATCCGCGGCACGTTTACGAGGCCTGCGGAACATCCCAGCAGCGCCCCGCCGGGGAACGCGGTTTGCGGGATCGACTGATAGCCACCCTCAGAAATTGCGCGCGCACCGTATGCGACTCGTTTGCCACCCTTCAGCAGCTCAGCGACCATCGGGTGATGCTTGAAGCGTTGGAATTCCATGTAAGGGAACAGGTGCGGGTTTTGATAGTTCAGGTGAACCACAAAGCCGACGTACACTTGGTTGTTTTCAAGGTGATAGATAAACGAACCACCACCTGCGTTTTTGCCAAGAGGCCAACCCATCGTGTGAGTGACGGTGCCCTCTTTGTGCTTGGCTGGATCAATTTCCCAGATCTCTTTCATCCCGAGACCGAACTTGGCCACGTCTGAATCAGCATCCAGGTTGTATTTTTCGATCACCTGTTTGGACAGCGAACCGCGCACACCTTCGGACAAAAATACGTATTTGCCGTGCAACTCCATGCCCGGCTCATAGCCATCAGACGGGGTGCCATCAGCGTTCAGGCCAAATTCGCCAGCGACGACGCCTTTGATTTCGCCGTTGTCACCAAACACCAGTTCGGAACAGGCCATGCCCGGGAAAATCTCAATGCCTAGCTCTTCGGCTTGTTCGGCCATCCAGCGGCAAACGTTGCCCATCGACACGATATAGTTGCCGTGATTGTTCATCAGGGGCGGCATCGCGAAATTCGGGATACGGATTTGGCCGGCTTCGCCCAGCATATAGAAGTTGTCGGTCTTGACCTCAGTCTTGATCGGCGCGCCTTTCGACTTCCAATCAGGGATTAGGGCATCAATGCCCGAGGTGTCCAAGACAGCGCCGGACAGGATATGCGCGCCAACCTCTGAACCCTTTTCAAGGACGACAACATTGATGTCAGCATCCAGTTGTTTCAGCTTAATCGCGGCAGACAGGCCTGCAGGACCTGCGCCCACAATAACCACGTCATATTCCATGCTTTCGCGTTCAATCTCGGCCATCGGTCTGTTCCCTTATGACTGCATGCTAATCCCGCACGCAATGATGTTGCGCGAAGGGTTAGCGTAGCCAGAGGTACAGGGTCAATCAGGACGGGACGTTAAATCGCCTATCCGCGACCCTGTGGCCCAAAAAGAGCGGTTCTGAGCCACCGTTGGCCTACGATTCTATTGGCTTTCAATGTCACCCTTGGGTTAAGAGAAATCTATTGATACGATTTCCAAACAGTTAGACCCAAGGGCCGTGAGATGGATAAAATACCTCTGACCAAGGCAGGCTATGACGCCTTGAACGCTGAATTGAAGCATTTGAAAAGCGTGGAACGCCCCGCGATCATCCGTGCAATTGCAGAAGCACGTGAGCACGGCGATTTGTCCGAGAACGCGGAATATCATTCAGCCAAAGAAAAGCAGAGCTTTATCGAGGGACGCGTCAAAGAGTTGGAAGGCGTGATTTCGCTGGCTGACGTGATCGACACATCCAAGATGAGCGGCACTGCAAAATTTGGCGCAATGGTCAAACTGGTCGACGAAGATACGGACGAAGAAAAATCCTATCAGATTGTGGGCGAGCACGAAGCAGACATTGAGAATGGCAAATTGAACATGAAATCGCCCCTCGCACGTGCCCTGATCGGCAAAGACGAAGGTGACAGCGTCGAAGTACGCACGCCGGGCGGCGGCAAGTCCTATGAGATTCTAGAAATCAACTACAGCTGACAACAGAGACCGATGACACCTCGACCGAAAGTAGATGCAGCTTTGACCAAAGGCACCACTCCTAAGGACGCGCGCATGACGCCTGCGGACCTGATTGCCATTGTCCTAAGCCTGCTGTGGCTTGGCGTTGCGGGCTACGTGTTTTTGCGCGCGCCTGCCTCTGAGCCCGCTGACCAGCGTGTCGACAGCTTGCGGTTTATCATGACGTTGCTTGCGATCTTTTTGCCGGTCGCGATGATTTGGGTTGCAGCACTTGCTGTACGCTCTAGCCGGATCGTCCGCGAAGAGTCGCGCAGGCTACAAGCGGCGATTGATGCGATGCGCCAAACCTATGTAGCCGATCGTCAGGCAGGTGTGACCACGTTGCAGCCAACGGTCGAACGCAAGCTAAACGAGATCGCAAAGGCGACACAAAAGACCGAGAGCGCACTGGCGACATTTGCATCGTCCCGCGACAAGGTCACAGTCAGTTTGGAACCAACAGCCAGCGACACTTCGGCAGAGGATACCGAACAGACCAGCCTTGCGTTGGGGACCAGTGCAGAAGACATTTCAGCCCCGATCACAACACCGGATTTGATCCGAGCGCTGAATTTCCCCGATACGGCAGATGACGAAGTCGGGTTCGCCGCACTTCGCCTTGCTCTTAAGGATCGCAATGCATCGCAGCTGATCCAAGCCAGCCAAGACATTCTGACGTTGCTGTCGCAAGACGGCATCTACATGGATGATCTGCGCCCTGATCGTGCGCGCGCTGAGATATGGCGTAGGTTTGCACGTGGCGAACGGGGCCGTGTTGTCGCCGCGTTGGGCGGCGTTCGCGACCGCTCGAGCCTCGCTTTGACAGCTGGCCGGATGCGTGAAGATGCGATTTTTCGTGACGCTGGGCACCATTTCCTGCGTCGGTTCGACCAAATGCTGGTGCGTTTCGAAGAAACCGCATCGGACGAAGAAATTGGTGCGCTGTCTGAGACCCGCACAGCCCGCGCGTTTATGTTGCTGGGCCGTGTCACCGGCACGTTCGACTAGACTGGTTTGACCATCGTCGTCGCGACGTTGAAGCCAAAGATATAGCGCAGCGGTCCTATCGACGTTTGCCCAACCTCTTTGAACCCGTATCGTTCGTACAAAGCATGCGCGCGCGGATTGGTATCAATGACGTCCAACCTGACCGAAGGGTAGTTCCGCGTGCGGGCTTCGTTGCAAATCGCGTCAAGCAAGGCGGTCCCGACACCCTGCCCCCGTGCATCTGACGACACGAAAATCCCGTCCATCAAGAACCGCGTGTTATCCACGTCCCGCTCGAGCATTGAGACAGCCACAGACCGCCAGATCGCGCCGAACATCCCATAGCTCGCCCGCATGTCTGAAAACTCGCCCCCGACCAAGGCGCCTTGGAATGTTTTGAAGCCGACGACGCCTAACAATTGACCAGCCTCGTTTCGGGCAACGATTGCATGGCTTGGATCAAGAACAGAGGTGATGAAGCGGTGTGCCTTGGCCTCGGGGCCCATGACGCTGATCAATTTGCCCGAGAAGGCCTGCCAATAGAGCCGTGCAACGGTATCCGCCTCGTCCTCTGTGAACCCGAGGCTGCAATGGATCACAGGCCAAAGCTCTCGTAGGGAATGTAGCGGACCAGATCCCCCGCGGCGACGCTATGGGCGTGATCCCCCAGTTCGACCAGTCCTTCGGCCCAGCTCAGGCCAAAAACCCGCCCTGACCCTTCTGACCCGAACACTTCAACTTGTCCGTTTCGGATACGCGCCCGAAGGTATTCGCGGCGCCCTGCTTTTTTGGACTTGGAAAATGCGGCAGGCACATCAAAACCCTGCGGCATGGCCCATGCGCCACCCGCAAGCTTGGCCAATGACGGTTTTGCAAAGATCAACGTACAGACCAGCGCAGCCACAGGGTTGCCAGGCAGGCCGACAACAGGTGTTTCGTTCCACATTGCCAACGCCAATGGGCGACCGGGTTTGACTGCAATACGCCAAGTGGTCATTGCTGCCTTTTGCGTCAACAGCGCCGAGACATGATCTTCATCGCCAGCAGAGGCACCACCAGACGTCAAAATAGCATCGGCCTGTTCCGCACCCTGATCAAAGGCCCGCTCTAACGCATCAGCATCATCTGGTTGGCGGCCAAGGTCGACAACGTCATAGCCCCACGCGTTCAAAACGGCGCGCAGCATCGGACGATTTGCATCATTGATTTGGCCGTCTTTGGGCGTCGTACCTGCCTCGACCAGCTCATCGCCAGTTGACAGGATAGCGACACGCAAACGGCGATGAACCTGCACCTCTGACACTCCGGTGATTGAGAGCAAGGCAATGTCCGCTGCGGTCAGCTTGCGCCCCTTGGGCAGAATTACGTCGCCCTCGGCCACGTCTTCACCTGCACGGCGGGCGTTCGCACCGGGTTTCAGGCCCGTTGAGAACGACACGCTGTCCGCGGTCAGTGTGACATCCTCTTGGAGCACAACAGTATCGACACCGTCCGGCAATTTAGCACCTGTCAGAATGCGAATGGCAGAACCAGCGGGAACCGCATCATCATAGGGGACACCAGCCGCAGAACGTCCGTCAACCAGCGCGAGCGTCACAGTATCGGGCCCTAGTGCGCCACGATCAAAACCGTACCCATCAACGGCCGCGTTGGCGGCTGGCGGGTTCGATCGCCGCGCCGTGACATCACGGGTTAAAATCCGCCCCACAGCGTCGGCAATCGTGATCGTTTCAACCTCGGTCACAGATGCCAATCGACTGTTCAACAGATCAAGCGTTTCGTCCACGGGCGTCCAATGCGTGCCTGCGGGCAATGCGAAACAGTCATTCGCAAGAGGCTTGGCCACTGGCGGCACACCCAAAATCCAGCCCTCTGAATCGGGTGGCATATCCATCAAAGTTGCCAACTCCGCGGCAGGCATCTGGCTAAACTTGCGCGCAAGATAGGACATCTGATGCGCGTCTTTGATGCCGTTTTCTGGCGTTGTCGCTGCAATGTCATCCGCGAAGAGCGACGGCCAAATTTCAGCAAAGACAATTGGGTTGTCCAGCTTTTGAAACGGCCAAACTGACACCGCATGAGATTTGCGCAATCGCGACAGAACAGGCAGCCCCATGATGATCTGACTACCAACCGCACCGTTATAAAAGAGCTGCCACGCGCTAAACGTCCCGCGGGCCTGTTGCTCGACACGTCTAAATTCGGGAAACGGTTGTTGAGTACGATCAGATTTTTTGGCCGTGAGGTGTGGATAGTCTGCGTCGTTGGGCAGGCCCCAAAATGGGCCGGTCTCGCCAAACTGGGCGTTGAGATCGTTTGCAATGTCACAGCGATTATTGGCGTCGGGCGTATCTTTCACGCGCTCTTCGAACCAATCCCAAACGGCAAGCGGATCGTCTGATCCTGTCAAATGCTCGGCAAACCCAATTGGATAAGCAAAGGCAAAGTCGAACCCGACGAGCGTCCGGCGACTGTCCTGTGCTTCGACCTTCAAAAGGTTGTCGATCCACTCTTCGAAAACCATGCGATTGCGAAAATACATCGGCTCCGCTGTCTGGCCATCGCGTGCAACCGCAGCCCAAATCGCGTCTTTGGTGGGGGCAGCGCCTGTATCATTGCCACCCGACCAATCCACCATGACAACGGTATCGAATGTCATAGCCCCACCTGTGAAAGGATAAAGTCAGCAATGGCCGCCGTATCATTTAGGTCGAACTGCGCAAGTATCGTTTCGATGGGTACGTCCGATGCCACAGCGGCAACATGGCTGTCCGTCGCATGAATAAGGGGGTGATCATTCTCAGCGCGGATCGCTTCGATCTTGGGATGCGGATCGTTCTTGTACCCTTCGATCAGCACCAGATCGACGGGTGCCAGTTCGGCCAATAAGCTATCGAGAACCGGTTCGGCATCCTCCCGAAGCTCGGTCATCAGCGCCCAACGTTTTGATGACGCGAGCAGCACTTGGGACGCGCCGGCAAAACGGTGGCGGTGACTGTCTTTGCCCGGTTGGTCTACGTCGAAATGATGATGCGCATGTTTAATCGTCGAGACGCTCAAACCGCGTCCGGTGATTTCGGTGACCAGTCGCTCCATGAGCCCGGTCTTGCCCGCATTTTTGTATCCGACCACGCCAAAGATTTTCATAAAGCAGCCTTGGCACGGGCCAGATCTTGGGGCGTGTTAATGTTAAAGAATGGATCCAGATCGCCAGCAGGGAACAACGCTGTCGTGCTGGGATGTGCGTCCGTCCAAGCGACAACTTTGCGCAAGCCGCCCGTCAGAGCCGCGCGCAGGTCATCGCGCAATGCTGTAGGCCACAGACCAAAGGTCGGATGCCTGCCATCGGATGTTTCTGCCAACACAATCTCGGCAGCGTCGAGGTCTGCCGCAAGTTGAAGCTGTGGCACGAGATCACAAGGAAAGAACGGCGAATCAGCCGCCGCCGTGACGATCGTGTCCACGCCCTGTGATGCGGCCCAATCAAGCCCGGCCAAAACACCAGCCAGCGGGCCAGCGAACCCATCAATGCTGTCCGCGAGCACTGGCAAATTGAAGTCGTCAAATCGGGCCGGATCGCCGTTTGCATTCAAGGCGAGCCCAGCCACCTGCGGCTCAAGCCGATCAATCACATGAGACAACAGCGGACGGCCCACGAGAGGGATCAACCCTTTGTCACCGCCGCCCATGCGCCGCGCCAATCCGCCAGCCAGAATAACGCCAAGGGGTTGCCTCATGACGACGCTCCATGCGCTGCGGCCCACCATTCGCGGATTTCGGCCTCGGCTTGATCTATGTCGTCAAACGCTGTGGCAGGAACCGGGATCACAATTGCCGAAATCAAAAATCCGACCGTGTTCTTTGATCGTGTCACTGCCTCAACATCGGCCCATCCGGTGGTCCACGTGCTATGCTCTGTCGTCAAAACAAGCCCTGAGGCATCGATTGTCAACGCACTGCTTTGACCGAAACTGGACCGAGCCGAAAAGACCGCCATTTTGGAATAGATCGCATAGCCGAGCAGCAGAAAAGCAAGAGCAAATGGCATAACCGTCAGAGCAAGCCAGCTTTGAAAAGGGTCACCGACACCGAGAGCAAAAAGGATCGCAAAGATCGTCATCATGCCGCCGATCGGCGCAAAGAAATACTGCACCATGCTGGAGAGATGGGGCAAAGCGCGCGCAAAACCTGTGAAGATGAGCTGACCGCCTTTTGCCATACCTTCTTTGATAATCTTGGGGTCACCGCCATAGGTCAGATTGTACTGGGTCATGTGCGCGCCCCTTTTCGCGATGACTTTTTGGGTTCTGACGGCACTGTACTGGGGTCTACATCGCGAACCAGCCGGTCCGCACCCGACAAGCAAACGAAACGCTGCCCACGCATCCGCCCAATCAAGGTCAGTCCAACCCGTTGCGCGATCTCGACGCCCCACGCGGTAAACCCAGACCGTGACGCCAAAACAGGAATGCCCATCATCGCAGTCTTGATCACCATTTCAGACGTCAAACGCCCCGTCGTATAGAGCGTTTTGTCACCTGCTGACGCCCCTGTGGACAGCATCCAGCCTGCGATTTTATCAACGGCGTTGTGGCGACCAACGTCCTCCATATAAACCAGCGGTTGATCCGCCTGACACAGAACGGTGCCGTGGATCGCACCGGCTGTCAGATAGAGGCTGGGCATTTGGTTGATTTGATGAGCAAGCGCATAGAGATCCGAGGTGCGCACTTGGGTCTGCGGCAGAGCAACCTGATCAATCCCTTCCATCATATCGCCAAAGACGGTGCCAACGGCACAGCCGCTGGTGCGGGTTTTCTTGCTCAGCTTGTCCTCGTAAGTGGTCTGGCTCGCGGTGCGAACGACAACCGTTTCCAGCTCTTCGTCATAATCGATGCCGGTCACGTCTTCGCCATCTGACAACATGCCTTGGTTGCGCAAAAACCCAAGCGCGAGATATTCGGGATAATCACCAATCGTCATGGCCGTGACAATTTCTTGGCCATTCAGATAGATCGTCAACGGACGTTCTTCGACCACAGCCAGATCGATCCGCTCCCCATTGTGATCCACCCCTGAGACATGACGCGTCAGTCCAGCGCGAGCGAGGTCAGGTGCGATCAACATTTTTGACGTATCTACAGGTGGCATTTGAACCCTCGGGGCAGCTAGGCTAGGCAGGTTAAGAGCTACACTAGGACGACATGATGACATCCTCCACCGCGAAATCGGACTTTTGGCGCGGCTTTGGCGACGGGATGCCGTTTGTTCTAGGGGCCGGACCCTTTGGCCTGTTGTTTGCGGTACTTGCGACTGAGGCTGGGTTGGATGTCTATCAAGTCATCGTGATGAGCCTGCTTGTAATCGCGGGTGCCGCTCAGTTTGCGGCCCTATCACAGATGCAAGACGCCGCACCGGTCGCAATGGTTTTGATGGCAGGATTGGCGGTCAACATGCGCATGGCGATGTATTCCGCCGCGCTGACGCCGCACCTCAAGGACGCTCCTTTTTGGCATCGTGCATGGGCGGCTTATATTCTCGTCGATAACAGCTATGCGGTTGGAATCGTCGAGTTCGAGGAAAATCCAGACACCACATGGCAGACCAAAATCCAATACTATCTTGGATGCGCCCTGCCGGTTTGGATTGTCTGGTATATCGCGACCTTTGTTGGTGCATTCGTCGGTCAGGCAATCCCGGCCAGTATCCCTATCGATTTTGCCGTGGCTTTGACGTTCTTGGCGCTTGTCGGGCCGATGCTTCGGACTTTGCCACATGTTGCGGCTGCCTTTGTTTCCGCAGCAGGGACGCTGATGCTGTGGACCTTGCCTTATAACTCGGGCCTGATGGTCGCCGCGATCTTGGCCATGATCGTCGGCGTTCAGGTTGAAAACTGGGTGGCGCGACGAACATGATTTATACCAATACGCAAATCTGGACGATCATCATCCTGCTCGGGATCGGTACGTATTTGATCAGGACCTCTTTCTTGCTGATCTGGGGGAACAGGCCCCTTCCCGCATGGGTGATCCAGCACCTGCGCTATACGGCCGTTGCCATTCTACCGGGCCTTGTCGCACCCTTGGTCCTATGGCCCGCAGCGACGGGCGGTGAACCTGATCTTGCCAGAGGAATAGCTGCGATCGTGACCTTTGCGCTGGCTTACAAAACACGCAACGTCGTCATCGCCGTTTTAGGCGGTGCGGTGACATTGGGCGTCATGCTAGCACTGGTCGACTAGCCGTTTTGGATCTTATCCAAGACCCCAACATTGTTGTCAGAGTCGTTGTCAAAAATCTCTCGGGCACGAACATTCGGGATGCGCGCAAAGTCTTCCATCAAACCACCCGGGAACCACGAAACACCGATGCTTTCAAAACCAGGCAGTTGCGCCAGAATTGTTGAAATCGAACGTGTGCAATTTGCCTTGGCGACAGGTCCGTTGGTCATCACCATCTGCAGAGCTTGTTCAGCAACTGCGGCAGACACATCAACCTCTTGCACAACGATATAGTACGTCTCGCGGGCATGGTAATCTGTGTAGTAATCGACGATCCGCGGACGCGCACCGATCACAACGTCGTTGCGTTCTGGGATGGTCGGGTGTGCAAAGGTCCCAGCAGGATCAAAAATTACACGCTGCGATCCATTTACCATCAGACCACTATGGGCACCGTTGTTGGACCCAACGTTCAGCACAGTGAACAGCGTCAAACGGGGTGGACCATTATGGCGGTAGATATTGCGCTGGACCAATTCGTCAGGGGCCCAGACAGCCTCAGAGGCACAAGAGGCCAGAGCCATCGGCGCGGCCATCATAAAGAAACGTCTTTTCATAGCGGCCCCCATGACAATTTTTAAGTACCGATCAGTGCCAGAAAGACGAGGATCGCAACAATGATCACAACGGACCAAGTGGTGAATTTGATGAAACCGTCAAAGGTCTTTTCTTGAACCTTAGTGTCCATTTCGCCGTGTTTGTGGTCAGACATATCTGCCTCCAGTTTATAGGTTTGCGGCGTCTTAGCTGATTCAGATCAGCCTGTCACGTCACACTGACGGATCCGCGGCGTCTTCTAGGTCTTCGGCCAACCGGAATCCGATCCGATTAGGCACCTCTTGGTCAATATTTTTGGGCAATGCACGAAGCATGACATTCAGTTGGCTGACATGTTGGATCAACTGGGTTTTTGCCCCCTCACCGTCTGTGCCATAAAAGGTCACGATGTCTGGGTCATAGAACCCCATACCTTCGATCCGAACAACGCCTGCATTACCACCGGTAAACCCCATGGCGATCTCATGTTCATTATCCAGCTGTTTTTCAAAGTTCTGGATGTAGATTATCAGTCTTTCATAGGCCCACTGGGCCGGCGACTTCTTTGAAACAGGTTGCTTGAGCTTGTCGGGAACAGACTGTGATGTTTGGGCTGTCTGGTCGTCTGCATGCACGTCATGAACACGCGGGATCGCGTCCGCTTCGAGCGCTTCTGCAGACGTGGCGATGGGGTCGGACATGGCGGGCCTCTTTGAACTAGCGGTTTGCGCCAAGCTGCGCCCAAGTGATCCGAATGGCAAGCCGATTGCGGCGTTTAGGCGCGGCTGGTTTGCCAGAGCCATGCACCATCCGGCGACATTTCGCGGGTCACCTGACCAAGGTGCATCAAATGATTTAGATGTGCGACGGCCTCGACCAACGCCAATCCATATTCACTGTCACCAATCCTTCGCTTGAACAGTGGCGGGAAACATCCAGCGGCCGTTTGCGGGGTCTCAAGGTGTTTCAGCAACCGTTTGAGCGCACCATGGTGGTTGTCGATCAATTGACACATGCGTGTAGGCATACCCGTAAACGGCAATTTGTGACCGCCAAGCACGAGGTGATCAGGCCGCGCGAGCTCCGCAAATCGTTCACATGCTTCGAGCCATTCCGCCAAAGGGTCTGCCATTGGTTCGGTCGCGTAGACCCCGATGTTTGGGCTGATAGATGGCAGGATTTGATCACCAGCAATGACCAAATTATCGTCACGACTGAAAAACACGGCATGCTCGGGGGAATGCCCGTTGCCAATATGAACATCCCATGACCGCCCGCCCATCTCGATCACGTCATCCTGTTGAATCCGCTGAAACCCAACAGGCATCGGGTGGACAACATCGGCAAAATTAAAGGGGCGTTCTTCACGGCGTTTGGCCAAGATCGCCGGATCCATGCCAGACTGCTGCCAGAACGCCAGCGTCTCAGGCGTCGGTCGATCCTGAGCATCCAGCATCAGCATGCGGGAAAACAGCCAAGTCGTGCGGGTCGCCCATAGTGTCGCGCCCATTGATTGAAACCACCCTGCCAATCCGATGTGATCGGGATGATGGTGGGTTCCAATAATTCGGCTGACAGGCTTGCCGCCCAATGGTCCATCCAACAGACGCTGCCAGATCGCGCGGGTCCGGCCGCTGTCAAAACCAGTGTCAATGACAGTCCAGCAATCGCCTTCGTCCAAGGCGTAGACGTTCACATGATCCAGCGCCATTGGTAGAGGCAGGCGCATCCACAAGACACCATCGGCGACTTCGATTGCAGAACCTGTGTCAGGCGGCGTGTCCCAAGGATAATTTAGGCCTTTGCGGGTGGTTTCTGTCACGCCACCAGTTCTTCGTTCGTGAATTCCATAATGGCGTCTGCTCCGTCTCGTGCCTGTGCGAGATAGGATACATGCTCGGGCAACAAACGGCGAATATAAAACTCGGCCATTTTCACACGCGTGGCATCACCCTGCATCGCAGCCGTCAGGTGAATATGCGCCCCCATGACGCGAGCAAATCCCATCAAATAGGACACCGCGCCCGAAAATCTGTCGTTCATATCCGTCTGCGAAACCAACCATTCTGTCGTCTCACGGAGTGTTTCGGCCGCAGACCAAACCTGTTCAGCCAACACTGGGAACGTGGCTTTGGCCGTTTCAGCAGCTTGCTCGATTTCATCAAGCAGACGCATCGCAGCCTCGCCACCATCCATCATTTTGCGGGCGACCAGATCCATCGCTTGGATACCATTGGTACCCTCGTAGATCGCGGTGACGCGCACATCGCGTGAATACTGCGCCGCGCCCGTTTCTTCGATAAAGCCCATGCCGCCGTGCACCTGAATACCTTGGTGCGACACGTCCATGCCGACTTCTGTGCCAAAGGCCTTGGCAATCGGGGTCAAAAACGCAGCGCGGTCGCGCCATTCAACATCACCTGTCGCCTGTTCCATATCGATCGCCACGGCACAGGACAATGCGATGCCACGTGCCGCAAAAATATCGGTCTTCATCGACGCCAGCATCCGGCGCACATCAGCATGTTCAATGATTGTGCCAGCACCTGATGCTTTGCCCTGTTTGCGGTCCATCGCATAGGTCACTGCGTGCTGATACGCGCCTTCGGCCACACCGACACCCTGAACCCCAACACCGAGACGGGCGTTGTTCATCATTGTGAACATCGCTGCTAGTCCGGCATGTTCCTCACCGATCAGCCAGCCCACTGCGTTGTCATATTCCATTACGGCGGTCGGCGAGCCGTGCAGACCCATTTTGTGCTCTAGACTGACCACACGAAGAGAGTTCGCGACACCCGGCGCACCATTTTCATCGGGGATGCGCTTGGGCACCATAAACAGGCTGATCCCTTTAACCCCATCCACCGCATCCGGAAGACGCGCCAAAACAAGGTGGCAGACGTTTTCCGTAAAATCATTGTCTGCCCAGCTGATATAAATCTTTTGGCCACTGATCTTGAATGTGCCGTCGCCGTTCGGTTCAGCCTTGGACCGGAGAGCACCAACGTCCGAGCCCGCCTGTGGTTCGGTCAGGTTCATTGTCCCGCACCATTCGCCAGAAATCAGCTTGGGCAGATACAGCTCTTTGATTGCGTCACTGGCATGATGCTCCAGTGCTTCGATCTGGCCTTGGGTCATCAACGGGTTCAGCTGCAACGACAAACAGGCCGAGGCCATCATTTCGTTGACAGCTGTGGTCAATGTCATCGGCAGGGCCATGCCGCCGAACTCCGGATCAGCAGAGATGCCGATCCAGCCACCTTCAGCAATGGCCGCGTATCCGTCAGAAAAGCCAGGCGATGTGCGTACAATACCGTTTTCCAACACTGCGGGATGCAGGTCACCGTTGCGGTTCAACGGGGCCAAAACATCGTCACATAGCTTGCCGGCTTCGGTCAGAATCGCATCTGCCATATCGGTCGTCGCCTCAGAGAAGCGATCCGTTGCCGCAACAGCCGGAAAACCAACAACGTGATCCATCAAAAACCGGTAGTCCTGAACGGGTGCACGATACGGCATAGTATTCTCCTTGGTCGGGTGCGGGCAGCCAAAACTTGGCAAGCGCCAACGCGGACGGTATGGGGTTGAAACCATTGGTAGGACACCGTTCCTACCGCCCGCAACTTGGACGCCGCGTCATAACATGCAACCTAAGAAAACCGAACGCCTTGACGTAACAGAACTCAGTATCTCCCGGGCTGCTGCGTTGTTGCAAGCGGGGGGTTTGGTCGCACTGCCAACGGAAACCGTTTACGGTTTGGGTGCAGACGCTCGCAATGGTACGGCCTGCGCGGGCATTTACGAGGCCAAAGGACGACCCAGCTTTAACCCTTTGATTGTTCATGTCGCGGATGTTTCGCACGCACGGCATTTTGCGGTCTTTTCGGATGTGGCGGAAGTTCTAGCCGCCACATTTTGGCCCGGTCCATTGACGCTGGTTCTGCCGCTACGACCAGATGCAGTTATCGCCTCGCTGGTGACTGCGGGATTGCACACAGTGGCGATCCGCGTGCCGCGCCACCCTGTTACACGCGATTTATTGGCAGCCTTTGGTGGGCCAATTGCAGCGCCCTCAGCCAATCCATCAGGACGGATCAGTGCGACAACGCCCGACCATGTGATTGATGGCTTAGACGGTCGTATCGACGCGGTTATAGAGGCAGGCGCGTCATCTGTCGGTGTCGAATCTACGATCATCTCTTGCGTGGATACGCCAATGTTGTTGCGCCAAGGCGGTCTGCCCGTCTCTGAAATTGAAGCCGTTTTAGATCGGCCGATCGGGTTCGACACTAGCCCCGCGACACTCGCTGCACCAGGTCAGCTTGCATCGCACTACGCTCCAAAAGGACGCGTGCGATTGAACGCGAACCACGCGATCGGCGACGAAATACTTCTGGGCTTTGGGGATGTCACAGGCGATCTCACGCTCTCAGAAACCGGTGATTTGGTTGAAGCCGCACGTGTGCTGTTTCGGCGGCTGCACGAACTGGACGCCATGGGAGCGACAGCAATCGCAGTGGCGCCAATCCCTGAACACGGCTTAGGTGCTGCAATCAACGATAGGCTGCGCCGCGCGGCGGCCCCTCGCCCCTAGCTAGGCCCGCCCCGCCGAGGCTGACAGCATAATCGGGTCAATTCCGATTTGTTTGAGAACATCGATCCATTTGGTTTCATCAGCCCCGTCAAACACAAGATCGGGAACCGCTGGCGCCAACAACCACCCGTTCGCAGCCATTTCATCCTCGATCTGACCAGGACCCCAGCCAGCATAACCCAAAGCCACCATTGCACGTGAAGGACCTGTGCCGTTTGCGATGCTTTCTAGGATATCCACAGTTCCCGTCATCGAGAAATGATCGTCCACCATCAAGGTCGAGCCTTCGGACTGATAGTCCGTGCTATGCAACACAAACCCGCGCGCCATTTCGACCGGCCCACCAAAATGCACGATGTGCCGCGCACCTGCTGAATTTTCGATCTCAAGCCGCTCGAGCATGTCACCTAAGCTGACCGATGGCGCAGGTTTGTTGATCATCAACCCCATCGCGCCCTGTTCGGAATGTGCGCAAAGATAAACGACCGAATGGTCAAAGCGGGGGTCGCCCATCCCCGGCATCGCAATCAAAAGCTGACCTGTCAGATCATGTTCCATTTCGTTAGGATGTGATGCATCGGCAGCGCGTGCAAGCGGGTTATGACATGGTTCTCGCTGGAACGTGACTTTCCCTTCGGCTCGTAGTGCATAGATTGCCCTTATGAACAAAGCGATTCTCTTGTCCTGCGCAGCAGCCTGCGCCACCGCCACATCTGTGATGGCGACACCTTTTGATGATCCGGTACATCTGGATGTGATCGAAGGATGGCGGGCAAGTGATGGCACCCATATGGCCGCGATCCGGCTCACGCTTGATCCAGGCTGGAAGACCTACTGGCGCGCACCGGGTGACGCGGGTATCCCGCCATCCTTTGAATGGAATGGGTCGCAAAACCTGCACGGCGTGCAATTTCACTGGCCCATGCCCGAAGTTTTCCATGACAATGGGATGCGGTCGATTGGCTATTCAGAACAGGTCGTCATTCCTGTTCAGGTCACACCCCAGACAACTGGGGCTGATGTCCGCGTCTCTGGTCAGATCCATATCGGTGTTTGCGACGAAATCTGCATGCCGATGTCTTTGGATTTTGATGCTGTTTTGCCACCCACGGGCGCGCGCGATGGCACAATCACAGCCGCCCTCTTGGATCGGCCTATGACCAGCCGCGAGGGCAATGTTGGCGCCGTCACCTGTCGTTTTGATCCGTTGGACGACGGCCTGCACCTGACTGCTACGATTGAAATGCCATCTACCGGTCGGGACGAAGAAGCCGTGATCGAAGTTGGCGACCCCAAAATTTGGGTATCCGAGCCGCAAACAAGCCGGTCTGGCAATATGCTGACGGCAACCAGCGTACTGATTAACGTAGATCAGGCAGCCTTTGCTGTGGATCGTTCAAACGTTCGGATTAGCGTATTTGGTGGCAATCAAATGGTCGACATCCGCGGCTGTACGGGCGGCTAAGTTACGCCACGCTGCGTTTGTTGACGTGACGCGCATTCAGCGCAGCGCCGATCACAAACATCACAAACAACACGATTGCAAAGATCCCTAGGAACGTCCCGATAGCCGCTGTGATACCACCCGCAGCGATCGGCAGCTGCGCGGCTACAAACGGCAATGCTGTGCCCAAGATTGCATGCGGCAAAACCAACACAGCAAAGAGTGCAGCGCCAATACCTGTTGCGACCACACTAACCCAACCCGCATGACCCGCCCGAGCAGGTCGCCCGAGTGCACGTTTCGCGGCTGCAATCTGGCGTTGGACGTCCATCTGCATAGCCATCAATGCCGGCACCACTAGCAGAACAAGGATCATTCCAAAGCCCAAGCCATAAACCAGAGTAATCACCGTCGGCTTGAGGAACTGCGCCTGCGAGGACCGTTCGTACAACAGAGGCGCTAGACCCAAAACTGTTGTCAAAGTCGTCAACATCACCGGCCGCAGTCGGTCCGCCGCCCCATCAATGATCGCAGGCACAATGCCGCGTTCTTCGGCATATTCGTCAATGGTCGTGACCAAGACGATTGAATCGTTGATCACGATCCCTGTCATCCCGATCAACCCCACAACGGTAAACATGCTAAGCGGCACGTCCCAAAGAGCGTGACCATAGATCGTCCCGACCAGCCCAAATGGAATAATCGCCATAACGACAAGCGGTCGTGTCCAGCTGCTGAAAATCCACGCCAGTGTCAGGAAAATCCCTGTCAGGCAAAAGATCAGCCCCATACGTGCATCATTCAAAAACGCATCTGACTGCTCGCTTAGCCCAGACAAGTTTGTTGTCACGCCGTGAAGGCTTTCGAGTTCGGGCAGTATCTCTTCTTCGATGGCTTGCATCACGGCCTCGGCGCGGGCCGGATCATCCTCGGACAAATCACCTGTCACAGAAATCAGCTGAAGACCGTTTTCGCGGCGCACCGTCGAAAACCCCGTTCTGCGATCCACAGACACAATATCTGCAAGCGGGACATAAATCCCTATATCAGTGCGCATTTGCGTGCGGTCCAAAAAGTCCGAGGTCAACTCGCCCGCAGGCAGCTCCACTCGGATCGTTGCCGACCGTGGGCCGTCTGGATAGGTCGCAGCCTCGATCCCATTCAACCGGTTCCGCAAGACACGCCCCAACTGATCAATGGTAAAGCCCAGCGCCTGACCCTGAGGCGTTAGATCAAGGATCAGTTCCTCTTTGTCATAGGCCAAACTGTCTTCGAGGGCCGAAACCTCGGAAAACTGCGAAAGGTTGGTTTTGAGCGTTTCTGCCGCTTCTTTCAAAGTTGTGGCGTCCGCACCGTAAATCTGGACATCCAGCGCATCACCCCCTGGGCCACCCCGCCAACTGCGAAAGCTGATCGTCTCGACCAAAGGGTGCCTTTGCACGGCGTCTTGTAGCTCGCCAACAAAGGCAAACGACGAATAGGGTCGCAGGTCCGCATCAATCAGCTCGATCGAAATACCGCCCAACAGGTCATTATCTTTGCCGTCGATTCCAGCAAGGCCACGACCCGAGTTACCGCCAATTTGTGCCATCACAAAATCAAGAGGATTGCGCCCGTGGCGTTCGGCATACTCTTCACCCAACGCTTCGGTCGCACGTTGGAATTCACGCATCATGTCCAGCGTATCTTCGCGTGTCGCTCCAGGCGCCATTGCAAAGTTACCCGTTACAGAGCCTTGCTCGGGCGAGTTAAAGAACCGCCACTGCACATCGCCCCGAACAAAGAGTGCGGCTTGGGACGACAAGACCAAGATCACACCTGCAAGCACTGGGTAGCGTGCCCAAATGACCCCCGCCATGAACGGACGGAACAAGCGGTCACGCACCCATTCAAAACCGATGTTCACCTTGCGTGATGGCCAATCGTACCAGTGTTCTTTGGCGGAATGGGCAATCGCGTGGCTCATGTGGTTTGGCAAAATAAGAAAGCACTCGATCAACGAGGCGATCAGCACGACGATAACCGTGAACGGAATGTCGGCGATCAAATCTCCAAACCGGCCTCCGATCGCAACCAAGCCAAAGAAGGCGATGATTGTCGTCAGTGTCGCTGAGAACACTGGGGTGAACATGCGGCGCGCGGCGTTTTCTGCTGCCTGCACCGGTGTCTCGCCTAGGTTCTTCACCCTGAAATCAGCGTGTTCCCCCACAACAATAGCATCGTCCACAACAATCCCGAGTGTGATGATCAAAGCAAACAGAGAGATCATGTTGATTGTCAGCCCTGCCACATACATCAACGCAATCGCACTGAGCATTGCGACAGGAATACCTGCGGCGACCCAAAACGCCGTTCTCGCATTCAAGAACAAGAAAAGCAGCGTCACCACAAGGGCGAGCCCCACCAGACCGTTGTCCAGCAAAAGGTTCAAACGGCCCGTGATATACTCGGCTCGTGCGCGGATCAGATCAATTTCGACCCCATCTGGCAGTGTCGCCTGCATTTCATCCGCGACCTGTTGGACAACCGCCTGAATATCGATCGCATCCCCTTGATCGGAACGGTCCACGCGCAAAGTCATTGCAGGGTTATCATCGACAAAATAGGCGTCTACGCGGTCGATGCCCTGTTGATCAATCTGCGCCAAATCACCAATCGTCAGCGCCGATCCATCATCATTGATCCGCAATACAATGCTGGAGATTTCATCGGCGGTGCGTTTTTCGACACCCGTTCGAACGCGCTGTGCACCCGATACATCACCCGCGGGGTCAGCGTCCGCTTCGGCGGCGATTGCATCAGCAATCTGCGCCATAGTGACATCATGTTGGATCAACGAAAGAGACGGTACTTCGATCAGGGTTGATGGGGCTGCAACACCGCGAATAGTTGTACGCGTGACACCCGCAGCAAAGAGCCGTGTGGTCAGTTCGTCGACAAAGCGGCCCAGTTGTTCAACAGCAACCGGACCGGTGATGACCACGTCCGTAACACGGTCGCGCCAGACACCGCGACGCACTTGAGGGTCTTCGGCATCAACCGGCAGTGTGCGAATGGCTTCGACCGCCTTTTCAATGTCGGCCGCGCCACGATCCACGTCCCAGCCCGGTTCGAAATCCAATGAAATCGACCCGCTGCCTTCGCGCGAAACGGCAGAGGAGCTTTCGACCCCGTCTACAGACAATAGGGCCGGCTCAAGAATTTGAACGATGGCCGCATCAACATCTTCGGCCCCAGCCCCATCCCAAGCAACGCTCACGGTGACCGTGTCGACAACGACGTCTGGGAAAAACTGGGCCCGCATTTTGGGAAAGGCCGCCAGTCCTGCGGCAAGCATGACAACCAACAACAGGTTGGCCGCAGTGCGGTGTCGGACAAAGTAGGACAAAATTCCTGAGGGTGATCGCATCGTCTTGGCCATTCGTTAGCTCCCCATACGGGATTCAATGCGTTCGATCATTTGAGCGGGCACCTCATCCTGTTCCAGTTGGGAAATCACCCGCGCTTTGGCCTCGGCCGGCATACGGTTGTTACCTTCGACAAAGGCAATCAGTTTCTCGCGACGCTGCGAGGTAAGTTCGACCATCGCAGGCGCGTCAGGAATTGTAGCGTCCTCGGCGCCCAGCGCCCTGACCTTGATCCCAGCCCCAAGAAGCGGTGAGCGTTCGCTAACAACCATGCGCGCCCTGAGGCCGCGACCTTGGACAATCACATCATCACCCTGACGGCGCAGCAATGTGACCTCTATCTCTTCGAGCCGTTCATCATCTTTGACCGCTAGAACAGTGCCGTCTGCACCCAATGCAGTCGCTGGTAGCTGGGCGACACGTTGTAGTGCCGGCTCGTCGATCAAAACGGAAACAAAATCACCGGCGCGAAAACCCGCCGTGGTCGACAAAGTTGCAAATAACAAACGTCCTGTTTGACCATCACCAACCTCGGCGCTTTCGCGATCAATGCGGCCCGATGTAATCAAGTCGATGCCACCAACGTTCAGCACTATTTGCAGCGGCGACGACACGAGAGTGCCCGCATCATTCAGCAGCCGCGTGTATTGTTCTGTCGAGATACGGAATGCCGCCTCAAGCTCGCTTGGGTCAATCAATCTACCCAGCACCTCGTTCGCGCCAACTCGGCCGCCTTGGACAATGGAAACGCCGCTTAGGATACCGTCAAATTCGGCTTGGATTTCGGTATTTTCCAAATCGCGAGTGGCTTCGGTCAGGCTGATCGCGACTCGGGCCAGTTGGGTCCGGGCCTGATCAATACGGGTCTCAGCCTGTGCAATCGCACTGCGACGAGCCAGCACCGTTTGCCGCGCGGACGATGCCGCGAGCTCTGCGGTCTCAACGGCAGTCGCTGTGCCCACGCCACGCGCTTGCAAATCTTGTTGCCGTTCGAATGCATTTTCACGCAGCCGCGCCTGATCTTCAGCAGATTCCAATTCATCTTGGGACAAAACAAGCGTGCGCTCTGCATCGCGCAAATCTGCCTCGGCTTCGAGCTGATCGGCGCGCACACGAGCCAAGGCTGTTTCTGCATCCACGGGATCAATCCGAAGCAAAAGGTCACCCTCAGAAACTGCGCCGCCATCCTCGACGCCCGCACCAACCTCGACGACAGTGCCGCCAACGGCACTGCGCAATTCGAGGCTGCGTCGACTTTGCACTTGGCCAAAGACCGTCATGCGAGGCACAACTTCGGTTGGCTCGTAGGTAATGACATTCACGGCAAAGACCCGTTCACGCTGTGGGCGATCACGTTGCTCTTGGGACATACGGTCTTGGACCGCGCCACGGATCATATTTCCGGCGAGTGCAAGCAAACTCAGCGTCGCGAACAACAGAAATACACCGAAAATACTACGTTTTAGAAATCTCATTGAGCCGTCCTTTGGATCCCAACCTAGCTATTGAGCTCAACCTAGTTCCGGAAATCGATCCGACCACACCTTGAACGCGTCAACTTACTATTTCCGTCGCTGTTTTTCAGTCAAACGCGGAAAAATCTCAACAAAGTTACAGGGTTTGTGCCGATAATCGAGTTGGTGCACCAAAATACCGTCCCAAGCGTCGCGGCAAGCACCCGGTGATCCGGGCAATGCAAACAAATAGGTTCCATGAGCCACGCCGCCCGTCGCGCGACTTTGAACTGCTGATGTTCCGATCTTTGCCATCGAGACATGGGTAAAGACTGTGCCAAACGCATCAATCTCTTTTTCATAGACGTCGCGGTGAGCCTCGACAGTCACATCGCGCCCCGTCAGCCCAGTGCCCCCCGTCGAAATCACGACATCAATCAAGGGGTCAGCGCACCATGTTCTCAGCTGATCCGCGATTTCGGACCGCTCGTCAGGTAGAATGGCACGCGCGGCAAGCGAATGACCCGCATCAAACAACCGGTCGACCAGCGTTTGGCCCGACTTATCTTGGTCCAAGCTACGGCTATCGGACACTGTCAGCACAGCAATCCGTACAGCTATAAATTCACGCTCAACGCTCATTCAGTTTTGCCTTTACCATCAACAGATCATGCCATGCCTCACGCTTGGCCGCTGGTGTCCGCAATAAAAACTCGGGGTTAAACATGGGCAGAACGGGGCGATTGAACCCTGTTAGCCATTGCCCTCTGAGACGTGTAATCCCGTTGCGCCCCAGCGCGGCCTGACACGAAACGTTGCCCATCAAGATGACAATTTTGGGGTCGACCAATTCGACCAACCGCTCGAGGAACGGCATTGTCATAGCCAGTTCGGTCGCATTCGGGTCCCGATTGGGGGGCCGCCAGGGCATGACGCTTGCTACAAACACACCGGTCTCGGGGTCAGTCGCGTTGCGATCACGCCCAATCGCGGCGAGCATCCGGTCAAGCAATTGTCCCGCAGCACCAACGAAAGCACGGCCCTCGCGGTCTTCGTCACGGTTGGGCGGCTCGCCAATTATCATAACAGGGGCAGATGCCGCACCGACCCCAAGAAGCGTCGAGCGCGCACCACGTTTGAGCTCGCAATGCTCAAATGCGTTCACCGTCTCGGTCAGGGTTTCAATCGATGTAGCGTTCTGCGCTGCCAAACGCGCAGCGTTCACTGCCTCGTTGGCCAACGCCACAGGGTCCGGCGCGGCCGCGGCAGGCGGTGGCGTGGCCTTTGCCTTGGGCAGTTCTACGGGCTGTGTCTCGACCTTGGGGGCCGCTGCGGGGATCTCATAGCGGTTCACGGGCGCATCTAGTGTCGCCTCATCCACGCCCAGCTCGACCTGCCAGCCAAGCATCGCAACATGATCCCAAAAGTTCTCTGCAGAGTCCATGCCGCAAACCTAAGTCGTCCACGCACAGAGGTAAATCCCTGCAATGGCTTGCCTCAATCGGCAGTCGTTTCTATAAGCCCAAGAGTTTTGCGAGGGAGACGGCATGACGATACGAGGCAGGCATCTGTTGGGGATCGAACATCTTGGACCCGATGAAATCAATTCCATCCTTGATCTGGCCGATGACTACGCGCGGCTAAATCGCAGCAGATCCAAGCGCAGCACCGCGCTTGCCAGTCTGACGCAGATCAATATGTTTTTTGAAAACTCGACACGCACCCAAGCCTCGTTCGAGATTGCTGGCAAGCGACTGGGTGCCGATGTGATGAACATGTCGATGCAGGCCTCATCCATCAAAAAGGGTGAGACGCTGGTCGACACGGCTCTCACGCTGAATGCGATGCACCCTGATTTGCTGATCGTGCGCCATCCGCATTCCGGTGCGGTTGATCTGCTGGCCCAAAAAGTGAATTGCGCCGTGCTGAATGCCGGTGACGGTAAACACGAACACCCTACACAGGCCTTGCTGGATGCATTGACCATTCGCCGCGCCAAAGGGCGACTGCACCGGCTGAACATCGCGATCTGCGGCGATATTTCCCACAGCCGTGTCGCACGGTCGAACATCATGCTGCTCGGCAAGATGGAGAACCGCATTCGCCTGATTGGCCCACCGACTTTGATGCCATCGCAAATCTCTGAATTCGGCGTCGAAGTGTACGACGACATGAACGAGGGGCTGAAAGACGTCGATGTTGTGATGATGTTGCGCCTTCAAAAGGAACGCATGGACGGCGGGTTTATCCCATCCGAGCGCGAGTTCTATCACCGCTACGGGCTAGATGCTGAAAAACTGGCATTGGCCAAGGATGATGCGATCGTCATGCACCCCGGCCCGATGAACCGCGGCGTCGAAATTGATGGCACGCTTGCCGATGACATCAACCGGAGTGTGATCCAAGAACAGGTCGAAATGGGCGTTGCCGTGCGTATGGCCGCGATGGATCTGCTGGCACGCAACCTAAAGAACAGCCGCGCCGAGACCGGAGTGATGGTATGAAGATGACGGTCCCCGCCTCAGAGCACGGTGTGATCCGTCTCTTCGCGATCGACCTAGAGCCAGCCGAGGTGCTCGCGTTCCAAGACCCTGTCTATGATGATGCCGACGACGTGGTTTGGCCGCTCAAGACTGCGCTTGGCGCAAAACTCCTAGATCAGGACTTCGTCGAAGTTTTCGATGTCGCAGATCTAGGGGAGCTGGGCCTAAGCGGGTACCTGACCCAAGGGGTCGGCATTGCCCAAACCGAAGTAGACGCACACCATTTGGCGCTAGCTGCTGCCAAGGGCCATCTTTTGCTCGTCACGTCGGCCGCGTTTGGTGGCTTTGAGAGCGCGCTAACGATCCAAGCACCACTGCGCCATATCGCGACGCTGAACGAGGAACGCGAACCAGTCAAGTTCGAGACTCTGCCTGATGGGGGGGCAAAGGGTGCTATAACAATTGATGCAAAACCGCCAAAATCTGATGCACGTATTGGCGGTATGATTGCAACCTACGCTCTGATTGCGATGTTTGCGTTGGTGGGACTGATGGTTTGGGTGAGCGGATGACCAAGAAGCTACTAACCAATGCACGGTTGATTGATCCTGAGAACGGAACGGACAGCCTTGGGGCGATCTTGATCGCGGATGGCATGATCGAAGCGGTTTATGATGTCGCCGTTCCTGATGTCTCAGGTCCCGAAGTTGTGGACTGCCGAGGAAAATGCCTAGCCCCCGGCATCGTCGATATCGGTGTCAAAGTGTCCGAACCGGGCGAGCGTCACAAAGAGAGTTTCAAATCGGCAGGTCTTGCCGCAGCAACAGGTGGGGTCACAACAATTGTCACCCGACCAGACACGCTGCCTGCGATCGACACGCCCGAAGTGCTCGAGTTTGTCCGACGCCGCGCCAACGAGGCAACAGACGTGCGCATCATCCCAATGGCGGCGCTGACCAAAGGTCGCGATGGCGGCGAGATGACCGAAATTGGTTTCTTGCAAGATGCAGGTGCGATCGCATTTACCGATTGCGACCGCGTTGTCGAAAACACCAAAGTGTTCTCACGCGCATTGACCTACGCACGTTCGTTGGACGCGCTGGTGATTGGCCACGTCCAAGAACCGATCCTATCCAAAGATGCCGCTGTGACGAGCGGCAAATTCGCGTCCTTGCGCGGCCTGCCTTCTGTTTCTTCTATGGCAGAGCGTATTGGGCTGGACCGAGATATCGCGTTGGTCGAAATGACCGGAGCGAAATATCACGTCGATCAGATCACGACGGCCCGCGCGCTACCTGCGTTGAAACGTGCCAAGGCAAACGGATTGGATATCACCGCTGGAATTTCCATCCACCACCTGACGCTGAACGAACTTGATGTCGCAGACTACCGGACGTTCTTTAAGGTCAAACCACCCTTGCGGTCCGAAGATGACCGGATCGCAATGGTTGAGGCGATTGCGGACGGTACGCTGGACATCATTTCCTCGATGCACACGCCCCAAGATGAAGAGAGCAAGCGACTTCCCTTTGAGCAAGCCGCCAGCGGGGCGGTTGCTCTGGAAACTTTGTTGCCTGCCGCTCTCAGACTGGTTCACTCTGAACAGGTCGATCTGCCGACCTTGTTCCGCGCGCTTTCCTTGAACCCGTCAAAACGGCTAGGTCTCGACACTGGACGTCTAACAGCTGACGCGCCTGCCGATTTGATCCTGTTTGACGACGGCGCCCCGTTTGTCATGGACCGCACCACGCTGAAATCGAAATCCAAGAACACACCCTTTGATGGCCAACGGATGCAGGGCAAGGTTCTTGGGACATGGGTCGCTGGCACCCGCATCTATGAAAGATAACAAATGCCCCTGATTGAACATAGCTTTGGTATTTTGGCGCTCTGGTCGGTGATCGGCTACCTTCTGGGATCTATCCCATCGGGTGTCATCATTGCGCGGCTGATGGGGTTGGGCAACCTGCGAGACATCGGTTCGGGCAATATCGGCGCCACGAATGTTCTGCGCACCGGTAACAAAGCCGCCGCTCTGCTCACCCTGCTATTTGACGCAGGCAAAGGGGTCTTTGCGGTTTTGTTGGGGCGAATTCTGGTTGGCGAAGATGCGGCGCAATTGGCGGGCCTCTTTGCGATGATCGGCCATTGCTACCCTGTCTGGCTGCGGTTCAAAGGCGGCAAAGGTGTTGCCACTTTCCTCGGAATTTTCCTGACGCTGTCATTTCCCGTTGGTCTGGCCTGCTGTGCCGCATGGTTGGTGACTGCAGCCGTGTTCCGCTATTCGTCGCTGGCCGCGCTGGTTGCGGTCGGGATGTCGCCGGTTTGGATGTTGTTATTGGGCGCGCCAAGCATGCTGCTGCTTGGCCTCGCCTTTACGATTTTGATCTATGCACGGCATTGGGGCAACATCACGCGGCTGCGCATTGGAGCAGAAACCAAGATCGGCAAGAAATCGAGCTAACTAGTAGCTGTAGTCGCCGTAGATACGGGACAGATCACCGTTCCAATCGCTGTGATATCTGTCCAACAACTCATCCGCTGGCACCTTGCCACTTTCCAAACTGTCTTTGAGAGCATTTAGAAAATGGGTCTCATCCGGCACCATACCACCTGCACCGGGTCGCGCCCGCGCAGCCAGTCCGTGGTCGGCAATCTTAACTACCTCGCGCGCCAGATCATGCATCTTGATGCCCCTAACCTCGGCCTGTAGTCCGCCGATCGAAGCCTGAACGCGCAGCTCTTCTCTGGTTTCGGCATCCCAATCCTTGACCAAGTCCCACGCTGCATCGAGCGCTGATTGGTCATAGGTCAGCCCAACCCAAAACGCAGGCAATGCGCAAAGTCTGCGCCACGGGCCACCATCGGCCCCCCGCATTTCGATAAACTGTTTGATCCGTGCCTCAGGGAAAATGGTCGTCAGATGGTCCGCCCAATCCGACAACAGCGGCTTTTGCCCCGGCAACGCAGGAAGCTCGCCCTTGAGGAAGTCGCGGAACGACATGCCCAGCGCATCAATGTATTCGCCATCGCGATAGACAAAGTACATCGGCACATCGAGCGCATATTGCACCCAAGCCTCGAACCCGAACCCTTCATCAAAGACAAACGGCAGCATGCCCGTGCGGTCATCATCCAGATGTCGCCAGACGCGGCTGCGCCAGCTCTTGTGATCGTTTACTTTGCCCTCGAAAAACGGCGAATTCGCAAAGAGCGCAGTGGCCACCGGTTGCAACGCCAGAGCGACGCGCAGCTTTTTCACCATGTCGGCTTCGGATCCGAAATCGAGGTTCACCTGAACCGTGCAGGTCCTGCGCATCATGGTCGTGCCAGCGGTGCCGACCTTGTCCATGTACTGGTCCATCAGCTTGTAACGGCCTTTGGGCATCAGGGGCATTTCGTCGTGCGACCACTCGGGTGCTGCACCAAGACCGATAAAACCAACGCCGATTTTGTCAGCGATCGATTTCACCTCGGCCAGATGCGAGTTCACCTCGTCGCATGTCTCGTGAATGGTTTCCAAAGGCGCACCAGACAATTCTAGTGCTCCACCTGGTTCAAGACTAACGTTCGCGCCGTCTTTGGTCAGGCCAATGAGGTGGCCGCCTTCGGTGACGGGCGCCCAGCCATAGGTGTCACGCAGACCGCTCAAGACGGCTTCGATCGACCGTTCGCCAGCATAGGGCAACGGTTTCAGCGTGTCCTTACAATACCCGAATTTCTCGTGCTCGGTGCCAATGCGCCAATCCGACTTGGGCTTGCACCCATCTGCCATGAGTTGCGACAGTTGATCGTGATGTTCAATCGGCCCGCCGCCGGTTTGAGGGATAGACATTGGGGTGGGCTCCGTTGCTGATACGTTCGTCAGAGGTGGGGGGTATTGCCACAAGTGTCAATGCAGCGGGGACGTTTCCCTTCGCCAGATCACAACCGGTTGACCACCTTCTGCGCGCATCGCTTGGTAAATTAACGCGCTCTGTGTTTGGGGCAGGTTTAACATTGCCTCGACCAACGCATCAACATTGGTGGCATCCATCGGAATTTGCACCTCTGATCCGAGGCTATCGCGCAAAATCCACAGACGCGAAAGCGGTCGGTCGTGGTATGGCTGCGCCGCTGAAACGAGCTGCGTTGGAGACGCGATCCAAATGTCCGTCAAATCATCAAGCGACACGGCCCCGCCACCAAACGCAGAAAGATACGTTACTTGTCTTTCATCAATCTCGACAACGCCTTGGCCAGTGTCATTTGCTCTTAGGCCAATCCGGCGCACTGTCGTGACGAAATAGGTCACGCCAATGGCAACAACCGCTGTACCGATGACCTGAAAAAACAAACCACCGCGCGAAAACACCAACGCCCCGAACAGGGTGACGCCAGCGTAGATCAGGGGCGCGCGGCATTTCAGCAGACCCTCGGCGACTTCAGCTCGCACAAACGCCATCACCAGTCTCCTTGGGTTGTTTGCCATAAGGTCAACGCTGCAACCGCAGCCGTATCTGCCCGCAAAATGCGTGGTCCTAGGCTTGCCTGCGTCACATAAGGTTTTGCGCCAAGAAGCTCGCGCTCCGCTTGGGAAAACCCGCCTTCTGGGCCGATCAAGATTGCCCATTTGTCGTGACTGGCCTCGGCGAACACGGCCTGCGCACCGACCAAAGCCTCGTCACAAAACAACAGTTTGCGGTCTTCCGGCCAAGCCGCCAAAACCTTTGTGAGTTTAGCCAACGGATCAACCGGAGGCACATAGGTGCCGCCGCATTGCTCTGCCGCCTCGACCGCATGTGCGACTAGTTTTTCGTGCCTGACGCGGTCCGAATTGGTAAACTCGGTCTGGACCGGCATAATCCGCGCGGCGCCCATTTCAGTCGCTTTCTCAACGATGAAATCTGTCCGCGCCTTTTTGATCGGCGCAAACATCAGCCAAACATCAGGCGGCAACTGCAACGGTTTGCTCTGAGCCTCGCACACAAGAATGCCCTTGCGTTTGCCCGCCTCGACAACCCGTGCATCCCATTCTCCATCACGACCATTAAAGAGCGATAGGACTTCGTCCACACCCTTGCGCATCACACCAAAGAGGTAGTGCGCCTGCTCCTTTGTCAGAAGCACGGATTGCCCTGCCCCCAAATCGTGATCTACATACAGTCGTATCTTGCTAGCCATGAGGCCAACTTATGTCCCAGAACACGTCGACACCAGAGCCAACCGGCCAAGTTGCTGATGCGGTCAGCGGAAATTGGGTCGACACACGCGCGCCTGAATGGACCCGCCCCTATTTGCGGCTGTCTCGCGCCGATAGACCTATCGGGACGTGGTTGCTGCTGTTGCCATGCTGGTGGGGGCTCGTTCTAGCGATGCTCGCAAGTGGCCGCGCGACGTGGTTCGATCTCTGGATCGCTGTCGGCTGCGCAATCGGCGCGTTTCTGATGCGAGGGGCTGGTTGTACGTGGAATGATCTAGCCGACCGAGACATCGACGCCCAAGTGGCCAGAACTCAGTCGCGGCCACTGCCCTCTGGTGCAGTCAGCACCAAGGGCGCGTTTGTATGGCTTGGCCTACAATGCGCGGTCTCGTTGGGAATTCTGCTCACGTTCAATTGGATGGCCATCGGCTTGGGTGTTCTGTCGCTGATCCCAGTGGCGATCTATCCGTTTGCCAAACGATTTACATGGTGGCCGCAGGTGTTCTTGGGTTTGGCATTCAATTGGGGCGCTTTGCTTGCTTGGTCCGCACACAGCGGATCACTTGGATGGCCAGCGGTCGCACTGTATTTGGCGGGCATTGCTTGGACCCTGTTCTATGACACGATCTATGCGCATCAAGACACCGAAGACGACGCGTTGATAGGAGTGAAATCAACCGCGCAACTGTTCGGCGAACGCACGCCCAGCTGGCTCAGGTTCTTTTTGATGACGACAGTCACGCTGTTTGGTGTCGCAGCTCTGATGGCGACAGCCGAACGTTCAGTCCTATCACTGGTCATCGCTTTGGGTGGGCCGTGGGCGATGGGCTGGCACCTCGCATGGCAACTGCGTTGCTTCGATGCAGATGATTCTCCGATTTTGCTGAAACTATTTCGTTCGAACCGCGACGCAGGGCTGATTCCTCTGCTGTTTTTCGCCATTGCTTCGTTCGTTTGATTGCGCCAGCCACCACAAGCCCGTAACAAGGTGTGACCACTACGGAATTCTATCGTTATGCGCCTGTCATCCTTGTTCATCGTTCTCGCCACCTTTGCCTTGGCCAGCGTAGCTTCGGTGCTTGCTGCTCGTACAGCAGTCGCCGTGGTCGAGGACCGGTCGGTCATCGCTGTTCGGTCCCAGTTGGATCTGAACGGATATGAATGGGCCAACGTCCAAGGTGACGGTCTCCAAGTTATCCTGGAGGGCGAAGCCCCAGACGAAGCGTCGCGCATTCGTGCTGTTTCATCCGCAGGTCAAATCGTTGACGCGGCTCGGATCATCAACGGAATGGACGTCACTGCGACGACCCAAATCGCGGCACCACGTTTTTCGATCGAAATGCTGCGCAATGACAGCGGCGTGTCGTTGATCGGTTTGGTCCCTGCTGCGGTTGATAGAGACGCAATTAGCGAACGGATCACAGTACTGGCTGATGGATCGGCCGTGACGGACCTGTTGGAAACCGCTGACTATCCTGTGCCAGATGGCTGGTCCGAAGCGCTCAGCTTTGGTTTGCGGGCATTGGGCGAATTGCCGCGTTCCAAGATTTCGGTCGATGCAGAACGTGTTGCGATCACCGCGACCAGCGATAGCCCAGAGCAAAAGCGCACGTTTGAAAATTCGCTGTCACGCCGCCGTCCTGGCAACGTACGTGTCGAGCTTAATATCTCGGCGCCCCGCCCCGTCATAACGCCGTTCACATTGCGCTATACGATTGACGAAACAGGCGGGCATTTTGACTCTTGCTCGGCGGACACTCAGGAAACCGCAGATCGCATTCTCGCAGCCGCCCGCAGCGCTGGCCTGAATGCCGACGCAAACTGTACCTTGGGATTGGGTGCGCCATCCAAGACATGGGCCGAAGCCGCAGAGATGTCGATCGCATCGATCTCTGAATTGGGCGGTGGCTCTGTCACATTCTCGGATGCCGACATCACCCTGATCGCCCCCGAGGGTACAGCACAGGGATTGTTTGACCGCGTTGTTGGTGAATTGGAAAACGAACTGCCACCAGTGTTTGCTGTGTTCGCGGTTTTGCCAGAAGCCCCAGACGCCGACGACCAAGGCCCTCCAGAATTCACGGCGATTCGCAGCCCCGAAGGTTTGGTTCAGCTGCGCGGCCGCGTCAAAGACGACCTAATGAACACCGCTGCAGAAAACTATGCCAAGGCCCGTCTCAGGATCAGCGATGTCACTATGGGCACACGATTGGATGGCGATCTGCCGGCGAACTGGTCAGTACGGGTCCTTGCCGGCATCGAAGCCTTGGCGGAGCTTAGCAATGGCGCTGTTGTGGTTCAGCCGGATGTGGTGACTGTCCGCGGGAACACTGGCAACCAAGGCGCTACAGCCAAAATCTCTCAACTCTTGTCTGAAAAGTTAGGAGAGGCCGAGGATTTCCGGATCGACGTGAAGTACGTTGAACAGCTCGACCCTATTGCGGCGCTGCCGTCTCCAGAAGAATGCATCGAACAGATCCAAGCGGCGACGTCCAACGCCAAAATCACGTTTGAGCCTGGTTCGGCCAATATCGACGCGGGTGCACGTAGCACCGTGGACCAGATTGCGGAAATCCTTCAGCGATGCACAAGCACCAAGATCGAGATCGCTGGGTATACGGACAGCCAAGGTCGCGAAGTCATGAACCAACAGCTAAGCCAGCAACGTGCAGAGGCTGTTTTGACCGCTTTGCGCGCGCGCCGTGTCCCAACCAGCGCATTTACTGCAATTGGCTATGGCGAAGAGAGCCCAATTGCGGATAATGAGACAGAAGACGGCCGCGAAGCGAACCGCCGGATCGAATTCAAATTGATCCAGCCTGCTCCGACCGAAGAAACGACAACAGCCTTGGAAGAGTTGGAAAACGCATCCGAGGCCGAAGAAAGCGACACGACTTCCGATGAACAGAACTGAATTTATCATCGCCACTGCGATCATCCTGTTCATCGCGTTTTGTTTGGGTTGGTTCGCCAATTGGCTGATCCACCGCTTTACGCGGGTTTCCCAATCCGACATCGGCGAGCTTGATAAGATGGCGCAATCCTTGCACGAGGCCGAAGAGACCCGTGACCAAGCGATCACCTATCTGCAGCAACGCGAAGCCGAGATCACCAACCAGCTCAGCCAAACCGAAGCAGAGCTGCGTGCGGCGATGGATGGTTTGCGTGACGCGCGCCAAGAGGCCGAAGAACTACGGTCCTACATCGAGCGTCAAAACGCAGGCTAATCTTGGGTCCAACGGGCGAGGTCATCCTCGTCTTGGTCTTTGGCTGCGACCCACTCGGCACCTGATGCTGTGACTTCTTTTTTCCAGAACGGTGCGCGGGATTTCAGGTAATCCATCAAGAAGTCCGCGCTCTCAAATGCCGCTCGGCGGTGGCGGCTGGCTGTGGCCACCATCATGATCTGCTCGTCCGGTGCGAGACGTCCAAACCGGTGGATCACCAAAACCTCAGCGAGGTCCCAACGGCTCCGCGCGTCGTCACACAATGCCTCAATCGCGCTTTGGGTCATTGCTGGATAATGTTCGATTTTCATGTGGCGCATGTCGTCCGCGGCCGTATCACGGACAATACCGGTAAAGCTGACAACCGCACCTGCGCCAACCGCGGTTTGGGTGAACTGGTTTAACTCGGCGCCTGCGTCAAAGGCTTCCGACTGAACGCGCACGACCATCTCAGCCGCCTGTCATTGGAGGAAAGAATGCGACTTCACGAACACCGTCGAGAGCGCTGCTAAAATCAGCCAACTCTTGATCTAACGCGACCCGCAAGGCGGATGTGTCCTGAAACGCGGCCGCATACCGCTCTTCCTTGGCACTGAGCTCTGACACGAGGTCCGCAACCGTTGTTGCATTGGTTTCAATCTGCTCGGATGGCAGGCCAATCCGCTCGCGGACCCATGCGAAATAGACGACATTCATGGTCATGCCTCGCGCAGGTGAGGCATCGCTTTGCGAAGATAATCGATACCAGTGATCAATGTCAGGAATGCCGCAATCCACAGCAACGCTGTGCCGCCGTACCAGCATGCGTCCCAGCCCATCGACAGCCAGCGCAGTCCCAGTTCATCTTCGATTTGACCATCGAGAATGGCCTGCTGCATTTCAGGCGTCATGCCGAGAGACCGATCAATCAGGTAATGCTCGAACGCGCCTTTGGCAAAGAGCACCGCAATCGCAACCATCTGTGCAGTCGTTTTCCACTTGGCGAGTGTGGTCACTTTGAGCGTTCCTGCAGTGTCACCTAGGAATTCACGCAGGCCCGACACAAAAATCTCGCGGAAAATTATCACCGTAGCGGGCAACAATATCCAAGGCGTCATGCCGGAAAATCCGGTGATGACGATCAATGCGATCACGACCATCGCCTTGTCCGCGATGGGGTCCAGCATCGCACCAAACTTGCTCTCTTGTTTCCAAGCGCGGGCCAAATACCCATCAACCCAGTCGGTCAGAGCCGCCACAATGAACAGCGTCAACGCAAACCAATCCGCAAGCGGACGGTTAAAGTAGAGAAACATCACGACAACACCGGGGGCCGCAGCCAACCGGAGCACTGTGAGGATATTAGGTAAGTTCCATTTCATGCGCCGATCCTAGAACGTCCCGCAGGGCATGACCAGACGAACTCAGGCTTAGACGAGAAGAACTCATCAGATTGTGAGCAATGATCCGCTATCCACGCTCATGAAAATAGTCATAGATCGTTTCGGCCATCGCACTGGAAATCCCGTCTACCGCTTTGAGATCGGCGAGGTTCGCGCGTCCCACCGCCTTGGCCGACCCAAAATGTGCCAACAACGCCCGTTTACGTGTCGCACCAACGCCAGGCACATCATCAAGGGGCGTCGCACCAATCGCCTTGGACCGCTTGGCACGGTGTGTCCCAATCGCAAACCTGTGGGCCTCATCGCGCATACGCTGGATGAAATAGAGCACGGGATCATTGTGGCGCAGCGCCATGACCTGCTTGCCTGTGCGGTGAAATTCTTCTTTGCCAGCGTCGCGGTCTTCCCCCTTGGCAACCCCCACCATCGCGAGATCGTCGACACCCATTTCCGTCATGATCTGGCGAACAGCACTGACCTGCCCGGCACCACCGTCGATCAACAACAGGTCGGGCCACATACTCTTTTCTTTGTCTGGGTCTTCCTTCAGCAATCGTTTGAAGCGGCGCATCAGCACCTCTTTCATCATGCCAAAATCATCACCGGGGGTTAGTTCGTCGCCTCGAATGTTGAATTTGCGATACTGGTTTTTCTCAAACCCATCCGGACCTGCGACAATCATCGCACCGACAGCATGTGCTCCCTGAATATGCGAGTTGTCGTAGACCTCGATACGTTTCGGCGGTTCAGCCAAATCAAACGCATCTGCGACACCCTTTAACAGTTTGGTTTGGGTGGCCGTCTCTGACATTTTCCTTGCGAGGCTCTCGCGGGCATTTCGCATGGCACCGCCAACGAGATCCGCCTTCTCGCCTCGTTGAGGGACAGCGACATCTACTTTGCGGCCTGCCTTTTGGGACAGCGCATCAATGACCAAATCCTCGTCATCCAAACCGTGGCTCATCAAAACAGCCTTGGGTGGCTCACGATCTGAATAGAACTGCAAAACAAACGCCTGCATGACTTCGGCCGCATCAACATCATCCCCGACCCGTGGATAATAGTCGCGGTTGCCCCAGTTCTGATTGGCGCGGATAAAAAACACCTGAACACAGGCCTGTCCGTTCTGCATGTGCAGCGCAATAATGTCAGCTTCGGCCACACCCTGCGGGTTGATGCCTTGCTGGGTCTGCATCTGTGTCATCGCACGGATGCGGTCGCGAAGCGCTGCGGCGCGCTCAAACTCCATGTTCTCGGATGCTTCGGCCATATCCTTGGCCAACTGTCCTTGAACCGACGTTGATTTCCCCGACAAAAACCGCGACGCATCATCGACCAGTTTCGCATAATCATCTGGCTCGATCAGCCCGACACATGGGCCCGCACACCGCTTGATTTGATAGAGCAAACAGGGCCTCGTCCGAGACTCGAATGTCGCGTCGGTACAGGTCCGCAACAAGAATACCTTTTGCAATTGATTGAGCGATCGGTTCACCGCCCCTGCGCTGGCAAAGGGGCCATAGTAGCTGCCCTTTTGCTTTTTGGCGCCGCGGTGTTTCTTGATCTGTGGGAACGCGTGATCTTTGGTGACAAGGATATTTGGAAAACTCTTGTCGTCCCGCAACAGCACATTGAATTTCGGCTTGAGCTGCTTGATCAAGTTCTGTTCAAGCAACAGCGCCTCGGTTTCTGTCTTGGTCGTCAGAAACATCATCGCCGCTGTATTTCGGATCATCCGGTCGATCCGCGCACTATGGCCGCTGGGCCGTGCGTAGTTGGACACCCTCGCCTTGAGATTGCGCGCCTTGCCGACGTATAGGACCCGCGCCTGCTCATCCAGCATGCGGTACACCCCCGGCGAGCTATCCAGCGTCTTGAGATAGGCCGCGATGCACTCGTGCCCCTTTAGCCCAGATGCAAAGTTGGCCTGTTCGGCTGAAAGGTTGTTGTTATGAGACATGCGACCTCAGAGCTGTGATTCTGGTGCTTCTGCGCATCTTAGTGCGCTTCGGACAAGAGAAAAGCTGTCCACGTTTCTGTGGATAACTCCGTGGGGAACTTTGATCTGACACCGATTATCCCATGTTTTTTAGGCCCTTGACTAGTCTGCACAAAAAATAGGCACAATAATAATTCATTGTTTTCAAACGATATTTTATTGAATTTTTACAAACCTTTGATTTTATTAGGTTTTGTTAAAAAAGCGTTACCGTAGCATCCAGCAGGTGCACAACTTGGGCGCTAGACCCACAACCACAGTCGCCAACGTCCGTTTCTAGCCGATCAACACCGATACGAGGCGTTAGACCAACACGCTGACGATATAGATGACATAGAGGGCCGACAGAGCAATGCCCCACCCACGGGTAATGTCCTGGCGAAAGAAGACAAACGGAAGCAAAAGCAGCGATGCACCGAGCATGATCCACAAATCAAAGCGCAAGAAGCCCGGATCAACTGGGATTGGACCAACAAGGGACGCCACGCCAGTGATCGCCAGCAAGTTGAACATGTTTGATCCAATGACGTTACCCAGCGCCACATCGGCCTGACGCCGGATCGCGGCAACGACTGTGGTCGCCAACTCGGGCAATGATGTCCCGACGGCAACAAGGGTCAGGCCAATGACCGTTTCGCTCATCCCAAAGGTGCGGGCGATGTTAACCGATCCGTCGACCAACAGGCTAGCGCCAAGTGGCAACCCGATCATACCCAACACCAAGAACATAGCGATGCGCCAACCCGGAAGCTGGGGATCTGCGCCCTCAACGTCATCCTCTTGATCCGCAAGACCTTTGCAAGATTTCCGGTGCGACTTAGCATCCATCAACGCGGTGAAAATCATGAACGCGAGACCCGTCAAAAGGATCAAACCATGCCACCACGTGATCGGTCCAAAGAAACACAGAACGATGAACAGAACCGATGCAATGAGCATCTGAACATAGGATTTTCGTGTGCTGCACTCGCTCGTGTGGAGCGTGGCAAGCAGCGCCGGAATGCCTAACACAAGCAATACGTTTGCAGTGTTCGATCCAACAACATTACCCAACGCAATCCCTGGCACACCTTCGGTGATGGCTTGGATCGCGACCAGGAGTTCGGGGGCTGAAGTGCCAAAGGCCACGATCGTCAAAGAGACGATCAACGCAGGCACACCCAACCGAAGACTAAGGTTAACCGCACCTTTTACCAACGCATCACCAGCCAAAAGCAAGATCACCAACCCCAACGAAACAGAGATCCAATCCTGTAGAGGACCCTGCGGTAGAAAATCCATCATGAGAGCCTCGATTTGCAGGGACAGGGGCCGCGACCAATGCGGTAGCGTCCACAGGATTTACATTTTGCATCGGCCAACCGCTGTTGCCCAGGGAATTTGAATTTCCCAAACATAGCGAGCACGCCGATAAACACCAGAAAGAGTGATACGATCTTAAAGATCACCTAGAGCCCAAAACGTGCGTAAGCCGCACGCTCCTCAAGACCATCATACGTACCCTGAACCAACTGAGCGCCGAACCGTTGGAACAGCGAACGTTTGCGGTCGAACGAACGGAATTTCACGTCTTCGCCGAACCGGTCCTTCATAACAGGAACCAAATGACCAACAGCATCGGCCAGTCCAACCTCGATTGAGGCGGCCCCGACCCAAATTTCGCCGGTGAACAAATCCTGCGTTTCATCCAACTTGCCCGCACGACGCTCGGACACATGGGACTTAAAGCTATTGTGAATCTGCTCAAGCATCCCCTTGAGACGCTTCACATCAGCAGGTTTTTCAGCTTGGAACGGGTCCAACATGCTCTTGGATTTGCCAGCTGTATAGACGCGACGCTCGACACCATAGCGACCGATGGCTTCGTTCAAACCAAATCCCGCCGAAATCACACCGATCGAACCGACAACAGATGATGGATCTACGAAAATCTCATCAGCCGCAGACGCGAGCCAGTACCCGCCAGAGGCCGCCACGTCCTCGACAAAGGCAAAGACAGGGATGTCTTTTTCTTGGGACAGACGGCGGATGCGGGCACCGATTAATGACGATTGAACCGGGCTGCCGCCGGGCGAATTGATGACCAATGCAACAGCGCTTGGTTTGCCCTTGGAAAAGGCTTTTTTAAGAAGCGGTGCAAGCGATGCATCGTCCAATCCGCGCCCGCCGGATGTTATGACGCCTTGGAGGCGGACAACCGAAACGGACGGCTTGGTTTTGCGAAACGGGATCCAGTTTTTCATAGCGCAAGATGTAGGCGTCCGGTGGCGTCGGGACAAGATGGGACGCAACGGGACGGCTGCTTTGGTGTCAATATTGCACACTCTTTATTGGCGGATGCGCCACCCAGTGCGGAAAATCCATCCGATAAAGGCAAGGCAGAGTGCGGTGAACAGCGAGATGGCAAACAGACTGATGCCAATGCTAACGTCTGCCTGATCAAAGAAGGCCCACCGGAAACCCGAAATCAAATAGACGACTGGATTGAACATTGCGATGTTTTGCCAAATGCCGGGAAGCATCGAAATCGAATAAAAGCTGCCACCTAGAAATACGAGAGGTGTAATGATCAAGAGGGGGATCAGCTGAAGCTGTTCGAAATTCTGCGCCCAAATACCGATGATGAAGCCCAGCAAACTGAAGCTAAGACAGGTCAGGATAAGAAAGGCCAACATCGCAATCGGATGCGCGATGGTGAGATCGACAAAGAAAAACGCAGTACCCAAAATGACCAAGCCAATGAACAACGCTTTGGTTGCCGCAGCCCCCACATAACCGATCACGATCTCCAGAAAACTGACGGGCGCCGAGAGCACCTCGTAGATGGTGCCCAAAAATTTGGGAAAATAAATGCCAAAGGATGCGTTCGCCGTCGCTTGGGTCATGACCGACAACATAATCAACCCCGGTACGATGAAAGCGCCATAAGAGATGCCTTCAACCTGGTCAATTCGACTGCCGATCGCGGCTCCGAACACAACAAAGTAGAGAGCCGTCGAAATCACCGGCGAGATAAAGCTCTGGGTCAGTGTGCGAAAGAAACGCGCCATTTCAAAGAGATAGATGGACCGTATCGCCTGAACGTTCATGACTTGTCCTTTACGAGCCCGACAAAGATATCCTCGAGCGAGCTTTGTTCAGTTTGAATGTCTTTGAGGATCAGGCCGTTTGCCTGCAGATCGTTGAGCAGCTTGGTAATGCCCGTGCGGTCAGCGCGTGTGTCGTAGGTATAGATCAGCGACTGAACATCCTCGCCCAAGGTCATTTTATAGGGCGCCAATTCGGCTGGAATTTTTGTGCATGGTTCTGCCAGCTCAATCCGCAACGACTTTTGCCCCATCTGAGCCATCAGATCAGATTTGTCCTGAACCAACAGGATCTCACCGGCACTGATTACACCAACGCGGTCAGCGATCGCTTCGGCCTCTTCGATATAGTGGGTCGTCAGAATGATCGTGACACCGTCCGCTTTTAGATCAGAAACGGTATCCCACATGTCTTTGCGTAGTTCGACATCCACACCGGCTGTGGGTTCGTCGAGAAAGAGAACACGGGGTTCATGGCTCAGTGCTTTGGCGATCAACACTCGGCGCTTCATTCCACCTGACAGCGTCATGATCTTGCTGTTCTTCTTGTCCTTCAGAGACAATTTTTCGAGCAAACGGTCGAGGTAATCTTCGTTTGGCGGCTTGCCAAACAGACCACGGGAAAATCGAACAGTGTTCATAACCGTTTCAAAAGGTTCGAGGTTGATCTCTTGGGGCACTAGACCGATGAGACGGCGCGCGGCACGGTAGTCCGTTACGACGTCATGCCCACCTACAGTGATGCGACCGCCTGTTGGCGTGGTGATCCCACAAATGGTCGAAATGAGGGTCGTTTTGCCTGCACCATTGGGACCAAGCAGTGCCAGAACTTCAGCCTCGGCGATGTCCAAATTCACTCGTTTGAGCGCTTCAAATTCGGCGCCGTATCGTTTGTTCAAATTCTTGACGGATACGAATGCTGTCATCTCAACCCCTATGTGTTGTTCCCCTGATAGCCTCCTCTCGCCTCTAGTGAAACCAACATGTTGTAATGCCGTGCTGTTACGCTGACTGCAGGGTCTCAAAATCAAGATACCTACATGACGCATTTTAGGCTAAACTGTACCGAATTTCATCTTTCACGGGTTCCAGTATGTTCTATTTTGCGTTTTGTTGTGTGGCTCTTCTGGGCCTTTTTGGGATTAAAAAGAAGTGGGCTCAGCGTACAGTCCATTCCTATCAGGTTTGGAAATTCCGCGATAAACGTCAGCCCTATCCTCAACATATCGAACCAAGCCTGACCATTTCGTCTGTTGACGGTTATGCAGTTTGGGAAGAGCCTGATCGGGGGAAAGGAATGCTCCTGCAAATCGGCAAGAGCGGGAAACGCGATTCCACTGTGACGGGCGTTTGGTGGTTAGACGAAAACCTGTTCATTGCGGCGCACCGCAACGGTTGCAGGATTGCGATTTTTGACAAAAGATCCATGGATGAACCAATCTGGAAAATGCCGGTGGATCATTTGTCGGATGATATTGCCACCAAACAGACAGGCCCCAATCGTTGGGAGGTTCTGGTGAGCGGCTGTTGGGCCTGTGTCTATACCAAGATCGAGCTCACACGATCTAACGAAACCGGCTTCTCTGGGACTGTGATTGAAGTGCTCGAACACGAACAACGTGATTTCTGCCATGGCGTTGCCTACGATCCAGCCGGCCAACAATGTTATTCGATCCATACGGGATTAGATCCACGCATTGCAATCGGATCTCAGGTCACCCGACTACCCGCGCCGTGGGGCGCGCGCGACATTTGTTTTGACGCCAAACGCGACCGCTATCTGGCTGTTGCAGTTTCTTCGAACCCCAAACGCAGATCATATTCTGAGGTAACCGGCAGCCTTTGGACGTTGGCCAAGGGCGCATCCGAATGGTCCTGCTTGGGAGTTTATCCAGGTGTCCATTCAGACGCACTTGATGTTCTAGGTGACGAGATTTGGATGCCCGATCAATCCAAGAATTCAGTCCTTGCAGTTGATGCATCGACCGGCGAAATGCGTACTGCGTATGATGGCGATGCCGTCGACTTTCCCCATGGGATTGCAGTCTCGCCCGTCGGTGACATTGCACTGACCAACTACGGGTCCAGCAGCGTGACCGTGTTCAAAGCCACAGGATAGCGCGCAGATCAGAAATCTCCGTTCAGAGCGTCCTCTCGCGGTTATCCGCACTCTTTGTCAGAGCTCGCGGGAGGACTTTGCGACCATAAGCCGTAGGCTATTGTCCTTTTTCACACCCAGCCCATCCCCTTGTTTTTCGGCCTTGCTTACGCAGCGTCATTTGTGCGGCGCTGGTTTTTGATTTGGGTAGGAGAGAGTGCGCGTGGGATGTTTCGTGGGTAGACGGCATTGATTATCGTCACCTCCGAGGGGAGATGCCGCTGAGTGCCTGTCATGTTGGGTGTTTTGCTTTGGTTGCGGGAGCCCGAGCTGGACGCTGGCGAACGACGGTGAGGTGCCCATGAGCAGCCAATTACCATCATAGACGTCTCTCTCCTTCTTTCTTTACAATCCTCAACATTCCGGAGCGACAGCGGAAGCCGGACGTACATCATCACCGCAAGACGAATGATATCAGGGCTAGTTTTAAAATAGCTATATGGATCTGGTTTTCATCCGGCGATGTTGCGAGACTACCCTGCCCACCTCAAGATGGTTTGCTCTGACACTGCCGGGTGGTCCACTTCAAGGGGGGCGGCTCAGCTTCGGGCATGGTATATGGAAACCGGCCGTTACAGGGGCTACAATATGTATCGGATTAGCGGTCAAAACCTGATCGACATGGGCGTTCGTTCGTTCTGAGCAACACTTGCTTTGCGCGCTCTAACCGTTTACGTAGCGATGGCTTTTTTGATCTTAATCTTTGAGGTTCAGGTGTGCCCTGCCATAAGGCTAAGTCATATCTCAATCTGCCGTTTAATATCCAATGGTCTCTGTTGCAAAAAACGGGCTCTGTAGGATTCACGATATAAATCCAGCGTGATAGCTGGCCGATATGAGCAGCTGGACACCTGTCCGTCATCATATAGTTTGAGACAGAAGGCGTTTTGACTTTGAGGGGTCATCGCTCATCTGTGTTTAGTTAAGCAGCGGATTTAGCGTGCTGCAAGCGCCTTAGCTTCATGGTCCTCCTTTTTGTCTTCTCCCGTTCAAGCAGGATTGTGTGGCCTCTGCCTGTGTAAACATCGGCGGGTGTGACGTTGTTCAGGCTCTCGTGGTAACGCTGGTGGTTATAATGTCCGACGAAGGCCGCGATGTGCGCTTCGAGATCACCTGGCAAGAAGTAGTTTTCCAGCAGAATGCGGTTCTTCAATGTCTGGTGCCATCGCTCAATCTTGCCCTGCGTTTGCGGATGATAAGGCGCGCCGCGAGTGTGCGTCATCCCTTTGTCTTCCAGATATTCAGCTAGATCACCCGAGATGTAACATGGTCCGTTGTCGGACAGCAGGCGGGGACGATGTACCACATTTGCCTGATCCAACCCTGTTGCTTCCAAAGCTTGGTTCAACGTGTCCTGAACGTCCGATACAGCCATGCCGGTACAAAGCTTCCACGTGATAATGTAGCGACTGTAATCATCAAGGATCGTGCTGAGATAGAACCAACCCCAACCGATAACCTTGAGATAAGTGAAGTCTGTCTGCCAAAGCTGATTGGGTGCCGTGGTCTTGTCCCGGAACTCACTCGCCGCTTTCATGACAATGAAGGCTGGGCTGGTGATCAGATCGTGGGATCGCAAAAGCCTATAAACACTGGCTTCAGAGATGAAGTAGCTGCGCTCGTCGGTGAAGGTCACAGCCAGTTCTCATGGGCTTAGTTCTGGCCTTGCCAATGCCATATCCAACATTGCCTGGCGCACCTTGTCCGGAATGCTGTTCCAGACGTGACCGGGGTGAGATTTGAGATCCTCGAGACCGGCCTCTCCACGCTGCAAGTATCGATCATACCACCGATAGTAAGTTGGGCGCGATACGCCCAACTTGTCCAACGTGCGTTTGACAGGCAGATGTGATCCCTCGACCAGCTTGATGATCTCTAGCTTTTCTGATGCAGGATATCTCATTCTGGGTCGCCCCCATCCCAGAGCATGCTTTTTTTGAGAAGACGCAGTTCCAACGTTTGTTCGGCAACAACCTCTTTCAAATCGCGTGCCTCACGCTTCAAGCCCGTGACTTCGCTGGATGTTGCTTGGCGGGTTGTATCGCCAGCCAGACGCTTCTTTCCGGCCTCCATGAAGTCCTTTGACCAATTGTAATACAGGCTCTCGGCAATCCCTTCGCGACGACAAAGCTCAGAGATCGAAATCTCTCCTCGCAAGCCATCTAAAACGATCCGGATCTTCTCTTGCGCAGAGAATTGCCGACGCGTCTTGCGCTTGATCTCTTTAACGTGTTTGTCGGCCGATCCATTCAGCCCTGTCTTCGTTCTCATCTCGTATCATTTCAAGGATTACGATGAGCCGAAAACTCTCGTTAAGCAAAACTGCCGCTCTGCCTCAAAGCCCGTGACGGGATACATGGCAGCCTGCGAGACGAACCGCTAAACGAAGAATGGTTCGACGGCCTAGATGACGCACGAAAAAAGTTAGCCCTCTGGCGATACGATTACAACCAAGTCAGGCCACACTCATCGCTGGACAATCAAACGCCCGCTGAAGCGCGGCGCGCGCTTGAGCAATTTGAGGGCTCCGCGCACGCCGCGCGTGCCCAAACTGAAACCGAGGAATATGAAATCCAGACCCGCAAACTCTCGTTATGAATAAGGGAGCCTCGGCGGGCAGGTCACACCCATTGAGGTTTTGAAGGAGTGTGTCTAAAAGAACGGTGAGGAAACCTTTTTCACTTGGCTCATTAATGTCCCAGACCTCAACAAAAAAAACCAAAGTCGCCATCGGTGTCATCACCAAGGGGCGACCTGACATGTTGTTAGTTCTCTTGACGTCTTATGCGGCGCTGACGTGTCCCAAAGGGTTTGTTTTTGAATTTTTTATTGTGGAAAACGATGCAAACCCACAACTTGACGATGTGATTGCGGATTTTCGAATTAAAACCAAGTGCGACGTCAACTATACTCAAGAGGGTGAGCCGGGTATTCCTTTTGCCCGCAACGCCGTTATGCAGTTGGCCCATGCAAGTGGTGCGAAGTATCTTCTGTTCGCTGATGATGATGAGCGTGTGCCGACGGATTGGGCGGCAGAATTGATCGGTGTTATGGAGGAACATCGTCTTGATTTGGTCGGCGGTCCGTTGCGGATAGAAGCCAAAACGGCATTGCAAACATCGAGGCAGAGAGCAGTACTTGCGTTTCTTCAAAAGAAAGCCCGAAGAAGCGAATTAGCGCGCGCTGAGAAGCTGGGCCGTGACCATCTATATTCTGGTGAAATCTACACAAACAATTGGGCCGTGCGACTGGATTTTGTTTGCAAGCATGACCTTTGGTTTGACAAAGAACTACGTTTCACAGGAGGCTCTGACACTGCATTTAGTCTGGCAGCGCGACGGCTTGGGGCCACGATTGGCTGGGCGCCGAATGCGGTGGTCTATGATCGCATCCCACCCCAACGATTAACTTTGAACTATCATTACAGACGGACGCGTGACCAGACGCGTAATGGCTTTTTGCTACGGGGCAAAAGTCAGTGGGACGTGCCTCTCTTTGTAATGGCACGCAGCGTTGAAGCGCTAAGTGCTCTTGCGTCTGCCGTTTTTCTGGGTCAGGTTGGCTGTGTCAAAGCCGTGAATAAATTTGCCCAAGCGGTGGGGCGGATCAGAGGCGGCTTTGGCGAAAAAAGCACACTATACGCACCAGAAAATAGCATAAAATAAATTAGGGCCTGTCGACATTCAGGATTCCCATTTGGTTTGACCTCTGATCCAAGATTAATTGCCTGACGTCAGCACCCGCTGGACAGATTTGAGCATTTGAATAACGGAGGATTTCTGGTTCATCTTATCGATTAGGAGATCGAGATGACGAAGAAGCCAAAGACATCGAAGGATGCAGCCGACAAGTTGTGAAGAACATCCGCCGCAAGACACGCCAGACTTATTCATCCGAGGAGAAGATCCGCATTGTACTGGCGGGGCTGTGTCGAGAGGAAAGTATCTCACTTTTGTGTCGTCGTGAGGGGATTGCGGTAAGCCTTTATTATAGCTGGTCGAAGGAATTCGTCGAAACTGGCAAGCGCCGTCTGTCTGGCGACACGTCACGCCAAGCCACCTCATCAGAGGTGAAAGACCTGCGTTCGGAGTCGCTGGCGCTGAAAGAATGCGTAACTGATCTGACGCTTAAGAACCGCCTGCTCAAAAAAGCATGACAGGCAGTGGGGTGTATGAGGAATGAGAAATCCCGGTTCGGAGAAACTGGAGATCATTTGAGTACCTACGCCGAATAGCTATTTAACCAAAGGTGTGCTGAATGTCATTGAGAACTGACCCGGTATTGTCACCGAGATTTGACCCGCTCTTAGTTGTGTATCGGCAGCTATGCTTTGGTCAATGTGGTGGCCTCCTTTGTGGTTTTCTTTGCAGCCTCTGAACTGGCTTTGAAGCGATAACTGTCGTTGCCAGTTTCTAGGATGTGACAGCGATGTGTGAGGCGATCCAGCAGCGCTGTTGTCATCTTTGCGTCACCAAAGACCTACGCCCATTCACTGAAGCTGAGGTTGGTCGTGATAACGACGCTGGTGCGCTCATAGAGTTTGCTCAGAAGGTGGAACAGCAGTGCGCCGCCAGACCGGCTGAACGGCAGGTAGCCAAGCTCGTCGAGGATGACGAGGTCGATCTTGGTGAGCATCTCAGCAATCTTCCCAGCCTTCCCGAGGGCCTTTTCGTACTCCAACGCGTTGACCAGTTCGACGGTTGAGTAGAAGCGCACCTTGCGCCTGTGATGTTCGATCGCCTGCACGCCGATAGCTGTAGCGACATGGCTTTTGCCGGTGCCAGGTCCGCCAATCAGAACAACGTTTTCTGCGTTCTCTATGAACTCGCCGCGATGCAATTGCCGGACTGTGGCTTCGTTGATGTCGCTTGAGGCGAAGTCAAAGCCTGCGAGGTCCTTGTAGGATGGGAAGCGCGCCACCTTGGTGTGATAGGCAATCGACCGCACCTCCCGTTCGGCCATTTCCGCCTTGAGCAGTTGGGACACATCGGAGTGGCTGCCTCAAACGCTGGAGAGCCCTGAGCGACTAGATCGTCAACCGCATGCGCCATGCCATGCAGCTTGAGACTGCGCAGCATGATGATAATGGAAGCTCCTGCAGGATCATGACGCATTGCGCTTCTCCCCTGTCTGTCTGAGGTCGTCATAGCGATCTACGTTTGCCTTCGGCGCGGTTTCCAAAGCCAAGGCGTCTGGTGGATCGATCTCTGGGTGATCTGTCTGCTTTGGATCGACCAGCCTATGCAGCAGGGTTCAGGATATGCGTCTTGGTCGGCACACCAGCTTCCAAAGCTAATTTCACAGCTCTCAGCACAGCGTCTTCGTTGTGATGTAGAACCAAGGACAGGATATCGACCATTTCCCTGTCACCGCCATCCTTACGCAGCATGTGATCCTGCAGCTGGCGGAAGGTGTTGGGCATCTCTGTAAACGGCGCACCATTGCGTAATGCACCGGGTTTGCGCTGGATGACCGCCAAATAATGGCGCCAATCATAGATGACTTTGCCAGGCTTGCTGTGGGATCGATCAATGATGCGCTCATGCGAACAAACGGTTTGTCCCTCTGCAACAATGACCAACCTCTCCGGGTAAAAACGAAGGCTGACAGGGCGGTTCGCAAAGCTGGCAGGCACGCTGTAAGGGTTGCGCTCGAAAGTGATCAAGCATGTTGGTGACACGCGCTTGCTGTGTTCGACAAATCCGTCAAAGGCTGGTGGCAGAACCATCAGCACAGACCTCTCGGCTTCCCAAGCGTCAGCGATAGAACCAGACAACTCTCGATGCGCCGTTTCTGACCAAAGCGCGATGCAGCGATCCTCAAGCCATTGGTTCAGTTCACCCAGATCCTTGAAGACAGGCATAACTTGCCGAAGGCGGTTCCGCGCATCCCGGACGTTCTTCTCAACCTGACCCTTCTCCCACCCTGCTGCTGGATTGCAGAACTCAGGCTCAAAGACGTAATGGCTGGCCATGGATTGGAACCGCGCGTTAACATCGCGCTGCTTGCCGCGACCAACACGGTCGACCGCAGTCTTCATATTGTCATAGATGCCACGCCCTGGAATACCGCCGAACACACGGAAGGCATGCCAGTGGGCATCGAACAGCATCTCATGTGTCTGCAAAGGATAGGCCCGGACAATGAAGGCACGGCTGTGCGACAGCTTGCTGTGTGCAACTTGCAGTTTGACGCGTTCACCGCCAATCGTGGCCCAGTCTTCGCTCCAATCAAACTGGAACGCTTCTCCGGGTTGGAACACCAACGGTACAAATGTGCCGCGCCCCGTTGTTTGCTCGGCACGATGCCGATCAGCCCGCCACGCGCGCGCAAAGGCTGCGACACGTTCTAGGACCCATCGTAGCCAAGCTTAACTAAGTCCTCATACAACAGCTTAACGTTGCGCCGCTCTTTGCGAGACTTCCGCGTTTGCGCCAAAAGCCACGCAGACAACCGATCCGCATAAGGATCCAACTTTCTCGGACGTCGTGGCGTCTCGAACCTCGGCTCTACAGCATCTTCGCGGAGATACTTCTTGATGGTGTTGCGAGACAGCCCAGTGCGCCGCGCAATCTCTCGTATTGGCATTTTGTCACGCAATGCCCAGCGTCGAATAACACTCAAAAATCCCATGTCGATCACTCCATGTCCCCCTGACCAAAGCCGTCAGGGCAATGTGTTCACATGGGTCAATTCTCAGTGACAATTTATGGGGCTACCGGGTCAGTTCTCAATGACATTCAACAGCATAGGCCTGTTTCTTGATCCAGAACCCAGCGCTGAATGGAAATGTCCTTTCCTTAAAATCAATGCGAGGAGAAATAAGGCCATTAGGCAGAGCTCTCGTTTCAGTGCGCACTTCAGATGCAAGGCCACTTGGCTCTTTGACGAAAGTCTTGATGAAAAACCGAAATCCGCCTTCGCTTGCACCTCTTGGGTGAGGACCTTAGCGCAATGGCCCTCGATTATTTCGTCATCGTCATCAAAAAAGAACAACACTTCGCCTTGCGCCGCCTCGCCTCCCCGGTTGCGGGAAGGCGACCCACCGCCCCCCAATGCTGTTGGGTTTCTTAAGTGGCGTACGTGATAGAACTCTGGGTCCGACAGGGTCAGCTCGGCTGGAGTGTCACTGGCATCATCAACCACGATAACCTCGCCGTTGCGGTCAGCAGCCTGCCAAAGCCGAGACAACAGCGCGACGAAGGAGTTTAGGTCGATTAAACGTCGGTATGATGATAGAATATCTAATCATTTCAACGGCTTCCCATGCCCCTCAATGCTGTACTATGCTGCTGGACTGTTTGAAGGCCATACTAACTCATCAACATTTGCCTGAACCGCGCGGCATTGCGAAACTGCTTCCATGAGTGTTGGGAAAAATCTTCGGCAACCTGCCCACCGTCTGAACGGATCCGGCTTGCTCGGACGTTCAATTTTCCAACTCTAACTCCGCTCTGCGACAGCGCGTAGCGGGTCAATCGTTCAGAATGAATTTTAATGTTCAATTCATGACAAAACGGTAGCGCTTGATCCAGCCGATTCCCGTATGCCTTTATTGCTGAATCTCCAGCACATATTGCAAAGCGGTCGTTGTAGCCACCTTGATGCCTTTGCCATTGAGGCAGCATCACTTTAGGTTGAGTCGAAGCAAGTGCCCTCTGGATGCCAGTACGCATACTGTCGTGATATAGAAGATCGGGTCGGCAAAATATGACGATATCGGGCTTCATCTTTAAAGCAAGACGCGTCGCCGCCTTCAAGGAATAAAGTTGATGCAATAAGTTTGAGACCGACTTAAAATCGTCGCCCCAGTGATCCCCGAAAGATTTTATTAGTTCGAAACCCGCTCCTTCTAAAACCGTGTTTGGCTTAGAGAATTCGATTTGATCAGGCTCGAGAAGTTTGTATTCTTCAGGATCGAGTAATCCTTTTTCGCCGCTGCGCGGATTGTTGATCGTCGACTGATGAAAAAAGTGACAACAGACGAAGACATCGCCGTAGCCACGCGCAGAGGCAAAAATATTGCTACGAATAGAGTCGATTGTGTAGCTGAGCGATCTTGTGATTCCGAAGAATGCTACGGAAATTCTAGGCGCAGGCAGCATACAATTCCTCCATGTCCACACGAATCGATATGGCAACCCGCGCTAAAAAAATCAATCGGGGATATATCATTTTCCAACTGATGCTCCAGACTGTTACTAAGTCACTTTGGGCCTGTCGCGGTTTGATGCCGCTCCTTTGATAGCATTTACTGCAACAAAGGAGATTGACTATGGGACAGAAACGGACGGACGAATTCCGCCATGATGCGGTGCGTATCGCGCGGACCAGTGGGCTAACGCGTAAGCAGGTGGCTGATGATTTGGGTGTCGAGATGTCGACGCTGAACAAATGGATCACAGCGCACCGAGATACAGATGTAGTTTCGAAAGAGGATTTGAGCCTCGCCCAAGAGAATGACCGGCTCCGGCGCGAGAACCGCATTCTCAAGGAGGAGAGGGAGATCTTAAAAAAAGCAACGCAGTTCTTCGCGAGCCAAAAGCCATGAGGTTCAGGTTCATTGAAGAACACGCGGGGACTTTCGAAACGGCGCGTCTTTGCAAGGTCATGGATGTCAGTTCACGTGGTTTACATGCGTTCCGCAATCGACCGGCCAGTCGCAGACGGCGGTCTGATTTGGTCACGCTGGCCCACATCAAGGAGCAGTCCCGTCTCAGTCTGGGCAGTTATGGCCGGCCACGCATGACCGAAGAACTGAAAGAGATCGGCTTGGATGTCGGTCACCGTCGTGTCGGACGTTTGATGCGTCAGAACGGCATATCTGTTGTGAGAACGCGCAAACACAAGGTCACAACCAACAGCGATCAAAAGTTCAACATTGCCACGAACCTGTTGGATCGCGACTTCAACGCCGACAAGCCCAATCAAAAATGGGCTGGCGATATCAGCTATGTCTGGACACGCGAGGGGTGGCTTTATTTCGCGGTGATCCTGGACCTGCATTCCCGTCGTGTCATTGGATGGGCTGTAAGCAACCGGATGAAACGTGACCTGGCGATCCGGGCGTTGAAAATGGCAATCGCGTTCCGACAACCACCCAAGGACTGCATTCATCACACGGATCTCGGGTCGCAATATTGTTCGCACGACTACCAGAAGATCCTGCGCCAGAACGTGTTCAAGGTGTCGATGAGCGGCAAGGGTAACTGCTATGACAACGCGGCAGTCGAAACCTTCTTCAAAACGATCAAGTCAGAACTGATTTGGCGGCATTCATGGGAAACACGGCGGAAGGCAGAGATGGCGATCTTTGAATACATTAACGGGTTCTACAATCCGCGCCGCCGACACTCAGCATTAGGCTGGAAAGCCCGGTCGCTTTTGAACGGAAGGTGGCTTAAACGAGCACTTGGGGCGGCACAAAAGCGTGACAGGTCCAGTCTACGCCGCGCATGTCAGAAAGCTGGAAACGATTCTCGCAGAAACCGACTTAGTCATCCACGCGCGCGATATTCTGCGGGCTCTGGTCGAACCCATCAGCGTCGAGGAAGTGGAGGACGGTGGTCACTTTGTGGGGATCGAGGGAGATTTAAAAAAGTTCCCAATGACATACCCAAAGCCCCCCGAAGGACGGCTTTGCAAACAAAAGTTCGATAGGTTTGGTTGTGGGAGCGCGATTTGGGCGATGGCGTGAGGTGGAAAACTTTGAATCTGGCACCTACAAAGCCAGAGTCAGGACCAGAGCTCAAAAACCTATCAAACATTCAGACCATCAAGCTGATCTAGCAGCTTCGCAGTTCAATGGTATTGCAAATCGACTGCTGCGCCTTGTATCTGAGCGGCGACTAGTGGGCACTGGTTTTTCAGCTTGACGGTTTGAAAGTTGAAGGTTCGGGAGAACAGGTTTTCTATACGGATTCTGAGCAAGTTTCGGACGCAAAAAACTGGTCAGAGCGGATAAGCCATTTGGTCCTGAATAGCAGGCAAAGCAAAACGCGAGGCTTTATGGCGCATACATCTAATAGGATATTGGTTTTTGGTAAAACCGGACAGGTTGCCACGGAGTTGCGGCAGCGGGCAGGCACCAATTGTCTGGGGCGGGCAGACGCCGATCTGAGCGACCCTGCCGCCTGCGCCGCCACGATCCGCGCGCATCACCCGACAGCGGTGATCAACGCCGCCGCCTTTACCGCCGTCGACCAGGCCGAGGCCGAAGAACCCCTGGCCCATGTCATCAACGCCGAGGCCCCCAGCGCCATGGCCCTCGCCTGTGCCGAACTAGGCATCCCGTTTCTGCATATCTCAACCGATTACGTGTTTGATGGCAGCGGCACCGCCCCCTGGAACCCCAGTGATGCGACCAGCCCCCAAAACGCCTATGGCCGGACCAAGCTGGCAGGCGAAGTGGCGGTGCGGGCCGCAGGCGGCACGCATGCGATCCTGCGCACCTCTTGGGTGTTTTCGGCCCATGGGGCGAATTTCGTGAAAACCATGCTACGCCTGTCAGAGACCCGCGATGCGCTGAACGTCGTGCATGACCAGATCGGCGGACCCACACCGGCGGCGGACATTGCCGATGCGCTGTTAATCATGGCCCGGGCGATGATCGAAGGTGCTACGGACGCCACTGGAGGCACCGCGAGCACTTATCATTATGCCGGCAACCCGGCGACATCCTGGGAAAATTTCGCGAGCGAAATATTTGGGACGGCGGGTCGCCCAGTATCGGTGACGGGGATACCCACGGCAGACTACCCTACCCCGGCGGCGCGACCGCTGAATTCGCGGCTGGATTGCGCCTCACTTCAGGCGGATTTCGGCATTAGCCCGCCAGACTGGCGCGCTGCGCTGGCCGACATTATACCAACGCTGATTGCACAGGAATAACATTATGACCGCACGAAAAGGCATTCTGCTTTCCGGGGGCTCTGGCACCCGGCTTTATCCGATCACCAAGGGCTTGTCGAAGCAGCTGTTACCAATCTATGACAAGCCAATGATCTATTATCCGCTGTCGGTATTGATGCTGGCGGGCATCCGCGAGATTGCGATCATCACCACACCCCATGACAGCGACCAGTTTCAGCGCGCCCTCGGAGATGGCAGCCAATGGGGGCTATCGCTGGAATATATCGAACAGCCGAGCCCAGATGGGCTGGCTCAAGCCTATCTGCTGGCCGAGGACTTTCTGGCGGGAGCACCCTCGGCCATGGTGCTGGGGGATAATATTTTCTTGGGCCATGGATTGCCGGATCAATTGCGCGCTGCGAATGACCGCACCGTCGGGGGATCGGTCTTTGGCTATCATGTCAATGATCCAGAACGTTACGGCGTGGTGGATTTCGCCACCGATGGCACGGTGCGCTCGATCGTAGAAAAACCCAGCCAGCCACCATCGCCCTTTGCAGTGACCGGTCTGTATTTTCTGGATGGCAGCGCACCCGCACGCGCCCATGATGTCCGCCCCTCCCCGCGCGGAGAATTGGAGATTGCCGATCTGCTGCAAAGCTATCTCCGTGATGGGCTGCTGGATGTTAAACAGATGGGGCGCGGGTATACCTGGCTTGATACCGGCACTCATGCCAGCCTGCTAGACGCAGGTAATTTTGTGCGGACGCTGGTCGAACGTCAGGGTATGCAGGTCGGCTGCCCCGAAGAGATTGCCTATAACTGCGGCTGGATCGACGCGGAGGCCTTGCGCGCTCAGGCGGCAGACCTAAGCAAGACCGCCTATGGCAAATATCTTATAGGTCTGATCTGATAGATCATACTTAAATTCATCTCCCCACCAATGAACCTAGAATGACGTTTCGGCCAAAACTTATCAGAGGCCGCACAAAAAACATTTGATAGACAGGCATGACATGCAAATTGAACAAACAAAATTACCTGGCGTCCTGATCCTGACGCCGAAGCGGCATGGCGATGATCGGGGCTTTTTCAGCGAATGCTGGAACAGCCGCACATATGCGGAAAATGGCATCGAGATTAATTATGTGCAGGACAACCATTCCTTCAACAATGAGGTCGGGGTGATCCGGGGTATGCATGCGCAACGCCCGCCGCACCCTCAGATCAAATTGGTGCGCTGTGGCCATGGGTTACTTTTTGATGTGGTGGTAGATGTGCGCGCAGGTTCGCCCACATATGGCCAGTGGATCGGCTGCGAGTTGAGCTTTGAAAATGGCCGTCAGCTGCTGGTGCCTGCGGGCTGTTTACACGGGTTTATGACACTGCTCCCGGGCACCGAGATCATCTATAAATGTTCCGATTACTACGCGCCGGAAACCGAATGCAGCCTGCGCTTTGACGATCCAGATATAGGCATCAAATGGCCGCTGGGAGGGGGCACTCCAATCTTGTCAGACAAGGACAAGGCAGCCCCTTTACTGAAAGATTTCAAATCTCCCTTTACATACCCGGGGAACACGGCGTGAAAATTTTAGTAACCGGAGGCGCGGGGTTTATCGGCTCGGCAGTGGTGCGACTGGCAATGGCGCGCGGCCATGAGGTGGTAAACCTGGATGCGCTGACCTATGCCGCCTGTCTGGACAACGTCGCCTCGGTCGCGAAGATGCCCGGCTATGCCTTTGTGCAGGCCGATATTCGCGATTACGCCCAGTTAGAGGGTGTTTTTAACACCCATCAGCCAGACGTCGTGATGCATTTAGCTGCGGAATCCCACGTTGATCGGTCCATCGACGGGCCAGGTGCCTTTATCGAAACCAATGTGATGGGCACCTACAACATGTTGCAGGCCACGCGGGCCTATTGGCAAAGCAAAGACCGTCCCGAAAACTTCCGCTTTCATCATATTTCCACCGATGAGGTCTTTGGCAGCCTGGGGGAGACTGGCATGTTTACCGAAGACACGCCTTATGATCCACGGTCGCCCTATTCCGCGTCCAAGGCCAGTTCGGACCATCTGGTGCGCGCCTGGCATGAAACCTATGGGTTGCCGGTGGTGCTGACCAATTGCTCCAACAACTACGGCCCTTTCCATTTCCCCGAAAAGCTGGTGCCGGTGGTAATTTTGAACGCGTTGGCGGGCAAGCGTATACCGGTATACGGTCAGGGGTTAAACGTGCGCGACTGGCTTTATGTCGAAGATCACGCCGACGCGCTGCTGCTGGTGCTGGAAAGAGGCGCACTAGGGCGCAGCTATAACATCGGTGGCGAAAACGAGGCGCGCAATATTGATCTGGTGACCACGATCTGCGCCACGCTTGACAGGCTGCGGCCCGCCGAAGCGCCCTACGGCGATTTGATTACCTATGTTACCGACCGACCCGGCCACGACATGCGTTATGCCATCGACCCCCGCCGTATCCGCAATGAACTAGGCTGGCGGCCATCGGTGACTTTGGAAGAGGGTCTGGAAAAAACCGTACTCTGGTATTTGGAAAACGAAGATTGGTGGCGTGCCTTACAAGGCCGTGATGGGGTTGGCGAACGGCTGGGCAACGGGCAGTGTTAATCTCCACGCAGTGAGCGGCCCCACTTGAGTGGTCCATGTTGAAAGTTAGTGCATGATCGGCCTTTGGTCCATTGGGATGATGGCCTCTGGCGCTGGCGGGCGATAGCCCAGAGCACTATGTGGTCGTTTGGTGTTGTAATGGTTCCTCCATCTTTCAATGATGATTTGGGCTTCCCGTAGCGAGTAGAAGATTTCGCCGTTCAGCAATTCATCCCTCATTCGTCAGTTGAAACTTTCGCAGTATCCGTTCTCCCGGGGCGATCCGGGTTTGATATGTATCCCGTCACGGGCTTTGAGGCAGAGCGGCAGTTTTGCTTAACGAGAGTTTTCGGCTCATCGTAATCCTTGAAATGATACGAGATGAGAACGAAGACAGGGCTGAATGGATCGGCCGACAAACACGTTAAAGAGATCAAGCGCAAGACGCGTCGGCAATTCTCTGCGCAAGAGAAGATCCGGATCGTTTTAGATGGCTTGCGAGGAGAGATTTCGATCTCTGAGCTTTGTCGTCGCGAAGGGATTGCCGAGAGCCTGTATTACAATTGGTCAAAGGACTTCATGGAGGCCGGAAAGAAGCGTCTGGCTGGCGATACAACCCGCCAAGCAACATCCAGCGAAGTCACGGGCTTGAAGCGTGAGGCACGCGATTTGAAAGAGGTTGTTGCCGAACAAACGTTGGAACTGCGTCTTCTCAAAAAAAGCATGCTCTGGGATGGGGGCGACCCAGAATGAGATATCCTGCATCAGAAAAGCTAGAGATCATCAAGCTGGTCGAGGGATCACATCTGCCTGTCAAACGCACGTTGGACAAGTTGGGCGTATCGCGCCCAACTTACTATCGGTGGTATGATCGATACTTGCAGCGTGGAGAGGCCGGTCTCGAGGATCTCAAATCTCACCCCGGTCACGTCTGGAACAGCATTCCGGACAAGGTGCGCCAGGCAATGTTGGATATGGCATTGGCAAGGCCAGAACTAAGCCCATGAGAACTGGCTGTGACCTTCACCGACGAGCGCAGCTACTTCATCTCTGAAGCCAGTGTTTATAGGCTTTTGCGATCCCACGATCTGATCACCAGCCCAGCCTTCATTGTCATGAAAGCGGCGAGTGAGTTCCGGGACAAGACCACGGCACCCAATCAGCTTTGGCAGACAGACTTCACTTATCTCAAGGTTATCGGTTGGGGTTGGTTCTATCTCAGCACGATCCTTGATGATTACAGTCGCTACATTATCACGTGGAAGCTTTGTACCGGCATGGCTGTATCGGACGTTCAGGACACGTTGAACCAAGCTTTGGAAGCAACAGGGTTGGATCAGGCAAATGTGGTACATCGTCCCCGCCTGCTGTCCGACAACGGACCATGTTACATCTCGGGTGATCTAGCTGAATATCTGGAAGACAAAGGGATGACGCACACTCGCGGCGCGCCTTATCATCCGCAAACGCAGGGCAAGATTGAGCGATGGCACCAGACATTGAAGAACCGCATTCTGCTGGAAAACTACTTCTTGCCAGGTGATCTCGAAGCGCACATCGCGGCCTTCGTCGGACATTATAACCACCAGCGTTACCACGAGAGCCTGAACAACGTCACACCCGCCGATGTTTACACAGGCAGAGGCCACACAATCCTGCTTGAACGGGAGAAGACAAAAAGGAGGACCATGAAGCTAAGGCGCTTGCAGCACGCTAAATCCGCTGCTTAACTAAACACAGATGAGCGATGACCCCTCAAAGTCAAAACGCCTTCTGTCTCAAACTATATGATGACGGACAAAAACATAGTATAGCGAGATGGTTGAAGATTAAAAAGTATACCAGTACGATAAAAATGGCTCGCAAGGTTACAAATATGCTTAGTATAAAAAGACGTCATTTTCTAAACATAGCTTTAGCTTTCACGATACTGGAGCCACTTACCTTTGCACGGCCATTAGGCGCCGATGAAATCTTGGTTGATTCTATCATTGTCGAGGTTCACATTTCCACTCAGGCTATGAACGTGTTTCGAAACGAAAAGTTATTATACGAGTGGCCTGTATCTACCGCTCGTCCAGGCAAAGTAACCCCCATAGGATCTTGGCAAGCGAAGTGGCTATCTAAGCATCATAGATCTAGCCGCTATAATAACGCTCCAATGCCGTATTCCATTTTTTATGATGGGAATTTTGCTGTTCATGGCACCAACCAAATAGATCGCCTTGGGATGCCCGCATCTGCAGGCTGCATTCGGTTGCACCCGGATAACGCAGCGGTACTTTTTTCAATGGTACAAGAAGTAGGCCTGTCACGCACTCTGGTTTCTGTTTTGCCGTAGAATTTGAGGCTGCGATCAATTGACCTTCCCGCCCCACTTAAATAATCAGACTGAGCCTTTGTAATTCCAAAGGTCCAAGGTATCTGGACTGTAGTATATACTAACTTGCGGGACACTTGCTTTGCTAGTGTAGCTTGTCTCTGAGAGCTTCGAAGGGTGTCTGGCCCTTGTGTGCGCCGTGCAGTCTAGCGAAGTTTTAGAAGCGTTCCCATTCATCCAGTTTAGCCTCCAGATCCACGTCGCCTTTGTAACTAAGGAGCCGATAGAGTTCTTGCTGATCTTCTGGGCGTGCTGAAGCACGCTAAATTTGCGCTAAATGTCCAGCTTAGTTCTGTCATTAATACTGCCTGCATTCCAAATCAGTGAGTTTACAGGAAGTGCCCCGAGGCTCCGTATATATCTACGGCTACGACTCCTTCGGATAGGTTAAGTATCCAAACGACTGCAGTTATACCCCCTATGGGGCTTACAACAGGACCGAAAATCCTTCGCAGGATTCAGCAACCACGCTAACAATGGTCGGTAAGTGGCAAAAGCCATATCCAGAGGCAGAGGCAGAAGCAGGTAAATAGGCGATATATGAGCTGTATCATTGCAAATATTAAAATATCTGAATTGAACCTTCACCAAACTAAAACTCAAGTATCGGCAGAGGTGGTGGTGACGTTTATCTTAGAAGACGATGGACACGATCCTGTACTCGGTCGCATGAAGCACAACCTGTGCATTAAAATTAAAAAAGGTGCGCCAAAGTGGCGAATCATGAAACGCCTTAAATCGAGCGCAGAAAACCGCCAACGGGCTTATTTTGATGGTCACGACGATGGGCTAGTAAATATTTTTGCGGATTCTGATGATACCTCTCTTTCCAAAGAGGCCGAGCTTTCGCTGCTGAAAGAGCTATTGGCTATAGAGCAGGAGGTTGTTACTGCAGCTTAGGTATCTATCCGTCTCTTTAATCGAAGACCTATCTATCAGATTTTATGGCCTTCTGTCCAACATCAACGCTGATCGGTCCAGATAGCGTTATTTGACAAAAGAATGTTCTTGCCCTCATTTTCCAAACTATAAAAAATGCAGGCGGTAACAGACCCACTTATCAACGGATACCTATACTGTGCCAGCTCGGGATTACGACAAGGGTTTAGCCGCTTATAGCGCTGGTGATTATACAACTGCCCTTCAGGAATGGCGACGTTTAGCCAAATAGAGCCATGCTGTCGCTCAATTCGGCTTAGATGTCATGTACGCCAAAGGTCAGGGTGCTCCTCAAGACTATGCGGAAGATTGTCTTGGCTGGTCTTGGACATCGAAAACTCCACCGGTTGACTGTGATGTAAACCATAAGAGGTTGTTTTTTGAAGAACCGTACATCCGTCTATGACGAATCTTAGCCTGTTTATGAAGTTTCTGCCAAATCGACGAGGTGGCTCCCAGCCGAAGCGGTGCTGGGTAAACATTTCCGGAATTATACCGAAGAACCCCGTAAACAACCTCGCACCGGAGATGATAACTGATAATCTATCATTTTATGGGAAATTGGGGTGTAAAGTGGTGCCCCCTCACACGGTCGAATCCGCCACCATGGGAGCCATCTATATTATTAACTTAAAAGGCTCAGCTTATCTGACTAAGCCACCTGGTACCATATCTGCAAAATATCTAGCGCCATATTGCCTGATCCATGCGTCCGCTATGCTTCCTGTGGCTACCTGAACAATACAGGGCCTCAGCAACGTTCTTTAAACACCTCAAGCAGCCCTTTGACGGTAAGACCACCCACAGCCTAAGACATGGCTTCAGGGACCGCCTGAGAGACTGTGACGTGCCTTTAGAAGCCATAGATCAGGCTGGTGGATGGTCTAGTGTAGGGGGCGTAGGAACCAACTACGGTAAAGGCTACAGTCTGCCTAAACTCGCTGATTACTTGCGCAGGATAGCTATATAGGCATTATCCCAATCATCAGCAGGGTCTATGGTGATGCTAGTTGCTTCTGGAGCGCCTGTGATTATTGGGGCCATGCCGCTTTGTTGTGATTTTTAGAAGGCGGTCAATGCTTGCTAAGCAAGCCACTTCAGACGATACTTCAGTCTGCCGGCAGTCCACTTGGGGAATGTCGATGTAGGAAGTATTCATGCGGCTGATTTTACCACTTATCTTTTGCGCAAATGCAGCTTGGGCCGATTGCGAGCCAGATAAAGAACTGTTCATGGCCTGCTCCTTCCCAAACGGTAAGGCGGTTGAGGTCTGCACAAACAGTAATTTGGTCAATTACACGTTTGGCAGACCGGGCGAGCGGCCAGAACTTGCGATCTCCCTAGCGTTTCAGGACGGGGCCGAGATGGTACCGTGGAGTGGGGCAGGTCGCTCCATATGGGAAGCTATCCGCCTGACCAACAACGATGTCGTTTATGAGGTCTATGGAGGATTTGATCGACAGCTCGCTACTGATGAGACCAAGACACTCGCAGAGATATTTTTTGGCGGCATCCTGGTCGAGGATATAAACGGGAACGAATTGGCGCATCTGACTTGTGAGCCCGCGACTGTAAACTACAGCTACTGAACACAGGTGTGGCCTATCCGAGCTATGATCTAGTGTTCGTCGTCGTTGGCGGGTTGTTTGGTTTTCAACTGGTGCTTCCGATAAGGAATGCGCCCTAGTGCCTGATACCAGCGGTTAACTGACATGGGACGTAAGCGTCTTTTTTAATTCGGCCGCATAGAGCCGTTTCCACCCTGTTTGCGGCGTGCGCATGAACCAGCTGCTCGTGAGGTCCCAAGATGTGTTCACTGGCTCGCTTGTGGTGTCTCCGGCATAGGGCAAATGCCCTCCCATATTGTATATTGTGAGCTCACTAAACCAGAGCTTATCCCCATCAGAGAGGATATCCACCCGCATATGGTCAAATCTTTCGCCAATCTGGCCTGAGATTTTTAGTGCCTCTTCAGTGTTTGCAGGCAAAGGCCGGTTGGCCCGTTCTGCGACGGCTGCGCGCCCTTCGGAAAGGGAAAAACCTCCTTTCCCGTCGGGAAGCCAAACATCAGCCACTTGATCAGTGAAGCGGTCATAAATTATGACAAGCCGTTCGATGCGGTTTCCGAATGTATAAGCTTTGAATTCGGTGGTGATATTTGGAACCAATTTTTCGACCATGATTTTGCGAGCAATCCCAAAATAAGCCCACTCCAACCGTTTGCGGCCCTGCTGCTTCCTCAAATACCTTTCCATCTGCCAATTAAAGGCTGCACGATCAGGCGGGGTATCATATAATAAGATATTTGTGCCGCTGCCGTGGTTTGCTTTCACGACAACGCCCTGCGCTAAGAGATCATCCGGGATTTTGGCAGGGTCCGTCCCCGTCCACAGGATAGGGGGCGAGTCAATGTCGACGTTATTTCTTACCAGCCATTTCCGAATGCGCAACTTGTCAGAAACTTCAATAAACTCGGGACTACGATCGAATATTTTTCGCCAAAAGAATTTTTCGTTCATCGTGCGCGGGTTGGCAGGATCAGGCACCCTGCGCAACCGGTCGAGTTTGTAGTACCAGTAAGATAGCCTTGGGTGCCGCAAAATCACTGCACAACGAACGGCTCTAAGTATCCAGCTCGACATGACATTAAACTATCGCGCCTATCGATCACGAGTCAAATTTGAAGATGGTAGGGTCAAATCACGGAGCGTTTCAGCTAAACCTTTATTTCAAATAAAGCATCTAAAAAATTATCTCGTGCAAAGGATATAGAAAAAATATCGCTCACAATCGAAACAGCAACCAGAAAACTGTCGCCAACCACGGCAAACTGAAATCATGAATACGGATCAGGGCAGCCAATATACCGGCGCTGGCTGTATCACGACGCTGACAAAGGCTGAGATCAAAATCTCAATGAATGAGCGCAGACGGTATCTGGACAACATCTTCATCGAACGGCTCTGGCGATTGTTGAAACAGTTGGCCGTCTATTCGCACGAGATCACAAACAGCTTCCAAACCAAAAAGATCATCGATGATTGGCTCGACCTCTACAACTCAGAGCGTCCTCATACCGCCTTCGACAAGAAAACGCCAAACGCTGCATATTTCAACCATACAGAAATACGAAAAGCGGCATGAACATAAACACCATCAAAAAGTATCTTCGTGAAGATGCGATCGAGCCAAGATCCAAAATGGTGTCGCGTCCATCCTTGAGACTGGAAACGACAGCTACCGCTTCAAAGCCAGCTCAGAAGCTGCAAAAGAGCACGCCACATTGCCCAAAATGTAACTACTGACAAACAATAAAGGCCGGTCAAATCGCGGTGAAAATACTGGGTCCGTTCTCAATGACATTCAACAGGGTCTGGCCATTGACCTACGCAAGCCTTCCAAGGGTTGCATCCACCATTCTGACAGCGGCAGCAAATACTGGTCACATGATTGTCAGAGGTCGCCGCGCCACCATGGCTTCGCGATGTTCATGAGTGGCAAAGGAAATTGCTGTGATAACGCAGCATTGATAACCTTCTTTAAAACCATCATGGCAGAGCTGACCTGGCGCTACCCCAAGCGAACATGCCCAGCGGTCAAGGTCGCTATCTCCGAGTGCATCAGTGGATCCTATAACCTGCGCGGTAGATACTTAGCCTTGGACTGGGAAAGCCTCATGGCATTCGAACAGAAGGTAACTAAAAGGTGCACTTTGGACGGTACGAAGGCGTGACAGGTTCATCCGATTAAGACATCAAAAACAAGCCGTAGAGCCAACTAAACAGACGAACTAGTGGCTGTGGCACTCGATCCGCTATCATTTCAAACTTTACATGGCGACGGAACACTTTGTTGAAGCCACCCACCTTTGATGAAACGCCGCGTGCCTTCTTTTAACTCCTCTCGATCAAAAATCATGGCACTTAAAGAAGTGCTAAGCCCACTCTTCTCTTTTAAAGAGATCGTTGGTAATTATGGTAAACTCTAAAGTGAGAGCTACTTTCTTTTTCAGAGCGTTAGTTAGGAAAAACATGACCAAGAACTCGATACTAGCAGGCTGCCTTTCCGCCTTGCTCTCATGTAGTTTGAGCGCTCACTCGGTAGCAGCGCAAGATGTTGGCGACTTGGTCCTGGGGCTCATTGGATCTGCTATACAAGCCGAACGCCAGAACCAAGCCAGACAACAAGCCAATCAACGAGCCAATCAACGAGCCAATCAAGCTAGACGACAACAGGCAAATGCTCGAGCTGCGATGGTACGACGCACCCAAACTGGGCTGAAAGCGTTGGGTTTCTATAACATGGCGATTGATGGTGCTTCTGGCCCGGGAACTAGAAATGGAATACGTGCCTACCTCCAAGCTTTTAATTTGGCAAATTTTGAGTTTACAACCAGCGACATTGAGCTGCTTGAGAGCATCGCAGCCAGTGGCTTTAGGAGTGCTAACGAGAGAAACCAAGCACTTAGGGGCGGTTTCAATGCCCGCGAAGATTTTATTGCAGCACGAGCGGCTGGCTATGCCAACTTTCGCGAGTTCACCAATGGTCGAAACGTTGGAGCCCGTAACGCGGCAGAGTACAGGCAATTTGAGAATTCAGGCTTTGCCTCTATTCCTCTCTTCCGCGGCGCCAGCCGACGTGGCTTCACTTCGCTTATCGAAATGCAGCAGGCGGAAACAGCAGGATTTCAAAACGCAAGCGACTACCGCGAGTTTGTGCAGTCTGGAGCGCCCGACCAAGCAACTTTTTTAGCTGACAGAGACCGTATTCGCGCAGCTCAGGAAGCTCGTCGAACTTGCATAGCATTGCGACAGACTGAGACAAGTAACTTAGCTTGTGCTGAGGCTTTAACGGCTAATCCAAATGACAAAGAAGTTCGTACAGCATACCAAGATGTTGCCCAGGAACTCGAACTCGCACTGCGCCGCGCTAGGGCAAACCTTTCCGACGCAGAAGAAAATTCTCAGCAGGCCATAAACACAGCAGTGCGGATTAATACACTGACTGCGCATGAAGCGCTTCAAAAATGTACACTTGCAGCAGCAGACGCGGACCTACAATCTGATATCCGTGCTATCCAAACAAACTGCACCTTGGCAGACGCCGATAACTTGCGTCCTGATATTCTCGCACTGATAGCGGTACAGCTCGAAGAACTTCGGAAAGAACAGGTCCAAGAAGCTGAGCAAGAAAAGAGCAGGTTGGCAGCGGTTCAAGCAAAAGAGGGAGCGCTAGGGCTTATGGAACGTGTCGCACAATACAATGCGAGCGGAGGCCAATTCGTAGAAGCCCTTGATGTCGCCCGAGCTATTTCACGGCTACAGAGCGCTATCGCAGATGATGATCCAGAGCAGTTGGTCAGGACGTTTGATGCAGCGCGAATTTTGACAAATTTGGATGTCAGCTTTGCTACATTTGTAGATCGTGCAAAACGAACAGAACTTGAAGCTAGGGCTGCTGCGGTAGAAAATACTCGCAGAGAATTACAGCGCTATAGCGCATTTCTGAGATCTCATATTTCTGCAAATATGCTCAATGCCAACACATCCGATCTACTCGAAATTCTTGAGGATATTGAAGACATTTTGGCTACTGGCGGTCCAGAGACGCTTGTTATTGGTCGCTCTGACATTGAAAATAGTCTCCGTAGATATCAGTTGCTAAGGCTGGCCGAGGCATTCGAACTTGAGCGCGAGGAGCAAGAGGCATCTCTTGCCCAAATCGGAGCGGAAGGCATAGCCGCCGATGAGGCACGGGCGCGAGCAGAGGGACTACTTGAAGATCTTCGTGCGTTTATTGATGTTGGCAACACCTTTCAGAACGGAATGGAAGTTGCACGCGCAGTTCAAGCCCTCATGTCGGCAATCCAATCTGGTGATCAAGACGAACTGGGGCGTGCATTAACAATCGCAAACAAAGCGTTTGGCGACAATTCAGATTTTGGCGCATTTCGCTCTGACCGTGACCAGCTGAACAACGAAACCCGAAACAATGCTTTGGCGGTTGCGCGTGCCCGCGCAGAAGCCACCAATGAATTTATCATTGCCACGCTGGCGCGAAACCCGTTGGATCCCAACCTGCCCTCCTTACTCGAACTAAATGAAGACCTCGAGACTGCACTTGCAAGTGATGACCTACAGCAAGTGTCAGCTACGCAGCAGCATTCGGAGAACATACTTGATGAACTGGGCTTAAGTTCGGAGGTGCAAGCGGCTATTCGCGGTGCAGAGCTGGCAAACGCTATTCAAGATGTGGCACAAACTGACAACGGCTTAGCAATCACAGCTCGAAACCAAGTTCTATTTGATGGGCCTGAGGACGATATCATTATTCTAGAGAATCGTACTAATTCTGCACCTAGCATTTCCCGAAACTTGCGAGATGAGCTTACCTTGGGCGATGGTGCCACTGTCGTTTGCTGGGGCCACCACCCCCCGAAAGGTTCAACCGCAACCCGTATTGTGATCAACGAGGTTAATTCATTTGGTGCACAACTGAGCTCAGAAATCCCCCGCTGTGGCATGGACGCGGTGCTCAATACTGATTTGATCCTATTACGGCGAGGAGAATTCCTAAAGGAGCCTGCGAATTATGCATCACTATTTTCAGATCTTTTTGAAACAGAGACATTTACGATACTCGAAACATATTCGGGTAAATCACTTTCCGATCAGGCTACCAAATTTGATCAGGCTTCAGATTACCTCACATTACAACTTCAAAATCAGTTGCTTATTGGGTTTGGCTACCTTGCATTGGCAGAGGGGCAGCTAGGGACCTGCGTAGTAGAAGCGACAAGCATTGATGCACGGTTGATGAGCACTCATTTGAGCGACCAAATGAGTGAGCTTCAAATTCACACACCGATGATTGGCACTGTACTGAGCGGGGATGCAGATTGGGTATATGCCACCGCTCAAAGTGGTCTCTGCAATGTCATTCAGGCCGAAGCGACAGCTATGCGCGACTTGGTGGGTGCATTCGCTCGAAATGGTATTGACCATAGGCTCGTTCCCGTGTGGGCAGATGAAACCGAAATAACGAGAATAGAAGCTTCGATTGCGAACCAAGAAGCAAACCAGGCAACTAAATTAGCTGCGCTTACTCAACAGATTGAGGCAAATGCAGCACAACAGGCAGCACAAGACGTTCTGGCTGAACGTGAAAGGCTAGAGGCACAGGCTAAATTAAGAAAAACTTACGCTCAGGAAGCACGTGCCGCGCTAAACGAAATTCAAGGATTTGTTTCAAGTTCGTTTGACACAGAAAACCCATCAACTCCCGGAAATGTGCGAGTTCTCTTTCCAGAGCTAGGCGAACTGACTGACAAGCTTGCTCATGAACTTTGGGAGTTTGAAAGATCCGATTTTGACCTTTTGGACTATGGTCTCTCTTCTTGGCGAGAACGCCGAATGGAAGCGATCTTAGTGCAAATAAATGTAGGCATTCAGAACCGCACGAGAGGTGAGCGTTCAAGTTTTTGTATTTTGATCGGATACTTAATAGATGCAGAGTTTGGCGTCCGGCGAGATCCGATATTCGCCGACTGTGGCGACCCGTTAGGTCAAGTTCAGGGCTGGCTTACTGGACGTAATTTTGAAAGCAGGTGGGTCTCTGAATAGTTTATTTGGTGCCATTAGACGAATTCGAACCGGTTTCGATCCACCGCGGAATGCGTTTACTTACGCTTTGCGGCTATAGTTCGCGATCTTGAGGGCACTCTGGGTAGACCGGAGCATGTCGTTTTGGCTCGAGACGTCCTGCAAACACTGATCGACAAGATCATTGTCGAGGAAAATCCCGAAGGCGGCCATCTACTTCATATTGCAGGAGATTTGTCTCATGCCCTGAACGCAGAAACGCCCGGCAGGACCGGGCGGTTTTCTACAGCGGGAAGTTCGCTGAGGTTGGTTGCGGGAGCTCGATTTGGACACTGCTTTCAAGATCTGCACCAAACACGCATTTGCCGGTAGGTCTTGGCAAGGAACCGGACTTTTGTTGCGCCCAGCGGTAAGGACAGCTGTGCGGACTTTACCGTCATTCGTTTTTGGTACTTCGCAGACGCAGCATAGTATGGCGTTTGCTGCTGGCCTATCGCTACTTTGAAGCTCAATACGACAGACAATCGGTCATATACTTTCCGGCCAAAAGTTCTGCTTAGTGCCGTCTCAAGGCACCGCTAAATTACCGCGATGCTCAACATATGCAGATATTACTTCATCCATTGATAAATAGTGGCATTCGACCACTGGAAAAGTCGTGACGGAGCCCCCTTCGGTTACCTCCCTCATCTGCACCCTCTCAAAACGGGTAGCACCTACCTGCGGAGCTGGGAAAACAAAGCAGTTCCGAATTTCAGGTTCGTCTCCAACCACGCTTCTTAGGGCCATTTCATAAAACATCTGCTTCGCAATATCTGGCCAGCCCGGCACCGTATTCGGTGAATTTGCTGCGTAGTATTTTGCATCGATAATAGTAAATCCCGTAGGTGTCCGGAGAACGATGTCAGTCAACATCCTTCGCTCTGGTGCGTCGCTCGCTCGACCATCCAAAGTTTCGTAAACAGCTCTTGGAAGCTTCTCGTTCCAGTGCGGTTCAACGCCCTCCAGCGTCTCGGCTAGCATCTGCTCCCAGACAATGTGAAAGTCTTCAATGCCGAAGACAAAGCTGCCGGAAGCCGAGGCTCGGCATTCTCTAAGGTAGTGCCCGAGGTATTCAGCCAGAAAAACAGACCGCGATGAATAGAGCTGTGGCAGCAAACCATCGAGCAAGAGCGCCCAAAGAGCGCGTGGTTGATGTGGCTTCTTTTGCCACCTTAACTCTGATCGACGGGCACTCGCTCCTTCGAGCCACCAACCGTGCTGCTCTATAATTTCGCCCATAACGGCTGCCTGCACTTGGGCAAGCAGATTTTCGCTACTATCGATCGAACGTGTCGTAGCGATGTCAGGAAAAACTTCGTCGCCGCCATCGGACACGAAAGCGCGTTCGCGCGTCACAGTCCGTTTCCAGTCAGGCTTTCCCGAGTTTCGGCATCGAACTCTTTGGCGCTCAACGAAAAGCCCGTGGTTCTGAAAATCCGCCGCCAACCTCTGGATAACAGCGAGGGTTCCGGGGTTCCCATGTTCGCCATCTGTAGCAAAACGTCGGTTCGCCGCGCTCTGACCGTATCGCGCAAGAACTTTCATCGTCAGGCGCGCTGCCGACATGGAATGGACTTGCATCGATCTTGGCAAGAAGATTGCGGTGCGTCCCACTTTATCACGAACCAGACCACAAAAATGGATTGTCTCTTTGCTCTCGACTTTGCCGATGCCCCATTCATTCATCGCATCGAGCAATGGGGCATCTTTGGAGCCGAGGCTCCTCACAGCCATACGGTCTAGATGGATGACAGGATCAGTCATCCGCCCCGTCTTCGCCAATATCCCCTAAATCAAACTCAAAGTCAGGAACCGGCTCAGCTTCTGGCATTCCGATTGCATCGGCCAGTTCATCTAGATTTGAGAGCAGTTCTGTTCCGAAGATCAGACCTCCACCTTTCACGGCACGATCGAGGGCTCCAAACGTCTTGAGCTGCTTTGCGAATATCCTATCACGCCCTTCGTGCCGCAGTAGGTCGTCCCAAAGATATAAAAGGATTTTTGCGGGTATCTGGCCATTTAGCTCACGTTCCTGAACAAACCATTGCCCGAGCAACCGGTCTTCAGCGGTACCTATTTGATCGATAAGGAAATCATTTAAGCATTTGACAAAGGCTTGCCAGCTGATCGTTCTGGTGGAGCCGGTACTTCCCGAAAACTCGATCTGTCCTTCTGGGCAAACACTAGCCTCGAGTGGGAGGTACTCCTGCTCCCAGCGCCGACGGAAGGCAGTGTCCAGCGGATAGACACCATGGTCCGCGCTGTTCATCGTCGCAATGATTGAAAGGTTCGACGGCATCACCAGCTTCGCAAGTGAATATTCTCCTTCATTATACCAATCCCTACTTTCATCATTCGGAAAGTCGACTTTGTAGGCGCCTTCGCCACCCTCCTTCCTGTCGAGAAGTTGAAACAACTCACCGAAAACAGCCGCGGCCGGAGCACGGTTCAGCTCTTCGATCACGAGGAAGTGCTGATGTGCCGGATCACGCAAAGCTGCACGAAGCGCGTACGAAAATGGGCCCGGCACAAAACTGTAAGTGACTTTATCATTTTTCATTCGAGGCTTGAGGCAGCCAAAGAAATCACTGTTCTGCGTGTCTGGATGAAACACGGTGCGGATTACGTTTGCCTCACCTACGAGACGATTGACCAAATAGGATTTCCCGGTACCGGGCGCCCCATAGTAAATGACATTCTTACCACCAACTTCTCGTGCAACTTGTTGATTGGAGGAAACGTAAGAAGAACAAAACCCTGCAACCTCGATTGCACGGATCATCTCTATCCGCCCTGCAGCGGCCTCGGCTTTTAGCCCACCAGTCTTCTTAATGGCTGACTCATTCCAATCACCTTGCCCTCGGTCAAACTTCTTGCCGATTCCACCACCCCACTCGGGGTCGCTTATGAAGCTATCAAGCTTCGTCTGATCTGCGGGATCAGGAAAAACGTTTTTAACAGACTGTTCGAACTTAAGGCAAAGCTGTTCAAAGTTGGCGATATCCGACTGCTTTTCTGCTGTAGGCTTCGAACCCTTTCCAAGAGCTTCTTTAGCCTTCGCTTTCCAGTCTCGCTGAGGGATGTGTTTGAAAAATTCCGCGCCATTGCTCAAGCTGGAAAATTCCATGTCTTTGGCTACCTTTAGAAGCGCCTCCCTGTAGGACTCGAGGGCATTGTAGTGTTCGACCAAGGCTGCAAGGACCGGAATTTCCTGGAAGCTGATGAAATGAGTTCTATTTTCGCCCTTTGAAACAATTCTGAACGCTTTGTCGCCAGATACAGATATCGTGAACGAGCTGAACAAGTCTCTAAACGCATGAAGGATACGCTCAATATCACTATCCGGAATTAAAAACTCCTGATCTAAGTCAAGCTCTCCGACGCGTTTTCTACAAAACTTAACAATTTCATTTAGGTCTGGAAGCGTTCCGGCCTTGATAGTTGGAGCAGCATCTTCCGACGTTCCTTTCCAGTCCTCCACAAAATCCTCCTGGTAAAAATCGATGGTGTCCCCTTTCTCGCTTTCTAAACGTTCTCGAAGGCTTTTCAGCGCTTCATCAACATTTACGGGGTCCAGTTTTCGAAGGTCTTTCATTGAAGTGCCGTCGTAAGCGTTCAGGATGTCCAACTTATCGCTGCTCGTCGATATCCTTTCGAAGCTATCGGGAAAGACAAGATGCAGTAAGATATGTCTGAATTGGCGATTACCTGGGTCGGGTTGCTCATCTAACCATCGTGCAAAGGCCCACGGATCCTCCAAAAGCGCTATTCGCTCATCTTCGCTTTTCAATTTGAGAGCAGCCAAAGATCGAATAGCGAATGTAATCTCTCTCCACTTATTTGTATTATAGCCCATACCAGAGCTGCCAAGTCCGCTTAAGGCATCGTCAGTCAACATCGAATTTCCAGAATCCAGTGTGCCACCCGACCAAGACCATACTTCCCCAACATTGGATCTCTTGGTCTCGGGTCGGATATTCGATGAAAAGAGCATTAGAATCCAATCAATCTCTGCCATAAGACGCATGCTCTTGTCGGATCCATCTGCGAGTTGACGCTTCAGTTTCACATAAAACTTGTCTGATCCATCGTCGGGCTGCCGTATGAAATTTTGATCCAGTTCGTCAAAGAATTCTGGAATCCAGAGTGTCTCGTTATCTGACAAAACTGATCCTTCTCCGATTAGGCACTTGTCGCGCCAGATTTCGGCAGCAGTGTATACAGCATCGGAGTTGCGTTCGTGAGGATTGTACCGGGACATATTAATTGCCTACTGCTCAATAGTTTCAATTTTGGGGCCAAACACCCTGCAATGAAGCTCCGCGGCACACTCAATTAGTTCAGGCAATGTAACAGCTCCGACTTTCGTCGATGCCTTGGCCATTTCAGCCGTGACATTTCAATTGCTGTTTTGGCGCATCTTCATGGGCAAAGCCCGTCATGGCGCCAACTACTCTTTTGAAAGATATACTGAACCGCGGATCTTAAACCATTCTTGCTCAGTCGAATTGTAACTTGCAAGCAGCTTCACAAGCCACTTGCTGAGTTATGGCACCGAATGCGCCCGAACTTTTGTTTCGACACCCCGTTCGACCCGGTCCCTACCATCGGTGTTTGCCAATTTTGCATGGTTTCAGCATTGCTGTCGCTCATGGACAACTCGACTGGATTGAGAAAATGAGGATGTTTCGTAAAGGAGTTGCTCCCATCCATCAACACGCCTATAGGTTGTATTTGTGCAACCATGCAATGTTTTCCATAAGGGTATCAACTAGATGACATTCGCAGATGACACGTTGGAACAGGTTTATGCCGGTCTTGGTCTTACTAATGCAACAGAGGAGCAGAAATGCCAGCACCTGGACCAAATAAATGCGGCGCTTGATGCCTTAAATGCACAAAATACCATGAACGTTAAGACAACCGGAACCATCAATGAGCGACTGGTGGAATTAGCATTGAAGGCGCGTACTCCCGATAGCTGGTACCATTTGAGGCGTGGTCGATATGAATGGCTCGGAGACTTCGGAATCAATGCCTATCCCTTATCAGTTGTCGTATCGGTAAAGAGCTTCAAAGCTAAAGAACGCCTATTGGTAAGTGGTACGGGAACCCTGTATGCTCCGACAATTGGGTGGGGTCGTTTTGACGATCCTGCTGAGTTTGGGCTAGAAAGGCTCAAGACGTATTTATTTAGAGGGTTTATAGCGATCTATATGCCCACTAGTACAATTGGGCAGCTGACCCCTGCAGCGCGACAGTTGCAAAACTATTACGGCAACCGGTTCATTCGTTCTATTAATTCATTTGGAGATGATCTCGCAGCAGCGCTGATACCACCGGCTCAAATGGGTGGAGCAAGCCTGATCGAGACGGCTTCATTCTAAGTATAAACCAATCGCATTGAGCGTTGATAGCCGTCTCGCCGCGGGCCAAAGAGTTGTTTTCAAAAAATCTGTGAAATAACTCTTTCGGGCTCTGTTACCGGGTCACGCCAGAAAAAGTCGTGACTTCTGCCTAACTCGTTTAAGAACACTCTCGGCCTCGGATGTGATGACACTTTTTCTCATTAGAAATTGAATCTGCGAGCAACTGCGCAAGCTCCCCGTACGGCAGCTTATTTTTTCCCTTAAGCGAGCACTCCCAAACTACAACGACTTGCCATCCTAGATCGGTAAGTTCTGACTGCTTGCGGGCATCACGCGCGCGGTTGCCGGATATCTTCTCGGACCAGAATTCCGTGCGGGTCAGGGGTGGTCGGAAAAGCGCGCAATTCTCGTGCCCGTGCCAGAAGCAACCGTTGACGAAGATCGCGGTCATGAAGCGGGGCAGAACAATATCCGGACGACCGGGAAGATCCTTGCGATGGAGGCGGAAACGGAAACCTTCTGCGTGCAAAAGGCGGCGCACGACCAATTCAGGTTTCGTGTTCTTACTCTTAATGCCCGCCATCATTTCGCTGCGTTTTCCCGGCGAGACGATATCAGCCATGGGTCAAACCTTGAGGTATGGAGCCATCTCTTCCGCTATCGCGCGGATGACAGGTACCGAAACCGAGTTCCCGAATTGACGGTAGTTCTGGACATTGGACACAGCACCGACATTGAACTCCTCTGGAAAGCCCTGAATACGGGCACACTCACGCGGTGTCAGCTTGCGTGGATTTTTTCCGATGTCGCTTTGATCAATCAGGACCTCGCTACCGTCCTTGTAGTACCTCGCGCTGATTGTATTGCAGTACGGGCTCTCCGCATTGAACAAGCTGAAGCCGAAGCCATTTCCCTTGGCCCGATGCGCGCGCAAACGGCGCTCATGGCCTGCAAGAAGACGGTCGGAAATAGTGAACTTGGGGTCTACCGAAGCATTGGTTTCAAGAACGTCACCCAAACGGGTTTCGGACTTGCGCTCCTTCAGGCCATCCAAAATCTCGCGTGGCAAATCCCGTGCCTCTGCTTCAGAAACCTGATCACGATCAAACCCGACGATATAAACGCGCTCGCGGTTTTGCGGCACTCCAAAATTCTTGGCCGCGAGAACTTCGAAATCCACGCGATAGTTCAAGGGTGTGGAGAGGCTCTTGCGGGCTTCTTCACTCATCGGAACATTCTCGGGGACGACAGCCCCCTCCTCGCCGCGCAGTATTGATAAGATTGTATTCAACGTCCTGCCCTTATCATGCCCTCTCAGCTGTTTGACGTTTTCAAGCAGGAAGGCTTTCGGGCGGTGATGTGCCAGAACCCGTTGGATCTCGAAAAACATCGTGCCGCGGGTATCGTTAAAGCCCTGTTTCAGGCCAGCTTGCGAAAATGCCTGGCATGGAAACCCGGCAAGCAGCAAGTCGTGTTCGGGTATATCGTTAGCGGCAATTTGGGTAATGTCGCCTTGGGGAACCTCACCGTAGTTTGCGGCGTACGATTTCTGCGAGAACTTGTCCCACTCCGACGAGAACACGCAGTGACCCCCCAATTCCTGAAAGGGCATTCTGATCCCACCAATGCCGGCAAAAAGGTCGATGAACCGGAAGTCTGGTTTCGCCTTCTTACCGTCGTAAGGACTGCGGAAAGGTATAATATCCGGCAGGTTAAAGATCTTCTCGAGCTTTGCTCGAGTTGGCACATGCTCGCCTCGCTCCCACCCGCCAACAGTACGTTCCCCGCTCGACCCAAGGCCGAGGAGACCTGCAAACTCACCTTGGGTTAGACCCATTGCGGTACGTTTCTCGTGAATGGATTTGGCGACAGAATTGAGGCGATCAAGCATTTTCGAGCTCCTATGAGTTTCAAATAGATTAGGCGATTCTCCGGGTCAAGTGCAGGATAAGTTATGCTGCGGCTGTCCTTACAAGAAAACCCGATCAGCGGATTTGAGAATGTGCCGAGAAAACTGGAAACAGTAAGACTGCACTCCTTTGAAGCTAGATATTCTTCCGCCTCCACGACCGGACAGTCACCTACCATAATGCCCTAGCAATTTATCAGAACTCAGGTTCCGATTGCGCTGTCAATTCGGGGCTAGTTTAGTCGGAAGATCTGCATTGTATTCATCGACAGCGGCTTCGAGATCATCCAGCGCTGCACTGAGACAGGCAAGCTCGGCATCGTACTTGAAGGCGCTCTGTCGGGGCTTCTTACACTTACTTTGGGCGTCAAACGCAAAGAAGGCCTGAGTGGCAAAACTCAAGCCTTTGAAAGTATTGACGAATTAGTGTTGGTTGCGGGAGTAGGATTTGAACCTACGACCTTCAGGTTATGAGCCTGACGAGCTACCGGGCTGCTCCATCCCGCGCCAATGCGCATCCTCATGTCGATGTATTGAGATGAGGATCATCGTTAGAGAGATTATAGTGTTCCTTACTAGGTTTGGCAGTGACTTACTCTCCCACGTCTTAAGACGCAGTACCATCAGCGCAACGGTGCTTAACGGCCGAGTTCGGGATGGGATCGGGTGTTTCACTCGTGCTATGACCACCAAACCAAGAAAGGAACACTGGCGTTTTTCAACGCCATCCAAGTCAGTAAAGCTAATGTGTATGTGTATGCTTTTGCTGATGTTCTAGTAGTTTTCAGGCGAACCTGTCTTCTACTGGATCAAATCAAGCCTATCGGACAATTAGTATCGGTCAACTGAACGCGTTACCGCGCTTACATCTCCGACCTATCGACGTAGTAGTCTACTACGGTCCTCAGGGATACCTTGTTTTGAGGGGGGCTTCCCGCTTAGATGCCTTCAGCGGTTATCCTTTCCGATCATAGCTACCCAGCACTGCTCCTGGCGGAACAACTGGTACACCAGTGGATCGTTCACCCCGGTCCTCTCGTACTAGGGGCAACTCCTCTCAAGTATCCTACACCCACGGAAGATAGGGACCGAACTGTCTCACGACGTTCTAAACCCAGCTCACGTACCTCTTTAAATGGCGAACAGCCATACCCTTGGGACCTGCTCCAGCCCCAGGATGAGATGAGCCGACATCGAGGTGCCAAACGGTGCCGTCGATATGGACTCTTGGGCACCATCAGCCTGTTATCCCCGGCGTACCTTTTATCCGTTGAGCGATGGCCCTTCCACTCGGGACCACCGGATCACTATGGCCGTCTTTCGACTCTGCTCGACTTGTCAGTCTCGCAGTCAGGCTGGCTTCTGCCATTGCACTCAACGAGCGATTTCCGACCGCTCTGAGCCAACCTTCGCGCGCCTCCGTTACTGTTTGGGAGGCGACCGCCCCAGTCAAACTACCCACCACACAGGGTCCCGGATCCCGATAAGGGACCGCGGTTAGATATCAAACAGGTAAAGGGTGGTATCTCAAGGGAGGCTCCACAGAAACTGGCGTTCCTGCTTCAAAGCCCACCACCTATCCTGCACATGACATGTCTGATATCAGTGTGAAGCTGTAGTAAAGGTGCACGGGGTCTTTCCGTCTAACCGCGGGAAACCTGCATCTTGACAGGTAATTCAATTTCGCTGAGTCTATGTTGGAGACAGCGGGGAAGTCGTTACGCCATTCGTGCAGGTCGGAACTTACCCGACAAGGAATTTCGCTACCTTAGGACCGTTATAGTTACGGCCGCCGTTTACCTGGGCTTCAATTCGGAGCTTGCACTCCTCCTTTTAACCTTCAGGCACCGGGCAGGCGTCAGACCCTATACGTCGTCTTGCGACTTCGCAGAGCCCTGTGTTTTTAGTAAACAGTCGCCACCCCCTGGTTTGTGCCCCCAGTCTTTACTTGCGTAGAAACTGGGCCTCCTTCTCGCGAACTTACGGAGGTATTTTGCCGAGTTCCTTCAACATAGTTCTCTCAAGCGCCTTGGTATTCTCTACCAGTCCACCTGTGTCGGTTTAGGGTACGATCTGATGATGGAGCTATTTCCAGGAACCTCTAAGCAGCCCATTCAATCCAATAAGGATGAACTACCCTCGAGATCCGTCACTACCATCTGGCTCAGGAATATTAACCTGATTCCCATCGACTACGCCTTTCGGCCTCGCCTTAGGGGTCGGCTTACCCTGCTCAGATTAACTTTAAGCAGGAACCCTTGGACTTTCGGCGACAGGGTCTCTCACCCTGTTTGTCGCTACTCATGTCATCATTCTCACTAGTGATCTCTCCACCCGATGGCTCACGCCCGGGCTTCACAGAAAACTCCTTATCCTCCGCTGTACCCGAAGGCACAAAAGAGGATCGGAGTTATGTCACACTACGCTCTGCTACCATGCAATAAATGCATCCTAAGCTTCGGCTCATGGCTTGAGCCCCGTTACATCTTCGCCGCAGGACAACTTAATTAGACCAGTGAGCTGTTACGCTATCTTTAAAGGATGGCTGCTTCTAAGCCAACCTCCTGGTTGTTTTGGTCGTCCCACCTGCTTTCCCACTTAGCCATGAATTAGGGGCCTTAGCTGTAGGTCAGGGTTGTTTCCCTTTTCACAACGGACGTTAGCACCCGCTGTGTGTCTGCCATCTAGTACTCCTCGGTATTCGGAGTTTGGTTAGGATCAGTAAGCCTGTGGGGCCCCATTACCCATCCAGTGCTCTACCCCCGAGGGTATTCGGATGACGCTCTACCTAAATAGATTTCGCAGAGAACCAGCTATCTCCGAGTTTGATTGGCCTTTCACCCCTAGGCACAACTCATCCCGACCTTTTTCAACAGGTGTGGGTTCGGTCCTCCAGTGCATGTTACTGCACCTTCAACCTGGTCATGCCTAGATCACTCGGTTTCGGGTCTGATCCCACTAACTCATTCGCCCTATTAAGACTCGCTTTCGCTGCGCCTACACCTAACGGCTTAAGCTTGCTAGTGAGACCAAGTCGATGACCCATTATACAAAAGGTACGCTGTCAGGCCTCAAGGGCCCTCCAACTGATTGTAGGCGTTCGGTTTCAGGAACTGTTTCACTCCCCTCGTCGGGGTGCTTTTCACCTTTCCCTCACGGTACTGGTTCACTATCGGTCAGTAAGGAGTACTTAGCCTTCGAAGGTGGTCCTCCGATGTTCAGACAGAATTTCACGTGTTCCGCCCTACTTAATACGTCTGATCGTGCTTCATATACGGGACTGTCACCCACTATGGTTGGCCTTTCCAGACCATTCTATTCACACTCACA
>NZ_GG697169.2:2139210-2236548 GCF_000161835.1 Thalassobium sp. R2A62
ATCGTCCCGTTGTTCAAACGGGACAGTCATCTGTTTGTTGTGCTTTCAGTTACCAAAGTAACCGAAGGCCGTTCAAACAGTGAAGCTGACACTAGATCATCGGACCGAAATCCTACTAGCGCGATATACAGACGTTGATCCATCGAATGAACCAAACCGCCCACATATCTCTTCAGTGTCTATCAATTTCAAATAACGCGAGAGACAAAACCAGACCAGATGCGCCCTAACTTAGTGGCGCGCCCCGCCTGCAATCTGTGATGCTCTCCCAACCGCGCCGTTCAACGCTGCCGGTGAGGGGGGTTCTACGGTCAGTACCGCAGACCCGCAACCCCTTTTTTTCGGAAATCTGCATTTTTTGTCAGAATACTTTTTTTTTGTTTGTTTTCGGCAGGTTAGCGAAATTTTGATACGCCGATCCTAAGGTGTTTTGTAATTATATTAGTCGGCAATATTTGAACGCACCCCAGATATAGACTTATCCACAGGAACAGCCCCAAGACTCAGGTCTAAGAACGCAATGAGGCCGCTGTATCAGCGGCCTCACGAGTGGTTTCCCGACCTTTTTGCTTCGTTTTCCCAGGAACGATGCCCGATCTAGGCAGAATATGCCGCCATTTTAGGCAGTTCTAAGCCTTTGTGACGCTTTGAACCGCACTGCCAGAAGGCCGAGAATGATCGCCAAATAGACCAAAGGCTCGATCTGGAAGCCTTTTACGAGCCAAATATAGTGGATCGCGCCCAGCAATGCGGCCGGATAGGTCAGCTTGTGCAGTTGACGCCAGCTTGCTGCGCCCAACCGTTTTACCATCGTATTGTTTGACGTGATCGCCAATGGAATGAGCATCAGGAACGACGCCATACCGATGGTGACATAGGGCCGCTTCAATATATCCACCCAGACACGGCCAAGCGATCCAATATCCAGCACCGCCCAGACAGAGAAGTGCGCCAAGACAAAGAAGAACGCCGTGACGCCAATTGCACGACGGAACTTCAGTAGGTTCACGCCCGTGTATTTTCGCAGCGGCGTAACAACCAAGCCCACCACCATCAGCTTGAGAGCAACCTCACCGTATTCACGTTCAAGCGCGTTGATCGGTTCAGCGCCAAGACCACCCGTCAGGCCAAGATAAAACAGCCACGAGGCCCAAACGGCACCAACAACATAGATCGTCCACGCTGGGATCTCGCGAAAGGCGCTGTTCAAATTACCGACGATATCCATCAGAACTTCTCCGACAAATCCATGCCGTCATAGAGGCTTGCGACTTCGGTTTCATAGCCATTGAACATCAACGTGTCTTCGCGTCTGTTAAACAGACCCCCACCGATCAAACGATGTGACGCTTGGGACCAGCGCGGGTGGCTGACCTGCGGGTTTACGTTGCTGTAGAACCCATACTCGCGCGCGTTCTGCATATTCCAGCTTGTCGGCGGCTCTTGGTCAGTCAGAGTGATCCGCACAATCGATTTGATAGACTTAAAGCCGTATTTCCAAGGAACGACCAAACGCATCGGTGCGCCGTTCTGGTTCGGCATCGGTTCACCGTAAATTCCTGTCGCCATCAGCGTCAGCGGATGCATCGCTTCGTCTAGGCGCAAACCCTCGCGGTATGGAAAGTCCAAGACGCGGCGCTGAACGCCAATCATATTCTCAGGCTGGACCGCTGTTTCAAAGGCGACGTATTTTGCGCCCGACTGCACGCCGATCTTATTCAAGATACCGCCAAGTTCGACGCCATTCCATGGCACGATCATCGCCCATGCCTCGACACAGCGGAACCGGTAGATGCGTTCTTCTTCGGTCAAGCCTTCGATTAGCTCGGCAAAGGTATATTCGCCCGCGTTGTCGACCATACCGTCGACCGTGATCTTCCAATCTAACGTATCCAACGCATGCGCGTTCTTTGCGGGATCGGACTTGCCCGTGCCGAACTCGTAAAAGTTATTGTACGAGGTGATGTCTTCGAAGCTGTTAGGCTCAAGCTCTTGAGACAAGGCAGGTCCCGCGATCGACGCGGCCCCCAGCCCAACTGCACCCGCCATGATTTGGCGGCGATTGAGGAATGCGGCCTTGGGCGTTACATCATTCCACGTCAGGTCTTTGTTCCAGCGGCTTGCCATTGCGTCGTCTCCTAAACATCTCGTTTGCGTCGTTATGAGCCACGTAAGGCCGTCACGAAAGTTTCTCGAGGGCTTCTCACGACAACGTTTAGAAACTGTAATGTTTTGAAATCTCAGACGCGCCAGCCAAATCGGCGGAAAATCCGTTCGGCCAACCACAACGGACCGATGATGATCAAACCGGGGTTTTGAAAAACACTTGGCGCGCGCCCTTCTATCCGGTGAGCAATCAAAAGAGTGACCCACGACACCGCAAAGAGCCCCAATGCCCACGGCCACATCGGCACGACCATACGGTCAACCACAATGATGATTGCGGTAAAGACCAAGGCAACTGCAGCAAACATCAGCGTGATACGCGGTGAAAGGTTTGCGAAATAATAGATAGGCGCCCACACAAAAAGCCCCAGCGCAGTGACCCCGAAGATCTCGATGGGAAAGATCAAAGCCATCAAGGCCCAGATCGCCAATGGTTCCGCCACCCAGTGGATCGCGATGTTGACTGGATGCTGGTGGCTCTCTTCGTAGTCATCGAGCAGAACCCGAAGCCGAGATTTCACTTGTGCACCTGATAGTTCGCGGCGATCTCTTCCAATGACACGGACCCGCCATCGGGCTGAACGATCCTGACATGACTACGGCGCATCAAACGCGGTTCGGCCACACCAACAGAATGGGCAATTGTTTCAACTTCCTTAACGATGCTTTTGGCATAGGCTGCAACGCGCTTGTATTTGTCTTCGACAACCAGCCCCTTTTGAAAACTAGGGTCATGAGTGGTGATCCCCGTCGGACAGGTATTCTTGTTGCACTTCAGCGCTTGGATACAGCCGAGGCTGAACATGAACCCACGCGCTGACGTCACAAAGTCCGCGCCCGCCGCCAATGCCCAAGCCACATCACCCGGATTGACCAGCTTGCCACTGGCAACAATTCGGATGCAGTCCTTTAGTCCCGCGTCTTTGCGCAGGATCGCAAGGCGCGGCAGCGCCTCGCGGATCGACATGCCCACCAGATCAATCAATGGCATCGGCGCAGCACCAGTTCCGCCCTCGCCACCGTCAATTGTAACAAAGTCAGGCGCGCAGGCCTCACCGCGTTTGACTATCGCATCAAAAAGGCCGGCCATCCCTGCCCCGTCGCCCATCACTGTCTTGATACCCGTTGGTTTGCCCGAAACCTCGCGGACGTGTTCAATCAGATTCAACAGGTCATCCCAATCATCCACACCATCATGCCGGTTGGGCGACAGGCTATCAGCACCTTCTTTGATGCCACGGATCTTCGCGATCTCGGCGTTGACCTTGGTCCCTGGCAAGATGCCGCCTTTGCCCGGCTTTGCACCTTGGGCCAGCTTGATCTCAATCATCTTGACGGCGTCATGGCCCGCGACCTCGCGCAGCTTTGCGTCATCCAAATTTCCGTCGACATCCCGCACGCCGTACTTTGCCGTTCCCAATTGAAAAACGACATCGCATCCCCCTTTTAGATGATAGGGGCTCAGCCCACCCTCGCCCGTGTTCATCCAGACACCTGCCTTGGCACAGCCTTTGCTCAACGCCGTCACAGCAGGACGCGAGATCGCGCCATAGCTCATCCCAGACAGATTAAAGAACGAGGGTGCGTGATACGGCACCCGCGCAGTCGCACCGATGACCAGTGGTTCAGAGCGGGCGAACTGGTTGTCCAATGGGGGAAACGCAGCATTTACGAATATAGGTGTGCCGACAACGCTGACGTTGCGAGTCGAACCAAAGGCAACCGTATTCCCATGCCCCTCGCCTGCGCGCTTAACCCATTCCCTCTGGGCGCGGTTAAACGGCAGCTCTTCGCGGTCCATTGCAAAAAAATACTGGCGAAAGAACTCTCCTAACGTCGAGAACAAATGCCGAAACCGTCCGATGACCGGATAGTTTCTACGGATCGCATCGCCCGTTTGGGTCATGTCCAACACTGCGAGGATGATGATCCCGAGAACAGCTAGCCCAATCAAAAAGACAAAGATCAACACGAGGTACTGAACAACGGATGAGGTAAATTCCATAATGGGCATATCGGTTCCTTATTTGCATCGAGCCTGCGCAGCAGCAATAGGTTCAAGCCCGAATCCACGCCAAACACCCTGATAGCGCGAGCAAAAACACGCATTTAGCGAAGCTTCGTTTCGACGCCCCCACAAATCCACCCGTAAGGATAGAATTGTTACGAATTCGCGCCTCAATCACGCATTTGGATTGCGTCAAAACGTTTCCCAAACGTAATGTGGCACAAGCTGGGCAGCCTTATGACTAAAACAGGGCACCCGACGACTGGGGAATTTTTTCAGAGCGCTTTTCTCTGCGGCCGTTTGCGGCGCAGTAATTTTTTTGGGGGGACGCATTTATGGCGGACTATATAGAGACAGACTACACGGGTTATGGCAGCAGTTTTGGCACAACCAGCTTTACACCAACAATCGACATCAACAGCACTGTTTTTGGCACATTGGAAACAACAGGTCCTGACCTCGCAAGTTAGGATGCCTACTCTGTCGACTTGGTGGCAGGGACAACCTATTTCATGCACCTCGCCACTGGGGCTTCTGCCAATTTCGTTTTGAACGGCGGTTACCAGTTTATTTTCACACCAACATATACGGGCTTTGCACTGTTCGCGGGATCGTCTGGATCTGACCTGACCTATGCCAACGGGCCAACCATGGAGGTCAAATCCGACGCGTCTGGGGACTATATTGAATTTACTGTCCCGACCGACGGGGCTTATGGGTTGACCTTTAGACACCGATACTCCGAAAGCCTCGAGGCGAGCTATGCCTTTACGATCTCAGACACCGCTCTGCCGCCGGTCCCAAGCTTGCCCCCACAACAGTTGTCACAGGGCCAACACCTGACGATGACGTCCTGATGGGCACAGATAACGCAGACACCATTGATCTGCTTGCCGGCAACGACACCTATGATGGCGGCAAAGGTGCCGACATCATCGACGGCGGCGACGGGATCGACACGATCCAAGGCGGCAACGGTTCGGACCTGATCAATGGCGGCGACGGCGATGACGACCTGAGCGGCGGCAACGACGGGGACATCATGAACGGTGGTGAAGGCAACGACAGCTTGCAGGGCGACATCGGCAACGACATCCTTAATGGTGGCGCTGGCAATGATACGATCGAAGGCGGCGACGGCGCTGACATCATCAGTGGCGGTGCGGACAACGACTTTATCTTTGGTGGCGGCGGTCAGGACGACATTGATGGCGGTTCGGGCAACGACACCATCGGAGGTGGCACCGGCGCTGACGTGATCCGTGGTAAACGCGGCGACGACGTGATCGACGGTGGCGACCAAGGCGACAACATCAGCGGCGGCACAGGCAACGACACGATCATTGGCGGCAAGGGCAACGACACGCTCTATGGCAACAATGGCAATGACGTCTTTGTCTTCACCCAAGGCGGCAATGTCGACACGATCAAGGACTTTGAGCTCGGCGTGGACAAACTGGATGTGACCGACTTTGGCACCATCTCAATTTCTGATGCCCTCGCGGCGCTCGAGCTTGCGGGCAGCGACACGATCATCAACTTTGGGAACGGCGACAAAGTGATCCTCGAAAACGTCTCGGTCTTCGATCTTGGCTTGGACGACTTTATCTTTGAAGAGCTCATCGACGACATCATCGTTCCTGAAGAGCCAGAGGTCTTCACCGTCACTGCATACAGCTACTACTAAGTATTCTGACATCACGACAAAAAAGGCCGGGATATTCTCCCGGCCTTTTTAATTTAATGGACGACGGCATCGTCAGATGGCGTTCTGTTCGAGGCCAAAACCCGATCCCCCACCAGCAACCCATCTGCACCGGCGCTGACCACAACAGTCGCACCGTCCAAGATATCACCAGCCAACAACATTTCTGCCAGCTGATCCTGCAACGCACGTTGGATCACTCGTTTCAGGGGGCGCGCGCCAAAGACTGGATCGTACCCTTCATCAGCCAGCCATTTGCGTGCGGCGTCATCAAGCTCGAGCGCGATTTTGCGACTGGCCAACCGACACTCGAGCCGCGCCAGTTGGATATCAACAATCCCCGACATATCTGCGCGTGCCAACCGATCAAAAATGATCGTCTCGTCCAGGCGGTTCAGGAACTCGGGCCGGAAATGGGTGCGCACGGCATCCATCACATCACGCTTGGCATCCGCAACATCCGCACCTTCAGGAAGCTCGCTCAGCGACTGCGCCCCAAGGTTCGATGTCAGAATGATCAGCGTCTGCTTGAAATCCACCGTGCGGCCCTGACCATCAGTCAGGACACCATCATCCAGAACCTGCAAAAGCACGTTGAACACATCCGGATGCGCCTTTTCCACCTCGTCAAAGAGCACGACCTGATAGGGTCTGCGTCGGACCGCTTCGGTCAGAACACCACCCTCATCATAGCCCACATAGCCCGGAGGCGCGCCAATCAGGCGGGCCACCGCATGCTTTTCCATGAACTCGGACATGTCGATACGCACCATTGCGCTGTCGTCGTCGAACAAGAACTCGGCCACAGCCTTGGTCAGCTCAGTTTTACCCACGCCAGTCGGCCCCAGAAACAGAAAGCTGCCCAACGGCCGTCCTTCGTCATTCAGGCCCGCACGCGCACGGCGCACAGCATTTGACACAGCCCGAACCGGACCATGCTGACCAATGACACGTTTGCCTAGCTCGTCTTCCATGCGCAGCAGCTTTTCACGGTCACCTTCCAACATCTTGCTGGTCGGAATTCCGGTCCAACGCTCGACCACACTTGCGATCTGATCTGGACGCACCGCTTCGGCCACCATCGCATCAGTCTCGGCACCTTCCGCATCGGCAAGCTGCTTTTCAAGCTCGGGGATAACCCCATACGACAGCTCACCTGCCTTAGCGAGATTGCCCTCGCGTTTCGCGATATCCAGTTCGGCCCGGGCACGGTCCAACGTCTCTTTGAGATCGCGCGCGCTTTCCAACTTGTCGCGTTCAGCTTGCCACTTGGCTGTCATCTCAGTCGAGCGATCCTGCAGATCACCCAATTCCTTTTCGATGACACCCAAACGGTCCTTGGACGCTGCATCATCCTCGAGCCTAAGCGCTTCTGCTTCGATCTGCTTTTGCAAAATCTCACGATCCAGCGCGTCCAGCTCTTCGGGCTTGCTATCGACTTCCATCCGCAAACGGCTGGCCGCCTCATCAATCAGATCGATGGCCTTGTCCGGCAAAAACCGGTCCGTTATATAGCGGTGCGAGAGCGTCGCCGCTGACACAAGCGCGCTGTCTGAGATGCGAACACCATGGTGCAATTCGTATTTCTCTTTGATGCCTCGCAAGATGCTGACAGTGTCCTCAACCGTTGGCTCTTCGACGACCAATGGCTGAAAACGCCGTGCAAGAGCCGCGTCCTTTTCGACATGTTTACGGAACTCGTCCAAAGTGGTTGCACCGATACAGTGCAATTCACCCCGCGCCAGAGCAGGCTTCAACAAATTAGAAGCATCCATAGCACCTTCTGATTTGCCCGCGCCAACCAGCGTGTGCATTTCGTCGATAAACAGCAAGATTTCACCAGCCGCGGCTGTGACCTCGTTCAAGATCGCCTTGAGACGCTCTTCGAATTCACCGCGGTATTTTGCACCTGCAATCAACGCACCCATATCCAAGGCCATGAGGCGCTTGTTGCGAAGGCTCTCGGGCACGTCACCATTGACGATGCGCAGGGCAAGACCCTCAGCAATCGCGGTTTTCCCAACACCCGGTTCACCGATCAGAACTGGGTTGTTCTTGGTCCGGCGGGACAACACCTGCATCGCGCGACGAATTTCTTCGTCACGACCAATGATTGGGTCGATCTTGCCGTCTTCGGCCATGCTGGTCAGATCAGTCGCGTATTTCTTGAGCGCGTCATAGCTGTCTTCGGCACTGGCACTATCGGCCGCACGGCCCTTGCGAATGTCATTGACCGCCGAATTTAGCGACTGGGCAGAGACGCCACCGATGTCCAGCGCATCCTTGGCTTTGGATTTGACCATCACCAACGCCATCAAAATTCGCTCGACGGGGACAAAACTATCACCCGCCTTCTGGGCAAGCTTTTCGGCCTCGGCCAGCACCTTGCCAGTGGTTTGGTCCATATAGGTCTGGCCAGCATCACCGCCGACCTTGGTGATCTTGCCCATCGCAAGATCAACCGCCTCGACAACACGAGGAGGTCGACCACCAGAACGGACGATCAAATTCGAAGCGAGCCCTTCTGGGTCATCGAGCAGGGATTTCAACAAATGTTCTGGCATCAGGCGCTGGTGGCCTTCGCGCATCGCGATCGTCTGTGCAGCTTGAAGAACGCCGCGCGACCGCTCAGTGAACTTATCCAAGTTCATAGGTCTCTCCTTATTACAAGCGCCCTGTTCATATGAGTGCCCGCTTGGCGGCACACCCGGGTCTGGGCCTCTGCACTGGAAATGGGGTGCAATATGCCGTCGTTCAAGACCCGACGCAAAAGGGGGGGGGGAAAGCGGCCCAAACTCTCCCCAAGTCAAACCCCCAACAAAGCAGCATAAAGCACCTAGGATGAACGAGGGGACTGAAATGACCTATATCAAAGAAGATGACGAAGGCACACTGCGGCCAATGTTCCTGTTGAGCCCTGCTGCCATTCAACTTCTGCTCGCCCACGACCGCGCGATATCCAACGAAACAGAAGCGCAAGAAACAGCGCGGGGAACCACCGAATCTGATTCCCCCTGATTTCATCAAACCTTCGATCCACATTCGTTCACAAGACAACTGAAACAGAGCGGTAACAAAAATGAATAATGCCAAAGTTGAAGTGAAGAACGTCTCGTACAATGCAGCGCTACAGTCCTTTGAAGCGATTGTTGTGTTTTACACATCCAGCGATTCCGTGCGCGTGCCCGCATCCTATGCAGCGTCTCTTGGAACAGAGTTTAAAGACGCGACCCGCGGTCTTGTTGATGATGCGCGCCGCAATCGCAGCGTCGCGCGCGGATCGCAGCCACGGGGATCCTATCCAGCGCCGCATGTAATTCCGCGCCAATCCGCCACACGCCATATCGAACCCGCCGAAACCCCTCAGGTTTTCTGAGTATGTTCCGGCGCGCGTCCTGACCCATCGGGACACAGAAAGGCGCAGTCTTCCCCATCGGCTGCGCCTTTCACCTAAATTTGTAGAGGCAATATTTGCGTCTACCCAGATCAGCAGATAGACCCCCATCAACGTTCAAAAGGGGACTTTGATATGGCTGACGATCGTCTCATTCTAGCACTAGACACACCAAACGCGATTGTAGGTCTCGAATTGGCCAAACGCTTGGGCGATGCTGTTTCATTCTACAAAATTGGCCTTGGAATGCTGACAGGCGGTGGTCTTGCTCTCGCAAACGAGCTCAAGCACGAACACGGCAAGAAGATCTTTCTCGACATGAAGCTCTTTGACATCGGTGCCACAGTCGAAGCCGCGGTGCGTGGCCTCGTGCAATTTGATCTCGATTTCTTGACCGTTCATGGCGATCCTCATGTGGTTCGCGCGGCCCAAGAGGGTGCAGCCGGTTCAAACACCAAGATCCTAGCCGTCACGATTCTGACCTCGCTCGACCGTGCCGATTTGGACGGCGCATTGATCAAGGACGGCGCGATCACTGACCTCGTTCAAGAACGCGCGGGTCTGGCCCTTTCAAATGGTGCAGACGGCGTCATCGCGTCCCCCAAAGAGGCCGCGTTGATCCGCGCCCTCCCCGAAGCCGAGGAAAAACTGATCGTCACTCCGGGTGTTCGGCCCGCAGGGGCAGATTTGGATGATCAAAAGCGGGTGGCGACACCTGCGCACGCGATCTCGAACGGGGCCGATCATATCGTTGTAGGGCGCCCCATTTGGCAAGCTGACGATCCGCGCGCTGCGGCTGAGGCGATCGTCGCCGAACTGAATAGTTGATCCACACTTCACCAATTCATCAACGAAATATCACAGGTCCGTGCGGCCTTCTCCCGTTCAGACAACCTGTTCCTAAGTTGATTTGTAATGACACGCGCGGATGTCGCGTTCAGATCAAATGATGGAGCAAGACCAATGAGTGCATATAAAGTAGGTGATATTCGTTACAACGCCCGCGCAGGTGCCTTTGAGGCCGGTGTGGATATCGTCAAAGACGGCACAACTTACCGCTATCCCTGTAGCGTCGGGGGGCCGATGACAATGGAGCCGGCTCAGGTGACCGCAGCCTTGGCACGCCATGGCGCGCCGCAATCGGGTGTCAGTGCCGATCTGATGTCCAGCATCTAAAAACAAAAGGCCGCTCTGATCAGAGCGGCCTTTGTCGTTACATATCCCGATGCATCAGTCGTTGATGTCCGTATCCCACAATTTGACCTGACCCTTTTCCAGTCGGAAAAAGCGGCGCAGCAAGAGCACGGCACCCAACGACACCACGGCGAACAAGACGATCGACCACGCGAGCGATAGCCCAGCGCCTGTCGCTGCGACGACGATCGCCATGAATGCGGCACCAATTGCAAAACCCAGAGCAAAGAAACCCGGTGCCAGCACCTCAAGAATAGCAAGGATCAACGCAAGGCTGGCCCACGCCCACCATTCTGTCCAAAGTGTCATTACGACCGTCCCTTCAACATGTTAAACGCGTTGCCGAACGCTTGGATTGCATCGGCAGGTACTACGATTGTTTGCTTGCCCGAACCGTTGCCCAACACTGTCAGCGCTTCGACCTGTTTAAGAGCAACCTGATACTGCGCAGCCTCTAGGCCGTTCTCGGCGATCGCATCCGCGACAACCTCGGTGGCATAGGCTTCGGCGTCCGCTTGGATGCGGCGCGCTTTGGCCGTTTGCTCGGCGGCATAGAGATCAGCATCAGCCTGCAATTCGACTGCGCGTTTCTTACCTTCAGCCTCGGTCACTTGCGCACGACGCGCACGTTCGGCGTTCAACTGCTGCAACATGGCTGCACGCGTTTGCTGATCCAGATTCACGTCTAGGATTTCGGCGCGTGTCACCTCGATCCCCCAATCGTCAACCTGTGCGGCCAATTGGGTTTGAATCGCGGAAATCAGCTGTGACCGGTTTGACTGAACTTGGTCCAATTCCATCCGGCCAATTTCAGAACGCACAATGCCAGCAACAGTCGTCGAAATCGCCGCATCTACATCACGGATACGGTACACTGTCTTTTCCGGCTCGGTGATGCGGTAGAACACCGATGTATCAACCTGCACCAACACGTTGTCCGACGTGATCGCGTCCTGCGTCATTGTCGGCAGCTGCCGCTCAAGGATCGAGATCTTGTGCGCCACCTTGTCCAAGAACGGCACAATAACATTGAAGCCAGGCCCAAGCACCGAACGTAGGCGCCCAAACCGCTCAACAACGAACTTTTGCGATTGAGGCACGATGCGAACACCGGCAAAAATACAAATGATGATGAACGCCGCCAGCAACAGCAAAACGCCGTTCTGCGACAAGAAATTTAATGCGAACTGCTCAATGTCCATAGTGTTTGTCCCCTCGTTCTATGCACAACATATAGGAACAGTTCACGCGGATTTGAAGTGTTATCGCAAGATCACCCCACCAAACTCGGCAGCCACAGGACAATCGCGGGAAACGCAACAAGCAGCGCAATCGTAATCGCATCGGCGATGAAAAACGGTGTCACACCTTTGAACACGTCCTGCACGCTGAGGTCATCACGCACACCAGCAACAACAAAGCAATTCAGGCCAATGGGTGGCGTGATTAAACAGAACTCGGCCATTTTCACGACCAAGATACCGAACCAAATTGCACACATTGGCCCCGACATCCCAAACGCACTGTCAGCCGCAGCGACCGCATCGCCACCGTTCAAGGCTATCACAGCTGGATAAACGACAGGCAAGGTCAGCAACAACATTCCAATCGCATCCATGAACATCCCCAAGACCGCATAGGCCAACAGGATCATCACAAGCGTCAGCATCGGCGATTGTTCCAGCGAGGTGATCCAATCAGAAAACGCACCCGGCAGGTCTGCAAAGCCGAGGAACCGAACGTAAATCAGAACACCCCAGATGATGGTAAAGATCATCACTGACAACTTGGCCGTCTCGAGCAAGGCTGACTTGAGTTGTGGCCAACGCATCCCTTGGTAGAGCGCCATAAGCAGGACAACAAACGCGCCCAATGCGCCACCCTCAGTCGGTGTGCCCCACGCGTCGCCCCCGATGATCGTATCAATCTCGGCTCCAAACAGGCTGATCGTCTGCGGGATGGGATTGTAGACAAAGAACAGGATCGTCACGACGACAAAGAAAATCGGAAAGGCGGGCAAAAGGGACGTAAACCGCTCGCCCCAAGTAAAGCCGCGCACGGGTGGTCCGAACTTGGGCAGTGCCACAGCCAAGGCTACGATCAATGCACCATAAACAATGGCTGAGAAAACACCGGGGATAAAACCTGCGAGCAACAGCTTGCCCACGTCTTGTTCCACAATGATCGCGTAGATGACGAGGATGGCAGACGGTGGGATCAAAGAGGCCAGCGTGCCACCTGCCGCAACAACACCCGCAGCAAAGCGTTTGTCGTAGCCGTTCTTGAGCATTTCGGGGATCGCGATACGCGCAAACACCGCCGCCGTCGCAACGGATGCACCAGACACCGCCGCAAAGCCCGCCGTCGCAAAAACGGTCGATACTGCGAGACCGCCAGGCAACCAGCCGACCCACCGTTTCGCCGCTTCGAACAGCGCCTTGGTGAGACCTGCGTAGTAAGCGAGGTATCCAATCATAATGAATGTCGGGATCAACGACAGCGCCTGTGACGACACCTTGGAATGGGGCACCTGCCCCGCCGTTTTGGTGGCCACTGTCAGCGCCCAACCAAAGTCATCCAGACCATAGTCCTTTTTGGCCCAGAAAATCCAAACCAAACCAACGAGGCCAGCGAGACTCGCAGCAAACGCCACGCGCATGCCCAACACAACAAGCGCCAACATCCCAACAGAGACGGCGATACCGATATCAATAGGTTCCATTAGTCGCGTCCCCCCGACACGGATTGCGCTTCTCGGGCCGCTTGTTCAGCAGCACTTTCGACCAATGGCACAGCAACAGGTCGGTCTAGTCCCAGCACGAATGCGCGGCCGTAACCCCACAGCTGCAATGCCAACCTCATCACCAACACACTGAACGCGACAGGCGCCAACAACTTGGCTGGCCAAATCGGCAGATTGATGTCCATCGAACTGTCGCGGCTCCACAAAACAGCACCAAAATCGAAGGATCGTTGAAAGTGGGACCAAGTGCCCCACACGAGCAAAACCATCAGAATGAACACGGCCAGTGTCGTGATGAACTCAGCGAGCCACAACACTCGCCCGCGCAAGGCACCGACGAGGATGTCCATGCGGATGTGGCCACCGTTTCTCTGGGTATATGCAACACCCATGAACGCGATCAGCGGCATCGCCTGTTCAATCCAATCCACATAGCCGGGCAACGGATTGCCAAACAGATTGCGCCCTGTGACTTGAATAACAGCCAAGATCATCAACGAAAAAACAGCAAAGCCACTGAGCAAGGCAAACACGGTTTCTAACCTGTGCAGCACTTGATCCAGTCGGCTAAGCCGCGTGCTATCTTCTAGCACCGATGCAGCACCCGCCATGGGACCACTCCTGTAGGAGAAAGAGAGATTGCCGCCCCAAACTCAGTCGGGACGGCGAAGGGAGATTACATGCCTTCGGCAACCATTCCGGTCACGAGGTCATACAACTCTTGTGCAGGCAGACCTGCAGCTGTGTTTGCTTCGATCCACGCATTCGCAGCAGGCGCCGCAGCAGCCTCTTTGAACGCAGCAATCTCGCCGTCAGTGAACGTCACCTGAGTGATGCCTTTTTCTTCGAGCAGCGGGCCCCAAGCATCCATCGTTTTGGTGTTGTAGGACTCGATGTAATAGTTGAGCGCCTCATCAATGGACGATGTCAGGGCTTCGCGGTGCGCGTCGCTCAGATCAGCAAGTGCGTCCGAGTTTGCAACAACAGGGCAGTTCACTGTGCCGGGGTTCAGGTTTGTGGTCCACCACTCGGCGTTCTCAACTGTGCCGAACGACATGTGCGCGTGGGGGGCAAAGCTCACTGCCTTAACCACACCGCTGTCCATCGCCTGACGCACTTCGGTTGCGGACATCGATGTTGGTACCGCACCAACAGTTTCCATCGCAGCACCGATACCACCGGTTGCACGTACGCTCATGCCTTCGAAATCGGCCAGCGTTGCAGGCGCATCACCGACACCCACGATGTTGTACTGTGGCAGAGGCGACGGCATCAACAGTGTCGCGTTCCAACGCGCAAGGTCTTCAACAACAGCAGGGTGCTGATAGACGGCCATCGCAATGTCGCGCTCCATCTCGAGGCTGCTCACTCCGAGGAACGGAAGCTCCATCACTGTGATCGATGGGTTCTTGTCACGGTGATAGCCCGCACAGAACTGTGCCATCTCGAATGCACCGATGGAAATACCGTCAAGATTTTCACGGTTCTTGGACAGACCGCCATAGCTGATGTTCAATGTGAAATCGCCACCGGTCTTTTCGCTTACCAATTCGGCCAGCTTTTCTACGTGCTCGGTAAAGGCGCGACGCTTGCCCCATAGGGAAACGTTCCACTCGGTTGCCATCGCTTCACCAGCAAAAGCCACACAGATTGCAGTCGCCGCGGTACGGCTCAGAAGTTTTTTCATTGTATTCCTCCCAGAAACGGACCGGAATCGATCCTTGGACGTAGGCTAGCCCAGCGCATTGGATTCCCAAACAGAAGAAAACCGCGCGTCACCTGCGCATTCACCTGCGGAAATCCGCATAGCAAAAAGGGCCACCCGATTGGGCGACCCTTTCCTGTTTGGGGGAAACAGAGAGTTCAGTACTTAGAAGCGGTCGACGTCGATCTCTTTGTCGGCCAGAATTTCACCGCTGTTCGATTTGAGCACAGCGTAGACGTCGTTGATCAGACGTGGACCGGCAATGACTGCAACGTCAGAGTTTGCACCAGCGTGTACTGTGGTTGTGCCGAGCAGCTCGCCAACAACGTCGTTGTTATAGTCATAAAGCTCGATCACGCCGTCAGTTGCCGAGCGAACGACGCCCAATTCAACCCGTGCATTGTCGCTGTGGACACGGTCCAAAGAGAAGTAAGAGACGTCAGCGGATGCCAAAGTTACGGAACCCAGAACGGCAGCGAGAGCGATTGCAAATGTCTCAGTCATGATTTTAGTCCTTTGATTTGGTTACGTTTAAGTATGTTAGGGCAGCGACTCGATCCGGTGCTCTTGGCTGTTCCGAACCTCGTTGGCTCGCTGAGATGAATTGAATTTGGGGCACAAACCGGCTCAGTGAAAGGTCGGGACGATCACGAAAAAACGACCCCCTCGTGACCCCATACCCCCCTTGACACAGCGGGGATGTTTGACAGGTCGGGGGTTCGGTGTGGCTCTGCACAGACCGCGCAACACAAATGCACATAAAACCCCGTTTTGGGGCCAATTTGCTGCAACATCGCTCACGGAAAAAACCGACGCGCAAAGACGTGAGCGCCCAAGTATTTCACGCCATCGCGCCCATGTGAGAGTTTTGTTTCAGCCTCTCTCGGCTGCGCGATCCGCCACGACCACGCGTGAGCGGTTTGTCACATTCAAAGCGTTACAAAAGCGCGTCTTTATCCAAATCAAGCTTAACTATCTTCTCGTTTAGCGTTCTGCGCCCGATTCCAAGTGCCTCAGCGACCGCATCCATACGACCAGAATGCGCAGAAATCGCATTTCCAATCATTTGACGCTCAAATGCCGCCACAGCCTCGCGCAATGTGCCCGGTAAATCCTCTACACTTTCATCTCCAGACAGCGCTTGGGCCACGGATCCGCGTCCTCGACGCGCCGCAAGAACCCGCCGTTCGGCAACATGCCTCAGTTCACGGACATTTCCGGGCCAATCATGCGCCAACAGCGCGCTCATGTCCTCGGGTGTGATCGTCGGTGGGTTGGTTTCATAGACTGCCGCACTCTGTGCCGCGAAATGTGTATAAAGAAGTGCGATGTCGGAACGCCGATCTCGCAAGGTCGGCAGCGACACCTGATGCGTGTTCAACCGAAACAGCAGGTCGGCGCGAAACGTCTCGGCGCGCACGGCCGCCTCTAGGTCGGTGTTGGTTGCCGAAATGATGTGTGCATCGACCACCACGCTTTGGGTTGCGCCAACTGGCAACACCTCGGACGCCTCAATGACCCGCAGCAGTTGCGCCTGCACAATCGATGGGCATGCACCAATTTCATCTAGAAACAGCGTGCCGCCATCAGCCACAGCCATCAAACCTTGGGACGCGGTGTCGCCAAACATGATCGTCGCAAACTTATCCGGTGGCAGGGTCGCACAATTGACCACGACAAACGGGCCCACAGCGTTTGGCCCCAAATCATGCAGCGCACGCGCGACCAGCTCTTTGCCAGTACCCGTCTCACCGCGCAGCATCACAGGGCCACGCACATCAACGAGGTCTAGAATGTCCTCGCGCAAATCCCGCACCTCGGGCGTTTCCCCCAACAACACGCGATCAAGACCCGACAACTCAGACAAACGAAGCCGAAGCCGTGCACTTTGATGGCTCAGCCGGTGCTGTTCGGCGGCATGATCTAGGATCGTCAATAGACGCCTTGGATCAAATGGCTTTTCCAGAAATGAATAGGCACCAGCGTGGATCGCATCCACGGCCATAGGAATATCGCCATGCGCGGTTATGACGACAACGGGCGGCGCATCACTTGGCCGCACGTCGAGCAGCGACAGACCGCCCTGCCCCGGCATCCGAACATCCGTCAGAATAACATCCGGTGAAAACTGCTTGGCCATCTCTGCGACCCGCTCGGCGCGGTTAACGCTTCGAACGTCCCATCCCGCAGATTCGAGCAGGTCCTCGAGAGAGGCACGCATTTCGCGATCATCATCGGCCACAACAACGCGGTAACTCATGTGATATCCTCAGCTAGGGGCAGGTTGATTGTGAATTCGGCGCCACCTTCGTCCCGATTGCGAGCAGTGATCTGCCCGCCATGCTCGCGTACAATCTCAACTGAAATCGCCAAACCCAGCCCCATACCTTCGCCCGACGCACGGGTGGTGTAAAAGGGTTCTGTCAAATCCTCGAGCGGGACATCACCCAAACCCGGACCATCGTCACGCACAACGATCTGAGCCACATCACCCGCTTCGACCCTAATCTCGAGAATCCCATCCGCGATCGCATCCAGCGCATTGCGCAGAATGTTTGTCGCCGCTTGTTCCAGCCGCAACTGGTTTCCACGGACCAAGGCAGTCTGTAATTGGGCGTCGACCGTTGCGCCGCTGGCCGCGACGTTTGGCGCCAACAGTTCTAGCGCGGCCTCAACCACGTTCCTGAGATCAACCTCGACGATTTCATCGGATCCAGACCTCGCAAAGAACTTTAGCTGCTCGGTCGTCTTTTGCATGCGCGTGACCAAACCGCCAAGCGCAGGCGGAACAGCCCGCCCACCGATTTCAGCCGCGATCAAATGATTTCGCATCGCCGCAATAGGTTGCCCCAACTCATGGGTGACAGACGCGGCCAACTGGCCAAGAGCCGCGAGTTTGCTGGCTCTCTCTAATTCACCTTGGGTTCGTTTCAGGCGCCTCTCGGCGGCGCGCCGTTCTTCAATCTCTTGTCCCAGCTGCGCGTTGATCTGCTGGACATCACGCAACGCCACCATCGTCCGTTGTGATCGCTGCGCAAGCCACAGCGCCAGCATCAACAGAACAACCGCCAATGCCGCGACCACTGCAAAGGACGCTCGCAACAAAACGGCCCGCTCATCGGCAAGATAAATCAGCAGCCAGCCTCGATTGGGGATCGAAACCTCGGCCAGATAATATTCGCGACCTTCAAACGTTGCAGTCAACCCATCACGGTCCCACCCCAATGGATCCAGAGGTTGGTCACTAAACTGACGGGCCGCGCGGATGGTTGCGATTTTGCCCTCGGTCAACGACGTCAGCGTTTGGTATTGCCACGCAGGATCAGACGCGAGCAGAACAACGCCGTCAGCATTGGCCAAAAGAACCCGTTCGCCACCATCTGCCCATGTCTCGGCCAATCGCCCGAGGTCCAGCTTGATCGCGATGACACCCGCCACATCACCGGTTGGTTCAGGTACCGGGGCCGCGATGAAATACCCCGGACGCAGTGTGGTTGCACCGATGCCGTAGAACACGCCCTGATCCCCATCCAACGCTGCGCGAAAATACGGGCGGAACCCATAGTTTTGTCCCAAAAAGGATGTAGTCCGTCCCGCGTTCGACGCCGCGACCGTCTCGCCCGTCCGGTCCATCAGATAGATGGCCTCTAGCCCAGCGCGGTCTGCAAAACCCGCCAATCGATCATTCAGCGCGACACGACCCCGACCCGCAGCAGCCGCACGAACGGCAGGATCTTGGGATAGAATGAACGGCAAATGCTCGAACCGTTCGATTTCAGACACCACCTGCGACTGGTATAGCGTCGCACGGGCGTTAGCGCGCGTGATCTCTTCGGCACGGAAAAACCCAACGCTCGCCCAGAACAATGCAATCCCAGCGACGGCCAACAGGACGACGATTAGAATAGGGCGCAAGAGACGTGTCGGATCGGAACTCATCTGCCGTGCTTACCGTCTGTCGCTGCTCAAAACAAACACTGCGCTTAGGCGATCCGAAATCCCTGCGGTGACACACCGGCGATCCGTTCAATATCGTCCGCGACTTCCATCTCGAGTTTGACGGTCGTGGCATACCAGCCAACAGACCCAAGTCGCGCACGTTCGTCATCTGTCAGGCGCTTCGCTACTGCATCCTTGAGATCTGAAAATGCGGCCCCCGCATCGCCAGCCTCGCGCGCAAGATCGAGGATATAACCGCGGATCAATTCAAACTTCCATGTTGGGATGTTTGTGACGCCATCACGACCCTCGGCAGGCGTGCGGCACGGTGTTTTTGGTTCGGTCATTTGATCCCCTTCCCGATTGCGAGCAATTGATGTGCGCGTTCAAATGGCATACCTTGCTATCATGCCAGCACTCTGCCGCGACTGTCTTGCCCTCTTTGAGGATGCCGCCCGCTGCCCGACTTGTCGCAGCCCACGCATCTTGGCACATCCCGAACTCTATGACCTGTCGATCGCTCATATGGATTGCGATGCTTTCTATGCGAGTGTCGAGAAACGTGACAACCCAGCGCTTGAGGGCAAGCCTGTCATTGTCGGCGGTGGACGGCGCGGCGTTGTTTCAACGGCCTGCTATGTCGCCCGAATTCGTGGCGTCAGGTCCGCCATGCCAATGTTCCAAGCGCTCAAACTATGCCCAGAGGCTGTCGTCGTACGCGGCCGCATGGATGTCTATGTCGAGGTTTCCAAACAGGTTCGCGCGTTGATGGAGGAACTCACCCCCTCGATCGAACCATTGTCCTTGGACGAGGCATTCATGGATCTCTCTGGCACCGAAAAGTTGCACGGAGCGCCCCCTGCAAAAATGCTCGCCCGTTTGGTCAAACGCATGAAGGAAGAAGTTGGCATCAAAGGGTCAATTGGCCTCAGCCACAATAAATTCCTCGCCAAGGTCGCATCCGACTTGGACAAGCCACACGGATTTTCAATTATTGGCAAGGCCGAGACCCAAGAGTTTTTGTGGGACAAGCCCGTCCGCCTGATTTGGGGCATTGGTCCCGCTGCACAGGCTCAGCTGGAAAAGGGTGGCATTCGAACCTTTGCCGATCTGCACCGATGGGATCGGCGTGATCTTTCCGACCGTTTCGGCGGGATGGGTGTGCGGCTTTGGCACCTCGCGCGCGGCCAAGATCACAGTCCGGTTTCCGCCAATACCCCTGTCAAAGGGCTGTCCAACGAAACCACGTTTCACGATGACACCAATGACGTCGACATCCTAGACGGCCATATCTGGCGCATGGCGGAAAAAGTATCTGCCCGCGCCAAGGCCAAGGGCAAGGCGGGGCGCGTCGTGAACCTGAAACTGAAACGCGCCAACCACACGCTGTTGTCGAAACGGCTGTCACTGCGCAGCCCGACGCAAATGGCGGATAGGATTTACCGGACAGCGCGGGATTTATTCGATCAGGTTGGGGATCAGGGACCTTACCGGTTGCTTGGTGTCGGCATTTCCGATCTCGTTTCCGAAGATGGGGCCGATCTCACCGGTGACTTGCTAGATCCTGATGCCAACAAACGGGGTCAGGCCGAACGCGCGGCCGATAAAATCCGCGAAAAATTTGGGGTCGATGCGATTGTAAAAGGTCGTTCGCTGCGGTGACTATTCCGCAGCCACTTTGATGCCGTTTTGTCCAATCTGAACAATCTCGGCCATGACCGATTGCATCTGCGCGCGGAACGTCTCGAAATTTGCGTTAGGGCGGATCGTCTGTTCGTTCATGTACAAAGACCGATCAATCTCGACTTGAACGGCATGCTGGTTTTTCGTGGGGCGACCATAGTGCTGGGTGATGTAGGCCCCCGCAAACGGCATGTTGCGCGCCACGTTTAGCCCCACGGCAACAAACGCTGCCTCGACCCGGTCGACAATTTCAGGCGATGCTGCTGCGCCGAACCTGTCACCTAGAACCACGTCAGGACGCGGCTGACTTTGGGGCACACCATTATCCAACGCTTCGTGCGGCATTGAGTGGCAGTCGATCAAGATAGCCTGCCCAAAAAGGTTCCGGCTTTGATCCAACAAAAATTGGAGCGCGTCATGATATGGGCGCCAATAGGTAGAGATGCGGTAATGCGCCTCGTCCAGCTTAAGCTTGCCCCGATAGATCGCACGACCATTGGCGACGACACGTGGGATCACGCCCAACCCGCTGGCGATCCGCGGGTTATGAGTGGCGCGCCTAACGTCCATTACAACAGCTGGGTCCAGTTCGTCCGCCGCGCGGTTCAAATCAACATAGGCCCGCGGCGCACCCGCAACGAGGAACGGCGCACCAAAAGACGGTGCACGATCAAACACCCGATCGACATATGCATCTTCTGACGACCGTATCTCTCGTTCATCTAAAATTGATTTACGAACAAACGTCCAAGGATAGTCACGCCCACTATGAGGTGATGCAAAAACAACGGATGTCGTTCTTGCGTCTGGCCGTCTCAAATCATAGGTGAACTTGGTCATTCAGGACTCCTTACCTGTCTCTTATATAACGCAAACTAACAAACCACCAAAAGCTCTTGATCCCCATCCCGACTCTAATTATAGACGCCGCTACCGACGCGGCTCTCCGCGTCCTATTTATGTAGGACAGGGTGGTCGATCAGGTGTTCATGGGCGCTTAGCTCAGCGGTAGAGCACTTCGTTGACATCGAAGGGGTCACTGGTTCAATCCCAGTAGTGCCCACCATGAATTTCACTGGCCCCGCTTGGGGTCGAACCGAAACAGGCGCCCCGCCGCGCCGCGAAGCCAAGGAGACCGTTATGAAGGTCAGAAACTCGCTCCGCTCGCTGAAAAACCGGCACCGTGATTGCCGCGTTGTTCGCCGCAAGGGTCGTGTCTACGTTATCAACAAGACACAGCGCCGGTTCAAAGCACGTCAGGGCTAAGTCCCGGGCAGCGTACCAAGCTTAAAAAAGCCGCTCCTGATTGGGGCGGCTTTTTTCGTGGCTAACTTTGATGGGCGGGGACCGTCGGCAGGATCAATCGATCCCGCCTACACTATCCGCAAGCAACCGCACCGCCGTTGCTTCGTTCATATACCCTGTTACTGGCAATCCACGTGCCTGTTGATAGCGACGCAACGCGCGACGGGTGTTGCCATCAAACCGGCCATCAACCCGACCGGGTTCTAGCCGCAGACTTGCCAACTTACGTTCTACCAATCGTGCGGTAATCACGTTCAGACCCAGCGCACGCTCTTGGGCGATCCACTGCCTGCGGCGTTCTTCGCCACTGTCATCCCGCTGCAATTCGGCGATCCGTGCTTGGGCTTCATTGCGAAACGCGCCGCCCGGAAATCTCCGCAAATAGGTTTGATATGCTGCAACCGTGTGGCTGCTGCGGGCTTGGTTCCATTGCGCACGATCTTCGCGATCTGCCCGATCCCGTTTGTCCTCTTCGATTGCAGCCAGCCGCTCTTTGGCTTCTTCGGAAAACGCACCGTCTGGATACCGCTCGATGTAGGACCGTAATCCGATCTCGTCGCCCTGCGCGCCTGTGATGTTCCAATACGCCCGATCAGCGCGCAATTGCTCTTGGCGTTTGCGCTCGGCTTCGGCCTCTAGCTCGGCTGACCGACGGCTCGCTTGGTTGTCCAATCTCCGAATCTGCGCGGCATTCATATATGTTGTTTGCTCAAACCCGTTTTGTTGCTGCCAATTGGCAATCGCACGGCGTGATCCCGGACCAAAAATACCGTCAATGCCTCGGGTGTTATAGTCGAGGATCGTCAGATCTCTTTGAATGTCGCGCCGCTGGTCGCGTGAAAGGGTCAGCGCCTCTTCGGCCAATCGCGCATCGCGGAACGGCTCGCTTACAATCTTGTCGATCGCAATTCGCGCTTGGACCGCGTAGCGGCCTTGGGGATGCAGACGCAGATACGTCCGGTACGCGTCTTCTGTGTCGAGGTTTTGCGCCTCACCCCAACGGGCATCTTCCAGCTCGGTCAGATCAGTCGTCGGCACAACCACCGGATCACGCCCGCCATCTTCGGACCCCTCGGACACCAATTCTAGAAAAGTGTAGTTGCGCGGCAGATACCCCTCAGCAGACAGTGCATCATCACTCGCTATCGCCTGATCCAGATTCGCACCGGACTGAGGCAGCGTATTGGTGACAAATCGCGCGACACTGCGCACGTCACCTTTGATCACAGTCACCCCCTGAGGGATGTCCAAAGGACCAAGACCCTCGCGTAACCCTCGGGTCACCTCGTCCGTTTGGCCATCATGCCCCAGAACCATCACGGCATCACCCGCTGTCTGAGAAATGACCTGCATCAATGCTTCGATAGGGATCGCATCCTGCCCCGCCAACACCGACGTTGCAGGTTTGCTTGCCTCTTTGGTCACCAGCCATGTTTGATTTCCGTCGGTCACAAATTGACCCGCTAGGATCACGACCAAACGCGATGCATCTTCGGCCTCTGCTGCGAAGCCCCGCAAATTGCGACGCACATCAGTCCAATCGCCGTTGCCCAGCTGGAATATCTCGAAACCCTGATCTTTGAGACCGTCAACCGAACCCAGAATGGACGTCGCGCGCGCCACCCGATCATAGTTGTCGTACCGAGAGACGCCCAACAAGAACGCCGCATCATCGGCGACCGCCGGTGCGGCCATTGCCATCACCAAAGCCGAGGTTGTCAAAAACCCACGCATAACACTCACTCCCTTTTGTCGGGACTAAGCCTAGCCAGCGAAACGCAACCTGTCTTTAACCAAGTGCAAGCCGCGCCAAAGGCCGCCGATCACTCAGCTGCGATTTGTGTCGCCGCCTCAACCTTTACAGCCGAGAATTTGAATTCAGGGATTTTGCCATAGGGGTCAACAGCAGGGTTGGTCAGGATGTTCGCGGCCGCCTCGACAAAGGCAAAGGGCAAGAACACCATATCCGGCGCCACTGCACGATCCTCTCGCGCCATGATCATCACCGACCCACGCCGTGTGCTCAACGTTACATGCTCACCTGGAGCGACGCCCAATTTGCGCAGTGTTGACGGGTGCAGCGAACAGTTTGCCTCGGGCTCAACCGCATCCAAAACCTTGGAACGGCGCGTCATGGAACCTGTGTGCCAATGCTCGAGCTGACGACCTGTTGTCAGGATCATGGGATAGTCCGCATCCGGAGCCTCATCAGGGGCAATGACCGACGCAGGCGTAAATTTCGCCCGACCATCGGTGCGCGGGAAACCATCCCCAAACACAATCGGCTGGCCCGGATCATCCGGCGTCAGCGACGGATAGGTCACTGCGTTGACACATTCGAGACGCTCCCACGTGATGTTGTTGAACGACTTCATCAACTGACCCATCTCAGCAAAGATTTCGGATGGATGCGTGTATGTCCACCCAAGACCCAGACGCTTGGCCAATTCAACTTCGATCCACCAATCCTCGCGGGCCTCACCCGGAGGCGACACCGCAGGGCGACCCATTTGAACCTGACGGTTCGTGTTCGTCACCGTTCCCGTCTTTTCGGCAAACGCCGACGCTGGCAGGATCACATCTGCATAGTTCGCAGTCTCAGTCAGGAAAATATCTTGGACGACAAGATGCTCGAGCTTTGCCAGCGCATCCCGTGCGTGTTCCACATCGGGGTCCGACATCGCTGGGTTCTCGCCCAGAATATACATGCCATCAATGTCGCCATCATGGACCGCATCCATGATCTCGGTCACGGTCAGGCCTTTGTTCGAATCCAGTATCTCGTTGACGCCGTCCTCTTTGGACCAAATCTCGGAAAAGGCGCTACGAACACCGTCATCCACAACGCTCTGCATGTCTGGCAGGAACATCGGGATCAGGCCCGCGTCAGACGCACCTTGGACGTTGTTCTGACCGCGCAGCGGGTGCAGACCCGTACCCGGGCGACCGATTTGACCGGTCATAAGACCCAGCGATATCAGGCAGCGCGAATTGTCCGTGCCGTGAATGTGCTGTGACACACCCATACCCCAGAAAATCATCGCCGCCTTTGCACCAGCAAAGGTACGCGCAACATCGCGCAACAACTCAGGTTCGATACCACAAATATCCGACATCTTCTCTGGCGTGAAATCAGCAAGGTGGGCTTTTTCAGCCTCCCAGTTTTCCGTGTAGGCGTCGATGTATTGCTGGTCGTACAGACCTTCTTCGACGATCGTATGCATGATCGCGTTCAGCATCGACACGTCCGCACCCGGACGGAATTGCAGCATGTGTGAGGCAAAACGCTTGAGCGCCTGACCGCGTGGATCCATAACGATCAGCTTGCCACCGCGCTTGGTGAACTGCTTGAAATAGGTCGCCGCAACAGGGTGGTTCTCAATCGGGTTCGCCCCGATGACAATCGCCACATCGGCGTTCTCGATCTCGTTGAACGTCGCGGTCACAGCACCCGATCCAACGTTTTCCATCAATGCCGCAACTGACGACGCGTGACACAGACGTGTGCAGTGATCGACGTTGTTGTGGCCAAAGCCCTGACGGATCATTTTCTGGAACAGATATGCTTCTTCGTTGGTACATTTGGCCGAACCAAATCCCGCAACCGAAGCGCCACCTTTGGATTGCTTGAGCTTGGCCAAACCACCTGCTGCAAAATCCAATGCCTCATCCCACGTCGCCTCGCGGAACGTGTCACCCCAGTTGCCCGGATCAACATTCAGCCCCTTTGCAGGCGCATCGTCACGGCGGATCAGCGGCTTGGTCAAACGGTGCTCGTGGTGGATGTAGTCAAAGCCAAAGCGCCCTTTAACGCACAAGCGACCTTCGTTGGCGGGGCCATTGATACCTTCGACGTATTTCACACGGTCGTCTTTGACCTTGAGGCTGACCTGACAACCAACACCACAGAACGGGCAAATGCTTTCGACTTCTTTGTCGAAATCCATGCTGTCGCCGACTTGGTTTTCGTCAGTCACAGTAGCGGGCATCAACGCGCCCGTTGGGCAGGCCTGAACGCATTCACCGCACGCCACGCAAGACGAGGCACCCATTGGGTCTGCCATGTCGAATGTCGGATAGACGTCATGACCACGACCCGCCATACCGATCACGTCGTTCACCTGAACCTCGCGGCAGGCGCGCACGCACAAACCACATTGAATACACGCATCCAAATTCACGCTCATCGCAACGTGGCTGTCATCCAGCAGGGGAATGCGCCCCTTTTCCAACTTCGGGAAACGGCTCTCGCTGACGCCATTCATGTCGGCCATGTCCCATAAGTGGCTCGACTTGTCATGGGCGACATCGCGCTCTGGCTGGTCAGCAACCAACATCTCGACAACAGTCCGACGTGCATTTGTGGCGCGTTCGTTGTTGGTCACGACGACCATGCCGTCACTGGGTTCGCGGATACAAGATGCTGCCAACGTACGCTCGCCTTCGATCTCGACCATACATGCGCGACAGTTACCATCAGGGCGATACCCCGGTGCAGGCTTGTGGCACAGATGTGGGATGATCAGGCCACGACCATTGGCAACCTCCCAGATTGTCTGACCGCGCTCGGCAGTTACCTGTTCACCATCTAGGGTAAATTGAATCACGTCAGACATAGTAAGGGCTCCCTTTAGAGGCCCAAGTCTAAACCAGTTCTGTTCAAAATCCAGTCAGCCAACTGCGACAGGACAGGCTCCAAAACCGCCAATGCGTTTCCAAAACGAAACGGATGCGCGGATTACGCTCCAAAAATCCGATAGTATAGCCAGTCAGGCAGAAATTGACTGCCGCGGAATAACCACGAAAATACGCGGGGAAAGCTCTTTTTGAACGCGTCATCGTTCATGTGCTCGAACATCTCTTGGGCCGCATCTTGGGGCTCCATTATGAACGGCATGTTGAATTCGTTTTTGTCGGTCAGACGTGTCTTGATAAATCCGGGGTTTGCCAACTGGACTTGTACGCCTGTTTTGCGCAGATCCGCATACATCCCTTCGGCCAGATACATGATCCCCGCTTTGGATGCACCGTAGCCAATCGTACCAGCCAGACCGCGAAAACCGGACAGGGAGCCCGTCAAAACAATGTGCCCCGCGTCTCGCGCAACCATGTCATTGATGACAGATCCCACGACGCGACTTGCGCCCAGATAATTGACCTCTGCCATCATCTCGGCCTTTTCGTTGTCCCATTCTCCGGACTTCATCGGCCAGTACGCACCCGCAAGATAGACCATGCCGTCGATCGGCCCGACATCCTTGGCCGCCGCCTCTACGGCCGCGCGGTCGGTCACATCAACAGTTACATAGCTCGCCTTGCCCGGCAGTTCATCGACCAAGTCTTTCAAGCGGTCCTCGGAACGGGCGCTTACGATCACCTCAACGCCAGCACGCGACATGGTCAACGCCAACTCACGCCCCAAACCCTCGCTTGCTCCAACAAGCCAGTAGCGTTTTCCTGTCCAGTCTTTCATGTCAGCCTTGCCTTACGCCGCCACCTTGGGCCGCATTGTCGCCACCAGCTCGGCAACCTTGATACCATACTTGCGGAACTGGCTGCGGTTCATGATCGTACCGTTTTCGAGCAGATACATCCAATCGGTCGTATCCAGCACATGACCACCTGCATCGTCGCTCAGCTTGATCTTATATTTCAGCTGAACCGCCGAACCTTCTTGCATACCGCGCCCTACGCCTATGACATCAGGTGCTTCGGCTTTGATCGAACCATCGTTGCCCAGCGTTAGTTTCCACATACGGTCTTGGGTCGAGCCGCTGTCATACCGAAACGTTTCGGTCATCGTTCCAACGTTACCTTCCCACGTCACGTCCATGTCCGCGACGAACCGCGATGTGACACGCCCAAGCGGGCCATAAATCATGCCTTCGCATTGGATAGGGCCATTGAGGTGGGTGCGCAAATCAAACTGATTTGCCTCAGCCGCGTAGTCATCCGGCGATTGAGATTTGAACGAGGCAAGACGCAGCACGATCATGACCATTGCCGCCGCAGCTACCGCACCCAAGACAAATGAAAATACAGTCATCAATTCAATCCTCGAGTGATGTGACGGCCAGCAACCCAATCGCCACAAGTTTCAATATAGACGGCGCACCCGCATAAAGCAGCGTTAGCATCGTTTGTGCATTCACAGGGTTATTCGTGCCGGATTGAAAACCAGACCATTCTAATATTGGTAAAAGTGTCGCAGCTGCAAAGGCGAGTGTGAATTTCGACACAAGCGACCATAGACCAAACCCTTGGCCACCATTCGGGGCCACAGCCGCCATACGTTTCGCAAAGAGCGCAGGCAGCAATGTGAGGTCCGCACCAATCGTCGCGCCCGACAGCACGCAGATCACGGCAAAGGCTTCGACATCGCCAGCCCCCAAGGTCAGCGTAACCCCAAACGAAAGCACGGCAAGAACCATGGCCGACAGCAAAACACGCTTTTCGCCAAATCGAGCGGCCAGCGCAGACCAAATTGGCGCCGACACTGCCGCCGCAAGAAAGAACAAGACCAACAGCGGCCCTTCCCATCCAACAGCTTTGAGCCGTCCCTCGACATAAAACAGGAACAGCGTCGACGACACAGCCAACGGGGTCGCATTGACCAGCGCAAGGATCAGCAAACGCCGCGCCAACCGGTCCGCTAGGATCACCTTGACCGGCGTCGCCTCGGCGACCGGCGGCGCGGTCCATTCGCGCCACATGAAAACTGCCGCGATCAACGTCACCACAGCAAATCCATATGCAAACATCGCAAACGGGCAGGCGGTCACATCGATCAACAGCGTTGGGACAACAGCAGCCACACAGACACCAAACAGGCCCCCTGTTTCGCGCCAAGCCGCGAGCCGCACATGCCCCCCTTTGGCCCTTCCTGCCTTGGATACACCTTGGGCATAGAAATTGATGGTCAGAAACGAGAATGCCGAAAACAGCCCTGTGATCGTGATCGCAAACCAAACGGCGGGATTGATCGGCGGCGCAATGGCAAAGAGCCCGATCATCGAAATGGCCAGAATGCATGCGACGCCCGTTGTCCACAATTTACGGGTGTGTCGAATGCGTTCGCTGACCCATCCCAGAAACGGATCTTGGATCACATCAAACAAACGCAAACCGAATAAGATCACCCCGAGACTGGTCAGACTGACGCCATAGCTATCCGAATAGAACTTGGGGGCGTAGATGTAGATCGGCAAACCTGCACCGGACAAAATTGCGGCAAATAGCGTATAAGCAGGCAGGCGTTCGCCCCATGCCGCGCGCAACGCATTCACCGCGAAACCTCGTCGCTGGGTGGTTTTGGATGGGGGCGATACCGCGCACCTTTGGCCCAGATTTTGAGCGCCTGCCAATGGATCAATGCCAAGACCCGCCGCGATCCAAAGGGCCTGCGCAATGCGGCCCACAAAATGCTGCGGTTGGTTAGCGGGGCTCGTTCGCCAGTCAACGTCGCAATCAACCCGCCATTTCCACGGCTATAGTCAATCCAGATCCCGATTTTGTCTTCTCGAATATCAAAGCGGAATTCGTAGCCGCCTTCGATATCTTGGAATGGCGAGACATGGAAAATTTTGGCCGCAGTCAACGTATCCATCCGCACGATCGGGCGCTGGTCATCGTGGTAGCACAAATAGGAATGCCGATCACCAAAGGTGTTTGAAACCTCGGCAATGACAACACTCAGTGCACCCTCGTCCGAGTAGCACAACCAAAAACTAACTGGGTTAAATACATGTCCCAACAGTCGCGGTTGGGCCAACAACATAATACGCGCGGGCGCGTCCAATTTATGCGCGGCGAGAACATCACGGACCCAAGGTGCACCACGGCCATCGCCACAAGGGCCACCATGATCCACGTCTTGAACGGACATCATCGCGCCCGTGTTGCGTGCGAACATGGACGGCGTCACCAACTCGGCCTCGGCATCCAGCAAAACGTAATCGATAGAATATGTGAACGCGTTCTCAATCCCACCGCGTCGCCCGTGAAAGGTCCGACCCGAGATATGATCGACGCCCGACACCACAGCCGTTTATTGCGCAGCCACGGCCATCGACGCTGCGAGATTGATCCCTTCAACCACATCAACCGCGCTCGATAGACCATCTTCGTGAAAACCGTTCTTCATCCAAGCTCCACAAAACCACGTTCTGTTTTGACCGTTCATCTCGACGACCTGCTGTTGTGCAGCCAACGCGCCAAGATCGTAGACGGGGTGCCGCAGCGTAACTTGATCCCAGATCAAATCCTCTTGGATCGGACGTGTTGAATTCAAGGTGACAAAGAAATCGTCTTTGACCAACGACGGCTGCAACGAATTCATCCAATAGGTCAGGTCGATCTGACCCGTCGTCTTTTCACCCGCCTCGGTATACATCCACGACGACCATACCTGTTTACGTTTCGGCATGATGCCCGCGTCCGAATGGAACACCACGTCATTGGGTTGATATTTAACCGCCCCCAAGGCCGCCTGCTCCTCCACGGTCGGATCGCCAAGCATACGCAGACTATCGTCCGAATGTGTGGCAAAGATCACTTCGTCAAACGGCTCGGCTTCGGCGCCAAAGGTTTTCACCAAAACACCTGAGGGATTACGCGTAATCTCTTGGACCGGAGTGGAACACCGAATATCGACGCCGCGCGCGATCATAGCGGCCTCAAGTCTGCGAACATATTCAATCGAGCCGCCATCAACAGTGTACCATTGATGCTGTCCCGTGACGCTCAACAGCGCATGGTTCTCCATGAACTGCATCATCGCATGTGCAGGAAATTCCATGATCTGTTCAGTCGGGGTCGACCAGATCGCGCCGGTCAACGGCAACAAATAGTAGTCGCGGAAAAACGGGCCCGTTCCCAGCTTGGCCAGAAAATCACGGATCGTCAGGCTGCGATCCTGTGCAACCGACAGGGCGTTCTTATTAAAGTGTAGAATGTCGCGGACCATCCGCAGGAACCGCGGATCCAGCGCATTTTTCTTTTGCGCAAACAACGCGCCGAGACCCGCCAAACCGTACTCCAGCCGGCCACCATCAATCGACGCGCCAAAGCTCATGTTGCTTTTGACCACTGGCACGCCCAGCTCGGCAAATAATGCGGCCAGATGTGGATAATTCGCATAGTTAAAGACGATAAAGCCGGTATCGACCGGTTGGTCGCGGTTCTGCCCGCCCAGACGCGTGCGGGCATGGCCCCCAATCATCGGTTCGGCCTCGTACAGAACGACGGTATGGGATTGCGCCAACATATGCGCCGCCCCCATGCCCGAGATCCCCGCTCCGATCACTGCAATTCTCTTAGGCGCAGTCGTCCCGGTCTCAAATGGCATTCAGCGGCTCCTTTGGCGCGTTCGTCTTTATAGTCTTACGGCCCAAGTTCAGTCACGGATTAAATGCTAGAAAAGTTTCTCATAAATTTTGATCCAACCTCGCATAGCAGCCGTAAACAATGCATGTTGACGACAACGAATACCCAGCCTGAACGCGAAACACCCTCGGGGGTGATCGCCCAGCTCACGTTGGACTCAATGAAGAAAGACGAAGCCGAAGCCGTGAACCCACAAAAGCAAAAGCCGCAGGCCGCAGCACGGATGCAATGGGTCGCTCAGATCGAGCGTATCAAAAGCCATCAGGATCAAACTGCGTTCGCCGAGGTGTTTGCCCACTTTGCGCCACGGGTCAAAGCGTTTCTGATGAAATCAGGTGCCGATGCGACTTTGGCAGAGGAAACCACCCAAGAGGTCATGGCTACCCTTTGGACCAAGGCTCATATGTTTGATCCCGGCCGCGCCAGTGTGTCGACTTGGATCTTTACGATTGCGCGAAACCGCAAGATCGACGCCTTGCGCAAACAGCGCAGGCCAGAGCCCGAAGATTTATGGTGGGGTCCAGAAGCGGAACCCGACCAGAGCGATATTCTATCGCTACAACAAGAGACCGACCAACTCAGCGCGGCCTTGGCCAAGCTGCCCGCCAAACAAAGAGAACTGATCGAACGCGCCTACTTTGGCGATTTGTCACATAGCGAAATCGCGGAAGAAACCGGATTGCCGCTTGGCACGATCAAATCGAGAATTAGGTTAGCGCTGGAACGCCTGCGCCACGCAATGAAGTGAACCGAGAATGACCGAGATTAAGCACCACCTGACCGATGCCCTGCTGATGGCTTATTCCGCAGGCACCCTCCCCGAGGCATTCAACCTCGTTGTCGCAACACATGTATCTATGTGCGACGAATGTCGCGCGCGCCTGGCGGCGTTTGATGCGGTCGGCGGCGACGTGATGGAAACCGTCGATGCGGTCCAAATGAACCAGTCCAGCCTCGCTGAGACGATGGCGCGTATTGCCAAGATGGACGCCACACCCAAGCGGTTGGCGAAACAGTCGGATTTGCCCGCACCGTTGCACGACTATGTCGGTTCGCTCGACGATGTGAAATGGCGCCGCGTCGGCGGAGGTGTATCTCAGGCGATCATCAAGACGTCTAAAACGGCGTCTGTGCGTCTGCTGCGCATTCCTGCGGGGACAAAACTGCCTGATCACGGTCACCGCGGTACAGAACTGACACTGGTTCTAAAGGGTGCGTTCAGAGACGAAGAGGACCGCTTTGGCGCAGGTGACATCGAGGTCGCAAACGAAGAGATGCATCACAAGCCCATCGCAGAAGACGGCGAGCCATGCATCTGTCTGGCTGCAACCGACGCGCCACTGCGGTTCAAGAGTTTCTTGCCCCGTATCGCGCAGCCATTCCTGAAAATCTAAATCTTATTCCCACGCCAGCGACGTCTGGCGTCGGCCATGTGCATTGATAAATCCGTCTCCACCCGGAGACAGGTAATAGTCGTGCCCCGGTTCGATCCCGCGAATGACGGTGTATTCTAGCCCTTGGCTCACGCTCAGGCGACGCCCGCGTGGGCCGTTCAAACAGGCTGTGCTACCACCGCAGGGATAGACCTGCATCAAATCCAATTGACCGTCATCATCCGCCACGATCGAGATCGGCCCATTGTCAAAAGGCCGCCCCTGCGCTTCATAGTAGAGGTCCACGATCGGACGCTGTGACGCGACCTGCACCTCTTTCGCATCGGCAGCGATTTGCGCCTTTAGATCAGCACAGCCCGCGATTGCGAGCGCGCAGAACCCAAGGGCGATCAAATTGGTCGAACGATACGTCATGGAGCAACTCCTGTTAACTATGGGTTCACGCTATCGCGCCGCTTGGGGCGGGGCAACTCAATCCTTGGCTGTGACCATCGGAACGACGGTATCGTCTTGCAGCTCTTCAAAATCAAAGTTGTCCAACCGCTTGGCCCGCTTGCCGGCGCGGGTTGCAGCCACACCGATCCCTTCGATGTCCTCGCTCGCCTGACGGAAATGAGTTTGCAGTTTTCCGACCCGCTCGGACACCATTTCAACGTCTCGGTTGACCAACGCCAGCGTCTTGCGAATTTCACCAGCCTGTTCACGCATCCGCGCATCTTTGAGAATGGCGCGCATCGTGTTCAGCGTCGCCATACAGGTGGTCGGTGACACGATCCAAACACGCGCTGCAAACCCTTCGCGCACGACCTCGGGCAAACGCGCATGAAGTTCGGCGTATACGGCCTCGGACGGCAGGAACATCAACGCGCCATCGGCGGTCTCGCCTTCAATAAGATACTTGGTCGAAATCGCTTTGATATGTGTCTGCACCGCAGTCTTTAGGTCACGTAATGCGCGCACTTGTTGATCTTTTGTCTCAGCAGCGACCAACGCTTCGTACGCCTCAAGCGGGAATTTCGCATCGATCACAATCGGCCCCGGAGGGTTCGGCAAATGAATCAAACAGTCAGCCCGCTTGCCATTGCTCAACGTGTGTTGAAACGCATAGGCATCCGACGGCAGCGCCTTGCTGACAATATCATTCAGCTGAATTTCACCAAAGGCACCGCGGGTCTGCTTGTTCGACAGAATATCCTGCAGCCCCAGCACATCGCCCGACAGCTTTTCAATGTTGGTCTGCGCCTTATCAATCGTCGCCAAACGCTCTTGCAGTTGGGTCAGGCTCTGAGTGGTTTTCACCGAACTGCCATGCAGGCTTTCTTTCATGCGCTCTTGCATTTCGGTCATCGCGCGCTGAGACCGCATTGCATTGTCCGCCAACCGCTCAGCCATCTGCGCCTGAACCTGTGCCAGCCGCGCTTCCATCGTCTGCATTGCGTTGACCTGTGCTTGGGCCTGCGTGTCGCTGACTGTTTGCAGGCTACCCGCGAGGGTCTGTTGCCCCTGCCCTAAGGTCTGAACATCTTGGCCCAAACGCCCCATTTGGCTTGCTACGAAATTGACAGCCTCGGCAGACCGTCCTGCGCGCCGTACTGCGAGGGTCAGCAAGACCAGAACCAGCAAAACAATCGCTGCACCGATCAAAGCCGCGATCACGACGGGATCATCCCACGCGTAAACTGTTCCAGAAATCTCGATCATGTCCGTCCAAAGAGCCGTTCAATATCGGCCAGCTTGAGTTCTACATAGGTCGGCCGTCCGTGGTTGCATTGACCCGAATGCGGCGTCGCTTCCATCTCGCGCAACAGCGCGTTCATCTCTTCGGCGCGCATCCAGCGCCCCGATCGGATGGATCCATGACAGGCAACGCGGCTCAGGATCGCTTCGATCTTGGCCTGCACCAGCTGGCTGTCGCCCACATCGTCCAACTCATCCAAGACATCCCGCAGCATCGCCTCGGCATTCACCTCGCCCAAAATCGCAGGCGTTTCGCGCACAGCAACGGCACCACCACCAAAGGGCTCGATGGTCAGGCCCAGTTTGGCGAGATCTCCAGCGACCTCCATCAGACGGGTGCAATCGCTCTCGCTCAGCTCTACAATCTCAGGGATCAGCAGGGCCTGCGCCGCAACACCGTTCTCCGCCATTTGGTTCTTCAATCGCTCGTAGACCAACCGCTCGTGCGCTGCGTGCTGATCGACGATCACCATGCCATCTTTGGTCTGCGCGATGATATAATTCTCGTGGACCTGACCACGTGCCGCCCCAAGCGGGTGATCCTGTTCGACAACCTGCGGCGTCTCATCAACACGCGCGAACACCGCTGCCGCCTCTTCGAAAACTTGCGGCGCCATTTGGGCCGCTATCGCAAAACCTGCGGTCGGGCGGTCCATTTGATACACACGGGCGCCCGTCGGTTCGGGGGTAAAGGCCCCTAGCGTTGCACCCGCAACCGTGGTCGAGGCGCGGTGCCCTGCATCCGCAAGTGCGTGACGCAACCCGCTTACAATCAATCCCCGCACAATGCCTGGTTCGCGGAACCGCACCTCGGATTTTGCTGGGTGCACATTCACATCGACCAGCGTCGGATCGCAATCAATGAACAGCGCCGCAGCGGGATGCCGGTCGCGGCTCAGAAAATCGGAATAGGCCCCACGCAGCGCCCCATAGAGCATTTTATCTCGCACGGGACGGCCGTTCACGAACAGATACTGCGCCACTGACGAGCCGCGCGAATAGGTTGGCAGTGCTGCGTACCCGGTTAGGTGAAACCCTTCGCGTTCTGTATCAACGAGGATCGAATTCTCGGCAAATTCGCGCCCCAAGACCCGCGCTAGCCGCCCATGCAAGGCATCAAACAGATCACCCTGTTCCGCGTCTGCACGAAAAACCACGCGCCCTTCGCCACCACCTGTGACATCGCGCAGGGTGATCGCGACAAACGGCTCGGCCATCGCGATCCGCTTGACGACGTCGCCAATCGCTTGCGCTTCGGCCCGATCAGATCGCATGAATTTCAGGCGCGCGGGTGTCGCATAAAACAAATCCCGCAACTCGACCGTTGTACCTGCCGACAAAGCCGCTGGTCGCACAGGTTGCATCGTGCCGCCTTCGACCTTGATCACATGGGCATCACCCGTCGCACGGCTGGTGATCGAAAGCCGCCCAACGGCACCCAACGACGGCAACGCCTCGCCGCGAAAACCAAAGGTGTGGATATTCAACAGGTCCGAACCATCAATTTTAGACGTCGCATGGCGGGACAACGCGAGCGGCAGATCGGCAGCTTCGATGCCGCATCCATCGTCAACAACGCGGATCAGCGATTTACCCCCATCCGCATAGCTGACGTCAATCCGACGCGCACCAGAATCAACCGCGTTCTCCACCAGCTCTTTGACGGCGGACGCGGGTCGCTCGACAACTTCACCCGCAGCGATACGGTTGATCGCAGCATCGTCTAGCTGTCTGATAACAGGGCGATTTTCGCTTATGTTGGGGTCAGTGGCGGCCATGCCACAAGAATTAGCATGATCCGCCCCGATTCTGCCACGTCTTTAGTTGGTTGACGTTAATCCCTCCGGCTCGCCCACAACCATGAAATGAAGATCTTCTGCGCGCAGCAATTCTGCGGCCACACGGTTCACATCTTCTAGCGTCACAGCATCGACACGCTCGTTGCGCGTGGCGATATAATCAATTGGCAATCCCTGCATCTGCATACCGACCATAATCATCGCAATCTGGGTGTTTCCATCAAATCGCAACGGATAGGCACCCGTCAGCAACAACTTGGCATTGGTCAGCTCTTCTGGCGTCACACCCGTGGTTGCCATGCGCCCCCATTCGGCTGTGATCACTTCGATGGCCTCGGCAATGCGGTCGTTCGACGATCGAACAGAACCCAACACCGTCGCAGAGTAATCCTTGGCCAAGAGATAGCTGCCGACCCCATAGGTCAGGCCGCGCTTCTTGCGGACTTCGTTCATCAACCGGCTCTCAAACCCAGCACCGCCCAAAACGGTATTCAGGACATATGCGGCAAAGAAATCATCGTCCTCTTGCGCAATGCCTGAATGACCAAACAACGCGGTGGATTGCGGTGTCTTAAAATCAACCACTGTCACGCCGCCGTCCAATGCAAATTCAACCGGCTCTGGCATTGGTGCACCTGTTGCGGGTAGATCTCCCAACAGATCATCCAACATCGCGCCCAATTCCGCAGGGGTGATATCGCCAACCGCAGCCACATACAGCCGATCACGGGCCAGAACATTGCGGTGTGCCGTGAACAAATCCTCTTGGGTCAGCGCCTCGACGCTTTCAATCGTGCCGCTGCTATCCGTGCCGTAAGGGTGGTCACCAAAGGCCGCCCCATTGAACCGAACCCGCGCGATCGCATCTGGGTCTTGAGCATCTGATTTGATGCCAGCAATGACCTGCGCACGAACCCGCTCTAGTGCGACCTCGTCAAACCGTGGGGACACAACGGCCTGTTTCAACAGGGCTACAGCTTCATTCGCGTTCTCACTCAGAAACTTGGTCCCAATCGTCAACGAATCGTCATAGGCGCCAAAGATATAGGTCGCCGCCAATGCTTCGCGTGCCTCGGCAAAGGCTTGGGCATCCATATCGCCCGTTCCCTCTTCGAGAAGGCCAACCATCAGATTGGTCGCACCACGTTTGCCTGGCTCATCCAGAGATGCACCACCTTGGAACCTGATTTCGATCGAGGTGAAAGGGATCGAATGCTCTTCAACCAGCCACGCCGTAATTCCGCCGGGCGACACGACCTCTTGGATTTCGGTTTCAGCCGCCACAGGCAGCGCGATCACAGCGGCAAATACCGCACCAATAAAACGCATCATCATCAGTTCAGGTCCTCTTGGGTTTTGATCATCCAGCCTGTCACAGCAGCCTTGCGGTCAAAAACACGCTTTGCCGCGGCGATCAGGTCGTCTGCTGTCACCGCCTGCAACACATCGGGCCACTCTTGAACATCGGCGATGGTCAACCCTTGGGTCAATGCCGAGCCATAGCGGTTCGCCGCCGCGTTCACATCATCACGTGCATAAATCTGACCCGCGCGCAGCTGCATCTTGATCCGCGCAAGTTGATCTGCGTCGACACCTTCTTCGATGAACTCAGCCACCGCTTGGTCCAACGCATCTTCGCCCTCTTGCAAGCTGACACCTTCGGCCGGAACGATAACCAGACCAAAGGTCGTCGCATCCAGCGACATGCCTGTGTAGAACGCGCTGGTGTAGACCGCCTTTTGGTCCTCAAACTGCAGCTTGTTGTTCAAGACCGAGGTAAAGTTACTTCCACCCAGCAATTGCGCCAAAATGGTAAGGGCTGCGGCCTCCTCTTGGACGCGGCTGTCGCGCTCTTGCGCCAAATAGGTACGGGTCACATAGGGCTGCGACACACGCAAATCCTCATACACCAAACGGCGTTCGGATCGCTGTGGCGGCTCGGATGGGCGTTCACGCTGGGGGATCGCTTCGTTTGCAGGCAGCACACCATAGTAGGTCTCAGCCAGCGCCTTTACCTCTTCGGGTTCCACATCACCTGCAACCACGAGGATCGCATTGTTGGGCGCATAATAGGTGTCGTAGAAATCCTGCGCGTCTTGCAACGACAGCGTTTCCATCTCGTGGCGCCAGCCAATCACCGGCACACCGTAGCGGTGGTTCATATACTGGGCCGCGCGGCGCTGTTCATTGAACAACGCGCCGGGGCTGCTGTCTGTGCGTTGGTTGCGTTCTTCCAGAATGACGTCTCGCTCTGTCGCAATGTCATTCTCATCCAGACGCAGGTTGACCATGCGGTCCGCCTCCATCGTCATCATCAATTCGAGCCGATCCGCCGCAACCCGCTGGAAATAGGCGGTGTAGTCGTAGCTGGTAAAGGCATTGTCGCTGCCGCCATTGGCGCTGACCACTGCCGAAAATTCACCATCAGCTAGGTTCTCGGTGTCCTTGAACAACAGGTGCTCTAGAAAATGCGCAACGCCTGATGCGCCTACCGGCTCGTCTGCTGATCCGGTCCGATACCACACCATATGCACCACAACTGGCGCACGGTGATCTTCGATCACGACGACTTGCATCCCATTGTCTAGAACATAGTCAGTGACGGCTTCATCCGCCTGCCCAACGGTCGCAATTGCCAACAGAGCGGCGGCACCCGCAATCAAACGCTTCATGGATCATCCTTTGTTGTCCTGTGACTAACCTACGTCACAGACCCACTTGTTCAAGTGATCTTACGCGCTTGTGAGAACAGGTTTACTGGGGCGGCGCTGTAGGCGTCCGAACCCCGAGGTTCCGAAAACGTTGCAGTTCGGCGTAGGCGTCGAGCGACTGGCGCGCATAGGCTTTGAAATAACGATCGCGGCCAAAGCCAAATAGACTGACCCGACCACGACGTTTGCGGAACTGTTCATCGGCTGCGGCCAGTTCTGACCGAATGCCGGGGGTCACGCCATAACGGCTTGCGCGTGCGACCAGCGCACTGTCAGACGACGGAACACCGCCCCGTGACACTGCTGCGGGATTTCCGCCCAATGCCGCAATCGCGTCAGCACGTGGCGACGCATCTGTGCGGTTCGCAGCACCCGGCGTAGGTGCAGCTAGGCTTGCGTCTGTTGGCAGTTCCAAAGGCCGCGCAGGTTGGACAGAAAATTCATCAGGACCCTCTGTGCCAGACAACGTGCGCAAACCACGATCGCCCCCGCCACAAGCAGTCAAAACCAAACAGGCTGTCAGTGCCAAAATTGCTTTGCCGAACATCACTGCGTCTCCTTACCCTGACCCTCTCTAACGCAAGGTGAGAGGCCCGTCACCTGCTAGGTTTCTTCTTGCCATCGCCAGTGGTGAGAACCAGACCGACGGCTCCAACGAAAATAGCCACATCTGCCACGTTAAATGCAAACGGATTGTCGATTCCACAGCACGACATATTCAGGAAATCCGCAACAGCCCCATAGATGATACGGTCAACAACGTTGCCAATCGCGCCGCCAACCAGAACGCCCGCCCAAATAAAGGTCCATCGGCTGCCGTTCTCACGATACACCCAAATCAGCACAGCACCCGAAATCGCCAGCGCCAGCGCGATCAACGCCCAAGGCAACCATTCGCTCTCATTCGCCATCAAGCCAAAGTTGATGCCCTCGTTCCACGCCATCCGCAGATTAAGAAACGGTGGAAATACATCAATCGAGAGCTTCGACTGAAGCTCCATCATATGCACCACGACATATTTGCTGATCTGATCCACAAGGAACACCCAGAAACCTGTCCAAAATGTCAGCCGCATGGCCTGCCCTTTCTTCCCCCCAGAGGGCGTCGTCAATTAATGCCGAAAGTGGCGCATACCTGTAAATACCATCGCAAGACCAGCCTCGTCCGCTGCTACAATCACTTCATCGTCACGCATTGACCCACCCGGTTGAATGACACAGCTCGCGCCCGCAGCCGCCGCTTCCATCAATCCATCCGCAAATGGGAAGAACGCGTCAGACGCAACAGCCGACCCAATCGTCAGCGGTTGTGCCAGCCCCAAACCTTCGGCCATACGCTCGGCCTTTTTCGTGGCGATCAACGCACTGTCGACGCGGCTCATTTGTCCGGCACCAACGCCCACAGTTGCGCCGTCTTTGGCGTAGACAATCGCGTTTGATTTGACGTGCTTGGCGACCTTCCATGCAAACAGCATGTCGGCCAACTGCGCATCAGTCGGTGCGACCTTGGTCACAACCTTGAGGTCATCCAGACCGATGTGTCCGTTGTCTTTGTCCTGAACCAACATGCCACCAGCAACCTGACGGACTGTCAGCATCGCAGACTTTGGATCGACCAAGCCGTCTGTCGTCAGCAAGCGCAAATTCTTTTTCGCGGCAAAAATCGCACGCGCTTCGTCTGTCGCACCGGGTGCGATGACAACTTCGGTGAAAATTCCGGCCATCTCTTCTGCCGTTTCGGCGTCCAGCGGCATGTTCAGCGCAACGATCCCGCCAAACGCGCTGGTCCGGTCACAGTCAAACGCGCCTTTGTAAGCGTCGATCAATGTCGCACCACGGGCCACGCCACATGGGTTTGCGTGCTTGATGATCGCAACTGCAGGCCCGTCTTCGGGTGCGAATTCGCTTACCAGTTCAAACGCCGCGTCAGTGTCGTTGATGTTGTTATAAGACAGCTCTTTGCCCTGATGTTGAACCGCAGTCGCGACACCGGCGCGGTCCGTTCCATCTAGGTAGAAGGCCGCTGCCTGATGTGGGTTCTCGCCATAGCGCAATGTCTGTGCCAGCGTGCCAGCAACAGCGCGGCGGCGCGGTGCGGCCTCGCCAATGGCGTTCGCCATCCATGTGGACACCGCAGCGTCATAGGCTCCTGTGCGGGCATAAGCAGTCTGTGCCAGACCCTGACGGAACGCCAATGTCGTGGCGCCGTCATTGGCATCGAGTTCGGCCAATAGCGCGTCATAGTCCTCGACATCCACCACAACACTTACAAATCCGTGGTTCTTGGCTGCTGCGCGGATCATCGCGGGGCCACCAATGTCGATGTTTTCGATGCAAGTGTCATAATCCGCACCCGCCGCAACGGTCGCCTCGAACGGATAGAGGTTCACAACCAACAGATCGATGGCACCGATGCCGTGCTCTTCCATCGCTGCGACATGGCCTTTGTCATCGCGCAGGGCCAACAGACCGCCATGCACCATCGGGTGCAGTGTCTTGACCCGACCGTCCATCATTTCAGGGAACCCTGTGATCTCGGCCACATCCAGAACGTCCAAACCAGCCTCACGCAATGTCTTGGCCGATCCGCCAGTCGACAAAAGCTCGACCCCGCGTGCCGCCAAGGACTTGCCCAACTCAACCAGTCCGGTTTTGTCAGATACAGAAAGCAACGCGCGAGAGATGGTGTGCAGATCAGCCATGTGGGTCCCCTAGATCAAACTCGTCGTCGCGGTGCAAGTCACGGATCGCATTTGGCGTCTCCTGTGCCTTGGCCAACGACCAACGGACGCGCGTCGCATAGGACATTGCGCGCGAGGATAAAACCACCTGTTGCGATCCACGGGGCCTTAATCGGCCTTTTTCCAAATAAACTGACGGTTCAAGCGTCATTTCCGCGCTTCCGTCCTGCCGAAAAACCCAAACTTCGCCACTTTTTAAGGCAATCGAAACTGCAGTCCCGCCCAGATCCAGTGTCGCATCAACGTCTGGATGCAGGTGAAAGCGGATAGAAAACGGAATGCCTTGCAGCTGCACCTCGTCCATCCGGGTGTCAAAAATCCGCTCGTCATGATCATCAAGCGTGGCCAGCAATTCCTCACCCGCGATCGCCCGTCCATCAAAGGTCAGCTCGAATGTCCGCGCATGGGTAAAGCCGTGCGTCTTGCGGTAACCGTCCTGCGCCACTTCAAGCCGTACACCATCAGGGACATCGCTCCATTCCACCGGAACATCGCTCGGGGCATCTACTAACAGCTCTTGCTGGCGGCCCAGCACCCAGCGCGACGGCCCGAGACGCGAGCTAGAAAACCCGTCGATGCCCAATGTCGCATGGCTAGGCGTTGCACGTCCCGCACGCCGCCATGTTTCACCAAACACAGCACCCGATCCGCAATTTACAATCACTGGCCTGCGACCAGACGTCAGCTCGAACGCTGTGGTCGACGCATGGCCATTGTATGACGCGGCCCCTGCTGGCGGGACACTTGCATCAACGACAACGCTGGTGCGCCCACCGCTGATCCGCGCGTATCCCATGCTCAAACCTTCGGCACGTGTCGCTTTGACACCGGATGCCGCCAGCGCATGGTCCAAACGCCCCTCTAAACCGCGACCACCACCGTGGAACCGCGCGAGCCCGCCATCCGAATGTCGCAGCACCCGCAGCGTTGGCGCGATCCTCTGGATCGCCTCAAGATGCGCCGCTGCCGGCTCTTGGCCGCTGTCCGTCAATGCATCTGCAGCCCACGTTAGCAACGATAGAACCTCAAGCAGTTCTTCGGGGTTGCGGGTCAGTATTCCGCCCTGTTCGTCAATCTGGCTTGCACAATCGCGCGACAAAGCATCAACGGCTGGCGCGACATGCGCGTCCATCCCTTCGAGAGACAGCCCCGCATAGATCAAACCAGTGAGAGTCTGAAACCGTGGCAGACCGCTATGAGTGGTCTTCCAACGGCGGCTTAGGAAAATCGTTTGTTGTGCAAGGCTGCGATAGAACTTTTCGCTGTCTACCTTGTCACGTCCCCGCAACAGGAACAGCGCATGATGGGTCCACCGCATCAATCGGCGGCCTGTCAAATCAGGCACCCATCCCGGCCCTTTGCCCGGGCCATATCGGTCGATCCACTGGAACGCCCAATCTTGTGCAGTAGCACAGGCCTTGGCATCGCCGACGGCAGCCAAATCATCCAGCCAGCCAAACCCGTGCAAATCTTGCTCAAACGCGTCGTCAGGAACGTCGATGTCCCAAACAGATGCGTCCGGCTCAATCACCAGATGCCCTGCAAAAAGGAAATTACCCGCAACTAGCTGACGCCCTTTGGCAAAATGCCCGATCGTGCGCGGTTCAGGTTGTGATTTGAAACCGGTCGCCGCACGCGCACGGCTTGCACGCCACGCATGAACGCGGTGCATCCAACCTGTTCGGCGGGCGGACCAACTGTCGTATCTGGGCACTGCTTGCCTCGTTTATGCGTTTCGCACGGGATGGCCCGTCTAGGACCTTATTAATGAAACCATACCTGCCAAACGGCGCTGAGTCACGCAGGCTTTCGCAGGCACGCCATGTAAAATCCATCGATCCCGCCCTGATCAGCCCAATAATCAGGTCTCAGACGCAACCCACCCTCTTGGGTTTGCCACGCAGAATCGACCCCTTGGACCAGCACAGCGTCACGATCCACAATCAAATCAGGATGCCGTTCCAACGCTTCGTCAATCTGCACTTCACCTTCGTCAGGCAAGAGCGAACAGGTGCAAAACACCAACCGGCCACCTGGTTTCAGCAGGCTCAGCGCGTGATCCAGAAACGCGCCTTGCATGTCGATCAGGTTGCCAAATTCTGATCCGTCCTTGGCCAAGGGCAAATCTGGGTGGCGCCGCAATGTCCCTGTCGCCGAGCACGGCGCATCCAACAAAATCGCATCCCAACCGCCTTCAGAAAAATCCAGCGCGTCTCCTACGACGATTTCTGCATCCAATCCTGTACGCGATAGGTTTTCTGAAACACGAGCCATGCGCCTGTCGGACAGATCCAGCGCTGTGACTTGGGCGCCCATTGCCGCCGCTTGCATCGTTTTACCACCCGGTGCGGCACACATGTCCAAAACCCGCTCGCCACTTTGAGGGGCGAGAATGCGTGCTGGAATGGCCGCCGCGGCATCTTGGACCCACCAATCGCCAGCCTCAAAACCCGCCAGCTTTGACACTTGGCCGTAGTCTGACAGGCGCACCGAACCCGTTGGCAGCACAACGCCGCCCACAGCCTCGGCGACAGCAGCGATATCACCTTTGACACTTAGATCGAGAGGGGCACCCGCAAAATGCGCAGCCTCCATCGCCTCGACTGTTTTGCGCCCGTAGCCGTCAACCAACGGGCTGCGCAGCCAGTTGGCCAGTTTAGGAACAGGAAGCCGGTTCCATTTCTCAGAACCCTGCTCGGCCACTCGGCGCAACACCGCATTGACCAAACCCTTCATCGCACTCGTACGCTGGCTCTTGCTGACAATTTCAACGGCCGAATTCACAACGCCATGCGCCGCTGCACCCTCGGCACAGATCTCTACCGTCCCCAGACGCAGGACGTTCATCACCGTACCGCCGGGTTTGCGTTTGAGAAACGGCTTTAGCATCCGGTCCGCGCGATCCAATCCCCGCAGGGTTTCGACAGTCAGACGCTGGGCGCGCGCCGTGTCACCCGCGTCCAAATGCTTGAGCGCACCGCCGCCAATCAGCTCGGACATCAGGCGACCTTCGTCAATAATCTGATCGAGCAGATGCACCGCTGCGCGGCGTGGGGCGTATCCAGTTTGGGCCATCAGGTGATCCGTCCTCTTGCAGGGGTCCGCTTGCGACGTATATCAGACATATCACCGAGACAAGGAACCGTCATGACCGACACTCCGACTAACACACCCAACGATCTGCCTCCAGCAGCCCAGCGCGCGCTGGCCGAGGCCGAAGAACGGCGCGCTTTAGAGGCAAAACAAGCCCTCCCCAAAGAACTGGGTGGTCGGGACGGCCCAGAGCCTGTGCGTTTTGGTGATTGGGAAAAGAAAGGTATCGCGGTCGATTTTTAATCGCGCGCTCGGACCTCGTCCACCTATTTCAACGTAAAATCCGCGATATCGCCAGCACCACGGTCCGATTGAAACCGGATAGTGCCACCATCTGCGCTGACTTCTTGGCAATTATAGCCCAGCTCGCGTTTGCCCCAGAACAGATCGCGGCAGAAATAACCGCCGTCCCAGTTCCAAGTGCCCGTCACATCGCGCCCTGCACCACGGCCCTCAATTTGGCCATTCGGTAGAACATTCAGCTGGATCAACGACCGCGCCAGTGTCCGCCCCTCAACAAGAGAAACAAACTCTGATCTGTCCTCAACCTTGGTCAGCGCGTGCGCCATCATGGGGGTCGTGGCGATCAATGCGCCCAATGCGATCGTTCGAAACATCTTAAACAACCATTTTTTACTAATAATGATACGCCACAATACGCGTATCAGATCACTATATCATAACAGCAGACGCACTACTTGGGTTCGGCCAACCCCAATACATCCAGCATGTCATACTCGCCCGGTGATTGGTTCACCCCCCACAGCGCCGCCTTTACAGCACCACGAGCGAAAATCGCGCGGTCCGTTGCCATATGCCGCAACACGATCCGCTCGCCTGCCGCAGCAAAAAGCACATCATGCTCGCCTACTATATCTCCTCCACGAATAGCAGTGAAGCCAATGTCTCCCCGCTTGCGGGCACCAGTGATCCCATCGCGTCCGCTGTCGCGCACATCATTGAGGGCAACACCGCGCCCCTCGGCCGCAGCCTCGCCCAGCATCAAGGCCGTTCCGCTCGGGGCGTCGACCTTCATGTTGTGGTGGCCTTCGATCACTTCGATGTCGAAATCTTCGTCCAACGCCGCCGCAACCTTTTTGGTCAGTTGCACCAACAGATTAACACCCAGCGACATGTTTCCGGCACGTACGATCACGGCATGGCGGGATGCGGGCTCCAGCTTGGCAATGTCGTCGTCCGTCATGCCTGTGGTGCCAATCACATGTACCGCGCGCGCCTGCGCTGCGAGACCCGCAAATTCGATCGTCGCCACCGGTGCCGTAAAGTCGATGACAATCTGCGCCTTGGAAAACGCGGCCAACGCATCATCCGTCACAACAACACCCAGATCAGAGCCGCCCATAGCGGCCCCAACATCGCGCCCAACCCAGTCGTGACCGCTGCGTTCTACAGCCCCAACCAGCCGAACTGCGTCGTTCTGCGTGACTGTTTGAATCAGCATCTGACCCATCCGGCCAGAGGCACCCGTGATCACAACACCCGGCAAATCCGTCATCTTATCTCTCCATTACGTCCCGTTCCCCTAGCAAAGCCTCGCCTCATTGGCAAAGCCTCGCTTGGCAAATGCGCGATTCCCCCCTAAATCACGCAAATGGCTAAGAACTCATCCCCCGAAGGCCGCGCGCCTTCCACTCGTCAGCTGCGTGTTGGTGAATTGATCCGCCGGACCTTGTCCGATGCGCTGCAGCGTGGCGACATTCATGATCCCGATCTCAACCGCATGTCGATCACCGTAGGCGAGGTGCGCGTGACGCCCGACCTGCAAATCGCGACCTGCTTTGTCCTGCCCTTGGGCGGCAAAGGCGGTGACGAAGCGATCGCAGCTCTGAAACGCAACAAATACGAACTGCGCCGCCTTGTCGGCAAAGTGACCAAGCTCAAGATGACGCCCGATCTGCGGTTCTTGATCGACAAAACCTACGACCAAATGGACGCGACGGCTGCGATGTTCGCCGACGCGCGGGTTCAGGCTGATCTCATCAAACCGGACGACACGGAATGAAGCCGCTCTGGTCGATCCTCATCGCCATGCTTGCCGCCCCTGCTGCGGCGGTCACGTGCGAAGATATCGACCACAAGGGTTCGAGCTATTCAATCTGTACCGTTGATGCGACGACAGAAAACCTGTCGCTCTATCTCGATGATGCCACTGGCACGCCTTACGGCAGCTTTGCCAATATCGCAGCGTCGCTGGATGTTCAATCGCTGGTGTTTGCTATGAACGCGGGCATGTATCACGACAACCGCGCGCCCGTCGGCTTTTACCGCGAAGACGGCGCCGACCGGATGCGCCTGATCACAAACCCTGGCCCTGGTAACTTTGGCCTCTTGCCCAACGGGTTGCTGTGCATCACCGACACTCGCGCGATGGTTTACGAAACACTTGCCTTCGAAGCAGACCAGCCAGACTGCCCCAGCGGCACCCAATCAGGGCCTATGTTGGTAATCGACGGCGATCTTCACCCGCGTTTTCTGCCAGACGGCACATCGAAAAATATCCGCAACGGCGTTGGCGCCACAGCCAACGGTGACCGCGCGGTTTTCGCGATCTCTAACGACACGGTCAATTTCCACGACTTTGGCACGCTGTTTCGCGACCGGCTTAACCTGCCCAACGCACTTTACTTTGATGGCCGCGTCAGCCGCCTTCATGCCACTGACCTCAACCGATCCGACCGTGGCCCCCGCATGGGCCCCATCGTCGCAGTAACCGAGTAAATCACCCACATGGCACGCAAACGCAAAGGTCGGAACATCTCCGGCTGGCTCATCCTTGATAAACCCGCAGGCATGACGTCCACAGCCGTCGTGAACAAAGTCAAATGGGCCTTTGACGCTAAAAAGGCGGGGCATGCGGGGACGCTCGATCCTGACGCGACGGGCATTCTCGCTGTGGCGCTGGGCGAGGCGACTAAAACCGTCCCCTACATCACCGACGCGACCAAAGCCTATGATTTCACCATCAACCTAGGCGCGGCCACGAATACTGACGACACCGAAGGCGAAATCATCGACACCTCGGCCCATCGCCCGACAGATGACGACATCAAAAACGCGCTGGGTGCATTCATTGGCGACATCCAACAAGTTCCGCCCAAGTTCTCTGCCGTCAAAATCGACGGGGAACGCGCCTACAAACGCGCCCGCGATGACGAAGAATTCGAAATCGCCGCTCGTCCGCTTTATGTCGAAGAACTCACGCTCATCGACCGCCCAGACACCGACACCGCAATTCTACACCTCGTGTGCGGCAAAGGTGGCTACGTCCGCGCAATCGCACGTGATCTAGGCGCCAGCTTGGGCTGCTTTGGTCACGTTCAATCCCTGCGTCGCGTTTGGTCCGGCCCCTTTGACCTGACGGACACGATGCCGTTCGAAATGCTCGACGAGCATGCCAAGACGACGGATATGGATGACCGCCTGTTGCCCCTTGAGGCGGGCCTCACCGACCTGATGCATGCGCCCTGCCCCGAGGCGAGTGTCGCGCGCTTGAAAAACGGCAACCCTGCGCTGGTCTTTGCCAATGACGCCGACTACGGCGACACGATCTGGACCTCGCACAACGGTACGCCCATCGCCGTCGGGACATTCAAGTCCGGCGAAATCCACCCGACCCGCGTGTTCAACCTCTAGTCTCTTTCCGCAACACTCCTGCCGGAGGCTCTGACGATGATCACACGCACACATATCAAAGACGACGCACCGTCGACCGCACTCTATTCAGACTGTGAACGATACCGCTACGCCTTAACCCGCACATGGGACGAAACCGGCAAGCGCGCGCTCTTTGTTATGTTGAACCCATCAACCGCGACCGAAGTGCAAAACGACCCCACGGTCGAGCGGTGCGAACGTCGTGCGCGCACGCTTGGGTTTGGCAGCTTTCGTGTGACCAACATCTTTGCGTGGCGCGATACAGACCCGCGCAACATGCGCGCCGCCGCCGAGCCCATTGGCCTCCACAACGATGCTACCTTGCTCGACGGTGCCGCTTGGGCCGATCAAATCATTACCGCATGGGGCGCGCACGGCGAACATCTTGATCGCGGGCGCACGGTCGAAAAACTGCTCCGAGACACGCTGTTGCCGCTCTTTCACCTTGGTTTGACCAAGGCCGGCCACCCCAAACATCCGCTCTACATCGCATACACCGAACAGCCGCGCCCTTGGGCAAACCCTTAGCGGCTCGTTAACCATACCCACCGTTTTCCAACTAGAAATCGATCTGACTGTGGTGGCCCTTGCGCCTCTTACCCCGCGCCTTGATCGCGCGACGTCTGGGTAGTGTTTTTTTAGCAAAAGGGGCGCTTGATGTTCGCCATTCTTGGATTACTCGGTATCGCCATGGCAGGCGCGGCTGTAACCAGCCTGTCGATGACCACTGGCGCCGAAGCCGACGACGTCGTGCCCCAAGACACCAAGACGGACGACCCAGAGGTTGGCACACAAATCGGGACCGAGGCTGATCCAGACAGCAGCACCACCGATCCAGACGACCCTGATCCAGAGCCAGCCGCTGAAACTCCAGAAACAGACACCATTCAATACGGAACCGATGAATGCGATATCATCTACTCTGGCGACACCGACGACACTGTCGACGGCAGCGCAGGCAATGATCACCTCGATGACGAGGGCGGCGATGATACGTTGATTGGCGGCACCGGAATGGACGTGCTGCACGGCGGTCTCGGCACCGATACCTTGATCGGGGGCGAAGACGGCGATGCGCTCTACGGACATATGCAGGACGACCATCTCGATGGCGGCGCTGGCAACGACACACTAAATGGTGGTGATGGGCACGACACAATGATCGGCGGCGGAGGCGACGACATGGCGCTCGGCGGATCTGGCGATGACATCATGATCGGCGGGGTTGGCAATGACACGCTCCAAGGAGGAATTGGGGACGACACCATTGACGGCCGCGAAGAAACATCAGACGCGCAGCAGGATTTTCTAAATGGCGGCCGTGGCGACGATACGCTGATTGCGTCCAACGACGACATCGCCCACGGCAGCTCAGGCAATGATAACTTTGTCGTTGGCGATTGGATTTCAAAAGGACAAAACGCCACCATCAAAGACTTTGATACCACCGAGGATTCTTTGATCATCGCCTACGATCTTTCGACAGGTCTGCCCGATGTTGCGGTCGCAACAACCAACGGCAATCTCGGGGTTCTGCTCAACGGTCAGATCGTGGCTACATTGAATGGTGTCCAAAAACTGCCCGACACGGCGATCCAAATTCTCGATATCAATGACCCGCTGGTGGCCTAGCAACCAAACGAACGCTGAAAACGCTTCCCTTTTTATAGAATCAATCCTATACGCGCGCATCTGCCCCATCTCGGGACGGGTGCACCTCCATGGGCCCTGCTGGACGACATCCCGGCTTGCGCCATTCCTCTAACCTTTAAAGGAGACCCCGATGTCGATTACAGCTGAAGAAAAAGCGCGCCTCATGAAAGAGTTCGCCATCAAAGAAGGCGACACAGGCTCACCCGAAGTACAGATCGCAATTCTGTCCTCGCGTATCGCCACTCTGACAGAGCACTTCAAGACACACAAAAAAGACAACCACGGTCGCCGCGGTCTGTTGAAAATGGTCGCACTTCGCCGCAAACTCTTGGACTACACACGTGGTAAAGACGAAGCACGCTACCAAGACCTGATCAAACGTCTGGGCCTGCGCCGCTAAGTGCACTACCCCGTTTGAAACGAACATCGAGACGCTCGCCCTTATGGCGGGCGTTTTGCGTTTCACCCCCAGCGCACAGTTTCCCATTCTAACAAAACCCTATACACCGCGCCCATGGACAGCTTTGACATCTTTCTGATCACCGCCCCCGGCCTTGAAACTCTGCTCGCCGACGAGGCAACCGAACTTGGGCTAGATGTCACATCAGCCATCCCTGGCGGCGTTACAGTCAACGGCGACTGGCAGACCGTTTGGCGCGCCAACCTGCACCTGCGCGGTGCCACGCGCATCCTCGCCCGCTTTGCCGAATTCCGTGCAATGCACCTTGCCCAGCTCGACAAACGCAGCCACAAAATTCCTTGGACAGAGTTGCTCCCCCAAGGGGCCAGCGTCCGTGTCGATGCGACATGCCGCAAATCACGCATTTACCACGCCAAGGCCGCGACACAGCGGGTTGAAACAGCGCTGGTCGAAACCATTGGCGCAACCATCGCAAAAGAGGCCGACTTTACCATTCGCGTTCGGATCGAAGACGATCTGTGTACCTTTAGCCTCGATACCTCGGGCGAGAGCCTGCACAAACGCGGTCACAAGGAACAAGTGAACAAGGCACCAATGCGCGAAACCCTCGCCGCCCTGTTTCTGCGGGCCGCGGGCTACGATGGCACGGCACCGATGTATGACCCGATGTGCGGCTCTGGCACCTTTCCCATTGAGGCCGCCGAGATCGCGTCAAAAATGGACGCGGGCCGCTCACGCGAATTCGCCTTCCAAAACCTGCAAAACTACGACCCCGATCAATTCGACGCATTGCACGGCACAGCCGTTCCGCAAACCGCGCCGACATTCGGCAGTGACCGCGACGCCGGTGCCATCCGAATGAGCATCGCCAATGCCGAGCGTGCAGGCGTCGCCGCCCAGTTCGACATAAAGCCGATCAGCGACATCACCCCCCCGACCGATCAGCCGGGCCTCGTCATTTCGAACCCACCATACGGCGGGCGCATTGGAAACAAGAAACCACTTTACGGTCTCTACGCGTCCTTTGGCACGCGAATGAAATCAGAATTCTGCGGCTGGCGCGTCGCCATTGTCACCTCGGAACCCAGCCTCGCCAAGGCCACAGGCCTGCCGTTCCTACCGGCTGGGCCAGTTGTCGCGCACGGCGGGATCAAAGTCCGCCTATGGCAAACCAAGCCGCTCTGACAATCTCGACAGCTTGCACCGCCCCACGCTAAACTAAGGCATGTGGAAAACATGGATCTTTTGCATTGTCCTTGGCGCTTTGATCGTCGCTGCGGCTGCGTATCAGGTCAGCCGTTCGCGCAGCTTTCAGCTCTTTGGTGAAATTGTCGCTTGGGTTGAAACGGATCAAAAGGTCATTGCCCTGACGTTTGATGATGGACCCACAGCCGCCCATACGGCTGCCACGTTACAAATGCTCCGAGACGCAGAGGCCACAGCCACGTTCTTTTTGGTCGGCCAAAGCATCGATGCACAACAGTCTGAAACCCGCGCCATCATCAATGCTGGCCACGAGATCGGAAACCATTCGTGGTCGCACCCTCGCCTGATGCTGATGTCTCGCAGTCGTATCAAATCAGAGATCGAAAGAACCGACACAGCCATTCGTGACGCAGGCTACACAGGGCCCATCCCGTTTCGTCCACCCTTTGGCAAAAAACTGGTCATGCTGCCGCTCTATCTTGCTTCTGAAAACCGCCCGACGATCATGTGGGATATGGAACCCGACGGGCATGCCGATCTGGCCAATGATCCGGACGCCTACGCAGCACATGTCATTGAGACGGCCCGCCCCGGATCGATCCTTTTGATGCACACGATGTTCAGCACGAACCAAACGGCCCGTGACGCATTGCCCGCGATCCTGACTGGGCTGCAAAACAACGGCTACGAATTTGTCACTGTCAGCGCGCTTCTTGATCTCGCGACCGCCCCCTAGGCCCGAATCACGCAACGCTTTCCAAAACGATCAAACTGCTGTATGCGCCACATATCTGAGACGTGGCGTTCGATCCCGACGCCGTGCAAAGGACAGGGATCGGCGGCAATGGGGCCGCCAATTTATAGGGCACTCGGAACGCCGAGCATGGCCCAAACAGGAAACGATAGATGTTTAAAGAAGTGAAAAAGTCAGTCGAGTGGGGCGAAGAAACCCTGACACTCGAAACAGGCAAAGTTGCGCGTCAGGCAGACGGTTCGGTTATCGCCACTTATGGTGAGACGTCCGTTATGGCCAACGTCACATTTGCGAAAAAGCAAAAGCCCGGTCAGGATTTCTTCCCCCTCACCGTGCACTACAACGAAAAATATTACGCAGCTGGTAAAGTTCCCGGTGGCTTCTTCAAACGCGAAGCACGCCCTACCGAGAAAGAGACACTGACAAGCCGCCTGATCGACCGTCCGATCCGCCCGCTGTTCGTGCCCGGCTTCAAAAACGAAGTTCTGGTCATCTGTACCGTTCTGTCGCACGACCTCGTCAACGACCCTGACATGGTTGCGATGATCGCAGCATCGGCCGCTCTTACAATTTCGGGCGCTCCGTTCATGGGCCCAATCTCGGCTTGCCGTGTTGGCTTTGAAGATGGCGAATACATCCTGAACCCAGAGCTCGACGACATGCACGATCTGCGCAACAAGCCAGAGCAGCGTCTCGACCTTGTTGTTGCCGGCACCAAAGATGCCGTGATGATGGTTGAATCCGAAGCGTATGAGCTGACCGAAGAAGAGATGCTCGGCGCTGTTAAATTTGCTCACGAGCAGATCCAGACACCGATCGACCTCATCATCGCTCTGGCAGAAGAATGCGCCAAAGAGCCATTCGACTTCCAAGCACCGGACTACGCTGATCTCTTTGCTGCGGTTAAGGCTGCTGGCGAAGACGCAATGCGCGATGCCTATGCGATCACTGACAAGCAAGAACGCACATCCGCTGTTGCCGCTGCCAAAGACGCGATCAAAGCAGCCCTCACAGAAGAGCAGCTCGAAGACGAGAACCTCGGTTCCGCTCTCAAGAAGCTCGAGTCCGGCGTTCTGCGCGGCGACGTTGTGAAAAACGGCAAGCGTATCGACGGTCGCAAGACTGACGAAGTTCGTGACATCGTTTGCGAGACAGGTCTCCTGCCACGTACACACGGCTCGGCATTGTTCACACGCGGCGAAACTCAGGGCCTCGTTGTGGCCACTCTGGGTACCGGCGACGACGAACAGATGATCGACGCGCTTCAGGGCATGTATCGTTCGAACTTCATGCTGCACTATAACTTCCCACCCTATTCGGTTGGTGAAGTTGGTCGCTTCGGCCCTCCCGGCCGTCGTGAAATCGGCCACGGTAAACTCGCATGGCGCGCCCTTCAGGCCGTTCTGCCAGCAGCCACCGATTTCCCATACACCATCCGTCTGGTGTCCGAGATCACAGAATCCAACGGCTCGTCCTCGATGGCGTCGGTCTGTGGTGGCTCGCTGTCCATGATGGACGCAGGTGTGCCGCTCAAAGCACCAGTTGCTGGTGTTGCGATGGGTCTCGTTCTCGAAGACGATGGCGACTATGCGATCCTGACAGACATCCTTGGTGACGAAGACCACCTCGGCGACATGGACTTCAAAGTAGCAGGTACCGAAGCTGGTATCACATCGCTGCAGATGGACATCAAAGTCGCAGGCATCACGCCAGACATCATGGAGAAAGCCTTGGCTCAAGCCAAAGAAGGCCGTCTGCATATCTTGGGTGAGATGAACAAATCGATCAGCTCGGCTGGCGAATTCTCGGCACACGCACCACGTATCGAAACGATGCAGGTTCCAACCGACAAAATCCGCGAAGTCATCGGTTCGGGTGGTAAAGTGATCCGTGAAATCGTTGAAGTGTCCGGCGCCAAAGTCGACATCAACGACGACGGCATCATCAAGATCGCTTCGGCCAACGCAGATTCGATTGCCAAGGCATACGAGATGATCCACTCGATCGTCGCCGAGCCAGAAGAAGGCGCAGTCTACACCGGTACAGTCGTCAAGATCGTCGACTTCGGTGCATTCGTGAACTTCTTTGGCAAGCGTGACGGCCTCGTCCACGTTTCCCAGATCGAAAACCGCCGCTTGAACCACCCATCGGACGTCCTCAAAGAGGGCCAAGAGGTCAAGGTCAAACTGTTGGGCTTTGACGACCGCGGCAAGGTTCGCCTGTCGATGAAAGTTGTCGATCAGGAAACTGGCGCAGAGATCACAGAAGAGAAGAAGTCCGAGGACTAAACCCTTCTAAAGAATTCAAATCAGGCCCCGTTGGAAACAGCGGGGCCTTTTTTGTGGGTCGGGCTATGTCCGGCAATTGGTCAAAAACGCTTTAGACAGGCGTTTCGGGAACCCAGCCATACTTTTTCCCATGATTTTACCGGCCAATCCTCTGCATATTGCGCCTGTTCAAACCAAACGGCCAGCGTGTCGGATCGGGGAAGGGAATACTATGCAAAAGCCTATCGCCGAATTTATCGGTGCATTCACATTGGTTCTAATCGGTTGCGGCTCTGCCGCTAGCATGAGCCTCAAGCATAAAGAGGGCAAGCTCCTTGGGTCCTATATGGCTGGGGGCTGTTAGCGCTCGGCCTCTTAAAAAAAGCGGCAGTATTACTTCTGGATGCTAGGGCATCAATCTTCGCAACGACCCGACTTCTTCACACCCTATGAAGGTCGCACGTCGACTTTAAGCGACGCGATATTTCAACATTTATCGCACAGGCTGGGGGTTAGGTCCCGTGCGCCATGGCAACCGGCGTGCGGGCCGGAGCCTCGGTCGAGGCGCCTGCCGTGTTCGAAGAAAGCTCGGCTGTCACGTTCGCAAATGTCCCGTCGATCTCTTCACCAAGGGTGCTGACTGAGCCGTTTGCGACGACGGCCACAAGGCCGACGAGCAGGCCGTATTCGATGAGGGCCGCGCCACGACGCGTGGAGGTCGAGAAGAGAGGCATGAGCACGATGTTGGTTCTAGGTGTTTTGTGATCGGACAGGTGACCAAACAAAGATATACCCTGGGTGACGGAAGCAAAAACAGCCTGTCTGCGACGAGATCTCAAGACACAAAACAGGCCCGCCGCGGGAAGCTTGAACTTTCCGCCAGTTCGCCATTGATGGCGGAGAAATCAGACGAGATTAGGCCGGAAAAACAAAAGCCTGCCGACCTCTCGGTCAGCAGGCAGGTAGGGTGTGTGTCCTCCGGTGCGGAATGACTCCTGTCACCGGCGGGGCCTATTGGTTGTCTTGGCAACGGATGTCTAGTCGAACGAACCACCACCCCAACGGCTGCCGCGCTGTTGCTCGACCACATGCTCGGCCAACCGGTCACTGTGAACCTGCCGGCCAACCTGCAGATTCAAATCATGCGCCAACAAAACCCGCTTGCGCCGTCGCTCCCGGGTAGCCAGCCCCACACCGATGATCAGCAGTGCACATAAAATGATCCAAACAATATCCATGCGGCCATTCTTCCCGATCAGCAGCCTACCGCCAAATCCACATGAAAAGGCCCGCGCAACATCTCTATTGCCCGGGCCTCAATCACATTCAGAACAGCACCCTTACTTGGGCAGCTGTGCCTTGCGCAGATACGGCAGAACTTTATCAAATGACCCGAAACGCGCAGTTGCGTCTTCGTCCGAAACTGTCGCAGGGATGATTACATCATCGCCAATGTTCCAGTTCGCTGGCGTGGCGACGCCCTGGCCTGTCGATGTCTGCAACCCGTCTAGGGCACGCAGAACTTCGGCAAAGTTCCGACCGACTGTCATGGGATAGGTCATCGACAGTTTCAGCTGATTGTCCGGTCCGATGATGAAAACAGACCGCACCGTGGCACTGTCCGCAGGTGTGCGACCGTCGGGCATGTACGCCTCGGCTGGCAGCATATCAAACGCCTTGGACACCAACAGATCGCTATCTGCGATAATCGGGAACGTGGCTTCGGTCCCTGCAACGACCTCGATGTCGGCTTTCCATTTCTCGTGGTCTTCGACCCCATCCACGGACACACCGATCACATTCGTATCGCGCTTGGCCCATTCATCAGCCAACTGTGCAACAGCGCCAAATTCGGTCGTGCAAACAGGCGTGAAATCCTTGGGGTGAGAAAATAAGATCGTCCATTTGTCATCAACAAAATCATGCAACAAAAAGTCACCCTTGTCCGTTTTGACAGAGAGATTGGGAATTTCATCATTAATACGTAGGCTCATGTCGGAACTCCTAGGTTGGGGTGTCGCAGCCGTCTGTGACAACTGCCTTGACCGCTATATAAGGTGCGAGATAACCCAACGCCAACCCCGCTTGCGCACCTGTCTCCAAATCGGCACTGTGCGGCAGAACCCAAACACTCAGGTGCACCATGTCCAACCTCAAGAATTTCTACATCAATGGCCAATGGGTCGCCCCAGCGGCTGCCAATAACTATGACGTCATCAACCCATCCGACGAAGAAGTCGCAGCGACAATCTCGCTCGGCGGTCAGGCAGACACAGACGCGGCTGTTGCGGCTGCACGTGACGCATTCGACAGTTGGTCCCAAACCTCCAAAGAAGAGCGTCTCGCGCTCTTGAACAAATTGCTCGAGGTTTACAAATCACGCGCCGAGGAAATGGCCCAAGCCATGAGCCTTGAGATGGGCGCACCGATTTCGATGTCCCGCGTGAACCAAACAGGCGCCGGCAGCTGGCACCTCGAAGGGTTCATCAAAGCGTTCGAAAAGTTTGAATTCGAAAAACCGTACACCGCGACCGAAACAACTCTGCTCGAGCCGATCGGCGTGTGTGCTTTGATCACTCCTTGGAACTGGCCAATGAACCAGATCGTGCTCAAGGCCGTGCCTGCGATTGCGACAGGCTGTACCGTTGTTCTCAAACCGTCCGAGATCGCACCCCTGTCCGGCATCCTGTTTGCTGAATTCATGGACGAGGCAGGCTTCCCTGCTGGCGTCTTTAACATGGTCAACGGCGACGGCGTTGGTGTCGGCAGCCAGCTGTCGGTTCACCCAGAGGTCGACATGGTGTCTTTCACCGGTTCGTCCCGCGCAGGTATCCTGATTTCCAAGGCCGCTGCAGATACGCTCAAGCGCGTCAGCCTCGAGCTGGGCGGCAAAGGCGCCAACATCCTGTTTGCTGATGCAGGCGAAAAGGCGATGAAATACTCGGCCGACCGCTGCTTCCGCAACACTGGTCAGTCCTGTAACGCCCCAACCCGCCTCTTGGTGGAACGGTCTGTCTATGACCAAGCCGTCGAAGTCGTCGCACAACAGGCGCGCGACACACACGTGGGTCCAGCATCCGACGAAGGCCAGCACATCGGCCCAGTCGTGTCCGAGGCACAGTTCGACAAAATTCAGGGCCTGATCCAAGTCGGCATCGACGAAGGCGCAAAACTCGTTGCAGGTGGCACAGGTCGCCCTGATGGCTTGAACCGTGGCTACTATGTCAAACCGACCGTCTTTGCGGACGTGAACAACGACATGGAAATTGCGCGCACAGAGATCTTTGGCCCTGTCCTCTCGGTCATCCCTTTCGATACCGAAGAAGAAGCAATCGCGATCGCCAACGACACACCCTACGGCCTGACCAACTACATCCAAACGCCAGACGACGATAAACGCCGCCGCGTTGCGCGCCGTTTGCGTTCGGGCATGGTTGAAACCAACGGCCAAGGCTTTGCACAGGGCTCGCCCTTTGGTGGCTACAAACAGTCCGGTAATGGCCGCGAAGGTGGCGTCTACGGTCTCGAGGAATTCCTCGAAGTCAAATCCGTATCCGGCTGGAACAAAGCCTAAGTGTTTTGGTGGCGCAAACGCGCACGACTCTTGCGAAAGGCGGTCCAAGAGACCGGCTTTCTCTTTCAAAACCCTCCACATTTCACGGGTCTGGAACGCGCTCGCGCCGATGCAGCTGCACGCCTCGCAGGTCGCCCGTTGATCCAGTTTCCGCCGGATCTCTCAGAGCAGGCAAAGGCAGCCAAGCCATCCATCTATGGCGCGCTGGCCCCGATGGCCCGCTGTTTCTAGAAAAGATTACCGCCACCCAGAGCGAATTTGCCGCCTTTCGGCATCTCATCGGCCGCGACGTCGATCACCTGCTAGCGGTCTTGGGCGCCCTTTCCTATCGGTTCAACTACCACCTGTTCATGACAGTCGCAGCCGGCACCCCTCTCGACATCAAGGCTCCCGACTTTTCGACCGCTCCCTTGGTCGAGGCATCCTTCGGGTTCAGCCGTTCATTGGGCTCGGCCACTCAGTCGCTAGCGGGGATCGAAACCCAAAGCTATGCGCTGATCCAGACCCCTTGGGTTCGCAAACTGCTGACTGAAAATGATGTGCCCCTCGCCACCCTTGACGGCGCATTGGCGACCACACGCACAGTTCCCCAGCACCTCATCCACAACGACCTACACTTCAATAACGTCCTTCACGATGCTGAGACGGGTGAAAACTGGCTGATTGATCTGGGGATGTTGATGGTCTCGAACATCGGCGCCGAAGTGCACCCTTTTGCGCTGATCGCAGCAAACCACCCCGACAACAGCCGCCATTTTGAAGAGGCCGTTGTTCATCTGGCACATCCTGCTGATCTCGCGCCTCAGACGGTGCGTCAATCCTGTTTGACCCATTGTATCGAGGTCAACATGCGCCGTGCGATCAACCATAAATCCGCTAACCGCTTTGCCAGCGTGGTCAAACTGTGCGGCATGCTGACCCCTCCCGATCGCTAATCTTCCCATCAGCTATCCGATCGAATACAGTCTGAAAAATTGACCAATCCTATATTTCCTGAATTCGAAAATTGATGACCGCTTCTTATTCACTGCCCGCCCAGTGCATGCTTCACCTCAGCAAACAAGGCTGGAAACTCAGCCGTCTAACCAACCGGCTCAGGCTGTTGGCCAAACAAAGGCTGAACGCGCCAGAGCCGCTGGATCATGTCCGTGCAAAAATTGCCCAAAAACTTGGCGGTGTGAACGCCACCCCCGTCCCAGTTGGGTCAATTCCCGCTGGGACCAATAGTCGCGAAATACGTCTATGGCAGGCGGGCAAAAACGGCCCCAAATTCCTCGAAAAAGCCACCGACAATCCGCATGAATTTGACGCAAGCCGTTATCTTGTCGGCGCTGACCTACGCCATACACCCCAGATTTTAGGGGTCAGTACCCGCGCATTGTCGTTCCACATTTTTATTGCATGGGCCGAAGGCAAGCGGATCGATCAGTTTTCCGATACCCAAATCAATGCGATTCAACCCTCCGCACACGAACTGGGCAGTGACGCCATGGCTGCGTTGGCGGGTAAGTCCACACTCCCTCATACGCGGAGCGGATTGCTCGAGCGCAGTTGGGTCCGCAAACATCTCGCTTTATCCGGCATTGATCTCGACACCCTTGATGCTGATATCGCGCAGATTGCAACGCTGCCCCATTCTGCCAACCACAATGACCTAAGCAGCTCTAACGTCCTGTTTAACGGTAGCGACTTTTCAATCATTGATCTGGGCAATATGAAACGCACCCCGCTGGGTGGCAACCTGTGCACTTCACTGGTCAATGCGGTGCGCTCGCCTTCGACACGGCAAATCTATACACTTGCTTTTAAGGACCTTGTGAATTGGACGGGCATTGATCCACAGGCCTTGCATCTCTCGGCGCATATCCAAGCGTCAGGCTTCCGCATCCGCAGTGCCATCGTTCAACGCAACCCTCGTCATTTTGCCCATGCCATCGACCTGCTGCACGCGCGCCATGACTCGCCTAAAACGGTGCCTTTGCCGTGATCCGCATCCCCTGACCTCCGTCAGGATGCCGGAATTGCAATGTCTCTGAATGTAGCATCATGCGCGGGTGGTCCAGCGCCGCACCCGTCGCATAAAACGGATCACCCAAAATCGGATGCCCCAGATGCAGCATATGCAGCCGCAACTGATGCGACCGTCCCGTTTTGGGCATCAATCGCACCCGCGTCTCGGCACCGTCGCCGCGCACAACACGCCAATCTGTCTGCGCCGCGCGCCCTGTCTCGGCACAAATCTTTTGCCGCGGCCGGTTTTCCCAATCAACAATGATCGGCTGGTCAACTGTTCCCTCTTTAGGTTGCAGATCGCCCCAGACCCGCGCAACATAGGTCTTTTTCGTGTGACGTTTTTCGAACTGTAATCCCAGATGCCGCTGTGCATGTCGCGTCGCAGCAAAGATCATCACACCGCTCGTGTCGCGGTCCAACCGGTGCACCAACAATGCCGTAGGAAACGCGGCCTGCAACCGCGTCAGCAAACAGTCAGCCAGATGCTCGCCCTTGCCCGGAACGGACAACAGGCCCTCAGGCTTATCAACCAGAATGACTTCGTGATCTTCGTGCAGAATGACCAACGGGTCGTGGGGCGGATTGTAATCGCTACTCATCCGCCCCCACTAGCACAGGTTAAATCAGACCTTAACCCGCTCTGATTTAGGATCGTAAAATGGTTTGGACGACACTTCGGCTTTGACCCGTGTGCCTGCCACATCGATCTCGTAGTCCGACGCCAGAACATCGGCCAGCTTTTCACCTGAACACTGAACATATCCCATGCCCATCGCGGCGCCTAAATGGTGGCCGTAGTTGCCCGAAGTTAGATACCCCGCCAGTTCGCCATCACGCAACACAGGCTCGGCATGATACAAGAGCGGTTCACTGTCCTTCAGCTTGAACTGCAGCAGCCGCATATCAAGACCCTTTTCAGCCTTGTCCAGCACCGCCTCGCGGCCGATGAAATTCGGCTTGTCCTTTTTGACGGCAAAGCCCAGCCCCGCCTCCATCACATGATCCTCTGACGTGATGTCGTGACCAAAGTGGCGGAAACCTTTTTCCAAACGGCAGCTGTCCATCATATGCATGCCGCACAGCTTGAGCCCCATGTCCTGACCTGCTTCATGCAAGGTCTCAAACACATGGCCCGCCATATCGGACGACATGTAGATTTCCCAACCCAGCTCGCCGACATAGGTCACGCGGTGCACACGGGCCAGACCCATCCCCAGCTCGATCTCTTGCGCCGTGCCAAACGGGTTCGCATCATTGCTAAAATCTGCTGGTGACACTTTCTCGAGTAGCGTACGCGCATTCGGCCCCATCACGGCCAGCACACCTTCGCCCGCTGTGACATCCGTGATGACCACATTGAAATCACCCTGATTGCGCCGCAGCCATGTCTCGTCAGCCAGTCGCGTCGCAGCCGGCGTCACCACCAAATACGCCGTCTCGGACATTCGCGTGACAGTGACGTCTGCCTCGATACCTGCGCAGTCATTTAGAAATTGCGTATAGACGATCTTGCCCACAGGCACCGAATAATCGCCACCACCGACATAGTTCATAAACGCCTCGGCATCGCGCCCTTCGACACGGATTTTGCCAAAGCTGGTCATGTCATACATGCCAACATTTGTACGCACCGCGTTATGCTCAGTCGCGACATTGTCGAAAAAGTTCTGACGCTTCCACGAATATTCGTACTCGGGCTTCTGTCCTTCGTTCGCAAACCAGTTGGCCCGCTCCCATCCGGCAATCTCGCCCATCACAGCGCCATTGTTCAGCAGATGCTGATGGAACGGCGTCCGGCGCACACCGCGCGCGGTCGCCTTTTGACGGTAGGGATAGTGGTCCGCATATAGCAGCCCCAAGGTCTCTTTCGAGCGCTCGAACAAATACGTCTTATTGCCTTGGAACGGCTGCATCCGGCTGATGTCGACGTCGCCCAGGTCAAAGGGTTTTGCGCCCTCATCCATCCATTGCGCCAATGCAGACCCTGCACCACCTGCCGATTGAATCCCGATCGAGTTAAAGCCCGCCGCGACCCAAAAGTTATCCATCTCGGGCGCCAGCCCCAGATGATAGGCATCATCAGGCGTAAAGGATTCAGGTCCGTTAAAGAACGTGTGGATCCCCGCTTCGGCCAGCATCGGCATCCGCTCGACCGCGGCCTCTAGGATCGGCTCAAAGTGATCAAAATCTTCTGGCAGCTGATCAAACTCGAAATCCGCTGGGATGCCATCCATCGCCCAAGGTTTCGCATTAGGCTCGAACGCCCCTAGCAAAATCTTGCCCGCGTCTTCCTTGTAATATGCGCATTCGTCCGGCACCCGCAGCACAGGCATCTGGGTCAGGTTCGGAATGCTCTCGGTCACAATGTAGAAGTGCTCGCAAGCATGCAGCGGCACGTTCACGTTGACCATTCGGCCAACCTCGTGCGCCCACATGCCACCACAGTTCACAACATGCTCGGCCTCGATCCTGCCGGTCTCGCCGTTCTCACCTTCCCATGCAACGCCAGTGGCCCGACGCCCCTCACGGTGAATGGCAGTCACGCGTGTGCGTTCTTTGACGACCGCGCCGTTCATCCGTCCGCCCTTGGCCAGTGCCAGCGCGATATTCGCCGGATCACCCTGACCGTCGAGCGGCAGATAAACGCCCCCCGTCACACCGTCGATGTTCAGATGCTCATAGCGCTTCTTGACCTCTTCTGGCGAAATCGGTTCGGCCTCAACGCCGAACGATCGCGCCATCGCAGCCTGACGGTTGATCTCTTCGAGACGCTCATCGGTCAATGCAACAGTGATCGACCCACACCTCTTGAACCCAGTGGAGACACCTGTCTCGGCCTCAAGATCGCCGTACAGCTCTTGAGAATACTTGGCCAACTTGGTCATGTTCTTGGTCGCGCGCAGCTGCGCAATCAGACCCGCCGCATGCCATGTTGTACCACTGGTCAGCTGTTTGCGTTCCAATAAAACGACCTCCTTCCAGCCCAGTTTGGCGAGGTGGTACGCCACCGAACACCCCACAACACCACCACCGACAATAACCACACGTGCTTTGTTTGGAAGATCAGCCATCACATTCGTCCTTTATGAAAATCGGCGGGACATCTCGGCAATATGTGCCGGTCCCACTTCACAACATCCACCGATCAGGGTGGCCCCCGCATCGACCCATCCTTGGGCAAAATCAGCATATTGATTGGGGCCCAGATCGGTTCGCGCCTTGAGCACGTCCACCGTCGACCCGATGTGATCAAAACTGTCCGAGATGCCCGTGAATCCATTGGCATAGGCGCCTACTGGCACGCCCTGCCCCGCGATCAACGGGATCGCCTGAGACACCGCCTCAGGCAGGGAACAGTTGATAAACAGCGCCGCAGGCTTGTACTCGGCCAACAGCGTCAACACATCGACCACAGGCTCGCCTGATCGCAACCGCGTGCCGTTATTGTCATCGACAGAGACCGCCACCCAAACGGGTTTGTCCGTCACCGCACAGCCCATCAAACCACCGCGCGCTTGGTCCACGCTACTCATGGTTTCAAGCACATGAACATCGACAAACTTTGCGTGCGCCTGCGCGAGATCGGCATAGACCTCGGCCGCACGCTCAGCGGGGGGCGCTTTGTCCGGCTGATAGGAAAATCCGATCGGCCCCAATGACCCTGCAACCATGCCCGATCCATGCGCATCCCGCGCCTCGACCGCCATGCGGCAGGCAAGATCGGAAAGCCGATGCAAATGATCGCCCAAACCCTCTTTTTCCAACCGGTCCGGTAACACCGAATAGGTATTCGTCGTGGCCACCTGCGCGCCCGCTGCGAAATACTCGTCATGCACCTCGCGCACCAATTCCGGCTGGTCCAGCAACGCCTGCACAGACCACAGACCCGTGGCCTTGCCTGCGCGCGCGATCAGCTCTTGGCCCATACCGCCATCTAGCAGAGTAATCATGTCTCATCCTCGGCACGGCGTTTCAGCACGTGCAATATACTGTTGTGATTGTCGCCCAAGAACTGAGCGCCCCACCACGCCACATACCCGTTAAAGGCCGTGCGAAGTCGGTATTCTGTTGTGAGTGTCACGGTGGTTTTCCCGCGCACTTCTTCTAGATCATAACCGCCCCGCAACAACATCAACTGCGATGAGGCCGGCGAGATATGGGTGTCAAAACCGTCCCTCTTGAAATCCGGGGCAAAGCGAATGTCCCACAGCATGGTTGTCGGTGCAGACACAAGCGTCAGATATTCTTCGTAGTCGACACCCATCGTCCACTCGGCGTACCGGATGCTATCTTGGACGGACGACCGGATCGGTTGGGTCGCCTGCAATAGGTTGTGCGACACAGTCCGCAACTGTTCCTCAGGCTGCACGGTGTCAAATGTCATTATGTGCTGCCAGACGACCTCTGCTGGGGCGTCGATGACGATCTGATTGGTCACCATTTCAGTCCGTTCGGGAAATAGGAACGACCAGCCAAGGCTCGCCATCACCAAGGGCAATCCCAATAGGCTAACGCGGGTGATCTGTGCAGAACGGTCGTTCAACCGCATCAATGCGATACGCGTCAGCGAGATACCAACCAACGGCAACCCAAGCAGGAAAGGCGAACCAATAACCACACAGATTAATGTCTCTGCCGCCACAACCAACATTGCGACCGCGAGCAATGCCAGAATGCCCCAGACCCACCGGCTGACCCACCCAAAGGGTTGGCGCAGCATCGGGTCCAATATGATCTGCAACGTCATGCCGACACAGATCGGGAACAGAACCATCGAAACCCAGAAACCGGCGTCACCACCACTCTCAAAGGTGAAGAACACCATATAGAGGACAGCCGCGAAAACGACGGCGCCAAAAATGCGCCGCCGTCCTCCGGCATCCTGCGATGTTCTCTCGTTCGTCATCAGGCGCGAATGCGTGCGTTATCCGCATCCCACAATGGTGCGTCTTCTTGGACGACTGCCTTGAACCGTGTGCCGTAGATTTCGACCTCTAGCTCGGTCCCGGGCTTGGATGCATCTGTGCGCACAACGCCCAGCGCGATGGACTTGTTCACGCGGTAACCCCAATCGCCCGAGGTTGTCTCGCCCACGATTTCGTCACCCATCCACACCGGCGACATATAGGGCGCATCTTTGTCCCCTGCTTCGACGATCATGGTGACAAAACCCTTCTTAGGTCCGCTCTGCATCTCGGATGCCAGCGCCGCTTTACCAGGGAAGTCCTGCTCTTTGCCCAGACGCAAGAACCGGTCCAGACCGCTTTCGAGCAAGGTATAATCTGTCGACAGATCGCCCTTCCACGTGCGGTAGCCCTTTTCGATCCGCATCGAGTTTAGCGCATACATCCCGAACGGAGCAGCGCCCTGTGCGCGGATCGCCTCATAGACAACGGCACTGTCTTCAAACTTGGAATGCACTTCCCAGCCCAATTCGCCCGCAAACGAAATCCGGAACAGCTTGACCGCTTTGCCCGCAACTGTTGCGTCTTGCAGCGTCAGCCAGCCTGCTTCCAGATCAGCGCCTTCAGAAGTCGCGGCCAACATGTCGCGCGATTTTGGACCGTTCAGCAATGCAGTCGACCACTCGGTTGTGATGTCGGTCATCGTGATATCGCTGCCCTCGGGCAACCGCGACTGTAGGAATTCAAAGTCGTGCCACTGTGCGACAGCCGCCGTCATGATCCAGAAATCATCGTCACCCCAACGGATGATCGTGACCTCAGTCACAACACGGCCACGGCTGTCTGTGAAATAGCCTAGGTTCATGCGACCAACCTTAGGCAAGGCACCCACGATTTGACCACGCAGCCATTCGGCAGACCCCGCACCCGACAGGGTATAGCGTGAGAAACCTGGCATATCGAGAACACCAGCGTTGTCACGTACCGCCTCGACTTCGCGCTTGATGCTTGCGGACCATGGTCCGATCCGGTCCCAAGTCTGCGTGCTTTCTTCAGACGTATCCTCGCCCTCGGCCGCAAACCAGTTCGCACGTTCCCACCCGTTATAGGCCCCCATCTGGGCACCAGAGGCGAGCAACGCCGTGTGGTTTGGCGACAGCTTCTTGTTGCGTCCTGCGGGCCATTCGTGATGCGGGAAATGCATCGCATATTCGTGGCCATAGGTTTCCAACGCTTTGGCGAGACAATAATCGTGATCCGCGAAATCGGTATAGCGGCGCGGATCAACCGACCACATATCCATTTCCGTCTCGCCATGCATGATCCACTGGGACAGCACTTTGCCGGCACCGCCACCCTGCGCGATACCAAAGGTAAAGCTATGGCCTTCAAAGGCATTCTTGACGCCCGGCATCGGGCCGATCATCGGCAATCCGTCCGGCGCATAGGGGATCGGGCCGTTGATATTCCGCTCAACCCCACCTTCGCCCAACAGCGGCAAACGCCCCATCGCGTCTTCGATGTAGAATTCGAGCCGCTCTAGGTCATCTGGATACAATTGGAAGCTAAAGTCCTCTGGCATCGGATCCTCAGGGGTCACCCAATGCGCCTTACAGTTCCGTTCGTAGGGGCCAAGGTTCAGACCGTTCTTGTCCTGACGCAGATAGTAGCTGATGTCGGGGTCACGGATCATTGGCATCTTGTGACCCTGCTCTTTGGTCCATGCCTCAAGCTCGGGCAGTTGACCCGTCAGGAAATACTGGTGCGACATCACAACCATCGGCACCGTACGGCCCCCGAATGGCTTGAACATCTCGCCCACACGTTGGGCATAGTATCCCGCACAGTTCACAACTTTCTCGCAACGAATGTCGCCTTTGTCGGTCTTGACGATCCACTCGTCCCCATCGCGGTCAATGCCTGTCACTGGGCGGAAACGTTCGATCCGCCCGCCTGCATCCCGCGCACCTTTGGCCAGCGCTTGGGTCAACTGTGCGGGGTCAATGTCACCATCCAACGGATCCCACAAACCACCTGCCAGATCATGGGTCTCCATAAACGGGTTATGCGCACGCAGTTCGTCTGGGGTGCAGACATCCATCTGCAACCCTTGGTACCGCGCCTGCGACGCGATCTTTTCAAACTCTTGCATCCGCTCTTTGGAATGCGCCAACCGGATCGAACCGGTCACGTGATAGTTCATCGGATAATCAACATCCTCGGCCAGCGTCCGGTACATTTCCAGACCAAAGCGCTGCATGTTCATCACCGCCCAGTTCGGCGCAAAGTTCGGGCAGTTGCCCGCTGCATGCCATGTCGACCCAGCGGTCAGTTCGTTTTTCTCGAGCAGAACACAATCGGTCCAGCCTGCCTTGGCCAAATGAAACAGCGTGGATGTGCCGACCACACCACCGCCGATGATGACCACACGGGCCGTCGTTGGAAAATCTGACATGAGTGTTGCTCCCTAGCTTTGTTCGATCTGCGGCACACCGTCCACAATGTCGTAATAGTCGCCCTTGTCGGCGACAAAGATATGTTTGCTGATTTTGAAACCCGTCGGACCATCGAGGCATCCCGCCGCGATCCCGATTCCGTCTTCGTTGTTCAATCGGTAAAACAGGCTCGATCCGCAGTCTTTGCAAAATCCGCGCTTCGCCCAGTCGGACGCCGCGTACCACGTCAGCCCCTCATCGCGTGTAAACGTCACATCGTCATAGGCAGCATGGGTCGACGACCAAATGTGACCACTAATCCGGCGGCACTGGGCGCAATGGCAGACTGCCACAGTGTCTCGTGCGCCTTTCACAGTGAACGCCACGGCTCCGCATTCACATTGACCTTTGTGTACACCATCCATCCCTTAATACACCGGCGGGGAAATCACCCAGACCGCCACACAAGGCACGTCATAGGGATTGGCCCAACGCATCGGTTGGCCACGTGTACGAAAGCTATCGCCCTCGCCCAACGTAAATTCCTCACCATCAATCCACAGATCGATCTTGCCGCTGATGATAAACCCGACCTCTTGGGTCGGCCGCATCACTGTCTCAGTCAGCTTGGATTGCGGCTCGAACGTAGAATGCAGAACTTCGAAATCATCGGTCAGATCAGGCGACAATAATTCTTCGACCAATCCCGCCTCGCGCGATCCGATCGGGCGCCGCGCACCTTTGCGTACGATCAATCCTTGTTCAGGGGACGGGGACGCACATTGGCGAAACAGGCTGCTGACGGACACATCCAACGCGGCTGCAAGATGCCGCAGATCAGTCACGCTTGGCTCGGACATGCCACGTTCGACTTGGCTCAACCATCCAACAGAACGGTCCAGCGTCTCGGCCAAATCCACAAGAGTCAGCCCCCGCGCCTTTCGCAAGGCCCGCAAGTCTGCGCCCAAGGTGCGCACCCGCTCAGGTTGGTCGTGGATCATCCAACGTATCCTATGTTTCAAGAGGCACGTTTACACGTCCAAATGAAATTTCAAAGGAAAATTTCACGTCGCCAGAAATACAGTGGCACCATCTCTTACAGCCGGCCGAAAACGTCCGCCAAAATTTGCACCAACGCGTCCGCATCCGCTTGGGTAAAGGCATCCGGTTGATCACTGTCGATATCTAGAACCGCTATCGTTTCACCTGCACCATTGCGAACAGGCAAAACAACCTCTGAACGCGTTGATGATGCACAGGCGATATGACCCGGGAACGCATCAACATCAGCAACTAATTGAACCTCTCCGGTCCGTGCCGCAGCGCCACACACACCACGTGAAAACGGTATGACCAGACATCCATGCCCACCCTGATACGGCCCGATTTTAAGAACCTCAGGCTCGGTCACACGGTAGAACCCCGTCCAATCAAATCGCGAATCAGCGTGATGCAACTCGCATACGACCGTCGCCATCAGCGCGATCTCGTTCGTCTCGCCTTGGGTCAGCGATGCGATCGCCGCACCCGTTTCTCTATAATCAATCTGCATACCCTTCTTTCCCCCAAATCCCGACAGGTTGGCAAGCCCATCATCGGATAACGAAATCGTAAGACCTTGGCCCTTACAAAGGCATAGTCATGTCAGAATGGGGCCGCTTATGGAATTGACAGCACAGGAAATCGGCGACGCGCTCGTCATTACGATCCACGACGATCGCATCGATGCGGCCGCCGCTGTCCGGTTCAAGGACAGCATCGCCACCAATGCCCGCTCGGGGCCAGACCGCGTCGTGCTTGATTTAACAGCCGTGAACTTTGTCGATTCTAGTGGCCTTGGCGCAATCGTTGCCGTGATGAAAATCCTCTCGCCAAAGCGCAAGCTGGACCTCTGCGGCCTCACACCCATCGTGGAAAAGGTATTCTCCCTCACTCGGATGGACCGCGTCTTTGCGATCTATCCCTCAATCACCGAGGCGCTCGCAACACATGCTGATTCAATCTGAGGCTTCTGCAATGCCCAAACCCACCGTTCCAGTCATCAGCACCAGCCTGACCAGCGACCCTGAACTGGTCCGCGGTGCGATTGCTCACTTGCTCAAAGGTTTGGACCCGCTTGATCTGCTCCAAGAAGAGGCCAGTATTTTCGAATTGGTCGTCGCCGAGGTCATCAACAACGTGATTGAACACGCATACGCCAACAAACCTGGGGGCAAGATTGATATTCTTGCATCCCCCGGTCCGCGCGGCATCAACTGTCGCATCACAGACCAAGGCGCAGAAATGCCCGATGGCAAACCGCCGGTTGGGCTGCTCCACGATCTCGACTGCGATACCGCCGACCTTCCCGAAGGGGGATTCGGCTGGTTTCTCATTGGCGATCTGGCCAAAGATCTGCGCTACACACGCCGTGATGACGGTAACCACCTAAGTTTTCGAATGGCAATCGGCGGTTTTTGAACCCATTGCTTCGCTACGCGGAACAGTTCACAAAATTGCCTTAAAAAAGCCCTTACCTTCTCAAAATTTGGACTGGTTTGAATAGCATACAGATCGGGTAGCTGCATAAAGCTTACCTCGGCGTTGCGTTGATATAGCCCCCACCCAGTACGCAGCGTCGAGGAACCCTTCCCACTCGTTGAAATCCCCGCATCACCCGCTACAGTCCTGTCATCACGTCAGGAGAGTACGATGCGCGATTTCCAAACCCCCGGCCGGTCCCCCGTCATTGCCACCAACGGCATGTGCGCCACCTCGCACCCATTGGCCGCCAAGGTCGCTATTCAAATCCTCGAAGCAGGCGGCAACGCTGTCGACGCCGCCATCGCTGGTGCGGTCCTCTTAGGCATTTGCGAACCGCAGATGACCGGCATTGGTGGCGATTGTTTTGTCCTGATGTCACACCCCGATAGCCCCGATGTCATCGCATTGAATGGCTCTGGCCGTGCCCCTGCCGGCCTCGACGCGCAAAAGCTGCGAGACGGTGGACATGACACCGTGCCCCTGCGCGGCGTCGATGCGATCACCATGCCTGGTGCCATCGATGCATTTTGCACCCTCGCGCGCGATCACGGCAAACTGGGCCTGCGCGCCTCACTCGCCCCTGCCATTTACTACGCCGACCACGGTGTTCCGGTCGCCCCCCGCGTAGCCTTTGACTGGGCGCTCGCCGCAAACGATCTATCAGGCACAGCCCGCAACACGTTTTTGATGGACGGGCACGCCCCAAAACCTGGCGCTATTTTCCGCAGCCCCGGTCAGGCCGAAGCGTTGCGCCAAATTTCGCTTAATGGTCGTGACGGATTTTATGACGGACCCGTTGCCGAGGATCTGATCAACAGCCTGCGTGCGATGGGCGGGACCCACACGCTGGATGATCTCATGAACACCTGCTGCAATTACACCACGCCGATCAGCGGCACCTACAAAGAAACCGAGCTGCTGGAACATCCGCCCAATGGCCAAGGGGCCGCCGCGATTCTGCTGCTCAATATCCTCAAGAACTTTGATATTGCCGCCATGGACCCGTGGGGCGCCCAGCGCATCCATATCGAGGCCGAAGCAACAAAACTGGCCTATGACACCCGCAACCGCATGCTGGCAGACCCCGACCAGACGACCCGCCTTGCGCATATGCTGTCCCAAGACACGGCCGACAAACTCGCCGCTCTCATCGATCCAAACCGCGCAATGGCCAACCCCACCGAACTGTCGGAAAGCGTCCACAAGGACACCGTCTATATCACCGTCACCGACAGCAACCGCATGTCCGTCTCGCTGATCTATTCGATTTTCCACAGCTTTGGCGCGGCCAAGGCGTCGGACAAATATGGCATCCTGTTCCAGAACCGTGGCGCAGGGTTTAACCTGACCCCCGACCACCCAAACGAGGCGGGGCCAAACAAGCGTCCAATGCACACGATCATCCCCGGAATGCTGGCGCAAAACGGCGCTGTCACGATGCCCTTTGGCGTGATGGGTGGGGCCTATCAATCGACAGGGCACGCACGGTTCGTCTCCAACATGACGGACTTTGGACTAGACGCACAATCAGCCATCGATGCCCCCCGTAGCTTTACCGACAATGGCACGCTCAATGTCGAACGAGGCTACTCAGATGCCCTGCGCGCACAGCTGGCCGACTTGGGCCACACCGTTGCAATCCCTGAGGGACCGATTGGCGGCGCACAAGCCATCGCAATCAACGACAACGGGACACTGACAGGCGCGTCCGATCCACGAAAAGACGGATGCGCGCTCGGCTACTGACGGTGTTGTTTAGTTCAGCTGGAATTCCAGAGGATACGATCCATCCTCGAACGGACCAAACAGATCACCCAAGTCTGGGTGGTCGACAGGCTCGCCCGAATAGTCCGCAATCAGGTTCTGCTCGGACACATAAGCCACGTAATAGCTTTGATCGTTTTCCGCGAGCAGGTGATAGAAAGGCTGATCTTTGGCAGGGCGCGCCTCTTCTGGGATCGCCTCATACCAGTCATCTGTGTTCGAGAACGTGGGGTCTACGTCAAACACAACGCCGCGAAAGGGATGCTTCCGGTGGCGGACAACTTGGCCCAGATAGTATTTCGCACGCGTTTTCAACATAGATCATAGCTCCCGCCCCCGTTACTAAAACTTTAATCACCCCCGAGTCTACGGCTCATCCGGCAATTCTAGGAAACAGTCTGTGAACCTGATTTTAACAGTCCTCGAGATCACAGCGCCTGTATTTTTGCTGGCATCCATTGGTTTCCTTTGGGTCAAACTGGGGTTTGAATACCGCGTCGAATTCGTCACGCGCCTTGCTATGACACTCTCTGTGCCCGCTTTGATCTTCACCGCACTTATGAAAACCGACATCGCCCCAGCCGCCTTGGCCGCCCTGTCGCTGGCCAGTTTTGCAGCCTACGCAGGCGTTACACTTGCCTTTTGGGCCGTCACGCGCCTCGCGGGTCTGGATCGACGCACCTATCTCGCACCCCTGATCTTTGGCAACACAGGCAATCTGGGGCTGCCACTGGCACTCTTTGCATTCGGGGAAACGGGGCTGGGCTATGCCGTTGTGGTGTTTGCATTGATGGCTATTGCGTCCTTCACATTTGGCGTCTGGCTGGTTTCTGGCGGCGGATCCCTGACCAAAGTTATCCGCGAACCCGTTGTCGCCGCGACCCTCTTGGGTGCGCTGTTTTTGTGGCAAGGCTGGGAGACCCCGACGTTCCTGACAAACACGCTTGATCTGCTGGGGCAAATCGCAATCCCGATCATGCTGATCACTCTTGGCGTGGCCGTCGCCCGCTTGAACCCCGGATCAATCACACGCGCTGTGGTGTTATCCGTGCTCAAAGTCGCAGTCTGCGTCGCAATCGCTGCCGCCGCAGCACTGGCGTTTGATCTTGATAAAACCGCCAGCGCCGTCTTGATCGTCCAAGTCGCGACACCCGTCGCCGTCACATCCTACCTCTTGGCCGAAAAATACGGGGCAGATGCACAGGCCGTTGCGGGCCTAGTTGTGGTCTCGACCCTGCTTTCAGTGGTCACTTTACCGCTCATCCTCGCATTTGTGATCTAACAACCGCGCATTCCCCTTTCCCAGACCCCTCAAAATCGGATAAGTTGTAAAAAAACAAACATAGGCGAGTTGAGGCAATGAGCAGACTTCTTCGCGCGATCGCACTGACCCTACTTGTGGCCAGCTGTTCGGGAAGCGGTAATACCAAAGCCCCCCGCGAGCTGGACAATGCATGTTCGATCGTGAACCAACACCCCGATTTCATGCGGGCGTTTCGGGCAACCGAACGTCAATACGGTGTGCCCATCGGCACGCTGATGGCGATGATTTATCAAGAGAGCAAATTCATCTCTGATGCGCGCCCGCCCTACCGCTATACGCTCGGCGTGATCCCATCAGGTCGCCAGTCTTCGGCACTGGGTTACTCTCAGGCGCTGGATGGCACGTGGAAAGAATACAAACAGATCACGGGACGCCGTGGTGCCAATCGCGAACGCATCACCGACGCCACGCTGTTCATGGGCTGGTACATGCAACAGTCAAACAAAGATCTCGGCATCCCAATGGGTGACACCCGCAATCAATACCTCGCCTATCACGACGGGCGCACAGGGTATAAACGCGGCACGTGGCGGTCCAAAAGTTGGCTGATCCGCATCGCTGGCGAACTCGAGGGTCGCGCAGCCATGTACGACCAACAGCTTCGACGCTGCGGCAAGATCAGATAATCTAAAACGGCAAAAGCCAGGGCATCGACCCCGGCTTTTTTATGTCCCGCTGTCAGACGCCGCTATTCGTATTTACGCATCTCTGCCAGAATGTTGAACTGGCTGTTGGGCACACGGCCCCCTTGGGTCAAATCACCTAGAATGATCGTCGTCTGCTGACCCGCATTGTCCGTCACAACCCACTGGCGCAACTCAACGGGGTTGCCAGTAAACACCAATTGGATGTTGCCCATGTCGGGACGGTCTGGGTCTTGGGCACGGATCGTCGTGGTTGTGCCGTCCGACGTGCGCCCCGAAACCATGCCCGAACGTGCCAAATCCACATTGCGAGCCAGGATAATGCTCAGAGGTGTCTGGCTCAGCGGAAACCGCTCAGGCCCATTGTTCGACCGCGGATCAAAGATCGCAACCTGACCACCATTAGCCAGCACCAACGACTGTTCAGGCGGGTTATATTCAAACCGGATACGCCCCGGTCTCTTGATGTACAGCTGGCCCGTCGAAATCGTGCCATCCGCGTTGATCTGCGTAAACTCAGCAGTCGCCGTCTGAATATCATTCAGATAGCGCGACATATCCCCCAAAGACAGCTCTTGTGCCGCCGCAGGAAAACCAACCAGACCCGCCACAGCGGTGCCCATCAAAAATGTGCGTCTGTTCATACTACTCTACCTCGTAATTGGGCGCTTTGTGCCCCCTAGACATAGGAACACTCCACCCTATTTCCGAGTATTAAGCGATAACACGCCGCCTGTCGCCCGATATCAGTGTGATTTTCCATGACGCCCCCGCTCCACAACATCCACTTCGCGTCAGGCACAGCGACCCGCACAAAAAAGGCGCAGCAACCTGCATAGATTGCTGCGCCCGATTTCATCACGTTGGATGGTTTACTGCTGTTCCGGCACCATAATCTCGCGCTTGCCGACATGGTTGGCCGCACTGACCAGACCTTCATCTTCCATCTGCTCAACCAGACGCGCCGCCTTGTTATAACCGATCGCCAGCTTGCGCTGAATGTAGGATGTCGAACACTTGCGATCTTTGATCACAATCGCGACCGCCGTGTCGTACAGTGCGTCTTCACCATCTGTGTTTCCACCAAGGCCAAGCACCAGATCAATGTCGCTGCTCTTGTCCTCGTCAGGGCCATCCACGATGCCTTTGAAATACTCAGGCGGACCATACGCCTTGAGATAGTTCACAATCTCTTCGACCTCTTCGTCCGAACAGAACGGGCCGTGCACACGGGTGATTTTTGCGCCACCCGCCATATAGAGCATGTCACCCATACCCAAGAGTTGCTCGGCACCCTGCTCGCCCAAAATGGTGCGGCTGTCGATCTTGCCGGTCACTTGGAACGAAATCCGTGTGGGGAAGTTCGCCTTGATTGTACCGGTGATCACATCCACCGACGGACGCTGTGTCGCCATGATCAGGTGAATACCCGATGCACGCGCCATCTGTGCCAGACGCTGAATACAGGCTTCGATCTCTTTGCCCGCAACCATCATCAGGTCGGCCATCTCATCCACGATTACGACGATATACGGCATCTTTTCCGGTGCGAATTCTTCGGTCTCGAACACTGGCTCGCCCGTGTCGTCGTCAAATCCAGTCTGAACCGTACGGCTGAACATCTCGCCTTTGGCCAGCGTATCGGCCACGCGGGTGTTGTAGCCATCAATGTTCCGAACGCCCATCTTGGACATCTTGCGATAGCGTTCTTCCATCTCGCCCACGACCCATTTCAGCGCAACAACCGCCTTTTTCGGATCTGTCACAACAGGTGACAACAGATGCGGGATCCCGTCATAGACGCTGAGTTCCAGCATCTTGGGGTCAATCATGATCATCCGGCATTCTTCCGGTGTCAGCTTGTACAACAGGCTCAGGATCATGGTGTTGATCGCTACGGATTTACCCGAACCGGTCGTACCCGCGATCAACAAGTGAGGCATCTTGGCGAGGTTCGCCACGATAGGATCACCACCAATGTCTTTGCCCAACGCCAACGGCAACTTCATGTTGCTGTCGCCGAAATCACGTGCGGCAAGCACTTCGCGCAGAACACACATCTCGCGGTTTTCGTTCGGCAGTTCGATACCAATCACCGACCGACCTGGCACAGTCGACACACGTGCCGACAGCGCGCTCATCGAGCGGGCGATGTCATCGGCCAAACCAATCACGCGGCTGGCCTTTAGACCCGGCGCTGGCTCTAGCTCGTACATCGTAACAACTGGGCCCGGACGAACCGATACGATCTCGCCTTTGACACCGTAGTCATCCAGCACCGTCTCTAGCATCCGCGCATTTTCTTCCAATGCTTCATCGCTCAGATGATGGCGTTTGACCTCATCTGGGCTAGCCAGCAACGACAATGGCGGGTGTTCGTATTCAACCTGTGGGCGTTCCTCGAATTGCAACGCAGGTTGCGCTTCGGCTTGGGCCTGCTTGGACGGAGAGACGGTTTTCTTGACCGGATGCTGCACGACGCGCTTGGGCTCGGCCGTTGGGATCGCGGCAACCGGCGGCATCGTCACCTCAGGGATCGGCGAATGCGGTTGCGCCACAACGGCTGCAGGTTCGACCATCTCTGGCTCGGGCATACCAATGTTTGCTGTCAGCGTCGGCTCGGCTGGCAGCTCGATTATAGGCTCGGCGATCTGTTCGCCCGCAGGTGCAGTTGGCGTAATCATCAGGGGTGTTGGCCCCCGCTTTTGTCCGACAAGCGGCTCAACCCGTGTCGCCGTCATCGGCTGACGGACACGCGATTTGATCACATCCGAAATCTTGGATTTGATGCGATCTTCGTCCGGCGCCTCGGCCAAATTCACGCTCGGGCGTGGCTCGACCAGCTCACTCTCCGGCATCACAACAGGTGGCTCGTTACGCTTGAGCAGCGATGGCATACGGCCCAGCAGGCCTGTCTTTTCTTCCACAACGGGTGCCGGTGCATAATCGTCTTCGATCGCCTCAACCAGTTCGACCTCGGATGTTGGCATCGCAGGTTGCGCACGCACAACTGCAGCCACACGGGCCAATTCATCAGGCGTCGGCACCGCATGTTCTGCGGCCAGTTCTTGGTCATAAACCGCACGATCTGACGCCGCCTGTTCGCGACGATGCTGATGATGTGCATGAGCCGCACGCGCACCTTTAGCAGCTTGCGATGCACCATAGCCAAACAGCTTGAGTACATAGGAATAAAGAACGATCAGACCGATCAACAAAAATCGACCACACCGACGCAGCTCGGGCATGGTAAAGCCCAGAACAAAAGCGCCCATCACAACAATCGCGGCACCAGACACCAGAGACATGACTTTCACGCCAAATGCGGCTTTGGCCGGAATAACGGTCAGCATGACGCCCAGAACCGTGTCACCGAACAATCCACCCAGACCAAAGCTGTGGGTCCAGCTCGCGCTCGGCGCTAATGTCGACGCATAAACAGACGCAACAGCAATCGCGATCGGCGCAAAGATCATGCGGCCAATCACGCGCTCTTGGCCCATATGAAGGACAAAACGTAGCCCCCAAACAGCCAGAACAATCGCAATGCCCCATGCACCCCAACCCACGATCATAAACAGCGGTGCGGCCATAGACGCACCAAACCGACCCAGCCAGTTTTGGACAGGCGCGTCAGTAGCGCTCATCCAACTGGGGTCGTCGGGCGTGTAGGACCCGATCATCATCGCCGCCAACAGGCCAGTGACGATCATCACGATCCCGATCAATTCGGAACCCCGCTTTTCAATCGCCGCCTGCATGTTGCTGTCCAACAATGGGTCACGCTGCCGTGTCTGATAGGCCATGTGTTTCGTCCTTACCTGTACAAACAATCGCGGAGTGCAATCAGCCCGCGCTGCATTTCTTGTTTTTCTGCGACCATCGCCACGCGGACATATCCATGCCCGGGGCTTGTGCCGTTTTCTTCTTTACTCAGATACGCGCCGGGCAGGGTTTTGACCCCGACCTCGCGCCATGCTTTGACCGCCGCGTCTTCGCCGTTGTCGACAGGCAGCCACAGGAAAAACCCGCCTTCGGGTCCCTGAAATCCTTGGATGCCGCCAAACACTTGGTCCGCGATGGCGTATTTCTCTTGGTAGAGCGCGCGGTTTGCATCCGAATGCGCATCATCGGCCCACGCCCGTGCGGCAACGGCCTGCAATGGCATCGGAACCGGCGCACCCGCATAAGCGCGCAGCATCCGGATTTGTTTGATGTTCTCTGATCCAGACGCCGCAAACCCCGACCGCAAGCCAGGCAGGTTCGAGCGTTTTGACAGCGAATGGAAAATCACCACACGTTCAGGGTCAGCACCCATTTCTTGGGCCACCTGCATCGCACCCACTGGGGCATCATTGCGGTAAATCTCGGAATAACACTCATCCGCGAAAATCTTGAAATCGTATTCTTCGGCCAGCCCGATCACATCGCGCCAATAATCGCAGCTCGCAATCGCGCCCTGCGGATTGGACGGCGAACAAACATAGGCGATGGCGGTGCGGCTCAACACATCCTCTGACATCGACATCAGGTCTGGCAAAAACTGCGTCTCGGCACGTACAGGCACATAAACCGGCTCGGCACCGACCGACAAAGCGGCCAACATGTAAACTTGGTAGAACGGGTTGGGTGTCAGAATGATCGGCTTTTGCCCATTTTTTTGCTCTGGGCACAGCACCATCGCGGCGTTGTACAGCCCCTCACGCGTACCGTTCAGCGTCACAACGTTTTCGCGCCCCACATCAACGCCATAACGTCGCTTTAGAAAACCAACACTGGCATCCAACAGCTCGGGCGTGCCTTCGTTCGACGGATATTTCCCAAACAGATCAGAGGTTTGCGCGATGACATCAGGCACCCATTCGGGGAAATCATGACGTGGTTCACCGATCGTCATCACATTCGGCGTGTCGCCGGGCGTGATGGAATCCAGTAAGCCGCGTAGCCGTGGCCACGTCGCTTCCGGTAGGTTCGAAAACCGCTCGGGGTACATCATAACTGCCTCATGTGCCGGATCATTTCGCCCGATTTGACTCCAAACTAGCCGCCCAACGGCCACTCTGTCCAGCCAATCACGGCGAAATTATGCCCCAGAGACAAACAGTTGTGGTTTTTAAGTCAGCCCAGCGCCGCTTCGACAGCAGCGGCCAATCGCAACAAACGCGCCTCGTCTCCTGCTGTCGCATTCAGCATGATCCCGCAGCTTGGGACGCCCACCGGTAGGCTGATGGAACACAAGCCCATCAGATTTCCGACCCGCGTGTTGCGCAACGCCAATAGATTTGCCCGTTTGTAATAGGCATCATCGTTTAACAAGCGACTGATATTGGGCGGCATAATCGCCGAAGACGGCATGATCACAGCGTCAAAACCAGCGCTGACCTCGGCATATTGCGCTTTGACCCGCTCGATGGCTTTGGCCCCGCGCAGATACTCGAACGCACTGACCGATTTGCCTGCTATGATCCGCACGACAATCTCGCCAAACATCTCATCGGGGCGCTCTTCTACGAATTCTGCGTATTCAGCATAGGCTTCGGCCACATACATTGGCCCACCCAACGTAAAAGCATCGCCCAAATCCGGAACCGCACGGCGTTCAACCACGGCACCAGCCGCCTGCAACTTCGCTACAGCGGCTTCAAAGGCCGCCGCAGGTTTCGCGTCCAAATCCTCCATCACGATCGTGTCCAACACCATCAAACGCACACCGTCCAACGTCGCACCTTGCAAATCAGGCACCGCGCTGTCCTCGATCGCGGCCAGCATCAACGCCGCATCCTCGACCGTGCGGCACAGCGGCCCCACCGTGTCAAAACTGGGACATAGCGGCGCAGCACCCGCGACCGATACGCGGCCAATCGTGGTCTTTAGCCCGACCAGATCGTTCCAGCACGCAGGAATGCGCACCGATCCACCCGTATCCGACCCGACTGCAGCGGCGGCCAGTCCAAATGCCACACTGGTCGCCGCCCCTGACGACGAACCACCTGCGACAGCGTCATGATCGTTCACGCAGAGGCTGGTCTCGGTCATCGGGTTCAACCCCAACCCCGAGAACGCAAGTTCACTGAGATGCGTTTTTCCCAAACAGACCAGTCCCATGCCTGTGGCGACGCGCAAAACCTCGGCATCCGCCTCTGGCACACGGTCCGCGTAAATCCGGCAACCCGCCGCCGTGACAATCCCCGCGCTGTCGAACAAATCCTTCCAGGACACCGGCACCCCGTCCAGCGGGCCCAACCGTTGTTCCGTCTTGGCACGTGCGCTGGCCGCAGCCGCCTCGGTACGTGCGCGATCATGGGCCACCACGGTATAAATCCGCGGCGTCATCTCATGTGCATCAATCGCAGCCAGATACACCTCGCACAGGTCAACCGGATCAATCTCGCCCGCTTCGATCCCACGCCCCAGCGCACCCGCGCTCATCTCTAACCACTCTTGCATCGCATCACTCCTGTTTGTGCCACGCTAGCGACGATCCCGCGCATGGACAATCCCGCGCAAAACCCCATATCAAGCGGTATGAACAGTGATCTCATTATCGTGGGCGGTGGGCTGAATGGTCCGGCCCTTGCGCTGGCCGCAGCAACCACTGGGTTGACCGTCACCTTGATCGACGCCCAACCGATTTCCACCCACAAGGATCCCGCGTTCGATGGGCGCTCTTATGCGATGGCGCTGGCCTCGACCCGATTGCTGGACGCGATCGGCATCTGGCCTGCGATCCGCGATGCGGCCCAACCCATGCTCGAGATTAAAGTCACCGATGGCCGCGCTGGCGAGGGTCCCAGCCCCTGGATGATGCACTTTGACTATGCCGAAATAGAAGAAGGCCCAATGGGCTATCTCGTCGAGGATCGTCACCTGCGCGCTGCATTTCTAGCCTCCCTTGATCATCCCAATGTCACCCACTTGCACGGCCAAACCGTCACGGACCAAACCATTGGCAACTACGATGTCACGGTCACGCTAGACGATGGCAGCACCCGCACCGGCCGCGTCTTGATCGGTTCAGACGGGCGCCAATCAGGCACCGGTTCCCGCGCGGGCATCACCCGCACCGAATGGGGCTACGGCCAGACCGCTCTGGTCTGTGCCGTCGAACACGAACACCCCCACGGCGGCATCGCGCATCAGTTCTTTATGCCCCCCGGTCCTCTCGCCATTCTGCCGCTGACCAAAAATCGCAGCAGCATCGTTTGGTCAGAAAACGCCGAAACGGCAGAACGCTTTATGGCGCTGGATGACGACGGGTTTGTCAAAGAACTCAAACCCCGCTTTGGCAGCTTTCTGGGCAACATCAAATTGGCAGGCAAACGTTATAGCTATCCACTGGGCCTGACCCTTGCCGACAGCTTTGTGGCCGACCGTATCGCTCTGATTGGGGATGCCGCCCACGGCGTCCATCCTATCGCGGGCCAAGGCCTGAACGCCGGTATGCGCGACGTCGCAGCCCTCGCCGAGGTTCTGACCAACGCCCGCCGCCGCGGCGAAGACATTGGCAGCAGCGCGGTCCTTGCTCGCTATCAACAATGGCGGCGGTTCGACACAACCACGTTGGCCGCAGCCACCGACGGATTCAACAGACTATTTTCGAATGACAACCCGCTGGTGCGCGCCGCGCGCGACATCGGCATGGGTGTGGTCAACGCCGTCCCAAAACTGCGCCACAGCTTTATCCGCGAGGCCGCGGGCCTGACCGGAGATTTGCCAAAACTAATGCAGGGCAGGCGGCTCTAGTCGAGCGTACGCGCCTCATCGACCAACATCACAGGGATCCCGTTGCGAATGGGAAATGCGAGTTTGGCCCCCTTGGACACCAACTCTTGACGCGCGGCGTCATAGCTCAATGTCGCATGGGTCTCTGGGCACACCAGAAACTCTAGCATCTTGGGGTCAAACGCGTTCTCAAAATCGCTCATTGCATCATCTCTCCGCTGTCCCCGCCACGTAACGCGAACTGGATCAGCGTGACAAGCGTTTCGCGACGCGTTGTCAAACTTGGTGCTTCGAGCAATGCCTGTTTATCCTCAGGCTCGAACGGGCACAGCATCGACAACGAATTGATCAACAACTCGTCTTCGGCCTCCTTGAGGCTCTCCCAATCGGTCTGCAATTCCTGCGCATGGAAATAGCGGCTGAGCAGGTCCATGAACCCTTCGCGATCCGCAATCGCATCATCCTCGACGCCACCAAGATCACGATCAAACCCGTCCCAATTCACATCGCAGCGGCGGTAGGGTTGGAACCCGTCCAGCTCGGATTTGATACGAAACCGGCTCATGCCCGCCAGCGTGATCATATAGCGCCCGTCCTCTGTTTCAGAAAACGACGTCAGGCGCCCCGAACAGCCAATCGAATGCAGCCGCTCTGCGCCATTTATCTCGTAGGGTTGAACCATCCCGATCAATCGGTCCGACGTTTTCAAAACATCGTCGATCATCGCCAGATAGCGCGGCTCAAAGATATGCAGTGGCAGTCGCGCACGCGGCAACAACAACGCTCCGGGCAACGGGAACACGGGGACCGTGTCGGGCAAATCAGTAAAGTTCATCATATGCTAGAATGTAGCCCGACATGCCGATCAGGCAAATATCATCGACGACAATCGACGACGCCCGTTCAACACGATCGGATCTTCGGCTTTGAGCGCATCAAACACGGTAAAAAGCTGCGTTTTAGCTGCACCATCTTTCCACTCGCGATCACGGCGAAACAGATCAAGCAATTGGTCAACGGCGCCCTCGGCGTCCCCTGCCCCATGCAGCGCAATCGCCAGATCAAGCCGCGCTTGGTGATCGTTCTCATCCGCCTCGACCGCCGCGCGCAATTCAGCCACAGGTCCAGCCTCGGCCGCTTGGCGTGCCAATTCGATCATCGCACGGGCGGCTTCCAACTCAGGCGCCTCAGAAATCTCGGCAGGGGCACCATTCAAAATCGCCTCGGCCTGATCTACATCATCCATCGCCATATGCGCGCGCACCAGACCACCATAGGCCACCGCGTTCGCTGGCTCTTCTTCTAGAACAGCGGCAAAGGTTTGCGCCGCATCCGCAGCCTCGCCTGCCTCAAGCATTTCCTCAGCCGCTTCGACCGCAGCCCCGAGCCCGCCATCATCCGCAGGCCCACCTAGATCGGCCACCCGTTCAACAAAGGCCAAAATCTCGGACGGCGGCAACGCACCCTGAAACCCGTCCGCAGGCTGGCCCTGCCAGAACGCATAGACCGTTGGGACCGATTGAATTTGCAACTGACCCGCGATCATCTGGTTCTGGTCTACATCAAGCTTGACCATTTTGACGCGCCCGCCCGCCGCCGTGACAGCCGCCTCTAGTGCGGGGCCCAACGTTTTGCACGGACCACACCACGGCGCCCAGAAATCTACAATCACCGGAACAGTCTGTGACGCCTCAACAACGTCTTGCATGAATGTCGCCTCGGACCCGTCTTTGATCAGGTCATCCGCAGGGGCATCAGTTTGGCCAAATTCCAGCATCATCGTCGTCCTTTTTTCCGTTCCCGCGTCATATGTGGACCCGCGGCCCAAATGTCAAAGATCGAATGTCGCAAACACGGGCGCGTGATCACTGGGTTTCTCCCAACCACGGACATAGCGGATCACCCGCGACCCACTGGCCGAGGCGGCAATATCGCTGGTCGCCCACACGTGATCTAGACGGCGCCCCTTGTCAGCGGCATCCCAATCCTTGGCACGGTACGACCACCATGAATACAGCAGACCCTCAGGGATATCCGCGCGCGTCACATCAACCCAATCGCCCGCCGCCATGACCGCGTTGAACGCCTCAACCTCAACCGGCGTGTGGCTGATAATCTTGAGCAGCTTTTTGTGATCCCAAACATCATCCTCACGCGGCGCAATATTCAAATCCCCAACGAGGATCGCCCGCTTGGGTGGGGCCGCGCGAAAATCCCGCTCCATATCGGCAAGGTAATCCAGCTTTTGGCCGAACTTTTCATTCACTTCGCGGTCCGGCACATCACCTCCCGCAGGCACATAATGATTGTGGATCACCACCCCATTGGGCAACTTGGCCGCCACATGCCGCGCATGACCAAGACCTGCAAAATCCTCTGACCCCATATCCTCAAGCGGCAGCTTGGACAGGATCGCAACACCGTTGTAACCCTTCTGCCCACGCGCAACGATATGGCTATAGCCCAGCGCCGCGAACCGCTCTGTCGGGATCTTTTCAACAGGCGATTTGCACTCTTGCAGACACAAAACATCTGGCGCCTCTTGCTCGAGCAAATCACACACAATCCCCTCGCGCAGCCGCACCGAATTGATGTTCCAAGTCGCAAGCGTAAAGGGCATGAGGTCTCTCCTGATAAAACTCGCCGCACCCTAGCGGGGACCACGTGCAACCACCAGAGGGGTCACCTCACAATCAAACGTGTCTCCGGCGTCACCCGACCTGCGATCCACGTCAGATCATCGCGGCTAAACGCGACGCATCCTTCGGTCCCAAACCCCGGTCTACGCCATTGGTGCAGAAAGATTGCCGACCCACGGCCCGGAACCGCATCGGGCCAGTTCCAATCGGTCAGCAGAACAATGTCATAGAGCGGATCGGCCCGCCGCAGCACCTCGTGGCTGGGCGCATAGGGCCCGCGCACCATGTGATTATAGTCCGGCGCATCACGGTCATCGGACCACAGATCACCCGTCACAATCGGCACAGCCCATGGCGCGGGTGGCGGCAAACGGTCCGGACGATAGAGCATGCCAACAATTCGGTGCACCCCGCGCGGTGTAGCGCCATCGCCCTCACGCTTGTTGCTGGTGATGCCGCCTTTGCCAATCGAACAGGGAAAATAGCGGCCCTGAAACCGAACGCCACGTGCGGTCAGCACGAGATCGTCCCGTGTCACAGCAGATGTCCGGACTTGGCCGCCTTGGTCACGAGATAGGCGCGGTTCTGCACGGTCTCGCCGACCTTGAGCGGAACACGCTCGACGACTTTGACACCTGCGTCTTCCATCCGCGCAATCTTGGCTGGGTTATTGGTCAGCAGCCGCACCTGCGTAAATCCGAGCTTTTTGAGAATGTCCGACCCGATGTGGAAATCTCGCTCGTCATCCTCAAACCCTAGACGGTGATTGGCCTCGACCGTGTCGAACCCCTGATCCTGCAACGAATAGGCGCGCATCTTGTTGGCCAGCCCGATGCCCCGCCCCTCTTGGTTCAGATACAGCAGAACGCCCGCACCCTCGGCTCCCATCTGGGCCATCGCGGCACGCAGTTGTGGACCACAGTCGCATTTCAAACTGCCCATCAGATCACCGGTAAAACAGGCCGAATGAAGACGTGCCAGAACAGGGCGCGACCGGTCTGGATTGCCAATTTCGATCGCATAATGCTCTTCGCCACCATCCTCTGGCCGAAACACATGCAGCCGGCCCGCTTCGGACACGCTGAGCGGAAGATGCGCAGACACAACCGCGCCCATCGGGCTGCTGGCGTGATCCAACACTTCGTCTGCTGTCAGATGAACTAGATCAATCAGCGGATGCTCGAACGATGCCACAACAACCGCAGGCAAAAGCCGCGCAGCTTTAGCCAAATGGATGGCGGCGCGGTGCGGTGTGCAATCACCGTCGCGTTCTGTTTGAAACGGGCCCTTCATTGGCATCCGTAGATCATCCGCAGGGTCGGCCACAGCACGGACCCAGCTGACCTCGGCCTCGCGCGGGACCAAAATACGTGCAATGTCTCCGTCATAGGCACGCGCACGCAAGGTATCAGCCCGCCGTCCGCTTACCGCTACAACCGCCCGCCCGGGGGCCCTGTCACGCACCAATTCAAACCGCGCTGCATCCAGCGTTTCGCAGGCCAAGACCACGACACCATCGATCACAACGGGCACACCCATCCGTAAATCGGACCGTGCCCGTGCCAAACGTTCCACAACTGTTAGGACAAATTGCATTTGATGCTGCCGCGCTTTGTAATCATTCAACGTTCTTCTAGGCCACTTTCGCACAGAATTGAAACAATTGCCGCCCCTACGACACGACCCCGTGATGGATGCATCACAAATCTTGTCTGATGCGTGTCTTCACCACATCTCTTAAACAACACGATGAGGAGCCTCACCATGGGTCAACTAAAGAAAATTCTGCTGGTCGACGACGACGATGACCTGCGCGAGGCGCTCAGCGAGCAATTGGTTATGACCGAAGACTTTGACGTCTTCGAAGCCGAGAACGGCACCAACGCAATGGACCAGGTCAAAGAGGCCCTGTACGATTTGGTGATCCTCGACGTCGGCCTGCCAGACACTGACGGTCGCGAACTGTGCCGCTTGATGCGCAAACAGGGTGTGAAATGCCCGATCCTGATGCTCACCGGTCATGACAGCGACAGTGACACGATCCTTGGCCTCGATGCAGGTGCCAATGACTATGTCAGCAAACCGTTCAAATTCCCTGTCCTCTTGGCACGGATCCGCGCCCAACTGCGCCAACACGAGCAATCCGAAGACGCCGTGTTTACCCTTGGGCCGTACACCTTCAAACCTGCCCAGAAGATGCTGATAGCCGAAGACGAAAAAAAGGTTCGCCTGACGGAAAAAGAGACGAATATTCTCAAATTCCTCTACCGCGCGACCGATGGCGTTGTTGCCCGCGACGTGCTGCTGCACGAAGTCTGGGGCTATAACGCTGGCGTCACCACGCACACGCTGGAAACCCACATTTACCGCCTGCGTCAAAAGATCGAACCCGATCCCTCGAACGCACGGCTCTTGGTCACTGAATCAGGCGGCTACCGTCTGGTTGCATAAAGCTGGTCAGCACGCGGACCTTTGAACCCTCGGCGTGTTGATCTCCCGTTACCCCTGGTGTTGGGCACGACAAACACCAAACCTCCCTGTTGGACTTAGCCCCGCCTCGTGCGGGGCTTTTTTTGTGCTAATCTGGTTCAGTCCACACCTAAAAGGCATGATATGAGCTGGGATATTATCCTCTTTGACCTTCCAGATCACATGATCCAATCGGAAAACGGCCTCGCCGTCTTTGACGATGATTTTGATCCCCCCAACATGCAGCCCCTCGATCAACTCCAGTCGCGCATCAGCACAGTCTTTCCCGACACCGACTGGTCAGATCCAGTCTGGGGCAGGCTCGAAACAGATGCAGCCTCGATCGAATTAAACATGGATGAAACAGCACCCCACACAATTATCACCTTGCACGTGCGCGGCCACGGGACCGAGGATGTGATGACCCTGATCAGTCGCACCGACTGGCGCGGTCTCGGTCTCTCAACAGGCGGCTGGTTGCATCTCACTGACGATCCCGACAAAGGGCGCCGCAGCTATCAGGCCCTGCTCGACACCGTCACCCTCGCCCAGCCCAAACCGGGCATCTTTGCGCGCGTCTTTGGCAAAACCTAACCCAACAGGAGCCTCCCGATGTCCATCCCCTTTACTAGTCCCGATCTCACCGGCACGCATTATGCCCGCGCGACAATGGTGAATGCGCATTTTGATGGCGTGAACCTTTCAGGCGCGCGGTTCTTTGCGGTGCTGACGGATGCCACCTTTACCGTCACCAACCTCGCCAATGCGACCTTTGACAACGTTAACCTTGGCGGCAGCAGTCTGAACAACGTGAACCTCTCGAACAGCAAATTCACCTACGCCAATCTGTCCAACCTAAACATCAGCGGTGTCACCCTCGAAAACGCCTCGATCAGCGACGCCAACCTCAAAGGGATGCGGATCAACGGCATTCTCGTGACCGACCTACTCGCCGCCTACGAGACCGCCAAATAACCCCCCAAGACCAACAGCCGCTTTGCTCTGAAACAGCTCGTGGCATTTGCCTCTCCCGTCATCATGCGCAGGTTTCGCGCGCGCACTATGCTCTGTTTGGGCAAAGCGCCTTTGGAACAAGTAACACACGGGACCTGACCCAAAAACGCCAGCGCCTCTCTCATGCCTTGGTCGGAACCAGATCATGCCCCAGCCTACTTGAGTTCAACCTCGACAAAGCTCATGGGCTCGTCGCCGCCGTTGATAACATTATGGGCCACCCCAGCTTTGCGCACATAGGCGTCTCCTGCCGCGACCACCACGTGACGGGTGTTTCCGCCCGGTTCTTCTAGGGTCATCTCGCATTGGGTCACCGCGGTGATGACATAGTCCATCCCGTGGGTGTGCCAGCCTGTCTCGGCGCCCGGTGCGAAATCAAACCGTGTCACCCGAACCCGCGCATCATCAATCATCTGCGTCGCCACTGCCGCTGTTCTGTCCACCAATGCGCCCTCTATGCCTGTTTTCAGTTCATATCCCCGCACAGCAGCCGCGAAATTTCCATCTCAGGACATCCCTACCTTGACCCCCGCACGTGGCTCCCCCATGTCCCCATGAACGCCAAACACAGGACACACTATGACCCAACGTCTGATTCAGTGGCTAGAGAGCCCCTTTGTCACCCGCTTTATCCTCGGGGTCATTTTGTTCAATGCCGTGCTCTTGGGACTTGAGACCTCCAAACCATTGATGGCCGCATACGGCCCTATCTTGACCGCGCTCGACACGGCCTGCCTTGTGATTTTTACGATCGAGATCGCACTGCGGCTCTTTGCCTACCGGCTCAACTTTTTCAAAAACGGCTGGAACATCTTTGACTTTGTCATTGTCGGCATCGCCCTTATGCCCAACGGCGGCGCCCTGTCGGTGCTTCGTGCCCTGCGTATCCTGCGTCTGTTCCGCGTCGTCTCGGTCTCGCCGTCCCTGCGCAAAGTTGTCGAGGGCCTGATCGCCGCCCTACCCGGTATGGCGTCGGTGGTCCTGTTGATGTCGCTGATCTTTTACGTGGGCTCGGTCATCGCGACGAAACTCTTTGGCACCAGCCACCCCGAATTTTTCGGCTCGCTGGGGGCATCGGCCTATTCGCTGTTCCAGATCATGACCCTAGAAAGCTGGTCGATGGGCATCGTCCGCCCCGTGATGGAAATCCACCCTCAGGCTTGGATGTTCTTTGTCCCGTTCATTTTGGTCACCACATTCTCAGTGGTGAACCTGCTCGTCGGTATTATCGTCAACTCGATGCAAGAGGCCGCAGGCGTCGAAGAACACGATCAAACAGAAACCTATCGCGATGACGTCGCCAAGCGGCTGGAACGAATTGAAACTCTGCTTGGTGATATGAAAGCACGCAAGTAGCATTACACCTGCCTAGGTCGGTTTCAGGCGCCGTTGGTCCAAGAATTCAAAACCTGCCTCTAACGCAGCCGCAAAGTGCTCGGCGTTCTTGCCCTTAAAGGCGTCACCATGACGTCCCGCCGAATGAATAAGCTCAACACCGTTTGTCACCGTGTCCCAGCCCATTTTGGGCTCAAATCGACGATCTTGTTTTGCCAGCCTAGTGTCCGGTCGAACCAGAACAATCCCGGCCTCCAAATGATGAGGTTGATATAGATAGGCCGCCGCCTTGATTCTCAGGTCGGCAACCATGTCATGATCGCCCTTTAGGGCATATTTTGCACGGCGCACCGCGTACTCGGCTCTCTTGCAAAGACGCGTCCAACGCGACGGTCGGTCGGCTCCAAACATCTGACATTCCGCGTCAAAGAGGATCAGATCAACGCGGCACCCCGTCCCGATCAACCTCCGCGCAGTTTCGAATGCGATCAACCCGCCAGCCGAATACCCCATCAGCCGCAGGACACCATCACTGTCTGGTTGCAAATGTCGTTCGGTATATGCGGCAAACCCTTCGATCGTCCTCGGGTCAGCTTCGCCATCGATCCACCGCGGCAGAAAAAGACCTTTGACCGAATAGGCATCATCCATGAATTTCGCCATTCTGCGGTACGGCAGAACATGACCGCCAAAGCCCGGGATCACATAGACCGTCTTGGTGGATGTAGTCGTTGATCTAAGGTTCAGGATCGGGTCGCGTCGTTTGCCTACCATCTACGACCCCCACGAGACTATCGAGAACCCCGACATTTCAAACAGTCCAACTCGTGGTCATGCCGCCTCCGCCTGACAAAGGGCGACAAATTCCGACATCATTTTGCATTCTTCAAAGTTCTCAATGTCGATTTCTAGCTCGTGCTCTTCTTCCAGCTCCATTGCGATTTCGACCATCTTCAAACTGGTCAAACTCAGCTGTTCGAGCTCTATGTCCTGCCCATTGGCAAAGTCGTCCAACAGCTTCTGCCCAGCCTGATCCGGCAGGTGGTTCTTAAATATGCTAACGATTGAGTGCTGATCCACGCGGTTCTCCTATCTCAGTTTGAAATTTGGTGGCCAAATGTAAAACGTGGCGATCCGTTAATAAAATCTCCGAACTCAAAGCACTTCGGTCACAGCGCGCGATAAATTCCGCGACGCAATCAAAGACCATCAAAGAATGATTTTTTCCAAGACAAGTATGACGCCCAGCACCAAAGAATTTCAATCTCTGATCTTCAGTTTGACCTTCGAATTGATCAATGCGGCACTCTAAAAATTGCGGCTTGTTTTCGGCGCCTAGGTCTTCCCGCCAAACATACGGAACAGATGTGTCCGTCGGGACCAGAGGAAATGGTTTGGAATTAAGAGGCTCGCCGCGCGTCGCGTCAAAGTGGCTGGCCAGACATTTCGCAAGCGTTCCGATCAGCGGATCACGCCCCATCACGTTGATCGCAAGCGCAACCCTTTGCGAGCCGTCTGTGTCAAATTCCGTAATCCCCTTGATCGTTTCTTCAAGGATTTTGCGCCGTTGGATACTGGCGCCTGAATCAAAAATATCCGCCAGACAACTGGCCAAATGGTTCCGCAGATCGATCCCCGACAAAATCGCCATGGCCTCATTTACAAACGGCTCAACGAGCGACCCCAATAAATCATGGGTGCCGGCCTCATTCAGGATTGAAAAATGTGTCTCTACGAGTTCGGGCAACGCGCGCTTTAGGTGCACTCGGCCTCCCGCAAGTACCTTTGCCATCTCAGCACGAAGCGCGCGGTGCGTATCCCCACGCTGCCCCAACGGAAGCGCCTTGGCCAACTCAATCGTCGCACTGTTGTCAAACCCAACTGCATCGCGAAGATTTTCGTGACCCTTGTGGAATTGAACGACATCGAAATCTATTGATCTCAAGAATTCGAATTCTAGGAAATCACGCCTGTGTCTTATCGAGTACTTGCAAGTAGCAGTGGCCACGTTGATTCAACCCCAAATTAGCCAATATAGTTAAGGCTTTTCCCGGTGTCACTGCAAGCACTTGCACCCTGTGTTAGTTGCCCCAGCAGCTCGGCATATCAAACGGTTCGTTCGGACAGCGTTCGCACCGCGCCCGAATGCCCGTTCAAAATCACATGTGGTTTCATAGTCAGGTCTACCGACCCAACACGAACCTATATCAGAGGTTGATTGTTCTTGGCGTGACGCGCCACCAGCTTCTTTTGCAGATCGCCAGTCGGAATATGACACGCTGGGTCTGGTGCATAGCTCAACAGATTGAGTTCAGGCAAAATCGCAAGGATCTCTTCCATTGCTTCCGCTGATATCGCCTTCAGCGCTTCTGGCCCAGTATAGAAACTCTCGGTTGGTGCGCCTTCTGCAAAAATCACCTCGTGATGATCGAACAAGAGATGGAAATACTCGACCTCGCCGTGATCAGGATCAACAAAAATTCTTGGCAAAGACGTCAGTCTTGATCGCCGAAACCAGAACTTGCTCCAGTCCAAACATGCGTTCGCAAATAGCCGAAGACACCAAAATGCGGTGCTGGCGCGAAACCAAAAGATCGCGCTGCGGCATAACATGCCCCAAAGCACCCGCCATAATACGCACTGGTTGCAATTTAGGGTTTGCATCCGTTTCCCACGCTGAGATTTTCCGGCTCAGCGCCAAACGCAGTGTTTTATATTCACCATCCGCACACAGGATTTTGTCGCCCGCGCGCAAATCCTCAACAGGAACCAAGCCCGAATCTGTCTCGATCAGCGCACCGCGCACAAAACAGGTGATCGTGCTGTACGGCGTCGGCGTTGTTGTATGGCTTTGGTAGCTGCCGAAAGTCACACCTTCGGTAAACTCAGACCCCGGCCCGGGGATAAAGTACCAGCTGCCTCCGACATTAAAAAAATAGAATGTTTCAACATGCGTATCGCCGTTCACATCGGTGAACGAGACGTCAATGTCATAGGGCGGGCCTGAGGTCACAGTAAAAGCGCCACCATCAATGCTGACGGTTTCATTTGCATCCGTGGCACCATCAAGGTTTGCGTCGTCATCATCGATGACCACAGTAGAAGAGCTATTGTGCTGGCTGTTATAGCCGCCATTGGCTGACCAGTTGAACGCAGCTACCGTGTACTGTGGCATGACAAAAAAACCTCTAGATTGGCACCAAAAATACAGCTGCCGTGGAGATACCTTACATCTTATGAAGTTTGTTTTAGAGGGGAATTGTGGCGCAATGACAGCGCGATGGGGGCAATGTGATGGGGGCAATGTCTTGTCAGAACGGAATGATTTCAACGTCCTGCGCCCTTATTTTACGGGTCCAAAGCAACTTTCTCGATATGATAGATGATTGTTGAACAAGTCGCGAATCAGAGAAAAAGAACCTGGTTTGCGGCTTGCAGCGCCTCTTGGGGCGTTGGGGCAATACAACTTTAACGTCGGTTAACCTGTCCAGACGCCTTAACATATGCTGACCCCACAGCGCGCATTGCCCCAAATGCAGCTCTCTGCATCTGTGCAAACCAAAATATGCAAATTACGTACTTTCGACATCAAATTACGCAAAATACGGCAACGGGCGGTCAGACTAACGAAACCTAACCCGCCCGTGACGACCCGCTAAACCTGTTTCACGTGGCCGCAGGCACACGATCTCCAAAAATTGCACTGCCGACGCGCACATGGGTCGCGCCTTGGGCGATCGCGCACTCGAAATCGCCGCTCATTCCCATCGACAGTCCGGTCAGCTCATTGCGGCCCGCCATCTTGGCCAACAATGCAAAATGCAGACTGGGTTCTTCCTCGGCGGGCGGAATACACATCAGACCGCGCACAGGCAGGTCCATCGCAACGCACTCAGCAACAAAGCCATCTACATCCTCAGGCGCAATTCCCGCCTTTTGATCCTCTCGCCCTGTGTTCACCTGTATATATAGGTCAGGACAGGCACCGATCTCTTGGGCCAATCGCGCTATGGTTTTAGCCAGCTTTGAACGGTCTATCGTATGTATAGCGTCAAACAGTTCCATCGCCTGACGGGCCTTGTTGGTTTGAAGTGGACCGATTAGGTCGACTTCTATATCTTCAAATCGGGACCGAAACTCTGGCCACTTGCCCGCGGCTTCTTGGACCCTGTTTTCTCCGAACAAACGATGTCCTTGCTCTAACACAGCAGCGACTCGATCATTCGGTTGCACCTTAGATACTGCAATAAGACGCACACCCACAGGATCACGCCCTACTCGTTCCGCCTCAGCTTCTATCCGCGCCTCTATTTCTGCAAGCATCCGCTCAACCTCCTGTATCAACTGGAAACCCTAGCGTTTCCTGCCCCTAAGTCCAATCGGCATGGATTTGCTTGTGTGGCACCTATGCATCAATTCGAGTGCAGGTTTCGAAACACCCCCCCTATTTCCTTGAGTGATCGGCCCGATAGGCGCAAACACCATCGCAATGCTAGGCAAACTGGCATTCTCGGGAATGCAAACACGAGGGTTCTATTATGAAACGCATCCTTCTTACTTCGACTGCTCTGGTCGCCTTTGCTGGCGCTGCAGCAGCTGACGTATCCTGGTCTGGCTCCGCCACACTGGGCTACAACGACGACATCAACGACGGCGTATACGCTGACGCTGACATCGACGTAACTCTGTCGCAAGAGCTGGACAACGGCGTAACCGCATCGGTTACTTTCGGTTGGGAGCTTGAGCAGCACGAGAACAATACCGACAACGATACCTTCAACGCAGACAACAACCTGTCCGCATCGTTGACTTCGGACTCGGCGTCGATCTTCTACGGCGACACAGCATACGCAGCTGAGACATACTGGTCCGGCGTTACTAACATGAACGAAGACGCGTTCAGCGAAGCAGACGGCGAAAACGTCCTGCGCGGTGAAGTTGTATTCGGTTCGGTTACTGCTGGCGTTTCTTACGGCGTAGGCAACGACGGCTCCACTGATAACGGCGAGCTGAACCAGCTGTCGATCGGTGCAACTGCAGCGCTCGGTGCAGCAACTGTTGTTCTGGCTTACCAGGAAGAGGACACTACTCCTTCGAACGGTCAGACTGGCAACGGCGACTTCAATTCGAGCGAAGTACTGGGTCTGTCGGTTTCGGCTAACCTCGGTGGTGCAGACATCACTTTCGCATATGCGAGACAAGACGACGATGCATCGACTGGTATCGAGGTCGCATACCCAATCGGCGACATCACAGCGACTGTATTCTACGTCTCTGAAGATGCAATCGACGACAGCTTCGGCCTGCAGGTTGCTTACGCATCCGGCCCAATGTCGGTCACAGCGTTCTACCACGATGGTGGTGACGAGGACTCCGGCATCCAGATCGGTTACGACGTAGGCAACGGCCTAAACGTATACGCTGGTGGTTCGGACGACGATGGCACATACATCGGCGTTGAGTACGACCTCGGCGGCGGCGCAAACTTGGTAGCTTCTTTCGCAGAAGATTCCGACGACGCTACCAACGACGAGATCGGCCCACAGGCGTACCTGCACGGTACAACTGTAGCTGTTTCCTTCAGCTTCTAAGTTGATCGAAATCTCTTAAGTTTGAGCCGCCCTTCGGGGCGGCTCTTTCTTTTTGTGGCATAGGGAATTGCGCCAATTAGCCTTGGCTCTTGTGAGACCCAGCCCACCACGTTACAAAATTGCCAATGATTAGCGCGCTCTGGGGAGGGCACAGGTTTTGACAGGTCTCATTTCGACAGCAAAATGCGCTGTGATCGGCACATGTATCGCAGCATTGTCCGCCTGTGGCGGCTCAGGCAGCATCGGCAGCGGCTCGTTTGGCAGCTCGCCATTTGGCAGCCTTGCCTCGTCAAGCAGCAAAGCAGACGCAAATACCGCAACACGGCAAGCCGCACGCACACGTGGCGTCGAAAATGTCGCGGTGAACCGGTATCTCTGGGCCGCATCCATCGATGTGCTCAACTTTCTGCCAATCCAATCGGTTGATCCGTTCACTGGCGTGATCTCGACTGGCTTTGGCACACCACCCGGCGGTGGCCGCGCCTACCGCGCCACGATCTACATCACCGACCCTGCGCTGGATGCGCGTTCCCTAAACGTAGCACTGCAATCTCGCAGTGGCCCTGTTGCGGTCGAAACCCAACGCGCCGTTGAAGACGCTATTCTAAGCCGCGCGCGCCAGTTGCGCATCGCAGATGGCCGTCTCTAGCTATAGCCCCTGTGCGAAATTCAGATTATGACATGCGCCGGGCTCCATCGCCCGGCGTTTTCATCTCAAGGACCGACTCATGACCCGCTACACCCCAGCCGAGATCGAACCCAAGTGGCAGACCGCTTGGAACGAGGCCGAGACCTTCAAAGCTGTCCGCGATGAAACCAAGCCCAAGTACTATGTCCTAGAGATGTTCCCCTACCCGTCGGGCCGTATCCACATGGGGCACGTCCGGAATTACACATTGGGCGACGTGGTCGCACGGTACAAAACCAGCACCGGCCACAGTGTTCTGCACCCAATGGGATGGGACGCCTTTGGTATGCCCGCCGAGAACGCCGCGATGGCGATTGGCGGTCACCCGAAAACGTGGACCTACGACAATATCGAAGAGATGAAGCGCCAGATGCGCCCCTTGGGATTGTCGATCGATTGGTCCCGCGAATTTGCCACCTGTGACCCCGAATACTATGGCCAGCAACAGGCGTTGTTTCTGGATATGTTGGCCGAGGGACTGATCTACCGCAAGAATGCAATGGTCAATTGGGACCCTGTCGACATGACCGTTCTCGCCAACGAACAGGTGATCGATGGGCGCGGCTGGCGGTCAGATGCTTTGGTGGAACGCAAGGAATTGACCCAGTGGTTCTTTAAGATCAGCGACTATTCAGAAGAATTGCTGGATGCGCTCGACAATCTTGATGATTGGCCTGCCAAGGTCCGCTTGATGCAATCTAATTGGATCGGTAAATCGCGCGGGCTTCAGTTTGCCTTTTCTACAGTTGATGCGCCTGACGGATTTGACCGAATCGAGGTTTACACAACCCGTCCAGATACGCTCTTGGGCGCTAGCTTTGTGGGTATCTCGCCCGATCACCCACTGGCCAAACAGCTCGAGCAATCGAACCCAGAGGTCGCAGCTTTTATCGCAGAATGCCGCAAGGGTGGCACGACCGAAGAGGCGATCGAAAAGGGCGAAAAGCTGGGCTTTGACACCGGACTGACCGTACGGCATCCTTTTGATACGGCGTGGGAACTGCCCGTTTATATCGCGAACTTTATCCTGATGGATTACGGCACTGGCGCTATCTTTGGCTGTCCGGCTCATGACCAGCGCGATCTTGATTTCGCACGCAAATACGATCTGCCTGTGACCAGCGTCTATGCCCCGACTGAGGGCGAACATACTGCACCCGAAGACGGGGGCGACGCCTATGTGCCAATGAAGTCCGACAAGGTGAACTACGTCAAAGGCTTTGCTGGCGAGGCTGTTCAGACTGGCGATCAAGGGATCAACACGTCGATTGATTTCTGCGAATCCAACAGTGTTGGCCAAGGCGTGACCAAATTCCGCTTGCGTGATTGGGGTCTTTCTCGCCAACGTTATTGGGGCGCCCCAATTCCCGTCGTGCATTGCGACGATTGCGGTGTGGTGCCAGAGAAGAAAGAGAATCTTCCGATCGAGCTGCCCTTTGACGTCAGCTTTGACATACCGGGCAACCCGCTGGATCGTCACCCGACATGGCGCAACTGTGCCTGCCCTGCCTGTGGCAAGGACGCGATCCGCGAAACGGACACGATGGACACATTCGTCGACAGCTCTTGGTATTTTGCGCGGTTTACTTCGCCCCGTGCGGACACCCCAACAGATCGCGCCGACGCAGACTACTGGATGAATGTTGACCAGTATATCGGCGGCATCGAACACGCGATTTTGCACCTTTTGTATTCCCGCTTTTTTGCCCGAGCGATGAACATCACCGGACATTTGCCGGACACAGCAATCGAGCCGTTTAATGCGCTGTTTACCCAAGGGATGGTGACACACGCGATCTATCAAACGACGCGCGAACAAGATGGCCGCCCTGTCTACCATTACCCAGAAGAGGTCGAGGTCTTGGGCAACGCGGCCTTCCTCAAGGAAGACGGGCGCGAGGTCAAAGTTGTCCCATCAGCCAAGATGTCCAAATCCAAGAACAACGTTGTCGATCCGCTGAACATTATCAAAGCTTTTGGCGCAGATACGGCGCGCTGGTTCGTGTTGTCCGACAGCCCGCC
>NZ_GG697169.2:2236574-3141808 GCF_000161835.1 Thalassobium sp. R2A62
GTTTGGAACCTCAGCGCGCGGATCGTAGAGAAGGACGCCAATGCGACGGGCAATGGCGACGAGGATCTGCTGCGTGCAACACATAAGGCGATCCAAGAAGTAACCTTGGCCATCGAATCCTTTGGCTTCAACGCCGCGATCGCCAAGCTCTATGGCTTTACCGCCGTTGTGCAGAAATCCAAGGCAGGCCACGCGGCACAGCGCGAGGCGATTATGACCCTTGCCCAGCTGATGGCACCGATGACCCCGCATTTGGCCGAAGACATCTGGGCGACCCAAGGTGGCACTGGTTTGATCATCAACGCCCCTTGGCCCGTCGCTGACGAGGCGATGTTGGTCGAGGATACGGTCACTTTGCCAATCCAGATCAACGGCAAGCGTCGGTCAGAAATCGCCGTTCCTGCGGATATGTCAAAGGAAGAGATTGAAAAGCTGGCGCTGGCAGATCAGGCTGTGATCAAGGCTTTGGACGGGGGTTCTCCGAAAAAGCTGATTGTCGTGCCAGGTCGGATTGTGAATGTCGTTGTTTAAAACCCTTAGCCGCTGTTTTGTCCTACTGATCGGTCTCGCGGTTGCAGGCTGCGGCTTTGCGCCTGTCTACGGCACAAATGGTGGCGCGCAGGCGTTGCAAAATCGGGTTCTCGTAAATGCGCCCAACACGCGCGAAGACTATGCGTTGGTCCGCCAGATCGAGCGTCGCTTGGGCCGGGCAGATACAAACGAATATCGGTTGAACGTCGATCTAGAGATCTCAGAAGATGGCGTGGCAATCACACCGGATGGCGACATCACGCGGTATAACGTGACTGGAACTGCGACCTATGTGATGACCAATGCCACAACTGACGCCACCGCCGCATCCGGCACGGTTTCGACCTTTACCAGCTATTCAGCGGTGGGCACGACTGTCGTAACCTTGAACGCCCAAGAGGACGCGCGTGGCCGCTTGGCCCTAGCTCTCGCCGATCTGATCCTGTCGCGGCTGTTGGCTGACACGGCGAGCTAAGCGATGAAGCTGTCTCCACGCGACGCCCCGAGTTATTTCAAAAAACCCGATCCGTCCAAAACCGGACTGTTGATTTTTGGGGCAGATCCCATGCGCGTAGCTGGGCGCCGCCAAGAGGTGATCGCAGCGCTGATTGGCCCACAAGGCGAAGAAGAAATGCGTCTGACCCGCATGTCAGGATCAGAGCTACGCAAAGATCCGGCAATGTTGAACGATGCGATCAAAGCCCAAAGCTTCTTTCCGGGACCAAGAGTAGCCTTTGTCGAAGACGTGACTGATGCGATGTCAAAATTCATCGCGACAGCATTGCAAGATTGGCAAGACGGCGATGCTCAGATCATTGTGACCGCGGGCCAACTGACTGCGAAATCCACGCTGCGCAAAATGTTTGAAGGGCATTCCAATGCCTTTGCTGTTGGTCTCTATGACGACCCGCCCAGCCGTGAAGAGGTCGAGGCGACACTGCGCGACGCAGGTGTGAAAACAGATGATCGCGATGCGATGGAGGCGCTACTGGCGTTGTCTCGTGCGTTAGACCCCGGTGATTTTCGTCAAACCGTCGAAAAGTTGGGCCTCTATAAGCGCGGCGATGACACGCCCGTTTCCGTTACTGATATCGAGGCCTGCGCGCCAACATCGATCGAAGCTGATTTGGACGATGTGTTGAATATTGTGGCCGAAGCCCGCGCCGTCGAGATCGGACCGATCATGGCCAAACTTGTAGCGCAGGGCACGAACCCTGTGACCCTATGCATCGGGGCGACACGTCATTTTCGTACGCTGCACACCGCCGCATCCGATCCAGGTGGACCATCGGCCGGCGTACAGCGGTTGCGCCCACCCGTCTTTGGCCTCCGCCGTGATCGCGTGATCCGTCAGGCGTCAAAATGGGGGCTCGCGCGGCTGGAAACAGCTTTGACGGTTTTGACTGATACCGATCTCCAGCTCCGTTCTTCAAGTCGTGCGCCGCAAATGGCATTGATCGAACGGGCGTTCATCCGTCTCGCCATGCTAGCCGCGCGATAGCACCCATAGGGCCGCAGGCCCGAGGGTTACAGCAATTAGCGCAAGCAATCGCCAGACGGGTATCTCATTCACATGCGAGAGTTTATCCGGCAGAACGACCCCGAAGAGTACGGCTTGGACCGTACAAAACAAATAGGCCGCAGCCACGTAGGGCTGCCCAAAACCTAGCGTCGTCGCAAGAGCCACTAGATAGACCAAGACCCCAAAAAACAGCACCGAACCGAACTGGGGTGCGTGGCCGGCACCATTTAAAATCTTGATCCAACAGTCGCCGATGGCACGCGCAGCCATGCCAAAAATCATGATGCCGAGCAGGTTGGCGATCTGTTGCTGTTCTAGATCGTCGATCGCGGGCATCAGGGTTCCAATCAACGGCTCTGAGAGCAAGATGATAGCCACGGTTCCGAAGGTCACCCAAATCGATTGCACCCAAATTGCGCGTCGTGTGATATCCACAAGACGGCTGGCTGTGTCGCGCGCAGCCCGACCATCTAGACCAATCACCAGTCCCGTTGTTGCCTGCCGGACATATCCTAAAAGCGCAAAGGTCACGCCAAAGATGACGGTCGCCTCGGCCCCTGCGATGACGTTGACGAACCTGTTCATGTGATTGGCGATCTTCTGGCACGCCTGTTGGAGCTGCTAGAGATTGAAGCCCCCGGAGCGATGACAGTCTGTGTCGGCGACTACATTGTTCGTGGTGATCACAGTGCAGCCGTGCTGCGCATGTTGATGGACTGCTGTGCCGATCCTGATGGCAACTTTATCTGTATCGTGGGAAACCACGAACGCATGCTGTTGGATTTTCTGGGTGCACCAACGGACCGTGGCAGCAGATAGCTGCGCAATGGCGGCCTACAAACTCTTGCCAGTTTCGGTGTCACCGGGATCACCGCCAACGCGTCTGGGGACGATCTGATTGTCGCAGCACGTGACTTGCGCGCGGCAATGGGCAAACAAATGATCAGTTGGATGCGAGAATTGCCTCTGTTCTGGCAAAACGGAAACTTGGGTGTTGTTCATGCAGGTGCTGATCCGGAAATTCCGCTGCACCGACAATCCCGACGGGCAATGATTTGGGGGCATCCGACGTTTCTCAATCATATCCGCGCCGATTCCGTCTGTGTCGCGCATGGCCATACGGTCGTTGATGCGGCTGAACATGTAGGGTCGCGCATTGCCTTGGATACAGGCGCCTATTTCTCAGGTGTCCTCAGTGCTGCACGAATTGAACCCGATGGAACTGTGCGTTTCCTGCACAGCTAACCGCCAACGCGCACCCCAAAGGTTGACAGACGCCCTTTGCAAAGCCCATGTCGGGGCCAATAAGTTTGTGAGGGCACCCCATGAAAATCGCAGTGATCGGAACCGGCTATGTAGGGCTCGTCTCAGGGGTCTGTTTCTCTGACTTTGGCCACGATGTCGTTTGTGTCGATAAAGACCCAAACAAGATCGACATGCTCGAGCGCAGCGAAGTGCCAATCTATGAGCCGGGTCTGGACGAGTTGATGGCCAAGAACGTCGAGGCTGGTCGCTTGTCATTCACGCTTGATCTGCCGAATGCCCTAGAAGGCGCCGAGGCTGTCTTTATTGCCGTGGGCACACCAACCCGCCGCGGCGACGGCCACGCCGACCTGACCTATGTCATGGCCGCAGCAGAAGAGATCGCCACGACGGCCAAAGACTATGTCGTCATCGTCACCAAATCGACAGTCCCTGTTGGAACCAATCGCAAGGTTAAACAGGTCGTGTCCAAGGCAAACCCTGATTTGGATTTCGACGTAGCCTCGAACCCCGAATTCCTACGTGAAGGTGCCGCGATCGACGATTTCATGCGCCCTGACCGTGTCGTCGTCGGTGTTCAGACACAGCGCGCTGGCGAAGTGATGAATGACATCTACCGCCCCCTGTTTTTGCGTGACTTTCCTATTATCACCACAGATCTGGAATCTGCCGAGATGATCAAATACGCTGCGAACGCGTTTCTCGCGACCAAGATCACCTTTATCAATGAAATAGCTGCGCTGTGTGAAAAGACAGGTGCGGACGTCAAACAAGTGTCCAAAGGTATGGGGCTGGACGGCCGCATCGGGAACAAGTTCCTCCATGCCGGCCCCGGCTATGGCGGTAGCTGCTTTCCCAAAGATACCAAGGCACTGGCCCGTATTGGCCAAGAGCACGCTATCCCGATGCAAATCACTGAGGCCGTGATCAAGGTCAACGAAGAGATCAAGCGACGTATGGTCGATAAGCTGCTCGATCTTTGCGGTGGCAGCTTTAACGGAAAAACGGTTGCGGTTCTGGGTGTAACATTCAAACCCAACACCGACGATATGCGCGACGCGCCTGCGTTGACGATCGTACCTGCACTTGTGGGTGGTGGTGCCAAAGTGCGCGTCACAGACCCCCAAGGCCGTCACGAAGGCGAGGCGTTGTTGCCCGGTGTGCACTGGGTCGAAGACGCTTACAAAGCAGCAAACAATGCGGACCTAATCGTATTGCTGACCGAATGGAACGAATTCCGTGCGCTCGATCTAAAGCGTGTCGCCAAAAAGATGGCGACACCGCACATGGCCGACTTGCGCAATATCTATTCGTCTCGTGACGCCAAACGTGCCGGATTTGCACAGTACGTGTCTATTGGTCGCGAACCGCTCAACTAAGGTTTGCACCAATTCATATGGCGTAATTTTCCGAAAATCTGAGAGATTGTTCACGGCCCTGCCCTATTTTGGGCCGCATAAGACAATCCCCTCACCCAACTCAAGGCCGCGTTGTCAGCCAAAATTTCGACACAGAGCGAGGGGATCGTAGCACTGGAACAACTCGAAAGAGAGGCCACCGCGACCCGGCAAATCTGCGAGTGTTTTCTAAATCGCCTCAAGGAGACATCCGTCCAACAGGGCGTACAGCACGCCGATGCTAGGCTCATGTCCAGAGCATTGATCCCCGACAGCCCCGCCACGCCCAAGCCTTTTGTTGCCGGCGCTTATGGCGGGCTCATTGGCCCTATTTCTGGGCGTCGCGTGGGTTCTCGGGCGAGAGGCCAGAAGCGCAACGTTTCGGACCGCAGACACGCTCGAGGCAACGAAAGGCCTGCCTGTCATGGGGCAAATTCCACGTATCCCATCGCGACGGCGCAACGGCGTATTGAACTACATCATCAAGAAACGGAACTCAGCCGCAGTAGAAGCAATCCGAGATCTGAGCACGTCTTTGATCATATCAGGACGTGAGGGGCAGCCTAAAGTCATCATGTCGACCTCTTCGGCTCCGGGAGAATGCAAGACCACGCAAACCCTCGCGCTTGCCCACAACCTAACCGGATTGGGGCAACGGGTTCTCGTGATTGAGGGGACATTCGCAGGCGTTTATTCCGATCCTATCTTGGCGCAAAAAAGGATGCAGATCTCATGTCTGTCATGTCCGGTTCTATGACTGTCAAAGAGGCGGCGTGGCATCATCCAGAGCTAGGTGGCGACATCCTGTTTGGCGAGAAAACCAACGAAAACGCAGCTGACGTTTTCTCGTCCCGTGCATTCCGTCATCTATTGCAGGCCTGTCGCCGCGACTATGACGTCGTGTTGATAGACACTCGACCAGTACTGTTGGTTCCGGATGCGCGGGTCACCGGCCAACATGCAGACGCTATCTTATATACGGTACGATAGGACAAAACTCGCGAACGGCAAGTGACCACTGGCCTGCGTGCGTTTCAAAAGGTCGGTCTAAACATCGATGGCTTGGTGCTCAGTCAAGTGAGCCCCAAAGAAATGAAACGCTACGGATATGGTCAGGACTACGGGACGTATGCCGCGGCTGGATACTACGACAACTAGGGGTTGGCGCGGATCCACGCGGCGGCGGCGTCCCCGGCCCATCGTCCCGTCGACAGGCAGCCCGTGATCAGGTAGCCCCCAGTTGGCGCATCCCAATCCAACATTTCACCGGCACAAAACACGCCATCACGCACATTTAGCATCAACTGTTCGTCAAGCGCACTCCAAGCGACGCCGCCTGACGTCGAGATCGCCTCGTCTATCGGGTGAGGGCCAGTGATCGGGATCGGCAATGACTTGATTGTTTTGGCCAATTCCATTGGGTCCTGCGGCAATGGGCGGGTACATTCGTTGAGCAACGCGCGTTTGGCATCGTCCAGTCTGAGCGCTTTGCGCAAGTGGTTTGAGAGGCTCGTCTTGCCACGCGGTTTAGCCAAGCGTTCAGCGGCTTGATCGATCGTAACGTCTGGGATTAGATCCATCGCGAGAGAGCCGCTGTCTCGCAAGTCCCGAGAGACAGCGTAAATTGCGCTGCCCTCTAGGCCACGATTGGAAATCACACATTCGCCTTTGATCGTCGTGTTTGGCGTGATCAACCGGATGGATTTCAATGGACTGCCAAAGTGCGCATGCATGTGATCCGACCATTCGACACCAAACCCCATGTTGACGGGTCCAAAGGCGGCAAGTTCGACATTGTGATCGGCGAGTGTCGTGGCCCATTTCCCATCCGAGCCAAGCCGCGACCAGCTGCTCCCGCCCAATGCAAGGACAGTTGCATCTGCGGTGATCGACTGGACACCTTGTGGCGTGTCAAACATCGCGGCTGTTCCGTCCCAACCGGTCCAACGCCAACGGGTATTCAACGTGACGCCAGCCTCGTTGAGGCGGTGCATCCAAGACCGCAATAACGGCGAGGCCTTCATAACATCTGGGAATACTCGTCCGGACGAACCGACAAAGGTCGAGCATCCAAGCTGCTGCGCCCAGCGGCCCACATCGCCAGCACCAAATTCGACAAGCATCGGTGCCAGATGATCAGGTGTGGAAAACGCGGCACCAAACACGTCGGCAGGTTCAGATTTGGTTAGGTTCAACCCTGACTTGCCAGCCATCAGAAATTTGCGACCGACCGACGGCATAGCATCAACCAATGTGACACGTATTCCGAACGCACTGAGCCGGTCCGCTGCCATCAACCCTGCGGGACCTGCGCCAATAACCAAAGCGTGATGGCGCAGGCCACTGGTCATGTTGTAGGCACCGCGCCTTTGATTTCGACGACACGATGTGGGTAAGGGATTTGAATGCCTTCGTCTTTAAGCGCGTTCCAAACGAGGAACAGCACGTCCGAGGCACGCACTGCGAGAAACAAGAAGACCCGTTTACCAAAAGCCACGACAGCACCAGAGCCAAAGATAGAGCGCGTGACAATTTCACCGATTGCAGTGAACCCATATGCAAAGAGCGGCAACAGGAGCGGCAAAAAGATCAATAAGAAACGACGCGCATTGGACAAAGCGGTTGTCGAAGCCGCATCAAGGGTAAGGAGCTGCGTCAAACGAGGTGTGACAATGCGATTGACCAAACGAGCGAGCAGGTAGGCCCCAATGAGCATCGCAAACTGTGACCACGCGGCGGGGCTCAGCAACCACGTCTGAGCCAATTCCCATGCTTGATTGAAATAGCCCATTACCATGGCGATCATTTCGTTGTCGGTATTCATTGCGTCCGCTCTTTGGGTCGGTGCTGTGTCATGCCGTGGTTGAGGTTGCAGGACAAGGGGCCGCCGCATCAATCATTGATTTGATCGCACTGACATGGCGTAAGTCAGCCCCCATTGTATCGGATCCAAGATCTCGTGCAGTCGCGAGCAAGGAACCCTCGGAGACAATCTGTTGAAACAGCCCCATGTCGAGCGCGTCAGAAGCCGTGATTTTCTGTCCCGCCATCAAGATCCGCTTGGTCTGTGCAGGGCCAATCAATCGGCTCATGCGAACCACATCACTAGGCTGCGGCAGAAAACCCAGCCGCATCACGGGGTAAAATAATTTCGAGCCCTCCGTCGCGATCCGAAGATCACAGGCAAGCGCCATTCCACACGCCCCTCCAGCCACTGTTCCGTTCAGTGCAGCAACCGTAAGCCCAGGCAACGCTGCGATAGCATTGGACAGACGTTCCCAATCAGGGCTGGTCGCCAACCCAGCCTTGGCCGCGTCCAGATCTGCGCCAGCGCTAAAGACACGCCCCGTTCCCGTGAGAATGAACAGCTTTGCAGTTTGGGCACGCTCCGCGACGTTGGCAAGCTCGGCCAGCATGCCGGGGGTCAAGGCGTTTGCCTTGTCCGGACGGTCCAATGTGATGGTCCAGACGTCGCCGTCTTGGTCTAGCTGGATCATATTAGGCCAACCCGTTTGCGGATGTCTTCATCTCTCAATAAAATCTCGGACCCAAGAAATTCGTCAGCGTCAGAGCTACACATCCACAAGAGCGCGCGGGCTGGCCAATCGGCGGGGATATGATCCTCCCAGTTCAGCTGGCTAACAGGGTTGATGCCACTGGCCTTAATCTCTTTTTGCATTTGGGTCGCGACTGTCCCCGGCGATAGGCCAATGGCGCGTATGTTAGCCTCGCCGGTTTCTTTGTCCAAACAGCGGTTCAACATGTTTGCTGCGGCCTTGGACGCGCTATAGTGGGACCATGCTTCGACCGGACCATGAGCTGCACCAGATGAAATTGTCAGAACAGAACCACCTCCTCGTTCAATCATATGCGGGACTGCGGCGCGCATTCCGTAGAACACCCCCTTGAGATTGATATCGATCACTTTACCCCAAGCGTCGGGGTCCGCGTCGGTTAGATGCGCAATGGGTTCGACCACTCCAGCATTGTTGATCAACACATCGACGCCGCCAAAATGAGCAACGGACTGATCGATCATTGCCTGAACGCTTGGGTAGTCACTGACGTCGCAACGAACTGCGAGTGCGGCGCTTCCAATTTCAGCAGCCAGCGCATCAATTTCTTTGGCACCACGTGCCACAAGCACCACATTTGCACCTGCTTGGGCAAAAACCCGCCCAGCTTCGGCACCAATACCGCGGCTGGCACCCGTAATAACCACTGTTTTACCTGCGATATTCCCCATTTTTCACCTTTGCTCCTTTTGAAATGATCAGTGCTACTTAGGTGTGCTATAGTCATGCTCATCTTGACCCTCATTAACTGATAATGAAAACTGACGATAAGATTTGCAAATGAAAGGCTTCGTTTATGACCATTAAATCTGCTGCCAAAGGCACTGTTTGTCTTGCCGCGCTGTTCGCAGGCTCTGTTGCCACGGCGGATGTGACCGCTGATGATGTATGGGCCGATTGGCAAAAAAACTTTGGAATGTATGGCGAAGGCGCCGTCTCTATTGGCAATGAAACCGAAGCCGGTGGCACGCTGACCGTCAGCGATTTGGCGTTTGTCTTTGACAATAGCGAGGTCAAGATCACAGCGACAATCCCAAGCATCATATTTACGGAACTGGGGAATGGTACGGTCTCTGTGACGATGTCCGACGGCTATCCGGTCGATATCGCCTTTGATTCAGAATTTGGCGAGCCGGGCTCGATCAAGCTGATGGTCAATCAAAACAACCTGTCAATGATCGTGAGCGGTGACCCCAGCCAGATGAACTACGCGATGTTGGCCAGCCGATACGGCATTGATGTCGTCGAGATCATGGAAGGTGACACCAAGATCGATGGCACCTTTGGCATGAACCTGAACAACGTGAAAGGCAACTACGTCACGCGCGACGGCAACCTACGCACAATCGATTATTCGGCAAACGCCGATAGCGTCGATTTTGTTGTGGATTTCGTTGATCCATCGGGGTCGGGCGAAAAGATAAATATGACCGGCGACATCCAGTCGCTGAGCATGGACGCTAAGATTGCCATGCCAATCGGGGCCAAAATGCTCGATCCAGAGGATCTGTTTGCTGCGGGATTTGCGGTTAGCGGTGGCTACGGGTTTGGTGCAACCAAATACAACTTTGATATCCTCGCCGATGGTGACCAATTGACTGGCCAAGCGGCCGCGGGGAGTGGCTCGCTCGAGTTCGAAATGAACAACGAGACGCTGGCCTACAATGGTTTGACCAAGGATGTTGCCGTCAGCTTTACCGGTGGCGGTATCCCTCTGCCCGTCGAGGTTTCGATGGCGCAATACGGCTTTAACCTAGCCATGCCGACATCCAAGACAGACGAACCTGCGGATTTTGCATTTGGACTGAACCTGACTGATCTACAGGTCAGCGATCTGATCTGGTCCATCTTTGACCCTCGGTCGGTTTTGCCACATGACCCTGCAACCGTTGCGTTCAACCTGTCAGGTAAGGCCAAACTGTACTTTGACCTCTTTGATCCAGAGCAAGCTGAAATGCTCGAGAACGCCGATGTTCCAGGTGAGATTAACGCGTTGACGCTGGACGACCTCAAGGTTGCATTTGGTGGTGCGCTGCTAACTAGTGAGGGTGCGTTTACCTTCGACAACGACACCCCATCGGCTGTTTTCGATGGAATGCCACAACCAGAAGGCCAAGTGACCGTTAACCTGAACGGTGCGAACGGCCTGATGGACAAGCTCGTACAGATGGGTCTCGTCCCAGAGCAGGACATCATGGGCGCGCGCATGATGATGGGCATGTTTGCACGCACCGTTGGTGATGACGAACTGACTTCGACGCTAGAAGTGAACGGCGAAGGACACGTCATCGTTAATGGTCAGCGCATCCAATAAGCACATATTGCATCTAACTGGGGCCGCCAGAGACATCTCTGTGCGGCCCTTTTTCTTTGCGTCACCTTGCGCATGGCGCGCTGCCAGATTACCTCATTTCCAACCAGTTTTCAGAGGTCTCTATGTCTCAATCACTTGAAACGCTCGCGCACCAACTCCTAGATGCAGCCAAAGCTGCCGGGGCAGATGCTGCAGATGCCTTTTCGATCAGCGGCACATCGGTCTCAATCGATGTCCGTGCAGGTGCGTTGGAACAGGCCGAACGCTCGGAAGGTACCGAAATCGGACTTCGGGTGCTTGTTGGCCAAAAACAGGCCTGTGTCTCTGCATCCGACACCCGCCCTGAAACCTTGGCACAAATGGCCGAGCGCGCAGTCGCGATGGCCAAGGAATCGCTAGACGATCCTCATCTGGGGCTGGCGGACCCTGACCAACTGAGCCGTGATACCGATGCGTCCTCGCTGGAACTTGTCGATCCATCAGACGAGCCAGACCCAGCCGCCTTAGAGCATGACGCGCGAGAAGCCGAAGCCGCCGCATTGACCCACAAAGGGATCAGTCAGGTTCAATCAGCATCTGCCGACTATGAACGCTATGGCCTGCACCTTGCCGCGTCCAACGGCTTTTCCGCGGGCTACGAACGGTCGACGCGGGGTTTGTCCTGCGTTGCTATCGCCGGAACCGGCGCGGATATGGAACGAGACTACGACGGCGAAAGCCGTGTGTTTCAGGCCGATCTACGTAGCGCAGTAGAGATTGGTGAGACCGCCGCCTTGCGGGCATTGGAACGTGTTGGCGCGACCAAACCCAAGACCGGTACGTTTCCCGTCTTATTCGATGAACGGATTTCCTCAACACTGATCGGACATCTGCTTCAGGCATCCAATGGCGCATCCGTGGCGCGTGGGTCTAGCTGGTTGCGAGACCGGATCGGTGAACAAGTGCTGCCGGAAGGTTTGTCCTTGATCGAAGATCAACGGCGCGTCCGCGTCGCAGGGTCGCGCCCTTTTGACAGTGAAGGATTGCCAACAGGCCAGCGCGCCATCGTCCAAGACGGCGTTTTGTTGGGTTGGACCCTAGATCTGGCCACCGGTCGCAAGCTGGGCATGCCAAGTACGTCTAATGCAGGTCGTGGACTGTCATCGCCTCCGTCACCAACAGCTGGCAATGTCGCCTTGACCCAAGGGTCGGTGTCACGCGCAGACTTGATTGCCGATATGGGCACCGGTTTGCTGGTCACGTCGATGATTGGCTCGACTATCAATCCAACCACTGGAGACTATTCACGCGGTGCTGCTGGATTTTGGGTCGAGAACGGCGAAATCAGCCATGCGGTGAACGAATGCACGATCGCGGGTAACCTGCACGAAATGCTACGCCGGATCATCGCTGCCAATGATGGTCGCACTCATCTTAGCCGCATTGTACCATCTCTCTTGATAGATGGGATGACCCTTGCCGGAGACTGATCTCGACCTGCTGATCGAGGCTGCCAAAGACAGTGCAGTGATCGCCCAAGGGTTTTTTCAAAGCGACCCAAAGGCGTGGGACAAAGAGGGCAATGCAGGCCCTGTGACCGAGGCCGATCTCGCCATTGACGCGATGCTAATTGAAAAGCTGCGCACCGCTCGACCAAGCTATGGATGGCTGTCTGAAGAAACCGAAGACGGGACCACTCGGTTAAGCACCGAACGACAGTTCGTCGTTGACCCGATTGATGGAACACGCGCCTTCATCAAGGGCGACCCAGATTGGTCCCACGCATTGGCCGTCATTGAAGACAACACAGTCATCGCTGCCGCTGTTTATGTTCCCGAACGTGACCTGATGTACGCAGCCGCACGTGGACAAGGGGCCACCCTGAACGGCACCAACATCAGCGTGACAGAGCACCATGATCTGGAAGGCGCCGATGTCTTAACAGCCAAGCCGAACTTGGACCCAAAGTACTGGAACTGCGAACCTCCAAATCTGAACCGCCATATGCGATCGTCATTGGCTTATCGCTTGTGTTTGGTTGCCGAGGGTCAGTTCGATGCCATGCTATCACTACGCCCGTCTTGGGAATGGGACATCGCCGCTGGTGCGCTCATCATCCAAGAGGCCGGCGGTACGGTGACCGACATGACAGGCGGCCCGCTGCGATTTAACAATCCGCATCCTCAGGTGAATGGCGTCGTCGCAGGTGGCGACATACACAGCAATCTATTGGGTTGCTTGAACCGCGGCTAACGGCTGAATTACGGGCGATCGCGTCAGTGGACCCAAGGGGTCAAAAGAACGACTACAATGATGCGGAGGCCATTGCTGAGGCAGCTCTACGTCCGAATTTGAAATCGGTTTCGGAGAAAACACAGGACCAACTTGATTTGCAGGCTTTGCATCGTGTGCGACCACGTTTGGTGTCGCGCCGAACTGCAACAATCAATCAGATCCGTGCTTTCTTGATTGAGCATGGCATTGCAGTGCGCAAGGGCCTGCGTGCTCTGGAGAATTCCTTCGAAACGATCCTCGAAGAGCGAAAAGACGAGATATCACCTCGAATGCGTCGTATCTTGATTGGCCTTTATGACGACTGGATGTGGATGGGTGATCGGATCGACAAGTTGTCAAAAGAGATCGAAGAAATCAGTCGCACCGAAGAGAACTACGTGAATGTTATGACTATTCCAGGAATTGGGCCGATGATCTCGACGGCGATGGTAGCGGCGATAGGTGAAGGCGGCGCCTTTGATCGCGGGCGCGATTTTACAGCTTGGGTTGGTCTTGTGCCCCGTCAATACAGCATGGGCGGGCGAACGATCTTGGGACGTATATCAAAACGAGGCAGTCGATATCTGCGGATGTTGTTCCTTCAAGCCGCGAAGGTCATCATGATGCGCCCGCATCGGTGGAAAGACTTTGGCTTCGGGGCAATGGTTGGCTCGCGCGTCTGAACCCATGCATCGGAACAAGGCCGCTATCGCTCTGGCCAATAAACTAGCACGAATTGCGTGGAGCATTCTGAGACACAAAACGGCGTTTGCTGCGCCAAGAGATGAGGTTGCTGTCGGCATCTGATAGATCCGCAGCAATCCAAAGGAGTTCGCGATAGATCGAAAGCATGGAACGGAAATATTACGCCCCCAGAGTCTCACGGCCCAAATGGTCATAATCGACCTTGCAGCTAATGAAATCACACGCGTGCGTAACCCCAACAAGGCCACGACCTGCGTGTCGACAAACAGGCCAAATACATATGAGCGACTTCCGAGAACATGCGAGAAATCAATTGCGAACAGCAGCCGGTACATACATGGGCCGCCAATTCCTGCATTTTTTGTGCAGTTTGGGGATTGGCATGTAGACGGGTTCCGAAATTCACGATGACGGTCCCCATTCTTGACCCCGGCGTGCAATCCCGTAGTGTGCGTCCAACCCTGTTGACCATGAGGATCCTATGACACAGCGTTTGCATCTCGTCTTCGGTGGCGAACTGATCGACCCAACCAAAAACGCCTTTAAGTCAGTGGATGACATCCACATCGTTGGTATATTTCCAGACTACGAGAGCGCCTACAACGCGTGGAAGAGCGAAGCCCAGCGCACGGTAGACAACGCTCATATGCGTTACTTTATCGCTCATATTCACCGTCTTCGCGATGAGCAGACAGCTGCCTCTCTGACGGAAGAATTGGACAGCTAAGCCGTCCGATGTTGAATGACTAGGTCTCTTTCCCTTGCCGCATACAAGGCGCTCCGGCGTGGCGGAAAAGAGGATGCAACAACCGAATACAACGCGCGCCCGCGAGGCCGCGTCATTTGGGGACATGCTCCGACAGCGGTGGATGTAGAGGTTTTTTGCCACGTGGCCGACCGCCTGCGTGATCATGGCGCGGATGTATCTTTGGTCGTGACGACAGATGCCGAACCTATGCCTGACCCGCGCGCGGTTGCGGTCCTTCCGACCCCATCTGAAACTGTGGCCAGTGCACGGCATTTCTTGTCGCACTGGGCTCCCGACATGGTTCTATGGGCACGTGGCGGACTGCATCCTGTCTTGTTGTCCGAAACCGACGGTTTAGATGCGCCACGCTATTTGATCGCCGCACAGGCTGATGCTCTCGAGAACAAAGAAAGCCGCTGGTTTCCCGACCTTGGGAAATCACTCGTTCGGCGCTTTGATCGGATCATTGCCCAAGACGCCAAGAGCGTCGTTGCATTAAAGAAAATGGGCGCACGTCCATGGTTGATTGATCGCGGTGGCCCCATCACGCCAGAAGCGGCCCCTTTGCAACATAACGAAGCCGAACGCGCAGATTTGGCTCTGGTATTGTCAGGCCGACCCGTTTGGCTGGCCGCCGGTGTCGATTTGTCAGAGGTTGACGCACTTTGCCACGCACACAGACGGGCCAACACTTTTGCACATCGCCTGCTGCTGATCGTCAGCCCAGCACATGCAGAAGACGGTATTGAATTGGCAGTAGAGATGGGCAAATGTGGCTTTAACGCCTCGGTCAGATCAGAAGGGGCGGACCCCACCGAAGACACCCAAATTTATGTCGCCGATCTGCCGGACGAATTGGGCCTGTGGTACCGCGTGGCCCCAATCACCTATTTAGGAGGAACACTGGGCGCAGCGTCTCGGCGCAGCCCCCTTGAATCCGCAGCCCTAGGGTCGGCAGTCGTGCACGGCCCCCAAGTGAAACCCTTCGAAAAAGACTTTCAGCGTTTGATGGCCGCAAATGCCGCGCTGTCCGTCGCGGACACCGAGGAACTCGCTGCAGGGATCGAACGCCTGTTGTCACCAGACAAAGCTGCAGTTTTGGCCCATAATGCATGGCAGGTGACAACGGCAGGCGCCGAGGCCACCGATCAAGTTGTTGACCTACTCAAGAGAGGGCTTCGTTGATGCGTCCACCTCGTTTTTGGTCCCGAGCTCCAGATCAATTCTCTCTCGCCGCGACGTTGCTGGCGCCGCTTTCATGGGTCTATGCCAGTGCGACGGCGCGACGCGTGGCGCGCGCGGCAGACGTCAGCACGACTGTTCCAGTGATTTGCGTCGGAAATATTAATGCCGGTGGTACAGGTAAGACGCCCACAACAATCGCGTTGTGCCAGATGCTATCTGACCGAGGCCAAACACCTCATGTCGTGTCACGGGGGTACGGCGGAACGCTCGCCGGTCCGACCCAAGTTGCCCCAATGGAGCATACTGCAAGTGATGTTGGCGACGAGCCGCTCTTGCTCGCCGCGTTTGCGCCGACTTGTGTTGCGCGAGATCGTGGCGCAGGTGTGCGGCAGGCGATTGATGCAGGCGCGACCGTTGTTCTGATGGATGACGGATTTCAAAACCCATCTGTGGACAAGGCTCTGAGCATTATAGTCGTCGATGCTGCAACAGGGTTTGGCAATGGACGCGTGATCCCGTCCGGCCCGCTACGCGAACCCGTTGACGTGGGAATGCAGCGTGCCGATCTCGTGCTCGCTATCGGTGGTGAGACGGCCCAAGGTCGATTTGCCGATCTATGGGGGCATACCGTGACGGTTCCACATTTGACCGGACGGCTTGCGGCGCTGCAAACTGGAATGACCTGGACAGATATGCGTGTTCTGGCCTTTGCTGGAATTGGGCATCCAGAAAAGTTCTTTGCAACCCTCAAAGGATTGGGTGCCAAGCTGATCCAAACCCATGCCCTAGCCGATCACCAACAACTAAGTGACGGACTGATGGCGCGGCTTGAAAGGGATGCAAAGGCACAGGTTGCGCAGCTCGTCACAACGGAAAAAGACGCCGTGCGATTGCCCGACGCCTTTCGTTCCAAAGTCCTAACCTTGCCCGTCAGGCTCGAGATTTCAGATCCAGCACCCCTAGAAGAAGCGCTGGATCGCTTGGGCCTTTAGGCCAGTTTTTCGTCCAAAAGGGCGGACAGATCGCCGTAGGACATGTTCGAGAATTTTTCGCCATCAATGATCAGGGTCGGTGTCGACTGAACCTGATCCGCATCTGCATTTTCGCGGTACCAACCGACGAGGTTCTGGGCCATTTCACCGTCAGCCATGCAAGCATCTATTTCGTCAGCATCAATGCCGACAGACAAACCGATTTTACGCAGGTTGCTCGCAACGGCACCGCCATCGCCTTGGGTCCATTCGCGCTGACGTGCATAGAGCATATCGGCAATCGCAAAGAAGCGGCTATCACCACCACAGCGCGCCATCATCGACGCCCACAAACCCGGACGATCAAAATAGACCTCGCGGTAGATAAAGCGGACCTTACCCGTTTCGATGTAGTTCGCTTTGAGCTGTGGATACTGGTTGGCGTGGAAAGATGCACAGTGTGGGCATGTAAACGATGCATATTCTACAATCGTGATCGGTGCATTCTCATCACCAATCGCCATTTCTTTGATTCCCGAGGTGTCGACGTCAGTGGTTTGCGCATTAGCAGCGCCCAGCAACGGATCACCAGATGTCTGAGGCTTTGTCAGGAAATATGCGCCACCGCCAACAATGGCGACACCAAGCGAGGCAAGAAGGGTTCTACGCTGCATTTTGATCTCTCTATCAGGAATTTGATTTGTTTATGACATTGGAGCCCAGTGCCTGAATTGCAACGCGCAATCCCTCGTCTGCGACATCTTGGGTGAGTGTTTCTGCTTGCTTGACCGCGGCTTGGGACATGGATTTGGACACGCGGCGCGGCGCGTGATCAAAGCTTGCCTGACCTTCGGAAAATCCAGTCGGGGCCGTTTGGGTGATCCGCACACGAGCAATCGCATTGTATCCGTAACAGGCGTTCACCTTTTCGCGGATCTGTTCCTTTTGCATCTCGAGCATCGGCGCCTGTGCGCCGGTCGTCAGCAAAACCAACGTAGCGCCAAACCCACCCTTGCCGTAGCTGACATTCACGGGCCGTGCGACCTGCGCAGTCGCCTCACCAACAATGTCCTGCCAATGGGTCAGCAGACGTGTCACAGCAAAGCCACGCGCCTCTGACGCGGACTTGATTCTGGACTGCAACAGGCCAGACGCACGGGAAAATCCCTTGGTGCTGCTATATCGACGTGGTTGTTTCATTTCGCGCACTATCTTAGTCCATTTGAGGCTGCGTGTCAGCAAAACCGTTGGGGATGGTATAAACATTGCGTGAAACTGGTCTGGGCGGCGAACTCTTGGCGTGGTATGATCTTCATGCCCGCGGAATGCCGTGGCGCGTTATGCCCGCGGATCGCGCTGCGGGTGTTCAGCCTGATCCGTACCGTATTTGGATGAGCGAAGTGATGCTGCAACAGACCACAGTTGCAGCAGTCAAAGAGTATTTTCTACGATTTACAAACAGATGGCCGACCGTCAGCGATCTCGCCAATGCGGCAGACGCGGATGTCATGGGGGAATGGGCCGGCTTGGGCTACTATGCACGAGCGCGAAACCTGTTGAAATGCGCACGCGTTATAGCGGCTGAACACGGTGGTGTTTTCCCAAATACCTATGACGGGCTCATCGCCCTGCCAGGCATTGGTCCCTACACCGCCAGTGCAATCTCTTCGATTGCGTATGATCTGCCTGAAACGGTTCTGGATGGAAACGTCGAAAGAGTGATGTCGCGGCTTTATGACATTCACACGCCGTTACCCGCTGCTAAACCTGAATTGATGACACATGCCGTCGCGCTGACACCGCAACAGCGTGCAGGTGACTATGCCCAAGCCGTCATGGATCTAGGGGCGACTATCTGCACCCCTAAAAGCCCCGCCTGCGGGATATGCCCATGGCGTGATCCATGTAAGGCGCGCGTGGCCGGCACCACCGCTGAGCTGCCCAAGAAGACCCCGAAGAAACCAAAACCCACCCGCTACGGTATCGCATATGTGGCGCGACGCGCTGACGGGGCGTGGTTGTTAGAGACGCGCCCAGACAAGGGATTGCTGGGCGGCATGTTGGGATGGCCCGGCTCTGAATGGAACGAAGCGCCAGTTGAAGACGACCCCATCTCTGCTGACTGGCAGACGCTGAACTCCGAAGCGCGGCACACATTCACCCATTTTCATCTAATCCTCGAAATTCGCACCGCAGTTCTGCCGATTGAGGCAAAACCAGCACGCGGAGATTTCATGCCTGCGCCGCAATTCCGCCCCTCTGATCTGCCAACCGTCATGCGCAAGGCCTATGATCTAGCAGCTGAGACGCTACGGCACCTTTGAGCTGACACGCAGTTTCGATAGACTGCGCAAAACCTGACAACCGGAGAGCCTCATGCTCAACGCTGAAGACATCGCCAAATTCTCTCGGGCCATTCCGTTTTGGGCCTCGCTTTTATTGATCCCAATGGCGTGGACCAGCGCGGCATGGGGCGGTTGGTGGATTGCTCTTTTACCCGTAGCCACTTGGTATCTCTTCTCGATCATCGACGCTTTTGAAGGGCTCTATACCGAAAACGCTGACCCAAACATTCCGGACGAAAACCTATACTGGTATCGCCTGATTACGATCATTTGGGCACCCGTGCAGTTTGCTACGATCTTTGGGGTTTTGATCTATGTCACTTGGTCGGGTCACCTCGGTTGGGTCGAAGAATGGGCGCTCTTTGCAGCGCTTGGGGTTTTGTCCGGTACGGTTGGCATCAACTACAGCCACGAATTGATGCATCAAAAACCCAAGATCGAACGCTGGATCGCTGATATTCTACTGGCGATGGTTCTCTATTCGCATTTCCGCTCCGAACACTTGCTGGTCCATCACCGTTATGTCGCCACGCCTAAGGATCCAGTGACTGCGCGCTACAACGAAGGGTTTCACCGCTATTTCCCACGTGTGCTATGGACTTGCCCCCAATCCGCATTCAAGGCCGAAGCCGCGATGCTCGCTCGCAAAAAGAAACCATGGACTGATCTATCGAACCCGTTTTGGCGCTATTGGGCGTTGCAGCTAGGGTTTCTCGTCTTGGCGTTTGCTATCGCGGGCGTTTGGGGGATTTTCCTGTTCTTGGTTCAGGCGTTCTGGGCCATATTCCAGCTAGAGCTGGTGAACTATGTCGAACACTATGGCCTAACCCGCAAACATTTGGGCGAGGGCAAATACGAGCACGTGCTGCCACGTCATTCTTGGAATTCTGCGCACCGCGCATCCAATTGGCTTTTGATCAATCTACAGCGGCATTCAGACCATCACTATAAACCGGATCGGCGGTTTCCGTTGCTGCAGACGTACGATGACATCGACGCACCACAACTACCATTTGGCTATCCAGTTATGACGATGATGGCTTTGTTTCCACCCGTTTGGCGCCGATTTATGAACCCCAAGGTGCGCGCATGGCGAGCCAAATATTACCCAGAAATCGAAGACTGGTCGGCCTATCGGGATGCGACCAATCCCCTGCCTCGCTAAAAGAAAAAGCCCTGCCGCTCTTGGGGAGACGACAGGGCAAAGTTATGCGCCGTGGTCTTGCCACAGGCACTGGCGGTAAACTGTTGAAATTCGGTTAGTGGGTGCGCATCTCGGCACGGATTTGCTGGCGCAAAAGATCGATTGGGACTTTTTTGCCCTCTTTCTTGTAGTGCCAGTATGTCCAGCCATTGCAGCTCGGTGCGCCTTCGAGATGCGCGCCAACCTGATGGATCGACCCTTTAACGTCATCACCGATCAGAGTGCCATCGGCACGCACTTTGGCTTTGTGACGTTTGTTGATGGAATATAGCTCTTCACCCGGACGCAGCATGCCGCGCTCAACCAGCTGGCCAAACGGAACACGTGGCTCAGCACGTTTGGATTGGCTGACTTGCAGTGCTTCTTTGTCGAACTTGCGGATTTTCGCGATGCGCTTTTCTGCAACTTCACGGTACGCCACCTCGCGTTCGATCCCGATGAACTCACGACCCAGCATTTTGGCGACTGCACCTGTGGTGCCTGTGCCAAAGAATGGATCCAGAACAACATCGCCCGGATTGGTGGTCGCCAAAAGCACACGGTGCAACAGGCTCTCTGGCTTTTGCGTCGGATGCGCCTTGTCGCCGTTGTCGTCTTTGAGACGCTCGTGACCGGTGCAAATCGGCAGAACCCAATCAGACCGCATCTGAATGCCTTCGTTCAGCGCCTTCAGCGCCTCGTAGTTGAACGTGTACTTTGCGCCTTCGCTCTTGGATGCCCAAATCAGAGTTTCGTGCGCATTGGTGAACCGTTTGCCGCGAAAGTTCGGCATCGGGTTCGACTTGCGCCAAACGACATCGTTGAGAATCCAGAACCCTTGGTTCTGCAGTTCGGCACCCATACGGAATACGTTGTGATAGCTGCCAATGCACCAGATCGCCCCATTCGGCTTGAGCAAACGGCGCGCGGCCTTGAGCCACGCCTTGGTGAATTTGTCATAGACATCAAAACTGGAAAACTGGTCCCAGTCGTTGTCGACCGCGTCCACCTTGGAATTGTCTGGGCGGTGAAGGTCGCCACGCAATTGCAAGTTGTAGGGGGGGTCCGCAAAGATAAGATCAACCGATCCCGCAGGAAGGCTGTTCATACGCTCGATGCAGTCGCCATCAAGAATCGTGTTTAGAGGGAGCGCCGCCGCACTCTGTGTTTTGGTTTTGATCGTCATTTTCTGCCTCTGTCCCGGTGGATTTGTCCACTCGTTGGTTGAGATAAGATGAGTCGAAAACGATTCGCGGTCAAAAGCTTTATTGAATCAGAGGGTTACTTATTTTTCTTGATACAAGATATTGTGTACCGGTTTGAACGAACGTCTATGGTGTGGGGTAACACCATATTTCAATAATGCATTTTTGTGACTTTTGGACGGATATCCGGCGTTTGAATCCCAGCCATATTCAGGGTGCTGTTGCGCCAAATCCACCATGACATAATCTCGACAAACTTTGGCCATAATTGAGGCCGCTGAAATTGACACAGACCGGGCATCACCCTTGATGATTGTTTGCGATTGGATCGGAAACCCGCGCGGGACCATGTTGCCATCGATCAGCGCATAGTCTGGCGCGACAGCCAAACCCTCGACCGCGCGGATCATCGCAATGTGCGACGCCCGCAGAATGTTATGTTCATCAATCTCTTCGACTGTCGCATGAGCGATCGATACGTCCGCGACCTGCAACAACTCAGCATAAAGAGCGTCGCGCTTCTTGGCGCTTAGCTTTTTGCTGTCATTCAACCCTTCGGGAATGGCGTTAGGGTCCAGCCAAACGGCGGCGGCAGTAACTGGCCCAGCCAGTGGTCCGCGCCCAACCTCGTCAACGCCCACAACCCTGAGCGCACCATCGGCCATCGCGGCCCGTTCAAATTCAAAATCTTGTCCCATGCCACCACACGCCACACTGACTCGGTCTGTGCAATAGGAAAAGGGCGGGATGCCATGACCAACATCCCGCCCCCCCTGTGGGCCGCTCTCATTTATGGGGACAGTTTAGCGGCCCCTGCTCGATCGGTTTTACCGAAAACGAAAACCTTGGTTGCGCAGGCAGCGCGGTGCCCAACCGCGACGTTCACCTCGCGACGTCCAAAGCTGGCGCGCGCACCGATCAGGCAACCGGCTCACATGGTTGTAGTTGCGCTGGATGCAGCGACGTACGGCCAAACGGCGCGTGCCTTGGGATGTGCGGAATTCACGCACACATTCAGCAGGCAATACATTGCGGCGGTTCGGACGATTTACGTCACGTTTGGGTGCATCATTTTGGCGCGTCTCGTTGTTGTCGTCTTTGGCATGTTTGATCGCCGCACCGAGCAATAGCAAAGCAACAATGCCGCCGATCGCCTCTTGGCCGCTGATCTGGTTGTTTCCACCGTAGTTTTGCGCCTGTGTGGCAGTGGCGCTGGTAAAGGCCAGCGCGGTCGCAAGACCCAAAGCAATGAGTGTGCGTTTCATATCGTGTACTCCTTGGTGTGTGCGGCGCCTCGGGCAGCGAGGGCCGGTGTATGAACCAAAGATGGGGTAGACCGCAGAAGTCAGACAATAACGCCACATTGTTAGGGGATAACGTCCGGTGTTTTGGTGTTGGTTATTGAATAACGCGCCTCGCTACGCGCACATTGGGCGCATGAAACGCATTATTCCCCTCACGCTGGCCCTGAGTGTTTTGGCAACTGGCGCACAAGCCGCCTGTTACGCCGACTACAAAGCCAAACAAGACGATCCGTTGCGGCTGCACTATGGTGTGGCTGAAATTAATGGTGACTGCACAGTTGATGCCGCAATAGACGAGCTTGTCTCGCGACTAGACGGCAGCAGTTGGCAGCTGTTGAATGTCGTATCCGTCTTTGACGAAGGTGGCCTAAGCGAAAGGGAAGACAGTGCTGGACAATTCTACCTCCGCTATTGAGGCGCGCCAGACCGGCAACCGCATTGTCGCGGTTGGAATAGCCGCGATCATTCTGATCCTATTGATTGCCGCGGTTTTGTTGTTTGTGAATTTGCCTGACGCCAATGCGTTCAACGCGCGGGTCGAACAGTTGTTCATTGAAAGCGACGATCTGACCGGCAATGCCGAGATCAAGCTTCTCGAGATCCTTGCACAATCTGGCACCTCATTTTCTGACACCTTGTCGAGCTACCGATTTGTGATTTTTGTGCTGCTTGTCTTTGCGACGGCGCTCTTGGTGGCGGCTCTGGTTTTTTTGATCATGCTGATCACATTGAACCGACGGATGGCGCAAATCGAACGCGCGGGTATCCAAGTGAACTCTCTCTTGATCAGTCGTGAACAAAAGACAGTCTATTTGAACAACTTTGAATTCAAGCTGACCGACGCCGCGATTGAAACACTTTCGGTTTTGGCCGAGGCGCGAATGGACGACGAAGTATTGTCAGGTGTCGAGATCGAAGCTGTCATCTCTGGGCGTTCATCTGTGGATTGCGAAGAGGCCGCTGGTGCGACCCGGATCAAACGTTTGCGCGATACGTTGGGCAACCAAATGATGAGCGAACTATTGATCAAGAATATTGCGCGCAAGGGCTATATGCTGGCGATCGACAAAGACGTCATTCGGATGATCTAGCGATCCAAACAGGTGCGGGTGTGACCTTTACGGTTCTGAAACAGTCTGTCTGGATCGCATCGAGCCAATCGGGTGATATCTGGGGACACACCCAATCAGACACCTCAGACAAACATGAACATGTCGCTGTCTGAACTTGCTTCGGCGTGGACATGTTGATCCGAATTTTCCTCGACTGGCCCAACAGAAACGGGCGCTGATCTGCTATCGCTTGATTTCAAGCAGCCGACGTTGATTTCACCAGTAGCCGCATCGGCACTTTGCTGGTGGTGATCATGGACCATCATGTTTTCATCACTGGTGAACGCCACAGCGTCATGTTGGTGGTCCTGCTCCATCGTGTCATCTGAATAATCTTAGAATTCAAAATGGTCTGCGATGTAGATATCGCTCCACGACACATCATCGGCCACATCGATCAAGAAACGCTCGCCCGTACCTTTCTCGGAAACGGTATAGTAGGTGTTTCCTTCCAAAACCGTTTTCCACATTTTCAGCTCATCAAAGCTTTCCACGCCCGAAGATGAAAGAAATCGGATCGTGTCGACCCCGAGGGTAAAATCCTCAACAACATGAAGCTGTGCATTCTTGCTGGCCCTATCACCGTTCAAGTCATTCCATTCATACATATTGGCGTCAGTGATCAGCGCAGTGTTGTCGCCAAAGAGGAAGTTGTCTTCAGACACCAGATCCTTCCAGCTCGCGTCGTCTTCGGTATCAACGAGAAACCGCTCTCCTGTTCCTTTTACGTGGATCGAGAAATGACTGTTACCATCTATGACGGCTTTCCAGATCGCCAAATCGCTGAACCCTGTCACGCCAGACGACGCATCAAAATGGATCAGGTCTTCGCCAATGACAAAGTCCATGACGACATCCAGTTCCCCCATACGTTCGAGCTTCGTACCTTCAGTTTCCGACCAAAGGATCAGATCATCAGCGCCAAATTGGAAGACGTCTTGACCAGATCCACCGATCATCATGTCGGCGCCTGAGCCGCCATCTAGAACATCATTGTCGCTGGCTCCGTTCAGCAGGTCATTACCTGCCCCGCCATGCAATATGTCTTCTTCGGTTCCGCCGAAAAGGGCGTCGTCACCCGCTTCACCAAACAGGGTGTCGCGACCGGTGCCACCACCCAGCGCATCATCCCCAGTACCGCCATAGACGATATCATTGCCGGATCTGGCATTAACAACATCATCACCACCACCAGCGTAGATCGTCTGCGATGATTGGTCCGGCCCTGTCCCAAACTTAAAGCCGTGAATGTATTCTGCATCATCCGTCGCAGTGACCATCACGTCATCAGCTCGGACATTGATCAGATCGTTTTCACGGTCCTCGTAGTGCTCGAGCGGAACGAAATTCATCGGGTTCTCATAATCGACTACCGGCAAGGCATCGATTTCTGCCTTGCTCAGTTTGTAGAAATGGGTTTCTTCCGCCCCTTGCCGGAACGCGGCAGGAGTATCTTCGATTGCATTTTCGGACAACCGCGCACCTTCCAAGGCAAAGAGGGCCGATTTTTCATCACCATCCTGCATACGCAGCCATTGCTGACCGTGAAACATCACAACCTCGACCGTGATGCCTGCAACCACTGTCGGCAAGGCGTAGAGATCAATCGCCTGCCCCTCAATCTGGATCACGTCACGTGATGGGTCAAAGGTATCCAACCGTCCAATGGTACGATCGCCAAGATCTGCAAAGTCCCGGAAGTTATAGACGTCGTGTCCGCCGTTTCCGTAGATGTGATGAGAATCGTGCCGGTAGGTGCCGATAGAGGTCAAATTATTCAGACGAATTTCGAAGATATCATCAACGAATCCTCCGAACCAATGAATTTGTCCGCCATTGGAATTGTGACTGCCATCATATGTTGCCATTTACCGTCTCCTCAACTTTCAGACCAAATTACGACCCCTGAACTGTTGGTTTGCTCCGGGACTACCTATCCATAATTACTTATTACCCATTCGTGTTTTCTGTTGACTACCCCTTAAGTGTATCCACTTTTATCAGCATTTTCTGATTGAAAGAGGTTTGAGAAAGCCACCCCTGATCTGCAAAAGTGCAATCGCAACGTTCTTCGCCATAAAAAACAGGGGGCTGCGACAAAGAACCGTGGTGAGGACAAAGGGATAGTACAAAAGCGACTTTGTTTTAGCTTCATAATTTGCCTGACCCGCGTTATCTTTGGCGGAAAGTTGACAAAACCCAATAACTTTCGACTGCGTGAAGCCAATTTTGACGGTCAGTATTTATTATATTTTTCAAATGGTTAGTGATTTATCAAATCGATTCAACTGTAACTTCTGACCTTCAATACTTGCTTATGGGCTTCCGAGGATCGGAGTAGCACTCAAAAGGGTGCTGTCAGACGAATGCGAACCAGTCTCTACTAGGCCAGTGAGGCTGATCCTTATGCCGCGCCGAGTTGACGCCACTCGGCAAGAGCGGCGGTGCGGTTGAGCTTGAAATTGTTGCGTGAGTAGAGGTGGCGTTCCTGATTGAAATGGTTGTGAACTGAAGAATGGACGGTGGCGAATTTCTGTAAACTTCGCATGCGCCTGAACCGGAGCATGGCCCGCTCTCGTCGTCGAAATGGCAGGTGTGAATTCTCAGCGCGATTGTTCAGCCAACGGCCTGTTTCCTGTTTCGGCGCATTGCCGATGACCTTCATAGCAGCACCGTATGATCTCAGTCTGTCGGTCACAATAATCTGCGGTCGACCACACCGCTTCATTGATTTTTTTATGAATTTCAATGCTGCTTTGCGATCCCGTCGCTTTGTGACGAAGGATTCAAGCACTTCGCCCTCGTGATCCAAGGCCCGCCACAGGTAATGCGTCTCACCATTGATCTTCACGAAAACCTCGTCCAGGTGCCACTGCCAGTTTGAATAGGCGCGCATCCGGCTTGCCCGCTTTCTGCGGATCTCGGCTGCGAACATCGGACCAAATCTGTTCCACTAGAACCGGACGGTTTCATGGCTGATCTCAATCCCACGCTCATGCAGAAGATCTTCCACGTTCCTCAGCGATAGCGGAAACCGAACATAGAGCATCACCGCCAGGCGAATGACCTCTGCGCTGGTTTTAAAATAGCGAAATGGGGAGCGTTTTGTCATCCTACGAGGCTAGGTCACCGCTCTGCCCGCCTCAAGCTAGTTTCCTCTGACAGTGCCCAAAGTACCGCTTTTCGTCAGTGTATTTGACGGCCAGCTCGCGCGTGCTCAGCGCCTCATGCTCCAGTGCAAACGCAATCAGATCGTCACGACGATCGTCAGGGATGCGGTTCCAGACGGATTTAGGGCATGGAGATTTGTCAGCCAGCCCGTCAAACCCGCCTTCGAGATATAAATCATACCAGCGGTAGAATGTGGTGCGTGGAATGCCAAGCATGTCGAGGGCCTGCTTGGTTGGCAGATGTGATCCTTCAACGGTACGGATGATCTCAAACTTCTCTGATGCGTGATACCTCATTCCAGATCCTCCCCAACCCCTGTCATGCTTTTTTTGAGCAGGCGGTTCTCAAGCGTTAGATCGGCCACGCATTCCTTCAAGGCCATGGCTTCTGAACGCAGTTCTTTCACTTCAGGGGATGTGGCCTGACGGGCTGTGTCGCCAGACAAGCGGCGTTTGCCTGCTTCAAGGAACTCTTTCGACCAGCTGTAATACAGGCTCTCCGCGATGCCTTCACGACGGCAAAGAGCAGAGATGCTCTCTTCTCCGCGCATTCCCGCCAAAACAATGCGGATCTTCTCTTCAGCCGAATAAGTTTGCCGTGTCTTGCGGCGGATGTTCTTTACCAATTTATCTGCAGACGCTTTGCTGCTTCCGGATTTATTGTTCATCTTCACTCCATGAAGGTTACGATGAACCAGAAATCCTCCGGTGTTCAATTCCTCAAATCTGTCCCAAAGGCGCTGACGTCAGACAGTGTCTCAATTAGTACTTACTACGCGGCGCACACCAGTCTTAGTATCAAAGACATGGGCCATGCCTTGAGCAATGGCAAAGCGGCGTGTGTCGCCGTGCTTTTTTATATGATGGACGCCTTGCATGCTGGCAGTAAAATTCTCTGCGGTTTCATCTATCGCACCGTGCAAAAGCGTATTGGCACCAAGCGGTTCGGCCAATTTGATCGACACGCGTATTGGGCCATTTTCATCTGGTACAAGATGTTCTGGTCGTACACCCAATTTGACGGGCCCATCTGCACCTATCGCGCTCGCCACTGCTTGCCCCAAAAAAAGAACTTCTCCATTCTTCACTTCCGCATCAACGATGTTCATGGCTGGGCTGCCGATAAATTGCGCAGCGAATAAAGTGCGCGGGGTTTCATACACTTCCAGTGGTGTTCCGATCTGCTCGGCGATCCCTGCATTCATCACAATCATCCGGTCAGCCATCGTCATTGCCTCAACCTGATCATGGGTAACATAAAGCGCTGTGATACCTAATTTTGATTGCAATTCTTTGATTTCTAACCGCATCTGCACGCGTAGTTTGGCGTCTAGATTTGAAAGCGGCTCGTCAAACAAGAACACTGCCGGTTCGCGCACAATTGCGCGGCCCATGGCGACACGCTGGCGTTGCCCGCCCGATAGTTGTTTCGGCTTACGATCCAGTAGCGGCTCTAGCTGAAGCAGCGTCGCAGCGGCAGTCACTTTTGCATCGATCTGGTCTTTGGGTAGCTTCGCGATTTTCAGTCCGTAGCCCATGTTTTGCCGTACTGACATATGCGGATAAAGCGCGTAATTTTGGAACACCATGGCGATGTTACGGTCCATAGGTTCTTTGTCATTTGCACGCTCGTCGCCGATAAAGATGTCACCCGCCGATAAGGTTTCCAGACCGGCAACCATGCGCAGCAACGTGGATTTCCCGCAGCCCGACGGGCCAACAATCACGATAAACTCGCCGTCGGCAATGTCGGTGCTGATGCCATGGATCACATCCGTCGCTCCAAAGCTTTTCTTGACGTCTTTTAGGGAAACCGTTGACATATCTATTTCTCGCTATCGACGAGGCCGCGGATAAACAGCCGTTGCATACTAACTACGACGATCACCGGAGGGATCATCGCAAGGATGGAGGTCGCCATGATTACTGGCCAATCGGCCACATCATCGCCTGACGGGAACATTTGTTTGATTCCCATGACAATCGTGTTCATCTCGGGGTCCGTCGTGATGAGCAGTGGCCAGAGGTATTGGTTCCAGCCATAGATGAACAAAATGACGAAAAGGGCCGCGACATTTGTGCGGCTCATCGGAACAACAATATCCCAAAAGAATCGCATTGGGCTGGCACCATCGACGCGGGCAGCTTCTGCTAATTCGTCTGGGATCGTCAGGAAGAATTGTCGGAAAAGGAATGTAGCCGTAGCTGAGGCGATCAATGGGAAGATCAGACCGCCGTAGCTATTGAGCATGCCGAACCCTGCGACGATCTCGTAGGTTGGGACAATTCGGACCTCAACCGGTAGCATAAGCGTCAGGAAGATCATCCAGAAGAAGATATTGCGCCCCGGAAAGCGGAAGTAAACAATGGCGAATGCGGAGAGAAGCGAAATGATGATTTTGCCAACTGCAATCCCGATGGCCATCACGAGGCTGTTGAATAGCATTGTCGAGACAGGAACATTTACACCGGAAAACAAGGCCTTTGAGTAGTTTTCCCAAAGTTGATCGCCGGGCCAAAGCGGCATAGGAGGCTTGACGATTTCGGGTTGGGTGACGGTGGATGCGACGAATGCCAACCAAATCGGGAAAAAGATGATCAAAACGCCAAGGATCATCATCACATGGCTAAGCCACAGACCGGCGCCACGTTTTTCGACCATGCCGTGTACTTCGCGAGCCATCAGTAATGCACCCTTTTCTCGACGAACTTGAATTGGATGATGGTCAGCAAACCGACTACAAATAGTAGGATAACAGACTGTGCAGACGACGAACCGAGGTCCTGGCCAACGAACCCATCGGCAAACACTTTGTAAACCAGCACGGTTGTTGATTGTTGCGGGCCACCAGAGGTGATGGTGTGAATCACGCCAAAAGTTTCAAAGAAAGAGTAGACGACATTGACGACCAGCAAGAAGAAAGTTGTTGGCGAGAGCAATGGCAGGACAATCGTCCAGAATCTTTTCCAAAACCGTGCGCCATCGATCGCAGCAGCCTCGATCACGGAACGTGGGACAGCTTGCAGGGCTGCGAAGAAGAACAAGAAGTTGTAGCTGATGCGCCCCCAAGCAGAGGCAACGACGACCAGCCCCATTGCCTCGCCCCCATTTAGCACATGGTTCCAGTCATAACTGAGATTGCCCAGATACCACGAAACGACACCCACGCGTGTATTGAACATGAAAAGCCACAGTACGCCTGCAATTGCGGGAGCCACGGCGTAGGGCCAGATCAACATGGTACGGTAGACACCTGACCCTTTGATCAACCTGTCCGCCACAACGGCCAAAAACAAAGCTGGGATCATTGAACACAACGTAACAAGGATAGAGAAGACCGCTGTTGTGACAAAAGACGCGCGGTAGAATTTGTCGCTCAGTAGAAATTCGAAATTGCCTAAGCCCACAAACTGAGACGACAGGCCAAATGGGTCAGGGATAAACAGCGATTGCCAGATTGCTTGCCCTGCGGGGTAGAAAAAGAAGATTGCAGATATTACGACCTGCGGCGCGATTAAAAGCGCTGGAAGCAACCAACCGCGAAACGTGACGCGTTTTTCCAATGTCTGCCCCCTCAATCTTTTCGGCGGGCCAAGATTAGGCCCGCCGCCGTATTGCGTTTAGCGGTTCGCTTGCTCGAAGCGACGCAGCAACGCATCGCCACGTTCTTTGGCGCTATCCATTGCTTCCTGGGCCGTCTTGTCACCAGACCAGATGCCCTCAAGTTCCTCGTCGATGATGCCGCGGATCTGGTCGAACGAGCCAAGACGCAAGCCGTTGGAATTGGCCGTTGTCGCATTTGCAGTCATCTGGATGACGGCCACTTCGGTGCCGACGTTTTCTTCATAGAAACCGGATGCTTTGGTCGCGGCACTGGCCTCGGCCGTGATCGGCAAGTAACCCGTGTCTTGGTGCCACTGCGCTTGCACGTCAGACGATGACAAGAAGCTCAGGAACTCGCCTGCGCCCTTATATTCATCAGCCTCATGACCTTCCATGACCCACAAAGATGCACCACCAATGATGGTGTTCTGCGGGCTGTTGCCGACGCCTTCCCAGTAAGGAAGTGGACGTACGTCAAATTCAAACTCGGCCTCAGCCTTGATTCCAGCGTAACCGGCAGAGCTTTCCGTAAACAGCGCACATTCGCCTGCGCGGAAGTTCGCGCCACCTTCATTGCGTCGACCAGTGTAAATGAATTTACCATCCTGCGCCCATTGCCCCATGGCCGTCAGGTGCGCGACTTGCGCGGGGCCGTTAAGCATCAGCTCTGTGTCGAGACCGGCAAAGCCGTTGTCTTGGCTTGCGAATGGCACGTCATGATACGCCGAGAAGTTCTCAAGGTGAATCCAGCTTTGCCATGCAGTAACAAGTGGGCATTCTTCGCCACCAGCTTTCAATGCGCCAAGTGCTGCATCAACATTTTGCCAAGTGGACAAGTCCATATCTGGATCAACGCCAGCAGCTTCCATCGCATCACGGTTAACCCAAAGAACAGGTGTGGATGCGTTGAATGGCAAGGACAGCATGTCGCCTTCAGTCGACGTGTAATACCCTTTGACGGCACCGATGTAAGCGTCTTGGTCAAACGTCGCACCACTTGCTGCCATGACTTCGTGCATTGGGCGCACAGCGCCGCCAGCGGCCATCATTGTGGCTGTGCCAACTTCGAACACCATCAAGATATGTGGTTGCTCACCCGCGCGGAAAGCAGCGATGCCGGAGTTCAATGTTTCGGAGTAGTTGCCCTTGTGACTTTGCACGACGACGTATTCGCTTTGGCTCGCATTGAAGTCTTCGACTTGTGCTGCGACCAGCTCCCCAAGGCGTCCGGTGAATGCGTGCCAAAATTGGACTTCGGTCTGCGCTGAAGCCGCTATTGGCGTCAGCATCGTGGATACGGCGAGAGCGCCGATCAGTGACTTTTTCATAGTTCCTCCCTTTGCACCATTTTGGCGCGTTGTCATGTGATGCTAAAGCGCAGCGCCCGCATCGGTTGTCAGACACCAGCAATACAGCCTCTGAAACATAATGCAAGGTGGTAAAATTCTTGCAATATATAACACAATATTATGGACCTTTTACCTCCAACATGTGAAGTAGGGTCATGAAAAACAGACTTAGATTACGCCAATTCGAAGCGTTAATGGCCGTAATACAACATGGCAGTATAACACGTGCTGCAACAGAATTGGGTATCAGTCAGCCTGCCGTCAGTCGCCTTATCGCCGATCTGGGACGCAATTTAGGGTTTCCTTTGTTTGACCGTCGTGGCGGTCAATCTGTTCCAACGCAAGAAGTGAGATTTCTGCAGGCTGACATCCAGCGTGTTCTAGATTTGATGGAACAGATCGGCGAAGTCAGTCAAAGCATAACCGAACGCAAGGCCGGCCATATCAAAATCGCATGTTTGCCAGGCTTCGCAACCAGCCATCTTCCTGCGGTCGTCGCCCAGTTCTTAAAGGATCGACCGGGTATTGGCATTACAATTGAACCGGATCGTCCTGAGCGCATTTTGGAATGGATGATAGATGAACAGTTCGACTTTGGTATTACAGACGGTTTCCGCGGGCATTCTGCAGTCATCGGCCAAGATATTTACATGCAAACGGTCTGCATCTTTCCAGATGGTCACCGTTTAGGCCGTTATTCGGAAATAACACCTACCTTGTTGGCGGGTGAGAAAATTATTCACACACGCCGTGACAGTGACTTTTTTAAGAGCCTCGACAGTGCCTTTCTTGCAGAGGGCACGACATTGAAGACGCTCGTCGAAACACGTCAATTCACTGCTGCCTGTGAGTTGGTAGCCAACGGGCTAGGTGTCGCGATTGTTAGTAAGTTGGATGCTATGAAGTTTGCCGATCTGAATGTTCAGATTAGGCCGTTCCTACCCGCAATCTCACACCGACTTTCACTCGTTCGGCCAACTTTCAAACAACCGTCGGCCATTACGCTAGAATTCATTGACGCCTTTGCGACGAGCCTGATTCCGTTTCAGACAGAATCCCCCAGCTCGTAGGCCGTTAGGAAACCAGTCGTATCCTATGGCTTCGCAATCTAACCTGTGGTGCTCTGCCTTATAATCAATGGTAGGACATTTTGAGTTTAAAGCTTAAGCGGATATTTGACGACCGAGCTCGAACGGCAGCAATGCCGAACTCGGACATGTCTAAATGCAGCGCTACCCCTTCAATGTCGGCTTTCGGGAAACTGCGTTGCAGCAACCGGCTAATTCGTGAAGGTCCGGTATGGGCCGTGATCTCGGAGTCAGATTTGTCTCTTTCCCGAAAGCGGGCTTTAGCCGCGCGGCAGAAAGCCGGTAAAGTGGGCTCATTTCTGCCATTCCCTGCACTTTGGTTGAATGTCCGCTCAGACCCGGAAGTGACCGGTTTGCACGCAGCACGGAGCATTGCAATCTGGCGCGCAGAGTTATGGCTCAATTGGCGCAATCTTATGCGCCCAGTAAGTCTCTCAAGTCATTGATATCTCGCGAGCGAGACTCAACGTTACGCGCTTCCCTACATCCCTGTCTTTCGCGTCTGGCGTGGGTTGGATCATGCGTGATCTTCAGGATTTGGTCCGTGAAAATCGCCTCATAATTTTCGGAAACGCTTCTGGAAATGTCCCAACAGCGAGGCTGTTTGAACGAAGAGAAGAGCTTTTCAACAGAATGCACTGGGTCCACTCAATTCTGTTTCGTTCCGAATTTAGTTCCGGTTGATAAATTTCCCCCAATCAATGCCGCTCTAATATGCTGTTATTTATGGTGACCCCGGCAGGATTCGAACCTGCAACCTGCCCCTTAGGAGGGGGCTGCTCTATCCAGTTGAGCCACGGGGCCTAGAAACCGTATTGTCGCCACAAACGATGGCTTGCGCAACCCTTGGACATAGACGCTAACTCGCGGTATCAAGGTTTCAATATTTGAACTTTAGGACGACAGACTGTGGCACCACGCACCAAACGCCCCCTGACACTTCGCGACGTATCTGAGGCGTCTGGCGTCAGTGAGATGACCGTCAGCCGCGTTTTGCGAAACAAAGGCGACGTCTCGGAAGCAACCCGTTCCAAGGTTCTGACCGCCGCAAAAGAGCTGGGTTATGTACCCAACAAGATTGCAGGTGCGCTGGCGTCGCAGCGGGTGAACCTTGTCGCTGTCATCATCCCATCATTGGGAAACATGGTCTTTCCCGAGGTGCTATCTGGCATTTCAGAGACGCTGGAAAACACGGGCCTTCAACCTGTCGTGGGCGTGACTGACTATCTTCCAGAAAAGGAAGAAAAGGTCCTATACGAGATGCTGTCGTGGCGTCCTTCTGGTGTGATCATTGCTGGACTAGAGCATTCCGATGCCTCGCGTGCGATGATGCAGGGCGCTGAAATCCCGGTTGTAGAAATCATGGACGTTGATGGCGAACCCGTTGACGCTTGTGTAGGGATTTCGCATCGGCGAGCTGGACGCATGATGGCTGAGGCGCTGCTAGAGAACGGATATGAACGCATTGGGTTTATGGGCACCAAAATGCCGCTGGACCACCGCGCGCGCAAACGCTTCGAGGGTCTAACCGAACGGTTGGCAAAGGGCGGTGTCGAGGTCGCGGATCAAGAATTTTACTCTGGCGGCTCGGCCCTCGCAAAGGGCCGCGAAATGACTGCGGCCATGCTAGAGCGGACGCCGGACTTGGATTTCCTGTATTTCTCGAACGATATGATTGGCGCAGGTGGGATGCTCTATCTCCAAGAGAAAGGCATCGATGTCCCGACCCAAGTTGGCCTCGCTGGCTTTAACGGCGTTGAGCTGTTGCAGGGTCTGCCGACCCGACTTGCTACAATGGATGCATGTCGCCGTGAAATCGGGATCAAAGCGGCCGGGATTGTCGCGGCGCGATCTGCGACGGACACCGATCAAGGTGGCGGTGAAAGGGTCGAACTCACCCCAACGCTGGAACACGGCGATACCCTGACCCGCGAATGACGCCCCGCCCTATTCTACGGAACAAAGACGCACGACACCTGTTTCTGCACAAACACGCTTTTGCAGAGGCGCCACTTGGGCCATCGACCGGCGCTGATCTGACTGCGTTGATCGAACTTATCGGCTTTGTCCAACTCGACAGCATCAACACGCTAGAGCGTGCGCATCATATGATCCTGTTCGCGCGCAGACAGTCATACCGACCAGCGAACCTAGCCAAGATCCATGACCACGATCACAGCCTCTTTGAGCATTGGACACATGACGCCAGCGTCATTCCAACGCAGTTCTATTCCCATTGGCAACTGCGGTTCCGACGGGACGTCAAAAAACTTAGCAAGCAGTGGAAGATTTGGCGATGTGAGGGGTTCGAAGAACGGTTAGAAATCGTTCCGCCAACAAATCGCCGATGATGGTCCCTGTTGTTCTGGAGACGTCGGAAGAGACGAGAAGAAGGGATCAGGCGGTTGGTGGGATTGGCACCCATCTAAAACCGCATTGAAATACTTGTGGAGGTCAGGGGCGTTGACCGTATGCCACCGCGAGAATTTCAAAAAATTCTATGACCTCACGGAAAACGTATTGGACGGCACGGTCACGTCTCTTGAGCCGTCAGAGGCTGAGAGCATCGATTGGTTGTGCAGCAATGCGCTAGACCGGCTAGGCTTTGCAACACCGGCAGAAATATCTTCGTTCTGGGATACCGTGACAAGTCCAGAGGCGCGCGCATGGTGTGCAGCCGAGTTAGACGCGGGACGGATCATCGAGATAGATGTTGAGAGTACCGACAAATCCCTGCGAACTCACTTCGCACGACCAGACGTTTTTGAACAGGCCGCAGCAGCACCCAAACCCCCTGCTCGGGTTCGCATATTGTCGCCGTTTGACCCAGCGTTGCGAGACCGCAAGCGTGCCGAACGCTTGTTTGGCTTTCAGTATCGGATCGAAGTGTTTGTCCCTGCTGCAAAACGGCAATACGGCTGCTACGTCTTTCCAGTGATGGAGGGTGATCGCCTGATCGGGCGGATTGATGCAAACGCCCCGGCAACAGGCGAGACCCTGAACGTGACCGCATTTTGGCCAGAGCTGACTGTAAAAATGACACCGCCCCGAACCCAAAGGCTCGAGGCGGAGATCGCGAGGTATGTCAGGTTCACTAACAAATCTCATGCGGTCTATGCGGACGATTGGATCCGCCCGCATGACCCATTTTGCGGTTAGTTCATGATGATCTCTGGTCCCATCAACATGTTGGGCAGATAGGTCGAGATCGACGGGATGTAGGTGACCATAATTAGGAACACCAACAGCACGCAGAGGAACGGCAGCGACGCGCGCACAACGCTCATCATCGGCATTCCAGCGACACCCGACGTCACAAAGAGGTTCAGACCCACCGGCGGCGTAATCATGCCGATCTCCATGTTCACGACCATGATGATCCCGAGGTGAATAGGATCAATGCCCAGTTCAATGGCAATCGGGAACACCAGCGGTGCAACGATGACCAGCAAACCCGAAGGTTCCATAAACTGACCACCGATCAACAGGATCACGTTGACGATGATCAAGAATATCACTGGACCAAAGTTCGCCGACAGCATCGCCGTGGCGATATGCTGTGGGATCTGCTCTTCGGTCAGTACGTGCTTTAGGATCAACGCGTTCGCAATCACGAACATCAACGTCACCGTCAGCTTGCCTGCATCAAACAACGTCTGACGTGTGTCGCGGTCAAACCACGCTGTAACCAACGCCCAAGGCGCCTGAAACACCGTCCGTTTGGCGTGGCCGTCCCGTTCGGACAATGGACCCATGTCGCGATAGACAAAACACGCAACAAGGAACGCATAGACGGACGCCACAGCGGCAGCTTCGGTTGGGGTAAAGATCGCGGATTCTTTGTAGAGACCCAGCTCAGACGAATACCAAGGGTAGCCGTAGATGCCGATCATAATGATGACGATTAGGAACAGACCCCAAAACGCTTCGCGGAAGGACCGAAACACTTCGCGGAAACCGACCCACTCACCTGCTGGCATATTTTTGATCCGCGCAAAGATGTAGATGGTGATCATCAACATCGTGCCCGCCATGATGCCCGGGATCACACCAGCCAAGAACATCCGACCAACCGAGACATCAACTGAGGCCGCATAAACAACCATCACGATGGATGGCGGGATCAAAATGCCCAAAGTACCCGCGTTACAGATTACGCCCGCGGCGAATTCCTTGGTATATCCGGCTTGCTTCATCGCGGCGATTACGATCGAACCGATCGCCACAACAGTCGCCGGTGACGAACCGGACAAAGCCGCAAACATCATACAGGCCAGAACACCCGCAATCGCAAGGCCGCCGCGCAAATGGCCCACACAGGCAATCGCGAACCGCACGATTCTGCGCGCCACTCCCCCCGTCGACATAAACGTCGAGGCGAGGATAAAGAACGGGATCGCAAGTAGCGTAAAGTGACCCGCGAATGCCTCAAACAATGTTTGGGCAATTGACGCCATCGAGCTGTCCGAGAACCACAACAGGAACAGAACTGACGATAGGCCCAAGGAGAACGCGATTGGCACACCAATCAGCATCAGCCCCACAACGAGACCAAAGAGAAGAATGATTTCCATTAGTTCGATCCCTTGTTGATCGCGTCAGATGCAGCCGCGATGTCTTCTTCTTCGACTTCATGGCCGACGATCATCATGCTGATTTTTCCGGTGTACATGGCATAGGCCGCTTGCAACGTCCGCAGCAGCAGCAATGCCATAGACAACGGCATGATTAGATACGGCACAAGGCGCGGAATTTTTTCGTATTCAATGCCGTCGTTGAACACATCTGACAACCAGCCCAACCAGCTGGGAACAGGGATGTCGTTGGTTTCATACCAACCTTGGCCGCGGTACTTGTCTTCAAAGCCAAGCGGGAACCAACGGGCGATGTTCGGGCTTTCGAACATCCATTCTGGGTTCTCACCCTTGAACTTGGGGAGGTTGGCAAAGTTTGCCCAGTAGTCCCAAGCGCCTTTGGTCAGCAACATCGCAAAGATCACACAGGCGACAGCCGCGATCAGCCCCATAGTCCGGCGCGCGTGGGGGCTTACGGTATTAATGATGGCATCAACACCCAGATGTGCTGTGGTTTTGACGGCATAAGACGCCCCCAACAGCACGAGCCACGCGAACATGAACACCGTCAGTTCCAAAGCCCACAAAATATTTGAATTGAACGCATAGCGCGCGACCACATTGGCAAATGTCAAAAGGGTCATACACCCCAAGAGCACCGCAATGATCGTTTCTTCTATGCTGTCGATGACGGACTTTGTCCCAGACATCGGCCCTCTCCCCAAGAAACGTGTATCAAAAAGGCGCGCCCAGCATGGCCGAGCGCGCCTTCTTTTGGATCAATCGATTTAGTTTACGAGCGAGGCGTTGATCGCCTGTGCCGCATCGATGTTTTCCTGACCTACGTCGCCAGCGAACTGAGACCAGACAGGGCGCATTGCATCGACCCATTCCTGACGCTGCTCGCCTGTCAGCTGACGAATTTCGCCGCCTGCTGCCATGATGTCGTTCTTGGCTGCTTCGTTCGTAGCGAACGCTTCTGCATTACGTGTCACAGTCACTTCACCCAGAATGGTCAAGAACTGGTCACGGACATCAGCGTCCAGACCCTCGAGCCAATCAACAGACGTCACAACGAGATAGTCGATGATGCCGTGGTTGGTCTCTGTTGTGCCATCTTGCACTTCAAAGAATTTCTTGCCGAAAATGTTCGACCAAGTGTTCTCTTGACCGTCCACAACACCCTGCTGGAGCGCGCCGTATACTTCGGAGAACGCCATTTTCTGTGGGGAACCACCGATGGCTTCCATCTGAGCAACCAACACGTCGGATGGCTGAACGCGGAACTTGAGGCCATTGGCATCAGTTGGCGAGATCAGCGGAACATTCGCCGACATCTGCTTCATGCCGTTGTGCCAGAAGGACAGACCCTGCAGGCCACGGTTCTGCATGCTGTCGAGCATTGCCTGACCCGTGTCAGAGTTCTGGAACTGGTCAACTGCGTCGATGTTTGCAAACATGAACGGCAGGTCGAAGATGCGGAACTGACGTGTGAAGGTTTCGAACTTGGACAGCGAAGGCGCAGCCAACTGAACATCGCCCTGCAGCATCGCTTCGAGAACTTTGTCGTCGTTATACAGCGTGGAGTTCGCGAAAACTTCCATGCACATTGTGCCGTTCATTTCGTCGTTTACGCGCTGCTCGAGCAGAGTTGCGGCGATCCCTTTCGGGTGACGGTCGGTATTTGTGACGTGGCTGAACTTGACGACGATTTCGCCTTCGTCACACGCTGCAAATGCAGCGCCTGGTACGGCAGCAATTGCTGCTACGCATGCGGCTTTCAACATTGATTTCATTCTTATTTCCTCCCATTAGAACTCAGGTCAAAGCTTTCGCTTTTCCTATCCAATACAATTAGACCGTGCAGCCAAAGCCACAAATATTTTCATGAACTCATTTTTTGTCGATTAATTTCAGAGCGTTACCACTGCCTCGGCTCTAAAATTGCCTCTTATTCGTGCGGAATCGCGCACAAAATTACTCGACCCCTTTAGTTTTGTGTGACATTCCACACAAAATACCCGCCGCTGAGTCGCCAATGATTATTCGCCAATCCATACTCGCTCTCGTTGTGCTTTGCGCTCTTTTAGCAGCGCTATTGGCGGTGTTTGACCTCAGCTACCGCAGCAGCCTCAACAGGCTCTCAGACATTGGAAATCTAAGGCTAGAACAGGCGTCTGACCGCCTTCTGGGACAACTAGAACCATACCAACAGCTACCCAATCTTCTCGCCAAACACCCGACTGTGACAGATGCCAAACGCGAGGGGACCGCCGATATCGGTGGCTTTCTTTTGAACACGGCGTTGGGCACGGGGACCGAAGACATTTATGTTCTGGATCGCGCCGGTGTCGTTGTGGCCAGTTCGAACGAGGCTGACACAGACAGCTATGTTGACGCTGATTTCAGTAGCCGCCCAGATGTTCGTGCAGCCATGAACGGGCGGCTGGGGTTTCACCACGCGCTTGAGACTGGTGGGCCACGGAACTTCTTTTACTCACGTGGCATCATTGACCAGTCGCCGCCTGTCCTTGGCGTCGTCGTCGCCAAAGTTGATGTCGCCGAACTAGAGTTTGAGTGGAGCATCGACGATACGGTGACGGCCTTTTTTGATCGTGACGACGTCGTCTTTTTATCCAATAGACCAGAGCTCGTGCTGCGTCAGTTCCCCCTGACCCCGCTGGTTGATCTGCCACGTTATCCGTCCGGTGCTTTGCGCCCCTTCTATGAAGTCACCAAATCGACTGTTGGAGTTCACGAGATTTGGTCGACACCGATGCCTGACCCGCTGCCTGCTGATGCCTTGGTTCTGCATCGTTATATGCCCCAGATCGACATGACCGCCCGAATTTTCATGTCGACGGCGTCGGCTCAATCGGCCGCAGTGCAACGCACTGCACTTGCTGCCGCTCTTATCGCTTTGGTTGGAATGGCGCTGTTCTTGTTCGTCCTGAACCGGCGACGCCTCACTGATCGGTTGGCGGTTGAGGCTCGCGCAAAAGCACAGCTCGAGGCCCGCGTCGCCAAACGCACCGAACAGCTAGAGCGCGCGCAGGATGATCTGGTCCAAGCCGGCAAGCTCGCCGCCCTAGGCCATATGTCTGCCGGCATCAGCCACGAGCTGAACCAACCACTAGCGACAATTCAAATACTGTCAGAGAATGCCAAAAAACTGCAATCGCGCGGACGCCACGATGAAACAGCCGAAAACCTCAGCGAGATCAGCGCCCAGACAGGTCGGATCAGCCGTATTCTCAAGAACCTCCGCGCATTCGCCCGCAAAGACGACATCTCGATCGAGGCCGTCGATTTGAATGCCGTTTTGTCCGAGGCCTTGCGCATGAGCGATGCTCGACTGGCCACAGATGGCGTCACTGTGCTGCGAGACACGACTGGGATGCCATTGGCCAAAGGCGGTGAAGTGCGTCTTCAACAGGTGCTCATGAACATCATCAACAACGCCGCTGACGCGTTGCGCAACGCGGAAATCAAACAGCTACACATCGGATACGACACAACGGCGTCTGCCGTGATGCTGAAATTGCGCGATACGGGATCGGGCCTCGACAACCCGACCTGCGTTTTCGAGCCGTTTTTCACAACCAAAGAGATCGGCGCGTCCAAGGGGCTGGGCCTTGGGCTTTCAATTTCTCATGGCATCATGGGAAGCCTCGGTGGCGCTCTTACCGCGCAAAATCATCCTGATGGTGGCGCAGAATTCACAATGACTTTGGAAAAGGCCGAGCCATGAAACAGGTTCTTTTGGTCGAAGACGACCGCGCTCTCCGGCTCTCTTTGGCGCAATCGCTCGAGCTTGAAAACATCTCGGTGACGCGGGCCTCGTCAGTCATCGAAGCCAAGGATCACGTCTCGCCCGACTATGCAGGTGTCATTCTGTCAGACATCCGAATGCCCGGCCGTGACGGGTTTGATTTGTTGGCTTATGTTCGGGCGACAGACTCTGACCTGCCGGTTGTATTGCTCACTGGTGAAAGCGACGTGCCAACAGCCGTTCGCGCGATCAATGACGGTGCCTATGACTATTTGGAAAAACCATGTGACCCAGATCATTTGGTCGACGTTCTGACCCGCGCGCTCGACCACCGCGCATTGGTTCTAAAGTCCCGTGCGCTCGATCTACAACTGCAACACAGCGACCCCGCAGCGATCAATTTTCCGGGGACATCCCCAGTCTCCAGTCGCCTCAGGGATGACTTGCGGCGTGCCGCGAAATTGCCGATTCATGTCCATCTGTTTGGTCCAACCGGCGCAGGCAAAAAACTTGCCGCGCACACGATTCACAGCCTGAGCACAGACCGCGAGGCGTTTGTCCCTGTCTCTTTGCTGAACGCTCCTGATTCGATTTTTCAGTCTCTATCATTGCCGACAACGCCGGTTGATATCTCGATCAAGCATCTCGAATCTGCGACCCCCTATCAGCAATCAAACATTCTGGAACTGACCGAACGCCCAAACACGCGAATCCTGTCCTCTAGCGGTCATAGCCTCGACACATTGCGGGATCGTGGCCTCCAAGAAGAGCTCTACTTTGCGCTCAATATCTTGCAGATTCCTCTACCGTCTCTGGACGATCGGCGCAGTGATTTGCCTCAAATTTTTGAGGCTGTTCTCAGACAGGCCGTTCGGACATTGGACATGGATTTCCCGCAAATCCCCGAAAGCCTGATGGCTGAAATCAGCACCCGCCAATGGTCTGACAACCTGCCAGAGTTGCGTAATTTTGCGCGCAGTTTTGCGTTGAACCTAGGACAGCCAGCTGCACCCGAGCCTGACAAAACACTGGCCGAACAGATCGATGCGTTTGAAAGAATGATTCTGTCTGAAACCCTACGCCGCAAGAACGGCCGCGCATCGGATGCCGCAACCAGTCTCGGACTACCGCGCAAGACGTTCTATGACAAACTCGCGCGCCACGAATTGCGGCCAAAGGACTTCAAACCATAGGGACCGCCCCCACGGGCGGAAGAGAGAGTGAGGTACCATTCTTTTGGGATTGAATGGTGAGCCGACAGGGGTTCGAACCCTGGACCTACTGATTAAAAGTCAGTTGCTCTACCAGCTGAGCTATCGGCTCACTCTGGGAGGCTATCTAGAAACCTCACCGCACTGGGTCAACCCATAATCGGACGGATGGTCTGGATTAGTCGCACCCCCTTCGCTATATGCCTCAAATGGTACAAAATTCTGCAGATCATTTGCCGTTCATGAAGATGCACGGGCTGGGCAACGACTTTGTCGTCGTTGATGAGCGTGGAATCACGCCCCGAGTCGATTCCACAATTGCCAAAGCGATTGGCGACCGCCACCGCGGTGTGGGTTTTGATCAGCTTGCGGTCCTGTCCAATACCGACGATGCCGACGTACAGCTAACGTTCTACAACGCGGATGGATCGACTGCAGGCGCTTGTGGCAACGCCACACGCTGCATCGCCAATCACCTACTTGAACAGACCAGCACACGGGCCATGACCTTGCAAACCGAACGTGGCCTGTTGTCTGCAATGTCGGACGTCGCAGGTGTCACATCGGTCAATATGTTGCACCCATTACTCGACTGGGCGTACGTGCCGCTTGCCGAGAATGTTGATACGCTGGCGCTTCCTATCGACGGGGGCCCGACCGCCACCGGCATGGGCAATCCACACTGCACCTTTTTTGTAGACGATGTCGAGGCTGTGGCGTTGGAAACATTTGGTGCGCGGATGGAACATCACCCGCTGTTCCCTGAACGTACAAATGTTCAGGTGGCGCAAATCATTGGCCCCGATCATATCCGCATGCGGGTGTGGGAACGCGGCGTCGGCATCACATTGTCATCCGGTTCTTCGTCCTGCGCTACTGCTGTAGCTGCGGCACGGCGTGGTCTAACGGGGTGTAGTGTTCAGATCGATCTCGACGGGGGAACCTTGCACATTGATTGGCGCGACGACGGCGTCTGGATGACTGGTCCAACGGCCCATGTCTTTGATGGTGTTTGGCACCTATGAGCGCGCCTGTCTTTTCGACCCTTGGCTGTCGTCTCAATACATACGAGACGCACGCGATGCAGGATTTGGCCCAGCGCGCTGGCGTCGAAAATGCGGTTGTCGTGAACACCTGTGCCGTCACTGCCGAGGCCGTCCGAAAGGCCAAGCAAGAGATTCGCAAGCTGCGCCGTGACCACCCAGAGGCCAAGCTGATCGTCACAGGATGCGCGGCCCAAACCGAGCCAGAGACATTCAAGAACATGGCCGAGGTCGATGTCGTTATCGGCAACACCGAGAAAATGCAGGCCGAGACGTGGCAGCAAATGACCCCAGACCTGATCGGTCAAACTGAACCGGTTCAAGTAGATGACATCATGTCGGTCACAAAAACCGCTGGCCATTTGATTGACGGGTTCGGCACCCGCAGCCGCGCCTATGTTCAGGTGCAAAATGGCTGTGATCACCGCTGTACGTTTTGCATTATCCCCTACGGCCGTGGCAATTCACGCAGCGTGCCTGCCGGCGTTGTGGTTGATCAAATCAAACGCCTCCGCGACAGCGGCTATAACGAGGTCGTGCTGACTGGTGTTGATCTTACATCATGGGGCGCTGACCTGCCTGCTCAACCAAAGCTCGGTAATCTTGTTCTACGCATTCTGAAACTCGTGCCCGACCTGCCCCGCCTGCGGATTAGCAGTATTGATAGCATCGAGGTGGACGATGCCTTGATGCAGGCCATCGCGACCGAACCACGTCTCATGCCGCACCTTCATCTGAGCCTACAACATGGCGACGACCTGATCTTGAAACGGATGAAACGTCGGCACCTGCGCGACGACGCGATCCGTTTTTCCGAAGACGCGCGCAAGCTGCGACCCGAGATGACCTTTGGTGCTGATATCATCGCGGGCTTTCCGACCGAAACGGACGCGCATTTTGAAAACTCGTTGCGTCTGGTTGAGGATTGCCACCTCACATGGCTCCATGTCTTTCCATACTCTGCGCGGATCGGCACACCCGCGGCCAAGATGCCCGCTGTGAATGGCAAAGTGATCAAAGAACGCGCGGCGCGCCTGCGCGAGGCTGGTGCGGCGGCGGTACAAACCCACCTGAACGCACAGCTGGACAGGACCCATCATGTCCTGATGGAAAACCCGAACATGGGACGCACTGAACAATTCACACCAGTTCAGTTTTCTAAACCACAGGTCGAAGGATCCATTGTCACCACCAACATCACCGGCCTCGACGGTGACCAGTTGACCGCATGATACTGCCTATTCTCTACTCGTTTCGTCGCTGCCCCTACGCGATGCGCGCACGGTTGGCGCTGGTTGTATCAGAGGTGCAAACCGAGCTGCGCGAAATTCTCCTGCGCGACAAGAACCCCGAGTTTCTGGCGACATCTCCCAGTGGTACTGTTCCCTGCGTCAAGGACCGTGATCTGGTCATCGACGAATCGCTTGATGTGATGATCTGGGCACTGGAACAAAACGACCCGCTGAGATGGCTCGAAAATCGCGACACAGCGCTGGGTTTGATTTCAACGGCCGACGGCCCATTCAAAGCCGCGCTGGATCGGACCAAGTACCAGAACCGTCACCAGAGTGACCCTACCGAAGAACGCGCCAAAGCCGCCGTTTTCCTTGATGAGCTTAACGTGCGACTGGCGGATACTTCCTATCTCGCTGGCGATCACTTTGCCCTTGCTGATGCAGCTATCGCACCCTTCGTCAGGCAGTTTGCGAACATTGATCGTCCGCTATTTGACGAAACAAACGGCCCGCACCTGATCAAGTGGTTGGACCAGTTTCTTGAGATGCCGCTCTTTGCCGGTATCATGACAAAATACCCCCCTTGGCAATTGGACGCGAATACCGTTCTCTTTCCGTAAGGAGAGGCCAACACGCACCCCAACAAGATTTTTCGCGGAACACCCGCCGATCGCAATGCCCACTTTGCCCGCGATCGCGCCTTTGGCGTGCTGTCGATGAATGTGGTTGATGGCCCGCTCTTGGCCCATGTGCCGTTTCTTTTGTCACCTGGCGCCAAAATCGCGCATCTGCATTTGTTTCGGCCCTACCCTATTGCGCGCGCAACCACCGAACCACAGCCATGCGTGATCGCAGTGTCCGGCCCTGACAGCTATATCTCGCCCGATTGGTACGGTGTCCCTTACCAAGTGCCGACGTGGAACTATATCGCGGTGCATCTTTGGGGGCACGTTGCGTCTGATGGAGCCAGACGAGTTGCACCCAATGCTGGACCGTCAATCCGCTCACTTCGAAGAACAACTGACCCCCCAAACCCCATGGACCACATCGAAAATGACGGATGGGGTGATGGACCGGATGATGCGCGCGATTGTGCCCTGTGAAATGGCGATCACAGAAATCGACGGTACTTGGAAATTGTCACACAACATACCCGACGCTGTGCGTCACGCCGCAGCAGGACATGTGGTTTCGGATGGAATAGGGTCTGAACGCGCCACGGTCGGCACAATAATGCACGACGTGTCGGACGCCAAAGACGGCTAACCGAACTTTATCGATTCAAAAGTTGAACGAAACGCCGACGTTCAAAGCATTCGTGATGATGTCCGACTCAAGCGTGCCACCACCCTCTAGCTCGGCTTCGTTCTGTGAATACGTAAACTTGTATTCACCAAATACAGCCCACTGATCCGTGATGTCATACTTGGCACCCGCAACACCCATCACAGCAGGACCTGTGACTTGGTATTCGAATGTTTCGTTTGTGCCATCGTCCACGTCGACGTGTGGAATGGCCAAACCAATGCCCGCGCCAACATAGGGCGTAAAGTTACCCCAACGATCAGGCCAGCGGCGCATCGTGTTCACAGTCAGAATGTTCAAGCCGTCAGTGAATTCAACGTTGTCAAATCCAGCGGCTGCAGCTTCGTCATCTGGTGCGTAGACTTTGGCATGGTTCAGTTCGATACCAAATCCCAAGGTGTCATTCTTCCACCACGTTGCACGCACACCGTAATAGGGGGGTGCATCTGCACTGCGACCTTCCCAGCCGATCAGCTCGTCAAAATCACCGCCTGCGTTCGATCCGACGACCCGGCTGTGCGGCGATGTCTGCGCACCAAGGTAAAAGCTGAGCTCGGTCTCGGCCACAGCACTGGTGCCAGCAATTGCTGCAGTCAGAGCGATAAAAGTTGTGCGAAACGTCATGATCTCAATCTTTCCCAAGGGCTTAGCCCTTGCATACACGTGACCCTGCACCGCGGCAATACGCGGCTCAGGGGATTCTAACGCCAAATATCCCTCATCAAACGTAAATTCATGGTGAACACGGGCCTTTGCGAATCTTAAAGCAGTCACGTGACCACATCCCACAAGATTCAGTCACATGCCGTTTTTTGACCCGATTTCAACGATTCGCGACCAAGACGGCCAATTATCTACATTTCCGCCGCCCTGCGCCGCATTGTCGTCTAGACCCGGCTCATCAACATCGCTAAGTAGCGCGGCAATGCCAGTTCGTATTGATACGGACCAGTTAACTATGGGCGCTTGCCCAACCAGACGGAGACACATCGGCCCATGTCACACGCAGACGACCATCAGGGCACTCGCCGCGATTTCCTTTACTACGCCACCGCAGGTGCGGGCGCTGTAGCAACGGGTATGGCGGTTTGGCCCCTCGTGAACCAAATGAACCCTTCCGCGGACGTTCAGGCGCTTGCCTCGATCCGTGTTGATGTAGGCGACATTGCCCCTGGCACACAGCTAACAGTGCTGTGGCAGGGTAAACCTGTTTTCATCCGCTACCGGACAGAAGCCGAAATCGAAGAGGCTCGCGCTGTTGATGTCGCGGCATTGCCTGACGGAATGGCTGCAAACGAGAACATCGATGCCGCAGCTCCTGCGACTGATGAAAACCGTGCACTCGGCGAAAACGACGAATGGTTGGTTATGATGGGTGTTTGTACACACCTTGGCTGTGTACCTCTCGGTGACGGTGCTGGTGACTTTGGCGGCTGGTTTTGCCCGTGCCACGGTTCACACTACGATACAGCCGGCCGCATCCGCAAAGGTCCGGCTCCCACCAATCTCTTGGTCCCCGTCGCGGAATTCGCTGACGAAACCACAATCAAACTCGGTTAAGGAGAGAAATTATGGGCGGTATACCCCACGATCACTACGAACCGAAGTCCGACTTCACCAAAGGCATGCAGAAGCGCCTTCCCGTCATCGGCCTGCTCTATGACACACTGATGATCCCGACTCCAAAAAACCTGAACTGGATGTGGATCTGGGGCATCGTCCTGACATTCACACTCGCGCTTCAGATCATCACCGGCATCGTGCTGGTTATGCACTATACACCGCACGTTGATATGGCGTTCGCATCGATCGAACACATCATGCGCAACGTGAACGGCGGCCACATGATCCGCTACTTCCACATGAACGGCGCCTCGTTGTTCTTTGTTGCGGTCTACGCCCACATCTTCCGCGGCCTCTACTATGGTTCCTACAAGGCACCACGCGAGGTCACATGGATCATCGGCATGCTCATCTATCTCTTGATGATGGGGACTGCGTTCATGGGCTACGTTCTGCCTTGGGGCCAGATGTCCTTCCACGGTACGGCTGTTATCACCGGCTTGTTTGGTGCGATCCCATTCGTGGGTGAAGCACTGCAGACATGGCTATTGGGTGCATCAGCTGTGGGTCAACCCGCACTGAACCGCTTCTTCTCGCTGCACTACCTGCTGCCCTTCATCATCGCTGGTCTCGTGATCGTCCACATCTGGGCGTTCCATACCACAGGCAACAACAATCCAACTGGTGTTGAAGTTCGCCGGACCTCGAAAGAAGAAGCTGAGCGCGACACACTGCCATTCTGGCCGTACTTCGTGATCAAGGACCTCTTTGCTTTGGCCATCATCATGGTCGTCTTTGTGGCTGTTGTTGGCTTTATGCCAAACTACCTCGGCCACCCAGACAACTACATTGAAGCAAACGCTTTGGCGACGCCTGCACACATCGTTCCAGAATGGTACTTCTTGCCATTCTACGCGATCCTGCGTGCCTTCACCGCCGAAGTATGGGTTGTGATGTTCGCTGAGTGGATCTCGTTCGGCATCATCGACGCCAAGTTCTTTGGTGTGCTCGCGATGTTCGGCGCGATTGCTGTGATGGCATTGGCACCATGGCTCGACACGTCGTCAGTCCGTTCGGGTCGCTATCGCCCAATGTTCAAATGGTGGTTCGCCCTTCTCGTCGTGGACTTCTTTGTCCTGATGTGGGCCGGCGCGATGCCCGCAGAAGAACCCTTTGCAACGATCTCTTTGATCGCGTCCGCCTACTGGTTCGCATACTTCTTGGTCATCCTCCCACTCTTGGGTGTGATCGAAAAGCCAATGACACCACCGGCAACGATCGAAGACGACTTTAACGCCCACTACGGCACATCGGACGATGCAGCATCTGCAGCCGCTCCGACACCGGCCGAGTGAGAAAGGACCACAAGCAAATGATCCGTACACTCACACTCTCCGCTGCCGTGGCTTTGGGCTTCGCTGCATCGCCAGCTCTTGCTGCTGGCGGTGGCGACTCTCACGTGACGAACTACGAATTCTCTTTTGAGGGTATGTTCGGCACATACGACCAGATGCAGCTTCAGCGTGGCCTTCAGGTCTACACTGAAATCTGTTCGGCCTGTCACGGTCTGAAATTTGTGCCTCTTCGCACCCTGCATGATGACGGCGGCCCCGGCCTGCCCGAAGATCAGGTTCGCGCATACGCAGATTTCTACGAAGTCTGGGACCCAACCCTGTTTGATGGCGAAGGCGACTTCCGCCCAGCCATCCCATCTGACAACTTCCCTGCTGTGACATCTGCCGCAGCACCAGACCTGTCATTGATGGCCAAAGCACGCGCTGGTTTCCACGGACCTTACGGTCTTGGCATCAACCAGTTCCTCAATGGCATGGGCGGCCCCGAGTATATCGCGTCACTGTTGACCGGTTACGAAGATCCACCCTCTTGCGCACCTGACGACATGGACGGCTCTTACAACACCGTATTTGCAGTCGGCGGCTATCCTGACGAATGCAAGAACGAAGACGGCAGCCACAAATACCCTGGCAGCTGGATCAGCATGTCACAGCCTCTCTATGGCGATGACGTAGAATATGCTGACGGTCACTCTGCTTCGCTCGAGGATGTATCCATAGACGTCGCAGCCTTCCTGATGTGGACAGCCGAGCCCAAGCTCGCTGCACGTAAACAGGCAGGCATGACTGGTGTGATTTTCCTGACGCTTTTGTCCGTGTTGCTCTACCTCACGAACAAGAAGCTCTGGGCGCCACACAAAGGCAAAAAGAAATAGGCACAGCCTAAACTGCTGATGTTTCTAGGCCTCTGACGTCATCGTCGGGGGCCTTTTTCTTGGCCCCCCATATCGCGACGCAACGGGATGTCGTAACTCGACGTCAAAGCGTCCGCATGCGCCTTGCGAATCCGCCCCCCGCACGTCAGATAGAAACTGTTCTCAGGGCGGGGCGAAATTCCCCACCGGCGGTATATGGAAACATGAGCCCGCGAGCGCCTCAATCGAGGGTCAGCAGATCGGGTGAGATGCCCGAGCCGACAGTATAGTCTGGATGAAAGAGAACGATCTTTGGCCCCGCATTCTGTGGAATCAGTTGGATCGTGATCGCCTCTGGTGACGTGTTTGATGGGCCAAAGGAGCTAAGAAATGACGCACATCCGCTATGCATTCGTCAAGGCGAACTGGCACTCTGATATTGTCGATCAGTCTTTGGCTGGTTTCCAAGAGCTGATCCCAGCGACCGACATCGACGTCTATGATGTCCCGGGCGCATTCGAAATGCCTCTGATGGCGCAAAAGCTTGCTGAAACAGGCCGCTACGATGCCGTGATCTGTGCTGCGCTTGTCGTTGATGGTGGCATCTACCGCCATGATTTTGTTGCCGCAGCTGTGGTTGATGGATTGATGCAGGCGGGCATGAAAACAGGGGTTCCTGTCCTCTCGGTTTCGCTCACACCGCATCATTTCCAAGAGACAGACCATCACATGGCAATCTACAGCGATCACTTTGTCACCAAAGGTCGCGAGGCCGCGTCTGCAACGCTTGCTATCACCCAAACACACGCGTCAGTCGCCTAACCCAAATAGGCGGCCAAGGCTGCGGGCGGATTTGCAAACAGCGCGTCTGTCGCCACCGGAGCATCAGCAACGCCCTCAATCACTAGGATCACCTGATCCGCGATATGTCGCGCGTCTTGTGGATCGTGCGTGACCATCAGCATTGCCGCCCCGGTTTCGACCAACACCTCGACCAGCAAATCCATCATCTCGACTTTGAGCGCGGGACCAAGTGCTGCAAACGGCTCGTCCAACAAAACCAACGGTGCGCGGGACAATACCAAACGGGCCAACGCGACGCGGCTTTGTTGCCCTCCAGACAGCTCGGACGGTTTGCGCGCACCCATGCCGCCCAATCCAACTCGGGCCAACGCATTCTCAACATCAACAGTTTGCGCATCCGACAGGCGCAGCTTGGGCGCGATTCCCAGTCCAACGTTTTGTGCCACAGTCAAATGCGGGAACAGATTATTGTCCTGAAAGACAAAGCCAATCGGTCGCGCATGGGGTGCCACCCCATCAATCTGCACGCCGTCCCAAAAGATCCGGCCTTGCGTCAAATCAACAAACCCAGCGACCACGTTCAACAGCGTTGATTTCCCCGAACCGCTGGGGCCGATCACGGCCACGCGCTGACCAGCGGCAACGCTGAGGTTCGCATCCAACGAAAACGCGCCCTGTACAACTTTCACAGCCTCAAGTCTCAGCATCGGCGCGACCTCCTCTATCAAACAACCAGAACAACAATAGGCTTAGCGCCAGCAGGACCAGCGCCGCCCCTGCAGCCTCTTCCATGCGGTAGGCACTCATCAATCGGTAGACCGCCATCGGCAATGTCGCACCACCCGGCACAGCAAAGAGCGCGATCACCCCAAGATCACCCATGCTCAGCGCGGCGGCCAGCCCGCCTGCAAACCCCAATGGCCTGCGCATCCTTGGCAAGATAAGGAACCGCAACCGCGCCAATCCCCGCAGCCCCAGTGCATCCGCCAATCTGCCATATCCCTGCTCAACGTCGCGAACGGCTGGAACCAAAACGCGCAGGGCGAACGGTACAGTGGCAACTGCGTTGACCAACCCAGTCACCACCAGCGCCAAATCGCTAGGTTTGGCAAAAGGAAAAATGATCAGAAACAACCCAGTTCCCATCACCAGTTGTGACATCGTCAGGGGCAAAAATCCCATCCCTTCGACCCAGCGCCCCGTCTTGCACGGCAACTGAACAATCCAAACTGCCAACGACAAGGAAACGGCCAATGCCAGAAACGCCGAAAGTACCGCGATGACCACCGATCGCATCGCTGCATCCCAAACGCTGTTGGGCAAAGCAGACACGCTCGAAGCACCGTCGAGCACAATCAAGATCAAAGGAAGGCATAGGAAAACAGTGATTATCCCAAGCCAAAAAGCATCGATACCCCAGTGACCGCCGTCCCAGCGGCGCACTGTTCGATCCAAGCCGACGCCCGACATCTTAGGGACTGCGACCCATAATGACAGCGCCGCACCCATAACGCACAACAGGACTTGGATCCCTGCAAGGCTCGCTGCTTTGCCAAGATCGAATTCGAACCGAAAAGCCTGATAGATTGCCAATTCAACCGTTGTCGCGCGCGGCCCACCGCCCAATGTGAGCGCAATGGCAAAGCTGGTCAGGCAGATCAAAAAGATGACCATGAACGCCCCCGGCACCACATCGCGCAACATAGGGCGTTCCAACACGACCCCCACATCTGCACCCAACGAGGCCGCCAGTTTGAACCGTTCGGCGGGGATCGATAGCCACCCTTGCAGGATCAACCGCGTCGCCAACGGCAGGTTAAAAAACACATGCGCCAAGATCACGCCATGAATGCCAAAGACCGAGATCGGCCAACCCATGACCGAGGCCAAGACACCAGACCGACCGAAAACCGCAATCAATCCCAAAACGGCGACAATCACAGGTAGGATAAATGGCGCCCCAAGGATGGTGATCAACGCGCCACGTCCCCAGAATTGCCGCCGCGCCAGCGCACGCGCAACCGGAACGGCCAGCACAACACTGATCGCCGCTGAAACAACCGCCTGCCAAATTGTGAAACGAACAGCAGCCCAATCATTGGGCCGCAATGCTGACGCCCCTTCAGCACGCATCGCAACAGCGATCAATGTACCCAGCGTCAGGAATAGAACCAGAGCGGCGCATGCCGCTCCGGTCCAGCCACCGTAGCGGCGGTTTAACGGGACAGGGCGGCGAGCCACTCGTCCAGCGCCGGTTCGCGCAATGCATCTGCTTCGTTTTCGTCGTAGAAGATTGCTGTCTCAGGCATACCCAACAGGCCGAACTTCTCTGGCAACCTGGATGCGTCGAGCTTTGCAGGGAACGACCAGTTGCCCTCTGGAATGATCGACTGGAACGCCTCCGACAGGATGAACGCCATGAACTGATCTGTCAGCTCTGGCTGATCCGTCGTTGCGATCTTACCCACGACCTCGGCCATGAAATAATGACCTTCGTCAAAGATTGCGGCCGATTTGGTCGCGTCATCCTCGGCAATCAGATGATAGGCCGGTGACGTTGTATAAGACAGAACCATGTCTGCTTCGCCATCGGTGAACATGCCGTACGCCTCGGACCAGCCTTGGGTCACAGTCAGAATCTGTGGCGCCATCTTTTCCCAAGCGGCTCCAGCCTCTTTGCCATAGACCGCTTTGACCCACAACAGCAGCGCCAGACCAGAGGCCGATGACCGCGGGTCTTGAATGACCAGTTTCACGTCTGCCATCTCGAGCAATGCGTCAAAGCTGGTAGGGGGCGTGTCGATCTTTGTGTTGTCGTAGATGAATGCGACATAGCTCCAGTTGAACGGAACAAACGTGTCGTCCGTCCATTCAATCGGCATTGTCAGGTCGGTTGTGTCCAATCCGTGTGGGCCAAACAGCTCGCTCTCGCGGGCCTTTTTGGTCACGTCAGTGTTCAGACCAATCACGGCATCAGCATCCGTCCGTGCGCCCTCTAGCAGCAACCGAGGCAGTACATCGCCTGTCACAAATTCCAAATCACAGGCGCATTCTGCCTCGAATGCAGCCTCGATCGCAGGGCCAGGACCCCACTCAGAGCCAAAGTAGTCAGGGGCATATACTGTCAGTACAGGAGTGTCCGCCACAGCCGTGGTCGCAAACATCAGTCCCGCTACAGAAGTCAAAACGTATTTCATGTCTCTCTCCAAAATAGCCAGACGCAGGTGGGGAAAGAACAATGTCTTACCTTCCCTCCGCCGGTCTTAACCGGTTCAGGTTCAACGGGTCCGCATCATTGCATCTCAGCCATCCAATCGCTCGGATGGCCCCCCGAGGTACGAATTGATCTAGCGCCAATTGGACACAGCATCAAGCCCGCGTGCCAAAACCGCTTGAGAGCAGCGCGCCAACCGCTTAATCCAAAAAGGGCAAAGGATACGTGTCATGTCATACAACAGCTTCGGCCACCTCTTCCGTGTCACCACTTGGGGCGAAAGCCACGGACCCGCCATTGGTGCGACCGTTGACGGATGCCCTCCGGGCGTGCCCGTCACGCCTGAGATTCTGCAGCACTGGCTGGATATGCGCAAACCCGGCACCGGCAAAAACGTAACCCAGCGCAAAGAACCGGACGCCGTCAAAATCCTGTCTGGAGTATTTGCAGGTGTGACCACTGGCACTCCGATCCAACTGCTGATCGAAAACACTGATCAGCGGTCCAAGGACTATGGCGATATCATCGAGAAATTCCGCCCGGGTCATGCCGATATTACCTATTGGCAAAAATACGGGATCCGCGACTACCGCGGTGGTGGCAGGTCCTCGGCGCGCGAAACAGCGTCCCGTGTTGCGGCTGGCGGCATTGCCCGCGAGGCGATCAAAATACTGGCCCCCGATCTGAAAATCACCGGCTACATGGTGCAGATGGGAGAGAAGCATATTGACCGTGATGCATTCGACTGGGACGCCATTGGCCAAAACGCGTTCTGGGTGCCCAGCAATGACGCAGCCACGGAATGGGAAGCCTACCTAGACGGCATTCGCAAATCGCAAAACAGCGTGGGTGCAGTCATAGAAGTCACGGCCCGCAACATGCCAATCGGGCTTGGCGCACCAATTTATGCCAAGCTAGACACTGATCTGGCCGCTGCCATGATGTCGATCAACGCCGTCAAAGGTGTCGAAATTGGCGAAGGTATGGCTGCCGCCACTTTGATGGGTACTGACAACGCCGATGAAATTCGCATGGGGCCAGACGGCCCGATCTATTCTGACAACCACGCTGGCGGCATTCTTGGTGGAATCTCCACAGGTCAAGACGTCGTCGTGCGTTTTGCTGTAAAGCCGACGTCATCGATCACAACCCCTCGCAAGACGATCACCAAGTCTGGGCAAGAAACCGACATCATCACCAAGGGGCGTCATGACCCCTGCGTTGGCATCCGCGCTGTTCCTGTGGGCGAGGCCATGATGGCCTGCGTTCTGCTGGATCACATACTGATGCACCGCGGTCAGGTCGGAGAGAACCAAGGATCAATCGGCTAAGGCAGCTTTTGTTGTTTTGACAATTGCACGGCCAGAATTCCGCCTGCGATGATCAACACCCCTACAAAGTCTAGCCAGCTCAATGCCTCGCCCAACAGCACCGCCGCTACAGCGACCCCGAACACTGGGTTGAGAAAGTGGTAAGCCGCCGCTTTGACGGCGCCAATACAACCAACGAGGACGAACCAAATCCACGTCGCCAATAGACCGGGGAAAAACGTCGTGTAGAGAAATGCGGTAATCAGCCGCGGCGTCCAGTTCACCGTGATTGGGAACTCGGTCAAGCCAGACACGACTGCAAGCAGCGCAGCGCTCAGCAACATTTGCATCGCAACCACTGTCATCAGATTTCCACCCGACGACGCACTGCGCACCATCAATGTAGCCACAGCCAATGACACCATCGCGACAAAGCACAACGCAACGCCAATCAGATCGACGCCGCCACTGATGCGCGCGCTCATAATGATCGCGACACCGGTGATCCCCGCGATCAAACCGACGATTCCCAACAGCGGTAGACGGTCACGCAATACGACCACGCCAATCACAGCGACAGCCAAAGGCATCGCCGCCGCGATGATCGTCGCGAGCGAGGCTTCGACCGTTTGCATTGCGTAAAAATTGAGACCCAAATAGATGGTGTTTTGACAAATCCCAAAGATCACCGTCGCCCGCCATTGCGCAGGCGTCAGTCGCCAGCTTTGGCCCATCCATCGCGCGATCATCAATCCTACGACACCCGACAATACGAACCGTATCGCCAGAGCGGCAAAGGGCGGTGCGTCCATCACGATCATCCGTGCGGACGTGAACGCGGACGACCACAGAAACACGAACACCAAACCTAGAAAGATCGACTTGAAATCCACGCTTTCGCCTCACGAAAAAGGGCCGCCAGTTATGGCGACCCTCTTAAAAACTCTATTGGGGGGCAACCCCCAAACGACTTAGCCGTTCACGCTGTCTTTCAACGCTTTGGCGATTGTCATTTTGACGACCTTGTCAGCGTCTTTCTTGATCTGCTCACCCGTTGCTGGGTTACGCACCATGCGCTCTGGACGCTCACGGCAATAAATCTTGCCAACGCCAGGAAGAGTAACGGCACCACCTCCGGACACTTCTGTTGTGATCAAGTTGCATACTGCATCCAGGGCTGCGCCTGCTGCTTTCTTGTCTGCGCCCATTTCCTCGGCCAGCGCCGCGACGAGCTGGGTCTTTGTCATTGGTTTCACCATTTTCTGGTCTCCCTAATCTGCCCGCACAATTTGGGCCTCACTACAGCATTTGTAACCGTATCTGGTGTCACACCACAACGATATGTCGAATGCTCGCCGCAAAAAAATGTGGTTTTTTGGCGATTTTTTGCTTTTTAGAGGAACGCGGTCTCTTCAAAACTGCGCAACTTGCGGCTGTGGATGCGTTCCAGCGGCATTTCGCGCAGCTGTTCCATCGCTTGGATGCCGATTTGCAAATGCCGTGACACCTGAGTTTTGTAGAAATCGGACGCCATTCCGGGCAGCTTGAGCTCTCCGTGCAGCGGCTTGTCACTCACACATAACAGTGTGCCATAGGGCACGCGAAACCGGAAACCATTGGCGGCGATCGTCGCACTTTCCATGTCCAGCGCGACAGCTCGGGACTGGCTCAGTCGTTGCACAGGTCCTGATTGATCACGCAGTTCCCAGTTGCGGTTATCGATTGTCGCAACTGTACCCGTCCGCATGATCCGCTTTAACTCGTAACCTTCTAGCGCTGTCACTTTGGCCACAGCAGTTTCCAATGCAATTTGGATCTCGGCCAGTGCAGGAATCGGCACCCAAACTGGTAGGTCATCATCCAACACGTGATCCTCGCGCAGATAGGCGTGGGCGAGCACAAAATCGCCAAGGCTTTGAGAGTTCCGCAGACCCGCACAATGCCCAACCATCAGCCACGCATGAGGCCGCAGAACCGCAATGTGATCTGTCGCCGTCTTTGCGTTCGACGGCCCCACACCAATGTTGACCAGCGTGATGCCGCCCTGCCCTTCGCGCGTCAGATGATACGTCGGCATTTGGGGCAATTTGTCAGGTGTGTTCATCGGCTGTTTCGGATCGGTGATGACATCATTCCCCGGCCCGACAAAGCTTGTGTAGCCGCTGTTGGGATCGGCCAACTGCGCACGTGCATATGCTTCAAACTCTTCCACATAAAATTGATAGTTCGTGAACAAAATGTGGTTCTGAAAATGTGATGGGTCCGTGGCCATGTAATGCGACAAACGTGCCAGCGAATAATCCACGCGCTGCGCCGTAAATGGCGCAAGTGGGCCAGAACCATCGGGGTTCATAACGCCAGTGCCGTTTACAATGTCATCGTTGGTGGTCGATAGGTCCGGCACGTCAAACACGTCCCGCAACGTGAAATCCATGGCACCGTTTTGTGGGATTGTGACACTATCATCGTTTGCGACCGCGAAATGCACAGGGATCGGTGTTGTCGATGCAGCAATCGTGACATCGACATCGTGGTTTTCCATCAACAGCGCGATCTGCTGGATCAAATACCCTTCAAACAGATCAGGGCGGGTCACCGTCGTTGCATAGGTACCGGGTGTTGCGACATGGCCAAACGAAAGCCGGCTGTCAGACGCCGCATAGCTTGTCGTGGTTAGTCTGATCTCGGGGTAGAATGCCCGAAACCGACGACCCGTCGCTCCGTTGTTGAGGACATCACTAAAACGCTCGCTCAAGAACCGAGTGGACTGTTCATAAATCTCGCGCAGCCGAACAACTGCTGCCGTCGGATCCAAAAAGTTCTGGGGTGCCGCTACATTGGGGCATTCAACAGGCAAGTTTTGGTCAGTCATCACGTCGTGGGTTCCTCAAATAATTCAGTTAGCTCAAAAGTGGTCACATCCACCAACCCCAAATCAGAAATCCGAAGCTCTGGGATCACCACAAGAGCAAGCAACGAATGTTGCATATACGCGTTGTTTAGTGTGCATCCGCAATCGACCATTGCGGCCACCATCTTGTCTGCCTTTGCCGCCACCTCGATCGCGGGACTGTCGGACATAAGACCGGCGATCGGCAACTCAACCAAAGCCAATTCTTTGCCATCTTTCCAAACGGTCACACCGCCGCCAACTTCACCCAAACGGTTTGCAGCCAGAGCCATGTCTTGGCGACTGTTGCCAACCACAATCATATGGTGACTGTCATGCGCGACTGTCGACGCAATCGCCATGTCGCCTTGGTAACCAAACCCGCTGACAAAGCCGTTCACGACCCCACCCGTGCCCTGATGCCGTTCAACGAGGGCAATCTGAGAAATCCCGTTTTGCGCTGAAACAGTGCCGTTTTCGACAATCATTTCAGCGGTCAGCGCTTTGGTTGGCGCTTGGTTCTCGACAACGCCAATAACGCGCGCTGTTTCCACCTCACGTGTGGATTTGATTGTAAAATCATCCTTGCTCAATGTCTTACCTAGGTGGACGGTTTGCCGTGCATCTTCTGGCCAATCGAGGTGCGGACAGCTCACGGCGATTTCACCATTTTGCGCCACCGTTTGCCCCCGTGCGATGACATGCTCTATCGGCAAGGTCTCTAGATCCGACGTCAGGATCAGATCTCCTCGGCGCCCTGGCGCGATGCTGCCCAATTCCCGTTCCAGCCCGAAATGTGTCGCGGTGTTGATCGTCGCCATTTGCAACGCAATCAGCGGATCGCATCCACACGCAATCGCATGGCGCACAACGCGGTTCATGTGCCCATCGTTAACCAGCGTGCCAGAATGGCAATCGTCAGTGCATAGAATAAAGTTGCGCGGATCCAGACCCCGTTCCGTGATCGCGGTGATCTGGGTCTCGACATCATACCATGCGCTGCCCAATCGCATCATCGACCTCATCCCCTGACGAACACGCGCGACAGCGTCATCCTCACAAGTCCCTTCGTGATCGTCAGCAGGCCCACCAGCAACATAGGCATGAAATGCTGGTCCCAAATCGGGCGACGCATAATGCCCACCGACCGTCTTGCCAGCGTTTTGGGTCGCCGCAATCTCGGCCAGCATCTGTTGGCTGCCATTCGACACGCCCGGGAAATTCATCATCTCGCCCAATCCGATGATACCGGGCCAACCCATTGCCTCGGTCACGTCGTCGGGACCAATTTCATAGCCTGTCGTCTCTAACCCCGGCGCAGAGGGCGCACAGCTTGGCATTTGGGTAAACACATTGATTGGCTGCATAAGAGCTTCGTCATGCATCAGACGAACACCACGCAGACCCAATACATTGGCAATCTCATGTGGATCGGTGAACATCGTCGTCGTACCATGGGGGATCACAGCTGCCGAAAACTCGGCTGGGGTGAGCATCCCACTTTCAATATGCATATGACCATCGCACAAACCGGGGATTACATACCGCCCGTCGGCATCAATGATCCTCGTGTTTTTGCCGATACAGTGGCTCGCATCAGGCCCGACATAGGCGAACCGCCCTTCGGCAATCGCAATCTGCCAAATTAGCACTTCGCGCGTGTGAACATTTACGACCTGCCCTGCACGGATCACCAGATCAGCGGCGGCGCGTCCCGATGCGACCGCGACCAATGTCGCGGCACTTTCGGCCCAAGTTTTAGGTGTTGTGTTTTCCATAGCCAACGTTCGGCCATTCGCGCACAGTCTTCAAGACCCAAATCCAACACCCTCTGTCGCATTTTCACTAGCGCCGCCACGATTCTCCTGCGACGCTGGCATCGAACAAAAGGAGAGCATCATGTCTGTCACGCACTTGCACCCGAATATGGATCATTGGGCCGAACGTGTTGACCTTGCCGCCGCGTTTCGCTGGACCGCGCGGCTGAACCTCCACGAAGGGGTGGCCAACCACTTTTCCTTTGCCATCAACGAAGACGGCACCCAATTCTTGATGAACCCAAATCAGATGCATTTTTCGCGAATCAAAGCGTCTGACATGATCACAGTGGATGCCAACAATCCCGAGACGTTGTCTGGCCCCGACGCACCTGACCCCACCGCATGGGGTTTGCACGGCGGTATCCACCGGCATTGCCGCCATGCACGATGCGCGATGCACGTGCACTCGATCCACGCGACCGTTCTAGCAAGCCTTGCAGACAGTCGCCTTCCTCCGATCGATCAGAACTGTGCCACGTTCTTTAACCGCTATGTGATCGATGACGGCTATGGCGGTTTGGCGTTTGAAGAAGAAGGCGAGCGTTGCGCAGCACTGTTTGTTGACCCACGCAAAAAGGTCATGATCATGGGCAACCACGGCATCATGATTATCGGCGACACCATCGCAGAAACCTTTAACCGGCTCTATTATTTTGAACGCGCCGCCGAAACCTACATTCGCGCGCTTCAAACCGGTCAACCATTGCGCGTACTGCCCGATGATATTGCTGAGAAAACCGCCCAAGAACTAGAGGGCTATCCTGACCAGGACGCGCGGCACCTCGCCGAGCTGCGGTTGATCCTCGATGAAGAAGGGTCAAACTATGCACAATGACCCAACACCTGCAAAGGTCTGCAAATGAACTTTTGCGATGATCTTACAAAATGGACCAGTACACGGCGTTTGGGACGGCGAAATAGGCTCTAACACTGCCTAATTTCACTCTTTTCAAAAGGTTCTGCTATGTCCACCTATGGCCTAAACGACGAACAAATCATGATTGCAGACACTGTCCGCAGCTTTGTCGAAAACGAAATCTACCCCCACGAAGAGCTTGTTGAACGTACCGGCACAGTCCCCACAGAGATCGCACAAGAGATCAAACGCAAGACGATCGAGCTAGGTTTCTACGCCTGTAACTTTCCTGAAAACGTCGGTTGTGCCGGCCTAAACCATGTCGATTTCGCGCTGGTAGAACGCGAACTGGGACGTGGCTCAATGGCGCTCAACCACTTCTTTGGTCGTCCGCAGAACATTCTGATGGCCTGCAAGGATGACCAAATCGAACGCTATCTGATGCCTGCTGTACGTGGTGAGAGAATGGATGCGCTCGCCATGACCGAACCAGGTGCGGGTTCGGATGTCCGCGGCATGAAATGCAGTGCGGTGCGTGACGGGGGCGATTGGGTTCTCAACGGCACTAAACACTTTATCTCTGGTGCCGAACACGCCGATTTTGTGATCGTCTTTGTTGCCACTGGCGAGGATCAGACCCCACGAGGACCCAAAAAGCGGATCACAACGTTCCTCGTAGATCGCGGCACCCCCGGTTTCACCATTCGTGACGGCTATAAATCCGTCTCGCACCGCGGCTACCAAAACATGATCCTTGAATTTGACGACTGTCGCCTGCCCGATGCCCAAGTCTTGGGTGAAGTGGATGGCGGATTTGAAGTCATGAACACATGGCTCTACGCCACTCGTATCACCGTTGCGACGATGTGTGTCGGCCGTGCGCGGCGCGTGTTTGACTATGCGCTAGATTACGCTGCACAGCGCGAGCAATTCGGACAGCCGATTGGCAAATTCCAGGGCGTCGGATTTCAAATCGCCGACATGATTACCGAGATTGACGCCGCAGACTTGCTCACACTCGCAGCAGCAGACCGGCTCGATCAAAAGCTACCATCAAACCGAGAGATCGCCAGCGCCAAACTATACGCCAGTGAAATGCTTGCCCGTGTGACAGACGCAGCGATCCAAATTCATGGCGGCATGGGGCTAATGGACGACTATCCGCTCGAACGGTTCTGGCGCGATGCCCGGGTTGAACGTATTTGGGACGGTACGTCAGAAATTCAGCGACACATCATCACGCGTGACCTGTTGCGCCCGCTCGGGGCCTGACCCGATGGCGCGCGATCTCTCTCGCTTGTTGCGCCCTAAATCCATCGCCGTCATCGGCGGTGGGGCATGGGGCGAGGCTGTCATAAAACAGGCACAAATGCTCGGGTTTTCGGGCAATATCTATCCCGTTCACCCTAGCAAAACCACGATCGCAGGTCTGCCTGCGGTCAAAGGTGCGCCTGATCTGCCGGAACCGCCCGACGCCGTATTCGTCGGCATCAACCGCGACGCCACCGTTGGTGCGGTCGAGCGTTTGGCGCGCATGGGCGCGGGCGGCGCCGTGTGCTTTGCATCCGGATTTGCCGAGGCTCAGGCAGAAGACGCAAACGGTACAGACGTTCAACAACGGCTTCTTGCCGCTGCGGGCGACATGCCAATCCTTGGCCCGAACTGCTACGGATTCATCAATGCACTTGATGGTGCTATCTTGTGGCCCGACCAGCATGGCATGACCCGTGTAGATCGCGGCGTTGCCATTCTGACCCAATCATCAAACATCGCAATCAACCTGACGATGCAACAACGCCACCTGCCCATTGCCTATATGGTGACCTGCGGGAACATGGCCCAGAGTTCGATGGCTGAGATCGCAACAACTCTGCTAGATGATGATCGTGTAACTGCAATCGGCTTTCACATCGAAGGGTTCACTGATCTGCGCGCATGGGAGGCACTGGCCCAAACGGCCGCGGCCAAGAACATCCCTCTTGTAGCGCTCAAGGTTGGGAAATCCGCCCAAGCTCAAGCCGCGGCTGTCTCTCACACCGCCTCGCTTGCCGGTGGTGATGCTGGCGCCGGTGCTCTCTTGGCGCGGCTCGGTATCGGACGGGTCAAGACGCTTCCAGAACTGCTTGAGGCGCTCAAACTCTTGCATGTCACCGGACCTCTCAAATCCCACAACATCGCGTCGATTAGCTGTTCAGGGGGCGAGGCGTCATTGGCCGCAGATCTGTCGCTGGACTACGGCGTCGGCTTTCCACCGCTCAACGACACGCAGGCATCTGATCTCCGCGCAGCGCTCGGCCCCAAAGTCGCGCTCGCCAATCCGCTCGATTACCATACGTATATCTGGCGCGATCAGGCGGCGATGGCCAGTGCATGGGCGGCGATCAATAGCGACGAAGTCGCGCTAACGATGAGCATCGTCGACTACCCGACCACGGATGCGACCGATTGGACCTGTGCGACAGGTGCCGCGATTGACGTCCAACAGGCGACCGGTGGTCCTGTTGCGATCACCGCGACGCTGTCCGAGTTGATGCCGTCCGATGTCGCCCAGACACTGATGAATTCAGGCGTGGCCCCGATGCAGGGCCTGTCAGAGACCCTTGCTGCGGTAAGCGCTTCAGTTACTAATACGCCTGAAAATGAGGCAGTTTTGCTTCCGTCCGAACCGCAGATACGGCCAACGCTATCTGAACATCAGGCTAAAACAAACCTTACTGCGGCAGGTCTCGACACACCCAATGGCGTGATCTTGAGTGACCGCTCGGATCTGCCCAACATAGCTTTTCCAGTGGTGGCCAAGGTGATGGGTCTTGCCCACAAGTCCGGTGAAAACGCGCTTGCCCTCAACATCGCGGATCAGGCCGCGCTGGCCCAATCATTGCAAACGCTCCGCGACGGCCCCGTCCGTATAGAAGAGATGATCACAGGTGCACTAGTCGAACTTTTGGTCGGCGTCGTCAAAGACCCTGCGCACGGGTTTGTCTTGACCGTTGGTGCGGGCGGCACCCTAACTGAACTGATGTCTGATACCACTTCGGTCTTGATCCCAGCTTCGCGCGACACATTGAAACGGGCTATTGAACAGCTGCGGATCTACCCTGTTCTGACTGGGTACCGCAGTAGTGAACCGATTGATCTGGATCTATTGCTTGATACGCTTGCCCGCATCCAAACATATGTCACAAAACACGCAGAGACGCTCGAAGAGCTGGAAATCAACCCTTTGATCTGCACAAAATCCCGCTGCGTCGTTGCAGACGCTCTCATCCGACAGGACATGCCATGACCAATCTGATCAAAACCCGCCGCGACGGTGCCATTCTGGAGGTTACGCTAGACCGCCCCAAGGCGAACGCCATCGACCTCGCAACCAGCCGCATCATGGGCGAGGTGTTTGCCGATTTTCGCGATGATCCCGATCTGCGTGTGGCCATCATCACAGGGGGTGGCGACAAATTCTTTTGTCCAGGATGGGATCTCAAGGCAGCGGCAGATGGCGACGCAGTAGATGGGGATTATGGACTGGGTGGCTTTGGTGGGCTTCAAGAATTACCCGGCCTGAACAAACCCGTCATCGCGGCGGTCAATGGTATCTGCTGTGGCGGCGGTCTCGAATTGGCGCTGAGTGCGGACATCATCCTCGCTGCCAATCACGCCAGCTTTGCGCTTCCTGAAATCCGGTCCGGCACGGTAGCTGATGCCGCCTCGGTCAAGCTGCCGAAACGCATTCCCTATCACATCGCGATGGAACTGCTGCTGACCGGACGTTGGTTCAACACAACCGAGGCGTTGAATTGGGGGCTGATCAATCACGTCTATCCCGGTAGTGACCTCATGGACCAAGCATGGGAACTCGCCCGCCTTCTCGCATCGGGCCCCCCGCTTGTTTATGCCGCCATCAAAGAAGTCGTTCGCGATGCGGAAGACGCAAAATTCCAAGACACAATGAACCGTATTACCCGATCGCAATTGCCCAGCATTGCGCGGCTTTACACCAGCGACGACCAGCTTGAAGGCGCTCGCGCATTTGCCGAAAAACGCGATCCCGTCTGGACCGGAAAATGACCAAAACACTGCTCTCTTTCGGTCACGGGTACTCAGCCCAAGCGCTTGCTCGGATCCTGCCACTCGATTGGCGTATCATCGGCACCACTCGGTCCGAGGACAAAGCAGCCACATTGATGGCCGATGGAATTGAGCCTCGGGTTTGGCCGGGTGCGAACCTCGCTCCGGCACTGAATGCAGCAACGCACTTGTTGATCTCTGCGGCGCCCGACGCCGAAGGTGACCCCGTTTTGCGCCAATTTAGAGACGAAATTACTGAGATCGCACCAAAACTAGAATGGGCGGGATATCTGTCGACAACTGGCGTCTATGGCGACCACAATGGCGACTGGGTGGACGAAAACACCGCCCTGACGCCTTCGACAAAACGTGGCCTAGGAAGGGTCGAGGCAGAGGCCGATTGGCAAACGATCCCTCAGCTACCTCTCCATATTTTTCGTCTCGCTGGCATCTACGGGCCCGGTCGTGGACCGTTTGCAAAAGTGCGCAATGGCACAGCGCGACGCATCATCAAACAGGGCCAAGTCTTTAGCCGCATCCATGTCGAAGACATTGCACAGATCCTTGCTGCATCGATCGAACGGCCCAATCCCGGTGCGATCTACAACATGTGTGACGACGATCCCGCCCCACCCGAAGACGTGATCGCTCATGCTGCTGAATTGCTCGATATGCCTATCCCGCCTGCCTTGGATTTTGAAACCGCCGACATGACGCCAATGGCGCGCAGCTTTTATGCGGAATCCAAAAAGGTGCGAAATGATCGGATTAAGGACGAACTCGGCGTGGCACTGAAATACCCAACCTATCGAGACGGGCTAGCTGCACTGCTCAAAATCGAAAACGTTTGACCAGCCAAGCTATCGGGACAAACACGCTTAGGAAAATGAACGCGATGACAATGTTCACGCCGTAGAACATCGCGTGTTCCCCGATTTCCATGTTGTTGAGAAACGGATACGGCAGTCCGCTGGTCACTGTACCCAACGGTTTGGCATGCAATGCGCTGACGACCAACTCGCTCCACGTCAGGTATACGGCAATTGTCCCAGTCAGCCAGATAACTGCCTCGCCCACGGCGCCAAAGGCCCGCCGCAAGAACAGAGCATCAAAAATCTGAATCGCTGGCCCCAATCCGTGCAAATATAGCTCCATGTCCCATGCGCCCAGTTCGCCATCGTCCGTCACAGAAAGAGGATCCGCAAAATAGAGCCGCCAATAGAGAAATACGACCATTGTGTTCATAACTGCCGTAGCCGCAATGAGCCCATCCCAACGGCGCGCTGTGCGGCCCTCGTGTTGTGCAATCAATCGGCTGACGGACCAAAATGACATGAACAGCGCCCAGATCGTCAGATACCGGAATGGGCCAACACCACCTGCGTAGTCAGACAGAAACACAACACGCAGGCAGAAGACCGCAGCTAGCAAAAAGGCGATCCATCGGAATATCAGCACTGGGTTCATCGTAAGTCTCCTATAGTCGGATCAGAGACTAATTCAGCCGATGTGGCGACCCTGACGTGCCGTCACGCCCGAGCCGCACCCAAATCAGCAATGCCTAGAACATCTAGAACCTTTGCTTCGATATGCTCGGAATTAAGTCCGGCAACCGAATACATGTCGCGCGGTCCCGCCTGATCGATAAAGGTATCAGGCAACACCATCGACCGATATTTCAGCCCATGGTCAAACACGCCTTCGTCAGCAAGCAGCTGGGCAACATGGCTGCCAAAACCACCTATCGCGCCCTCTTCCACTGTGATCAGTGCCTCATGGTCCGCTGCCAGCTTCAGGATCATCTCGCGGTCCAGTGGCTTGGCAAATCGCGCATCTGCAATTGTTGGCGTAATGCCGCGTGCCGCCAATGCTTCACAGGCGGCTTCGACCTCTTGCAAGCGGGTGCCAAATGACAGGATTGCGACGCCTTTGCCCTCGCGGATCATCCGGCCTTTGCCGATCTCAATCGGCTTTGCATCCTCGGGGATCTCTACCCCAACGCCTTCGCCGCGCGGGAAACGGAACGCAATCGGGCCTTCATCATGTTGGGCCGCAGTCACAACCATGCGCGTTAGTTCTGCCTCGTCCGCCGCCGCCATGACCACAAACCCCGGTAGGTTCGAGAGGAAGCCAACATCAAATGCACCCGCATGTGTCGCGCCATCCGCACCAACAAGCCCAGCGCGATCAATCGCGAAACGCACAGGCAGTCGCTGGATTGCAACATCATGCACAACCTGATCGTACCCGCGCTGTAGGAATGTCGAATACAGTGCACAGAACGGGCGCATGCCACCTGCCGCCAAACCAGCAGAGAATGTCACCGCGTGCTGTTCTGCAATCCCCACATCGAAACAGCGCGAAGCATACCGATCCATGAATTGTTTGAGCCCCGTCCCATCGGGCATCGCAGCGGTGACAGCACAAATCTTGTCATCCTTGGCCGCGAGGTCCAGCAACGCCTTAGAGAACACCGAGGTATAGCTCGGCGCATTGCTTGGTGCTTTTTTCTGCTCTCCAGTGACCATATCGAACTTGGACACACCGTGCCCTTTGTCACTGGCCGCCTCAGCGGGGGCATAGCCTTTGCCCTTTTTCGTGATCGCGTGGATCAGGATTGGGCCTGTGGCGCGATCTTTGACCGTCCGCAACACACCCAACAACTGCTCCATGTCGTGTCCATCGATTGGACCCAAATATGAGAAACCCAACTCTTCGAACAATGTGCCACCAACGGTCATACCCTTCAGCATTTCCTTGGCGCGTTTTGCCCCGAGCTGAAACGGTTCGGGCAGCAACGACACCGCACCTTTGGCTGCGGCCTTCAATTCTTGAAATGGCGCACCGGCGTAAAGACGGCTCAGATACGACGACATCGCACCGACGGGTGGGGCGATCGACATTTCGTTGTCGTTCAGAATGACAATCATCCGCTTTTTTAAATGACCCGCATTGTTCATCGCCTCATAGGCCATGCCTGCGCTCATCGATCCGTCACCAATCACTGCAATCGCATCGCCCAGGCCATGCTCGGGCGCACCGCCCAGATCACGCGCAACGGCAAAGCCTAGAGCCGCAGAGATCGACGTGCTCGAATGGGCCGCGCCAAAGGGATCATAGGGGCTTTCGCTACGCTTGGTAAAACCGCTCAGTCCGTCTCTTTGGCGCAACGTGCGGATCCGGTCGCGCCGCCCTGTCAGAATTTTGTGCGGATAACACTGATGCGAGACGTCCCAAATGATCCGGTCCTTTGGTGTGTCAAAAACCGCGTGCAATGCGACAGTCAGCTCAACAACACCTAAACCTGCACCCAAATGCCCGCCAGTCACAGACACTGCGCTAATCGTCTCTTGGCGCACTTCATCGGCGAGACGGCACAGCTCTGCAGCGCTCATCGACTTCATATCAGTCGGTGTGACAACGCGGTCTAGCGTGGGTGTGTGGGGGCGATCTGTCATGGCTATCGCTTTCTTACTTTTTGCGGGACACGACGAACGCAGCTGCCTCACGCAGTACATCCGCCTCTGTCCCATATTCATTTAGGGTATCTTGCGCCTCTTGTACCAAATCTGTGGCGCGGCGTTTCGCCTCATCAAGCCCCAGCAACGAAACAAAGGTCGCTTTGCCAGCGTTGTTGTCTTTGCCCACAGCCTTGCCCACAGTCGCCACATCGCCCTCAACATCCAGCAGATCATCAGCGATCTGGAACGCGAGGCCCAATGCGTCAGCATAACGGCTCATCGGACCTATATCCGCCCCCGCCATCAAAGGTCCCGCAACAGCTGCCCATTTGATCAATGCACCAGTCTTGTGTTGTTGCAGCTCAATAATCTGATCCAGCGTCAGTGGTGTCGCTGCCGTCTCAGCAGCGATATCCAACATCTGCCCTTTGACCATCGTACGGGCATCCACGGCCAGCCGTTGCGCAATCGCACCGCCCAAACCCGGTCCTGTAATCAATTGAAACGCCAGTGACTGCAAATTGTCACCCACCAGAACCGCCGTTGCTTCGTCCCACTTTTTGTGGACCGTCGGCTGACCGCGTCGCAGGTCGTCATCATCCATGCAGGGCAAATCATCGTGGACCAGCGAATAGGCGTGGATACATTCAATCGCCATCGCAGCGTCCAGTGCGACCGCTTCGTCAACACCGTGGAGCCGCGACCCTTCGAGCACCAGAAACGCACGAAACATTTTGCCACCGCGCAACGCGTGACCCATCGGCTCAATCAGCGGATCATCAGGCGTCAGGACTTGATCAATCCGCGCCTCGATCCGCGATGCCGCGTCGGCCATTGCTGTCTTGAATACCGTCACGGTTCTATCCCTCGAGAGGCGCAGTCCCTGTCGCCTGACCCGCTTCGTTCAGCGTGATCTTGGCAACTTTTTCCTCGGCTTCTTTCAGCTTAGTTTCGCAATGCGCCTTAAGCTCGGCCCCGCGTTCATACAGCGTGATCGACTGCTCAAGCGGCACGTCTCCGCGTTCCAGCTGACCCACAACCGCTTCAAGTGCGCTCATCGCCTCTTCAAAGCTCATCTCTGCAACTGCTGTCTCGCTCATGCGCCGCGCTCCTTCAAAACCTGAACATGGGCTGCGGTCGATGCAGCCAATGCTTCCAAATCATATCCACCTTCCAGAGTCGATACGACCCGTCCCTGACAATGCCGATCCGCGAGGTCACACAACTGCTCGGTCACCCACGCAAAGTCATCCTCGACCAATCGCATCCCCGCCAATGGATCATCTGCATGTGCATCAAATCCTGCGGAAATCAGCAGAAGTTCGGGCTTAAATGCGTCGACCGCTGGCAGAACCAAGCGTTCCATCGCATCTCGAAATGCTTTGGATCCTGCGCCATCAGGAAGAGGTACGTTTAGCACGTTTCCGTACGCGCCATCCTCGTGGGCGTGACCTGTTCCAGGGTACAATGGCATCTGATGGGTAGAGCAGAACAGAATGCGCGCATCATCTTCACACAAATCCTGCGTGCCATTGCCGTGGTGTACATCAAAATCGACGATCGCCACGCGCTTTAAACCGTGGTGATCCAGCGCATGTTTAGCGGCAATAGAGACCGACCCGAATAGACAAAATCCCATCGGCGTCGTGCGTTCTGCGTGATGCCCTGGTGGGCGGACAGCGGCAAAGGCGTTTTGCACCTCGCCCCCCAACACCATATCTACCGCTCGCACATTGGCACCGGCTGCACGGTAGGCCGCCGCGAGAGATCCCACGGACATATGCGTATCCGCATCCAGCGACCGCCAGCCTTCGGACGGAGCTGCAGCCCGCACGGCATCAACGTGTTCTTGGGGATGGATGCGCAGCAGGTCAGCCTCAGCCGCCATTGGGGCTGCGACGCGAACCAGATCCATATCCTTGAGAGCACCCAAAACCGCATCTAAACGGGCCACCTGTTCTGGGTGTCCGGGTGGTGTCACGTGGTCATAACAATCGTCATGCGCAATCAACGCAGTCGCCATCGCATGTCCCCTTTTGATGATTGGTTAGTCAGGTGCCAACATATAGCCAGCACCACGTACCGTCTGCAAATAGCGGGGCTGCTTTGGGTCAGCCTCTAACTTGCGTCGCAAACGTGTGATCTGGACATCGACTGCGCGCTCTTGGGCTTGCCCTGTGTCGCGACCCAAATCCTCGACCAGCTTGGCACGACTTACCGGCTCGCCAGGTTGGCCAGAGAATATCCGCATCAGTTGGCTTTCAGTTGCTGTAAGACGCACCAGTTCTTCACCAGCCCACAATTCGCCCCGCTCGATGTCATAGCGGACACCACCCAGATGCAGCACCTTAGGCAACGCCGCCGCCTGATCCGTCGCGGGCACGCGGCGCAGGATCGCATTGATCCGCAACAACAACTCTTTGGGCTCGAACGGTTTGGCCAAATAATCATCTGCGCCCGCCTCAAGCCCTGTGATCCGATCGTCTGTCTCGCCCTTTGCTGTCAGCAGCAAAATTGGCGTGCTCATGGTTTCACGAATACCGCGACAGAGGCTCAAACCGTCCTCGCCAGGCATCATGACATCCAACACGATCATATCGAACTCTAGTCCCGACAGGACGCGCCGCGCGTGGGCGGCATCGCGCGCTGCACTCACGAGAAACCCCTTCCGCATCAGGAACTTTTGCAAAAGCCCCCGGATCCGTTCGTCGTCATCCACGATCAAGAGATGCGCATCATCCATGTGTCTGTCCCGTCTCTGTCATTGCGCGATAATGGGCGCGCATCTCTTTATCCATCATAGCCTCGAGCACTTGACGGAACCCCGAAACTGCCTCGGGACCAACCGCACGATATGCCGCGCGCATGCGATCCCTTTGGGCATCTGACAACTCAGCCTCCAGAGCCGCTCCCGCCTCTGTCAAAAACAAGTGACGTTCACGTTTGTCTTTTTGACCAACCTTGCTCTCAACCAAACCGTCTTGGATCAAGGTCCGCAATACACGATTAAGCGATTGCTTGGTCACACCAAGGATCGACAACAGATTGTTAACCGTTGTGCCCGGACTGCGATGAATAAAATGCACAGCGCGGTGATGCGCGCGACCATACGCTTTGTCAGCAAGGATACGGTCGGGATCCGCCGTAAAACCACGGTAGGCGAAAAACATCGCCTCGATTCCCTTGCGCAGTTGGTCGTCCGTAAGGAACAACAAACTTTCGCCGCCGATGGGTCCAATCGTTTCTCCCACGAGGCCCCTCCCTATATTGTCTTGTCTCGACGATACGTCAGTGTTGTTGACATTCCAAGAATCAATCGCTAGCAATCATCAGATTTTGCGAAATATTATGTCCGGTACGGACGTTTATGCGAAACAAATGCAAAACTGAGAGGAGAAGACCATGGCCGGTGCATATGATGATCGTGACGGAAAAATCTGGATGGATGGCCAGCTGGTCGAATGGCGTGACGCGAACGTCCACATTCTTACCCATGCGATGCACTACGCCTCGTCCGTTTTCGAAGGCGAGCGGTGCTACTCAGGCAAGATCTTTAAGTCGCGCGAACACTCTGCACGTTTGATCACCTCGGGCAACCTGATCGATTTTGAAATCCCGTATTCGGTTGATGAAATCGAGGCTGCCAAACAGGCCACTCTCGACGCCAACGGTCTGACCGACGCCTACGTTCGCGCGGTTGCATGGCGTGGAGCAGGCGAAGATATGGGTGTCGCTTCGGCCAAGAACCCAGTCCACATGGCGGTCGCCTGTTGGGAATGGGGCAACTACTATGGCGACGCGAAAATGAAGGGCGCCAAGCTCGACATTGCCAAATGGAAACGCCCGTCACCTGAAACCGCACCGTCACAGGCCAAAGCCGCCGGTCTCTATATGATCGCGACAATGTCCAAGCACGCAGCCGAAGCCAAAGGCTGTTCTGATGCGATGATGTTCGACTATCGCGGCTACGTCGCCGAAGCGACTGGCGCCAACATCTTCTTTGTCAAAGACGGCGAAGTGCATACGCCCGACGCAGACGCATTCCTAAACGGCATCACCCGCCAGACGGTTATCGGTATGCTTAAGGAAAAAGTCGTCACCGTCCACGAGCGTGTGATCATGCCGGAAGAACTCGAAGGCTTTGAGCAGTGCTGGCTCACCGGCACCGCGGCCGAGGTCACACCCGTTGGCCAGATCGGTGACTACAACTTTGAAGTTGGCGCCCTGACCCGCGACATCTCGGAAAGCTACGAGAAGCTCGTTCGCGTCTGAACGCTCACCAAAACTTCCACCAAGGCCGGGGCATCGCTCCGGCCTTTTGCGTCTCTAGCACTTTAAATTCAGGATAGGTCGCAGTGCCATCTGCATCATAGTGCTCGCCCTCATCTCCGATCAGTTTGGCATCAAACACTACGCTTAGGGCATGCATTTTGTCGATTGCGTCAGGCTGCGGATTCTTGCCCACAACATTGCCCTCAAACAGATGAAGCCACATGTGCACTTCGCCATCGTGGTCGAGCCATACAGCCATTGTCTCGTCATGAGCGATCAGCTGCTTGCCATCCCCCAAATTTGCCACGGCTTCGCTTCGCATTTCCATTGATGGGTCCGCTTCGACAACCCCCTGCCATTCTACTAGCTCGATCTTGGGGCCGTGCTCGTCATGCCATTCGTCCTTGCCTGTCACATATAGATTTTAGCCAATCCCCTACTTCCCCTGTGCCATCAACTTGCGTTCTGCAGTTTCTTCTCGGCCCAAAGCCCGCTCACGCAGCACAATAATGACCCCCGCGACGATGATCAGCCCCGCTCCAAACAACATGGTCAGCGTTGGCACTTCGGCAAACCAGAAATACCCGATGATCAATGCCCAGAGCATACTGACATAGGTGAACGGTGCCAGTGTTGAGGCATCCGCAAATCGATAGCTTGAAGTCAGCAAAATCTGTCCAACCCCTCCGATCAACCCTGCCCCAATCAAATAGGCCCACTCGACCCCGATGGGCATCACCCATCCAAAGGGCGCAGTCATCAGCCCTAGTGTGCTCGCCGTCAGCGAGAAATAGAACACAATCGCTACCGTGCGTTCGCGCCCCGCCATCGCCTTGACGAAAATCTGCGCGAGCGCGGCCAACGCAGACGACCCAAGCGTCACGATCACGCCGATCATCGCCATGTCCCCCAGATCGAACGTCAGACGTGGCCACATGATGATCAGTACACCGCACAACCCCAAGAGCACCGCAGCCAATCGGACTTTGCGAAACGTCTCGCCCAATAGGACCGCCGCAAAGATCACGATCAGAATTGGTGTCACAAATCGGATCGCTGTTGTCTCTGGCAATGGCAAAAACTTGAGCCCGTAAAATCCTAGCCCCATGGCCGTCGTTCCACAAATTCCGCGCAGGGCGTGACCCTTCCAGTTTTTCGTTTTTAGGCCGTCACGCATATCATGCCGGATCCACAACCACATCAGGATCACCGGGAGGGCGAAAAACGAGCGAAAGAAGACCGCCTGTCCCGCAGGCACCCGCCCCGCGGCCTTGATAAACGCCTGCATCACCACGAACAGTGTCACAGCCGACATCATCAACATCACACCGCGCATCATGTTAAACGCTCCACCGCCCAACGCGCTGCGTCAGCGACTGTTTCATCTGCATCATCAACCAAAGCCTGTGCGCCGGATTTCAACGCGACATCGCCCGAATTTCCGATGGCATAGAGCACGTTGCGAACGAACTGATCCCGTCCGATCCGCTTGATCGGAGATCCAGAATATCGCGCACGAAACGCGGCATCATCCAATCCGACCAATTCGTTTAGATCGGGGGCATCAGGCGACGACGCATAACGCAGCTCGCGCGCCTCTCTGGCAAATTTGTTCCACGGGCAAATCGCCAGACAATCGTCACAACCATAAATTCGGTTACCCATTTTGGCGCGCAATTCAACGTCGACCGGCCCTTTGTGTTCGATGGTCAGATAGGAAATACACCGCCGCGCATCCAACTGGTTTGGTGCTGGAAATGCGTCAGTCGGGCAAATGTCCAAACACGCACGACAGGACCCACACCGATCCTCGACCGGTTCGTCCACTGGCAAATCAATGGTTGTGAAAATCGCACCTAGGAAAGACCAATTTCCTAATTCGCGGCTCAGCAGATTGGTATGTTTACCCTGCCATCCCAACCCAGCTGCGGCGGCCAGCGGTTTCTCCATAACAGGCGCGGTATCGACGAAGACTTTGATCGCCTCGCCCTCGGCTTGGTCCAACAACCAACGCCCCACACGCTTGAGCCGCTTTTTGACAATATCGTGGTAGTCGCGCCCTTGGGCATAGACGGACACTGCCGCTTTGGACGTCTGTTCCAAAACTGCCAGTGGATCGTGCTCTGGCGTATAGGCCTCGGCCAGCATCACGACGGATCGCGCCTCGGGCCACAACGCATCAGGGGCTCCGCGCCAATGCATACGTTCTGCCATCCAGCCCATTTGCCCATGCCGTCCCGCCTCTACAAATTGTGCGAGCCGTGCGGGCAATTCAGGCATCGCATCAGGGCGGCACACGCCCATGGCAGAAAACCCTTCGTCCAGCGAACGGGCCAGCAACGCCTGTTTCAGCGCCTCGCTCATGGCAATGTCACGTCGTTAGAAATCCAGATCAGCATAGTGATCCGCAGGCGCCCGAATTGAGATCTGGTCCGCCAACAGCGACCGGAACGCAGGGCGCGATTTGATCTTGGCATACCAATCTTTGACGACCTCGGACCGGTTCCAATCCACGTCCGAGATATAGTCGAGGCACGACAGCTGAGCCGCAGCTGCAAAATCTGCCAATGTCATGCTGTCGCCAGCCAACCAACGTCGGTGATCCAGCAACCACGTCATATAATCGATGTGGAACTTTATCGCCTTTGCGCCCTCTTTGATGTTGATGCTGTCGGGGTAGCCTTGGTTCATCAAACGTTTATTCACCCGCTCACCCAGCAATTTGACCGTAACCTCGGGATGGAATTTGTCGTCGAACCACGCCACCAAACGCCGCACCTCGAACCGCCCCTCGGGATCGGCAGGCATCAGGGCTGGATTAGGGTATTTCTCTTCTAGGTATTCGCAGATCGCCGTGCTGTCGGCCATCAAGCGCCCATCCATTTTCAGGATCGGGATCTTACCTGCCGGATTGCGCCGCAAGAATTCTTGGCCACGCTCCCAATACCGTTCCTCGAACAATTCGACCTCAATCTTCTTTTCCGCAAGGCTCAGGCGCACTTTGCGGGAAAATGGAGAAAGCGGGGAATGGTACAAACGGTTCATAGTCACATCCAAGTGGGGTCATCCTTCAATGCCGCAACCCCGCGCCCAATTCAATCCTCGAAACACGCAGACCGACCATCTGCGCGAATGGTAGCTGCCCCATCCATGATCGCACGGGTGCGTTGGCGGACGAAATTTGAGGGGTTACTGGCCGACCGCCCTTTGGGGTTTGGCAAGATTGCAGCCAGTCGTGCAGCCTGTGTCGCGCTTAGCTGATCCGGCCCCACACCAAAGTAGTGGCGCGCCGCCGCCTCAACACCAAAGATACCCTCGTCGAACTCAACAATATTCAAATAGACCTCAATGATCCGCCTTTTAGTCCACACCGCCTCGACCGCGGGGGTCATGAAGGCCTCGGCTGCTTTGCGGAACCAACTGCGGCCATGCCAGAGATATGCGTTTTTCACGACCTGCTGGGAAATCGTCGATGCTCCACCATTTCCAGTGTCCATCGCGACCTTGATCGCTGCCAAATCCAATCCCCAGTGATTGCAAAAATTCGCATCCTCAGCGGCAACAACTGACCGTGCCATCACCGGCGCGATCTCTTCGAGCGGAACCCAATGCCGGTCAATCGATCCAACGCGGAAACGTTCGGCCACAATATAGGGCGTCGTTGGTGGGTTAATGACGGAATAGGCCACGATCCACAGCAGCAGACCGGCAATGGTCAAAAACACCACACGCCGCACCCACCGCAACAGCCACCGAATGGGCCGGATGCGTTGCCGTTCCTTTGGCTTGGCCTTGGCTTTGGTCTTTTTCTTGGGGGCTGCTTTTTTGGCCACGGGGGTGCTCTCGCTGTTTGCGTGAAATATCCACGCAGTCCGCACAAAAGTAAAACCCGCCGTCTGAACAATCAAACAGCGGGTCTAAATCGCAACAGGCCTAGGGCGTAGTTACTCGGCTGGAACAGCCGTTGCTTCCACACTCAGCGGCACGGGCAAATGCGGCAACATCTCAGTCGAACACACCTGAACAAAGTTCGCTCTTTCGAGATCCCAATGCTGCAGGATGTGCGCTGCTTTGCGGCTTCCTGTTTCGGCCAGATGCTGTTCGATCAACCCTTTTAACTGGGCTTCCCAATGATCCATGGTCACCGGACAGGTCACAAGCGTTTCCATGTTCATCATCGGGCCAGTCTCGCCTTTCGGATCATAGAGATAGGCCATGCCACCTGTCATACCCGCGCCAAAGTTGGCACCGATGGAACCTAGGATCACTGCGACACCACCAGTCATGTATTCACAACCGTTGCTGCCACAGCCTTCGATCACAACAGATGCACCAGAGTTACGCACGCCGAACCGCTCGCCCGCACGACCAGCAGCAAAGAGATAGCCGTCCGTCGCACCATAGAGCACAGTGTTGCCAATGATCGTGTTCTCATCCGCGACCAGTGGGCTAGCCATCGGTGGGCGCACAACAATCGTACCGCCCGACAGACCCTTGCCGACATAGTCGTTGGCATCTCCCGATACTTCCAGCTTGAGCCCAGGAGCCGCAAACGCACCCAGCGATTGACCCGCCGAGCCAGTCAATTTGACCGTCAGGTGATCAGGCTGCAGCGTGTTACGCATCCCAAACGCTTTGACGATATGGCTAGAGGTGCGCGTACCGACCGACCGCAGTGTATTTTGCACTGCATAGGCCAATTGCATCTTTTCGCCGTCCTCGAGGAACCGCGCCGCGTCTTGCACAATCTGCGCATCTAATGTGTCCGGCACGACATTACGGGCTTTGTTGCGGTCATATGTGATCTGATCCGCACCATCGATCGTGATCAACAGCGGGTTCAAATCCAGATCGTCCAGGTGGGCCGAACCACGGCTCACCTGTGACAACAGGTCAGCACGACCGATAACATCATCCAATGACCGCGCACCGATCTCAGCGAGGATTTCGCGGACTTCGGTGGCGTAGAAGGTGATCAGATTTACAACCTTGTCCGCCGAACCAGTGAACTTATGCCGCAACGCTTCGTCCTGAGTACAGACACCAACAGGGCAGGTGTTCGACTGGCACTGACGCACCATGATACAGCCCATCGCGATCAATGCTGCTGTGCCGATACCGTACTCTTCGGCACCCATCATCGCAGCCATCACAATGTCACGACCCGTGCGCAAACCGCCGTCTGTCCGCAGTGTGATCCGTTCGCGCAGGTTGTTCATCGACAACACTTGATGCGCCTCGGTCAGACCCATTTCCCACGGCAGACCAGCATACTTGATCGACGTCGCGGGGGATGCACCGGTGCCACCATTGTGACCTGAAATCAGGATCACATCGGCCTTAGCCTTGGCCACGCCAGCGGCAATCGTACCAACGCCAGAACTCGCCACCAGTTTGACCGTCACTTTACAGCGCGGGTTAATTTGCTTGAGATCATAGATCAGCTGCGCAAGATCCTCGATCGAATAGATGTCGTGGTGCGGCGGAGGTGAAATCAGCGTCACACCCTTGGTCGAATGCCGCAGGCGCGCGATCAAATCTGTCACCTTCATTCCGGGCAACTGACCACCTTCGCCGGGCTTGGCACCCTGCGCGACCTTGATTTCTAGCTCTTCACACTGGTTCAGATATTCTGCAGTCACACCAAAACGACCCGACGCCACCTGCTTGATCTTGGCAGACGGGTTGTCGCCGTTTGGCTCAGGATGGAAATGCGCCGGATCTTCACCGCCCTCACCACTGTCAGATTTGGCCCCGATCCGGTTCATCGCAACATTCAGCGTCTTGTGCGCCTCAGGCGACAGCGCGCCCAGCGACATGCCGGGTGTGACAAAACGTTTGCGGATCGACGTAATGCTTTCGACCTCTTCGATCGGAATGGATTTGCGCAACGGCTTGATATCCAAAAGATCGCGCAAGTGAATTGGCGGGTTCGATTTCATCTTGGCAGAATACTGCTGCCACATAGCATAAGACGCACGATCACAGGCAGCCTGCAGCAGGTGCATCGACTGGGCTTCCCACGCGTGGGTCTCGCCAGAACGACGTGATTTGTAGAAACCACCGATTGGCAGAACATCCGATCCACCAGCCCATGCACGTGCGTGCACTTCTTCGACCTTTTTCTGGATACCACCGATACCGATGCCCGAAATCCGGCTCTGCATACCTGGGAAGAATTCAGCCACCAAGGCGCGAGATAAACCAACGGCCTCAAAGTTCAAACCACCGCGATAGCTTGAGATCACCGAAATCCCCATCTTGGCCATGATCTTGAGCAGGCCTTGATCGATAGCTTTGCGATACCGCGCAACAGCCTCGGTCAATGTTCCGTCGAGCAATCCACGCTCGATCCGGTCTGCCAACGAATCTTCCGCCAGATAGGCGTTCACAACTGTCGCACCACAACCGATCAAAACGGCAAAGTAATGCGGGTCAATACATTCAGCCGACCGCACGTTCAGCGATGTGAACGTCCGCAGACCTTTGCGTGTCAGCCACGAATGAACAGCGCTGGTCGCGAGGATCATCGGCATTGGCACACGGTCTGCACCCGCATGCTGATCCGTCAGAACAATATGTCCCGCACCAGACCGCACAGCATCTTCTGCTTCGTCTCTAATCCGGCTCAATGCGTCGCTCAGCGCGCTCGCGCCGTCATTCACACCATAGGAACAATCGATCTCTTTGCTTGGCGCGTTGAACGCATCCAACAGCGCATCGAACTGGGCATTTCCAACAAACGGGCTGTCCAAAACAAGGATCTCTGTTTGTGACGAATCTTCGTCCAGAACGTTCTTGAGATTACCAAACCGCGTCTTAAGCGACATGACGCGGAATTCGCGCAAACTGTCGATTGGCGGGTTCGTAACCTGAGAAAAGTTCTGTCGGAAAAAGTGGCTCAGGGGCCTGTATTTTTCCGACAGAACCGCGCTCGGCGTGTCATCGCCCATCGACGCCAGCGCCTCTTTTGCATCTTCTGCCATAGGGGCCAGAATCTGCTCAAGTTCTTCAATGCTGTATCCAGCTGCGATCTGCCGCTTGCGCAGTTCATCGCCTTCAAACATCGGTGCTTCTGTCACTGCACCCAATGTTTCGTCCAATTCGTTGATCTTGCCGACCCACTCACCAAATGGCAGTGCCTTGGCCAGCTTGTCCTTCATTTGCTCGTCGTGGAACATCAGACCTTTTTTCATGTCGACGGCCAGCATTTGACCCGGGCCCAGCGCGCCTTTTTCGACAACGCCAGCCTCGTCGATCGGCACCATTCCAGCCTCAGATCCCGCGATCAGTAGGCCATCACCAGTAACGACGTACCGCATCGGGCGTAGACCGTTCCGGTCCAAACCGGCACAGACCCAACGACCATCGGTCATAGCAAGTGCGGCGGGGCCGTCCCACGGCTCCATCACCGAGTTGCAGTAGGAATACATGTCCCGCCATGCCTGTGGCAGCTCGGTCGCTTGCTTGGACCAGCTTTCAGGCACCAACATCGTTTTCGCCATAGGTGCAGAACGCCCTGCACGCACCAGCATTTCAAACACAGCGTCCAATGCCGCCGAATCTGATGAACCCTGTGCGACGATCGGTTTGATGTCCTCAGCCATGTCCCCAAACGCCGACGACGCCATCCGAATCTCGTGGGATTTCATCCAGTTCAGGTTGCCCTTGAGCGTGTTGATCTCACCGTTGTGCGCCAGCATGCGGAACGGCTGTGCCAACCACCACTGTGGGAACGTGTTTGTCGAATAGCGCTGGTGATACAACGCGAACGCACTCTCGAAACGTTCGTCGATCAGGTCCGGATAGAACTCGGCCACTTGTTCGGCCAACATCATGCCCTTGTAGATGATCGACCGGCACGACAACGATGCAATGTAGAGGCTAGGAACCTGTGCCGCCGCCGCTGCCTTTTCGATGCGGCGACGGATAACATAGAGCTCGCGCTCGAATGTATCTTCATCCACACCCTTGGAGTTCGAAATCAGAATCTGTTCAATCTCAGGGCGGGTTGCGTTTGCCTTTTCACCCAGACACGACACATCGACCGGCACGTGGCGCCAGCCGTAGATGTAGTAGCCCATGCGCAGGACTTCGGTTTCGACAATCGTCCGACAGGTTTCTTGGGCACCAAAATCAGTACGAGGCAAAAAGACCTGCCCCACAGCGATCAGTTCACTCTTGCGAGGGACGTGACCTGTGCGTTCGACCTGATCGTAGAAAAACGGAACGGGAATCTGGACGTGGATGCCCGCACCATCACCGGTTTTGCCATCAGCATCTACCGCACCGCGGTGCCAAATCGCCTTGAGCGCGGCGATACCATTCTCAACCACTTTGCGACTAGCGTTGCCGTCCACCGACACAACCAAACCAACACCACAGGACGAATGCTCCTCCTCCTCGCGGTACATGCCATTCTCGGCCATAAATTCGCGCTTGGCCTCTTCGGCCTCTACCCAAGCCTGATCATAGGTTGTCATTGCTGCATCTCCTTCACATTCGCCTGATCCAAATCAAACGAAGACATCACCACACCGCACCCAAATTTGGGCTGCGTTGAAAAGAACCCCAGCTCACCGGGAAATATAAACTCGACGGGCGTGTTGTCCTCGTCGGTCTCGTCCTGACCAGGCACCAAACTGGTGCCAGTCCCACTTAGAAAAATGCCCCATTCGGGGTTCACGAATTCGGATCCGCGCGACATCCACGACACCGAACCCTCGGCATCTTCGAGGCGAATTTCGTAGGCCGTGCGTTTCAGCATCACGCCATCGATTTCCACCTCCTCACCAGTCAAACGGTCCACACCGATAAACCGGAAAACCTCGCTGTTTTGGTCGACCGTGGTAAAGTCATATTCGCTGATACCAGTCTCTAATAAGTCCGAAAACGACGCTGGCTTGACTGGATCTGGTCCCAGCACTTCGTAGCTCTCAGAGTTCGGATAGTAGCTTTCGACCCACTGGCTTTCGGCGTTTGTCCGACCGGAATATTCAAATCCGGTCTCACCGAAATCAACGCGTCGATTGTCGCCAGTGTCATCCATTTCACAGCGCATGTGATTGGACACAACGCAGGATTTGGATTGAACCGTCAGATAGCCAGTGCACCCTTCGGGCGGCGAGAATGACTGCGCCGCAACCGGCGACGCCACAACAGCTAGGATCATTGCATATTTGGTCACTGGCTCACCTCATACGATGACATGGTTGCCCCACAATCATACAGCGGCTGGTTTGGAAAAAACCCGACCTCGCCCAGCTCAAGGAACTCAACAGGCAACGCGCTAAACACGTTCTCAGGGGTGGACTTGTCCCAGCTTTCACCAAACAGAAAAATCCGAAGATCACGGCTAATGAACTGGCGTCCTTCACGGCTGCGCACGATTTCGCCTGCCTCATTCACCACGTCATAAGCGTAGGCCGTGTTATCTAGGACGACGTCATCAATGACCGTTGTGTCACCGGTCAGTCGGTCATAGCCGACATACCGCTCAAAGCTGCCATCAGGCTGCTCGATTGTGAAATCGTATGTATCAGCCCCCGTTTCCAATAGCTCGGTGATGTTCTCAGGGTCCGGTGCAGGCACAATCATGCGTTCGGTCCGCACAGGGTTCATAAGAATCGTCTCGAGCCACTGAAATTCACGATCGACTTTGCGGACACGGCTAATGCCGGCTGCATTAAACAAACCCATCCACTGCTCTCCAGCGGCGTCACCGTCGCAGGTCCAGATGTTCGACATCAGGCATGACCGATATTGAATGGTCAGCTGAGGCGTACAACCGTTCGGCGGCTCAAACGCCACAGCCGGCGATGCTAACAGCCCTAGGATTACTGCAAGCCGCATCATCCGAAGTCACCACAGCCAAACAACGGCTGGCGCGCACCAAACCCTGCCTGCCCCGGCAAAACGATGCGTTGAGGTGTTTGATTCTGAACTGATATTGTATCAGCAGTTCTGCTTTCCACCGTTCCCGTCAGAACAAATGGATAGTCCGGATGGAAATAGACCGTGTTGATATGACGAACCTCGGTATCCTCAGTTTCGCCAACGACAAAGCTATAGTCAGACCGACCGATTTCGAACGTCAAACCATCGATTTCAACCGTCTCGCCAATGGTGAACATCGTCCCTTTGAAAATAGCCGGTTGGCTATCCAGACCAGGCAAATTGAAGGTCAGCGATTGCTCGAATGTATCAACGCCATCGCCTAGCAACGTAGACAGATCTAGACCGTCCTGCGTTTCTACCAATTCAAACCAATAGGTCCCGTCCAATGGACCAGTGAACACCAACAACCCGTCATCGGTGTACCCTTCAACTGAGCTGTCACCATCCGCACCATCATGCAAAAGGATCGTGTTGTAATCGGCACGCCCCTCGCAAGTGTAGAGCGTCTCGACGACACAGCTGTTTTTGTGAACAGTCAAAACAGGAGCGCAACCATCCAACAGGACACCCGGCGCGGCGCGATCCTGGGTCCAAGCAGGCGCGGCGAGACCGCTCGCGAGAAGCGTGCTGAGCGTAAGGATTTTTGTCAATCCTGTCGACATATTGCCTGTCTCCTGTTGGATCACTTAGGTCATGTGTACTGACCCAAGCCCATTCGTTAACGAATTCTGCAAATTACGTAATTCAGAGCCCAAATTACGCAAATTACATGAAATTATCCTTATTCAGCGGCCACGCTTGCGGTGTTGCTAAGGTAGGACATGATCGCCTCGGCGGCCTCGCGTCCGTCACGGATTGCCCACACAACTAGGCTGGCACCGCGCACAATATCACCTGCGGCATAAACACCATCGAGGCTGGTCTCACCCGTGCCGTAGTTCGCTTTGACCGTGCCCCAGCGGGTCACTTCCAAGCCATTAACGCCCCATAGTTTCGGCAGGTCTTCTGGCTCGAAGCCCAGCGCCTGAACAACCAGATCAGCATCTTCGATATAGTCCGAACCTTCGATCAGTTCTGGCATTTGACGACCCGTCGGATCAGGTGCACCCAAACGCATTTTCTGAACCATCACACCCTCAACAGCATCACCAGTGAACCCCTTTGGTGCACTCAGCCAAACAAACTCTACGCCTTCTTCTTCGGCATTTTGAACTTCGCGTTGCGAGCCAGGCATGTTCGCTTTGTCCCGACGGTAAAGGCATTTGACCGATGTCGCACCCTGACGGATCGCCGTGCGGACACAGTCCATTGCAGTGTCACCACCACCGATGACGACGACGCGCTTGCCCTCGGCATTCAACGCACCGCTGTCAAATTCTTCTACATCATCGCCAAAGCTCTTGCGGTTGCTCGCGGTCAGATAATCCAACGCACGTACGACGCCCTCGGCTCCGACACCCGGCGCCTGCAGCGCCCGCGTCTTATATACACCCGTTGCGATCAGCACTGCGTCATGCTTGCCGCGGATCGCATCAAACGACAGATCCTCGCCCACATTGCAATTCAGACGGAACTCGATACCACCCGCTTCGAGCTGGTCCATACGCTTCATCACCACGTCTTTTTCCAGCTTGAACCCCGGAATGCCGTAAGTAAGCAAGCCGCCGCCGCGGTCGTAGCGGTCATAAACAGTGACCTGAATGCCTTGCCGGCGCAGCATATCTGCCGCGGCCAAGCCACCCGGTCCGGCACCGATAATGCCAACAGATTCTGCACGCTCCGCGCTAGGTGAGATCGGTTTGACCCAACCGTTTTCAAACGCGGTGTCGGTAATGTATTTTTCGACCGAACCGATCGTCACTGTGCCGTGGCCAGACTGTTCGATCACACAGTTGCCTTCGCAAAGACGATCCTGCGGACAGATACGGCCACAGATTTCTGGGAACGTATTTGTTGCCTGCGAGACATCGTAGGCCTCTCGCAGACGCCCCTCTGCCGTCAGGCGGAGCCAGTCAGGAATATTGTTGTGCAGGGGGCAGTGCGACTGACAATACGGCACACCACACTGGCTGCACCGGCTCGACTGCTCTTCGGCTTTGACCGCTGCATACTCCGAATAAATCTCTTCAAAATCCTGTTTGCGTAGGTCAGGCGCCCGCTTGGTCGGCATGTCCCGATCCACATTCACAAACTTGAGCATTTTCTGATTGGCCACGATGCACCCTTTCCGCATTGGAACAGACGTTATAGCGGCGGCCGCAGAAAATAAAAGTAACTTCTGCTGACCTATATTAGGAAAAGCTGTATCCACCGCACGGAATTTCTCCAATTTGTTCAATATTTATGTCCGATACGGACTTAAATGCGATCTTTCCCCTCTGGCCCAAGCGTTTAGGTTGGCGACATCGAATCAAAAGGTCCGTGAAATGCCTCTGTTCCAGCTCGTTCTTGTCGCTTTGATCCAAGGCATTACCGAATTCCTACCCGTATCGTCGTCGGCGCATTTGATCCTGCTACCTAGCCTCACAAACTTAGAAGACCAAGGTCAGGTGATCGATGTTGCGGTGCACGTTGGCACTCTCTTTGCTGTCATTCTCTACTTTTGGGCAGATGTTAAAATTGCACTATCGGGTATCCCGCGCCTGTTGCGCCGCAAAGTCGACACCCAAGGCGCATGGCTCGCACTTTGTCTGATCATCGCCACGGTGCCTGTGATCGTCGTAGGGCTAATCCTCAAGCTCACGGGGCTTGATGACATGCTACGGTCCGTCGCCGTCATCGGTTGGGCGATGTTGATCTTTGGTCTTGTGCTGTACTGGGCGGATCAAAAGGGCCCAACCACAAAGACCGCTGCTAGCTGGTCGCTCAAGGACGCGGTCGTCATGGGTTTGTGGCAGGCTGTCGCATTGATCCCGGGAACGTCACGCTCGGGCATTACGATCACTGGCGCCCGCCAGTTGGGCTATGGACGTGAGGATGCAGCCAAGCTCGCGATGCTCATGTCGATCCCGACAATCATCGCGTCTGGTGCGCTGTTGGGGATCGAAGTCACCGCGACTGCGGACGCACAGGCGGCCAAAGACGGCGCCCTCGCCGCAGGCCTCGCATTCATCGCCGCACTCTTTGCATTGACCCTCATGATGCGCTTGCTCAAATCCGTCAGCTTTACGCCTTACGTGATTTACCGCTGCATCCTTGGTGTGATCCTATTGTGGATCGCTTACACCTAAGCCTTGAGGTTCTTGGCGCTCTCTTTGATCGCGTCATACTGACCTGATGGCCGGAACCGCCACAGGTAATCCGTCAGGACGGCATCCGTCGGCACAGGCGCAATCCCGAGATCAGCAAAACCCCGTGCATCTTCGGACACGACATTGTCCACGCTCAAGTTCTTGATCTGATCGCTGGTGATCGGTGCCTTGATGATCCCAAGGCTCAGCGTTTCAGCAATACCAAAACCGAACGCCATCAGTTTGGCTGCAAAGGTTGGGATATTCAGAACGAGACGCCGGCGGCGTACGATCTCTAGCATTTGGGTCATCAACTCACGGAACGACGCGACATCTGGGCCGCCTAACTCATAGATGCCCGACGCATCACCAGTCACGCCCATGACAGCAGCCTGAGCCACGTCGTCAACGTAGACGGGTTGGAATTTGGTATCAGCTCCAACCACTGGCAAAACTGGGCCAAAGCGGCTCATCGATGCAAAGCGGTTAAAGAAGTCATCCTCTGGTCCAAACACGATTGATGGCCGGACGATCATAGCATTTGGCATGGCTTCCAGAACGGCTTTCTCGCCAGCTGCTTTGGTTTGGGAATAGGTGCTATCTGCATTCGCATCAGCACCAATCGCCGAAATATGCACCATCCGGTCAACGCCAGTTGCGGCAGCAATGCGCGCAACCCGCCCAGCACCCTCGGCCTGAACAGCCTCAAAGCTTTGGCGACGTGTTTCAGCCAGAATGCCAACGCAGTTTAAAACCGCATCCGCACCTTGCATCGCCGCCGCGACGCTAGCATCATCGCGAATGTTGCAAAAGATCGGCTCGACCTGACCAACAGCGCCATAGGGTTTAACGAACATCGCTTCGTTCGGGCGGCGAACGGCTACCCGTACACGCCAACCAGCCTGCGCCATCCGCCGCGCAACATAGCGCCCAACGAATCCTGATCCGCCATAAATGGTGACAAGCTTAGACATGGTGAATTTCCCTTTGAACACTAGGCTGCACAGGGTTTACCGATCACTGGCGTTTGAAACAAGGCGCAAAACACCCCAGAGTTTAGCCGCTTTGATCCGGAACGGCAGATTCCCCCAATCGCGTGCTTGAATCTATGTTGACACCCTGCGCACACGCGCTTAAATCCCGCTCATCGACACCTGCCCAGGTGGCGGAATGGTAGACGCGCCAGCTTCAGGTGCTGGTGTCTGTATGGACGTGGAGGTTCGAGTCCTCTCCTGGGCACCAAAATACCCCCTATATCTCCAAGAAATCGTTGCTAATAACTGCTTCTGGCGGAATCCGGGACCACAATCGGGACCGCTTTTAGGACCACTTCGTCGAGAAGCGCACCCAAAGCGTCACAGATAAGCGGTCCAGATAAGCTTGCACCCGGTAAGCTGTGTCGAGATAGTCTCGAGCACAATGGATGATCCGATCTCAAAGCTCCCCAAATACGTCTTCCGGCGGGCCAATGGCTCGTATCGGTATAAGCGCAACGTGCCCAAAGCACTGCGGGAGGTGATTCCCAAGGCGACTGTGTATCGCCAGCTGGGGGATAGCTACGATGAGGCAATCAGGAGGCTGCCTGTTGTCCATGCTGAGGTGGAGGCGTTGTTCGATGAGGAGCGCAGTACACCCAACAGTGTGCGCGCTAAGTCCATTGTCCGTGAGCGCCTGGGAGAGTGGCACGCAGAGGTGTTTGCGGAGGGAGTGGTCGATCCTGAATGGGATGTCACAGATGACTTCCGGGAACTTGCTATGGAGCTTCAGGGCAGCACACCGCCCGAAGTGGTACGCCAGGTCGGCAGTGCGCGACTGTCTCCAGAGCCAATGACCCTGCATAAGGTCCTATCTGACTACTACACCTACAAATGTGACAACAATGTTGAGGACAAAGCCCTCAAGACCCGCATTGAGCGGATCCGTAAGGACCTCGTGATTGCACTGGGTAAGAACAGGGTGGAGTGGACACCCCTTGCTGACATCACCCGAGCTGATGCCAACACGTTCCGGGACTACCTGCTGAACCGTATGGCACCAAACTCCGTTGTTCGCACCGTTGGGGTCATCAAGGCGGCCATGAACCATGTGATCATCGAGAACGACCTAGAGCAGCGTAACGTCTTCCAAAGGATCAAGATCAAAGGAGCCGGTGCCAGTAAGGATGACCGCTTGCCGATGACTGATAACCAGCTGGAGATGCTGCTGCCGGAGTATAAAGGAAACCCCACAGCCTATGCCCTGCTTGTTAGCCTGGCAGATACGGGGGCACGGCTTGCTGAGGTTGTAGGGCTAGAAGCACAAGATCTCGACCTAGCTACGGGGTGCCTGCACATTCGCCACAACAGCCTACGACGCCTCAAGACAAAGACCTCCACCAGAAGCATACCACTATCCCCCAGGGCCACAGAGTGCCTCAGACAGCAGCAAGTTGGACTATCGGATACCGACCCCCTCTTCCCCGCCTATGCCCGACCTCGTGGCAGTGATGCGGCCTCCGCCATGCTCATGAAGCGGCTAAGAACACAGATCACAGACAAGAAGGTGACCATCCACTCCCTACGCCACCGTATGAAGGACAAGCTGCGCAACACCGGCTGTCCTGAGGCCATCTCCCTGGCCATCCTCGGGCACAGCACCAACACAGTGGCAGCCAACTATGGCTCGGGGTATGCGCTGGAGGTCATGCGGGAGCACTTGGTGAAGGTCTGGGAGGAGTGATGCTGGAGTAGGCGAGTGGCGGGTCTGAGCGGACCTTCAACCAAAGCGCAGCGAACGGCAGAAATGAGCCCAATCTGTGAATTCGACTTTCTCGCTGCACGCTTTCGCAACGCCAGAAATGCCGCGTGAGCGAGAAATCTAATGCCGCCGCGCAACGGAAGGACCGGCCATTCAATGAAACCACAACAATAGATCATCAGTGTTCCGCCCGTTTGCTGCAGCTGTAAGAAAGTGAGTTCACTACGGTGTCCACTACACGAGCCGGTATTGCGCTGCTTTATTGCGCAAAAACGGAAGACCTTTGTCCATCACAGTTTGGAAGTCGGGCGCGACCGGCCGCCAAACCGACAGTCCACGAGACATCTCAGGTGGCATGTTGATGAAGCTCTCCATTGCCAAGCCGCCCTTGAAACCAATAGCAGCCAAGGCTCCGAATACTTCATCCCAATCGCAGCAACCTTCGCCTGGCGTTCCACGATCACTCTCGGACAGGTGAATGTATCTCAGATGCTCACGCGCATCCAGAATACCGTTAGCGGCACCCTTCTCTTCGATGTTCATGTGATAGGTATCGAGGTGTATGAAGATGTTGTCTGAGCCAATACGTTCAATCATATCCCGTGCTTGCCAGCCGGTGTTGATCAAATGCGTTTCATAGCGATTGACTGGCTCGATACCAAACAAAAGCCCCAGTGACTTAGCGTAGGCCGCGCAGGTCTCCAAGGAGCGCGCAACACTCGACAATTCAGCCTCTGTTGGCGGCATACCCGAACACTCACCAATACCACCATATGTTACACCAGAAACGGCTTCTGCGCCCATGGCCTTGGCCGTATCAAAGACCACTTTCATATGTTCAATTGCACCAACAGGGTTATGAGATGGCCAAACGGCTTGTGGCAGTCCTAGCGAGCAGACCGCGCGCATATCATTCTTTTCCAACAGTTTGCGCGTATGCTCTGCATCAACTGCCGGTGCATCGAGCAGCGCAATCTCCAAGAAATCCATCTTATAGTCGACCGCAGCTTTAACTGCTCGTTCGGCTCCCTCACGGTCCCATTTCATGGTCCACATGCTGGTATGAACACCAAATCCTTCCATCGTATATTCCTTTCTGTTTTTTGTTTTGAACCAATTTGCCGGGATTCCGACAGGTATGGCGTTAGTCGTTTGACGGTTGTTCTTCTTGCCCAACAGGTACGGCGTCACGCGCAATCAATGGGTCTTGGCCATAAGTGTTTGGATGGCATGCGGTAGTTTGCCCATGTCGTCGATCAACAGATCTGGCTCCAGCGATGCGAGGCGGTCTTTAAGTTTGGCGGGGGCTGCATGGCGTGCGCCATAATACCCGATAACCCGCATCCCGGCTGCTTTGGCCGCTTTGATACCTGCGGGACTATCTTCAATGACCACAGCGTCTTCCGGAGCAGCACCCATCACATGAGCGGCGTGTAGAAAGACATCTGGGTGTGGCTTGCCTCGCGCCACTAAGTCTGTGCTGAAGACGTGCTCACCGAAAAAGTCCTCTAGCCCGGTGAGCGAAAGCGACCTACGAATGCGTGCCATGTTTGACGATGATGCGACGCACTTTGCCAAGTTGATCGATGAAAGGGCAGTGCTAATGCCCTCTACCGGCGCAAGGTCAGTGCGAAAAGCAGTCAGAAGCTTGATTTGAAAATTAAGCAATTCGATTGGCGCGATTTCATGTCCGAAGGTCTCGCCTGCAACCCGAGCGATGTCTGCGATAGGTTTGCCGAGAAAGGCCTCATATGCCTGTTCTGAGGAGATCTCCAAGCCAGACGCCGCGCAATGCTCGACTAGAAACTTAAAAACAATCGGCTCACTCTCGACGAGGACACCGTCACTATCAAAAATGATCAGTGGTTGGTTCATGATTTCGTACCTTGAGTCTTTCTTGCAGATGCTTGCAGAGCTTCAAAAATTTGAAATTTTTGCGCATGGAGCTCTTTTGTGACGCCACCTGCTGGTGCGAAGCCCTCGCCAAGCGAAGACATTTTCTCCATGGCATCCTCCAAATTTAGGAAACTTTCTGCTGCGACGGCTCCAAGCATCGCAGATCCCAACAGCACCGGCTCTGGTGATCCAGACTCTGCAAAAGGGATACCCGAAGCGTCACACAACAACTGCTTTACAATCGGGTTTTCTGCAGCTCCGCCGCTCATCACCACAAGATCAGGTTGAACGCCTTTTGCGGTTTGTGCCTCTAAAATTTGGCGCAGCCCATAACCCAATCCGGCAATGCCAGCGACGTAGAGTCCGATCAAAGCGTCCTCGCTGTGATCCATGTCCAATCCCGATATGATCGCTTTGGCACTTGGGTCTGCAAACGGAGCGCGATTGCCCAAGAATTCGGGAACCACAACCAAATCCTTGGCAAGATTTATCGCCTCAGACGGAACGGAGATTTGAAGAGCCGCCTTATCAACAAGATAGTCCAAGACATGTTTGCCTTCTTGGACGGCCCCGGCCTTTGCATCCGCATATGCAGGGTGAAATTTTACCAGTTGGGCAAGTGCTTCGCCTGCCGCAGATTGGCCACCTTCGATAAGCCAAAGCCCCGGCACCATTGCGGAATAATATGGCCCCCAAACCCCCCGCACAAAGGATGGCTCGGGCGTTGATGACATCGTGCAGGCGGAAGTACCAAATACATATGCCATGCGCGATACTGTTGCATCATCAGATTCAGGTGCCCCAATAGTGCCAACACCGCCAGCATGTGCGTCCAAGAGCCCCGCCCCTACCGGCAACCACGGCAAAAGCCCCAACTCGGAAGCGGCCTTGGGAGTTAGTCCGCCTCCGAGCGGTGTGCCTGCATCCACAATGGACGTTCCAATGCGCTCAAAGTTTTCGTCAACCAATTCATTTAAACCGATGGTCTCGAAATAGTTCGCATCCCATGCGTTTTCATGGGCGAGGTATGTCCATTTACAGGTCACAGTACAGACTGATCGGGAAGGATCGTCAGTCGCACGCCATGTCAAAAAATCAACTAGATCAAAGAACCGCCCGGCCCCGTTGTAGGTTTCAGGAATCTGCTCCTTTAGCCAAAGCAGTTTTGGAGTTTCCATTTCCGGCGAAATTCTCCCGCCAACATAGTCTAGAACGCGATGCCCGGTCGCATTGATCCGGTCAGCCTGATCAGCAGCACGATGATCCATCCAAACCATAACGTTTTGATCGTTCTTGCCTGTTTGACTGACCGAAAGCGGCTGGTCATCCTTATCCAAAACGACCAACGAACAGGTCGCATCAAACCCCAAACCCCAAATATCTGTTTGGGCAAAACCGGACGCCTTCAATGCTGATTTTACGCTTGCACAAACGCAATCCCAGATATTGTCACTGGATTGCTCAACCATGTCTCCAGGATATCGAAACACTTCTATGTCATGTGCTGCGCTCGCGATGAGGTTTCCCTCAATATCGAAAACGCCAGCGCGCGCGCTGCCGGTTCCGACATCAACTCCCACAAAGTATTTTTCTTTACCCTGAACCATTGCCTTCATTTTCACTCATTGGAGGGCCGAACTCGACGGCTACGCTCGCTTAAAATTCGAGGCTATTTGGCATGAGAACCAGGTCGCGGATCGTGACGTTGCGAGGTCGGGTCAGCATGAAAAGAATGCAGTCCGCGACCTCTTTTGCTTCCATCAGGCTGCCGTTCGCGATCGCGTCTTCCATCTTTGCTTTTGGCCAATCATCTAGCAGCCCTGTGACAACCGGACCCGGCAAGATCGCTCCAACACGGATGCCATACTCTGCTACTTGGCGTCTGGCCGTGTGAGTGAAGGCCTGTATTGCGTGTTTGGAGGCCGTATAGATGGGCTCCCATACGACAGGGATCACGCCGGCAACGGAGCTGGTCATAATGATATCACCACTGCCTGCGTCCTTCATCACCGGTAAAACGGCATGAACTGTTCGAAATGCAGAGTTGATGTTGAGGTTAAGCATGCGATCCCATTCATCTGGATCGCCTTCAAGTAGCTTGCCGCCGATGTAGCTGCCTGCGTTGGCATGAAAGATGTCAATCTTCCCCAATTTCTCCAAAATGGTAGGCACCATCTTAGAGACGCTTTCATTGTCTAGCAGATCAGTCACTATCGGAACCGCGTTGTCGCCGAGCTCCGTACAAAGCTGTGTCAGCTTGTCTTCCGCATAGTCGAGCAGTGCAACCTTTGCGCCTGCATCTAGCAAGCCCTTTGCCGTTTCCAAACCAATTCCAGATGCGGCACCGGTTATGACAGCTACTTTGCCCTCTAGACTTATTGATCTAATCATCACTTTATTTTCCTTATGTGCCGAAGCCGCTGGTTAGTTGATACGTTGCTCATCATCGTTAAAGAGGTGGCATCGTTCCGGATCGAAACTTAGGAAAATGGTGTCTCCGCGGGTGAAGCTGCGCTCATCAACTGCGCGAACTGTGACTTGCCCAATCTCTGGCACATCGACGTAGAGAAACGCGTCACTGCCAAGCTGCTCTTCGACAGTCACAGTGCCTTGCCAATCTCCACTGTCATGCGAATAGGTGATGTGCTCAGGTCTAATCCCAAGCTGCATATTCGGTGTGAGTTGGTCTTGAACGACACCAGGAATGCTCTTGGACACCTTATTGGCCAAGAGCACTGCCCCGCTTTCTCCAGGCGAGGCCTTCACAAAATTCATTTTTGGCGACCCAATGAACCCAGCCACAAAGAGATTTTGGGGTCGGTCATAAAGACGAACTGGTGTGTCAAACTGCTCGACGCGGCCATCTCTTAGGACGACAATCCGTTCGGCCATTGTCATGGCTTCAACCTGATCATGTGTGACGTAGATCATTGTCGCGTCTAGCGACGCGTGCAATTTGATAAGCTCGATGCGCATCTGGACACGCAGGGCCGCATCAAGGTTGGACAAAGGCTCGTCAAAAAGGAAAACTGCTGGTTCACGCACAATGGCGCGGCCGATAGCAACACGTTGTTGCTGTCCGCCTGAAAGCTCGCGCGGTTTCCGGTCTAGCAGTTTTTCAAGGCCAAGGATTTCTGACGTCTTTGCTACTTTCGCATCGATCTCTTCTTTTGGAAGGCCAGCGATCTTTAAGCCGAAGGCGACATTGTCGCGCACAGAGATGTGCGGGAAAAGCGCGTATGACTGGAACACCATTGCGATCTCTCGCTCAGAGGGCTGCACATCGGTTACGTCTCGACCGGCAATGCCCACGGTTCCCTCGCTCATGGTTTCAAGACCAGAGATCATCCGCAGAAGCGTCGATTTCCCGCAACCTGACGGTCCGACAAAAACAACGAATTCACCGTCTTTGATATCAAGCGAGATATCTTTGATAACGTCGACCGAGCCAAAGCTCTTCTTGACGTTTTGGAGTTCTACTTGCCCCATTTTTTGTTCCTTTTCTTAGTATCGTGTAAACAGTCGTTACACGTGGTTAGCCGTTCTTGACGGCGCCCATAGTGAGACCAGACACGATGTGTCGTTGCATGATGAGTGTGAAGATAATTGGTGGCAGCACTTGGATAACTGTCGCCGCAGAAACGAATTCCCAGTAGGTTCTCGAAAGTGTCGAGAAACCGGAGATTACGACAGGGAACGTCTTGGCGTCACTCGATGTGAGGAAGAGCGCGAGCAACAATTCGTTCCATGCAAAGATAAAGACAAACGTCGAAACCGTTGCGATACCGCTTTTGGTGAGCGGCAAGGCCACCTGCCAGAAGGTCTGAAACCAGGTGCAGCCCTCAATGCGAGCCGCCTCGATGATCTCCTTGGGAAGGTTACGGAAGAAAGACATCGCAACCCAAACCGCGAATGGGAGATTAAACCCTGCGTAGACGATGATCAGTGCCGCATGGGTATCCAACATCCCCATCCCATTGAAGATCATGAACAAAGGGACAGCGGCAGCAATCGGTGGCATCATCCGTGTCGATAGAATCCAATCGGCCAGAAAGTTGTTGCCTTTAAATTGGAAGTTCACCAACCCGAAGGCACAGGGCAGCGCGAAGATCATACAAAGAACCGTGGCTCCAAGTGTGATGATCACTGAGTTGAGTAGAAACGACCAATTCTCAGCTAACAGGGCTTTGAAGTTCTCCAAGTAGCTGAAATCAGGCCACCAGACAGGCGGGATCGAATAGATATCAACAGGTGTCTTGAACGCGCCCATGAACATCCAAAGGATGGGCAAAGTAAAAATTAGCATCACGAAGATTGCGGCGGCATAAGAGCCAATGAGGTTTGACTTACGCATTTTGCATTTTCCTTAGAAAGCCCACAGCAATCGTGGTGACGATGATGCTGATAACGAGGATGACGACTGCAGCAGCCGATCCGTAACCGACGTTGAAGAACGCGAAATCCTGTCGGTACGTGAAGAACGTCAGCAGTTCGGTGCGATCACCTGGACCGCCTCGGGTCGTTATGTAGACAAGATCAAAGAGCTTGAGATTGTCGATGACGCGCAAGATGACCCCGATCAGGATAACGTCCCTGATGGCAGGCAATTCGATCCAACGGGCAACATGCCACCAGCGTGCTTTTTCAAGCGAAGCCGCTTCGTAAAGAGATGTTGGAATCGATACCAAACCCGCCAGCATCAGCAGCATCATAAACGGGGTCCATTGCCACACGTTGATGAAAACGATGGTCCAAAGGGCCAAATTAGGGTTGCCAAACCAAGAGATGGGCTCAACGCCGACACCGGAAAGGATGTAATTCAGAATGCCAAGTGTTGGATTCATAATGTAGCTGAAGATCAACGCCACGCAGAGCGGCGTAATCATCATCGGCAGGATCGACATTGACCGTAGAAAATATCCGACGCGTTGTTCTTTAAGCGACAAGAACACTTTGGCGCAAATGAAGGCCAAAACAACCTCCAGAATGATCGATGACGTTGTGAGCAGGAAGGTGTTTTTCAGTGCCGCAAGAAACACTTCGTCTGAGAACAATTGTTTGTAGTTGTCCCATCCAATGAAGAACTTCTTGTGCAACCGCGTCAGTTTTGCCTGATAAAAACTCAAGTAGACTGAGTAGATAAACGGGAAGATGCTCATAAACATCAGGTAGATGACGGCCGGGACGATGAAGGCGGCACGCACCTTACGTTCGTCCCTCGAGAGCGTGTTTTTTCTTGGTGGTTTTTTTGTAATTATTGCTGCGTCTGACACGTCTAACATCCACGAGATTTGAGGGTGAGATGCTCGGCTGTTCAAAGAGCATCCCGACGGTTTCGAGTGACCCAATGGCAATTCAAACGTCGGTGACGCGCCATCGAGCGGTTAATTTCTATGCGTATTTTTCTCACTATGTTCGGCGCTTAACGAAGCGCGGAAACCAGTAGACGAGCCGTGGTCAATTGACCGCCGGTCGCTTTTGAGCTTTTGTGCACGGTGTTCCCAGCCTGCCCTATCCTCTGAACGGAAGGCAGGCTGGGGGAGTGGTGCCCTGCAACTTGCAGGGCACCCGTTCGCTTAACGCGCGATCAGACCTTCGGATTGAAGAATCTGTGTCACGTTTTCGTTCGCTTTATCGAGCGCTTCTTGAGCGCTGATTTCGCCAACGATGGCACGGTTCACTTCAAGACCAATCGCATCGATCACCTGGAATGTACCCGGGTGACGAGGACGAAGATCAGGCCAAGCAGCTTGGGCCGATTCATAAAGTGTTGGTGTCCAGAACTGCTCTGCATTCACCTGTTTATCTTGGAACGCGGAGTGACGCGAAGGAGGTCCACCGGCCAGAACGAAATCTGTGTGCACCTCAGGTGAGGCAAACCACTTCATGAAGTCCCATGCTGCGTCTTTGTTGTTGGAATTTGCGTTGATACACATAATCCAACCGCCAACTGGAGGCACAGACGACTGACCTTCCGCATGTGGGAACATCGCAACGCCGAAATCATCCGTCACCTTAGAGATGTCAGGATCAGTAAAGAGCGGTGTACGCACAGACCAGTTGTTGATCATCGCAACCTTGCCCTGTGTGAACGCGTTTGCACGTTCGTCCCAAGCAAAGCTTTCAACGCCAGGAGGACCGTATTGAGCGATTTCATTGAAGAACTCGACCATTTTTACAGCTTCAGGATTGTTTAGCGTTGGCGTTAGATCAGCATAAACATCGTCAGATCCGACGAAATTTGAAGCCCAAGGGCTGCCACCAGCAGAGTAGAGCCATTCGAAGTACTGCTGACCTGCAGCTGCACCACGCTGGAAGTTCATCGCCATGCCGCCTTCCAACTCAGGGAAGTCCGGGTTGTCTTTGAACAATTCAGCAGCTGCCAACATTTCTTCAAACGTCGTCGGTGCTTCGAGACCAGCCCGCTCAAAGAGATCCGTACGGTAGTGCAGCATATGCCAGTAGCCTGCAATGGGCAGACACTGACGCTCACCATCCCAGCTTGCCTGACCGGCAAAGCTTTCCATGTAATCGTCCCAAGCGATGATGCCATCATCGGTGTCAGCAATGCGCGACTCAACCGGGTCAATACAACCAGACTCAGCAAATTCGCCGACCCAGATTCCATCAATAAAGAGAACATCGTATGTGTCGTCCCCTTGGCTGCAGTTTAAAATCTGCTTTTCGTACAGACCACCATAGCCAAGCTCGTCTTGCGATACATTGGCACCTGTCAGGGCACCAAACTCGCTCGACATTTGAGCAAGAGGTCCAGTGTACGGGTCATTGATGACCTGAATCCGTAGATCTGTTCCAGTGTGATCCCCCAATTCAGCGGCCCAATCGACACTGTGGCCGTCCGCTAAAGCGCTCCCCGCCATGGCCGCACTGGCCATCGCAAACGCGCAGGTTGTTTTGAGTAGTTTCTTCATTATTTCCTCCAAGTACTCTCTGTTACGGTTCTTCGAACCATTGCGAGTGTGAGACACACTCCTCCCGTTCGCTGTCGATGTATCAACAACGTTCGAATCGAAATTTGTTTGATAGAAGTGCAGCTCTTCTGGCTGCTACATTCCCGTTACACGCGCCTGAGCGCGTTGGAATTCCAGGTTATGTCTGTATCCCCCCAGTATTTTGTTTGCTCTTTAGGTTCCCTCGCAGAGTCCCGAACAATAAGTTCACTTTCAAAGACAGTATTAACAACCGCCCCGGTTTGACCGTTCATCCGACTCAACAGTTGCGTCCAAACAGCCTTGGCAATTTGATCAACCGGTTGGCGAACTCCTGTAAGTTTAGTACGTCGCGCGGACATCCAAGAATAATCATCGAAACCCACGACTGACATCTCGGAAGGCAGATCAATCTTGCGGTCCGCTAGAAAACGAAGGACCGAAAGTGTCGTCATATCCGTTGTGGCGCAGATCGCAGTTGGCGGTTCGTTGCTTTCAAACCACTCGCCCAGAATGCGCGCGCCATCTTCCGCATCCGCGCCAAGTTCAACAACACGAATGGAACCGCCAAATTTTTCAACGGCCTTCTGAGCACCAGCCGCACGTTGGCGGATCGGGTGGATCGACAAATCCGATGCTGTCATCAAGATATTCCGATGACCCAAGCCAGCAAGATACTCTGCCGCCTGCTCTCCTGCACCAAAGTTGTTTATGGTCACCGTATCCGCGACATCGAAGTTTGCGATACGGTCCACTAGAACGCACGGAGGCGTTTGACCCTCCACGAGGCACTTTGGCAGTTCGTCGGTACATGGAATGACAATCGCACCTGCTGGCTCCCAAGCCAGCAATGCGTTCAGCCGCCCCGCTTCAACTTCGACATCATCGTCAGAATTCCCAATAATGATTTCATAGCCGTCTTCGCGGGCGTGATGTTCGATTCTCGTAATGATGGAAGTAAAAAATGGGTCAGACAGGTCAGGAACAATTACGCAAACAACGCTGTTGCGCCCACTGCGTAAAAGTGACGCTGCTTTGTTGACAGTATAACCTAAGTCTTTGGCAACCTTCCGTACCTTCTCAGCCAGATCGGGGTTAACAGGCTTACGCCCGCTGAACACATTCGACACCGTAGCCGTAGATACGCCGGCTGCCTTCGCAACCTCTTTGATAGAAATTCTCTTCACTTGTCCTCCCAGAAAAACGTATGTTAAACGTTTTACAGTTAATCGTTTAACAGCACTTCAGAAGTCGAGTCAAGCTTGATCTTGATGGTTGTGAGTGTCGCATCAACCGAAGTTATCAACAATCACAAGTGCTTGCTAAACTATGACCGATAAAAGGTAAAATAACTGTCGCAAACAACTGAAGGCATTAAAAAAACAAAGAGGTCAGCTACAAGATGGTTAAAAACGGGAAGTACTATGTTGCACCGACTAATGACGGCAGCAATTTTAAACTACTTTTCTCCCGTTTGGCAGCTGAGGGTGCCCAGCGACCAGTAGACTGCAACGGGGTTCCTGATGGCCCTTGGACCCCCGAACTCCTAACAGATGCAATCTGTGCCATTGATGCAAATCGATCAGGGGTCGAGATACGCACTGTGCAAGTCTGGTTTCAGGAGAATGACAATGGGATCAGCCCAGATAATATTCGCTGGCTTGCACGCATATTTGGTTGCAAGGATCCCGCAAGCGCCGCCGGTTTGGCTATCGGTGGATCGTTGGGCCAGATATGACAAATAGCGACTAAGTCCGCGACCTGATTGTTGAGCCCGTACGCAGCAAAAGTGTAGTTTGGAATTGTCTAATTTCGACGCTCTGAACGGCTGGTTTGGTGAAATCCGCTGCGCCGCCAAAAATGTTCCGCCGCAACTGCAAACGTATGCTGCGTCAGCAACATGGCTAAACGTCAAGGTCGGGAAAGTCCCGCAAAGCAGACATCTGGGCAGAATGTAGCGAAGGGCTGCTTCCCGCCATTTCCACCTCAGGCGGAGTGGCAGCTAGCTACGGTTCAGGGTATGCTCTGAAGGTCATGCGGGAGCATATGGAGCGGGTGTGGTGAAGGATATTTTCTGGATATTAAATAAATGAACAAAGCCCGAGCATTTAACCCGTTCTTGTGTGCGAGGACTGATAACCTCATGGCGCTCATCACAGAAGTACAGGTCCAAATAAGTGGGTATGAGTTCTTTCACCAAACACGCAAGAGAGCTCGCAGACCAGCTGACCAAGCAACCTATGACCGTACGGTCGAAGCCATCTTGTGTGATCTCTGTGCTGTAGAGCTAGGGCCTGCCAACGACAGCATCCACCTCCCCCTCAGCAATAAAGTCCTGAGGTCAAAGTCACGGTACAAAGGGACAGCCTTGGGCAAAACCCTTCCAGACATCCTGAAGGTCATGTCAGCACCTGAGATGAGCTTTGTCTCTGTCGAGAAAGGCCACAGCACCTTCAAGATTGTTGATGATGAGCTGAACGTAGCATTTGCGGGTGGTCAGCAGACCATACTGAAGGCGGGACCAAAGCTGCTGTCCCGCATAGAACGCTTTGACACCACGAGGGATGACATGGGCCAAGCGCCCGAGGAGGAGGTCTTAATCCTGCGCGCACCTAAGCGTCATTCCAACAGCAACGCTGAGTATCAAGAATATGAAGATGACAAGACCACACTCACTCTGCGTCAGCAGATGACCGACATCAATGACTGGCTCAGCACTGCAGATATCACCTGCAACCTCTCCCAAGTGGACCCAGCACACCGTCGCCTACGCCGCATCTTCAACAACTCTGACTTCGGACAAGGTGGAAGGCTCTATGGCGGGTTTTGGCAAGCCATGTCCTCGGATGAACGTCAGGAGCATATCCTCATCGAGGGTGATTGTTGTGTTGAGCTCGACTACGGACAGATGAGCCTTGCAATACTGTATGGACTGACAGGTACCAAACCTCCTGAAGGAGACCTGTATGACCTGTCCGCGGAAGGCATCCCAACAGACTATCGCAAGGGCATCAAAACAGTCATTCAAGCTCTCATCAACAGCAGTAAGGTACCCACAAAGATGCCCAAGGGTGTCCGTAAGCTCATACCTTCAAGTTACACCATCAAAGACATCCTCGAGGCTGTGGCGAGAAAGCATCCAGCAATCTACCCACAGATGACCTCAGGGATTGGTATGCAGCTGTTCCGTAAGGAGTCCGATATCTTGGTCGATGTGCTGGAAACCCTCAGGTCGGAAGGTATCGTTGCTCTGCCTGTCCATGATGCTGTCATCGTGATGGATGAGCATCACTTACAAGCAACAAAGATAATGAAGGAGGTCTTTGAAGGGCACACAGGGATAACTCCAGAGGTCACCCTAGGGTAGGTCCTAGGGGGTGGGTATGTTTGTGGTGGAATAAGAGAAGAACAATAACACCCTAAGGGACCCTTTAACCCTCTTCATATAGGGGACCCGTAAGAAGACCCGAGGGAGGGTGGCAACATAGGATGTCACCACCGACAAGACCCCCACTACCCTCTCGGGATGTCAATACTGCAGGGCATATGGGGAGGTATTAAGTGTGTCCACATAGGGGGCCCATAAGCAGGTATCCCCATGCTGCATCCAGAACATAGACAATTGAAGGGGGACCTCAAAGCCTAGGGCGGAATTCTAGTCTGGGTACTCGGGTAGTCAGGTACTTGGCTACTTGAGGGTGCAGCCCAACTCCTCCCAAAACTGAGAATTTTTAGGCCTCTATAATGATAACAATCATCATGGAGACCTATCATGTTTACGACCTTCACAGCCCTTGCTCTTGCAGGGGGTGTCCTTCGGCTTGTCCTGCAGTGGCAGCTGAAGACCCGCTGGGGGATATCTCTTGGCATCCCCCAAGCCCTGGCTGGGGCCCTCGTGGTCCTGGCGGGATTACCTGAGTTCATCAAGCCCTTCCCCTTCCCAATGCCTCTAGGCCTTACCCTAGGCCTGCTGCTGCCAGACCTTCTGCTGCGGGGGGCCTAGGATGACGGACCTTACCATTACCCCTGGCTGTACTGTGTTGATTGCCGGCTTTGACGATATCCCCGCCCACCAGTTCTTGGTCGAGGAGGTCTTCGAGGATTGCATCACAGGCACTGCCCTCACAGGTCCCCTTGCTGGGGAGTACGGAGAACCAGACATCGCGTTGGTTCTGCGGGTCTTGTCGGGACCAACTTAAGCCCGAGCAGACGTCAGGGAAGGGCTTAGTCCCTGCCCCTCCTTGGCGCTGCTCACAAAAACCCAACCCATCACACAAACCAGGGCAATTGCCCCAGAAAGGAGACGCCATGTCACCTCAAATTAAGTACGCCTACAAGACCCACAACACTTGGGTTTACCGCAGGACCTATCCCAAAGCCCTACAACCTCTCTTGGGCACTGCCCTCAAGCAATCCCTCAAGACAGGGGATGCCCGTGAGGCCAAGCTGCGTGTGGCTGAACTGAACCAAACCTTCACAACGATCATCAAGGAGGCTCAGGCCCATGCCCTTGCTACCCCTCACACCGATACTCCCACTGCTGCCCAAGGTCCTCGACTGGCTGTGGGTCGCCCTCGATATCAGCGTGCTCGTCTTGTGGGTGATGGGCTGATCGACGACCTTACCCAAGCCTACCTTGGGGAGGTGTCACAGCGTCTGCGCCCTGGCAGCTACAAGTCGGTGCGCTTTGCGCTTGAGCTGTTATCCTCACATCTGGGTAAGCAATCTGTTGGTGACTTGTCCTTGAACCATGGAAAGGAGGTGCTGGGGTACATCACCCAGCTCTCTCCCAACGTCCGCAAGTACCGGGAGGGGAAAGACGCTGGATTGATTGAGTTGGCAAGGCTCTCCCAGGAGCAGGAGAGTACCACGCTGGCGCCCCAGACCCAGGCACGTATTCTCAAGCAGATGTCACAGTTCCTTGACTGGTGCGTTGGCGAGGGGGAGCTGGAGGCAAACCTCTGGCAGGCCCTCAAGGTCAAAGACAGGCCTGATGTCCACCCCCACGGGATGCTGACAGAAGCGCAGGTCATGATACTTCTCCAGGCAAAAGACAGGGAGCTTCACAGCGCCCTTCTTTTTGCTTTGCTCACAGGTATGCGCTCCGGCGAGATCTGCGGGCTCATGGCGGAGGACATCACAGCCAAGGGTAACCTGGGACGCTTCATCAGCATACAGCCCAACCGGGTGCGCTTGCTGAAGTCTAAGGCAGCAGAGCGGGTGGTACCGTTGCATGGTATCCTGGAAAACCTGCTGGATATGGCACTACCGACCTCAGGACGGCTGTTCTCTCACCTCAGCGTGGACAGGGTCGTCAAGCGCTACGCTCACCTGCGCCGCCTCTATCCTGAACTGCACGGGACCGTGTTCCACTCCACTCGCAAGTGGTTCATCACCCAGTGTGAACAGACAGGCGTCCCTGAGCACTTCACCGCAAGCCTCGTGGGGCACCACTCTGCACGGTCGGCCAATAAGCTGACCTATGGGCTCTACTCGGCGGGGATATCTGATGCGCAGAAGCGGGATATCATTAATCAGGTCAGGTTGCCGCAAGAGGTGCTGCTGTGACTGGGGTGCGTAAATGGCGGCTAGCAACAGGTCTGGACTAACCCCACAAAACACCCCGTCCGGCTTCCCATCGCGGGAGGTTGGGCGGGGGGCCGTGACAGCTATTTTTTTTGGGAGGAAGGGCTGGAGCAAATGCGGAACTTGATGCAAAGTGCAGCGAAGGACTGCTTTGAGCCCAACCTGTGAATTCGACTTTCTTGCTGCGCGCGCTTGCAGCGGACAAATTGCTGCGGATGCATTGGCAAAGACGTTGTCTTGCGGCGGAAAAACCAGCCTTTCGTTCGGAACGAAGCTGTTTATTCTTACTGTTTTACACTGGCGGCGGCGCTTTGTCGTAATCTAGCACGCCAACGCGAACGGTTGGTTCCAAGTAATTCGCGGGATTTGTCAGTCGAAGTGCTTGTTGCGGGTCCAGTCGAAGGTTCCTTCATCGCGTTCCTGCACCGCCCGCTTCCAGCCGACTTGCTCCACGCGGGCTTTGAAATTCATGCCCTCAGGCGAATGGCGGGATATGCCGTCGAACACGGTGGCAAGGCGCTGCGTTTGGTTGATCTTTTCCTCGACAGCGGAATTGATCACCATCTTCTGCATGGCCAGTTGATTGATGGGAACGGTGGCCATGCGCGTTGCCAGTGCCTCGACCTCATCATCCAGTTGGTCATCAGGCACGGATTTCAGCACCAGCCCCATCTCGGCAGCCTCAATCCCGGTGATCTTGTCGCCCGTAAACATCATGCGCTTGGCTTTTTCCGGCCCCAACCGATGCACCCACATCGCCGTCGTCGGGCAGCCCCAAACACGGGTGGGCATGTAACCGATTTGCGCGGTCGCGCCCATGATGGTTAGGTCGGCACACAGTGCGATATCTGATCCCCCCGCGACGGCAAAGCCGTGCACCTTGCAGATCACCGGTTTCATTGCCCGGAAGAGCGACATGAAGGCCTGCGTGTTCGCCCACATGAACTGGAAGTCTTGCATCGGATCCCAAGGCATCTCCTGCACGACCTGATTGGGGCCATTGCCTTCGGCGTAATGGGCCAGATCGTAACCCGCAGAAAACGCCTTGCCGGCACCGGACAGCACCATCACATGCACGTCCCAATCAGCATCCGCCTGCGCCACTGCTGCCGCCAACTCGCGCGGCAAGTCATCGTCGATGGCGTTCATCACCTCTGGACGGTTTAGGGTGATCCGGCCGATGCGGCCGTCTTTTTCGTAAAGAACCTTTGCCATGCTCACCCCCAGTCACTTACGGCCTTGACCTCCAGGAACTCCTCCAGCCCCCAGACACCGCCTTCACGACCCGTGCCGGATTGCTTCATCCCACCAAAAGGTGTTCCGGGCGCACCGAATTTGCCGTTCATCTCGACCATACCCGAGCGCAGCCCGCGCGCCAAGCGGCGTGCACGAGATTTGTCGGCGGTCTGGACATAGTTGGTCAACCCATAAGGCGTGTCGTTGGCCAGGGCGATTACCTCTTCTTCGCTATCGAAAGGCGTCATCGTCAGAACCGGGCCAAAGATTTCTTCCTTCCAGATCGTCATTTCCGGCGTGACATCGGCAAAGATCGTGGGGCGCACAAAGTGACCCCGGTTCAGCCCGTCAGGACGCTCCAACCCACCCGCGATCAACGTGGCGTGTTCGTCGATGCCGCGCTTGATCAGGTATTGGATCTTGTTGAACTGTGTTTCAGACACAACCGGGCCGATCTGGCGGCCTTCGATGTCCGCAGGTCCGACCTCTGTTTTCTCGGCGACGGCTCGGGCGGTTTCAATGGCCTGGTCGTAGATCGAGCGCTCCACCAGCATCCGCGTCGGCGCGTTGCAGGACTGGCCAGAGTTGTTGAAGCAATGACGCACACCGCGCGTGACGGCCTTTTCATCTGCATCGGCGAAGATGATGTTGGCCCCCTTGCCCCCCAGTTCCAGGCTGACGCGTTTCACGGTATCTGCCGCGGCCTTGCTGATCGCGACACCAGCGCGGGTCGACCCGGTGAAGCTGACCATGTTCACGTCCGGGTGCACGGTGAAATGCGCGCCAACACCTGCACCATCGCCGTTCACAAGATTGAACACACCGGGCGGGAAACCGGCCGCGTCGATCATCTCTGCCAGCAACACGGCGCTAAGCGGTGCCTGTTCGGCCGGTTTCAGCACCATAGTGCACCCTGCCGCCAGCGCTGGCGCCACCTTAAGCATCACCTGGTTCATCGGCCAGTTCCAGGGCGTGATCAGGGCGCAGACACCAACCGGCTCGTATAGGATCATGTCGCACGGCGCGTGGTCTCCCAAGGGGCGCTCGAAGGCGAAACCCTTTGCCGTGCGGATGGTGTTTTTCAGATGCCCCGCCCCGGCACCTACCTGCGCCGTCCTTGCCAATGCGATAGGTGCACCCATCTCAAAGCTGATGGCCTGCGCCATGTCTTCGGCTTGGCCCTTGTAGACCTCCATCAACCGCTCCAGTGCGGCGATCCGGTCCAAAGGGTCTGTTGCCGCCCAAGCCGGGAAGGCTGCCTTGGCTGCGGCGACGGCCGCGTCGGCATCAGCGACGCCACCCAAAGTGATCGTGGCGATCTTCTCTTCTGTGGACGGGTTCTCAACCGCCATTTCGCGCCCGTCGATCGAGGCGACCCATTGGCCGTTGATATAGTGTTTGGATGCATCCTGCATGGCGGTTCCTGTCAGTCAGAGTTAAGCATATTCCCCAGAGACGAAACGATCGCGGAGAACGAATTTCTGGATTTTGCCCGAGCCGGTCAGGGGGAAGTCCTCGACCTGCACCCAAACATTCGGGGTTTTCTGTGGCGACATGTTTGCGCGGCAATGAGCGTGCAACGCGGCCTTGTCGAGCGGTCCCGTGCCACGGATGAACGCGCCGATGACCTCGCCCCATTTCGGGTCTGGCAGGCCGACTACGGCGACCTCGGCGACGCCCGCGTGCTCCAACAGGCAGTTCTCGATCTCAGCGGGAAAATGGTTCTCGCCACCCCGTATGATCATTTCCTTGACGCGTCCCGTTACTGTGACGTAGCCGCGCGTATCCATCCGGCCCAGATCGCCGGTGTGCAGCCAACCCATCGCGTCGACAGTCTCGGACGTGGCCTTGGGGTTGTCGTTGTATTCCAGCATGACACAGGGGCCGCGCGCGCAAATCTCTCCGACCTCACCAATGGCAACGGCGAGGTTGTCATTGACGCTGCGGATCGAGACCTCGGTCTGAGCCACCGGCTGGCCAGCCGTGTTGCAGATGTCGTCGATACTGTCCGACAAGTGGTGTTGCGTGATCACCGGACAATGCTCAGTCTGGCCATAGAGCGTCGAAAACCCGGCCCCCATCAGGTTCTGCACCCGGCGCACCAATTCGGGGGCAACCATCGAACCGCCACAGCTGATCAGTTTCAGAGCTGACAGGTCGCGCGGGCGCTTTTCCTGCGCGTCGAGCAGCGCCACCACCATGGTTGGCACCCCAAGGATGATGTCCGCGCCGCTTGCTTCCAACTGATCCAGCACGATGTCCGGGTCAAAAAGGCTGATCAGCTCCATCCGGCAACCCGCCTGCAGGCAGCCAAGCGTGACCATGCCGCAGCCCGAGGTATGAAACATCGGCATGATGTTGACCCAAGTGGTTGCCTCGGTGACCCCGCAGCGACCCGCGTAGAAGCGCGCATTGTTGACCAGCCCGCGATGACTCAGCACCGCCCCTTTTGGAAACCCCGTGGTGCCGGACGTGTATTGGATCATCGCGGCGTCGCCCGAGGCCACATCGGGCAAAGCAAGCGGGCGGGCGCCTTCCGCGAATAGCGCGTCGCTTTTCATATCTGTGACTTCGCGCACCGATGGGATGCTCGCCGTGACCTCAGCCCCGATCCGACCCATGGGATTGCCGCGGAATTCCTCGACAAGGAACAGTGCAACCGCGCCGGATTGCTCCAGCACATAGGCCAGCTCCCGCGCCTGAAAGGCCGGGTTTGCGGTCACCAGCACCAGCCCGGACAGCGCGCAAGCATATTCCATCAGCACCCATTCGGGAATGTTAGGCGACCAGACTACCACCCGTTCACCGGGCGCAAACCGGGTGGAGAGCGCCATGGCCAGCCGCTCGGCATCGGCCAGCACTCCCGCATAGGTCCAGCGCCGCCCCTCGGATCCGTCCTGCCGGACTTCGACCAAGGCCTCGGCATCAGGCCGCGCCGCAGCCACATCTCGTAGCAGCCCACCAACGGTGATTTCGCAGCTTTCGGCATCATTCTGTGCCGGAAAGAGCGAGTTGGAAAGCGTTACGTTATACATGGTCATTCCGCTGCGATTGGGTTTGCCGGGATGTCCACCAACTTGCCGCGCGGGATCAGGCGGTCGGCGTCATACATTGGTAAGGTACAAAGTTCTCCGCTGCGGGTAGACCCATCGGCGCAGAGCACCTCTACCTTTGTTCCCGGACCCTGCGCGGGGTCGTCCATGCGCACGATGCAAACACCACAGCCCTGATAAGGCGAATAGCCCGAGGAACAGACAAGGCCGACCTCCTTGCCATCAATGGTCATGACGCGTCCAAGCTGAGCCACGCCGCCGGTGACCCGCATGCCCCAAGTGCGGCAGGACTTATCTGCGGCCTCTAGCGCCTTGCGGCCAACAAAGTCACGGTCGTCGAACTCGACAAACCCGCCAAGCCCTGCGTCGAACGGCATCGTCTCGGCTCCGAAATCCGAACCGGCATTGAGCAACCCGGCCTCGATCCGCCGCGCGCGAAACACCGGCGTTCCAGTCAGCAGGATGCCGAATGCCGCACCGACTTCCATGATCCGGTCGCCGATGGCAGGGATGTTGGTGTCCGGCAGCAGGTAGACTTCCCAGCCTAATTCATTGGTGAAGCCCGAGCGGCTGATCCAGCAGGTCTGCCCCGCGATGGAAACCTCAGCGCAATCGAAATAGCGGAAAGGATCGGGCATGGGGCCGTCCAGCACAGCGGCCAGCAATTCGAGTGACCGTGGACCCTGAATCTGGCTGACCCAGACATTGGGGTCGTGGATTTTCACATCAAGCCCCTCGGCATGTGCTTTGTACCAACTGAACAGGTCGCCGTCGGCCTGCGCCATCCAGAATCTGTCTTCCGCAAGCCGCAGCAGCACCCCATCGGTGATCATGCCGCCATCGTGATAGCAAGCAAACTGATAGGAGCAGCGCCCCGGTTTGACTTTGCTAACACTGCGAGTGAACACCTTGTTCAGCAGGGTTTCGGCATCTGGCCCGCTAATCTCGATTGGCAGTTCCCCGGTGTGGCGGAAAATGACGTTGGTGCGAACGGCCCAATACATCTCGTCATCCGTGGCCGTGTCGAGTTTTTCCGGCGTCAGGCGCGAGTTGTAGAGCGTGTATTCGGGATCATAGGGCAGTTCCATGTAGCTTAGCGGATGGGCAGGCATGGTGCGGGCCAATTCGCGCGGGCGCGCGCCCTGATTGGGGAGAGCCTTGGCGACGAAGCGGAAGTGGGAAAGGTCAGTTGTCATATTGTTCACCGTTCAGAGTTGTTAGACGCCTGCGGGTGATCGTCGACAAGGACAGATGGGTGCCACGCATTGGGTTGGTGATATTGGACCAACTGCGCTCAGCGCAAATCTAATGATTTGCACAAGTCGTTCGAAAAAATTAGACAATATTCATGCGCTTTCGTTCTTATGATGCCCTCAAGATCTTTGATGCCGTCGCCCGCACTCTGTCGATGACCAAGGCGGCGGACGAGGTGCATCAGTCGAAAGGGTCGATCAGTTACCAAATCAACAAGCTTGAAGCCGAGCTAGGCTTTCGTCTGTTCGAGCGCGCGCACGCAAAACTGAAGCTAACAGAAGAAGGGCGCAGATTGTGGCATGTGTCCCAAACGGCCATGAGCCAGATTGATCGTGAAATCGAAGACCTGCGCGGCACGGCCTCGGGTGCCGTGACCGTTGGCGCGCTGACCTACTTCTCTTCACGCTGGCTGTCGCCAAGGCTCACCCGCTTTTTTGAGGCCAATCCCGGTATCAGCCTGCGGATCGAACCGATCAATTCCGTCGACATGATGAGATCGGTCAAAGTCGACATGGCAATCCTCTGGGGAATTGACGGCTGGGTGGGTCACAAGAGCGAACTTCTTCTGTCCCTGCCTGCTGTGCCAACCGCCAGCCGTGCAGTTGCTGAGCAGGTAAGGCAGCTTGGATTGGCCGAAGCGGTCAGGCAGCTTCCGCTTTTGGGTGACAGCTCCGGCGATTCGGGGTGGAGGGCCTGGCACGCAGCAGCAGGTCTACCTTACGCCCCCAGCCGATCCAGCTTGACGATCCCGGACTCCAACAGCCGCGTTCAGGCGGTGGTGGATGGTCAGGGGATCGCCCTCTGGGATGATCTGGTAGCGCCAGAAATTGACGACGGTACGCTTGTCCGGTTGTCCGATGTCGGAGTTAAAGACGCAGGTTACCGTATTTTGTTCACGGAGCGGCCTATGTCTCAGAGCGCAGAGGCTTTCTTGGACTGGTTGCGGGCTGAAAATGATCGCAGCGAGCGGCAGGCTTGAAATTCTGCAGGTTTGCTGATCTTGAACGGCCGGTTTGGAGAAACCTGCTGCGTCGCCACGTGTTTCATACCACATTTGCGAAAGGTTTCTGCGTCCGCAATAGAGGCATAAGCAAAAGGCAGCAAAGTCCACAAAGCAGACCTCAGCCACTGACTCCCCGAAAGCCCGGTTTGGGACAAAGCCACAAACATCATCTCTAATCTGATAGATAAAAATCGGGACCGCTTTCGGGACCGCTCTTATATTTCAGACTGAAATTAGGTGTCTGTAATTAAACATAATTATATAAAGTTCGACGTCCTCTCCTGGGCACCACCAATCTCTTGGAACCCTTATTTGTATAGTTATTATGGGCGTACTTTGAGAAGTTTCGTACCAAATTAATCCAAGATTTCGTACCAAATAGGTTAGCAGAACCGAGGTGTATCCAGCACCACGCCGAGACGCCCAAACCAACATGGTGAACTGATTCACATAAGCCGAATAGAACCAGCGTTTGCCTAGCGCATAATACCCAAAATGTTGTTGTTACTTTCAAAGCGACCTGTCGCTGTTAAGTATTGCCAGCAAGCTTACAGGTTTCACAAACGTGTATACCCTCGCTCAGCAGTCTGTTTGGCGCTGTTAGGCACAACTTCAGGTAAAACTGAGTTAGCTCTTACAGATTAGACTTTTGACTTTTGTCTGCTCACCGCCAAGCACAAACTGATGCGTGTGAGTTTTCCCAGCAAGCACCATCTCGCCGCAAGGTACCAAGGCTCGTATGAGCATGAGTGGCGCCATTTGGGCCGGGCCACCAGCCATCGGCTGAGCCGTCAGCGTTGCGAAACACATAAGCGAACATACCATTGCTCAGAGATGTAATATCGAAGCTTCCATCGTTACCGTGTTCGTATACGTGTGGATGATAGTTACACGGTCCATCGACGTAGGTCTTGCCGTCCACCACCAAGCGGCAGGTAAACGCAGCAGCACCAGTTGCTGTGCTGGCAAGAAACAGAGTTAAAACTATGCAGAATTCTCTCATGTTAACCCTCTTTTCATGCTGAATCATACGAAACAATAACAAACATCTCAGTACCTATGCTTAGTCGGGATAACCCCACGCACCCTAACTCTGGGATCAACGACATCACCAACACGTCTTGGGATCAAGTGCCAATCTTCGCGTAATCTACGAGAATTCTGGTCGTCTGAGTGGCTCTAGCAGCTGTTGGCTAAGACCGAGACAAACAACCGTGCCAACCAAGTGCTTCTCGCAGTCATAGCCAAAGACTTGTCAGCTTGGTCAGATTTCGCTCTAGTGACTTTGATATAGCAGGAGATGAAGATGCACAAAGCAGCGGTCGCAGTGTTTTTTGGTTTTGTTTCACTTTCGGGGCCTGCAAACGCCCAAGACCTTAGGGGTTGGTGCTATCCTGCAGACGCATGTATGGGCGCACCCATTCCAATTGGTTCAGGTACTTATGAAACATGTGAAGAGACATGCACACTTACTAACCCCGTTGCGGTCCGAGACATGGAGGCGACCCTTTACGATGGAGTGTGCAGAGGAGATTGGATGCAGGGCGGATCCATAACAACTCGCGTTATGTTCATACAGCAATCATCAATTGAAACCCGTATGTTTTCAATAAGTGACTACTCAGTCACTGAGCTTGAACGATGCAACTAATGGAAAGAGCCAAGTTCGAATAAGCAATCGGCACAGGTTCAAGCAACCCTATGTACAAGTGTTTGGCACACCCTCGACGACCAAAGGTACTGCTAGGGGCGAAAAACTCTTGATCAGTTGGAAAAATCCAGCAATCCTCACTTCAAACAGCATACCACTTTGGGATTGTCAGATGAAACAAATTCTTTTTGCTCTGGCGTTTATGATGGCCTCGCCCGCTTCGGCGGATTCTGTCATTGGTCAATACGTGGCCTATATTGGGCACGACGATCTTTACAATTCAAACGGCGCACGGCTAAGCGAGCCATGGCAGATCCTGCGACAGGACCGCGCGAATTTTCACCGTTTTAACGTGTCGCAGCCCGGTGACGAGTGGGATTCTTTCTTCGGCAGTATCGGCAACCGCGCCATCATGGAGCGGATGGTGATGAACGGATATATCGACCCCAATGCGCGACGCAATCTGGTAAATGGCGGGGCAATGGTTGTGGTGCGAATCTATGGCAGCGGCAGCACAGGGCGCCGCGTTGAAGTAGACGTTTATAACTAGCTTTTTAGGCGCAGCAGATAGACGACGTAGGCGGGGAATTCCCGCAAGGTTGCCTTGGTTTGTGGCCAAATTCGCGCCCCTCGCAAAGAAGGTGCGGAGCCGGTCGCCTTCAACCCTGCGCGGCGTGCAACGAGGCAGGCGCGGGGGGCGTGATACCAGTCGGTGATGATCGTAACGCTGGAGGTATCCAGCAGAGGCAGCGCATTGGCGATGTTTTCGCCGGTTGTGGTAGATTGGTCTTCGAGGATAATGTCGGCGGTCGGGATGCCTTCGTTCTGCAGTAAGTGGGCCATGGCCTCTGCCTCTGACGGTGGGTGTTTGCCGAGGCCACCACAACAGATGATCCGGTCGATTTTGCCTGCGTGATAAAGAGCCGCGCCGTGGAGCGTCCGACGTTTCAATGTCGGAGAGGGGCCGTCGGCCCATACGGCCGCGCCAAGGATAAGGCCTGTTATCATAAGAGCAGCATCCAGCAGAGCTGGTGGGTTGGCAAGCCCTGCAAGGGAAAGGCCGTAAACACTAAGGTCGACAAGGCCATCGACAAGAGAACAGAGGCGTTGTGGGACATCTGGGGTAGATCACCACTGACTTATGGCGACCAAAAGATGTCAGTCGCGACGCGAACCTTTGGTGATAAAGCCCTCAAGAAGGGTGGTTGGTTTTATGGCCCATGGACAACCATGCCAAAGGCCCAGCGCCTTCAATGCACCATCGATGACAGGCAAGTTGCTGAGGTGGATATAACAGCTAGTCACCCAACACTTCTTATGTCCATCTCAGGCAAAGCACCCTTCCAAGTTGAGTTTACTGATCCGTATCAAATACCAAGTCTGGATGGCATCGACAGGGGTGAGATCAAGGCTGTTATCAACTCAGCCATCGGGGCGGGTAAGCCTGTTCAAACCCAGCAAACAAGACTGACTAGGGCAGAAGGGATCGGCAAAGAACGACTAGCTGATATTCGCAAGATTATAATCCCTACTTACAAGTGTCTGGAGGCCCTAAGAAAGAAGGATATGTAATCAATGGCTTAAGGTCTGTTGGTAGGCGATAGGGTCCCCCCAGAATCTCAGCGTAGATTTTGGCATGATCGGGTTTCCCCCTCGGAATCCAAGAGAAAAAAACCCTTCAGCCTATCCCATCAGCCCAAGACGCGCCTGCAGACACTCAGGTCACACTCACAAGATGAAGTCATCTGCTGTGAGATCATAAAGACCCGTCAAGGTGCCATTGCTAAATCAAATAAGTACGAAGGTGCTGAACCCGTTTTCTTCGAATCTACACGACAAACAACGGGTCAAACCGGCTCCAGCAGAAACGGACAGTTTCGTGGCTGATGTCGATGCCGCGCTCGTGCAACAGGTCTTACACATTTCGAAGTGAAAGTGGATAATGCAAATACATCATGACCGCCAAGCGGATGATTCCGCGAGACGTCTTGAATTACTTGAAAGGGTCGTGTTTTGTCATACGGTGACGCTAGTCGCCCGCCCTGCCCGTCTCAACCGGTTTTCTTCTGACAGCTCCCGTTTGGTGCCTAGAGCGCCGTTGACCGCTTTAAGGAGTTGTTCGCGTGCCACCGGCTTCATCAAATGAACGTCCTCTTCTTTGAGGCCGTTTCCTTTCAATACGGCATCGTTAGTATACCCCGACAGGAAGATGACGGGCAAATCCATATCGAAACTGCGCAAATGCCGCGCTAGAGAAGGCCCCTGAAGATCCCCAGGCATTACAATATCCGTGATCAGAAGGTCGATCGGCTTGAGCTCAAAAAATCGCCTTGCAGCGTCATCGCCGCTGGTAGCCTTAGTGACGTCATGCCCCTCCGCTTCAAGGGTCCGCACAATGATGTTCAGGACGTCCTCCTGGTCTTCGGCGACAAGTATGCGCGCTTTTGAGGCATGTGTGGTGGACTGCGCTTCCTGTTCAATCATAGTTCTTCCTTGCCCTTTGACTTGTGCAGGAAAGAACAGCTTAACGGTCGTGCCAATCCCAAATTCCGAATCGATAAGGACGTCACCGCAAGATTGGGTCATAAATCCGTGCACCATCGATAGGCCCAAACCGCTATTGGTGGTGAGACCCTTTGTGGAGAAGAACGGCTCAAATATCTTAGGCATCAAATCCGCGGGAATACCCTCGCCCGTATCACGCACTGCCAACATGACATAGCAGCCAGGTTCGAGACCAGTTTTCGCGAAATCGTCGGACCTCTTTTCGATCACCACGTTTTCTGTCTCAATCCTCAGGCATCCGCCATCCGGCATGGCATCCCGCGCGTTGATCACAAGATTCAGAAGTGCACTTTCCACGCCAGATACATCAGCCGTGATAGACCAAACATCAGGTGAGAAGGAAGTCTCAACCTTGATTGTCACGGGAATAGTCCTGGACATCCAAGTTTCCATACGTCCGACAAATTCGCCGAGCGAAATCTCCTGCGGGTTGAGGTCTGCACGCCGCGCGAAGTTAAGCATTGACCGGGTGAGAGCCGCCCCGCGGAACGAGGCTTGCTTTGCCTCTTCGATCAGTTCCAGCTTCTCACTGCCTTCGGTTAGATCCTCTAACAACTCCATGTTCCCCAGGATCACACTCAGCAGGTTGTTGAAGTCATGCGCGACGCCCCCTGTCATCTGGCCCACGGCCTCCAGTTTTTGGGCTTGCACAAGCTGCCGCTCCAACTTGGCACTCGACGCCTCAGCGCTCTTCTTTTCGGTCAGATCTATGATGCTCGCGCGGACAAGATCACGCGTGTGGTCAGGAAACAGATTCAGTGTAACCAGGCAAGGCACTTCGACGCCTTCGTTTGTCCGATGCGTCCATTCAAATATCAGCATTTCACCTTCGAGAGCCTTTTTGACATAGGACATTGCCGCTACGTCCGACCGCTGTCCATCCGGCTGGAACTCTGGGCTCAAATCTACAATACCGTATCCGGCAACAAGTGCTATTCTGGATAGGCCATAAAGCTTCTCCGCACTAGGATTTGCCTCCACGAATGTGCCTTTTTCGCCGTCCAGGATCAGAATCGCTTCGGTTGCGTGATCCACCAGCGAGCGATACCGTTCTTGCGCGCGCCCTCTCTCGTCCATCTCAACTCTCAGCATACGATTGGTTGCCTTAAGCTCCAAAGTCCGCTGCTCGACACGTCGTTCTAAATGAGCCGACAGTCTAAAAGAACTACCGACTTCACGCCAAGACTTAAACAATGAAAATGTAGCAAGACTAAGGAATGCAAGGATCAGGTACATGACAGACCTGTTTCGGACCGAAATCAGATCTAAGTGAATGGCATCATTCTCGGCGTCATAAGCAATGGCTTGCATGGCGACCGCATGGCTCAGGGTAACGAGCCGCCTGAGTTCGGATGTGATCGCGTTGGCACGCGCTTCGTCGCCTCTATTAAGGGTGACGAGTTCAGGCTCAATAGCGCTGAACACCTCGAGGGCTTCTTCGGCAAATTCAGGTGCGCCAGGAAGTGCGAGGTAAACATCGGTGCGCAAGTTTGGTGTTTGATGCGATAGTCGGCTCCAGGCTATGTCAAGCCGGATGATCAGCGAATCCGACGTAACGATCGGGTCGTCTTGAACGTACCGGTTTATGTGATCGACGACCTGCAGCAACTCGTAATCGAATTGCGCGGCATAGTATGTAAGGTTATTTCGGAATTGCGCCCTGTTGACGCGGACTTCTCCTGTCCCCGACGCCAGAATCGTCAATGAAGCCGTAACAATCGCGACCGCCAGCAGCAGCTGGAAACCAAGCAAAATCTTGTTCTTCTTAGTAAATTTTCCGCTCATGTTATTCCAGAAGCTCTAACGACTTGAGCTGCCAGATTGACCTAGAATAGTACACTTCGTTACGCAGTTCAGGGCGGTCGGACCATGGGTATATCAGCCAAAGCGGGCCTCTGTCGCGCACACTCATCAGGCGGCCATCTTTCCTCATCGCGACGATTACATCATAAGTATCGGCGTCCTCTACGGGAATCGTTACGGAATAGTCATTCAGCGCGGTGGCCACGACGGCACTGCCCCGCGCACGGACAGCATTCAGGATGTCACGAAGCCGCACTCCGGTGAAGGTTACCGCGCCTTCGCTCCATGGCGTCTCGGTGCGAAGGTCTATTGTCCCCAGTCTCTCCAATCCCGCTATATCAAAAGCAAAAGAGCGCTCGGGCGCACTTGCCATTAGGCGCTCAGACACATGAAGCACGATTGGGCTCTCAGGCGGAGATAGTGAACTTTCCTGCGCGATTACCCCCGATGCAAAGAATGAAGCAATTACACTAAGACAAAGAGCAATCCACCCCGCACCAAGCATATTTTTATTCATAGAATAAGCCTCCAGAAATCTGAATACTGCTGAATACTATCTACCTGAGATCAATTATAACCGTTAGTATATTTTTATATACTTTTGGATAGATTTTGAACCCGTAATTTGTCAGCCTGTGGGCCTGAGGATCGCGCAAGCTAAGAGTGTCGCTTAGGTCATCTGCTAGGTTCTAGTAGCCGTTGGTCAGTACCGCGACGAATAACCGTTCTCTCATCAGGAACATGATCAAGGTTGGATCATCTCTTACATCGATAGCCAAGTCTCTGAGCATCTCTGGGGAAAGTGTCCACCGCGTCAAAGCAGAGCTGGGGTTGTGATCGTGGCCCGATAGGGTGCCCTCAGATTCCCAACTTAGGATCGCAAGAGATCGGGTGTATCCCGTCACGGGCTTTGAGACAGAGCGGCAGTTTTGCTTAACGAGAGTTTTCGGTTCATCGTAATCCTTGAAAGGATACGAGATGAGAACGAAGACAGGGCCGAATAGATCGGCCGACAAAACACCCCATCCGGCTTCCCATCGCGGGAAGTTGGGCGGGAGTATCAGGCAAGGTTATTTTTGCTTTGTGGTTTGAGAGAGTGGAGGTCAGACGACAAAACTAGCGAGAAAATGGTCAGTAAAACCCCCAAAGCAGCCATTTGCTGCGAGCACTGCTAAGCGGACTTTGTTGCCATTGGCCAGCTAAAGGCCAACGGCTGTTTGTTGAGTTCCGACGTTACGCCTTGCCCTGAATTTCCTGCAAGGCAGCAGCCGTTTCGAGCACTGATTGCTTAAAGAGGATCGGCGTCCAGTTAAACAGATTACGTGTTTCAGAATTGTCCGCGCTCAGGTGCATTCCTAAAAGGCCGATCATGCCTTTGGCTTCGCGGTCGAACTTCGCCATTAAACGCAGCAAGAAATTCGGGGCGATGCGTGTACTTGGACCTTTGTAGCCCTCGTCCTTTAGGAGCTGGGCGGCACTTTGGAACCCGTTAGGTTGGGCGCTGGCCGCAATGATCCGTTTGCCTGTCGCCTCGGGCAGTGTCAGCGCCTGAACATGCAATTTAGCAACGTCCCGCACATCCACCATCGGAAAGGCTGTTTTTGGCACCATAGGCACTTTGCCCCTTAGCATTTGATCCAGCATCGACATGGACTGACCCGAGATATTGCGCCCCAATGGCGGGCCAAACACGCCACCGGGGGCGATGACGGTCAGTTCCATTGGGGTATCGCCGTCTTGTTCACTGATAAAATCCCATGCCGCCTTTTCGGCAAGTGTTTTGCTTTTGGTATAAGTGCTGACATCGGGTGCCGCGACATCTGTCCAGTGGCTTGGGCCAAATGTTCCAGTCTTCATACTGCCCATCATCGACAGAACCGAACTGGTTAGAACGACGCGCGTAACGCCCACCTTTTTCGCGGCACGCAGAGCGCGCAATGTGCCGTCCACAGCCGGTGAAATCATGTCCTGTGGGTTTTTGGGGTTCGCGATCACAAATGGCGAAGCCACGTGCATGACAAAATCACAACCTGCCGCCGCATCGTTCCAACCGCGGTCAGAGGCCAGGTCAAGCTCAACAATCGACAAGTTCGTGGTGTCCACAGAAGCGGCGGCAAGGGTTTCGCGCACCTCTTGTCCCTTCGCCTGACTGCGAACCGTTCCGCGCACGGCATACCCTGAGTCAAGCAATTCCTTCGCGCAGTGTAACCCGATATAGCCGGAGATACCGGTCAGAAGCGTGGTCTTCATGGTGTTTGTTCCTTGTGTTCGATGGCCCGACGGATTCGGGCTAGATTTTTTGATACTTAGCGGTATTTTATGTCTAGGTGCAATATAAAAATACCGACTGGTCCGATATGAACAACACTCAACCTCAAACGACCCGCGGCCGGCCAAAGACGCTCAATCGTGATCACGTTCTGCAGGTCGCGATGACAAGCTATTGGGGCGACGGACCAATGGCCGTTTCTATCAATGAAGTTTGTCGCCGAGCGGGGGTGTCCAAACCCGGCCTTTATCGGGAATTTGGAAATGAAGACGGCCTGAAAACCGCAGCACTTGAGAGCTACCGCGACTTGGTCCTTTCGCAACTTTTCGAAATTTTCGAAGCGGATCAGCCGTTTGAGGACGCCTTAGCGGCGCTGACGGGTCTGGTCCTTCAGGATCGTGTAGAAACAGGCCTTCCTACGGGCTGCCTGTTTGGGAAAATGCGCGCGTGCCGCAGCGAACTTGGCCCCAAAACCAATAGTGCGATTGATATGACGCGGGACACCGCACAGGATCGGATGCAAGACTGGATCAACCGCGCCAAACGCAACGGCCAATTGGATCTGCAGATATCGACCGCCACTGCCGCTCTTTATGTTGATGCCCAGATTGCAAGCGCAATAACGATGCAAGCCGAAAGCGTTGAAAAATCTGAAATCTCAGAATTTCTTCAGATCGCGTTCAGTGGCTTGAAGTGCTTTGGCTGAGCCAGCGAGCAGCACGATGGCGACCAAGTTAGGGCGCTTAAGGAGCCATTGGCATGTATAAACTATTCTACTCCCTAAAAAGCGCCTCTATGGGCATCCGCGTTCTGTTGGAAGAAATTGGTGCGCCCTACGAGCTCATTCAAACATCAGTAGAAAAGGATACGCCGCGCCCGCCGGAGCAGATTGCAGTGAATCCCAATGGCTGGGTTCCAGTTCTGATCTGGGAAAATGGAGCGATGTACGAAGCCGCGGCGATAACGATATTTCTGGGGGATCGTCACCCAAAGGCACAGTTGGCACCCACCATCGACGATCCATCGCGCGCAGTATTTCTTCAAACGTTGGTCTACTTTTCCAACTCGGTGCAAAACGCCTTTCAGCTTACCTATTACCCTGACCGATTTGTTGATGGTCCCAGGGATGAGCCGAGTGCGCAGCAGCGCGGAAACCGGAGACTAAGGGAGACTTGGGCGGTCATCGACACACAAATTGGCAATAAGGAATGGATTCTTGGCGATCAGTTCAGTGCAGCTGATATTTACCTCTTCATGCTGACCACCTGGCTGCGTGCAGCAAAGAGGCATCCCGCAATGGCCGAATTTCCGAGTGCTAAACGCATTGCGGATAAAGTTCTGCAAAGGCCAAGTGTACAGCGGGTCTATCAACCGTGGATAAAGAACCCAGAGTACTAGAAGCCAAAGGTAGATCAAAATGAAGAAATGATCCGTTAAAGAAGTTGGATCGGCAAAGGAGTGCATGACTTAGCCGTTCGGGGGTCGGCTCGTATTCACCAAAGCAGCCATTCATGCTTCTCACAGCATCGGTCATATTGGGCTCCACCAGAGCTTTGCCGTACTTAATGAAAATCGCTGACCATTTGCAAAGCAGACGTTCGCGCAATACGCTGCATTTGGCAAAGAGAGCCCAGACTCTCCAATTTTCGGCACTGCAGCCAACGGCCGCTTTACGGCAATCTGACTACCCTACGATGCGAATTCGGGGTGCAAATATGCTTCTGGATAGGGCAATGGGCGGAGCGGTCCCAAGGGCACAACATTGTTCCAAGACCTGCCAAAGTAACCCTGTCGACAGTGAACCAATGAATTACTTTCAGCCACACCAGGCAACGCATACACGCGACAAAGCCAACGCCAAAGGTGGGGATAGTCCAGAATTTTGGCACCGTTCAGTTTCATCCGCACATAGTAAACCGGATCATGCCGGTAAAGCGTCGGGAAGAGGCGGAGGTCGGCCTCGGTGAATGCATCGCCCGCCAGGAATGGCCGATCATCTGCAGCAAGCAGCGTTTCCAGCTTTTCGAGTGTGTCGAAGTAAGTTGTAAAAGCAGCGGCGTAGATCGTTTGATCAGAGGAAAACCCAGCTTTGTATGCGCCATTGTTGATGCCGACATAAATCTGCTCGTTCAACGTATCGATCTCTTGACGCATCTGGGCATACTCATCGTCCAAAGGGTACAAATCGGGCCTGTTTTCGTTTGGGATCGAACTGCCAAGCGCATTGGCCTGTGCGTTCAGCATCCGAATGATATCAGCGCTTTCGTTGGTTACGATCCGTTTGGTTTTCTTATCATAAAGAATTGGGACGGAGGCTTCGTCAGACCCCTCAGCTTTGTAAATTTGCCGCGCGAGGCGAAAGCTCTGACCCGTTGCCGTCTCGCCTGTGCATTCAGGCAATGTCGTATCGGTCAGGGATGCGATGCGGGCAGGATTGAACTCCCAGCGGTTTGGTTCAATCGGGTCGTCCTGCCCTGTGCGACCGGGGAAAGCGACATCCATCGTGATACTATCCTGCAAGCCCAGCACGTTGCGCGCCAAAGTTACCCGATGGCACCAAGGGCAATTCAGCGCAACGAACAGGTGGTAGCGATTGGGCTCGGCCGGAAAATCCGGATGCTCACCCAACACAGATCGAAACCCGCTGACGCCGCGCACAAATTCGCCCCTGGCGCGTCGTGCAGCGGCGTTTGTTTGGGCCTCTTCAATGGATATTTTGGTCACTTCAGTCTCCTGCTTAGCCGCGCAAACGATGGTGCAGAATAATCGGCACCGCCAGCTCTTCTTCATCGCTCAAATGACGCTCTAGGAACGCCTCAATGGTTTGGGCAACGCCGTACAATTTACCAGCCTCTTCCCGTGCAGCGACTTCATCAAGCTGCACCAACTGAATGGTCCTGTTGGCCGTGCGGGTAAAGCTGTCCAAGACGATGTCCAATTCCGCATGGTCCTTTTCCAGAATTTCCAGACCAGCATCGAAACGGGGATCAGCGGCGGATAACTCCGGAAAGTAGGAATGATCCTCCCATCCGTGGTGCCCATGCAAATTTCCGACCAGCGCATTGCCACGATAAGACAGACGCCCAGCATAGTCTTGAGCGTCCGTGTCACCGTTCAAATAGTTTTCAGTATCTTTGCGCACCGAGGCACTCAGTTGGCGAAACATCCGGTGCGCGCCAAGCCAATGCTTGGTTTTTTCGTGGAAACCGGGATGTGCGTCCCATGTATCGCGCGGGTAGGCACGCAACAGGCTTTGCATCTCGGTCGGCATATCATCCGTGCGGATATCAAATTGGTTCAACATATCGTTTCTTTTCCCTGCCTAGATGGAGAGGGCCGGATGGCTTAAACCTGTCAACATTGCACACCAAACGTGCGTTTATCGATTAACCCCGGCAAACCGCACACCGCTGAGGTCTGCCATCTGTTTCTTCCACGTGGTGATGTCGCGGTGGGCGAAGTCGGACAGGCTGTTATGCCCACATGCCCTTGCCAAAACCTGCATCAGTTCCACCGACGCACCAAAATAACGAGCAAGTTTCTGCGCGCTGACCTGCACATCCAGTCGCGCGCGCAGTTCTGGTTTTTGGGTCGCAATGCCAACAGGGCAGTTGTTTGAATTGCACATCCGCGCAGCGATACAACCAACCGCCTGCATGGCCGCATTCGACACCGCAACAGCGTCCGCACCCAAGGCCATCGCCTTGGCGAAATCTTCTGCCACACGCAGGCCGCCTGTGATGACCAAAGTCACTTCAAGGCCTGTCTTGGCGTCTAGATGCGCACGAGCACGGGCCAAAGCAGGGATTTTTGGAACTGAGATATGATCACGGAAGATGAGTGGCGCGGCACCGGTTCCGCCGCCTCGACCATCAAAGATGGTATAGTCTGCGCTGGCCTCTAGTGCGAAGTCGATGTCATCTTCAATATGGTTGGCCGACAGTTTGAATCCGATGGGAATACCATCCGAGCGTTCACGCACTTCATCAGCAATTTTTTGGAAATCAGCGGGCGTGTGCAAGTCAGGGAATGTTGCAGGTGAGATCGCGCTTTGACCAGGCTCTAACCCGCGCACTTCTGCGATTTTGCCCTGTACCTTGCCGCCGGGCAGATGGCCTCCGGTGCCAGTCTTGGCCCCCTGCCCGCCTTTGAAATGGAATGCCTGAACTTTATCGACCAGCTCTGGCCTCCATCCAAAGCGGGCAGAGGCAAGCTCATAGAAATATCGCGTGTTCTCAGCCTGCTCTTCAGCCAGCATGCCGCCTTCGCCCGAACAAATTCCGGTTCCTGCCATCTCGGCCCCACGCGCCAGCGCAACTTTGGCTTCTTCGGACAATGCCCCAAAACTCATGTCTGAGACGAACAGTGGAATGTCCAAATGCAAAGGTTTCGCGGCGCGGGGTCCAATCGTCACCGATGTGGTAACACGCTGATCGTCCAGCAAAGGTTTGCGGGCCATCTGCGCGGGCAAGATTTGGATATCATCCCAATGCGGCAAGTCCTTACGCGGAACACCCATCGCGCCCATCTCACCGTGATGACCAAGATTTGACAGCCCATCTTTGGCCAGTGCATGGATGCGGGCGACTGTTGGTTCTTCTGGCGTTGGCGATACCGTCGGAACGTCATACTTGGGTTCAGGGGCATCATCTCCCGGTTTGAGGTCACCCAAGGACGCATGTGTCCCATCGCGAAACGGCGCATTGGCGCTGGCCTTGCATTGGCACAATGCGGCTGTCCCTGATTTTTCCGCCATAAACTTCAGGGGCGTGATGCCGCTCCCTGCGTGGGAGCCATCACAAAATGGCTGGCCTTTGGATTTACCGCATTGGCACCAGAAATAGTCTTTGCCTGCTTCCAAGTCGACTTTGGCTGAGGCAATTGCTGCAATAATGGGGACAGATTTTGTCATGCGTTTAACCTAACTTCGCTCGGTCGTGTAAGACGGTATAAGCGACCACTGGCCCCATCGGGACCACACGAGACGGGTTCACGGTTTCATGGCTACCGTAATAGTGGTTTTTGATATGCTCCATGTTCACCGTCTCCGCCACGCCGGGCTGCTGATAAAGGTCACTCACATAGCCCGAGAGGTTCGGGTAATCGGCGATCCGGCGGATGTTGCACTTGAAATGACCGACATAGACCGAGTCAAACCGGACGAGCGTCGTAAATAACCTCCAGTCAGCCTCAGTGATCTGGCTGCCGGTCAGATAGCGTTGTTTGGAAAGACGGTCTTCGAGCCAGTCAAGCGTTTCAAAGAGCGGAACGATCGCTTCTTCATAGGCATCCTGAGTGGTAGCGAAACCGGCCTTGTAGACGCCGTTATTGACTGCGTCGTAGATCCGGTGGTTCAGCGTATCGATCTCTGTGCGCGATTGCTCTGGATAGTAATCCCCGGGCGTTGCCCCGATCCCATCGAAAGCCGAGTTGAACATCCGGATGATCTCGGGAGATTCATTCGAGACGATGGTTTTGGTCTTCTTGTCCCAAAGTACCGGCACCGTGACCCGCCCAGAATAGTCAGATTTGGCGGCTGTGTAGACTTGATGAAGGTAGTCGGCACCGTTCACCGTATCAGGCACCGCACCATCGCCAGGCTGAAAAGTCCAGCCATTGTCAGCCATTAACCAATGTACGACTGAGATGGAAATCATGCTTTTCAGCCCCTTAAGGGAGCGGAAAATCAGCGCCCTGTGCGCCCAAGGACAAGCCAGCGAGACATAGAGATGATAGCGTCCGGCTTCGGCCTTGAACCCGCCATCGCCACTTGGGCCAGGGGCACCATCAGCAGTGATCCAATTGCGGAACTGCGGTGCCCTGCGCACGAACCGGCCGTCCGTTTCTTTGGTGTTGTACCATTGGTCGACCCAACGGCCTTCCTTAAGCATTCCCATGGATATTTCCTTTCAAAGTCGGGAGGGTCGCACGATATGCAGGTCCCCCTTTAATGTTTTGAGTCCGTTATCGGTTGGTGAGTTGGTCGCGGTGCGCGAAAACGACGATGCCTGCGAGCACCCCAAGCACCAATGCCGGAATCGCCGATGGACCAATGATGAACAGGTGAGCCAAAACAGCACCGATCATAGTGCAAAGAAGAAGGCCAGCGCCAAACACCTGACGGCCACGGAGCCAAAGCAGTGCCGCGCCGCCGATTTCAATCAGCCCTGTGACATATCGAAACCATTGGCCGAGGCCCACGGCATCAAAGGTTTGGACCATCATCTCGGCGCCAAAGAGTTTCGCCAAGCCTGCTGCGACGAAGGCGAGGGTGAGCAACACCTTGACGCCAAGTAAACCGAATTTCTGAACGTTTGGGGACATTGTATTCATTCCATTTGTAAGGGAGGGGGGTAGCGCGGCGAAGCCAGGGTCATGCGTTGGCTTCGCCAGCATAGTGTTACTGAAGATCGCTATACGCCGCGGGGATGGATAGAGTTTTCATCTTCTTCACTCCTTTGGCGTTGCGCCTAACCAAGAAATAGGGGGTTCACAAGATTATAGCGAGGTGCATAAATATGAACATGTGGTTCTAAAATGGAGAACGATTATGGGCCAGATAGAAGACCTTCGCATCTTCGGGATTGTCGTCGAAACCGGTGGCATTTCGAAAGCAGCCAAAAGGCTGGGGATCGCGAAATCGGCTGTGAGCCGTCGCATATCCCTGTTGGAAGAGAGATATGGCGCAATTCTGATCGACCGTACTCCGGGTGTTTGGGAGCTGACAGCGACGGGAAAAGAGCTTTATCAGCGCGCACTGCAAGTGGTCGGCGAGATGGATGGAATCGAGGCGGATTTTGTAAACACCTCGGCGAACCACTCGGGCCCGCTTTCGGTCTCTGTGCCTCGAGAATTCGGGATCAACTTCCTGAGCAATGCCCTTCTGGCTTTCAAAGCGAAGTTTCCCGAAATTCAATTAACGATCGATTTCGATGACCGCTCAATCGATCTGGACAGGGAAAATTACGATTTTGCCATCCGAATCACTGGCAATATAATCGACAGTGCTGGTGCAACCCGAATAGGCACGGTTAATCATCGTCTGTTTGCCGGTTCACAATATTTTAAAACCCATGCTATGCCGACATGCTTGGATGATCTGCGCGATCACAACCTGCTGTATTTCGGGAGCGCGCGCCGCACGGTCTGGCACTTCAGAGATGCAAAAGACAAACATCAGGAATTGGAGTTTGAGCCCTTCTTGAATTCGAACAGTGGGACGTTCCTGCTGAAGGCAACAATCGGCGGCCATGGTATAAGCCGGTTGCCAGATTTCATCGCTTCAGAGGCGGTTCCACAAGGCGATCTTGTCGAGGTCCTGCCCGATCTCGTGATGCCGGAATGGGGCATATTTCTGGTTCATTCCGAGAAGCGTCTGCTTAATCGACGCATGCGGCTATTTTCTCAGATGATGACAAAGGTATGCTTGGCTGGCTGAGTGGGAACTTTCTGGTCCAAGAGTTAAGACTGTTGGTAAGCTCGAGATCGCTGCAGTTCGGTCTCTTTCTGGGAAGCAGCCATTGGTCACATTTAGCCTAAAGGCCGGTTTGTCCGCTGAGCAGACCTCAGCCACTGGCTCCACGAAAGTCCGATTTTGGATCAAGTCACAAACCTCAACTCTGATCTGATAAATAAAAACGGGACCACTTTTAGGACCAATTTCCATAAAGAGAAATTCTCTCACCCACTATGATTGCTTGATAATCCTACGTGTTAGGTGTCCTCTCCCGGGCACCAAAATCAAGCGTAAAATTCAATGTACGTTGATTTTCTGAGCTTTCAGACGTCAGAAACTCGGATCTGCCCCACAATCTGCCCCACAGAGCAATCAGTGGTGGCCATGATCGGTTTAGACGGATGTTGCATGGACCTGATCCAACGCGCGGATAATCCGGTTACTCATGTCCGTAAGCCGGGGTCCGTAGAGTTTGAGGGCGTTGCTCATGGCAATATTCAGCCGTGTTTCTCGATCGAGAAGGTCGACGACTGCGAACGGCACCGATATCATGGAGCCGACAATCCTGCTCAGCATGACGACGATCGTCTCCGGCGCCGGATCTAAATGATCAAACAGCCCAACCAGCTCTTCGACGGCGTCCCGCGCTAAGGCATCGTCCAAACAGTCGCAGACATCCCAAAGTGTGTGGCATTCACGCTCAAAGAATTTGCGAGCGTCGTCGACGGCAGCTCCAAGAATATCTTCACAGGGTTTTTTATTGAGATATTGAATGTTCATGGTGGTCTCCATTGCGCGGACGGACGACGTGCAATCCGCGCGTTCGATTATCATCGATGTCGTCAAGCAACCCTCCCTGATCCTAGGCACTGTCTGGCTTCCTCGTCGGTTTTGGGTCTCGCAAAAGGGGCCCAAACTGACGAGGAAGCCATGCGCCTGTATGTCTGTCTCCCATGCTTTTTTTCTGCGCCGATTTTCATTGGGAGAGGTCGAGGAGAGGGCTCACCCTTTCCTCGTTGCGCGGGGCGCGAGCAGCGGGGGTTTGGGGGAGAGTGCGGAACGACTTCCCCAGCCTGTCAGGAGACGCCAGCGGGTGCAGGGGGAGTGGCGAACGACAGCCCTGCCGCCGTCCGCGCAGGACCGCCTCCCCGGGGTCAGGGGCCCTCGGAGAGCCGCGCGTATTGAGCCCCGAAGGGGCGTCTCGCAATACGCATAGTCGGTCTCTAAGAGTATTGAACCGCCGCTTTCGCGGGTCGCTCAATCCGCTGCTTAACTAAACACAGATGAGCGATGACCCCTCAAAGTCAAAACGCCTTCTGTCTCAAACTATATGATGACGGACACGCCCTAGCAGTACCTAGCTTGTCTCAACCTTTGCCTTGCGCCTGACGGTTCAAACGAGCGGTAGCGGCCACCAGAGTAACGGCGACAATCCAAAGCATGACCATTGGCAACTACGATTACCCCAATATCACTCCACTGCCCATCAACATCGATGTAACAAACCCCGACCCACCTATCGTAGGTTCTCTCGCCATTCAGAGAGCAAGCGACTGTCTCGCCCCTAAGCAACCTCTTCATGAAGTTGGTGGCGTCTTTGCCTGCTCGCGTGGAGTTCTCAGGGGCATCAATTCCGTTCAGTCTAACGGGAGTACCAGCGACAACGATTGTGTCTGCATCTCTAACTCTTGCTGTCCCCGAAACCTCACGGGCATGAGCCGTATCCATGGTCAAAACCAAGAGGGAGAAAGCTAGTATAAGTCGGAACACAATCACCTCTTAAATAAGCTCGGAACAACTGTACACGATTTGAAAGCACAGCTGTGAACACCACGCAAGATACATCCAGTGGTTGAAGCACGTTTTCAAGGGCTCGTTGGTGACAGCCCGGGACAGGACAAGAGAAGTTGCATGAATACATGCTACAAAAGAGCTTTAGCGCCGAAGACCGCTTAATCTACGAGAATTGCAGTCATTTGATTGGCTTTAATAGCTGTTGGCCCATAGCGAAATGAACAACAGTCCCAACCAAATATTTCCCGCAGTCATACCATTGGCGCTACTGGCTAAGGCGTACGTTAACCTGACGTCTTAAGGCGCAACCCGTGAACACAAAGCTATCTGCGCCGACGGTTCTCATGAGAGAATCCGATGAGGGGGGGTTACAATGCCATTATGGGAGGGTGTTTTTGCAACTGGCGTGGGTGGTAAACGTGGGTGCAAAAAATCTCAGGGAGCCATCTAACCCGTAGCCGTTGACACATGCTGACAACCTATGTGGAAGACAGAAAGCTAGCATTACGATACCGTGGACTAAGCAAATACTCAAAAACCCAATAAGGAGAACTAAAATGCTGCGGAAATTGGCTCTGTTTGCGATTATGATCGCGTCTGCAAAAGAAGCAGTCTCTCAGCCCATGCAACTAGAGTATCGACAAGACATAGAAATGTATCATCAAGATTGGACAATTAAGTACATACAAAATGACCTCTACCCTTACGACAAAGTTCTATATATATTTGGGGACGGTAAACTGGGAGCATTTGCTGGGCTGCTAGATATGAACTGCGCAACACCAAGAAATTCGAGTTGGATTTGGATTGGTGCGGGATACACAACAAGAGTACCAGCAGATGTCATAGACCTAGCTCGGAAAGTGTATTGCTGAAGCGCGAAGGACTTACGTGATTCTGACGTCTTAGGCGCACCCCATGAACACAAAGCTATCTGCTATATCTAGCATGTATCCCGTCACGGGCTTTGAGACAGAGCGGCAGTTTTGCTTAACGAGAGTTTTCGGTTCATCGTAATCCTTGAAATGATACGAGATGAGAACGAAGACAGGGCTGAATGGATCGGCCGACAAACACGTTAAAGAGATCAAGCGCAAGACGCGTCGGCAATTCTCTGCGCAAGAGAAGATCCGGATCGTTTTAGATGGCTTGCGAGGAGAGATTTCGATCTCTGAGCTTTGTCGTCGCGAAGGGATTGCCGAGAGCCTGTATTACAATTGGTCAAAGGACTTCATGGAGGCCGGAAAGAAGCGTCTGGCTGGCGATACAACCCGCCAAGCAACATCCAGCGAAGTCACGGGCTTGAAGCGTGAGGCACGCGATTTGAAAGAGGTTGTTGCCGAACAAACGTTGGAACTGCGTCTTCTCAAAAAAAGCATGCTCTGGGATGGGGGCGACCCAGAATGAGATATCCTGCATCAGAAAAGCTAGAGATCATCAGGCTGGTCGAGGGATCACATCTGCCTGTCAAACGCACGTTGGACAAGTTGGGCGTATCGCGCCCAACTTACTATCGGTGGTATGATCGATACTTGCAGCGTGGAGAGGCCGGTCTCGAGGATCTCAAATCTCACCCCGGTCACGTCTGGAACAGCATTCCGGACAAGGTGCGCCAGGCAATGTTGGATATGGCATTGGCAAGGCCAGAACTAAGCCCATGAGAACTGGCTGTGACCTTCACCGACGAGCGCAACTACTTCATCTCTGAAGCCAGTGTTTATAGGCTTTTGCGATCCCACGATCTGATCACCAGCCCAGCCTTCATTGTCATGAAAGCGGCGAGTGAGTTCCGGGACAAGACCACGGCACCCAATCAGCTTTGGCAGACAGACTTCACTTATCTCAAGGTCATCGGTTGGGGTTGGTTCTATCTCAGCACGATCCTTGATGATTACAGTCGTTACATTATCACGTGGAAGCTTTGTACCGGCATGGCTGTATCGGACGTTCAGGACACGTTGAACCAAGCTTTGGAAGCAACAGGGTTGGATCAGGCAAATGTGGTACATCGTCCCCGCCTGCTGTCCGACAACGGACCATGTTACATCTCGGGTGATCTAGCTGAATATCGGGAAGACAAAGATATGACGCACACTCGCGGCGCGCCTTATCATCCGCAAACGCAGGGCAAGATTGAGCGATGGCACCAGACATTGAAGAACCGCATTCTGCTGGAAAACTACTTCTTGCCAGGTGATCTCGAAGCGCACATCGCGGCCTTCGTCGGACATTATAACCAACAGCGTTGCCACGAGAGCCTGAACAACGTCACACCCGCCGATGTTTACACAGGCAGAGGCCACACAATCCTGCTTGAACGGGAGAAGACAAAAAGGAGGACCATGAAGCTAAGGCGCTTGCAGCACGCTAAATCCGCTGCTTAACTAAACACAGATGAGCGATGACCCCTCAAAGTCAAAACGCCTTCTGTTTCAAACTATATGATGACGGACACCCACCTACCTTGCGTAACTCCACGGTAGCACAAAGCCAATCTCCGAAATGAACAACGACGAAATGTTCTCTGCGATCAAGGCAGGACGGTTCGACAGGAAACAATAAACAAGACAACTGACATCAAGACCGCTCGATCGGTCGAGCTTGCAAACCTGTCAGTCACCTCTGAGGGCATCACTCTGGCACCCCAGACCCAGGCCCGTATCCTCACGCAGATGTCCCAGTTCCGTGACTGGTGTGTTGGTGAAGGGGAGCTAACAGCAAACCCCTGGGAGGCCCTTAAGGTCAAAGGTAGGCCAGAGGTCCATCCCCATGGTGTGCTCACGGATGAACAGGTCAGCCTCCTCCTCAGTGCCAAGGACCGGCTGCTGCACAGTGCCATCCTCTTCGGGCTGCTCACGGGTATGCGCTCTGGTGAGCTCTGTGGGCTCATGGCTGAGGATATCGCAGCCAAGGGGAACCTAGGACGCTTCATTAGCATCAGGCCCAATGCGGTGCGGTTGCTGAAGTCTAAGGCTGCTGAGCGGGAGGTGCCACTGCATGGGGTTCTCGAGCGGCTGTTGGATACAGTGTTGCCGAAGACTGGCAGGCTGTTCCCGCACCTCACAGTGGACAAGGTTGTGAAACGGTATGCTCACCTGCGCAGGCAGCATTCAGAACTGCACAGCACCGTATTCCACTCCACCCGCAAGTGGTTAATCACCAAGTGTGAGCGCACAGGGGTGCCAGAGCACTTCACTGCAACTCTGGTCGGGCACCAATCAGCGAGGTCGGCTAACAAACTGACTTATGGGCTGTACTCTGCAGGGATCTCTGATGCTCAGAAGTGGGAGATTGTTGAGGGGGTCAGAGTGCCTGATCTGTGAGAATCGACTTTGAACATAAAGCCGATGACGCCGCCCCATGTCCCTTGTTAGACAGGGGGCGGCGGGGACAAAACTCCCTATTGAACAACCGAAATGATCACGAAAAAGACACACGAAAGGCACCACGTAATGCCATCAACCAGGTAGGCCGAACTCTCTCTTAGCATAAGCCCCCATTGGCACCAAAAACCCTGACGACGGACATTGATCTTTGACTTAGAAGCTAACAGACAGCTTCATACCAAGCGTCGTAACCGAGCTGTCACCGAACGTGACATCATCGCTGCCACCCGATGCACCATCACTGCCATACCAAGTCGCAGAATCGTAATTGCGGTGAGAAACACCACCCGAAATGGCCATGCCGTTGTTAAATGTGTATTTACCGCCCAAGGAAATCGCAGTTGATCCACCCGTTGGCGAAAGTAAGCTAGCGTCATCGCCATCACCCGTGTCCATGCTGGCAGAAAGCGACGCCGAAAAACTATCCGAGAATTTATGCCCAACACCCAAATTATATGTCGTTGAGTCGTCAAAGTCAGACAGTTGCGCGTTGCCATAGGCTGCAGACATCTCAACTTGGGCATCTTCCCATTTCGCGTGACGGATTGAACCGAAAACCAAAGTGTTTGCCGCAACACCTGATTGGAATTCCAACATGAAAACTTCTGGAGTTTTGATTTGGCCTGGGCCGGTAGCCACGCCACTGGGTTCCGCAATCACGTCTGGATTAAACGTCGCTTCGGTTTCATATGTCCCAACAACACGCAACGCTATTTCGGGGATTTCATACGAAGCACCAACGATAAAGTTTGTGTCACTAGCGCGTACCAGTGAAACATTGCCGTCCACTGGTCCGTTCGCCGACAAAGGTACAGAAACATCAGCCGTCCCGCTAACCGATTGGTATTTCAGGCCAGCAATCGCAGACACACGATCTGTGATCTTATATCTACCCATTACTGTAAAAGCCGTTGAGTCTAAATTTGCGCGCAAGCTAGAAATAGCTGCATAGGGACCGACGCCAGTTGCAAAATCATCATAATCGATATCAACACCAAATGGGTTGTTGTTGGATGAAATGGCGACAGACAGTTTGTCATTTAAATCGGTTTTAAAACTAAACTGAGTTGTCGTAAAACTTTGGGTGACGTTCATGCCCCCATCGATAAGGAGTGAAGGGGTTGCGTTGGGTCCGACGGATGGCGTGGTCGAAGCATATGAAAGCTCTGCATAAGATCCTTTTTCAAACAGCGTACCGGTGCCGGTCGTTGCGCGGTCCATGCCGCCAGCTGTCGCCATTGAGGTCGTTGCCAGCAGGACAGTAACTACTGAGTTGATTTTAAGGTTCATAATCTAATTCCCGAAGCTAAAGTGCTCGCGTAATCATCATGCTCTCGGATGCTGACATGCGAATGTGTTCAGTACGTAAATAGGCAAGCTGCGAAGGTGCGCGTCAAACAATACCTTACGTAAGTCAGTATTCCTTTGAGTTTTGTTGCTAAAATAGCAAAGCCATTTTATCGTACGAAAACTCTACCCAAAGCTTTGCATTGGCACCCACCAAAACCTTGCAGGCAGTTGTGGAACTGCCTGCTGGCTTGCCTAGGTCAACAACAAGATACCAACCTGATTACCAACCAGTTTAAGCGGCAGCGCCTTCTAGATCTCGTTCTGCTTACCAACATCAGCCGTTGCACGCACTTCATCGACATTCCGTCAACTTCGTCGCTCAGCACCCATTCTATGGACGCCCATGTTCAAGCAACACGGCTGTGGTATTGCGTGAAGAAGTATGTGTCAGATCAAGACAGCCAACCCGTGGAAAATGCTGAGGGTCAAAGACAGGCCCGAGGTTCATCCCCATGGGGTGCTGAGTGATGAGCAGGTGAGCCTCCTTCTCAGTGCCAGGGACAGGGTGCTGCATCCTTCCACTGCTCTTCGGGCTCCCCACAGGCATGCGCTCTGGGGAGATCTGTGGGCTCATGGCAGACGACATTACCAACAAGGGCAACCTGGGGCGGTTTGTCAGTATCAGGCCCAATGCGGTTAGACTGCTGAAGTCCAAGGCAGCTGAGCGGGAGGTCCCACTGCACGGAGCCCTGGAAAGGTTGTTGGATATCACGGTTCCAACGTCTGGCAGGCTGTTCCCGCACCTCACAGTGGACAGGGTTGTAGAGCGGCATGCAAAACTAAGGCAAAGACATCCAGAGCTGCGCGGGACCGTGTTCCACAGCACCCGCAAGTGGTTCATCACCCAGTGTGAACGCACAGGGGTTCCAGAGCACTACACCGCAACTCCGGTCGGGCATCACTCGGCAAGGTCTGCCAATCAGCTCACCTACGGGCTGTACTCGGCGGGGATCTCTGATGAGCAAAAGCGGGAGATCGTCGAGGGCATCAGGCTGCTTCAGGCATAAAACATGCATAAACCCAGACCCCGTCCGGCTTCCCTTCGCGGGTGGCCAGGCGGGGGTATGGCGCCTGATTTTTTTGGGGTGAGAGGAGGAATTAAGCTGGTGCGGACAAACCGGACAAACAGGTTAGGCGCACGAAGGTCTGCTATTGGGACTGCACACCCTTGATAATCTATGCATCTCTTTTGCCCGACGCCATCAACCACCAAGCAAGTAGCGGAAAACCTACCAGCTCAAACGTCAGTGACGGGGCAACGGCAGCACTAAATAGGACCTCAGTGTCCATGCCGCTCAGTCGAAACAGTCCCGCGATTGCGATCATGACCGACAGAATGATCAGTGTCGGGCGCAACCTGTGCAGTACAAAGCCGCCGATCACGAACACAGCACCGACGGCGAACCAGACGCCGCCGATGAACCGAATGTGGCTGTCATGAGCATGAAAGGTTGACACATCCGTGATCGCAACAAAATCGCGCGTCGATTGCCATCCCAGTGTCTTAATTCCGCCCAGGCCGATATTCAGTCCCAAAAAGATAATGGCAGCGCCAATTATCAAAACAACCGCGTTCAGTAAGTTTGTCTTGTTCATGTCACTTTTCCTCAATGCATACCCGATGGGTGATTAATATTTGGCACGCGTTCTATATTATTGAGATCTTACCAAAGCAAGTATTAAATGGTACGCGTACCAAAATAAACTTGAAAGGGCCCAACCATGGCTAGCACCGCTGGCAGGCCAACCCGCAGCAAGGCTGCAATTCAGGAGTTCCGATCAAAGATTGGGAAGCACGCGCTTGAGATTTACCGAGCGGAGGGCTTCGGAGCGGTTTCAATGCGCCGTTTAGCCAAGGAGGTCGGCTGCGCCCCGATGACAATCTATGCGCATTTCGAGGGCAAGACGGATATTCTAAGATTCCTTTGGGCAGACGCACTCAGGGACATGTCTCATGATATCGAGAAAAAGCTGAAATCGGTCGTTGAAGCGCGTGAACGGTTGCGGGCCGCTGCGCAAACCTTTGTCGACTATTGGATTAATCACCCCGATCATTTTCGACTTGTCCTTATGTCTAGCGATGTGACGCAGGCGGATGTCAGTACGTTCATTATGGACGAAGGTACATTGGCACACTTCTTGATGTTTTCGATGCTGATTCAAGAAGTTCTTCCGGATGAACTTGAAACTAAAGTGAGGACCGACACGCTCTTATCCGGAATGATCGGTATCGCTCTTTGTGCGAATACGATCCCCGATTACCCTTGGGCTGACGCGACATCAATGACCGAGTAGTTACTATCGAGCATCATTGCGTAAACCAACTCGCAATTTGAGGAAAAGCTGACTTTCGTTCATCTCGCAGCATCGGTTATTCTGAGCTCGAAGCGGACCTTCGCTGCAAAAAACCACCAATGTCCAGTTTGGGGAGCAAGCCACAAATCGTCACTCTGACTGAACGCATAAATTGGGACCGCTTTTGGGACCACTTTGTCAGGTTTGGGACTAAAATAGTCAGTCCTGAGAGACTCTTTTGACTTGAACCAGGTCACTCTGGGCGCACAGTGCATAACCATGAGTGATGATGTGCCCCTAAAACTCCCCCGCTATGTTTTTCGCCGGAGCAACGGTAGCTTTCGCTATAAGAGGAACGTCCCAGAGCGGCTTAGACACCTCATAGGTAAGGCCACCTTGTATCGCCAGCTGGGGGACAGCTACCGAGATGCCATGCAGGCCCTACCCCTGGTGCATGCCAGAATCGAAGCCTTGCTGAGCGATGAAGCCGACAAGTCAGCCCGAGAGCGCAACTTAGAGATCATCCATGGAGCGCTGGGCCATGAGGTCGCCGAGATGGTGCTGGCCGAGACTGTTCCTGAGTACTCGCCCATTGAAGATGCCCTGAATGCGTGGTCTCCCTCGCCCGACAGCATCACCGATTGTAGCGGTTCAAAATTCGCAGTCCAGCCGCAACAAAGTAATGGAAGCCAATGTCCGCAATGCGGGCTGTTGGCGCGGCATTCATATAACTAAGCAGAATAAAGAATTAGGGGGTGTCCGCATATTGTGTTGGGTCGTTTCGTCATCACACAAATGGACCAATCTTCTTCTGTGAACACCACGGAGGAAACCCATTGCGCGCCCATGACTTTCGACGTCTCCTCTATGCACTCGGAGATTTGAATCCGGCTCAGATCGAGCATACTCAGACGATGATTGCGGCTCTTCGACTGAAAACGGAAGCGATCTCAGAGATTGAAGCGCGTGTAGGCCCTGAAAGCCCATGCCCCTCCTGTGGTATTGAACACCGACAGAAGTGGGGAAGAACGCGCACTGGCATTCAACGCTACCGGTGCCAGGGGTGTGGAAAAACCTACACGGGCCGGACAGGCTCTGTCATAGGGCGCATCCACAAGCCCGACCTGTTCATGGCTGCGATAAGGATTGGTTTCATCTTTAAGCCTCTAAACAAAGTTGATGTACTTGTTGAACGGCATCTCGCGGATACGTTGACCGGTCGCAGCAAAGATTGCGTTGCCCAACGCCGGTGCAGACGGTGGGATAGGCGGTTCACCAAAGCCACGAATTTTGGGGTTGTTTTCTAGCGCTCGGAATTCAATCGGCGGACATTGCCAAATGCGCATGCCCTCGTGAGCATGATAGTTGGATTGCTCAACCATCCCATCGGAATACGTGATCTCGCAATTGATCGCGTGACCAAGACCAAAGACAGTTCCACCCTGCGCCATACTCTCTAGGTTTACAGGATCAATGACCTTTCCAACATCCGCGGCCATCCACACTTTTTCGAGTTTGATGCCGCTGTCAGTGTTCACGACCTCGACAACTGTCGCCGCAGCCACCCCAAAGGAAAAGCCGTAAGCCACACCACGCCCGCGACCGTCGCCCAGATCAGAGCCATTCCAACTGCACATCTCGCCCACAGCCTCTAGAACTTTGACCGATACATCATGTCCCATCAGGCGAATGCGTTCTTCTAGCGGATCAGCGCCTGCCGCATGGATGGCTTCGTCCAATAGTGTCTCGTAGATGAACACGTTCGGACCCGCGCCAACGGCACGCCACGAAGAAACGGGCGCCAACTCTTCTGTCAGGTAAGACCGCACGCGCAGGTTAGGTAGATTGAACATTGGTGCATCCCACGCGCCTTCGTGCAATTGGGTGTCCGGTCCAGGAAGACTGAAACCTATTCGTGACATTTGGGACCGCATGACCGATTGCCCAGCAATCTGGACGTCCAATGCGTTGACCTTGCCGTCTTTGATCTTGGCTACGCCGCGCCCCATTGTGATGTGACGGGGGAAGTCATGAGCAAAATCTTCCTCTCGTGAATAAGTCATCTGCACGGGGGTGCCGCGCATCTGGATCGCAATCTCAGCCGTTTGTTTAATAAAGTCGAATTCCAGCCGGTGACCAAAGCTGCCACCCATGAACATATTATGCAGGTGAACGTTTTCCTGATCCACACCTGTGATCTCTGATACGATCTGTTCTACGAACATCTGAATTTGGTGACCCGTCCAGATATCAACCCGATCTTCGGTCACCAACATCGTTGCGTTCAGGGGCTCCAGTGGCGCGTGTGCGATGTATGGCGAGCGGTACTCGCCGGATACTTCTTCACCTTCAGCAGCGTCGACATCACCCTCGACGCGAGCTTCGGCATTCAGATGCTCATCGTCAAAAATTCCTGACAATACGTCCCAGTGTTGGTATTGTTCTGCCGGATACGGGGCTTTGCCCCATTCGAACTCGATCGCATTGGCAGCTTGGATCGCGCGCCATGTGTTGTCGGCGACGACAGCCACTCCGCCGGTGATCTCGAGAACTTCCCGCACGCCCGGCATGCCTAATGCGGCCGACGCATTATAGTCGTTCATGGCTCCGCCCTGACGGGGGTTCACTTTGATGGTCGCGAACAACATATCCTCGGTTCGATAATCGATCCCATAGGTCAACGTACCAGTCGACTTCTGAACGATATCGACACGCTCCATCGGCTTGCCAACAATCGTCCAATCCTTGCTGTCCCGCAGTGCAACGTCGGTCACGGGCTCAATCGTTGCAGCGACGCCTGCGAGGGACGTGTACGACAGTTCAGTGCCATCAGGTAAAATGACTGCGCCATGTGCTGTCTTGAGTTGGCCCACTGAAACGCCAGATTGTTTCGCAGCGGCGAGCTTCAGCGTCTCGCGCGCGCAGGCGCCAGCTTCTCGTAGTTTTTCATAAACATCGGGCGTGGCAGACGATCCGCCCGTCACCATCATAGGCAGGGCAAGTTTCGCCATACCCCCCAAAAAGCCACGCACCCGTTCAGCCGTTGGGCTAACATCGTACATAGGAAAACCGGCCATCGCATCAATCGAGGCTCGGTTGAAATATGCTTTGTCCGGAATGCCAAAGCTGACCTCGACTTGGTCAAGATCAACATCCAGTTCTTCCGCAATCAACGCGGCTTGGGCCGAGAAGATTCCCTGCCCCTTGTCAGCATGTGTCGCAATCAGAGTAATCTTGTCACTGTCGACAATAACCCATGGGTTAAAGCTGGCGGTCCCATCCAGAAGATCGTCGAGGTTGGGATTATCGAATGGCCGCTTCGCAGCATAGACGCCAAACGCAACGCCACCAGCCATTGCTGCAGAACCGGTCAAAAACGTCCGGCGTGCGATTTTTCCAATACTTGGCATCGCTTAAACCTCCTGCATCTTTTTGGCGGCGGCATGAACCGCTGCACGAATGCGCGGATACGTGCCACAACGGCACAGGTTCCCTGACATGGCGGCATCAATGTCATCATCTGTCGGGGCTGGATTGAAATCTAGAAACGATGCGGCCTGCATGATTTGACCAGACTGGCAGTAGCCGCACTGGGCCACTTGGTTCTCGATCCAAGCTTCCTGAACGGCATGTAAGCTTTCAGGCTGACCCAGACCTTCGATCGTAGTGATTACTCCACCCGCGACGTCCCCCACAGCAAGCTGACAAGACCGAACAGCCATTCCATCAATATGCACGGTGCAGGCGCCACACTGGGCAATTCCACATCCATATTTTGGTCCAGTAATGTTCAGCTCGTCTCGAAGAACCCACAAAAGAGGCATCTCCGGCTCGACATCTACGTCGTGCTCGGTTCCGTTGACGGTCAGTTGCATGAGCTGCCTCCCTATTCGATTTGAAGTGAATGTATGAGTAGGTTTGAACAATGTGAACTTACGTGTCGCGCCAAAGTTATAGCATTTCGCGCCAAATCTTCTTGTCAGACTAGAAATAGGACACCAAAATCTGACATCTACGAACGCAGAATGCGTGGAGAGTGAGAAATGGCGACCCGTTACCCAATTGGCGATGCCATCGAACAATGCGCAACTCTTCTTGGAATTTCGCCAGAGCGCGTCATGCGTCGCGTCGGACCGTCTGCGTCGCTATCTTCGGATCAAGACATCAACGTGAGTGCCAAAAAGTTCTTCCAGATTTGGGATGCAATCCGCGCAGAAGCTAGCCAACCAGGTGTCGAGATGGAACTAGCAATGGCCTATGCGCATGGCCCATTCATACCTCTGATCTTTGCATTTTCGTGCGCGGAAACACTGGCGCTCAGGCTCGGGCGGTTGTCCGATTTCAAACCGCTCATTGGACCAGTGGACATGGTTATAACTCGTCCAAACAAACAACTTCATATGGTGATGCCCCCATTTGAAACCGGCTTGGCCATGCCAGCAAGCATGGCGTTGTTTGAATTGCTCTACATTACGGAATGCGCGCGAACGTTCACTGGAACTAACGCCACGCCCTTAGCCACCAGTTTGCCAAGCTTCATCGAATTAGATGACGCGATCCTCGAATGTCTGGGTGCAGCCCCTAAGACGACAGATGTCCTTAGCATGACCTTTTCAGCAGAAGACGCTGATCTACCGCTCATTACGCGCAGCCAGTCGCTGTGGGAGACGTTAGAACCTGACTTTCTGGAACAGATAGAGCAGCGGGTGGGGACCAAGACGATGTCAGAGAAGATCAAACATGCTCTGGCCGAGTCGCTTCCGAGTGGCTCAACAAACGTCGAAGACATGGCGAAACCACTGAACCTATCAAAACGCAGTCTGCAACGGCGGCTAGAGGAAGAGGGTACAAGTTTTTAAGAACTGCTGAATGAGACCGGTAGCGATATGTCTCAGCGCTATCTCAGAGAGAGCGCACTGAGCGTACCAGAGATTTCTTATCTGTTGGGCTTTCGGGATACGTCCTCGTTCTTTCGGGCGTTCCAAGGTTGGACTGGCCTGACCCCTGGGGATTTCCGCAACTCTGCCTTGGAAACCTGAGTGCCAAACTTAGCCAAATGCACGTCTCCAAGTTCTACAAGGCTTGCAAGTTCCCGCTACTAGTACTCACGAAAAATGCAGCGCAAATAGTGCATGCCAATGATTTCGGAACGAACTTGGCCTGATCCGCTCTGACCTCCCTACCCTCGAATGTGCAGTGCGCTTGTGTTGGATTGAGGCGACACCATTGTCCTAACGCGACAAAGTCCGTATTTGAGCTTAAACCAACCGAAAAGGGCGCATCATGGCAAACCATCTTTATCAAAACGATTTGCCCGACGGACTAGATCTGGGACCTGTGGTCGCAATCGATTGTGAAACGATGGGATTGAACCCACACCGCGACCGTTTGTGCGTGATCCAGATGTCGGGCGGCGACAGCAATGCGCATATAATCCAAGTCTCCAAGGGTCAAACTGAGGCGCCCAATCTCACTGCCATGCTGACGAACCCAGATGTCCTAAAGCTCTTCCACTTTGGCCGCTTTGATATCGCTGCGATGCAAAACGCGTTTGGTGCGGTGACAGCACCCGTTTATTGCACAAAAATCGCATCCAAAATGGTGCGGACATATACGGACCGTCACGGGCTCAAAAACCTACTTCAGGAATTAATTGGTGTTGATATCTCCAAGCAGCAACAATCCTCGGATTGGGGTTCTCAGACGCTGACAAATGCCCAGTTGGACTATGCCGCGTCTGACGTTCTGTACCTGCACAAATTGCGCACCGAATTGAACGCGCGCCTTGTTCGCGAGGGCCGGATGGAGATGGCGCAGGCTTGTTTTGACTTTCTGCCGATGCGCGCGCAGCTCGATCTCGAAGGCTGGCCTGAAATTGACATATTCTCGCATTAATCACGGGGCATGTTAGCCATGACCGATCGCCGAACTTTTCTCGCCACTGCGCACCGTGTCATCACGGACGAAGCCGCAGCCCTGACCACGCTTGCGGACGGGTTAGGCGAAAGCTTTGCTGACGCTGTCGAACTGATGTTGAACACCAAAGGTCGCGTGATCGTCAGTGGCATGGGCAAGTCAGGCCACATTGCACGCAAGATCGCTGCAACGCTCGCCAGCACGGGAACGCCTGCACATTTTGTACACCCTGCAGAAGCGTCACACGGCGATCTGGGCATGATGACCAAAGACGACGTCGTCCTAGTCCTGTCTAATTCCGGTGAAACACCCGAGCTTGCCGATCTGATCGCGTATACGCGTCGGTTTGGAATTCAAATGATCGGCGTCGCCAAGGCAGCCAATAGCAATTTGATGCGTCAGACGGATGTCGCCCTGATGTTGCCTGATATGGGCGAAGCCTGCGGCACCGGCACAGTGCCAACCAATTCAACATCAATGACACTCGCGCTTGGTGATGCGCTCGCGATTGCACTGATGGAGCATCGCAGCTTTACACCTGAAAACTTTCGAGATTTCCACCCCGGCGGCAAACTCGGGGCGCGTCTATCCAAAGTGCGTGACCTGATGCACGACGGCGCGGCTTTGCCGACAATCGCCTTTGACAGCCCAATGAGCGATACACTGCTTATGATCAGTCAAAAGGGGTTCGGGGTGGTTGGCGTCACCAATGCTGATGACTACCTTGTTGGGATCGTGACCGACGGCGACTTGCGTCGGCACATGGATGGCTTACTAGGGATGACAGCGGGTGAGGTGATGACAAAATCACCCACCACAATCGGACCTGATGCACTAGCCGAAGCTGCGGTGGCTGTGATGAACGAACGCAAAATCACCTGTCTGTTTGTTGTGGATCCTGATGGGTCTCAGCGGGCTGTCGGTATATTGCATATTCACGACTGTCTGCGCGCTGGCATCGCCTAAGAGCACTAGGCATGGACGATAATTCCTATTCCCAATTTGTCGGATGGATGAAAATCATCCTGCCCCTCGCGGCATTGGGCCTATTGTCGACTGTGTTTCTATTCGCTCGCGCACCAGATTCTGGATCAGACATCCCTTATGCGGATGTGGATGTCGAAACCTTGGCCGAAGAACAACGGATCAATGCACCCAACTACTCTGGCGTTGCTGACGATGGCGCCACGATCAAGATTTCCGCAACCAGCGCCAACGCCGACCCGAACAACGATCAAACCATTGAGGCAACCAAAGTTGCCGCACAAATCATAACCGTCGAGGGTGAAACGATCGATATCTTAGCGTCGCAGGGTACCGTCGATAGTCAGGCCCAAACGGCGCGATTGTCTGGGCTTGCTCGGATCATCACATCGACAGGCTATGAAATGGAAACCAATGGCGTCGACGCCGACCTAGAATCTGGACTTTTTGAAACAACGGGTCCGGTCGAGGCGCGCGCGCCGTTTGGCACATTATCTGCGGGCCGGCTGGTCATTGAGCCTGCAACCGCCGACACCAACACACAGGTGGTTTTCAAAGACGGTGTGAAACTGATATACACCCGTCAACCATAAGGATTTGCCACTGTGATTTTGCGCGTTGTTTCCATTGCTTTGCTGTTTTGTCTGCCATTTGCAGTCTCAGCACAGGGCACCAACATCACCTTGGGCGGGATCAACGCACAACCTGATGCACCGGTCGAAATTAGCGCCGACAATCTAAACATCGATCAGGACAGCGGCCGCGCTGTCTTTAGTGGCAATGTTGTCATCGGTCAGGGCGATTTGCGTCTGGCCGCGGGAACTGTCCAAGTGACCTACTCAGATGAACAGGGCAAGATTTCTGCACTGAACGCGAGCGGCGGGGTGACGTTTGTTACCGAGTCTGAACAGGCCGAAGCCGCGAGTGCAGTTTATGATCTGGATGGCGAACAACTTACACTTTCGGGCAATGTGCTTTTGACCCAAGGTGCGAGCGCACTGACCGCAGACAAGATGACAATCAACCTTTCGACCGGCAATGCTCGGATGGAGGGCCGCGTGCGCACTGTATTCGAACAGGGCGACAATTAATGTCGAAACCCAATCTGACCATTGCCTCCGGCCCAGCCGGATTGCAGGTAAAATCCCTGCGCAAGAGCTATCGCAAGCGGCCTGTGATCCGTGACGTAAGTCTCGAACTAGGTCGAGGTGAGGTCGTCGCTTTGTTGGGGCCCAACGGTTCAGGCAAGACCACCTGTTTCTATTCAATCGCAGGGCTCGTCACGCCAGAAGGTGGACAAGTCATGATCGAGGGACGTGATGTAACCACCCTTCCGATGTATCGTCGCGCAAAGTTGGGGATCGGCTATCTCCCGCAGGAAATGTCTATCTTTCGCGGCATGTCTGTCGAAGACAACATCACATCGATCCTAGAAATTGCCGTACCGAACCGCACAAAACGTCGCGAACGGCTAGAAGAGCTGCTGTCAGAATTCTCCATCGAACATCTGCGTCGCGCCCCTGCGATGGCGCTGTCAGGAGGTGAACGGCGTCGCGCCGAAATCGCGCGTTGTTTAGCGGCTGGCCCAAAATATGTGCTGTTGGACGAACCATTTGCTGGGGTCGATCCGATTGCTGTCGGTGAAATCAGAACTCTTGTGGCTGAGCTGAAGACCCGTGGAATCGGGGTTTTGATCACCGACCACAATGTTCGTGAGACCTTGGAAATTGTCGACCGCGCCTACATCTTGCATGATGGCAAAGTATTGATGTCCGGAACCACTGATGAAGTTGTACAGGACGAAAACGTTCGTCGCGTTTACCTCGGACAGAACTTCAAAATTTCCTGATCCGCCCACTCAAGACTTGAAATGCATTGACAGGTGGCCCTGTTCTGACGTCGAATAGACGGAATGAGGGCCCGTTTGCATATTGCGTTTTCCGGCCAGACCCAGCGGTCTGAGGGTACGCAAACACAACCCGCAAACAGCATTCATTCATCCCGTTAACCACCTAATGACACTAATACCGATAGGGTTGTTTGGTGGTTTCCTTAATATCAGAACGGAGAAAAGATGCGCTATCAAATCACTGGAAAACAGATCGATATTGGCGAAGCACTGCAAACACATGTGCAAAACGAATTGGGGGCGATTCTAGAGAAATATGCTGGCCGACCGACGGACGCCAATGTTGTGTTTTCCAAGAGCGGGCATGAATTTGTCTGCGAGGCTACGGTTCACCTCTCGACGGGGCTCACTGCTCAAGCCAAGGCGCATGATACTGAAATCTATGCAGCTTTTGATAGTTGCGGCGAAAAAATGGACAAACAACTCCGCCGTTACAAGCGCAGGCTGAAGGACCACCACAAAGAACGGTCGCAACCAGTTGAACTTTCCGACGCAGGGTCCTATATCCTCGCCGCATCGGAAGAAGAAAATGGGTCCGAGCCCGAGAGCCTTAATCCCATGATTGTGGCCGAAATGGAGACAAAGATTCCGTCTTTGTCCGTCGGTGAAGCGGTTATGCAGATGGAACTCGGGAATGCGCCCGTTTTGGTGTTCCGAAACGAACGACACAGTGGTGTTAACGTGGTATATCGTCGGGACGATGGGAATATCGGTTGGATCGACCCACGTAACGCGAACAGTTAGACCGGCACACTCCGGTCCGAGGGGAACGGTAAAATGCAGATGTCAGACATCCTCAACCCTGAGGGCGTAAAACTGATTTCGCAGGTGAGCAGCAAGAAACGGCTGTTCCACGATCTTGGCGAGTTGGCCGAGGATGCGATGGGGCTCTGTGCTGCGACCGTGATCGAAGCCTTGCAAGACCGTGAAGCTCTGGGCCCTACTGGAGTAGGCCACGGTGTTGCATTGCCCCACGCTCGCCTTTCCGGTGTCGAAAAAGTTTCGGGCGTTTTTGTTCGTCTTGAACGCCCGATCGAATTCGACTCGGTCGACCGTCAGCCCGTTGATCTGATTTTTGCTTTGTTTGCTCCCGAGGATGCAGGCGTCGAGCACCTAAAGGCGCTAGCGTTGGTCTCACGTACCATGCGGGATGCAGCGATCTGCGGTAAACTTCGGGCGAACAAAGATATAGCCGCGCTTCACGCGTTGCTGACCGACGCCCAGGCCGCCTCGAAAGCCGCCTAAGACCAAGCTCCGAATCCGAACGTCATGTAGTCGCGCTGGTATACATCTGCGACCAATTCTTCGACTTCTTCATCGTAGATTCCCGCCAGCCGTGAATGATGTGGATCTGCCGCTGCTGGAGTTGGCATTTCCTCGAGACCCACTTGGGTTGCAAGAACCGCCAAATCATCAACCAAACGATCCTCACGGGCGACCATGTCTGGCAATGCGAACTGCGACATGCCTTGCAGGATTTGAGCCTGAGTGGCCCATGCCGCGTCGACGCGGATGCTGGATTGTCCGGCTAGGTTGCCTTTGAGCCACTGAAGAAACTGAGCAAAAGCCATGCGATGAGCCCGGCGATCATAGCCGTCGTCATCCTCATGTTTGGGAATCTCTAAGTTGTACTTTTGGCGGAGGGTCTTACGAATTTCCGTATAGCTGCCTTCGCCTGTCGACAGGATGCGATCACAAAACGCAACGTGCGCCCGCGCCACCGGATGTCGCAAGACTGTAAAACTGCGATGGTTTTCGTTTTTACGCTTCCACTGACGAAGCGTTTTTTGAGTAAACTCCGATATCAATCCAGGCTCTGCTCCAACACCGCCGAGCCAGTCAGTAACCGCTGTTTCCGGCCCTGACTTGATCGGCATATGAAGCAGTGGTGCGCCCTTGGCGGCGACATAGGTCGGCACGGACGGACCCCGACGAGGTTCAAAGTTTGGTGTTCGGTCGAGATCAAACCGGTCCAACCGAGACAGCGCAGTTTGCATCTCGTCAAAGTTCACGACCTTCTCTGACATCGGGCTAGGGTTTTGCTTTTTCAGCTTCTGATCCAGCCCATCCAGACGCGCATCAGTTCCCAAGAAGGCAGCCAAGCCGTTCATCACATCAAGATCTTGGAGATCCTCGTAGGCCACATAGAAAGCCGTTTGGCCAGATTTTTGTAGGCTCTTCAAAAGGGTGATCTGAAACTGGCGCAATGCCTCGACATGCACGTCAAATTCCGGCCCATCAAACCGAACCGCGCGAGACCGCGCATGCTTCATATCGGTCAATTTCCATTGGCCAGTCACCGAGGCAATTTTCCACGACACGTAGCTTTCGACAGGATTGCGGGTCAGAATGATTTTGGCGCACCGCGGGTCTGGCAGCACGATATCCAAGACACGTTGTTCATGGTCATTGAAAAACCGAAATCCGTTCAACCCATCCGCTGACTTGATCGCATCGACCAAAGATGCGGGATCTGCTTCGCGCTGGGATTGGGTGACCCCCTCAATCTCTTCGGTATTGGGATAGCCAATAAAGTGAGGGTTGAAAGCCTCGCCATAACTGTGAAGACCATCAAAAGAGTTGAGGTTCGCCTCTAGAAAATTCGAGCCGGTGCGCATTTCAGCAAAGACAACAAAATAGTCAAAACGGGACATCAGATCACTTTACCAAATAGGGTTTGCGTGGGTTGGGCTTGGCATTTGTAGGCGCACCCTCAACTTGGAAATCTCCCATCAGGTAGGGATGCATTCCTTGGTTCTTGAGGTTCTGTAGGAATTGACCAAAGCCAGTGAGATCAATCATCTTTGGCGCTTCGCTCAAACGGCGAAGGCCTTTGATGCTGATTTCATCCACAATGGTTTGCAAGGGCTCCATCGGGTTTTCGATAAAGTCAGCCATGCTCCAAATACGAATCCGCGCCTTAGCATAAGATGACCGGAGCGCGTTCAAATGCTCGCTTTCGATCTTTTGCTGCAATGCCGCGTCGGCACGTAGATCAGAAAAATTGCGATTAGACAGAAACAGAGGCACCGCCCATGCGCCAGAAATCACCGAGATTTGCGCATTGGGATCTTTTGCGATGTCCCAACTGATGTACTGACTGTCGCGCGGTCCAAACTGAAAGCATTGACGTTCGCCACGGGTGTTCCACATCAGGTTGATCAAGAACTGCGTGGCGTTGTGATCACGCATCGCAATATTGCTAGAGATCGCGCCTGCATAGCTTGATTGACGACCTTCAAATTCGACACCTTCCGAACCAAAAAGATGCCCATGGACGCGGCAACCTGTCGATTTGGTCAGCCATTCTTCGAAGTCGACGAATAGGTCGCTGAACCCTTCAAAGACCGAATAAGGTGCAGCAGTCACGCCGTTCTCGTGGCCATCATGTGGGAACCGGCTCTGCATAATCAAACCGGGTCGACCACGTGTCCGGCGATCAACAGCTTTGGCAAAAATGCGGTCAATTTTACCAGGGTTTGGCTCGGTCCTACGCATCGCAGTTTCGGCATCAGTGAGGAACGCCTGATACAAACGGTCGGCACGTGGCCAAACCTTGCGGGCAACAAAGCAGTCGGATCGACGCAGCAATTGCAGGTGATCGTCATAAAAGATGTGCGGCTTACCCTGAAAGTCGAACTTGGACAGAGTGAGTGACCGGCTTTCGATGTTTTGAGAATATAACCGGACCAGAGTCTGAAAATAGCTCTCATCTGGAATCCAAACTTTGCGGAAATAGCGATCATAGATCGCCCGATCTGGATCAGACAGGATCGCCGACAACGTCTGGCGCGTCAGGCACCACCACTGTGATCCCATGTGTGGCACGATCCCATCCGGTATCTTTCGGCGATAGCCGAACCGTCGTTGCAAATTGACGTAGCGGTCGAACAGCATCCGCTGACGTTTCCATGAGAATGGGAACCGCAGAGTAAAACGCTCGTGATCGAGACCGCCAACCGTCCATGGGACGTCCGCGATTGTCGCGCTCTCGATAAAGTCGGTACGCGGGCGTTTGACAAGATAGTCGATCAGTTCCTGAACGGGTCGCAACGGCAGACACGAACCAGATGCAAGGTAGGCGTGGCGCACATCCTTAAAATCAGCAAGCAGCATTTCAGAGGCAGATTGGGTCGCCGCTGTAATACCCCACGTTCCCCATTCGCACCGATGACGTTTGCAGAACCGAACATTTTTGAGATCTTTGAGGGCCGTCACAAAATTGGAATACGTCGCCTTTTTGACGGACCGATCCACGTGGATGACCACAGGACAGCCAGCGCCATGCCAATGACGCACAACCTCTTCGGCCCGATCAAAGGCGTTGTGAACCAACATGACGATGCCGACGCTCATGCCCAGTTTCCTCTAGACATAAGGCCCAAGATTTCGAGTTGGCGCCAGTTGATGTATTTCTCAGACCATTTGCACCACAGGTCAGGGTCGCGCGAAATTGTCTCAGCATAGGCGATATACTCGCGACTACCGGCATAGTGCTGTTTGCGGGCCAGCTCTTCCGCAGCCTTCACTGAAAGCGTGTCTAGGAATTTGGTATGCAGCAAGACCCCCGACGCCTTTTCCCCACCCCATTCGTCATAAACGAGGTTCAAACCGCGCGGCAGGATCATATGTGTCGAGCTGACATAGGCATAATCTTTGTGCCATTTGACCAGAGGGATCTTGTTCAATGCGGGCGCGCGCCATGGTTCTTGTGGAAAGAACTTGCGCATGCGAGGTCCACCTTGGATCCACAAGTTATGATACTTGTGATTCCGGTAGTACGAATAATTTCCAGCGTCGAACCACGACGCAATTTCGATCGGATCCTGACCACGTGAATAGGGCGTCTGATCCAGTCGGCCCTTGGGGTACATATCCAAAAGCATCGCGCCAAAGGACCGAATCGAACAGGCATCTAACCAATCAGTCAACGCATTCATCGGTCGTGTGTCACAGAACGGGTAAACAAAAAACTCATCCGGATCGACGGTCAACGCCCAATGGTCATGCGCATATTTGATTTGTAGGTAGTTCAACCAATCAACGCCAAACCGGGAAGACTTATAGCTGCCCTTGGTCCGCCAGACAGAAACGTCCGGCTGGTTTGCTAAGAAGTCGCCACCACCATCGTCACTGTCGTTATCTACCATCAGGAAGTGGTTGATACCAAGATCGCGGTAGTATTCGAGAAAATAAGGGAGCCGGATATCTTCGTTTCGGAGGGTCGAAAAGACCAGCAAATCGCCGCGTTTGATTTGATCAGTACGATTGGCCAGCACTTTGAGCTCGCGCGATTTACGCATCGCGCGAAGTCGCCAGCGCTTGCGCGCCAGCCTCAACCGGTATGATTCAACCACACCCAAACGTACTACCTCATTTGCTTTGCCCGTTCGCAAAGCGTCTTAACTGCCTGTAGTTGTAGGACTAAATGTTGCAAATTACGATGTAAACTGTTTCCAAATCCTGAATAATCGCTAGCTGTGGAGTTTAGGCCCATTCGCCCTTCGACATGAGCCCCAGATCGACCAGTTGTTCCCAATTCTGATAGGCGACCGAGCTCTCATCCCAAAGGATCGGATTGTCCGCCAAAGCGTCATAATAGGCATCGTAGAGACTACTATTGGAAAAATGTTCTTGCCGCTGCTTTTCCACAGATGACTTGGCAACGATTTGGTCCAGAAACTTGGTATGCAGCAAGACGCCCGTGACCTTTTCCTGACCGTTCTCATCATAAATGTGATTGAGCCGCGGCGGCAGCATGGAGTGGGCCGAACTCACGTAGGCATAGCGCTTGTTCCATTTGACGAGCGGCACCTTGTTTAGGGTCGGAGCGCGCTCAGGCTCGGACTGAAAAAAGCAACGCAAACGCACGCCGCCTTGGAGCCAAAGACTGTCCATGCGGGGTTGGCGCTGAACCCAGTACCCGTAGGCATCAAACCAGTTCAAGACACGGGTTGGATCAGTTCCGGGGGTGTATTTGGCAGAACCAACAGCACCCTTAGGATACATATCCAACATCATCGTACCCAACATAGGCTGATGTCGCGCATCTAGCCACGCGGTCAAGTCCGGCAACTTTCGCGTGTCCCAGTCTGGATAGATCAACAGTTCATCAACATCGACCGTCAAGGTCCAGTGATCATGCGCATAGGTCATCTGAAGCGACGTCAACCAGTCGACACCGAATCGAGACAGGCGGTAACTGTGCGACGTATGCCAAACCGAGACATCAGGTTGATGGGCAAGAAACTCAGCCGACCCATCATCACTGTCGTTATCGACAACGATAAAATGCTCGACGCCCAGCGCGCGGTAATGCTCCAAGAAATAGGGAAGACGGGCGATTTCATTTCGCAACGTCGTAAAACTCAGGATCGCGTTTGGGTGAATCCGATCTGTTCGATCAATGACAAGGCTCAACTGTCGGCGTTTGCGCCATGACCGATAGAGCAGACGCCGCCGTTTCCAGCGCATGCGGTATGCCAGGACCGCGCGGGACAGCTGTCTACTAGCGATCGTAATGCCCCGACTGATGCCAGCGCCATGCATCAGCTATCATCGTCTTCATATCAGATCGCGACGGTTGCCACCCGAGATCGCGGCTCGCGCGTTCACTGCCGGATACCAGCTTGGTGCAATCACCCGGACGCCGGCCACCCTCTGCGACGGGGACGACACGGTTGGTCACATTTGCCGAGGCATCGATAACTTCTCGAACCGAGAATCCTGTTCCCGTACCGAGGTTGAAAATCTGATTGCCTTTGCCCTCTTCGAGCCACTTGATCCCCAGCACATGCGCATCGACCAAGTCACAGATATGGACGTAGTCGCGGATGCACGTCCCATCTGGCGTGTCATAATCTGTACCAAAAATCGTCAAGGCATCTCGCTTGCCATCAATCGCATCCAGCATAAGAGGGATGAGGTGAGTTTCCGGTTGGTGAAACTCGCCGACGTCACCGTCAGGATCGGCACCAGCGACATTGAAATAACGGAAAATAACGCTCTCTAGACCGTCGCTCTCAGCATAGTTGGCTAGGATGTCCTCGATCGCGCGTTTGGACGCGCCATACGCGTTTATCGGATCTTGAGGGCAATTTTCGTCAAGCAGTACGTTGTCCTGATCCCCATAGGTCGCGCATGTTGAGCTAAAGACAAACCGATTACAGCCCGCAGCAACGGCAGCTTCGATCAAGGTCAAAGAACCGACGACATTGTTACGCCAGTATTTGCCTGGATGCACCATGCTTTCGCCCACTTGGGAAAGGGCAGCAAAGTGCATAACGGCCTCGGGTTGATAGGCGGCGAACACCTGATCCAGCGCAGCGCGATCCAAAAGATCACCTTGCTCGAACGGGCCAAACTTTACCGCGTCCTGCCAGCCAGTTACCAAATTATCAAATGTGATGGGGGTATAGCCAGCTGCAGCAAGCGCCTTGCATGCATGAGAACCGATATAGCCTGCACCACCGGTTACAAGGATGTTTGTCATTGGGTTTACTCTATTCCACAGCGGCGCGCATCGACACCATTTCGTCAAGGTATTGGCCAAACTCATCGCGCAGCTCTTCGCGAGCAAGACCAAACGAAACGGTTGCTTGCAAGAAGCCAGCCTTAGAGCCGCAGTCAAACCGCTGGCCACGGAACCGATATCCGAACACTTCGCGTTCATGCTCGATCTCTTGAGCAATCGCATCGGTCAGCTGCACCTCGCCACCAGAACCTGCTTTGATCTGGTTGAGGTTCTGCATAATTTTCGGTGTCAAAATATAGCGGCCAATCACAGCCAGGTTCGACGGTGCTTGGTCTGCAGGCGGTTTTTCAACCATCCCTTTGACTGAGACCATGTTGCCCATGTCTTCTTTGATGTCGAGTACACCATAGGCCGAAGCTTTGTCGTGAGGCACTTCCATCGCAGCAACCATACAGCCACCCGTTTCTTCGTGCGCTTCGACCATCTGCTGCAGACACGGTTTTTCGGCTGCAATGACGTCATCCGGCAAGATAACTGCAAAAGGCTCGTTCCCGACCAAACGACGAGCACACCAAACGGCGTGACCCAACCCCATAGCCTTGTGCTGGCGAATATAAGCAATCGCCCCACTGTCCATGTTGGTATCTTTGAGCGTTTGTAGCAGTTGATCTTTGCCCTTTTTCCGCAGCTCTTGTTCTAACTGGGGGGCGTGATCAAAGTAGTCTTCGAGAGCACCCTTGCCCCGCGACGTAACAAAAATGAATTCCTTGATGCCGGCGGCGCGTGCCTCGTCAATCGCGTATTGGATCAACGGTCGGTCGACCAGCGTCATGATTTCCTTTGGGACAGACTTAGTTGCTGGCAGAAAACGAGTTCCCAGTCCAGCAACAGGAAAGATTGCTTTTGTTACTCTCTTTTTCATTTGTAGTCCCGATCTCAATACACAACACACGGTCTTTCTAGCCGTTTAGCAAAAATGGTATCATGAGTTTACATCATCACAAGCGCCGTTTCCCGTGATTAACCGAGAAAGATAGCTGAATTATGGCACACTAAGCACCTACACCTTAAAAAAATGTGAGCGGTTATTCGAGGCCCATTTCCGCCATCATCACCTCAAGTTTGGGGACATCTTGGGGGTTGTTTAACTCCCAAAACTGGCGGCCTTTGGCGTCAACCTCGACACATAGAACGCTGCGATCCCGCTCGAGAAATCGTAGCTGTTCAAGGCCTTCAAGAGTTTCGAGAGGTCCAATATCCCAAGACGGGTAAGCCGCAAGAGCCTCTGGCCGATAAGCATAGACACCGACATGGTGAAACACGGGCGTTTCATCATCATCGGCAAAGTCTGCGCCTGTGAACGGAATAACTTCCTTTGAGAAGAAGAGCGCGTTCTTGGTGGCTCCAAAGACTGCCGTTGTGCCCCCAACACGCCCCGCGCGACGGTCATCTAAGAAACCGTTCAGAGCACGACCATCCGTCCGTAGAACTGGCGTAGCAACTTCGGATTTTTCGCTCGCCCGCAAACCCGCGACAAGATCCTCGATGAACCACGCTGGGGTCAAAGGGGCGTCGCCTTGCAAATTTACGACGATCTCATAGCTACCGCCCAGCGCCTCATGTGCTTCTGCGCAACGTTCGGTTCCGTTGACGCAAGCCTCGGAGGTCATAACAACCTCGGCGCCAAATGCCTCGCACGCCGATTGGATGCGAACGTCATCCGTAGCAACAACTACACGGTCGATGCCGCTGACTTGCTGCGCAGCATCCCAAGATCTCCGGATCAAGCTTTTGGCTTCGCCGCTGGCACCTCTCAATTCAACAAGAGGTTTGCCGGGGTAACGGGTCGAGGCAAATCGCGCGGGTATGACAATGAGAACTGACATCAGGGCAGTTTCAGATCAACACCAGGTGCGTAGGCAATAAAGAACGAATTCGCGTATCCGTCTTTGCCATAGAGAAATGGTGCATGGTCTTCGTAACGGATCACGGCGCCACCTGCACCATTGAGAACGGCATGTCCGGCAGCTGTGTCCCATTCCATTGTGCGCCCAACGCGCGGGTAGATATCCGCTTCGCCAGTTGCGATCAGACAGAACTTGAGGCTGGAACCGGCGCTCTTCATGTCTTGGACATTGTATTTATTGATATAGTCGTCCGTGGCTTGGTCGCGGTGAGATTTTGAGGCAACAACCATGAGTGCGTCATTGTCAGGCTTTGAGACTTGGATCGCGCGAACCGAACCGATCGCTGTCTTGTCAAAAGGACCGCTCTCTTCCATCGAATGGCCATCCGCATCAGTATAGAACAATCGGTTCTTGGCCGGAGCATACACAACGCCACGGATTGGAACACCGTCGACGACATAGGCGATATTGACGGTAAAATCGCCGCGGCGATGAATAAACTCTTTGGTTCCATCGAGCGGATCGACAATCAGAAAAGTGCCGGCCTGCTCTAAGTGGCTATCAGCCTGCTCTTCGGTCACGAGGAGCACATCAGGAAATGCAGCGCGAAGACCCGCAGAAATGATGGCATCAGCAGCTTCGTCAGCAGCAGTCACTGGGCTGTCGTCTGATTTGACTTTGACGTCAAAATCATCGGCCTCATAGATTTCCATGATCTTGTCCCCAGCCTCTAGAGAAAGGGTTCGCATGACTTGTGTTAACGCTTGAAAGTCCACTGTACTGCTCCTGTGTGTGACCCGACCAACGCGACCTGTCACACATATTGATAAAATTACACTGCCCCCTTATCATCTGACGCTAAAGGATCAGCAAGAATTTCGTGCCATCAAGAGCCAGCCAGATCCAGAAAGCAGGTAGAACGTGTTTATCAATGACGTGAAACGCACGCGGACGCGCTCCGCATTTTCGATGCTCGATTTGATTTATCATTCGATCGTTCGGGATGTGCGCAAAGACCACAGCAACGCCTTGATTGGTCTCATCATGAATATCATGCAGACCGTTGTGTTTGTGATCGCCTTTTACTTCATGTTTTCGGTGCTTGGGTTGCGGGGGTCCGCCATTCGGGGTGATTTCCTGCTGTACATCATGTCAGGCATCTTTCTGTTCCTGACACACACCAAGGCGATGGGAGCTGTTGTCAAAGCTGAAGGTCCCGCATCAGCGATGATGAAACACGCGCCTATGAATTCGATCATCTCACTTTGCGCGGCAGCTCTTGGATCGCTCTACATCCAAATCCTGTCCATCGTGACGATCCTGTTTCTCTACCACATCATAATGCAGCCCATCACAATCGAAGATCCAGCCGGTGCTATGGGTATGTTGCTGCTTGCTTGGTTTACGGGCGTATCGGTTGGAATGATCTTCCTCGCACTCAAGCCTTGGTTTCCGGAATTTGTACAAATTGCATCGTCCATCTATGCTCGCGCCAACATGATCGCGTCTGGCAAGATGTTTGTCGCCAATACCATGCCCGCTTACCTGCTTGCTTTCTTTGATTGGAACCCTCTGTTCCACTGCATCGACCAAGCACGTGATTTCACGTTCATTAACTACAACACAGACGTGAGCAGCGTATCATATCCTGTGATTGTCAGCCTGACGCTGGTGATCCTAGGTTTGATGGGTGAATTTTATACACGACAGAATGCATCTGTCAGTTGGGAATCCGCGAGATGAAAATTCTATTCTCCATTATTTTCTGCTTCTGCGCTGGGCTCGCGAATGCTCAGAGCTTTCCTGCGCTCTATAATGTCACCGACGTTCGTTCCGATGACACGTTGAACGTGCGTCAAATGCCCGATGCAACGTCCAACGTTATCGACGAACTGGCCCCGTTTGAAATCAATATCGAAGTGCTTCAACTCTCTGACAATCGGCGTTGGGGCAAGATTGGGGCTGGCGAACGCAACGGCTGGGTCTCAATGCGCTACCTTGCACCAGCTTTGGATCAGGACCCCGAGCAAATTCCTTGTCCGATGACCTGCTTTGGTACCGAGCCTTTTTGGAGCTTAACCTTGGGCCAGCGCGGCAATGAATACCGCACTCCTGAACTGACTAAGCTGGGAATCGAGGTCGACTTTGAGAGTGCGGCGAGACCGGGTGACTACTTTGCGTCTCTCGGGACCAATCTGACCTCGTACAGCTTGATCATTAAAAGAGGGCTATGCAGCGACGGCATGTCTGATCGTGCTTATGGCTTCCGCAATATGATGTTTCGCGAAACGGTCAATGGCGGCGCTGTGTATTCGGGGTGCTGCACGATGGACGGCCGCTAGGTCACCACTCGTAGCGTCAGGTTGATCCGACCAGGATTGGCTAAGATCGTCGAGGTCCCTGCTTTGATCCGGTCAACGCCATGATGAACCAGCCTCGCATCACCGCCCATCACCGCAACATCACCTGACCTGAGCCAAAGGCTTGCTGTTTGACCACCACGTTCAACGCTACCGACACGAAACAACCCATCATCCCCCAGCGAGATTGAAACAACGGGCTGCGCGAAATCTGTTTCGTCCCGATCTTGATGCATTCCCATCCGCGCGTCTGGATCATACCAATTCACCAAACAACATTCAGGCATACGCGCATTTGGCGCCATTTGAGCCCAAATTCGCAGGACGGATTCGGGGATGTCAGGCCAATTCGTACCGTTTGGATGGCGCGGCGCGTATTGATAGCCGCTCACGCTCGAACTCCAACCGAATTGACCTGCCGCTGTCATCCGGACGCTCATCGCTTTGCCTCCTGACGTGACGGGCCGTACCAATGGGGCAACATGAGTCACCTCTCGGATATCGTTAACAATTTCTTGCTGCGCCGCGCGGTCCAGAAAACCAGGAAACACCTGAACGCCTCGCAGATTTAGTGCCTCGGACACAGTTATTTCCTTATTCGCAGGGATACAGCGCAGCTTGGCCGGATAATCAGCAAAAAACTACCCTCCGAGCGGTTGCAGCGCCATATATGGCTCCTTATATACGCCCAGATGCAGCGTGAGCTTGCACCACTCCGGTTGGTGTGGATGCCGGAATCTAGGGTCCGCACCGCTCACATCGCCTGAAGATAAAGGGATATGAAACATGGCCAAAGTTATTGGTATCGACCTCGGAACGACAAACTCTTGTATTGCGATCATGGACGGCTCGCAGCCTCGCGTTATTGAAAACGCTGAAGGCGCGCGTACGACACCTTCGATCGTTGCATTTACAGATGACGAGCGCCTCGTCGGCCAGCCTGCCAAACGTCAGGCCGTCACAAACCCAGACAACACGATTTTCGGCGTAAAGCGCCTGATCGGTCGTCGTTTTGATGACGAGCATCTGGCCAAAGACAAAAAGAACCTGCCGTTCGACGTTGTGAACGGCAGCAACGGTGACGCATGGGTCGAGGCCAAAGGCGAGAAATATTCGCCCAGCCAGATTTCTGCATTCATTCTGCAAAAGATGAAAGAGACCGCCGAGAGCTATCTCGGTGAGGACGTCACACAGGCGGTTATCACCGTTCCTGCGTATTTCAACGACGCCCAGCGTCAGGCCACCAAAGACGCTGGCAAAATTGCCGGTCTCGAAGTACTGCGCATCATCAACGAGCCAACAGCAGCTGCGTTGGCTTACGGTCTCGACAAGAAAGAAACACAAACCATCGCGGTCTATGACCTTGGCGGTGGTACATTCGACGTGACCATTCTCGAAATTGACGATGGCCTGTTCGAGGTAAAATCGACAAACGGTGACACCTTCCTCGGTGGTGAAGACTTTGACATGCGCATCGTCAACTACCTCGCTGAAGAGTTCAAAAAAGAGAACGGCACCGACCTGACCAAAGACAAGATGGCACTGCAGCGTCTCAAGGAAGCTGCTGAAAAGGCCAAGATCGAATTGTCATCGGCCAGCCAGACAGAAATCAACCAGCCGTTCATCTCGATGGACCCAACATCCGGCACTCCGCTGCACCTCGTGGTCAAACTGACCCGTGCTAAGCTCGAGAGCCTCGTTGGTGATCTGATCAAGGCGTCTATCAAGCCATGCCAAGCTGCGTTGAAAGACGCGGGCCTTTCGGTCGGCGATATTGATGAGGTTGTTCTCGTTGGTGGTATGACCCGCATGCCACGCGTCATCGAAGAAGTGACCAAATTCTTTGGCAAAGAGCCAAACAAAGGTGTGAACCCTGACGAAGTCGTTGCTATGGGCGCCGCCATTCAGGCCGGTGTTCTTCAGGGCGATGTCAAAGACGTGGTTCTTTTGGATGTGACACCGTTGTCGCTGGGTATCGAAACATTGGGTGGCGTGTTCACTCGTTTGATCGATCGCAACACAACGATTCCAACCAAGAAGTCGCAAATCTTCTCGACTGCCGAGGATAACCAGAACGCCGTAACCATTCGTGTGTTCCAGGGTGAGCGTGAGATGGCCGCAGACAACAAAATCCTTGGTCAGTTCAACCTTGAAAACATCCCACCTGCGCCACGTGGCCTGCCACAGATCGAAGTCACATTTGACATCGACGCCAACGGTATCGTGTCGGTCGGTGCGGCGGACAAGGGCACTGGTAAAGAGCAGAAGATCACGATCCAAGCGTCTGGTGGCCTGTCCGATGATGACATCGAACAAATGGTAAAGGATGCCGAGGACAACGCCGAGGCGGACAAGGAACGCCGCGAGCTGGTCGATGCCAAAAACCAAGCCGAGAGCCTGATCCACTCGACTGAGAAATCGGTTGAAGAGCACAGCGACAAAGTCGACCCAACAACTGTTGAGGCGATTGAGCTTGCGATTGCAGCACTCAAGGACGAGCTCGAGACCGAAGACGCTGGCAAGATCAAAGCCGGTATTCAGAACGTGACCGAAAGCGCGATGAAGCTGGGTGAAGCGATCTACAAGTCGTCCCAAGAAGAAGCCGCTGGTGAAGCGCCTGACGCGGGTACTGATGGTGTAGACGAAGACATTGTCGACGCCGATTTCGAAGACCTTGACGACGACAAGCGCGGTTAAACCCGACCTGTTGCTGATCCTTTGAAAGCCGGCCCGAGATACCGGGCCGGTTTTCGCTTTCCAGGAGAGGAAAGAGACTATGGCAAAACGCGACTACTACGAAACGCTTGGCATCGCCAAAGGTGCGTCTGCGGACGAGATCAAAAAAGCCTATCGCACCAAAGCGAAGGAGCTGCACCCCGATCGCAACACCGACAACCCCAATTCAGAAGCTCAGTTCAAAGAAGCTGGCGAAGCCTACGAAGTGCTCAAAGACGCCGACAAAAAGGCCGCATATGATCGCTATGGCCACGCCGCTTTCGAGGGTGGCATGGGTGGCGGGCGACCTGGTGGCGGTGGATTTTCTGGCCAAGGCGATTTTGCGTCTGCGTTTTCCGATGTCTTTGATGATCTATTTGGCGACTTTATGGGCGGCCAACGCGGCGGCGGTGGACGTGGCCGTGCCGCACGCGGATCCGACCTGCGCTATAACCTGCGGATCACTCTAGAAGACGCCTTCTCGGGTCTGCAAAAGACCGTCAATATTCCGACTGCCGTGACGTGTTCATCATGTGATGGCAATGGCGCCGAGGGTAACTCGGAACCTGCGACCTGCCCGACTTGCTCTGGCATGGGCAAAGTTCGCGCGCAGCAAGGTTTCTTTACTGTCGAACGCACCTGCCCAACCTGCAATGGAATGGGTCAAACGATCCAAAACCCTTGCAACGTCTGTCATGGTCAGGGCCGTGTTGAAAAAGAACGCGCACTGAATGTTAACATTCCCGCCGGTGTTGAAACCGGTACACGGATCCGGCTTGCTGGTGAAGGCGAGGCTGGCATGCGCGGAGGTCCAACTGGCGATCTCTACATCTTTGTCGAAGTAGACGAACACGAGTTGTTCCAGCGAGAAGGCAACCACCTGTTCTGCCGTGTGCCTGTCTCAATGACCAACGCCGCAATGGGGGGCGACATCGAAGTGCCGACGATTGATGGTGGTCGTAGCCGCGTCAAAATCCCAGCCGGTAGCCAGTCTGGTCGTCAGATGCGTCTAAGGGCCAAAGGCATGCCTGCGCTGCGTGGTGCCGGTACAGGCGACATGTTCATCGAGATGGCCGTTGAGACACCAGTGAACCTGACATCCAAGCAGAAAGAACTGCTGCGCGAGTTTGAAAAGCTGAGCGAAGAGAACAACCCTGAGGGGTCCACTTTCTTTAATTCGGTCAAAAGCTTTTGGGACAAAATGAAGGGCTGATTGGTCCGGTTCGGATTCGTTAACTAAAAAATAACCGATTTGAAGCGAGGGTGTTTGTATGAAAATGCAGAACGCTTTCTCAAAAACTCACATGCCGTTGTTCGATACGGACGAGGTGCAGATCACGCCTGCAGATGCAGGTGCGCCCTCTTACCTACGTGATCATCGGGCTCGACTGCGAGTCCGGTTTCTGCAGGGTGGTGCAGATGCAATTCCCGATTACGAAATGCTCAAGCTCATACTATGAGCGCAATCCCTCGACGGGATGTCAAACCTCTCGCACGTCAATTGATCGACGCCTTTGGTGATTTCAATCGAGTGCTGTCTGCCGAAACAGCCCGCCTGCGCGACATCAACGGCGTTGGCGACGCGGTCATTGCTGAACTAAAGATTGTTGAGGCAGCATCACACCGATTGGCCCGCGCCAAAGTCATCCAACGCCATGTCATCAGCAGCTGGGATGCCGTTCTGGACTATTGTCATACCGTCATGTCTCACCGACAAACCGAGCAATTTCGGATACTATATCTTGACCGAAAGAACACTCTCATCGCCGACGAACAACTGGCCAAAGGCACGGTAGTTCATGTACCCGTCTATCCACGTGAAGTGGTCAAGCGGGCGCTCGAGTTGAACGCTTCTGCATTGATTCTTGTTCACAACCATCCATCTGGCGATCCGACACCGTCTGAATCAGACATCTCAATGACCGTGCAAATTGATCAAGCTGCACGCGCATTAGACGTAACACTGCATGATCACCTGATCATTAGTAAGTCCCGCGAACTGAGCTTCAAATCAGAGGGACTACTCTAACCTTGGTCCAACCCAGACTTCGACACGACGATTAACCTGACGCCCCCATTCTGTGTCATCACACGCCATAGGTAGCGCCTCGCCAAACGCCTCGGTCTCAAGTGTGAAGTCTGATAGCTCTGTCTCACCCAACGCCACATTCACACGACGCTGAACAGCCTCGGCCCGAGCGCTCGAAAGTTTGCGATTTTCCGACGCAGGGCCGCGAGCATCCGAAAAACCTACAAAAATTAGACGCTGGTCGCGGTGCACGCCTGCGCGTAAATCACGCGCCATGCGGGCCGCATTGGACCGCGACTGGGCATCCAAACGCGTTGACCCCACTTCGAACCGAAAAGTCATTGAAAGACGCTCTAGTTTGCCAAGAACCCGCATCATACGTTGCAGCTCGGTCAATGGGACCTCTTCACCCGCGTTCAAAATTGCGGTGGCCAGTCGGTCGCCCTGCCCTTTGATCGCAGTTGGAACACCAGCTTGATCGACAAACCCAGCTCTTCGGACAACGCGCTGCGCCTCAGGAGACCTGACATAATTCAGAAACGCCATTGCCGCGTCAGGCAGCCGCCGCTGCGGCAAATAAAGGAACAAAGGTATCGTCAACGGATAGTCTTCGGTCCGAAGCCGCGTGCGATCTGCTGTTACCGTTAACCCACAAGGTCCAGTCAGCCCCAACGGTTCAGCGTCACCAATGCTTTCGAATGCAGTGACGCCCAGCGCGTTTGAATCAGAAAAGACTGCGTCGGACAACGCTTGGTCGTTGTCGAGCCTTATTGCCCCTGATGAGAGGGATGCATCGCTGGGTCCTAGGACGCGATCCTCGAATCCTTGGGCCAGTCCCGAATTCACATCACGTAGATATAGATTGATCGGCGCATCGCGCCCACCCAGCTCAGACCAGTTTGAAATTTCGCCAGAAAACGCGCGGTCTAAATCTGCCAGCGCTATGGATTTCACCGTTTGACCTGGAGATACGATCGGCACCAAGCCGTCCAGCGCAACAATTCTGCTGCGCCCCGTATCGGTCAAATCGCCCAATCCAATATCGCGCGCTAGATTGCGTTCCGTGGGACGCACTTCGCGTACCGCCATAACCACATCAGCTTCATTCGCGAGAAGATCTGCAAAACCTTCATCAGTATTGGACAGCCGAAACGTGAGCCGTAGTTTTTCCTGCTCTGTAACGGCATCAGCTAGAACATAGGAAAACTGTGAGGCGCCGCTTTCAGTTCGAAGAAACGACAATCCAGATTGTCGGGCGTAGGCCTCGACGAGGGATGGAAGCAGCAGATCACCAATTCGATGCGCACCTGCAAAAGATAGCGCTGGAACAAATTGATCAGGATCAGGGCAATCATCTCCGGTGCAAGTCACCTCTTCAAAATCGAGAGTGAGTTCGCCAAATTCCGTGTCCACGCGGATAAATTTACCGTCGTATCCCAGGACATCGCCCATGACCGTTAGGCCGCCTCCGTTTGCCACTAGCGTGACAGGATCAGCCCATATTGGAACATTCGACATGAAAAGTGCGGCGATGACCGCCGCACATTTGCGTAGCATAGGACTGACCTCGTTAAGCGACTGTCCCTATTTTGCAGCGAGCGTCAGGTCCTGCAACATGTTATTTAAAACAATGTAGTCACCAACTGCATCGCAATCCGGCATTGTCATCTCTAGATCGAGCGTTTCAATGCCTTCTTCCGACGGCACTTGCAGCGATTGAGCCGCTACATCACGACCACAGTTCGAGGCCGTAATTTCTGCTTCAACGCTCAGTTCGACTGTAACTTCGTTTGAAACGGTCGCAGTCGGAAAAGTATAAACCTCGGCCATGAAAGGGTTCGTTGTGTTTTCAAAGCCAAGACGCATGATGTACCCGCCCTCTCCACGCACGACACCTTCCATCGATCCGGCGGCATTCATCCAAACATGGCCCGGACCACCAAAATGCGCACCACGCTCGAACGCATGCAATGCTACATCGATGTCACCCTGCCACTGCAAAACAGCGCGGTCATAGCGAGCCAAATCTGGCACTTCGGTGTTTGCCATAGCGCCCTCACCATCATCAAAGGCGACAATGAAAACTGCGCCTTGTGCCAATGCAGGAACCATAATTTCAAAACCACCATCGTCGTCTGTGACGGTGGTAAAGATCATGCCTTGGTGGTGGATTGTAGCACGTGCATTTGCCTGACATGGCGCGTCGAGCGTCAGATCAACCATTGCTGCGGGCATCGCTTTTGCCTCTAGCAAGAGATTGCAGGCCAGCGTTGGTGCAACTTCTGTCGGAACGGATGCAACCGCATCTGCTGAAACGTCAGCCATGGGGGCCTCTGTGTCCAGTGCTGCAAGCTGTACAGGGGCTGTGACAGGCTCTGAGACCTCAACAGGCGCAAAGTCAGCGAGAATGGCTGGTGCTTGCTCTTCAATTTGAGGTTGCTCTAATACGGGACCGTCCAACGCCACTGCGTCATCTTGCTGCCCAGTTGGAGCGCTCAGTACACTTGCTGTTTGTACTTGGGCCAATTCAGGGATTTGTTCGATCTGAATATTTGCGGTCTGTTCGGCAACCTCGTCAGAGGTGAACTTTGCAGCCAGCGCATCGCCGTTTAGCATCACAAGGCCAATTGCCATTGCAGCGGAGAACGTTCCGCCAGCCATAAGAACCTGTCTTGATCGGGACATCGTCGCCTCCTCACCAGTTGGTTAGTTTCAGAGGTACAATTAACAAGAACCTTGGCCTAAGGGTGACTTGGCCAAGGTACTTTTACGTCGGAATTAAGGCGTCGCTTAGGACAGTTTGCCGTGGCAGTGCTTGAATTTTTTGCCTGAACCACACGGACAATTGTCGTTCCGGCCAGGGTTGCCCCATGTTGTCGGATCAGATTCATCAAACCCGTCAATCGCCTGACCAGTCGGCGGTGTAGCGTTCGCTTGCGCCGCTGCAACTTGCATTGCCTGCTGCTGTTGAGCCAGCTGCTCCAGCAAAGCGGCCTCTTCTTCAGGGGTCCGCATGCGGATCGACGACAATGTCTTAGTTACGTCTTCACGCAGCCCATCGACCAAACCTTCAAAGAGCTGGAAGCTCTCAGTCTTGTATTCGTTTAAAGGGTCACGCTGCGCGTACCCACGGAAACCAACAACGGACCGCAGGTGTTCAAGCGTCAACAGATGCTCGCGCCATTTGCGATCAATTGTTTGCAGCAGTACCTGCTTTTCGATGTTGCGCATGTTCTCTGCGCCAAACGTCTCAAACTTTTCTTCCATGAACTTGTCGCTAGAGTCTTCGAGACGTTCGCGAATGTCGGCATCGTCAACACCCTCTTCGTCAGCCCATTCCATGACCGGCACGTCGACGCCCAGTTTCTCAATCACTTCGGCATATAGGCCTTCGGTATTCCATTGGTCGGCATAGCTCTTGGCGGGCATGTGATGCGTGACCATATCGTCGATCACTTGATACCGCATGTCTTGGGCAATCTCGCCAATGTCCTGAGCTTCCATGATCTCGCGACGCTGACCAAAGATCACCTTACGTTGGTCGTTCATCACGTCATCGAACTTCAAGAGCTGCTTGCGAATGTCAAAGTTACGACCTTCGACCTTTGCTTGCGCCTTTTCCAACGACTTGTTCACCCACGGGTGGACGATCGCTTCACCTTCTTGCATGCCCAGCTTCGAGAGGACGGCGTCTAGACGCTCGGATCCAAAGATCCGCATGAGGTCATCTTCAAGCGAGAGGAAGAATGACGAACGGCCTGGGTCACCCTGACGTCCAGAGCGGCCACGCAACTGGTTATCGATACGGCGGCTCTCGTGACGCTCAGTCGCGAGAACATAGAGACCACCAGCCTCTTTGACCTTTTCCTTTTCGTCAGCGACCTCAGATTCGATCCGTGCACGCAACGCCTCTGGATCAGCTTCAGGATCAGCAGCCAACGCATCTTGGACGCGCATTTCAACATTGCCGCCCAACTGAATGTCAGTACCCCGACCAGCCATATTGGTCGCGATTGTCACGGCGCCAAGTTTTCCCGCGTCCGCAATAATCTGCGCCTCTTGCTCGTGCTGTCGCGCGTTCAGAACGTTGTGCGTGATCCCTTGCGCCTCAAGAAGGTGGCTAAGGAATTCAGATTTTTCGATCGAGGTCGTACCTACGAGAATCGGCTGCTGTTTCGCATTTGCTTCTTGGATCGACTTGACGACACCTGCGAATTTTTCCTCAGCGGTCCGGTAGACAGCGTCATGTTCGTCTTCCCGGGCAACGGGGCGGTTAGTCGGTACTTCGACAACGCCCAGTTTATAAATCTCGAGGAATTCTTCTTCTTCGGTCAGTGCTGTACCGGTCATGCCAGCCAGTTTTTCGTAGAGACGGAAATAGTTCTGGAATGTCACCGAAGCCAGCGTCACGTTCTCAGGCTGGATTTTGAGACCTTCTTTGGCTTCGATCGCCTGATGCAAGCCATCAGACAAACGACGTCCTGCCATCATACGGCCAGTGAATTCATCGATGAGAACGGCGTCGCCGTCTCGTACGATATAGTCTTTGTCTTTCGTGAATAGTTTGTGAGCGCGCAGACCTTGGTTCACGTGATGAACAATTGTCGTGCTCTCTGGATCATAGAGCGACTGACCTTCAGGCAAAATTCCACGTGCGGCGAGGTTTTCCTCGAGCCACTCGTTGCCCTCATCCGTGTAGCTCACGTTGCGCGTTTTTTCGTCCAGCTCGTAATGATCGTCCTGAATTTCAGGAATGATTTTGTCGATTGTCAAATAGAGTTCGGAACGGTCCTGCGCTGGTCCAGAAATAATCAGCGGTGTCCGGGCTTCGTCAATCAAGATCGAGTCGACCTCGTCCACGATGGCAAAGTTATGATCCCGCTGGTTCATCTGAGACAGCTCAGATTTCATGTTGTCGCGCAGATAGTCAAAACCCAGCTCGTTGTTCGTCGCATAGGTAATGTCGGCGTTATACGCCTCTTTCTTTTCGTCCTCTGGCTGCTGTGGATATACCACGCCCGTGGTCAGGCCCAGCGCACTATAGACCTTGCTCATCCATTCAGCATCGCGCTTGGCAAGGTAGTCGTTGACCGTAACGATATGTACGCCCTTGCCGCCCAACGCATTTAGATATGCTGCAAAGGTCGCCGTCAGTGTTTTGCCTTCACCAGTTTTTTGCTCAGAGATATTACCTTGATGCAAAAAGATGCCACCCATCAACTGGGTGTCGAACGCACGCAGGCCCAGCGCACGTTTTGCCGCTTCGCGGCAGTTTGCAAACGCTTCGGGTAGGATATCATCAAGGTTCTCACCACGCATCGCGCGTTCGGCCAATTGCAAGGTCTTATCTTTGAGGCCCTCATCAGACAACGCTTCGAATTCAGGTTCGAGCGCGTTGATTTTGTCAATAACGGGACGTACAGATTTGATCTTGCGGTCATTGGGCGTGCCAAAAACCTTCTTTGTGAGTGTTCCGAAACCCAGCATATAAATCTGCCTCTCAAGCGTCTGACGTCATTGTTAAATGAAGGTTGCTTGCCCGTCTTGGCACACGCGCCTAGAACAAAGGCCAAGACCGGCCCTTCAAGGACCTTTAGGCGATGTAAGGGGCCGTATACACAGTGTCAACGTTGCGCCCCCGCGTGACCTATTCAAGGATGACTTAGATGTCGAAATTCACCATGTTTTTAGCCTCAGCGGCCTCGGTCGTTACGCTCGCGGCGCCTGTTTTAGCACAGGACACGACCGCAGACACAGTTGTAGCCACAATCAACGGCACCGACATCACAGTCGGTCACATGATCATCACCCGTGCTCAACTGCCGCAACAGTACCAACAATTTCCACCAGATGTCCTGTTTTCAGGCATTTTGGATCAGCTGATCCAACAGACGTTGCTCAGTCAGAGCCTCAAGAACGAGACGGACCGGATGATGCTGAGCCTCGAGAATGAGCGTCGTTCACTGCGTGCCGGCGAAGTTATCACCAACCTCACAGGCAACGCTGTCACAGAAGAGGCGATCCAGGCGGCCTATGACGCGCGCTTTTCAGGGGCCGAGCCGGAAACAGAATACAACGCATCACATATTCTGGTTGAAACACTCGAAGAGGCAGTGGCTGTGCAGGCCGAAATCGAAGCTGGCGCCGATTTTGCAGAAGTGGCGGCTGAGAAATCAACCGGCCCATCCGGTCCAAACGGGGGTCAATTGGGATGGTTCGGTCCTGGCATGATGGTTGCCCCATTTGAAGCGGCAGTAGTTGAGATGGAGGTCGGAACATTGTCCGGTCCGGTCGAAACCCAGTTCGGTTTCCACATCATCACGCTGAACGAAACCCGCGTCAAAGAAGCACCAGCGATCGAAACACTGCGCCCTGAATTGGAAGCTGAGCTGCAGCAATCGGCCATCGAGGACAAGATTACAGAGTTGCGCGAGGCGGCAGAAATCACTCAAGTAGACGAAGGATCAATCGATCCCACATTGCTAACGAACCTCGAGCTGTTGGAGCCCTAAGACATGACCATCTCGCCGCTTGCGCCAAACGCGTTTCCTGATCTTCCTGTAATTCGTGGTGCTCGCTTTGCCGCGGTCGAGGCCGGTGTGCGATATGCGGGGCGGCGCGATGTTATGTTGGCCGTGCTAGATGCCGGAACCTCTGTGGCGGGCGTTTTCACACGCTCGTCCACCCGCGCGGCACCCGTGTTGGATTGTCAGTCAAAGCTGGGCAAGTCATCCGCGGGTTCTGCGGCGATCTTGGTGAATGCGGGAAATGCTAATGCCTTTACAGGTAAGAACGGCGCAAACGCTGTTGCAGCGATCACAACCGCAGTCGCCGCAACGACAGGTGTAGAAGAACAACGTGTGTTTACCGCGTCGACTGGTGTGATCGGTGAGCCTTTGCCGTTCGACCGGATCACGCAGAAATTGGGTGAGCTCAACAAAGCTCTATCCGATACGGCGATTAATGACGCTGCAGAGGCGATCCGGACAACGGATACATTTGCCAAAGGCGCGGGAAAGACAGTTTTGGTCGGTGGGCAATCCGTTCAGATCGCAGGCATCGCCAAAGGATCTGGCATGATCGCGCCGGACATGGCGACGATGTTGGTTTATATTTTTACCGATGCCAAAATTTCTCAAAAGGCGCTTCAGGCGCAAGTGTCAGCGCTGAACAACACGACGTTCAACTGTATCACTGTGGATAGCGACACTTCGACCTCGGACAGCTTGATCATAGCCGCGACTGGAGCATCCGGTGTCGATGTCGAAAACAGTCTAGGGTTTCAAACCGCGCTTCACGATGTGATGCTAGATCTCGCACAACAGGTCGTGCGCGACGGCGAGGGCGCAACCAAGTTTGTTGAAGTGCGGGTTTCGGGCGCAGCATCCGATAGCGAGGCCAAAACGATCGGTCTTTCGATTGCCAACTCGCCCTTAGTCAAAACGGCAGTTGCGGGCGAAGATCCCAACTGGGGCCGCATCGTTATGGCAGTTGGAAAGTCCGGCGCACAAGCAGATCGTGACCTGCTAACCATCCGGTTTGGTGACATCCTCGTTGCAGAAAAAGGATGGGTTTCGCCAAAATACTCAGAAGAAAAAGCGGCGGCCTACATGAAGCAGTCGGATTTGGTGATCAGCGTTGATCTTGGGATTGGCGGTGGCAACTCGACCGTTTGGACCTGTGATCTGACGCATGGCTATATCAAAATCAATGCCGACTACCGGTCCTAAGGTGACGGCATGAAAATGGTTCTAGTTTCTGCGGTTGCCCTTATTGACCCCGATGGTCGTGTGCTTTTGGCCCAACGACCAGAAGGGAAGTCCATGGCCGGGCTTTGGGAATTCCCTGGCGGCAAGATCGAGGCAGGAGAGACGCCAGAGATCGCGCTGATCCGAGAGCTTCAAGAAGAGCTTGGGATCAACACTTGGGAATCCTGCTTGGCGCCTTTGACTTTTGCGAGCCATAGCTACGATGATTTTCATCTGTTGATGCCACTCTTTGCCTGTCGGAAATGGGATGGCACACCTCAATCCCGCGAAGATCAGGCGTTGAAATGGGTTCATGCGAGTCAACTTAGAGATTACCCGATGCCGGCGGCAGACGTTCCGCTGATACCGATCCTGCGGGATTTGCTGTAGTTTCGACCAATAAAACCGACGCAAATCCAATTTTTCCATGAATATGGCAGAATTGTGGCAGTTTTTACTAGAATTTTGCATTGAGTTAATACACCCTAACGGACAGTAACCACGAACTCTTTTGGGGAGGAGTATACGATGGTCCGTACAATCACACTGGGCAGCTGCGTTTCAGTTCAAGGAATTTTGGTTCGCACGCTCGACAACGGCAAACTGGTTGTCCGCGTAGGCGAGCGCATTTTCACTGGTGCGCCTGTTTAAACTACCTTTTCGTTCTTAGACAAAAAGGGGGCCGTCGTCTGACAGCCCCCTTTTTCTACTTCTATCGACTGCTTGTCGTTAGTCGAGCGAACGCTCAACTTCTTCGCGCTCGAAGATTTCGATCACATCGTTTGCACGGATGTCATCATAGTTTTCAAACGCCATGCCGCACTCTTGACCAGACTGAACCTCAGGCACTTCATCCTTGAAGCGTTTGAGCGTCTTCAGAGTGCCTTCGTGAATAACGACGTTGTCACGCAGCAAGCGAACACCCGCAGAACGACGCGCAACACCTTCGGTCACGAGACAACCAGCGACCTTGCCGACGTTCGATACTTTGAACACATCTTTGATGTTGGCATAGCCGATAAAGTTCTCTTTGATCTCGGCGCTAAGCAAGCCAGAGGCCGCTGCTTTGACGTCATCAACCAGATCGTAGATCACCGAGTAGTAACGGATCTCAACGCCCTTTTGGTTGGCGACGGAACGGGCAGTCGCATTAGCACGTACGTTAAAGCCAATAACCGGTGCACCGGATGCTTCAGCAAGACCAATGTCCGATTCTGTAATCGCACCGACGCCGGAATGCAGAACACGCACGCGAACTTCTTCGTTGCCGATCTTCTCCATCGCTTGCACGATCGCTTCTGCTGAACCTTGAACGTCAGCCTTAACGAGGATGGGCATCTCGCTCATGTTCTCGTCAGCTTTTGCATTGGCCATCAACTGGTCAAGCGTTACCGCTGCACCAGCTGCCGCACGTTTGTCCTTGGCCGCCTTTTCACGATATTCCGCGATCTCGCGTGCTTGTCCTTCGGTATCAACAACGTTCAGAACATCGCCCGCCTCAGGTGTCCCGTTAAGGCCAAGAACCTCAACTGGGACCGATGGACCAGCTTCTTTTACACGTTCACCTTGGTCGTTGATCAAAGCACGGACACGACCGTACTGCTCACCCACAACAAAGATGTCGCCCTGACGCAATGTACCGTTCTGAACCAGAACTGTTGCTACTGGACCGCGACCCACATCAAGTTGAGCCTCAATCACCGCACCATTCGCAGCGCGATCAGCGTTTGCTTTGAGCTCGAGAATTTCCGACTGAAGCGCAATCGCTTCAAGCAGCTCGTCCAAGCCAGTGCCGTTGATGGCAGACACTTCGACGTCTTGCACATCACCAGACATTTTCTCGACAATCACTTCGTGCTGAAGAAGATCGGTACGAACTTTGTCTGGGTTCGCCGCTGGGCGGTCGATCTTGTTGATCGCCACAATCATTGGCACTTTGGCAGCTTTGGCGTGGTTGATCGCTTCGATTGTCTGCGGCATGACCGCATCATCAGCAGCAACCACCAGAACCACGATGTCAGTCACCTGAGCACCGCGTGCACGCATAGACGTAAACGCAGCGTGGCCGGGTGTGTCGAGGAACGTCAATTTCTTGCCGTCTTGATCGACCTGATACGCGCCGATGTGCTGCGTGATACCGCCAGCTTCGCCAGCAACAACACGTGCGTTCCGGATCGCGTCCAACAGAGACGTTTTACCGTGGTCAACGTGACCCATGATCGTGATGACAGGGGGACGCCCGGCCAGATCTTCTGGCTTGTCGGCCTCTTGCTCGATCACTTGCTCAACATCAGCGTCGGAAACGCGAACCACTTTGTGGCCGAATTCTTCAATAATCAGCTCAGCTGTATCAGCATCAATTGTCTGCGTCTGTGTCGCCATGATGCCGTTGGTCATCAGTGATTTGACCACATCAGCCACACGTTCGGACATACGGTTGGCGAGCTCGCTGACCACAATTGCTTCTGGCAACTGCACGTCGCGAATAACCTTTTCACGCTCGACGTTCATGCCCATCGCTTTTTGGCGGGCACGCTCTTGCTTACGCTTCATTGCGGCCATCGACTTATGACGGCTTTCGCCACCGCGCAACGCTTGGTTGACGGTCAGTTTGCCACCACGACGGCTGTCATCACGGGCGCCTTTGCCCTTGTTGTCACGACGTGGTTCTTCGCGTGCAGGCTGCTTGCGGGCCGGCGGCGCAGCCTTGGCGCCACCTGTGCGTGTCTCAGCAGGTTCTGCCGCAGGAGCAGCTGCAGCCATAGCCGCAGCTTCGGCTTCGCGCTTCTTACGATCATCTTCTTCGGCTTTCGCCTTCAGAGCGTCCACGCGTTCACGCTCAGCACGTTCTTTGGCCTCGGCTTCTTCCCGACGGCGCTCGCGGTCAGCAGCGCGTGCTTGCTCTTCTTTTTCACGCGCAGCCGCATCTTCGACTTCGCGCGCCTTCGCAGCTTGCAACGCCTTGAGGCGACGATCCATTTCGGCATCAGAAATACCGGCAGGGCGCTTGGAAGGATCCCCAATTGGACGTCCGCCGCCACCCGCAGGTTTGGACGCACCCGCCTTGGGCACAACAACTTTCTTGCGCTTGGTTTCCACCACGACGCTCTTGGTACGCCCATGGCTAAAGCTCTGCTTTACGCTGCCCGCATTGGGACCGCGCAGACCAAGTGTTTTTTTGCCGTCACTATCGCTCATCTAGCTCGTCTTCCTTTCAAGCGGCCGCTTTGCCACTCTCATTTTCACGCAAGCCTCTCAGCTTTGCGGCTTCCTCTACTACACGATCACTGAGTCCGCCACCCGCAAGAGCGGCGTGTATCACACTTTGCCGCCCAAAGGCCAAACCCAATTCCTGTGCTGTTAGGCAACCAAAGTAGCGAGCACCCTCAGGTGTCCACAACTTTGCCTTACCTCGTTCCGATCCATCGCTGGCTTGCAAGAGGACACGAACCTCATCATTTGCGAGCCAACTCTTAACCTTTTCAAAGCCAGTTACGGCACGTCCCGTCTTGCGAGACATTGAAATCATATCGACGACACGGCGTGCGAGCATACCATCAATCATAGCAACGAGACCGTCGGGGACCGACACCTGTTGTTTGGCGCCACGAGCGAACAACTTTTTCGTCGTGGCCGTCTCAATCGCATCACGTGTGGACGTCACCCATATACCACGGCCAGGAAGCTTTTCCAAAACATCCGGCACGATCATGTCATCTGGGCCCACGACAAACCGAATGAGGCCAGCCTTTGGCTGCACCTCTCCGGTCACAACGCATTTGCGTTCCGACACATCCCGATCTTTGTCCCGACCACCGCGTGACATCAGATACCTCCGAGGCCTGCGATCAGGCCTCGGCCTCCTCTTCGGAAACGGCTTCTTCGTCTTCGGATGCTGTTTCCAAATCAGCAGGATCTACCCAACCCAGCATAATGCGGGCTGTCATGACCATGTCCTGTGCTTCTTCTAGAGAGATCTCAAACTTCTCCAATACGCCGTCATCTTTGATGCGTTCGCCGTCTTGAGTAGTCCAGCCACCGGCCAGCTCCCAGTCTGCACATGTCGCAAAGTCTTCGAGCGTCTTCACGCCATCTTCGGCCAACGCCTCTACCATCTGGGGTGTGAGGCCTTCGAATTCAACAAGGCTATTTTCGACACCCAAAGCACGCGCATTCTCGAGCGCCTTTTTGTTTTGTGCCTCAAGGAAGTCGCGAGCACGTGCTTGCAGTTCGCCAGCCGTACCTTCGTCAACACCGTCGATAACCAACAGCTCTTCGACTTCAACGTAGGCGACTTCTTCAAGGTTCGTGAACCCTTCGGAAACCAGCAACTGAGCAAAGAATTCATCAAGATCAAGCGTGTCCATAAACAGCTTGGTCCGTGTTTCAAACTCAGCCTGACGGCGTTTGCTGTCTTCTTCTTCGGTCATGATATCGATGTCGAGGCCGGTCAGCTGGGATGCGAGGCGCACGTTTTGACCACGGCGGCCAATCGCAAGGCTCAGCTGCTCTTCCGGAACAACAACTTCGATGCGCTCTGCTTCTTCGTCCAGAACAACTTTGGAAACCTCAGCAGGCTGCAATGCATTCACGAGGAAGGTCGGCATGTCCTCATTCCAAGGAATGATGTCGATCTTTTCGCCCTGCAGTTCGTTCACAACAGCCTGAACACGGCTACCGCGCATACCAACACAGGCACCCACTGGATCAATCGAACCGTCATACGAAATGACTGCAATCTTTGCTCGCGAACCTGGATCACGCGCAACAGCTTTGATCTCGATGATGTTGTCGTAAATCTCTGGCACTTCCATTTCGAACAGCTTGGCCATGAACTCTGGCGCTGTCCGGCTCAGGAAGATCTGAGGACCGCGCTGCTCGCGACGTACATCTTTGATGTAGCAACGGATACGATCGTTCGGACGATAGCTTTCGCGACCAATTTTTTCGTTACGACGCAAGATCGCCTCACCCGAGCCTACATCAACGATGACGTTGCCGTACTCTTCGCGTTTGACCAGTGCGTTGATGATCGTGCCTGCCTTGTCTTTGAACTCTTCGTACTGGCGATCACGTTCAGCTTCGCGGACTTTTTGCAAGATAACCTGCTTGGCCGACTGAGCCGCGATACGGCCCATCTCAACTGGTGGGACTTCCTCGACAAAAGCCTGACCAACCTCTGGGTCTTCCATGTACTGTTTTGCTTGCTCAACAGTGAACTCAGCTTGGTAGTTCTCAAGCTCTTCCTCTTCGACAACGGTACGGACACGAGTGAATGTCGCCTTGCCAGTCTTACGGTCAATGCTGACACGGATGTCCATTTCGGCGCCATAGCGTGACTTGGCCGCGCGCGCGAGGCTCTCTTCCATCGCTTCAATAACCAAACTTGGGTCGATCATCTTCTCGCGGGCTACAGCCTCGGCTGTTTGCAGCAGCTCGAGCTGGTTTGCGGATGTAATAGCCATCAGTCGTCGTCTCCGTCTACGATTGTCTGTACTTCGTCAAATTGCGCTTCATCCACTTGGCCCGCGTCTTTGCGGCCACGCAGAACGTCGCGGATCAGGTCGTCGGTCAACACTAACTTTGCGTCTGACAACCACTCAAATTTTAGGCCAATTGTGCCCTCTTCGATCTCGATTAAGATCTCGTCACCCTCGGTGCCAGCCAGCTGTCCTTTGAAACGGCGACGGCCATCGATAAGTTCGTCTGTTTCGATCTTGGCTTCGTAACCTTCCCACTGGGCAAAATCTTTGACCCGTGTCAGCGGGCGGTCGATGCCGGGGGATGAAACTTCTAGCTCATAAGCGTCCAAGATAGGATCTTCGACATCCAAGAGCGCGGACACGGCCGTGGAAATCTCGGCGCAGTCATCAACCTCGATGGTACCATCAGGTTTCTGCGCCATGATCTGCAACGTCGTGGCCTTGCCAGACATCAAACGAATGCGCACCAATTCATAACCCATGGATTCCATCATGGGTTGGATGATCTCGGCGATCCGGCGGTCAATCGCCGCTTTGGCAACTAGGTCGTTCATGGCGTCCTTATAAACAAAAAAACGGGCTCGCGGCCCGTTGATGTTTCCCGGTGGTTTGCTGGGTTTGGACCCCAGCGCGCCGCTGTTGGCGGACATATAGGCTAAGGACACCAAGTGCGCAAGGTGTTTGCCACAAGCCAGTCCAACTACCGCCGTAATGACCCCTTAACCAATTTTTAGTCAGCAGAGAAAGGAACAGAAATGGACAATCTCACTATTTTGCTGTCGATCGGCAGTGGTGCATTTCTGTGTGGTGTAGCCGTCATGTATATCGTGATGAACCGCACATGGAAAAAGCGCGAAGCTAAACGTACAGCCGCTTAAACGAAAAAGGCCCCGCCAATAAAGCGGGGCCTTCCTTTTATCTACGTGTCGCAATTTACGAGAACCACCAACGTTCCATGAAGCGCGAGTTGTCCATCTGGAATGTGTTACCGATGGTGCCCGAGTTCGTCAGCTTGGTCGAATGCGCGTCAACATAGTTGGCATACATTGGAACCACTGTACCGCCTTCAGAAGACATCAGCATCTGCATCTCAGTGTACTGATCGCGACGCTTGTCGCTGTCCAGTTCGGCACGTGCCGAGATCAGCAGCTCTTGGAAGCGTGCATTCTCCCATGCGGTGTCGTTCCATGGAACGCCAGACTCATAAGCTGTCGAGAACATCCAGTCTTCGGTCGCACGACCGGACCAGTAGCACGCACACCATGGCTTCTTCAGCCAAACATTGGACCAGTAACCATCAGCCGGCTCTTGTACGACGTTCAGGTTAATGCCTGCCGACTTGGCAGAAGCTTGGTAAAGCTGAGCCGCGTCAACCGCACCTGGGAACGCCGCATCCGATGCTGACAGATCAATATTCAGACCGTCCATGCCAGCCTCAGCCAACAGCGCCTTAGCGCGATCTGGATCATACGAGTTCTGCTCGATATCAGCCGCATAGTACTGGTTCGCTGGACCGATTGGGTGGTCGTTCGCTACCGCACCGTGGCCCAACAGAACTTTGTCGACCATTTCCTGACGATTCACCGCAAACTTGAGCGCCTGGCGAACCTTGAGGTTGTCGTAAGGTGACAGGTTGGTCAGCATCGGGAACGTAAAGTGCTGGTTGCCCGTCACTTCAAAGATGTTGACGTTCGGGTTCGCACGCATGAGTGGCTCTGTCTTAAAGTCGACGCGGTTTACTGCATCAACCTGACCCGTCATCAGCGCGTTCATCCGAGCGGACGAATCGTTGATCGCAACGACTTCGATGCTGTCGAACCAACCGGCTGTTCCGTCTTTGTAGTGGCTATCTACACGGCTCACTGTTGCGCGCACGCCTGGGTCGAAGGATTCAACCTTGTACATGCCTGTACCGATACCATTTGCGATCGCTTCTTCGATCTGGCCGTCTGGGTACATCAGGATGTGGTAGTCAGACAGCAAGAACGGGAAGTCCGCGTTGCCAGCGGCCAGCACGAATGTGATTTCGCTATCGCTGACTTTTGTCATTTCAGTGATCGACGATACGATCGGTTTCGCAGCCGATTTCGCACCTTCAGCAGTGTGCATGTTCAACGATGCGATAACATCGTCTGCGCCGAATGGTTTGCCGTTGTGGAACGTCACACCGGTGCGCAATTTGAATGTCCAAGTCTTGGCATCTGCACTGGCTTCCCAGCTCTCGGCGAGCTCACCCTTGAGCTGTCCATCTGCACCAACTTCGGTCAGGCAATCAAACACACAACCGTGCGCCATCATGATCATAAAGCTGTCCGAGTGTGTCCGGCCATCCCAGCTATCGGATGTGTTCGCACCAGCGAGCCCGAGGCGCAAGTTGCCGCCACGTGTTCCTTGGGCGCGCAGTGGCATACCTGTTGCAGCAAGAACACCTGCCGCAACACCCGTTTTCAATAGTCCGCGTCTACTAATCTGAGACATCATATTCTCCCTTTTGTCATACTTAGATGGCGATTTGTTCGCCTTTTATAAGCCCCATAAGGGACTGATTCGAATTACATCTTACCAACAGCAGCGTCGCCGATGTTATCAACTCCGCGTTCTTTCAGAAGATTCGTGAGCCAATCGGGGTCCATTTCAGGAACCGAACTTAGCAAAAGATCTGTGTATGGGTGGTGTGGCGGTTGAAACATTTCGTTCTTTTCGCCCTGCTCTACGACCACGCCATCTTTCATCACAACCACTTCGTCTGCGATCGCTTTGACCGTCGCTAGGTCATGAGTGATGAACATGTAACTAAGGCCCAGCTCGTCTTGCAGCCTGGCCAACAGGCGCAAAATACCCTCGGCCACGAGCTGGTCCAGCGCACTGGTTACCTCGTCACAAATGATAAACTTGGGCTCGGCCGCCAACGCCCGAGCAATGCCGATACGCTGTTTCTGACCACCCGACAGTTCGCTCGGCAAACGGTCGATATACTGCTTTGGCTCGAGTTCGATCTCGTTCAACAACTCTTCGACACGAGCCCGTTTCTTCGACCCCGTCAAACCACCGTAAAACTGAACAGGCCGCCCAATGATCTCGCCAATTGTCTTGCGCGGGTTCAGCGCGGTGTCCGCCATTTGGTAAATCATCTGCGCTTGACGCAGCTGATCCTTGTCACGCTTGCGGTAGTCCAGCGGCAACGCTTGGCCGTCAAATTCAATCACGCCCTTTGTCGGCGGAAGCAAACCAGTGATGCAGCGCGCCGCGGTCGATTTTCCAGACCCAGACTCGCCAACGACCGCAACTGTTCGGCCTTCGTGAATATCAAAGCTGATGTCATGAAGAACCTTGGTCGTACCGTAGGCCGCATCAACGCCTTTGACCGAAACAATCGGGGTGGCATCGGCCGATACGGCAGCCTTTACAGGGCGGGCAAAGCTTCGGACTGCCCAGAGTGATTTAGTATAATCCTGCGTCGGGGCAGATAGCATCGTGCGCGTATCCGCCGTCTCAACTTCGTCGCCCTTGAGCAGAACTTTGATCCGGTCAGCCATTTGCGCAACGACTGCTAAGTCGTGCGTAATGTAGATTGCCGCCGTATTATACTCTTCGACAATCTCGCGGATACTAGCGAGCACCTCAATCTGAGTTGTCACATCCAGCGCCGTGGTCGGTTCATCGAAAATAATCAGGTCAGGGCGACATGACATCGCCATCGCAGTCATAGCCCGCTGCAACTGGCCGCCAGATACTTGGTGCGGATAACGAAAGCCGATCTGATCCGGATTGGGCAGGCGGAGCTTTTCATAGAGTTCGATGCCGTCCGCGATGCTATCGGCGCGACCGCTTACACCGTGCTGGGTTGGCGCCTCGGTATGCTGATCCATCAACTTGTGCGCAGGGTTAAAGCTCGCGGCAGCAGACTGCGCGACATATGCGATCTGTTTGCCTAACAGTTCCCGCTTTTGCGAGGCCGAGGCAGTCAGCAGATCAATCCCGTCAAACTCAACCGAACCACCTGAAATCCGAACGCCATCGCGGCAGAACCCCATGGCAGCCAATCCTAGCGTAGATTTACCAGCGCCGGATTCACCGATCAGACCCAAGACTTCGCCACGCTCAAGCTCTAGATCGATCCCGTTGATAATTGGGTTCCACGTCTCGTCGCTGCGACCTTCAATCTTGATGTCGCGAATGGTGACCAATTTATCTGTCATTCCTTTAACCCCGACGATTTCTGAAGCATCCAGTCGACAACAAAGTTCACAGCCACAGTCAGCAGTGCGATTGCACCCGCAGCCAACAGCGGAGCCGACGCAACAGATGGTGCAAAAGCAGCAAAGTTAATGAACTGCGAGAGGTCTCTGACCATCGTGCCCCAATCAGCAAGCGGCGGCTGAATACCGACACCTAGGAAGGACAGCGATGCAATCGTGAGAAATACAAAGCAGAACCGCAGGCCAAATTCAGCCAACAGAGGCGCATAGGCGTTCGGCAAGATCTCTTTGAAAATAAGATAGGACAGACCTTCACCGCGCAACTTGGCCGCCTCGATATAATCCATCACAACGATGTTCAGGCCAACAGCACGAGCAAGGCGATACACCCGCGTACTGTCGATCACAGCAATGATAATCACCATAAAGACTGTCAGTGGAATACCCAGCTGTGGCGCCCAAACAGACGCGATGGTCATCAAGAGCAGCGCAAAGATAAGCGACGGAATAGCCATCAAGACATCGACTGCACGCGACAACAACTGATCAAGCCAGCCACCCAGCGTAGCCGCCAAGAAGCCCAAGGTGCCACCAATAAAGAACGCCAAACATGTCGTCGCAAACGCAATGCCAACAGTGTTTTGCGCGCCGTATATGAGACGCGAGAGCATATCACGACCCAATTGGTCAGTGCCCAGTGGGTAGTCTGGATTGCCGCCCATCGCAGGATTGCCGCCCGGAACGATGTTGGCGGCAACTCCTTGAAGGATTGCCTCTTGGCCGTACGGCGCGAGCCACCCTGCAAAGATCGCAGCAAAGGCGTAGATCAAGATAGTTAGAATACCAAATGACGCTGTGAGCGGCATCGAGCGGAACAGCTTGCGCGTTCCAACCGTGCCAACCAGTCGGCCCAAAAACCGAAACACCCACGCGGCTGCGGCAAAGACAATCAAGCCTTCGATCACAACCACAAAGAAGAAGTATTTGTTCAGGACAATGGGATCATCTGAGAGTTTGGCCCCAATATAAGTCGTAACGATCCAATACAGCAGCAAGACACCGGCAACGTAACCATAGGCTACGCCAAACGGCATATCGCGGAAGAAAGGCGTATTTCCTGTTGCCTTTTGTCCCACCCAGCGCACTGCATAGGCAACGACAGCAATGACGACCAAAGCCGCAATGATCCACATCCACCAGCTCATTTCGGATGCCTCAATCTTGGATTTGATATGATCGACAAGATATCCGCTGTCAGGTTCAGCAAAATATAAACAGCTGCAAAGATCAGGCAGCAGGCTTGGACAACGGGAATGTCACGGATTTTGACCGAGTCGACAAATAGCTGGCCAATTCCTGGATAGACAAAGACCACTTCGACGACGACGACACCCGTAACCAGAAACGCAAGGTTCAGCGCGATAACGTTAATGATCGGAGCAAGCGCATTGGGAAGCGCGTGCTTTACAATGACTCGCATCGGCGACAGCCCCTTGAGCCGTGCCATTTCGATGTAGGGTGACGCCAACAAATTGATGATCGCAGCACGGGTCATTCGCATCATGTGAGCCGTTACAACCAAAGTTAGCGTCAGTGCCGGCAGCAGCGTTTTTTCCAAACGCTCTGAAAACGCCATGCCGTCGTAGATGTTCGAAAGAGACGGCAGGATCGGGTTCAGCACTGCGAGGAACAGGATCAGGATATAAGCGAGAAAGAACTCAGGGCTCGAAATCGACGACAGCGTAAAGATGTTCGCGATGCGATCAAAAATCGAATTGCGGTACAGGGCCGCTAGAATGCCGAGGCCAACTGCCAATGGCACCGCGATGCATGCGGTGACGCCAGCGAGAAACATTGTATTGGCAAAACGTGGTGCGATTTGACCAGCAACAGACGAAAGACCTGATCCCGTATCGGCACCCGCAAAGCTTGCAAAGTTGGCTTGGGCAAAGCTGGATCCTAGATCGCCACGAACCGCGCCCCCGAGCCATTCAAAATAACGAACGATAGGTGAGCGGTCCAATCCAAGGTCTTCGCGGATCGATGCAATCGCTTCAGGAGTAGCGCCCTGTCCCAGAATCAACTGAGCGAAATCACCCGGCAGCATATTAACAGCGGTAAAGATTACGATCGAAACGATCAGCAATGTCAGCAGGCCAAGTCCTAGGCGTTGCAGAATAATTTTTGCGATGGCTCCCAACCAGACGCTCCCCGTCTTCTTCTTGTTGAGGGTCAACGTATGCGGCGGTTTAACAACCTGTAAACCCTAAAGGCCCAATTCGTCCGCTATTTCTGCGAATCCGTCCATCGCACGCACAAGTTCCGCGCTAATCCCTGCTTCTGACAGGGCATGACCCGCCTTGCCAACGAGCCGAAGCCGCCCACGGTCCCATTTTTGAGACAAGCCATAAGCTGAGGTCGGGGGGCAAATCATATCAAATCGCCCTTGGACAATGATCCCAGGGATATTGGCGATACGGTTCACATTGTCGAGAATCCAACCGTCGCTGTCCAAAAAGCCAGCGTTGTGGAAATAGTGATTCTCAAGCCGAGCGAAGGCGCGAGCATATTCAGCAGGACCCTCGCCACCAGCGCCGTTGCTCTCAATTGACGCCAGTGCATTTTCCCAACTTGCCCACGCGCGAGCAAAGCGCGTCTCGATCATCATGTCTCCGCAAAACAGTCTGCGGTGGTAGGCCGTGATAAAGTTGTCTTGTTCGTCCTTAGGGATGATGTCGGCAAATCTCTCCCAAAGATCGGGCCAGAATTGAGACGCGCCTCCACCATAGAACCAAGCGAGTTCAGCCTGAGTCATCAGAAACACGCCTCGCAAAATCAGCGCAGCTGTTCGATCTGGATGTGTAATGCCGTAGATCAACGACAGCGTCGCACCCCAGCTGCCCCCAAAAACCATCCACTTGTCGATGCCCAGAGTCTCGCGGATCAGCTCGATGTCTGAAACCAAATGCCATGTCGTATTGTTTTCGACACTCGCATGGGGTCGTGATCGACCACATCCACGCTGATCGAACAAAATGACACGATAGACTTCGGGATCAAAATACCGGCGCATTGCAGGGCTGCATCCACCGCCCGGACCGCCATGCAGCACCACAACAGGGATACCGTCCCTGCGTCCGCATTGCTCGACATATACTTTATGACCATCGCCCACATCCAACATGCGTTGGTCAAAGGGGTCGCTGGGCGGATAAAGATACTGAGTTGCGTTCTTTTGTCCTGCGCTTTTGTCCATGACCGTCCTATATAATGCGAAAGACCGGCGCGCCACGTTCTGCGCCAATAAATTTTCAATTCCTCGGCCGAACGTCGGAGCATGCTATGACAAATGCACAAACAACAATTGACCCCGCAGAGGTCGCCAAATTCGAAGCGATGGCGGCTGAATGGTGGGATCTAGACGGCAAGTTCAAGCCTCTACACATGTTAAACCCATGTCGTCTGGACTACATCACACGACAGATTGCCGCAGAATTTGATCGCGACCTAGATACAGCAGCACCGTTCGCGGGTTTGCGAATACTGGACATCGGCTGTGGGGGTGGATTGCTGTGCGAACCTATGGCGCGGCTCGGCGCAGAAATTGTAGGGGCCGACGCAGCGGAACGGAATATTCCAGTGGCCCGGGTTCATGCCGAGCAATCCGGCCTCGACATTGACTACCGTCACACAACTGCCGAGGCGATGGCAGAAGCCGGCGAACAGTTTGATGTGGTTTTGAACATGGAAGTGGTCGAACACGTCGCCGATCCACTTTTATATATCACCGCCTGTCAGCAGTTGCTCAAACCAGGTGGATTGCACATTTGCTCGACGCTCAATCGAAATCCCAAGAGTTACATCTTTGCCATCATCGGGGCCGAGCACGTCATGCGTTGGCTGCCCAAAGGAACCCACGAGTGGAACAAGTTCATCACACCCGACGAGCTGTTTGATCTTTTGTCTCAGGCCGGATTAGAACCCGTCGACCGCAAGGGTTTCGTTTTTAATCCATTGGGATGGTCGTGGAAGTTGTCAGACCGTGATTTGAGCGTGAACTACGTCACAGCGAGCCTGAAACCTACTCTAGCTCGCTAAGGCGACGACGCAACTCTCGCATGACTGGCAAAGCCGCGCGGACCTTTTCCGCTCCGACCGCATCGACGACATCCGAAATGACTGGAGTGATCGCGGCAAGAGCAGTGTTTCGTGCTTGAACACCAGACGGGCTGATCGTCACCAATTTACGGCGTGCATCGTCCCAGTCCGGTCGAATGTGAACATGACCCTGCCATTCCAGTTTCGACAACGTATTGGTCATCGCGCCACGCGTTAGATGAAACGACTTTGCCAATTGCGCTGGCGTTCGTTCTTGGGCTAGACCCGCAAGATGGTTCAGAACGATAAAATGTGAAAGCTCCATACCTTTGGGCAGAGCTTTGGTCAAAGCGCTGCGGGCCAACTGATCCGTCATCAGGATTTCGCTGAACAGCGATCTAGAAAGAGTATCGTTCTCATCCGACATCATGGACCCTCAAAATCAGCGTCCGACAAGAGTGACGGGATACGCTGTCTGGCTTTTGCCACTTTTGACAGGTCCAAATCAACATATGTGATGCCCGTACCGATTCCAGCGTCACATAAAACCTCACCCCACGGCGAAATCGCCATACTGTGCCCATAAGTTGCGCGGTTTGGCGTGTTTTGCCCCGTTTGAGCAGCCGCCAAAACAAAACACCCCGTTTCAATAGCCCGCGCGCGCAACAAAGATTCCCAATGCGCCACACCTGTCACAGGCGAGAAAGCAGAAGGGACGAGCAATATTTCTGCTCCGGCACGCGCCAATTTCCTATAGAGATGCGGGAACCTCAAATCATAGCAAATCGTCAATCCCATCGTGCCGATAGGTGTTTCTGAAACCACAGCACGCGCGCCCGGTTGATAGGCGCGCGATTCACGGTATGCCTCGGTTTCGGAAACCTTGGCATCAAACATGTGGATTTTGTCGTAATGCGCTTCGATCATCCCATCTGGCGAAATGAGAAAAGATCGGTTCAAGAGCCGAGGATCCGCGGTGTCCGACTTTAACGACAGCGATCCTAGCGACAGCCATATTCCGACGTCGTGAGCCGTATCCTGAAGAGCCGCCAACATCTGATCATCAGACTGTGTCACCAAGGTGATTTCACGCTGTGCAACATCAGTCGTGATGCAATTTGAAACTTCGGGTGTGAGTACGAAATCTGCACCCTGTTCTGCAGCCTCACGGATATAGGACGAGAGCGCCGCCAAATTTACGTCGGGATCAGATCCCGACGTCATTTGGATCAGCGCGACCTTCAAGCGGCGAGCAACCCGTCTAGCTTGCCCGAGCGTTCAAGCGCGTAGAGATCATCACAACCTCCGATGTGGGCTTCACCGATAAAGATCTGTGGAACGGTACGACCGCCGTTGGCCCGCTGGATCATTTCCGGTTTGCGCGATGGATCAGCCAATACGTCGATCTCGGAAAAGCTGGCGCCCTTTTCATTCAAGAGCCGTTTGGCCGCGTGGCAGAAACCACAAAGCGGTGATGTATAGATTTCGATGGTGTTCATTTCGGATGTCCTTTGATGACGTTTTGATAGTCATCTAGGCATCCTTTGTCACGCGGGCCAGTGTTAGGACACAAACCTCGCGGGCGCGTGAGGTCTGCAACGCCTCTGTAGCGGCAGTAAGAGTTGCGCCAGTCGTCATAACATCGTCGGCAATCAAGACGCGTTTGCCTTGGATCTCATCGGCATATTTCGGTTTGATCGTGATTGCGCCGCGCAAGAGATCAAAGCGTTCGTCACGAGATAGACCTTCTAGCGACGTGGTCGGTTTGGTTCGACGCAAAAGGTCTGGCAGAACAATCGCATTCACATAGGGTTTTAGTTCCAGAGCAAACAACGCTGATTGATTGTATCGCCGCTTTAACATGCGTGACCAATGCAATGGTATCGGTGCAATAATCGTATCTGGCTGCAGCAGCGGTGCGGCAGCACGTGCCATCCATTGGGACAGTGCTGGGACCAAATCAGTCCGGTCGCCATGCTTTAAAGCCAAGACAAGCCGCCTTGCATTCCCCGAGTATAGCGTTGCTGCCCGTCCGTGTAGCCAAGGGCGCGGTGACGCGTGACATGCTTCGCAATAGGCGGTTTCCTCAGGATCAACGTCACCGATCAGCGGTGCGCCACATGCGCCGCAAACTGCCCCCGTTATGAACGGTGTGTCTGACCAACACTTGCCACAAAGCCCCGTATCACCTTCGACCAACGCATCACACGACACGCATTGCGTTGGATAGAGTATGCGAAGGGCGCTTTGCATCTGGGGCGATCTCTCCTAAATGAGCAGGATGCAAACGCAAACGCCCCTCTTTGATCCGCCCCTGGACTGCCAGTGCACGACACGCGTCACCGAGATGCTCTTCCAAGACATCGCCGCGGATGATCTGTATGAAAGACTACAAGAGGTTAACAGAACCTTTACAGATGTCGCGATTATCACGCGCTTTCCCAAAGTCTGGCAGGATCGCTTGCCCAAAGCGAAGGTCGTGGACTTTGACGACGTGCTCGCCCTGCCGCAACGGTCCTTTGATCTGGTAATCCATACGCTTTGCTTGCATCGCGCGAATGATCCAGTCGGCCAGCTCATTCAATCGCGAAACGCGCTGCGCCCTGACGGTATGTTTCTGGCCAATCTCTTTGGTGGTGAAACTTTGCATGAACTCCGCGCTTCTCTTGCTGAAGCTGAAACAAAGGTGAGTGGCGGGCTGTCCCCTCGGGTTTCCCCAATGGGGGAAATTCGCGACCTTGGGGCATTGCTGCAACGCGCTGGGCTAGCATTGCCAGTCGCAGACGGCGTTCAGACAACGGCCACGTACACGGACGCTTTTGCCTTGATGCGCGATCTGCGTATGATGGGCGAGACCAACTCAATGACCGCACGGAACAAAACATTTGTGAAACGTGATCTGTTTGACGAAACCGACCGTATCTACAAAGCAGCCTTTGCGCTGGATGGCGATCGCATCCCTGCGACGTTTGAAATAATCACACTGACCGGCTGGGCGCCGTCAAAAGATCAACCTCAACCGCTTCGCCCGGGGTCTGCAACAAATCGTTTGGCGGATGCGCTGGGCACAATTGAAACGCCAGTGGGCGGTCCGACACGACGGGGGTCAGACACATGACACCGCCAACCCAAGACAAAGGACACGACACCATGTTCGACTCAACCAACCAAGAGGCGGTCTGCCCTGTCCATGCTCCGTCGGATCACCCCCACGTTAAACCTGCCAAGGTTGGAATCCTTCTCGCCAATCTTGGGACACCAGATGCCACAGACTATTGGTCAATGCGTCGCTATTTGGGTGAGTTTTTGTCTGACAAACGCGTGGTCGATTATTCCGCGTGGCTTTGGCAGCCGTTGCTCCAGCTCGTGATTCTGACCAAGCGCCCGTTCAGTTCGGGTGCTGCGTACAAATCAATCTGGAACGAAGAAGCGAACGAAAGCCCCCTTTTGACCATCACCAAACAACAGACCGCAGGGATCAAGGACCGGATGCAGTCGCGCTATGGCGACCGTGTCATGGTTGATTATTGCATGCGCTACGGCAATCCGTCGACCAAATCCAAGGTCCGCGAGATGGTCGAAGCCGGGTGCCAAAAGATCATCTTTTTCCCGCTCTATCCGCACTATGCAGGCGCGACGTCTGCGACGGCGAACGATCAACTCTTTCGGGCATTGATGGAAGAGAAATGGCAGCCGTCTGTCCGTACCGTGCCGGCGTATTTTGAAGAACCGGCCTATATTGATGCGCTAGCCCAGTCGATTGAGCGCGCTTATGCGGATGCTGAAAAACGTCCCGATATCCTCGTCTGTTCCTATCATGGCGTGCCCAAGCGGTATCTGATGGAAGGCGACCCATACCACTGCCAATGCCAGAAAACGACGCGCTTGCTCAAAGAGCGTTTAGGTTGGAGCGACACCGAAATCACAACGACGTTTCAATCTCGTTTCGGCCCCGAAGAGTGGCTGCAGCCCTATACCGTGGAAGAAGTCGCGCGCCTTGCCGAAAAAGGTAAAAAGAATATTGCCGTTTGCGCCCCTGCCTTCTCGGCTGATTGCATCGAGACGCTCGAAGAGATCAACGAAGAGATTAAGGAAAGCTTTGAAGAGGCTGGAGGACGGGATTTTCTCTATATCCCGTGTCTCAACGATGATGATGCCCACCTAAGTGCGTTGGGCGGGATTATCGAAGACAACCTCGCTGGATGGTTGGACTAAAAACATCCGCGTAGACGTAAAAAGGGCGGCATCGGTAAACCGCGCCGCCCTTTCGCAATTCTGATCAGAAGATCTAATTAGGAAGCTGCTGCCAGCAATGCAACCAGGATCAGGGCAACAATTGCGCCTGTGCCCGAGGAGGATGAACCTGACTCTTCAACGATTACAACTGGGTCCATTTCCATCATTGGCTCGGACATGCCACCGGCGAATGCTGTGGATGCGATGCCTGCGAATGCAGCTGCGAGAACGATCTTTTTCATGTTAAACTCCATAAATACCCACCCAGCACTGTAATTCGAGGCGGCTGGTAGGCCCCAAGTGAACACCTCGAGCCGTTTATAAGTCAATTTGGGGGGTATTTGCCAAGTAGAAATGTTTCTGACGGGCTGCAAAGCGCCAAAACAAGCAAGAAACAGTCTGTTGAGCATAGAAAAAGGGCGGTTGGAATGAACCAACCGCCCTTTTGTAATTCAGATCCGGAGATCGAATTAGGAAGCTGCTGCCAGCAGTGCAACCAGGATCAGGGCAACGATTGCGCCTGTGCCCGAGGAGGCCGAACCTGCCTCTTCAACGATTACAACTGGTTCCATCTCCATCAATGGCTCGGACATGCCGCCGGCGAATGCTGTGGATGAAAGACCTGCAAATGCAGCTGCGAGAACGATATTTTTCATGTTAAACTCTCCAGTAAATGCCTGCCGCCTGGTATGTTGAGGACGGCGACAAGCCCCAAGACTTACCTCTGGACTATCTCTAATCCAAAAAGGGGCCAAAATGCCAAGTCTGAAACAAACGCAGTGCAAACTCGGCTCGAATGTCGTCAAATTAGCAACACCTGTGCGCCATTCTTAGTCAGGCCGTAAAGCTCGGCAATATGCTCATTATACAGGCCAATACAGCCATTCGACGACCGACGACCGATCTTGCGCGTGTCATGAGTGCCGTGGATTCGATAGTAGGTCCAGCTGAGATACAGCGCGTGTGATCCAAGGGGATTATCGGGGCCCGGGCCGACGAACTCAGGCCATTCAGGGTTGCGCTTACGCATCGCAGGCGTCGGGCGCCAGCTTGGCCCTTCAACTTTACGCGTGATTGTCGTGCGTCCACGACGTGTCAGATCCTCAGACAGCGGAACACTTGTTGGATACAGTTTGTAGATACTTTGGTCTTCCGACCAATAGTGCAAGGCACGCGATTGAAGGTCTACCAGAATGGCGCCTCCACGCAGATTGTCGAAATAGGGCTGCCAGTTCAGCGTACGAAAGCTCGAAATATTGCGGCGCAAAGACTGTGAAATTTCGCCCTCAACCTCGGTTGATTGCGTCGCAGCACCGGTCCCGACAGCCGCAGCTGTACCCGCGATAAAGCCGCGACGGGTCAAATTGGATGGCAATTTACTCATAACAGGATCTCCGTTGACGCTGTTTAAAAATCGATTGATGCCTCAATATGGCCGGAAAGACGCAGTCGCAAATCAAACAAACGTCAGATTGGCGGTTCGTCGCCAAGTGGGTTTGAAACGCAACGATCAATTCGCTAAAGCGAAGGGGAGTAAATATTAAGGCGATCGCACCATGAACCGTATCACGTCACTTCTGTTTGTTGCCATGATGGCCTTGGTTGCATGTGCGCCACAACCCGATTCGTCGCGTATTGGCCCAGATGGGAACCCGCTTCCTACTGTGTACCGGATCAAAGCACGCGATACGGCCGACATCCAATTCCGCATGCTGGATAGCGTAAACGCCCTGCGCCTCGCTGCCGGTGCTTCGCAAGTTAAGCTCGACGCGCCTCTCAATGCAGCGGCAGCAACGCATTCTCGTGACATGGCCGTGCAAAACCGCCCTTGGCACTTTGGATCTGACGGATCGTCACCCATCGATCGTGTTCGTCGTGTCGGCTACACCGGAACGCTATTGGGCGAAAACATCTCTGAGACCTACGAGACCGAGCTTGAAACCTTGGCTGCATGGATGGAATTGCCGCAAACTCGGAACGTTATTTTGGACACCAACGCGGCCAACATGGGCTTTGCATGGTTCCAAGAGCCAAACGGGAAGGTTTGGTGGACACTGGTGATGGGATCCTAACCCTTTACGGGTAGATTGAGATTACCGTTCCGTTTTTAACCATCGCGTAGATTTGCTCCATCTCGCGGTCTTTGACCGCGATGCAGCCCCACGTCCAATCGTCATCGCTATTGCGAAACCTTTTGGGTGTGCCGTGGATAAAGATGTCGCCGCCGGGTGGCATGCCCAGCGCACGCGCGACTTCTACGTCATTGGCATTCGGGTAGGAAATGCCCAGCGACAGATGGAAACGGCTATTTGGGTTGCGACGGTCGATAAAGTAGTTGCCCTCGGGCGTCTTGCCGTCGCCTTCGACCTGTTTGCGGCCGACTGGTTCAAATCCCAGCGCAAAGTCATATTTTTCCAGCACTTCGTTATTGTGCATCAAATACATCGTACGCGCCTCTTTATAGACGGCGATACGCGTGACTTCTGGACCGTTGTAAGTCTTGAATTTGGATCCGCAGCCCACGAGCACGAAAAACAATAAGAATACCGAAAGGACACGAAACAACCGCATCAGAACCACCGCCTCAGTTTTTTTTGTCTGCATAACAGGATTACCGGATTTTTACAGCCTGATTGAATGTCACACTAGCGTGAGAACCGAGCGGCGATTTCTGTGTGATTTGACCACCGAAACTGGTCAACCGGTTGCACCCAATCCAGCGCAAAACCCGCATCCACCAAAATCCGCGCGTCACGCGCGAATGTGACAGGGTTGCATGACACCGATGCCACCAATGGAACCGCGCTATTGGCAATTTCATGGGTCTGCGCCTCTGCACCTGCACGAGGCGGGTCGATGACAACGCCATCCTTTTTATGAAATTCATCTGGCAACAGAGGACGGCGAAACAAGTCGCGCGCTTCAGTCGTCACGCGCTTGAGCCCTGTGGCCATCCGCCAACCTGCATCCAAAGTCTCAAGCATGTCAGCCACACCTTCGACTGCATGGACCTGTGCAGTTTCTGCCATTGGTATCGTGAATGTCCCTGCGCCAGCAAAGAGATCAACAACAATAGACGCATCACCCAATGCATTTTGCACCGCTGATGTCAGTGCAAGCTCGCCTTCTTTCGTGGCTTGCAGGAACGCGCCCGGAGGTGGCGCAACTTGGGCTTTGCCAAACTGATGCGCTGGTGCGCGGCGCGTCACAATCGTCTCGTCATTCCATGTCAGGCGGGCAAAATCGTAGCGACCTGCCGCTGCGGCGAGCGTCACCCGCATAGCATCAACCAGCTCCTTGCCATTCTCGACCATGACATCCAGACCGCCAAGGCTGTCCGTCACTGTCAGGGCTAACTCGCCTTTGCGCGAGCCAAACTCGACCGTGAACTCTTCGAGCATCTGGATCATCGATCGCAACGATGGAGTAACTAGCTGACAATCGGGCACGGCAACCAGCCCGTCAGATCCCCGCATGTGAAACCCAATCATCGCGCCTTTCTTGGTACGCCGTGCGGCAAACTTGGCACGGCGACGTGTCTGTGGAGGAGACGTCAAAATAGGAAGGATGTTTGTCTCGATCCCTTGGCTGGCAAGACCAAGCCTGACGATCTCTGTTTTCCAATCTGCAACGCTCTGTTCGCTCGCGTGTTGCATCAAGCAACCGCCGCAGGTTTTGAAATGTCGGCACACCGCCGCCACTCGATCTGTCGAAGGGGTAACCACCCGAGGGGCCACCAGCGGCCCATCATCCTGATCAAACTCAACAGTCTCACCAGGCAGCGCACGCAAAAAGAGCCGTCCGTCGGCATCTGCGCCCAGTCCCTTTTGGGTCAATTTCACAATATCAGTAGTTGGCATTAATCAGCAGCATCCTGTGTTTGTAAAAATCCACCGGACTGTTTGTCCCAATAGCCTGCATACAAGCCACCGCGCGCCAATAGATCGTCGTGGGTGCCTTGTTCCACAATGCGGCCTTGTTCAAGCACGATGATGCGATCCATCTGCGAAATCGTCGACAGCCTGTGCGCGATTGCCACAACTGTCTTGCCTTGCATGACCTGATCCAGCGCCTCTTGGATAGAATATTCAACCTCGCTGTCGAGCGCGCTTGTGGCTTCGTCTAGTACGAGAATTGGCGCGTCCTTCAAAATTGCACGCGCCAACGCTATACGTTGGCGCTGACCACCAGAAAGCTTTACACCACGTTCGCCAAGGTGTGCGTCATATCCCTTGCGGCCTCTATGATCTTCGAGATCAAGGATAAAATCGTGGGCTTCGGCACGCTTTGCCGCATCTTGAACCTGATCAAACGTCGCATCGGGGCGACCATAGCGAATGTTGTCATCCGCAGATCGGTTAAACATGGCCGTCTCTTGGGTCACCATTCCGATATTGATGCGAACGCTTTCTTGGGTCACGTCGCGAAGGTCCTGTCCGTCGATCAAGACAGCGCCCTGTTCAGCATCATACAAGCGCAACAGAACAGCGACCAAGGTGGATTTGCCTGCACCTGAGGCGCCCACGATCCCGAGCTTCTCTCCGCTGGCAATCGTCAGGGAAACATCCGACAATCCACCCTTGTCACGCCCATACTGAAAGTCGAGGTTGCGCAATTCGATGACACCTTGGGTCACCAGCAGATCGGGGGCGCCATCTGCGTTCACCAGCTCATGTGGCGGGGTCAGGGTTTTCATTCCGTCTTCAACTTCACCAATGTTGGAATAGATCCCCATCAGTGTGTAGCTGACCCAGCCTGTCATTTGGGCAATCCGAATAGAGACCGATCCAGCCGCTGCAATATCACCAGCGGTCGCCTGCCCGTTTTGCCACAACAGCAACGTCCCGCCGATCAGGAAAACCGGCAAAACCCCAGCCAGCGTCATAAGTGAAATTCGGAACGCTGCAGACATTTGCCCAAAGGCAACGGCACTGTCGCGAAACACATCCATTGCGCCCAGCGCGGCCCGGTCTTCGTGATCCGCATGAGCAAACAGCTTGACCGTTTTGATGTTCGTGATCGTATCGACAACCTGACCAGAAACCATTGCGCGTGCACCTGCGCGATCAGCCGACCGGACACGAATGCGCGGCATGAACCAACGGATCAATGCAAAATAGAGGATCAGCCAAAGTGACAGAGCAAACGCGATCCAGCCATTGATCATCGTCAACAGGATGGCCGACCCTATCAGGGTCGCAAGTGCAAACATGACTGTGCTGATCGTCTCCATCGTGACGTCCGTGATCGCACGAGCGGTCTGCATCTGCTTTTGCGCAATCCGACCCGCAAAATCATTGTCAAAGAATGTTACCGACTGCCCCATCGACCAACGATGCAAGCGAGACAGAACCAATGGGTTAGTATTCGGCTGGATCACGACCGCATTCGCAAGCGACGATATGCCAAATACGATTGGCCGCAAAAACACAAAGAAGATGACGAACCCAATCAACAGCCACGCATTCTGAGCAAAGTATGCGGCGGGCCCAGTATCGACTGCCGTGTCGATAACGCGCCCCAAGATGATCGCGGTGACGACTTCTAAGGTGCCGGCGGCCGCAGAAAAAATCGCAGCCACAACAAGTACCGGAAAGCACCCAGTCAAAGCCCACCGAAGGAATCCGCCAAGGTTTTGCGGTGGTGGGCCTTCGGCGGGTTGAAACGGCGCGATTAAGTTTTGTAATTTCATGACTGTTTCTCTTTGTTGATGAAGCCACCCGACTGCCGCGACCAGAATTTCGCGTATAGTCCGTTCTGCTTTAACAGAGCGCTGTGCGTGCCTTCTTCCACAACTTTTCCACCATCAATCACAATAATCCGGTCCATCTTGGCAATCGCCGACAGCCGGTGTGCGATCGCAATCACTGTTTTGCCTTCCATCATGCCGTAAAGCGTTTGCTGAATTTGCTCTTCAACTTCGCAGTCCAAAGCGCTGGTCGCCTCGTCCAACAACAAGATGGGCGCGTCTTTCAGTATGACGCGCGCCAACGAGATCCGTTGGCGTTGACCTCCCGACAACTTGACCCCTCGCTCGCCAACTTGGGCGTCATATGCTCTCCGCCCCTCCGCGTCTTGGAGTTCAAGGATAAAGTCATGGGCTTCGGCTTGCTGGGCGGCTTTAATCACTTGCTCATTCGTAGCGTCCGGACAGCCATATAGAATGTTGTCGCGAACCGACCGATGCAACAAAGAGCTGTCTTGCTGCACCATCCCGATGGCGTTACGCAAACTGTCCTGTGTGACGGTCGAGATGTCTTGGCCATCAATCACGATTGACCCAGCTTCGATATCGTAGAACCGAAGCAGCAATTTGCCTAAGGTTGACTTACCCACGCCAGAACGACCGACAACCCCCAATTTTTCACCTGGCTGGATCGTCAAATTCAATGCCTCGAGACCACCGTGACCACGCCCATAATGGTGTGTCAGGTCTTTGACCTCGATCTTGCCATTCGCCAGTTCCAACTCCTTGGCGTCGGGCGCATCGATCAACGTAATCGGTTGGGCAATCGTTTCCATCCCTCCGGACACAACACCGAGATTGCGGAAGAAAGACGAAACAGCCCACATGATCCATCCGGTCATCGCATTGAGACGAAGCGTTAAAGCAGCAGCTGCGGCAACCGCGCCAACAGACGCAAGACCCGACATCGACAGGCCCAGCGCCCAGCCAACAACAGCCACGATCAAGGCACCGTTTAGCAGAACCAATCCCAACTCCATCTTGGTCAGGATCCGCATCTCGCCCTGAAATGTGACCCGCGCGTTTTCGATCGCGTCATGGGCATATTCAACTTCGGTTTCATTGTGAGAGAACAGTTTCACCGAATGAATGTTGGTATAACTGTCGACAACTCGACCCGTGATCACACTGAGCGCGTCGGATGACCGTTTCGATGCAGGTCCAACAGTTCGTATCGTCCAACGCACCAAAGCACCGTAGAACACAAACCAGATCAAAAGCGGCGCCATCAATCGCAGATCAATATCGTAGAGCAGAATAAACGACCCTACAAATAATGCAGTCGCATAGGCCATTGCATCGAACACTTCGTAGATCGCTTCGCCCGCTGCTGGTGGTGTTTGCATAATCCGATTGGCAATACGTCCGGCAAAGTCGTTTTCAAACCAACCAACAGATTGACGCAGCACATGTCGATGCGCACGCCACCGGATCAGTGTTCCAAAGTTTGGCAGGATCGTATTGTTCAACAACAGCACATCGACGACTTGGATCGCCGGTCGAAACAGCAACAGGAACACCGCTATCCAAATCAGCTCGGTTCCATGGCTCTGCCAAACTTCATCCTCGCCCTTTGTCGACAACACATCGACGAGAAGCCCCATGTAAAAAATCAGCCACAGTTCAACAGCAGCCACAACGAGGGATGTGACAGCCGCCATCCAAAGCACCTTTTTAAAGGGCTGCATGTAGTCTCGCAAAAAAGGCCACAGCCGACGGGACGGTTTGTTCGTCTCAATATACGGCGTGTAGGGGTCAACGAGGCGTTCAAAAAATTGAAACATATCGGGCCTCTCGATCTGTGAGCCATCTCATAGCGCATCTTAGGCTAGAGGAAAACAAGCACCGAAAATACGACCAGCGCGATCGCCATACCGCGCGCAAAGATCCGCCATTTTGACTGATCATTTAAGAGAGTTGAGAGTAGCGAACCAGTTGTCGACCAAAAGAGGCAGACGACCAAATTCAAACCCGAGAATGCAGTTCCCAACAAAAATGCTTGTTCAATTGCGGGCAGATTGTTCGTGTACGCCGTCGCACTAAGGGCGACCGCCCAAACCTTGGGGTTTACCCATTGAAAGAGGACCGCTTCGACAAAGGTAAAGGGGCGCTCAGTTGAGGTTTCTCTACGCGGCGGGGCGGAATGCCACAGCTTGTATGCCATGAACAAAATCCAGCCCGCGGCGACACATTTCAACACGAGCGCCAACCAAGGCAACTGCCCCAAAGCCGTTCCAATTCCAAAACCAGCAAGTGAAGAAGTGATGCCAACCCCAACCACGACGCCGAACACATGCGGCAAAGTGGCTTTTAGACCAAAACGTGCGCCAGAAGTGGTCAGCAAGATGACGTTAGGCCCCGGAGAAAACAGGCCCAGAAAGACAAAGCTATAGAGGGCCCACGGTATCATCCCAAGAGTTCAGACTTAGTGGCCGAGAGATCTGATGCGATCCAAACAGCTTCGAGCCTCTTGAGCTCTTCTCCCAGAGCCCAGCCCTGGAAGCTATCGGACAAATCCGAAGCGGCAATTGGGCAGACTTGGGCATCACCACGGATTGCTGCATCAATTTCACGAGGGTCCAACATCATTCCCGCAGTCGCTGCTCGCAGCAACAACACATCAATGGCTGCGGTGCTACCCAAACGGTAACCCAACTCTGCGGCGGACATGAGCGACCCTAGTCCCTCTTTCAGAACGTTCAGCTCTTTGGCCTGCGCCTTGCTCAACCTGAGATCCCGTACGGGGTCCTCTCCGCCAACAACACAGAGCCGACGGATCGCATTCGGGGCGACGCTATAAGCCTCTTCAACATGAACCAAAACAGCAAGCGCAGCAGCTGCAGCACCCGGCAGAACGCGCATCAATACGCCACATTGGCCCATTGTTGCGATCGCAGGTGCCGGATCAGTTGCCGCCAAAAGCTTGACCATTTCGGCACCAATACGCTCTTTTGGGAGGGTCTCTAGCCCGTCTAGATTGCCGGAAATTGCGGCAATTGCCTCTGGCTCAAAACCCAAAGTTTGATCTGCATAGAGCGCGTGAAATCTAAAAAACCTAAGACTGCGCAGAAAGTCTTCTTGGATACGTTGATCTGCGTTTTCAATAAACCGAAGCCGGCGCGCATAGAGGTCTAACAATCCCCCAAGAGGATCAACAACCTCACCGGTTGCGCGCGCATAGAGGGCGTTCATAGTGAAATCACGCCTGCGCGCATCGTCATCGATAGATTGAGAATAGGCCACAACGGCCCGCCGTCCGTACGTCTCCACATCCCGACGAAACGAAGTGATTTCTAGCGGAGTACCATCCGAAACTACAGTTATCGTTCCATGATCGTAGCCTGTTGAGATCACTTTCAACCCAGCGGCCGATGCGATTTTTGTTCCCTGTTCAGGGGTCGCATTCGACGACAGATCAACGTCGTGTATTGGTAAATCCAGCACTGCGTTGCGTACACATCCCCCGACAAAGAAAAGCTCGAACCCCGCATCAGCGTAGATCTCAAAGACTCTTTGCACTGCAGGCGACTTCATCCATTGACCGTCGATCTGGGTCATTTCGAAAAACCATCCGCCAATGCCCGCAATATCCGAGCTGTCGCACCCCAAATATAATAGGGACCAAACGGTACCGTATAAAACATGCGACGCGTGCCGCGCCATCTACGTGATTGAATTTGGTAGCTCTCAGAATTCATCAAAAAATCGTAGGGAACACGAAAGACTTCGGCAACCTCGCCGGGGTCGATGACTGGATCAAACGGTTTAGAGAGAACGCCAACAACTGGGGTCACATTGAACCCCGTGACCGTCTGGTGACTGGGCAGTGACCCAATCACCTCGACGGCTGCTGGATCAAGAGCGATTTCTTCTTGAGCTTCTCGCAGAGCGGTTTCAATACCAGAGGCATCATCCTCATCGCGCTTGCCACCTGCAAAGGCGATTTGGCCGCCATGATTTCGCATTTGTGACGCTCTCTTGGTCAAAATGAATTCAGGTTGCGCCGAAGAAAGATCCACCAAAACTAAGACCGACGCATCGCGAAGCGTCACACCCTTGGGTGCCATCTCTGGGTTAAGGTCAAAATCAGACGACCCGCCTTGAACCCGAGATATTGCAGCACCCAGATGGGATTTTGTCTCAGCTGGCTGGGTCTGCATCATTCGCCTCGAACCCCAAGGTCGCAGGGTCAAATTCGTAGTGCGACCCACAAAACTGACAGTCAGCCGTTACTTTGCCGTCATCAGTCGTCATGTGTGCAATATCCTTGGCCGAATATATCGAGAGACTGTCGCGCACACGTTCAGGGGAACAAGAACAGCCGAACCGGATATCTTGCGCTTCATAGATGCGCGGTTTTTCTTCGTGGAAGAGGCGCAGCAACAATTGGGACGGCGACACAGTTGGGCCGACCAATTCCATCTCTTCGACGGTATCCAGCAATGTGTTCGCGCGGTTCCAGTTCTCTGCCCCATCACTATCAAGCGCATCCGTCGCTGCCATCAAGCCGTCTTCTCCAGTCGCACCATCGGATGACATCAGAGGGGATGCTTTGGGCATATGCTGCAACATGACACCACCCGCACGCCAACCTTCGTCCTTGCCGGGTATCTGCGATTTTCCATAGGTCAGCGCAAACCGTGTCGGTATCTGTTCAGACTGAGCAAAGTAGGTTTCAGCACAGACAGACAATGACCCACCTGCGATTGGTGTGAGGCCCTGATAAGGCTTCATATCGTTGCCTTGATCCAACAACAGCGCAAAGTACCCTTTCCCGATAAGCTCGAATGGTTTGGTCGTATTATCAATTCGTGTTTCATCAAAGCTGGCGTAGGCTCGCATTCTAGCAGGTTGCCCGTCGTCAGTTGGTCCGTAGTAATCCGTCGCAATGATGCGCGCAGGCCCGTCACCGCGCACTTGCAATGACAGCTTCCATCGCAGTTTCACCATTTGACCGATCATCGCTGTAAGCAATGCCATCTCTGCGACCAATACCTCGATCGCAGGGGGATAGTCATGTTGGCGCAAAACATCGTCCAGCACGCCGTCGAGCCGTGCAATACGGCCACGAATATCGGACATATCCAGTTGAAACGGGAGAACGGTGTCATCCCAGTCAGGCTTTGAATTGGTCATCGGGGTTTCCTTAGCTGCCACGGATTGGCATATCGCGTGTATATAGGCGCTACAACCTCGGGTCCAAGGGGGCAAAAATGATCAGACGATATGGCGAGCGGGTCGACCCAAACCAGATTTATCAACATCGGCCAGGCGCATATGTGATTCTGCCGCGCGATGGCACGATCCTTTTGACCCATCAGGCTAAACCCACGCCCGAATTTCAGCTACCAGGTGGCGGGATAGATCCCGGCGAGCACCCGATCGCCGCAGTTCATCGCGAAGTTTTTGAAGAGACAGGCTGGCGCATTGGGCCACCCCAGAAATTAGGTGCGTTTCGACGTTTTGTGTACATGCCAGAATATGAAAAATGGGCTGAAAAGCTGTGCCATATCTACGTGGCACGACCCATTTACCGTCTTGGGCCCCCAACCGAACCAAATCACACCGCCATTTTTGTGGATCAGATGGTCGCGTTGGATTTGTTAGGAAACGAAGGCGATGCTGCTTTCCTTAGGCTGTTTCTCGGTTAGGATCTTCATACTCGATCAAGATTGCTGAAACATCGTCTGGGAATTCTTGATCACATGCAAAGCCGTTCAGGTTCCAGATCAATGCTTCGAGAAAGTCGTTGCCTCGTAGTGATTTGTTTTCACGGACAAGATCCAGCAGTCCTTCATCACGAAGCATGTTTCCCGCTGGGTCGACACATTCCATGATTCCGTCCGATAGAATCAACACGCGGTCACCTAGTTCGAGCATCAAATCGAACTGATCGAACGCGGCATCTTCAATCAATCCAATCGGAAAACCACCGTTCCCAAGAAATTTAATATCTCCGTTGGCACGCTGTAGAACAGGAAAGGGATGCCCTGCTTGGGTCATCACCATTCGCCCTGTTTGCAAGTCGAGGTGTCCAAGCAACAACGTCAGGTATTGATCCGTATTCATTTCTGTCAGCACGACATCGTTTAGTTGTGCCGCAACATCACAAGGCGATCGTGCGATCAGGCTACCATTACCGGTTCAAATGATCGCCATATTCTGATCAGGCGCAGCACGAGACAACAGACCCGCCAGACGCGCAGTCATCATGGCAGATGAAATGCCGTGTCCAGAAACATCGAGACCGAAAAATCCAATACGGCGATCATTGACTGGAAAATAGCTAACGAGATCGCCTCCCAAGTGTCCGCTCGACTGCAAAACGATCGAGACCTTAGCCGCTCCAAAGTCCTTTTGTGTTTCAGGAAGCAAAGATTGTTGAAGGCCTTTGGCCTCAATCAAATCATTGTAGAGCTTTTGAATCTCGGCCAGCGCAGAACCTAGCTCTTGGGTCTTTTCGATCAAAGCCCGCTCCATCTGCAAGATGCGTTCTCCTGCTGAAATCCTTGCGCGCAGTTCTTGGGTATTGACCGGTTTGGTTAGGAAGTCATCGGCCCCAAAAACCAAGCCTTCTGCGACTTCAGTTTTCTCGCTCTTGGAAGTCAAAAAAATGAAATAGACATACTGGCCGGACAGCTCTTGCCTGATCTGTTTACACAGCTCTGGGCCAGATATTTCAGGCATGACCCAATCACTTAAAATCAGATCTGGTCGTTCTTGGATAGCGAGAGCAAGCGCCTCTTGGCCCGTCTGCGCTTCAATAACTTAGTAGCCCCACCGACCCAATATAGTAGACAGCAGCATCCGCTGAAGCCGGCTGTCGTCAGCGATCAGTATCTTACGCACAGCACTATGCGACGATACAGGATCGGCCGTTTGAATCTGGTCCGAGATCGCTCTTACACCTTTCAGGGTTCCACGCCGAAATACCTCAGTCGCTGTTAAAAAGGGGTAAAGACGCAATCTAAGACATTCTTAATCCCCTGCTGATATCAACGCATTGATCGTGTTGGAGTTGGTATATGATTGCATGGGACCGCAATGTAGAATTGAAGGAAGACTTTGGTCAGGATGGCTTTCGCTAAATCATCGAATTGTTCCTGTCTGAAGTCGATCTGGCGATCAAAGACTTGCCACTCGCGACGGATCACCAAACGACACTTGAACGCCTTCACTTTATCAAAGGAAGCGCTCTCAATCTGGGGTTCACCGAATTGGCTTCACTATGTGAGCCGAACAATCAAGACGGTCAGGCGGTTAAACCAGCCGATGTCGAAGCATGCTATCTAACATCTAAAACCACATTCTTTGCAGACCCACGCAGTGCGTGACTAGATCACAAACTCAGCTATCGTCGCGTCGTTTGTGATGTCCTGCATTTTGAATCCAGCGCCCTCAAGATCCACGATCAGCCGATCAAAATTTAGAGCGTCCGTTGTTTCGATTCCGATAAGGACAGTCCCAAAGTTTCTCGCTGATTTCTTGAGGTATTCGAACCGAGCGATATCGTCATCCGGACCCAACATCGACAGAAAATCTTTCAGAGCTCCGGGGCGCTGTGGCAAGCGAAGCAAGAAATACTTTTTGAGACCCAGAAATCGTTGCGCTCGCTCTTTGACGTCCGGCAAGCGCTCGAAATCAAAGTTTCCACCAGACGTGACACAGACAACCGTTTTGCCTTTAATCTCATCTTGGATATCCTTCAATACATCGATCGCCAGAGCGCCTGCAGGCTCGAGAACAACGCCCTCTACATTCAACATCTCGATCAACGTCGAACAGATTCGATCTTCTTGAACTGTCCGCACCTGATCCGGGTTGAGATGCTTAAGAAGCTCAAACGTGTTTGCCCCCATCCGCGCAACAGCTGCGCCGTCAACAAAGTTGTCCACCTTTTCTAGCGTGACCTCTGCCCCGTTGGCCAACGCTGCAGTTAGGCTGGCCGCGCCCACAGGCTCGACACATAAAAGCCTTTCAGTTCCCAAAACAGATGTGACGCCTGATGATAAACCGCCACCACCGACAGGAAGGATGATCAAGTCAGGCATTTCACCCATTTGATCAAGGATTTCGATCCCCACCGTCGACTGCCCTTCGATCACATCCGGGTCGTCGAATGGGGACAGGAAATGCCCTTTATGATCGATGCAGTATGACTGAGCCGCGGCAAGTGTGTCATCAAAGTAGTCACCCGTTAGAACCACCTCGATTTGTGAGCCGCCAAAAATCTTGGTCTTGTTGATCTTTTGTTGGGGTGTTGTCACAGGCATGAAAATCACACCACGGACATTCAATTGACGACAAGCAAACGCGACGCCCTGTGCATGGTTGCCCGCACTGGCGCAAACAAACATCTTTTGAACAGGATCCCGTTCGAGCGCGCGGCGCATTGCATTGGTCGCGCCTCGGATTTTGTAGGACCGTACTGACGTCAGGTCTTCACGCTTGAGCCAAACGTCAGCATCATACATTGCTGACAAATGGTCATTACGTTGAAGCGGTGTTTCGTCAAAGAGCTCTCGCATTGATGCAACAGCGCTTCTTGAATTCGCAATATATGTCGAGCGATCGCTCAAACCAGGTCACGGCCCTGAACGGTATGACCATAGAGCGTAGTCAGAATGCTAACGCCGACGATAAAGGTGATCCAATTTACCACGATCCCTATGAATGGGCCAATGACGGGGCCACCAATCGTTTCAAACAATGTCGCGACCATTCCCATTACCATAACGCAAAACGCAGTTCCCCAAATCGCACCCGACAAAGGAGCAGTTTCAGCCCAAGACGCGCGCAAACCGATGGGTTGCCCGATAGACGTTCCAGCCAACCCCATCGCGATACGCAACCAGCCATAAGAGATCGCGAATGTTACAATAGCGACGAGTAGTTGCGCGCCAAGAGAGCCCAGAGCAGATGCAAGGAAACTGCCAATCAGCATAATTGGGATCAGGCAGACCATCAGCAAAAGCGCGGCTTTGATTGTGTGCCAGATGTATGGGCCAATCGGACGGCTGCGGAACTCTGGGAACCATCTTGGGTATTCTTCGAGTAGGATAAACCGGTGCCAATTTACAGCCACCCACGAGAACGAGAACATATAAACGACGACCATCAACAGCGACAGCACGGCTAGTTGCAGTGGGGCATCTTGCACATCGATATGTCCAGTCAGCAAGTCAGAGCCTATCAGTGTTCCTGTGACAAAAACCGTCACAACGACAGCAATGCCAAAAGGAATGAGCGACACTTTGAACGCATCCAACAAATTGCGAAACACCATTGTCAGCGCGTGACGAAAAATAGCAAATCCCATGAGAGGCCCTCGGAAACAAATGATTCAAGTCCGTTCGTCGCATCGACCTCATGTGTTGGTCAATGGCCTTGCTTGTCTTGATGCCCAAAACCCGTTAGGTCGCAGCCGAAATGACGCAGACGGAGACAGATAAGATGTCCGCACCTAAAAAAGTTGTTCTCGCCTATTCTGGCGGCCTCGATACTTCGATCATTCTGAAGTGGCTGCAAACCGAGTATGGATGCGAGGTTGTGACCTTTACCGCTGATCTGGGACAAGGCGAAGAGCTGGAACCAGCGCGCGCCAAGGCAGAGCTTATGGGTGCCTCGGACATCTATATCGAAGACGTCCGCGAAGAGTTTGTTCGTGACTTTGTGTTCCCAATGTTCCGCGCCAACGCAGTGTACGAAGGTTTGTATTTGCTCGGCACATCGATTGCCCGGCCTTTGATCTCAAAAAGGTTGGTCGAAATCGCCGAAGAAACTGGTGCAGATGCTGTGGCGCATGGCGCGACTGGCAAAGGCAACGATCAGGTTCGCTTTGAATTGGCTGCCTATGCGTTGAACCCCGACATCAAGGTCATCGCTCCTTGGCGCGAATGGGAGCTGTCGAGCCGGACCAAACTGATTGATTTTGCTGAGCAGCATCAAATCCCAATCGCCAAAGACAAGCGCGGCGAAGCACCATTCTCGGTTGATGCTAACCTGTTGCATACGTCGTCCGAAGGTAAGGTTCTCGAAGATCCAAAAGACGAAGCACCAGATTATGTTTATCAGCGTACGGTAAATCCAGAAGACGCACCAAACGAGCCCGAGTATATCGAGATCGAATTCGAACGTGGCGACGCAGTTGGGATCAACGGCGAACGCATGTCTCCTGCGACTGTTCTGACGAAACTGAACGAGCTTGGTGGCAAGCACGGGGTCGGTCGTCTTGATTTAGTCGAAGGTCGATTTGTCGGCATGAAGTCACGCGGCATCTATGAGACGCCTGGTGGAACTGTTTTGCTCGAGGCGCACCGCGGGATCGAAAGCATCACTTTGGACCGGGGTGCCGCGCACCTCAAAGACGAGCTGATGCCGAAATATGCAGAGCTGATCTACAACGGGTTTTGGTTCTCGCCAGAGCGCGAAATGTTGCAGGCTATGATCGACGAAAGCCAAAAGCATGTGACAGGCACGGTACGTTTGAAGCTGTACAAGGGTCTTGCTCGAACAGTGGGTCGTTGGTCGGATCACAGCCTCTATTCCGAGGCTCACGTGACATTCGAAGACGACGCAGGTGCGTATGATCAAAAAGATGCTGCTGGTTTCATTCAGCTCAATGCTCTTCGTTTGAAGTTGCTCGCAGCTCGGGATCGTCGCCTTAAATAAGCAGTCGATGCTCTGACAATGCGTCGTAGATCGGCATCGCTCGATCTGCGATTAATTGCAAACCTGGATTCAGCCGTGGAAGCGATCCTTCTGCATCTTGGAACCCAGTGCTGTTGTGGATCGCCCCATACCAATGGCTGGCCCAAACTCCGTCATTCGGGTTTGGACCAAGCGTCCAAGACAGCATTGAGGCGTCCCAGCTTAGGCCCAGCGCAGAGCAAAGCGCGCGGAGGTTTGCCTCGGGATGCGCTCGAATATCGGTGCTATCGATAACAACGACCGGCGCGTTTCTGTCACGCAGGAAATCAAAAATGCGTTTTTGCTGGCCGAATCCAAGATCATCAAGACCAATTTCCGCGCGCTTGGCGGCGTAGCTTGCAACAACTCTGGCTGGATGTCGTAACAATAGCACGTTGTGCATAGACAATAGCCAATCAAGCGAAAGTTCATCTGGAAGATGATGAGTCATTTGCTTTTGATAGGTAATCTGGGTTTCTTGGGGTCCAACCAAACGTGCGATGACGCTGTCAAAATCCTGAGACTGCGATGCAAGGATTTCGTCACGCATTGGGTGCTCTAACCCTGTATTTGCGAGGTATGCCGCATAAAGAGGCTCATCGACCACGCTCGTATCTGCTCGCGACGCGAACGAGTACATCAATGCCGTCGACAAGTTTCTCGGGCCAGACCACATCGCAATTTTCATCGAGACCTCCCATTTGATTTTAGAACACTAGCGAGTGAAACACTCTTCACCTAGCGGTAACTTGTCCGTGACGTCACGCGTCAGTGAGTTGAGAGAGTGACCATTTCCGACAAAGACTTGTTTAAATAATTGGGAGGCACGTATGTCACTTTTTACAGATCGTCAGAAATCAGCCTTGCTCGCCGTTTCCATTCTCTTTGGTGCGTTGATGCATGCAGGCCAAGCACACGCTCGAGACATCCAAACCATGGTTGTTGCAGGTGGTTGTTTTTGGTGCGTTGAATCAGATTTTGAACAAGTCCGCGGCGTTTCCGAAGTCGTATCTGGATACACTGGTGGATCAACGACAAACCCAACATACAAACAGGTAACGCGTGGCGGAACGGGTCACTATGAAGCGGTTGAAATCACGTATGACGCGGACCGCGTTTCATACGGCCAATTGCTAAATCTCTTTTTCCGGTCCGTCGATCCGACAGACGCGGGCGGTCAGTTCTGTGATCGTGGCGAAAGCTATCGTACCGCCATTTTTGTCTCTAACGCTGCGGAACAACGTGCTGCTGAACAGGCCAAGGCCGCAGCACAATCTGCGTTGGGTCAGCGTATCGTGACCCCGATCCTTGCTGTTGGTGAGTTTTACGAAGCTGAAAGTTACCATCAGAACTATTACAAAGGGCGCAGCATCGTTCTGACCCGCGGTGGCCCAAAAAAGCAATCTGAAGCCTATGCATTCTACCGTGAAGGATGCGGTCGTGATGCACGCGTCGAGGCGCTATGGGGTGCAGACGCCCCGTTTCTTCACTGATCCAAACTGAAATTCTCGACCTCTTTGAGGTCGGGAATGACATCTGCCGTGCCTTGACGCATCACCATCAAAGCACCAGCTCGCATCGCCAATGAAATCGATTGATCAATCGTCAAACCACGATCCATTCCAGCCAAAACATAACCTGTAAACGTATCACCTGCGCCGGTCGTATCGACCGGCTCAACTTTGATCGCGGCAAAGCTCTTGGTGTTTTGCCCATCGCGATAGAGGTCGGCACCAGCCCCCCCTTTCGTTACGATCACCGTCTCGATCCCAAGGTCCTGTGGCGACTTTCCTGTCGCTTCGGTGAGTTGTCCGGCCTCGACTTCGTTCAAAATTAGAAACGATAGAAGTGGTAGAATTTCCTCTACCGCCTGCGCAGAGAACGGTGCAGCTGCATAGGCGACGGTCAAATTCGCATCTGCGGCGATCCGTGCCGCGTCGACTTGGGCATTGGTCTCGTTTTGAGTTACAAAGATGTCGTTAGCGTTAGCCCCTGACAAAGCGTGTGAAACTTGTTGTTCACTAATTAGATGGTTCGCGCCCGGATCAATAATGATCGAGTTCTCACCCGCTTGGTCAACAGAAATGATCGCGGTCGCGGTGGCAACATTAACTTGGCCGATTGTTCGTGTGTCGACCCCGTATTCAGTCAGCCGTTCGACCGCCCATCCGCCATCTGGCCCCACCGCACCGATATGGCGAACATGAGCACCAGCCCGTGCCGCCGCGACAGACATGTTAGCGCCCTTACCACCCAACCCAGTTGTGTGTGATATAGCGAGCAATGTCTCACCTGGTTTTGGAAGGTGGCTCAGATAATAAAAATGGTCCGCGTTGATCGAGCCGAGATTCCAGATCGTCATTGACCTACCTTACATGCCGCGATGATCGCCATGTTCAGAATATCATTCACTGTCGAAACGGTCGAACAGATTTGTACCGGCTGGTCGATCCCCGTCAGGATGGGCCCGATCACTGTTGCGCCAGCCATCTCTTGCATCAATTTGACGCTGATGGATGCAGAGTGACGCGCTGGGACGACAAGAACGTTCGCTGGGCCACTCAGTCTAGAGAACGGATATTTGTTCATAGCCGTCATGTTGAGCGCAACATCAACTGTCATCTCGCCTTCATATTCGAAATCAACACCACGCTCGTCCAAGATCGCAGGCGCAAGGTGCATTTTCTCGGCCCGTTCCGATACTGGATAGCCAAAGGTTGAAAAGCTGACAAACGCAACGCGAGGCTCTAGACCCAAATCACGGGCGACTGCAGCACCGCGTTCGGCAATATTGGCAAGATCCACGTCATTCGGCCATTCATGGATGAGCGTATCACTAACCAGAACGATCCGGCCTTTGTGCAAGACTGCGCTGACACCAACAGCCGCATCTTCGATCGAGGCATCAAAGACATGATTGATCAATTCCATCACTTGGGCAGATTTTCGAGTTGCCCCTGTAACCATGCCGTCGCCGTGTCCATGAGCGAGCATCAACGCCCCAAAGACATGTCGGTCGCGCGCCGCGAGCCGGTGAATATCGGCGCCATCAAAACCTTTGCGCTGAATCCTATCAGACAGGAATGATTTGTATGTTTCTAAATATGCGGTTGTGGCGGCATTCACGATCTCGACTTCTTGGAACGCATCGCCCAGATTTTCTTGCCGCAGTCGCGCTTGCACATCATCGGCACGTCCGATGATAATCGCCTGCCCCAAACCCTGCCGTTGATATTGGACCGCCGCACGAAGTACGCGTGGATCATCCCCTTCAGCAAAAATCATGCGTGCTTGGGCTGCACGTGCCCGTACGTTGAGAGATCGCAACATCGAAGCTGTCGGGTCCATACGAGCCTTGAGCGTTTCCTCGCAAGACACCATGTCAATGATCGGGCGACGCGCGACGCCAGTATTCATGCCAGCCTGAGCAACCGCTGTAGGAATGCGATGAATGAGACGGGGATCAAACGGTGTTGGAATGATATAGTCCCGCCCAAAGCTCAACTTGCGACCATAGGCCATCGCAACTTCGTCTGGCACATCTTCGCGGGCCAAATCTGCCAGTGCACGTGCACATGCGATCTTCATCTCGTCATTGATCGCGCGGGCATGAATGTCGAGGGCTCCACGGAACAGGTAAGGAAAACCCAAAACGTTGTTCACTTGGTTCGGGTAGTCGGACCGACCAGTGGCAACGATCGCATCCTTGCGAACTTGATGCGCTTCTTCCGGCGTGATCTCTGGGTCTGGATTCGCCATTGCAAAAATCACAGGGTCAGGGGCCATGCTCTCTAACATCTCTTGGGTCACAGCCCCTTTGGCTGAAACGCCTAGGAATACGTCCGCGTTTTTCATTGCCTCCGCGAGTGTGCGGGTATCAGTCGATGCAGCATGGGCTGACTTCCACTGGTTCATGCCCTCTGTTCGGCCCTGATAAATGACGCCTTTGGTGTCACAGACGATACAGTTGTTATGTTTCGCTCCCAATGATTTGAGCAGCTCAATACATGCGATGCCCGCGGCACCAGCGCCGTTCAATACAATGCGACAGTCTTCGATTTTCTTACCGGTCAGGAACAATGAGTTGATCAAGCCCGCAGCACAGATAACGGCCGTCCCGTGTTGGTCATCATGAAAGACCGGAATATCCATGATTTCTTTCAGGCGTTGCTCGATGATAAAGCATTCAGGAGCTTTGATGTCTTCGAGATTGATGCCGCCAAAAGATGGGCCCATCAATTTGACCGCATCAATAAAGGCTTCTGGATCTTCCGTATCCAGCTCTAAGTCGATTGAATTAATGTCAGCAAATCGTTTGAACAGGACTGCCTTGCCCTCCATCACTGGCTTGGACGCCAAAGCCCCCAAATTCCCAAGCCCAAGAACGGCTGTACCGTTTGAAATGACCGCGACCATGTTGCCCTTGTTCGTGTAATCATACGCTGTTTCGGGTGATTCAGCGATCGCCTCGCACGGAAAGGCAACTCCTGGGGAATACGCCAATGACAGATCGCGCTGCGTCGTCATTGGAACAGATGCTACGACCTCAAACTTACCGGGCGTCGGATCGAGGTGATAGGCAAGTGCGTCTTCTGGCGTCACGCGCTGCTTATTTGTCATATGTGCTGTCCCTATGGTGGTTGCGAAATAAAGTTTCGCAAATAAACGTCTGTTTGGTATTTTCTTATACAGTTCAGATTTGACGTCAACAACCAATCACTAGGGCTTTTCGCCAATCGCGCCCTCGCATACTCTTGCCTAAATGCTTGCTTGGGGGCAATCACGTGAACGCTGTAGTCACGCCAATGATGGCGCAATATCTAGAAATCAAAGCACGCCATGAAAACGCGATTCTTTTCTATCGCATGGGTGATTTCTACGAGATGTTTTTCGATGACGCCGTTGCTGCGGCCGATGCTCTCGAAATCGCTCTAACGAAACGGGGCAAACATAATGGCGAAGACATCCCTATGTGTGGTGTCCCGTTCCATTCTGCCGAGAGCTATCTGCTTGCCCTCATACGCAAGGGTTTTCGCGTCGCCGTATGTGAACAACTAGAAAGCCCCGCCGAGGCGAAAAAGCGCAGCGGCAAGTCTGTTGTCAAACGCGATGTCGTTCGCTTGGTGACCCCTGGTACTTTGACCGAAGACAGCCTGCTGAATGCGCGCCGGCACAACTTCTTGGCCTGTTATTCTGAAATCCGCGCCGAAGGCGCGCTCTCATGGGCTGATATTTCAACTGGTGAGCTGCGATTGATAACATGCAACCAGACACGATTGGGTCCAGAGCTTGCTCGCTTGATGCCTAGTGAAATTATCATTCAGGATCATTTGAGCGAAGACTTGGGCGAGGTCATTCGCGAACTTGGTATTTCGATCACGCCGTTTCCTAGCTCACTTTTTGACAGCGCCAGCGGTGAGAAGGGCCTGCTTGATACATTTGGTGTCGCATCTCTGGATGCTTTTGGTGAATTCAACAGGGTGGATGTTTCAGCACTTGGGGCCTTGGTCGGGTATTTGGACATTACCCAAAAAGGCAACATGCCCCTGCTGCGGACGCCCATCCGTGAAACTGAAAACCGCACGATGCAAATTGATGCAGCAACCCGTCGGAACCTAGAGCTGACACATAGTTTGTCGGGCTCTCGAAAGGGGTCGCTGCTTGCCACTATTGATCGAACTCTCACGGCAGGCGGCGGGCGACTGCTGGAACAACGCATAGCTAGCCCATCGCGCGATCTGGGCACAATTACGCAACGTTTGTCACTGATTGATCAGATGATCACCGCCACTCGTTCTACTCAGTCACTCAAGGAACTGTTGCGTCAGGTGCCAGATCTCGAGCGCGCGTTATCTCGTGTTGCACTCGATCGCGCTGGACCCCGTGATCTTGTAAGCGTGCGGAATGCACTGACCCAATCAATTAGCATCAACACTGTCTTGGGTGAAATCGATGGCGATGCTGCTTTGGTCGATCTTTCGGCCAAACTGTTGGGTCATGACGCGCTTCTTGATCTCTTGGATGATGCGCTGGTTGCTGAACCACCCTTGCTCGCCCGTGATGGCGGGTTCATCGCGACTGATTTCGATGATGAATTGGATGAGACCCGCGCTCTGCGAGATGAAGGCAAGTCAGTTATCGCTGGAATGCAGCAGGACTTCATCTCCACGACAGGGATTTCTTCGCTCAAGATCAAACACAACAACGTTTTGGGCTATTTCATCGAAACACCCGGGACACATGCTAACAAAATGCTCACCGAACCGCTGAACGAAACCTTTATTCACCGTCAAACAACGGCGAATGCCGTCCGCTTCACAACCCTTGAACTCAGCCAGCTAGAAACAAAGATCTTAAATGCTGGCGCAAGAGCGATTGAGATCGAAAAGCGTCACTATTTTACCTTAACTGCGGCCATTTTGGATGCTTCCGACCGTCTCTTTGAGACTGCGGGCGCTCTGGCACAGATAGATTTGACCACTGCATTTGCCGATCTGGCAACAGGGCAAGACTGGAGCCGACCATCTCTCACTGAGGGTCGTGAATTTGACATTGTTGGAGGTCGACATCCAGTTGTCGAGGCCGCTCTACGTGAAACCTCGGGTTCGTTTGTTGCGAACGATTGCGATCTAAGCGACGGCAAGATTTGGCTTTTGACCGGCCCCAACATGGCGGGTAAATCGACATTTCTGCGTCAGAACGCATTGATTGTGTTGCTTGCCCAGATTGGATCATACGTCCCTGCTTCTAAGGCGACGATCGGCATTGTTTCACAGCTGTTTTCTCGTGTTGGCGCGTCGGACGATCTGGCGCGTGGTCGCTCAACATTCATGGTGGAAATGGTCGAGACCGCGACTATCCTGAACCAAGCAGACGAAAAGGCGCTCGTCATCTTGGATGAGATCGGCAGAGGGACAGCAACATATGACGGCCTGTCGATCGCATGGGCAACACTAGAGCACCTGCATGAAACCAATAGATCTCGTGCGCTATTTGCGACGCACTATCATGAGATGACAGCCATCTCAGACAAACTGGATCGCGTTGAGAACACGACCGTTCGGGTAAAGGAGTGGGAAGGCGACGTCATATTCTTGCATGAGGTGATGCGTGGTGCCGCCGACCGAAGCTATGGCGTTCAGGTCGCGCGGCTAGCTGGTTTGCCAGCAACGGTGGTGGAGCGTGCAAAAGTTGTTCTCGAGGCGCTCGAAAAAGGTGACCGAGACGGGAACAACGGAAAAAAGGCGGTCATTGACGATCTACCGCTCTTTTCCTCAACGCCCAGCCCCGCAGCAAAACCGAAGGGGCCGAGCGAAGTTGAACTAAAGCTAGATCAAATCATGCCTGACGACCTAACTCCGAAAGAGGCGCTCGCTCTGATTTATGAAATGAAAGAACTGAGCAAAGACAGCTAATCAGCCAGGGTTTGAAGACACGCCAACCTGCGCAGGTCGCAACAGGCGATCGTGCAACATGAAGCCTTCGGTCATAACCTGAATGATATCGCCAGCTTTTGTATCAGGCAGTGGCGCTTCGAACATCGCTTGGTGGTTTTGTGGATCAAAGCGATCGCCGACCTCTGGAACGATCGGATCAATCCCGTGCTTTTTGAAGACGCTGATTAGTTCGCGCATCGTGAGCTCTACACCTTCAATCAGGGCTTTGGACGCTTCAGAACCTTCTGCAGTGGCGGCGTCAAGAGCACGCTTCATATTGTCGTATACTGGCAGCATGTCACGAGCGAGTTTTGAGCCACCATAGTTCTCTGCTTCGCGACGATCACGATCGGAACGCTTGCGAGAGTTTTCAGCGTCCGCGAGGGCGCGCATAAATCTGTCTTTGTAGTCATCGCGTTCAGCGCGCAGCTCTTCTAGCTCTAGCGCTTCATCATCGATCTCTTCTAGCTCGCTAGCGAGAGCCTCGGCTTCTGCCGCTTCGAGATCATCCAAAAACTCGTCGTTCGTGCGTGGGTCGCTCATCATATTCGTCCTTCAACCGCGGTCAGAGATCAATTTTCCAACCAACTGCGCCGTATAATCCACAATCGGTACAATCCGCCCATAGTTCAGACGTGTTGGGCCAATGACGCCAACTGCACCGATGATCTTTCGATCAGCGTTCATATAAGGGGAAACCACCAAAGAGGAACCCGAAAGAGAGAAAAGTTTGTTCTCAGAGCCGATAAAAATGCGCACACCTTCACCATCTTCCGCCAATTCCAGAAAATCTGCGATATCGCGCTTGCGTTCTAGGTCGTCAAACAGCGTTCTGATCCGTTCGAGGTCGGCTTCTTCCGAGGGCGCATCAAGGAGATTCGATCTTCCACGAACAATTAGGCGTTCGGTTCGATCACCCTCATTTTCCCATACAGCCAACCCGCTCTCGATCATGTCCTGAGCAAGAACATCAAGTTCGCGCCTACTGTCTTGAATGTGTTGCGTCATGACGCGGGACAGCTCGGACAATGTGCGTCCTTCGGCAAAAGAATTTAAAAAATTCGCAGCCTCGCGAAGTGACGATGGCGTTTGGCCAGCAGGTGGCTCGAACACCCGGTTTTCAACGTGACCATCAGCAAAAACTAGAACCACTAGCGCTCTGTCAGTGGACAGCGAGACAAATTCAATGTGTTTGATCGGTGCTTCATGCTTTGGCGTAAGCACGAGACTGGCACCATGAGTGACACCTGACAGGGCCGAGCCGACACGATCTAGCAACGTCGTCACATCGGTCTGATTGGACGAAACCGTTTGATCGATCTTTTCGCGATCATCGCCATTCAGCGAACCCACCTCTAAGAGGCTGTCGACAAACATTCGCAGGCCTTGTTGGGTCGGAATGCGTCCAGCGCTGATATGGGCGCTGTCGAGTAAGCCCATAAATTCGAGGTCCTGCATGACGTTTCGGATCGTTGCCGCGCTAACCTTTTCTGACATCGCACGGGTGAGCGTACGTGATCCTACCGGATCACCATTCTCTAGATATCCTTCGACCACACGACGAAACACTTCGCGTGAACGATCGTTCATCTCTGACATGAGTTTAGATTGATCTGTCATAGGGCCCCTTGGTTGGCGTTTAGATAAGAGGACCAGACCCAAATGGTCAATGAGACTTGGCAAGTTCGTGAAGGCGGCGTATCTCCAGCACAGTTCAAGCAAAGGATTAAGACATGCGGCCCTCTGGCAGATCAATTGACGAAATGCGCGCGATTACAATTGAAACCGATGTGACCAAACACGCCGAAGGTTCGTGTTTGATCCAATGTGGGGACACTCATGTTTTGTGCGCCGCGACAGTCGAGGACCGCGTTCCTCCGTTCATGCGGAATTCTGGTCTCGGTTGGGTCACCGCTGAATATGGGATGTTGCCGCGAGCCACTAACACGCGGATGCGCCGCGAAGCCAAAAACGGTCAATCCGGTCGGACCCAAGAAATCCAACGCCTGATTGGGCGTTCGCTGCGTGCTGGCGTTGATCGTGTCGCATTGGGCGAGCGTCAAATCACTGTTGATTGCGACGTAATCCAAGCGGACGGTGGAACACGCTGTGCCTCGATCACCGGTGGTTGGGTCGCGCTGAAGCTGGCCGTCAATAAACTGATCAAGGCTGGCGACATCATTTCTGATCCGCTTGAGACACCCGTGGCTGCGATCAGCTGTGGGATCTATGCCGGTCAGGCTGTTTTAGATTTGGACTATCCTGAAGACAGCGAAGCAGGCGTCGATGGAAACTTTGTCATGACCGGTTCTCAGATGATCGAAGTTCAGATGTCCGCTGAGGGTGCAACATTCTCACGGGATCAAATGAACGAGCTGGTTGATCTAGCTGAAAAGGGCGTTGCCGAGTTGTCGCGCCTTCAAATCGACGCGACCTCATGACCCGCAAATTCGGCGATAAGACACTACTGGTTGCAAGTCACAACGCTGGCAAAATCGAAGAGATCGCAGCGTTGCTCGAACCATTTGGCGTGTCGATTAAATCGAACATCGACTTTGACCTGCCGGAACCAGAAGAAACAGAAACGACCTTCGTTGGTAACGCGAGGATTAAGGCACACGCTGCCTCGCAAGCCACTGGTTTGCCAGCATTGTCTGATGACAGCGGCATCGAAGTTGATGCTCTTGGCGGTGCCCCTGGTGTTTATACCGCTGATTGGGCTGAGACAGAGAATGGCCGTGATTTTCCAATGGCGATGACACGGACTTGGAACGAGCTCGATGCGATCAATGCGCCATCTCCGCGAACTGCACGATTCAAATCGACCTTGGTTTTAGCTTGGCCTGATGGTCATGACGAGGTGTTCGACGGCAAGATCGAAGGCCAAGTTGTCTGGCCTATGCGTGGCAAACAAGGGCACGGCTATGACCCCATTTTTATGGCTGATGGCTACGACATTACGATGGGTGAAATGGATCGCTGGGAAAAGAACAAGATCTCTCACCGCGCTGATGCCCTGAAAAAACTCGTTGCGGCCTGTTTTGATTGAAGACTGGGTCTACGGCGGCTTCGGTCTCTATATCCACTGGCCGTTCTGTCAGGCCAAGTGTCCCTATTGCGACTTTAATTCGTTCGTCTCAAAAGAGATCGATCAGACAAAGTGGCGCGATGCGTATATTGTCGAGCTTCGTCGCACCGCTGCGCTTACGCCAAATCGTGTTCTAAACTCGGTTTTCTTTGGTGGTGGAACGCCCAGCCTGATGGACCCCCAAATCGTTGATGACATTTTGCAAGAGGTGCAAAAGAACTGGACGATCGCCAATGACATTGAAATCACGCTTGAGGCAAACCCAACCTCTGTCGAAGCCGGCCGATTTGCTGACTTCCGTGCGGCCGGTATCAATCGCGTCTCAATGGGCATCCAATCACTAAATGATCAGGATCTTCGCAAACTTGGACGAACACACAGTGTGTCAGAGGGGATTGCGGCGTTTGAAACAGCGCGCAATGAATTTGAACGTGTCAGTTTTGATCTGATTTACGCGCGGCAAGGCCAAACCCTACAGGATTGGAACGCGGAACTTGGTCAAGCGCTAGAAATGGCCGTAGACCACCTGTCGCTCTACCAGCTGACAATTGAAGACGGCACAGCATTCGGCGACCGTTTCGCCGCTGGCAAGCTCCGCGACCTACCAAATGACGACAATGCCGCCGACATGTATTTTGCGACTCAAGAGCTAACGTCAAAACACGGCATGAAGAGCTATGAAGTCTCTAATCATGCCAAAGTTGGCTCTGAATCGCGACACAACCTGATCTATTGGAATGGCGGAGACTACATTGGGATCGGTCCGGGTGCGCACGGAAGATTAACAAACAACGGGATCAGATACGCTACAGAAACCGAATTAAGCCCCGTGGCATGGTTATCCAAGGTCGCCAAGAATGGGTCAGGGCAGACTATCCAAGACGCGATGACGCGCCAGGACGAACTGACTGAGCGCTTCACGATGGGACTACGCCTTGCGACAGGAGTTGATTTAGGTCGTCTGGGACTTGAAAACCACCAAAAATCTTTTGAAAACAGCTGGTTAGCGGAAGACCAGATCATTGAGGTCGCTCAAGAATCTCTGATCGTAACGGCAAAAGGCCGTCCAGTACTAAACGCTGTGATCGTAGAGCTCTTGCGCCTGTTAGATTAGGTAGACAATTTGGACAGTAGATCGTCGAGCTGATCGAGGTTCTTGTAGCTCAAAACCAGATTTCCAGCACCAGATTCTAGGTTTGACTGTTCGATCGTTACAGCCACACCTAAATTGGCAGACAACTCGCCCTCTAACGCAACAGTATCTGCATCCTTGGTCAACGTTTTGCTTGCCCTTCCCTTGGTGGAAACCTTGGGTGCCTTGGTTAAACGTTCTGCACCTCGCACAGACAAGCCTTTGGATATAATCGTTTTCGCCAACGTTAGTGCCTGATCTGATCCAATCAGCGTTCTCGCATGTCCAGCTGACAACTTACCCTCTTCTACCAACGCCTGAACGTCTTGCGGCAGCGACAAGAGCCGCATCTGGTTCGCAATATGACTCCGGCTCTTGCCTAGAACCTGAGACAGTTGCTCTTGGGTGTGTCCATATTTCTCAACGAGCTGTGCAAAACCAGCGGCCTCATCGATGGCGTTTAGGTCTGCTCGCTGAATATTCTCGATAATTGCGACTTCGAGCATTTCCTGATCCGAAAACGACCGAACAACCACCGGGACCTGATGAAGTTTCGCCCGTTGCGCAGCACGCCAACGGCGTTCGCCCGCAACAATCTCGTATTGTCCATCCTTCTTGGCCAAACGAACGACAATCGGCTGGATGATGCCCTTTTCCCTTATTGATTCAGCTAGCTCTTGAAGAGCTGCATCATCAAAAGAACGTCTCGGCTGGTCCGGGTTAGGAAAGACAGCCTCGATAGGTACCGTTAAGTCAGATTTGGCAGGGCTGTCATTTTGGTCTGTATCTACATTCGGCGCGACATCAGCCATGAGCGCAGATAAACCGCGCCCCAAGCCCCGGTTATTGTTTGATGATTTGGCCATTACACTGCTCCTACTGACGTTTCTGCGCCCTGGCGCGATACAAGCTCTTTGGCGAGCGCGCGATACGCGATACTTCCTTTTGATGTCGGCTCATATTCAATCACCGGCATTGCAAAAGATGGCGCCTCACTGACGCGGACATTGCGGGGAATAACTGTTTTGAAAACAAGATCTTGTAGATTATCGCGTGCATCTTGTTCGACTTGTTGAGATAGATTGTTTCGGGCGTCGTACATTGTCAGAACAACCCCCTCGATCCGCAGCTTTGGGTTCGCAACTTGACGCACGTCTCTTATCGTCAACATCAGTTGAGACAGACCTTCAAGCGCAAAGAACTCGCTTTGCAACGGCACCAGAACCGAATCTGACGCAACCATTGCGTTTACTGTCAGCAAGTTCAGCGACGGCGGGCAATCAATCAAAATGTAGTCAAAGCCAAAATCGTCGAGAAGCGGCTGCCGAAGCGCATCAAACAATAGGAAACTGCGCTTTTCGTTGTTCATAAGCTCGATATCGGCAGAGCTAAGGTCTGTTGTTGCCGGTACGATCTCTAGGTTATCAACATCTGTTGGCTGGATCGCGTCCATTGGGCGCGCATCTCCAAGCAGAAACTCATAGGTAGTAACTTCTCGAGATGCTGGCGAAATTCCCAATCCTGTTGATGCGTTGCCCTGTGGATCAAGATCAACCAACAACGTTCGGTAACCCAGTTTCGCCAGAGACGCCCCAAGATTGATGGTCGTTGTCGTTTTGCCAACACCGCCTTTTTGATTTGCGACCGCAATAATACGGCAAGGCTTTGATCTTGTTGTATCAGACACGACGAAGCTCGCTTATTTTTAGTGTTTTGGCGTGAGGGTCCGTTTTACTTGGAAATACCTCAAGATCAAACACCCATCTCTTACGTGCTTCATCTATTTCACTTTGAAAACTCATGCCCTTTTGGAATAGCGCAATGCCATTAGCTGCAAGGTGTTTTTCCGCAAAGCTAAGCAACACATCCAACTTAGCAAGCGCGCGCGCGGATAAAATAGATGCACGCTGCGGCTTAACAGATTCGATCCGATCCGAAACAACCGAAATTGAACTGCATCCAAGCTCGAGCGCGGCTGTTCTTAGAAATGCGGCCTTGCGCTTGTCGCTCTCGATGAGGGTAATAACTGCGTCAGGCGATCGTTCGGCCAAAATTAGCGCCGCAACAACCCCCGGAAGCCCCCCGCCACTACCGAGATCAACCCAATGAATGATACCATCTGGAGCAAAATCCACGATCTGCGCAGAATCTTCGATGTGTCGAACCCAAATGTCCGTCAGTGTCGACTTGGCGACAACATTGATGACCGGATTCCACTTAAGGATCAGCGATTCATATGCCTTAAGCCGGTCGATTGTTTCACGTGAAACATTCTCTTCTAACCAACTCATGCTGACTTTCTCTTTTCCAGCTGACGGAGTTTGGACAATATCAAAGTGAGGGCCGCAGGCGTCATTCCTTCAATTCGGCCAGCTTGCCCAAGGTTCTCAGGCTTTGCTCGGTCAAGCTTAACAGCAAGCTCGTTCGACAAACCATTCATCCCTGCAAAGATCATCGTGTCAGGAATCTTAGTCTTCTTCTCTTTTTCAAGCGCAAGCGCATCACGCATCTGCCTCTCAACGTATTGAAAATAAAGCGCATCTTTGGAAATTTGCACCTGAATCTCTTCTTTGACACGCGACAGCGCAGGGACGACCAAACGAACGTGATCTAAACTAACGTTCGGGATGGATAGTGCTGAGAAGGCGGTTCTCCGCCGCCCATCCGGATTAATGTCCACACCGACGGAATGCAGCTGGCGCGCTGTCACAGTCGCTTCGTCCAAAATACTCTTCGCACGCGCGAGTGCATCCTGCTTTTCTAGAAAGCTCGCCGCCTGACGTTCGCCCAGCAAGCCAAGATGAATTGCCCTTGGGGACAGCCTTTGATCCGCATTATCAGCACGAAGCGTCAGCCGGAACTCGGCGCGCGACGTAAACATGCGGTATGGTTCTGTCACTCCCCGCGTCGTGAGATCATCAATCATCACACCAATATATGAATTCACCCGATCGAACGTCTGCTGTTCTTTGTTCTGAGCACGAAGAGCAGAATTTAGGCCAGCGACGAGTCCCTGAGCGGCAGCTTCTTCATATCCGGTAGTGCCGTTGATTTGCCCAGCCAAGTACAACCCTGGCATTTCCCGTGTTTCCAGCGTCGATCTCAATCCGCGTGGGTCGAGGTAGTCATATTCAATCGCATAACCCGCCTGAAGAATAACCGCCTTCTCAAGCCCAAAAATCGAATGAACATAGTCATACTGCACATCCAGTGGCAGCGATGTCGAAATGCCGTTTGGATAAATGACATTGTCACTCAGGCTTTCCGGCTCAAGAAAAATTTGATGCGAAGATTTCTCAGCGAAACGCACAACTTTGTCTTCAATCGAAGGGCAATACCGCGGACCAACTCCATCGATCTGACCGCCGTACATAGCTGATTTATCGAGATTTTTCTGAATAATATCGTGCGTTTGTTCATTTGTATGCGTCACACCACAAGAGATTTGAGGCGTGTCAGTTGAGCGTGTTGAAAATGAAAAGAACGAAGGTTCATTATCTCCATCTTGTCGGTCCAGGCCATCCCAATTGATTGTCTTGCCGTCTAGCCGTGGCGGCGTCCCAGTCTTGAGCCGACCCAATTCAAAGCCAAGACTATCGATTTGTTCGGCGAGTTTGATAGCTGGGGCATCGCCCATACGGCCACCCGATCTTGATTCCGGGCCGATGTGAATCTTTCCACGCAAAAACGTACCTGCTGTGAGAACAACAGAATATGCTGAAATGACAGTCCCATCCGCCAGCTTGACCCCAGTGACTTCTCCGGCGTCAATTTCCAACGCAGCAACTTCAGCCTCACAAAGCTCTAAGTTCTGTTGAGCCTTCATTTCACACAGCATGGTTTCGCGGTAGATCTTCCGATCTGCTTGGGCCCGCGGCCCCTGCACTGCTGGCCCCTTCCGGCGGTTCAGCAGTCGAAATTGGATACCTGCCTTGTCAGCGACACGCCCCATGACGCCGCCTAGCGCGTCAATTTCTCGAACAAGGTGCCCTTTTCCCAAACCACCAATCGCGGGATTACAGGACATAACGCCAATATCAGCAAGTTTGAGCGTCACCAAAAGTGTCCTTGCGCCCGCCCGAGCGGAGGCAGAAGCCGCATCACAACCTGCGTGGCCGCCTCCAACAACAACAACATCAAATTGTTTCACGTGAAACACTCCTCATTTGCCGATACAAAATGACAGAAAAATCTCGGCGAGAACGTCTTCTACGTCCATTCTGCCAACCAATGCATCAAGAGACTTGATCCCATCCCTAATATTCTCAGACAAGATTTCTTCCAAATAGTCACCAACTTCTATCATATCCGTAACAGCGGTTAGCGAATTTAATCCGTCTATCAGCGCTACACGGTGACGTTCCTTGATAGCCAGACCGGCACCTGATGCTCTGTGGCCCAGTTTATTGGCCACTCGAGCCAGCAATTCGGACACTCCAAAGCCAGAAAGCCCAGAAATTTCCTTGTTTGGATCCGCACCCTGATCTGAATGTGCCACGAGCGCTTCATCACCCTCAAGCAGTTCAATTTCTGGCAACTTGCCATCAATCGACAAAACAACTCTCAGGTCTGCTTGGGCTGCGCGATCTAATGCCCGGCGAATACCAATCTGTTCAACAGCACTGTCAGCGTCGTGCAGACCTGCCGTGTCCAGAAACGTAACGGGCAAACCCCCAAGATCGATTTTGACCTCAATGATATCACGCGTTGTGCCAGCATATTCAGATGTTATCGCTGCATCCCGCCCAGCGATTGCATTTAGCAAGGTTGATTTTCCGACATTTGGCGCACCAACAATGGCGACCTCAAACCCATCCCGAACCCGCTCAGCTATCTCCACACCGGCCGCTTCTAAGCTCAACTCTTTGCGAACTGCCTCAAGTAGCTCTTTAACTTCGGGCATTACATCCGTCGGAACATCTTCATCAGCAAAATCGATCGTCGCCTCGACCAAGGACACAGCACGGATCAAACGCTGGCGCCATACATCAGCCTTTGCACCAAGAGCACCATCAAACACACGGATAGCCTGAATGCGCTGAGCTTCTGTTTCGGCTTCAATGAGATCTGAGAGGCCCTCAACTTGGGTCAAATCCAAGCAGCCATTTTCTAGGGCGCGGCGTGTAAACTCTCCGGCTTCCGCCGCCACAAATCCCTCTAGTAGAGAGAGCTGCCGCAACACCGCCTGAGTGATCGCTGGCGAGCCATGAAGCTGAAGCTCTACGACATCCTCACCCGTAAAGCTTGCACCAGCTACGAAGGTTAAAACCAACGCCTGATCCAACAAGTCGCCCTCAGGCGTTCGCACAGCACGCAACGCCATTGATTTCTCGTACTGGAGAGAGCCGACAAGTTTCGAGACCCCAGAGAACGCGTCTGCGCCTGAGATACGGATAATCGCAACGCCTGCTTTACCATGCGCTGTCGCAAGGGCAAAAATTGTGTTCATTCCGGTTAACCCATTGTTATTGAACAATAAGTTAGGTATTCATTGAATCAAAGAAGTCCGAATTCGACTTGGTCTGTTTGAGCTTCGAAATCAGGAACTCGATCGCATCCGTGGTGCCCATTGGGTTCAGGATACGGCGCAAGACATACGTCTTTTGCAAGTCGATCTTGTCCACCAGCAGTTCTTCTTTCCGAGTACCGGACTTGAGAATATCCATCGCTGGGAAAACGCGTTTGTCTGCAACTTTACGATCCAGAACAATTTCCGAGTTACCCGTACCTTTGAATTCTTCAAAGATGACTTCGTCCATCCGGCTGCCTGTATCAATCAGGGCCGTCGCGATGATCGTCAAAGACCCGCCTTCTTCGATGTTACGTGCTGCACCAAAGAAACGTTTTGGCCGCTGTAAAGCATTGGCATCAACACCACCTGTAAGAACCTTACCAGACGACGGAACAGTCGTGTTGAACGCACGCCCCAAGCGTGTGATCGAATCGAGCAAAATCACCACATCGCGTTTGTGCTCAACCAGACGTTTAGCCTTTTCGATCACCATCTCTGATACAGCAACGTGACGCGATGCTGGTTCATCAAACGTCGAACTAACGACCTCGCCTTTTACGGACCGCTGCATGTCGGTCACCTCTTCTGGGCGCTCATCGATCAAGAGAACGATCAGATAACACTCAGGGTGGTTCTTTTCGATGCTAGACGCGATGTTCTGCAACAAGACTGTCTTACCTGTCCGTGGTGGCGCCACGATCAATGAACGCTGGCCCTTACCAATCGGCGATACCAGATCGATAATCCGAGCCGAGCGGTCCTTGATCGTAGGATCTGCGACTTCCATGTTAAGACGCTCGTCAGGATAGAGAGGCGTCAGGTTATCAAAGGCGACCTTGTGCTTGGCACGCTCTGGTTCTTCGAAATTGATGCTCTCTACTTTTGTCAGACAGAAATAGCGTTCGGTATCATTTGGTTCTTGGATCACACCCATAACCGTGTCGCCGGTCCGCAACGAAAGCTGGCGGATCATGTCAGGCGAAACATAGATGTCATCGGGACCCGGCAAATAGTTAGCTTCTGGCGACCGCAGAAAACCAAATCCGTCCTGCAGAACCTCTAGAACACCATCGCCACCAATGATCCAATCATCTTCAGCCCGCTCCTTGAGGATCGAGAACATCATGTCCCCTTTCCGCATGGTCGATGCGTTTTCGATCTCAAGCTCTTCCGCCATCGACAACAGGTCTTTGGGGCTTTGAGCTTTTAGATCGGACAGGTTCAAACGGTCTTGGGTCATGACAATCCTATGAATCCCAATCAAATCGATTGAGATTGCTTACTTTGAATTTGGAAACATGTGCCAGAACAGGCAACGCGATCTACCTAAGCAACCAGCCATTCAAAGTCAAATTTTTCTAGAAGGGACGAACAATCACCGAGATGACAATGATGAACATCAAAACGGTTGGGACCTCGTTCATCATTCGGTAAGTACGACCCGTTCTCGTATTTTCACCGCTGACAAAATCTTTGCGACGTGCACCAAGCCATCCATGCATCGCTGTCAATCCTATCACTGACAACAACTTGAACCATGGCCATATCATCGACCAGTCAATGACACCTGGAATAGAAACCAACAGTATTCCGAAGACCCACGTCGAAATCATCGCAGGGTTCATGATCACCTTGATCAATCGTACTTCCATCGTCTGAAACATCTGATCTGTCGCAGATCCCTGCTCTACCTGTTCAGTGTGATAAACATACAGACGAGGCAAGTAGAACATGCCTGCCATCCAAGCGATGACTGAAATGATATGAAACGCTTTGATCCATGGATAAAATTCGATCAGCATAGTTGGCCTCTTAGCAATGTCTCTCCTCTTGATAAATAATAAAGATAAGAATGAAAGATGATGTTTTTGTAGGAAGCAGGAATTCTGTGGATTATCGTTCTGTCCACAGAGTTCTTCACAGTGGTGCGCAAAGGATTTTTGGATGTAGCAGATACATCAAACACCTGATTTCTTTGTCTCTTGACGACACAGCTTCTGTAGGAATCTGGGGATAAAATTGTATCTTGCACGAACAACCACCATCAGGTCGACGCCAGAGATATCCTTATCCACGAGGGATAATTTTCTGAACAACAGACTGGCATGGTCAGTATTTCCTCAGAACAGGCTTTGTGATTTGCGCCGCACAAGTTACAGCCAACCCAGAACATAAGTTGTCCACAGGGTTATAAATGACGCCAACTATCATCCTCGCCTCGGCTTCTTCGATCAGGAGGACCCTTTTTGAAAACGCAGGTGTTCCTGTTCAAACAGACGTGGCTCGCATTGATGAGCAATCGATCAAGGCCTCTTTACTAGCAGAGGGCGCAAAGCCGCGCGACATCGCCGACACACTCGCCGAGATGAAAGCGAGAAAGATCGCCTCTAAGAATCCGCAGGCGTTGGTCATTGGCTGCGATCAGGTCCTCGATTTTGAAGGCGCGCTGTTGTCTAAACCGCGATCTCAGGATGAAGCAATTGACCAATTGTCCAAGATGAAAGGCAAGACTCACAAACTTCTCTCCGCCGCCGTCATCTACGAGGACAACAAACCAGTATGGCGTTCTGTTGGTCAGGTACGCATCCATTTTGGACAGCCATCAGACACGTACCTAGCGGACTATGTTGCTCGAAATTGGGATAGCATTCAGCATTCGGTGGGTGCCTATAAACTAGAAGAAGAAGGCGCCAGACTGATTGCACGCTTAGAGGGTGACTATTTTACCGTTCTGGGTCTGCCACTCTTAGATATCTTGTCTTACTTCTCACTTCGGGGGATCATTGCCACATGACCGATCATAAAATCCCACTCGCCGGCGTCATTGGGTCTCCGATTGCGCACTCCAAATCTCCTGCCCTTCATGGCCACTGGCTTAAAACCTATGGGTTAAAAGGCGCGTACATTCCTATGGATGTCACGGACAGCAATCTGGAAGAGGTTATTCGGATGCTGCCCAAGATGGGGTTCGTTGGGGTCAACATAACGATCCCACACAAAGTCGCAGCATTGTGGATTGCGGATCAGATGACCGATCGCGCCACACTGATCGGTGCCGCAAACACTTTGATTTTTCGACGCGATGGTAAAATCCACGCTGACAACACTGATGGATACGGCTTCATTGCTAACCTGAAACAGGGCGCGCCCGGGTGGCAACCTGCTAGTGGCGCAGCTGTTGTTTTGGGTGCAGGCGGTGCAGCACGTGCGGTTATTGCGTCTTTGATTGAGGCCGGGACGACTCGGATCATCCTGACAAACCGGACGCGCTTAAAGGCAGAGGGTTTGAAGTCTGAATTCGGCTCAAAGGTCGAAGTTGTTGATTGGGTCCAAGCTGGAAATGTCTTGGAAGAGGCAACGACAGTTATCAACACAACGTCACTTGGAATGACAGGTGCGCCAGAGTTCCGAGTGCCACTTGATGGATTGAGACCGGGAACAGTCGTTACTGATATCGTCTATACCCCGCTCAAGACCCGCCTCTTGCAAGAAGCGGAACAAGCCGGCTGTATCACTGTCGATGGTTTGGGCATGCTGTTGCATCAGGCAGTTCCAGCATTTGAACGCTGGTTTGGTGTTCGGCCAGAGGTCGACGTTAACACACGTTCCGCTGTTTTGGGATGACTCTGCTGCTGGGCCTCACCGGGTCGATCGGGATGGGGAAATCAACAACGGCCGCGATGTTTGCTGATTTTGGCGTCGACGTATGGGATGCCGATGCAGCAGTTCACCAGATGTACGCCAAAGATGGCGTCGCTGTTGCCCTAATCGCAGAAATTGCACCCTCGGCGGTTATCCATGGCGCAGTTTCACGGCCAGAACTCAAAACGCTGATTACCCAGGACCCGACGCTTTTGGGCCAGATCGAGAAAATCGTTCACCCGCTTGTTGCCCAAGACCGCGCAGATTTCATCGAAGGGTCTCAGACGGATATTCTCTTGTTCGATATCCCACTGTTATACGAGACCGGCGCTGATCAGTGGCTGGACTATGTGGTATGCGTTGATGTGGATGCAGAGACGCAAAAGTCACGGATCTTGGGTCGGCGCACGATGACCGAAAAACAACTCACGGTGATTTTGAACAAACAGATGCCCAACGATGAAAAATGTGCTCGTGCGGACTTTGTCATACCCACAAATTCGCTAGATGAGGCCCGTGCGGCTGTGCATTATGTCGTAGAAACGCTAAGAGGCACATAAATCATGCGCGAAATCGTACTCGATACGGAAACGACTGGGTTTGAACCAAACGAAGGCGACCGCATTGTCGAAATCGGTGCGGTTGAGCTGCTGAATCACGTGCCGACCGGTCGAACCTATCATCAGTACATCAATCCCAAACGTTCAATGCCCAAAGAGGCCTTCGAAGTGCACGGTCTTGGCGATGATTTTCTAAGGGACAAACCGTTCTTTGCGGATATCGCACAAGCGTTTGTTGATTTCGTCGGAACAGACAAGATGATCATTCATAATGCAGCGTTCGACATGAAATTCTTGAACGCCGAGTTGGGCTGGGTCAACCGCCCCTTGCTTCCAATGGACCAAGCGCTCGACACGCTTGCGATTGCACGGCGCCGTTTTCCTGGATCGCCCGCGTCTCTTGATGCGCTGTGTCGTCGGTTTGGTATCGATAACTCGTCGCGCACGCTCCACGGGGCGCTTTTGGATAGTGAAATTCTGGCAGAAGTTTATCTCGAACTCATCGGAGGACGTCAGCCAGACTTTGGGCTGAACACCGCACCGAAAGAAGAGAAAAAGTTTGTCACTTCGACGACAGACAATCGACCCAAGTCGCGCTCAACGCCGTTGGTGTCATTGTTGTCCGAGGAAGAAGCCACCGCCCACTCTGCCTTTGTCGACAAGTTGGGCGATGACGTTCTTTGGAAAAAACTGACTTAAGCGTCAGTTTTGGCTGCGGCCTGTTCGGCTTGGCGGCGCGCAATCTCGTTCCGGTAGAGCGAGATAAAGTCGATGTTCTCTAGGTTCAGCGGCGGGAAGCCACCATCACGAGTAACGTCGCTTACAATCCGACGCAGGAACGGGAACAACATGCGTGGGCATTCGATCAAAAGATACGGATGCATCTGCTCATCGGGCAGACCTGTGATTTCAAAGATTCCAGCGTATTCGATTTCCAAAAGGAACAGGTTGTCGCCGCCCTCTTTGTTCTTCGACGTGATTTTCAGCTTGATCACTACTTCGTACTGGTTCTCGCCACGCTTGCGTGCATCAAGGTTTACCTGAACCGCGATCTCGGGCTGGACGTCACCGCCAACACCGCGCTGAGCCATGATGTTTTCAAAGGACATGTCCCGGATAAACTGCGCTACGATGCGCTGGTTCACTTGTGGTGCCTGCTGAGCTGCGGCTGGTTCTGCGCCATTTTCGGCCATTGGAAGGTCTCCGTAAAAAATGCTTCGGACGTTCCTAACAGGGCTTTAGTGGTCCGTCCACTTGGACGGCTTGTCATTTGGCGATGTTTTCGGATCAATCTCGTGAAATTCGCCATCAATCACTTGGTCGTTCGGCTGTTGGCTCTGTCGAGGAGGCTCGCCCATTGAAAATGATTGAACTTTGATCTTAGATCGCAGCCACCGATACGCCGCACGTCGGATTGGTGCGACGAGCAATGCAAAACCGACCGCATCTGTCAAAAACCCCGGTGTCAAAAGCAAAACACCAGACACAAGGATCATTGCGCCATGCGCTAATGGCTCTGTTGGATCTTGCAGTTCAGAAAACGACGTTTGTACGTTTCGCAATGCCATTGCCCCCTGCGCGCGTACCAGCCAAGTGCCCAAAATGGCGGTTATGATAACGATACCAATCGTTGGCCAAAAGTGGATCAATCCCCCAACTTTGAGAAACAGGGCGATCTCAATGATGGGAACAGCAATGAATAATAAGAAGAGATACATCTCTTACCTCGTATTTGTGACCCTGCCACTTGTGGACTTGGGCCTATCCGTGACCTACATATGATCAAGATTGTTTTCTTACCACTCTTTCCCAGAAACGAGACCCAAATGAATTCACCTATTATTCAGCTCTTGGTTTTGGCTGGAATAGCCATCTTTTTGATCCTACGCTTGCGCAATGTTCTGGGAACCCGCGAGGGCTTTGAAAAGCCGCCGGCGCAGCAATCCTCGGCACCTGATCGCGCACTCAGCGATTTTGAGGTCATCGAGGGAGGTCCAGATCACGATATCACGGATCATGTTCCAGAAGGTGGCGACGCCTACAACGCGCTATTGGGAATGAAGAAGGTCGATCCGTCGTTCAACGTTGGCGAATTTCTGGGTGGTGCGCGTGGCGCATATGAAATGATCTTGATGGCGTTTGAGCGTGGCGAGATTGAGGAAATCAAACCATTCTTGTCATCTGACGTATACGAAGCATTTGCGACGGTTGTTGATGACCGCAAAGCCAAAGGCGTTACAATCGAGGCAAACTTTGTTGGGATCAGCGACATGGCACTGAACGCTGCTGATTTTAACGAGACAACAGGCGAAGCTGAAATCGCTGTCCGGTTTGTTGGCGAAATGACCAGCATCGTTCGCGACAAAGGTGGCGATGTGATTGAAGGTAGCGAAACAACAGTCAAACGGCAAAAAGACACATGGACCTTTGCCCGTGATATGGATGCTGACGATCCAAACTGGGATCTCGTCGCCACGGGCGAATGATCCGAGCGGCGCTGCTTTCTCTTTGTCTTGCGGGGCCGGTTATGGCGCAAAGCAACATTACGCTTCTCGAGTTTGACCAGCTGGATGGCTGGAACGACGACGATCATGATCAGGCATTAGATGTCTTTCTAAATACATGCCGTGATTTGGATGATCCGGATTGGACATCCCTCTGTCAGGTCGCGGGTCGCCAGCCAGATGCCAAGGCATTTTTTGAGCTCTTTTTTCGCCCAGTCTTGATCGAAGATGACAAAGACGCTTTGTTCACTGGCTATTTCGAACCCGAGCTCCGCGGGTCTCTGACAAGAGACGAAACCTTTAGGTTTCCGCTCTATCGGCTGCCGCCTGAAATTAAGCGTGGAACACCTTGGCTGACCCGCCGTGAAATGGAAGAAACAGATGCTTTGGCAGGCCGCGGTCTCGAAATCGTTTGGATTGATGATCCCGTGGATGTGTTCTTTCTACAGGTTCAGGGGTCAGGGCGCGTCAACCTGAACACAGGTGGCGGAATTCGTGTTGGGTATGGTGGCGCCAATGGGCATTCGTATTCTTCGGTTGGAGCCGAGCTAATCGCGCGTGGGATTTACGAGCCGCACCAAGTATCCGCACAGGTCATTCAAAACTGGGTCAAACGTAACCCCGAAGACGGCGCAGACCTGCTGCGCACAAACGACAGCTATGTCTTCTTTCGCGAAGTGAACGAAGTTCCTGCTGACAAGGGCCCGCTTGGTGCGATGAACCGATCTATTACGACAGACCGCTCGGTTGCTGTTGATCCTGCGTTCGTCACGCTTGGCGGCCCAGTATGGTTAGAAAAGGATGGTCGCACACCTATCCGCCGTTTGATGATTGCCCAGGACACGGGATCGGCCATCAAGGGTGCGCAACGGGCTGACATCTTCTTTGGGACTGGCGATGAGGCTGGACGCCTCGCGGGGCAAATCAAAGATGGCGGTCGTCTGGTGCAGCTGGTTCCCATTCAACGCGCATATGCAATGGCCACTGGGGACGATGAATGAAACGCCCCCGCGAACTGCGGTCGGACGAACGTGATCTATGGAACCAAGTCACCAAACGTACTGATCCGCTGAACCCGAAGAAGCCGGCGGTGATTGTCCAAGCCAAGCCCAAAAAACTTGCACCAATCGAGCGAAAGCCTGAACCGATACCAATGTTTCGGATTGGTGAAAAAACGGCGACACACCGACAAAATGATTTAGCCCCTCAGCTTCGGGACCACTTGTCATCTGCGCCTGTACAGATGGACAAAGGGTCGTTTCGTAAAATGTCACGCGGTAAGATTAAGCCTGAAATGCGGATCGATTTGCACGGAATGTCATTGGCCGAGGCACACCCTGAGCTGATCGCCTTTATCATCAGCGCGCACCTCGAACAAAAACGGTTGGTGTTGGTCATCACAGGTAAGGGTAAACAAAAGAACGACACAGGTCCGATACCCGTGCGCCATGGTGTTTTGCGTCACCAAGTTCCTCAATGGCTCGCGATGCCACCGCTCGCAAATCGGATTCTAGAGGTTCGCGAGGCTCATCTCAAACACGGTGGTGCTGGCGCCTACTATGTCTATCTACGTCGAACGAGGGGTCTCTCGACCTGAAACTGCGATACCAATTGCAACTGATAGACAGGCAAGCGCAAAGAAGATGGAAAACCCTTTTAGCTGGGTTTCGAACCCAACACCTTGATCAATCAAAAACCCTGACAAACCTGGACCGATAGCCGACCCCAAGACCATTAGTGCTGTCGCCATAGCCTTGATCGATCCAATAAACTGGGTTCCAAAAGTTTCCGCCCAATACGCGATCGGTACTGTCGAATTCGCACCGCTTGCCAAGGCAAGACACCCCATCGCAATCGTACCCTCGAAAACTGTATCCGCTGTCGCAAATAGCCAGAAACCAACAATCAGAGGAGACAGAAAGATTGGCATCAATCGTTTGCTGCCAAACCGATCAATCGCAAAGCCTGACAGGATCATCGCCACAACCCCAACTCCAGTATAGATCGGGAACAATGTGACGAGCTCGAGATGAGCCCACCCTTTGATCTTGGCTAAATGTACCTGTTGGAAAAAGAACGCGGTTATCCATGCAGATGGCCCAACAACAGCCGGTGCGATGAACCAAAACAGAGGATGTCGGATCACGTCACTTCGCGTCCAATGTTTGCCATGCATTCCTACACTATCGGATCCTTGTACGATCGATTGTGGTGTTCGTTCCATTCGCAATAATCGTGCCAACACCGGCAAAAGGCACAGTGTCAGAACCGCGCTTCCAACCCAAAGAAACCGCCAATCAAAGTGAACCAACAGTAGAACGAACAAAATTGGCAACGTCGCCTCGCCAACAGCGTAGCCGGTACTTGCAAATGAGAGCGCCTTGCCGCGAGAGGCTTGAAACCAGCGGGTCATCGCAACAGATGAAATATGATTTAGCATTCCTTGGCCGGAAAACCGGAGCAGGAAAATCGCAACAGGAATGAACCAAACACCGGGTAACGCCGCCATTGAGAGACATGCGCAGGCCAAGAGAACAATAATCGCTTTGCCAAGAACCCGAACCCGATACGTGTCGGTTAACGTTCCGGCCCATATCATCAGAACTGCCGAACTTAGCGTCCCAATCATATAGAGGCCGCCCCAAGCAGTATGGCTTAGATCAAAGCTGCGCTGGATATCGCCCGCAAACACCGAGATGAAAAACGTTTGACCAAAACTGGAGGCAAAGGTCAGCAGAAACCCAGCACAGAGAAAAGGCGCGTTTTCACGGAAGAACGACAAGGAATTCATCCAGCTTTGTCGCCTTGCCAGTGTCTAAAGGAAAGCCTTTATTCGCTAGAGAACATATCTGCTGAGATCTGCGGACTTGGCCAGTTCGCCCAAATGCTCTTCGACAAACGCGTGGTCAATTGTAACCTCGTCGCCGCTTCGATCTGGGGCCGAAAACGACAACTCTTCAAAGACCCGCTCGAGCACTGTGTAGAGACGGCGCGCGCCGATATTCTCGACGGATTCGTTTACTTCGGCTGCAATTCTAGCCAAGGCTGCGATACCGTCTTCTTTGAATGTAACGGTCACATCTTCGGTGCCCATGAGCGCGGTGTATTGGCGGGTCAGCGCGTTATCAGTCTCAGTCAGAATGCGTATAAAATCGGATTCGGTCAGCGCGCGAAGTTCGACGCGAATTGGCAAACGACCCTGAAGCTCGGGCAAGAGATCAGATGGCTTGGCGATGTGAAATGCACCAGAGGCGATGAACAGGATATGATCTGTTTTAATTGCTCCGTGCTTTGTCGAGACAGTCGTGCCTTCGATCAATGGCAGCAGGTCGCGTTGAACACCTTCTCGACTGACGTCACCACCACGCGCATCGGCACGGGCGCAGACCTTGTCGATTTCATCCAAAAACACGATGCCGTTCTGTTCAACAGCCTCTAGCGCTGCGCGCGTCACGGTTTCATCATCCAACAGTTTGTCTGCTTCTTCGGAAATCAGAACATCATAGCTCTCTGAAACGGTCATCCGTTTCTTAACGGTTCGGCCGCCAAATGCTTTGCCAAAGATATCACCGATATTCATCATTCCACCCATTTGACCGGGCTGGCCGGGGATCTCCATCCCTTTCATTGGGTTTGATGTGTCGGTGAGCTCGAGCTCAATAATCGTTTTGTCCAGCTCACCAGTTTTCAGCTTCTTGCGAAACATATTTTGGGTGCTTTCGCGGGCATCTTCACCAGCAATTGCAGCGACGACGCGATCCTCAGCGGCTTTATGTGCCTTGGCTTTGACGTCATCTCGCATGTTTTCACGCGTCTGAATGATCGCAGCGTCGACCAGATCTCGGACGATCTGTTCCACATCCCTACCGACGTATCCAACCTCGGTAAATTTGGTGGCCTCGATCTTAATAAACGGTGCGCGCGCAAGCTTGGCTAACCGTCGCGAAATCTCGGTCTTGCCGACGCCGGTTGGGCCAATCATCAGAATGTTCTTGGGGTAAACTTCGTCGCGTAAGTCATCGCCCAGTTGCTTGCGGCGCCAACGATTGCGAAGCGCCACCGCAACGGCACGCTTGGCGTCGTTTTGGCCTATAATAAAACGGTCTAGTTCCGAGACGATCTCGCGGGGGGTCAGGTCGGTCATTGTTTGATTACCTCAACGGTCAGGTTGCCGTTCGTGTAGACGCAGATGTCAGATGCAATCGCCATAGCTTGGCGGGCGATATCTTCGGCTGGTTTGTCGCCGTCATATAGTCCGCGTGCCGCAGCAAGAGCAAAATTGCCGCCTGATCCAATCGCCGCAACATTATGCTCTGGTTCCAAGACATCGCCGGCACCAGTGATTACCAACAGGTCTGTACCGTCAGTTACAATCAGCATCGCCTCGAGTTTTTGCAAATATTTGTCAGTGCGCCAGTCCTTGGCGAGCTCGACAGAGGCGCGCGCCAGTTGTCCTGGTGTCGCTTCAAGCTTGGCTTCTAAGCGCTCTAGCAGTGTAAAGGCATCAGCGGTCGAGCCAGCAAAGCCAGCGACGACATCGTGTCCGCCGGGAGACAGACGACGCACTTTGCGCGCAGTCCCTTTGATTACGGTTTGGCCTAGGCTCACCTGACCATCACCGGCGATTACAACCTCGCCCCCCTTTTTCACACCAATGATTGTGGTGCCGTGCCATCCGGGGAAATCACTATCTGCCATGTTAAACCTCAGTGTTGCGTCTCATTTATATGGCGGTCCGATGCGTGTTGAACAAGCCTCTTGGATTGTGAGACCGCAATGGTTTGGGTATCGCTAGTGTATGAACAGCGAAAAGACACTCACATTCTATCTTAGCAAACGCCTGTTGAAACAGGTCGACGCCAAGCAAAATGGTTTCGTGTCCAAGGTTGCCCGCGTTGCTGAGACGTCTGGTTTCCAAGTGCGCTACGAGCAAAACTCGAAACAAGCACGGATCGCGTCCATGATGAATGACGGATACGCCATGTTTCATATGGACGACCCGTTCCACGACCACGCCCTGACAATGCGCAAAGTCTATTCCTATCCATTTTGGCAGATCGAAAAAGATGCCAAGCGATGGGAATGGGCAGTTGCAAAGAGACAGTTTGAACCCACGGAAATAGACCAAGGCCTTGCCAGAGATTTCGTCGAAAATTGGCGCAAGTGGTTGTTCCAAGGCCAAGCCGAAAATCCGATGCGCAGCGGGTTTGTCTACGTGCCCTTGCAGGGGCGCGTGTTGGACAATCGGAGCTTCCAGACAATGAGTCCGTTGGACATGCTGCGCGAAACATTGGGCCATGAACAACAGCGCCCAATCATTGCAACGCTTCACCCTAATGAAAACTATTCAACAGATGAGATTGCGGAACTAGAGACACTGATCAACAAGCACCCGCAGCTTAAAGTCACATCGGCACCAATGGCGAAAATGCTGGCGGAATGCGACTATGTCGTCGCGGAAAATTCGTCTGCGGCATTCTTCGCTCACTTCTTTGGCAAGCCATCGATCCATTTTGCGAAAATCGACTTTCATCATGCCGGACTCAACGTTGGGGAAATAGGAGTGTCCGCAGCGTTTGAACAGATAACGAACCACAGCCCAAACCACGAGGCTTATCTGTATTGGTTTTGGCAAATAATGGCGATCAATGCTGGACGGGCCGATGTGTCAGATCGCATACGCTTGGCCATGCAGAATGCTGGATGGCCTATGTAAAAAGGGCGCCCAATCAGGACGCTCTTTCTTACAAAAACTTGTCGACTTAGATCGAGTCTTCGATCCAGCTTTGCAGTGCTGCCTTTGGTGCGGCGCCTGCGCGGTTTGAAACAACTTCACCGCCTTTGAACACGAACAAAGCGGGGATCCCGCGAACACCCATTTGAGCTGGTGAATTGGGGTTTTCGTCGACGTTCACTTTGACGATTTTGACCTTGCCTTCCATCTCAGCCGACAGCTCTTCGAGCGCTGGGCCAATCTGTTTGCAAGGGCCACACCATTCGGCCCAAAAATCTACAACAACGGGAACATCAGAGTTCCGCACTTCGGCATCAAAGGTTGCGTCTGTTACTGCTACGGTAGCCATCAGTTATCTCCTGCGGCGAAAAAGGTTAGGTTGGGAACCTAGGAACGCCCCCTCAAAAGGTCAAGCAAATGTCGTATACCACGTACGTTCAATCACAAGATCGTGCGGTCGAGAGCCCCAAGCACGAGCTCATCAGGCATTGGCATTAGTACACCTGTTTCGGTCCACAGTACCGCAGTTGAGACAGTCTTGCTCGGATAGACCAACCGTAGCGCCGCGAGATATGCACCCATCTGCCGCAAGATACCTTCGGGCGTTTTATCGACGACATCAGGGACCATCCGGTTTGATTTGAAATCAATAGCCGTGACGGTTTCGCTATCTACAACCAACCGGTCGATTGTTCCGTGAATGCGGCGACCATCTAGAGCGTCTAGGTTGGCAGTGATTGGAACCTCTGCGAGAGTGCCGGTTTCAAAAATATGGCTGAGTTCAGGCTTGGCCAACAATCGCTGTGATGTCTCGATTGCATCGGCAAGAAATGGGCTGTCCGTACCCAGCAAATTTTCAGCGACAACACTGTGATCCTCTGGCTTGATATGGGGCAAGTGTTCGAGAACCAGATGGATCGCTGTACCACGTTCCTTTGATGTACCATCATCAGCGGTTTCGGTCTCTCCGAACAGCGCCTTTGCACCTCCTAAATCAGAGGGGGAAAGTGTCGGCAAAGGGTCATCGTGTTGCGGCGTCGGGATGGTTGCAAAGTCTGGAACCTTCGACGTTGAGGCCGAAGGCTTGACCAGTTGGTTCAGCGGTAGATCCGACCATCCATCGTTTGCAAATCGCAGGCCCTGCCCAATCACAAACGTTTCATCAACCGCACCCGCCTGTGACATCCCGTACGTGACATCTTGGTACCAGCTGTCCCCGTCGCCGCCGACATCACCAGCGGCACAGACCACCAGCCATTTCTCTGCTCGCGTCATGGCAACATATAGCAAACGTTGACGCTCGTCTTCTTGCTTGAGTCGCTCGCGTTCTGTGCGATCTGAAATGACTTGAGGAACGTCAGTTGATGCGCCTCGCCAAACAACAGTGTCTGACAACGTCGTCAATTTGGGCAATGGCATTGGTTTTTTCTTCGCCGTATCTGGCAGAAATACAATTGGTGCCTCCAGACCTTTAGCGCCGTGCACGGTCATGACGCGGATCTGGTCGCCCGCGTTGTCCATCTGGCGTTTGATCTCTAGCTCGCCGGCAGCCATCCATTCTAAGAATCCAGTCAGACTAGGAATACTGCTGCGTTCGTATGCCAACGCTTGGGCTAGCAGAGCGTTGATGCCGTCTTCGGCCTCGGTGCCTAAACGACCGAGCAAACGATCCCGTGCGTCGTGGCGTGTCAGCAATCTCTCGATCAAATCATATGGCCGCAAAAAGTCGGCCTGCCGATCAAGGTCATCCAAGATCTCGCGGGTCTTGGGAAACTCGCTTGCGCGCTCTCTGAGGGTCGCTGACAAATATTGGCCCTTTGGCCGCTTGTGCGCCAAATCATAGAGGTCCTGTTCAGACCACCCAAAGATGGGTGATTTTAGCGCACCTGCCAGAGACAAATCATCCTCAGGCAAGGCCAAGAATGATAGTACCGCCGTAATGTCGCGTACCGCTAACTCTGCCCCAACCTTGAGACGATCCGCTCCAGCGACGGCGAGGCCACGTTGTTTGCAAGCAGCGATAATTTCAGAGAACAGCCCCGAGTTGCGCCCTTGGACGAGGATCAAAATATCACCTTCGGTGATAGGCCGCTTCATTGGAACGCGATCGACTTCGTCCGGTATTGTCTCGTGGGCCTTCATTCGTAGAATTTCGTCGGCAATCCCCCGCGCGAGTTGAACGTAATGGTGATCCTGCCCAACCTGATCAATCGGATCAAACCAGTCGCGATCTTCCTTGGTGTTTGTGGGTTCGATTGCGGGCCACAGATCAACGCGACCGGGCATCTGATTTTTGAACGCGATATGAAACACGTCCTTTTCTAGCCCGGCGCTTCGATCCCCAGAAAACGTCTGATCGACGAGTGTCAAAATAGGTTCAGACGATCGGAATGAATAATCGAGAGACAAGGTGTTCAGGCCAATTTCGATTTGTTCTAGCCGTTCCTTGAACATGTCCCGCATCGTGTCAAAAGCGTTGGGATCAGCACCTTGGAACGAATAGATCGACTGCTTTTTGTCACCAACTACGAATAGAGTACGCGGTTCGTCGTGTCGTGCACCCTCGCCCGAAGTGAATTCTTGGGCGAGATTTTCGATTACTGACCATTGCGCTGGGCTCGTGTCTTGGGCCTCATCCACGAGAATATGATCGATTCCGCCGTCCAAACGGAACAGAACCCATTGCGCCACCTGTGGGTTGGTTAGCAGGGATTTGGCCTTGAGGATCAGATCGTCAAAATCCAACCAACCGTGTTGTTGTTTGCGGGCCTCGTACATCGGCAAAAACGCGGTCGCAAAGGTATGAAGTGCTTGGGTCATTTCAAATGATCTTATTGCTTTCTCAATTTGCGATACTTGCCAGACTTCATCCAAAAACGTGTCTAACTCACCGCGAAGCGGCTCAAACGCCTCCACTGCTCCCTTGTGATTAGCTTGAGGCCAATTACCGACCTTTGACCGACCGTCCGAATATAGGAACGACTTTTTTAGCCACTGATAACCCTCTGTCGATGCGCCTTGCTTGAGTGTTCTTTCGAGCTCGACCCCGATCTTTTGGTAGGTGGGAGATGCAGCGGCCAAGACATCAAGAAAAGAGCGAGTATCAGTTTGACTAAGGACACCAAAGATCTTGTCGATCGGTGTTTGTGCGTTGGCATCGCGATCTAGCCCAAAGACCGCCTTCAAAGCCTCGCTCTTCTGGGGTTTGGCCAAGCTCTCTTTGTGGCTTGTGATCTGCATCAAGACGCGATCGAGATCGCTGTCCGAGACATAGCTAGCCAGATCGTACACCGCCGCAGTGTGGTCGCCGCGCGCCATGTCGTCGACCACTTCAGCCCGTAACATCTTGGCTGCGCGATCTTCCATTTCTACGAACTGAGGGCTGACACCCGCCTCTAGTGGGAAACGGCGGAGAAGTGAGGCGCAAAAAGAGTGGATCGTTTGAATTTTGAGACCACCAGGCGTTTCAATCGCCTGGGCAAATAGCACACGAGCGCGCGCTAGTGTGTTTGTGTCAATTCGGGACTCGATACCCAAATCACATAGCTCGCCGCGCAATTTGTCGTCGTCCATCATCGTCCATGCGCCCAGCCGCTTGAACAACCTGTTCTGCATCTCGCTTGCAGCCGCCTTGGTATAGGTCAAACATAGGATGTGTTCTGGCTTTGCTTCGTCCAGCAGTAAGCGGGCGACACGATCAGTGAGAACACGGGTCTTGCCGGACCCTGCGTTCGCAGCCAACCAAGTAGAGGCTTTGGGGTTTGCCGCCCGAACCTGTCTTTCCAGCGCGGATTCGGTCATGATACACCCTCTGGGTTGGGGTCCTGCGTCAGGTCCCATTCGCCAAAACGCGACAAATGATCATAATCGCTGCCAAATCGATCCTGCTCCATCGCGCGCCTTGCTGTGTAGCCACGATCGACATGCGCCCAAGCCGTCATAAGTGTCACAAACTCAGCCCAAACAGCGTTAGTTGGATTGTCTTCAAGAGGTGCTCTGGTCACCTTTGGATCGCTACCCAACCCGATGTAACTGGCCTGAACAACAGAGCTGGTCCCGACCCACTCAGCAAAACCGCCGCGCTCGACCATCGCAGCTTCTAGCAAGAGCTGTTTGTCAAAATAGGTTTGTTGTTCCTTCGTTGGGGCAGCACCAGTTTTGTAGTCGTAGATGTAAATGTTTTGCGCGTCGTCCTGATCCATTCGGTCCGCGCGTGCTGTTAGGGTGAACCCAAGATGATCAATCCGTGTCCCACCTTGTTTTTCGAATAAGACAGGCGTCGCAATGCTCACTCGTTTCGCTTCATCTGCCAGAAATTGATCAGCAATCCGGTCTAACCGCGCCATCCACATTTCCCTGATGGTAGGCCACGGCGTGTCGGCATCCATGACAGTGCGGGCTATCGTCATGAGGCGGGTTCTCGCCTCCTCGAGCGTCTCGGGTCCGCGCTCTCTAATGAACCGTTCGAAAATGCTGTGCATTGTTGTTCCGCGCAACGGTGCGTCTGGCGACGGGGTGAGCGGATTGAGAGGCCGAAGCCCCAGTACCTTTTCAGCGTAAACTGCATAGGGATCACGGATCAAAGTCTTGATTCTGGTCACAGATAGCTGAACCGGTCGCGCCGAAATGGGTGGGCAAGGAGAGGGCCTCTGGGCAGGCTTAGTGACTGTATTCGGCTGATCCATCGCTCGCGCGTAGTTGATCCATGTATCTCCGCGCGCGATCATGGCCTTCAAAGCGTCTAAACCGTACTGGTCAGGAAGACCCCCAAGCAGGTTCACCAATCGGTTGACCCACCGTGATGGGACTGTCTCGGAATCATCGGACCGAACCGATCTGGTCAGCCAGACTTCTGATGCACCAATTGCCTGTTGATAATCATGCGCTGACAAACCAATGCGACGTTCAGGCAATAGCAGGCCGGCCTTGTCTCGCATTGTGCGATTCAACCATGGGTCCGGTGTGGGACGTTCGGGCCAGACACCATCGTTAAGCCCGCCTAGAATTACGAGGTCGGCATCGTTTACACGGGCTTCGAGGGTACCTAGGATTCTGATCAATGGATTGGATTTGACCGAAGATCGTACAGTTCCACCCGACAAAACGGATCCAAAAAGATCAGCATAGTCGCCCGCCGTCATGGCGTCTGAATATGCAACGTGTTCGCTGAACATTTCGCAGATTTTGGCGGCTTCGATGCCAGCATCTTTGAGCCAGAGCTCGCCTGTATCTTGGCCGTTTGGACCAGTAGCCAGAGCCTCAGTCAGAGACAAATGGGTTAAGTAGTGTTGTTCGAGCGTCGTATGGCTTGGGGTGTCTTCGATTGAGCTTATGACTGTTGCAATCCACTCGGACCACGCAACACGACCGTCATCGGTGTCACGCGCATGTGCCCATTGGCGCAGCGTTTCTGCATCGGGGAAAGGAAGACCGTTGCGCCGAATGTACAACTCAAGCTCGCGCGTCCATAGCAGATGTGCGCCCCTAGCTGGATCGCCAGTGTGAACCAACGGGTGCTTTAACAACGTAAGCAATATCTCACTGGTCATATCTCGAGAAAGTACGCTTGCGACATGACGTAAAAGCCGACCGGGTGCGGTCAATTGCAGAGGCAAGCCAGCACTGTCATCTGGGGTTATATCCCACTGCTGCAAAGCTGCCGTAACTTGGCGTCCCAACATGCGATCTGGCGTGATCAGTGCCGCCTTCTGTCTGTCATTCGCTGCTTTCTTTAGTCTCAGCGCGATGGCGAGCGCCTCTTCTCGAGGTGTAAAAGCTTCGATCAAAGTAAGTGGAGCGGTGACCTCTCGCAGGTCTTCAAACTCTCGCCCTTCGATTCGCCACTGGTCTGTCACCGGGGCTGGTCGCAATGACAAAGACACCAATCGATTTCGATCTGAATGTGGGCGTTGTGAGTGGACTGACCAATCGTCAACCGCGCTTGGATCAATTTCTAGTCGCTGCAAAAGGCGTGCGAACCGGTATTGGGGATGATCCTCAGACGTCAGCGCATCCTTCAATCTGCGCCAAATGGGATCAGGCAGATGTGCATCGAAACCTGGCAAGACCAGCATTCCGTGCGGTAGCTGTGCGACAGCCGTCATGAAATCAAACGTCGCACCACGCGATCCAGTTGAACCCGCGACGACGATCGGAGAATTTGGCGGGCTTGCGGCCCATTGGTCGACCAGTCGGTCAACGACCAGTCGTTGGCGTGCTTCGCCATCAGGGGGTTCATACGTATCCCCAAAGTACCGTTGTACGATCTGAAAAAACGATAGTGCCCGTTCCCAGTGTCCAGACTGATCTGACACATCCAGAGCGGCAACTGTTTCAGGATCGACGCCTTCGCCCTGCATCTCTTCCATAAGATTGGCTAGACTATCTGACAAATCAAAGATCGATGAACGTGCGGCGATATCTGGCTGCGCATCAACCAATTGAGAAACGAGCGTCGAAATCTCGAGCCTTCGGCGCAACGGCGAGACAGCAGCAGGAACATCTAGCGCGACAGGATCCCGGGCGAGATCCGTGACAAGTTTTATCTGCGGCAAAAGTCGCGCGGGACCCAGATCAAAAATCTCTCTCATACGTCGCTGCATTCGACGTGTGTTTACGTACACCTCAACATGACTCAGTTCATCTTGATCGAAACGCTCGATCAAGCCGTCAACAAGGTGTTGGGTAAAGTCGACACCACATGGAATGCCAAAGACGTGGGACCTAGGCGTCATGGATCAATGCCTCTGCAACTGGGATAGCATCAGGGTGGCCAACGTCACACCACTTACCATCATAAACAACACCAAACAACTTGCGGGTGCGTAGCATTTTTTCCCACAATAACTTGATGGAAAAACTAGTCTCGGAAATCTCGGACAGGCCATCATGTTTGATGATTTGTGCGCCTGTGTAGGTGAGCATAGGATCCCAGGAAAGACGGCCTGTTTCATCCATTGCAAAGCTGCCAACGCCTTCGTGTGCATGAGTTTGCGCCGGAGGAATTAACAAAAGTAACCCATCCATCGTCTCGGGGCACCAAGCGGAATTCAAGACCTCAAACGGATTTGGGCCGCGCCAAACCGCATCAGTATTCATGGTAAAAACTGCATCGCCGTCCACTAGGTGCCTGACATTCTTTAGCCCCCCACCCGTCTCTAAGATTTCAGGTTTTTCGGTGATCGTCTGCACATTGGTGTTGCGTAGGTGATCCTCTAGCATCTCAGATTTGTAGTGCAGGTTTGCAATTTGCGTTGGCAACCCTGCGGCGTCAGCCAATGCACGCGCATGATCAATCAACGGTAAACCGACCACCTCGACCAACGGCTTTGGGCGGTTGGCAGTAAGATGCCTCATTCGGGTGCCAAATCCGGCTGCAAAAAACAAAACAGATGTAACTTCACCGCTCATACGCGAAAACCCGCAAGAGTATCTTTGGTTGGAACGGGCAATCCATTTCTAACGAGAGGCTCAATCTCAGCAAGCATCGGGTGTTGAATGGCCTCATCGATGTGTCGCCAAACTCTAGGTATCAAATCCAAGTATGAAGCTTTGCTGTTCTCCAAAGCGAGACGTGCAAACACACCAAGAATCCGGAGATTTCTCTGCAAACTCATGACTGCAAACGTCGGACCGAATGCATCCATTGATCGGCCTGTCGCGTGGACAAACTTCTCAACCAGTGCAGCTTTGGTTTCGGGTGCGACCTCACGACGAACGTCTGTCAGCAGAGACACAAGATCATATGCGGGATGCGCAACAACGGCGTCTTGAAAATCAAGCAGACCAATCGAACGAATGCCATTCCGGTCTGGAAGCCAGATCAGGTTTTCAGCGTGGAAATCGCGAAGCGCGACTGTGTTAGTTTCAGGAGCGTGATGTTCTAATAGCCCTTGAAGAACGGCGAGCGTTAGATCTTGGTGGCCGTGAGTAGCTGGATGAAACCGACCGTATTTTTCAAATGCAATATTGCAAATTCCAGCGGCGTGTTCGGGAGTAAACTCGAGTAATTCACTCATTGGGGTGCAGTTGCCGAGGTGTAGCAAAACATCCAGTGTTGTTCTGTACAAATCCAGCTCTCTTGCGGGATCTTGATCTGCCAAGCCGGCGACAATGTTCGCACCAAAATCTTCAAAGACAGCCAACCCGCCATTGTGATCAACAGCATGACATGTGGGCGCAGATAGCCCCTGTTGTCTCAACCAATTCGATACGTCGATAAATTGTTTGATCGGCACATTCGTTTCGACAGGTGCGTCCATCAGGATCCCAATTTGACCGTCGGGTTTGCGCAATCGTTCATAGCGCCGATTTGAAGCGTCGCCGGTGATTGTTGTTCTTGTTGCATCAGCCCATCCGGAACTGATGAGAAAACCGGTGATGCTCTCGGATCGTTCAGACATGGATCGCCTCGAAACGCTTGATCCAATTGATATCTCGAGATGTGATTTGGACGTGGTGACCATCAGGCATCGCTTCAAATCGCAGCGTCACCGCCTTGGATGGGACGTCCGGTCCCATCCGATCAGGCCATTCGACGAGACAAACCGCCGTTTCAAACGCCTCAAGCAGCCCCAACTCAACAGCCTCATCCGGATGGGTGAGCCGATAAAGATCACAATGCCAAATCTCCAAGTCGCCATCCTGATAGGTCTGCACCAATGTAAAAGTTGGAGATGGGACATCGCCTACGTTTGGAATTTTCGATTTGATTAGACTGCGTGCAAAGTGTGACTTACCCGCGCCGATTTCACCTTCGAGCAATAGCGTATCGCCCGGCCCAACAATTGCTGCGAATTGCTCGGCCAGTCGCGCTGTATCGCCTGGGCTAGGCAGACTTAGATCGATGTGAGCGGTAGATGTCATGGCGCCATATTATGCACGCAGATTCTGCCAGCAAGCGCTATCCGCGTCGTGCGGTCAGCAAGGCGATGTCTTGGTCTTCGACCCTTGTTTCAATTTGGCTCAGAGTAAAGCTACACATCGTGCTGCCATCAGAGAGGGTTTCGACAGAACATAACAATACTCTGCCGTCTTTAAGTTGGATGCTCTCGGACCAAGTTAACTTGTCGCCTACAGTTTCCACGTGGACCTTGAGATTCTCCCAAACAGGTGTAGGCATCGCAAGTGATTGCCACAAACGGGTCGCATCTTTGATGGTCAGATCGGCGAGCGTATGATCAATCTTCCAAAGCTGATCGAACTGCGCGTTCGAAAGGGTCAATGTCCCGAGGTTGGAAAACACGGCGATCGCGGAAGGCAGCGCATCGATGACATTCTGGCCCAATTCAATTTGCGACCTGAAACGTCACGTCGAAGAGATGTCGGCACTGATGTCTTCGAATAGAAATGCAACAGCACCGTCGTGGTGCGGCCGGCCTGAAACACGATATGTTTGACCGTTTGGCAGACTCCAAGTTTCACAATATGTACCGTCAACAGCAGCGGTTACCATACTCGTAATTTTGTCTCGCCAAGTAGAGTAATTTTTTGGTTCGGGCAGAACCCGTGCCTCACGAATTTCGTCTAAAAAATCATGTAGAGACGGGCGTGTTGCGAGCGTTTCGACTGGCAGCGTCGAAAGCTCATGCAAGGCTGGATTGAACAGAACCAATCGACGTGCCCGATCAAAGATCGCAAGTCCTGAGGGTAGATGAGCGAACGTCTTGGTGAGTGTTTGCACAAAGGTGCGCTGCGCCTCTTCGGCTTTGACCAACGCATTTACGTTATTGGCAAAATGCATTGCCCCTGACCTTCTTCGTATGCTCGAGACATCAAACCGAAGGTCGGTAACATTGTCGGGGGCAAGCACGGATACTCTTCGTTTTGTCGAAGACTGACCGACAGGTACTTCGAGATCCTCAGAAAAATTTGGTGGGGTGGCCAGATAGGAACGTCTGTTTCGGTCCGCCCGGCAATATCTTCTGCAAGTGTAAGGTAGGCAGAATTGGCCCAAGTGATCTGATGATTTGCGTTCAAATTCCAGATCAGTTGGGGTGAATCTTCGGCCAACCCACGCAGTGTCTCTAGTTCGTCCTCGAGCGCGTTTAGACTGAGGGGATCAATATATTGAAAATCAGGCGCTGGAATGGTTTCGGTGATCTTGAGGCAGGTCAAACCATCCCATGACTTTGCCTCGATCTTGCTGTTTTTGACGCCTTCTGCGTCGAGGGAAAATCCACCTTCTTCATCCAGCGACAACAATCGTTCCTTCAAATCTGGGAACCGTGGGGTAGCTAGAAACAGTAGTTTATCCCAATCCGACAGCTCCTGAGCGCAACGCGAAAGCAAAGAGAGAGCATCTGGAGCCGCATCTACCAATTCATCCCGATCGAACAAAAAAACGGCCGAGCTAAGACGGCCTGACGATGTCGTTGTACGTGCTTTTGGTCGCCGTGCCAAAATTGAAAGACCGGCCAAGAGTAAGGCAGCACAAGTGAGAGACGTTAGAATTATGCCAATGAAATTGAGGGGCCAAATGCCGAGCATCGCCAATCCTGATTCTGTTCATCCCAGATCAGCGTCGTTCATTTTGGTTAATGAGGTCTTAAACCTACCGTCCGGTCATTAGAGCTCGAATTGTTGGTTCTCGCCCAGTGCTTTCGTTTCGCCATGAAATGGTGTCTCGACCTCATTGCGAGGCCAAATGACTTCGACGATCGCGCCCGCCAGTGCAGAGGATTTTCTTGATTGACCTCCGTTCGAAAAGGTCAGCGTCGCACCAGACCGTTCAAGCAATGTTTTGGCAATAAAGAGACCTAGGCCCATTCCCTCATACCCCGGACGCAGCCCGATGCGGCGCCTATTCAAGAATGGATCACCAAGCCGACCAATGACATGGGATGGAAACCCGCGACCATCGTCTGAGATGCGAATGGAAATAGTATCTTCGGTCCAGCGGCTTTCAACGACAACTTCGCTAGTGCTGAAATCAACCGCATTTTGGATCAGGTTCCGGACGCCGTGGATGATTTCCGGTTTGCGCAGAATTGTGGGCTGTCTGTCATCAGCATCAGATTTGACGACAAAATTGACAAGCTTGCCTCGGCTGACATGAGGGGCCGCAGCCTCTTGGACCACGGTTTCGAGAGGGGCATGTTTGAGCAACAGATCGTCTTTGCCAGACTGTCCCATGGACCGCAGGATATCGCGACATCGATCCGCCTGATCGCGGATCAAAACCGCGTCGTCATATTTCTCGCTGCCCTTGTCCAATTCATTCATCAGCTCGGAACTGACCAGTGTGATGGTTGCTAGTGGTGTTCCCAACTCATGCGCCGCGGCTGCGACCACCCCACCTAAGTCGGTCAGTTTTTGTTCACGGGCCAGCGCAAGCTGCGTGGCGGCCAATGCATCAGACATGTTGTGCATCTCTGTGATGACACGGTGTGCATAGATGCCCAGAAATACGACCCCAATTACCAAAGCTAACCAGAATCCGAACAAAAAGATGCTTGGGAATCTCAATATGAAGCCTTCATTGGTTTCAATAGGGATATGAAATTCGGCAACAAAGGTGATCAGCAGAATTGCGAACAACCCAAGCAACACAGTTTGCCGCAAATGCAAAAATGTCGCGGCAATTGTCACGGGTGCGAGTATCAACACTGCAAAGGGATTATGAAGCCCACCGGTTAGGAACAACAAGAAACCTAACTGCAGGACATCGAATGCCAACATCGACAATGCCTCTCGGTCGGATAGGCGCTTGTTTTCAGGATAGACAAAGATCGCGATCAAGTTGCCCAAAACGGCGACACCAACTGCGGTTGCACACAGTCCAATCGGAATTTGCAGCTCGAAATAGCTGTAGGCAAAGACAATGGCGATGCTTTGACCAACAACGGCAAACCAGCGCAAAATAACTAAGGTACGCAAGCGGACCCAGTTGCTGCGTTGGGTTTCGAGAAGAAATTGGGGTGTCTGCGCCGTCATCATTTCACAATTCTATGAGTGGACTATCTACCCTCTTGATATTCGGCGTTTCGCAATCGATCAATGCGACGAACTGAATAGGGGGCATTCATGTCAAAAATCGCAGCTATCGCCGCAGGCACCACAGTTGTTGCACTGATAGGTGGAGCCTATCTATTCACACTTGTGGATCGTGACGCAGACGTCTTCGCCCAATGCCGCGCATCGCAGGTTGCAGGTGGTGATATTGGTGGACCGTTCACGTTGGTCAACGGCGACGGTGTCACAGTGACCAGCGAAGAGGTGATCGATCAACCGAGCCTCATCTACTTTGGGTACACCTTTTGCCCAGATGTTTGCCCGCTCGACGTCGCGCGTAATACGGTTGCGATCGAGATCCTTGAAGAAGACAGAGGCATGATGGTTCAACCCGTCTTTATTTCGATCGATCCGGAGCGGGATGATGTGCAAACGGTTTCTGACTACGCCGCCAATTTTCACGAACGGATGGTTGGCCTGACGGGGTCACCGGAACAGGTGAAATCAGCATCGACCGCCTATCGCACCTACTATCGCAAACAAGAAGGCGATGATCCTGATTACTATCTCATGGATCACTCGACATTTAGCTATTTGATGTTCCCAGACGTCGGCCTTGTTGAATTCTTTCGAAATGACATCGGTCCCGAGAAGATGGCCGATCAAATGGCATGCTTTGTCGAGGCAGCCGCGTAATTTGACCTAACTCTGTGAGAGGCTATCTTTCAGGGTGAGGACGTAACTGAACGGTGCGACTATGACTGAACTCTTTGACCTTGGACCTGACAAGACGCTTTTGTTGGTGGATGATGATGAGCCGTTTCTGAAACGGCTCGCCAAAGCGATGGAAAAGCGAGGGTTTGATGTTGAAACGGCGGGCTCTGTTGCCGCAGGCAAGGCAATTTCCACAGCACGTCCCGCAGCATACGCTGTCGTGGATCTTCGCCTGGAAGATGGCAATGGTCTGGATGTGGTCGAGGTGCTGCGCGATCGTAGGCCGGATGCACGTATCGTCGTCCTAACGGGCTATGGCGCCATCGCGACAGCCGTGGCCGCGGTCAAAATCGGCGCGACAGATTATCTGTCCAAGCCTGCAGATGCGGCGGACATTATGAATGCCCTGCTTGCGAACACCGATGGCCTTCCCCCACCCCCAGAAAATCCGATGAGCGCAGACCGTGTGCGCTGGGAACATATTCAGCGGGTCTACGAGCTGTGCGACAGAAATGTCTCTGAAACTGCGCGACGTCTAAATATGCATCGCCGGACATTGCAGCGCATTCTCGCAAAACGAAGCCCGAGATAACTAGAGCGTCAATCGCTTGCTAATCCGGTCAACCCGCTTGCCATCGGCAAGTGGGACGTCACGACTTACCTCGAAGTCACTGAAGCCCAGTTTGGAATAGTACGCTAGGCCGCTGGTATTATCTGCACGGATCGTCGCGTCGATTTCGATGAATCCAATGCTAGCCGCCTCTTGAAGAGTTGCTTTGAACAACATGGCCCCAATGCCGCGCTGCGTCGCCCCTAACAGCGCGAAAGTAGCGATGCTTCCAACATTTGGTGGTAGGTTTGCACTGTGTCTGACGTATTGCAAACCAGCGATCATATCTTTTGGGGCAATGGCCACAAAACAGCATGTCGTCTCGCCCGCCCCAGTAATGATAGCGTCAAAGTAGTCCGTTGGAACGATCCCTTGGATTGCTGTCGTGCCGCCAGCGTCAACAACTTCTTGCAACAGGGAAACCATATCTTGTGCGTCGGAAGGAGTCGCCGTTCTGACAATCATAGTTGCGCCATTAGATCGTGGTGACGTTTGGTAAAGTCGATGCGCACCTCTGTCGGTGGCCGTAGCCGAATATCTAGACCTGAGGTCAACGCTTCGTCAGGCTTGCCAAAGAATTTGTCTGCCTCGCCCTGTGTAAAGCCGGCAATACGAACGGCCTCAAGCCACGCGCTGATCTTGTCGGCTTTCTTGATTTCCTTCTTGATCGCTGCTGGCGTTTTGGCAGACAAACCAAACCGAATGTGGATAGCCGCGGTCAATCGGTCATCTAGATCCTCATAACCAGGCCCAACGGCCGCCTTTACTGGACTAATCATGTCGCCAATCACGTATTCCGGTGCGTCGTGCAAGAGCGCAGCCAAACGAGACGCGACCGAAGCCCTGGGGTTTTGCAGGTGAAAGATACGCTCAACCAACAAAGAGTGTTCAGCGACTGAATAGGCATAGTCACCCATCGTTTGACCATTCCAACGGGCCACAAAAGCTAGCCCGTGGGCGATATCCTCAATTTCGATATCCATGGGTGTCGGATCAAGCAGGTCCAAACGACGTCCGGATAACATGCGCTGCCATGCGCGGGGTGGTTGTGCCAATGGGACACTCCTCAAAATTCTTCCACTAGCGTAGCAACTCGACCTGCGGCTTCAAGGTCATTGTGAACATGTCAAACCGCTGTTAAGAGGCGGCAGTTTCATTAATGAGGCAGGAGCCTGACATGACTGATTATATCGTCAAAGATATCGCACTGGCTGATTTTGGCCGTAAAGAGTTAGACATCGCTGAAACCGAAATGCCGGGCCTGATGTCGCTGCGCGCTGAATATGGCGAAAGCAAACCTTTGACTGGTGCACGGATCGTGGGCTCGCTGCACATGACGATCCAGACCGCCGTTCTGATCGAGACACTGGTCGCTCTGGGCGCTGACGTGCGCTGGGCATCGTGCAACATCTTCTCGACCCAAGACCACGCAGCCGCGGCGATTGCCGCTGGCGGTACGCCGGTCTTCGCGATCAAAGGTCAGTCGCTCGAAGAGCATTGGGACTACCTCGACAAATCGTTCATGTTCGAAGACGGCCCAAACATGATCCTCGACGATGGTGGCGACGCAACACTCTACATCCTGCTTGGCGCACGTGTTGAGAATGGCGAGACTGACCTGATCGAAGTTCCGACATCTGAAGAAGAAGAAGCGGTCTTTGCGCAAATCAAAAAACGTATGGCTGCGAGCCCAGGCTGGTTCACCAAAATGCGTGGCCAGATCCAAGGCGTTTCGGAAGAGACAACGACAGGCGTTCACCGTCTCTATGAATTGGTGAAACAGGGCCAGCTGCCTTTCCCTGCGATTAACGTGAACGATAGTGTGACCAAGTCGAAGTTCGACAACAAATACGGTTGTAAGGAATCGCTGGTCGACGGCATCCGCCGTGCGACTGATACAATGATGGCCGGCAAGGTTGCCGTTGTCATGGGCTACGGTGATGTTGGCAAAGGTTCTGCCGCATCTCTCGCTGGCGCAGGCGCTCGTGTTAAGGTCACTGAAGTTGATCCGATCTGTGCGCTTCAGGCGGCTATGGATGGCTTTGAAGTTGTTCTGCTCGAAGACGTTGTCAGCACCGCTGATGTGTTCATCACAACAACCGGCAACAAAGACGTCATCCGCATCGAGCACATGCGCGAGATGAAGGATATGGCGATCGTTGGTAACATTGGTCACTTTGACAATGAAATTCAGGTCGCAAGCCTGAAGAACCACAAATGGACCAACATTAAAGAGCAAGTCGACATGATCGAGATGCCATCAGGCAGCCGCTTGATTCTGCTTTCTGAAGGTCGTTTGCTGAACCTCGGCAACGCGACAGGTCACCCATCGTTTGTGATGTCTGCGTCCTTTACCAATCAGGTTTTGGCACAGATCGAACTCTGGACTAAAGGCGACGAGTACAAGAACGACGTCTACATCTTGCCCAAGCATTTGGACGAAAAGGTAGCGCGTCTGCACCTCGATCGTATCGGTGTAAAATTGACACCGCTCGCCAAAGAGCAGGCTGACTACATCGGTGTTTCGACCGACGGTCCATACAAGTCAGAGCACTACCGTTACTAAGCTTTCGATATGCCAAATGGTCTAAATCCAAAACGCCGCCCTGCCGTGCGCTGGGCGGCGTTTCTTGTTCTACTGGGCGGTATTGGGTACATCGCGTACCAAGCGTTGACCTTGCCGCAATCTCCTATCCCGACTGCATGGAATCCTGTCGAGCCCCTGCGCATCACTGATCCTGTCACCCCACTGACTCAATGGAAACTCTCTAACGCTGTGGCGTCCCCCGAGGCGTGCCTCACTGTTTTGGGGTCTCAGGATGCTGATGTGCGTGGCCGGTTTCGGGAGGACCGAGTTGATAGTGACAAGTGCTTTATCCGCGGTCGTGTTGACCTAACCGGAATTGGTGCCGCTGATATTCGTAAGCTCGAGACAAGCTGTACCATCGCATTGCGTGTTGCGATGTGGGAACGTCATGCCTTGCAACCTGCCGCGCAACAGCTGCTTGGAACGAGCGTTGCTGAAATTCGCCAGATCGGTAGTTATAACTGCCGAGAGATCCGGACGACCAATGGCGCCACTGGTAGGATGAGCACGCACGCGACTACAGACGCTATTGATGTGACCGGTTTTGTGATGGCCGATGGTGCAAAAATTGACCTACTCGCTGATTGGGATGGCAATGATCCCAAGGCTCAATTTCTTAAGTCTGCCCGCAATAGTGCCTGCGAATGGTTCCGTGTGACGCTTGGGCCAGATTATAATCGACTTCACGCGGATCACTTTCATCTACAGAATACGGGTTGGGGTCTCTGTCGGTGACGTGTCTTTTCATTGTTTCCCCCTTTACCGATGCGCCCTTTCACCCTTAGATTCAGGCACAGCCACAGATTTTGTGGAAAACTTGGGCATTTGCCCGGCATCAATAGTTGGGAGACGAACCATGGGAAAACGTGACGATCTGATCGTGCAGTACGCAGATGATCTCAGAAACAAATGCGGGATGACCCCCGATATGGACCTTTTGACTAAGGTCACTATCGGTTGCGGCCCTGCAATCTACAACGCTGACGCATCGACCGTTGCTGGCAGCCAAGCTTCCGAGCTTGAGACAGTCAAAAACAACTTCCTGATGAAAAAGCTGGGTCTGGCAGACGGTCCACAGCTGATGGAAGCCATCAACTCGGTCATCGAGACATACGGCAAATCCGAGCGCAACAAGTACCGCGCCGTGGTTTACTATATGCTGACCAAGCACTTTGGCAAAGAATCCGTCTACGGCTAAACCCCGCGACAGACAAAAAAGACGCCCGTTCTGCCTGATTGGCCGAGCGGGCGTTTTTGTATCTAGCTAAAGTTTGAGCCGGTTTGTTGGTACAACTCTTTTGCCTTGGACAGCCAAATGATCGTATCAGCCACTCTGGCCAGGACGGCCGGAACCAAATTCAAATACACGTGTGGTGCATTGGGAGCACGTGGGTGAAGAGAGGGTTCCAGCGTCTTGCCGGAACCCTCTTTGCTTTTAGAACATCATCAAGATCGCGCCAATAACGGTACTGCCAATCGTCGCGTACACACCATCAATCACGATCAATGCACGTGGGCGTTGTGCGAACAAATAGTTCGTCGTCAGCCATGGTGTTGCGATGAACATCCTAGCCCCAAACCATTCTTGGCGCCTTCCAAAACCGTCTCTACCCGTGCAAACTGAAACACATGGCGCATCATGCCCGCGACCAGAATTGCCGCAACAAAGCTACCAACGAAGGCAGTGATGTTAGCCTTGTTCATGGTTTCTTCGGTCAAACCAGCGGCGGCCATCCATTGTTTGCCCATCACGCCGTACCAAATGGCGCCAAAGATCCAGCCACCAGCTGCGGCCACAATCACGTTTAGAAATTCCATAATTTGTCCCTCTTCCCTATGAATTGCTCTGAATATGCAATCCTATGTTGGATGAGGCTACGGTTTTGCCTTATCAGACTGAGACGCCACCTAGCGTGCAAATCAAGGCAAATTCATTTTCGGTCACAGGCTGAACGGACAAACGAGAGTTTTTGACCAATACCATTTCGGCCAGCCGTTCGTCGCCTTTGATTTGATCCAAAGAGATCGGTTGCAACAGTGGTTCAACGGCTTTGATATCAACACATTCCCACCGATCATTGTCTGTCGTGCTATCTGGATGAGCCTCTGCACAAACCTCGACGATCCCGACGATCTCTTTGTCCTTTTGACTGTGATAGAAAAAACCACGATCACCAATGGCCATTGAGCGCATGAAATTTCGGGCCTGATAATTGCGGACTCCGTCCCATTCTTCGCCTGCATCACCCTTGGCCACTTGATCGTCCCAGGACCAAACTGAAGGCTCAGATTTAAACAGCCAAAATGCCATCACCCAATCACCTTGTTCCATTCGTGAATACGATTCTGCTCGAATAACCCCGCCTTGGAATACGGATCGTTCGCTGCCCATTGCTCTGCATCGTTCATTGAATCCACGTCGAGCACGATCAAGGACCCAAACATCAATCCATTTGAATCCATCAAGGGCCCAGCCATTTTCACAACGCCTGTCCGTTCGATGTACGCAAGATGCGCAGCACGGTTCTCCTTCCGTACCTCCAAGTGGTCCGGTTTGTCGTGGCACATGATCGCAACCAACATATCTATTCTTCCTTTAGGGCGCGTGACAGAAGCACCTGCATCGCGGTTTCCACAGTTAATGTTCCAATCGCCAGCCCCGCCACGGCAGCGCAGATTGGCATCTCAATTTCCATTGATTGGGCCAGTTTAGTGACTGCTTGGGCAGTTGCAGCGCCTTCAACAGTTGTCTTGGCATCAAATGGGTGATGCGACCCGATCGCGAGACCAAAACGGTAGTTGCGCGATCCTTCAGAAGTACAAGTAAGCGCCATATCCCCGTAGCCAGACAGCCCCGCTAAGGTGTCAGCTTCGGCACCTAACGCTTTCGCCATACGTGTCATTTCAGCGTAACCACGCGTCATCAGCGCGGCGCGCGCGCTTTCACCGAGGCGCGCACCCATTGCAGCACCACAGGCGATCGCGATTACGTTCTTCAGCGCACCGCCTAGTTCGGCACCGATCATATCCGTGCTTCGGTACAGCCTCATCGTGTTGGTCGAGAGGCTGTCCTGCAGGATCATGGCTGACGTCTCGTTCGCGCTCGCGAGGGTCAGCGCCGTTGGAAGTCCGCGCGCGATGTCATGCGCGAAACTTGGACCAGTCAGGATTGCAGGCGTGGCATTGGGGCAAATCTCTTGGATCAATTGACTGGGGCCAGTCATCGTCTGAACATCAATCCCCTTGCAGCACGCCACCAGTGTCTTGCCGGCCAACCATTGACGGTGAGTCTCTAGAAACGGCCGCAAAGTTTGCGTGGGTGTCGCCAACAGCAGGGTGTTTTCATCGTGAAAATCGGCCAGATCAGCGGAAATCGCCAAACCCTTGGGCAAGTTGATCCCAGCCAACCTTCGCTCATTGCTGCGCGTTTCCTGCATTTCTAGGGCGTGATTGGCGTCACGAGCCCAAAGTCCGATACGATCATGTTTGCTAGACAGTGCGACAGCGAGCGCCGTGCCAAAAGCACCTGCACCGATCACAGAGATTGTCATGCCTTTGCGCCCCTTTTTCCGGATCCCAACATTGAAGGGCTGCTTTGATCCAACGGCCAACGCGGTCGAGCCGACAGCGTTAGATCATCAAAGTCATCTGCGAGGAATTTTTCAACACCAACATAGGCGATCATTGCGGCGTTATCCGTACAAAGTGCCAGAGGTGGAGCTAAAAAATCCGTCTCTAACTCAGTGCAAAGCGACTCTAACGCCGAACGAATATGTCTGTTTGCGGCGACGCCCCCCGCAACAGCGAGCGTTGGGTTCGCGGGATTATGTTCCAGATACATGGACAGAGCGCGGCGCGTTTTTTCAACCAATACATCTGAAACGGCGGCTTGAAACGATGCGCATAGATCAGCCTGATCCTTTTGGGTCAGGGTGCCATCGATGACCACATTATCGCGAGCACGGATCAATGCAGTCTTGAGGCCAGAGAAAGACATATCGCAACCGGCTCGATCCAAAAGCGGTCGAGGCAGAGCAAATCGCGTTTCGTCGCCATGTTTTGCGCATGACTCAACGTTTGGACCACCGGGTTGTGGCAGGCTTAGGATTTTTGCGGTCTTATCGAATGCCTCGCCAGGGGCGTCATCAATTGTTCCACCGATTCGACTAAAGCGATCGGCGCCATGGGCGATCAAAAACTGACAGTGCCCCCCTGACACCAGAAGCATGAGATATGGGTAGGCAACGTCATCCGTTAGACGTGGCGTCAATGCGTGACCGGCGAGGTGATTCACGCCGATCAAAGGCAATCCAGAAGCCGCGCAAATGCCTTTGGCACACATTACGCCTGACAGAACGCCGCCGATCAAACCAGGACCAGATGTAACAGCGACAGCAGACAACTGGCCCAAGCCCAGTTTCGCCTCAATCAGTGACTGTTTCACCGCAATATCAATCTTTTCAGCATGTGCGCGTGCTGCGATCTCGGGGACGACACCGCCAAATGCGGCATGTAATTCTGTTTGCCCAATCACAACAGACGACAGTATCTTTGTCCCAGTAGGATCCGCCCGCACGACTGCGGCAGCGGTGTCGTCACAGCTGCTTTCTAGGCCAAGCATATAGATCGGATCAGTCATAACAGGTCTGGGGTGTTGCGCGTTGTTGGGCATTGTTTAACATCACCCATATTGGGTCATATTGGACAGAGACACCAGCACATGCGCGCCACACTTCTCCTAACTCGACCCTTTGAGCAATCGCTCGAGACGGCAAAGCGTTGTGAGGGCCTTTCGGCCAACATTGTCGTGTCGTCGCTGATTGAAATTGTTCCAACAGCGGATATGCCGGAAACCCCTGCCGACAGTAGCTTTGTTGTGACTTCGCAAAACGGTGCGCGACGCCTTCCTGAAACACAAGAAGGAATCGTTGTGTTTTGCGTGGGAGATCGTACAGCGCAAATTGCGAGCGAGCTGGGATATGTCACTAAATCAGCCAAAGGTGACGTTGATGACTTGTTGTCGCTTATCAATCGCAGGGATGAAATCGGGCCGCTTGTCCATGTGCGAGGGGTCCATACCTCTGGTGATCTGGTCGCCAAACTATCCGCTCAAGGACATCAAGCGAGCGAATGGATAGCCTATGATCAGCGCGAACAACCGCTCTCGGCTGATGCGAAATTAGCGTTGAACGGTGAAAAGCCGATCATCCTTCCCCTATTTTCGCCGCGCACGGCCAGCCTACTCTTAGCCCAAGGCCCGTTCTCTGCGCCGATTCACCCGATTGGGATGAGCCAAGCTGTTCTCGATGCTCTTGGATCAATGCAGACACATCCGCCCCGTGTTGCAGCACGCCCAACAGCGGATGCGATGCTTACTGAAATTGAAGCCCTTCTGTCGCAGCCTCATCGGCTTGAGAGCGGCTCTGTGTCAGGTTAGATTCACACCTGTTGCCGATTATTGCGGTGATGGATTCGATAAAGGATAGTGTGTCTTGGCCAAATCGTGGAAACCCCGTAGTAAAACGAATATCAAATCCGCGGTCGCTGATGCCGTCGACGCAGTTGATAACCAAAGCGCTATTGATGCGTCTGCCGAAGACGCGGTTGAAGTTGTAGAAGACGTACAATCCAAAATCTCGTCAGAGGCTGTCGAAGAGGCACTTCAAAGTGATGAAGTCGTTGTTGAAGATTTCAACGATGGCGGGGCCGCCGAAGACCTATTTGAACCAGGATTGGCCACGTCCGCTGCAAGCCAAGAGCCACGCCGTGGCGGTTTCCTACCGCTCATACTGGGTGGTGCTGTAGCCGCAGGGTTTGGCGTGGCTGCGTCCGAGTATTTTGGCCCCTTCTTTGGTAGTGGAAACGCTCCACTTGTTGCGCAGATCGAGCAACAGAACGCTGACCTGGCGGCCTTGCGCGATCAGATTTCTGCGATCAACATTCCAGACGCCGCACCTGATCTAAGTGCAGATCTCGCGGCTTTGGCCGATCAAAACACAGAGATCAGTAGTCAGCTGACAGCTATCGATACCCGATTGATTGAGGTGGAAAAGCAACCTGCCGCCGACAGCAGCCTGACCGAAACAGCGTTTGCTGCGTATGATCGTGAAATCGCTGACCTTCGCGCGATGATCGAAACCCAAACTGGTGAAATACAGACTGTCCTGGATCAGGCGTCATCAGTACAAGAAGATGTAATTGCCTCGGCGAATGATGCAACGGCCCGCGCCGCGCTTGCTCGGGTTCAGGCCGCAATCGACGTGGGCGAGCCGTTTGATTCTGCGCTGGCTGACTTGACGTCAGTCATCGAAGTGCCGATTCCGGATGCGCTGAACTCAGTCGCTGGTGATGGTGTTCCAACAATGAAATCTATCCAAGACGGATTCCCTGATGCTGCCCGTGCCGCTTTGGCAAGTGTTCGATCCGAAACGCCGGAATCAGGGATAAGTGGATTTCTCAAATCCCAGTTTGGCGCACGGTCAACGAAGCCTCGTGAAGGCGATGATCCCGACGCAGTTTTGTCTCGAGTTCAGGGTGCAGTTGATGAGGGGCGTTTGACCGACGCACTAGCCGAAATTGAAACGCTGCCAGAGGTTGGCCGCGCTGAACTCACCGAATGGATTGCGAGCGTTACCGCGCGCACTGATGCTCTAAATGCAGTAGGCGAACTCGCCGGCTCGCTAGGCTCGAACTAAGGACCGCTTGATGATTTTTTCTTTGTTTAAAATTCTGTTTTTTGTCGCGATTGTTGCGGCGCTGGCCTTGGGGGTCGAGCGATTGATGCAAATCGAAGGTGGCGCCGTTGTCGAGATCGCTGGGCAAGAGTTCGAACTTTCGGTTTTGCATCTTGTTCTGGGTGCTATCGCGATCATTTTCCTCGTGTGGCTTGGCTTCAAAATTTTCGGTCTGCTTGTGGCGACATTCAAATTTCTGAACGGTGACGAGACTGCGATCTCTCGCTATTTTAACCGCAACCGTGAACGCAAGGGTTTTGACGCGTTGTCTGATGGTATGATGGCGCTCGCCTCTGGCGAAGGCCGTGTTGCGTTGGCCAAAGCATCACGTGCCGAGAAATATCTTGAACGCCCAGAGCTTACGAACCTGCTGACGGCCCAAGCTGCCGAAATGGCCGGTGATCGGGTCAAAGCAGAGCAGACCTACAAGCGACTGCTCGAAGATGACCGCACTCGGTTCGTTGGTGTACGCGGCATTATGAAACAAAAACTCCAGGCCGGTGATACTGACACAGCGCTAAAGCTCGCTGAAAAAGCATTCGCCTTGAAGCCCAAGCATGTCGAAATTCAAGACACCCTGCTCAAGCTTCAGGCTGATAGCTCTGATTGGGCTGGCGCGCGCAGAACGCTGTCGGCTAAACTCAAGTCTGGGTCACTGCCACGTGATGTACATCGCCGTCGCGATGCCGTTCTCGCGTTGTCCGAAGCCCGCGACATTCTGGGTTCTGGCGAAAGTATTGAAGCCCGCGAAGCAGCAATCGAGGCAAACCGCCTATCGCCAGATTTGATCCCAGCCGCTGTCATGGCCGCCCGTAGTTACATTGAGCAAGGTCAACCGCGTTATGCTGCCCGCGTTCTCAAGAAAACTTGGGAGGCGCAACCTCACCCTGATCTAGGCGCAGCGTTTGCAGAGATTGCACCGGATGAAACGCCGGTTGCACGGATAAAGCGTTTCCGTGCTCTCGCCAGGGCGCATCCTAATCATGCAGAAACACAGATGTTGATGGCCGAACTTCACATCGCCAACGAAGATTTTCCCGAAGCGCGCCGTGCATTGGGTGAACTGGCGACTACAGAACCGACTGCGCGCTCGCTTGCCATCATGGCAGCCATCGAACGTGGTGCCGGTGCAGACGACGCGGTGGTTCGCGGTTGGTTGACCCGAGCGCTTAGTGCGCCCCGTGGGCCGCAATGGATTTGTGACAATTGCTCGAATATCCATGCGGCTTGGTCACCGACTTGTGACAACTGTGGATCCTTTGATACGCTGACATGGAAGACTCCACCTGCCGGCGAGGTTACTATGCCAGCTGCGACTGAAATGTTGCCGTTGTTGGTTGGGACGCCTCAATCAGAAGTCGTCGAAGATGCTGTCGAAGTGACTCACGCCGAAGTCATCGCCGTCGAAGACAAGTCGGACACATAATTCAGATATGGCAGCGCCTCGTGCGGTGCCAATCATTGCTATGATCTGATCATTTGCGACTCTACGCCGTCGCATTTGCACTGGTCCCTCAGATTGATCTCGTTACACCTATTCAAGACGAAAACGAGAGATGCGATATGCCATTGCTATTGGGTGTGGACACCGGCGGTACATACACGGACGCGGTTTTGATCTGCGACGAAGAAACTGTGATCGCCAGCGCCAAGTCGCTTACAACACGACATGATCTAGCTATTGGAATTGGTGGGGCCATTCAGGCTGTTCTCGCTGAAAGTGCCGCAAACCCGTCTGACATCACATTGGCTTCGCTCTCGACAACGCTTGCCACCAACGCTCTTGTCGAAGGGCAGGGCGAACGCATTGGACTTGTCTATATCGGCTTTCGTGCGCTCGACATTGATGCCCATGGCCTAGCAGATGTTCTTAAGGGCGATCCATCGATTGTTTTGTCTGGCGGTCACAACCATGCAGGCGGTGTCAAAGACCCGTTTGACGAAGAAGGACTTCGGACGTGGTTGGCGGGCGAGGGGGGCACTGTTTCAGCCTATGCTGTGGCCAGTCAATTTGCGACGCGTAACCCTGAACATGAGCTTGCCGCTGCGCGCATCATTGCAGAAGTCACTGGACGCTCTGTCAGTCAATCACATCAGCTTTCGGCTAAACTGAACGGTCCTAAACGCGCGTTGACCGCTGTTTTGAATGCGCGCCTGATAGGGATGATTGATCGGTTAATTGCGCAGGCCGGTGATGAACTAGTCCGGTTGGGAATCAGCGCACCACTTATGGTCGTACGTGGCGATGGGGCCTTAATAGGCTCAAATATGGCGCGGGAACGCCCAATTGAAACCATTCTTAGTGGCCCTGCGGCGTCCATCGTTGGTGCGCGCTGGTTGACTGGAGCAGATCATGCGCTGGTGTCTGACATTGGCGGCACCACGACCGATGTCGCGGTACTTCGCAATGGTCAGCCAACGATTGACCCCGCAGGTGCTCGGGTTGGTCCACACCGGACGATGGTCGAAGCTGTTGCTATGCACACCACAGGGCTTGGGGGTGATAGTCAGGTCCACTTTGTATCTGAGGGGCTTTCTGGCGGTGTAACCCTTGGTCCACGGCGGCGTATTCCGATCAGCCTCATCGCGACCCAAGCGCCTGTAGTCGTTCTTGCTGCACTTGATCGCCAATTGGCGTCTGCAATTCCTGGCGAACACGATGGTGTCTTTGCCCGACTCGTGCCGAATGTAGCGTGCGACGGTGTCTCAGACAGGGAACTCAGCTTGCTGGATCGCCTTGATGATGCGGTCAAACCCCTGGGTGCGTTAATCCAGTCACGTCTTGAAATGCCTGCGCTGCGCAAATTAGTGGATCGGGGGATTCTTCAGTTGGCCAGCCTAACGCCGTCTGATGCGGCGCATGCACTAGGTCTTGCCGATGCGTGGGATGCAGATGCGGCTCGCATGGCTCTGATGTTATTTGGCCGTAGGCGTACAGGTGCTGGTGAAATGCTGGCAAAGGATCCGGCTGTTCTGGCGCAAATTATCATCGACCAGTTAACGCACCAGACTGGCATCGCCTTGCTCGAATGCGCCTTTGCTGAAGAGGCGATACCTTTTGGGCCAGCGCCGTCCGATTTGGCGCGGCACACGCTCATGCAGCGTGGTTTGAGCAATAATCAAGGACTTATCCAGCTTAAAACGGGTCTTGCGGTTGATGTGGTTGGGTTGGGCGCATCTGCGAAAACTTACTATCCAGCAGTCGGAGAGCTGTTGAACACCGGAATGATCTTACCGGAACATGCAGGCGTGGCGAATGCGATCGGCGCCGTCGTTGGTCGCGTCACAATACGAAAACGGGGGACGATAACGTCCCCCAGTGAGGGAAAATTTCGGGTCCATTTGGATGATGGACCTGTGGATTTTGCGGCACCAGATCCAGCTTTTGCCTGCCTTCAAGACGCGCTGACCGCTGTTGCCAAGGCGGAAGCCATAGCATCGGGCGTAACGGATATCGACATCACTGCAACCCGTGACATACAATCAGCTACAGCCGAGGCCTCGGACGTGTTCCTCGAGGCAACGATTGTGGTCGAAGCATCCGGCCGCCCCCGCATTACTGCTGATTAAAGGACTGCTTATGCCGATCATTCGTGTTGAAATGCTATCAGGACGCAGCGCTGACCAGAAAAAGGCGTTGGTTCGAGAGCTAACAGAGGCATTCGTCAAAACAGCAGGCGGAAACCCTGATGCCATACACGTTGTGATCTCCGAGGTTGAGCCGTCGGATTGGGCAGCTGGCGGGACACTGTATTCGGACAAAACTGGACATTAGGAACCCATGGCTTCAGTAACACTGAGCATCCAAAATATGTCCTGCGCATCTTGTGTGGGACGAGTTGAGGCCGCTTTGACCAGTGTGCCTGGCGTATCTGGTGCATCCGTGAACTTGGCGAATGACACGGCGCATGTTCGCTACAATAGTGAAGAAACTGACAGTAGTGAAATTGCGAAGACAGTCACTAATACAGGCTATCCTACGCAAATTGCGACGACCGACCATGCTATAGACCACAGTCTTCGCAAGATGGCCGAGGCAAATTATTGGGCGCGGCAGACGTTGATCGCGGCGTGTTTGGCTGCACCTGTGGTGACGTTAGAAATGGGCGGACACATGATTCCGGCATTTCATTATTTTATCGGCAGTACTTTGGGGCACGACAACAGCGCTTGGATTCAATTCGCTCTGACGACGTTGATTCTGGCCGGACCGGGCCGCATTTTCTTTGCGCGCGGAGTTCCTGCGTTGTTGCGAAGAGCGCCAGATATGAACAGTCTCGTCTTTCTGGGGACCGGAGCGGCATATCTCTATTCGCTCGTCGTTCTCTTTGCCCCAGAGCTTTTGCCAGATGGTGTCAGACGCATCTATTTTGAACCCGCTGCAGTGATCGTGGCGCTAATCTTGTTGGGACGCTTTCTAGAGACGCGCGCAAAAGGTCGGACAGGCGCCGCGATCCAGAGTTTGCTTCAACTGCAACCCAAGACGGCTCAGGTTCGCCGTAACGGTAAGCTAATGTCTGTGGACATTGATGATCTGTTGGTTGGTGATCATATCTTGGTTCAACCTGGTGCGCGCATTCCTGTCGATGGAGAGGTCCTCAGTGGTGAGAGTCGCGTCAATGAAGCGATGCTTTCGGGCGAACCTGTTCCGACACGCAAGACAGTTGGCGCACTGGTGATGGGCGGTACGGTGAATGGATCAGGTCCGCTTGATATTCGGGCCACCCATGTTGGTGCAAACACGACCCTGTCTCAAATTATCCGCATGGTCGAAGACGCGCAGGGCGCCAAGCTGCCGATCCAAGCCTACGTTGATCGTATTACTCTGTGGTTTGTTCCAGCGGTTCTTGGACTTGCCGTTCTCACGGTTCTGATGTGGCTGGCCTTTGGGCCAAATCCCGCACTGTCGTCTGCATTGGTTGCTGGAGTGTCGGTTCTGATTATCGCCTGTCCGTGCGCCATGGGCTTGGCCACGCCAACGTCGATTATGGTGGGCACAGGACGTGCGGCAGAGATGGGTGTCTTGTTCCGCAAGGGGGACGCGCTGCAAACTCTCGCGAACGCGCGGACCATTGCTTTCGACAAAACAGGCACCTTGACCGAGGGCCGCCCCGAACTGACAGCGCTGGTTCTCACGGCATCTGTTCAACGTCACGAAGTACTGCGCTTGGCTGCCGCAATCGAGTTGCGGTCTGAGCACCCGATCGCGCATGCGATTTTGCGGGCCGCGGCAGACCTTGAAGTACCGATCGCAACGGATGCCCAAACCGTCACAGGGCAGGGGATCAGCGGCAAAGTTGACGGCCGATACATTTCGATTGGGAACGCCAAGTTTGCTGCCGCCCAAGGTGTGAACCTAGATGCGCAAACTGCAGAAATCACCAAGCTGGCTGCTCTTGGAAACACAGTTCTCTTTATGGCAATCGATGGTTTGCTCACGGCCGTGATCGCGGTTTCTGATCCGATCAAGGCGTCGACCGCCGATACCATAGCCAAACTTGATGCGCTTGGCTTTGAAACGGTTGTCATCACGGGCGACGCAAAAGCCACAGCAAATGTCATCGCCAAACAGCTCAACATCAAACATGTGATTGCGGACGTTCTACCTGACGGCAAAAGAGACGCAGTTCTGGGGCTAGAAGGCACTACTGTGTTTGTGGGTGACGGAATTAATGATGCGCCTGCTCTTGCGACTGCCGATGTCGGCATTGCGATTGGAACCGGAACTGATGTTGCGATCAACAGTGCTGATGTTGTGCTTATGTCTGGTGATCTTCAGGGGGTCTTAAGCGCGATCAAAATCTCGCGGGCAACGATGCGGAACATACGCCAAAACCTGTTTTGGGCCTTTGCATACAACACGGCTCTGATCCCGATTGCGGCTGGTATCTTGTACCCCGCATTTGGCCTTTTGCTGTCACCAGTTCTTGCGGCTGGTGCGATGGCTTTGTCGTCGGTCTTTGTGTTGACCAATGCGCTTCGTCTACGCTGGGTGTCGCCAGCCTAGTCGCGTGGTTTCGGAACCTCGACCGGCCCGCTGTGATCCGTCCACGTCGAGAACCCCTCGCGCAAATGCGCTGCTTCAAAGCCCATGTCTTGCAAGGTGGCAACTGTGATGGCCGACCGCCAACCAGACGCACAATGAAACACAAACGTCTTGTCCTGTGAAAAGATCTCTTTGTGGTATGGGCTGTCGGGATCAACCCAGAATTCGATCATCCCGCGTGGTGCATGAGCACTACCAGGGATATGCCCACGCTGCCGTTCTCGAATGTCACGGATGTCAACAATCACAACCTCTGGATCCTCGATCATCTTGATCAGATCATTGGTTTCGATTTCTTTGATCCGCGCACGCGCGTTGGCCACCATCTGTGCTGCTGTGATTTTTAACTTGGTCACGCTCGTCTCCATTCTTGCACAAAGCGGCATGCATATGATCCGCCAACATTTGTCATCTCGGCTAGGGTGCCCCATGTACTACATGGATACCACTGTCGCGGTGAGCAGCCTTCTCGCGTGGGAAACTAAGCGCCTACTCGCGGCTTTGATTTTTTGTGCCAAATATCGCATCAGTGTGGTCATTCAGATAAATTCGCAACCATGGTGTGTAGATGTCAGGGTTGCGGGCGACATCGTTGGCCAATTCGTAAAAATCCAACCATTTAGTTGCCCTGACCTCATCAGGATTCAGCTCCAGCGCCAAATTATCGGGCGCCTCTGCGAGATACACCTGCACAACTTCATGCTCGATCAAGCCACCACCTACGTCCGCCCGATATTCAATTTGGTCGCGGAACTCGGGGTTTAAACCAGTGATTCCCAATTCCTCGTTAAGCCGCCGAACTGCACAAACGGTGTCGTCTTCGTCCCACGTAGGATGCGTGCAGCAGGTGTTCGCCCATAGCCCTGGCGTATGGTATTTGCCCAAGGCGCGCTGTTGGATCAAAACGCGGCCACGGTTCATCACAAACACGGATACAGCTTTGTGGCGCAAACCCTTTAGATGCGCCTCAAGCTTTTCGACAGGCTGCAATTTGCCCTCAACCCATGCAGGGATCATGATCGTCATGCGTGCGTCACCCTAGTCAGGCACGCCAACAGATCTAGGTTCTTGATGTCATTTCTCAAATTTGCCATGGGCCATGCTTTGATCAGTTTCTTTTTCAGGTCCGCTATACATTTTAGGTGCTGAACGTCCGTTTCATGACATAGCAACACTAACCGCATGCGGTGCTCGTCGTTAAGACAATACGCGCTTTGTGTTGCGCCCAAAACCCGAAATACTGGTTTCAAAACCAGCCGTATCCGTTGCACGGCGTATCACTCTGCCATGGGTTCTTTGCGGTTAAATTTCGCGTGTTTCGTTGCTCAAACAGCGGACTCTTGTTCATGTTCACAAAAACTTGGTTTTTTCTGGACGCCCGTCCGTTGCAGTCTAACTAAACGCTTGGAATAGTGTATTGCCGCGCAGGTCTAGTACAAAGGGAGAGACCATGAAAACGTTTACTTTTGCAGCTACTTTGACATTGCTTGCCGTTCCGGCGTTCGCCGACGGGCATTTGCCTGACAACCTCGTGCTAGCCGGCGACGCGGCAGCGGGCGAAGAGCAATTCAACCGCCAGTGTGTCGCCTGCCACGTTGTGATGGACGCAGATGGGGAAACTCTCGCGGGTCGCAACGCGCGGACCGGCCCAAACCTGTACGGCACAGCTTACCGTCAGCTCGGTTCGGTCGAAGAGTACCGCTATGGCAAGTCTATTGTTCAAGCTGGTGAGGAAAACGGTTTGGTTTGGACCGAGGCCAACTTTTCCGACTATGTCCAAGATCCGACAGGTTGGCTTCGGGAAGCTCTCGATGATCGCCGTGCACGCGGCAAGATGGCCTACAAGGTGCGTGAAGAGCAGGATGCACTAGATTTGTTCGCCTACCTCGCCACTGTCGGCCCAACGATTGATGCCGAAACGGTCGAAGCTGCGATGGCTGAGTAGCACCTCTAGAAATCTTAAAGAAGGCCGTCGGAAATCCGGCGGCCTTTTTCGTTCATAATCGGATAACCTGACCACCGGCTGCATTGGCGTCTTGGTCGTCGTGCGTGACCATCAAGACCGGCAGCCCGCGCGCTTTAGCATGCTCAAAGACAAGGCTCCGAATTTGGGCGCGCAGGTCGGTATCTAGTCGCGAAAAAGGCTCGTCCAGCAACAACGCCTTAGGTTCAGACAACAACATTCGCATGAGAGCAACCCGAGCCTTTTGACCACCGGACAGAGTATCTGGGTCGCGCGTGGCAAAGTCAGTGAGACCAATCTCCGACAGTGCGTCTTGGACACGCGCAGTGCGTTCTGGACCCCGCACCGCTGCGGACAATCCGAATGCAAGATTGTCGCCAACAGATAGATGCGGAAACAGCAAATCGTCTTGGAACAAAATCCCGATCCTGCGCCGCTCTGCCGCTAGGTTTGTTACATCCACGCCGTCCAAAACAATAGAACCGCGGCTATCGAAGTCAGGCGCCAGCGTCCCGATAATGAAGGAGAGCAGCGTTGATTTTCCCGATCCGGATGGTCCCATGATGGACGTGATCTCGCCCGGTTTGATGTGGACGTCTATGTCGATCAACGTTGTGTTGTCCTTAGCGATACAGACCGACTTTAGACACAGCCCTTCTAGTTCATTCATGACGTAGTCCTCGTCGGTTTTGCCAAATCATAGCCGGCAAAAGGGTGGCTATCGCAAAAGGTAGCAAAGCAGCCAGTGTTTGACCCAGACCGTAGACGCCAATGGCACGTCGATCACCCCCTGAAGCAAGCGCGACGGCCTCGGTTGTGAGGGTTTGAACCCGCCCTCCGCCGATTAGTAGCGTTGGTAGATATTGCCCAACCGACACGGCAAAGCCGATCGCCGTTGCTATTAAAACGGGCCGCAACAGCATGGGCAGTCTTACACGCCATAAAACACGGTCAGCCGACGAACCCAGCGCGCCAGCGATCGATGCATAGCGTGTGTCCCATGCGCGGAATGGCGCCCCAAGCGACAAGAAAACATATGGTAGAACGAATACGACATGGGCAGCTATGACGGGTACGATGCCGACCTTGGCCCCGACACCCAACATCAGGGTTTGAAGTCCGGGTAGAAACGCGGTTTGCGGGATCATCAACGGTAAATAGAGCAGAAACGTCGAGCGAGCATTCAAAGATATTCCGTACCGATGTTCGGCTTCGAGACTGCCGATAGTAAGGACCAACGCGATCAGCGTCGCGATACTCGCAATAGCCATGGTCTGCCCAAAGCTTCCTATGATGCTGTCGCCGTGGCGCATCCAGCTTCGCATGGTGAGGCTGTCAGGAATTGCATCAGGAAAACTCCAAAGACCGGCAAAAGACCAAATCAGCAAGCTCGCCAAACCTAAGATGATCGAAAGCGATGTGACCAGTGCTGCGACCATCCCAGAGATGCGTAAAATAGTCTCTAATACACCACGATTCCCACGTCGAATGAGGAATAGACCGATACCAGAAACCAAGATTTCTAGTGTACGCCAAAGAACCAAAGCCGCAACGACGAGTGCAAGTTGGAGCAGGGCAGCGGCTGCAGCTTGAAGGCGCATCATCAAGTCTGGGTCGCTCATCCAACGAACGATCTGCACGGATAGTGTTGGCGGAGTGTTTGGTCCAAGGATGACCGCGACATCAACCACCGACATCGAATAGGCGAGTACGACGTAAACGGGCAGTCGGATTTGGGCGTAGACGCGGGGAAATACAGTCTTAATCCAACCAGAGACCCGACCGTAGCCCAATGATTGCGCGACCATGCGGCTCTGAGAATTCTGAGCTTGTCCCAACGTAGCCAAGGTCATGAGCATAAGGAATGGCACTTCCTTCGCGATTAGACCGGCGGTGAGGGTTAGGCCCCATGTGTCTTGAACGATCAAAAGGTCAGGCGGACGATCCCAACCCGTAAACCATGGTGAAAATGCGCGCGCAATCCACCCAGATGGCGCAATGAGAAACGCGATACCAAAGGCAGCGGCGGCATGTGGAACAGAGAGAAGCGGTGACAATAGCCGTTCGATCCGCGCAAATGCACGTGTGCCGGTCCAACCTGCGGTAATGAGAACCACGATCCCTAGCGATACAGCAGTCGCAGCAAGGCCGGTAGTAAGAGACAATCGAGAAGCAGAAAACACTCCAGGCCAGTCGCTAAGTTTGCGAAACGGATCTAGCGTCCAGTCAGTTTGGCCAACAGCTGGCAGATATCCAAACGCAGGTGCAAGTGTACCGAGTACACCGGCCAAAACAGGCCCTAACATAGCCAAAAGTGTTAAAAGTGGGAGCCAAGCCAGACGTTTCGACATAGTTCGGTCAGACATGAAAAACCCGCCGCTGTTGGCAGCGACGGGAGAGGGTTTTGATGAGGATCAGATCGATCACTCGGCCACGCCGTAGCGGTCGATCCATTCAGCGGCGATACGCTCGGACCAGCTCGGGTGAGGTTCTGCCTGAACACTGCCGAGGTCGGCTGGCGATAGCGTTGCGACACCAAGCTCTAGGGCATCAAATGCAGCGCGTTGATCAGCGTCCAATGCATCCATGTTCAATACAGTGCCATACCCCAGAATGTTGGGATCTTGCTGGCGGGCTTGCGCCTCGGGCGACATTAGGAAGTTTGCTAGAACCATCGCACCAGCAGCCGAACCTGAATTGTACGGGATTGCAACAAAGCTGGCATTGCCCAGTGTGCCGTTGTCCAGAACGAACGTTCGCGCTGTTTCGGGTAGCTGGAAATTTGCGATCGCCGCGGACGCTTCACCGGGTGAAAACGAAATCGCCAGATCGACCTCGCCATCCGAAATCAGCTGCAGCTGGCGCGGACCGGTTTGAGGATACGCACGACCTTCACGCCATAGGTTTGGCGTCAACTCTTCGAGAAACGCCCAGAGCGGCGCTGTCGCTGCGGCATAGTTTTCTTCTGTTGCAGGTGATTGCAGAACCGACGTGTCATCTGACAAATCAATCAACGCCTGTTTCAGGAAGGTAGTGCCGAGAAAGTCAGGTGGCTGAGGGAATGTGAAACGACCAGGGTTCGCTTTGGCCCATTCCAACAGGGCATTCATATCGCCGAGCGGCTCGGACAAACGGGCGGTGTCGTGGACAAACACGACCTGAGCCATCGCCCAAGGTGCCTCGAACCCTTCGACCGGAACAGTAAAGTCGGTTTGGACTGTTTTGCCTTCTGCATCGACAAACTGCCAGTTAGGCAACTGTTCGGCGAAGGGGCCAAACAACAAATCGGCCTCTTTCATAGCATTAAAGTTTGCACCGTTGATCCAGATCATGTCGATCGCACCATCTGTGTCCGCACCAGCCGATTTTTCGGCCACAACGCGGCTTACCGCATCTGCAGTATCGGTGAGTTTGACGTGCTCAAGCGTCACGCCATAGTCTTCGAGAACGCGTGAACCGGCCCATGCGATAAAGTCGTTGGTTGTGGTTGAACCACCCCAAGCGTTCCAATATACAGTTTGACCGTTGGCCTCGGCGACAACAGCATCCCAATCGGATGGGTTCGGCGTTGCAAATGCTGGCAGAGCAGCCAGCGCAAATGCACAAGCAAGAAGTGAACGTTTCATAGTGATCCCTTGATGTTTAGTTGGAAAAGAGTGAGCGCGCCGCAAAGAGACGCAAGATTGCCGTGGCAAAACACGCGAGGCCAAAGAGCCAAGCCAACGGAGCGAACCATGCAGGAAATAGGCAAAGAACGACAAAGAACACGATAGTTTCTGTGCCTTCGAGCAGTCCGTTTGAGTAGTAGAGCGATTTGCTGCCTTGGGCCGAAGTTTCGACGCCTCGTTTTTCTGCAAGGATCGCAAATCCTAGAAAGCTGGTGCCATTGAAGTAGAACGAGGTGAGCAGAAACGCACCTGCAATCGCGTTCTGATCCGGGTTCATCCAGACAAAGGCCATTGGTACCGCGCCGTAGAATAGAAAATCAGCGGCAATATCGAGATAACCACCGAAATCAGTCTTTTGCGTCGCACGGGCGACCGCGCCGTCTAGTCCGTCGGCAATTCGGCTAACCAAAATGAACGCAAGTGCCCAACCGGTCGAGCCAAACACAATTAGAGCAGCGCCAATCAAGCCGATTGCCAAACCGCCCAGCGTCACGCCATTTGCGGTCACTCCGGTCTGGGCAATCGCACGCCCCATCATGTTCAACGGGGGGTCGATCAGCGTGCGCATTTTGGCGTCAAACATAAGGCTCTCGTTAAGGTGTCGCACCGTTGTGACGACAGACGCGTCCCATTGCAATCGTGGTGACATATTCGTGACCACTTGCGCCTAGCGGCTGGCCGGAACAAAGTGCACGAGAAAAATAGGAATATGCGCGATGAATTTGCCCAGAAAAGAGCTGTTTCACTTACCAGACGGGATGATCTATCTCGACGGAAATTCGTTGGGGCCATTGCCTCGTGCGGTGCCTGAGCGTCTGGCGAGTATGCTGCAGGACGAATGGGGTGAGCTGTTGATCACTGGGTGGAACAAGGCGGACTGGATGGCCCAGCCGTCTCGTGTAGGTGATCGCGTTGGCGGTCTGATTGGCGCACCCACTGGATCAGTCGTTTTGGGCGATACTTTGTCCGTCAAAGTGTATCAGGCCGTCGCAGCCGCAATCGAGATGCGTCCGGATCGCAAGGTAGTGCTGTCTGATACCGGCAATTTCCCGACCGACCTCTATATGGCGGATGGTCTGCTCAAAACGCTAAAGGCGGGCCATGTCCTAAAATTGGCAGAGCCACAGGATGTGATGGACGCGATTGATGAAACTGTTGCGGCAGTGATGCTCACTCAGGTTGATTACCGTACCGGGCGACTGCATGACATGGCTGCGATCACTGAAAAAGTACACTCGGTCGGTGCCGTTATGATTTGGGATCTCGCGCATTCCGCAGGCGCGGTGCCTGTCGATCTAGAAGGTATCAACACCGAGTTTGCCATCGGATGTACGTACAAATATCTAAACGGTGGACCCGGAGCACCAGCGTTCATCTATGTGCGACCCGATTTGATTGAAACTGTCCGCCCTGCATTGGCAGGATGGCTGGGACACGAGGCGCCATTTGCCTTTGATTTAGATTATCGCCCAGGCAAAGGGATCGAACGGATGCGCGTTGGAACACCGCCCGTTATGCAAATCACGGCCCTAGATACTGCGCTTGATGCTTGGGACGGATTGGGAATGGATGAAATTCGCGCGGAATCAATCCAATTGTGCGAAACGTTCATTTCCGAGGTTGAGCAGCGCTGTCCGACATTGACGCTTGCTAGCCCAAGGGACCCCGCGGATCGTGGATCTCAGGTCTCGTTTCACTTTGAAAACGGATACCCTGCGATGCAGGCGATCATTGCGCGCGGCGTGATCGGCGACTTCCGCGCGCCTGATATTATGCGGTTTGGGTTTACGCCGCTCTACATCGACGAAAGTGATGTCATCGAAGCTGCAAAAATAATCGAGGACGTCATCAACAACGCCCTATGGGATCTTCCAGAATACAAAACCAAATCACGTGTGACCTAGGTCTTGGGATCTAGGTTTTCCCAACCGTCCCCGTCAAAGGCATCGACACCCAGCTGCTGCATGACGTGCGGAAAATCGACCATGACATAGTTGTCGACGATCTTACCGTCGACGACTTTCCAAAAATCCATATAGCGGATTTCGACGCGTTTCCCTGTAGGCGCGATGCCCATAAACTCGCCCGCATGAGTTGCTTCTTGGCGACCAAATGCAGCGGCCCATTCACCCATATAGAGGCGCGCTTCGTCGATACAGACTTTGTCAGAGAACGCGGCTTGGAAAGGCTTTTGCCAGTTGTCTTGAAACTCGCGCAGGCCCGTTTTTGTGCCGCATCCTTGGTTCCCCATCCAGCGAAAGCTCTCGGAAAAGAATTCTCCGATGTCGGAAATCCGGTGGTCATTTAGCCCATCAACCATGCTTTCAATCACGGCACGTGTCTCTTCGGTCTTGGACATGTCGGTATCGCGGGTCAAAACGGCTTGTTCTGGTCTGGCGCCTGCCATTGGATCATCCTTATTCTAAATGCGTAGGATTTTCGTGCCGTGGAACAGGTGCTGCGTCAATTCTTTAATGACAGGTGACCGGTTTCCAGATAGCCGCGCACCAACAGAAGGAGCGATGATGACCGAGATTTGGGATGGAATAACACAGGCCTTTTTTCTGGTTGTGTCGTTCGACCCTGATCTGGTGTCGATCACTGGCCGGTCCCTGCGCGTGACGGTGACGGCTGTCTTGATTGCTTCTTTGATCGCATTGCCGTTCGGAGCATGGTTGGCAGTGCGTCGTTTTCGGTTCCGGCGCTGGGCGATAGCCTTGTTGAATGCATTGATGGGTTTGCCGCCAGTTGTGGTCGGATTGATTGTCTATCTCTTGCTCAGCCGTTCGGGGCCCTTCGGCGTATTAGATTTGTTGTTCACTCCCACAGCAATGATCATTGCGCAGGTTGTGATCATCACACCGCTGATCGCATCAATCGCGCATCAGGCGCTTCGCGAGCTTTGGGCAGAATACCACGACTTGTTGATTTCGCTTAACACCACGAAATGGCAGCGCATGCAGATTTTGCTTTGGGATGGGCGGCGTGCATTGATCACGGCCGCCCTGGCTGGCTTTGGCCGTGCCATTGGTGAGGTTGGTGCGATCATGATTGTCGGAGGGAATATCGACAACGTGACCCGCGTCTTGACGACGGCAATCGCGCTGGAAACTGGCCGCGGTGATTTTGCGTTGGCGCTGGGTCTTGGTTTTGTGCTGATTGGGCTGTCGATCACGGTCAATCTAATTATCCACGGGCTGTCACGTACGGAACAAGAGGGGCGCTGGTAGTGGACATTCTGCCCCTTACATTGAGCGGCACGACCGCACGACGGAAATCGAAAACCTTGGTTGGGCCGATTGATTTGACGATCACCAAGGGCGATTTCGTCATGGTCATGGGACCTAACGGATCTGGTAAGACCAGCCTGTTGCGCTTGATGCACGGCCTAGAACGGGTGCGCGGTGGGGCAGCAAAGTTCGCAGTCGACGATAGTCTAGCTCAATCGAAACAGAGTTTTGTTTTCCAGAGCCCGACATTGTTGCGTCGGACGGTTCGCGAGAACGTGGCGCTGCCGTTGAAATTACGCAAGCAACCCGACACGAACCAAGTCGACATTTGGCTAGAGCGCATCGGTTTGACGGCGGCAGCTGATCAACCCGCGCGCAGCCTGTCCGGCGGTGAAAAACAAAAGCTCGCCCTTGCACGGGCCATGATCACAGACCCGCAACTCTTGTTTCTGGACGAGCCTTCGGCGAGTTTGGACGGCCAGTCGACCAGAGAGATCGAGGCGATCCTGACCCAAGTGCATGCCAACGGGACAACGGTTGTCATGGCCACTCACGATATGGGCCAAGCGAGGCGACTGGGACAAACGGCCGTATTCATCGTCCAAGGCGAAATTCTAGAACACGGTCCAATGCCTGACTTCTTGGACCATCCGAAATCCGCCAGAGCGGGCGCATTTATCGCCGGGGACATTGTCGAATGAAAACACTCACAGCAGCGCTCGTATGGCTTGTATGCTCCAGCGCCGTGTCCGCCGATAGTTTGCGCCTTGCGGTTACCACTTCTTTTGAAAATTCGGGGTTGGCAGATGTGTTGCTGCCAGCGATCAAACGAGAGCTTGATTTGAATGTTGAGCTCTTGGTCGTTGGAACAGGACAAGCTTTGCGCTTGGGCCAAGCAGGTGACGTGGATGCGCTCTTGGTTCATGCACCGAGCGCCGAGGCCGCCTTTGTCGCGTCGGGCCACGGTGCGTCGCGTCGCGAAATCATGTACAACGATTTTATCGTTCTGGGCCCAAAGAATGATCCTGGGCAAATTTCACAATCACACTCTGCGAGCCAAGCCTTTGTAGCACTGGCAAAGGGCAGTGCCCCATTTGTCAGTCGTGGCGACGACAGCGGCACCCACAAAGCTGAGCGCGCTTTATGGGAAAATTCTGATTTGGAGATAGAAGAGTTTGGGCCATGGTATCTTGAAACTGGATCGGGAATGGGGGCTGCTCTCAACACGGCGTCTGCGATGGGGGCTTATGTTCTTTCTGATCGCGCGAGCTGGCTCAATTTTGGAAATCAAGACGATCTAGAAATTGTGTTCCAAGGTGACGCGGCCCTGTTCAATCAGTACAGTTTTATCGCCGTAGATCCGACGCGTCATGACCATGTAAAATTCAAACTTGCTAATAACCTGGAGGACTGGCTGGTTGGTGAGAGCGCTCGTGAATTGGTCGACTCTTACGAGCTGAATGGCGCTCGTCTCTTTACGCACAATGCCAAATTCTAAATTAGGTAATAATCGCGATACCAAGCTACGAATTTTGCCGCCCCGTCGCGGATGTTCGTGTTTGGGCTGTAGCCAGTCAAACGCTTGAGCAGTGACGCATCTGCCCACGTTGCCGGCACGTCGCCGGGCTGCATGTCCATATAGTTCCGCTTAGCCTTAACACCTGCGGCGTCTTCGATCGCTTCGATAAAGTCCAGCAGGCGTACCTTTTCAGAATTGCCGATGTTCACGACGCGGAATGGTGCAACTGGGCTGAGGCTATCGCCTTCTTCGATGTCTTCTGCGGTCTCCGGTCGAACAGGCGGTACGTCGACCAACAGTCCGATGCCGCGTACGAGATCCTCGACGTACGTGAAGTCCCGATACATGTCGCCGTGATTGTAGATGTCGATTTCATGGCCCTCTAGGATACCTTTGGTAAACTTATGGGGCGCCATATCGGGGCGACCCCACGGGCCATAAACCGTAAAGAAACGAAACATCGTAACGGGTAGGTTGTGTAGGTGGGCATAAGAATGCCCCATCGCCTCGTTCGCCTTTTTCGTCGCTGCATAGATCGTCATTGGCAGGTCTGCTTTGTGCGTCTCGGCATAAGGCATCTGTGTGTTTGCGCCATAAACGCTCGAGGTCGATGCCATCAGTAAGTGATCGACACCCAGCTCGCGGGCGCACTCCATAACGTTGAATGTACCGATCAGATTGGTGTTCACATAAGCACGCGGATTTTCGAGGCTATAGCGAACACCAGCTTGGGCCGCGAGGTGCACGATCACGTCCGGCTTGGCGTCCATCATTAGATCATGTAGAGCATCAAAATCTTCGAGCTGGCCTTCGACGCAAGAGAAGTTCGCATTTTGCAATAGAATCTGGTGCCGGCGTTTTTTCAGATCAACGTCGTAGTAATCTGACATCCCGTCAAAGCCGACGACGCGGTGCCCCATGTCCAACAGAACTTTGGCCAAGTGAAATCCGATGAACCCTGCGGTTCCGGTAATAAGTACGGTCTTCATAACCTACAGCCCTTCGTTTGCAATTTCACGAGCTAGGTCACGAACGGCTGTGGCGCGCGCTAATGCAATCGATTGAGCCCCGCCTTCTGTCGAATAGGGAGTGGTGATCTCAAATCGGTGCGAATTCTCGCGCCCTTCGCCGCTTGGGCTAGTGACGAAATACTGACCGGATAATCGGAACTCGCCCGTATTTCCGGCGACCATTTCTTCGACGCGAACGTCAATTTGCGCGTTGGGGCGTTCTTCAAACGGCCAAGGTTCGCCAGCGACACGTGCACGCGTGATTTCAGACAGAGTGCGTGACAGGTTCAATGACATCGCGCGCGATGGCTCGTCAGCCCAGAGCAAGTCTGGGTTTGAGACCAGCGCGCCCTCGGCTGTTTCGGTAAAGATCTCTTCGTCGCTGGCATAGCTGGGCAACGTGATTGCGCGAACTTCGACAGTGGAAACAGAGACCCCAATACGAGCACCCGCATCAACAGTGGGGACAGCGTAGCGCAGGGTTGGTTCACTCGAGCTACAAGCGGTTACAAGAGCAATCATTACAAAATGTAGGATGCGAGTAGTCATCTAACGTCCAGTCAAAAGCGAATTGGGCCGACGCTCGATTGCGCGGGCAAGTGAAGTCACGGCATCAGCCGCTGCTTGGATATCACGCAATGCCGTGCGTGCCTCGTAGTTCAACGTAGAGTCTTCGTCGAGGCCGGACAACGTCGTTTCGGCTTGTGCCAGCACGCGGTTCAATCGGCTAACCAAGGCGGGCAATTCATCGGCTGCGGTTTGAACCGATTTGGCTGCATCACTTGCTGCGGCCAGTGTTGTGTTTGCATTTTCGATAACGCCGCCATCGCGCAGCTCGCCCATAATCGTGGTAAGCTCTGCCAAAGCATCGTTTAGTTCAGCAGGAAGCTCGCGGGCGTCTGGCGTATCGATCAATCGGGTCGCCGCGCTGAGGAAGGTATTAACTTCATCGATGACTTGGTCGACAGGCATATCGCGGACGCGCTCGGACAACTGGGTCAGATTACTAATGAGTGCTGGCAAGTCGGACGCCGCATCTTGAACTTGGGACGCAGCTTGGCCCGCTTGCTCGATTGCAGTCACTAACTTGGCGGAACCGTCTTCTGCGTTGATCCCTGAGACAAGTGTATTGATCTCAGCCAATGCCAATTTCAGCTCGTTGGGCAGTGCCTGCACGCCTTCCAAAGCGAAATAGTTGTTGGTTGTTTGGATCAGTCGCGATCCTTCCGTTATCAACTCTTCGAGCGGTAAATCATTAGCTGTGGCTACGAGTGCGTCGATTTGAGAAATCAAATCAGGTAGGCGCTGCAGCGATTCATCTGCCGATGTTGCCGCCTGTCCAACGGCCTCCACTGCGAAAACGATACGATTAACAGCGTCTTGCTCTTCAAGCTGGCTGAGTATGCTTTGTACATCGGTGACAGCCGACGTCAGCGCAGTGGCCGTCTCCCCGATTTGCGCAGGCAATGCCTGCACTTCATCGGATCCAATTACCCCGCGTGCATCACCAACAAGCCTAAGGATTTCGCCAGGGACAGCGTTCAGGTCATCACCAGCAAGCAAGGTCGTGCCTGCATCAAGCGCACTGATTGCGGATTGCAAGACCTCTTCAATTGGCAGGTTGTTGATCCTCTCAAAAACGCCCTCGGCTGTCGCAGCTACATCAGCAATGTCAGATCCGGTTGTTGGGAAAACAGGGAAGGGGATACCGCCCCGGTCGATCGATGCTGGTGCGGGGGCATTGAGCAAAGCAAACTCAACCTTTAGGCCGCCCGTAAAGATGTTTGCAGAAGCGAGCCGTGCCCTCAGCCCAGCAGAGACGCGATCTTCGAGAAAATCTAACGTTTCAGAGACTGAGATTTGATCGCCCAAGCCCATCTTGCTGGACCGCAAGGCCATTGTTGCTAGCAGCCTGACGCGGGTATCGCCAAAGGTATCGGGATCGACTAAACCAGTGATGCCGGTTACCTCGCCAATGCTGACGCCGTTCAATTCGACAGGGGCGCCAACGATTAGACCGCTGGCGTTGTCGTCAAACACCACCGAAAGCTGAAGCAACGCATCTGAATCAGGATCGGCAAAGACGCTGGCACGCGCGAGGTTTTCGTCTTGGTAAAGACGGAAGATTGTCTCGTCCTCGACCATCTCGCCGCCGGAAATGATAGTGTCAAAAGTGATACCGCCAGACAGCAGCGATGCGAGAGATTGAAAGTCAACGTCAGCGCCATCAGCGCCAATCGAAAAGGTAAAGCCTGAAGTATCCCAAAACCTTGTCGACGTATTGATCAGGTCGTTGTAAGGGGCTTCGATAAACGCATCAGCAATTGATGAAATACCGTCAGGTGCGATGCGCGAATTCGAAATCCTGCCAACCTCGATCCCTTTGTATAGGATCGGCGTACCGTCTGAGAGACCTTCACCAGCAGTCGTCCGCAAAGCAATCTGGACACCTTCTTGGCCCGGTCGAATGAGAGGCGCCTTGTCGTCACCTTCAAAAAAATAGCGAATACCATCGGGTTGGTTGTCCCAAGTTGCCTCGATGAAAACACCGGACAATACGGTTTCGAGCCCTGTAACACCCCGCGTGGTGACCTCGGGACTAACGATCCAAAACTGTGCATCGCCGTCTGCGAACCGCGCGACATCGTTCTTTAGCCGGACCGTCACTATCACTTTGCTCAAGTCATCAGTGAAACCGACTTTGGCGACCCTTCCTATGGTGACATCTCGATATTTTACCTCGGTCTCACCCTCTTGGACGCCTGATGCATCATTAAAGGTGATCTCGATCAACGGGCCGCGAGAGCTATAATTTTGCCAAGCCAGAACCAGTGAAATCAGAAGAGCTGCGAACGGAATAATCCACACGATCGAGGCCCGCTCCCAAATGCTTGCACGGGCAGGCTTGATTTGAATCTCTGGCGCTTGGTCACTCACTTACTTTTTCCTCTTCGATCCGGTCCCAGATCATCCGACTGTCAAAACTCTGCGCAGCGAGCATGGTAAAAATGACGGACAACGCAAATGCCAATGCGGCTGGTCCGGGTTGAATAGACGCAACGCTTCCTAGCTGCACCAAAGCAGAGGTGATAGCCACCACAAACACGTCAATCATTGACCATCGGCCAATGTATTCGACGATTTCGAACAGGACGTGCCGGTGGTGCCCGGGTAGATTTGATGCTCGTTTTGCGCCCAGCGCAAGAAAAGCAACTGCGATAAATTTCCCAACTGGGATAAGAACACTGGCAAATAGAATGATCGCCGCCACGCCCCTGTCACCATTGGTGAAGAGATCAATGGCACCCCCGATGATCGTAGATTCTTCTTCTGAGAACAGCGTTTTTGTGCGCAAAATTGGATATAGATTGGCCGGAATGTAGGCCAAAACACCCGCAATCCACCAAGCCCAAACACGGCTGAGGCTTTTGGGATCACGAGAGGTCAGCGTCGCGCCGCAACGACCGCACACTGCAGTATCGATACTCCAGACGCGAGCACAATGCGTGCACCCGACAAGACCCGCCTCGCGTGCGGTCAATGTTATGTTGTCTGTTCCAGAGATGACCAAACCGTCCATTTACAAAGAAAACTATCTTGAAAAACGTTTATCAAAACGAGTGCTGAAAACATCCATAATGCTGGACCGAAATCTACTGTCGCTAGGTCGACAATTTTGACTAATGCGATCGCGCACCCCAGAACAAAAATTTCCGCCATTGCCCAAGGGCGCAGCGTCTCTGACCATCGAAACGCGCGGGCCGCGTGAGGCCGAACATTTCGATTCAAGACGACTGGTCCAACGGCATAGATGACCAAGAGCGCGCGCAGTAAAGGTATCACAATGATCAGGGAAGCTACAGCCAAGACCAAAGGCAACCCAATGCCGTGAGCAAAGATAAGAGCCACATCAAACACTGAACTTGAGTTTCCCAAGCCCGACCGTTCGATGTGCAAAAATGGTAAAAAGAGTGCGCCGATCAGCAGAATGGAGACTGAGATCGACAAGGCGACCATTCGCACTGACGCCCCAACTCTAGGAGCGATCAGCACAGAATGACAACGATGGCAGACCGCACGCTCACCCGTCTTGGGGCGTGCAGCACGGTACAACGCGTCGCATCGTGGGCAGGCGATGAGATGCTCAAATTCGCTCATAATTCCAAGTGTACATGAGTCAAATCCAAGACAACAGAGGCGGGCTTCCTTTCGTGAAAATTTGAAAGGTTAACGGCACTTTTACAGTCTTTGAGTAAACAGAGGGTGGGAAAATGAGGTGGTAAGATGGTTGCAAATTCGAACGTGCCAATAATTATTAAGCGTAAAAAAGTTGTCAGTGGTGACGGTCACCATGGTGGTGCGTGGAAGGTTGCCTACGCAGACTTTGTAACCGCGATGATGGCGTTCTTTATGTTGATGTGGCTGCTCAATGCCACCACTGAAAATCAACGCAAAGGGATCGCGGATTATTTTTCTCCAACCATACCGATCAGTCGAATTTCGGGTGGTGGGGATGGTGCGTTTGGTGGCGAGAGTGTTTTATCCAAAGATCTTTTGCCCGAAGTAGGAAACTTACCTCAACCGTCGCAAGCTCAGGCACAATTATTAGGCGCAGAACAAGACGAAATATCCTTTAACCAAGTGATGGAAGCCCTAACTGCACTTTCTGGCGAAAGTGCAGTTATTGATAGAATGCTGCGCCACGTGATCACGAGAGTTACGGATGAGGGGCTCATCATTGAGCTCTTTGATCTGGAAGATCAGCCACTATTCATTGACGCCTCTGATGTGCCAACGGGAGTGATGCAAGATCTAACTGCGATGATCGCTCAGATTGTTGGTTTCGTATCCAATGATCTAGCCGTTGAAGGGCATGTACGTTCCCAACCAATTGTCTTGTTGAAAAACCAAAATTGGGAGATTTCTCACAGTCGCGCCCAGGCCATCCGTCTTCTGTTGCAGCAAAATGGAGCTTATCCCCAACAAATGAATCGCGTGACGGCACATGGAGATCGTGAACCTCAATATAAAAACCCACTCTCTGTTCGAAACAACCGGATCGAAATTATCGTCCTACGATCTGGCGAGGGTAAGTCGTTTTGAATTTTATCTGTTAGCTGGTTGTTAATGCAATCGGCTTAAATTCTTTAGGGAACCCAACAGGGTGAGCAGCAGAAAGGCTGGAAAACATGACAATTTCTTCGTCCCTGAATGCCGGGATTGCAGGCTTGGCCGCGAACGCAAGCAAGCTCGCAACGATTTCAGACAATATCGCAAACTCCAGTACCTTTGGTTATAAACGTGCGGGGGCGGATTTTCATTCTCTCGTTACTGGTAGTGGGAATGGAACCTACTCCGCTGGGGGTGTGAGTGTAACGACACAACGCATGGTAGATGCGCGTGGATCACTCGTTTCAACATCTAATGCGACCGATCTTTCTATTAGTGGTCGCGGAATGCTGCCTGTTACAAATCGATCGGGGGTTGAGAGTGGTGACAGCGCGATGATGCTTACCTCTACAGGTTCTTTTCGAACTGATTCGAATGGCTACCTGACAACCTCAGGGGGTTTGGTTTTGATGGGAGTGCCCGCTGATGGCGATGGTGTCGTCCCAACGTTTTCTCGTGACACTCAGGCTGCGCTGCAACCAATCAAGATTGATCGTACAAAATTCGTCGGTGAGCCGACAACGTCTATCCAGCTAGGGGTAAACCTACCTGCAACGGATGCTGTCGCGGGTGCGCTTGGGAGCGCGCAAGAATTAGCAGTTGAATATTATGATAACCTTGGAAATTCTGAGAACCTCATTGTTACGTTCACGCCAACTGGATCGAATGAATGGGAAATGGCCTTCAGTGATCCAAGTCTGACAACATACACCCTCTTATTTGACGATAGCCGCTCAAATGGTGGCGCGCTAGCGGACATTATGGACTCAAGTGGCGCCTCAATAGCAACAAGTTTTACGGGTGAAATTGAACTCACGATGGACGCAGGCCCGATCTCGGTTAACATTGGCGAGCTTGGTTCGGGGGGTGGTCTCAGCCAGTTGGGGGGCACCTTTGCACCAACTTCAATCTCAAAAAATGGATCCCCGGTTGGCAATATGATCTCGATCGAAGTAAACGAAAAAGGCATTGTTCAGGGGATCTTTGATACTGGGACCACGCGAGCGCTCTATCAGGTTCCCATCGTTGACGTGCCCAACCCCAATGGTCTGAAAGCGGGCAATCAGCAGACGTTTTCAATCTCACAGAACAGTGGTTCGTTCTATCTCTGGGATGCGGGTGCAGGGCCTGTGGGTGATGTGGTCAGTTACGCAAGAGAGGAGTCGACTACCGACGTGGCAGCTGAGCTGACCCAGCTGATTCAAACTCAAAGAGCGTATTCAACCAACGCGAAGGTCATCCAGACCGTGGATGAAATGCTTCAGGAAACCACCAATATTAAAAGGTAGCTTTAATGACTGTGATTGAGACTTCTCGATGAGCATTTCAAGTTCCCTGTCAAATGCTCTTTCTGGATTAACTGCTGCATCTCGCGCAGCTGAAATTGTTTCTTCGAACCTCGCAAACTCGCTGACAGATGGGTACGCGCGTAGGCGTCTTGATCTGTCATCGCAGTTAACTGGCGGTGTCGGAGGAGGTGTCCAGATTGACGGTGTTGCCCGTCTGGTTGACCGCGGTGTTTTGGCCGATCGTCGGATTTCGGATGCCAATCTAGGATTCGCTGATACCTCGGTGGCCTTCTTTCGCAACTTAGAACGCGTAATGGGGGTTCCAGGTGATCCAGGAACGCTGACTGATCGTCTAACGCAACTTGAGACAAGCCTGATTGCTGCTTCTATTCAGCCCAGTTCAGAACAGAGATTGGATGCTGTCGGTCAGTCATTTTTGGGAATCACTGCTGAATTGAATAGACTCACAGACTCCATTCAAACAGATCGAGAGCGCGCTGATGCTAGTATTGCGGCGAATGTTGATGAATTGAACGCCTCGCTAGCACTTATTGATAAGTTGAGTGACGACATCACAACTATTCGGATATCCGGTGCAGACATTTCAGCGCTCTTGGATCAAAGACAACTTGCAATCGATGCTGTCTCCAAAATTATCCCAGTCCAAGAGGTTTCTCGCGATAACAACCAAATCGCGCTTGTCTCTGCAGGTGGTGGCACGCTCTATGACAGTCAACCAGCTATTTTTTCATTTGAGAAGACCTCAACAATTACTGGTGAATTATCGGTTATCAATGGTTTGGGTCATCTAAAGTTTAATGGCACTTCTGTAAATTTTTTGGAGAATAACCCTTTCGATGGAGGCATTCTTGAGGGGCATTTTGATGTGCGCGATGAGTTTGCTGTTCAGGCCCAAACGGAACTCGATGAAATCGCGGCGAGCCTCATAGACCGCTTTCAGGGTGACGATGTCGATCCAACACAGACGGATGTTTTGGGTATTCCAGCTTTAGGTATCTTTACGGACGGTGGTCAGGCATTCAGTTCAGGGAACGAGGCAGGTGTTGCTGGCCGAATTTCTATTAATGAACTTGTTGATGTTTCACAGGACGGAAAGTCGCAGTTGTTCCGAGACGGCCTGTACGACGAGGGTGGTTCCGAGCTGGGAGATCCAACTCAGATTCAAAATTGGCTCGGCGCCCTCTCCACTCCCTTATCCGATTCTGCCTTGGCTGAAGCGACAGATGTTTTTTCTAAAATTGGCTCGCGGCGGCTGATATCTGAACGCAATTTCAGTTTTGAGAACGCTCGCTACGAGACGCTCAAACAGGCTGAACTATCTGATGGCGTCGACACCGATCAAGAGATGCAGAATTTATTACTTATCGAACAAGCCTACTCGGCTAATGCAAAGGTAATTCAGACTGTTGATGAAATGATGCAAACACTATTAAGGCTGGGATCGTGACTATGACATCAATCGGAGATCGATCGCAGGCTTTTTTTAATAGGCAGCACAATTTTGATCTGCGTTCCCGGCTTAACCAGTTCACGCAGGAATTAAGCACTGGTCAAGTCTCCGACCCTTCCAGCCACCTGGCCGGCGATTTTTCTCGGTTAGGAAGTGTTGACCAGGCTATTGCTCGCAACAACAGCTATCTGCAAAATATGACTCAGAAAGATATATTGTTCGACCACGTTCAACTCAGTCTCGGTAGCATCCAAGATCGTGTGTTGGAACTCGAAATATCTGCACGCAGTGTTGACCTCGATCAGCAGGACAGCGCGATTGCACGCATTGGAAAAAACGCCGAGAACGCCTTTGATGCGATTGTTGGAAAACTTAATGAAACAAGATTAGGACAAAGCGTCTTTTCTGGCAACGCAACAGATAAACCAGCGACTCAGACCGCAGCAGTGATTCTGGACGGGCTGCGCAGCGAACTACCTCTAGGGGCGACTGCCACGGACGTACAGCAGGTCGTTGACGAGTGGTTTGATACTGGCCCTACTGGCCGATTTTATAGCGAAATTTATACTGGCTCTAAAAATTCGGCGCCGATCAGTATTAGTTCCATCGAAAAAGTAGACCCTCTCCCGAAAGTGGATGATGATGCTATCAGACATACTCTTAAAGGCGTGATCATGATCGCCCTGACAAATCAACCCAGCAGCAAGCTAGGGCGATCTGAAAAACTCGACCTTATCGGCGCTGCCGTGGAGCCGCTCGGAAAAGCAACAATTGGCCTTATCGATATGTCTGCTGTTGCCGGAAGTTCACAAGAACGGATCGCACAGGAAACTAGTCGGCTGAATGCGGAAAATACCAGTATGGGAATCTACCGGAACAAAATGGTTTCTGCAGATCAATTCGAAACAGCGAGTAACTTGCAACAAGTTCAGTTACAGCTTGAAACACATTATACTGTAACTGCACGTCTCTCGAGACTCTCTCTTGTGGGGTATTTAAGATGAGAGCTACTTTTCATATCTTGATTTCAGTGATGATTGGCTTTTGTGTCAGTTCTGTTTCAGCCAGTCCTATTCGGCTCAAAGACCTTGTTGAGTTTGACGGCGTGCGGGGAAATGATCTTGTCGGGTATGGATTGGTTGTTGGGTTGAATGGTTCAGGCGACGGCCTGCGCAATTCACCATTCACAGAAGAAATACTATCCAGCATCCTTGAGCGTCTGGGCGTCAATGTAGCTGGCGAACAGTTTCGGCCTAAAAATGTTGCGGCCGTTTTGGTCACCGCGACGTTGCCTCCCTTTGCTCGCGCTGGAGGGACAATCGATGTTACGGTGTCTGCAATTGGTGATGCCAAGAGCCTGCGCGGTGGCACACTCGTTATGACACCGCTGAATGCAGCAGACGGAGAAATTTATGCAGTTGCTCAAGGCCCAATGATTGCCGGAGGTGCGGTCGTTGAAGGTGAGGCAGCTCGTGTAACTCAGGGTGTCCCAACGGCTGGTGTGATACCATCTGGCGCGCGAGTTGAGCGTGAAATCCTTTTTGAATTGGACGAGCTTGAGATTGTTAGGTTGGCCCTTCGCACTCCGGATTTCACGACCGCTGGCCGGATTGAAACAGCGATCAATCAGAGTTTTGGCAGGTCTGTAGCCCAGATGACTGATTCCGGAACCGTTGAGTTGAACATTGCATCCACCCGTATGCGTTCGACTGCGCATGCGCTTAGCAGGGTTGAGAATATTTTGGTAGAACCTGAACGTCGGGCTCGCGTTGTCATTGATCAACGGTCGGGAACTATTGTCCTTGGTGATGATGTTCGAATTTCAAGCGTCGCGGTTAGTCAGGGAGGGCTAACCCTCCGTGTTCAAGAGTTGCCGCAAGCCGTTCAACCGAACCCGTTTGCACCAGGGGAAACCGTTGTTGTTCCAAAGACCAATGTTGCGATCGAAGAAAATCAAGGTGCTGGTCTTGCACAAGTAAATGAAGGCACGTCACTTTCTGAAGTCATACAAGGTCTCAATGCGCTTGGTGTCGCGCCAAATGACATGATTGATATCTTAAAGAGCATTAAGTCGGCAGGTGCACTGCACGCTGAATTTATTGTTCAATAATAGGAGCTGACGAGGCTGGCACTTACCAGGCTCCAACCGTCCGCAATAACAAAAAATGCCAGTTTGAAAGGTAGCGAAACAATTGCAGGGGGCACCATCATCATCCCCATCGACATTAAAATCGCTGCGACAACTAGGTCGATTATTAGGAACGGTAGAAAAATTAAGAACCCAACTTGAAAAGCGCGCTCAATTTCGCTGAGTAAAAATGATGGGATCATTAATGAGAGCGGCGCGCTGGCGATGTCCTCACTTGTACTGGACTGTGGCCTTATATCTGTGAGCGTTTGAAAAGTATTTGGATCAATCCGCAAGGCCATAAAATCGCGAAATGGCGAAATGGCGTTGGCAAGTGCAGGTTCAATTTCGAGCTCTCCTGTGGAAAGGGGGCCAATTCCAAGCGTCCAAGATTCGATGAATACTGGTTCCATAACAAAATATGTCAGGAAGAGTGCCAGGCTTACAATTAACATGTTGGGGGGTGATTGCTGAAGGCCAATTGCCTGTCTCAAAATCGCCAAGACCGTCACAATGAATGGGAAGCAAGTAATCATGATTGCGAGCCCTGGAACGATACTTAATATCGTCACAAGAGCTAAAAGTTGGATCGACCGGCCAGCAAGTGAGGCATCGTCCCCGAAGGATAAAGAAATTTCCTGTGCAGTGACGCTTGTTGCCGAAAATAAGGCGAGAGCTAGGAAGCTAAAGCGTATTAGGCTCTTCACTTGCGCGATCCCGAAGGGGGATCAATAATCTCTGTCAGCCTGACCGCGAGTTGACTGATGTTTGTGTCTTCCAGTTCTTGAAGCTCACCGCGTGCAATAAGTTTGTCGCCGACGAAAATATCGACAGGATCTTGGATGTTCTTATCGAGTACTAGAATGGCGTTTTCATTCAGGTCTAACAGCTCACGAACCGTCGGATGAGTGCGACCGATCGAAATGGTAACCTCTATTGGAACGTCAGAAAAATTAGGACCGTCGTTTTGAGAAGGCATGTCAGTCATTGTCGTCTCCTTTAATGAATTGCGATGTTAGGGGAGCAAGCGCGTTTTGGAGTTCTTGTGTCAATCGGGATTGATCGACCAGGATCTCTGCTTCTGGTCCGGCGATGAATATTTGACCGGGTGGAATGGATTGGTCCGGCTCCAAAATGGCTGATAGCGTCGGAGTACGCTGGAGTGCAGTCTCTAGAAAGGGAGCAGAATCTGGATGAGATCGAATGACAACGCCCTTGTCCAAAGCGTCTTGCGCGCACTTTAAGAGCATCGTTTCTAGGTGATGGCCAAACGTCGTCTGAAGCGTTTTCGGGACGATACGGTCCGTAATCTGTTTAAAGAGCGGTTTCAGGCCGTACAGAATTGCAGAGCTAGCTTCTTCAAAGTTAAAGGATAACTCACAGAGCCTTTCATTTGCGCTTTGAGCTGCTTTGCTTAGTTGGTGGCTGTCAGTTTCTGTACAGGCATCCCAGCCAGCTCGGTACCCTTTTTCGTATTCCTCAAGGCGTTGCTCTTCTGCCAGATCAGCGGTGGCTTCTTCAGGCTCGCCGACCTGAAGAAGGGAGCTGAAGTCTTCCAAACACGGGGGGTGAATCATGTGGTTTTCTCGTTCTTACTTGGTGCCGCAATCCAATCCCGTAAGATATCAACGGTTTCCTCTTGCCGCTCCTCAATAAGCGCTCTGAGCCGAACCACGGGATCGTTTGGCATGGACGGATCTGCAACTTGAACAGCACCGTCTACATTTTTCATTTCACCGATTTCAGTTGCGCTTAGTCCTAGTGACGTGTCGATTTCACCGTCCAATAAGGGACCAGAATCGTCTATAAGTGCTGGTCGATATGCTCTGCCTGACATCAAAACTGGGCGCACTACAAAGAGCCCGAGCACAATTGCTACTGAGGCTGCGACTGCGATTTGGATGAGGGACATTAGGTTTAGTGAGTCAAAAAGGTTTTTGCTGCTTCCGGCGACTGTTCCTTCGACGGGTAAAGGTTCGAAGGCGAGTGAGCGGATTGTAATTTTATCCCCGCGGTTTTCGTCAAAACCAATCGCTGACGCCACGAGTTCACGTAGGTCGGCCAGCTCCTCTTCAGACCTCGGTTCGATAGTTGTGTTACCATCAGAGTCCAAGCCGTTTACACCATCCACGAGGACGGCAACTGTGATGCGTTGAACTTGTCCTGGGCCACGTGTGACTTCACGCTGTGTTTCGGACATCTCGAAATTTACTCGTTCGCGGGATTCCGAATTTTGACTGTTAGAAGTGCCGCTATCTGCTGCAGCATCGCCGTCTGGCAAGTTAGACGCGACGGTCACACTTCCTCCGTTCTGATCCGTCGATGATGTTGAGCGTTCTTCTGTCTCGGTACTAATGGCAACACGACTGTTGGGATCGACTCGCCGTTCAAGAATTGTTTCGATGTCAGTCGTCCGTTGAACGTTTAGTTCCACGACCGCATTTCCGAACCCCACCCTGGCCTCCAATAGGCGTTCAATGTTGCGTTTGATGTTTTCTGTTTCTGATGTACGTGTTGTTGGGTCGGAGGCTAGTCCAGCGCCTGACACTAATCCCCTTTGATCATCGATTATGGCGACATCTTCAGGTGACATCTGTGCTACTGCTGAAGCTACAAGGTATTGAAGTGCTTTTATCTGCTGTGTTGTTAGTCCCGCGACTCCTGTGTTCACGGTCACCGATGCGGTTGTCGCTTGGTTTCTCTGAAAGGGACGACTCGTACCATTTGAGATATGGACCCTCGCTGTTCGAATGGCAGGAGTTGCAACTATTGTGCGTGCTAGTTCACCCTCCTTAGCCCGCCAATAGGCTGCGTCAAACATTTGTGACGTTGTTCCGAAACCGGTAAGTGTATCTAACAACTCGTATCCTTGGACGGTGGGCTTGGGTAGTCCTGCACTGGCGAGGGTCATGCGCAATTGATCCCGCTTTGCGCTATCGACAAAAATACTATCACCACGAATTTCGTAGGCTGCGCTTTGTGCTTCAAGAGATGCAATGACCTCACCAGAGGCGCTGGATTCCAATCCCGAATAGAGGAGCGCGTAGGTTGGCGTGGAGGCGACACGTGTCATAAACAATACAGCAAGGAATACCGCCACGCTTGCTAGGCCTGAAATGATTTGGTTGCGCGCACCTAAAGATTTCCAAACTGAAATTATATTTTGCACCTGCTGATCTCCATCATTCGAACATTCTGCTCGCAGACAAAAAGACTTCCACGATCAGTATTAATAATTGGTTAGTTTTGTTTCGGTATCGAGGGTTAGATCGAAATTGGAGTACCCAGTATGAGCGACGCGAACGTATCGTTAGATGCCACCAGCGAAAGCGCATCGAAGAAATCCGGCAAGCTACCCATGATCATTGGGCTCGTTTTGGCGATCGCTGGGGGAGTTGGCGGCTTTCTCGCGGTTGATAACGGCTTTATCTTGAATAGCGAACAGCAGGTTGTGGCTGACGGATATTCGAGTGACCAAGCAAGAACTGTCCTGCCTGAAGTCGCGTTCGTTGTTCTCGAACCTCTCGTGATTTCGCTACCTCACCCGACGCGACGACAACACTTACGGTTCTCTGCGCAGCTCGAAGTTGTTCCCGATTACCAGGCTCAAGTTGAGGCTATTAAACCTCGAATCGTGGATGTTTTGAATGGCTATCTTCGTGCCGTGGACGTGGCTGATTTAGAAGACCTTAGTGCATTGACGCGCCTACGCGCGCAAATGTTGCGTCGTATTCAGGTTGTGACTGGACCTGAGCAAGTACGTGATCTGCTCATCATGGAATTTATATTAAACTAGAGGAAACTATGGCACTTATTGCAGATATTTTGATGACGGCAGGCGCTTTGAGTGCCGCGTTTTATTGCATCGTTTTATCTCGCCGCCTGACGCGGTTTAATGACCTTGAGAAGGGTATTGGTGGAGCTGTTGCTGTTCTGTCCGCTCAAGTGGACGATTTGAAGACGATGCTAGGGGCTGCACAAACTGCGGCATCGACGTCAACAGACAAACTTGAGAAATTAACGTCAAATGCTGAAAAGGTTGCGCAGCGTCTCGAATTGCTTGTGGCCTCGATGCACGACTTACCATTAGCAACAGAGGCTAATTCAGACGTGCCAGAGGAACCGGTCGATGAGCCGGTTTTTGCGCGCAAACCGGCCAATGAGGCCGCAGCATGAGCAAAGTTGCTTATAAAAATGGCCATGGTGTTCTTATCACGATTGCAGCGTTTCTAATGTTATCGGTTATGTTTCGCTTAGGAAGCGTTGCGGGTCCTGCGTTTGCCAAGGAAATCAGTGCGGAATCGCAGACGATTAGTGCAAGAATTGAACCTGCAGTGATGCCTCCAGAAGCACTTGACCGGCTAATAAGTGACATTCGGGCTAGGGAAGCGGCTGTTGAAGAGCGAGAACTCAAATTTGCGGATCGGATGCAAGCGCTTGATATTGCAAACGGCGAAATCGATAAGCGCTTGGAGGAACTCGTCGCTGCCGAAGAATCTTTGAAGGCGACGCTTGCTGTTGCCGAATCAGCTTTGGATACGGACATCGCTAGCCTGACAACCGTTTATGAGAGTATGAAACCTAAAGACGCAGCGGCTGTATTTTCTGAAATGGCACCGGAATTTGCAGCAGGTTTTCTTGCCCAGATGCGACCAGAGATGGCGGCTAACATATTGTCGGGCCTCGATCCGGAAACTGCATACGCTGTGAGCGTCTTGATTGCTGGCCGAAACGCGAATGTTCCGCGCGAGTAGTCAAAGAAGACAGCTTTTTAACCTTCTTCTGACATGAAGATTCTAGACATTGAAATCAAGAAAGACGGGACAGCTGATGATCGGCCTAGTTGGAATAGTTATCATTTTTGTAATGGTTTTTGGTGGCTATATTTTAGCGGGTGGAAAGATGGGGATCATTCTTAAATCCCTACCTTTTGAAATGATCATGATTGGCGGTGCGGCTGCCGGTGCGTTCGTCCTTAGCAATGATAAGGCATCGATCAAACATACGCTCAAAGATCTTCAGAAGGTTTTTAAAGGGCCAAAGTGGAAGCCGGATGACTATCGAGATTTGCTCTGTTTGTTGTTCGAGTTGATACGCATTGCACGCGCTGACGCTATAGCACTTGAAGTCCATATTGAAGCACCGGAAAAGTCCAAAATTTTTGCAAAATACGAGAACATCCTTCAAGATCAAGAGGCGGTTTCATTGATCTGTGATACGCTTCGTACTGGGTCAATGAACTATGATGATCCTCACCAGGTCGAAGAAGTACTCGACAATAGAATTGAGGAGAGTCTCAGTCGTAAGATGCACTCTACACATGCGCTTCAAACGATCGCTGACGGTCTACCAGCATTGGGGATTGTCGCCGCCGTTCTAGGTGTCATCAAAACGATGGCATCGATCGATCAACCTCCGGAAGTTCTAGGCAAGATGATTGGCGGTGCACTCGTTGGAACATTCTTGGGTGTTTTTTTGGCATATGGTTTCGTCGGTCCATTTGCGACTAAAGTAAAAGCTGTCATTGAAGAAGATGCGCATTTCTACCAGCTCATTCGTGAAGTCTTGATCGCAAATCTGCACAAACACGCCACTAATATTTGTATTGAAGTTGGAAGGCAAAACACGCCGAACCATGTCCGCCCAAGTTACTCTGAACTTGAAGATGCATTGAAAGAAACCAAAAAGGTTGCAGCATGAGAACCTTATTTTTTTTGTTGCTTCTTTGGAATTCGCCCGCTGCGGCGCAATCCGTTAACGTTCGATCAGGAGAGCATGAAACTTTTACGCGCCTGGTGTTTTCTTTGCCCGAAGAGGGAGATTGGTCGCTTGAACGAGACGAGCAAACATACTTTTTTTCCGTAGATGGCGTTTCCGAATTTCTTACCCAAGACGTCTTCGCGCGGATTCGACGTGATCGAATTGAGATGGTCAGAAATTTGGAAGAAGGACTGGCAATTGACATGGCATGTGATTGCCACGCAACAAATTTTGAGTTTGGCGAAAACCAGTTTGTGATCGACATAAACGATGGGCCCGATCCAAAAGAGGCTGTAGTGAATGAATCCACTTATGAAACAAGAGCTGCTGCTGTGGATTTGCCTCTCATTCTTAATGATCGCAAAAACATGGATGACACTTTGCTGCCCATGAAGCTGGAAAGTCCGGTAGACGAAGGCGTTCAAGAGATACAGCGTACAATATTGGAAACTTTTTCACGTGCGTCTGCGGAGGGTTTGATTAGCATACGCGAAAATCTTCAGGACCAGGAGCTTGAGCCAACCTCTAAACACCCATTGAACGTGGTTATCATGGACCCTGCGCAAGTACGATCGCTCACAGCTATAGAGTCATTCGACTCAGCTGATAGCGCAGAGCAAAACCTTAGCACAAACATGAATCTATGCAGTTCAGCAGATCTATTTGCTGTTCAAGACTGGAGTGATGGCCAATCTTTTGGCGCTCAAATTGGTTCCAAGCGTGCGTTGCTGTTTTCTGCGGTTGACCGTTTGAAAGCAGAAGCAGCTATCGATCTTGTGAAAACCTATCTGCATTTTGGCTTTGGGGCAGAAGCGCTAGTTCATCTTGATAGCCAAGACGTTTCCGACGAAGTCAGGGCGCTTGTCCTGATCGCAGAGATTATGGAATTTGGGAAAGTGCAAAATCAGGATCATTGCACTCCTGAATCACCGATCTGGAGATTGCTGACAGATGCGGCGTCAACAGCAGAAACGGATGTAAATGACATCCAATTGGCCTTTTCTAATTGGCCACCGCATTTACAGCGTCACCTTGGACCCATTATAGCTCAAAAGCTTGTCATTCGAAATGAAGCTGAAGCGGCGACGCGGCTTCTGGCGATGTCATCTAGAAATGCTGGTCGGGTACCTGTTGAGGTCCTTCAAACGCAGTCTGCACTCGAGGTTGCATCGGACGAAGTCGAGCAGGCGCGGAGCTCATTGAGATCACTAGTTTTTGAAAACCCACGGGCTGAAATTAAAAGTGTGGCTAGTTTGATTGAGTTGGAAATTGAGCTGGATGGTTTTGTTGATGATGCGCTCTTGGAATTGGCTGAAGCAATGCTCTTCGAAGCTTCGCCCGATACTGAAAGATCTTTGCTCGCGGCTGCAATAGTCGAAGCGTTTCTTGCAAGAAACGAACCTGTCGCAGCGTTATCTTTCGCAAATCGTGAATTGCCAAACGATTTAGAAATCTTGAATGCAATTGTCAAAGCAGCGGTTGAGGTCGATGATGACGGTGCATTCTTAAGAACAGCTTACGCCGCGCCTTATGAGCTCCTTGATCGAAATGTTCAAAACATGGCTGCTGAACGGCTCACAGAACTCGGATTTTTGGAATACTCAGAGACGCTTATTGAAGCAGATGCCACCGGTGATGCGGCTAGAGGACGTCGGTTTGCGCGGGCAAATAACAAGGCAAAGCGTAATCAGTTTTTTGAAGCAAGTGTGATTCTGACGGGGATGACAGATGATAGATCACAATCTATCTTGAAAGAGATCCTTGCTGCCCCCCAATCAGATATCGAAAACGTACTGGAAACTGCGCGTGCCGCAAACTTAGACTTTGACGCAGATCTCTCTTGGAGAACACGTCAATGGGCGGCCCTCTCCGCACAAGATTCTGATCCCTTATTGGCGAGTTTGGGAGAACAGCTGATATTCTCTGACAGGCCGGCTGAAACGCAATCGGAAACACTGGCCGATCGACGCGCTGTTATCGTGCAATCAGAAAAAACACGTGATTTGATTGCTCAGATGTTTCAGCGCTTTGACTCGCCTTAGCCTTGATTTTTCCCCAATTGAACACGTTTTGGAAAGGATTTGATTATAAGGTGTTTATCGAAGAAGCAGAAAGCTCTTGATGGATAAGCACTGTAAAATATTTGGTTTCGTCATAGCTGACATGGGTCACATTTGCACAAAGCCGACGACAGAAAAATCTTTAGACCATATCGATGGCTGTTGCGATACTACGCGTTTCACAGCTCGGGAGCAGGTTGTGCCGTGCGCTTTTATGCGAGCAGTTTCGCTTATTGCTACGGAGCGATCCATTGACGGGCAGACCAGGCTTCGGCCAAGGGCTGTCAATATGGAGGGTGCGGGGCAGTGGTTTGCTACTGGGGCCGTTTTACCTCGGGATGCTCAGAAAAAGTCTGCACAAAAAGCACAGAGCTCTGCCGCTGGCTGCCTCCGGCTGATCTGCAGATGGTATGGTCACTACTTTTCATCAGTTGATGAGATGATTAATCCTGTTCAAAATGCTAGGTACACAGCACGTTTTCTGCTGCAATTTCTCAATGAGTTTGGACTCTGGCCTACAGCGGTCGTGGCCTATCGTTTGCGAACAATCAGCTTTGCGAAGCGCTACAAAGATCGAGTTTTAAAAATATATTCATGCGTCAAGGAAGGAGCGCCACTCACAGCTTTAGCTCGCAGTGAGCCCACGCGACTTGCAAACTTGTATATTTGGCCAACATCTACTCAGAATTTACTGACACCTGGTTTTCTTATTCAATTATTGAAGGGGGCCGTGCTGTGACACCTTTCTCTATCCGCGAATTTTTCAATCCAACAATTTTGCTGGCCATGGCATTGATGGCAGTCATTGTCATGATGATTCTGCCAATGCCAGCATGGGTGCTGGATTTGGGGCTTGCAGCATCTTTTTCGCTTGCGATTTTGATCTTTACGGTAACTCTTTTTATAGAACGGCCACTGGACTTTTCGGCTTTCCCAACTGTTTTGCTCGCATCGCTTATGTTGCGGCTTTCTCTCAATGTTTCCTCAACAAAATTGATAATTGGAGAGGGCCATACTGGCACTCAAGCCGCCGGTCATGTCATTGAAGGTTTTGCAAACTTTGTAATGAACGGAAACGTCTTCTTGGGACTGGTCGTTTTTGGAGTGCTGTTGATCGTCAACTTCATGGTGATCAATAAAGGCGCTACTCGCATGGCTGAAGTTGGTGCTCGCTTCGCGCTGGATGGAATGCCAGGTAAGCAACTTGCGATTGATAGCGATATGGCTGCCGGGGCAATCGATCACCTTGAAGCCAAGGAACGCAGAGACAGGGAACAAGCGGAAACAACGTTTTTTGGATCCCTCGATGGCGCATCAAAATTTGTTAAAGGTGATGCAATCGCGGGACTGTTAATTACATTGCTCAACCTTGTAATGGGTCTTGTGATCGGAGTGTCTCTACACGGAATGCCATTTGGTGTCGCTTTCGAGACCTATGCAATTTTGACTGTCGGTGACGGCCTTGTTTCTCAAATTCCAGCAGTAATTATCTCGATTGCATCTGCATTGTTGCTGGCAAGAGGAGGAGCGACGGGTAGTACCGACATTGCGATTATATCACAACTCGGCAAGCACGCCTCCGCTCTTGCGACTGTTGCTGTCTTGATGCTGCTGTTTGCATTTGTCCCAGGATTGCCTTTTGTCCCGTTTGTGATTGGCGCATTACTATTGGGGGGCTGTGCGTGGCTTTCCAAGCGCCACGCGGACAGTTCAAAAGCTTCCCGTGCTGACACGAACCCCGCTCTGCCTGAGCCAAAAGAGCCGTCGATGGGTGACGTCCTTGATCTCGACGATATCCATGTTCAGTTTGCGCCAGATCTTGTCAGTATGGTGTTGGACCCGGCGACCGGGCTAGAGGCTCGCATAGCAAATATGCGGAAACACGTAGCCACTGAATTTGGTTTATTGCTTCCCGAAATTAGGCTCACCGATGATGTAACCTTGAAAAATGGCGAATACGTCATAAAAATTCACGGCGTCGCCCAAGCTGCCGATGAATTGATGCCTGACCATATTCTGGCACTCCTTTCCACGGAGGGAGACATAGGGATCAGTGGAGACGCTGTGAAGGAGCCGGTTTATGGAGCCCCTGCGCGATGGATTTCGCTGGCTGAACAGGAAAAAGCTATACTTGCGGGATTGACCACTGTTGCACCAAGTGAGGTTCTTGCCACCCATTTGCTCGAGATCATTAAACAGAACTTTTCGCGATTGCTTACTCTGAAAACACTTCGTCGTTCATTGGCTGAGATGAGTAATTTAAGTGATCCCGCGCGTTCAGAAGCGAATACCAATCTGATAAATGAGTTAGTTCCCGACAAGGTTCCTGTAGAAGTGTTGCTTGCGGTAATGCGTCTGCTTTTGGACGAACGCGTGTCCGTTCGAAATCTGCCCCTTATTCTTGAAGCGACGGCCGAAGGACGGCAAAGCTATCAGACAGTTGAAGGTATCACTGAGCATGTCCGACAACGGCTTGGGTTTCAGTTGATCGCTGGATTAAGGCGGATCGATGGAACGATCCCCCTCGTCCAATTGGCTCCAGAATGGGAAGAGACTTTCAGCGCGTTTCAGCTTGATGGCGATCGGGGATCTGGCGAAATTGCGCTACCACCTGATCAATTCAATCGATTGGCTGAGGCGATCGTGGACCGGATCACCGCGGCGAGTGAAAGTGGGATTTATCCGGCATTGGTGACGTCGATGAGGCGTCGGCGATTTGTGAGAACTGTCATGGCAGCCAAAGGTCTTCAAAACCCAGTTCTCTCCTTTGAAGAAATTGGAACTGATGCGAAGCCATCGCTCGTTGGAATGGTAGCCGCGTGACGCTAGACTTGTCAGATCTTACATCGAGTGGTTATCCTTGGCTTTTTGGTGCAGCCGTTATCTTTCTGCGCGTTGGTGCCATGATGGCAGTATTGCCGGGCCTGGGAGAAAGGTCTGTACCCGCAAGAGTAAGGCTAGGCCTAGCGATCGCTTTGACAGTTTTGGTCACTCCCTTGATCGCGCCTGATTTACCAGAGCCAGAAGAGGTTTCAAATTTGGTGGGTCTTTTGCTGATCGAGGCCTCCATTGGGCTCTTACTTGGCATGTCACTCCGGTTGTTTGTATTTACGCTAAGCACCGCAGGCGCGATTGCCGCCCAATCAACATCGTTGTCACAGATTTTTGGTGGATCAGCTGGTGCTGAAGCGCAGCCTGCGATTGGTCACGTTCTTGTTACGGGGGGGCTCACGATCGCAATGATTACAGAACTTCATCTACGGGTCGTTGAATTCATAGTTATGTCCTATGGCAGCTTTCCGACTGGAGTACCGTTGTCTGCTACTTTTGTTGCAGACTTTGGCGTCAGTCGAGTTGCTGCATCCTTCGCCTTTGCATTTACTTTAGCAGCACCGTTTTTTATTGCCTCGTTGATCTACAACGTAACCCTTGGCGTAATTAACCGTGCTATGCCTCAATTGATGGTTTCATTCGTTGGTGCTCCGGTGATCACAGCTGGTGGACTTGTTTTACTTGCGCTTTCCGCGCCCACTCTCTTGGGTTTGTGGATCGATGCGTTCCACGATTTTATGGGTGCACCTTCTAGGGGACCAAATGGCTGAGGACGACACCGAGAAACCACACGAAGCCACTGCGAAAAAGTTAGAAGATGCGCGAAAAAAGGGTGAGTTTCCTAAGTCAGTGGATCTGACGACTTCGGCAAGTTACGCTGGAATGCTTATTGTTATGGCCGTTTTTGGTTCGTTTTCGATTGAACGATTTGGCGCGTTAATGGTCCAGCTTATCTCTGAACCAGTGGCACTGGCACATGTCGCTTTTTTGGCGCCAGGAGGGGCGCAGGCTAAATGGGTCATCCTTGGATTGGCAACACAATTAGCACCATGGTTTACGGTCCCTGCTTTATGTGCGCTAGTTGCGCTAGTTACACAGCGCGCGATTGTTTTTGCGCCGACCAAACTGGCGCCTAAAATCTCAAGAATTTCATTACTTTCCAATGCCAAAAATAAATTTGGACGTTCAGGATTATTCGAGTTTCTAAAAAGCTTTTCAAAGCTCACGATCTACTCGATCATTCTCAGTGTTTTTCTTTCAATCAAGCTGCCAATTATTTTATCGTCGATGACAACCCAACCGAGGCTCATTTCCGCGCAATTGGCTACGCTGATCGTTGAACTTCTCAGTTTGGTATTGGTTGTGTCCATAATAATTGGAGGAGTGGATTACCTTTGGCAGCATGCGGAACATTTAAGAAAGAACATGATGTCGGATCAAGAAATCAAGGACGAGCACAAAAACAATGAGGGTGATCCTGGAATGAAGCAGGAACGTCGACAGAGAGGATATGACATTGCGATGAACCAGATGCTTGGTGCTGTGGAAGAAGCAGATGTTGTGATCGTCAACCCAACACATTTTGCTGTAGCGCTGAAATGGGACAGAAGCCGAGGGTCGGTGCCTAAATGCTTGGCAAAGGGTGTGGATGAAATCGCGGCGAGAATTAGAGAACGTGCCGCTGAGGAAGCCATACCTATTCACAGTGATCCACCCACCGCCCGAGCCCTTTATGCCACCGTCGAAATTGGGCAAGAAATCAGGCCAGACCACTACAAAGCAGTAGCCGCAGCAATTCGCTTCTCTGACTCGATACGCGCTCGCATGTCAGGGAAAAGTAGATGAACGAGAACCGGCTTGCCGCTTTGGCTGATCTGACTGATTTAGACTTTCAAATTGAACGCTCTCGCCTTGCGGCGCTCAAAAAAAGAGAAGATGAGCTAAAAAACATGTTGGATAACTTGCAAGATCAACTCAAAGAAAGAACCCAACAGCTTTTGGGAGATGTTGACCTTGCCTGTTTGGCAGGCGTTGATATTCAATGGCAGAAATGGATCGAGATACAAAAGAGAGAAATAAACTTCGAACTTGCGACGATCCGAGTCGAGTCACATGAACAAACTCGACGTGTGGCTTTCAAATTCGGAAGAAACCAAGTCGCGAAGCAGATCGCGGGAAACTAGACATCCTGCCGCATTATTTCGATGATTAAGACATCTTTGGCCAGGTTCCCAAAGACATCTTTGGCGGAAACCAGTAATTCGTGTCTAAGGATATCCATTGTGTTGCTGTTGGTGAATTCGCCAGCGAATCCACCAATGTTGGCGTGGTTAAATAGGGTTTGGATAAAGGCATCCCGCAATTTAGGTTCGCGCTGATAGACCGTCTCTTTTTCTCCAGGCGCAACTTCGATACTTAATGTCAGAATGACGAGGTTCTGTACGCGACCGTCTGTCACGACTGGGACAACAAATTGATTGTTTAGTTTCGCATATTCAAAATCAGAAGAATCGACACTATCAGGTTCTTCCATGACAAGATCACCATCACTGCTAGGGCCACAGGCGTATTCTGTGGCTTCGTTCGAAACCTGATTTGATTTATTAAAAAAGCCAGCACCGACACCAGTTCCAGTACCAATGAGGGCGATCAAGATGGGAAGAATTTTCTTCATAGAAAAACCTCAAAATGGAAGGATGATATCCGCGATTTGTTGCCCGTAACGCGGTTGCTGCATGTCGCTGATTTGGCCGCGTCCACCATATGAGACTCTTGCCGAGGCAATCTTGTCATAGGTGATTTCATTTTGCCGCGTTATGTCCTTGGGTCGAACAAATCCAGAGACAAGCAGCTCTCTGAGCTCGAAATTGACGCGGACCTCTTGGGTCCCCTGTATCGACAAAACCCCGTTTGGAAGGACGTCGACGACAGTCGCAGCCACTCGGAGGGTTAGCTTTTCATTACGACTGACCGAGCCATTTCCAGAAGATGCGCTCGACGAGTTTAAAGAGACCGCTTCACTTAGAGTTGCCCCTTCCGGTAAGGATTGGTCAACACGTTGTGGAATGCCAAACAGAGATGGCACAGACAGGTTTTCAGAACCGCTTCTTGCTCGGTTCGATGAATTCGAAATCTCAGCCTTGTCGTCAATCTCAATCACGACTGTCAAGATATCGCCCCGCGTGGCTGCTCGTTTATCCCCGAACAATGACTCACGCCCGCCACTCCAGAGTGATGCATTGGCGACGGGTGGTGTTTGGACTAACGTTTGTGGAAGGCTGGGAGTCATCATTGCAGTATGTTCAATGGTTGAGCGGACTGGCGTAATTTCAGGTTCTTGCCCTACTGACTCCATTCTCGCGCAGCCGGACATAATCAGAAAAATTGGCAAAATAAATTTGGAGTTCATAGCTAACCCTCTCATTGCGAGACCGAGACGGTCCCATCCGTCAAAATTCGCGCTGAGATTGTTGCGCGGGACGCCAGATTCATAACGCGAATCCGGTCCCCAGGCCCGCCTCGGGATAGAGAGCGGGCTTCAGTTTTCATGGTTAAACCGCCATTGGAGAATGTGATGAGAATGATCTGGTTACGCTCTACCGTTGCGGGTGGCCCAACATCTTCAACGCGAATTGGACGTCCCGCATAAAGCGCAACTTTGGCTTCCATCCCGACGACAAGATCTGGATGATCTGCTGCCCATTCTGTATTAGCAGAATGGAGGACAATGTCGCTTGGTGCGATGATTGTCTGTGGTCGGATCGTTCGAGACGCGAGTACTGTCTCAGCCGAGACGGGCGCTGCCAAAAAGAGTAATGAAATTAGCCACTTCATCTGATTTGCACCATGGAACTCAGCATTTGGTCTGCTGCAGTGATGACTTTAGAATTGAGTTCATATCCGCGTTGCGCTTCGATCAAATCGGTTACTTCCTTTACAGGATCAACCGAGCTGTCCTCCAAGTAACCCTGCCGAAGCACGCCCAGCCCATCTTGGCCTGGCTCGGTCACGATTGATGGTCCGGAAGCTGATGTTTCTAAAAATAGATTGTTTCCAATGGCTTCAAGCCCGCGCGGATTCGTAAAACCTGACAGCGTAAATTGCCCCAACAATTCGGGTTCTACCCTGTCGGTGAAATAGCCATAAATTTCGCCCTCGGCGTTGATCGAAATTGATCGCGCATCGCGGGGGATTGTGATGTCGGGCACGACAGGGAAGCCGTCCGAGGTGACGATTAAACCGTCGCCAGTCCGCTTGAGCCCACCATCGCGGGTGTAGGCTGCATTGCCATTAGGCAAAGTTACTTCAAGATAACCCTCGCCCTCAATCGCGACGTCTAGGTCTCCTCCGGTCGCACTCAATGCACCCTGCGAAAGGATCATTGAAACGGCTGTTGGCCGCACTCCAAGACCTAGCTGAACACCCGTTGGCAATACTGTGCCATCTGCGGCGTTGATTGTTCCGGGTCGCGCGATCTGTTGGTAGTGTAGGTCCGCAAATTCGGCACGTCTGGCATTGTAGCCAGTTGTGTTCATATTGGCCAAGTTGTTTGAAATTACCTCGACGCGCATTTGTTGTGCGGCCATTCCGGTTGCTGCGATTTGTAGGGCTCTCATGGTGCTCCTCTCTCTATCGGCTCATGGATTGCAGGACGTTGCGAATTCGTTCATCTTCTTTGTCCAAGAAGGATTGCCCGAGCTCATATGCGCGTTGCACCTCGATCATTCGCGAGATTTGTAGAATTGGATCAACGTTAGAGTCCTCGAGAAACCCTTGAACCAGCCGTGCGTCCGGTGCAGCGTCAAAGCCCGATGGTGCATTGAACATCACCCCATCCTGTCGGAGTAATTCTTTGGGGTCATTGGGTTGAACGATTCCCACCTGACCGATTGGGGTTCCACCCGCACTGATTGTGCCATCTGCAGCAATCCCGATTGAATCTGCGCCTGTTGGGATAAACACAGGTGCTCCTCCACTATCCAGAACGGGATACCCGTCGGCAGTAACAAGATCGCCATTGCTGTTGGGGGTGAAAGCGCCAGCTCTTGTAAGGCGATCGCCATCTGGAGTTTGAACCAGAAAGTACCCTTCCCCTTCAATCGCTAGATCAAACGTTCCACCTGTTTTGGTGAGACCGCCTTGCAGTATAGATGTTTCGCGAACATTCGCAGTTGCCATAGAAATCGAGGAATGGTCTTGATCAACCGCTGCGACGTATTCGGAAAATGTGATGCCTTCTTGCCGGTATCCTGAGGTAGCAGCATTCGCGATATTGTTCGCAATAACACGCATTTCTTTCATCAGTCCCGATTGGCGGGTGAGTGTGGCGTAGGTAGAATTTTCCAATTTAGCCTCCTGCCATTAGTGGTACGAGACTGTCCTTGAAGAACGAAGACAAGGTCTGGGTCATAAAACCCATCGTGACCCAGAAAACGGCTAGTATCGCTCCAAGTTTAGGGACGAACGTCAGTGTCATTTCTTGGATAGATGTCAAAGCCTGAAACAGACCAACGACCAATCCCGTAGCCAGCGCTACAGCCAAGATTGGGAGAGACATCATAACAGCGATCCAAAGACCCTGACGCAAGATATCAAAGAAAACTTGTTCATTTAGCATTAGACGGGCATCCGCAAGATTTCCTGATAAGCCTCAACGACTTTGTTGCGCACTGTTACAGCTGTTTCGATAGCAAGCTCGGTCTGTGCCAAAGCTTGGACTAGAGCATGGGGATCTGCACCACTTGTCATCGCGTTCATCGCAGTTTGTTCACTGTTCTGCAGGGTTTCAGCAAAATCACTCGCAACCTTTACAAATGCGTCACTGGCCCCACTATTTTCTGCCGGTGAGGTTGCATTGCGGGTTGCTGCGTAATTCTTTGCGGCAAACGTACTGTTAATATCCATTGGAGGGTCCTTTACCTACGCAAGAGTTCCATGAGTGAAGATGACATCTGACGAGATTGATCAAACATCTTGAGGTTGGCCTCGTAACTTCGCTGGGCTTCACGGGCATCTGCGATTTCAATGAGCAGGTCGACATTGGTGCCTTGGTAATAGCCGCTTGCGTCTGCCATCGGGTGCGACGGGTCAAAGACTCGGTCTAGTTCAGTTTTGTCTAGAACCATGGGACCTGTCGTGACGGCTCCAGTTGATTGACCTTGCTCGACGATAGCTTCGAAACTGGTTGTTTTGCGTCGATACCCAGGGGTGTCCGCATTTGCGATATTTTCCGAAGTAAAACGCAAGCGATCCGTTTGCGCCGCCATGCCGCTCGCGGATATCGCGAGGCTGTTGGAGAAATCTGACATTTAAACCTCCTATCGACCTAAAGATGAGCGCAAGACGGTCATTGTATGTTTGTAAATTGCGAGCGCCCGATTGTGCTGCCGCTGAGCGTCAACTGAGCGCAGCATTTCTTGCTCAAGTGAGACACTATTACCATTTGGGCTGCTGGCGCCGTCACTGGATGCAACTGTCTGGATGAAAGATGACCCTCCAGATTCGCCATGGAAGTGACCAGCTTTCGTTGCCCGTTGCGGCATTTTGAGGGGTGAATCAAATAGTTCTTGAAACGGGGTGATGGCCTTAGCGGTATAGCCAGGCGTATCCGCGTTTGCGATATTTTGAGCAGCGGTAGCTTGCAGTGCACCTGCATGTTTTGCCGCGGCATGAGCAGTCTTAAAGAGTGCTAAATTTTCGTACATCGGGGGTTCTCCCTCGGTTGCTTCAACTAACCCTTAACTGTGATTCCTTTATAAAGTCTTTGCAGATCCAGAATGGAGCAAAAGATGTTAAAAATGGACCTCAGTCAGGTTACTCGAAATATCGCAGAGGTTTCTTTGGCGCGACCCGTCGGCCACGTTTCGGAAATTTTTCAGGACAAGATCCGAATTACTGGCCTTAGCCAGTTCGCCAGGACCGGCGACATTTTAACGGTCGGGCTTGGGGAGAGTGCCTTGCGAGCCGAAGTCGTCCAGATTGGTAAAAAAGATTTGGTCGCGATGGTCGATGGCATCACGGACCGGATCCAAATGAATGATTCTGTGGCATACGACGGCGTAGTGCGCCTCCACCCAAGTGATCATTGGAAGGGACGAATTATCGATCCTTTTGGCGCCCCTATGGATGGGAAACACTTGATGTGTGGCGTGAATCCGATCAACGTCCGAGCTGCTCCACCTGATGCAAGCAAACGTCGACCATTAGGTCCTCGGCTCGAGACTGGGCTTGCAGCGTTTAATACGTTTTTACCGATTGTGACGGGTCAGCGCGTGGGGCTCTTCGCGGGATCCGGCGTTGGTAAGTCAACCCTGTTAGGAATGATGTGTCAGGGGATACAGGCGGACACGATTGTAATAGGATTGGTTGGTGAACGAGGCCGTGAGTTGATGGAGTTTGTCACGAACGTATTAGGACAGGAGGGCCTAGCACGTAGTGTCGTGGTTGCTGCAACATCAGACCAGGCACCTCAAACCCGTCGACGGTGCGCATGGACTGCAATGGCCGTGGCTGAGTACTTTCGCGACCAAGGGCAGAATGTCTTGCTTTTGCTTGATTCTGTAACGCGATTTGCCGAGGCGCATCGGGAGGTTGCGGTTGCAGGGGGTGAAGATGCATCGCTCCGCGGTTTTCCAGCGTCGACCAACCACATGATTACGGCCCTGTGCGAACGTGCAGGGCCTGGCCCTGAGGGGAAGGGTGATATCACAGCTGTGTTTAGTGTCTTGGTGGCTGGATCAGATATGGAAGAACCGATTGCAGATATGATGCGAGGCGTTTTGGATGGTCATATTGTCTTGGACCGAGAGATTGCCGAACGCGGTCGATTTCCTGCGATTGATTTGCAGAGGTCCGTATCCAGAGCCTTACCAGAAGCGGCCACTGCGGAACAAAACAAGCTTTTACTAGCTGCGCGTAAACTTCTTGCGACCTACACTCGAAGCGAAATGATGATTCAAGCTGGACTTTATGTTTCAGGTTCAGATCCTGACATCGACGCTTCAATCTTAGCCTATCCAGAAATCGACAATTTCCTTACCTTGAGTGGCCAAGATATTACAGCTGACTTTGCTAGATTAGGGCGTGCAGTACGAGCAGGTCAGAAATCACCCATGATGGGTAAGTCTAGTTTAGTATCGGTTGACCAACAGGCAGGGAATAAATTCGAGGTTTGATTGTTCTCATACCAAGTAGAGCACCTTTGTTTAGTCAAGTATGATCAAGATAAGGGCGAGTTCGTTAAAGCGCAAAGTTTCTCGAGGTATAAAGCGGAGTAACCACTTTCAGTCTAGAACGGTTTTTTTAAATAATTGCAGTGAACGACTAGAAGTTTCTGAGCTATCTAATTTTTAGCCGCGTATCTTGTGTCTGATGTCGATAAGTGGCTGATTTGGTCCAAGAGCTTCCGATAATAAGTTATTACACAAATGCGCGAAAGCCTCCGGTAATCAAATCGCTATGGTATTCAACTCTATATAACGAGGTACAATTATTGGCCCTGAAGCAGTGCCAATGCGATGGAACCTGAGGAGGTCTGCGCGAATTGATCCATTTCGCTTAGCACCAAAAAGTTTCGAATGATGTCGTCTTGAGTGTCGGGAGATGAAAAATCCGATACACTGTTTGTCCCGAAACGAGACATTGAGCGCTCCTTAAAGATCCCCAACTGCCTATCGATGTCAATTTGAGCGAAGCTGGCTGGCAATCCTAACGCTGTTTCAAATAATTTACGTGCTGGAGGGTTTCCCATTATTTTAAACCAAAGGACATCATTTGAACTGTCAGTGGCGAGTATCGATTCCATCGTGCTTGAAAAATTTAGAGCCAGCCGAAGGTCTGGGTTCTGTTCGCCGACGGCTTGTTCAAATTGGCCAGCTTCAAATCGATTGATGATGTCATCTGGGAACGTGCTAAGAACTGTGCGCGGGGTTGAAAAATCCCCAAATCCGAAGGATTCTGCAAATTCTTTGTATCGGCTATCTGCGAGGCGATTAGCGAGCGCGTCGTCGTCCAACGTGCCTTCCTCGAGAATGGTTTTGATAAAATAGGTGTTATTGATATCGTCGTCTAATCCAAAAGCACCGAGGGCAACCTCGAGCAACTGCCGGTCGGCTACCAATGCCTCGGCTGTTGTAATTTTGGAAATATTTTCACGGAAATAGCTGGTAGCCCGTTCAATTTGCGGGGCTTCATTGAAAGCTGTTTGTTGGACATCTAACGTACGCTCAAGAAACCGCCAGCCTGTATATCCGGAAAGTGGTAGGACGGGTTGAAACATTAGTGAGCGCCTGTGGCGAGCAGTTTCTGTTCTCGAGGCAGTAATTTACGTAGGTTCTTGAGTGCAGCGTAGTAGTTCTCGGATAGTACTGCATCGTTTGCGAGCGAAAGCGCTGCTTGGCATTCGGTGTCTAATAACACTTGGTTCAGTTGTTCGATGCCACGTAGCAATTGTGTCCGTGCAGTATCGTTCTCGACGTCACCGGATAGGACAAGCTGTGCAATATAGCAGACTCGTTTTACTGGCGTCTTTGCGTCTTCGGGGTGGATGGCGTCTCGCAAACGCAGGATATTTGCATTTGGCGTAACGATTGAAAGCTTACTGCGTCGATCCCCGTTTTCGATAACAGCGCCGTTGATGAGTACGCGCTCTTTTGGATGAAGTTTAAGCACTAGACCGGCCATTACGAAGCTCCCTGATGCGAATTGAGACCACGCATGACGGCAGTGTTAACATCAACAAGTGCATCTGCCGTCGCATCTTGTCTGAGAACCTGGCGTGTATGCACCGAGGTAAATTCAGCTAGGTAAAAAATTTGGGCTCTTAGGTCCTGTGGCAGTTCATTTTCCGGTGAGGCAACTTCTGCCGCTATCAGCGTCCATAGTCTCTGATTTTCATGAAGAGCTGTCACTAGGTCATGAAAGCCAGCTTTGCCATTTGCAGAAGCTGACGCTATCCGACCAGTTATTTTGCTAAACGCCGCATGTTCGATGCTTCGGTCAGAGTGCGTGATATTTATTGAAGAAGCATAGACATCTTGAGCCATTTGAAGTGTGTTCACTGAATTATCCTTTTGGGAGTGATGACACTATTTGTCGGAGGTGGTGGGGCGCAAGCGCGCCCCACTCAGGTTTAACGGAACAGCGACATGATGGACTGCGGTGCTTGGTTGGCAATCGACAGAGACTGAACGCCCAGCTGCTGCTGAACCTGAAGAGCCTGAAGACGTGCAGATGTTTCTTCCATATCGGCATCAACCATCGCGCCAATACCTGACTTCAAGCTGTCAGACAGGCTGCTGATGAAAGAGGCCTGGGTTTCAAGGCGCCCTTCGACGGAACCGAAAGATGCGGCTGCATCAATCGCACCGGTCAGCATGTCTTCGATGGAAGACAGCGCAGTGGCTGGATCAGTGGACACGTTAATGTCTTCGAGGGATGCCAAACGACCGGATCCACGAGAGACCTCATACGATACACCGATATTGGCCTCGCTTGTCAGGTTCTCAATAGTCAGGGTACCCGCGGTTGTGAGGTCAAACGCAAAGTCATCCGTAGACAGGCCAGCGTTTTGCATCGCATCCTTGATACCCGTTGCAACAGACGCGTTCGTATCGCCTTCACTAACACGGTACGTGCCTTTGATATCACCGATTTGAAGTTCGACTGCGTCACCAACAACCAATCCGTTTGTTTCATTCAAATCCACACCAGCTGTGCTACCCTTAAGAGCAGCGGACGCAGCTGCAGCACCACTTGTATCCAGGAACGTGAAACCAGTGATGGTGACTAAATCGGCACCGCCATTCGCCGCAAGCGTTGAAATGTCTGCTGAACCGGTGCCGGTTCCAGTTGTAATGTCGGTACCAGCCGTCGTGGATAGGTTTTGCGTATCCACACCGATGGAACTGGCTGCAATACCGCCAGAGCTGTTGCGATCAAGCGATGCTAGGATATCAATACCGGTGTTGCCGTTCGCGTTGCTACCGGTGTTTGAACCATCGACAAGGTTCTGGCCGTTGAACTGCGCGGCTCCAACAACAGATTTGATCTGTTCTGTCAGTGCAGAAATGTCGGTTTGCAGCTTGCCGCGGTCAACATTTTCTTCTTGGGCAGCGACGATCTTACCTTTGATGTCGGTCAGAAGGTCGGTAACGGTTTCCGCCGCGTTACGGCCAACAGCAACGGTTGATTGGCCAAGGCTAAGGCTGTCGGAAATCGCTTTGAAACCCTTCACGTCGGCTTCCATCGTCTTGGAAATCGCCCAAACCGCTGCGTTATCTTTAGCAGATGCAACCTCTTTACCCGTCGAAATCATCGATTGGGTTTTTCCAAGATCGCTATTGATGGATTTGAGGGTTTGAAGCGCAACCATTGCGCCGTTGTTTGTTAGGATACTAGACATGATTTTTCCTTAAAAAGAGCGCATTTTACGCTGTTAGTGTCGCCCGGTGTCGTGACCGGAATGGGCGTCATTCTGACGAGTGCCGCGATCTTCGAATCGCTGCGCCACCTTTTTGAGATGCCCCCTAACGATCGAGTAAAAACCCTAATCCTTTGCTAACAAGGGGTTGGAATAAAAGTGTATCGCCGGCCAATTTTTAGGCTTTCAGTTCAAATTTTGCTGAATTCGTGACAACAGTACTTTTCTCACCACTTGCCGAATAAGTCGCGAGCTCACTCGCGTTCTTACGCACAGACCCCAGACGGCGGTTCACTTGGACAATCCCTTCGCGGGAGGCGTTCAATAAAGCGTTATTCTCGATCTGCAGCTTTTTTAGCCGATCTAGTGCATCCACCCCAAAACCTGAGGTATTCTTGAGGCGCTCGATAACAGCCTCCTTTTCATCAGCGATCCGTTCCATGCGTTCAAAGTCAGCACTTAGAATGGCGAGACGTTCGACTTTTAGCAGTTCTGTGACGTCTTTGATCAATGTCTCATTCATTTTGGGTCCTTTCTGCCAGGGCGTGGAACAATGTTTCCGCCAAGCCAATTCCACCAGCCTCGACCATTTTTTCGGCTTGGGCCCCCAAAAGAAAAGAGGTGAATTGATCCTCTCCAATGCCGCCACCAAATGATTTTCGCGCGTCACCTGCACCCGCAGCTTTGAGCATTTCGGTCAAAAAACTGGTCTCTAGTTCCATCGCAGCGGCTTTGAGTGAGACGTCCGATTGACGAGTAGGGTTCTGGAATGTGCTGGTGGCAAGCACTGAGGCTATCTCTGCCATAAGCGGTCCTTTCTATTTTTTTCAAATTTGTCTTCGAACGGTAAAGATACCGTAACTTTTTTGGTGGAATGTCGGATTGTTCAAAAAAGGGGCGGCAAGAAATGCAGCAACCAATATACATTTCACAATCTCTTAATGCGTCACCGCGAAGTGGGGTGGGTGTTGAGACGCCGACCGAGGCATCTTTGGAAGAGGCAGATATTTTTGCAGGGCTGGTTGACGCATTAAAAGTGGTGTCTGAGGATGCTGAAATCGCAGAACCGCAACCTGTGTTGGCTGACGAAGAAGCTGACCCATTGGCGAAATTGACGGCGGATGAGAATTCCGAGGAAAAAGAGTTGGGTAAGACCACTCTAATCGACGAGCCACTGGCTGTGGCTGTGGCTGTGGCTGGAGCGGAGCCTGAGCCAAAGAAAAATCACTTAGCACCAGAACGCAGTTTTCCTGCCGACAACTCGACTTTCAAGTCGAGTGACGTAAGCGATTTGGAAGTTAGTCATACAGTGCTAACGCAGAAGAATGTGCTCGGTAACACTCAAGTCCTAGATGCAAGCGAAGTTCGCGATTTAATTGCGCCGAAAATGTCCAAAAATCACGAACAGCGCCAATTGAAGCAATCCTCAGAAACCAATCAAATTTCTGCAAACATCCTGATCGCTAAGAACCCAGAGATTTTGGGACAGGGTAGCGCTGAAAAAGCACAGTCATTTTTTATTGATTCTACTTCTGTCTCACTTAATCAGTCGCCCGCGGCGGATGATTTTAAAGTGCCCGCTCAATCATCCGCCATTTTGCCGCAAAACACGCAGCAGGCAATGGCGCCTTCTGTAAGTGAAATGGTATTTGCCAATCCTGTAGAGTCGCAAACTAATCAGATACCTTCAAACTCCCTTACTGCGGAGAATGCTGGTATTTTGGGGCAACTTAGTGCCGACAAAGAGCAATCATTTTTTGCGCTTTCGACCTCTGTGTCTGTCGATCAGTCATCTGCGACCCGTGGTTTAACAATGTCGCCTCAACCTTCGGTCACGTCATCGCACATCACGCAGCAAGTCGCTGCAGCTATTGCCCAATCATCAGGTGGCTCTATTGAAATTACGCTCAACCCAGAACAGCTTGGTAGGGTTCGAGTTCTATTGACGCCGTCGGACAACGGCACGTTGGTGGCGCTGCAATCGGAGCGGCCTGATGTTTTGGACGCTCTGCGTCGCCACATTGACTTGCTTGCACAGGATCTCGGTGACGCGGGATTTGAAAATCTCGAATTTGACTTCTCTGGTTTTGATAACAGCGACGGCGAAGAAGCCGCCGAGGGTGATGGCTCAGACGACGAACAATCGCCAATCCCACTTGCAACGACAACCTACCGGATAAACATATCAGATAGCGGCTTAGATCTGCGCCTTTAAGGAAACCCCATGGATATTTCACAATTACAGTCGCCTGGACAATTAAGCAGCCCGGCTGGCGAACAAATCAAGCCTCAGATCAGTTCGGATTTTGAGACCTTTCTTAAAATGATGACGGCGCAAATCGAAAATCAAGATCCGCTCGACCCGATAGATTCAGCAGACTACGCTGTTCAACTGGCAACGTTCTCATCCGTTGAACAGCAGGTGAAGACCAATGATCTTTTGAGCGCGCTTGGAGGGCAATTACAACTCTCGGGCATGGCAGAAATGGCGGCTTGGGTTGGCATGGATGCGCGCGCGGTGGCGCCTGGATATTTTGACGGAAGCCCAATTACGATCTGGCCTAAACCTGCTGCTGGTTCTGACAATGTTGAATTAGTTGTGTCGGATGAAGCTGGGAACGAGGTCTACCGCTCAAGCATTCCGAATGCGGCAGAACCGATCGAATGGGCTGGCGTAATGAGTGATGGTTATCCGGTTGCTTCTGGGCTCTATTCATTCGAAATCGCCAGCTATTCAAATGACGAAGTTGTATTGAGCGAAAGTCCGGAAATTTACAGCCAAGTTTCCGAAGTGCGAAACGAAGGTGGTTTGACGGTCCTCGTCCTTGAAGGTGGTACATTGGTTCCAACGGCATCGGTCACAGGTCTCAAGAATCCAAATACCTAGATCATATAACCCAGCACAAGACCGCCAAATACGAGCGCACCACCCAATGCCATCCAAACGAGCGGCATATATAATTTTGTGGGCTTAGCTGCCTCTTGTGGTGTCTTTGCTTGGATCAGCGCATCCTCTGCCATTTGAGGCAATAGCGGACCAAATCGGGCCAAGACGCGTGCGGTCTTGACCAGGTCAGTGACGAGGGCTTTTGGCCCAATACTTTCCTTGATGTAATCTTGAACGACGGGCTGTGCTACAGACCAAATATTGATCTGTGGATTCATCGACCTTGCAACTCCTTCGACAACAACCATCGTTCGTTGCAGCAAAATGAGTTCGGTTCGCGTCTCCATTCCAAACCGCTCGGTGACCTCAAAGAGATAGCTGAGCAACCGGCCCATTGAAATCTGCGTCGCATCCATCCCAAAAATAGGCTCACCGACAGCACGCAAAGCCTGCGCAAATTCATCGATGTCACGATCAGCTGGTACGTATCCCGCTTCGAAGTGAACTTCTGCAACGCGACGGTAGTCGCGACGAATAAAGCCAAAGAGGATCTCGGCATAGACACGTCGTGTGAAGGGATCGATTCGCCCCATGATGCCAAAGTCATAGGCGATGATGTCGCCATTGGGTGCGATTTTTAGATTGCCTTGGTGCATGTCTGCGTGAAACAGGCCATCTCGCAGGGCATGCTGCAAAAACAGAGTGAGGACCCGCTCACTGAGAACTTGCCGGTCATGACCAGCCGCATCAATTGTGTCATTGTCGCCTGAATTGACACCCTCGGCCCAGCCAAGGGTCATAATGGTTTTGCCAGATAGGGACCACTTGACCTTTGGCAGCTGAAACCCAGGGTCGTCCTGTGTGTTGGCCGCAAATTCCGAAGCCGCCGAACTCTCTAGTCGCAGATCCAGCTCGCCCTTTACCGTGTCTTCAAAGTGTTCGATCACATCGAGCGGCTTGAGGCGCCGTGAGGCAGGAGAAAGCACCTCGACCATTTTGGCTGCAAAATAAAACGCATCAATGTCTTTGCGAAAGGCACGTTCGATATTGGGTCGCAAGACTTTGACTGCGACCTCTTCACTCGTGTCGTGCAGCGTCGCACGATGAACCTGTGCAATCGAGGCAGCAGCGACTGGTTCGGAAAAGCTCGAGAAGATATCGTCGACGTTGATGTCGAGTTCTTCTTCGACCATCTGCCGCGCAACACCGAGCGAAAACGGTGGAAGCTTGTCCTGCAAGACACGCAGTTGGATCGCGAGTTCGTCGCCAACAACATCAGGTCGTGTCGACAGAACTTGCCCCAGTTTTATGTAGGCAGGTCCAAGTGCGGTAAGCGCGCGTGTCGCTGGGGGCATCGAGGTATCCCCCTTGAAGCCCAGCCATTGAAATGGCCAACACAGTCCCTTGGCCACCACTCGAAGAGGCATCGGCGCATCCATCGCATCGAGCACAATGTTCATGGCACCGGTTCGTTCCAGCGTGGCTCCTGTCCGGATCAGTCGCCAAATATTGTGCGGACCGCGCACTTAGACTTTCCAACCTGAATGAAGCGCCGCAATTCCCAGCGAGAGATTGCGATATTTGGCGTTGGCAAATCCAGCGTCGCGGACCATCCCCAAGAATGTTTCTTGGTCGGGGAAGTTGCGGATAGATTCGACGAGGTACTGATAGCTTGCGCTGTCATTGGCGATCAGTTTGCCCATGCGAGGGATCACATTGAATGAATACAGGTCATAGGCCTTTTGCATCATGTCATTGGGCAATTGGCTGAATTCCAGAACCATGAGCCGCCCACCCGGCCGCAACACCCGATACGCCTCGCTCAGGGCTTCTTGGGGGCGGGTCACATTCCGAATGCCAAACGAAATCGTATAGACGTCAAATGTGTTATCTTCGAACGGCAGGTTCATTGCGTCGCCGGTAACCCAATCGAGGCTCGCCGACATCTGTTCGGCTTCGGCGCGCTTGCGCCCCTCCACCAACATCGATTCTGTGAGATCGAGCACGGTGGCATGACCGGATCCGGCACGACCCAAAAATTTGAACGAAATGTCTCCAGTGCCACCGGCGACGTCCAGCAGGCTTTGACCCAGGCGCGGGGCCAACCAATCCATCATCGCTTCTTTCCAGATGCGGTGGATGCCAACAGACATAACGTCGTTCATAATGTCATACTTCGACGCAACTGATGAAAAGACACCTTGAACGCGGCCAGCCTTTTCCGTCTCGGCGACGGTTTCGAACCCAAAATGCGTGGTGTTGTCTAATTTCTCGGTCATAGGTCTTGCAGCCTTCATGTTCTGGGCTTTGTTATAAGCCGCTTAGGCCCCGATACAACGCCCCCTGTTAGAGAGGAAGTATGCATTGCCCGAATTACCAGAGGTCGAGACGGTTCGTCGCGGGCTAATCCCCGCAATGGAAGGCCGCAGAATCTTCCGTGCTGACGTGCGCAGGCCTGATTTGCGATGGCCGTTCCCCAAAAATATGGCTGACCGACTGACTGGCAAAACGATCGAGAGGCTGCGGCGACGTTCGAAATATGTGCTTGCAGATCTCTCAAGCGGAGAGACACTGATCATTCATCTGGGCATGTCGGGCCGAATGTTGATCTCTGGCGATCAGTTGGGTGTCTTCCACTCTGAACATCCTGCGCCGGAAAAACACGATCACGTCGTCTTTGATATGGAGGGTGGCGCGCGGGTCACGTTTAACGATGCGCGCCGCTTTGGCGCGATGGATTTGGCGGAAACTGCAACGCTCGAGGACCATTGGTTGATCAAACCCATCGGACCAGAGCCGTTAGGCAATCAATTCGACGCAGCCTATCTGGTCGACCGGCTCAAGACCAAAAATAGCCCGATCAAATCGGTGCTTTTGGACCAGCGCATCGTCGCGGGACTGGGCAACATCTATGTGTGCGAAGTTCTGTTCAGGGCTGGCATCCACCCCGCACGCAAGGCGGCGAAGTTATCTAAGGCACGGATCGAATCGTTGGTGCCCATTATTCGCGATGTTTTGTCCGAAGCGATCGATGCTGGGGGATCCAGCCTCAAAGATTACCGCCAGGCAGATGGTGAATTGGGCTATTTTCAACACACGTTCCGGGTCTACGATCAGGAAGGAAATCCATGTAGTGCCGTAGGTTGCGGCTCGACAATAAAGCGGATCGTCCAGTCTGGGCGATCATCGTTCTATTGCCCGACTTGTCAAAGATAGCTTGATCCGCCCGTTCGTTGAGTCCATCACTGGACCCTCGTTTTGTAAAAATACGGAGCCAGCATGGCCTTTGAGACCATTATCGTAGAAACCGCCGACCACGTGGCATTGATCACGTTGAACCGGCCAGATGCGCTGAATGCACTCAACTCTCAGCTGATGACAGAACTCGCGACTGCAGTGACGGAAGCGAACCAGAACGACAAAGTGCGCTGCATCGTGATCACTGGCTCGGATAAGGCGTTTGCGGCAGGTGCCGATGTGGCCGAAATGGCCAACAAAGGTTTTGTCGATATGTACGCCGAGGATTTCTTTGCTGCGCAAACCCGTGATTTCATGGCTGTCCGCAAGCCAATCATCGCGGCTGTAGCTGGTTATGCGTTAGGTGGTGGATGCGAATTGGCCATGATGTGTGATTTCATAATCGCGGCCGATACAGCCAAGTTTGGTCAACCAGAAATCAATCTAGGTGTTGTCGCCGGTATCGGTGGCACCCAGCGCCTGACCCGTTTTGTCGGCAAGTCCAAATCCATGGATATGCATTTGACTGGCCGCTTTATGGACGCGGAAGAGGCCGAACGCTCTGGTCTGGTCTCACGTGTCGTGCCCGCAAAGAAGCTGAAAGAAGAAGCTTTGGCGACGGCCCACAAGATCGTCGAGAAATCCGCTCTTGCGACAATGGCAGTCAAAGAATCGGTGAACCGCAGCTACGAGACGACGCTGGCCGAGGGAATCAACTTTGAACGCCGAATTTTCCAAGCGCTTTTCGCCACTGAGGACCAAGCCGAAGGCATGAATGCCTTTGTTGAGAAACGTCAGGCGCAATTCCGCGGCAAATAAGGGTTTGTCCCTGTTGACAGACGGACGAGTCGGGCCTAGAGACGCGGTTCAGAATTCACGAACCCGAACGATGGGAAATCGAACACATGGCTAATACGCCCCAAGCTAAAAAACGCGCTCGTCAGAACGAAGCCCGTTTCCAAGTTAACAAAGCGCGCCGTTCGCGCATCCGCACCTACCTGCGTAAGGTCGAAGAAGCGATTGCTTCTGGCGACAAAGACGCAGCAACGTCGGCACTTCGTGCCGCTCAGCCTGAGCTGATGCGCGGTGTGACCAAAGGTGTTTACCACAAGAATACAGTCGCTCGCAAAATGTCGCGCCTGTCTTCGCGGGTCAAAGCGATCGGTTAAGTCGGCATTTTTGCCGCAATTGATTTGAAAGAGCGCGCCTAGCCGGTGCGCTCTTTCGTATTTTGGGTTTAAGTTTTTTGCCCAAGTCCTTGATCTGAAATGAGCCGAGAGATTCTTTTTCGGCAAAGTCCAAGTCAAGTACGATGTTCGCTTGAAGCGAGCGCCATCCCCTTGCTAGCTTGGAATTGCGATTCACATCGTCCTTGGGGGGCATGGTGGGTGAGCGTCAGGTTTGACCATGGTAAAGGTACCGTAGTGTGCTGGTCATTTATGATGCAACTCTGGTGAGGTAACGCCAAAAATGGGCTTATAGCTCTGGCTTATGCTTTGCGTCTGCAACGGTGATCGGGGGACCAATCACTGACTAGTAGGCCATGTCTATTCCTAGGACTTAGGTGCGTCTCGAGATGTACGATGACCTATGGTTTTCATTCTCGTGCCACACTTGCGCCCGATCTTTTCGGGAGATGTCTCGCTTGGGACGCCAGAGGCGATGGGCCTCTGTAGGGACAACTGATTGGTTTAGGCAGGAACTTATGACGGATGAGACGTGGGGCACGGTACTGGAAACACTTCGGGACCAACTGGGCGCAAATACTTTTTCAAATTGGATTGAACCCCTCTCTTTTTCTGATGTGACAGATGGTGTTGCGACATTTCATGTGCCGACCAATTTTATGGGCAATTACGTCGCACAAAACTATTCCGAGCAGATAGTCTATCTGATGAACCGCTCTGGTGCCGACGTCAGCCGCGCGAAGTTTGCTGTAGCTCAAAAGTCGGCCTGCCCAACGTCCAAACCTACGACTACCGGACAACCGCCTGCGAATACTGCCGCTGTCCCCGGTGCGCCGCTTGATGCACGTTTCACATTCGACCGCTTTGTTGTCGGCAAGCCAAACGAGCTTGCCTTTGCAGCAGCCAAGCGTGTTGCTGAAGGTGGGCCGGTTACGTTTAACCCGTTGTTTCTCTATGGCGGCGTTGGATTGGGCAAGACCCACCTCATGCACGCGATCGCACACGAGCTGACCGCACGCCGCAGCGATCTGAATGTTCTTTATCTCTCAGCCGAACAATTCATGTACCGCTTTGTCACGGCATTGCGCGAAAACAGCATGATGGATTTCAAACACATGTTCCGTTCGGTCGATATCCTGATGGTCGACGACGTTCAGTTCATCGCTGGCAAGGGTTCGACCCAAGAAGAGTTTTTCCACACCTTCAATGCGCTGGTCGACCAGAACAAGCAGATCATTATTTCCGCCGACCGCGCGCCTGGTGAGATCAAAGATCTCGAAGAGCGGATCAAATCGCGCCTGCAATCCGGTCTCGTTGTTGATTTGCATCCTACTGATTACGAATTGCGTCTCGGTATCCTGCAATCCAAAGTCCGCGCTTACCGCGAACAATACGCAGGTCTCGTAATTGCAGACGGCGTGCTTGAATTTCTTGCCCACCGTATTTCAACCAACGTGCGCGTGCTCGAAGGCGCTTTGACCCGCCTTTACGCATTCGCATCGCTCGTTGGCAAAGAAATCACGCTCGAGCTGGCTCAGGATTGTCTGTCCGACATCTTGCGTGCTTCGGATCGCAAAATTACCGTCGAGGAAATTCAGCGCAAAGTATCTGAGCACTACAACATCCGCTTGTCCGATATGATCGGCCCAAAACGTGTTCGCGCCTATGCCCGCCCGCGCCAGATCGCGATGTGGCTCTGCAAACAGATGACCAGCCGTAGCTTGCCCGAGATTGGACGCCGGTTTGGCGGTCGCGATCACACAACGGTCATGCATGGGGTCAAGCGTGTTGAAGAGCTAAAGACCATCGATAGCCAGATTTCTGATGATCTAGAAATGCTGCGTCGCGCACTCGAAGCTTAAACAACCGCAACAGTCGGAATCGAACTTGCAAATAGGGCTTGAGCCAACCCGTGAAACCGTTAGTTTCAGGGTCTGGCGACAGCGCTATTTTAGGGCGCGCGCGTGACAGATAGGGTCAAGACATGAAGATCAGCATCGAACGTAGCATCCTGCTCAAAGCAGTGGCTCAGGCTCAATCCGTCGTCGAGCGGCGTAATACCATTCCAATCCTTGCAAACGTGCTGATTGAGGCAGAGGGCGACTCTGCGACGTTCCGCGCCACTGACTTGGACATTGAGGTCGTCGACAAGGCGCCCGCAATGGTCGAACGGGCCGGCGCGACAACGGTTGCTGCTGTCACCCTGAACGAAATTGTACGCAAGCTTCCTGATGGTGCCTTGGTCACATTGACTGATGACAGCGCGACAGGTCGTCTGACGATCGAAGCGGGTCGTTCGAACTTTTCATTGGCGACATTGCCCAAAGAAGACTTTCCCGTGATGGCATCGTCCGAATACGCCGCGAATTTCTCGGCGCCAGCACCAGTGCTGCGTCGCCTCTTTGACAAATCCAAATTTGCGATCTCGACCGAAGAAACCCGCTATTACCTAAACGGTGTCTACATGCACGTCGCTGACAGTGACGGCGGCAAGGTTCTGCGTTGCGTGGCAACAGACGGTCACCGCCTTGCGCGTATCGACGCTGATCTGCCGGATGGGGCTTCGGACATGGCTGGCGTCATTGTTCCGCGTAAAACTGTTGGCGAATTGCGCAAACTTTTGGACGATGATGACGTTCAGATAGCGGTATCTGTGTCTGAAACCAAGGTCCGCTTTGCCACGCCAGAAATCACACTGACGTCCAAAGTCATCGACGGCACGTTCCCAGACTACACACGCGTGATTCCGCAGGGCAACACGCGCAAGCTTGAAGTCGATGCCGCCGATTTTGCCAAGGCTGTCGACCGCGTTGCGACCGTCTCGTCCGAGCGGTCCCGCGCTGTCAAATTGCAACTCGACGAAGACCGCCTGATCCTATCGGTCAACGCACCCGATAGCGGTGCTGCCGAAGAAGAGATCGCAGTCGCCTACAATGACGAACGCCTCGAGATCGGCTTTAACGCCAAGTACCTGCTCGAAATCGCGTCGCAGGTTGATCGTGAGAACGCGGTCTTTATGTTCAATTCGTCTGGCGACCCAACCTTGATGCGCGAAGGCAATGACACATCTGCCGTCTACGTCGTCATGCCGATGCGCGTCTAAGACGGGCGTATTCGCCGGATGACCACACTGCGGCTGTCTGAGCTCACAATTTCTCATTTCCGATCCCATAAGCGGGTCGCGCTCGAAATCGACGCGCGACCCGTTGCGATCTATGGTGCGAACGGGGTTGGTAAAACCAATTTGATCGAAGCGATCTCGCTGCTTTCACCAGGTCGGGGTTTGCGCCGATCCAGCGCAGAGGACATAACCCGCCGCCCAGAGGCCGTGGGTTGGAAGGTGCGCGCAGTCCTGCACAGCCTCAATCAGCTCCACGAGATTGAAACCTGGAGCGAGGGTGGCAGCGCCCGTCAGGTCAAGGTCGATAGCAAAGCGAGCACGCAGGTCGCGCTGGGCCGTATTGGGCGTTTGTTGTGGCTGATCCCAGCAATGGACCGTCTGTGGATTGAAGGGGCCGAAGGCCGCCGTCGTTTTTTGGACCGTGCAACGCTCAGCTTTGAGCCGACCCATGCCGAGGCGGTGCTGACCTATGATAAAGCGATGCGAGAACGGAACCGCCTGCTCAAGGACCAAGTGCGCGACGGCCATTGGTATGTCGCGATCGAGGCGCAGATGGCCGAGGCGGGCCTCCGCATCACGCAAAACCGCGCCTTTGCCATCAGCGAATTGATGGCGGCTCAGGCTAGCGCACGGACGGCCTTTCCGACCGCGGTTCTGCAATTGTTAGAAGGCGATGAAGGATTGCCGGCGTCAGTTGATGATCACCGCACGGCGCTATCCGAAAACCGCCAGCGTGATCTCTATGCAGGGCGCACATTGATTGGCCCACACCGGACCGATTTGGGCGCGACCTATGCGGCCAAAGACATTCCAGCCAAGGACTGCTCGACTGGCGAGCAAAAGGCGCTGTTGATCTCGCTCATTCTCGCCAATGGTCGTGCGTTGGCTCAATCCTTTGGTGCACCGCCGCTCCTGTTGCTGGACGAGGTGGCAGCCCACCTAGACGCGGACCGTCGTGCCGCGCTCTATGATGAAATCACTGCGTTGGGTGCTCAGGCGTGGATGACCGGAACGGGTCCTGAATTGTTCGACACCCTTGGCGACCGCGCGCAATATCTGGATGTGTCCGAGGATTGCGCTGCTTTGGTCTCAACACCGACCTTGTAAATACAGCGTACTCTGCGACAACTAACCTATTTCAACGCAGCAAAGGACATTTCCATGAAAGCCAATCGAATGTCTTTGATCACGCTTGGTGTGTCCAACATTGCCGCGTCGCGCGCCTATTACGAGGCTCTTGGATGGACCCCCGAAGAGGCGCTAGAGAATGTTATATTTTACGATATGGGCGGCATGAAATTCGGTCTCTTTCCGCTAGAGGTGCTCGCCGTCGAGCAAAAGCGTCCAGTCACCGAACTTGGTCTCGGGGCGACCACGATTGCGCAAAACTATAATTCTGCCGCCGAAGTCGATGCAGCCTTTGCTGCAGCTCTCGCTGCGGGGGCCACCGCGGTTGCACAGCCAAATGCAATGGATTGGGGCGGTTATTCTTCTTATGTCGCGGATCCGGATGGGCACATTTGGGAATTTGCCTTTAATCCGTTTTGGCCGCTCGATGAAGACGGCAAAATCGCGTGACAGTCTCGGCCTCTGACCTGCTGCTTTATGCGGGCGCACTCTTTATTCTGTTCCTGACACCGGGGCCCGTTTGGGTGGCGCTGTTGGCACGTGCCCTGTCTGGCGGATTTCGCTCGGCATGGCCGTTGGCATTGGGCGTGGTCGTGGGGGATGTTCTTTGGCCGTTGCTCGCGATCCTAGGGGTGGCTTGGCTTGTGTCCGAATTCTCGGGGTTCATGCAGGTCTTACAATGGGTTGCGGTTCTCATGTTTGTCGTGATGGGTGTCATGTTGATCCGCAATGCTGACAAACAACTGGGCTCGGACAGCCGCCTCACACGGCCCGGCATGTGGGCCGGTTTTATCGCGGGGCTTGTCGTCATTCTGGGCAACCCAAAGGCGATTTTGTTCTACATGGGGGTGCTTCCGGGCTTCTTTGATTTGACCCAAGTCAATCGCTACGACATCGCCGCAATATGTTTTCTTAGTTTTCTGGTGCCGCTACTCGGCAACTTGGTTCTTGCGGTATCGGTGGACCGTGTCCGCGGTATTCTCAAGTCGCCACAGGCCTTGCGGCGGATAAATATAACGGCAGGCTGGATGCTGATCGCGGTTGGTGGTGTCATCGCCCTGAGCTGACCATCAGAACTGCGAAAAACTTCGCCCAATTGCGTGACATTGCCCCCTAGATTTTGTATATTTTGGCAAAATACAAAGGGACGAACCTCATGTCGGACAACGAGCAGTCGAACGAAGAATATGGCGCCGATTCTATCAAAGTTCTCAAAGGCTTAGAGGCTGTTCGCAAACGTCCTGGAATGTATATCGGTGACACTGACGACGGGTCTGGCCTGCACCATATGGTGTATGAGGTCGTTGATAACGGAATTGACGAGGCTTTGGCAGGTCACGCCGACCATGTGGCCGTGACAATTCATGCCGATCACAGTGTTTCAGTCAGCGACAATGGTCGCGGTATTCCTGTTGGCATGCACGAAGAAGAGGGCGTTTCAGCAGCCGAGGTCATCATGACCCAGCTGCACGCAGGCGGTAAGTTTGACAGCAACTCGTACAAGGTATCGGGCGGTCTTCACGGCGTTGGTGTCTCTGTTGTGAACGCGCTGTCTGTCTGGCTTGAACTGCGGGTCTGGCGCGACGACAAAGAACACTATGCCAAGTTTTCCCACGGCGAAACGGTCGAGCATTTGCGCGTCGAGGGTGAAGCCAAAGGGCGCAAGGGCACCGAGGTCCGCTTTCTCGCGTCGACAGATACGTTTTCGAACCTTGAGTACAGCTTTGAGATACTCGAGCGTCGCCTGCGCGAACTCGCGTTCCTGAACTCTGGCGTAAAAATCATCCTGCGCGATGAACGCCCCGCCGAGGCGCTCGAGACGACGCTCTTTTACGACGGCGGCGTCAAAGAATTCGTCAAATACCTCGACCGGTCCAAAACGGCGATGATCGAAGATCCGATCTTTATCGTTGGCGAAAAAGACGACATCGGTATCGAGGTCGCGATGTGGTGGAATGACAGCTACCACGAGAATGTATTGCCTTTCACAAACAACATTCCTCAACGGGATGGTGGCACGCACATGGCCGGTTTCCGTGGGGCGCTGACGCGGACGATCAACAACTACGCCCAGTCCAGCGGGATCGCGAAAAAGGAAAAGGTCAGCTTTACTGGTGACGATGCCCGCGAGGGTCTGACCTGCGTTCTTTCTGTCAAAGTGCCGGACCCCAAGTTCAGCTCGCAGACCAAGGATAAACTGGTTTCGTCCGAGGTGCGCCCTGCGGTGGAAAGCTTGATGAACGAAAAGCTGTCCGAGTGGTTTGAAGAGAACCCCAACGAGGCTAGGTTGATCGTCTCGAAAATCATCGAGGCTGCGGTCGCAAGAGAAGCAGCGCGCAAAGCGCGCGAACTAACCCGCCGCAAGACAGCGCTTGATGTGAACTTTCTCGCGGGCAAGCTCAAAGACTGCTCCGAAAAAGATCCGTCCAAAACTGAAGTCTTCCTCGTTGAGGGTGACTCGGCTGGTGGTTCGGCTCAAACGGGCCGTGATCGTCGGACACAGGCCGTGCTTCCGCTTCGAGGTAAGATCCTGAACGTCGAACGTGCTCGCTTTGACCGGATGCTCGGCAGCCAAGAAATCGGGAACCTCGTTATGGCGCTGGGCACCGGAATTGGGCGTGACGAGTTCAAAATCGAGAAGCTGCGGTACCACAAGATTGTCATTATGACCGATGCGGACGTCGACGGCGCTCACATTCGGACGTTGCTGCTCACCTTCTTCTTCCGTCAAATGCCCGAGCTGATTGAAGGCGGTTATCTCTACATCGCCCAGCCTCCGCTGTACAAAGTCGCCCGTGGCCGATCCGAGGTCTACCTCAAGGATCAAGCCGCCCTCGACGACTACCTCATTGACCAAGGCATCGACGGTGCGGTTCTCAAACTCGCCTCTGGTGCCAGGATGACCGGTGCTGACCTGTTGCGCGTGGTGAACGAGGCGCGCCAGCTGCGCCGTGTGCTCGAAGCGTTCCCAACTCATTACCCACGCCACATCATCGAGCAGGCCGCGATTGCCGGTGCGTTCGAACAGGGTGCCGTGGACCGTGATTTGCAAGGTGTTGCAGATCACGTCGCCGAGCGTTTGAACCTGATCGCGCTGGAATACGAGCGTGGCTGGGCTGGGCGTATTACGCAAGATCACGGTATCCGTCTCGCGCGTCTCCTGCGCGGTGTCGAAGAGGTCCGCACGCTTGACGGCCCGATGCTACGGTCGGGTGAAGCGCGCCGCACAGGTACATTCACCGAAAGCCTGCAAGAAGTGTACGGTCAACCCGCGACGCTGCACCGCAAGGACCGTAGCCAGATGATCATGGGTCCTCTGGATCTGTTGAATGCCATCCTACAAGAGGGCGAAAAAGGTCTGAGCCTGCAACGCTACAAAGGTCTGGGCGAGATGAACCCTGATCAGTTGTGGGAAACAACGTTGGATCCAGATGCTCGCACGTTGTTGCAGGTCAAAGTCGAAGACATGGCCGAAGCAGATGATCTGTTCACCAAGCTGATGGGCGATGTTGTCGAACCGCGTCGTGAATTCATCCAGCAAAACGCGCTGAGCGTCGAGAACCTAGACTTCTGATTTTGCGGACCGGCGGCGCTGTCGCCAGTTGCACCCTACGGCTTGGTGCCTTTGGTTGGCACTTGTCCGATATGCGTCTCGCCACGTGCGCGCGACAACATGATCTGTTTTTGCCGATCTCTGAACCGCGCTTTGTCTTTGTCGGATGTCTCGTTGATACAGCGGTGGCAGGACACGCCCGCCTCGTATTCAGGGCGCCGAGCATTCTCGGGCAAGATCGGTCGCCGACATGCATGACACAGCCTGTGTGACCCTTCCTTTAGCCCGTGGCCGACAGACACGCGGTTGTCGAAGACAAAACACTCGCCGTCCCAAGTACTGTCTTCTTCTGGAACAGTTTCGAGATATTTTAAAATACCGCCCTTCAAGTGAAAGACGTCCTCGACGCCTTGGCCCAACAGATAGTTCGTCGATTTCTCGCACCGGATACCGCCAGTACAGAACATCGCGATCTTCTTGTTGTGAAACCGATCTTTGTTCGCTTCCCACCACGCGGGAAACTCGCCAAAGCTCTTGGTCTCAGGATCAATCGCGCCATCAAACGTCCCGATAGCCACCTCATAGTCATTGCGCGTATCAATAACGGCCACATCGGGGGACGCGATCAATTCGTTCCATTCCGCTGGCGCCACATAGTTTCCAACGCTCGCGGTTGGATCGACGTCAGGTTGCCCCATCGTCACGATCTCGCGCTTCACCCGGACCTTCATCCGGCCGAACGGTGCTTCGCTTGCGTGGCTCTTTTTCCATTCGAGACCGTCACAGCCCGGCAACGTCTGTAGGTACGCCAATGTCGCATCCAGCGTACCCTCGGCACCGGCAATCGTGCCGTTAATCCCTTCGGGCGCAATCAAAAGCGTGCCCATGATGTTGTTGGTCAAACACACCTCTTTGATACGGCCCTGCAAATCAGGCAGGTCGTCAAAACGGGTGAAATGGTAGAGTGCGGCGATTGTGTACATGGCGCAGCATCTACTCTGAGATAGCCCTATCCTGCAAGGCCAGCATTGACCCCCACCGCGCAGTTCCGTAGCCCTAGAGACAACTAAAGTGGAGTGTATCGCATGAAACCCAACACAAATGCGTTGATCGTGATCGACGTCCAAACCGATTTTTGTCCCGGTGGTGCGCTTGCTGTCGCGGGTGGCGACGAAATTGTGCCCGCAATCAATGCGATGATGGATGACTTTGCAGTCTGCATCCTGACCCAAGACTGGCACCCAGCAGGTCACTCATCCTTTGCTTCTACGCAGGGCGCCGATCCGTTTTCTGAAACCCAGATGCCCTATGGCCCCCAAATGCTGTGGCCTGATCATTGTATCCAAGGCAGCAGTGGCGCGCAGTTCCATCCAGACCTCCGGACTGATCCTGCTGATTTGATCATCCGCAAGGGATATAATCCCGCGATCGACAGCTACTCTGCGTTCTTTGAAAACGATCATAAGACGCCGACTGGCCTGCATGGATATCTCCAAACACGCGGCATCACACATCTCACCATGGCTGGGCTCGCCACCGATTACTGTGTGCAATTTTCGGCGCTTGATGCCGCAAACCTGGGCTATGATGTTGAGGTTGTGATGAACGCCTGTCGTGCAATTGATTTTGGCGGCACGCTGGATGCGGCCATCACAACGATGCGAGACGTTAAAGTAAGACTAGTATAATGGTTGATATCGCAACTCGATTTTGGAACCACAAATGGAAGATCGACCCCATCGTGCGGTCGCTCATCGATACCGATTTTTATAAATTGCTGATGTGTCAGTCAGTGTTTCGCAACAAGCCCGATACCCAAGTTCAGTTCTCTCTGATCAACCGATCTAAACACGTCCGTCTTGCCGATCTGGTGGACGAAGGTGAATTGCGTGAACAGCTAGATCACGTGCGATCATTGTCTCTAACCCGTGGCGAAAGCACATGGATGCGAGGCAACACCTTTTACGGCAAGAGACAGATGTTCACGCCCGACTTTATGGACTGGTTCGAAAACCTTCGACTGCCGCCCTACCATCTCGAAAAACGCGACGGCCAATACGAACTGACGTTCGAGGGATCTTGGCCCGAGGTTATGCTGTGGGAAATTCCTGCGCTCGCGATCTTAATGGAACTTCGAGGCCGCGCTGTTTTGGGTGCGATGGGCCGGTTCGAACTTCAGGTCCTCTACGCTCTTGCGATGACCAAGCTGTGGCAAAAGGTCGAGAAACTACAGCAGCACGATGGACTTCGCATTGCTGACTTTGGTACCCGCCGTCGCCATTCCTTTCTATGGCAAGACTGGTGTGTCCAAGCCATGAACGAGGGTCTAGGCGATCGATTTGTTGGCACGTCCAACTGTCTCATTGCCAAAAACCGCGATCTAGAAGCGATCGGAACGAACGCCCACGAATTGCCCATGGTCTATTCCGCCTTGGCCGAATCTGACGATGATTTACGACAGGCGCCTTATGACGTCCTGTCCGATTGGCACGCCGATCATGATGGCAACCTGCGGATCATTCTGCCTGACACTTATGGCACCCAAGGATTCCTAGATGGTGCCCCCGACTGGTTGACCAGCTGGACCGGTATCCGTGTCGACAGCGGCGATCCCGCAACTGGCGCCGAGATGGCAATCAATTGGTGGAAATCGCACGGTGAAGACCCCAAGAAAAAGCTAGTCATTTTCTCGGATGGTTTGAACGAGGACAAAATCATCGAGCTGCAAAAACAATTTGCTGATCGTTGCCGCGTCTCATTTGGTTGGGGCACGATGCTGACCAATGACTTCAAAGGGCTCGTCGCCAATGATGCACTCGCACCCTTTTCGCTGGTTTGCAAAGCAGTCGAAGCCAACGGCAAGCCAACGGTGAAACTGTCTGACAACCCACGCAAAGCGATGGGTCCAGAGGCCGAAATCGAGCGCTACAAACGTGTGTTTGATGTTGGCCATCAGGTCGAGAGCGAGGTTGAGGTTTAGCGCCTACTCATCAACCTTACCGCGCAGCGCTTTGACTTCGCCTCGTTCTTTCTTGGCCTTCAGGCGCCGTTTGACCGATCCATATGTCGGTTTGGTTTTGATGCGTCGTTTGGGTGCGACACTGGCTTTGGTAATCAACTCGGCCAGACGTTCACGGGCCAATTCGCGGTTGCGGGCTTGAGATCGCGTGTCTTGAACAAATAGCACAATGGCGCCGTCTGCGGTCCACCGTCGGCCAGCAAGCCGCCGCAGCCGTGTTTTGATCGGCAATGAAATGTTGGGCGATCGCTCGGCCTCGAACCGTAGCTCAACTGCGGTCGATACCTTGTTCACGTTTTGACCGCCCGGCCCAGAGGCACGGGTAAAACTCTCGGTGAGTTCCCAATCTTCAATCGTGATATCGTCGTTGATCCGCATAGGCCCAATATAGGCGGGTGTCGTGGAAACGGACATAGAAAAAGGGCCATGCCGACGAAGCATGGCCCTTCCAGAATGACGGAGGTGGGGTTGGTTAGACCATCGTCCACCTGGAATTAGGCGTGGTTAGGGTTGCCTAGCCACGCGCCTCCCAAGCTGTTCCATTCCCCTGCTCCAAAATCAATCCTGACATGGTCACCTCCTTTCTGAATGTTACGTCGATACAGGAAGGTTGGCATAGATTTGGTGTATGTCAAAACTTTTTCTACTAAGGATGCGATTAATTGGGCTGAGCGGCGCGTTGCCCAATAATCAGGCGGAACGGTACCAGCGCAATCAACGCGATCGTCAGTTTGATCGCCCAATCTGCAACGCCGAGCGACACCCAAAGTGGGGCCATTGGGCCAGACAGCAAGAATGGAACGCTTTCAGATGCCCAACCAATTTGGTCGTCGGCTGCGGCGCCAAAGCTGATCGACAGCGAAAACGCGAGGGAAAAGAAGATCGCGGTGTCGATGGTCGAGCCAATGAATGTCGACGCCAGCGGCGCTTTCCACCACTTGCTGTCACGTAGGCGGGCAAAGATTGCGACATCAACCAACTGCGCAATCAGGAACGCGGTCCCGGATGCGATTGCAATGCGCAGCGGCACAGCAGGCCCGTATTCCAGCATGATCTGGCTACCGATAAGCGAGCAAATAACTCCGGTGACAAAGCCGACCAGAACCACTTTGCGCGCGGCAGTGGCGCCATAGAGGCGGTTCATGATGTCGGTCACCAAAAAGGCAAAGGGATACGTAAACGCCCCCCAAGTCAGAAGACCATCAAGAAGAAGAAATTGAACAAGGATGTTCGAAGCGACCACGAGAGCGGCCATGGCAATAACGCCAGGAAGTAGTGTGCGTGTCATTTGGGTATCCGTTTTGGCAAGGGTGCGGCACTTGGTCCCTAGATCATCCAAGGACGCGCCGCGTTTAGGATGGTCAGCCTGTTAGGTCAATCATTTATGCGGTATTCGACAAACTCGGTGCGTTGCAACGAACGGAAATTATTGTCCGACAGCATGGTTATTCTCAGGGTCTCGGGGCTATCGCGCCAGACACTGATCCCTTCGAGATTGTCGTGGGTGAGAATCTGACTATCGATCAAAGTCACTTCATTCTCGCCGTTCAGATCAAACGCCCGAACACGGCTTCGAAATCCAATCCCCATAAAGTCACGTTCAAGAACATAGAGACGATCTTCAAAGATGTCCGCTCCAACAATCAAATGCCCTTTGCGACGCGGGATCGAAAACGGCTGCGACCACATTGTGCCATCAAAACGGTAAACTGGAAAGGGACGGGTGCGTAGGCCCGACCGTTCCGGAATGGTGTAGAGACGCCCCAAATCGTCGATCGCCAACGCCTCAAGCGAGGAATTGTTTTGTAGTCCCTCAAAATCACGGTGGACGGGCATGGCCTGTTCAGTTTGGGTTTGATCCCCAAAGGATGAAACGCGGTGCTGTCCCTCGAAGGACACGAACAGCTGGCCGTTGTCCGAGATCGCGAGGCCCTCGGCGTCAGTGCTGAACTGGTTCGACCCGTCCGCCAAAACCATTTTGCGAAGGTTTGCTGACACGTCAACAATTTCGGTGCCATCACGCTGCAATCGGCCCGATGCCCAATACCCGCGATCTGTTGTCGCTAAAAATGACTGACCATCATCTAAAATCGCGAGGCTGGAGAATCCGCCGAACTCAGTGCCTTGACCCATCCAGTGATAGGCCCCAACGAAAGACGCCTCGGTCATCGCACCACTCGGCAGAGCGGCGAGCACCAAAGCACAAAGTTTGGCAAAAATTCGCATCGATCAGTTCGAGGTCAGCACCGATGAACACTGCGCAGGCAAACGGGCCATCGTAAGTTCACGACGGGGTTTGGGTGCTGGTGCATTGGGATCAGGCGCAGGCGGGTTCAGGATGTCGCGGACCCAACGGTCAGCATCCGCACATCCGTCACCGGCAGGGGGTGGTGCTTGGTTTTCGCACCCACGATCGCCAGCAGGACAGTTGAGCCGCACATGGAAATGATAGTGATGTCCCCACCATGGGCGAATTTTACGCAGCCAGCTACGATCACCCGTTGCCGTGTTACACATCGCAACCTTGGCACCTGGGAACACAAATATACGTGCAACCCGTGGATCGCTCGCGGCTTCGCGCAAAATGTTCATGTGCTGTTGGGACCAGTTGTCGTTCGTATACGCGCCAGCGGACCGACGTAGCGAAATCGAAGAAAGGTTCTCACGCTCAGTGCGGGATAAGTTCAACCGCTTGGGGGGGAGCATCCAGATATCCGCGTCCAAACCTGTTTGGTGGCTGCGGTGGCCTGTTAGCATTGGGCCACCACGTGGCTGTGACATGTCGCCGACATACAGCCCTTCCCATCCAACTTGGGTCGCCGCAAACCGGCTTAGGTCTTTGACAAAATCAACGGTTTCAGGCTGGGCCCAGTTGCGGTTGCGAGACAGGCGCATCGCCTGCCATGTCGGGCCTGTTTCAGCCAATTCAACAGCACCGGCCTGGCATCCACGTGCATATCCGCCAAATGGTTCTGACCGTTGATCTGATGGTCGTCCAGCCGCACCAAACAACGCTTTGGCGACACGCTGGTCACCAGTATTGGCGCTTTGGGTTGATACTTGTTGTCCTTCGTCGTCACCACCACATGCGGCAACGGCTAGAAAGATACATACACTCAACAAGGTGCGGATCATGCTGCACGGTCTCCGTCTTTGTTGACCCATGTTAGCATGATCAGACCCAAAATGAAGAGCAAGATCACTGGCAAAAAGCCCAGCTGCACATTTCCGGTCACAGCAGTAAAGACACCGATCAAGAACGGGGCCAAGAACGCGGTCGCTTTGCCTGAAAGTGCGAATAATCCAAAGGATTGCGTTGCTGCAGCCGGTTCTGTGTGCCGCACCATGAGTGAGCGGGAAGCCGCGTAAAGCACGCCGCCAGCACCACCAATGACAACACCACAGGTGAAAAAGATGATGTCAGGGACTGTAGATCCCGCGGCAATTGGCACCCCAAATACTTGGGTACGCGACATGCCCACGATGATCGAGCTGACGATTATCAAGAATAAAACAGCGCCAATGATCACGGGCTTCGGGCCCAGTCGTGCATCAAATCTGCCACCAATGTAGGTAAAGATCGCAGCAGCAATCGCACTGACCACACCAAATACGCCAACACTGAAGGGGTTAAATCCGTCTTGAATGGGCCAACCCAGAACCAGTCCGGCATAGACGCCGCCGAACGCATAGAGGGAATTCAGCGCATCGCGATAGAACATCGAGCCCAATAGGAACGATCCTAGGCTCTTGCGTTTGACCACCGCGCTTAGCGTTTGTTTCAGATCGTTCCACACCTCGCGGATTTTTGGTGTGGGCGATTTCAGCGCGGGATCATCCCGCACAAACAAAAAGAACGGGATAATAAAGACTGCATACCAGATCGCGATAAACGGGCCGACCGCGCGGGTACCTTCTCGGGCATCGGCGTCGAGGCCAAACATCGGGGACATACCGATCATCGTTTTTCCGGTTGTAGCGCTTTCGGCGAAGAACAGCAGCATCAAGGCCAACGATAGAACTCCACCCCAATACCCGAATGCAGCGCCCGAACCGGAAATGCGTCCGACCTCTTTGTCATTTCCCAACGATGGCAGGATCGCATTGATGAAATTGAGAGCGGATTCCGCAGCGATAAAGCCGACGTAAAAGATCAAAAGAACCAAGATCAGGTTCGACCCGTCTGGCGCCAGGTGCCACAGCGACCATGTCGCCACGACATAAATGACTGAGAACAACGCGAGCCACGGGATTTTTCGCCCGGCGGCATCTGCAAAGGCGCCCAGGAAGGGGGCGGAAAATGCGATAATCAATCCTGCGATTGTTTGACCAAAGGCCCATGTGCTTTGGGATTGTGCTTTGGCTTCGTCCACGCCAGCGCCTTGGCCCATAAAGTATTGGGCGGCAACCTCGGCGAAATAGGGGCCAAAGATAAATGTCAGACCCAATGTGTAGAACGGCTGTGACGCCCAATCAAAGGCCATCCAGCCCCAAATCTTCTTCTTATGTGCAGTCGCCATTTTTCGCCCCTTATTCCCTCTTAGGACTAAGGCACGTCCGCGACGCATATGGCAAGAGGGCAGGCGGCGATGCTGCGTCAGCCGCGCACTTCGGGCGGCCACGGGCGGGTGCCCTCAGCGTCGATCCAATTGCGGGTCCATTCGGGCAAATCGGGACTGTCGTCAATGATCCCTAGATGATCCAATATGGCACGGGTTGGCACGATCCCGTCCTTGGATGTCACTGCAGATCGATACAGCGCTTGGGCTGCACAGACGTCTCCCACCCAAATCGTTTGATCCAGATAAAAGAACCGTTCATCCCATCCAATTGCGCGGCTAACGGTCCGGAATTTTTCAAATGTTTTGATCCGGCGACGATACCGAACCGAACAACCGGCCATGGTCAAACCCCAGCCGTTGTCTTTCAGCGCTTGAAACAGACCGGTTCGTTTGGCTAGCACCGTGCGTCCCAGATCCAGAATGGTCAGGATGCGCCCGTTGTTCATCTCGATAAAAATATCGATGTCTTGAGGCCAACAGCGATGATGCGACACGTGGACATCAGTCACCCCAAGCGATGACGCTTTGCGGTGAACCCAGAATTCTTTTGCCAGTCGGATAAATGGATACATTTGGCTACCTTGCCGCCACTTGACGTGCGCATCAACTTTGACCTCGGGGCAGCCATGTCTTGCCGCGCGGCCTCAGAACACTTACCTAGCGTGCATACAACAAAGGACACCGGCTTATGTTTGCGGAATTTCTCGACCTGATCTTGGGCGTCGCCTATTTCATTATGATCATCCACATCATCATGAGTTGGCTGATCAATTTTCAGGTTCTCAATCTGCATCAGCCGATTGTTGGACAGATCTGGATGGGTCTTAATCGCTTGCTCGAGCCGATCTACACTCCGATCCGGCGCGTGTTGCCGGACACTCGTCCGCTAGACCTTGCGCCGCTTGTTGCCTTTATCGCGGTCATCTTTCTGCGGTTCTCGGTCGTGCCACGTATCCCGTTCTAAGGGCTTGTTCACCGATTCTTAGTGTGGGATTGTTTCTGTAAGAGCAGAAAAACAAACACACAGGTACCACAGGCATGAGCGCTGCCACGCTTCTCTCTGACGTTTTTGGATTCGACGATTTCCGCCTTGGCCAGGGCGAGATTGTCGATGCCGTCATCGACGGCCAGAACACGCTCGCCATTATGCCAACAGGCGGTGGTAAATCGCTGTGCTTTCAACTTCCTGCTTTGGTCCGCAGTGGTGTCACGGTCGTTATCTCACCGCTTATTGCATTGATGCGTGACCAAGTTCGAGGCCTGCGCGAGGTTGGTGTCGAGGCTGGCGCCCTGACCTCTGGCAATACCCCAGAAGAAACTGATGCGGTTTGGGAGGCTCTCGAGGCTGGTACGCTCAAGCTTTTGTATATGGCGCCTGAACGGCTGGGATCGTCGGGCACATTGCAAATGCTGCGCAGGGCTGGCGTCAGCATGATCGCCGTCGACGAGGCGCATTGCGTTAGCCAATGGGGCCATGATTTCCGCCCCGACTATCTGCGCATTGGTGAATTGCGCCGCACGCTCGATGTACCCCTCGCCGCGTTTACAGCGACTGCTGATGCCGAAACCCAAGCCGAGATCGTTCAAAAGCTGTTTGACGGCCAACAACCCAGCACGTTTCTGCGCGGCTTCGATCGGCCGAACATCCACCTGCGGTTCGAGGCCAAAGATGGCCCGCGCGCCCAAATTTTGAACTTTGCCGCCGCGCGCAAAGGTCAATCCGGCATCGTCTATTGCGGCACCCGCGCCAAAACCGAAGGCCTGTCTAAGGCATTGAACGATGCGGGCCATACGGCCTGCCATTATCACGGCGGTATGGAGGCCGAAGATCGCCGCATCGTCGAGACCCGTTTCGCACGCGAGGATGGTTTGATCGTTGTCGCGACTGTCGCCTTTGGCATGGGTGTCGACAAACCCGACATTCGTTGGGTTGCCCATGCTGATCTGCCCAAGAGTATCGAAGCCTACTACCAAGAAATCGGTCGCGCAGGTCGCGACGGCGCACCTGCCGAAACGCTGACGCTGTTTGGTCCGGATGATATTCGTCTGCGCCGCAGCCAGATTGACGAGGGCCTCGCCCCGCCAGAACGCCGTGCGGCCGATCATGGTCGACTGAACGCGCTCTTAGGTTTGGCCGAAGCGCTGGAATGTCGTCGTCAGAACCTGCTTGGGTATTTTGGTGAAACTGACATCACCTGCGGCCAATGCGATTTGTGCGACACCCCACCGGAAACCTTTGATGGGACAACAGCTGTACGCAAGGCGCTTAGCGCGATTCTGCGGACCGAGGAATGGTTTGGCGCGGGTCATCTCATCGACATCCTGCTCGGGGCCAACACTGATAAAATCAACGAGCGCGGTCACGATGCGTTGCCGACCTACGGCGTGGGCAAAGAATACGACAAACGGCAATGGCAGGCGATATTTCGGCAAATGATGGGGCACGATCTGGTGCGTCCGAACCCTGATCGCCACGGCGCCTTGGCCATGACCCAAGCCGCGCGCCCGATCCTACGCGACGAAGCAACGATCACCCTGCGGCGTGACACGATCAAAGCCGCCCGAGGACGCGCACCAGCCGTCAAAATGCTGGTCAGCGAAGAAGATGCGCCCCTACTCTCTGCGCTCAAGGCTAAACGCCGCGCCTTGGCCGAAGAACAACGTGTCCCAGCCTATATCATTTTCAACGACCGCACTTTGATTGAGATGGCTGAAAAACGCCCCGCTGATCTGGACGGTATGGCGCGGATCGGTGGTGTCGGTGCCAAAAAACTCGACAGTTATGGCGACGCCTTTCTCGAAGTGATCAATGGCGCGTCCGAAGAGGTTCACCCGATGCGCCGCAAATTGGCCGGTCGGGACGAGGGCGCGCTATATGACCGCTTGCTCGAGGTTCAAACCGCCCTCAGCCGTGGCACTATGGGGGCCGACAAACCGATGAGCTGCTCTGCATCTCTGATTGCAAAGGTTGCCCAAGTGAAACCGAATGATACGGGCGGAATGACGCGCCTTTTGGGTGACAAACGCGCCGCACGTTTTGGTGATGCCTTTCTCCAAGTCCTACGCGAGGCTTGAGGTTTCACACCAGTCGACTATGTCCAAACGTAGAACAAGGGGAACGCTATGCTCGTCGTTATTTCACCAGCCAAATCGCTTGATTGGGAAACCAGTGCTGGCGCTGATGTTACACAGCCGGACTATCAGGATGACGCTGTGCGTCTCGCGAAAACCTCTCGCAATCTGACCCTGACCGAACTCAAAAAACTGATGTCGATCAGCGATGACCTCGCTCGGCTCAATCGTGATCGGTTCAAGGCGTTCGCAGCCGAGCCCGATCCCCAGCATGTTCGCCCTGCCGCACTCGCGTTCAACGGCGACACGTATCAAGGCCTCATGGCTGGTGAGTTTGACGCCGATGAAATGGCCTATGCTCAGAACCACCTGCGAATTATTTCGGGGCTTTACGGTCTGTTGCGCCCTCAGGATGCGATCCAGCCCTACCGCCTTGAAATGGGCAGCCGTCTGAAAACGCGTCGCGGCAAGTCGCTCTATGACTATTGGGGTGACACTCTGTCCAAGGCGCTGAATACACATGCCGAGACGCTGGGCGCAGACACGTTGGTCAATTGTGCATCCCAAGAATATTTTGGCGCCGTCGCTGCGAAATCGTTGAAGCTACGCGTGATCACGCCGGTCTTTCTCGAAGAGAAAAATGGGACGGCCAAGACTGTCAGCTTTTTCGCGAAACGAGCGCGCGGCGCCATGGCACGCTTTATGGTGACCAATCGTGTGACATCCGAACATGGTTTGCGTGACTTTGATTTGGGTGGTTATGCGTTTCAGCCCGATCAGTCCGAAGGCGACCGGATGGTGTTCTCGCGACCCTATCCAACCGCAGGGTCATAGGCGACCAATTCGACGCTGTTCCCTTCGGGATCTTCCGTGAAAATACCCCGCCATTTTGCCCATTCGAATGTCTCGATCCGGTAGGGTTGCCCCAACGCTTCATAGCGGGCGACAACGGCCTCTTGTTCCTGCCACGGCAGCGATACTGCGATGTGATGCAGTGATGACCACGCGCACCTAGGCCGTGGTGAAACAACGCCAAGACCGTCGTGTGGCCAGCGACACCTTCGCCGATTTTGAAAAACACGATCGGCTCTTCGGCTGTACCCTGCAACACCTCTAGGCCGATGACATCGCGGTAGAATGCGACCATCCCGACCATGTCAGCACAGCGCAGCGCGATCTCGCCCAAACCTCTTGGCTTAAATCCTCTTTTCATGCCAACAGCCAAGTAACCACCGGGCAAAGGGGCAAATCCCAATGCAACTTGGACCGCGCGGATTTGCTCAAAGAGCAAGGCCTTCCTTAATGGTTTGCTCAAAACGGCATCCATACCTTGGGCCAACAACGCGTCATGATCGTCTTTGAGGGCATGCGCAGTGATTGCACAAATTGGCGTACGCTCCGCGCCCTCGAAATCACGAATGGCTGCAGTTGCCTCTAGCCCGTCCATAAACGGCATTGAGAAGTTCATGAACACGAGGTCAGGTTCAAGCGATTGGCATAATTCAAACGCCTCTTGCCCGTTGTTCGCAAACCTCAGGTCGATGTCAGCAGTCTGAACTGTTTTGCGAAACACCAGCTGGTTGGTCTTGTTGTCCTCGGCGCACAAAACAACCAGCCGTTCCCGCTCTTCCTTTGGGGCGGCCAGATCAACGTCGATATAGAACTGCGACCCTTCGCCCAACGTGCTTTCCGCCCAAATGTCGCCCCCCATCAGTGTCACCAACTTGTACGTGATCGACAGCCCTAAACCTGTGCCTTCAAAGCTGCGGGTGTGATCCGACTCAACCTGTGAAAACTCTCCAAAAATCGCTGTCAGGCTCTCGGGTGGAATTCCAATCCCGCTGTCGGTCACGACGATGCGGCGGCGATTTGGGCCACCCGTGGGGACGGGGGTCACTGTCAGACTGACGCGACCTTCTGTTGTGAACTTTACGGCATTGCCCAATAGGTTGAACATAATCTGCCGCATGCGCCCACGATCACCCAGCAAATAACCCGGCACAGCATCGGAATACTCAAAGTTCAAGGTGATTCCTCTGTCTTGTGCCGCAGGCCGCAACAACGTCACAACCTCGGTTAGGCAGGTCCGCGCATCGAATGGCTCGATGTTTAGCGTCAGTTTTTCGGCCTCAATCTTGGAGTAATCCAAGACATCATTGATGATTTCCAACAGCCCTGCGGCAGAGCTGTGGATTGTGTCGACAAACAGCTTTTGCTCATCATCCAAGGTTGTGTTGACCAATAGCGCGGCCATACCCATCACACCGTTCATTGGCGTTCGAATTTCATGGCTTATATTGGCGAGGAACGATGATTTGGCCGCGTGTCGCGGCCTTGGCCTTTTCCCGTGCGGTGTCGAGCTCGGTTTGAACGGACATTGTTTCGGTCATGTTCAGCGCCAAGGTCACCATATCGCCGTCCCGCGAACGTCGATCTATCAGCTTGATATATTGTCCGTTCCACAGCTCAAAATTATAGGGTTTTGGCGCGTCGGATTGCCAGCGTTCCAGCATCCACGCTGTCGGTGACAAATCACCGGTGTCAATGACCCCTTCTTCGGTACAAATCTGAAGGACGCGAATATAGGTGACGCCAGACTTGATCTCGTCATGCCCATCAAACACTGGCAAATACGCAGTGTTCGCCGCGATCATCCGGCCACCGGATTCAAAACGGCAAAGCCGTCGCGGATGGTCTCCACCGAATCCCACAACCGTCGTTCGGCGATTTCGGTCCGGCGGGTCGCTGTTTGTAAATCCGCTTTGACCCGCATGTTTTCATCCCGCAGGCTGCCGACCTCTTCACGGGTTTCGCGAATTTCTTCGTTCAGCTCTTTGGCATACTCGGCGAGCTTTTTGTTCGCAGCAAACAGTTCGGCCTGCTTTTGTTCAAGCAGCCGTTGCGCGGCGAGACGTGCCCGCCGCTCTTCGGTAAAGCGTTCTGCAATGCCCATCGGCCAATTTGCCCTAGGTGGTTCGCACCCTGATGGACCGGCCATGGTAAACGGCGACTTAAAGCCGCTCGATCGCCAATGCGATGCCTTGGCCACCGCCAATGCACATTGTGATCAAGGCACGCTTGCCGCCGGTCCGCTGCAATTCATACATCGCCTTGATCGTGATGATCACACCTGTTGCCCCAACCGGATGCCCCAATGCAATCGCGCCGCCATTTGGATTTACTCGGGCGGGATCTAACCCCAGACCACGGGTCACCGCCAAGGCTTGGCTGGCAAAGGCTTCGTTGGATTCGATCACGTCAAAATCATCGGCACCAAGGCCCGTCTTGACGAACAGATTCTTGACAGCAGGGATCGGTCCGATGCCCATCACCTCGGGACGGACGCCAGCATGGGCATAGCCCAGCACCCGAAAGGCTGGTGTTTGCCCATTGGCTTCGGCGGCAGACATGGTCGACATGACGATTGCAGCGGCACCATCATTGATCCCCGACGCATTGCCAGCAGTGACGGACCCGTCCTTTTGAAAGACAGGGCGCAACCCACCCAAGGCATCAAGCGTCGTCGACTTGGGGTGTTCGTCTTTGACGAAATCAACTGTGTCGCGTTTGACGCGCACTGATACTGGCGTGATCTGATCGTCAAAATATCCTGCTTGGATTGCCGCGGCTGCTCTTTCTTGGCTGCTCAGTGCAAAAGCGTCCTGATCCGCACGGCTGACGTCATGTTCTGCGGCTACGTTTTCCGCCGTGACGCCCATGTGGCCTGTTCCAAACGGACAGCTCAGGGCACCCAGCATCATGTCTTGGGCACCTGCATCACCCATCTTTTGGCCCCACCGTGCGGCAGGCAAAATATAAGGTGACCGGCTCATGACCTCGACTCCGCCAGCCAAGGCATATTCGGCATCACCTAGCATCAGCGATTGAATACCAGATACGATCGCTTGGACACCCGATCCGCACAACCGGTTCACGTTCATCGCGGGTACGGTTTCAGGCACGCCAGCCTCCATCGCCGCGACGCGAGACAGATACATATCGCGGGGTTCCGTATTGATCACGTGGCCAAATGTGACATGTCCGATCTGTTCTGGCGAGATACCTGCACGCTCGATTGCCACGCGGCTGACGGTTGCGCCTAACTCGATCGGTGTGGTCCCAGCCAAACTGCCGCCAAAGCCGCCAATCGCTGTCCGTGCTCCGCCCAAAATTGCGATATCTGTCATGTCTGATCCTATCTTGCCGCTGGGTGTTTCTCTCTACCTAGCGACGCAGGCTTGCAGGCTCACGCGAAACGTTGGGTCATTTTACGCAGATCATGAACCGTGTCACTGCCCCGAAGTTATCGAGCAGAAGCAGGTCTTGGGATTTCAAGCCCATGACCGCAGCTACCCTTTTCGTTGCATCCATTAAGCTCTGAACGGAATGAGACTGTTACTGCTTCGGTCACCTCTCGTGATTTTCGACAGCGGTTCTGGCCCTGCTGCAGATGTCTTGCTTGTCTAGTGCGTTGGATAACACCACGTTCCTGGCTTACGCGAGCAGATCGTTGAAAATCATCATGGCACCAGTGGGGACAGAGACGGCGTGCTGCTGAAAGCAATTCCAAGCGGACCGATCAAATACAACATGATATTTGCGGCGCAATAGGTGACCACGACGATGGATAACTCTTCAGCGGTTTTTTTGGACACGCAACTGCAATTTTTGTGTAAGCTCTGCTTCTTTGTCGCGCAATCTGCGGGTTTCATAGCGAGATAAGCCGCCTGACTTGCTCCTGCGATCGACGGGAATGGGGGTGCGTGACGTTCGTTTGCCAAAACATAGCGGAGCCGGTGATTTATCAATGGAGGCACATTGAAAACGTGTTCCTGAGTGTGGTTTGGGCTCGCATACCTTAGATTGGAAAGAAGCCATCAATAGAAATGCTATTTCACAACGGCTTATGAAAATACGATCGCTTACTTTTGGATTTTGCCTTTCTACGTCCACTTTGCCATGGGTGGCAGGCTCATTAAGACTGCGTTGGCATCGTGGCCTGTGGTGAGGCCGAATTTTGTGCCGCGGTCGTAGACGAGGTTGTATTCGGCATACAGCCCACGGTGGATCAATTGTGTGTCTTTGTCGGCGTCGCTCCAGCCAAGTGTGCGGCGGTTTTCGACCAAGGGCACGTAGGCGGGTAGAAATGCGCAACCAATGTCTTGGGTTAGGGCAAAGTCAGTGGCCCAATCGCCTGTGCAATAGTCATCCATGAATATACCGCCGACGCCGCGCGCACGGTTGCGGTGGGGGATGTAGAAGTATTCGTCTGCCCATGCCTTTAGTTTGGGGTAATGGGCTGTGTCGTGGCGATCGAGGTGCCTTTTTTGCACGGCGTGGAAATGTGCCGTGTCGTCGTCATATTCAATACAAGGGTTCAGGTCAGACCCGCCACCGAACCACCATGCGTGCGGCGTCCAGAACATACGTGTGTTCATGTGAACTGCGGGCACATGCGGGTTTTGGACGTGGGCCACAAGTGAGATGCCAGAGGCCCAGAAGCGCGGATCGACAGCCATACCGGGAACGCCGCGTGCAGCCATTGCTTTTTGTGCAGACTCGCCCAGTTGGCCGTAAACGGTCGAGGTATTTACGCCAACTTTTTCAAACACACGGCCACCGCGCATGACTGACATCAAGCCTCCGCCAGCATCGGCGCCATTATCGCTGCTGCGCGTCGTTGCAGTTTGTTCAAACCTGCCTGCGGGTAGGTGTGCCGTGGGTCCATCGGTTTGGGTGTCTTCAAGTCTTTCGAACGCTGTGACGATTTCGTCGCGCAAGGTTTCGAACCAAGCAGCGGCTTGGGCTTTTTCGGAAGCGAAAGGTTCGGTCATATTGTCGAGGCCTTTGTCTGCGTCTGGGGTGTCAGCGCGTTTAAAATATGTGGGGCAATCGCGCCTGCGTCTTCTTCGTGGGCGAGATGGCCCAGGTGTGGTATCATAATGGCCTGCGCATTTGGCATGTGTGCTGCTATATGTTGTGTGGTTTGGGGCGGCACTGCTTTGTCATTTTCAGCAGCAATCAGAATGGTTTGCGTGCCATGTTCCGGCAAACGGGACAAAAGTGGTTCCAGCTGCCACTGCGCCATCATCTGCAAGGTGCCGTGAACGTGGTCAGAGCTAGCGACCAGTCGGCGGTAGTAGGCGCGGTCTGCTGTGGAGAGAGTGGAGCCGGTGCCCTTGATAATGCGGTCAACCGTCTGGCCTTGGGATGCGGTAGCGCTAAAGACGGATGCAGCAAACGGCAGGGTTGCAATGGCTTTGGCCAACAGCGGAAATAAGACCCCCGCGACCCCGTGAAAGGTATCGAGAGCTGCGTTGATGCCGATGATCTGCGGGACCGGCATTCGTTCTGCCACGCGCAAGGCGATTGCTGCGCCTGCGGAATGGCCAATGATGGCTGCCGGCCGCAGGTTTTCGGCATTGAGTAGGGCGATAATGTCTTCAGCCATGGCATCAAGTTTGCAACGGCGTTGTGCGCCTAGGCGGGTGAAACCTTGGCCGGGCAAGTCGATGGCTACAGCGCGGTAATGGTTAAGGTACGGGATCAAGTGTCGCCAGCTATGTGTCGAACCACCTGCGCCGTGGAGCAGCAGGAGGGTCGGGCCGGAGCCGATGTCTTGGATGTGCCAACGATGGGGTTTGCAGACAACAAAACGCGAGTGCTGGGCAAGGGGCCAAGTGGCGTTTTCTTTGGCCCATTCCATCGCGTTAGCTACCCAAAGATGTGCTGATAGCTGCAGAGACCCCTTTGGCGTCAGCGCGGGGCAGGGGGATGTAGGTGGCGTCCATAGTTTGCGCGAGTTCTTGTAGCGCGCGTTCGGGGCGCATTGTCGTATCGATGACGATCGCTTCGACCCGGGCTGCGTTGATTTTTTTGGCGATCAACTGGGCGTCGGTTGCCGCAAGCTTGCGGTTGCCGGTGCCGTCAAGGGCAACGTTTGCGCGACCGTCTGTCAGCAGCACGATTGTCGGAGTAAGGCCCTTTTGCGTGGTGGTTTGTGCAAGGGCCAGCGCTGCCGTCAGTCCAGCGGCAAGTGGCGTGCCGCCGCCACCGGGTAGGGCTGCGAGGCGCTTTTTGGTTTGCACTAACGAGCGCGTAGGCGGCAGGATCAGGTCTGCGTCTGTGCCGCGAAAGGCAATCAAGGCGACATGGTCGCGGCGGGCGTAGGCTTCGGATAACAACAGCTCTACTGCGCCTTTGGCTTCGGCCAAGCGGGCCATTGCAGCGGACCCAGAGGCGTCAACAGTGAAGATCAGCAACCGGTCGGAAAGGGTTTGATAGCATTTGTGGCGTAAGTCGGATTGCCGAAAGATTGGGCCTATGCGCGCGGGCTCTGCGTTTTTGCGCAAAGTTTGCCACGGGATCGCGGCGCGCAAGGTGGCGATCAGATCAACGCGGGCTGCGCTGGCTTTGGAGCCTGTGCGTGCGGGCAGGGGTCTGCCACGGCGGTTGCTGATGCGTTTTGCACCGGAACCCACCCCAGCAGCCCTTTTTGAGGTCTGTGCGTCGAGATTTGCCAGCAGATTGGGGGGCAGGACAGCTTTGATCGCGTCCAAAAGGATATCTTTGGGGATTGAAAACGGCTGATCTTGTGGTTGGCTATCTTGGTTTGCGTCTTGTGGGGTATTTTCGGTCGCATCGTCGTGTGGCATTTGCGTGGCGCGATGCGCGTAGACCAAAGCGACAGCGATGGCCACGTCGTCCGCAGTTAGGGTGTCTCGGTCCTGCCAAGCCGCATGGGTCTGTGCGGCGTTGAGCGCGAATGTCGGCGCGCGCAGGCTGGAAATGCCAAGGCTAACAGCCAATGTCACAAGATCGGACAGAACTGCAGGTGGTACAATCACTTTGCGGGCAGAGCGGCGCAATACCGAGAGATTTTCGGGCAGCGGAATGGCGCTAAGATCGGCCATCGCGACGTGATCAAGCGTGACGTGGAACGCGGTGCGGTCTGAGAGGGCAGGGGGGACCGTTTGCGCGTCTTCTGATCCTTCGTCGAGGGCGAGAAGGGCGTGGCTGTGGCCTGCATCCAATGCCTGACCAAGGCGTGCGGACATGTAGGGGTCTATGCGTTCGGCCATTGGCAAGATGAATAGGGATGGTAAGCGATCTAGCAGGCCACGTTGCTTTACAAGTGTGCCCCCGCTGAGTGTTGCGGAAAGGTCGATGTCGCCGTCTAGCACTTGGGCAGTCATATGTGGGTGCAAGCGTACCGAAGGCATTGGCAGTTTTGCGGCCCCTGCAAGGAGGGCGTCGCGTGCAGGGCCGCTGCGCGCACGCACGACCACACCGCCCAGCGATTGCGGGTCAATTGCAAGCAACGTGAGGGCCATAGTCGCGCGTTGCCACGGGGTCATGTCAAGCGTCCAAAGTCTCGGCAACGATGCGGTCCACGCGTGCGCCGGATCCGGCTTCGTCCAGTGGGTCGCGGCGCAAGCGGTGGCGCAGGGCAAGCGCTGCTGTGGCGCGGATGTGGGCCGTTGTTAACACGGTGTCATTGCGGAAGGCGGCAAAGGCGCGCGCGGCTTTGAGCAAAGTCAGCTCTCCGCGCAATCCGTCAGAGCCGAGATTGATGCAAAGCTCTGCAACGGTGCGCAGCGCTGAGTCGGGTGTTTTGAGATCTTTGAGAGTTTGACGAGCTGTAACAATGCGGTCGCGCAAGGCGGCGTCTTCGGCCTGCCAGCGCAGCATAAAGGCGCTGTGGTCGTTATCATAAGAGTCGCGGCGTTTGATCACGTCGACGCGGTCTTCGATATGAGTCGGTGAGACGACATCGACCGACAGGCCAAAACGATCAAGGAGTTGTGGGCGCAACTCGCCCTCTTCAGGATTGCCTGAGCCGACCAGTACAAAGCGGGCGGGGTGGCGGATGGACAGGCCTTCGCGCTCTACCACGTTTTCGCCGGATTGGGCGACATCAAGCAGCAAATCAACGATGTGATCTTCGAGCAAGTTGACCTCGTCAATGTACAAATATCCGCGGTTCGCTTGGGCCAATAATCCGGGCTGAAATGCCTTTTCGCCCTTTGTTAGAGCTTTTTCGATGTCCAAAGCGCCTGTCACGCGATCCTCTGACGCGCCAAGAGGCAGGTCGATGACAGGGGTGGGCACATCGTGGGTGGAAATTTCGTTGATGACGGCCCAATCGGGGCAATCCTCGGGCTGTGCGCAGTTGACGGGGCAATCTTTGACCACGCTGATAGGTGGTAGCAGACCTGCAAGCGCACGCACGGCTGTGGATTTGCCCGTGCCACGTTCGCCAAACACCAGAACACCGCCGATTGATGGGTCAATCGCGGTGAGGATCATGGCTTGCTTCATCTCGTCTTGACCGACGATGGCGGAGAAGGGGAATGGATGCTTCATGCGGTGTCCAATTGTTGGAGGGGCGAGGTGCCGCCCCATGTGCCTGTGTCCGACAAAAGCGTGAAACGGGCGTAAAGTTCTTCGTTAAACCAGCCATCGTTGCGGACGGCTTTGATGGCTTCGGCATGTGGGCCAGTGCGGGCGAAATTTGCCATTGTCACGGCGTCTGGCCAGATCGAGAAGGTAACTTGGTGGAGCCAAGGGATCTCTCCCATGCCGATTTTGAACATGACGTTGGGGTTGCGACCAATCACGGCGGATATGTTGGGCACGCGGCGCCAGAACTTGGCCAATGTGCTGGGTTTGATCGTGGCGCGGGTCAGGGCGGCAAGTGGGCCGGTAGTAAGTTGTGCTGATGGTGTGAATGGCGTTTGGCCTGACCATGCGCCGCGGGCTGTATCGGCCGCCATGAAAACGGTCCAGCTTTCAGACGCCTGCGCGCGGTAGCGTTGAAAGATGGGTGCGTCTTGGGCGGCTTTCGCGTCGGCGACATCTTGATATGTTGCAAGGATGGCGTAGACGGCAGTGTTAGGGATCGGTGTGAATCCTTCGCCAGAGCCTGAACCGCACAGCTTCCAGAATTCGATGCCGGGGATTCGTTTCATGTGACCGCGTGCGCGGCCCATCATTGAGAATGCCCAAATGCGGGACCGGATGGACCCGAAACGAAAGAAGCTGATGCTGACGACCTGCGACATGGGGCGTAGAATCCTAAATATGTAAACTTACCCTGACACATATACCTTGCAATGTGAAGGAGTGGCGCGCTAGAAATGTAAAGTAAAGTTTACACCATTGGATAGGGGGCCGCCATGTCACAGCCTGCAACGGACAACCGCGCGATTGTGATTGGCGCGGGTCTTGGCGGGCTGGCGGCGGCCATGCGTCTGGGGGCCAAGGGCTATGCCGTCACTGTTCTGGACAAACTGGATCGCAGCGGCGGGCGGGGATCTTCGATTGGTCAAGACGGGCACCGGTTTGATCTGGGGCCGACGATTGTGACGGTGCCGCAGGTGTTTGAAGACCTATGGTCAGATTGCGGGCGTGACTTTCGCGCAGATGTCAATCTGCGTCCGCTAGAGCCGTTTTACGAGGTGCGCTGGCCTGATGGTTCGACGTTTTCTGCAAGCTCCGACGATGACAAGATGTTGGCAGAGGTGGCCAAGCTGAACCCAGCGGATGTGGCGGGGTTCAAGCGGTTTTTGAAAGACAGCCGTGCGCGATATGTGGTGGGTTTTGAAGGCATGGTTGCCAAGCCGATGCACAGGCTTTGGGAAACGATCAAGGTCTTGCCGAAGTTCGCGCAGCTGCGGGCGGATCGGTCGATCTACGGGTTAGCGGCGGTGCGGGTGAAAGACGAGCGCTTGCGTATGGCGTTGTCGTTTCATCCGCTGTTCATTGGTGGTGATCCGATGCATGTAACCTCGATCTATGCGCTGGTGGCGCATTTAGAAAAAACCTACGGCGTACATTACGCTATTGGCGGCGTACAAGCTATTGCCGATGCTATGGCCGACGTGGTGCGTTCGCAGGGCGGTGTTATTCGACATAAGACTGTGGTGGACGAGATTGTTGTCACAGGCGGCGCTGCAAAGGCGGTTGTTCTGGATGACGGAAAGCAGTTGGACGCGCCGTTGATCGTTAGCAATGCGGATGCGGGGCACACCTATGATCATTTGTTGCGCAACCATAGCAAGCGACGTTGGACGCGGGCGAAGTTGGGGCGCAAGCGGTGGTCGATGGGGCTCTATGTTTGGTATTTTGGCACCAAAGGTACGGCGGACAAGTGGGCCGATGTCGGCCACCATACAATTGTGAACGGGCCGCGGTACAAGGGCTTGCTGCACGACATTTTTATGAAGGGCAAGCTGTCCGATGACATGAGCCTTTATGTGCATAGGCCCTCGGTCACCGATTCCACGGCGGCACCCAAAGGCGATGATACTTTCTATGTGCTGTCGCCTGTGCCGCATTTGGGTTGGGACAATGCGGTGGATTGGCAGATAGAAGAACCGATTTACCGCGCCAAGGTGGCAGCCGAGATTGAAAAGATCATACCCGGATTTCAGGACGATATAGTCACGGAAACAGTGTTCACGCCCGAGACGTTTCGTGATCGGTATCTAAGCCCGCATGGGTGTGGGTTTTCGTTAGAGCCGCGGATTTTACAAAGCGCCTGGTTCCGGCCACATAACGTCAGCGAAGAGGCTAAGGGTTTGTATCTTGTCGGGGCGGGGACGCATCCGGGTGCGGGACTTCCTGGGGTTATTTCAAGCGCCGAGGTGTTGGCTAAGCTGGTCCCAAACATGCCCGTGATTTCATCTAGTATAAAGTTGGCCGCAGAATGATTGATCCCAATGATCTGGAACATTGCCGCGATGTAATCCGCACGGGGTCGCTATCGTTTCATGCGGCATCCAAGCTACTGCCCGCGTCTGTACGCGACCCTGCGCTAGCGCTCTATGCTTTTTGCAGGTTGGCGGATGACGAGGTTGATGAAGGTGACAACAAAGCGCGCGCGGTGATTGATCTGCAAGAGCGGCTAGAGCTGGTCTATGCGGGCAAGCCGCGTAATGCCCCCGAAGATCGTGCCTTTGCGGCTGTGGTCGCAGACTTTGAGTTGCCCCGTGCTCTGCCAGAGGCATTGCTGGAAGGCCTGGCGTGGGACGCGATTGAACAACAATACAACAGCCTTGCGGATTTGCGCGGATATTGTGCGCGTGTGGCGTCGGCTGTTGGTGCGATGATGTGCGTATTGATGCGCGTGCGCGATGCGGATGCGCTTGCGCGAGCTTGTGATTTGGGCGTAGCAATGCAACTCACGAATATTGCGCGAGATGTGGGTGAAGACGCGCGAATGGGGCGTATCTACCTGCCGTTGGATTGGCTGAACGAGGCTGGTGTTGATCAAGGTGCTTTCTTGCGAAACCCGCAAGCGACACCCGAGATCAAGCAGATGGTGAAAACCATGCTTGCGGATGCGCGGGCGCTTTATGTGAAATCTGAGGCGGGCATTGGCTCGCTGCCGGCGTCAGCGCGCACCGGCATTTTTGCGGCACGCTATATCTATTCAGCGATCGGATCTGCGGTGGCTCGCAATGGTTACGATTCAATTACCTATCGCGGACGGTCCAGCAAGGCCCAGAAGGTTGCCTTGATCGGTAAATCCGCGTTGCGTGCTGGTGGTAGCATGGTGTTGCCGACCTCACCCATTTTATTCGCGCGTCCCTTGGATGAAGTGCAGTTCTTGGTGGATGCGGTGGCGACGAACCGGCCGCGTGCATCTGATTGGGGTACGGGGCGGGCGGGATCATTCCTAAGCGTGATGGCCGAGCTGAAAGCCCGCGAAACAGGAATTTCCGGCGGCAGCGTGGTAGCCGCAGAGTAACACTTGCCTTAGGATGCGCGAATGAATTTTACACTCTTCGCCCTATTTATAATCACGTGTTTTGGTGCTGGTGCCACAGGTGGGCTGTTTCCGCCGGGTGCGTGGTATCAAAGCCTGCACAAGCCGAGCTGGACGCCACCAAACTGGTTGTTTCCGATTATGTGGACCTCAATTTATGTGCTGATGTCATTTGCCGCAGCACGTGTCGCGATGCAGGCGGGCAGTGGTTATGCCATGGCGTTTTGGGCGGCGCAAATTGCGTTCAACACATTGTGGACGCCGATGTTCTTTGGCCTGCGCCGCCTGAAAGGTGCGTTGGTTGTGATGGCATTGCTATGGCTTTCGGTGTTCGGCTGCGTGATTACACATTGGCAATTGGACACGTGGGCGGGGATCGCCTTTTTGCCCTATATAGCATGGGTCACAGTCGCCGGTATTTTGAATTATTCTGTTGCGACGTTGAACCCTGATGTGGCCCCTGTAGATCTATCTAAAATCTAGAACGTCCATTTGCCGCGGCGTGGCACGCGTGCGGCGAGCATGGATTTGATCACTGGATTGGCATAGCGCTGCAGGTCGAGTGCTTCGTGGACGCCTTGCACGATCTCGCCATCAATGTGGGTTTCTACTACACTGCGGGAATAAAATGGTGCGTCTAACATGGCTTTGACTTGGCGCGGTGTTGTGCCTGCGTCGGCGCGCGTGTCACGGGGCAGGCCCCACAGCGTACGCTTGAACGGGGTTTGCGGTGGGCCTGAGACATGAGCTGCGGTGCCGTCTGGGGCAAAGCTGATTGCGGTGTCGAGCGTTGTGCCATCGGTGCGTTTCGCGTCGTAGAAACAGGTCGCTCCTGCGGCAGTAGGATAGCGCGCCCAAGTCCATGTGTTGAAATCCGCTTCTAAAGGCCTCGTGCCAAAGTTGCTGTCGAAGTAGCCGTGACCTTCGAACTGCCAACCGTCTGCTTCGAGGTCGACATTGATCCGTGCGGTAGGGGCAAAGGGCCGCCAGACATGCGCGCCATCCAGGGTGAGGGGTAGTTCCACTTGTGTGATCGCCGAAGGGGTCAGGGTGATGGTGCCGCGCATGCGCGAGATCAGCGGCAGCGAGGAAATTTCGTTGATGTCGATCACCAGATCCTTGCCGGTCCATGTCATGGATGACGGGCCGACTTGTAACGTGTCGTGGGATTGGCGCAAGGCGCTGGAGCCACGGTCGGTCATCGCGAAACGCCCACCTTTTCCGTAGGTAGCCACGTTGATGCAACAGTGGTTTGTCGGGTCGCTGCGGCCAGACCACGCGTACCAAGGCGAGAATACTGACCCGATGAAGCCGATGATCGATACAGCCCGCAAGCCGTCATCGCTGACCCCGTCGATATACCACCATGCGTAACCACCCGGCGGTACGTCTATATTGAAGGCAGGTCTTTCAAGATCGCCGCGACCGCGTGGTGCGCGGATAACACAGCCATCGGCACCCCCGCCCCTGGATGCGCACCGCCGCCAGTCAGGTATAACCCCCGCAGAGACGTGCGCGCTTTGGGGCGTTTGAATGCGGCCATCATCCCATGTGGGGACCGCCCGTAAAGCGACCCTTGCGAGGCTGGAAACATTTGGGCGAAGTCCTGAGGCTGGGTCACGCCTTGGGGTGTTGGCGAGAAGGTCAGCCCGTACTGGGAAAGCCGGTCTAAGATCAGTGTCTGACATGTGTGTCTCGCTTTATCAGTTGTGGCGGGGGGGCTGTTAAGAATGACCTCGAACCGTTCGGCACCTGTAGGCGTGCAGTCGGTGAAGCGGTCTTGGGCGCAGACATAAAGAGTGGGGTCTGTTTGCGGTTGGTTGTTAACCAAGGGCGCATATTCGTGGTGCGGATCGGTCGCGAAAAAGACATTGTGCGCCGACAGTTCTACCCCTTTGGGAATCGCCGCAAACGACATGACGCTAGCTGATAGGCTGCGCGGCTCGACCGCAGTATTTGGGAAGCTGTTTTCAACGGCAGGGCCAAGAAGACCTGTCGTCAATGCGCGCGGATCGCCATTGAATAACACCGCGTCGACAACATGGCGCGCGTCCGATGTGTGAACCGCACGGGCCGTTCCCGATTGCCCCTCGATGCGGGTGATCTGGCTGTTGTAGTGAAAGGTCGCACCAAGTGACATTGCGCATTTTTCAATCGCGTGGGCCAGTCGATGCATGCCACCTTTGACGTGCCACACGCCTTGCGCCTCGGCATGCCAAATCAAACTAAGGAGTGCAGGCGATGCGTTCGGCAGGCCGCCGACATAGGTCGCGTAGCGCGCGAAAAGCTGGGCCAAGCGCGGATCTGTGAACTGCTGTTGCAAGGATCTCGACAGGCTACGCAGCGGGTCCAATGCGGGAATCAGGGCCGGGTTTGTTGCAACGACGCGGGCCAAACCAGCGATAGTGGGTGCCGCTGATTGCATCATGCTCGGGTTGAAGGCGTCAAAGAGTTTTGCTGCGCGGTGCGCGAATCCTCTGAACTCTTGCGCGGATTTTGCGCCGAATGCAGTGCGAATGTTTTGGGCGCTGGCGGTGTGATCTTGCATCAGGTCCAGCCTCGTACCGTCAGGCCAGAAATGTCGCGCAAGCGTGTTTTGCGGCACCATGGTAACGTGGTCTTCAAGTGCAAGCCCCGCGTCTGAAAACAAGGTGTCAAACACAGGTTTTAGTGTCAAAACAGTGGGGCCTGCATCGATGGGGCCGGCCACACTTGGCACGGTGCGCATCTTGCCGCCAGGGGTTGCATGACGTTCAAAAACCGTGACCGCCGCACCGCTGTGGGCCAAACGCAATGCAGCGGCAAGACCGCCAATGCCGGCGCCGATAATTGCGATACGTGGCGCGCCTTTGGTCAAGTGGTGCAGTTCCTTTGCAAAGCTTCGGGATTGACAGGTGAGTGCAATCTGTCCAGATTAGTTTACATATGATATGTCATCAAGTGCTTACATAGTGATGGCAAGATCAGCTGACACGAGGAGTGGCCAATGGCGTTCACCGCCCGTATTGAAACTGCAATTCAAAGTGCCATTGCAGGAGGGCAGACGGCACCTTCGCCGGGTAAGCTTGCATCGGCTTTGCATTACGCGGTGACACCCGGTGGTGCGCGGATCAGGCCTACGATTTTGCTCAGTGTGGCTTCTGCCTGTGGGGATGATATGCCCAAACTGGCTGATGCGGCCGCGGCGGCACTTGAGCTGATCCATTGCGCGTCGTTGGTTCATGATGACCTGCCTTGCTTTGACGATGCCGACACGCGGCGTGGTAAACCTGCGGTGCATCGTGCTTTTGGTGAGCCGCTGGCGGTGCTGACCGGAGACAGCCTTATCGTGATGGCGTTCACTGTCTTGACGCAAAGCGCGCATCTACATCCAACGCGTGCGATTGAATTGATGAAGGTGTTAGCAGAGCGCACCGGCATGCCTAATGGGATTTGCGCTGGGCAAGGGTGGGAAAGCGAAGATCAGATTGATCTATCGGCGTATCACCGAGCCAAGACCGGAGCCTTGTTTATTGCAGCGACCCAAATGGGTGCGATTGCGGCTGGCCAAGATGGAGCGCCTTGGGATGAGTTGGGCGCGCGCATTGGCGAGGCGTTCCAAGTGGCCGATGATCTGCGTGATGCGCTTTATGACCAGGCGACATTGGGCAAGCCTGTGGGTCAGGATGATCTGCATGGGCGCCCGAACGCTGTGGCTGAACTGGGAGTCGAAGGGGCGATTGCACGGATGAAAGACATCTTAAGTGGTGCGATTGCGTCTATCCCAAAATGCCCTGGTGAGGCGATGTTGGCCAAGATGGTCAACGCGCAGGCAGAGATGCTGACACCGATGAAATGGCGCAGCACCAAGCATAGCACTGTACCCGGTGAATAAATGACCGATATGCCTGACAGCGGTGGTGCACCACGTATGCGGGGGTGGGCGGCGCGGCTGATTGCATCGCGCAAGTTCCAGAAATGGGCAGCGGCGTTTCGCCCGACGCGGGGCATTGTGCGGCGCGAAGGTGAGGCGCTTTTTGACCTGCTCTCAGGGTTTTGCCAAAGTCAGGTGCTGATGGCCTTGGTCCAGTTTGAAATTCCACAGATGCTGCTGGTAGGGCCGTTGACGGCCGAAGTTTTGGCGACACGCTGTGATGTGCCACATCCGCGCATGGTAATTCTGATGCGGGCGGCCGAGGCCCTCAAGCTGGTCAAGCAAAAGCGCGGAGGACGGTACGTTTTGGCGCGGCGTGGTGCCGCTTTGGCCGGCGTGCCGGGTCTTACAGCGATGATCAAGCACCATGAAATTTTGTACCGCGATCTGGCTGACCCCGCCGCGTTTTTTCGCGGTGAGACAAAGACCGAGCTGGCTGATTTCTGGCCTTACGTCTTTGGCGGAGAGATGGATGCCGCAGTCGCCAACACTTATTCGGATCTAATGGCGCAAAGCCAAGAGTTGGTCGCAGATGACACGTTGCGGACGCTTGATTTCTCGGACGTGACCACCTTTCTTGATGTGGGCGGTGGGTCCGGTGCGTTCTTGGAAAAGGTCGGGCGGGCATATCCAAAGCTCAATCTGGTTTTGTTTGATTTACCAGAGGTCGCACCTACGGCGGCGCCGCGATTTGCGGCGGCTGGCATGTCAGCGCGCGCGCGCATTGAGGGGGGATCGTTTATCAACGACCCGATTCCCCAAGGTGCCGATGCAATCAGTTTGGTGCGGGTGTTGTACGATCATTCTGATACGACTGTTGCGGCTTTATTGTCTAAGTGTTTTGACAGTCTGCCGGAGGGCGGACTGCTTTACATTTCCGAACCAATGTCAGGCGGTGATACGCCCGAGCGCGCAGGCGACGTATATTTCGCCCTTTATACATTGGCGATGCAGACCGGCAAAGCGCGGTCGATAGCTGAAATCTCGGCGCTTTGTGCTGCGGCTGGGTTCGAAGTTGTGCAGACGCCCATCCCATTTCGCCCGTTCGTGACGTGTTGTTTGGTGGCGCGCAAGGCTGGGCTTTCGCAAAGTGTCAATTAATATTGACACAAAGTAGTGTCCTACTTACGCTACACATAAGACATGCTGTCGCACCACTGAGTCTTTGTCGACCGGTGTAGGCAAGCAAGAAGGGGAGCCGCTTTGCAAACCACAGCCGTTATTCTGAAAGGTCCGCGTGATCTTGGATTGGATATGCTGGATATCACGGCCCCTGCGGCTGGTGATGTGGTGGTGCGGATCAACCATTCTGGAATTTCAACAGGCACAGAAAAGCTGTTCTGGTCAGGCGATATGCCGCCGTTCCCCGGCATGGGCTATCCACTGGTGCCAGGTTACGAGGCGACCGGAGAGGTCGTCGAGGTCAGTAGTGGAAGTCAGTATAATGTCGGCGACACGGTGTTTGTGCCGGGTGCCAATTGCTACGAAGGTGCGTTCGGTCTGTTTGGCGGTGCCGCCCGATTGCTGGTGAGCTCTGAAGACCGCGTGACGAAAATTGATAGTGGTCTTGGTGCCGAAGGTGCGTTGCTTGCCCTTGCCGCGACTGCGCGCCACGCGATGGCGGGGCAGGGCAAAGCGGTGCCTGATCTGATTGTTGGACACGGAGTACTTGGACGGCTGCTTGCACGGTTAACTGTTGCCGCTGGTGCGCCAGCACCGACAGTTTGGGAAATTGATCCTGCACGCCGAAGCGGTGCCGTTGGTTATGCCGTGATCGATCCCGAAACGGACGAGCGCCACGACTACACTTCTATCTACGATGCATCTGGGTCGGCTGCAGTGTTGCCACAACTGATTGGGCGGATCGCTAAGGGTGGCGAGATCGTTTTGGCTGGGTTCTACACCGATCCCATCAGCTTTGCATTTCCACCGGCCTTTATGAAAGAGGCGCGGTTCCGCATCGCAGCTGAATGGAACAAGCATGATCTGACAGCCACGCGCGCGCTTGTTGAAAGCGGAAGCCTTAGCCTTGGCGGATTGATCACCCACACATCAAAGGCAGCCGACGCGACGCGCGCCTACGAGACGGCGTTCAGTGATCCGGCGTGCCTGAAAATGATGTTAAATTGGAAGGACGCATCGTGAAAGATGAAGTGCCAAATCTAAAAGATTTTGACCAACGCTTGCGCGACGAGGCAAGCGAGCCAACGCTGGAAGTGCCGAAAGGCGAACCGACCAGCAAGACACAGATCATCGCAATCTATGGCAAAGGCGGGATTGGTAAATCGTTCACGCTGGCAAACCTCAGCCACATGATGGCCGAGCAGGGCAAGCGCGTTTTGCTGATTGGGTGTGACCCGAAATCCGATACGACATCATTGCTGTTTGGCGGCAAGGCTTGTCCGACGATAATTGAAACCTCTGGAAAAAAGAAGATTTCTGGCGAAGAGGTGAAGATCGGTGATGTGTGCTTCAAGCGCGGTGGCGTCTTTGCGATGGAGCTAGGCGGACCAGAGGTTGGTCGTGGCTGTGGTGGTCGTGGGATTATCCACGGGTTTGAACTGCTCGAAAAACTTGGGTTCCACGATTGGGACTTTGACTATGTGCTGCTCGATTTCTTGGGCGATGTGGTCTGCGGCGGTTTCGGCCTGCCCATTGCGCGGGACATGGCGCAAAAGGTTATCCTTGTGGCGTCCAACGATTTGCAATCGCTTTATGTGGCCAACAACGTGTGTTCCGCTGTGGAATATTTCCGCAAGATGGGCGGCAATGTTGGCGTCGCAGGTCTTGTGATCAACAAAGACGACGGCACCGGCGAGGCCGCAGCGTTCGCTGAAGCGGTCGATATCCCGATCCTTGCGTCTATTCCGCAAGACGATGATCTACGTAAAAAATCTGCGAATTATCAGATTGTTGGCACATCAAAATCCCAATGGGGTGAGCTGTTTGGCCAGCTTGGTGATGCTGTAGGGCTGGCACCACCTGTGCGGCCAACACCGCTGGATCAAGACGGATTGCTTGGCCTGTTCGATAGCAAAGATACGGGCGGTGATTACGAATTGGTGCCTGCGACCGACATGGACATGCGTGGCAAAAAATCTGCGCCAAAGGCCAGCCTAGAAGTGGTCTATGACGATGTCTGAAGGCATTGACCAAGGCCGTGAAGGGTTCGAGGTCGGCTATGACACCGATGGAAACCTATCAGTGACCGAAGCCAGCGAAGCTGTGGAAGCTATCGCTGTCGAGGGTGGCTGCACGGCCGGAGTCGGTGCGATGGATGCGGCGGCGCGTGCCGCTGGCAAGTCCGAAATCTTGGACCAATACGCGGCGGACTATCCACAAGGACCGCACGACAAACCACAAAGCATGTGCCCTGCGTTCGGGTCATTGCGGGTGGGTTTGCGCATGAAGCGCACGGCCACGATCTTAAGTGGTTCGGCGTGTTGTGTTTATGGTTTGACGTTTGTCTCGCATTTTTACGGTGCGCGTAGGTCGGTCGGATACGTACCGTTCAACTCGGAAACATTGGTCACGGGCAAGCTGTTCGAGGACATTCGCGAGGCAGTGCATGTCATTGCCGACCCAGAGAAACTGGATGCAGTTGTGGTGACCAACTTATGTGTGCCAACAGCGTCTGGTGTACCGCTTCGGTTGCTACCCGAAGAGATCAATGGCGTGCGGATCGTTGGCATTGACGTACCAGGCTTTGGCATCCCAACACATGCAGAAGCGAAAGATGTGCTTGCCGGTGCGATGCTGAATTATGCGCGCAAAGAGATTGAAGCTGGTCCTGTTGCAATGCCTGCCAGCGGTAAATCGGACCGTCCAGCAGTTAGTCTCTTGGGTGAAATGTTTCCTGCTGATCCGATGGTGATTGGGCAGATGTTGGCGCCTTTGGGTCTGGCGGCTGGACCCGTTGTGCCTTGCCGTGAGTGGCGTGAATTGTATGCAGCACTCGACTGTGGTGCGGTGGCTGCAATCCATCCGTTCTACACTGCCAGTGTGCGCGAATTCCAAGCCGCACGGCGTCCTGTGATTGGGTCCGCGCCTGTGGGTTATGACGGCACGGATGCGTGGCTGTCGGCGATTGGTGATGCGTTCGCCTTGCCGCAGAAAACGATTGATGACGCGAAGAACCAATTCCTTCCGATGATCAAAACTGCGCTTGAAGGTGCACAGATCAATGGGACGATCACGTTGTCTGGTTATGAGGGTAGCGAACTACTTGTTGCACGGTTGCTCATCGAGAGTGGTGCTGATGTGCCATATGTTGGCACCGCTTGCCCGAAGACGCCTTGGAATGAGGTGGATGCGGCTTGGTTGGCCGATAAGGGTGTGAAGGTGAAATTCCGCGCGTCGCTAGAAGACGATTGCGCCGCGATGGAAGCGATCAAACCGGACCTTGCAATTGGCACGACGCCAGTTGTGCAAAAGGGCAAAGAGCTCGGGATTCCGTCCTTATATTTCACGAACCTGATTTCAGCACGGCCTTTGATGGGTGCGGCTGGCGCAGGATCGTTGGCGCAAGTTGTCAATGCCGCGATGGGCAACAAAGCGCGGATGGATCACATGCGTGAATTCTTCGAAGGTGTTGGTCATGGTGACACCGCTGGAGTTTGGGAAAAGTCCCCGAACGTACAGCCAGGATTTCGTGCGACGAATGCCAAGAAATTGGAGCGTGCCGCCAAGGCCGCCAAAGCGGCGGAGATGATCTGATGCTAGTGCAAGATCATGATCGCGCGGGCGGATATTGGGGGGCGGTTTATGCCTTCTGTGCCGTCAAAGGGTTGCAATGTGTCATCGATGGACCGGTCGGGTGCGAAAACCTGCCGGTGACTTCTGTGCTTCACTATACCGACGGCCTGCCGCCGCATGAATTGCCCATCGTGGTGACCGGACTTGGTGAGGAAGAGATGGGATCGGGCACGGAGGAGTCGATGAAGCGGGCTTGGGACGTGCTAGATCCTGCTCTGCCTGCAGTTGTTGTGACAGGGTCGATTTCGGAAATGATCGGTGGCGGTGTCACGCCGCAGGGCACCAATATTCAACGGTTTTTGCCCCGTACGATTGATGAGGATCAATGGGAAGCCGCCGACCGCGCGATGACATGGATCTTTACGGAATTTGGCATGACCAAAGGGCGCATGCCGCCCGAAAAAAAGCGTGAAGAGGGTGCAGCACCGCGCGTGAACATTCTGGGTCCGATGTATGGCACGTTCAATATGCCGTCCGATCTGGCTGAAATTCGCCGCCTTGTCGAAGGGATTGGTGCCGAAATTAATATGATTATGCCGCTCGGTGCGCATGTAGCCGAAATGCGTGGGTTGGTGAATGCTGATGTGAACGTTTGCATGTACCGCGAATTTGGTCGCGGTCTTTGTGAAGTTCTGAATAAGCCTTATCTGCAGGCGCCGATTGGGATTGAATCGACCACCAAGTTTTTGCGCACTTTGGGCAAGATGCTGGACCTCGACCCAGAGCCGTTTATCGAGCAAGAGAAGCATTCCACAATTAAACCTGTTTGGGATTTGTGGCGGTCTGTGACGCAAGACTTCTTTGCAACGGCGTCTTTCGCAATTGTTGCGAATGAAACGTATACCCGCGGTATTCACAATTACCTTGAGACTGATTTGGGATTGCCATGTGCATTCGCTGTTGCGCGATTGCGTGGCAAGAAAACGAATAACGACGATGTGCGCGCCATGATGCACGAGAAAAAGCCGTTGATCGTTTTGGGATCCATCAATGAAAAAATGTATCTGGCCGAAATGAAGGCGGGCTTTGGCCCGGCACCTTCATTTATTCCGGCGTCTTTTCCTGGAGCTGCAATTCGGCGCGCAACGGGTACGCCGTTTATGGGCTACGCTGGGGCGACGTATCTATTGCAGGAAGTCTGCAATAGCTTGTTTGATGCACTGTTTCATATTCTGCCGCTTGGCACTGAAATGGATGCCACGCCTGCAACACCAACGACATTGCGCCGCGATTTCCCTTGGGATTTGGATGCGCAGAAACGACTGGATGAGATCGTCGCATCGCATCCAATTTTAACACGTATTTCCGCCGCCAAGACGTTGCGAGATGCCGCTGAAAAGCGCGCGCTTGAAAACGGGGACGAGCGGGTCGTGTTGGAGATCGTCGATGATCTTCAACCAGCTTTGGGAGGAGCCAAATGACTGACTTCACGCATGATATCCCGGACTCAAAACGGCATCGCCAAACGACTGGTGAATACCGCGTCTACCTTGGATTGATCTTTCTGGCCGCCGTGCCGTTTTGCACTGCGATCTGGGCTTACCGCCTCATCCATCAAGCAAAACTGCCCGCGCAAGGCCCGATTCAAAGTGCACTTTCAGAAGCGCGCACGATTACACCGCGCATCTTTTGGGCGTAAACGCATGCCCCCGCACAGGTAGGTGACAACAAGATCCGCTTATCCTTCAGGCGGTGGAATTAAGGCAGGGGAGGAGCCCTTGTTGCAACCCAGTCGCGGGGGACGCGCGGCGTCAGTACTTATTCTTAGGAGAAAAAAATGGCTGATAAACAAGACCTTAGCTTTACAGGTCTCACAGACGAACAAGCGCAAGAACTGCACTCAGTTTACATGCAAGGACTCATGGTCTTCACGGCTATCGCAGTCGTTGCTCATATCCTGACGTACATCAAACTGCCTTGGTTCGATTGGTAAAGGGAGAACAGAAAATATGGCACAGTTTTACAAAATCTGGCTGATCTTCGACCCACGTCGCGTCTTCGTGGCACAGGGTGTTTTCCTGTTCTTGCTGGCAGCAATGATTCACCTCGTTCTGTTGAGCAATCCAGAGACAAATTGGTTCGAGCGTGCGTTCAGCACGATGGCCGACGAGTAACTCAGCTAATCAAAACAGCTATGGGCGGCATTCGTGTGCCGCCCATAGCAAACAGATTTCATTTGAACATGGCCGTCCTGATACGCGGACTGTGATGAGTAGGGAGAGAGAAGATGGCATTGCTCAGCTTCGAAAGAAAATACCGGGTTCGCGGTGGAACACTGGTTGGTGGTGATCTATTCGATTTCTGGGTGGGTCCCTTCTATGTTGGCTTTTTTGGTGTCACTACGATCTTTTTCGCCGCTCTTGGCACGTTTCTGATCATTTATGGCGCCGCATTGGGCAACACATGGAACCCGTGGTTAATTTCGATCAATCCACCGTCGTTAGAGGTGGGTCTTGGGATTGCACCCTTGGCTGAAGGGGGGTTGTGGCAAGCGATTACAGTTTGTGCCACATTTGCGTTCCTCAGTTGGATGATGCGCGAGGTCGAAATTTGCCGCAAATTGGGCATGGGATATCATGTGCCTTTTGCCTTTAGCATCGCGATTTTGGCATATGTGACGCTGGTCATTATCCGCCCACTTTTGTTGGGTGCTTGGGGCCACGGCTTTCCATACGGTATCTTTAGTCACCTCGATTGGGTGAATAACGTGGGCTACGCCTACGGGAACTTCCACTACAATCCGGCGCATATGATCGCGATCACGTTCTTCTTTACGACGTGTTTTGCGCTGGCGCTGCACGGATCTTTGGTGCTGTCCGCGGTCAATCCGGGCAGAGGCAAAACGATTGCGACACCGGATCACGAAGACACCTATTTCCGCGATCTTATCGGTTATTCTATCGGGCCATTGGGCATCCACCGCTTGGGTCTGTTTTTGGCGCTAAGTGCCGTGGTCTGGAGTGCGATTTGTATCGTGATCTCGGGTACGATTTGGTTCGATAGCTGGGCGAGCTGGTGGGATTGGTATGCCGATTTGCCTTGGTGGCGGGACCTGTAAGGAGGACATGAAAAATGGTTGAATATCAAAATATCTTTACGCAAGTTCAGGTCCAAGGACCGCCCGAGATGGGGCTCGATCCAACGGGGCGGCTTGAAAACGAACGCACCAAACGCGCAAGCTTTTCGAAGTTGGCAGGTCTGTTCGGTAACGCGCAGTTGGGGCCAATCTACTTGGGCACTTTTGGTGTCGTGTCGCTGGCAACAGGTGCGTTGTGGTTTCTGATCATCGGCATCAGCTTTTTGGCGCAGGTCGACTATTCTATCCCGCTTTTCCTGAAGGAATTGTTCTGGCTGTCGTTAGAGCCGCCTTCAGAGGATTACGGGTTGGGTATGGCCCCGTTGGATGACGGTGGCGCTTGGTTGATTGCGTCATTCTTCTTGCTGGTCTCTGTGATCTCCTGGTGGATCCGCACGTACCTGCGGGCCGAAGAGCTGGGCCTGGGCAAGCACGTATCCTGGGCGTTCGCGTCGGCGATCTGGTTGTTCCTTGTGTTGGGTCTGATCAGACCGATTATGATGGGATCATGGGCCGAAGCTGTGCCTTACGGCGTGTTCTCTCACCTTGATTGGACGAACCTGTTTTCACTCACTTATGGAAACCTGTTTTACAATCCGTTCCACGCGCTAAGCATTGCCTTCCTTTATGGATCAGCCCTGCTGTTTGCGATGCACGGTGCGACAATTCTGGCGGTCAGCCGGTACGGCGGCGAGCGTGAGATTGAGCAGATCGTGGACCGCGGTACTGCGTCCGAGCGTGCGGCTTTGTTCTGGCGCTGGACCATGGGCTTTAACGCCACGATGGAAGGTATTCACCGCTGGGCTTGGTGGTTCGCAGTTCTAACAACGCTGACAGGCGGTATCGGAATTCTGTTAACTGGCACGGTCGTCGATAACTGGTTCGTCTGGGCCCAAGATCATGGCTACGCACCGCTTGATTAAGCGGGGCGTCCCCAAGAGAGGATTAAGACTATGAGTGACAATCACGACTATCTGAGTACGAGCGAAAATTCGAAGTTTCGCCTCAGTGCCGACGTTCTGATGCTGATGCTGAAGGGGGCGGGGTATGCCGCGGCTTTTTGTCTGGCGCTATGGTTCATCTTGGTCGCGTTGCATTGGATCGGTTTGCTGTTGCCAGAGGATTCAAAATACCGGCCAGACCCGACACCTTATTCGTTTTACATGTCCGATCAGCAGATCGATTTGGTCTAATAATTCCTTCGGGCCGTGTTTGGCCGGGGGGTCCTCTTTCCGAATGGTTAAGTCCCTTGATCATTTGGAAATCGTCGGAATTTTGTAAAGTTTCGACACGTCCTGTTGGCTACGGGAGGCAGATGCCGGTTGGACACCCAACCCCATCTGTTCCCGAGCCAACAGGTCCTAATTCATAACTTAGTTCCGAGGGGTCCTTGTCATGACATCTATTTTAGACAACATCGCAGGCCCATCTGACCTAAAGGGCCTAAGCGATCCGGACTTGTCGCAATTGGCCGATGAATTGCGCACCGAAGTGATCGAGGCTGTAGCCACAACGGGCGGGCATTTGGGGTCATCCCTTGGTGTGGTTGAACTGACGGTTGCATTGCATGCGGTGTTCGACACCCCACGTGACAAGTTGATCTGGGATGTCGGCCACCAATGTTATCCGCATAAGGTTTTGACGGGACGCCGCGCGCAGATGAAGACCTTGCGCCAAGAGGGTGGTATTTCGGGGTTCACCAAACGCACTGAAAGTGACTTTGATCCGTTTGGTGCGGCACATTCCAGCACGTCAATTTCGGCAGCTTTGGGTTTTACCGTGGCGCGCGATATGGGTCAGCCTACGGGTGATGCTGTCGCCATTATCGGCGACGGTTCGATCAGCGCAGGAATGGCCTACGAAGCGATGAACAACGCTGGCGCAGAAGGGCGGCGGATGTTTGTGATCCTTAACGACAATGAGATGAGTATTGCGCCACCCGTTGGGGCGATGTCGCAATATATGTCGCGGCTTGCGGATACGCCGCTTGGTGCGGCTTTGCCCGGGCCACTGCGTGATCATGCGCGGCGTGCGCGGGAATTAGTGACAGGTAGGACGACATCCAGCGGTACGATGTTCGAAGAGCTGGGGTTCGAGTATGTCGGCCCGATCAACGGGCATGACATGGATCAATTGTTGGCCGTTCTGCGCAGTGTGCGGACCCGCGCGACAGGGCCTGTCTTGATCCATTGCTGCACAGTGAAAGGTAAGGGATATGCGCCTGCCGAAAACTCGGCCGACAAATATCACGGAGTATCAAAGTTTGATGTGTCCAGCGGTGCGCAAGCCAAGTCTGGGTCGAACGCACCAAGCTATACATCGGTCTTTGGTCATGCTTTGACGCGAATTGCAGCACGAGATTCCAAGATAGTTGGGATCACTGCAGCTATGCCGTCTGGCACTGGTATGGATATATTCGCCGATGCCTTTCCCCGCCGGGTGTTTGATGTTGGCATTGCCGAACAACATGGTGTGACCTTTGCCGCGGGTTTGGCGGCCGGCGGATTGAAACCGTTTTGTGCGATTTATTCGACCTTCCTACAACGTGGGTACGACCAGATCGTGCATGATGTAGCGCTGCAAAACCTGCCTGTCCGCTTTGCGATTGATCGCGCGGGGCTGGTGGGTGCTGATGGTGCTACACATGCGGGTGCGTTTGATGTGGGCTACCTAAGCGCCTTGCCGAACATGACTGTAATGGCCGCATCTGACGAAGCCGAACTTGTGCATATGGTAGCGACCGCTGTGGCCCATGATGCTGGGCCGATTGCGTTTCGATATCCGCGCGGCACTGGTACGGGGGCGGCTGTTCCCGACTTGGGCGAGGTGCTCGAGATTGGCAAAGGTCGTGTTGTGCGCGAAGGGGCTGATGTCGCTATTCTGTCGTTTGGGGCGCATCTATCTGAAAGCCTGAAGTCTGCTGATATGATGGCTGCCCAGGGTGTGACGGCCACGGTTGCCGACGCGCGATTTGCAAAGCCGCTTGATCACGCATTGATCCGCCAGCTGGTCAAACACCACAAAGCGCTGATTACGATTGAGCAAGGATCGCAGGGCGGTTTTGGCGCGATGGTGCTGCACTACATGGCAGGCGAGGGGCTGCTTGATGGCGATATCGCTGTGCGCACCATGACGTTGCCGGATCGGTTTATTGATCAAGCGGCACCTGATGCGATGTATGCTGATGCTGGGCTGACGGCGACGGATATTGCGGCGACTGCGATCCAAGCTGTCAAGACGCGCGCCCGGGTTTAAACCCCTGCCATTTCTTTGAAGATCATTTCGCTGTGCTGCTCCATATAAATATGCAGCCAAGGTGTGAATATTTCGGGCGTGGTCGCTAGCTGATTTTGTAGATCGGTAATTGAAACCCAACGTGTGGCCATCACCTCTTCTGGGTTTGGCGCCAGTTGCAGGTTGAACTGGGTATGGGCCGTATAGACCTCGACCACTTCATGTTCGATCAACCCACCGCCGACATGGGCGCGGTATTCGACTTGGCCGCGATGATGTAGGGGTAGTTTTGTGATGCCCAGTTCTTCGTTCAGGCGGCGGGTCGCACAACGGTGTGGATCCTCTTGCCAATCGGGATGCGTGCAACAGGTGTTCGCCCATTGACCGGGCGTGTGGTATTTGCACATGGCGCGCTGCTGGATCAGGATATAGTCACCTGAAATCACAAAGATCGATACAGCTTTGTGCCGCAAGCCACGCAGATGCGCGTCAAGTTTTTCGACAGGTTGCAGCATGCCGTCAACCCAAGCGGGGATCATGATAGCCATCAGACGCGCGTCTCAGAAACAAGGCGCGTCAGATGCGCGAGGTTCTTGATGCCGATTTTCAAGTGCGCCATAGGGCGGGCCTTGATCAGGCGCTTGTTCATGTAAGCCTCGAATGTCAGGCGCTGCACGTCCACATCGTGGCAAAGCGACACGAACCGCTCGCGGCGCTCGTCGCTGCGGTAGTAGGCGTTTTGCATCGCACCAAGGACTTTGAACACGGATTTATGCTCGCGCATGAAAAGCTTGCGGGCAAGTTGGAGGTCTTTGCTGCGGCCTGTTGCAATGCAAGCGCTGGCAGCCGTGGCGGCCACGCGACCACCCAGCATGGCGTAGTAAATGCCTTCACCAGAGGACGGGGCTACGACGCCTGCGGCATCACCAGCAAGTACCACATCGGTGCCGTTGTCCCACTTGTCCATTGGGCGCAGTGGAATTGGCGCGCCTTCACGGCGCAGGGTTTTGCAATCGGTCAAACCGTGGGCTGCGCGGATGTCTGCAGTCGCTCTCTTGAGGTCTACGCCTTCGATGCCGGTGCCGATGCCGATGCTGGCGGATCTGCCGTGCGGGAAAATCCAGCCATAGAAATCGGGTGAGATTTTACCGTCATAGATAACGTCACAACGCAACGGGTCGTAGTCAGCGCTAAGGGCTGGGGCCTCGATTATTTCGTGATAGGCGATGACGTATGGAATTTTGTCGCCGCCGGGCACTTCGGCCTTTGCGACTTTTGATCGGGCACCGTCTGCTCCGATGATAATTTTGGTGCGCAACGTGCGTTCTTTGCCGCTGTCCTTGTCGCGGTAAATGACAGTTGTTTGACCCGCGGTGCGATTGATCCGCAAAAAGGTACCTGTCAGGCAGTGAGCGCCAGCCTTACCCGCACGGTCCCGCAGAAAAGGGTCAAAATCCTTGCGGTCGACCATGCCGACAAAGCCGTTCTCAATAGGGATGTCGACCTTGCGGCCAGTGGGCGAGATCATCCTTGCGGTGTTAACCTTGGCCACAAGTTGGTCGTCGGGGATACAAAAATCTTCGATGGCGCGCGGTGGGATCGCACCGCCGCAAGGTTTGATCCGACCTTCGCGGTCGATCATCGCAACTTTATGGCCCGAGCGTGCAAGGTCTTGTGCTGCTGTGGCACCTGATGGGCCCCCTCCGATCACGATGACATCATACATGTTATTCTCCAGGGACCATTGTGGCAGGCATGATGGCCTGTGGGGTTTCCATAACTCGCGCAGACATCATGGCCGCGGCGAGAAAGAGCAGTGCTTCGAACGCAAAGACCGTACCAAAAGCGGGACCATCTGGTGCGAAATTGCGCGCGATATCGACAAGCACAGCGCCTGTTAGGCCGCCAAAGCCTGCGGCAATCGCTTGGGCTGCCCCCCATAGACCCATTCGTGTGCCTTCGCGTTGGCCGCGCCCTTCGGAAGCGAGCGCCATCATTGCTCCGATGGCGGCGACTGCAAACATCCCATTAAAGAAGCCGAGGGCCACGACAAGGTAAATAAAGTTCAGGGCGGTGTAGGCGAAACCAGTCATGCAGATCAGTGTCAGCACCGCGCAAGAACCCAAGCAACCGACCATGACCCATGTTCGCAGTGCGCCGATTTTCAGGCCAGTGGCCATAATGCCGACGGTCAACATCCCGATGAACACGCCACCGTTTTGCGCACCGCTAAGGGTGGTGGATTGCCCCGGGGTAAAGCCAAAGACGAGGCCTGCGTAAGGTTCCAAGATCAGCTCTTGCATGAAGTAGGCGTTCATCGACAGAAATACGAAGATGGTGAAATTGCGGGTTTTTTCTTCGGCCCAAATCTCTTGCATGCCTTGGATGAACGGCGTGGGGGCTTCTGGCTTCATCGGGGTCACGCGGGATTCAATGCGGCCGATAGCGATGGTTGTAAGGAGCACTGCGATGGCAGCGATAACCGTGACGACGGTCATCAGGCGTTGGGGCGAGTAGGGGTCAAGGAATTGACCCGATAGCCCTGCGGTCACGGCGATCCCAAAGATCATCATCAGCCACGTGATTGTCGCAGCCGCAGCGCGGCGGTTGGGGGCCGTTGCTGTGGCAAGCAGTGCCAGAAGCGACGTGCCTGATGCGCCGACACCGATGCCGATCAGCGCATAAGACGCGATTGATAGGATGATTGCGGCCATGAAGCTTTGCGCAAAGAGTGTGACGGCGAAAGCAGCGCCGATGCCGCCAGCAGCGAGGATCGACATGCCGCCAATGATCCAGCGTGTGCGATTGCCGCCTGTGTCAGAGGTATACCCCCAACGCGGGCGCGACAGCTGGATGCCGTAGTGAAGGCCGACCAACGCGCCAGGCAACAAGGCGGGCAACGCGAACTCGACAACCATCAAGCGGTTGAGCGTTGATGTGGTCAATACGACAACCGCGCCAAGAGCCATTTGTACCAACCCAAGACGGGCAATTTGGCCCCATGATAAGTTCATGAAATGCTCCTAAGTGCGAAGGCGGTGATCATCATGCCGCTGACATACATCGCGACGCCGGTGGCGTTGTACCAAGGCGCGCGCGCTTTGGGGTCAGTCAGTAAAATGCTCATCGCACAAAATTGCGCGGCAATTAAAACGGTGATGGCTATCGCGAAGAGCGGCTTACCCCATACGACTAGCAAAGCTGCAACAACAACCTGCGGAACGGCCATAACCCAGCAAGCAGCGCGGGCTGCGCGTTCTGGCCCTAGGGTGACAGGCAAGGAATTGACGCCCGTTTGGCGGTCGCCTTCCAGCGCCTTGAAGTCGTTCAGGGTCATGATGCCATGCGCGCCTGTGGCATACAGGGCCGCAATGGTGATGACAGGCCAGCTAGGTGAGCCAACGGATAAAACGGCAGCGCCCGTGAACCACGGCAAGCCTTCGTAGCAAAGGCCAACAAGCCCAGGCCCCCACCAACCGGACCGCTTCATTCGGATGGGTTCGGCTGAATAAGCCCATGCAGCCAATACACCAAAGATTGTGGCGCCAAAGCCCCAAGGGCCAAGTTGCGCGCCAACGATTAGCGACAGCGCGGACATGGCGAGTGCGATATATAGACCCCACTTGCCCGGAATGCGGCCAGACGGAATTGGCCGGTCGGGTTCGTTGATGGCATCAACGTGACGGTCGCACCAATCATTGGCGGCTTGACTCATGCCGCAAACGATGGGGCCGGCAAGGATGATGCCCAAAATGATCAACGCCCAATGGCCGCTTAACGAAACACCAGAGGAGACAACGCCACACAGATACGCCCACATCGGCGGAAACCATGTGACAGGCTTGATCAGGCGCAACATCGCAGCTGGTTCAGGCCACCGGCGCAGGGTCGGAGCAGGAAAATCGGTCATAGTGTAAGTTTAGCGTTACAGTTGTAGACTCTTCAAGTGTAAAGTTGGATTGACATTTTGGTGATTCAAGCCATGATTTGTCTTAATGCGAATGCATGACTTTACCTGTGAAGGAGTCGTGCTAGTTTAGTTATCGGAATGGGAGATTTTTGAATGAAGAAAATGTTGGTTTCTAGTTTGAGCCTGTGTCTTCTGGCCGCTCCGGCGTTCGCCGATGGCCACGCTACGGGCGACGCTGAAGCAGGTGCTGCAGTGTTTAACCAGTGCAAAGCCTGTCACTCGATCGTTGATGACGAGGACAACGTCATTTTGCGCGGCGGCAAGAACGGCCCGAACCTTTATGGTGTCTACACGCGCACTGCGGGAACGCAGCCGGACTTTACAAAGTATGGCGATTCTCTAATTGCGACGGGTGAAGCCGGATTGGCTTGGAATGAAGAGGACTTTGTTGCTTATGTCGAAGATCCGCGGGCGTTCCTGCGCGAGTATCTGGATGACCGTCGTGCACGCTCGAACATGGCGTTCAAGCTGCGGAAAGAAGATGATCGCCGCGATGTCTGGGCGTACCTTGTTTCCGTCGGGCCAGCTGCCGAATAGTCTAGCGTCTTGATGCTTTTGCATAATGCGCGACAAAGACCTGCCGATTGTGGCAGGTCTTTTGCGTTTTAGATGCCGCGCACGGTATCGATCATCAATTGGACATTTTCGGGATCGGCATCAGGGGTGATCCCGTGACCCAGATTAAAGATGTGCGGACCACCCGAAAAGGCATCTACGATTTTGCGGGTCTCAGCCACAAGCGCATCACCCCCCGTCACCATATGCCGCGAAGCCAGATTGCCCTGTACGCAGCCGCCTGTTTGAACATTTTTCGCGGCCCAGTCAGCACTTACACCGTCATCAAGTGCGATACAATCAGCCCCAATTGCGGTGTGAAGATTGCCATATTTTTCGCCCGCACCACGCGGGAATGCGATGATTGGCACGTCGGGGTAGGCCGATTTCAGGGCGGATGTAATCTTGCGCATAGGCGCGATTGAATACTGCGCGAAGTCGTCGCCATGCAGTGAGCCCGCCCAGCTGTCGAATAGCTTGATCACTTCTGCGCCCGCTTCGATTTGCGCGCTAAGATAGACGATTGTAGCGTCAGTGATGATGTCAATTAGCCCATCAAAAACCAAACGGTTTTCATCCTTGAGCGCATGTGCCGGCCCTTGATCTGGTGTGCCTTGGCCCGCAATCATATAGGTCGCGACCGTCCAAGGGGAGCCTGCGAAACCGATCAATGTCGTCCCGACCGGAAGGGATTTGGACAGGATTTTGATCGTCTCGTAAATCGGTGAGAGGTGATCGTTTACATCAGCTGCAGGTTTCAAAGCGGCAAGCTGATCAGCGGTTGTGATGGTCGACAAACGCGGGCCTTCACCCGTGACGAACCATAGGTCGGCACCCAAAGCTTGCGGCAACAATAGGATGTCTGCGAACAAAATTGCGGCATCAAACCCATAGCGGCGAATGGGCTGCAACGTCACCTCGGCCGCGAGTTCAGGGTTATAGCACAACGACAAAAAGTCCCCGGCTTGCGCGCGTGTGGCTTTGTATTCGGGCAGGTAACGGCCCGCTTGGCGCATCATCCAAATTGGCGGGACGGGCAAGGCTTCACCAGAAAGGGCACGCAAGACAGTTTTCTGAATAGTCATCGCTGGTCTTCCTATGTTTGACCCATCATTTATGCACCGTAACATCGGACATACGCAACAGTTGTAAACATTAGTTTACACCTTTAGAACGGGTTTATGACATATGACTTGCCCGTCCCGACAAAGCCTTTGAAAATTGGAACGCGTGGCTCGCCTTTGGCCCTTGCCCAAGCGCACGAGACCCGCGAGCGCTTGGCCGCTGCCTTTGATTTGCCGCATGAAGCGTTTGCCATTCAGGTCATCCAGACCACAGGCGACCGGATCATTGACCGCCCTCTCAAAGAGATTGGCGGTAAGGGGTTATTCACCCGCGAGATCGAACAGGCGATGCTGGACGGGTCCATCGATATCGCCGTGCATTCGATGAAGGATATGCCGACTTTGCAGCCTGACGGGTTGCTGTTGGACACCTATCTGCCGCGTGAAGACGTGCGCGATGCGTTCATTGCATTGGACGGTGGGACGCTGGCCGATCTGCCGGATGGTGGAGTTGTCGGTACATCTAGTTTGCGTAGGCAAGCGCAATTGAGATTGCGGCGACCCGACTTGCAGGTCGTCGAATTTCGCGGGAACTTGCAGACACGGTTAAGGAAGTTGGGTGACAAAGTCGCCGATGCTACCTTCCTTGCGATGGCTGGGTTGAATCGTTTGAAAATGGACGATGTGACGCGCACTCCGATCGAAGTCGAGGAGATGCTGCCCGCTGTGGCGCAAGGCGCCATCGGGATTGAGCGGCGGGCGAATGATTTACGTGCTGCGGACATGCTTGCAGCGATCCATGATAGGCTGACGGGGCAACGATTATCAGCAGAGCGCGCATTCCTACAAGCACTTGACGGATCATGTGAAACCCCGATTGCAGCGCTGGCAGAATTAGACGGAACTTCGATGCGATTGCGTGGAGAAGTCTTGCGCCCCGATGGGTCAGAGGCGATTGGTGATGACGTGACCATATTGATCGAAGACGGCGCAGCTGCGGGGCAAGCTATGGCCGCGCGCCTGTTGGCAAATGCCGGAGAAGGGTTCTTTGACTGGCGTGTCAGTTAAACGAATTGCCCTATTTGGTGCAACTGGCACCGCGGGGCGGGGTGCGTTTAGGGCGCTGAAAGTTGCGGGTTATGATGTCACCTGCATCGGGCGCAGAGATGCGCAGATCATCGCGGATGTCACGCAACCTTTAGAGATAGCTGAAAAGTTTGATGTTGTGGTGTCGTGTCTGGCGTCGCGATCCGGCAGCACGGATGATGCCTGGGCGATTGATCATCTAGCGCATTTGAACATTCTGGCGTGGGCCGAAGACACAGGTGTCGGGCAGTTCATTTTGTTGTCGGCTATCTGCGTGCAAAAACCAAAGCTTCCTTTTCAACAGGCCAAGCTTGCGTTCGAGGCCGCATTGACGCAATCGACGCTGACCTATTCCATTGTGCGTCCGACCGCGTTCTTTAAATCCTTATCAGGGCAGATCGACCGTGTGCGTCGCAGAAAACCGTTTCTGGTGTTTGGTGATGGCACATTGACGGCTTGCAAACCGATCAGTGATGATGATTTGGGACGGTTTATCGCGCAATGCGTCGATGACCTTACTCTGCACAATCAAGTGTTGCCGATTGGCGGACCAGGGGATGCGATCACGCCGCTGGATCAGGCGGCGGCCTTGTCAGCGTTTCTTGGCCAGCCCATTAGAATAAAACGTGTTCCTGTCGCGATGATGCGCATAATTTATCATGGACTGCGCATCGCTGGATTTGTCAGCTCTAAGGCCGCAGCCAAGGCCGACCTTGCCCGCATCGGCCATTACTATGCAACAGAGTCAATGCTGGTTTGGGACGGGGCACGCTACGATGCAGATGTGACCCCATCGACGGGGACGGAGACCCTGTTCGATTATTACGCGCAGGTGATCGCCGACGATACGTCTGTGCAACGCGGCGATCATAGCGTTTTTTAGGCGACTGCGTGGGCAATGGCGCATTGCTTCCAAAGGGAAGTCAATGCTGCGACAAGGTGGTCAATGTCGGCGTCCTTGTGCAATGGGGACGGGGTAAAGCGCAAACGCTCTGTCCCTTTTGGCACTGTGGGGTAGTTGATGGGTTGAACGTAAATGCCCCATTCGTTCATCAAGAAATCTGCCAGCATCTTTGTTTTTACCGGATCTTTGATCATCACCGGCACGATGTGGCTTGCGTTTGCCAGATGCGGAATGCCCGCGCGGTCAAGACCAGCGCGCAGTTTTGCGACTTGGGCTTGATGTTGCGTCCGCTCTGCCGTCGATTGCTTCAGGTGCATGATCGATGCGCGCGCGGCAGCAGCGACTGCAGGCGGTAGCGCCGTGGTGAAGATAAAGCCTGATGCAAAACTACGGATGAAATCACACAAGGCCGTCGATCCGGTGATATATCCGCCGACAACGCCAAATGCCTTGCCAAGCGTGCCTTCGATCAGCGTGATACGGTCCATCAGGCCTTCGCGCTCAGCGACGCCGCCGCCACGTGGACCGTAAAGACCAACCGCGTGAACTTCGTCCAGATATGTCATCGCGCCGTACTTTTCAGCGACCTCGACAATCTCGCGAATGGGGGCAATGTCTCCATCCATCGAATAGACGGATTCGAACGCGACAATTTTGGGCGCGTTGGCGGGCAGGGCCGCCAGTTTTGCCTCTAGGTCGGCCACGTCGTTGTGGTTCCAGATGACTTTTTGCGCGCGGCTGTGACGAATACCTTCGATCATTGACGCGTGGTTGCCTGAGTCGCTCAGGATAACACATCCCTCAAGACGGCTACCCAAAGTACTGAGAGCGGCCCAGTTTGACACGTAACCGGAGGTGAAAAGCAATGCCGCTTCTTTGCCGTGCAGGTCCGCCAATTCGCGCTCCAACAACAGGTGGTCATGGTTCGTACCAGAAATATTGCGCGTGCCACCAGCCCCAGTGCCTGTGCGCTGGACAGCTTCGCACATTGCTTCGATGACCAGTGGGTTTTGACCCATGCCAAGGTAGTCGTTTGAACACCAGACGGTAACATCGCGGACTTCGCCATCTTGGTGATTGGCCGCGTGTGGGAACTTGCCGCACTTGCGCTCTAGCTCTGCAAAGTAACGGTAGTTGCCTTCTTCCTTGAGCGCATCAAGTTGGTTTTGAAAAAGCGTATCAAAGTTCATGGGACTGTCCTGTCTTATGGGTCGTTGGCAGCGCGGGTAGCATCCAGCGCCAAAGTTTCGCGTCTGGCAATGGAATGATCATCAGCCAGTGTTCAATGGTAGCCAGCGCTGACAATGCCAGCAGAAGCGTGAAGCCCACCGTTTGTGCGCCGGCATCCGCAGACATCAGACGTTCTGCAAAGTAAGCAGTGGCGAGGCTCAGGAGGGTGACGCCGATGACAAATGCGACGGTCACATTGCCTTGGCGGAAATAGCTTTTAAGGTGCTGCAAAGGGCGCGGCACAAATTCGGTATTGATCCGTGGCACGCCGAAGAACAAATTCAGCTTCGCTGAGATCCGCGCTGCGAACAACAATAAGTAAGCCCAAAAGCCAAAGGTGTTTTCGGCGCCTGTCGTCGCAACGGTGACGATCAGTAAGCCGCCGAGCAGTAGCAATTCGTGGTAGGATAATGTGTTCCATGCGCGAACGAACCGGCCCCAACCATTGAGCGTTTCAGGGCAGGGGCGGCGCTCTGGTCCGGTGATGACGCCGGATAGAAACGCAAGTTCGATCCAGCCCCAAACCATCAATACTGAAAAGAATGCAAAGTAGACATTCCCGACTGTCAGCGTTGTCGCTGACAGAACCAACCCCAAGATGCCAAGCGCGAATAGCGGAGTGCCAAAGACCACAGATCGCCCGTGAGCCGTGGCCCCACCGCCATCCGCGCGACGCACGATCAGTAAAATGATCCCGGTGAAGAACCACCAAGAAAAAATTGCGATCGCTGCGGCTATCCAAGCGGATGAAAGCATTAGTATGCGGGCTCCAATCGTGGGCTGTCGGGTACCGTGTGTTTGTGGCTCGGAATGGTAAAGACGGCGACGAACGCTGATGCGGCTTTTGCCATACCTGTCATCCGGCTGAAGAAACCACCGATCCCCCCGCGTTCTTTGGCGGCTGCGATCTGACGAGAGGCGGCTTCCATCCGGTCAAGGTTCGGACGCCAGCGCGGGTGGTCGATGTCCAACGTGATCGGGAACACTTGTTTGGTGATCTCAGACGTTTTGCGGAATACTTCTTGGCCGTACCACGTGACGTCAACACCAAGCGCTTTGTGGAACAAGGGGCGCTGATGGTCGCGGACCCACATGGTGGAATAAACGGCGGTAAGGAAGAACTTGATCCACATTTTGTTTGCCCACGTTTCGGTCAGTTTCGGATCTGTTTTGAGCAACAGTGCGAAAGCTTCGCCGTGGCTAAATTCGTCATTGCACCACTCTCGGAACCACAAAAAGATTGGGTGGAAGCGCAGTTCTGGGTTCTTTTCCAGATGGCGATAGATTGTGATGTAACGCGCATAACCGATCTTCTCGGATAGATATGTTGCGTAATAAATGAACTTGGGGCGGAAGTAGGTGTACTTCTTCGCTTGGGTCAAAAACCCAAGGTTCACGCGGATGCCAGCTTCGCGCAGCGCATCGTTGATGAAGCCTGCGTGACGCGCTTCGTCACGGGCCATTAGCTGGAACAATGTCGTGATGTCTTCGTTAGACCCACGGCGCTTCATCTCTTTATATAGAACACAGCCAGAGAATTCGGCGGTGCAGGACGAGATCAGGAAGTCGATGAATTCTGCCTTCAGAGCAGGCTCCATCCCGTCCCAATCGACAGTGCCCCAATCGTCGTTCTTTTTGAAGTGGCCCTTGTTGGGGTCGGACTTCATCTGAGCGATCAGTTTGTCCCAATCGGCACGCACTGGGGTGACGTCTATCGCGTCCATCTCGGCAAAATCAGTGGTGTAAAAGCGCGGCGTCAGCAGCGTGTTTTGCATCGCAATCTCAGTCGCTTTTTCCGATGTCATCGGGCCATCATCCAGAGCGTCTTGTGCGGCAATCGCCTCTTCAGCGGTGGCAGCGAAGGCGGAGTGTGTTGGAACATTCATGACAAAACCTCCTCGGAAAACGAAAACTCACACAGTTCCATGAACTCGAAATCACCTGTCAGGCGGGTCCAGATTTGTTCGATTGTCGACGCCCGAGTGATGGTCGCGGTGCGGTTCTCTTCGACCAATTCACCGTAGGGCGCCATGATCTCAGGACCGTGAACCTGCACGGTATCGCCCGGGTTTACGACAGCCCCGTTGTTGAATTTGACATGCGCTGACAGCTCTTCGAAACGATGGCTAATCGTGACGGTGCATGGTGCCGTTTCTTTTGTTCTGGTAAAAAGTCCCATGTTTGTTGTCCCTTTGGTTGGCGGTTTTAGTCGATCAGCTTGGCGAAAGCTGCGACGTTGTCTTGGCCGTATCCGATCAACTCGATCTTCCAGCCGGTGGTGTCATCAATTACGGCGACGTGGCCGTTTTCAAGGCGCACGAGGCGCAATGGAGCGTTCAAGTCGACGCCTTGCACGGTGCGTGCGCGGTTCACCGAGGTCCAGATCACGTCAATGAATCCGGATTTGTTGTCGGTGGAATGCGCCAGCTTGATGCCATCGGAGTCCAAGACCTGCACACCGTCATTACGTGTACCGTCCAGAATAATGGCGATCTCGCGCACTATGTCGCTGTGGGGGGCTACACCGATGACGGGGCGGTCGGTCAGGCGGGCGTAACCGACCAATACGATCGCACCCAACATCAAGGCGAACATCGCTTTGACCAGCACCGCTGGCACCATGTCACGGTCGCGGTATTTCATCTGGTTGGCGAGTGAATTTGTAGCAGTCATATCAATTTACTCCGCAGCAATAGCGTCGCGTGATGCGACAGGTGCAACCTGCGGCATCGACACGCGTGTTTCGGCGGCTTCGGCAAAAATTGCGGCCACGCGGGCTGCATCTGGGATCGCGCGGAACGCAGGTTGTGTGCGCCGCATATGCCAAGGGCGTACATGCGGCCACGTCATCAAGAACGACAGGCGCGTCTCACCGATCAGTTCGAATGTCAGGGTGCCAAGCCCGGACGGGCGGACCGCCACGTTTGCATTTCCAATGCAAACGTATGGCAAGTTCAATGTCATGCTCAAGGCGGCTCCGATGCGCATACACGCGCGTTTGTTGGTCAATGTGTAGACCGTGCTGCGTGCTTGAACCGTGGCAAGCCCAATCAAAATCAGAGCAACGATGCCGCCCGCAAAGAGAAACGGAATGCCTTGCGCCATGGCGGCTGTCAGCGACATATCAGGTGAAACCATGATCACGCGGATCGCGGCAAGGGCTACAAAATAACCCAACACCCAATTTAGAGACCATGCGTCTTTTGCAAGGCGCAGCGGGCTCGGTGCGCCTTGCCACAAGATATGTTCATCCTCTGGCAGGGCTTCGGGAAGTCCGTGGACCGGCTCAAATTTAAAATCATCGTGGTGCATTTTATCGTCCCCTTTGGCGTATGTGTCGGACCGTGGCTAAAGGCCCGACAGTGCTGGATTAGATCTTTGGCTCATTGCGCGACGGATCAGCATAAAGCGTGCCACCACCGTAGTAGGCCATGATTTTTTCTTCCTCGAGCAGCGTGATTTGATCTGGTTTTGCAATTCCTGGCACGTCTGCAAAGTTCGCCTCAAACAACGAACGCACAGTCACGCGGTCATTCTGAATTTTGCAAAAATTGATTGGGATCAGGCGTGTGTTGCCTTTGCCCTCTGGGTTCAGGTCAATGGTCAGATAACGGACCATCTGCTCTGGCACATCGATCCACATGTCGAGGATACGGCCGATAACTTGACCATCGCCTGCGACCACGGGCTTACCACGCGGATCACGCCCTGCAGAAACTGCAAAGTCAGGCAGATTGGACATCGCTTGGATCTTGTTGTGGCCGTGCGCGTCAAGTTCGGTCACATCGCGGCGCGGTGCCCATGCAGCGGCACCAATGCCGTCAACCATTGGATTGCCAGTGGGTATATAAGGCGAGCCTGCGGAAGCGGCAGTCGCTTCCATCGCAAGTTCCTTACGCTCGGGGTTTTGGCCCGATGGGACTGAAACTTCACCGCGACCGTGCGGCAGGTGGAACGTCTTGTCAGATGGCGTTGGGAACAAACCCACGCTGGCAGATTCGTTGCCATCTTCACGCTCCAGCGGATAGCCTTCGCGCATGTTTTCTGTCTGCAGATAATAAACCAGCAGTGTGAAAAAGATCCAGAACATCCAGATCGCGGCGCTTGCCAGATCGAAGTTTCCAAAGAATTCATTGCCAACCATAGTTGTCTCCTTTGCGTGTCATATCGGAAAATCCGTCAATTCAAGTTTGCGCGGATTTGATGTGTCTAAGCCTTTGGCGCGGACAAGCGGACCAAGGGCTACGAGTGTGATAAACAAGAGGCCGATTTCGATCTGGTAGACGACCGAATAGCCGATAGAAGGGGCTTGCAGGACGTCCCCAAGGATGCCGTTGGACGCGGCGGAATTGACTAAATCACGCGTTGCACCACCGATGAAAATGGACAGGCCAGCGCCCGTGGCTTGGGCAGCGCCCCAGACGCCAAGGGCAAGGCCGCGACCTGCTGAACCCGCGACGTTGATTGTCATTGCGGCGGTCAAAGTAGCGACGGCGAACAAGCCTCCGCCAAGACCGATGAGAGCTGCGCCTGTGTAGAAAAGGATTGGCGAAGCAAGGGGGGCAGAAAGAAGCACTGCGCTGAAAGCGAGGATGCCCACGATCACGCCGCGTCCGCCCATACGGTAAGTGTCGATGCCATTCGACAACCAACGCGCAGCAAGACCAAAGCCCAGCAATGCACCACAAGCCCACATTGCCGTCAGCAAGGTTGTGGCGGAGACTGAAAGCCCAAGAATCTCACCGCCATATGGCTCGAGCAAGACATCCTGCATGTTGAATGCAATCGTTCCAAGGAAGATTGTTACCACGAGCCGCAACATGTCCGTCTCGCGCGTCAGATCAGCCCAAGCAGTGCGGAATGCGGGCTGCGGCGCGCTGCGTTCGTCCTTGGTCATGGGAGACATCTTTTCCTGTTTCCACAGTGCGACAATGTTCAAAACCATCGTGACAACGGCGGCACCTTGCACGACTTGAACCAGCAGTAACGAAGAATAATCTTTCAGCAGCGAGCCGATGATCACAGCAGAAACGCCCATGCCCAACAGGTACATAACATAAAGAAGAGACACTACCTTGGCGCGGGTTTCCTCGCTTGCGCGGTCAGCGGCGAGGGCGAGGCCCGCAGTTTGTGTCATGTGCATGCCAAGGCCAGTAAGCAAGAAGGCAAGGGCAGCTGCGACTTGGCCGAAAAAGCCTGCATCAATGGCGGAATCACCAGCCAAGACAAGCAATGCCATTGGCATGATAGCGAGGCCACCGAACTGCCAAAGTGTGCCGAACCAAAGGTAGGGGACACGCTTCCAACCAATGGCAGAACGATAATTGTCAGACTTAAAACCAAGCAATGCGCGGAACGGTGCGATCAATACAGGGATCGCAATCATGGTCGCTACGATGAAGGCAGGCACTGACAATTCCACGATCATCACGCGATTCAGGGTGCCGAGCAACATGACTGCAGCCATGCCGACAGAGATTTGAAACAACGACAAACGCAACAGTTGTGACAACGGCAAACCATCGCTTGCTGCATCCGCAAAGGGCAGCATCTTGAGGGTCATACCTTGTACAGCGCGCTTGGGGATCATGGGCGATACTCCAACGCTTGGCTGATGTAGAAGCCAGAATTGACGCGGGTCAATTCGCGCAAATGGCCCTTAGTTTTGGTCGCGATCTTTGCCGGATGATGTGGAATCATTGTGGGTGATCTGTCACTGCGCGGGAACAATTTGCCGACGCGCCACATTGCCATTAAAAGTGGTGTGCGCGGGGCCACGGTGAACACTATGTTGTCGTTCAGGCGCGGTGCGATGCCGTCCAGAATGCGCGCGATGTCATCGGCACCGTAATAGATCATGCTGTCCATCGCGACGATATGATCGAACGTGCCAAGGGCAGGGTTAAACATGTCGCCTACGGAAAATGTCATTGTGCCGCGTGTCGCGTCAGGCATGCGTTTTAGAGCTATGTCGATTAGCTGCGGCGAAATATCGACACCGACCATGTCAGCGCCACGGGCCGCAAGCTCAAACGACAGGGCACCCGTGCCACAACCCGCATCCAGAATGCGCGCGCCTGTCAGATCATCAGGCAATTGACCGATCAACACATCGCGCATTTGATCACGGCCCGCACGCACAGTCGCGCGGATGCCAGACACAGGCGCGTCTGATGTGAGGCGCTCCCATGTTTTGGTCGCCGTCCGGTCGAAATAGGTTTCGACGCGATCGCGTGTGGCCTGATATTCCATCAATCGAAACCCAACAGTTCAAAGATTTCGCGGTCGGGCAACGGATCGGGCGCCAGCGGCAACGTGCCGTTATAAAGCGTCTCGGCCAAGCGCATATATTCCTTGCGCACCTGCACGATATCTTCGTCATCGGGCATCTCGAACAGGGTCTTTTTCTTCAGACGCGACCGACGAATGGCATCCAGATCAGGCATATGCGCGATACGGTCAAAACCAACCGTTTTGCAATAGCGATCCACCTCGTCCGTGTCTTTGGAGCGATTGGCGACACAGCCAGCAAGACGGACCTTGTAGTTCTTGGATTTCGCTTGGACCGCGGCAATGATCCGGTTCATCGCATAGATGCTGTCAAAGTCATTAGCCGTGACGATCAACGCGCGATCTGCGTGTTGAAGCGGGGCCGCAAAGCCACCGCAGACCACGTCACCCAGAACGTCAAAGATCACGACGTCGGTGTCTTCCAGCATGTGGTGCTGTTTCAGCAGTTTCACTGTCTGGCCAACAACATAACCGCCGCAGCCCGTACCCGCAGGTGGGCCGCCAGCTTCGACGCATTTCACGCCGTTATAGCCAGTCGCCACGTAGTCTTCGGGGCGCAATTCCTCGGCATGGAAATCGACGCTTTTGAGGATGTCGATGACCGTGGGCTGCAAAGAACCAGTCAACGTGAACGTACTGTCATGTTTGGGGTCACACCCGATTTGCAAGACGCGGTGGCCCAGTTTGGAGAACGCAGCCGACAAGTTGGACGAGGTTGTCGATTTACCGATCCCTCCCTTGCCATAAACGCTGAAAACCTTTGCGCCTTCGATCTTGGCGCTTTCGTCTTGATGGACCTGGACCGATCCTTCACCGTCACCACCAAGGTTCGGAATGCTTCTATCAAGTGGGCTCATTTTTTGGTCCCTTTCCTAAAATTGCGGGTCATTCGGCTGCAATGCCCTCTAGTCTATCTTCAATCGCGTCGGCTGCGTTTTGCAGCGCTGCAAGCGTGTCATCGTCGGGTGCCCAATAGTCGCGATCTGATGCCTCCAGCAGGCGGTTTGCCATGCGCATCGATGCTTGCGGGTTCAGATCGGCAAGGCGTCTGCGCATCGCGTCATCCAGCACAAACGTCTCTGAAAGCTCTTGGTATACCCAAGGCTCTACCGTGCCGGTGGTCGCGGACCATCCGACAGTGTTGGTGATATGCGCCTCGATCTGACGCACGCCTTCGTGGCCGTGGTTCAGCAAAGGTTCATAGAATCTCGGGTTCAAACTGCGCGCGCGCGTCTCTAGCGCTACCTGTTCGCGCAAGGTTCGCACCTTTGCACCACCATGGGTTTGGTCACCGATATATATCGGGGTCTCTTTCCCGTTCTTGGCGCGCTTCACTGCGGCGGCAATGCCACCTAACGTATCGAAATAGTGGTCAACGGTTGTGACGCCCAGTTCCACCGATTCAAGATTTTGGTAAGCCAATTCGACGTGCTCTAGAGTGTCTTGCAACAACGCCGCTTGTTTTGTCGCCTCGCCGTCAACACCGTAAGCGAAGCTTTTGCGCGCCTCATACGCATCGGCCAGATCCCCGTCGTCTTCAAAGGCAGAGCTATCAACCAACTGGTTCACGTTGGACCCATACGCACCCTCGGCGTTCGAAAATACGCGCAGGGCGGCGGTTTGCAGGTCGCAGTCATTTTCGGTAGCGAACGCCAACGCGTGCTCGCGGATCGGGTTTAGGTCCAGTGGCTCATCCGCTTGCGCACATTGGAGGGCCGCATCGGCAAGCAACTTGGTTTGCAAAGGCAATAGATCGCGGAAGATGCCAGAAAGCGTCATAACCACATCAACGCGCGCGCGACCCAATTCCGCCAATGATAACAAGTCAGCCCCGCAAAGCCGCCCATGCGTATCAAAGCGCGGCACCGCACCCATCAACGTTAGCGCTTGTGCGATAGGACCACCATTGGATTTGATGTTATCAGACCCCCACAAAACAAGCGCCACAGTCTTGGGTAAAGCGTCATGGGTTTTCAGCAGTTCTGCGGCCTGACGCGCGCCGTCTTGCATGGCATAAGCGGTCGGCATGCGGAACGGATCGAACGCGTGGATGTTGCGACCAGTAGGCAAGATGTCAGGCGCGTTGATGATGTCACCACCCGCAACTGGTTTGATAAATTGCCCGTTCAGCGCGTGCATCAAAGCATCCAGTTCGGCATTCTTTGAAAGGTGCGTGCGTGCGTTGCTGCGTGCCTCGGCGCTGTCAAACGTCATTAGGTTCAACATGTCTTCGACGGCGTCAGCAGACAGATCACGCCCGACAATATGCAAGCCATCAGGGATCAGTGCGTCTTCGGTTTCCAGAAGCTTGATCCACAGTGTTTGCAAATCTCGCGCGTCCAAATGCAGGGTCTCGGCTTGTGCGCGGATCAGCGCTTCGAGCTTCGCACGGTCGGCGTCGTCCGGCATCATCGTCCGCCATTTCGTCAGACTGTCCTTCAGATCAGCCAACCCGCGATAAAGACCAGATGCCTGTAGAGGCGGCGTCATATGCGTAATTGTGATCGCGTTGCTGCGGCGCTTGGCGAGGGTCGCCTCGGACGGATTGTTCGCGGCATAAAGGTAGATGTTCGGCATGTTCGCGATCAGGCGATCAGGCCAGTCATTGCCACTACAGCCGTTCTGTTTGCCTGGCATAAATTCAAGCGCGCCGTGCATGCCGAAATGCAGCAAAGCGTCGGCTTTCAGTTCGTGTTTCAAAAACTGATAAAACGTGCTGAACGCATGTGTCGGGGCAAAGCCTGTCTCAAACAACAGGCGCATCGGGTCGCCTTCATAGCCAAATGTGGGCTGCACACCGACAAAGACGCGACCAAACTGCGCGCCCAAAATAAAGACGTCCGATCCATTTGACTGGATGCGACCGGGGGCCGGCCCCCAGACGGCCTCAATCTCGGACAACCAAGGTGTGTTGGCGACGATCGCATCAGCGCTAACGCGTGCGGCAACATTCGCCTCTTGTCCATAAGTGCGTGCATTGCCTTGCAAAACAGCTGCACGCAGGTCTTCGACAGTCGCGGGCGGTGTAACGTCATAGCCATCGGCTGCCATTTTGTGCAACGTATTATGCAGGCTTTCAAACACCGACAAATATGCCGCCGTACCAACAGCCCCGGCATTTGGTGGAAAACCGAACAGCACAATGCCCACGGTCTTTTCTGCATTTTCTTTACGGCGCAAGATCGCTAAACGCTCGGCCTTTTCGACCAACGCGTCGATCCGTTCGGGGCAGGGGGCCATCGCCTTGATCGCGCCTACTGCGGGGCAATTGTGTGCACAACCGCTGCAGCCGTCTGACGCATGGCGACCCGCAAACACTGTTGGATTTGTGGCGCCGTCAATCTCTGGCAACGCAACCAGCATGGTTGCTTCAATCGGGCTAAGCCCTTGGCCGCCTTGCGCCCATTGCGACAGGGTCTGGAATTCGAGTGGCTGCGCTGCGATGTACGGTACGTCGAGGTCGGCGAGTGCGGCCACTGCACTATCGGTGTCGTTGTAGGCAGGGCCGCCGACAAGTGAGAAGCCGGTCAAAGACACCAGCGCGTCGATTTGACCCGCGTGATAAGCGTCAATCGCAGGGCGGCCATCAAGCCCTCCCGCAAAAGCCGGAATAACCCGCATACCGCGGGCTTCGAACGTGCGAATGACATGATCGTAGTGGGCCGTGTCGCTCGCCAAAATATAGCTGCGCAACATGACGATACCGATTGTGGGCCCTGTCCCCTTGATCGGCAGATCCGCAATATTGGTGGCAATGTGATGATCCGGCAAATCAGGATGATAAAGGCCAACTTCAGGGTATTCCACAGGTGCCGCAGCCTGCACGCCACGCCATGCAGGCACGCCCGCGTAGCGCGAAATCAGGAACCGCACGAGGCTTTCGATGTTATCGTCTGACCCACCCAACCAATATTGCATCGTCAGAAACCATGCGCGCAGGTCTTGGCTCTTGCCTGGGATCAGGCGGAGAATTTTGGGGATGCGGCGCAGCATCTTCATCTGACCCGCTCCAGCGCTGCCAGACTTCTTTGCAGGCTTCAGTTTTTTCAGCAACGCCATGGCACCCGTCGCAGGGCGCATCATGTCCAGATCACCCATCTTGGTCAGCTGCACGATTTCCTGATCTGCGATGATACCCACCATCGCATCACAGTCTTCACGGCGCGCGTTCAGATCGGGCAAAATGGCTTTGATATGCTCTTCTAGGAAGATCACTGACGTCACAATAATATTGGCGCGTGCGATATCATTGCGGGCTGCCAGCAGCGCTTCGGGGTCTTTTGCCCACTCTGCAGCGGCGTGGATTTTCAGCTGCAGTCCCGGAAAGTCGGAAGTTAATTGCGGCGCCACACGCGAAGCCGGACCCGCTGCGTGGCGGTCCAGCGTTAACAACACAACGTTGTACATTTGATATGTTACGTCATCGCGCAAAATGAGCCTTTGCTTCGTAAAGGGTGTCGACAGAGATTTCAGACATGCCGTTTTCAGCAGCGTAGAACTCGGTGTTCCGGCGCGCCTTGCCGCGTACGAAGAACGGGATTTTCTTGAGCTCGCGTTCTGCATCAGACAGCCAGATTACGTTGTCAGCGTCCACGACTTGTGGGTCCGGCGTGGCGTGTTGCACAGCACCCCCATGATGGCTCGGACCGGCCGCGTCGTTAAACTCGAAATCATCGCGGAACATATGAAGAAGGTGTTCTTCCAGCCCCATAACGAGCGGATGAATCCATGTGTCAAACAACACATTCGCACCCTCAAAACCCATCTGCGGCGAATAGCGTGCGGGGAAATCTTGCACATGCACCGGGGCCGAGATTACTGCACAAGGGATCCCCAAACGCTTGCCGATGTGGCGTTCCATCTGGGTGCCAAGGATCATTTCCGGCTGCAGTTCTTCGATGGTTTTTTCAACCAAAAGGTAGTCGTCCGTGATCAGCGCTTCGATGCCGTGATCTTTGGCTAAAGCACGGACATCGCGGGCATATTCACGGTTGTAACAACCAAGCCCCACAACCTCGAAACCCATCTCGTCGCGGGCCACACGTGCGGCCGCTTTGACGTGTGTGCCGTCGCCAAAGATGAAGACGCGCTTGCCGGTCAAATAGGTACTGTCAACGGACCGAGACCACCACGTCTGACGTAGGCGGTCACTATCTAGCTGCACGGTGCTGCCGCTAAGTTCGCGAATTTCGGCGATAAAGTCATGGGTCGCACCTGCGCCGATAGGCACAACTTTGGTGTAAGGCTGACCGAATTCTTTTTCGAGAAACCGCGCCGCCATCTCGCCCGTTTCTGGGTAAAGCAGCACGTTGAAATGGGCTTGACCCATCTTTGCGATGTCGCTTGGCGTGGCTCCCATCGGGCCTGCGACATTCACTTCGATGCCCAGTTCAAACAACAGGTTCGTAATCTCGGCTACATCATCGCGATGACGAAACCCAAGGGCCGTTGGTCCAATGATATTGCAGCTAACGCGTGCGGTTTTATTCATTGGCTTGGCCAGATGTTTGACAATCTGGAAGAACGTCTCGTCCGCGCCAAAGTTTTCTTTGCGTTGATAGCTTGGTAATTCCAGTGGGATCACGGGCACCGGCAAACCCATCGTTTCGGCCAGACCACCGGGATCGTCTTGGATCAATTCAGCCGTGCAAGATGCCCCAACGATTATCGCTTCTGGCTTGAATCGGTCATAGGCATCTTGGCAGGCCTGCTTGAACAGCCCCGCCGTATCCGCACCCAGATCGCGGGCTTGAAACGTGGTGTAGGTCACGGGCGGGCGATGGTCACGGCGCTCGATCATTGTGAACAACAGGTCGGCGTAGGTGTCACCTTGCGGGGCGTGAAGAACGTAGTGCAAACCCTTCATGCCAGTGGCGACACGCATGGCACCAACGTGTGGCGGGCCCTCATATGTCCAGACGGTCAGCTTCATTCCGCAGCCACCCCAAGGATCGATTTGCGGCGCAATGGGCGCGCAAAGAGTGAGGCGAGGTCACCGGCTTGTTCGTAGAAATGCACTGGGGTGAAGACCAACTCGATGGCCCATTTGGTCGATAGACTTTCTGCCTCTAACGGGTTCGCAAGGCCTAAACCACAGACTGTCAGGTCAGGGCGTGCATCCCGGCATCGATCTAGTTGCAGGTCAACATCTTGGCCCTCGGAAATCTGTGGACCGGCTGGCAATAGATCTAAATCTGGTCCGTGGATCGCGTCGTGAATATAGGGTGAACCGACTTCCAGCGCTGTCATCCCACATTCGCGGGTCAGGAAACGCGCAAGAGGAATCTCCAACTGGCTGTCTGGGAAAAAGAATACTGATTTGCCGTTCAAAGTTTCGGCAGCTTGCGCCACGGCTTGACGCGCCCGGCGTCGGGGCGCTTCTGTGACACCTTCGAATGTCGCGTTGCCAACGTCAAATTCAGCAGCAAGGGCGGCAAGCCAAGCCGTCGTGCCTTCTTCACCCATAGGGAAGGGGGCTGCGATATGGCGTGCGCCACGGCGAACCAATGCGGCGTGCGTGTCGCCCAAGAACGGCTGCGTCAAAGCGAAAACTGTGTTCGGGCCTACCGCAATATCACTGTCGATTGTACGCGATGGCAGTACATGGACAGTGTCGATGCCCAGCCCGTCGATCAACGACAACATTTGGTCTTCGACAACGTCAGGCAATGCCCCGACCACGACTAAATTGCGAGCATCAGTCGTTGGCAACACAGGCACCATCGCCGCCAGACACGCGTCTTCGCCTTGGGTGAATGTCGTCTCGATCCCAGAACCGGAGTATTCCAGCACGCGCACCTTTGGCGCGTATTCCTGCGTCAAGCGCTCGGCGGCGCGGTTCAGGTCCAGTTTGATCACCTCAGACGGGCAGGACCCCACGAGGAACAACTGTCGAATGTCGGGACGGCGCGCTAATAGCGTGGCCACTTCGCGGTCCAGCTCAGCATGAGCGTCGTTCAAGCCTGCCAAATCTGATTCTTCTAAGATTGCTGTGCCGAATCGTGGTTCGGCAAAAATCATGACCCCGGCGGCACTTTGTAAAAGGTGCGCACAGGTGCGTGACCCGACCACCAAAAAAAACGCATCCTGCATTTTTCGGTGCAGCCAAATGATCCCTGTCAGTCCGCAAAATACCTCGCGTTGGCCCCGCTGTTTGAGAACCGGCGCATTGCGGCAACCACCGCTGATTTGAGGAGAGTGTTGTTCGGTCATGCTGCGGCCTTCGATTGCAGGCGCGCTGCGCGCAATTTCCACAAAAACTGGCCCGCATTGATCAGGTATGCGGCGTAGGCGGCCAACACGACGACGATCAAGGCATCAGGCGACAACGTACCGGACAAAAGCCCATAAAGATAAAGAGTATGCAGGGCGATCACGACAAAGCTGAACACGTCTTCCCAAAAGAACGCGGGCGCAAAAAGCCATTGCCCAAAGACCACTTTTTCCCAGATCGCACCGGTCACCATGATCAGATACAAAAGTCCAGTTTTTGCGATGATCGATACGGTCGCAACCCCGTAACCATCGCCGGTCAACATGTAGCGCATCACAAAGCCCAGCGAGACCAAGAAAACCACAAATTGCAATGGTGCCAAAATGCCCTGAACCAAGGTCCAAATAGTGTTGTCCCGACGCGTGCGCTGCGCGACTGTATAAAGCCCAAATTGCTGTTGTGATGATGATGACACGTTGGCCATGAAGCCCCCCTGAGGCCATTAACTCTTGGGTAAAATCTGGCAGGAAGCCCCAGTTGTGTCAACTTTGATTTACAGTAATGGCACGTTATTTTCCGCTTATCTCCAAAGTAATATTCATGTTTTTATGAATTATGTGGTGGCAATTCAAATACTGTCTGAATTTATTGACATATGATTTCCAATCACCGAATATGACCAACAATGCGATTGGCGAAGGGCACGGAACTGCGCCCTGCAAACCTTGGGGGAGTGTCGTGTTACAACACCAACATGCGTTCATGGCCGATGACATATGCGAGATCACGCTGGTGGCCCGCCGCGCCCTGTCCGCTTTGGTGGCAAAGGACGGGATTCTAATACATGCGTCAGATACACAGGCGCGGGGCCCACTGACACAGCCGTTGTTTGACGCGGCCGTTCACGTCGATCCCCGCGTTTTGACAGACCTTTTGGCGACGCTTCAAGCAAGCGGTCATAGCGGCACTAAGATCGCCTTTGACGTACTGCCAGACGTCGCACGACAACTCGGAACCGCCTGGGAAGATGACACCATTTCCTTTACTGACGTCACCGTTGGTTGCGCGCGCCTGCAGCGCGCTTTGCACCACTTGACCGATGACACGCACCATACCCCCCTCGCGACGGGAGATCAGCGCGATTGCCTTGTGATCGTGCCCAAGGGCGCCCAACACACGTTTGGCGCGATGATTTTGGCCAAGCAACTGCGCTATGCGGGCATGCGGGTCACGATTGATCTAGAGGCTTCACCCGATACGCTTTCCGCGCTTGCAAAATCACAATTTTTTCACAACGTGTTTATGTCTGCATCACTGTCTGAAACATCTGACACTTTATGCGAATTGACGCGGACTATTCATGCGCAATGGCCTGATTCCAAAGTAATTTTGGGCGGAACCTATTTGCACAGAGACGACAGCAATATGGCTGCAGTGGGTGCGGATCATGTAACGCAAAATTTGCAAGATGCGTTAGATCTATGCATCTAGGGATTCCGCTTTGCCAAAAATGTCGCTAAAGGTTCGGCGCTATGCGGGATTGATACGCGAATTAATAAGAGGCCATGACGAATGACGTCACACGGCGAAACGACTTGGACCAGCGGCTTGATTCCCGTGACCGAAGCCGATGTCGCAGCTCGGATCGTCGCAAGTGTTGCCGATTTTGCGCTGACCATCGATGTGTCGGGCAAGATGTCGGCCGCGCGGTGTAATCCTGCTTTTGGTGGCGCTTCCCACATTGCAAGTTGGGCTGGCACGCAAGTTCAACAGACCTTAACCGTTGAATCCATTCCAAAATTTGAGACGCGGATTGCGAAATTTATTGCAGCTGAAGCCAAGGTTTTGCCTGTTGAGTTGAACCACAAAGCCGCGGAAAATTTCCCTGAACTGCCGGTCAAATACACGTTCCACTATATTGACCGCGACGGGGCCATCTTGATGCTTGGCCAAGATTTGCGCCGCACCGCTGAAATGCAACAACAGCTTGTCGCGGCTCAAATAGCACTTGAGGCCGACTACGAGGCACAGCGGGAACATGACATTCGGTTGCGTGTCTTGATGGAATCATCTGACGAGCCGACGATCTTTTTGTCGGTCGCAACAGGGCTAGTGGTGTCTTGCAATGCAGCAGCCGAGCTGCTGTTGGGCAAGTCAAAAGACGATTTGGTTGGTGCCGTATTCGCCGCAGAATTTGAATCTAAGGGTCGCAAAGACGTTGTTGACCGGATGGTCACCGCCGCGACAGAACAATCGCAATCCCCCGTCGCCGTCAAAAGCATCAAGGGCAACCGCAAGCTGACTCTGGTTCCGACATTGTTCCGCGGCGCGCAAAGTCAAATGCTGCTCTGCAAGATTAAGTCGTCCGGCGCGCAGGTGGAATCCGCAGACCACTTGCGGGGCCAGCTTTCAGATTTGTACCAGAACGGCGTCGATGCATTCGTCTTTGTTTCAGGTGCAGGCCAAATCCTGAGCGCGAACGACGCGTTCTTAAAAGTGGCTAACGTGACCCACTCGCAATCAATCAAGAACCGGTCAATGTCAGACTTTTTGGCGCGCGGCAGCACCGATCTGAATGTGATGATTGAAAATGCTCGGCGCAGCGGTGGCATGCGCCTTTATGCGACGCGGGTCATAAGTGAACATGGCGTCGAGCGTCCGGTTGAAATTTCTACCACGCAATTGCGCACGGGAACTGACCCTGTCTTTGCCATGATCATGCGCGATTCTCACCGGGTTGAGACACCAAAAACGCACCGCAAACAGATCACTGACGTTGATATGCATTCAGTGATCGAACTGATCGGTGGGCAATCTCTAAAAGATATCGTCGCCAAGACAACGGACGTTGTGGAGAAGATGTGCATCGAAACCGTGGTAGAGATGACGTCAAACAACCGCGTTGCCGCAGCTGAAATGTTGGGGCTTTCTCGTCAATCACTTTATGTGAAACTGCGCAAATACGGGCTTGTCAGCAAAACCTAATTCAGGCGGTCGCCTGCGCTTCATAAAGTGTGGTCATCTGCATTTTGGCATCTTCAATCGACGGTGCGATGATATCCAAACCAAGCAGATCAAGGATCGGCCGCAGTTCCGAAACATTTGACCCGCCGACCAGAATAATCAATGACGGGCTGCAAATATTCAAAGCAACGACAAGCCGCGACAAAGCCTCGATAGAGTGCTTGCCACTGACCGACAGCCCCAAAATGCCAACTGGAGTTTTTCCAATCTCGGCAACAAGTTCATCGTGATCCATCCCGACTTTCAACGCGATGTCCCACCCGTCCTTTCGAAAAAAATCTGCAGCCATATGAACGCCAAGCGTATGATCTTCGCCCGGTACGGCCGCAAAAACGGCTGCTTTGCCATGCAGAGGCAGCTTGGGTTCGAAAAGATGGCGCAGGCTGCGCATGATCGCATACATCCGGCCCGTGGCCACGGTCACCTGTGAAAATGACAGTTCATCGTTGACCCATTTGTCGCCCAAGATCCGGGCCGCAGCTGCAAGCTGCTTGAGGTAAATATCTTCAGCGCGCACGCCGTCAGCCCGTAATTCCGAAATAATACCCGACGCAGCTTTGTCGTCATCCGATAGCAATGCGACACACAGTTTTTCTAGCGCTTCGGGGTTGGCCTCATACGGGACATGGCCCAACATTCGATCTTTTGACGCCACACGCATGATGACTTCGCGCGCAAGATTGGCCACCAAATCTTCGGGAAGTTTCTCTTTCAGACGCCGGATTTTCGCTTGGCTACGCTTGTAAACATCAATCGCGACCGGGGCGTCGGCAGTACGTGTCTGCAGTTTGTCGTTGTTCCCCGACATTGATCAATCCTCCTCGTCCAAACGCCACTATCACTTTGACTATGGCTGCAACGGCATCCGTCAACATTTTACGATGAAGGCAAAAAGACCTCTGACAGGCAGGACCTGCAGCATCCCCCGCAAACATCCTAGGTCAGAAGATCGGAAAGGAGATAGTCCGGTATTACCACCGCGTATAACTACGCACGTGGTATCCGAATTAGCCCAACATACGGACCAAGTCAGCGATGCCACGCGCGTGCATCTTTTCGCGGATACGCGACCGGTGGCCTTCGACGGTGCGCTGACTGACGTCCAGCGCACTTGCGATTTCCTTGTTCAGTTTCCCTGTCAAAAGATGATCAAGTATTTCACGTTCGCGATCCGTCAGTTTCTCCAATCGGCTAGCCACAACCTTTTTCGATACCACTGTGGCTTGCCGGTTAAAAAGCATCCCTGACGCCGTGGTCAGCGCCTCTAGTAGTTGGGCCTTGGAAGCAGGCTTTTCGATGAAGTCAATTGCACCTGCCTGCATTGCTTTGACCGCAATCGAAACATTGCCGTGGGCAGTGATAACGATGATCGGAATGGCGATCCCGTTATCGTTGAGATAACTTTGCAATTGAATCCCGCTCATTCCAGGCAGGCGTACGTCCAAGATCATGCAAGCGCGCTTTGCAGGGTCATATATTTGTATGAAATGTTCAGCCGACGGGCACGGGATCGTATCAATCCCATGCGCCGCCAATAGCGCGCAAAGCGACGCAAGAACCGCAGCATTATCTTCGACCACATAGACCGAAAAGTATTCATCCGTGTTCGTCATCTAGCCCCGCTTGGATTGGTAGTTCAAACATCAAAATAGCACCACTGTCCGACGGCTCTGCCCAGATACGCCCGGCGTGCGCCTCTACGATTGAACGACAAAGAGAGAGGCCAATGCCCATACCCTTGGTTGTCGACGCGTGGAACGGCTCGAAGATCAGCCTGCGGGCATCGTCGGGTATGCCAGGCCCAGTATCCACAACCGTGATCCGTACCACGTCGCCTTGTGGATGCGCCCTAATCGTTAGCTGTTGGGTCTGCGATTTTTCCATCGCAGCAAGGCTGTTGCGCGACAAGTTCAACAAGACCTGACCGACGTGCACCGGATCGGCTAGAAGCAGCGGCAGATCCGCGTCCAGATCGAGACTCACTTTCAAGCGCGGCATATCAACGGGAACCAACGCCAGGCTAACACTTTGGCGGATCACTTTATCAAGATCAATGAACTCCGACTTCAAATCGCCGCGCGAAATGAAATCACGCACCCGTCTGACTAATTCGCCAGCGCGGGCCGTTTCCGTCACGGCGGTATCCATCAAAGCCACCGCTCGCGGCGGCATATCAATGCCCGCATTCTTGAATTCTTGCGGGCACGCGCTGACATAATTGGAAATCGCAGACAGCGGCTGGTTCAATTCGTGTGCAATTGCCGACGCCAACTCACAGAGTGAGCTTGCCCGTGCGGCATCCAACAATGCGTGCCGTAGGTGCAGCTCTTCCGCCTCAGCTTTCTTTTGCGCCTCGAGTGCGACACGTTCACGCTCCACACTGTTCAGCGCAAAAAGCGCCCGCCGCAAGATGCGCAGCGTGTCGCGGTCAATGGCGTCAAATGGCTTACTCTTACCCAGACGTTCTTCGCTCCAAAGCGCAAAAGACCCGCGTGGTGATAGTCGGGTAATGCCGTCCTTATCTTTAGTTTCGATCTTTTCTGGCTTACCCGCCCAGCGGATCGTTTGCCGGTAAGTGCTGCGCAACAACACCATGTAATCTTGCCCATCATCAGACAGATTCAACACCGCAGCACCTGCAATCATTTTCCTCTGCTCCGGTGTCATGTCGATCACCGACGACAGATTGTCCGTGGTCCCAACACCCTCGATGGATTGCGCATCAAGCACGTCGTTGGTCTGCGCCCGCAACGCGGCGCGCAGCGCGCCAGAATGCGGCCCGCCTTGATCTGAATATTTGCCCTCGCCCACCATGCTAAAAGACTATCTAGCGCTGAATAATTTTACGCAAGACGGACAGTCCTTTTTGAAATCTCGATTTGGAATGCTTGCGAACGAACGCTCCCGAATTCTAAAGCCAGCGGCCAACTGTTTCAGACAAATGCAACATAACACCTATTGTAGGTCTTCGCATTTACCCAAGGGTGCCGGGGCACATGACTTGCGGTCATTGAACACCCCAGTGATCCCCATTCGCAATTACGACGTTGATTTGTAGTAATTGACTTGTCACGGGTTTGATCTTCAACACACTTTTGAAAATCTTGTACCACGGATGGCTTCTTGGAAATCAACGCCAAGAGCATTTGGGCAGGTCCGGCGGCCAGCGACGCCCATGCTCCCAATGTAGCAAAGTGCCTGTGGCAACGCCTATGCTGCCCTCGAATGTCGGCTACCTTGATGTCTGGCACATCAATCTCTTGAACGATGGCTTCATCCCCCTGTCTCACTGGGCCTGCCATGAAAACTACAATTCGCTGATTTACGCATTCTCAATCAAGCTGCGCAGCTAGCCTACTGACGATTTCATCTCACCATCGGATGATTTGTCGAGGATAAGCATCAATAGATGCGGCGGCTCCGTCACGCAGCGGTGAACGTCCGTGGGCTTGAGCATCCGCGCGGCCTCTGTCACGCTCATAAATGGGGGACGACATTATGCAGCCATTGCTCGAAACACTTCGATTTATCCGCGTGACAGCCATTTTAGCAGCGGCGGCAAAGATCTTGCCTGGATGCGAAGTTATGTTGGTTCACGCCCTCGCCTGACCTGTCCAAGTGCCGATTTTGTCCTGATCCCTGTTTTCCTAGGCACGCGCTCTAGATAGAACGGGGGAAAGGACACATCGCTATGCTGCTACAGGCCACCAATGTTACCAAATCTTTTGGCTCGGGCGATGCTCGGGTCGATGTTCTGCGCGGTGCTGATGTCACGCTAGACCGTGGTGAAACTCTGGCGCTGACTGGCGAATCTGGCAGCGGCAAGAGCACACTGCTGCATCTCGTTGGTGGGCTCGACACCCCTGACACCGGTGAAATTCTGATCAATGGGACCGATAATGGTCAGCTCGATGATGCTGGGCGGGCGGCGCTGCGGCGCGGTGTGGTCGGCGTGGTGTTTCAGCAATTCAACCTGATCCCATCGCTGCGCGTGGCGGATAACATCGCCTTTCAGGCGCGGCTTGCAGGCAACGAAGACGCTGCGTGGCAGGCGGCGCTCGCAAACCGCATGGGGCTGACTGAACAGTTGGGCAAATACCCAGAACAGTTGTCCGGCGGTCAACAACAACGGGTCGCCATTGCTCGGACCCTTGCGCCACGTCCGAAACTGGTTTTAGCGGATGAGCCCACCGGCAATCTGGACGAAGACACTGCCCAATCCGTGATGGACCTGATGCTTGATCTCGTGTCTGAGACAGGCGCTGGGCTGCTGATTGTGACCCACTCGGCCAGATTGGCCAGCGCCATGTCGCGGCGTTTGCACCTAACCGCTGGGCGCGTTGCGGAATGATGCGCACGGGCCTCACGGCGTTGTTGTCGCATTGGCGGCGCAACCCGATTCAGTTGTTTACGTTGCTGGCGGGTCTTGCTCTTGCCACGGCTCTTTGGTCCGGCGTCCAAGCAGTAAATTCAGAGGCACGTGCTAGCTATGACGTCGCTGCGGAAACCCTCGGCGAGGGACTGTTTTCACAGATCGTTCGGAACGACGGCGCACAGATTGATCAAACCACCTACATCGCTATGCGCCGTGCAGGTTGGCTGGTTAGCCCCGCAATCGATCAACGGCTCGTATGGCCCGAAGGAAGCCTGCGCCTGATTGGTATCGATCCCCTGACCGCCCCTGGCACACTGGCGGGTGTCGCGCTGGATGATCGTGCCAATATATCGGATTTCATAGCTGGCGATGGGGTGATCTATGCCCACCCAGAAACTGCCGATCTCGCCCGCGCACGGCTGGGCCGCACCGTTATCGCCGCGCCTGATCTGGCCACGGGCACTGCGCTGACGGACATCTCGGTTGCTCTGCAGATCATGGATCGAGGGCCAGTATTTGACCGTGTCATCGTGTCCGGTGCCCAAGCATCAGGTCATCAGCCCCTCGCGGAAATCGATCCGTCCTTGTCGCTTCGTGCGCCCTCCTCGCAAACAGATGTTGCACGTCTGACGGATAGTTTTCACCTGAACTTAACCGCCTTTGGCCTTCTGTCTTTTGCGGTTGGCATCTTTATCGTGAACGGCGCGATCGGGCTCGCCTTCGAACAACGCCGCAGCGTGTTTCGCACCCTGCGTGCGCTTGGGTTGCCATTGCGCCAGCTGATCCTGCTCTTGTTGATCGAACTCTTGGCCTTTGCGGTCATTGCGGGCGCGATTGGTGTCTTTCTCGGTTATCTGATCGCCGCAGCCTTGTTGCCCGATGTCGCGGCGACCCTAAGAGGTCTCTATGGGGCCGAGGTCACAGGAACACTGTCACTGCGTCCGTCATGGTGGCTGTCTGGGATGGCGATTGCTGTCGGTGGGACAGGCTTGGCGGCAATGGGGGCTTTGCTCAAACTTGCGCGCTTGCCTCTGTTGGCATCGGCACAGCCTCGTGCTTGGGCGCATGCCGCGTCTCGCAACGCTAGGGTCCAAGGCGCGATTGCTGTGGCGCTGCTAGGAACGGCCTTTGTCATTGCTAATGTGGGGTCAGGACTGGTGGCAGGCTTTGCTTTGCTGGGCGCTCTCTTGATTAGTGCAGCACTCGCGCTTCCCTTGCTTCTGGATCGTGCGTTGGCGCTGGGGGCGTCCTTGTCCAAGTCAGTCATCGCACAATGGTTTTGGGCGGACACGCGCCAACAGCTTCCGGGTTTGTCGCTGGCGCTGATGGCGCTGCTCCTCGCTATGGCGGCCAATGTCGGGGTGTCGACAATGGTCTCCAGCTTTCGCCTGACCTTTGTCGGCTTCCTCGATCAACGGCTCGCGTCCGAGCTCTATGTACGCGTGGATACCGCAGCCCAAGCAGACAGCGTCGAGTCATATCTCACCCCGCGTGTTGATGCGGTTCTTCCGATACTGTCTGCCGACATCGAGATCGCAGGACAGTCAGGCCAAGTGTTCGGAGCGCGTGACCACGCTACCTACCGCGAGAATTGGGGACTGCTCGACGCGGCACCCAATGCTTGGGACCGCATTGCCGCAGGGCAGGGCGTCTTGTTGAATGAACAGACCGCCCGACGATCAATGCTGGGTATCGATGACACGCTCACCATCGCGGGAAAACAACTATCGATCGTCGGGATCTACAGTGACTATGGCAACCCGTCGGCGCAGGCCTTTATAACCGAGCCGTTGTTCAAAACGCTCTTTCCTGATGTCAGCGCCACCCGCTTTGGCGTGCGGACCACCACCGCAAATGAACTGGCCCAAGATCTGCGGACCGATATGGGCCTGTCAGACGACAACCTTGTTAACCAAGCACAGATCAAGCGCATCTCGCTCGATGTGTTTGAGCGGACGTTCACGGTAACAGGTGCGCTCAATATCCTGACCTTGTCGGTTGCAGGTTTTGCGATATTGATGAGCCTGCTCACGCTGGCGGCTATGCGCCTACCACAGCTCGCACCTGTGTGGTCCTTGGGACTGACGCGGCGTGCGCTTGGGCGATACGAACTCTTGCGCGCCTTGCTGCTCGCCACACTAACGACCCTTGCCGCGATCCCGCTGGGGCTGATCCTCGCTTGGGTTCTTTTGGCGATCATCAACGTCGAAGCTTTTGGTTGGAAATTGCCAATGTTTGTCTTTCCTGCCGACTACGCACGCCTTGCGTTCTTTGCCCTAATCGCTGCGGCTCTTGCAGCGCTTTGGCCCGCCCGCAAACTTGCCACGACCCCGCCCAGTACCTTGCTCAAGGTGTTTTCAAATGAACGTTAAACACATAGCCCTCATGCTTGCCTTGCTCGCCCCTGGCTCCGCAATGACCCAAGGGTTCGCAGGTCTCGGGGCACAGGCTGACGGCTTTGCCGTTCCCACAGCTGGCGTAGAGTTTGATTTTCCTGCCGATCACGGCCCGCACCCCGATTACCGGATCGAATGGTGGTATATCACGGCGAACATGACGGATGCTGACGGCACTGACTATGGCCTACAATGGACGTTGTTCCGTTCGGCCCTCGCGCCTGATGACGGCAGCGGTTGGACCGCACCCCAGCTGTGGATGGGCCATGCCGCGGTCACCACGCCCGATGCGCATTATGTGACCGAACGATTGGCACGTGGCGGTATCGGTCAGGCGGGCGTCACAGCAGACCCGTTCGAGGCATGGATCGATGAATGGTCGCTATCTGGACCAGACTTTGACACGTTGAGCATGACCGCCGCTGGCCCCGATTTTCGCTATGATATCGACCTCGCGGCGACGGGTCCTTTGATCCGCCACGGTGACAACGGTTATTCTGTTAAATCGGCCGAGGGGCAGGCGAGCTATTACTACTCGCAACCAGCCTATGACCTGTCAGGAACCCTGACCCTGCCCGAGGGTCCGGTCGAGGTGACAGGCACCGCTTGGCTGGATCGCGAATGGTCATCACAGCCCCTCTCGGACAATCAATCCGGTTGGGACTGGTTCAGCCTCAGCTTTGACATTGGTGACAAAATGATGGGCTTTGTGTTGCGAGAAACCGAAGGCACGCAATACACGTCAGCAACGTGGATCACACCCGATGGGACAGTCACCCCAATGCCAAACGGGGCGTTTCAGGCACAACCTCGCACCAACAGTGATGTCGCTGGTCGCAATGTCCCGACCACTTGGGCGGTTCAACTGCCAGAACGCGGTGTAAACGTCACTGTTACGGCCCTAAACCCGCAATCATGGATGTCTACACTGATCCCCTATTGGGAGGGACCAGTGAGTATTACCGGCTCTCATAGCGGCCGCGGCTATTTGGAGATGACAGGCTATGAATGACCTCACAGCGTTTCTTGACCTTGGTTGGTCGGTGATCAAAACGGGGGTGGCCGACGGCACATCACCTGCTCGCTATCCGACCCTATCGACCGTTTCCCCTGATGGCTGGCCCGAAGCGCGGACGCTCGCGGTTCGCCATGCTGACCGGACGCTCATGCTGGTTGAAAGCCACACAGACATCACGTCAGATAAACTGCGCAGCCTCGCCCAATCGCCCCGCATCGGCTACCATTTTTGGGATCCTGCAACGCAAATCCAGATCCGGCTGTGGACCACGGTTGAGGTTGTCACTGGTGATGCTGTCGCGCCTCTCTGGGATCGCATTCCGCCGAATTCGCGGCTTAGCTATGGTGAAACCCCGTCTCCGGGGACACCGATCCCGACTGCAACGGCGTATGTCAAAGAACCTGACCCAACTGCATTTGGTGTTTTGCGATGTACGATCCAAAAGATGGATGTAGTTGATTTGAACGTGCCACATCGTCGTGCCCATTTTGAGCGCAGTGATCAGTGGGCTGGTACGTGGCTGGCCCCGTGAACCACATTTGTGTGAACGTTCTAGCGCACGCGCCAACACTGGTCTAAACCCTTCTGTATGCAAAACTTGACCCCTCTTACCCGTGATCTTGTCCTCGTTGGGGGCGGCCATAGCCACGCGCTAGTGCTGCGCAGTTGGGGCATGAACTCGCTTGCCGGTGTGCGTGTGACGTTGATCAATCCTGGTCCGACCGCGCCCTATACCGGTATGTTGCCCGGCTTTGTTGCAGGTCATTATACCCGCGCGGAACTCGACATTGACCTCGTACGGCTTGCACGGTTTGCGGGTGCGCGGCTGATCAACGGACCTGCGACATCTATTGACCGCAAGAACAAAACCATTCGCGTCGGCACACGTGACATTCCCTATGATGTCACGTCGATTGATATCGGTATCACATCCGACATGCCGCACATCAAAGGGTTCAAAAGACACGGCATCCCGGCCAAGCCGCTGGGGGTCTTCTCTCAGAAATGGGACGCGTTTCGGAATGAATCGCAAGGGAGCCCAACACGCATCGCCGTGATTGGTGGTGGGGTTGCGGGCGTCGAATTGGCAATGGCGATGGTCCACGCGCTGCCTGGCGCCAAGGCAGTGATCATTGATTCAGGTGTCGTCTTGGCTGGCGTTGGTGACCGAGCACGCGCGCGGTTGACGGACCAGTTGCGCCAGATGGACATTGATTGGATCGAGCAGGCCACGATCGCTGAATTGACGTCTGACGGTGTGACCCTCACTGGTGGCACCAACGTGCCGTCGCAGTTCACGGTAGGGGCCGCGGGTGCGCGTCCATATGATTGGATTGCGGACACGGGCCTGACGCTCGAGAACGGATATATCGAAGTCGGCGAACATCTATGCAGCAACGACGACGCGATCTATGCGGTTGGTGATTGCGCCCACCTTTCACATGCCCCGCGCCCCAGGGCTGGTGTATTCGCCGTTCGCGAGGCTCCGATCCTCTTGGCAAATTTGCGTGCGGATTTGTCGGGCGGTACCCGACAGGCATTTCATCCTCAAAAGTACTACCTCAAGCTTATCTCGCTGGGGGGTCAGTCCGCGTTGGCTGAGAAATTTGACCGCGCGTTCTCAGGCCCACTTTTGTGGAAGTGGAAGGACCGCATCGACCGCACGTTCATGAACAAATTCATCGACTTGCCTGACATGGCCACAAAGAAACCAGCGATCACAGCTCTTGGTGCCAATCCCGACCAACGCATGTGCGGTGGTTGCGGCGCCAAGGTGGGTCGCGATGCACTGACCAATGCGCTGTCGCAACTGCCAGATCACGGTCGTAGGGACGTAACACCATTGGCTGGCGACGATGCGGCCCTTTTGACGATTGGCGGCCAAAACCAAGTTTTAACGACCGATCATTTGCGGGCTTTCACGCTAGATCCCTACCGCATGGCGCGGATTGCCGCACATCATGCGCTGGGCGACATTTGGGCAATGGGTGCTGCCCCGCAGGCCGCGACGGTCAATTTGATCCTGCCGCGCATGTCTGGTGAAATGCAAGCGCGCTATATGGACGACATCATGTCTGGCGTGTCTGAAATCATGTCCGATGCGGGTGCTGCCATCGTAGGCGGTCACTCCTCGCTCGGCGTAGAGTTGACGATTGGGTTTTCAATCACCGGACTGTTGTCTCGCGACCCCATTACTTTGGCCGGCGCACAAGACGGTGACTGTCTGCTCCTGACCAAACCGATTGGATCGGGCGTGATCATGGCCGCCGAAATGCAGAGCTGCTCCGCTGGAGACATCGCCCTATCTGCGCTCGACATGATGGACCAATCCCAAGAGAACGCAGCAGCATGCCTGAACAACGCGCATGCCATGACAGATGTGACAGGTTTTGGCCTTGCCGGACACTTGATGGGACTGTGCGAGGCATCCGGTGTGGCGGCAACGCTTGATAGTGATGCGATCCCCGTGATGGACGGTGCGCTCGACCTTGCGGGACAGGGCATCCGGTCCAGCATCTGGGACGACAACGCAAAAATCAGCCGTGCGATGACGCTCGAAAATACTGCGCGTACCGATCTGCTCTTTGATCCACAAACCGCCGGTGGCCTGCTGGCCGCTGTGGCTGCGGATCAGGTCAACGATACACTGCGCGACCTAAGCGCTGCAGGCTACATGGCAGCACGTATTGGCACCCTGACGGCAGGGCCTCCGCATATCACAGTGCGCTGATTTGCGTCGCAATCTGGTCGGCTAGATGTTCACGGTCTGCCTCGTCCAGCGTCTCGGAACGGATGGTCGCCAAGATATCTCTGGTCTCGATCTTACGCGATTTTTCATAGGACGGATCATAATGCGTGGCCATCAAATCGGCGGCAAGTTCGGTAAACTCACCACTGTCGATCTGATTGCTCCAACGGCCAACAGCTTCATGCCCACGCAACCGCACAAGCGGTTCTATCCGCTCTTTTAGCGCTGTGGGATCGGCGATCATGTCGGCGTAGGCATGTGTCAGGAATGTTGCTCGTGCGGCCAATGGCGCCTCGATGACGATCCGAGGTGCCGCACACATCAGGGCCCAAACAGACGGCGGCAAACAACGTTCCCCGATCTTGCTCGATTCCGCCTCAAGAACGACAATCCGTGCAGGGTCGAGTTTGGAAAACGCGACCGCCAACTCTGTCTCAAATGCCTTTTGCGAGGGCTGAGCATTGCCAACCAAACCCAACAATGATCCACGATGCCCTGCCAATCCTTCCAGATCGACAACCTGCACATCCCGCGTATGCAGCCGGTTCAGGATATCCGTCTTGGCCGTTCCAGTATTTCCGTCCAACAGCACAACCCGGTGCGGCAACGTTTTTTGGTACAGCATGTCGTTCACCATGCGGCGGAACGTGCGGTATCCTCCGTCCACGACTTCGGCCCGCCAACCAATCTGCGACAGAATTGAAGCGACCGAATTTGACCGTTGCCCACCGCGCCAGCAATACACCAAGGGACGCCAGCCACCCTCATGCGCGGACAGATTCTGATCAATGTGATCGGCGACGTTTCGCGCCACCATCGCAGCCCCCATTTTGCGGGCGTTAAACGGGCAATCTTGGACGTAAACTGTGCCAACCTCGGCCCTTTGTGCGTCGTCCAACGCGGGCAGGTTGATAGCGCCTGGCATGTGATCTTCGGCAAATTCGGCAGGCGACCTCACGTCGATCACTGTGTCAAAGTCATGCGCCAACAGATCAGCGAGCGAGGAAAACGTTCTAGCCATATCTATCTCTATCCTGCCCCGCACCGGTGCAAAAGCGTGATCTGCCTTGCGACGCGGCACCGTGCCGTGCAACTTTGGCTGCATGACGACTTTCAAGGCCCTTCCGCCCTTTTCCGTGGCTGAGGCCAAATTGATGTCCGACGCGGGTACGCCCGACAGGATCACCGTCGGTGATGGCGTCGTTCCTGAGGCCGCGACCCCCGATTGCGAAATCCGCGCTAGCCTGATCCGCGCGCTCTTGCTCGATCCTGACAGCCCCCTGCATGACAAAGGTCTGCGCCTGCGCGGGGCATGGATCACGGGTATACTCGACTTGCAAGGCAGCCAGTACGACCAAGACATCACCCTGTCCAATTGCCGTATTTTCGAGCCGATGCTGATGATCAACGCGCGCCTTCGCGGACTGCATTTGTCATCCTGCCATGCGCGCGGCATTTCAGCGAACAACGCCCAGTTTGTAGGCTCGCTCTATCTGCGCAGTGGCACCATGGTCGAGGGCGAGATCAGCACTCGCCAGTGCTCGTATCTCTGGCGATCTGCAAATCTGTGACGCCCAACTTTTGTCGCCTACCCAAGACGCCCTCTTTGCCCCATCGCTACGTGTCGAAGGGTCGGTCTTTTTGGGTAACTACCCCTATGCCGAGGGTGTGACAACGCTCACCGCTAGTGGAGCATTGTTCCTGTCGTCGGCACGGATCGACCATGATTGCTTTGTCACCAACACCAGCGTCTCACTTTCATCGGATGAGGTGTCTCTCGGGTTTTTTAGCGCGACCGAAGAACACGGCAGCAACGTCGCCCTTAGCCTCGCTCGGGCGCAGGTGGGCGGCATTTTGTATTTCCAAGACAACCAAATTGGCAGTGGCGGTATCGTCAATCTGGCCGGGGCTACCGTTGCTCGGCTCAAAGACGAACCAGAAGCCCCCGGTGCCAGTTATCCAACCCGGCTCGACGGTTTTCGATACGGTGACTTTTCACGCCACACGTAAACCTCGGTCGCCGCGCGTTTGAAATGGCTTGATCGCAGGCCCGCTGACACACCCTTTACCGCCCAGCCCTATGAACATCTAGCTAGCGTTCTGATCGCGCTAGGCCACCGCAATGATGCGCGGCGTGTTCTGCTGGAAAAGGAAAAACTGTTGCGCGCCACGTCTCGCGCCAGCAAGCCACATCCGCTGCGCCGTGGCATGTCATCAATTGTCGACTTCCTGTTCCGGTTTACAGTGGGCTATGGTTATAAACCAGGCCGATCTGTTGTCATCGCGATCATTCTAATTGCGGCTCTTGGCTTCTTTTTCGATCGGACTTGGCGTGCAGGTGACATGACACCAAACGCCGCCCCGATCTTGATTTCTGCTGACCGGATTTCAGCGACAGAGACGCATCCTGAAAACCCCGGCGCGTTCTGGTCACAACCTGACCAAGCAGGCAAAGATTGGGAAACGTTCAACGCCGTCGCTTATGCCGCCGACCTTGTCATTCCGCTGGTCGCTTTTGGCCAAGAGACCGCATGGGCACCCTCAACATCACGCTCGGATTAGGGACGTGCAGGATGGTGGATCAGATGGTTTGCCAAGGGCATCGGTTGGATCATCACAGCCCTTGGGGCTGCCGCGATCACCGGTGTTATTCGCAAGGATTAGGCAGGCACCAGCGACACACGACCTGTGTCCGTCAATGTCCAAAAACCCGTACCCTCAATCGCAACGGGCACCAATGGACGACCATAGCCAGCGCCCCCGTCAGTATTGACGCGGTTGCCATAGTGTTCGGGGTGATCCAGCGCCGTATGACCGTGCACGATCAGCTTGGGGTAGGTGCGAGGAGCATTCACAAACTCTTCGCGGATCCACAACATGTCGTCCACTTTCTGTTCCTCGATCGGAACGCTGGGCCGCACACCTGCGTGCACAAACAACAGATCATCAGTCTCGTGGGTGATCTTGCCGCTTTTTAGAAATGCGATGTGTTCCTCAGGTACGACGTTGCGCGCCTCTTCGTGGACATCCGACAGCCGCCGCCGATCATGAAATTCCATGCCATAGGATTCCAAAGTCGTCTTGCCGCCCAAGCGGTCATGCAGCCAACTTAGATCAATAAAGAGATGCGGATCGAAAAAGGGATCTTCGCGCAAAAAACCTTCGAACATACGGTCGTGGTTGCCCATCAAGAACGTCCAATTACGCTCCGCATCGCGCCCTTCGATCAACAAGTCGATGACGCCTCGGCTGTCAGGACCACGGTCTGTGTAGTCGCCCATAAACACGATCTGTGCGTCCCGCCCACCGTCAGTTTCAATCAGATCCAGCGCGTTGTGCAGCATATCCAGCTGCCCGTGAATATCGCCAATTGCATAGAGCGTCATGTCGCGTCCTCATTTGAAAAGGGGGCCACACGGATGCAGCCCCCTTGTAAAATCATATCTGCACGGCGTTAGCCAATGCCAAATTCAGACATCGAAATCTAGCGGTTTGACCTGCGTAAACATCTCGGTCGCCTCTAGCTTGGCAATCACATCGGCCGCTACTGGATCGTCGATGTAGAGCAGCGCAATCGCTTCGCCACCGCGGTCCGCACGACCCAATGTAAAGTTCGCAATGTTCACCCCGTTCTCGCCCATGGTCTGACCCAATGTACCGATGATGCCTGGCACGTCTTCGTTGGTGGTATAGAGCATGTGCTGGCCGATCTCGGCGTCAATGTTGATGCCTTTGATCTGAATGAACCGTGGCTTGCCGTCGCTAAACACAGTGCCCGCAACGGAACGCTCGCGTTTGTCCGTCACTACGGTCACTTTGACATAGCCTTCGAATGCGCCGGACTGATCCTGACGGGTCGTTGAGATCGTGATGCCACGCTCTTTTGCGATCACTGGGGCCGACACCATGTTCACATCAGGGTTCGCCTTTTTCATGATCCCTGCGACGACCGAACAGTTCAGCGCCTCGAGGTTCATCTCGCTGACTTCACCATCATAAAGGATGTTGATCGCGGTGATTGGCTCGTCCGTCATCTGACCGATAAAGTTGCCCAGATGGCCCGACAGTTTGACCCATGGGCCCATGACCTTGGCTTCTTCGGCGGTGACGCTTGGCATGTTCAACGCGTTGGTCACAGCACCTGTCAGCAGATAGTCCGACATTTGTTCAGCGACTTGCAGCGCTACGTTTTCCTGTGCTTCGGTTGTTGCAGCACCCAAGTGCGGGGTCACAACGACGTTCGGCAGGTTGAACAGCGGCGATTCTGTTGCAGGCTCGACCGCAAACACGTCAAAAGCAGCTCCGGCCACGTGACCCGACTTCAATGCCTCTGCCAGTGCATCTTCGTCGACCAGACCACCGCGGGCACAGTTCACAATACGCACGCCCTTTTTCAGCTTGGCAATCCGCTCAGCCGATAGAATATTTGCCGTCTGCTCGGTCTTGGGCACGTGCAGGGTGATGAAATCAGCCTTGGCCAACAGCTCGTCCAGATCGACCTTTTGCACGCCCATCTTCTCGGCCTTTTCTTCGCTGAGGAAGGGGTCATAGGCCATGACTTTCATCTTGAGCCCGCGCGCACGGTCGCAGACGATCCCGCCGATGTTACCAGCACCGATAACGCCCAGCGTTTTACCAGTCAGCTCGACACCCATGAACTTGGACTTTTCCCATTTACCGGCATGTGTCGACTGAGACGCCTCGGGAATTTGACGTGCCACAGCAAACATCATTGCGATGGCGTGCTCTGCTGTTGTGATCATGTTGCCGAATGGCGTGTTCATGACGATCACACCCTTCTTGGATGCGGCATCTTTGTCGACATTGTCGGTGCCGATACCTGCACGGCCAATCACCTTGAGATTGCCAGCTGCATTGATCAGCTTTTCGGTTGCTTTGGTCGCTGAGCGAATGGCCAGACCATCATACTGGTCAATCACCGCGAGCAGCGCGTCCTTGTCTTTACCGAGGTTCGGTTGGAAATCCACGTCAATGCCGCGGTCGCGGAAAATCTGGACAGCAGTTTCAGAGAGCTTGTCGGATACGAGAACTTTGGGGGCCATGGTGTTGGTCCTTTGAATAGAATGGGGAAAGTGAGCCGCACATCCCGTGCGACCTGAAAATATTAGGCTAGGGCGTCGATTTCGGCGTTAAACGCCCAATCAAGCCAAGGCAGCATCGCCTCAATGTCGCTGGTCTCGACAGTTGCACCGCACCAGATCCGCAGACCTGCAGGGGCATCGCGATAGGCCCCAACGTCCAAAGCGACCTTTTCCGCCTCAAGCCGCTTGGCCACAGCTTTGGCAAAAGCCGCACCATCGAAAATCCGGTCATCGGTGAACTTCAAACAAACCGAAGTGGTCGACCGTGTGGCCGGATCAACAGCCAGATTGTCGATCCAATTCCGCGTTTTGCAGAAATTGAAAATCGCCTGCGCGTTTGCAGTTGCACGATGTTGCAGACCCTTCAGGCCGCCGACCGATTTGGCCCAGTTCAGCGCGAACAGGTAGTCCTCAACGCACATCATCGACGGTGTGTTGATCGTCGCGCCTGTGAAAATGCCGTCGATCAGTTTGCCGCCTTTGGTTAGGCGGAAAATCTTGGGCAATGGCCATGCAGGTGTATAGCTTTCGAGACGCTCAACAGCACGCGGGCTCAGGATCAGCATCCCGTGTGCGGCCTCGCCCCCCATCACCTTTTGCCAAGAGAACGTGGTCACATCCAATTTGTCCCATGGCAGATCCATCGCAAAGGCGGCGCTTGTGGCGTCGCACATTGTTAGACCCGCACGGGTGTCAGGGATCATGTCACCGTTTGGCATCCGCACGCCGGAAGTGGTGCCGTTCCAAGTAAAACAGACGTCGTTGTCATAGTTAAGCGCGGCCATATCGACGATCTCGCCGTAGCCAGCGATATGTTTGGTCGCGGGGATCTTGAGCTGGTTCAAAACGTCCGAGACCCAGCCAGATCCAAAGCTTTCCCATGCGACCATGTCGACATGGCGTTCGCCCAACATCGACCACATCGCCATTTCAAATGCACCAGTGTCAGACGCAGGAACGATGCCAATTTTGTAGTCTGCAGGTACACCTAGTATGTCGCGTGTTGTTTCAATCGCAGCCTTCAGCCGCTCTTTGCCAACAGCTGCACGATGCGAGCGGCCCAGAGGCGCGTCAGCAATTGCTGCAGGTGTCCATGTCGGGGGTTTGGCACAAGGGCCAGAAGAAAAACGAGGGTTGGCCGGCCGCTTGGCCGGTTTGGTCGTGGTCATAATACTTATCCTTACAGATATATGCCCTTCGTTGGGGAAGGGTGTCCCACCGCCGGACATACGGAACCTCAGTAAAAACAGCAATAGGCAAAGGTGTTTGCCTTGTAGGTAAATGTAGCCTTTTGCAGAACGATGCAGGAACGCATGTTTCCTATTGGCACAAATTTGACACAAGGAAATTCGGTTTTGTTCCACAACAACAAGCCGCAGTATCGTGTGGAATGCTTAATGCAATCAGCTCTTTTCTGGCGGGTCAGGTGGCGTCGTGAGTGGCATGGCGTTGATCTGGGCCGCGAATGTCAAAGGCCTGAAGCCCGCCGCCAAGATCGTGCTGATTCAGCTGGCGGACTTCCACAACAAGGAAACCGGCCAGTGCAACCCAAGCGCACAGCGGTTGGCGGACGAATGCGAGATGGGCCGCGCCACGCTGTTCCAGCAGATGACGACCTTAGAGGAATGCGGCCTTGTCAGGCGTCATGCTCGTGGGGATGGCGATGGAGGGCGCGGGTCCAATCAGTATGAGTTGCATCTTGATATCACCCTTGGCCCAAGCGCCCGCCCGAAGGGTGGCGCGAGCGGCCCAAATGGGGTTGAGTCTCAAAATGAGATGGGGGGGAAACGTCTCAAAACTGCGGGGGAAAAGTCTCAAGGGTGAGACGGGGGTAGTCTCAAATCGGGACAGGAACCTTATCATTGAACCTAAGAAAGAACCTCCTTCGCGCAGGCGCGAGGCGGCGGGGGATGAAGAAGCTGAGAAAATTTTGGCAGCCTATCCACCAGACCGACTGCGCGGCAGAGCGGCCTGCCTTGCCCAAATCGAAGAGGCCATGAAGAAAGGGATCGCACCGGAGGACATGCTTCAGGCCGTCCGAGCTTACGCCACCGACAGCGCAGGTTTCACACGCTCGAAGGTCTGCTTTTCCGACAACTGGTTCCAGTCGCGGCGGTGGCAGGCCTATGTCGAGAAGCAAGCGGCAGGCCGCCAAAAGACAGCAACGCTGCAAGCCGATCACCACGCGCGGCTAGTCTGCTGGATCAGTGATCGCAGCCCGATGTGCAAACACATCACGGCCAAGCAGATCGACGGATTTCTTGCCTCAAAACTGGTGATACAGGCCCAAATCCAAGCCGCTGGCCTCAGATCATGACCGCTACCGATCCCACCGAAGAGCAAACAGCAAGGTGACCCATGTCATACGCTGGCGCTGCTGAAACAGGACCTTGCGGGGGGCGGCAAGCCTGCCCTTCGAACCCCACCGGCGCGGGCAAACCCCGCACCAAAGAGCCGCTGACCGAGACATTCGTCTTTCGGTGTAGCGCCGCAGAGAAGGCTCAGTTGCGCGCCAATGCCGAGGCGGCTGGCATGCCTGCTGCGACCCTTCTGCGCGAGGCGTTGGGCCTCACTGAGGCTCGTCGTCGCAAGCCCATTCCCCGCGTTGATCCCGCGCTGGTGCTGGCTGTCGGGCGCATCGGTGGCAACCTCAACCAGATCGCCCGCTGGCTGAACCGCGCGATGATGGCGGGCCGTGTCGACCTCGATGGGCTGACCGTTGCCCGCCGCCTTCTCACCATCGAACGCCAGCTTGCACAGATCGTCGAGGCCGCGCGCCGATGCTGATCAAGTTCTTCCGCAACGGCAAGGGCGCGGGCGCTGGTCCGGTCGGCTACCTCGTCGCGGACAATGTGCTGGCCTACGACGACAACCGCGACCTGATCCGCGATGCGGATAGCCAGCCGATGACAGTCACGCGGCAGCCTTTGCCAGAGGTGTTGCGCGGCAATCCCGACCGCACCGAAGCCCTGATCGACGCCAGTCGCCACCAGTGGACTTATCGTGCTGGCGTGATCAGTTTTGCCGCCGAAGACACCCCGACCGATGAACCGCAGGCCGAGGTCATAGACCACTTCGAGCGTCTGGCCTTCGCGGGGCTGGACCCTGAGCAATATGAGGTGCTCTGGGTCCGACATACCCACGAAGACCGTGTCGAGCTTCACTTCTGCACGCCGCGCTTGGAGCTGACCTCGGGGCGGAGCCTGAACATCGCGCCGCCCGGCTACGAGAAAGCCTTCGACAGCCTTCGCGACGTGATGAACCAGCGCCACGGCTGGGCCGATCCGATGGAGCTGGAGCGCACCCAAGAGGTCCGCGACACCATCGAGACCCCAACCCGCGCTCGAGGCCGTGACGAGCTGCACATGTGGCTGCAAGATCAGATCAGCGTCGGCCTGATCACCGACCGCGCCAGTATGCTCGACGCGCTCGTCGATGCGGGCTTCGACATCCCCCGCGCGGGCAAAGCCTACCTGACCGCCCAGGACCCCGACACCGGCGAACGCTGGCGTTTGAAAGGAGAGATTTTCCATGAAGACTGGCAAGCCGACACGGCTGAGCGAGAAGTTGAACGCAGAGCTGGACACGATCCGGCAGGACTACGCCGCCTCGATGGAATCCCAGCTAGAGAGCTTCAGGGCCGATTTGAGCAACATTGCGACCATCGCGCAGCGTACAATCGAGAGCGATACCCGCAGCTTTCTGCGACAGAACAAGAGCTGGCTGACGATCTCGCCCTGGCTGATCACGGGGACATTCTTGGTGGGGATCGTCTCGATGATGGCCGCGAGCTTGCTTTGGACGTTGATGCTGGCGAGCTCGGAACTGACGGACTTGGGCCTGACGCGGATCAACAGGGCGGACGGGACCTGGCTGGTGCTGGACCCGACCACGACGCGCCTGAGGACCTGCACGCTGGGCGGCAGATCAGTGACCTGCATCAAGATCGAGGAGGATTAGATGACGACACCCCTGACAGCCTTGGAACGCGACTTGCTCGCCTGCGTCGAGCGGTTGGTGACGGCCTGCGAGGTCTCAGCAAAGGAATTGAGCGGGTTAGAGGCACGCTTGACGACGAAGATGTAGAGCCAGATGGATAGATTTGCCGCCTGCGTGTCGGTGCTCATTCAATCGCAAACAGCGTCCGTGGCTGCGTTGCACGGCTTGTTGAGCGAGGGCTCGAACTACGCGAAGCTGCGCCCGCAACTGGAGACCAGCTTGAAATTAGTGAAGGCCGCCGAGAAGCAGTTGAAGCAGAACTAGAAGAGCGCAAGGTCGAAATGGACCGGAGTGACGCTAGTCCGGCACCCAAATACAAGCTCAGGGATCAATCTTGATTTCGACGGCCGGCTTTCGGGCGTCGCTCAAGCCACCATCCCATCAGAAGGGCCCTACCAGCCGCTCCGGCAATGGGGGACTGCAGGTCTCTAAAGCGCCGCTGTTCGCTGCGCTCTGCCCGAACTCACACAATGCGGGACAAAACCGTCATTCGATTTTGGCACTTCGCTGACGCAGCATTCCCTTGCAGGTGCGGCACGCTTATCGCTGCGTTGCGGTTGATGTCGCCAGACCGGCCATTGGAAGCTAGTCTGAGGCGCGAAATTCAATCCGCCCTTTCACTGCGACCGAGATCGACCATCGAGGATGTGGACGAAACAGATTTTGGCTGATGGCAAATAAGTAACCGCTCTGGGGGTTTGGTGCAATTTCACCTAGCTGTTCGAAGACCTCTAAGGACACTCGACACCAAAAAGGTGATTGCAGCAACGCAAACAATGGATGGCCCTGCGGGTGTATCAAACACATAGGCAGCGCGTAGGCCAACACTAGCAGACAGTGCTCCAATCAGACCCGCGATCAGTGCCATGCCTTCTGGCGTTTGAGACAACGGGCGAGCTGCGGCGGATGGAATGATCAGCATGGCAGCGATCAGCAAGACACCCACGACTTTGATCGCAACTGCCACTGTGATGGCCAAAGCGATGGTCAAGGCTAACTGTTCTCGCTTTGGGTTGATCCCACTGGCATAGGCCAAATCTTCATTCAACGTGGCCGTCAGAAGCGCCGACCAGCGCCAGCATATCAATATCGCTACCAACAAAGCCCCCCCCCAGATCACGGCAAGATCACCACGTGATACGGCGAGAATATCGCCAAAAAGATAGGCCATCAGATCAATTCGTATGCCCGATAAAAACGAAACGGCAACCAAACCAAACGCCAGCGCAGAATGCGCCAGAACGCCTAGCAACGTATCCATTGCATAGCCCCGTCTCGATAAAAAATTAACTGTGAGGGCCATCAAGAGGGCCACAACCACGGTGCCAACAAAGATCGACATGGAGAACGCGAGCGATAGTGCCACTCCAAGAATGGCGGCATGTGCAGTGGCATCACCAAAATAGGCCATCCGCCGCCAGACTACGAAACATCCCAAAGGTGCGGCTGCAAAGGCTACTCCGATTCCCGCTAGGGTCGCACGAACCATAAAATCATCTAGCATTATTCAGCGGCCTCGGTACTTTGATGGTCGTGGCTATCGTCACAATTGTCATGACTGTGATCATGCTCATGTCGATAAAGAGCCAGCGCACCGCCGGTACCTGTTCCAAAGAGCGCGCGATATTCTGGGGCAGAGGCGACGACGGCGGGTGTCCCTTCACAACAGACATGCCCGTTGAGGCAAATCACGCGGTCAGATGCGCTCATCACGACATGCAATTCATGGCTGATCATCAAAACGGCGCAGCCAGTGTTTTGTCGCACCTGTTCGATTTGCTGATAGAAAGCCGCAGAGCCGCGTTGATCTAAGCCTTGCGTGGCTTCGTCCAGCAATAGTAGGTCAGGTTCTCCGATCAACGCCCTTGCAAGCAGGACACGTTGGAATTGGCCGCCTGACAGTTTTGAAAGCTGGGCATCGAATAACTCTGGCACACCGGCTTGTGTGAGCGCCTGAGTGATTGCGTCATGCTTCAACCGGCACGGTAACTTGAGAAATCGTGACACAGTAATCGGCAGCGTTTCGTCAATATGCAGCCGTTGCGGCACATAACCAAGTTTGACCCCTTGTGCGTGATCGACATGACCTTGTGATGGTTTTACAGCACCAATAATCGTACGTAACAGACTAGTTTTGCCGGATCCGTTTGGACCCACAATCGTCACAATCTCGCCCGCTGCAATACGCAAAGAAACATGTGACAGTACTATTTTTCCGCCATAACTAACGCTGACGTCTCTCATTTTCACAAGGCTCATGTGTCGGCCTTGTCGGCGCAGTCAGGGCAAACACCCTCTGCCTCAACCACAGTGCGTTCAATCAGGAAACCCGCTGCTTTGGCAGCATCACCCAAAGTGCCTTTGGCAGGTGAAGAGTGCGTTTCGGCAACAGAATCGCAGAGGCGGCAGATCAGGAACGCGGGGGCATGTGCATGGCTTGGGTGCGCGCAAGCGATAAACGCGTTCAAGCGTTCAATCTTGTGAACGAGGCCGTTTGCGACCAGGAAATCAAGTGCACGGTAAACAACGGGCGGCTGGGAACCAAAGCCTTCTTCTCGCAGCTGGTCAAGGATCGCATAGGCCCCAACTGCGCGATGATCCTGCAACAAAATTTCCAAGACACGACGGCGCACGGGCGTGAAACGTAGCCCTTCTGCCGAACAGTATGATTCGGCCGCGGCAAGTGCGTCGCCAACGCAGCCACTGTGGTCATGCTGTGCGAACCCAAGCGGGTCGTCAGTGGTGTTTTTTGCCGGATCACTTGTCATGTTATTACATTTTGTTTAGGACTGACGCAATGTTATACAATCACATAGGTAACCCGATGTCTAGAACGCTCCTTCCTCTCTCTTTAACTGCTACCTTGATGGGAGGTGTCGCCTTTGCAGAGGTCCCTCGCGTTGCTGCCGATATTGCTCCAGTGCATTCACTCGTTGCCCGCGTGATGGACGGTGTTGGCGCTCCTGATCTGATCATTCAAACTGGCGCCAGCCCGCATGAATACAGCCTGCGCCCTTCTGAGGCGTCTGCATTGCAAGAGGCGGACCTTGTGTTCTGGATCGGCCCTGATCTGACACCATGGCTGACTGAAACGATTGAAAATTTGGCACCTGACGCCGCCGTGACGATATTGCTGGAATCTGAAGGCACGATCAAATTGGAATTCCGCGAAGGCGCTCTTTTTGAAGCGCATGACCACGATGATCATGGCGATGAAGATCATGATGAGGAAGACGGTCATGACAATCATGACCACGACGAGCATGCTGAAGAAAAAGACCATGATGACCACGGCGAAGAGCATGCCGATGAAGACGGTCACGACGACCATGGCCACGATGAGCATGCCGAAGACGAAGACCACGAAGACCACGAAGACCACGACGATCACGGTGACGATCATGCCGGTCACGAAGGTCACGATCACGGCGCGCATGATCCACATGCTTGGTTGTCACCGCAGAATGCCGCGAATTGGCTCAACGTAATCGCAGCCCAGCTTTCGGTCGCTGATCCTGACAATGCAGGCACATATTTTGCCAACGCAGCAGCGGGTCGCGCCGAGATGGACGCCCTCGTCACGCAAGTGAACGCCACCCTTGATCCGGTGCGCGGCGGAAGTTTCGTCGTTTTCCATGATGCCTATCAGTATTTTGAAACTGATTTCGACTTCCCGGCCTCTGGTGCGATTTCAATCGGTGATGCGTCTGACCCAAGTCCGGCTCGTATTGCGGAAGTTCAAGCTCGTATTGCAGACGAAGGCATTTCCTGTGTTCTGGCTGAGCCGCAATTCAACGCAGGCCTTGTGACGACTGTTTTGGACGGATCAGAAGCGAACACCGGTGTGATTGATCCTCTTGGTTCTGACCTAGAACCGGGGGCAACACTTTATCCGCAGTTGATCAGTAATATGGCAACTGCGTTGGCTGATTGCCTAGAATAAGATAGCCGACGGTTTGTGCCTCAACACTTATGTTGCGGCACAAACCACTCTATTCTGCGATCAAGGTTAACGTCTCTATCGCTGCTCAGGAAACTCATCGAGTTGGTCGATGTAGCTCAGGTCGTTCCTTTTGGCGCTGCCAACTGATCATTGCCTTAGACCAAGAGGTCGGCGTCGATTTGCCAAGAAAGCAGTGTGGGGCTATGCAATCGATGAGTTTATCGTAACAATAGTTGTTACTATATTTACTGAAGGGCACGGAGCAATCGCATGAAACGAAATTCGTGCTTATCGCTCGCGCTCCACGCGCTCAGTCACATGGCATATGACACGGACGACGCCCAAACATCCGCCGAGATCGCGGATCACGCTGGAACCAATCCAGTCGTCGTCCGCCGCGTTTTGGGTAAGTTACGTGCGGCGGGTCTGCTGACATCTGAGCGCGGCCATTCTGGCGGATGGCGATTGGGCCGCGAAACAAAGCACATCACATTGGCCGACGTATATGCGGCGCTTGGAGAAAACCTCGTTGTGTCCGGACAGCGTATAAAAACAGATACATGTGCTGTAGAGCGCGCTCTAGATGTACGAGTCCAACAGATCCTGAAAGAGATCGAACAGAGTTTGGTCGAGCGCCTTGGGCAAACAACGATTGCAGATGTTCAAAGTTCGACGCGACAGGAGCCCAGGGATGTACATTGAAACCATCACTCATAAGCATTCATCAACGTCGATACGGGGTTCCGACACCATCTGCATGGTACTGGTCGGTTTTTGCCTAACCATCGCAGGTTTGGATAGTGCCGCATGATTGATCAACGTGTCCCGGTAACGCTTTTGACCGGCTTTTTGGGAGCCGGGAAGACAACGCTTGTCAATGCGGTTCTTGCTGACAGCTCAGGGGGGGCCTTCGTTGGGGAAGGGTGTCCCACTGACCCAAATACGGGGCTCTCGGGGGTTCCACATCAGCCAAAATGAAACTATAGCGCCGCTCAACTCGCTTTTTGCGACGCCTTTGACGCCAATAGGAAACCTCGCATGTTCATCGCAACGCTCATCACTGATCCTAAAAACCCATCGCTGACCCGCGAGGTCGTTGAAAACCTGCGCAATGCTTGGGGTGGCGGTGAGGCACAGTGGCTAGCTGTTGGCGAGGCGGCGGAATTTGTGATTGGCGCGCGTCCCGCTAACTTTGAAACCGTATGGGTCGACCTGCAATCCATTGGCGTTGATCTGATCTGTCAACGGACTGAAGGTCGCCGCAAAAAGATGCTCTTGGCGGATATGGACAGCACCATGATCCAACAAGAATGCATCGATGAACTGGCGGACGAGGCTGGCGTTGGTCCGCGCGTCGCTGACATCACAGCACGGGCGATGAATGGTGAAATTGATTTTGACGGTGCATTGCGCGAACGCGTTGGACTGCTCGCAGGGCTGCCTGAAACGGTGATTGAACAGGTCCTCGAGACACGGATCACGCTGATGCCCGGTGGTCCTGAACTGCTCGCGACGATGAAGGCGAACGGCGCCTATGCCGCGCTAGTCTCGGGTGGCTTTACCGCCTTCACCTCTGCCATCGCAGGGCGGCTTGGCTTTGACGAAAACCACGCGAATACGTTGATCGCCCAAGACGGAAAACTAACGGGCGAGGTGGGTCTGCCGATCCTTGGCAAACAGGCTAAGGTTGATGCGCTAGAAAAAATCACAGCGCAACTCGACCTGACCGACGCGGATGTTATCGCAGTTGGTGACGGGGCCAATGACCTCGGGATGTTGACCCGCGTGGGCACAGGCGTTGCCCTTCACGCGAAACCCGCGGTCGCGGCACAATGTGATGTGCGGATCAACCACGGCGACCTCACCGCGCTGTTGTTTGTCCAAGGGTACGCTCGGGACGAATTTGTCACCTAGCCGCGCTGCAAAACCGATGCAGCTCGGGTATAGCCCGTGGTGATCCCATTCCAATTCTTGATCGGCCCACCCACCCGTTTCAGTGCCGCAGGATGCGCGGCATCCAATGCACCTAGATTGATCAGAACTTGCGCGATCATCGCCTCGGCGGCGCGGGTGGCGCCATCCAACGCTTTGACGGCGATGCCGATCTGTTGCTCGGGCAGGATTGCCACGAATACCCCCTCGGCACCGGTCTTGATGGCCACGCGTCCTTCCATTGCACGCATCATTTCTGTACAGGCGCGGGTTTCGCCCGCGACCAATTCGGGATGCGTCCGCATCGCGTCAACCAAAGATGCAGCCGCCTTTGACCGTGTATCGCTGCGGGTATGTGCGCTTGCAAATGTCGCCATGGCCCGTGCCAAGCCATGCACCGTCGTCGCGTGATTGGGGGCCGAACAGCCGTCGACAGCCCACATCGGGCTGGCCTCTTGTGTCACCTCTTCAAACGACTGCTTGATAGCGACCTGCAAAGGGTGGCTGATCTCGTGATACTCGGCTCCCGCGCCGACATACTGAGTGTACGTCAAAAACCCAGCATGCTTGCCGGAACAGTTGTTATGAATTTGGCATGCGCTCTCGCCTGCTCGGATCAATCTGTCACGGGCTGGGCGGTCATTCGGGTCTTGGGGACCACAGCGAAATGCATCTTGGGATAGGCCCAGACCGTCCAACCACACACCAACACGGTTGGTATGGATCGCGGCCCCCTGATGCGAAGCACAGGACAGCGCCAATTGTTCTGACCGCAATCCCGCCGCCGCGGCAGCCCCGCTTTCGATCAAAGGCAGCGCTTGGAGCATCTTGCACGATGACCTTGGGTAAATCACTGCGCTGGGATCGCCCCATGCCTCGACAATCGCACCGCTGGCATCGCAAACCACCACATGCCCGCTATGCGCGCTTTCCAAGAGTTCCCCCCGCCAGATTTCTACAAGGGTTGGCAAATTGGTCATTTTACGCTCTCCAACGTCGCTATGCCCTCAATTCTTCGCGATTTTCCGCCCAATAGGGGTTTCGCGACAAAGGGCTTTCTTGCTAGAGTAAGCTGTATCGAGTTTGAGTGAAACCGGTCACAAAAACAGGACGCCAAAAAGGTGCCGCAGACCGGTTAGACAGAGGCAAGGGCAGCTTGGAGGCTGTAAGTATGATTTCAAAGATGGTCTGTGCCCTCGGCACAGCTGCGATTTTGGGTCTCGCGACACCTATCGCAGCACAGGAAACAAACAACCGCGTAGCGGCAAACACCGACTGGTCCGTGTTCGTCGAAAGCAACCCCACCGAATGCTGGGCCGTCTCGGCGCCCAAGGAAACGGTCAACACTCGTGACGGCAACACAGTTGCTGTGCGCCGTGGTGATATTTTGCTCTTTGTGTTCAACCGCCCCGGCGCGAACGTCAAAGAACAGGTGACATTCACGGGCGGCTACCCGTTTGCGGGCGGCTCGACCGTGTCGATGAACATCGACGGCACCGACTATGAACTCTTTACCGAGGGTGAGTGGGCGTGGCCTGCGACACCACAAGACGATGCTCGCATCATCGCCGCGATGAAGCGTGGTGCAAATGCCATCATGACCGCACGTTCCGGTCGCGGCACGATCACCAAAGATACCTTCTCGCTCTTGGGCTTTACCGCCGCCAGCGATGACGCGGCCAAGCGCTGCGCGGGCTAAGACGCCTGACCAGATCGATTGATGAAACCCCGTGCGACACCGCGCGGGGTTTTGCATTTCCGGCGTGCTCCTATATAGGGGCGGCAGAATCCACCAAAGGTTAGTTCCATGTCGGCCACCGCTCCGATCACCCAAGACGTTCACACGATCCCGCGCAAGTTGCCCGAGGGTCCGATCAACCTTGTTGGTTTGCGCCGCGATGCGATGCGCGATGTGCTGATTGAGCATGGCACGCCAGAAAAACAGGCCAAGATGCGCGTCGGCCAAATCTGGCAGTGGATCTATGTCAAAGGACTGCGGTCATTCGACGAGATGACAAACCTGTCCAAAGACTACCGCGCCAAACTGGCCGAGAACTTTGTGATCGAAGTCCCCGAAGTTGTGACCAAACAGGTCAGCGAAGATGGCACGCGAAAATATCTGGTGCGCATCGCGGGTGGCCACGAGGTCGAAGTCGTCTACATCCCCGAAGAGGGTCGTGGCACCCTGTGTATTTCCTCTCAGGTTGGCTGCACGCTGACGTGCTCGTTCTGTCACACAGGCACCCAGAAATTGGTGCGCAACCTGACACCCGCCGAAATCATTGGCCAAGTCATGGTCGCACGCGACGATCTTGGCGAATGGCCTGAACCCGGCACCCCGAACGACGAGGCGCGTTTGCTGTCCAACATCGTGCTGATGGGGATGGGCGAGCCGCTCTATAACTTCGAAGGCGTCCGCGACGCGATGAAGATCGCAATGGACCCCGAGGGCATTTCGCTTTCACGCCGTCGCATCACATTGTCGACCAGTGGCGTTGTCCCAGAGATCGCAAAAACTGCCGAAGAAATCGGCTGTATGTTGGCCGTGTCTTTTCACGCGACCACCGACGACGTGCGCGATAAATTGGTGCCGATCAACAAACGCTGGAACATTGCCGAATTGCTAGACGCCCTGCGCGCCTACCCAAAGGTCAGCAATTCTGAACGCATCACATTCGAATACGTCATGCTGGACGGTGTGAATGACACAGACGAAGACGCACACCGTTTGGTCGAATTGATCAAAGGCATCCCAGCCAAGATCAACCTGATCCCGTTCAACGAATGGCCCGGTGCGCCTTACAAGCGTAGCTCGAACAACCGCATCCGTGCCTTTGCGCACATCATCTACAAAGCGGGTTACGCGAGCCCGATCCGCAAGCCGCGTGGCGAAGATATCATGGCGGCCTGTGGACAGCTCAAGTCTGCGACTGAACGGGCGCGCAAATCGCGCAAACAGATCGAAGCCGAAGCAGGGATCAGCGGTAACGCTTAACCCCTAGTTTGGCGTTGATCTGCAAAAGTCCCGAGGCGCGCTTAGCGCCCGGGAACCTCGCCGCGCTTTTCTCCTACGCCTTCCCAATTCGCGATCGCATCCATTGCCTCCGCGGCAGTGTCGACCATCACGAACAGATCCAGATCTTCTGCCGAGATCGTGCCAGCATCCGACAGCGCCTCCCAATTGATGATCTTGGTCCAGAAATCCTTGCCAAACAGCAGGAACGGCACTTTTTCCATGCGACCCGTTTGAATCAACGTCAGCGTCTCGAACATTTCGTCCAATGTGCCGAACCCACCCGGGAATACCGTGATTGCCGCAGCCCGCATCAGGAAATGCATCTTGCGAATGGCAAAGTAGTGAAAGTTAAAGCACAGCTCGGGTGTCACGTACTCGTTCGGGGCCTGCTCGAACGGCAGGACAATGTTCAAACCAACAGACCGACCGCCTGCATCAATCGCGCCGCGGTTGCCTGCCTCCATTACGCCGGGGCCGCCGCCAGTGACGATCACGTTCTCACGCCCGCCGCTGTCTTTGATGGACTTCAGCGTCATCAGCCGCGCAAATTCACGGGCTTCGGCGTAAAATTCTGTCAGCTCGGCCAGTGTTTCTGTCCGTGCGGTGTCTTTCTTGGCTGGTTCAGGAATCCGCGCGCCGCCAAATAGAACGATCGTGCTGTCGACACCTTCTTCGTCCAGCAGCATCTCAGGCTTGAGCAATTCCAACTGCAATCGAACAGGGCGCAGCTCGTCGCGGCACAAGAATTCCTCGTCCGCAAAACCCAAGCGGTACGCTGGTGCGCGCGTTTGAGGCGTATCAGGCACGTGGCTTACGGCTTCGCGGTCTTGGCCACTGCGACGGAAGGGGTGATTGCGATGCTCGGTCATGGTCGTCTCACTTTACAAATTACGTCTCTGCGATAGGTCTAGACGACCAACCCGCACCCTACCAGTCACAAGATGAGGATGATCATGGCCCTTTTAGATACGCCCGTTTGTGAATTCGGCGTACCCGCACCGGATTTCGACCTCTCTGACCCAATGGGCAACCGGTTCACCCGTGATGGCGTGATGGGCGAGAACGGAATGTTGGTCGCATTTATTTGCAATCACTGTCCTTATGTGATTGCCGTAATTGACCGATTGGCGGATGATATTCGCGCCTTGCAAGATGCCGACATTGGCGTCGCTTTGATTATGTCGAACGACTATGCGAGCTACCCCGCTGATGCGCCCGACCGCATGGCTGAATTTGCCAAACAGTATGGCCTGACAGCGCCGTATCTCGTGGATGAAACCCAAGCGGTTGGTCAAAGCTATGGTGCAGTCTGCACACCCGATTTCTTTGGCTATAACGCCGAGAGTGGCCTGCAATATCGCGGACGTATCGACAGCGCGATGATGGGCGACCCAACAGGGCGCACTGCGGAGCTGCGCGATGCGATGCTGGCGGTTGCAAAAACGGGGCAGGGACCACAAAACCAGACACCATCAATGGGCTGCTCAATCAAATGGCGCTGATTGCGTGACCCGCTGCCCTAGGGTATAGCGCCAACAACTGGATATAAGAGGGGATTCCTATGTCGAACGCACAACTTGAGACCGCAATTGAGGCCGCATGGGATGCCCGTGATGCAATTACACCTGCAACCACTGGCGAAACCCGTGACGCGATCACCGACACGCTGAACGCACTCGACAGCGGTAGCCTGCGGGTCGCCGAACGCAAGGAAAACGGCGACTGGCATGTAAACCAGTGGGCGAAGAAAGCAGTTCTCTTGGGCTTCCGCTTGAAAGACATGGAAATGCAATCGGGCGGCCCACAGGGCGTCAGCTGGTTCGACAAGGTCGACAGCAAATTCCACGGCTGGGGCGAAAACGAATGGGGTGCTACTGGCTTTCGTGCCGTACCCGGCGCCATTGCTCGTAAATCTGCATATATCGCGCCTGGCGTTGTTCTGATGCCGTCGTTTGTGAACCTTGGTGCCTATGTCGATACAGGCACGATGGTCGACACATGGGCGTCTGTTGGTTCTTGCGCGCAGATCGGCAAAAATGTCCACCTTTCGGGTGGTGTTGGCATCGGTGGTGTTCTCGAGCCAATGCAGGCTGGTCCAACCATCATCGAGGATGACTGCTTTATCGGTGCACGTTCCGAAGTCGTTGAAGGCGTGATCGTCCGCGAAGGCGCAGTTCTCGGCATGGGCGTCTACATCGGTCAGTCGACCAAAATCGTCGACCGCGAGACAGGCGATGTGTCCTATGGCGAAGTGCCAGCAGGTTCTGTCGTCGTATCAGGCACAATGCCATCCAAGAACGGCGTGAACCTATACTGTGCGGTCATCGTGAAAAAGGTCGACGCTAAGACGCGCAGCAAAACCAGCATCAATGATCTGCTGCGCGACTAAATCTTAGTTAAGCAATACGCGGCTCTCATAAGTGCGTAGTACGGTCCGGGCGGTCGGGCCGTACCCATACCCTTGAAACTGATCGATCGTCGGCATGAGGCGTAGAACTTCTTCGTGCGTTTCCGCGTCAAAGCTTTTCACCGCTTGGCGCCCTGGAAAGAAGCTCTCTGACAGGACATTATTTCCAAAGATGATCTCGTGCTTTTCGAACAGCAAGTGAAAGTAGACCACTGGCTTGGCATCTTTACGAATGCGGATCGAATGGTCTTTGATCATATCCTTGGCTTTCACCAAAACTTCGGCTTCGCCATACAGTAGCTCGGCCTGTCCATCTTGCAGCAACATGCGGTGGTTTTGGGACACTTCAAACGCGTCGTGCTTAGCCCATCGCATTCTTAGAGACATGAACCGGTGCGTCGTTCCCAGTCGCATTGCGCAGGCTGTGGCCAATCCAACGAATAGCTTGCGAACCGCTGTCAAGCGTTGTGATCATATCACCTGTCTCTAGGTCGTCGATCAGCTTGGGACCGTCGGGTGTATCGATCATTGTACCAGAAGCAAAATAGGCGACTGTGTTGACGGTCACAAGGGCCGTATCATTCACGCCGTCGCTGCTCGTCACAGTGTACGAAAACGTTTGGGAATCGTCGTCACCTTCGGGCGTGATCGACAATGTTCCATCTGCCAGCAGAGTGATCTCTTCGCCTATCGCCAAAACAACCGTATCGCCTACAGTGACAGGGTTGCCATTGATCGCAGTGATTGTTGCAGTGACGCCAGCGGCGATTTCGTCGTTGGCGAGGACGTCCAGCGTTTCAGTTGAGTTGCCATCGATCGTGATCTCGTCGTCATTCAGAATCAGCTGTGTTTGGACACTGTCGACAACGATCATGACATTACTGTCGTAGACCCCGTCTCCAGCATCCGCGATGCCTATCTTGATTGTGTTGAGCTCGTTTGGATTGACGTCCGCTTTGATGGTCAGGGTGATCGTCACCCCGTCCAGCTCTGAGTTTATGACACTCGCCGCTTCCGGGTTGTCGATGTAAAGGTTCGAGTTTGTCGTAGTGTTGATGTTGTCGATTGAGATCGAGCCATCGCCAACTGCGATTCCTGCCTGAACACCATTAACAAAGATGCCAACAGCATCGTTAAAGCCACTATCCACATATTCCAAATACTCCTCAGACGAAAAATTTAGTTGCATCGTGAGCGTCGTGCCCACTGGGATAAAACTGACGGTCAAAACTGCAGTATCGTAGGTGGTAAGCCCAGCAATCTCTGTCAGTTGCGCATCGCCGGCTAAATTATGGTTGGTCGATGTATCGTCTCGCTGGTTTGCTTCGCCGGAGTCGTTCGTCACGGCACCCGCGTTACCGGTCAAAAGGATCACGCCCGTGTCCGCAGGCATCAGTCCAGGGGCGGTCGTGTCACCCCCAGAATAGATACCGGATGCTGTTGCCGCACCTGTGTAGGTCGTGCTCTCGACAGAAACACCTTCACCAAAGATGGTTTCGGCCATTTGCTGTGCCGTTACATCTGTATTAATCGTCAATTTTGTCGCATCTACCATGCCGAGATTTCCTTTGATCTCCCTAAGGAACATAACGGTTCAGATGAGCGACCTGAGGTCCCACCACGGTTAGGTCAACGACTTGTCTGTGCCATTTCTAGACCTTATGGATAGGATCAAGATCAGGAAAATCTGATGTTTTGTGTAAGAGAAAGCCTCATGGCCAAACCCAACAGTCGTCAAAAAGTGTTCACCTTGCTGGTCGAAATCGGCCGCAAAGACGGTGATGGACTACCCAAAGGATCAACCGGCGGCGCGCTGATGATCTACGCCAGCGGCGTCGACGAGGCCGAAGCTGTACGCGAGACAGTCGCCGTTTTGAAACAAGCTGACACCGCCCCGTTGGATGTGTCTGGGTACGGCACGCTCGAGGACCGGCTTGCCGAGGGGCACGATATCTCAGACGAAGAACGCGCTCTGATGGAGCGCGCTCTTGCTGAAAATGCAGTGATCGTCGCGCAGATGACGCCGTTCTACGACAAACCTAAAACCTAGTTGCCGAACCACTTGCGGCGGATGTTGTCATAGGTCCCGTCCTCAACCAACCGCAACAATGCGCGATTAATGTCTTCGGCCAGCGGGCTGCCAGACTGCATCACGAACCCGTAGTTCTCAGGCAAGAAAACGGATCCGACCAGCTCGGCTTTTCCTCTGCCGCGGGTGTTGGCATAGTAGGCGAGAATTGGGGCATCAAAGACGATTGCATCCAGATACCCGATTTCAAACGCATCCAACATTGTGTCCAGCGAATTGAAATCCACGTAACGCAGATCGCGAGTTTCGAGAGTGTCTGCTGCGGTTGATCCCGAGATTGTACCAACCCGTTTGTCATAGAGGTCATTCAATCCACTGACATTGGATTTGATCGCGCCAACAGTCATGTTCGCTGTGATTGTCGCCACAAAGATCGACACAATGAACAAGGATGAGACCACCAGCAAGACGCCAAACACACGACCCATCGGGCTACGCGGCATCCGTTCCTCGAACCCACCATTTACGACAAGGTTCAGCGCCCACCAAAACGCGGGAAAGGCGGACTCGCGTGCGGTCCCCTTAAAGTACTCTTGGTCGCGCCGTTCAAAGACCCACATCAGCATGCCACAGGCCATCAACGCAGCAAATGCGCCAACGACGGCCAGCAACAACTGTGGGTTCAGAATGACGCTCCAGACCGAAATCCCAGTGCCAGTGGGCCGCACCATGATCTGCAAACCCGCGGCAAAGATCGGTTGGGTAAAATCATATGATGCCTCGCGGGCGGCTGTGATCGAAATATTCGCGGCAGCGATATCCGCGGTGCCCGCATCGAGCATTTCAAACATTTCACCAAACTGCCCGACACGGACGATTTCAGTCTCGTAGTTCAACGCATCGGCGATTTCGTTCCACAGATCGATTGAAAATCCGGTGTCAACGCCATCGCGTGCCAGCGAAAACGGCTCTCGGGTCACGGTTGTCAGGGTTAGCGATTGTGCAGCGGCTTGAACAGCCAGACAGCTAAAAACACAGCTCAAAATGAGCAGGATACGTCGTACTGTCACAAAAACTTCCCCCAGTCCTATGCTGCGCGCAGCGCTGCAAGTGTGACCGTCTCAAAACCCCGAAGCAAGGGGTGAGCTGTTTTATCCGGTTTTGGAAGCAGTTCGGGGGGCATATTAGCGAGCACCGAATGGCTCAAGAGGGAATGATCTCGCAAGACCGAGCTTGCGTCAAAGCTTTCAATTGGAGCGCCCGAAACGGACATGATACCGGGGCGATCCAATAGGAAATGGTGATACCGCATAATCCGAACCTGCGGGGCAGGCAGAACCGATACGTGGTCGATCAAATGTCGCGCCGAGGCGAGCACGGATTCCTCACCGAATAGATATTCAACTTCGGAACCCGAAAACAGCATGTGCTGTTCCGCAGCTACATAGACATCATGCGTAGCCCCGAAATAGGGCGCGCGTACCCGCAGGGGCTGGAACTGTCCGCGCGCAGGCAAATCCACAGATCCGCACCACCGCACTTGGGCAATGTCGCCGTCGTGCATTTGAACCAAGTCGCCGGGACGTACTTTGTTGGCCGCGACAATGCCTTTGGTTGTCCGGATGCGAGCCGCACCAGACAGACCGGGCATTGGGCCGACCGGCTCGACCTGATCAGACACAGCGACAAAATTCACGTTCTCGATCGTCCGCTGACCAACAAGCTGACCCGCGCATTTCCGAACCAAGGGCATCGCGCCTTGTACGTCCGTCACGTAGAACTTGCCCCGTTCAGGAATAAAAACCGACAGCGCGCTTTTGCGGGCAGGGGCGTCCCATGTGTAAGCAATGACAACGCCGTTGTCGCCGTTCGTCAGATCCGTAGTCAGCCGTGCTCGAAGCATTTCAGAGCCCTGAACAATAGTCAGCGTCAACGTGCCGTTCGGCCCAATCACCAGTGACACGTTCACTGGCCAAGGGTTCACAGTCTTGTAGTCACACAGGCGCAGTGTCGTGCCACCGGCCAAGTAATTCAATTCACATAGAAAGGTGCCTTGCGGCAGCAGCATCATAGGATCGGACGGTGTCGCGACAACTTGCGATGTGGTCAAACCGCGCGGTGCGAATGTGCCGCCTTCAGGATCAGAGAGCCCAATCCAACTCATGCAGCGCGACCGCTCGCCAACAGAACTTCGGCTTCGAACCGCTTCAATGTGCGTCGGGCCGATGGGCTGTACCCTTTGCCTGTCAACGCATCGAGCTCTGGGAAAATCGCAACGATCTCGTCGACAATATCCTGCTCAAACGCTTTGGTGGTTTGCGGCCCAGGCAAGAAACTCTCGGTCGCCAACCCTTCTGAGAATACGACCTGATGCTTGTCGAACAACAGGTGGACATAGGTGATGTCGCCGCCCTCCATCCGCTTGACGGACTTGCCGTTCACGAGGTCCTTGGCGGATACCAGAACTTCGGCATCACCAAATAGCAACTCGGCCAGCGCATCACGGATCAGAATGCGGTGCTGTGGCGACAACATCAATGTGTTGTGCCCACCAAATGTATCGCGGCGAATTTTGATCGGGGCAAAGTTGCCCACTGCTTCGACGGTCCGGCTACCGATCCAACGCACAGGCTGTGCGCCGTCATCATGGGTCATGACCATATCACCGGGTGTCAGGCTCTCAACAGGCACTTCGCCATCGGGGGTCATAATCATCGTTCCACTGACGAAACACGGGATCGTCTCAACAGTGACAAAACCGACGTCGGTAGCACCCGTCGAGCTTTCGATCTCGTAGGTAAATCTGGCCGTGTCATTGTCGTTACCGGTCTCAATTTCAAAGGTGCCATCAGCGTTGAGAGTGATCTCTTGCCCTGTGCCCAATGTGACAGTGTCGCCGACACTGACAGCGACACCATTGATGTGCGTGACCGTCAACGTCCCACCGGTGGTGTTGTCGTCGTTGGCCATCACGTCCACCGTTTTGGTGGTGCCCTCTTTCATCGTCACAGCGTCATCATTGGCAATCAGCGTCGTTTGCAGACTGTCGCCCGCAATCAGCAGGTTTGAATCGTAGCTGCTGTCCCCGACGTCCGCGATGCCAATCTTGATCGAATTCACGACGCCCGGGTTCACCGGAATCGTCAGTGTCATCGTGACGGTAAAGCCGTCCATCTCGGTGTTGTAGTCGTCGCTGCTGTTGTTGATGAACAGGTTTTCGTTGTCGCTTTGGTTGACGTTGCCGACATCAGATCCACCGTCGCCCACTGCCAGCTCGACGTTCGCACCGTTGATCCAAACGCCCACTGCATCGTTATAGATCGAGTTCGAGTATTCTGGGTATTCCTCAGACGAGAATACGAACTGCATGGTCACCGTGTCACCCGTCGGGATGAAATCGACAACCATGAACGACGCATCATAAGTGCTGGCCCCCGCCAGCGCGTTAAAGTCACTGTCGTTCGTCGCGCCTGGCGTATTGGTCGAGGTGTTCGTGCTTTGATTCGAAGACCCAGTCGAGTTGGTGAAATCCGCCGCACGACCGGTGGATAAAATGATACCAGTGTCACCCGGAACAACACCCGGAGACGTTGAATCGCCGCCCGTGTAGATGCCAGACGAATTGCTCCATCCCGAATAGGATGCTCCGACAACGGTCACGCCGTCGCCAAAAATTTCGTTCGCCATAGCTGTCGCCGACGAACTTTCGATGATGTTCAGCTCACTTGCTGCTACCATTGCCCCAACCCTCATGTGTTGAGACAGTCACCCAAACGACTACCGTTGCTCCGCATTTGTCTATATATTGTGTCGCTTACTGCTCGACACAGACCATCTTGGGACTTTATAAGGGTGCCCTGCCTCGGGTCATTTATTTGTGTCTAAGGTAGGGCAAAAATCTGTGTTTTGTTAACACTTTATAAGGCGATCCTCATGCGACCCTTTCGATGTGTCGCCTCAGTGCCACAGCGCGATCCCAGACAATGCCCACAACCAAAAGTAACCACTGCCCCGAGGCCACGCATGATACACACACCAATCGATCCTGTTTCTCTCACAACTGAACTGGTCCGCTGTCCTTCTGTCACTCCAGAAGAAGGCGGCGCTTTGGTGTTGCTTGATACTTTGCTGAGCGCGCATGGCTTTGAATGTACCCGTGTCGACCGTGGCGGCATCTCGAACCTCTTTGCCCGTTGGGGTGACCGCGCTGATCCGCGCACGTTTGGGTTCAACGGCCATACAGATGTCGTGCCAATCGGTGACATTAATGACTGGACCGTCGATCCCTTTGGCGCCGAAATCAAAGATGGCTTTCTCTATGGTCGCGGCTCGACTGATATGAAATCGGGCGTCGCCGCCTTTGCCGCCGCTGCCATCGACTTTGTCCAAACCACCCCACCAAATGGTGCGCTAATCCTCGCCATCACTGGCGATGAAGAGGACGTGGCCGAACACGGCACTGTGGCCCTGCTGGATTGGATGCAGGCGAATGGCGAACAGATGACCGACTGTCTCGTTGGTGAACCGACCAGCCCCAACCACATGGGTGAGATGATCAAGATTGGCCGCCGTGGATCGCTCACGACCTATTTCACCGTCACGGGCAAACAGGGGCACTCGGCCTATCCGCATCGGGCCAATAACCCGATCCCGGCGATGATGCGCTTGATGGACCGGTTGGCTTCGCACACGCTGGATGACGGCACTGAGCATTTCGACGCATCAACGCTGGCCGTGGTCACCGTCGATACCGGAAACCCGGCCACCAATGTGATCCCCGCGGAATGCCGCGCAACGGTCAATATCCGCTTTAACGATGCTCATACGGGTGCCGCACTGACGGACTGGCTCGATGACCAAGCATCGCAGATCGCTGCCGAGTTTGGGGTCGAGATCAGCACCAAGACCAAGATCAGCGGTGAGAGCTTTATCACTCCACCCGGTGCGCTGTCGCAGCTCATCTCAGAGGCTGTTCAGACCGAAACAAACCGCACGCCCGAGATGTCCACCTCTGGCGGCACTTCTGACGCGCGCTTTGTCAAACACCACTGTCCCGTGGTGGAATGCGGCCTCGTTGGCAAAACCATGCACGCTGTCGATGAACGGGTTGAGGTCGCTCAGATCCACCAGCTAAAATCGATCTACGCTCGCATTCTCGAACGCTATTTCACCTAGCATTTCCCCCCGCCGCGATCCGTGCTAAATCAGCCAACATGAGCAAACTCCCCGCGCGCGATGACATCCTTCAATGGATCGAGCAGAACCCAACCAAAACTTCGAAACGTGATATCGCCCGTGCCTTTGGCATTAAGGGCGCCGCGCGCATTGATCTCAAACGCATCTTGCGTGAACTCGAGGCCGACGGCCTCTTGCAAAAAGAAGGCAAACGGTTCCGCGATCCCGATGCTCTGCCACCTGTATCGGTCTTGACCGTCAACGCCCCTGATAGAGATGGTGATCTGACCGCCTGTCCGATGGAATGGAACGGCGAAGGCGACGCACCACTGATCCAACTCGTGATCAAATCGCCAGACCCCGCGCTGGGCGCTGGTGACCGCATTCTGGGCCGCCTGACCAAAACCGACGAAGGCTATGACGCGCGCCTTATTCGCAAGATCGGCAGCAATACAAAACCTCGCATTCTCGGCATCTACCGCACAGGTTCCGAGGGTGGCCGCGTCGTGCCCATCGACAAGGGGCAAGACCGCGAATGGATGGTGCTTGCACGTGACGCATTGGATGCGCGCGACGGACAATTGGTCGAGGCAGAACAATCTGGCCCCAAGGGCCGCATGGGCCTGCCACGCGCCCGTATCGTGACCGTGTTGGGTGATCCGTCTGCTGGCAAATCCGTCTCTTTGATTGCGATCCATCAGCACGGCATCCCCGATCATTTCCCCGATGACGTTGGGGCCGAGGCGGACGCCCAAAAACCTGCGGGCCTAAAGGGCCGCGAAGATCTGCGCGATTTGCCCCTCGTCACCATCGACCCATGGGACGCGCGCGACCATGACGACGCCTGCTATGCGCACGCGGATGACGATCCAAAAAACCCAGACGGCCATGTCATCTGGGTCTCGATTGCCGATGTTGCGCACCACGTCACCCCGGGTTCGGAATTGGACCGCGAGGCGCGCAAGCGCGGCAACTCGACCTATTTCCCTGACCGTGTGGTTCCGATGCTGCCAGACGTGTTGTCCGGCGATCTGTGTTCCCTGCACGAAGGTGTCGAACGCGCCTGTCTCGCTGTTCGGATGCAGGTCGACGCAGATGGTGCCAAGATTGCGCATACGTTCCACCGCGGCCTGATGAAATCGCCCGCTGCGCTAAATTACGAAGAAGTTCAGGCTGGCATGGACGGTGACCCCAACGACCGTGTTGCGGCCATGATGTCAGATGTGATCCGCCCGCTCTATGCGGCCTATGCTGCGCTTAAACGCGCGCGCGCAGATCGCCAGCCGCTCGAACTTGATCTGCCAGAGCGCCAGATCGAACTCGACGAAGATGGCACTGTAACGGCCGTAAATTTCAAAGACCGCCTCGACGCACACAAGCTGATCGAAGAATTTATGGTTCTCGCCAATGTTGCCGCGGCCGAGACACTAAGTGCCAAACAGACACCGCTGCTATTCCGCGTTCACGAAGAGCCCGGCCCCGAAAAGCTTGACGCATTGCGCGAAACCGCCGTTGCCAGCGGCCTGACACTTGCCAAGGGTCAGGTTCTCAAGACCGCGCATCTCAACCAATTGCTCAAAGCCGCTGCAGGCACCGAGAACGCAGAGCTGATCAACATCAGCACCCTGCGGTCCATGACCCAAGCTTACTATAATCGCGAAAACTTTGGTCACTTTGGCCTCGCGCTGCGGTCTTATGCGCATTTCACCTCGCCCATCCGCCGCTACGCCGACTTGATTGTGCACCGCGCGCTGATCTCTGCTCATGGATGGGGTGACGATGGCCTGACGCCTCAGGACATCGAAACGCTAGACGATACGGCCCAGCATATCTCGGACACTGAACGCCGCAGCATGACCGCAGAACGCGACACTACTGACCGTTATCTGGCGAGCTTTCTGTCAGACCGCTTGGGCGCCGATTTCACGGGCCGTGTGTCCGGCATCGCGCGCTTTGGCATCTTTGTGAAACTCGATGGCAACGGCGCGGATGGGTTGATACCCATGCGCAATATCGGGCGTGAATATTTTCACCATGATGCCGAAACCCAAACGCTGCGGGGTGCGGATACGGGCGTCGTGATCGGGCTTGGTCAACGGGCCAAGGTGCGCCTGTCCGAAGCGGTCCCTGTCACTGGTGGCCTTATGCTAGAGCTGTTGGAACTTGAGGATCGCAAGATCCCTCAGGGGTCAGGCCATCGGGGCAAGGGGCGCGGTAAACCGTCCGGCGGCGGCCCGCGTCGCAAGGCCAGCACTGCCAAAAAGAAGGCCGCGAAAACGGCACGCAAGGTCAAACGCACCCGCCGGTGACGGCGAACTATCGCACATCTGTTCGCGTGATTGTTTCCACTAAGGGGACAATCGCCTAGGCTGATCTCAGTCCAGTAGTGAAAGTTTGTGCCCATGCTCCGATTTCCTGCTCTCGTCCTTGCGTGCCTCTTGCCCATTGGTGCACAGGCCGCACCTGATACGGCGCCACGCCCTCAGGCCCGCATCACGCTGGCCCAAGCTGACGGATCCACTGCTGGTCTGGAACACTGGATCATCAATTTCCGTGCCCGCGCGATTTCCAAAGGGATCGAAGCCGCAACGCTCAACAGCGTCCTTCGAAATTTGACCTATGACAGAGACATCATTCGCCGCGACCGGAACCAATCAGAATTCACCAAAACGATTTGGGATTACCTCGACACGGCTGCGTCTGATCTGCGTGTAAAGAACGGGCAGGCGGCCTTGCGCAAACACGAGACGCTTTTGTCCGAGATCGAGACGCTCTATGGCGTCGACCGTCACATCGTTGTGGCGATCTGGGGTCTAGAAAGCAGCTATGGCGCCTTTCGCGGCAGCCAGCCGGTGATCCAGTCCCTCGCGACGCTGGCCTATGATGGTCGGCGCGGCGACTTCTTCGAAGAACAACTGATCGCCGCTCTGCGGATCCTGCAAACTGGCGACACGACAGCCCAAAACATGACTGGCAGCTGGGCTGGCGCCATGGGCCACACCCAATTTATCCCCACGTCCTACCTCGACTATGTGGTGGATTTTCGCGGCGATGGTGCGCGTGATATCTGGTCGGATGACCCAACTGACGCACTTGCTTCGACCGCCGCCTATCTCAAGGCATTCGGCTGGACCACGGGCCAACCGTGGGGTGTCGAGGTCACACTGCCGTCTGATTTTGACTACCTGAACGCCAACCGCGATATAGAAAAGCTGCCCTCTGTTTGGGCCGAAATGGGCGTCACAGGTACGGAGGGCCGAGCAGTTCCCGACCACGGCTCTGCTACGATCCTTTTGCCCGGAGGCGCGTCAGGGGCCGCGTTTATGATTTTTGGAAATTTCGAAACACTCGAACGCTATAACACCGCCGATGCCTACGTGATTGGTGTGGGCCATCTCGCCGACAGATTGCGTGGCGGGCCCGTCGTTCAGTCAAACTGGCCGCGTGATGACCGTGCCTTGACGGGGGACGAGCGGCGCGAGCTTCAACGCCGATTGACCGACGCAGGTTTCGACACCCAAGGCATCGACGCACGTATCGGCCCACTGACAATCAATGCGATCCGGCAATACCAGTTGTCGATCGAGCAAACACCAGACGGCTATGCACCGCCTCGGTTGCTAGAGAGACTGCGCCAGAACTAAGGGCGTTTAGCCGGTCGGACGCAGTTTCATCATCAGGTACTGATTGTATTTGATGAACTCGTCCCGATTGCGGGTTTGTTCGTTCAAACGCTGGTTCAAACGTGACCGTTTGCGTTCGTTCATCCCCAACCCGATCAGCTTGTGCAGCGCCCAACGGCTCTTGGGTTTGGCGATGGCCATCTCGTCATCAATCCGACCCAGCGCATAGCCCACAACGTTGAACATGCCCTGCTCGATTTCGACAGACGGCGCACAGGCGACCGTGATGTCTTCTTCGCTGACCACCTCAATCGGCATTGAGGCCAACGCCTCGCGGTACGCCCCGATCCGGTGGCCGCCACCGACCTTGGCGCGCATCTTTTCCACCGAATACTCTGGCGTGCGGAAACAGTCGCTGACAATGATCTCGCCACCCGGTGCCAGCATGCCCAAGCATTTGGGTAGGCTCTCGTCCAGCGGGATATATTGAAAGCTCTCTGAGAACAGACAGATATCGAATTTTTCGTCGCTCTCGAAATCTTCGAACACCATCTCGTGGACCGTCGCCTCGGGTGCATTGGCGCGGCAACGATCTGCCAACAGCGGCGATGGCACCACGATATCTACCGTGTGACCCAACGCGACCAGTTTCTTGGCGGTCTCGCCTGCGCCACCACCAATATCCAAAATTCGGCAGGGTTTGCTCGGCAACAGCTTGAACAGCTTAACGGTATAGGCCTCTTGCGCCTCGCGCAGATTGCCCGCCGTCACTTCGAGCCCCTCCCAATATCCGTAGTGCAGGTTTTCGAGGCCAGTCAGCCACTTCATGAGCTTGAGCCCGGCGTCCAGACCAATGGCCTGTGTGTTCATCTTGCGCTTTTCCATGCCGCACCGCTTAGCCCAAACAGGCCGGTTTGAGAAGAGACCTTAGAACTGGTCTTGTGGCTCGCAGTCCTGACCGCGCAAACACGATGTAACTCGTGCTGCCGTTTCGCGGTCTCTACCGTCAAAGCTCCACGTGGGGCAGGCCCCGACATCCAGCTGATATCCCGATGGGGACTGGCGCATGAACATCACAAACGGATGCCCCGATGCGATGCCGCCGCACCACGGCCCAGCACAGCCAATGTTGATCGAAACATCGGTTGCAAAATCATTCGAGAAACCTTCCAACCCCAAAGATTTGCCAGAAAATTGCGCTGGAATGGTCGTGCTGCGGTCGACCATTTGGTTTTCCACATCGACGCCACGTGGCATCAAACGGGTGTTAAACTGCAACTCTCCGCGTACGACAATATAGCGATCCTCGGACGCCTGTGCGGCCTTAAAGCTACGTGCGACATCGCTAGGCATGCACGACAACGCGTGCGCTGCTGGTGTCGTTGCCGCCACGACGGCCAGTGCCGCCAAAACCTGTTTCATCATATTCGATCTCCAAACGCTGCGAGGACCTGTTCATAGACCTCTCTCTTGAATGGGACGATATTGGGGACCAAATCCTTGGCAGCGAGCCATTGCCACGCTGAAAATTCTGGGTGCTCGGTCTCGATTGTCACATCCGCATCGGCCCCGTGAAATCGCATCAAATACCATTTCTGGCGCTGGCCGCGATACCGACCTTTCCACAGCTTTGGGATCAATTCATGGGGAAGATCGTAGGCAATCCATCCCTCGGTTTCGGCCTCAACAGTGACCATTGACGCGGGCAAGCCGGTTTCTTCTTCCAACTCGCGCAGGGCCGCGGCGCGTGGCTCTTCGCCTTTGTCGATCCCACCTTGTGGCATCTGCCACGCGGTTTGATCCGACCGTTTGTCGAGCCGCTGACCGACCCAGACGCCACCCTCGGAGTTGACCAACATCACACCCACATTGTCGCGGTAAGGCAGTTTGGCAATCTCGTCAGGGGTCATGGTCGCGCTCCGGTGTCTGAAAATAGAAAAAGGGCGGCCTGCATCACGCACGCCGCCCCATTTGAATGTTTTTACTGATCGCCCAGTGCGCTCAGACCTTTGAGGATGTCGATGGCATAGGCCAACTGATAGTCATCCTCGCGCAATTGAGCGGCAGCCTCGGCACGTGCGCGGTCCTCTTCCAACTGACGCAGCTCGTCTTCGGTAAAGCTGTCGTTGTTCAGGCTACCGCGCAGATCGGCCTCGGTGCGGCCGCGACGCTCTTCTTCGGCCTCGTCCTCGGCGTCCAGATCTGGACGTGGCTGTTCAACGATAATGTCAGGCGAGATGCCCAGCGCCTGAATAGATCGACCCGACGGCGTGTAATACCGTGCAGTGGTCAGGCGCATCGCACCATCGCCACGCAGCGGCATGACCGTTTGAACCGAACCCTTACCAAACGACTGGGTGCCCACGACAATTGCACGGCGGTGGTCTTGCAACGCACCAGCGACAATTTCAGAGGCCGAGGCCGAGCCACCATTGATCAGCACGACAATCGGTTTGCCGTTCGCCAAATCACCGGGGTTCGCATTGTAGCGGTCACTGTCTGCAGCCTCGCGGCCACGGGTCGAAACGATCTCGCCACTTTCCAAGAACGCGTCGGATACTCTGATCGCTTGGGTCAGCAAACCACCTGGGTTGTTGCGCAGATCCAGAACGATACCGTTCACGTTCTCCATGCCACCCGCAGTTTCGATCTGCTCGGCCAAACCAGAGCTGAGGTTCGGATAGGTCTGGTCGTTGAACGTCGTGACGCGCAAGACAACCGTGTCGCCCTCTGTCCGTGTCCGCACAGCGGTCAATTTGATCGTGTCGCGGATAATGCTGACATCAAACGGCTCGTCTTCGCCTTCGCGCACAACCGTGATGATGATCTCGGATCCAACCGGACCGCGCATCAATTCGACAGCGTCATCCAGCGTCAGACCCAAGACGTTCTCGCCATCCACTGCGGTGATAAAATCACCAGCCAAAATTCCGGCCGCGTCGGCAGGTGTGCCATCAATTGGCGAAACGACTTTGACAAAGCCTTCTTCTTGGGTGACTTCGATCCCGAGACCGCCAAATTCGCCACGGGTCTGGACGCGCATATCGGCGGCATCCTCGGGCGACAGATAACTGGAATGCGGGTCCAGCGACGACAGCATCCCGTCAATCGCGGCCTCGATCAGATCGGCCTCATCCACGTCTTCGACATACTGCTGGCGGATCCGCTCAAAGATATTTCCGAACAAATCCAACTGCTCGTAGACGTTCGAATTCGACGTTTCTTGTGCCAACAGGGGGCCGGCCACTTGGGTTGTCGCCACCAATCCGGCCAGTGCGCCACCCGCAGCGGTCATCACAAACTTCTTCATCTCTGCACTTCCTCATCCAGCGCGAACCATGCCGCGGGGTCTATCGGACCTTGTCCGTTTCTCAACTCTATATAAAGCGTTTCTGACGCAGAGGTGCCAGCGCCATGCGCCGGATTGGTAAAATTCGTGTCAACTTGGCCGTCTTCGCCGCCCATCAGGCCCACGGGCGCCCCTGCTGGCAACACTTCGCCTATATCGGGATAGACCTCGGCCAAACCCGATAGGATCAAAAGATGATCGGGCAACGGCTCGAGAATCACCACATTGCCCAAATCCAGCAATGGACCCACATGGCGCACAGTTGCGGCCATTGGCGATGTGACCAGCGCGCGGGGGCGTGTTGCCATGATCGTGCCTGGGCGGATGATACCAGCCGCATCCGCCTCGCCAGCATAGCGTAGGACCAATCCCGCCACTGGGCTGGGCAATTGGCCGAACGCCAAGCTGTCGGTCGGCGCCGTATCGCCCAATGGCTGCGCCACGAGCGCGCTGGCAAAGGCATCTAACGTTTCGCTGCTGGCAATCAACAACGCGGTCTGTTCTGAGTCTTCGATAAATTTGCGGGGCAGGTCGGTGCGGTCGGACATCGCTGTCCGCAACGTCACCCGCGCTTGTTGTGCTCCAGTCAAACCGTCAACCAAAGTCGCCGCTGCGTTAGCCTGAATATCACGTAAGATCATGACCTCTTCCAGCTCCAATCGCAGCGCCTCGGCCCGTGCCTGCAACCCCTGCGTCACCTCGGACAACATCATGCCGGACCTCGCGGTCCCCGTGGGCCCTGTCGGATGCAACAACAACAACGGCGTGGGCGCACGGCTAAGCGTGGATAATACACCCAGCAACTGTGCGACATCCTCGCGGCGTGTCTCTAAGTCAGCGCTGATCGCCTGTTCCTGAATGGCCGCCTGACGCATCCCTGTGCGCAACGCGGCCAATCCGTCTTCGTAGGCATGCACGGTTTTGGTCAACGCCGCGACGCGGTCTTGGGCATCCTTGGCATCCGCCAACAAAAACCCAGCGGCGTTCAATTGCTCGACAGCGTCCATTGCGGCGGCCGCAGGATTCTGCGCCTGAACTGCACCTGTCAGTGCCAGCCATATGATCGCCGCGCGCCACATCAATCGATCAGGCTCTTGCCCGTCATTTCCGCGGGCTGTGCGACGTTCATCAACTGCAACAGCGTTGGCGCCAAATCGGCCAAACGTCCGTCATGCAAGGTCGCACCATTGGGGCCATTGTACAGCGCGACAGGCACAAGGTTGGTCGTGTGCGCCGTGTGTGGCCCACCCGTGTCGGGGTCGATCATCACCTCGCAATTTCCGTGATCCGCAGTAACGATCATTGCACCACCGACGGCATCCAGTGCCTCGACAACACGCGCCAATCCACGATCAACGGCCTCACAGGCTGCAGTCGCTGCATCCAGATCGCCGGTGTGCCCCACCATGTCTGGGTTGGCAAAATTGGTGACGATCAGATCATAGCCATCGGCAATCGCGGCGACGAATGCATCTGACACTTCGGCCGACGACATCTCGGGCTGCAGATCATATGTCGCAACCTTGGGCGACTTGGGCATCAACCGATCTTCGCCTTCCTCGGCGACCTCTTTGCCGCCGTTCAGGAAGAACGTGACATGCGGGTATTTTTCGGTTTCGGCCAAACGGTATTGGCGCAGGCCCTGCTTTGCAACCCATTCGCCCAGCGTATTGACGATAACCTCTTTGGGAAACGCCACGCCCAGATAGGCATCTGCATCCTTTGAATAGCTGACCATCCCGAGCGCGGCACCCAATGTAGGCCGCCCTGTGATGTCAAAATCACCAAAGGTCGGATCGGCAATCGCCGCCATAATCTCGCGGGCACGGTCGGCGCGGAAATTCAGGCAGAACACACCATCGCCTTCGGCAATGCCCTCGTATCCGTCAATCACAGTTGCGGGGATAAATTCGTCCGTCACATCCGCCGCATAGGCGTTCGCCACAACATCCACAGCCGATGGCGTAGATGGGCCGCGACCCATGACCATCGCGTCATAGGCGGTCTGAACCCGTTCCCAACGGGTGTCCCGGTCCAGCGCATAATACCGCCCCGTCACCGACCCGATCCGCGCACCGTCCGGCATCGCTGCGACGAGTTCGGCCATGAACGCATCTGCAGACGATGGCGCCACATCGCGCCCATCTGTGATGGCGTGCAGCACGACCGGAACCCCAGCAGCGACCACCGCATCGACCGCTGCAATGACGTGGGCGATATGCCCATGTACGCCGCCGTCAGACACAACGCCCATCAAATGGGCGGTACCGCCCTTGGTCTTCATCGTGTTGATGAATTCGGCAATCGCGGGTTTGTCACCCAGCACATCATTTTCGATCGCCAGATCAATTTGGCCCAGCGTCATAGCCACAACACGACCTGCACCAATGTTCGTATGTCCAACCTCAGAATTGCCCATCTGACCCGTCGGCAATCCGACATCCGGCCCATGTGTGATCAGCTTGGCAATTGGTCCCGCCGCCATGATCGCATCAAACGTCGGCGTCTTGGCCAACACAGGCGCGTTGCCAACATCCGTCTTGCTGATCCCCCAACCATCTAGAATGCACAGAACAACGGGCTTTGGGGTGATCATAGAACAGGTTCCTCTTTGTTTGGGGCCTTTTACGCCACATCGCGACGCGGCAAAACCGCCAATCCGTCAAGCGCGATGATACGGCGATCCCGACAGGATCGACGCTGCGCGATACATCTGCTCTGACAGCATCACGCGTGCCAGCATATGCGGCCATACCATCTTGCCAAAGCTTAGTTTGAAATCTGCCCGCGCGCGCAGGCTAGGGTCAATTCCGTCCGCCCCACCAATGACAAAGGCGAGGTCCGAACAACCGTCGTCCCGCCAGTCACCGATCCGGCGTGCAAAGTCGGGCGAAGTCATCACTGTTCCGCGTTCGTCCATGCAGCAGATGACACAGTTCTTGGGTAAAATGCGCTCTAACAGTTGGGCTTCGGCGCTCATGCCGCCACCCTTCTTGTCTTCGACCTCGTGCACAGACAACGGTCCGAGCCCCAAGGCCCGGCCCGTCCGATCAAATCGTGTTGAATAGTCGTCTATCAAATCGCGCTCGGGGCCAGCCCGCAGACGGCCCACCGCGCAGATATGAACACGCATCAGTCAGCCGATGCGGCATCCGCAGGGGCCTGCCACATTTTCTCCAGCTGGTAGAACTCGCGCACTTCGGGGCGGAATACGTGAACGATCACATCGCCTGTGTCGATCAGCACCCAGTCACCACCGCTTTTGCCTTCGATCTTGGAAAAGATCCCAAACTCGGATTTGACCTTGTCGGTCAGCTTTTCAGCGATCGCTGACACCTGACGTGTCGAACGGCCCGAGCAGATGATCATGTAGTCACCCATTTCGGATTTACCGCGCAGATCGATCTGCACGATGTCTTCGGCTTTGTCGGCTTCAAGTGAGGTTAGGATTTCAGCAAGAAGCGTTTCGCTTGTTGCGGCCCGTGTGCCAGTCATCAGTGCGGCACTCTCAGCAGCTTGAACTGCATCTTTGGTAAGAGACAGGACATTGTCCTCCTTAAAATACGTCACCAAGACCCTGACGCTGGGCATAGATCAAACTAACACTGGCTTTGGGACGTTTCAACCATGTGGCACAGTGGGACGCTGCGTTGCGGCATAGACGCAACGCACTCTCGCAAATTACTCCGATTTCTCAGGTTAGTCGCCGGTGGCCATCAGCTTGAACCCCAACGCGCTGTCCCAATGCACAAACGTTGCCTGACAGCGAAAGCCGTTCTTGTTGTAGTCCCGCATGTTGCGCCGGAACGTCGTGAACGCCTCGTTGTAGTCTTTCTTTGCGCGAAATTCGGGCACCAAACGGTTCAGCATGATGAACACAGTCTTGCGTGTGATGCGGCAGAACTCGTCAACCAAATCCATCCAATCGTCCGGGTGGCAGTAGTGCTCAATCGCATGGAAACACATAGTGTAGTCATACGACTTGTCATCAAACGGGTAGGGGGTCTTTCCTGCATCAAAGATCGTCATCGGCAGATCAATCGCCTCGCAAATCGGGCGGTACGGCCAGTCTGCGTTGTCGATCGGTAGACCAAAATCATCCTCTTGGCGCACAAATGTCTTGTCGTTCAGCTTGCGAAACTGTCTCATTTCTTCGCCGTTCCGCTTGGACACCATGTTGGCATAGTCGCTGCCCATGACGTTGTGACCATAGTGGCGCAAAACCTCGAGCATCCCACCATGCGCTGCCGACAACTCTAAAACATCGTGGCTCGGCCCTTGCATCAACTCAGGCATATAGAGCTGCACGCGGTTCCAACAGCGGCGGATATTACGCTCGCGGTTAGTGTATTTCTTTTGCAGCTCGTCGACGCGGGCCTGATCCTCAGGCGCAATCACATAAGGCGTCAGCAACTCAGCAGGCGGCTCGTCCCCAAACAAGTCCAGCGTGTCCGCCTTGATCCGCTCTTGCTTGATCATGCGGCGTGTCTTGATACCTTTGATATTGCGAACGTCTGGTAACATGCGACTTGCTACGGTCTTCAAACTCACTGTCCAGCTTGTTTCAAAACTCTTATGGTTGCGTAAACAAGCTGACGATCAAACTATTGAACGATTGTGATTAGAATACGGCATTGTTGCCAATTGCGAAGCAGTTCAGGAGCCCGAACATGCACCACGCCTCTTGCCTCTGCGGTGCCGTCACTTTTGAAGTCACCGGCGATCTGCCCTGTGGCGATGGATGTCACTGCGTAAACTGCCGCAAATCAACCGGACACTTTCTCGCGTCCGTCGACCTCCCCCGCAACCGTGTCACAATCACGGGCGAGGACAACGTCACATGGTACCATTCCTCTAAAAAGGTCCGCCGCGGATTTTTCAAAAAATGCGGCGCGACCCTGTTTTTTGATCCGCTGTTTCAGGACTGGATTGGCCTGTCGCTGGGCGCCTTTGATGGCCCCACCAACACAACGTTGAACCTCTACACCTACACCGCACAAAAGGGCGACTACTACGAGCTAGAGGATCACATCGAACAACACCTCGAGCCGCCGGTGGGTTAGTCAGACGCTGCGGCCTTGGCACCCAGATCTGGCATCCCGTCGCCGTCACCCATCTCATCACCCAACATCCGAACTTCGCGTTGCGGGAATGGGATAGAGATACCGTTTTCCTGAAACGTGTCCCACAGGGCGAGATAGACGTTGCCGCGGATATTGGTCAGACCTCCGGTTGGGTCTTTGATCCAGAACCGCAGGATGTAGTCTACGCTGCTGTCACCGAAACCGACGATGTGACAGACCGCCGGACGAGTTGCCAAAACACGGTCGACCCCTTTGGCGGCTTCGATTGCCAACTTGCGCACATCGTGCGGATTGTCGTCATAGGCCGTGCCAAAATAGATATCGAGCCGGACAAAATCGTTGGAATGCGACCAGTTCACCACCTGACCTGTGATCAGGTCTTCGTTCGGGATCAGATATTCCTTGCCGTTGCGGGTGACCACACTGACATAGCGCGCGCCCAGTGAATTGATCCAACCAAACGTCTTACCCAGCGAAATCACGTCGCCTGGCTTAATCGATTTGTCCAACAAAATGATGATGCCGGACACGAGGTTCGACACGACTTTTTGCAGGCCAAAGCCCAGACCAATACCAATCGCACCCGACAGCACCGCGAGGCCTGTTAGGTCAAAACCGATAGACTTTAGACCGATAAAAAACGCGGCACCAAACAGCAGAACCTGTAGGAACTTGACCAACAGCACGCGCATCGACGGGCTGATATCTTCGTTCTTTTGAATGCGCGCGGCGCTGGTTTGTGACAAAAACCGAGCGCCAAAAAACAGCGCACCCAAAATAACGGCGGCTTGCAGCAGCAGCAGCACAGAAATCCGTGTGTCGCCGACCTCGACTGCGGCGCTATCCAGCACCTGTTCTGCCTCGGGCAACAGCCCGACAATGTTCAACGTCACCCACGCCCATGCGCCATAGCGAACGAGCGTCCGGATGAACGAATTGCCGATCAGACGGGTGGCAAAGATGATGAACAGCCACGCGGTCGCAAGGTTTCCGATCACCGTCAGAAGATAGCTGCGTGATGGCCACGTGTATTCACGCAGGGCAACAACGGTCAGCCAGATCAGAATCACAAAAAAGATGGGCCTCAGGCGTTGATTGCTCAACACGAACAGGCGCAGCCGCCACTTGGGCCAGCCTTCTTTTCCGCGCACCCAATCGACCAGCTTTGGCCCCAGCCACATTCGCAGCAGGTGTGCGACCACGAACAACGCCAATGCAATCGCAATCTGATAGGCGTTCCACGGTCGAAACAGCGATGTCATGAACACTTCGGCCCGCTCGAACAGGCTTAGTCCGAGTTCGGCAAATTCGGCACTGGTGTCCAACGTGTCTTGCGTGGCCCCCTCAGCGGCGGTCTCGGTCGATCGTTCGAGTGTGGTTTCTTCTGGCCCCATATGGTCGAGTGTGCCCTGCCGCGCTGATATGATGCAAGCAGACTTGCGAGATCGGGCGCGGCCCTATATCTGATGATCGCATGACACCTTGTTTTCATATGGATGACCGCGCCCGATTGCGCGAACGCTTCTACAAAGAAGCGATGATGCTGCGCTTTCAGCTATGATCTTTTGCGTCCCGTGACGCATGAGCCTCATTCGACTTTTCAACACCGCCACCAAAAGGGAGAGGACCCCATGTCCCCCAAAACGCTTTATGATAAAATCTGGGATGCCCACGTCGCCCACGAGGCTGACGACGGCACCTGCCTTCTCTACATTGACCGTCACCTCGTCCACGAAGTGACTTCGCCTCAGGCCTTTGAAGGTTTGCGCATGACAGGCCGCACCGTGCGTGCACCTGAAAAAACCATTGCTGTTCCGGACCACAACGTGCCGACAACACTGGACCGTGCTGACGCTCAGACAATGACCGAAGACAGCCGTATTCAGGTCGCAGCTCTTGATGAGAATGCCAAGGAATTTGGCCTGCACTACTATCCAGTGTCCGACGTCCGTCAGGGCATCGTGCACATTGTCGGCCCCGAGCAAGGCTGGACCCTGCCGGGTATGACCGTTGTGTGCGGCGACAGCCACACAGCGACACACGGTGCATTCGGCGCATTGGCCCACGGCATCGGTACATCCGAGGTCGAGCACGTGCTTGCCACTCAGACGCTGATCCAGAAGAAATCCAAAAACATGAAGGTCGAGATCACCGGCAAACTTGCCCCCGGTGTGACCGCCAAAGACATCACAATGGCCGTCATTGGCGCTACGGGCACAGCCGGCGGCACCGGCTACGTCATCGAGTATTGCGGCGAAGCGATCCGCGACTTGTCGATGGAAGGCCGCATGACCGTCTGCAACATGGCGATCGAAGGCGGCGCACGCGCGGGCCTGATCGCACCGGACGAGAAGACTTTTGAATACTGCAACGGTCGCCCGCACGCCCCCAAAGGCGCTGCTTGGGAGGCCGCCATTTCATGGTGGAAAACACTCTACTCTGACGACGATGCCGATTGGGATCTCGTTCTCACGCTCAAAGGCGAAGACATCGCACCGCTCGTCACATGGGGCACATCGCCCGAGGATGTACTGCCGATCACAGCCACAGTGCCATCGCCTGACAGCTTTGAAGGCGGCAAGGTCGAGGCTGCTCAGCGCGCCATCGACTATATGGGCCTGACAGCTGGTCAAAAACTGACAGACATCGAAATCGACACGGTGTTCATCGGTTCCTGCACAAACGGCCGCATCGAAGACCTGCGCGCCGCCGCTTCGATCCTCAAAGGCAAAAAGATCAAAGACGGTCTGCGTGCCATGGTCGTGCCGGGTTCGGGTCTCGTCCGCGCCCAAGCCGAAGAAGAAGGCCTTGCCAATATCTTCAAAGAGGCAGGCTTTGAATGGCGCCTCGCAGGGTGTTCAATGTGCCTCGCGATGAACCCTGACCAGCTGGCGCCCGGCGAACGCTGTGCGGCCACATCGAACCGCAACTTTGAGGGTCGCCAAGGCTACAAAGGTCGCACGCACCTCGTGTCACCTGGCATGGCCGCAGCGGCAGCCCTTACTGGTCACCTGACCGACGTTCGGGATGTGATGTAATGCATCGCCGCGGGTTTCTGCAAATGCTCGGGCGCGCGCTCGCCGCACCTCTCTTGCCCAAAGTGTCCGTCGCAACCGCGTCGCGCGCTGCCTATCCGACAGGTGCAATGCGTATTGCGATGGCATCCGCCACGTCGCGGGTGAACTTTTTGGTCTTCTCGCTGGCGCAACAGCTTGGCCTCCAATTGGGTCAAGCCGAGCAGCTGATGCGCGATATGTCAGACAAGGGTATTCTCGGCCCACTTCAGGGCACGACCCAATCTGGCCGTTGGGCACGCAGCACAATCTGGAGCCGTGCTGAGGCTGACGCTTTGGCGGCTCGCAAGATTGCGCAGCAGAAAAAGACACAGAGCCAAACCAAATCCCGCACCAAAAAATCGGGTCCAAAAACGGACACATCCGATGCACCTGATGCGATCGAAAACACGACAGCACCGTGGGCCGATCTACGCCCGATGCTCGCGCACCTCTATAATATGTGTCGCGCTCAGGGCATGACGCCCCACCCACGCTGCATCGCATTGGCCACCGGATGACTGTTTTCTTTTCAGAAAATGGACCTAACACCACCACGCAACGCGCGGTGCCTCTGAAATTACGCAAGTTACGTAATTCAGAAGCAAAAAATCGCAAATTACACAAAATTTCGACCCACGGCGGCGCGGATCAAAATCCCGACGCTTCGAAAGGACACTAGATATGGAAAAGTTCACCACACTCTCGGGGATCGCAGCACCAATGCCGCTTCTGAATATCGACACCGATATGATCATCCCCAAGCAGTTTTTGAAAACGATCAAACGGTCTGGCCTCGGTGCTAACCTGTTTGATGAAATGCGCTTTGATCGCGAAGGCAACGAGATCTCTGATTTTGTGCTCAACCAATCTGCTTACCGCTCGGCCGAGATCCTTGTCGCTGGCGACAACTTTGGCTGCGGTTCGTCACGCGAACACGCCCCTTGGGCACTGTTGGACTTTGGTGTGCGCTGCGTCGTCTCCACCAGCTTTGCAGATATCTTTTACAATAACTGCTTTAAGAACGGCATCTTGCCGATCGTGCTGCCTGCTGAACAGGTCGCTGTCTTGATGAAGGACGCGGAAAAAGGTGCAAACGCGCGCATCGCTGTGGATCTTGAGGCTCAGACAGTTTCGTCATCTGACGGCGAAGTGTTCTCGTTCGAGGTCGACAGCCACAAGAAGCATTGCTTGCTGAATGGTCTCGACGACATCGGCCAGACTTTGGAAAAGGTCACTGCGATCGACAGCTTTGAGGCAACTGCGTCCCAAGCCCGTCCTTGGGTCTAGGCCTTCCGCACATAGGTGGGCTGCGGTCTTGAGCCGTGCGCCACCACCGTACTCTATGGGCCCGGCACATTTGTCGGGCCTTAATTTTGTGTAAGCGCAAAATCTTGCAAATTGGGCCCGTATTGGACTTGGTTGGTCTGTCCGAGCGTTGCGGATACCCGATCTCAACTTTTGCAAGCGTGCACAATAGTTAACACAATTGCCGGGCATTTCAGCGCTTGTTTAGTAGCCGCTGCCGCACACCCCACATCATTTAGTAGTCGCACGCGATACCGTCACACTGCCGCCTAGCAATGGTTGCATTCGCGCACCACCCCAGTCGCAAAACAGCCCCACTTTTTTCATTAATTTTAACAATAGCTTGTGGCGTTTAGTGAAAGTAGGCAAAATTTGGTCAAGATTGAGGCAACCCGTCATAAAGATGGGGATCAAGTTGGGACAAGGGCGCGGCATCGTATCGCATCCGTCCATTTTGAGGGTAAGAACGCAGTGTTTTCACGGCTCACAGGCGCCATCGTGCGCGCAATTCTTGTGGTTTTGCTTGTTGCAATGCCATCGCTCCTATTGCCATTCGCGTCGTCGGATACGACGCAAACGGTCACATTGGTTGCGATCTTTGCTGCGGCGTTCACTCTGTTTGAATACGGATCGACTTATCCCAGCCTTGTTGAATTCCGCGATGCGCCGCCCTTTAATCGCATCCGCTACTTGGCCTTATTTACAACGGTTTTGCTGCTGACGCTTATTGCGCGTGGCGCAGTTGACCCAACCAAGATGACGATGCTGCTTAGCGCAATTGGCACATTGATCGGCCAGTCCATCGACTTTCCCTACTCACCTGTACGTTTGGTTGTACTCATGATGCCATCCGATACGGACGCCGCGCTCGTGGGGCAGATCCGGACCGCTGCGGGTCTGAGCTATCTCATTTCGCTGATCTCGCTTGCGGTCTTCCTGATCTGCCTGCGCTTGGGCGGTTGGCCAAACCGTGGCAGCACATTTAACGTCTGGGTGAACCTACCCACCTTTGACCCAACAGCGGGTTCCGACGTTGTTGAGCGCCTCAACCGCGATGGCCGCGTTAACATTATCTTAGGATTTCTGCTGCCATTCATTATCCCGACGTTCATGAAACTCGCCGCCGACCTCTTCGATCCCATCACTTTGGGTAATTCGCAGACGATGATTTGGACGATGACAGCATGGGCGTTCTTACCGGCCAGTCTCTTCATGCGCGGTATTGCGATGGGGCGTGTGGCGCAAATGATCAGCGACAAGCGGCGCCAAACCTACGCCGCAGCAAAACGCGATGGTGCCTTGGTACCTGCGTAATCCTAAGTCTTTTTCTAGCTTCAGGGCCGCGTGCAGACACTCTGCGTGTGGCCCTTTTCACATCTGACCTGTCACGTGATGGTCCGGGGTTGCTGTTGCAGGATATTCGCAAAGTGGATGATCCTCAGATCACTGCAACGATTGATATTTTGGTTGAGGTTTCGCCTGACATCGTGGTTCTTGCGGGCTTTGACTATGACCATGGCGGCACTGCTCTTGGGGCGTTTTCTGACGCGCCGAACGATGCAGGGCTTGATCTGGGGCACCGGTATGCCGCGCATCCTAATTCTGGTTTAATGACCGATCTCGATTCGGACGGAAACGACCGCTTTGGAGAACCCCGTGATGCCCAAGGATACGGCACTTTCAGTGGGGACAACGGCATGGCCATTCTGTCGCGATGGGCCGTAGTATCTGAGCAGGCCAAGGACTTTTCAGATCTGGTGTGGCGGGACATTCCCAACGCGAACCTGCCGATCGTTGATGGCGCCCTGTTCCCTAATTCCAAGGTCTATGAGGTGCAGAGGTTGTCGAGTACGGCCCATTGGGACGTGCCAGTAGCGTTGCCGAACGGGCAGGTGCTGCACTTGTTGACGCACTATGCGACGCCACCTGTTTTTGACGGACCCGAGGATCGAAACGGGCGACGTAATGCAGACGAGTTGGGCTTCTGGTCGCACTACCTAACAGGGGCAATGGGGCCTGCGCCAACGACACATTATGTCTTGCCGCCTATCATCGCTGCCATTCGTCTCGCCGAGCCCGGGATCGCCATTGAACTGGTGCCCTCTGACGAGAGTGAAAACCTGCTGTTCCGAGAGGCAGACATTGCATTGCGAATGTACCGCCCGACCCAGCTTGATGTGGTGACGCAGCATATTGGCGACATGGCGTTGGGGTTGTTTGGCAGTCGCGACTATTTGGCGCGAACCACGAAACCAGAGAGCCTAGAAGACATGATGGCGCTCGATCTGGTTGGCCATGACCGCGAAGAGCGGTTGATCCATGGCCTTCGCGAACGTGGGTTTGATGCGACGCGCGATTGGTTCAAGACACGGGTCGATAATCCGGCAGTCTATTGGGAATTGGTTCGCGCGGGCTGCGGTGTGGGCTTTACCCTATCCAAGGTCGGACGCGCCGACCCTGATATGATCGAAATTCCAACTGGTATCGAGATTGAACCGCTGCCTCTTTGGCTGACCAGTCACGAGGCGATGCGCCACACTCCACGGATTCGCAGGGTCTGGACGTTATTGGCTGAACAGCTCGTCCAAGTGATCCGCGACGACGCCAAAACTTGACCCTGAGGCTGCGTCGGTTTACCCCGCGTGCAACACACATCAGGAGCGCAGATCATGTCTAACCCATCCCTACTTATTCTCGCTGGCGACGGCATCGGCGCTGAGGTCATGACCGAAGTCCGCAAGGTTATCGATTGGGTCGGGACCAACAAGGGTCTGACTTTTGATGTCAGCGAAGATTTGGTCGGCGGCGCAGCTTATGACGCGCATGGAACACCACTGCATGACGACACGATGGCCAAGGCCCAAGAAGTCGACGCAGTCCTGCTTGGTGCCGTTGGTGGACCTGCCTACGATGATCTGGACTTTAGCGTTAAGCCCGAGCGTGGCCTCTTGCGGTTGCGCAAGGAAATGGACCTGTTCGCGAACCTGCGCCCAGCTCAATGTTTTGACGCGCTCGCTGATTTCTCGTCGCTCAAGCGTGACATCGTATCTGGTCTCGACATCATGATCGTGCGCGAACTGACCTCGGGCAGCTATTTTGGCGAACCGCGCGGCATCCACATCGAAGACAACCAGCGCGTAGGCATCAACACCCAGCGCTATACCGAAGCCGAAATCGACCGTGTTGCGCGGTCTGCATTCGAGCTGGCCCGCCGTCGCGGCAACAAGGTCTGTTCGATGGAAAAAGCCAACGTCATGGAGAGCGGTATCCTGTGGCGCGACGTCGTCACCGAATTGCACGCTGCAGACTATGCTGACGTTGAACTGTCCCACATGTATGCCGACAACGGCGCGATGCAGCTGGTACGCGCACCCAAACAGTTTGATGTGATCCTGACCGACAATCTCTTTGGTGACATCCTGTCGGATTGCGCCGCGATGTTGACTGGCTCGCTTGGCATGTTGCCATCTGCATCTTTGGGTGCTCCGATGGCCAACGGCCGTCCCAAAGCGCTCTATGAACCCGTCCACGGTTCCGCCCCAGACATTGCAGGTCAGGGCAAAGCGAACCCATCCGCTTGTATTCTTAGCTTTGCAATGGCGCTGCGCTATTCGTTCGACCAGGGCGATCTGGCGACCCAACTCGAAGCCGCAGTGGAAAAGGTTCTGGCAGACGGCACCCGCACTGGTGACCTGATGCAGGCTAGCGACGGCACACCGGCAACCACGACTGAAATGGGCGATGCAGTCATCGCAGAATTGGCCGCATTCTAATTCCGGATTTGACGGAAAATTAAGGTTCATCATCGAGACCGGTCATTAGATTGACGGGTCTAGGTGAAATGAAAAGCGGCAACCGAAAAATACTACATGCTCTGTTGAAAGAGATGGAACCCGTGTCTGCAGTCCGCAGTCACGGACCGGAAATCGTGTTGCGGCTCATTGCCCCGACGATTGACGAGATGCAGCGCGTTCCGTTGTCAAAACGGTTAGACGACCTTCTTGTCGCGCGGCAAACACTGGTCGAAGGGATCGATGTCCACCTCGATCAGATTGGCCCCCTTGCGCAGGCCGAGGATTTTCGAAAAACCGCGCGATTTGCCGGTCATGTGATCCTTGCGATGCATGGCCAGTTTGTTAACCTTTATGCGCAACGCGCACCGATCAGCGTGCCAGCGGCGGCAAAACTGTTGGCGCAGGTTACCGATGAAATGACCCCCTCGATCGTTGCAGTTATCGAATGCCTGCGCGATGTCTACGAGGCCGCGAACCGTCATACTAACCAAGAAGAAGCAAAGGCCCTGACGGCGGGCCTGCATAGTGTGTCGCGTGTCGGTCAAGAGATCCAAACCATTGCCATCAATGCCGCGATCGAAGATGCACGAGCTGGGCCAGCTGGGCGAGGCTTTGCCATCATTAGCCAAGAAACTCGCGGGTTGTCCAAAACGTCCGAGATCTCGCTTGAGGCATTAAATGCACTGTTGGGGCGTGACAGCGCCGCGTGAGAGCAGTAACCGTTTCACCGTCTGCAAGAGGGTGACCCGATGACAGCGAACGTACGCGGCGCGATTTTTGCGCTTTTGGCTTTTGGTGTTTTTTCGACACACGACGTGTTTGTCAAAATATTGGGCGGGATTTATTCTCCGATCCAGATCGTCTTCTTTTCGGTCCTGCTTAGCTTCCCTCTCGCAACAGTGATGATGATGCGCGACGCGACGCCCGGCACGCTTTTGCCGCGGCATCCTTGGTGGATGGCTGCCCGTACGGTGGCCGCAACGGCAACAGGTGTGACCGCGTTCTACGCATTCTCGGTCCTGCCTTTGGCGCAAACCTATACGATCCTCTTTGCGATGCCGCTGTTGATCACGATCTTGTCGATCCCGGTCTTGGGCGAAACTGTGCGCTTGCGTCGTTGGATCGCGGTGCTCGTCGGTCTTGCTGGCGTCATCATCGTTCTACAGCCGGGATCGACGCCTTTGAGTCTTGGACACGCAGCGGCCTTGGTGGCTGCGGTTGGTGGTTCGGTTGCTTCGATCGTAGTGCGCAAGATCGGCCAAGATGAACGCAAGGTTGTTCTGCTGATCTATCCGATGTGTGCAAACTTTGCGGTGATGGGGTGTGCATTGCCGTTCGTGTACCGCGAAATGCCAATCGAACATTTTGGAATGCTGGCGGTGATTGCGCTCTTTGCGTGGATCGCGGGCCGTCTGATTGTCGAAGCGTACCAAGCTGGCGAAGCTGTCATCGTCGCCCCAATGCAGTATTCGCAAATTCTATGGGCCACGGGGTTTGGCATTCTGTTCTTTGGTGAAAGACCCAGCCTGAACACGATGATCGGTGCAGCCGTGATCATCGGTAGCGGTCTCTATATTGTCCTACGTGAGAGCAGTTCTGACGCCTCGGAAACAACGCCTGTGCTGCGCACGCGCAGTCGGGTCGAAACAGGCACGAGCCTGCGCATCGGTCCTGTCCTTCGGATGCGCGCTGGGCGCTCAAAACCCGACTAGGCGATTGCGTTGGCCCGTTTGGTCCGGCGCACTGATGTCACAAAGGCCGCGATAAAAATGATGGTTAGGATCAGAATGATTGTTGGTGCAGGCGCGCTGTCGATCCAAAAGCTGAGATAAACCCCCAGCACACCAGCGATCAGCGTGACAATCGTTGCGGTCCACATCATTCGCTCAAAACTGCGGACTAAAAGAAACGCAATTGCCCCCGGTGCGATCAACAAACCGATGGTTAGGATGATCCCAACGGCGGCAAGGGTCGCCACAATCGTCAGGCTTAGCATCGCGAGCAGGCCGTAATGCAGCCACGCAACAGGCAGGCCAACCGCACGTGCTTGGCCGGGATCAAAGGCATGCAACAACAGGTCCTTGCGCCGTGCAATCAGCAGCCCGCCGACAATCACCGCAATGATACCAGCGGTCCATAGATCGTCAGCGCCAACGCCCAACATGTTTCCAAACAGAATGTGGTCCAGATGCACGTCCGAACTGATCTTGGTGTACATAACCAGCCCTAGACCGAACATGCCCGAGAACACGACGCCCATGACGGTATCCTGCTTCACACGGCTGTTGTCCGACAAATATCCCGTCGCAAGCGAACATATCATCCCTGCAACAAACGCCCCGACCAGCAACGGTATCCCCACGATATAGGCCAAAACGATCCCAGGCAGGACAGCGTGGCTGACAGCGTCGCCCATCAACGACCACCCCTTGAGAACCAAGATACACGATAACATCGCAGTTGGTGGCGAGATGATGATCGCGATCAGGAACGCACGCTGCATGAACTCGAATTGAAAGGGCAACAACAATGTGTCGATCATACTGCGCCCTCGATCGCTGCACGGGCGCGGCGGCGTGCGGCCAGCATTCCGTGCTTGGGTGCTAGGAAAAACGCCGCCAGAAAAATTGCCGTCTGGAGGCAGACGATTACGCCGCCAGTGGCCCCATCGAGAAAGAAACTGATGTAGGCCCCGACAAAGCTGGTGCCTGCGCCCAACGCAATCGACAGCATCAGCAAACGAGGAAACCGGTCAGTCAACAGATAGGCCGTGGCGCCGGGTGTGACGACCATCGCAATGACCAAGAACGCGCCCACCGTTTGCAGCGCGGCAACACATGACGCCGAGAGCAGAGTAAAAAAGAGAACCCGTAGTAGGTCCGGGCGCAGACCAATAGAGCGCGCGTGGTTTTCATCAAAGAACGCAACCATGAGGTCGCGCCATTTCAGCGTCAGGATCGCGAGCGAGACACAGCCGATGATTGCCAATTGGATCGTGTCGTAGGGTGTGATCGACAGGATGTTGCCCAGTGTGATCGTTTGCACGTCGACCGCCGTTGGCGACACCGAAACCATGAACAGACCGAGCCCGAAAAACGATGTGAAAATCAGACCGATGATGGCGTCTTCTTTGAGGCCTGTTCGTTGGTTGAGAAACAACATTGCGCCCGCGGCCAGTCCGCCCGCCGCAAAAGCACCTAGCGCGAAAGGCAGGCCCAGCATGTACGCGCCCGCGACACCCGGTACGATCGAATGGCTCAGCGCGTCACCGATCAACGACCACCCTTTTAGCATCAGATAGGCGGACAGGAACGCGCAAACACCCCCGACCAAGGCCGAGACCCACATCGCATTCACCATATAGGAATAGCCGAACGGAAGCAGCAGGGTGTCAATCATCGCGGCGCTGGTCCCCGTAGATGACAAACGGTTTCTCGTCATCTGTGATGACGCGGATCTGGCGACTGTCGTCATCGTCATGCAGGTCAGAACCACCCAGAACAAAGTGCCTGAGCACGCCACCAAAGGCTGTCTCGAGGTTCTCTTGGGTAAACGTTGTTTCTGTAGGGCCCGAGGCGATCACCGTACCTTTGACCAGAACTGTTCTGTCGCAAAACTCGGGCACAGATCCGAGGTTGTGGGTCGACACCAGCATCACGCGCCCTTCGGCCCGCAGACTGCGGAGTAGGTCAATAATGGCGTCTTCGGTTTGAACGTCGACGCCTGTGAACGGTTCGTCCAGCAGAATGACTTTGCCGTCTTGGGCTAGTGCACGAGCGAGGAAAACACGTTTGCGTTGGCCGCCTGACAATTCGCCGATTTGCCGGTCGCGAAAGTCGGACATGCCGACGCGCGCCAATGCATCTGTCACTGCATCCTGATCGGCTTGTTTGGGGTGGCGCAGAAAATTCATATGGCCGTAGCGCCCCATCATCACGACATCTTCGACCAGTACGGGGAACGACCAATCGACTTCTTCGGCTTGCGGCACGTAGGCCACGAAATTCTTCTTTAGCGCGTCGCGCACCGGCATTCCGAGCACGCGAATGTCGCCTGCAGCAACTGGAACGAACCCCATAATCGCTTTGAACAGGGTCGATTTTCCCGCACCGTTTACACCGACGAGGGCTGTAATAGTGCCTGTCGGAATTTCGAAACTCGTCTCACGCAGAGCGGTATGACCATTGCGGTACGTAACCGCAACATCCCGTGCAGTGATCCCTGATCCCGGCATCTAGTTTTCCGTCAGGCCGGCGGCCACGGTCTGGGATGTGACACGCAAGAGATCGAGGTAGGTGGGAACGAGGCCGTCCGCTTTGGTCAGGCTGTCCACATACAAAATACCGCCGAACGCAGCACCTGTTTCACGAGCGACCTGCTCGGCGGGGCGCGATGAAACGGTGCTCTCGCAGAACACCACCGAAATGTCATTGTCGCGCACACCGTCGATGACTTTGCGGACCTGTTGGGGGGTGCCGGTTTGGTCAGCATTCATCGGCCAGAGGTAGAGTTCTTTCATCCCGAAATCACGGATCAGATAGCTGAACGCACCTTCGCATGTGACCAGCCAACGGTTGTTCTCGGGGATGCTTTGTACCGCAGCACGCAACGGTGCAATCGTCGCCGTCAGCTCGGCTTTGTAGGCGATTGCATTGTTCGCATAAGTCAATGCATTCACAGGGTCATTGGCGGCAAAGGCGATAGCGATGTTGTCGATGTAGACCAGCGCGTTGTCGAGGCTCATCCACGCATGCGGGTTGGGTTTGCCGTTGTATTCACCTTCGGAAATGCTGATCGGGTCGATCCCGTCGGTCAGGGTCGCGCTCGGCACGTCATCAAGGTTTGATAGGAACTGTTCAAACCAAAGCTCTAGGTTCAGCCCGTTCCAAAGGATCAAGTCAGCGTCCTGCGCGCGCAAAATATCGCGCGGGGTCGGGTCATAGCCGTGGATCTCGGCGCCGGGGCGCGTGATCGACACGACATCGGCCGCGTCGCCAGCAACATTCGAGGCCATATCTGCGATAACAGTAAAGGTCGTGATGACCTTCATGCGGTCTTGGGCCGCAGCGGGCAGGGCACTAAGAGCTAGAATGAGGGCTGCAATGAAGCGGCTTAGGGACATGGGATCTCCAAATGAGTCTCTTTTGCGAAGTGTTCGCAACTAACACTCATCATAATTGCGAATGAGTTGCAAGTAGCGCGCATAGGAGTCGCGTCAATCAACACGTTTTGGCCCTTAGTCTTAGTGTGAGCTCCCGTATCTCTAAACGACATGTAACGCGTGACGCGCGGCCGCACAGTCACTTGCTTCCACGCGACGGGCATGCAACGTCGGTAGCAACAAAAGGAGACGCCATGTCGCTCGGGATATTCATGCTCGTGCTCGCCTATGTACTGAGCCAATTTTACCGCGCTTTTCTGGCGGTTCTGTCTCCTGTTCTGGGGGCCGAGCTTGGCGCTGGTCCCGAGGATCTGTCCTTTGCATCAGGCCTGTGGTTCCTCACATTTGCGATCATGCAGCTGCCGGTGGGCTGGGCGTTGGATACGATCGGGCCGCGCAAAACGGCGGCCACTCTCTTTGTATTTGGTGGTGCGGGTGGGGCGTTGGTTTTTGCCGTGGCGACCACACCAATGCACATCAACATCGCAATGGTTCTAATCGGTATCGGATGTTCGCCTGTTCTCATGGCGTCGTATTTCATTTTTGCGCGGACCTATCCGGCAGCAGTTTTTGCCACGATGGCAGCGTTTGTGATTGGTGTGGGATCGTTGGGCAACATCGCTGGGTCCGCCCCGATGGCGTGGGCTGTCGAAGCATTCGGCTGGCGCGAAACGATGTTTGGGCTGGCATTGGTCTCCGCAGCGATTGCCGTGGCCGTTTGGTTTTCAGTGAACGACCCCGAACGTGTCGAGACAGATGCCAAAGGCAGCGTTTTCGACCTGCTAAAAATTCCTGCGTTGTGGTTCATTTTCCCGATGATGTTTGTGAACTATGCGCCCGCGGCTGGTCTGCGCGGACTGTGGATCGGGCCCTATATGTCTGACATCTTTGGGGCTGATGCCGCGCGGATCGGCACCGCGACGCTGGTCATGGCGCTGGCGATGGTGGTCGGCAATTTTGTCTATGGCCCGTTGGACCGTATTTTCGGAACGCGCAAATGGGTCATCTTTGTCGGCAATGCGATTGGTGTTACTGCGTGTTTCGCGCTCTGGTCATTTGACAATTCCAGCATTTGGACCGCGACCTTTTGGTTTGCCGCTGTGGGGTTCTGTGGCGGATCATTCCCCGTCATGATCGCCCACTCTAAAACATTCTTTCCCGCCCATCTGACGGGGCGGGGTGTCACGCTATTGAACCTCTTTGGTATTGGTGGCGCCGGGTTGATGCAGGTGATTACAGGGCGAATTTACGCGGCCAAACTCTCTGAATCGGGCAGCCCTGCGGTGGCGTATGACACGCTGTTTTTGTTCTTTGGCTTGCTGGTTTGTGCCGGTCTGGCTATCTACGCCTTCTCTCAGGATCGAATGGACTAGGGTTCGCTCTTTCAAATCGCGACCAATGGGGCTACATGCACGGTGTTCTTTAACCTTAGGAGACCCCCGAAATGGGCTATAAAGTCGTCGTCGTAGGCGCCACAGGCAATGTGGGCCGCGAAATGCTGAATATTCTGGACGAGCGCCAGTTCCCGATCGATGAGATTACCGTGCTTGCGAGCCGCAAATCTCTCGGCACCGAAGTCAGCTTTGGCGAGAAAACCCTCACGACGTTGGACCTTGATACGTTCGACTTCACGGGATGGGATATTGCTCTGTTCGCGGTTGGCTCTGACGCGACCAAGAAATACGCGCCTAAGGCTGCAGCGACCGGCTGTGTTGTCATCGATAACTCGTCGCTCTACCGCTATGATCCTGACGTGCCGCTGGTCGTCCCAGAGGTCAATCCAGAGGCTGTGCTGGGCTATTCCAAGAAAAACATCATCGCGAACCCGAACTGTTCGACTGCGCAGATGGTTGTCGCTCTCAAGCCGCTGCACGATCGTGCACGGATCAAACGGGTTGTTGTCAGCACTTACCAGTCGGTATCGGGCTCTGGCAAAGACGCGATTGACGAGCTATGGAACCAGACCAAAGGCGTCTATGTTCCTGGACAAGAAGTTGCGCCAAGCGTTTACCCAAAACAGATCGCATTCAACGTGATCCCGCACATCGACGTGTTCCTCGACAGTGGCGAGACCAAAGAAGAGTGGAAAATGGTCGCCGAGACGAAAAAGATCATCGACCCCTCGATCAAGGTCACTGCAACCTGTGTGCGTGTTCCGGTCTTTGTCGGCCATTCGGAATCGATCAATATCGAATTTGAGGATTTCCTCGACGAAGAAGAAGCCCGTGAGATCCTGCGCGAAGCGCCGGGCATCATGGTGATCGATAAGCGCGAAGACGGTGGCTATGTCACGCCGGTTGAATGTGTGGGTGACTTTGCCACGTTCATCAGCCGCATCCGTCAGGACAGCACAATCGACAATGGCCTGAACCTGTGGTGCGTCTCTGACAACCTGCGCAAAGGTGCCGCATTGAACGCTGTACAGATCGCCGAAACACTGGGCGCGCGGGTCCTCAAAAAGGGCTAAGCCCAGCGATCATGTGAATTAAAGGGGGGGGCGGCCAATAGGGCGCCCCTTTTGCGTTAGAACCGCTCGGCGCGCAGAACTTGGCAATCGGTGATCGTCACCACGCCAATATGCCGTTCGACCACGGCGAACGCCGCATCAAGCAATGCATCAAGACGGTCCTCGCGAATGATACAAACGAATTGAACCATGCCGCTGGCAGGCGACATTTGGCCAGAACGTGACCAATCACCTGAACGACCAGATCCCCCGAGGACGGGCAGGATCGTATAGCCCGTCATACCAGCATCCGTCAGGGCATCGCGCAGGCGGCGTTACATGATCGCTTCGATCGCGATCTCGACCAGTTTGGCGTCGTGGGTTTGCATGGTTCAGCTTCCTGTCACAGCACTTGCCACCGCCACATAGAGCGGGATGCCAACCGTCAGGTTGAATGGAAATGTCACCCCTAGAGATAAGGTCAGATAAATGGATGGGTTTGCTTCGGGGAGGGCCACGCGCATCGTAGCAGGCACAGCGATATAGGACGCTGATGCCGACAGCACCATGAACAGCGCCCCCCCCGTGATAAGCCCCAAGAGCAAACCTGCACCAAGTCCTAAGGTGCTGCCAATCAGCGGCATCAGGACACCAAAGGCGAGGATGCCAGGGCGCAAAATCCCGTTTCTTCCGCGAAGACCACGACCAGCCACTAGCCCCATGTCCAAGAGGAACAGGCACAGCACGCCCTTGAACGGCGATACGATGAATGGTGCTATTTCTTTGAGCCCCTCGTCGCCCGTAGCCCAGCCGATAAAGAACGCCCCAACAAGCAGGACAATTGAACCGTTGAGCAAAATCTCACGCCACAACCCTGCGTCCATCCGTGCATCTGTACTGCCGCGCGAGATCAACCAGAGTGTGGATAGGATCGCAGGGGCTTCCATCGCGACAGCGACCATATAGCCTTCGGACGCGATGCCCGAACTCTCAAGTGCTGAAGTCGCAGCAACAAAGGTCACAATGGAAATTGATCCATAGTGGGCTGCGACAGCTGCCACATCCAATCGACTAAGGGATGTGAGAACGTTGAGCAACACATAGGCGATCAGCGGCAGCACTGCTGACAGAAGGATGCCCGCTAACAAAGACAACCCTAGCGTTGCATCAATCCCATGATCGGCAACACTTACGCCGCCTTTAAATCCAATTGCGAACAACAAATAGATTGAGATCGCCTTGGCCGCAGCCTCGGGCACAGCGAGATCCGAGCGTGCGAGAGAGGCCGCAACACCCAACGCAAACGAAAAATGATCGGAGACAATAGATTGCTAGCAACAAGCGAAAGTATCTGATCCATATATTGTCCTACTAAAGAAAATTAGACCGGCAGGAACGCATCCGTATCAGCGTTGTAGAATTCCAGACCACCCTGACCGATGTCTGTCCACAACCCATGTAGAGTGAGGCGTCCATCGGTCACGGCATCTTTTACGAACGGAAAGGTCATCAGGTTTTCAAGCGAAGTAAGAACCGCCTCTTTTTCCAACGCGCGGATGCGTGCGGCCTTGTCTTCGATGTCTGACGTACGGTCAAAGCCGGGACGCAGAATATCCATCCAACGCCCAATAAAGCTTGTCTTTTCTTCCAGTTCGGGCGCATGGCCGGAACACATGTCATAGCATCCCTGAACACCGCCACAGCTGGAATGTCCCAGCACGATGATATGCGCAACTTTGAGGCCGGTGACCGCATATTCGACAGCAGCTGATGTGCCATGATTGGCCCCGTCCGGCAGATACGGTGGCACCAGATTTGCGATGTTTCGGTGAATGAAGAATTCGCCCTGTTCCGCGCCAAAGATCGACGTCACATGCACGCGGCTGTCGCAGCACGAAATGACCATGGCACGTGGATGCTGACCGTTCTCGGCCAAATTTCGATACCAAACGGCGTTGTCTTGATAGGTCGTCGCTTTCCAACCGTGGTAGCGTTGAGCCAAATACGACGGAAGGGGTTTGCTATTATTCATTGCGGAGGTCCTCATAGTATCGCCGTCGACATAGAGCGTTTTTTAGGGAATTTCGAGCGATTTCTTGGAAGGGTTGGAAAGGAATTGGGAACCATCACTGGCTAGATTTGTTGTGGGGTAAGTGAAGTGGAAGGAGACAGGTCGTGGGAACTGTCACGCAACTCAAACCGTCAGAAGACATAAACATCGATCTTGATCGGTTGGTCGAGGTTTACGAAAAAATGGGGGCGACAGGTAACTCTGACGCCGTGGTCCGTGCCGTTGAACATATCGAGGATCAATTGGTCTCGATCAGCAGGCTCTATCACGCAGGTCGTTTTCGCGAAGCAGGCGTTCACGCAGACAATTTGTCTTGCATCGCCGCGCAGATCGGAATGGACAGCCTCGTTTCGGTGGCGACGGATGTAACCGTCTGCGCCGAGGCTTCTGATACCGCAGGACTAGGCGCCACCGTTGCCCGTTTGACGCGGATCGGGACACAATCGCTTGATGCAATAACCGATCCACCTATGTCCGCAGGCTAGGATGCTTGCGGTCGACGACAAAGGGTCTAGGCTAGCCGAAAACTGACTTCAGGAGCGTCGTGCCATGTCCCCTTCTTTTGCTGCTAGCGATACAGACACCATCCCACTGTTCGCGGTTCCGTCAGAGGCGTTTGATCTGTCCGCATTGGGCCTGGCGCCTGCGCAAAAGGCATGGGTTACGGCACAGGGGTTTACGGGTGCCTTGGGCTCGGTTGCGACCGTGCCAGACGCAGATGGCAACATCGCCTTGGCGCTTGCAGGAATGGGAACAGCATCGGCTCGGCGTCGCGGTCGATTCCACCTCGCAACGGCGGCTGCCAAATTGCCCCAAGGGACCTATCATATCGCCGGAGGCATTGCGCCCGAAGATTTAGAAGAAGCGACGCTTGGTTGGCTGCTGAGTCAGTACCGTTTTGACCGCTACCGTGCTCAACCTGCCGCTCGCGCAGCGCTTCAGACACCGGCGACGGTGGACGCGGCCAAAGTCATCGCAATGGCCGAGGGCGAGTTTTTGACCCGCGATTTGATCAACACGCCTGCATCAGACATGGGCCCACCCGACGTCGAAGCTGCGGCGCGTGAACTGGCCCAACAACATGACGCAACAATCAGCGTGACCGAGGGCGATGACCTGTTGGCTGGCAACTTCCCTATGATCCACACGGTGGGCCGCGCCGCCGATCGCGCCCCGCGTTTGATTGATATGACATGGGGCACCTCTGGCCCCAAGCTTACTCTCGTGGGCAAAGGTGTGTGCTTTGACACTGGCGGTTTGAACATCAAACCGGGTGGATCAATGGGCCTGATGAAAAAGGACATGGGCGGCTCGGCTGCGGTTCTGGGTCTTGCGCATATGATCATGGGGACGGGGCTGGAATTGCGACTGCGTGTTTTGATCCCAGCCGTGGAAAACAGCATCAGCGACAATGCCTTCCGCCCCCAAGATATCCTGACCTCCCGTAAGGGGCTGACAGTTGAAATCAACAACACAGATGCCGAGGGCCGGCTTGTTCTTGCAGATGCGCTCGCGCTCGCGGACGAAGAGCCGACCGATTGTATCATCTCTATGGCGACCCTCACCGGGGCTGCACGGGTGGCCGTTGGGCCAGATCTTGCCCCCTATTTCACCGACGATGCAGCGACCGCGACCGCGATCGAATCCTCGGCTGCGGCCAATGCTGATCCGGTGTGGCGATTGCCGTTTCATGATCCCTATGAATCGATGATCGAACCGGGAATCGCTGATTTAGACAACGCGCCAAAAGGTGGGTTCGCGGGGACGATCACTGCGGCCTTGTTCCTGCGTAGGTTTGTCGAAAACAGCCCGCGCTATGTGCATTTTGATATCTACGGGTGGCAACCCAGCGCTGCGCCTGCGCGCCCCAAGGGTGGGGTCGGCCAAGGCACCCGCGCGATCCTGAACGCTCTGCCAGAAATCTTGGGGCTGTAAATGGACCGTCGCACAACCTTTGCCAATGATCGGGTCGCCCACATGTCGCTGGCCGGTGTCGCCGATGCGCCGCGCTATGACATCGGGATACAGATGTACGTGGCCGATACCGTTGCTGACCTCCTTGCCCGCCCGAACGGAAAACGCGATCGGCAGGTCTTGCTCGGTGCCCAGTTGGACGTTCTTGAGACACATGAAGGGCACAGCTTTGTCAGGTCGGTGCGCGATGGCTATGTTGGCTATATCGCCGAGGATGCGCTGGCCCAAACCGCGGCACCCACCCATTTGGTCAGCACACCTGCAACGCATATCTACGCCGCCGAAAGCTTTAAGTCCGTTGATCTGCAGCGCGTGGTGTTCGGCGCGCGCGTCACGGTGATAGATGAACGCCCCAAGATGTTCGAAACGACGCTTGGGTTTGTTCCGAAAAAGCATTTGCGCCCAATCGATCATCCGATGGCGGATTTTGTGACGGCGGCCCAGCTGCATTTTGGCGTGCCCTATCTCTGGGGTGGCAACAGCACCAGCGGCATCGACTGCTCGGGTCTGATCCAAGCGGCGTGCCATGCCTGCGATATCGACTGTGCTGGCGACAGCGACATGCAAGAGGCAACGCTAGGCCAAGAGATCGCGCTGGACGCCGACCGCCAACGCGGGGATCTCTATTTTTGGAAGGGTCACGTCGGAGTCTTGGTCGATGCCGACACGCTCTTGCACGCCAACGCGCATCATATGGCAACGGTTTATGAGCCGATTGAATCCGCCAAAATCAGAATTGAGGCTCAGGGCGACGGCCCTGTCACCAAACGCCGCAGGCTCTAGTCAACGGCGCGGATCAGCTTGCGTTCAAGCACGCGCAGAACCGTTTTCAGATCGTTTCCGCGTTTCAAGATTTGTCCATCCAAACCGATCACAGAATACTGCCCCTGCTTGAGCCGTAGCTTGGGGCGCTTTTCTATGCGGTACAGTGGATGTTCCGCCGTTCGACGAAAAACTGAAAACACAGCAACATCGCGAAGATGGGAAATTCCGTAGTCACGCCATTCCCCAGCGGCCACCATCCGACCATAGAGCGATAGGATCACACCCAGCTCGGTCCGGTGGAAAGCAATCTGTTCAGGGGCACGTCCGGGAAACGGAGAGGGGGGCTGCGCGTTCATATGAACAGAGTTGCGTCATTCGGCTCGCAAATCAAGCCATGCCTTTGTTTGGCCGCGAATAGACCACCAAAAAACCCTTCACGAACCCCAAAGCGGCCTAGATCACCTGCCAAACTTGTCTCAAGCGAAACGCACCCTTGGGCATGGCGGTATTCTAGCCCCCACCCAGTTCGTCAGGTTCAGGGTGTTTCGCGAACAGATGGGCTCAGCCGCGAGGCAGGGCCTTTTCTGCATTTAGCCACAGGTGATTTGATAAATCGTGTTGTTGCCGTCGACCATAAAGTTGATCCGCTTGGTCAGCAGGTCTTGGGTGACAAGCGAGCCGGGGTAGATCACCCGTACAGGCGCAAGGATCAGTTCGGTTTCCAAGGTTGTAGCATCTTGGCCGATGAATTGCTTGTATTCAGAGGCTTTGCAGCTGTCGTATACGCCCGTTGGAAAGGCTGGCCCGTTCAGTTCGGGTGCCGGTGTTTCAGTGTCTGCCGGTGTGCACGCTGAGACAAGCAATGCCAGCGCCGTGGCTGTGATCCCAATTCTCATTTTATTCCGCTCCACTCGGTCTTGTTTCATGCTTCATAGCACACAGAATTGAGCGCTTGAATTGAATTGCACTTTATTAGACTTTTAAGACGAAGAATGAGGGAGGGAGACCCAAATGAGAACCCAAGCTGCAGTTGCATTACAAGCTGGTAAGCCGCTCGAAGTGATGGACGTAAATCTTGATGGCCCCCGCGCTGGAGAGGTGCTGGTCGAAATCAAAGCCACTGGCATTTGCCACACAGATGAATTTACCCTCTCTGGCGCTGATCCCGAAGGGCTGTTCCCTGCGATCCTAGGGCACGAGGGCGCGGGCGTTGTGGTCGAGGTTGGCCCGGGTGTGACGTCACTCGAGGTCGGCGATCACGTGATTCCGCTTTATACGCCGGAATGCCGGACCTGTGATTATTGTCTGAACCCTAAAACGAACCTGTGCCAGTCGATCCGTTCGACCCAAGGGCAGGGACTTATGCCTGACGGTACCAGCCGTTTTTCCATGCTCGATGGCACGCCGATCCTGCACTACATGGGGTGTTCGACGTTTGCGAACCACACGGTTCTGCCGGAAATCGCACTGGCCAAAGTACGCAAAGACGCGCCTTTTGACAAAATTTGCTACATTGGATGTGGTGTGACCACCGGTATCGGCGCGGTCATTAATACAGCCAAGGTCGAAATCGGCTCGACTGGGATTGTCTTTGGTCTGGGCGGTATTGGCCTCAACGTGATCCAAGGTTTGCGCCTCGCGGGTGCGGACCAAATCGTCGGTGTCGATCTGAACAACGACAAAAAAGCAATGGCCGAGCGTTTCGGCATGACTGATTTCGTGAACCCTAACGACGTTGACGGCGACATGGTTGGCCATCTGGTCGAACTAACGGGCGGCGGTGGCGACTATACCTTTGATGCGACAGGCAATGTGAACGTGATGCGCACCGCGCTGGAATCTGCACACAAAGGCTGGGGCGAAAGCATCATCATTGGTGTGGCTCCTGCTGGCGCCGAAATCTCGACCCGTCCATTCCAGCTTGTCACAGGACGCAGCTGGCGCGGTACGGCCTTTGGCGGTGCACGCGGTCGGACGGATGTGCCAAAGATTGTCGATTGGTACATGGACGGCAAGATCGAGATCGATCCGATGATCACCCACACAATGGGCCTGAATGACATCAACAAAGGATTCGATCTGATGCACGCTGGCGAAAGCATTCGCTCGGTCGTGGTCTACTGATCTATTCTGGAAATCGTCAAAGCGCCCGGACGTGTTCCGGGCGTTTTGCGTTTATGCGGTCGCCTTGTAGCGGCACATGAACATATCAACAGCACCGTGGACCACGCGATTGATCTCGGTCTCGTTAAATTCCGTATCAATCCCAAACACTAGACGCGGGAACATGTCCGCTTTGCACAGTTCGGCAAATTGATCAGCGGCCAAATGGCAATCGTCGATCTGTAGCTCTCCGCGTGCGATCGCCTTTTGCAGGAATTCGACCATCAGCTTGTGCATCTGCTCGGGGCCTGTCTCGTAAAACTCGCGGCCCAATTCAGGAAAACGGTCGGCCTCGGCGACGCAAATGCGAAACACCCGTTGTCCCAGATCGGAAAACAGGAACGACGTGAACCGCTGCGCGATGATGGTCAGCACCTCGTCAGCAGGCAGGCTCATATCAATTTCATCAAGCGCCATCTCTGTTTGGCGGCGGCATTCGTTTTTGGCGACCTCCATAAACAGCAAGCGTTTGTCGGGGAAATAGCTATAGAGCGTCGCCTTGGACACGCCAGCGTTGCGCGCAATGTCGTCCACGCTCGCCCCTTCGAAGCCATCGGCCATAAAGACGTCACGAGCGCCTTCTAGCACTTGGTCGAATTTGCGTCCTTTGCGGACGGTGGGGCGCATTGCGGTCATAAAGGCTCCTGTGTGGAAATCTAACTATAAACTGTTTGGTTCAGCTCGAACAAGACAACAAAAAAGGCGGGCCCGAAGACCCGCCAAATGTGCTGATAGAGGGCAGGGATTATTCAGTGGCTGCGCAACCCAACTGGGTCAGGGTCGCGGGATTAACGCAGCCTTGGCCAACATCAGGGGTGGAGGGTGTCTCGGGGAATGACAGGTTCGGCAACGTCACAGCCAGTCCGTAAGCCGAGGCCGGTGCGGCGAGTGTCAGTGTGAGTGCGGCGGTCAGGGCAATCAGGGTCGGTTTCATCTGGGGTCTCCATAACTAAACTGGTTGGTTCAGTTTCCTATCTATACCGATCAGTTCACTTTGCAAGATGTAAATGAACTAAACGGTTCACTTTTCTGACTTGCTAAATTTCCCATCGTCACTACTTTAGAAACATTCTAAACTAATAGGCCCCGTCATGATCCTCGGATTTGAACACCGACGTCGTTTCCGCGACCTGTCAGAGCAAGAGGTTCTGGCCCTCGCCATCTCATCCGAAGAGGACGACGCACGTATCTACCGCAGCTATGCGGAACATCTGCGCGCTGACTTTCCCTCATCGGCGGCGGTCTTTGACGGGATGGCGTTAGAAGAGGACGGTCACCGCCGCGCTTTGATCGACCTGCACACCGCACGCTTTGGCGATGTGATCCCATTGATCCGACGTGAACATGTCTCGGGCTTCTATGCACGCCGCCCTGTCTGGCTGATCGAAAACCTGTCGCTGGACCGTATCCGCGACGAGGCCAAACAGATGGAACGGGACGCCGCACGGTTCTACACCTCGGCTGCTGCAGCCACGACAGATGCCGCTACGCGCAAACTGCTCGGTGATCTCGCCGCTGCTGAGGCCGGTCATTCCGAACGCGCCCAAGAGTTGACAGATGAACATTTAACCGAGGATGACCGCTATACCGAAGCGTCCGCCGCCCACCAACAATTTGTGCTGACATGGGTGCAACCGGGCTTAGCGGGTTTGATGGACGGTTCCGTATCGACCCTTGCGCCGATCTTTGCGGTGGCCTTTGCGACTCAAGACACGTGGACCACATTCCTTGTGGGTCTCGCCGCATCTGTTGGCGCCGGTATCTCGATGGGCTTTACCGAAGCTGCGTCAGACGATGGTGAGATTTCGGGTCGCGGCTCGCCCATCAAACGCGGTGTGGCCTCTGGTGTCATGACCACGCTGGGCGGCTTGGGTCACGCGCTGCCCTATCTGATCCCCGATTTCTGGACGGCGACCACGGTTGCGATCTTTGTTGTGATTGTCGAGCTTTGGGCGATCGCGTGGATCCAGAACAAATACATGAACACGCCGTTCTTTCGTGCGGCGTTTCAGGTTGTTCTCGGCGGTGCATTGGTCTTTGCCGCGGGTGTCTTGATCGGCTCGGGCTAGCGCGCGCAGGCCAAGATATGCTAGGTCTCGGGCGTGATTGAGATATTCCTGAAAACACTGCCCTTCTTTGCGCTCATCGGTCTAGGCTATGGGGCAGGACGCACGCGGTTTTTTACACCCGAAGCAACCGCTTACCTGACCAAGTTTGTCTTCTACTTTGCCCTATCGGCAATGCTGTTCCGGTTTTCGGCAAATCTATCGTTGGCCGAGATCATGAACTGGCCGCTTGTCGTTGCCTACCTCTGGGGCTCGTTTGTTGTTTACTTGCTTGCCACGCTTGTCGCCTTATTGCGCAAGCGCGGGATCGAAGAGGCCGCCGTCGAAGCCCAATGCGCAGTGGTCGGCAACGTCGGATTTCTAGGTATCCCCATGCTAGTCTTGCTGTTGGGCGAGGCCGCAATCGGGCCAGTGATGCTGGTCCTTGCGGTTGATCTGATGGTGTTTGGCAGCCTCATCGTAATCTTGATCACAGGCTCGCGCGACGGTCGAATGTCTTTGGGTATGTTGCGCACCGTGGGCTTGGGTCTTGTCTCCAATCCAATGATTGTCTCAATCACGTTGGGCCTCATCTGGTCCACCCTGCGGATACCGATCCCTGCGCCCATGAACGAATTTTTGGCTCTGCTCGGTGCGGCAGCCACCCCTGGTGCATTGTTTGCGATTGGGGCCTCTCTTGCCAGCAAATCTGCCGAACGGGTTAGCGTTGCGGGTTGGCTCAGCCTTTGCAAATTGGTGCTACACCCGGCCGCTGTGGCCGTCGCAGGCCTACTGGTGTTCTCAGTTGATCCCTATGCCGCTGGCGTCATGATCGCCGCCGCCGCCTTACCTGTTGCGGGCAACGTCTACATCCTCGCACAGCACTACGGCGTCGCCCCTCAACGGGTGTCAGCATCGATCCTGATCTCGACCGCGATCAGTGTTCTGACGGTGTCATTTGTGATTGCATGGGTGACAATTTAGGGCGTCTAAGTTAGCCCTAGTTCAACACGCATGAATAAAGGGGCTCGTCATGGAAACGATTTCAGAAAACATCTGTTTTGGTGGAACGCAGGGCGTCTATAAACACGCATCGACCGCCACCAACTGTGACATGACCTTTGCCGTGTTCTTGCCTACTGAGGCACGCGATGGACCCGTCCCCGTTTTGTGGTTCTTGTCCGGTCTAACCTGCACCCACGAAAACGCCATGACCAAGGCAGGCGCACAGGCATGGGCGGCCGAACAGGGCATTGCCCTTGTCTTCCCTGACACATCTCCGCGCGGCGACGGTGTCCCCAACGACGATGCCTATGATCTGGGCCAAGGCGCAGGGTTCTATATCGACGCAACCGAGGCGCCATGGTCCGAACACTTCAAGATGTGGTCCTACATCGCGACAGAGCTTCCCGCGCTCTTGGGCGAGAACTTTCCATTGGATATGGACCGTCAATCGATCACGGGCCATTCGATGGGCGGCCATGGTGCGTTGACCTTGGCCATGTCATTGCCGGGGCGGTTCCGTTCCGTGTCGGCATTTGCGCCGATCTGCAACCCAACGGCCAGCGATTGGGGCCGCAAACAATTCGCGGCCTATTGGGGTGACGAAGCAAACTGGGGCCCTCACGACGCAACCCTTTTGATGCAGGACGGCGGGTTTGACGGTCCAATGCTGATCGATACCGGAACCGATGACCAATTCTGGGATTTGCTTGGAACCACGGCGCTCGCGGCAGCGATGACAGATGCACGTCAAAACGGCCTGTTGCGGCTGCAAAAGGGCTACGACCACAGCTATTTCTTTATCTCAACCTTTATGGAGGACCACGTGAGCTTCCACGCCGAGGCGCTCTGGGCATGATTTACGTCGACGCCGATGCGTGCCCGGTAAAGTCCGAGGTCGAAAAGGTTGGCTCGCGACATCAAACCCGCATGTTCATCGTTTCAAACGGCGGCTTGCGCCCTTCGCAAAATCCATTGGTCGAAACCGTGATCGTCCCAGACGGTCCCGACATTGCAGACATGTGGATCGCTGACCGCGCCACCGTGGGCGATGTGGTGATTACGGGTGACATCCCACTGGCCGCCAAATGCGTTGAGGCTGGAGCACGGGTTCTCAAACACAACGGCGAGGCACTGACACAGGCCAACATCGGCAATGTGCTGGCAACCCGCGATTTGATGGCCGACATGCGCGCGGCCGATCCGTTTCGCCAAGGGGGTGGCAAACCGTTTTCCAAAACTGACCGCTCGCGTTTTCTTGACGCGTTAGAGCGTGAACTGCGCGCTGCCGCACGAGAGACACCATGACAATCAAGGCTGTGATCTTTGACATCGGAAATGTGCTGATCGAATGGCAACCTGAACGGTTCTTTGACAGGGTTGTGGGCGAGGACCGCCGCCGCGCCATGTTTGCAGCGGTTGATTTGCACGGAATGAACGACCGCGTGGATCGGGGCGAGACGTTTCGCGATGTAATCTACGACACCGCAACAGCCTATCCCGAGTTTGAGGCCGAAATCCGTATTTGGCACGACCGTTGGATCGAAATGGCCGCACCGGCGATCCCCCATTCTGTCCGTTTGCTGCGCGCTCTGCGAACAGCGGGTGTTCCGGTTTATGCTCTGACGAACTTTGGCATTCAGACGTTTGATGTGGCCGAACCCGTCTATCCGTTTCTGGGTGAATTCGAACGGCGCTATATCTCGGGGCATATGGGCGTGATCAAACCCGATGCAGACATCTACGCACAGCTCGAAGCGGACGTGCCAGAACAACCCGACACGTTGCTCTTTGCAGATGACCGCCAAGAGAACTTGGATGCCGCCGCTGCACGTGGCTGGCACACCCATCTGTTTGACCATCCCGCAGGATGGGCGGACCGTTTGGTCGCCGAAGGATTGTTAACGCAGGAGCAAGCTCAATGACGTTTCACAACATTCCCTTTGCCGAAGGCGAAGCACATCTCGATTGGATGGAACTGACCCGCGCCATTGCCAAGGGTCACAATCGCCCCAAGGCACAAGTTGAGGACACGTTCATCTACCGCGGCACAGACACGCTGTTGTCTCGCGCAGCATGGATCGACGGGATGGGGTTGGCCGTGAAATCCGCGACTGTGTTCCCCGGAAACCGCGACCACGGCAAACCGATGATCGGGGGCGCGGTCAGCTTGTTCTCGGACACGGATGGCTCTCTAGAAGCCGTCATCGACTTTCACCTGATCACCAAATGGAAGACGGCGGGTGACAGTTTGCTCGCCGCGACACGGCTGGCGCGCCCCGACAGCGAAACCATTCTAATCGTCGGTGCGGGTACCGTGGGCCATTCGTTGAAACAGGCGTATTCGGCGGCGTTTCCTGAGGCGCGTTTTGTTGTTTGGAACAGAACGCCCGCAGGCGCTGACACCTTTGCCGCGCAATACAGCAACGTCGACGTGGCGACTGATCTGGAAACGGCAGTCATGTCTGCCGACATCATTACTTGTGCGACCATGTCGACCGCGCCCCTGATCCAAGGTGATTGGCTGCAACCCGGTCAACATCTCGATCTCATTGGAGCCTACCGCCCTGATATGCGCGAGGCTGATGATGTCGCGTTGCTGAGGTCTCGGGTATTTGTTGACAGTTATGACACAACCCTGGGTCATATTGGCGAAATTAAAATACCACTTGAAAGTGGCGTGATCGATCGTGATCGTATCGTGGCTGACTACTATGATCTGGACCAATTCCAGCGCCAAACACCACAGGACATTACGATGTTCAAAAATGGCGGCGGGGCGCATATGGACCTGATGGTCAGCAAATATGTTTTGGACCAATGGGTGGCAGCTACGTGATTTGGGGTCTCATCGGACTTGGTGTTTTGGCGGTTCTCCCGTTCGTGCTTGAGGCACGTCGCGAGGTGCCAGACACTGCCTTTGCTCCCGGATCTATGGCTGACCTGTCCCAAGGCCGCACGCATTTTCGTTGGATCGGGCCATCCCACGGACCGATCATTGTTGCGGTCCACGGGCTCACCACGCCGTCGCCCGTTTGGGAAAAGATCGCGGATGGTTTGGCCAAACTTGGCTACCGCACATTGGTGTATGATCTGTACGGGCGTGGGTTTTCAGACGCACCCAAAGGGGACCACGATCGCGCGTTTTACCTGCAGCAGCTGGATGATCTTCTCGAACATCAAGGGATCACGGGTCAGTTCGTCTTGATGGGCTATTCGATGGGGGGATCAATCGCGACCACCTATGCCGCCCGATCTCCCAGCCGCCTGACACGCCTCTTCTTGGTGGCGACTGCGGGGCTCGAGACAAATGATAGCGCCTTTTCCAAGCTCTGCGTCAAAACGCCGTTTCTGGGTGATTGGCTGCATGCTTTGGTGCGCCCGATGCGCAGCCGGTGGGCGTTGTTTCGGTCGCGCAAGGTCGCGTCCGAAGTGGGCGGAATTAACGAACTGCAGCGCGCCGAAACCTATCGCCGTGGGTTTGCCCCCGCCGTGTTATCCAGCCGCCGCCACATGTTGGCTGAGTTTATGATCGACGATCACCGCAGCATCGCACGGTCAGCCATTCCTGTGATCGCCATTTGGGGCGAAGAAGACCGCGTCATCCCGATCCGTGCCTTGGGCACATTGGCACAACTGAACCGTGAAACGCGCCAAGACGTTGTGCAGTACGCGGATCACGGCCTGCCGTTTACACACGGATCCAAGGTCGTTGAAAGCATCCAACAGGCTATGGCCGGCGGACATTAGGCCGCCGCTGCGGGCAACGGGCGTTCCTTGATCGGCAAGTGAACGATCGCCGAAAACGCGCCGACACCGACACCTACCCACCAGACTGCGTTGTAGTTGCCATAGATATCGTACAACGCCCCACCCAGCCAGACACCCAAGAAGCTGCCCAACTGGTGGCTAAAGAACACGATCCCATAGAGCGTGCCCATATACCGAAGCCCGTAAATATGCGCGACAAGACCGCTGGTCAGCGGCACCGTTGCCAGCCACAGCGATCCCATCGTGATCGAAAAGACAATCACTGTCATAGGCGTGATCGGCGTGAGAATGAAAATGGCCGCGATCACGGTGCGTCCTGTATAAATGCCCGCCAGCAGATATTTCTTGGAATACCGTTTGCCCAACCAACCAGCAAGAAGCGTGCCGCCGATATTGGCTAAACCGATCAGCGAGATTGCGACCGCGCCTAGCGCCGAGGTGGTGGTGATACCTGCGCTATGAAGCACACCACCCACGGCAATCGGTCCGCACATTTCGGTGACAAACGCAGGGAAGTGCGCGATGATAAAGGCCAGCTGGTAGCCGCAAGAAAAGAATCCCAAAAAGATCAACGTATAGGACGGATCGCGAAACGCTTTCTTGAGGATCGCGCCCATCGATTCTTCTAGCTCGGCTTTGGTCGCCACTGTGGGCGATCGCATAAAGGGCAATGTCATCAGCGTCGCAAGGATCAAACCCGCAAAGACAAGGAACGTCGTCTGCCACGTGAGGAATGTCAGCAAGTATTTTGCAAGCGGCGCACCAAAGACTTGGCCTGCCGAACCTGCCGCCGTTGCAATCGCCAGTGACATGGACCGGTTTTCATCTGATGACGCTCGTCCCACAACCGCGAGGATCACACCAAAGCCTGTGCCCGCAATGCCAAAGCCGACGAATACTTCGTACATTTGATGCGCGATCGGTGTTGTCGCACCCGAGCTTAGGATCAAACCGGCCGCATATGTAACAGCGCCTAGAATGATGGCCTTTCGGTCTCCAACCTTTTCTGCAATCGCACCAAAGATGGGCTGACCTATTCCCCACGCAAGGTTCTGGATCGCGATCGCCAACGAAAATTCAGACCGCAGCCAACCGAACTCTTCAGCGATCGGGATTTGAAACACCCCAAATGACGCCCGGATCGCAAAGCCGGTCATGATAATAATGCAGCCCGCAACTAGGACAGGTGTGATCAAAGAGGTCCGTTGTTCCATGGCCGCGACGTTGGGGGAATTTGCACAGAGGGTCAATTCATCAGTTGTGATCTGCACCCCACGAATTGCGATATGCCGATTGGCCCTGTCCCCACCAGTTTTGACACGAACCAAGACATAGTGACTTTTCTGCGGACCGTTGCACGCGTATGTCAGGGGTATGACGATGTTGCAGACCTATCAGGCCCGCGTGGCGGCAGGAACGCTGACCACTGATCCCGCACAGGAATTGGTGATGGCGCAGTTTGATCGAATTGCCGAAGGGCTGACCGAGGCAAAGCCAACAGGGTGGTTCCGCAAAGCGCGGCCAGCTCCCAAAGGGCTGTATCTGTGGGGCGGTGTCGGTCGTGGTAAATCAATGTTGATGGACCTGTTTGTGTATGGATTAGATGTACCCGTGCGCCGCGTCCATTTTCACGCCTTTATGCAAGAGATTCACGCGGCCATGCACGAGGCCCGCAAAGACGGCGTCGAAGATGCCATCGCACCTGTCGCGGCCGAGGTGGTTCGCACGGTGCGTTGTTTGGCGTTCGACGAGATGCAGATCACGGACATCACGGATGCGATGATCGTCGGGCGCCTGTTCGAGGCGCTGTTCGCGGCTGGCGTGGTCGTTGTGACAACGTCCAACCGCATCCCTGATGATCTCTACAAGGACGGGCTAAACCGCCAACTGTTTCTGCCGTTTATCGAACTGCTCAAGGACCAGATGGTCGTGCATGAATTGGCGTCCCCCACGGATTATCGGCAGGATCGGCTTGCCGGATCACCGGTTTATTTCACCCCAGCTGACGGTGCGGCGCGTACGGCCATTGATGCAATCTGGGATGGGCTGACAGGCGGGCGGGGCGCGCCACTGACGTTGCGGGTCAAGGGGCGTGATGTCGTGATCCCGATGTTTCACAATGGTGTCGCGCGTGCGCGGTTTCATGATCTGTGTGGCCAGCCGTTGGGGGCTGCCGACTATCTCGCGCTTGCTGAAACTGCGCGGCTGCTGATCCTCGAGGCAATCCCGTGTTTGGGCCGCGACAATTTCAACGAGGCGAAACGCTTTGTGACCTTGATCGACGCGCTCTACGAGGCGCAGGTCAAACTGATCGCCAGCGCTGATGCGACGCCCGAGATGCTCTATCTCGAAGGTGAGGGAACATTTGAATTCGAGAGAACGGCCAGCCGTCTGCGCGAGATGCAAAGCCATGGGTGGGGCGGCTGACTTCTCTGGTCAACCTGCCCCGTCAGTGTGTTCTTAGATGGCAGGGATCAGCAAGCGCTGACCAATGCGACTCCGATCTGGGCTAGCCAGAATGCCGCGATTTGCGTTGAAGATCGCGTTATAGCTCGATGTGTTTCCGTAGTAGAGCAGCGAGATCGCAGCGAGACTATCGCCAGATACCACTGTGTAGAACTGAGGCTCGCCATTCGTAGATGGACGGGCCGCAGGTGCCGTTGGGTTGAATGCTGCGTTGCTGACCGCCGCGTTGCCACAGTTGGATGTGAGGCCGTCACATACGTCGACGGCTTGCTCGACGAGGCTCAGCAACAATGAACGTGTGTCGACCGAACCACGGCTGTCTACCAGACCATCAGGAACTTGGATCAGACCGTTGTTTGCCGCATTGCGCAGCAGTTCTTCGACTTCGACAGTGTCACGACCGCGGTTCACTTCAGAGACCGCACCGTTGGTGATCGCTTGTTGCAGTGTCGCTGCGCCACCGACGCTGCTGATCCGTGCCGCTGCTTTGCGCATCAGGGCGACTTGGGCGTCGCGTGCAGTGTCGGTTGTGTTCGGCTCGGCTGTTGTGACGTTGCCTGTTTCAACCTGTGGGGCTGCAGGTGCTGTCAAAACGTTGGATGCCTCGAGGCGTGTCACGATGTTCTCGACTGATGGTGTGTCTGCTTCGACAGGCACTTCGACGATCTGAACAGTGGGCTGCAACGTGGCGCGTGCGATTTGGTAGGTCACGAGGCTGCCGACGACAAAGGCGAAAACGCCGATCGCTGCAAAGGCATACATGCGCGAACGATCCGATTTTATGCAACGATGGGTGCCGCTGACGCCGCCTCTTGGGGGCGTTGCAAGAAGCTAGGAACCGCAGCCGAAGCGTTTTCGGGGTGAGGCAAATTTGTTGTGAGTTTTGGCGACATTGGATCCTGGCTCATGATTGTGGTTCAACGAATGACAGTCCGAGCCCAGCGCAAACCTGCATTCCGCCTCTGTAATATGCGAGCTTTTCCGTTGGGAAATTCGCGTCGATTAATAACGCAACCAATTGCTGCGCCTGCTCTGAACCCGGGCCCGAATCGTAAATCATCAGGTCATAGGCGTTACTAAAATCGTATCCGTTGCCTTGGGGTACGCCGCCCAGTGCCGCGAGGATCTGCGCGCTAAAGGGGTTAGTTGGCGCGACCGTTTGGGTTGGAACATTGACCGAGCTTACGATGAAGCCGACCTGACGCTCGCGCGGGATGCGTGCGTCGGTCAACAGGCCCGATCCGTCTTCGACTTGGCACGTCAGAAATTTGATCAGTTCAATTTCGCCGACCTTTGCGACCCGTCTGTCCACTTGCAGCGCATTTTCACATAGACCTGTGCAATTCTCACTGCTTTCAGCAAAGGCGGCGAGTGCGGCGGTGTTAATTTGTGGCGACTGTGTGATGACCATACGTTGGCCGTTGAAGACAAAAGATGTGCCTTCACTTTGGGCCTGCGCGGTGGTGCTCAACATTATCGCGAACGCAAAGCTCGCCCTTAAAATCTTTTTCATCCTAATGCCCCCCCAGAGGTCCAAAGCACTTTATCTGGAAATAATGGCTGGCAGGCCCAGTGCTTTTTGGTTGTGACACAACATATCGGGGCAAGGTGATTCGCTCGTCAAAGCAAAAACGAATCGCTAATTCGCTTTTTTTGAGGGTGAGTCGCAACTGTGACGGGTGTCAGCCGTGGGTTTTTAGGATGTCGCCCGCCAAATAAAGTGACCCACAGATCAAAATGCGGGCATGTGGCGCGTCTTGGACGATCTGCGCGACGGCGGCTTCGACTGATGGCATAGGTGTCGCAGACAACCCCGCCCCGATAGCTGCATCTGCGGTCTCTTGGGCGCTCAACGTCGCGGCCTCGTTTTCGATCGATACCGCATAGACATGCCGCGCAAAGCTGGCGAGCGGTTTGAAATATCCGCTCACGTCCTTGGTCTTGAGCATGCCGGTGATCAGATAGGTCTCGCGATCAGGATGTTCAGCCAAGGTTTCGGCAATCGCAATCGCCGCTGCAGGATTGTGCCCACCATCCAACCAGAGATCGGCGCCCTTTGCAGCATCGACCAGTGGCCCCGTCGCCAACCGCTGCATCCGCGCAGGCCAAGTTGCGTTGCGCAGAGCGGCCTCGCAAACCTCGGGCCTCAATCCCAAATGACGCAGAGCGGCAATCACCATCCCCGCATTCTGAATTTGATGCGGACCCGGCAGGGCGGGGCGCGGCAAATCCAGCAATCCAGTATCATCTTGGAACACGACGCCATCGCGCTCGGCTTCGATATGCCAATGCTGCCCTTGGGCAATGATCGGCACACCCAGCGCGGCCGCACGATGTTCGATCACGGCCATGACTTCTTCGTGTTGGCGTCCAATGACGCAAGGGACACCCTGTTTGATGATCCCAGCCTTTTCGCCCGCGATTTCGGGCAGTGTGTTGCCCAGAAATTGTTGGTGATCGATATCGATAGGCGTGATGACTGACAGTGCTGGTTGTTCCACAACATTGGTTGCGTCCAAGCGCCCGCCCAAGCCAACCTCGAGCAGGACGTAATCCGCAGGTACCCGAGAAAAAGCTAGGATCGCTGCGACTGTCGTAATTTCGAAATAGGTAATGCTCTCGCCGCCATTGGCTGCGTAACATTCGTCCAGAATATCTGTCAGCAACTCTTCGGAAATCAGCGCGCCTGCCAAACGGATACGTTCATGAAACCGTGCCAGATGCGGCGATGTATAGGCATGTACCCGCAGACCCGCGGCCTCGAGACCCGCGCGGATCATAGCCTGCGTCGACCCTTTGCCGTTGGTGCCAGCGATATGAATGACGGGCGGCAGTTTGTTCTGCGGGTTGTCCAGCGCCTCTAGCAACCGCCAAACACGATCCAGCGTTAGATCAATGATCTTGGGGTGAAGCGCCATCATGCGCTCGAGAATGACATCCGATCCTTGCGTCATAAGAGACCCTTCTCTTTGCGGTGGATCAGCAAAAGCCCGCCACCCGCGACAACATCAAATCCGGCACAGAACATAGGCCACCATTCAGGGGCAGGGTGATGTGTCGCGTGGAACACTGCGTCCATGAAACCATGTGCGATCAGCCCAGCCGCAATGACTGGCACACCGATCCGAAACCCAAATACCGCCCAAATAATAAACACACAGAAAATACCGATATGTAGGACTTGATCCCAAATCGTTCCGGCGTCAAACGCAAAAACAGGAAAGAACAAAGCGACTGCAATCAGCATTACTGCTGCCGCTGCGCGCTCTGCGATCATGCCCGTTCGGGCCATGCCCACAATTGTCAAAAGACCTAAACCACCGCCTATCAAAAGCGGCCCGATCATCACTCGCTAGGCTCGGCTGCCTCGGCATTGTCCGTCTCGTTGGCTGACGGTGGGGGTAGATCACCTTTGATCGCCGGCGGCATATCCATCAGTATCCGAACAATCGTCACCAGCTCGTCGCGCAACTCAGTGCGCGAGGTCACGCGGTCCAGCATTCCGTGATCCAGCAAATATTCCGCCCGTTGGAACCCCTCGGGCAGCTTTTCACGGATTGTCTGTTCGATCACGCGTGCGCCAGCAAAACAGATCATCGCGTTTGGCTCGGCAATCTGTACATCACCCAGCATCGCATAGGACGCGGTGACGCCGCCTGTCGTTGGATGGGTCAACACAACGATATAGGGCAGGCCTGCTTCCTTGAGCATCTCAATCGCAATTGTCGTGCGGGGCATTTGCATCAGGCCCATAATGCCTTCTTGCATCCGCGCACCACCGGCTGCGGAAAACAGCACCAATGGCCGCCCCATTTCAACAGCACGTTCAGCGGCCGCAACAATCGCGTTGCCGACGTACATGCTCATCGAGCCGCCCATGAATGAAAAGTCCTGCGCACAGGCAACGATAGGCGTGCGCCCAATCTCACCCTCGGCAACCAGCATAGCGTCTTGCTCGCCCGTATTCTTTTGCGCCGCTTTCAAACGATCAGGGTATTTCTTTTGATCTTTAAAGTGCAGGGGATCAGCCAAAGGCGCAGGCACGTCAATCTCGACAAAGATCCCATTGTCAAACAGGCCGTGGAACCGGTCACGCGGAGCGATCCGCATATGGTGTCCGCAATGGGTACAGACGTTTAGATTGTCTGACAGTTCGCGGTGGAACAGCATGGTTCCGCACTCATCGCACTTGGTCCACAGGTTTTCTGGCACGTCACGGCGCGAGAAAATTGAATTGATCCGAGGACGGACGTAGTTGGTGATCCAGTTCATGGGCCAGCTTTCTGTATATTCTGTTGGTTTCAGATAGCCATGCCTGCGCCGAATTGCAAACAATGTGGATGTGCTGGGGTCTTGTTCACCGCGTCCAGACCCCTTAGACCGTTTCGGACAATTTTACGCGAGGGAGACGCGCCATGCTCAAGGGCAAATTCGACAAATCAAACCTTCCCAGCCGCCACGTGTCCGTTGGACCCTCGCGTGCGCCGCACCGGTCGTATTATTATGCGATGGGCATGACCGAAGAAGAGATTGCACAGCCGTTGATCGGCGTCGCAACCTGCTGGAACGAAGCCGCCCCATGTAACATTGCGCTGAACCGTCAGGCTCAATCGGTGAAACTTGGCGTTAAAGCGGCCCATGGCTCGCCTCGTGAATTCACAACCATCACTGTCACCGACGGCATCGCGATGGGCCACGAAGGCATGCGGTCATCCTTGGCCAGCCGCGAGGCAATTGCTGACACGGTCGAGCTGACAATGCGCGGCCACTCGTATGACGCGCTGGTTGGTCTGGCCGGTTGTGACAAATCCCTGCCCGGTATGATGATGGCAATGGTCCGTCTCAACACGCCGTCCGTGTTCATCTATGGCGGATCGATCCTTCCGGGTCGCGCACCAGAAGGTGCCGATGTCCCTGCAGAATACGCTGACCGTGATCTGACCGTTCAGGACATGTTTGAGGCTGTTGGCCGTCACCAAGCGGGCGGTCTCTCTGACACGGCTCTCGAAATACTCGAGCGTGTGGCTTGCCCATCTGCCGGCGCCTGTGGTGGCCAGTTTACCGCCAACACCATGGCTTGTGTGTCCGAGGCGATCGGCCTTGCGTTGCCACAGTCGTCGGGTGCCCCCGCGCCATACGAATCCCGTGACCAGTATTCGATCGCGTCTGGCGAAGCAGTGATGAACCTGCTCGAGAAAAACATTCGGGCCCGAGACGTCGTCACACTCGAGTCGCTGCAAAACGCGGCGCGCATCGTGGCCTGTACAGGTGGGTCGACCAATGCTGGTCTTCACTTACCAGCGATTGCCCACGAAGCTGGCATCAAATTCACGCTCGAAGACGTCTGCGAAATTTTCCGTGACACGCCATACTTTGTTGATCTCAAGCCGGGTGGCCAATTCGTCGCCAAAGACCTCTACGAGGCAGGTGGCGTCATGGTTGTGATGAAAGAGCTGAACAAAGCAGGTCTTATCCATCGTGACTGCATGACCGCGACTGGCTATTCCATCGGCGAAGAGATCGAACGCATCGAGATCGAAGCAGACGGCACTGTTATTCACCCGATCGCCACTCCGCTGACCAAAACGGGCGGTGTTGTCGGCCTAAAGGGCAACCTTGCACCCGATGGGGCGATTGTTAAGGTCGCTGGCATGGACGAAGAGCAACAAGTCTTTTCCGGCCCTGCACGCGTTTTCGAATGCGAAGAAGACGCCTTTGCCGCCGTACAAGAGCGCGAATACAAAGAAGGCGAAGTCCTCGTCATCCGCAACGAAGGTGCTGCAGGCGGCCCTGGTATGCGCGAGATGTTGGCAACGACTGCCGCCCTGTCCGGTCAGGGCATGGGCAAAAAGGTAGCGCTTATCACTGATGGTCGCTTCTCTGGCGCGACACGCGGTTTCTGTGTTGGTCACGTTGGCCCAGAATCTGCGCATGGCGGCCCGATTGCTCTGCTCGAAAATGGTGACTTGATCACCATCGACGCGCTGAAAGGCGAGATTTCGGTCGACCTGACGGATGAGGAACTGGCGGCACGTCACGCAGCTTGGGCGGGCCCACGCGAAACGATGTATGCTTCGGGTGCGCTGTGGAAATACGCCCAGCTTGTTGGTCCGGCGCGGACCGGTGCAACCACGCACCCCGGCGCCGAAGAAGAGCGTCACATCTATATGGACATCTAACCATAATGTTTCGTGTATTTGGTCGCCCCGCAGTTCTGGGGCTAGCAATCTTGGCTCTGACAGGGTGTGAAACCTTGTCAGAGATCCCAATCTTAGAAGCCGTGACTGCCCGCGTGTCTGGTTCCGTCGTGGGTGAACTTCCGGCCGACGGCATCCGCCAGTTTTCTGTGCGCCGTGATGCGATCAATTTGGTTGGCCCGTCGGGCTACTGTATCGACACACCGTCCAGCAACGCACGTGGCGGGTTCGCAATCTTTGCCAGCTGCGCCGTCGTGTCTCAGGCATCAGACCTCCCCAAAGTTGCGGGTGTTCTGACGGCTCAGGTCGGTGACGCAGACAGCGCCTTTGTCACCGGTGCCGAAGCCGAGCTTGCCGATCTGATATCTTCGCCTGAAGGCGCGCAGACCCTGTCATCTGCCAACGACAACCGTGTCAAAGTCGGTGCGACCGAAGCAGGCGCAGGTGTGTTTTTTGTACAGATCACCGAAGAGGGCGGCAATATGCTCGACGGTGTGCAATCCACCAGTTGGCGTGCGTTTCTTGATCTCAAGGGGCGTGCGGTGACGCTGTCGGCACTCAGCCTGACGGATAATCCAATGACCGAAGAACAGGGTCTGGCTCTGCTCAAAGAGATGGTGACCTGCCTGCGCGCTGCGAATGTGACATCCGAAACCTGACTGTTGTTTCTTTTTTGGAAACAGTTTCCCATCATTGTTCAATGGGCTAAACCTGTCTGAGTCGTTACTGTGCCCAAGGAACTGCCTTTTTATGCGAGCCCCAAGTTCGAGATTGCTGGATAAACTCCTGCACCGACGGTTTTTGTCGCGTTGGGCGCGCGCGGCTCGGCGCGCCGACACGGCCGAGCTCAGCAAACTCCGCGTCCAGCGTCAGCGCGCGGGGCAGCTACGCCATCACCTTGATGAATTGATGTATGTCGCAGACAGCCGGCTCGCCTTGCCACGGATTGGCTTGAACGCATTTCAAAAACCTGGTGGCACCGATTGGTCATGGCGACCCGAGCTTTGGCGCGGCCCGCTTGTCCGCAAGGGTATGTCGAGCGTTAAGAGCAAGCAAAAGATCGGCGGCGAAGTCAGCATCTTTCACGATTGCAAAATCTCTGAACTGACCCTGCGCCAGCTGCGCAACACCCGTGAAGAGGACCTCGCCCCCTTTGGTCTTCGCATGGACGTGTTTCGGTTTGATGGCTCGTTTCTCAGTCTTGTGCTCGACTTGCCCGAATCTGCAACTGTTGGCCTGCGCAAACGGCACCTCGTTCGGATGGACATGAAGATCGAGGTAGAAAAGCCGCTCGAAGTCTTTGTGCGCCTCAACATCAAACACGGCCCCAACACCGAACAGGTCGTACGCGAAATCCCTCTGAACCAAGAAGAAGCGATGGTCGAATTTGACCTGGCGTATACCAAGCTGAACGAAAAGCGCGTCGATGCGATTTGGATCGATTTGATTTTTGAAGGCCCCGAAATGAATCAGGTCACGCTGCGCGACCTTACCTTTAGCCGCTATCCTCGCGCCGAGATTTAAGGACACTGTCATGAACGATATCAGATTGACCGAGACCCGTCTCGCCTCTGGCATTTGGGAAGGTGTGATTTCCTATTCGGGCGAAGGCAATTTCCAACCCAGCGTAACGGTCACTCATCTAGAAACTCCCATCGACGGTGTTTCGGTCACCGAGGATCGCGACGCAGGTCATTGGTTGGTCCGTATCGAAATTCCGGTGGATACGATCAGCGATGGCGTCCAGACGTTTCTCATTCTTGATGATCGCGACGCGTCTATTCTGGGATCTTTTGCTCTGCTCGCGGGTGACGGCATGGCCGGAGATCTCCGTTCGGAAATGGATCTGCTGCGCGCTGAACTCGACATGCTGAAAAAGGCATTCCGCCGCCATTGCGTTGAAACCCTCGGCTAGACCTCTGGGTGACGCCGCGTCTTAAGTGACGTGCCCGTCAATTTGCGAGACAGTGACATACCTACGTTTTGGAGCACTGCGATGACTGACTATCCCAACATGCTAGCCCCCCTTGATCTGGGTTTTACCACGCTAAAAAACCGCGTACTCATGGGATCTATGCATACCGGTCTCGAAGAGACCCGCGACTGGAATCGCGTGGCTGAATTCTACGCAGAACGCGCGCGCGGTGGTGTTGCCTTGATGGTCACCGGTGGCATGGCTCCGAACCCAGAGGGTGGCGTCTTTCCCGGGGCGGCAGGTCTATTCACGGACGAGGATATCGCCAACCACAACATCGTGACCGACCGCGTCCATGACGCAGGTGGCAAGATCGCAATGCAAATCCTGCACGCTGGGCGCTATGCCTATGCGCCCGATTGCGTCGCACCCTCTCCGGTCAAATCTCCGATCTCGCCATTCCCACCGCGCGAACTGGACGAGGACGGCATCGAAAAACAAATCAATGACATAGCGACTGCCGCAGCCCGTGCCAAACAGGCCGGCTATGACGGCGTCGAGGTTATGGGCTCCGAAGGCTACTTTCTTAATCAGTTCCTCGTCACCCACACCAACAAACGCGAGGACCGCTGGGGCGGTTCTTATGAAAACCGTATGCGCCTGCCAGTCGAGGTTGTCCGCCGCGTCCGCGAGGCTGTTGGCGCTGATTTCATCCTGATCTACCGCCTGTCGATGATTGACCTGATCCCGAATGGATCAACATGGGACGAAGTCATCACATTGGCCCGCGCGATCGAAGAAGCCGGCGCCACAATCCTGAACACCGGTATCGGCTGGCACGAGGCCCGCATCCCGACCATCGCCACATCCGTTCCGCGTCGTGCGTTCAGCTGGGTGACCAAGAAACTGATGGGCGAAGTCAGCATTCCCGTCATCACGTCGAACCGTATCAATACACCCGACGTTGTCGAACAGGTTCTGACCGATGGTTGCGCCGATATGGTATCGATGGCGCGTCCGTTTCTCGCTGATCCGCATTTTGTGGCCAAAGCGCAGGCAGGTCAGTCTGCCATGATCGCGCCGTGTATCGCGTGTAACCAAGCCTGCCTCGACCATACATTCAGCGGCAAGATGTCGTCATGTCTGGTGAACCCGCGCGCCTGTCACGAAACCGAGCTGACGCTGACACGAACCGACACACCCAAATCGATTGCTGTTGTCGGCGCTGGGCCTGCGGGCCTCTCTGCGGCACTGACGGCGGCCGAATGTGGTCATGCCGTCACCCTGATCGACCGTGCGGACAAACTTGGTGGCCAGCTCAACATGGCCAAACAAGTGCCCGGCAAAGAAGAGTTCTGGGGTCTCGTCGACTATTACGAGGCGCAAGTCGCAGTAAGCGGGATTACCCTACGCCTGAATACAGACGCGACCACCGACATGCTGGCCAGCTTTGACGAGGTCATCATCGCGACAGGTGTCATCCCGCGCGATCCACAAATCCCCGGTCAAGACGGTGACAACGTGCTGTCCTACATCGACGTGCTGCGTCACGGCGCACCTGTCGGCGACAACGTCGCGATCATCGGGGCAGGGGGCATTGGTTTTGATGTGGCGGAATTCCTCGTGACGGACGACAGCCTGACCGAAGACCTCGAGGCATGGAAACTGGAATGGGGTATCGGTGATCCATCTGATCAACGCGGCGGCCTACGTCCCGAGGGCCCGCAACCTGATGCGCCGACGCGGCAGGTTACGTTGTTGCAGCGCAAAGCCAAGAAACTTGGCGCTGGATTGGGCAAAACCACAGGATGGATTCACCGCGCCGCGCTCAAGATGAAGAACGTCGAAATGGTCGGTGGCGTTAACTATGAGGGCATCGATGCAGATGGCTTGCATGTGTCGTTCGGCGAGGCGCGCGAAAACCCCACGTTAATTGCCGCTGACACGATTGTGCTATGTGCTGGTCAGTTGCCGCAACGCGATCTTGCAGACACGCTCGAGGCGTCTGGCACTACGGTACACGTGATCGGAGGCGCAGATGTCGCCGCCGAACTTGATGCGAAACGCGCCATTGATCAGGGCACCCGTTTGGCCGCTGCACTCTAGGCTTTGCGAAACACCACGATGTTCGTGGTGTCATCCGCATGGCCTTTGGGCGCGGCCCCACCATAGATCGGGCGCGACAGGATCTGGTCATCGGTGATCCGATCCGCGAGCGACGCGAATTTCGCTGTGAAACCCCGCGCCCCAAAATGCTCGGCATTGACTGACAGCACAAACAGCGCCCCACGCCGTGCCACGCGGATCAATTCGTCCAAGGCATCCGGCCCGACATGCCCATGAGTAAACGTGCCCGCGCTCACAATCGTGTCGTAGGTTTCATCCGTGATCTCTAGCGTTTGCGTCAAATCCGCAGTGATCAGGTCGCGGTACAGCCCCTTGGACCGCGCGACCTCTAACATTTCAGGCGACAAATCCAGCGCATCAATCGGTTCAATGCGTGCGGCGATCTCTGATGCGACCGCTCCAGTTCCCGCACCCACATCCAGTACAGGCCCCAAACCGCCACGGGCTGCGGCCTCATGGGCGATATGATGCGGCACTGCATATCCAGTGGCTTCGGTGAATGTCTCGTCATAGCTTTGCGCCCAATCCGCATACAGCGTGCGATTGTCGTCAGGCGAACTCAGCGCATAGGCTGCATCTAAATGAGGTGTTTTTCTCATGCGCTGATCCTAACCCGACCACTCAAAAACACCAAGAAACGGCTGTTTCACTGTTTCCGTGCCATAAACAATCCGCACAGAAACCGCCTTATCGTCTCAGAACCATCTCATTCCTGCCTGATTTGCCCCAGATACCCAACACTCAGAAAAGAGCAGTCAGAGGAGCGGCTATGGATCGCCTCACGGAAATGGAAGCCTTCGCCACAGTTGTGGATCAAGGTGGATTTACAGACGCAGCGAAAAAGATGGGGATTTCGAAATCCGCCGTCTCCAAGCACGTCTCATCACTAGAAGCGCGTCTTGGTGCGCGCCTCTTGAACCGAACAACACGGCGCGTCAGCCCGACCGAAATCGGTTTGGCATACTACGACCGCGCCCGCCGCGTTTTGAATGACGCTGGCGAGGCCGACAGTCTTGTCACCTCGATGCAATCGGCCCCATCCGGTCTGTTGCGCATCAGCGTGGCAACCGACTTTGGCGTCAATCACCTCAGCCCGACTTTGGGCGAGTTCTTGAATGAATTTCAGGATATCACCGTCAACATGGTGTTGAACAACCGCTATGTTGAACTGATCTCCGAAGGCTTTGACATGGCCATCCGCATCGGTGAACTCGAAGACAGCACATTGCGCGCTCGCAAGCTGACCGAGACGACCCGCCGCATGGTTGCAAGCCCAGAGTACTTTGAACAATACGGTCGTCCCGAGAAAATCGACGACCTGAACGAACACAAGCTTCTGCACTATTCGAACCAATCGAATGGCGCGGTATGGAAGCTGACAGCCCCCTCAGGTGAAAAACGCCAAGTGCGCACCGCAGGGTGGCTCACCGTTAACGACGGCCAGTCGCTGCTCAACGCGGCAACCAGCGGTCTAGGCATCGCCTACCTTCCGTCCTTCCTCTATGCTGACGCGCTCGAGCAGGGTCTGGTCGAAGAAGCGATCCCTGATCTGCCCGTCGAAACCCAAGGCATCTACGCGGTCTACCCCCCGGGTCGGTTTACCCAGCCCAAGGTCCGCGCCTTTATCGACTTCCTCGTCAACGCATTCGCGGAAAAGGGTCCCGACGTTTGGTGACCCCCTGACGACCTCTTTTCGAAGATACTGCAAGCCCAACTGGCGTGGACCCATACCGGTTCACGCCATTTTCTTGTGCGCGCATGCTATTCGGTTGATGTGACAATCACTTCGACCCGCCGGTTCAGATCTCGGCCCTCTTGGGTCAGGTTCGTGGACAGTGGCGACAAATACCCCATGCCCTCGGCCTCCATCTGGCGACGAGGAATGCCATAGTCGCGGGTCAACCGATCCAGAACCGATGACGCACGCCGTTTGGACAACGCGATGTTGCCGTTCAATGGCCCCGAGCTGTCCGTGTGTCCGACCAGCGCGATGGTCTTGTTCGGATTTGCGCTCAGGTATTCGGCCAACAGATCAAGCGATGCGAACGCGGCATCCCCCAAATTTGACGACCCGACCTGAAACGCCAGATCGCTGAGAACCACACGCCCATCCGTTTCCAATGCGGCGCCGAAATCATCTGGCACGGCCGCCGCATCTGTTCGGGCGACGGTTGCGCGGACAGCCGGTGCGCTGCTTTGTGCGACGGCGCTGCCTGACGGCCCAACACGGGTGACATCAACAAACCCACGGGTGCTGGTGCGGCTCACCATCAGGCTGACGACTTCGTCCCCCTTGCTGGTCGAAACATAGCGGAAATCGCCCAAATCCACGATCATTGCAGGGGCTGGCGACACATCGATCGCAAAGCGGAAATCAAACCCGCCACAGCCATCCGTTTCGCATTCAAAGACAACATTGAACCCATCAGCCACCAGCTGTTCGCGCAGCGGTCCAATGATTTGTGCGGTCGTGATGCCAGGGGCGTCGATCATCCATGCCTGACGGGTGACCTCGCCTGTGACCTCTCGCATCGGCACGGTGCTTTCGCCATAGGCGCCAATTGCAACGGAATGGCTGTCAGGGCTGCGCACATCGTTCAATGCGCGTGTGGCATTTGACGGGAACTCTAACGTCGCGGCCTGTGCCGCACCGCCCAAAATGCATGCTATGACAGCTGTGCGGATCATGCTTTGAGCGTACGCGCCTGTGCGTGGTATTCGTCGTTGGGTCGCATGTCGATCGCACTGGCCACACGGTTGGTCATATTGAAAAAGCCAGCCACGCCCGCAATGTCAAAAATGTCTCGGTCCGAAAAGCCGACCTGGCGCAGCGCTGCTCGGTCTGCCTCGTCAATCTCGGCGCTCGACGTTGTCATCTTGGCCGCGAAATCCAGCATCGCCCGCTGCCGCGCATCCAGATCGGCGACACGGTAATTCATCACCAACTGCTCGCCCAGTATTGGATCGCCCGACATCGCCCGCACGGCAGCACCATGGGCCGTCAGGCAATAGAAACACTTGTTGATTGACGACACGACCACCGCGATCATCTCGCGCTCTAGCTTGGTGATGCCGCTGTCTGCCAGCATCAGATCGTTATACATCCCCGTAAAGGCGTTCAGCTTGTCGATGTCAAAGGCATAGGATTTCAGAACATTTGGCACCATCCCCAGCTTGTCCTGACACACATCAAAGTATTTTTGCGTCGCCTCAGGCAGCGGGTCTACCATCGGTAAATCTAATGCGGTTGGTTGGTCGGTCATAGGTTCAGCCCTCAGGATGGAAACGGTAATGATAGTGTCCCACAACCTGCATCCCGAGGGAAGCATAGAGCGCATTTGCACCGTCATTCTCGCGGGTGGTCACCAACGTGAACCACGCGGCCCCGTTCGCCTGTGCCCAACGTGCCGCTGCGCGCATCAGATGCCGCGCCAACCCCTTGCGCCGATGTGCGGGTGCAATCTCGACACAGTGGATCATCGCCGCATCCCCATCGATACCGATATAGGCGGCACCCGCGGGTGCATCATTGGTGCGGCCCAATAACGTGACTTTGCGGCAGGTAGCCCGTTCCATGATGGCCACGCGGCCTGACCCGATGCCGCCCTCTGCCCAGACCTGACGCGATGCGGCGAGCGGTGGCCAAACCTCGAAACTTGTGACAGGCGGTACGTCGCCCAACAGCGCCTCAACCGGTGCTGCATATAGGTTGACCGGATCTTTGATCAGGTAGCCGCGTGTGGCCAACCAACCGTCCAATGCGTCTTCGCCAGCGCGGATCATGAACAGCGGGGGTTGGTTCAATGCACGACACTTGGCTTCGGCCAAATCAATGTCTGTCTCGCGCGCTCCGCCATCATCAGTGGCCGCAGTCACACGGCTGCTTGGGCGACCTTGGCCACCACCGCCGTCACGGATGGTCCAAGGTCCGGCCATCGCCGTCGCCGCAGGGGGCCATGTCGTCTCGATGATCTGATAGAGCCTTGTTTCGTCAGGCAGGGTCATTCGGGGAATGCCGCTGCCAAATCCGTCATTGCGGCTGCGACCTGTGCGGCGTCTTGCCCCCGGATCACGATGTTTGAGCCAAACTTGCCGTCTTTTTGAAAGGGATAAGACCCGATCGACAGATCCGAATAGCGTTCGGCCAATTGACCCAACGGTCCCGCAATATCGCCCTCGCCCCTATTGATACGCAAGGTGTCGCTGATCAACGGTGCACCGCCCGTCCAAAGGGGCAAAACAGTCTCTACCATGGCCTGAAATACCTTAGGCACACCGGCCATCACGTTCACATTTCCCAACGTAAAACCTGGTGCGATAGACACAGGGTTGTCGATCAGAACTGCGCCATCGGGAATACGCGCCATCCGTTGGCGCGCCTCATTGAACTCTTGGCCCTGCCGTTCGTAATGCGCACCCAACAATGCGGCTGCATCACCGCGCACACAGATGTTGGCGCCGAACGCCTCGGCAATACAATCGGCGGTGATATCATCGTGGGTCGGGCCAATGCCGCCACTGCTGACCACATGATCGTAGGCCGCACTCAGCGCGCGCACCGCAGCCACGATCGCGGGCGCGTCATCAGACACCACGCGGACCTCTTTTAGATCGATCCCCTTGGCCGTCAGTTCGTTTGCCAGATGATGCATGTTCGCATCGCGCGTCCGGCCTGACAAAATCTCGTCACCGATTACCAACATCGCTGCTGTGGGGTTCGCCATCACTCTTCTCCTTTGATCTCTCCTTGGGTATAGGTCCCGCCCATGCGCTTTCAAACCCCTCTTGTGCCGGCGACGCTGATCCAGCGGTATAAACGGTTTCTAGCCGACATCCGTTTGGACGACGGGCACGAGGTCACAGCCCATTGTCCGAACCCCGGCTCGATGCTGGGCCTTCGCGACGCGGGCGCGCGCATTTGGGTAGAACCCAACGATGATCCCAAGAAAAAGCTGAAATTCGGCTGGCGTCTGTCCGAAACCGAACAGGGTCTGGTGGCCGTCGACACTGGCCTTGCCAATCGCATCGTCGCCGAGGCGTTGGCAGAGGGCTTTATTCCAGAGCTTGCCGCCTACACAAACGTTCGGCCCGAGGTGAGGTATTCTGGCAACTCGCGCATTGATTTTCTGCTGACAGGCGACGGTCTGCCCGATTGCTATGTCGAAGTGAAATCAGTCACGTTGCACCGCGCAGGCACGCTCGCTGAATTTCCTGACAGCAAAACCGCCCGCGGGGCCAAACACCTTGGTGATCTCTCGGCCATGGTTGATCAAGGTCACCGCGCGGTCATGCTCTATCTGGTGCAAAATATGGCCTGCGATCACATGACCCTTGCCGTAGATATCGACCCTGCCTATGCGGCCGCATATACCGCCGCCCGTGCGTCTGGCGTCGAGACGCTGTGTTATGACACGACCATCAGCACGGACGCCACGGCGCTGGGAAAACCGCTTGGCTTTACGGCCCCCTAGAACTCGTCTCAGTTCTGTCCTATTTGTCTGGAAACCGCAGGAGTTCTACCCGTGACCGATCACAAAGGCCGCCTCACCAAAGACGGCATCCGCATCCACGATCCATCTGATTTCGCAGGTATGCATGCCGCAGGTAAACTGGCGGCTGAAATCCTAGATGCGATGTTCCAACACGTGTTTCCGGGCCAATCCACCGCCGAGATCGACCGCGTTATTACGCAAATGGTCGACGACGCTGGCGCGAAATCTGCGACCATCGGATACAAAGGCTACAAGCACGCAAGCTGCATCAGCGTGAACCACGTGGTCTGTCACGGCATCCCTGGTGACAAGACGCTAAAAGATGGTGACATCCTGAACATCGACGTCACGGTTATCGTCGATGGCTGGTTTGGTGACACATCTCGTATGTATGTCGCGGGTAAACTGTCGCGGAAATCCGAACGCCTGATCCAGATTACTCACGACGCTTTGATGTTGGGGATCGAGGCCGCGCGCCCGGGCAATACCTTTGGCGATATCGGTCACGCCATCCAAACCTATGCCGAGGCACAACGCACCTCTGTTGTCCGTGACTTTTGTGGCCACGGCTTGGGCCGCGTGTTCCATGCTCCGCCCAACGTGCTGCACTATGGTCGCGCAGGGTCTGGGCCCGTTCTCGAAGAGGGCATGTTCTTTACAATCGAGCCTATGGTGAACCTTGGTCGCCCCGAGACGAAAATTCTCGCGGATGACTGGACCGCTGTGACCCGTGACAAATCACTTTCGGCCCAATTCGAACACTCGATTGGCATCACCGCCGATGGGCCTGAGATTTTCACGCTCTCGCCGAACGGTACTTTTCACCCGACGTACTAGGCTGACGCCAGCTTGCGTGGTGCTGCGACCAAATCGACTGCGCGACGCAAATCGACGCGCAGCTGTTCAGCGGCTTGCAAACGCGTATCAATGTCACGTGCCCGCAGAATGTAAGATGGGTGCAGCGTGATCAAAACGGGCGGATGTCCGTCGGCAATCTGAACTGTCCCGCGCCGTTTCAAAATCGCGTCGCCATTACCTGTCAGGGCCTCAGCGGCCGTAGCACCCATCGCAACGATCAGTCGTGGCGCGACCCGACGCACTTCTGCATCCAACCACCAACGACATTGGTCAATCTCGGACCTATTTGGCCGCTGGTGAATACGCCTGCGTCCCTGTGCTTTGAACTTGAAATGTTTAACGGCGTTGGTGACGTAGGCTTGGCTGCGGTCCAGCCCGACCTCTTCTGCGATTTCGTCAAACAACTGTCCCGCTGGACCCACAAATGGCCGCCCCTGCAGGTCCTCTTTGTCCCCCGGTTGCTCGCCAACAATCATCAAGGGCGCAGTCTTGGGCCCTTCGCCCAGAACGGCCTGTGTCGCATGACAGGCCAGTTCACAGCGCGCGCAATTACGGATCGCTGCTGGCAGGCCTGCTGCGGGTCCGTCCCACGCAGATTGATGCGCTTGCGCTTGGGCCAGCACACGGTCCACGCGGATATGGGGCAACGTTGGCGCGGCCTCGGCCATGGCGCGTGCACGGGCCGGCGCATCCGCAATCATCTGCGGGATTGATGCCGCCTCGGGCATGTTTTTCCAGTATTTCTTTGGCATCTCTGATGTCATCGCCTGCACCTTGAGCCGCGCAGGGTTAAAGATGTTCTGGAAATATGTCACCCACAATTCCTCGCCCCCATCGTGGGGCAAATCCGGCTTGTCGCAACCTGCCTCTAGCCGCAACTTGCCGTCCTCGAACACCGCAGAAACCGACGGTGTATAGATCCGCCAATCCATGTCTGCAAACCGCCGGACAAAAAAATCGGCAGTCGGCTCGACTGTGAAATGCGTAGGCTCGAACCACGCGGCAAACGACCGCCTGTTGGCCTCAGCCTCGCCAATCTCTCGAAACCGGACAAAGGCTTTCATCTTGTGCTGGCACCGCCGGACATTTTTCTCCATCGCGCGCAATGTGGCCAAATCTGCGTCGCCGCGGTCCGTTATCAAATGCGGTGCATCCCGTAGCCGCCACACAAATCCATAGAGCCGCGCAAACCGGCTGGGGTCTGAATGCCAGACGACCCGGTTGGCCAACGCGATAAAACTGCGTGGCACCGTCACAGCCTCAGCACGGCCGCGCGCGACCTCAAATGTGTCGAACAAATCCTCTGGCGCATCCGCATCGCCCCACATGATTTGATCGGGCGAAATGCCGTCTTGCAACGCGCCGCGTGCGGCTTTGCGCCATGCCTCTGCCGCGCCAATCATGGGTATCGTGATCCGCCGTGTCATGGTCGTGTCACAACAGGTTTAGTTGCTCTGGCGGCGGCGCAAACCGCGCACGCAAATCTGCACTGTCCGTCAGGTTGCGCGGCGTCCACCCCACAGCTGTGATAAACGCCCGCGCCTTTTTCAGCGACGCACCCATCCGTTGTAGATCTTCGTATCGCAGCGCACGGTGGCGTCGTGTTCCCAAAATTCGCTGGACCGTCTTCACACCAAACCCCGGCACCCGCAGCAACATCTCGCGGCTCGCACGGTTCACATCCATCGGGAACAACCCGCGATGCTGCAACGCCCACGCAAGCTTGGGATCAATTCCTAAATCGAGGTTCCCATCCGGCGTCACCCCCGTGATTTCATCCAGATCAAACCCATAAAACCGCAGCAACCAGTCCGCTTGATACAGCCGATGTTCGCGCTGCAATGGGGGCGACACCAGCGGCAATTTGGACGACGCATCTGGGATCGGGGAGAATGCGGAATAATACACCCGCTTGAGTTTGTAGCTGGAATAGAGCCGAGTTGATTGGCCCAGCACCGCCGCATCATTGGATCCGTCTGCGCCTACGATCATCTGTGTGGATTGTCCCGCAGGCGCAAACTTGGGCGCCCTGCGTCCCGTATGTGTCCGGTCGCGGGCAACCTCTTTGCGCAACCGAACATCGGCCATCGCGGCCCGGATTTGCTCGGGCTTTTTCTCGGGTGCATAGCTTTTGACGGCGGCATCTGTCGGCAACTCGACATTGATCGACAATCGGTCGGCGAGCAGCCCCGCCTCTTCGATCAACTCGGGTGCTGCATCTGGGATTGTCTTTAGATGGATATACCCGCGAAAATGCTCTTCGTGCCGTAGCTTGCGCGCAATGCAGACCATATCCTCCATCGTGGCATCGGGCGATCGGATGATCCCCGAGGATAGGAACAACCCTTCGATATAATTCCGCCGGTAGAAATCAATCGTCAGCTTGACCACTTCATCCACGGAAAACCGCGCACGTGTCACATTCGACGATACACGGTTCATACAATAGGCACAGTCATAGATGCAAAAATTCGTCATCAGTATTTTGAGCAAACTGATACAGCGCCCATCCGGCGCATAGGCATGGCAAATGCCGGACCCCTCGTTAGAACCTAGACCTTTGCCATCGCGCGAATCCCGTTTTGTCGACCCCGACGACGCACAAGACGCATCATACTTGGCCGCATCACTAAGGATGGCGAGCTTTTCCTGAACAGAACGTTGAACCATTTGTTCACTTTATGTTCCGATTGTGGATATGGCAATCTGCAACCGTACCGCAGACACATTTTGTCGCATCAGCGGTTCGAGTTTTCCAAGAACGTCAGCGTGCTATTGCCGTAGGTGCGGTGGTCCAACAGATCAAACCCATGGGGTGGCTCTTGGGCACATTCGTCTTCCCATGCGATAATTGCGCCCTCGGCGATCCATCCGTTTTCACGTGCACGGGTCAGCGCTGGCGCGCCCAGATTTTTACCATAGGGTGGGTCCAACAGGATCAGATCACAGGCCGCGCCTTTGTTGACCGGCAAAGAGGCTGCATCGATCGCGATCACGACCGCATCGCCTTCTCGGCGCAACAGCCCGATATTGTGTTTCAGCAGATCAAGCGCCCGCCGACCGTTGTCTACAAATACGGCACTCTCAGCCCCGCGCGACAGCGCCTCAATTCCCAGACCGCCGGTTCCTGCGAACAGATCCAGCACACGCCCCTTGGGCTGTCCATATTTCACAAGGATATTGAACAGGTTCTCGCGCACGCGGTCCGTCGTTGGACGCAGATGCGCCGCCTGATCGCCCTTGCCGACGGACGCAAGTGTCAGTCCACGATGCCGCCCCGCAATCACTCTCATGCGCTGAGCAGACCTTTCATATCGGTCTCTGGGTCCGCGATTGCCGCCGCTGCGGGCGACTTGCCTGCCTCGATCAACCGCTTGCCGATCATGTAATTGCGCGGATCATTCATGGCATCCACCGCCAGCAATACATCTCCACGGAAATACCAGTGCGACACCGATCCGTCTTTGTCGCCAGCCCGCACGACGATGTTGTCATATCCAATGTTCAAACCGGCAATCTGCAGCTTTACGTCATATTGATCCGACCAGAACCATGGCTTGGCCCTATATTCGGTTTCAGCGCCTAGCATGTTGCGCGCGACGGCCTCTGCCTGATCAATCGCGTTCTGCACACTCTCGAGCCGCAGCTGCGTTCCACGATAGGGCAGGGACGCGCAATCACCCGCGGCCCAAATCGACGGATCGTTTGTGCGCCCGAACGCATCGGTTCCAATGCCACCAGCGGCCATTTCGATCCCGCTTGCCTCGGCCAAAACAGAGGCGGGCTTGATGCCGACACCAACGATCACAAAGTCCACGTCCAATGTGGTGCCATCGGTGAACTCGGCCCCAGTGACCGCACCGTCACCAATTAGCCGCGCCAACCCCGTGCTTTCGCGAATGTCGACGCCGTGGTCGCTGTGCAAGGCGCGGAAATAGTCAGAGGTTTGCGCACAGGCGACCCGTTGCAAAATCCGCTCGCCCATCTCAACCAGTGTCACCGCGACACCTTTTTTCGCAGCGACCGCCGCCGCCTCTAACCCGATGTAGCCACCACCCAAAATCAAGGCGCGCTTGCCCGCTTGGAAATGGGGGGCCATCGCATCGGCATCCTGTAAATCCCGCACGGTATAGACTTTGTCCAACGTCCCTCCAATCGCCGCGGGCAACGTGTTGGGATGCGATCCCGTTGTGAATGCCAATTGGTCGTACGCGATCTCTTCGGACCCTTCGAGCGTGACAATCTTGGCCACTGGATCAATCCCAGTCACCCGAACACTTGTGCGCAACGTGATGTTTTGATCCGCGTAGAATTCCGCAGGCCGCAAATACAGACGCTCTTTGGTCATGTCGCCCAGCAGGTAGGCCTTGCTCAGAGGTGGGCGCTGATAGGGTGGCACAGGCTCTACCCCGATCAATGTGACCTCTCCGTCAAACCCTTCGGCGCGCAACTTGGCGACCAAGGACGATCCGGCCTGTCCGGCTCCTACAACAACGATATGTGACATGAATGCGCCCTTTGGCTGGTCCAACGCTTTGCCGCAGCCTATATCCCTCTTATCAACCGACGCAATCACAGATCAGAGGTGCATTATGACAATTTCCAGCGGCGATACGTTGCCAGCCGCTACTTTCGTACACATGGGTTCGGACGGCCCAGCAGAGGCGAGCGGTGGCGACATCATCGGCAACGGTCGCGTCGTAGTGTTTGGCCTGCCGGGTGCCTATACTGGCGTCTGCTCGACCGCGCATGTGCCCAGCTTTGTGCGCACCGCTGACACCTTTCGTGCCAAAGGCGTCGACCGTATCGTATGCGTCACCGTCAACGACCCCTTTGTCCTTGATGCTTGGTCCAAGGACACCGGCGCAGGCGAAGCAGGTATTACCATGCTTGGCGATCCTGACGCGACTTTTACCAAAGCGATCGGCATGGATTTCACAGCGCCCCCTGTTGGCCTGATCAACCGTTCCAAGCGGTACTCGATGTTGGTCGAAGACGGCGTCGTGAAAATCCTAAACCTCGAAGGCTCGCTCGGCGAATGCGAAATCTCTGCTGGCGAGACATTGCTCGACGCGATGTAACTGCAGACAAAATATTCAACCAACAGGGCGCTCCTTGGGAGCGCCCTTTTTTGTGCTTTCCATCAATGGATGCTCATAGTTTCGGCGCACAAACAGTTGGCCGAAACCCAAACCGCCATGTGCCGCGGGTTTGTTGAACATCTTTACTCCATTGCAATTTCTCGCGTATCTCGCTGAAAAAAAGGTCATTGGGTTAATACAGGCACTTCTTATGCATAGAAACCTTTTACAAATGCCCCAGATGGAAGTTTGGTGGTGGTATTATCGTCTGAAGCGAGGGTGGCCTTTGTAGCTTTGTGAGGAAGACGAATATGAAGACATTTATGTTAGCAGGATTGCTTTCGGCGGCAGCAGCATTGCCAGCCGTGGCCCAAGAGCCATCGTACCAGTTTACAGGGTTGATCGGACTTTGGGGAAATCAGGACGGCGGCTCGAACTTCGAATCCAACGATGGACTCGATGGGTAGGACAGACGTGTTCAGGGCGATTTTTCTTTCGGATACGCTCGCGAATTTGGTGACATCACGGGCGTTGCAACCTTGCACTACGGCAGAATTTCTGAGACCGACGACGACCTTGGTGACGACGACGCAACAAGTACCCTGTTTGACCTCACGTTGCGCGGTCTCAAGTCGGACGGTGATATGTCGTATGGTGTGTTTATCGGTGCAGGTGTGCAGGATGACTATGGCGACGCAGACGAGCGTATGACCTATCGCTATCTTGGCGTCGAATTCGCGCATGACCAGAGCTGGGGCGATTACTATGCCCAATTCGGCTTTGTTGATGGTGATGACGAATATAACGAATCGACCAGCAATGCACCGTTCCTGAATGTCGGGGGCCGCTATAACCTCGAAAACGGGTACGCATTGACAGGCGCACTGGCGATTGCCGGTGGGGTTAAGTATGACGACGAATACTCTAACCGAATTTTGGATCTGTCAGTCGGTGCTGAACGTGATTTCGGAAACTATGTCGGCTTTGTAAAAATGCAGCATATGCAGATTTTCTATGACGATGATGGCTTCTGCTATGGCGATAGTTTCAACACCCTGAGCGTTGGCATCACTATGAATTTTGGTGGTTCCTCCAAACATGGTTCCACGTTGCCTGAACTGGGCCGTTGGGTCGCGTATAACGCAAACGAAGTCGAATAAATTCGTTCCTAGATCGGGCCGCCCTGACACAGTGGCGGCTCGTTTTCTTTTCTATCCTGCCAGTTGATCCATCTTGTGGGCCAGCTTGGCATCCAGCGCGCTGAGCCCATCACAGTCATGGGTGGTCAAAACCACATCGACAGTTTTGTACACGTTTGACCATTCCGGATGATGGTTCCACTTCTCCGCCCAGATCGCGGTCCGTGTCATAAAACCGAACGCGTCGATGAAGTTCCAAAAAACAAACGTCTTGTGGATCGCATCGCGTCCTTCGACCATTGACCAACCGTTGGCCAATAGGGGTACGATTTCGGCGTCACGGTCTGCCGGGGTCATTAAAACGCTCATTCTTGTTCCTCTACATGTACCTTCTTGAACGGCCCATAGCTGGTCAAGATTTCGATCTCTTCGTCAATCGCTGCTCGTTCAGCCTCTAGATAACGGCCAATCGCCTCGGCTAAACCAGCGTCACCAATCCAATGCAACGAATGGGTGGTGACTGGCAAATAGCCACGCGCCAATTTGTGGGACCCTTGTGCACCCGCCTCGACCCGCGACAGCCCATTGGCAATCGCATAGTCGATTGCCTGATAGTAACACATCTCGAAATGCAGACAGGAGATGTCTTCGCGCGCGCCCCAATAGCGACCATAGAGAACATCGCGCCCGATGAAATTCAGCGCCCCCGCGAGGTAGCGACCATTCTCGTGGGCGAGCACCAGCAACATGTCGTCGCGCAGCATCTCGTGGGCGAGGTCAAAAAACGCACGGGTCAAATAGGGCGTGCCCCATTTCCGCGCACCCGTGTCCTGATAGAAATACCAAAACGCATCCCAATGCTCTGGCTTGATCTGGTCCCCCGTCAACGTCAGGATCTGCCCGCCAAACCCTTGCGCTGTCGACCGCTCTTTGCGGATGTTCTTGCGCTTGCGCGAGGTCAGTGACGCGAGGAAGGCGTCGAAATCCGAATAGCCATCATTGAACCAGTGAAACTGCTGTGACGCTCGCGCCATCAATCCCATCTGCTCGCCCGCGGCGACCTCGTCCTCGGTGCAAAACGTCACATGCAACGACGACAGTTCGTTCTCGGCAGCCAATTGAACGGCACCTTGGGTCAGGGCCGCGATACCGGTTTCCTCGAACCCTGCGCACGTTAGAAACCGTCGGCCCGTCGCGGGCGTAAACGGCACCGCCATCTGTAGCTTGGGGTAATAATTGCCACCCGCATTTTCATAAGCATGGGCCCAGTTGTGGTCGAAAATATACTCGCCCTGCGAATGCGATTTTACATAGAGCGGCGCACAGGCAATCACCTGACCGTCAATCACCGCAGTTAGATATCGCGGCGTCCATCCCGTGCCTTGACCAACCGAGCCGCTGTTCTCTAGCGCACTTAGAAACCGGTGGGTTGTGAAGGGATCGTTGGGTCGCCCAATGGCGGCCTCTGGACAGGCACAGGCATCCCAATCAGTAGCCTCAATCTGGCTCAGGCTGCTCAGGACGTTAATCTCGATTGGTGTCTCTGTCATAGGTCAGCATTTGGGGTCAGGGCCGCGTGGGTCAAGCCAGATACTGCTCGAACGTCACATTATCTACGATCTTGCGGGCTTCTGCCTCTTGGGCAGGCGACCGGATGGTCCATGTAAAGACTGGATAACCGGCGGCTTTGATCCGCGCCACGGCCGCACTGTTTAGGTCGTTGCGGTCATGGCTGATGAAACAGGCCTCGACAGCCTCGAAATCAGGAATGTCAGCGAGCCGCTCGCGAACGTCCGCCTTGACCACAGGCCAGTCGTCCACGTTGTAGTCACAGGTCACCAATCCACGGGGCACATCAGGCAGGACATCGCGCATCGCCACCACCGCATGAGGGTTGAACGACATCACAGCGATGTCGCCGTCGTAGTCTTTGATCAATTCGGCAGTCGCGGTCTCTAGCGTTCCCACGTCAGGTCCCAACCCGCCGTCTTGATCCTTGATCTCGACCAGCAGCGGCACGCGTCCCGCGACTAGGTCCAACACCTCGGCAAAGCTGGGTATGCCCTCGGTGCCACCCCTTAACGGGATCGCCGCGAGGTCTGATGCGGATTGCAATTGGATCGGGCCGGTGGCCTCGGCCAAGCGCGCCAGATCATAGTCGTGAAACACCATCGGCACATGATCTGCCGACAGCTGTAAATCAATCTCGATACCGTATCCCGCCTCGACCGCTGCGATGATCGCCGCACGGCTGTTCTCTGGGCGACCGTCCGTCACGTCATGCAAGGCACGATGCGCAATCGGTCGCCCGAAGAAAGAGGCAGGTAGCTGCATCATTTGATCTGAAAGATGCCTTCGATTTCGACAGCCACACCAAACGGAAGGCTGGCCGCTGAAACGGCGGAACGCGCATGTGGCCCCATGTCGTCACCCAGCGCCGCGACTAGAAAGTCAGAGCAACCGTTCACGACTTTTGGCTGGTCGCCGAACTCTTGGGTCGAATTGACAAACGCCGTCAATTTCACAACGCGGACCAATCGGTCGATATCGCCCCAGCACGCGGCTTTGACTTGCGACAACAGGCTAATGGCACAGGTCTTGGCTGCAGCTTGGCCCGCCTCGACATCCATCGTGTCGCCTAGTTTGCCGATGATGAACCCGTTTTCGTCCTGCGAGATTTGGCCAGACACATAGACCATATCGCCGACAACGACATAGGGCACATAGTTGGCAGCGGGTGCTGCGGCATCCGGTAGGGTGACGCCCAAATCGGCGAGGGTGGCTTCGATGCTCATAGGGGGGTCCTTTTCGACACAAATATTGCGCTCAAGCTATCCCCTATTGTCGGTGCCCGCAACGCCCCGCGCGTGATCACGATTCGCGGAACGCCTTGGCAAAATAGTCCGCCAGCGGTTTGATCAGATAATCCAGTGGGGTGCGATCATCCGTGCGCAGGAAACTCTCTGCGGGCATCCCCGGAATGAGCGTAAGATCATCGGGCAGCTTTTCGATCTCGCCATCCACGAGAATAATCTCGGCACGGTAAAAACTAGCACCGCGCCGTTCGTCCTCGAACGCGTCTGCGGACACTTGGGTCACCCGACCGATCAGCTCGGGCGTGCGTCTTTGGTCAAATGCGGAAAAGCGCACGTTGACCTCTTGGCCAACGAAAACCTGATCGATGTGGATGGTTTCAACCTCGGCTGCGATCACCAGCGGACGATCCTGCGGCACCAGATACATCAGCGGATCAGCAGGCCGCACAACAGAACGCGGTGCAAAAATTGTCAGGTCATAGACGATGCCAGAGACGGGCGCGCGAATGTCCAGACGGTCCAATTCCACCAGCAACGCGGCCCGACGTTCGCTCAGTTCCAATTCGTTGAACTGCAGATCGCGCAGACGGGTAATCGCGTCTTCGCGCCTTTCGTTGTCCAGCGTGATGATCTGAATATCGGTTTCGGTGATCCGCCCCTCGGCCTGTGCGATCTGTGCTGTGAAATCACCCTGACTTCCCAACAGGCTCGCCTTTTCTCGCCGTAGCGCCAGAACCCGCGCTGCCTGTGCCAATCCGCGGTCCAGCAATGCCTGCTGGCTGACCAGTTCTTCTTCGATCAACGCCAGTTGTTCGGTCAAGGCAGCCTGCTGTGCAACGATGCCTTCGATCTGATTGCGAATTTGACCCGCGCGTTTCGTCAGCTGGTCAATCTGGTTATCTTCAGATGCACGCCGCGCCACAAAGAGACGCAACTGCCCCGCCTTCAGGCTTTCACCCTGCGCGCCAGCCTCATCCAGCAGCATGTCAAAGACGATTTCTTTCATCCCGTCACGTTCCGCCTCGAGTCGCCCGCGACGCGCAATCAATTCGAACAACTGCCCTTCGATAATAGCTAGCTCTGACCGATAGGCGTTGTCGTCGAGCCGCATCAGGATCTCTTCGGCCTCGACAGGCTCACCCTCACGGACAAGAATTTCGGCCACGATGCCGCCCGTTGGGTGTTGAATGATCTGGCGGTTCTGATCGACCTCGATCCTACCGCTCGCAATAATGGCGCCCGTGATTTGAGTCCGCACAGCCCAAGTGCCAAAACCACCGACCAGAACGATCAGCGCCAGAAATCCGATAATCAGAGGCTTGCGCGCGCTCCATGTCTGAGAGGTGCTCATGTCACACCGCCTTTGCTCTTTTGCGCCAGCGCCTTGGCGTTCGCCACGACCTTGCCCAACACTTCATCCTTAGGGCCGAACGCCTTTTTCAGACCGCCCTCGATCATAAGAACGGTATCGCATTCTTGGATCGCAGCAGGCCGGTGCGCCATGACCAACACGGCGCGTCCCTCGGCCTTGAGCGTTTTGATCGCTGCGTTTAGCGCCATCGACCCTTCGTTGTCTAGGTTCGAATTTGGCTCGTCCAAGATCACAACAACGGGGTCTCCGAACAATGCGCGTGCCAGTCCAATGCGTTGAATTTGCCCGCCGGATAATCGCCCGCCACCTGCCGTGACAATCGTGTCATAGCCATCAGGCAGACCCACAATCATTTCATGCGCGGCTGCTGATTTAGCTGCGGCAACAACTTGGGCATCATCGGCATTCATCATCATCCGCGCGATGTTGTCTTTGATCGTGCCATCAAACAGCTGCACCCGCTGCGGCAAATATCCAACGTGCTGGCCCAGAACTTCGGGCTCGTATTGATCTAGCGCAGCACCACCCAAACGGATCTTGCCACCTGCTGGCGGCCACACGCCCGTCAACGCACGCGCCAGCGTGGTCTTGCCCGCACCAGATGGGCCGATCACACCAACCGCCTGACCAGGTTTGACGGTAAAGCTTATCATCCGCAGCGCGGCGGCCTTTTGTCCCGGTGGAATGATCGTTGCTTCTTGGACGTCCAGCACCGCGTCAGGGCGGGGCAGCGCCGTGCGCGGTTGTGCTACGGGCACAACTGTCAGCAACTCAGCCAAGCTGGCCCAACCTTGTTGCCCGCGTTGCACCATGGCCCATTGTCCAATCGCCTGTTCAACGGGTGCCAGTGCGCGCCCCAACAGGATCGATCCCGCGATCATCGCGCCAGCTGTTAGTTCGTTTTGCAGTACCAGATACGCGCCCAATCCCAACATGGCCGATTGCAAAAACAACCGAAGCGATTTGGTCATCGCGGTAAATGTACCTGTCAGATCAGACGAAGAAATCGTGGCGCTCAGCGCCTCTTGCCGTGCGCCCATCCAGCGGGTGTAGGCGGCTTTGGTCATGCCCATGGCCTGAACCATCTCGGCATCATCGCTCAGCTGTCTGGCGATGTGCGTGGCACGCGCGCTCTTGCTGTTGCTTTCTGTAACGGGGCGGCGCGTGGTCCATTGGTTGATCAGAGTCACGAGGATCAACAACACCCCTCCGCCCAAGGCGAGCATCCCCAGCCATGGGTGGAAAATGAAAATGCCGGCCAAGAATAGCGGCGTCCAAGGCATATCAAACAACGCCATCAGAACGGGCGATGTCATCACACGCTGCACAGCCTCTAGATTATTCAATCCAGTGTTGCGGGCCGGTGCGGCCCCGCGGCTGGCCATCTGCATGACCGCATCAAAAACACGTTTGTCCAACCGTGATTGAAACCGTGCGCCAGCCCGTCCCATGACGCGACCCCGCACATAATCCATCAAACCCATCATGCCATAGAGGAACGCAACAATCGCAGAAAGCGCGATCAACGTTTCAATCGACCGCGACCCGAGCACGCGATCATACACGTTCAACATGTAGATCGGCCCAGTGAGCATCAGCAGATTGGCAAAGAAACTGAACACTCCGACGGCCCAATACAGCTTGCGGCTCTCGCTGCGTGCAGCACGTAGCTCTGCTAATCCAGCGGCGTGTTGATGTGCCATGTTCCTGCATCCTATTCGGCGTGCGGTCTTTATACCGCAGCTATTCGACCTGAATATGACGGAATAAACTTAAGATGTCCTTTGTATTTTTCCGCCATTCCGTTTCTGATGCGTCAGCGTCCCTTGCGGGCACAGTGCGGTGCAAAAGTCACGCCAACGTTGAAACGTTGCTCAATTGGTATATGTCCTGTCCCATGATGAAATCCATTTTGACCCCCCCCGCCGCCCTTTTGATCATGGCCTCTGTCGCCAGTGCCACCAGCTTTGACGGGACCTACCGTTTGACCTCGGACGCTGATTGCACGGCCGTTGGTATGGATGGAGGCGCCTTGCGGATCGAGGACGGAATTTTCTATGGGGTCGAAAGCCAGTGCCGCATGACCAATCCCGTCAATGTCGTCGATATGGATGCCAAGCTCTATACGATGCAGTGCTCGGGCGAGGGCGAAACATGGACCGAACGTGCGATGTTGATGCGCTCGGCCTCAGGTGGGATCATCATAGCGTGGAACGGATACGCCTTTGCCTACGAAACCTGTGATGCCGCAGACATCGCACTGGACTCATTGCGCACCGACGGTGAATAGCCGACGGCGGCATCGCGCAGTGTCCGCACGGACCTGTGCCTAGTTCCCACCACCAAACAGATCATTGAGAATCCCGTTGATCGCGTCGCCTAACGGATCGTTGCCGCGCTGTTGTTGCTGTGGCGCTGTTGCTGGTGCTGGCGCGGGTTGCGCCACCTGCGGTGCGACAGGCACGGTCATGGGCAACGGCACAATTGTTTGGCCCACAGTGACACGTGACATTGTCTCGCGCCAGATGTCGGCAGGCAGGCCTGAACCCGTCACGCCCGTCAACGGGCTGTTGTCATCATACCCCATCCAGACGCCGGCAACATAATCGCCGGTAAAGCCTACAAACCACGCATCGCGCGCGGCCTGTGTTGTGCCGGTCTTGCCAGCAACTTCGATACCTTCCAATTGGGCGCGCTTGCCGGTGCCTTGCTCGACAACTTGGTTCATCATCCAGACCAGCTGGCGTGCGGCGTCTTCGCGTATCACCCGCTCGCCGATGCCTGACTGTGTCTCCATCAATGGCGCATCGTCCCCAATGAACCGTAGATCAACCAATCCGTATGGCGTCACGGACGATCCACCGTTGAGGATGCCAGCATAGGCACCTGTGATTTCCAGCAATGTGGTTTCCGACGACCCCAGCGCCAATGCAGGGCCCAGCGCCAGATCGCTCTGAATGCCGAACTGAGTGGCGACCGTACGCACATTGTCGCCGCCGACCTGTTCAAACAATCGCACAGCAGGTGTGTTCAGCGATTCCACCAACGCTTGGGTCAGCGTCACGGGCCCCTCGTATTCCTTGGTGTAGTTTTGCGGACACCATTCCCCCGAACCAGGGATGTTCAAACACAGTGGCGCGTCGTTGATCATGTCAAAGGGCGTTGCACCCAATTCAAGCGCGGTCGCATAGACAAACGGCTTGAACGCCGAGCCGGGCTGGCGTCGCGCCTGAATGGCACGGTTGAACGCACCGGACACGCGCGTCTCGCGACCGCCGACCATAGCGCGCACAGCGCCACCCGCATCCATCACTACAATTGCGGCCTGCGCCTTTGACCCTGCACGGACCTTGGTGTCGAAAACGAATTGCATCGCGTCTTCGGCAGCGGTCTGGATGCGCTGATCCAGTGTCGTCTTGATGATCACATCTTCGGTGGTGTTGCGGGTAAAGAACTCTGGTCCCGCCTTCATAACCCAGTCGGCAAAGTATCCGCCCGCACGGCGCTGGGCCGCGGGTGACAATGTCGCTGGGTTGTCCCATGCCTGCTGCTGCGCACTCTCGCTTAGATACCCCTGTTCGTGCATCAGCTTGATCACGGTCGCTGCGCGGTCTTGCGCGCGTTGCAGATTGTTCGCAGGGTTATAGACAGACGGCGCCTTGAGCGATCCCGCCAACATCGCGGCTTCTGCCGGTGTGACGGCCTCGGCCCCATGCCCGAAATACTGGTTTGCCGCGGCTTCGAACCCGCGTGATCCACTGCCCAGATAGGCGCGGTTCAGATAGATCGTGAGAACGTCATCCTTGGTGTATTTGACCTCTAGCGCCATGGCATAGGTCGCCTCTTTGACCTTGCGCCAAATGGTGGTGCGGCGACAGTCAGCCTCATAGGCCGCCTCGCTGTCCCAATCGCTAGGAACATAGGGTTGCCCCAAACATAGCAGCTTGGCCACCTGTTGGGTGATCGTCGATCCACCGTTGCCCGACAATGGCCCACGTCCTGCGCGCAGGTTGATACGGACCGCACTGGCGATGCCGCGCGGGCTCACGCCCATATGACCGTAAAACCGCTTGTCCTCGGTTGCGACGACCGCGTTGCGCAAATGTGGGCTGACCCCGTTTGCGGTGATCATTCCGCCGAACTGTTCCCCACGCCATGCAAAGGTGCGCCCACCCTGATCCTGTAGCGTGACAGATCCGCGTGCGCGACCGTCAACCAGCTCAGAAATCGGCGGCAATGTCGCGGCATAGTAAAAGACACCCAGTCCGATCAGAACGGTGACCGCAACAGCGCCGCGCCAAAAGAACCCAAAGAAGAATCGGAAAATACGCCAGATCAAACTGGCCAGAAACCCAAACAGGCGACCGATAGGCCCCCGCTTGCGCGCAGGTGCGGTACGTTTACGCGCAGCCGGTTTGCGCCGCGCAGGCGCTGCCTTGGGTTTTGCTTTTGGCTTGGGCTTTGCCGCCCCATAGCGTTTGTCAGCGACCAAAGGCGGCCGTTTTTTACCTGTTCCGCTCATACTACTGCCCACCATTTAATTCGGCGTGTGTTCTTTGTTTTGCTCAAACTACCGCGTCCCTGCCCAAAAGTAACCGCCGTTTTCAGCTCGGTTTCGACTCTGGTGTGCTTAAAAATTAATCGCGCAACACAATTTGTGCAAAAATTGTGCAATGTGGTCGGATTCATGAATGTTTCTGTGCGCCATTTCTTGCTCATGCCCTTCACACACCTCTTTCTAGCCGCAACGGGCATCAACCGCCCGCGTCCATTTGAATCGCAGTCAACCAAAAGGGGACAGACGTGAAACTCATCATCGCAACGATCAAACCGTTCAAGCTCGAGGAGGTGCGCGAAGCGCTCACCACCATCGGCGTGAAAGGCATGATGGTCACAGAAATCAAAGGCTTTGGCGCACAGTCAGGCCACACCGAGATCTATCGCGGCGCAGAATACGCAGTGAACTTTGTCCCCAAAGTGAAACTCGAAATCGTCGTGGTCGACAGCATGGCTGACCAAGTCGTGTCGACTATCGCAACAACAGCCAAGACCGACAAAATCGGCGACGGCAAAATCTTTACGCTTGATGTCCAAGGCGCAATGCGCGTCCGCACAGGCGAAACTGGCGACGACGCCGTCTAAGCGCAGATCAGAGGAAACGAATATGAAACTGACAAAACTTCTTTTGACAACAGCGGCCCTGGGCACTGCCCCCGCTGCTGTTATGGCGCAAGAGGCAGGCGTTAACGCCTCGACCGACAGCGTCTTTATTTTCAACTCGCTCTTGTTCCTGATGGGCGGTTTCTTGGTGTTCTGGATGGCCGCTGGCTTTACCATGCTCGAGGCTGGCCTCGTACGCAGCAAGAACGTGACCATGCAGCTGACCAAAAACATGGGTCTCTTTTCGCTCGCAGCGATTGCCTACTATTTGATCGGCTATAACCTGATGTACCCACTGGGTAGCTGGTCGATCGGTACAGACGAGACAGGCGGATACCTCGGTATTCTCTTTGCTCCTGCTGTTCTCGAGGCGGTTGGCATCGGTGCTGCAGAAGCAGACGACTATAGCTATGCAGCCACCGGTTCGGACTTCTTCTTTCAGTTGATGTTCTGTGCGGCGACAGCCTCCATCGTGTCCGGCTGCTTGGCCGAGCGCGTCAAACTGTGGCCCTTCCTGATCTTTGTCGCGATCCTGACAGGCATCATCTACCCAATCCAAGCATCTTGGAAATGGGGCGGCGGCTTCCTCGACAGCCAATACGGCTTCCTCGACTTTGCTGGCTCGACAGTCGTGCACTCGGTCGGTGGTTGGGCGGCTCTTGCTGGTGCTCTGATCCTCGGTCCACGTATCGGCAAATACAAAGACGGCCGCACGATCCCAATGATGGGTTCCAACCTGCCGCTTGCCACACTGGGTACATTCATCCTGTGGATGGGCTGGTTTGGCTTTAACGGTGGCTCGCAGCTCGCAATGGGCACAGTGGGTGATGTTGCTGACATCTCGCGGATCTTCTCGAACACAAACGCCGCAGCATGCGGTGGCGCGTTCACAGCACTGATCCTGACACAGCTTCTCTACAAAAAGCCTGACCTCACCATGATCCTCAACGGCGCACTTGCTGGTCTGGTTGCCATCACAGCCGAGCCGCTGACACCATCCTTGGGTGCAGCAACTCTGATCGGTGCCGTCGGTGGTTTGATCGTGGTCTTCACAGTTCCAATGCTCGACAAGCTGAAAATCGACGACGTTGTTGGCGCGATCCCGGTACACCTCTTTGCAGGTATCTGGGGCACACTCGCAGTCTTGCTGACAAACGGCGACGCAACCCTGATGGGTCAGCTGATGCCAATCATCATCGTCGGTGTCTTCACCTTCGTGGTCAGCGGTATCGTCTGGTATGTGCTCAAAGCAGTAACAGGCATCCGCGTCTCCGAAGAGGCAGAAATCGAAGGTCTCGATACTGCCGAACTGGGAATGGAAGCCTACCCCGAGTTTACACGCGGCTAACGTCTTCCAGAGCTGCAACAAAAGAAGGCCCGATGTTTGCATCGGGCCTTTTTTATGTCTGTCGACGTGTGGGTCTCACAAAAGAAAAGAGCGCCCAACCCAACGGTCGGACGCTCTTTGTTCAGCTCATAGGTCTTAATCTTAGATCTTTGCACCTGCTATCGCGGCCGCCAGAACGGGCACAGTTTGCGCGTTTAGACCTGCAATGTTGATGCGGCTGTCGCCCACCATATAGACCGCGTGATCGTCGCGCAGTTGCTCGACAATCTCGGGGCTCAGACCCAGACGCGAGAACATCCCGCGGTGCACAGCAAGGAAATCAAACCGGTCTGAATTGGTCAGGCGGCGTAGCTCGTCGGCCAATTGTGTCCGCAGATCCAGCATCCCTTGGCGCGTGGCCTCTAGCTCGGACAACCACGCGCTGCGCAGCTCTGCGTCTTCGAGGATCGTAGTCACAACGCGCGCGCCGTGATCAGGCGGAAAGCTAAAGTTCTGACGGTTCAAATAGGCCAAGGTTGCCTGCGCACGGTCCTTGGTTCCCGCATCCCGCGCGATGGCAAACAGGATGCCTGTGCGTTCGCGGTAGATGCCAAAGTTCTTAGAGCAGCTTGCCGCGATCAGCACTTCGTCGATCTCGGATGCATAAACGCGCGTTGCCGCTGCGTCATCGTTCAAGCCATCGCCAAACCCTTGGTAGGCGATATCGACCAGCGCAGTTGCGCCTGTCGTTTTGACGATGCTGGCCACTTTGCAGACCTGCTCGAGGGTCAGGTTTGCACCTGTTGGATTGTGGCAGCAGCCGTGCAGCAACACCAGATCACCACGTTTCGCCTGTTTCAGGTCGGCGCACATGCCGTCGAAATCTACGCCGCCCGTCGCTTCGTCGAAATACCGGTAGTCGGCGACGTTCATGCCCAGATACTTGGCAATCGACGGGTGGTTTGGCCACGTGGGGTTCGACATCCAGATTGTTGCATCGGGGCTGGCCATCTTGACCAGCTCAAACGCCTGACGAATAGCACCAGTGCCGCCCGGTGTCGCCGCATGGGCGATCTGTTCGCGCGCAACCGCATCGCCAAGGATCAGCTCGACCATCACATCGGCAAAGGCAGGGTCGCCCGTCAGGCCGACATAGCTCTTGCTCTCTTGGGTCTGCACCAAACGCGCCTCGGCGGTTTTCACTGCACCCATCACAGGTGTGATGCCTTGGGCGTTCTTGTAGACGCCAACACCTAGATCAATTTTGCTGTCGCGCGGGTCCGCACGATACAGCGCCATCAGCGCCAGAATTTTATCTTTGGGTTGGTCTTGTAGAGCCTCGAACATCAGGTGTCTCCTGTTGCAATTGGAAGATCGGAAAACATGCCCCACTCGGACCATGATCCATCGTAAACAGCCACATCGTCGCGGCCCAACCGGTGCAGCGCGAGGGAGAGAATACAGGCGGTCACACCTGACCCGCAGGTGGTGATCATTGGGCGGTCCATCGCGACACCTGCCGCTTTGAACACAGCCGCCAGACCGTCCACGTCTTTCATCGTGCCATCCGCGTTCAACAGGTCTTTGAAGAACACGTTCTTGGATCCGGGAATACGACCCGACCGCATGTTGGGGCGCGGGTCTGGCACTTCGCCGCGGAACCGCTCGCCTGCGCGGGCGTCGATGATTTCGGCTTCGTTCAACTTGGACGCACGGGCCACTTGGGTCACATCACGCACCAGCTGGTTTTGGACCTGGACTGTCATGTGACGGTCGCGGATCACGGGTGGCAAATCTTCGGTTGGACGTCCCTCGGCAACCCACTTGGGCTTGCCCCCATCCAGCACTGCAATGTCGCGCTTGCCCATCAGACGGAGCAACCACCACACGCGCGCGGCCGAGAACAGCCCGTTGGTGTCATAGACGACGATCTGATGTCCGTCGCCAATGCCCATCGCCCGCATCCGGCTCATGAATTTCTCAACCGGTGGGACCATATGCGGTAACGCGCTGCGGTGATCGCTGATTTCGTCGATGTCAAAGAACCGCGCGCCGGGCAGGTGACCTGCCTCGTATTCAGCAGCAGCATTGCGGCCGGCGTCTGGCATGTGCCAGCTGGCGTCGATGATCCGCAGATCGGGTTCTTTTAGGTGCTGGGCCAACCACTCGGTCGACACCAGTGTCTGTGGATCATCCGTCATGGCGCGGGCCTCCTGTCCAATGCTCAACCCCCTAGCGTCCTGCGCTACATCTGGCAAGCCTTGCGGCACAGACAAACGGGGCCCCTGACCACTGTCAGACGCCCCGCTCAATTCGACAAACTCCGTGGGGTTCGAATTCGATTACTTGGCCATCATGTTCTTGACGACACCGATGATTGCCATCAGGCCACCACCGCCGACGAGACCGCCAGCACCTTGGCTGATGATCGAACCGATATCGAGACCTGCGGCCTCTGCACCGCCTGCAACCGCACCTGGGTCCACACCGAGGTTCGCGAGGATTGCGCCACCAGCACCACCACCGACGATACCAGCAATCGAGTTGCCCAGCATGCCAAGGTTAAGGTTCTTCAAAAGGCCGCCAGCTACGTTGCCGCCAACCGCACCCGAAATCAGGCTGATAATGAGTTCCATGTTCTATTCCTTCCCATCGGTCATTCTAAAGCACCGGGCTACGACCAACAGTATCCGGTTTACTCTATCTAACAATATATGGTGTCACCTGACGAGAGGGAGAAACCGAGCGCCGTTCCCCCTATTGGCCATGGTCACCGCAATCTCTTTATAACCTATTGAAATGTATGTTGAATATTGGATCATACGCGTTCTGAATCTGCCGGATTCCGCAATCAAAACACGAATGGTTTGGTGATTGTTAGGATGGCGCCCATTCCTGAACTGGCGTGATCCGGTGGTTGGGGTCCGGTTTTGGTGCCAGCAGATCCTCACGTTTTCGCGAGACGGTTGCGCGCGCGACGGATGTTGACCACCGTCGCAGCAAGGGCGGAAACCCAGATCGCCTACACCGTCATCAGAGCAGGTTTAGATGAAGAAGCAACGCAAACGCAGTCCGCAGAAATCTAGACATGGTACAGCAGCGGCGCCTGCGAAACAGCCCAACCCGATGTCGCGACGCGATATGATGCGCTGGATCAAGTCCGGCGCAATCGCGGTGCCGATTCTGGGTATTGCTGGTTACTTTGGTGCGACGTCAGTACAGGCACGGATGGCCGAGGCTGACCTCAGCCGCGTTGGCAATGGCCGCCCGTCCATCGTTCAAATCCACGATCCACAGTGCAATCAATGTCAGGTGCTTCAGGGTCAAACCCGTCGCATCTTGCGTGGCTTTGATGACGAGACGTTTGACTACATGGTGGCCAACATCAAAACCCAATCAGGTGTCGAGTTTGCCGCGCGCTACGGCGTCAACCACGTGACCCTTGTTCTGTTTGATGCCTCTGGGGATGTGTCGCGGATCATTCGTGGGCCGGTTCAGTCGAACCTTCTCAAGGTACAAGAGACAAGCCACATCAACGGATAGCCGTCACTCGCCGTGCTTGAGAAGCCGTTGTTTCTGGCGACCCCAGTCACGCTTGGCCGACGTCTCGCGCTTGTCGTGGTTCTTCTTACCCTTGGCGGTGCCGATTTTCACTTTCACCAGACCCTTGTGGTTAAAGTACATAACCAGCGGGACCAACGTCATCCCTTCGCGCTGCGTCGCATTCCACAACCGTGCAACTTCACGCTTGCTCACCAACAGCTTGCGCTTGCGCCGCTCTTCGTGGCCAAACATGGCGCGGGTGTAGGGCGCGATATAGGCATTGGTTAGAAACAACTCACCATCCTCTACAGCGGCATAGCTATCGGCAATATTCGACTGCCCCGTGCGAAGCGATTTCACCTCTGAGCCCATCAAGACGATCCCGCACTCGATGTCATCCTCGATGGCATAATCAAAGCGCGCGCGCCGGTTCTCGGCGATCACTTTGTAGTTGGGGTCAGTGTTGGGTTTCTTAGCCATCCCCGCGATATAGGCGGGCTGGGCAGGCTTGCCAACACCTTAGCGTGCTGCCGCCTCGCGCACGACCCAATCGACAAAGGTTTTGATCCGCCCTTCCGGTGGCTGCATGGTCACCACGTGATAGCGCAGCGCGGTCTCGCGATCCTCGCAATAAATCGCCAAACGACCGCTCTCTACATCCTGCTCGACCAAGGCTCTTGCCTGAACACACAACCCGTACCCCGACCGCACAGCCGAAATCACCAGCTGGTTGGTCTCTAGCCTTGTATAGGGGGTGTCATCACCAACCAGCCCCATGTCGCGCGCCCAATACCAATACTCGGACCTACCCGCCTCGAAAAACCACGGCTTGCGCCGCTGCTTGGCTTCGCTGGCGCGCAGTGATCCGTCAAACAGGGACGGTCGCCCCACCACAACAAACGACGGCGTCGTCAGCGGCGACACATGCACGCCCGACCAATCCCCGTCGCCATAGCGCAGCGCCACATCCACGCGGTCGCTGCGTAAATCAACAACCGTGCGCGACGGTATAATCGACAGGGCAATTTTGGGATGCGCGGCCCAAAACGACCCCAGCCGTGGCATCAACCAGTTTTCTGCGAACGTCGGCGTCACGGATAACGTCAGAGGGCGTGCCTCGTCGCGCTCGGCCATCTGGGCAATCGTGTCGGCGATTGTGCCGAATCCTTCGCTTAACCCCCGCGCCAGTTGTACCCCTTCGGACGTCAAACCGATCCCGCGCCCGCGCCGTTCGATCAATGCGAGACCGAAACGTGCCTCTAGGGTGCGCACATGTTGCGACACTGCTGCGTGGGTCACATTTAGGGCCTTCGCAGCACCACTCAAACTTTCATATCGTGCACAGGCTTCAAACGCCCGCAGCGCAGATAGAGAAGGTATATGACGCCAATCCATATCTCATGTGTAAGTTATACTTACATATTGTCAATCTTCCTGACTCGGAAACACGGCCCCAGCCGTCTATCTCTAATCCCAGAGAGACACATACCAAACAGGAGACTGACATGCTGAACCTTCTTGCCCGCTCAATGATGACCGCGGCTGGTCGCAACCCCGACGCCCCAACCTCGCACGAGGAAGAGGCCCGCAAGCGCATCTTGCGCGAATACCGCCGCCAACAGGATATGAACTTCCTGCGCCACACAGACCGCTACCGCAATTTCTGGTAGCCCCAAAACGCAAAAGGGCGGCCCTAGACAGGCCGCCCTTTTCTACCAATTGCCCGTAGGACTTAGTTGATCAAACCGGCATGGCGCATCGCATCGCGCAGCGTAGCAGCGGTTTCTTCGGTGACAGTCACCAACGGCAACCGAACCTCATTTTCCAACAGCCCCAGCTCGGACATCGCGTATTTCGCGCCAGCCAAGCCTGGCTCGGTAAAGATTGCTTCGTGCAGTGGCATCAAACGGTCCAGCTTTTCCAGCGCACCGGCATAGTCACCTGCCAATGTTGCCTCTTGGAACTCGGCGCATAGGCGTGGTGCGACATTTGCCGTCACCGAAATGCATCCAACGCCGCCATGCGCGTTAAAGCCCAAGGCCGTGGCATCCTCGCCCGACAGCTGAACGAAATCCGCACCACAGGTCATACGCTGCTTTGGCACGCGGCTTAGATCGCCTGTCGCGTCTTTGACACCGACGATCATCGGGTTCTTGGCCAAAACACCCATTGTCTCAGGCGACATATCAACGACTGACCGTCCGGGGATGTTGTAGATAACGATTGGCAAGTCACAGCTCGCGGCGGCTTCGAAATGTGCGATCAGGCCAGCCTGTGTCGGCTTGTTGTAGTAGGGCGTCACTACCAGCGCGGCATCGGCTCCGACAGCTTTGGCCGCTGTGACCAGACGCACAGTTTCCGTCGTGTTGTTTGATCCCGCACCCGCGATGACCGGCACGCGGCCAGCGGCGGTCTCAACCACGATCCGCACCACTTCGTCGTGCTCTTCGTGGCTCAGCGTCGGGCTCTCACCGGTGGTCCCGACAGGCACCAGCCCGTGCGATCCTTCGGCAATATGCCACTCCACCAGTTTTTTGAGCGCGTCCACATCCACCGAGCCATTCGTAAATGGCGTGACGAGAGCGGGCAAAGAGCCTTTGAACATGACGCATTCCTTTGTGTGGTGGGGGCAAGTCGCCCGCCAGTTGAAAACGACGCGGACCCTAGACGGGAACCCGCCGATTGCCAAGTTTGTGAGTTGCGAAAAACCGACAATGACATACCTTAACAACGTTGATTGGGTGAAAGGGGCCCATTGGTGTTACGCGTTTGCCTCATTATGGTCTGTGCTTGGACGGGTTTGACCCTGTCTGGGACGCAAACGCATGCTCAAACCAGCGATGTGACTCTCTCTGCGACTCAGCGATTGACCGAAGCGTTGGGTGATTTGGCGCGGGATGATCCGGCCCGGGCCTACGCCAGTGTCGGAGCGCTGGGCTCTTTGGGTGAAAATATCATCACATGGCGCCGGCTTTTTGCCAGACAGGGTGATTTTGCCAACTACGCGACCTTTCTTGATGAAAATCCTGATTGGCCCGAGGCGCTGAAAATTCGCGCGCGTGGTGAGAAAAAGATCACCGACGACACGCCCATCGCTCAAATTCTCGACTATTTCTCAGAGGTTGCCCCTGATACAGGCTGGGGTGCGCTGCATATGGCCCGCGCATTGCGCACGGCGGGCGAGGCGGCGCAGGCCGACGAATTGTTGATCGAGACGTGGAAAACCTTTGGCCTGACCGAACGCGAGTTTGATCGGTTCATCGCGGACCACGCCGCGTTGGTCAAACCGCACCACGCCAGACGCGGCACCATGCTGATGTTCCGTGACCGCTTTACCGACGCGGACAGTCTGGTTGAGGTGATGGATGACGCCGACGCCAACCTGCTCCGCGCAAAACTTGCCCTGCGGCGCAATGCTGATGTGGCTGATGCGCTCGCGGATTTGACCCCCGAACAGCTACGCGAACCCAGTCTGCTCTATGCACGGTTTGCATCCGCCGCTGGACGCAACAAGCGCGAAGAGGCGATGCAGATCATGCTCGCGAATTCCACCAGCGTTGACACCTTGGGCGTGCCGTTTCGCTGGTCCGGCCACCGCCGCGCGCTGGCCCGCTATGAGATGCGCAATGGCGATCCCCAGCGTGCCTATGACATCGCGGCAAACCATCACATGACTGACGGCTACAACCGCAATGATCTGGAATGGCTGGCCGGGTATCTGGCTCTGCAACGGCTCGATGATCCAGTGCTCGCCCTTCGCCATTTCCAAGAATTCGACCGTGCCGCTGAAACCCCGATTTCGCGCGGGCGTGCCGGCTATTGGTTGGGGCGCACCCATGAGGTCCTGCAAAACCCTGTTGTGGCCCAAACTGCCTATGCCGACGCGGCCCAGCACCAGACATCATTCTACGGATTGCTGGCTGCGGAAAAGGCAGGCGTGCCCATTGATCCTACGCTTGCTGGTGTCGAAACCTTTCCTGACTACCGCACGGCTGCATGGATCCAGACTGATCTGTCCAAGGCCGGCATCCTGCTGATCGGCGCGGGCGAGCAATACCATGCAACGCTGTTTTTCTTGCATCTGTCGCAAAACATGTCGCGCACAGATCTGGGTCAGCTCAGTCAAATGCTCACTGATCTGCGCGCGCCCTATGTCGCAACTCTGGTGGGCAAAGCCGCTGCAACCCGTGGCATCGTGATCCCACAGATGTATTTCCCGCTGCATCCGCTTGCCAAAACCGAGATGTCGATTGATCCCGCATTGGCGCTGGCCATCGCGCGCCGCGAGAGCGAATTTAACCCCCGTGTGGCCAGCCCCGTGGGCGCCCAAGGTTTGATGCAGCTGATGCCTGCCACCGCCCGCGAGGTCGCAGGCAATCTCGGGCTGCCTTACTCGAAATCGCGCCTGACCAGCGACCCCAACTATAATGCGATCCTCGGGATCACCTACCTCGAAGAGCTACAGGATCGCCTCGGCAACACCCCAGCCATGATTGCGGCAGGCTATAATGCGGGTCCCGCACGGCCACAAAACTGGGCCGAGGAATACGGCGATCCGCGCACCGGCGGGTTGGATGTCGTGGACTATATCGAGATGATCCCGTTCCGCGAAACCCGCAACTATGTGATGCGCGTGACCGAGAGCTTGCCAGTCTACCGCGCGCGCCTGACGGGCACAGCCGTCGAGCCTGAGTTTACTAAATTGTTGATCGGTGCACTGCCTGACGTGCTCAGCCGTCCCAGTGTTGCGACCCCTGCGCCCACATCGGACGTGACGCTGGAATTTGCGGCGCCGCAGACCACACAGGTTGGCATCCGCCCTCGCGCTCGCCCGGGCACAACTGGCCCGATTGCAGCGGATCAAATCCCCGGTCAAACAACGAACCTAGAGACGGTACTGACACCCGAAGCCGAAGCGGTTCCCGAGACCCCGACGCGCGCGACCGAAACCGCCGCACCTCAAATCACGCCACCGCAAACGGCACCTTTGACCAGTGTGCGACCTCAACCACGGCCACGTCTTCAATGGTCTGAAATCATTGTGCGCCGCGGCACCCAGATCAGTCGCGAGCCAACCTCGCCCACTCGCATTTCTGGTCCGTCCGGCCCATCGGCAGCAGGCAATTAGGCCTGCGCAATCCGTGCGCGCCATAGTGTAAATAGACCGGCCGCAACGACAATCGCAGCACCCACGGCGATGTTCCACGTAATCACTTCGCTGAACACGCCAACCCCGATCATCGCGCCGAATACCAGTTGCAAATAGGCGAACGGCTGGACCGAACTGGCCTCGGCCATCTCGTAGCATTTGATCAACAACCAGTGTCCGAATGCGCCGGTCATGCACAGCGTGCCCATCCACAGCCAGTCACGCCTGATCATCGGCTCCCAAAACCAGACGCCAACCGCTGTCATAGCCACCGATCCCGCAACGCCTGTCCAGAAAAAGCTGGTCGCCGTGCTGTCGCGCCGCGCCGCGTAACGGGTGAGCAAGCCATAGAGCGCAAACATAAATGCCGAACACAGCGGGATTACGGCCGCAGGTGCAAACACCGCGTAACCCGGTTGCAAAATGATCAATATCCCGATGAACCCTACGGCGATCGCGGCCCATCTGCGCCATCCCACGGCCTCGCCTAAAATCGGACCGGACAAGGCCGCGACAAGCAATGGATAGACCATGAAAATCGACAAACTCTCGACCAGTCCGAGGATTGTGAAGGCCGTGACCATCACGCAAATCTCGGTGGCCAAAAGCAACCCGCGCCCGATCTGTAGAACCGGCTGCGTTGTGGCAGCAACGGCGCGAATGCCACCCGCGGTGCGTGCGGCGATTGTCATCACGAAGGCCGCGAAAAACCAATAGCGGATCATCACGATCATGATCGTGTTGTACTCGCCTGCCAAATGTCGCGAAATTCCATCTTGGACGGCAAAAACAAATGCGGCCCCGACCATCAGCCAAATTCCAGCACGTGTATTCTTCACAACATCCGCCCCACGCTCATGTGTCGTTTCCGGCCGAACCCTTCGGCGCGTGCCATATCAAACCCTGCGTCTTCCAGAGCGCGGCGCACGAATCCTGCGGCGGTATAGGTCGCGACTGTGCCTTGTTGGAACGTGTGCTTGCCAACTTTGGCCATCACGTCGGCCCCCCACATCTCTGGGTTTTTGGCCGGTGAAAAGCCGTCAAGATACCATGCATCCACACGCCCATCCCACGGGCCCAGCGTATCGCGAACGTCACCGCCTATCACCTCTAGCGTGACAGCCTCGCCAAACCGCATGATCCCCGGTCCTGCCCATTGGGCTAACAGCTTTTCTGCATACTCTGCGACCGCAGGAAAGAACCCCAGCGCACGCTCCATATCCTCGAGCGCCATGGGATAGGCCTCAAAACTCGAGAATTTTAGTGTACCCCGTGATCCGTCTTTGACCCACGCAGCCCAAGTTGCCAGAAAATTCAGCCCCGTGCCAAAGCCCAGCTCGCCTATATGGAAAAACCCACCAAACCGACCCGGCAAATCATTGCCCGCCAGAAACACGTGACGTGTCTCGGCCAACCCGTCCTCTAGCGAAAAGTACGGATCTTCAAACTGTTTGGACACCGGTGTGCCGTTGTCGCGCCAGTCTAAAACGGCAAGAGGGTGGTCTTGTGTCATCAGCTGTCCTAAATCCTAAGGCGGACCATGAGCAAAGGATTGGGTCTTGGCAAGCTATGACATCACAGTGCGTGGGGCAGGGGTCATGGGCCTCTCGGTCGCCTATGTCTGTGCCCGCCGTGGTGCGCGGGTGCAGGTGGTCGATCCGAACGGTCCCGCATCAGGCGCATCGGGTGGTATCGTTGGCGCGCTGGCCCCACATACCCCCGAAAACTGGAACCCGAAAAAGGCGTTTCAATTCGACAGCCTGATGATGTCAGGCGACTTTTGGCAGGGGGTCGAGGTGACCTCGGGGTTGCCCACGGGCTATGCCCGAACCGGTCGCATCCAACCCATCGCCGACGACCACGCGCTAGGCTTGGCACAGGCCCGCGCCGAGACATCTAAAACCCTCTGGCAAGGCCGCGCCACATGGACAATCGAGGACGCAGGCGACTGGGCGCCTCTGTCACCGTCTGGCGAAATCATCCACGACACACTCTCGGCGCGTTTGATGCCGCGCCAAGCCACGCTGTCTCTGGCGGCGGCTGTCACAGCGCTAGGTGGATCTGTCGTGCCAGACGCCCCTGACAGCGGCGCAGTCCTCTGGGCGACAGGCGTCACCGACCTCGATGAAATGACAGCCCAGCACACCCGTCTCGTCGGTGCAGGTATCAAAGGGCAGGCGGCTCTTATTGCCTATGACGCCCGCGATCTGCCCCAGCTATTTGGGGACACCGTTCATATCATTCCACATCATGACGGGACGACCGCCATCGGTTCGACTACCGAACGCGACTTTAAAAACACCGATCTCGATGCGCTGCTGGATGACGTCCTAACACGCGCCTACGGCGTGGCCCCGATGTTGCGCGACGCCCCAGTGATCGAGCGTTGGGCAGGTGTTCGCCCCCGTGCCCGAAGCCGTGCGCCGATGATCGGGCACCACCCGTTTCGCACAGGTCATTTCATTGCAAATGGTGGGTTCAAAATCGGCTTTGGCATGGCGCCGAAACTGGCCGAGGTTATGGCCGACCTGATCCTAGAAGGACGCGACGCAATCCCAGATGGGTTCGAAGCAACCGCCTCGCTCTAGCTGATATCTGCGATCAGACACTGCCGCCCGTCCGCAGCACGCACCCATCCCGTATCGCCCTTAAGGCATAACACGGCCCGTTCTTTCAAAATCAACGGCGCGGTCAGCCTGAATGAAAAACTGTTCAATGCGCCGCGCTCGCGCATCGCCATCAGCATCAACATCTGCGCCAACAGTGGCCCATGTACGACCAATCCCTCGTACCCTTCGACCCGCCGCGCATAGGGGCTGTCATAGTGAATACGGTGCCCGTTCATCGTCAGCGCCGAATACCGGAACAACAACGTGCTATCGAAATCCACATTCTCGAGCCGTGCCTCATCACTGCGCGCCATCGGGGCCTCAGGAACAGGTGCCCCTTCGACCGGATCACTGCGATAGACCAACTCTTGCCACTCGGTCAGAACCAACTGATGCCGCTGTTTTACGTCATGGCGAATGCGCACAAACGCCAAAGGGCCGGACCGCCCGTCTTTGCGCGTGACGCTCTCGATCTGGCTGCTGCGCGATGCCTTGATCCCTGCAATCAGCGACTGATGCCAGACACATTTTCCAGCGGCCCACATCCGTCGGGGCAACCCCATGTCACGGGTAAATTCCCCCGTTGCCGGATGCCCATCGCGCCCCAACGCAGCAGGCGGCTGCGGATCCCAAAAATAGAGCTGATGAAAAAATGGCGGCAACGGATCGCCAAAGCCTGGAATGTCATCCAGCCCCAGCGCCACAGCCCACGCCGCCGCGCGTGCGGGGTCCATCACGTCTTCTATTGTTTGCCTCTGTTCGGTGCCCGTGTTCATTTGGTGTAACTACCCGACATCCAACCCCAAGGCCAAGCCCGAATGACATCTATCCTGAGCCTCGACCATCTCGTGCTGACTGTCGCCGATATTGATGCGACCGTCGCGTTCTATTCCAAACTCGGCATGACGGCCGCGACGTTCCATCCCGCCGATGGAACCAGCCGCACCGCGCTAAAATTCGGGAACCAAAAGATCAACCTGCACCTCGCCGGCGCCGAATTCGAACCCAAAGCCCACCGTGCCACACCCGGCTCTGCCGACCTGTGTTTTCTTGTGACCAGCGACCCCACGGACACCCTGAACGCCTACGGCATCCAGATCGTCGATGGCCCCGTCACCCGCACCGGTGCCACCGGTCCGATTACGTCCATCTACATACGCGACCCCGATGGGAATTTGGTCGAGCTGGGGGTGGTCATCTGAAATCAATGGCAGGCGGATTCTCGTAAAACTCGTGGAATAGGTTTGCACAGAAGTCGTAGCCACCGTCCCCACTCGAAACGTTGAAGAAAAATGGCTACTTCGGTCGATGACAGCGCTTACTTCATTTTTAGGCACCAGCCCCCAAATTTGACCACCAAAAGTAGTGGTCCGCTTAAAAACAATTAGGTCTTTCTCAACGGCAACTACTGCAGCAATGGCGGACCTACCGTCCTTTAGGCAAATTTCGGTGCGAAACTCATTGGTCAAAAACTCCATTTGGGCACTCGCTACGAATGGAAGGAGGCCAAGGATAAACGCAACAGTAAGCATCGCGGCACCACCACCAGCGTGACCAAAGTTGAATTTTCTTCTCAGGATGAACGAAATCAGCGCTGTCGTGATGCCCAACAATGCAATGCCAGCGAGAGAGAGCTTATGTTCATACGTCAAAGCGTCAAAGCGCATGTACGACGGCATAAAGAGAAAAATTAGGAATAGAGACAGCGTTGCAAATGATAGGTTTCGCAGAGTTTTGTGAAGACTAGTGCTTGCCCCAGGGATCCATTCGAAAGAAAATAAAGCTGCGGTGACAATCCGAGACGTGCCGAGTGCACCGGCCAAGAATAGCGCCAGAATGGAAAGTTGTTTGCTTAAGAAGGACAGCCCCAGTACCGCGGCTACGCTATGAGGAAGTTCCAAAAAATAGAAAATATGAAAAGACCGATGAACAGCTAATGATCCCAAAGGCCACAAACAAACCCTTGCCTAGGTCGAATTTTTTTAGCCGGTTAGTAGTGGTCTTTCCAAAGGGATTGAGCTCATCGGAAGCCTTGTTTGTGATCTCTTGAGACATTTTTCGTGAGATACCTAATCTTTATTCATCTACACCATAGTACCCCTGAGTGTGGTTGGCCGTCTGTCCATAAGTCAAATGTTATCTTACCCCAACAACGCGCTCGCAGGCTAAGCCGCAAGAACCACCGCGACCGCACAGCACGCGATGATGATCCACGGGGATATCACAGCCCCAATTGCCCGACCAATCCGTCCAGTGCCTTGGCGTAGCGTTCGTCAATCAATCGCCCGTCTTCGTCAAATGCGCTGTGTGATGCGGCAACCAGCACCTCGGGTCCCGTCAGTACCCGCGCACCAAAGGGCACCATGCACAGCCGCAATGAAAACTGCGACCGCTCGCCGCCTGCGCGGCCTGCCGCCGCCGACATGATCGCGACGAGTTTGTCTGCCCACGGTTTGCCATCGGTCCGGCTGACCCAGTCCAACGCGTTTTTCAGAACACCCGACAGGGCTTTGTTGTATTCTGGTGTGGCGATGACCACCGCGTCGGCAATGGTGATTTGGTTGGCTAGTGTTTGCACAGCGACGGGCAAACCATCCGCTTCGAGGTCGCCATCATAGAGCGGCAAACGCAAATCCGCCTCGATCAATGTGTCCGCACCGGACACGCGCAGCGCCTCGCGCATCAACAATGTATTTGTCGATGCTGCGCGCAGCGATCCCGAAATACCCAAAACTGTTGTCATGCTCGCGTCCTTTGTCTGTTGCGATGTGCGGCAGGCTTTGCCACTCTCCTCACACCTATCTCGCAGGAGTGTTCAATGTCCAACCCCACCCGTCACGGCGGAGCCGTCTTGGCCGACCATCTGGTCACCTACGGCGTGCGCCGCGTTTTCTCTGTTCCAGGCGAGAGCTTTCTTGCGGCGCTTGATGGGCTGCACGACACAGGGATCGACAACATTGTCTGCCGCCAAGAAGGTGGCGCTGCGATGATGGCCGAAGCCTATGGCAAGCTGACGGGAACACCGGGTGTGTGTTTTGTCACCCGTGGGCCGGGGGCCACAAATGCCAGCGCGGGGATCCACATCGCGCAACAGGACAGCACGCCCATGGTGATGTTTGTGGGCCAGATCGCCCGTGATCAAACCGACCGCGAAGCGTTCCAAGAAGTGGACTATACTCAAATGTTTGGTGGCCTCGCCAAATGGACGGCACAGATCAATCAGACCGAACGGTTGGGCGAATACATTGCCCGTGCCTTCCGTGTGGCAATGTCCGGACGTCCCGGCCCCGTGGTGCTGGCTCTGCCCGAGGATATGCTCAGCGCGCTGGTTGATCACGCACCAGCCGCTCCTATTTCGCCGCCAATTAGACCCGCCCCCGACGGGCAAGCGATCCTTGATCTTTTGGCGGATGCGGAACGCCCGCTTATTGTCGCGGGTGGCCCGCTTTGGTCTCAGACTGCGGCGGATAATCTCGCTATGTTTGCAGCCACCCAGAACATCCCCATGACCACGGGTTTCCGGCGCCAAGATCTCGCTGACAATAGCCACCCTTGTTATGCCGGTGATCTCAATGTGGCGATCAATCCAGCGCTGGCTCTGCGGGTTCGTGACGCTGATACGATCCTGCTGTTGGGCACTCGGTTGGGCGACATCGAAACCCAAGGCTACACGCTGCTCGACCCCGCCGGTCACGGCAAAACGCTGATCCATGTCCACGCAAGTGATGACGAATTGGGCCGCGTCTATGCCCCGACCCTTGCCGTTCACACGACCGCACCTTTGATGCTGGAACAGCTGGCCACCGCCCCGCGCGTCACGGGTGATATCGACGATTGGACCGCATCCGCGCGCGCAGATTACGACATGTGGATCACGCCCAAAGAGACACCCGGCGACGTTAAGATGGAGCAGGTCATCGCCCATCTCAATGATGTCCTGCCCGAGGATGCAATTCTCACCAACGGTGCGGGCAACTACGCCGGTTGGCTGCACCGCTACTATGTCTGGACCAAATACAGCACCCAGCTCGCCCCGACGTCGGGCAGTATGGGATACGGCTTTCCAGCGGCGATTTCCGCAGCTCTGGAACACCCCGACCGGCCTGTGATTTGTCTCGCGGGTGATGGCTGTTTCCAAATGACATGCAACGAATTGAGCACCGCGAAACAGTATGGCGCAAACCTGACTGTGATTGTTGTGAACAATGGCCGCTATGGCACAATCCGTATGCACCAAGAGGTCAACTACCCCTCTCGCGTCTCAGGCACTGTGTTGGAAAATCCCGACTTTGCCGCCCTTGCGAAGGCCTACGGCGGGCACGGCGAAACGGTCTTGGATCAATCACAGTTAGAGGGTGCGCTGTCCCGTGCATTGGCTCACAACGGCCCGTCTGTCATTGAACTAACAGTCGACCCCGAGGCGCTGACCACTGGGCGCACATTGACCCAAATCCGCGAGGCCGCGACCTAAAGAATCTGCCAAGGCGCGTAAGTGTTCTCTTGCCACTCCGCGCGGTGCAACAGCGGCGTGTCATCCGCCTGTGCCGCGTGCCCTAAACACAGATAGCCAGTCAACGACCAGCCATCGGGCACACCCAAAACCGAACAGACCGCATCAGGGTCGAGGATCGAAACCCAACCAACCCCAATGTTATGGGCGCGTGCCGCGAGCCAAAGGGTATGGATCGCGGTGACTGTCGAATATTGCAACATCTCTGGCATGGTCTGACGACCCAGACCGCGACCTTCGGCAGGGGCCAGTTCTGTGAAAAACGCCAAATGCACTGGCGCCTCGCGCAACCCCGCGAGTTTCAGCGCGTCATACCGTGCGCGCGCTTCGTCATCATACATCTTGGCAGCCTCGGCATTGGCCTTGGCAAAATTCTCGATAACGGCCTCACGCAACGCGGGCGTGGCCACCTCGCGCACCCGCCATGGGCGGGCGTTTCCAACCGACGGCGCAAAATCCACCGCAACCCGCAGGGCATCCATTACCTCGGGCGCAATCGGATCGGGCCGGAAATGGCGCACATCGCGGCGCCATTGCAGGATGTCATTCAGCGCTGCACGGTGGGACGCGTCCAGCTTCATCCGGACTGCCAGTTCTTGGATTGGTTCGGCAGGAACGCTTCGACCGCAGCGCTCGCAATAACGATGACGTTGCCGTTGTCTGGGTTCGTCACATTCAATCCGCCTTTGACGGCGCTGACGCTGACACGTCCGCGCGGCAGACCCTCGGTCAGTGCATCCAGATCCACAACGTCAGGATCGCCGACACCCACGGTCACCTGAACGCGCATTTCGTCGTGCGAAATCTCGAGCGTTTCAAACAGCGGCAGCGACGAATGCCGGATCGCGTCTTCGATCGCGCGTTTCGCGGCCTTGGTATAATCCATGCCGTACAGGTCGTTGCCCATGCCCATCTCGATAATGATCCGCTGGTCCATCACACGCGCTCCATCTCAAAGGCGACCGAGATCGCGACATTGGCAATGATGGTCGGCTCACCGTCAGGGCGCGGAATGTTCAGCCCGCCCTCGACAACCGACACGCTGACATTGCCGTAGGGGAACACGTCCGACAGCACAGATGCATCCACGGCATCCGGTTCCTGAACGCCGACTTCCAGAAGGATTTGCATCGCCTCTTTTTCGAACCCAAAGACTTCGGCCATGTTGATCGAATTGTGCCATAGCGCGTCTTGCACGGCGCGTTTGGCCGCACCCGTATAATCACGCTGCCGCAGCGATGTTCCCATCCCAAATTCTGTCAAAACCCGCTTGGCCATTCTGATCTCCAATCCCGTTCCCAGCCGTTATGAACCATGCCTTTGCCAAAGGCAAAACCCCGCGTCAGGCGCTCTCACTGCCAAGGATTTGAAAAATCAGCAAAAAACCGCCATCGACCCTTAACAAACCGTTAACGAAATCTTAACCGCGATTTCGCACATTAACCTTTGGTTAAAACTTGCAACATTTTGGATTGCGCGACCGTGCGCACACCAAAATCAAATTATGCAAAATACATAAAACAGATCTGAAAATTACACAAAATACGGCAAAGAACGGTCGCCTTAACGAACAATTCGTTCACCGTTTCAGATTTGGTTAATCAGAATTCCACGCCGATCTGCGCCTTGATCCCAGACCGGAACGGATGCTTGACCAGTTCCATCTCAGTGACCAGGTCCGCATGTTCGATCAGGTCGGCATGGGCGTTGCGCCCCGTCAGAACCACATGGGTCATTTCGGGTTTTTCGTCGCGCAAGAACGCCACCACTTCTGCCGCGTCGACATAGTCATAGCGAATGGCGATGTTGATTTCGTCCAGCAAAACCATGTGGTTGGTGGGATCACGAATCAGGTCTTTGGCTTGGGCCCATGCGGCCTGTGCCATCTCTGTGTCACGGCTCTTGTCTTGCGTTTCCCACGTAAAGCCTTCGCCCATGGTGTGGAACGCACAAGTATCTGTAAATTTTGATAAAATCAGGTCTCTTTCGCCGGTGGACATGCCGCCTTTGATGAACTGGACGACCGCACATTTCATGTCATGCGCGACGCATCTAAAGATCATTCCAAACGCTGCCGAAGACTTGCCCTTGCCCTTGCCCGTATGGACAATCACTAGGCCTTTCTTGTCGGTCTTGGTCGCCATGATCTTGTCCCGCGCGGCCTTTTTCTTGGCCATTTTCATCGCGTGGCGGTCTGTATCCTCGGTCATCGAAAATCTCCGTTTTTGCTGACATTGAGATGACCCAATGCCAAGACAAAACGCAATCGGAATCCGAGGTAAAAGGAAAATCGACCGGTAGGTTGGTATTTGGGGAACCTACCGGTCGAACGCGTCGCCTGCCAGCTGACGCGAGAGTGGGCCTACAGAACTGACGGGGATAGACAGTTAGCTCTTGGCCGTCCCTGAGCATGGGCGGAGTGCAACATGTTCATTAGGATCTTGGTAATCTGTGGACTGAATAATGCCGCTGGCGAAAACGGCGGTTATCCGAAAGGCGCTTTGGAAGGATTTGGCGTCCCCACTTTGGCATCGTCAAAATTGTTAAATAAACACCGCTTACTAAAATTGGGCTGTAATTCAGCTCGATCATGATGCCTGCTATGGCGTGCCCCGCAAAAAGGATTAAAATGATCCCGGTGGGCAATCCGCGCCGATCGCTGTCTTCTTGGTATGACATGGTCGGAGGCATTTTGGTTTCTCCCGTAATGATTTTGAGCCCTATCTCGTAGCGAGCCGCAATAATTCCTGCGCACCTTCTAATGGTGGAATGTGCCATGGTGATTTACGATGTATAGTTGCGCAGTAGTGGAATTGCTTTTTTGCAGTGTGACGATATCGTGCTTTTTTGCGACTTCGACGTATCTAATATGATATATTTAGATACAGCGTCATATACTTTCCGATAGCCACCTGTCCGTAATATGTTCTGTCGACCCCGACAGTGGTTCACTAGTTTTCCGTCAAACGGTTTTTCAAAGTGTACCAAGGATATTTTTTAGGAATGTACGACTGGAATAATTTTCAATACGTTCTCGCATTGAACGAAGCCGGCACGATGAAACGTGCCGCAGTATTGCTCGGGACCAATCCGACAACGGTGTCGCGCCATATCAAAAAATTGAATGATATGAGCGGCTACATGATCTTTGTTCAGGGCCAAGGTGGTGAATGGAAAATCACCGACGAAGGCAAAACTCTGCTCGAGTTGGCCAGCGATTTCCAAGAGCGCGTGGATCGTCTCGAAGATCTACGCGAGCGTCGATCGAGACAGGAAACGATCACTATTACATCGATCGAGTTCTTGCTGACTTACTTTCTTGCACCACGTATAAACGAGGCGATCGATTGCTATCCCGATACCTTGATCAAGCTCCGTGGATCGGACAAACGACTTAGCCTAGCTTATGGCGAGGCAGACCTCGCACTGCGGTTTGCGCGACCTGTCGAAGGGCAGCTTGTCGCGTCAAAAATCTCTGAAATGCCATTCTACTTGTGGTCAGAGACTGGGGCGCTGCCAGACGCATGGGTGGGGCTGGACGAACCTCTGGACTGGGTCCCTGAGATGCAATTGGCGCACAAGGTATTCTCTGGGCCGCCGCTCGTGCGGGTGACATCATTTGCTGCATTGGGCGAAGCCGCCGCAGCGCTTGGTATCGCGGCCGTTGGCCCCGAACGCGTTATGAGCGAAATCCCGAAACTCAAGAAAGTTGAGAGCGTTGAACCCGTCTATCGCGAAATCTGGAGCGTCATTCACGAAAACCGGCGGCATGACAAACGGCTGGCTGCGGTCCGTGAATGGGCCAAGTTGATCGTCTAAGATCGCTTGGCCGTGATTTGATCAATCCTAGCGCGAGCCGAGTTCGACCGCGGGGTCCAAAGCCCCCGATCAATCGCTTCTTGTAGCCGTTCGGCCATTTCACTCAGCGCGGTCGGGTTATGTTCTTCGATCCAGTCACGGACCTTTTCGTCCTCGAGAAACGCGGCCTCGACTAAATCAAAATGGTGATTCTTGACCGCACCAGTCGTCGCTGCAAAAGCGAACAGATAATCCAACGACGCGGCCATTTCGAACGCGCCCTTGTAGCCGTGACGCATGACGCCATCGATCCACTTTGGGTTCACAACGCGGGACCGCACGACGCGTCCGATTTCATCGTCCAACGTGCGGATCACAGGTCGTTCGGGACGGCTATGGTCATTGTGATAAATTGGCCTGTCGCGCCCTTGCAGGGCTGAAATTGCGGCGGCTGCTCCACCCTCGAACTGATAGTAGTCGTCGGAATCCAAAATATCATGTTCGCGGTTGTCTTGGTTTTGAACAATCGCTTCTGCTTGACCCAATCGCGCCTCAAATTCGTCGCGATGAAACACCCCTTCGCCACCTGCACCATAGGCATAGCTGCCCCATTCTAGGTAGGCTTCGGCGAGGTCGGATTTGTCGCCCCATAATCGTTCGTCAATCATCGCCTGTAAACCCGCGCCATAGGCACCGGGTTTGGACCCGAATACCCGCGACATCTGACCTTCGGCACGGGCTCGTGCAGCGGCGGGGTTTTGATCGTCAGGTTCGTCCAGCGCCATGACGGCCCGCGCCGCACTGTCGACCAACGCGATTAACTGGGGGAAGGCATCGCGGAAAAAGCCAGAGACGCGCAAGGTCACATCCACACGAGGCCGCCCCAACACACCCGATGGCAAAATCTCAAAGCCTGTGACGCGGCGATTGGCGCTGTCCCATTTAGGTTTGACGCCCATGAGCGCGAGACATTGCGCGATGTCATCGCCACCCGTGCGCATGTTCGCAGTGCCCCAAGCATTGACCAGCATCGTGCGGGGCCAGTCACCGTGATCTTGGAGATGCTTTTCAATCAACAAATTGGCTGACTTCCAACCCAACGCCCATGCCGTTGGCGTCGGCACGGCGCGGCTATCGACAGAAAAGAAATTGCGCCCAGTTGGCAAAACATCAAGCCGCCCGCGTGTGGGCGCGCCCGACGGGGCCGGGGCTATGAACTGCCCTGCAAGAGCGGTGAGAAGCCCCGCAGCTTCGGACCCGCCGCAGGCTCTGACAGTTGGGCGGATCGTCGTCTCTATGTGGTCTAAGACCTGCTGGCTGGCTGCACCCGTGGCTGGGATCAACCGATCCAAATGGGCAATGGCCAATAGCTCTAACCGTTCAACAGTGTCACCATTTGTGCGCCATGTGTCATCGGTCAAATCGGACAAGACTTGCGGGCGTGGGCCATCCCAGGTTCCAGACATTTCACAATCAAGCGGGTCAAACCCAAGAGACAGGTCATCGGCCATGGCACGTAACAGCGACGCGTCTACGCCGGTTCCGTCCCCGCGTGGCACACGCGCCAGAGCGATGCTCAGATCCCGTTCCAGACGTCCATCGGGCGAAAGTCCAAAGACATGAAGGCCGTCCCGAATTTGCGCCTCTTTCAGGTCACACAGATAGGCGTCTAGCTTGGCCAAATCACGGTATTCGTCGCCAGTGTCCATGCCAACGTCGGCGGCCAACCCCGTCGCTGACGTGAGCGAGAAAATCTCGCGACGCAGGTGTTCGATACGCCGTGGATCAATGCCAGCGGCCTCGTAGTATTCGTCGACCAACGCTTCGAGATCGCGCAGCGGGCCATAGGTCTCGGCGCGGGTCAGCGGTGGGGTCAGGTGATCGACGATGACCGCCTGCGCACGACGTTTCGCCTGTGTGCCTTCGCCGGGGTCATTGACGATAAAGGGATAGACATGGGGCATCGGCCCAAGCACCGCCTCGGGGAGGCAGGTCTCAGACAGCGCCAACGCTTTGCCAGGCAACCATTCAAGATTGCCGTGCTTGCCCATGTGCACCACCGCGTGGGCACCCCAATGGTGTCTGATCCAAAAATAGAACGCGAGATAGTTGTGCGGTGGGACGAGGTCCGGACAGTGGTAGGTCTCGGTCGGATCAATGTTATAGCCGCGTGCAGGTTGCAGCCCGACAATGGCGTTGCCGAACTTGAGGATCGACAGTTTGATGCCATCCCCATCGACAAATGGATCATCTGCCGCATTGCCCCAACGCTCGGTGATCTGTTGTTTGACGTCCCAAGGGAGCGCGTCGAAATACTGTTGGTACAGCTCTAGTAATAGCGCTTCGCCACCTGTCCGGTCCGCCCGATCCGTCAGCCAGTTCGTTGGCCCCGCGATCACGCGTTTCATCAATGCATCGCTGTCGGCTGGGACGTCACCGATTGCATAGCCCTCTGCCGCCAACAGGCCCAAAGCATGGACCGTTGCCGCAGGGGTATCTAGGCCGACGCCATTGGCGAGACGCCCGTCTTTGTTCGGATAGTTCGCGAGGATCAATGCGACCTTGCGATCTGTGGTTTCGGTCGTTCTGAGCCGTGCCCAATTGGCTGCGAGATCGGCGACAAAGTCGATGCGGTTCCCGTGGGCCTGATAGCTGGCGATCGCGCATTCTGTTGCTTCGTCGAAATAGGCTTCGCCCTTAAAGCTGATTGCGCGCGACAGGATACGACCGTCCACTTCGGGCAGGGCCACGTTCATAGCGATGTCGCGGGCTGATAGACTGTTTAACCCGTCTTCCCATGTCGATTGGGTGCCAGCGGCAAGCACGGTTTGAAAGACGGGCGCCTTGTTCGCTGAGGCGTGTGTCAGCGGGTTCGCGGGACCGGTGTCGCCCGCATGGGGCGAACCTACTGCAAAGCTGGTGGCGTTTAGGATCACGCTGGGCGGCGCGGCAGTGAACAACTGTTCTAGGGTCGCCTGCGAAACCGGATCTTTGAGCGAGGCCGCAAAAATCGGCAGCGGGTTCAATCCTCGCTTTAGAAGCGCCTTGGTCATCCGGTTGATCGGGTTTAGTCCCGCGCCTTGGACGAGCGCGCGGTAGAATACCAGCGGCACAATTGGCGCGCCGTCGGTCCATGCTGCCTGAGCTGTGGTCAGATCACTGACCCCAGCACCGGGCCAATAGACACCAGCACGCAAGAGCGGGCTCGCTGCAGGCGGGCGTTCGGTGCCCTGCACCATCGCGCGGGCGTAGGTCAAAAACTGGGTTGCGTTGTCGGGGCCACCCTCGACCAAATAGGCCCAGAGCGCGTCGTAGTCCGCGTCGGACACCGATGACAGGCTGCGCAATTCATCGTCGGGTTTGTCGTCACCCGGCAGGAACGCGACAGGGACATTACACGCATGCAGCGTCGCGGAATATTGCGCCAATCCGTATTTCCAGTAGCCCGATCCGCCGAGCACACGCACGATCACCAGTTCGGATTTATCGGCACAGTTTTCGAGATGCAGATCAACCGACATCGGATGTTGCAAATACATCATGCTGGCCAACCGCAACGTTGGCGGGGCGTCCATTTCTGATCGCGCTTGGGACAATGCAGCAAGCTCGGTATCAGCCGCACTGATGAACACGACTTGGGCAGGTGTTTGACCTAGATCAATAGGTTCTGATCCATCGTCGATTTGACCCGGTGTGGCGGCAAGAAGATGCATGAGCCGACCCTTGTGTTAGGCTGCGATTTGCGGCACAGGCTGCGCCACACCGCTAGAGGACGAGATATGGACTACAAAGCCGCAGGCGCGCCCAAGGGCCCGAGCAAACCGCCGCGTCACCGCGAACACAATAGCTTTGGCAGTTCGAAAAAGCCGTTTGGATCGCGTCCCGACAAGGCCGAACTGCTCGCGCGTATGAAGGCGAACGTGGAAAAGAACAAAGCGGCCAAGTAACGGGATCACAAGACGCGTTCCATAAAGATGCTGCTGTTAGCCTCGACGTAGTCGCCAAAGACGCCGCAGTCGGTAAACCCGTGGCGGCGGTAGAGTTTGTGCGCCGCATATAGAACGTTGCCGGTCTCTAATTTCATTGTCGCCAACCCAAGCGCGCGCGCCTCGTCGATCAGCCCGGTCATTAATGCGTCCGCCGCACCAGAGCCGCGGGCATCCTCGGATACGAACATCGACTTCACCTCGCCGTAGTCACCTTTGTTGGCGAGCGCTGCGGTGCCAATGATAGTGCCGTCGCGTTTGGCCACGAGAAACGAAATGTCGGGCGAGACCAACGCGTCAACCTCGAGGTAATAGTTGTCCTCTGGTGGAAAGAGGCTTTCCATCAATGCATGGCTGGCTTGTAGCAGGGCGGTGGCCTGTGGGTGATGAGGATCACCCTTTTCGACGGTGGCGGTCATCCCAATGCCTTTTCAATCGCGGCGCGATCTAGGCCAGCTTGACCGATGACGACCAGACGGGTTTCACGCGGGTTGGTGCCAAAGGGTTGGTCGAAATATGTGTCAACGCGAGGGCCAACGGCTTGCAACGTCAGGCGCATGGGTTTGCCCTGAACTGCTGCAAAACCTTTGAGCCGCAGGATGTCATGGGCACGGATCACATCGGCAACCTGTTCTGTAAATGCGCCGGCGTCGGTGATCTCGCAACGGGTGACGACAAAGCTCTCGAATTCGTTGTGATCATGGTCGTGGTGATGATGGTGGTGATCGTCATCGTGATGGTCGTCGTGGTGATCATCGTCATGATCGTGATGGTGATGATGCACCTCGTGACGCGCTTCCAAATCATTCTCGGACCCAATCCCTTGGCCCAGCAGAACATCAACCGGCAGTGCGCCCATCGAGGTTTTCACGACCTGCACGCCCGTGCGGCTGTCGGATTTGAGCGTAGCAACAAGCGCCTCTGCCTCGGGGCCATCCAGCAGGTCAGTTTTGTTCACGACGATCATATCGGCACAGGCGATCTGGTCCTCAAAGAGTTCTGACAGCGGCGTCTCGTGGTCCAGGTTTTCGTCCATCTTGCGCTGGGCATCGACGGCGGCGACGTTATGGGCAAAGCGCCCCTCGGTCACGGCCTTGCCATCAACAACGGTTACAACTCCGTCGACCGTCACTTTGGTCGAAATCTCGGGCCAGTTGAATGCGCGCACCAGCGGCTGTGGCAGGGCAAGGCCAGAGGTCTCGATCACGATGTGGTCAGGCGCGTTTTCTCTAGCGAGCAATTTTTCCATCGTTGGGACAAAGTCCTCGGCAACGGTACAACAGATACACCCGTTCGACAGCTCCATGATGTCGTCCTCGGTGCAGGTCTCGTCACCGCACCCTTTTAGGATGTCACCATCAACACCCAAGTCGCCGAACTCATTGATGATCAGCGCGATCCGTTTGCCATTCGCGTTCTCTAGCATGTGGCGGATCAGAGTGGTTTTACCAGCACCTAGAAAGCCGGTGACGACGGTGGCAGGAATTTTAGCGGGCATATCGGTAACTTTCGTAGAGCGGCAAGGTATCGTTTGGTTCGATAGATTAAACAGGGTGAAGCGAAGGTGCGTTAGCCCCTCGAAGCACAAGAAGAGATTTTCAGAGTAGCACTGCGGGTCGCGCAGACCGTGCTGCAGTTCGCGTGGACGGGCGGAATGGTGGCATCGCCCTAGCCAGATCGTTCATGTCGTCTCCTCCTCCCGTCATCCCCGACGGGTGATAAAATCGCACGCCATAGGTTGGACGCGTGCACGGCTGGTCTCCTGGCTTGTGGGTCGATGCGCGTCGTCGCCTTCCCGGAGTGATCCAGTGGCGTGTGACGGGCGCTCTCCACATACAGTCGCGGGGGCGGCTGTGGCATGAGACCCCCGACTTGGATCGGTCCGCACCACATTCCCATTTGATCCCCAGACGCTTTGCGCCACAGCGGGGAACCATGCTGTTCTGGTTTGCGCTTTAGCTGCAGGAGGCGTCAAGAAGGATTCCGACATGTCGTACAGTTCAAACGGCGTTTTTCGAACCAGTCATGCCTCTGGATCCCGCTTTGTGTGAATAAAGACGCAGATGTTTGGCAATATCTTGTGGATAAGTAGGCGGAAACGGGCAGATGCTGTGTCTGGGGCGTTGACTTGGGCCAGTGTGGGCGGTCAGGCTTGCTCAACTCTAGGAATCACAAGGGCATCGCAACGTGCGCTTTTCGAAACTCAGGCTAAATGGCTTTAAAAGCTTTGTCGATCCGACCGATTTGATTATCGCGGATGGCCTGACAGGTGTTGTCGGACCCAATGGGTGTGGCAAGTCCAACCTGCTCGAGGCGTTGCGCTGGGTGATGGGCGAAAACCGCCCCACGGCGATGCGTGGCGGCGGGATGGAGGACGTGATCTTTGCGGGTGCTGCAACACGACCGGCACGTAACTTTGCCGAGGTGTCGCTGATCATCGACAACGGTGAGCGTCTGGCGCCGGCGGCGTTTAACGACAGTGACAATCTCGAGATTATCCGCCGGATCACGCGGGATGTGGGTTCGGCCTACAAGGCGAACACCAAAGACATTCGGGCCCGTGACGTACAAATGCTGTTTGCGGATGCCTCGACCGGTGCGCATTCGCCCGCGTTGGTGCGGCAGGGTCAGATATCGGAACTAATTAATTCCAAACCAAAGGCACGGCGCCGTATTCTGGAAGAAGCCGCAGGCATTTCGGGCCTGTACCAGCGACGTCACGAGGCCGAACTAAAGCTGCGTGGGGCCGAGACAAACCTCGCTCGCGTTGATGATGTGATCGAACAATTGGCGTCTCAGTTGTCCTCGCTTGCCCGTCAGGCACGTCAGGCGGCGCGGTATCGCGAGATCGGCGAAGCGCTACGCAAGGCAGAGGGTTTGCTTTTGTATCGTCGGTGGCGCGAGGCCGATGAATCGCGCGCCGAAACTGCGGGCGAATTGACTACGCGGACCACCCAAGCGGCGCAAGCCGAAGGGCTGGCCCGCACGGCATCGAAAACGCGGATTGCTTCGGACGAGGCGCTTCCTGCTTTGCGGGAAGAAGAGGCGATTGCGGCCGCAGTATTGCAACGATTGCAGGTTCAGCGCGACACCCTCAGCGATCAAGAGGAACGCGCGCTTGCGACGATTGAGACGCTGGAAGCGCGGATCGAACAATTGGCCCGCGACATCGAGCGTGAAAGCGGTCTGAACAAGGATGCTGGCGAGACGATTGAGCGGCTCGAATGGGAAGCCCGCGAGATTGCCAAGGCTGGCGAAGGACACGATCAACGGTTGGCCGAAGCGTCCGAAGCAGCACGCGATGCGGCCAAGGTTTTGCAAGACCGCGAGTCGGACCTAAGCCAATTGACCGAAGATGTTGCTCGGCTTGCGGCACGCCACCAATCGGCGGCACGCCTGCTGGATGACAGCAAAAAGACACTGGCAAAGTCAGAGGCCGAAGCCGAACGCGCCCAAGGTACTGTTCGCGATGCCCAAGGTGCCGTTGAAAAAGCTATCACTGATTTTGGTTTGGCTGAAGAAGCCGAGAAGACGGCGGTCAAAACAGCGGCGTCTGCAGATGAGGCATTGGTTGCAGCCGAGGCCGCAAGGGCGGAAACCCAAGGGCGCGAAGCGGATGCACGGGCCGAAAGATCAGAGGCCGAAGGCGAGGCAAACGCGCTGCGGGCCGAGGTCAACGCATTGGCAAAACTGGTTGAACGCGACGCGACCGAAGGCGGCCAGATTCTAGATGTCCTGCGAGTTCAGGGCGGCTATGAAAAGGCGCTGGGTGCCGCATTGGCGGATGATCTGCGCGCCCCGCAAGTGCGCGCAGATGCCAAGTCGGGTTGGGCCGTTTTACCTGGCTATGCAAGCGCGCAATTCCTGCCTGCGGGTGTTGATGCGCTGACCAATTTCGTGTCGGTCCCCGAGGTGCTGGTGCGCCGTATGGGGCAGATTGGTTTGGTCGTTGCGGCGGATGGCCCGCGCTTGCAACAGGATTTGTTGCCGGGTCAGCGGCTCGTTTCGATCGAAGGTGACCTGTGGCGCTGGGATGGCTTTCGTGCGGGTGCTGAGGATGCGCCGTCAGCGGCTGCATTGCGCCTGCAACAGTTGAACCGTCTGGTCGAGCTCAAGCGTGATCTCGAAGATGCATCGGCGCGGGCAGACGGCGCGCGCATGGCACACGAGACGTTGACGCAGCGGATGGCTGACTTGACGGCTGCAGATCAGGCCGCGCGACAAGCGCGCCGTGATGCGGATCGTTTGGTCGCCGAGGCGAACAGAAGCCTGTCGCGGGCCGAGGCGGATCGCAATCTGGCGCAAGGGCGGCTCGAGAGTTTGGGGCTGGCAGTGACCCGTCATGAAGACGAGGCGACAGCGGCTCGTAAGACTTTGACCGAGGCCGAACGTGGCGTTGCGGAATTGGCCGATCTCGACACGGCTCGTGCGGCAGTTGAAGACGTCAAAATGACTGTTGAAGCGGCGCGGATGACGATGATGTCCAAACGGTCGGCCCATGACGAGGTCCGCCGCGAGGGCGAAGCACGGACCCGTCGTAGCCAAGAGATCACCAAAGAAACGAGCGGCTGGAAGCACCGGCTCGAGACTGCAAACACGCGAACATCCGAGCTGCGCGAGCGCAAGGAAACGTCTGAATTCGAGTTGAAAGATGCGACTGCAGCACCCGAAGAAATTGCCGCGAAACGGTCCGAGTTGGCCGACGCGATTGATGAAGCCGAGACGCGTCGCAAGGCCGCCGCCGATAAATTGGCCGAAGCGGAAACCGCTGCGCGTGAAGCGGACCGTAACATGCGCGATGCCGAACGTTTGGCATCAGAAGCACGTGAAGCGCGTGCGCGGTCCGAGGCCCGTGCTGACGCCGCCCGCGAGACTGTGGCCTATGCAGCCGAGCGCATTCAAGAAGCGCTTGAGACGACGCCGGAGCAGCTGTTGGAAACGCTAGAGGTGGATGTAGACCAGATGCCTGCGTCCGACAAAATCGAAGCGGATGTGAACCAATACAAGCGCCAGCGCGATGCATTGGGCGCGGTGAACCTGCGGGCCGAAGAGGACGCAAAAGAGGTCCAATTCGAGCATGACGAATTGGTCAACGAAAAGGCCGATCTCGAAGGTGCGATCCGCGAATTACGCGTCGGTATTGCGAGCCTGAACAAAGAGGGCCGCGAACGTTTGCTGACTGCTTTTGAGCAGGTAAACTCCTCCTTCGGCGTGCTTTTCTCGCACTTGTTTGGTGGCGGCGAGGCCAAACTGGTCTTGGTGGAATCAGACGATCCGCTCGAGGCTGGGCTTGAGATTATGTGCCAACCACCAGGCAAGAAGTTGAGCACCTTGAGCCTGCTGTCTGGTGGCGAACAGACGCTAACGGCGCTTGCCCTGATCTTTGCTGTGTTCCTTGCGAACCCTGCGCCGATCTGTGTGCTCGACGAGGTCGACGCGCCGCTGGACGATGCCAACGTGACGCGTTTCTGTGACCTCTTGGACGAGATGACACGCCGCACGAATACGCGGTTCCTGATCATCACCCACCACGCGGTCACAATGAGTCGCATGGACCGCTTGTTCGGTGTGACGATGGGCGAACAGGGTGTGTCGCAACTGGTGTCTGTGGACCTTAAACAAGCAGAAACGATGGTCGCTTAACCCTTTTGGGGCGGTTGTAGAACAGATCGTTAAGGCGGTCTGGAATTTACGAGTTTTATGTATTTCAGCGTCGATGTTTCGCAATTTGCATAATTTCGACTTGGTATGCGTGCTGTCCGTTTCTGCTAGATCCTGTGGTTCTGATCGAATGGTAAATGAACGATAGGGTTCATTACTTTTTGTTTAGGATTTCTTGATGCTTCTCGCGGGATTGTGACGCCTGCGTTAACAATTGATCGCTAGGCTGGTTCCAAAGGGGACAATGATGCTGAGATTCATAGCGATGATTTTGATGGCGACACCGGTCGCGGCACAAGAGTTTCCGACCCGTGGCGGAGACGAGATTTTCGACACCAACGCGACGCGCGACGTCATTGTCGAGAAGAGCCACGAATTCTATGATGGCGGCGTTTCGTTCTATTCGATCAGCGTCGACTATTCCTATACCTACCCTGACGGAGGCCGCGCCTTTGGCCGCTATGAGCTGGGCGAAGATGGTGTCGTTTGCACGTTCTTCAGGCATGGATTTGAACGGTGTGATCTCTATGTTCAGGACGCCAGAGGGTTGGTCCTGATCACACAGGATAGCGACCGTTTCCTGGTCCGTTGATTAGTCGTAGGGCAGATCAGAAGCCGCTACATCGACATAGTTGGGCGGTGGCGTTTCTGTAAGTTTGCGCACGTTGATTTGGCTCTGTCCCAACGTCATGGCACGCACGATGCGGTGCATACCGTCCATCACGCAACCATCTGCACATAGCAATATCGGATAGCTGAGATCGGCCTCTTGGGTTTGCACCATGTGGGCGGCAATATTGCGGATTTCCGGTAACGATGGAGGAAGAGCATGCCAATAGGGCTTGTCCAATTCGGTGATGTCAGAAATCGCCAATTGTACAACTGGCAGGTTTTCGGACAACGCGATTAGGCGGCGCACATCCCAGATATGGACCTGTGTGCCGACCTGTCTGAAATGGTACTGTGGGCGGATCAAAGGCGCCCCAACAATTCCCGCGTTGGCCAGGCGTCTGCGGGCATTCCAAGGCGCGATTGTTCGGCCTGCACAGCAGCACGGGTTTTGGACCCTAGGATGCCGTCGGCACCGCCAACGTCGTGGCCACGAGATTGCAATTTCCGCTGCAGCTGTTCGACTTCGGCACCGGACAAACCACGTGGGGGCGTGCCCTCATTATAGCGTTGTGCACCTGACAAACGGGTTGCCATGTAGGCGGCGGATGTCACGTAGACAAAGCTCTGGTTCCATTCAAAATAGACGTCAAAATTGGGGTAGGCGATGAAGGCCGGACCGTTGCGACCCATCGGTAAGACCAGCGAGGTCGGCAGGCCGTTGTCGAGGTTTCCACGCCGCGCACGCACGCCCATTGCGGCCCAGTCCCGAGCCGCTTTCTTGGTGGTTAAACCTGACTGGGACCAGTCGAGATTTGTGGGCACTGTTACTTCAACCAGCCACGGTTGGTTGGGCTGCCAGCCGAGGTCGCGCAGCATGGACGCGGCAGAGGTCAGAGCGTCTGGTGCGGATGTCTTGATGCTGACCTGACCGTCGCCATCGCCATCACGACCGTTGGTCAATAGGTCCTCGGGCAGCATTTGAACCATCCCGATTTCCCCGGCCCAAGCACCTGTTGTACGCGCAGGGTCAAAGTCGCCATTCTCAAAGAGTTCCAGAGCGGCAAAGATCTGGGGGCGGAACAATTCGGGGCGGCGACAGTCATGCGCAAGAGTGACGAGCGCGTTCAAAGTGTTAAAGTTTCCTTGGACCGCGCCATAGTCTGTTTCGAGCGCCCAAAAGGCCAACAGCACGCCACGAGGAACACCGTATTCGGCCTCGATCCGGCGGAATGTGTTGTTGAAACGATCCGAATTCCGCGCGCCATTGTTTAGTCGGCCCTGTGAAATGACGGCTTGGGAAAAGGCGAGAAAATCTTTTTGAAAGACACCTTGCGAGCGGTCAGCATTGATCACGGATTGTTCGAAACGCGCAGAGGAAAAGAAGCGATCGACGGTAGACTTTGGGTGACCCTTTTGCGTGGCTTCGGCTTTGAGACCGGCGACGAAATTACCAAAATTCCCACCGCATTGAGCGTTGGCCGATGTAGCAAGAAGTGTTGCAGCTAGGGTCAGAGCAAGGCGCATAAAAAGTCCAATCTAAAGAAGTGCTAAAATCGCAGTTGCGGCCAACGCGATGGCCCACGTCCGCCAGAGAATATGGGTTGCGTCGTCGATGTCATTTGGGGCCAGCATACGGCGGCCGCGTGGATTGACGAAGGGGAAATTGCGCATCTCGCCATCATAGGAACGGGGCCCAGAGAGAGCAATATCAAGGGTTTGCGCCATCGCGGCCTCGGGCCAGCCAGCGTTCGGCGAGCGATGCAATTTGGCGTCCTTGGCAATCGACTGCCAGTTGAAAGGTGCAATCATGAGGGCGGCGAGGCGTGCGGGCGCCAAATTCAACAGATCATCAAACCGCGCAGCAGCCCACCCGAAATCGCGGTATTTCTCGGTTTTGTAGCCGATCATGCTGTCTGCGGTATTTGTGATTTTGTAGACCATTAGACCGGGCAAACCACCGATCAAGAACCAAAAGGCAGGTGCGATGACACCATCGGAAAGGTTCTCGGCTGCGGATTCAATCGCGCTGCGTGCAACAGCGTCCGGCAGCATGTCTGCGGTATCACGTCCGACGATCATTGCGACGGATTTACGGCCGTCCCCGAGCGACAATCGGAGGGCGCTGGCGACTGCTGTGACGTGTTGGGCCAACGATTTTTGTGCAAGCAGAATGGTTAGGATGACCACGTCGATGATCTGACCCGGAAGAGCCATGAGGACCAAGCCGATGAGCAGCGCGGACAGGGTGAGGATCAACAACGCGATGACACCTTTGATGCGCCGTGTTGATCCGAAATTTAACCTTCGATCGCACCATGCCACAGCCCGACCCATGAGGATTGCGGGGTGAGGGACGCGGTCCCATAGAACACGTGGTTCGCCCAAAAGCGCGTCGAGAATGAGCGCGATCAAGAGAGGCAGCGCGGTGATCATAGTGCGTCGTGAAGCTGGCGCCAACGGTCAGGTGCGGGCAAGCCGAGACGCAACCAGCGGTCCGAATATGGAAATACGCGGGACCAGATATGGGATTGTGCCAGGTGGCGTTGCGCGTTGGCGGCATTTTCTGTGTCATAGAGGCGAAACAGCGACGTGCCACCTTGGGCGATGAGGCCATGTTGCGCCATCAATGCATCCAGACGCATAGCATCGGCGGACAAACGTGTGCGAGTTTCCTCGGCCCAATCGTGGTCAGACAAAGCGCGTTCTGCGATAGCCAATGTCGGGCCGTTGACCGACCAAGGACCGATCAAATCGGAGAGGCCTGACAAGGTATCAGGGTGCGCGATGGCAAACCCAAGTCGCGCACCGGCGAGGCCCCAAAACTTGCCAAAGCTCTTGAGGACAATCGTGCCTGGCTTAGCTGTTGCTGCAATGTGTGAGACGTCAGGTTTGACGTCGCAAAAGCTCTCGTCGACGATGGTCAGAGGTGCGGGTTTGGATAGGCCCCACAAACGGCCATCGGGATTATTCGGATGCACCAGAACGCGGACATCGGGGGACGTTTCGTCAAAGTCATAGCCCGCCGCGTCAAACGCGGCGGCGTGTTCGTTGTAAGTTGGCTTGGGGACATCAACAGACATCCCGCGTGCAATGCGTGGCATCTGCGAAATCAGCGCCGAGGCACCGTTCGCCGCAAAGATCTGAGCTGTGTCCGGCACGTTCCAGAACGCCCGTGCGGCGTTTAGCAATCTGTCCATCGCGCCGCTGTCAGGCAGTGCTGTCCACGCGTCATTGGGCAGATCGCCGACGGGATAAGGCACCGGATTGATGCCCGTAGACAGGTCAAGCCATCCGTCACGGGTACCGCCGAATTCAGCGATTGCGGCATCAAGCCCGCCACCGTGGTCGCGGGGTTGGGTCATTCTGGGATGGGCTGGTGACGGGTGACAAAGTGGCCTTTGACACCTTGGGGCCATTCGCGAAACGGCACTTGGCCGGTCTCGCTGGCGCTATGTTTCTGCGCGTATTCAACAATGGCTGCAGCGCTGTCCGCGTCTGGCTCAAAGTCGCCCAACGTGTAGTTCAATTTACCGTTCGCTTGGATCGCGACGTTGCATCCGTGTTTGCACCCCATAAGGCACGAGACGCGGCGGGTTTTGACATCAGCGCCGTCCGAGTTTGCCGCCTCGACCAAAGCGGCGAGCGTTTCGCCGTCAGTTTGGGTTGCGGTCTCGGCATTCCAATCGTCACGTTTGCAAGTGTCACAGATTGTTATCCAAGTTGTCATGTCGCTGCCCTTTGCCTGTTGATCGTTAACTCCAAGCGGAAAAGCGCCGGAATCGCAAGTCACAAACACACGATAAATTTAGCTTAGGAAGTTGTTAACAGTTTGTTAGTAAATTCTGACGTATCGCGGAGCGCGGGTGTGTACTGTATGCGGTAAATGAGGTTTGAGCTTAAAATGAATGTACTGATCGTGGAGAGCGATGATCAACTGCGTGGTATCTGGGCCGACCATCTCAGGCGGCTAGGGGCCCAGGTGTTCTGTGCCTCATCTCAAGACGACGCGGTTGCTGAGATGCAGCACCGGACGTTCGACATTATTGTTCTGGATTTGGTTTTAGAAGACGGCAGTGCTTTTGCGGTTGCCGATTTCGCGGCCTATCGTTCGGAACAGACCCGCGTTGTGTTTGTCACCAACACCACTTTCTTTTCAGATGGGTCGATTTATAAACACATCCCGAATGCCTGCGCCTTTGTTCAAAGCAGTGCGCCACCAGAAGATCTGGCGGCGATTGTCGAGCATTACGCGGGGGGCAACTAGCCCGCACATTTGTCTGACGTGATCAGCCCCGTCCGTGTGGTTCGTCAAAGTCTAGGTCAGGGTTGATCGGTATGATCCGGTGCGGGTTTATCGTCTCGTGGCTATAATGATAATGGCGCACGATGTGGTTCATGTTCACTGTCGCGGCGACACCCGGCGTTTGATAGAGATCGCGAGTGTAGGCCCAGAGGTTTGGGTAATCGATGATCCGCTTGGCATTGCATTTGAAATGCAGGTGATAGACGGGGTCGAACCGCATAAGCGTAGGAAACAACCGCCAGTCTGCTTCGGTCAGTCGTGCGCCCATAAGATAGCGTTGATCAGCGAGCCGCGTGTCTAGCCAGTCGAGCGTCGCAAAGAGTTTGCCAACAGCGTCGTCATAGGCGGTCTGTGTCGTGGCAAAGCCGGATTTATAGACGCCATTGTTGACGTCAGAATACACACGGGTGTTCACTTCTTCGATCGCATCGCGCATCGTTTTGGGCCAGTAGTCTTGGGTGTTTCCGGTGATGACGTCAAAGGCCGAGTTGAACATGCGGATGATCTCTGACGACTCGTTCGAGACGATCGTTTCACGTTCTTTGTCCCACAAGATGGGCACAGTGACGCGGCCGGAAATATCTGGTTGAGCGTGGGTATAAATGTCGCGCACGAATGGCAAGTTATAGAGCGTGTCGCCTGTCGCGCCGTGGTCGTCTTTCTCAAATGTCCAGCCATCGGACAACATGTCTGGATGCACGGCGCTGATTGTAATGTGGCTCGTTAATTCCTTGAGTTCGCGAAAGATCAGAGTGCGGTGCGCCCAAGGGCAGGCGTAAGAGACATAGAGGTGGTACCGGCCAGATGCCGCCTGAAACCCACCATCACCCGTTGGGCCTGCGCTGCCGTCTGGGGTGATCCAGTTGCGAAACCCAGCGGTTGAGCGGACGAATTTTCCGCCCGAAGCTTTGGTGTCGTACCAGACGTCGTGCCATTTTCCGTCGACGAGTTGCCCCATGGGTTTGTTCCTTTTTTCGATACTTGCCCGCTGAGCGAGTCTTTAGCCTTCGGTTATGGGACGATGTAGCCCGTGGTTGTGATTCAACACACCCACAGTCGCGAACAGCATTGGTGCGAGCGCGCACAGGTCGGTAAAGGGCTGTGGCGGGGCGTATTCTGGTTTGCTCATCTTTTGGGGGCCGCGTATATGAGTGGGAACGACGCCCATTGGGCCAGAGAGGTTGGTGGCCTCGCGGTTGATCCAGATCGGAGACCGACGCGCCACATCGTTGAATCGGCATCCGCCGTCTCTGATCGCATGGACAACAATAGGGGGACGCAGATGCGCATTCTTTTGACAGGTTTCTTGGTGGTTCTGGGCAGTATGGCGCAGGCGCACGTCGGGCATCTCGCGGATGCAGTGGGCCATGATCATTGGGCTGCAGGTGCGGCCATCGGGATTGCGATTGCGATTGGTCTAGCGGGCAAGCTGCGCGAGCGGGCCAAAGCACGCGACGACGAAGCAGTCGATGTTGAAGACGAAAGCGAAGAGGTACCCGCATGAAAACCGGTGTCATGATTTGCGGCCACGGGTCGCGCAGCAAAAGTGCTGTGGATCAGTTCAGCGTTTTGGCCGAACGTCTTCCTGCATATTTCCCCGATGATTGGATGGTCGAATACGGTTATCTTGAATTTGCGAACCCTGTGATCCGTGACGGCCTAGACAAGCTGCGTGAGGCGGGGTGCGAACGGATTTTGGCAGTGCCCGGCATGCTGTTTGCTGCGATGCACGCCAAGAACGATATTCCGACAGTTCTGAACACCTATGCCGCCAAGCACGGCATCGACGTGCGGTATGGTCGCGAGCTGGGTGTCGACCCCAAGATGATCGCAGCGGCCGGTGGGCGTATCCAAGAAGCGGTTGATGCGGCCAATACCGAGCATGGCGAACTGCCACTGGAAGAAACCTGTTTGGTTGTGATCGGGCGTGGTGCGTCGGACCCTGATGCCAACGGCAACGTCGCCAAGATCGCGCGGATGCTGCAAGAGGGCATGGGCTTTGGCTGGTGCGAAGTCGGTTATTCCGGCGTGACTTTTCCGTTGGTTGAGCCATGCCTGCAGCATGTGTCCAAGCTGGACTACAAACGGGTCATCGTGTTCCCGTATTTCCTATTCTCGGGCATTCTGATTGACCGTATCTATGGCTTTACCGATCAGGTTGCGGCCGAGCACACGGATATCACCTTTGTCAAAGCGGGTTATCTGAACGACCACGAGCAGGTGCTGGCGACGTTTGCCGAGCGAGTGACAGAACAGTTGTCTGCGACGCCGCCCCCGAACTGTGGATTGTGTCAGTACCGCACTCAGGTTCTCGAGATCGAAGACGAGGGTGTGCAATCTGTCACCCCAGCCGAGCGTGCAGCGATGGCAAAAGAAAAAGGTCGCGATCATCCCGCCTTTGCCGACGTTCCGCCGCCAACCTGTGTGTTGTGCAAATACCGGACGCAGGTGCTGGGCTTTGAAGCTGAGGTTGGTGCGGTGCAAGAAAGCCATCACCACCATGTCGAAGGTCAGGGCGCATCGGCGCCGGGGTCGAACGTGGCGGATTGTGCGCTGTGTGATGCATTCTGCACGGGGATGTGTCGCCTAGAAATGCAGGACGCACACCACCATCATCACGATCATTCGCACGACCATGATCAGGGGCATCACCATCATCACGACCATGCTGAATATCCTCACGCCAAGCATCCGCATGGGCCTGAGAGCGTGCGCAAGACAAATGGCTAACCCAAGACCATGAGACCCTACATCAAAGACCCGATGGCGATTTACGCCGAGAGCTTTGCGACTGTTCGTCGTGAAGCCAAGATGGAACGGTTTCCTGAGGCGATGCAGCCGATGGTCACGCGGTTGATCCATTCGTGCGGCATGGTCGAGATTGCTGATCGCTTGGCCTTTACCGATACGGCGATGGATGTAGGGCACGCGGCGTTGGTCGCGGGCAAGCCTGTGCTGTGCGATTGTGAGATGGTCGGCGCGGGCGTGATCCGGCGCTATTTGCCAGCGGAAAACGATGTGGTCGTCACATTGAACGATCCCTCTGTGCCCGAGCGCGCCAAGTCGATTGGCAACACACGTTCGGCAGCTGCGGTCGAGCTGTGGGAGCCGCATATCGAGGGGGCTGTCGTGGCTGTGGGCAATGCCCCGACGGCGCTGTTTCATCTGCTTGAACTGATTGATCAGGGGTTTCCTAAACCTGCGGTGATCCTAGGGTTTGCCGTCGGGTTTATTGGTGCAGCTGAGAGCAAAGCCGAATTGTCTGGCGATCCGCGCGGTTGTGATTTCGTGGCTCTGCGGGGTCGCAAGGGTGGATCAGCGATGGCATCGGCTGCGGTGAATGCATTGGCTGCGGGACTGCCGGAGGACAAACAATGAGCGCTGCGTGGCTACATATCGTTGGGATTGGCGAGGACGGGTTGGATGGCTTGGTTCCGGCGGCGCGGTCCGTGGTCGAGGCTGCAGAGATCATCATCGGTGGCGACCGCCATCATGATTTAAGTGCTGCTGTCGAGTCTGAGCGTGTTGCGTGGCCCAGCCCCTTTGACGCGTTGATTGATGTGTTGAACGGGTATCGCGGCAAGCGGGTTGTTGTGTTGGCGACGGGTGATCCGCTGTGGTTTTCTGTGGGTGCGCGGATCGGACGCGAGATTGATCCCTCTGAGATTACCTATCACCCGCAACTTAGCGCGTTTCAGCTTGCCGCGGCGCGGATGGGTTGGAGCCTTGCCGACGTTGAGACGCTGACCGTTCATGGTCGCCCCGTCGAGCAGATGATCGCGTTTATTCAACCGGATCAGCGGTTGTTGGTTTTGACGACGGGTGCGCAAACGCCGGCACAAATCGCATCGTTCCTGACCGAGCGGGGTTTCGGCGGATCACGGATGAGCGTTCTTGCCGCGATGGGTGGCGAGAATGAACTGCGTTTTGACGGTGTTTCAGAGAGTTGGGATCACGAGGTTCCGGCGTTCAATACGCTTGCTGTGGAATGTGTAGCGGCCCCTGATGCGGCGTTGTTGCCGCGGGTGCCAGGATTGGCGGATGCCTTGTTTGTCAGCGACGGCACAATGACCAAGCAAGAGGTGCGCGCGGCCACTGTGGCCAAGCTGATGCCGATGCGCGGGGCGTTGTTGTGGGATATTGGCACAGGCTGCGGATCGGTGGCGATCGAATGGATGCGTGCGGCGCGGTATGCGCGGGCCATCGGGATTGAACCACGTGCCGATCGTCGCGCAATGGCCGCGACCAATGCTTTGGCGCTGGGCGCGCCAAAGCTAGAGATTTTGGACGGAACGGTGCCTGCGGCCCTTGACGGGTTAGAGGCGCCAGACGCGATTTTCATTGGTGGCGGTCTAAGTGCCGAAACCTTTGACGCGGCATGGGCTGCGCTGCGCCCGTTGGGGCGGATGGTGGCCAATGCGGTCACCCTCGAAAGCGAGGCCGTTCTGACGCAATTGCACGCCGAGCATGGTGGTGAACTGGTGCGGATCATTGTGCAGCGGGCCGAGCCCGTTGGGCGTATGACCGGCTGGCGGCCATCGATGCCCGTGACGCAGTGGAACCTTGTAAAGCGATGACGGGGCGACAGTGGTTGAACAGTGTAGGAGCGGCGACATGAGCGGTGTTCTCTATGGTGTTGGTCTGGGTCCGGGTGATCCGGATCTGATGACGGTGCGCGCGCGCAAACTGATTTCGCAGGCGCGTGTGATCGCCTATCCGACATTGGCAGGCGGCAACAGTTTTGCGCGCGCGATTGCGGAAGACGTGATCCCAGATGGGGCCCGCGAGATCGTGATGGATGTCCCCATGACTGTTGAACGGGGACCTGCGCAGGCGGCCTATGATCTAGGTGCAACCACGATTTCAAAAGCCTTGGCTGACGGCGACGATGTGGTGTGCCTGTGCGAGGGTGACCCGTTTTTCTATGGGTCGTTCATGTATTTGTTTGCTCGTCTCAAGGGCGAGTTTCAGGTTGAAGTTGTGCCGGGCGTGACCAGCATCACGACCTGTGCGGCCCGCGCTGGTATGCCGCTGGTTGCTCGCAACGAGCGGTTGACCGTTTTGCCAGGCCCGCTGGCCGAGGGTGAATTGCGCAGCCGGATTGAGGGGGCCGAGAGTGTCGCCATCATGAAGGTGGGACGTCATCTGACCAAAATTCGGAGCGTGATCGACAGTTTGGGTCTGTTGGATCAGGCTGTGTATGTCGAACGGGCGAGCCTGCCTCAAGAGGTCGTATGCCCGTTGGCGGATGCACCCGAAGCAGCGCCATATTTTTCAATGATACTTGTGACCAAAGGGGCCGATCCATGGCTGTAAATTCGTCTGTGAAACCTGTTGTTGTCGCATTATCGCGATCTGGCGAGGCTGTCGCGCACCGTATCGCAGATGTGCTGGGCGCTGATGTTCATGGACGCGAAGGGCGTGTTGATCAGGCGGATGCCTTTTTCCCCAATGCCTTGGACCATGTGCGTGATTTGTTTGCGGCAGGCGTCCCAGTGGTTGGTGTTTGTGCTGCTGGAATTTTGGTGCGCGCGGTTGCGCCGTTGTTGGCGGACAAACGGGTCGAGCCGCCCGTGGTGGCCGTGGCCGATGATGGCAGCGTTGTTGTGCCGCTTTTGGGTGGGCACCGTGGCGCCAACCGGATCGCGGGCGAGCTATCTGCCGCGTTAGGCGCTGTGTCGGCTGTCACGACCGCAGGTGATGTTGCACTGGGTGTGGCACTGGATGAGCCGCCCGCAGGCTACCGTTTGAAAAACCCGCAAGACGCCCAAGGCGTGATGGCCGAATTGTTGGCCGGTGGTGGGGTGACATGGACCGACGAAGAGCTCTTTGACGCTGAATTGCCAGAAGGGGACGAGGTCGAATTGTTGGTGACTGAAGCCGAGGCTCAGGGGTCATCGACGCGGTTAGTCTATCATCCACAGCGTTTCACGCTGGGATTGGGATGCGCGCGCAATGCCGACGCAGACGAGATGTGGACACATGTGCAAGGCATGTTGGCCGAGGCTGATGTCGCCGAAGGGGCAGTGGCCTGTGTGGCGTCTATTGACCTGAAGGCAGACGAGCCTGCGATCCTGTCGGTGGCGGCACGTTTGGGTGTGCCGTTTCGCGTGTTCACCGCAGCCGAGCTAGAGGCCGAGGCCGGACGATTGGCGACACCGTCAGATGTGGTTTTTGCCGAGGTCGGATGCCACGGCGTGTGTGAAGGGGCCGCTTTGGCCGCAGGTGGCGCAGAGGCAGAATTGTCCGTCGCCAAGAGCAAGACAGGCACGACCACCTGTGCGTTGGCGCGATGCGAAAAGCCGGTGACCGAAATGCGCGGTCGGGCGCGAGGGAAACTGTCGATTGTGGGTATTGGTCCGGGTCAGGCGACGTGGCGCACGCCAGAGGTGTCGCGGCTTGTCGCGGATGCCGAAGAACTGGTGGGATACGGTTTATATATCGATCTGCTGGGGCCGTTGGCCGCGGGCAAGGACCTATCAGATTTCCCACTGGGCGGAGAAGAAGACCGCTGTCGCTATGCATTGGAACAGGCAGGGCTGGGCAAGAGCGTCGCACTGGTTTGTTCGGGCGATGCGGGCATCTATGCGATGGGCGCACTGGTGTTTGAATTGCTGGATCGCTCAGAGGCGGAATTGGGTGTTAGCGATGCCGCGCGGCGGGTCGAGGTCGTAAGCTCGCCCGGTGTGAGCGCGTTGCAAGGGGCGGCTGCAAGAGCGGGCGCGCCGTTGGGACATGATTTCTGTGCGATTTCCTTGTCCGATCTGCTGACCCCGCGCGAGGATATTGTAAAGCGCTTACATGCGGCGGCCGAGGGCGATTTTGTGATCGCGTTCTACAACCCTGTATCTATGCGGCGGCGGACCTTGCTGGCCGAGGCGCGCGACATCCTATTGCAACATCGCCCCGCTGACACGCCGGTGATGTTGGCCAGTTCACTGGGTCGGCCCGAGGAACATGTGCGGTACCGCCGTTTGGATGAATTGGAAGTCGACGAGGTCGATATGTTGACCGTGGTTTTGGTCGGCTCGTCCCATTCACGTTTGGCGCAATTGGGTGAAGGCCCACGGATGTTCACACCGCGCGGGTATGCGCGCAAGATTGATGGGGATTTGGCTGGCTGACGTGCGCCTGCGGCGACACCCCACCCATCCATCCCGAAAGAGGACAAAGTTATGACTGTTTATTTCATTGGTGCGGGTCCCGGTGACCCCGAGTTGCTGACCCTCAAGGCGGCGCGTGTGATTGGCGAATGCCCCGTCTGTCTCTATGCGGGATCGCTGGTCCCCGAGGCGGTTGTTGCCTGTGCGCCTGAAGGCGCGCGTGTAATGGATACAGCGCCAATGACATTGGACGACACCCATGCTGAAATTCTGGCCGCTCACAAGAACGGCCAAGATGTTGCGCGTGTCCACTCCGGTGATCCGTCGCTCTATGGCGCGATTGCGGAACAGATTCGCCGCCTCAAGGCCGATGGCATCGATTATCAGATCATTCCGGGCGTTCCAGCCTATGCCGCGGCTGCTGCTGCGATGGGGACAGAGCTGACCGTTCCTGAGGTTGCCCAGTCGATCGTGCTGACCCGTATGTCGATGAAATCCACGTCGATGCCAGAGGGTGAAACGCTAGAGAATTTTGCGCGTTCGGGTGCCACGTTGGCCATTCACCTTGGCATCCGTGCATTGCGTGAAATCGAGCGGCAATTGATCCCCTATTATGGTGCGGATTGCCCTGTAGTCGTGGCATATCGTGCTTCTTGGCCGGACGAATTGTACCTGCGTGGGACGCTGTCGGATATTCGGGAAAAGGTGCGCGCAGAAAAGATCACACGCACGGCGTTGATCATGGTTGGTCCGGCGCTGGGCGAGGTCAAAGATTTTGTTGATTCCGCGTTATATGATCCAGACACGCCACATGTGTTGCGCCCGCGAGTTATTGAAAAGACATAAAAAAGTGCTGGCCTTCTGAAAATTTCACAGTAGCTTAATGATTGGGCGCTACTGGGGACGTCAAAGGAGCTGCTGTGATGTCGACATATGTTTCTCGTGAGGTTCAAGACGGGCTAGAGATGGCTCGCAAAGCATCATTGAAACGCGCAAGCCGTTTGCGGATTGTTGTAGGCGAAAACATGTACCGTGTTTTGCGCATGTCGGACGGTGGCTTTGTTCTGGATGCAGACACGACCCCAGATTTGCGCGGCTTGGTCGATCTCTATGACGGTGCGCGCCATCTCTATCAGTGTTTGATCGTGCGTTCCGAGAAAGAGAACGGCGAGATCCACTATGAGTTCAAGCGCAACACCATGGTGCGCGATACGGCCCCGTTGGATTTCGTGCGACCAGACGGCGCACCCATCGCTCTGCTCGGTTAAAAGCTTTCCTGACAGGCATTTCTGCGGTTAGGCTGGCGGCACCAGAAAAGGAGCCGCCCCGATGGAAGCTGAATTCTCAAGACGTAAACTGTTGACCCCCGTTGAAATGCGGGCACTGACCGCACGCTCTGACCTATGGGGCGGAATGCAAATGGCATCGCATTTGGGTGCGATCGTTGTTGTGGGGCTGCTGCATGCTATGGCGATGGGATCCGGCTGGGTCTGGGTGACGGGTGCCGTTCTAGGTGTGCTGATCAATTTTCTATATGCCGCACAACACGAGCTAAGCCATGCAACGGTGTTCAAGACGCGCAAGCTGAACGAATTCTTTGGCCGGTTTGTCGGGTTCTTCATGGTGTTCCCGCGTGATTTTGATCAGGTCATGCATTTTGCGCACCATCAATACACCCAAGATTGGGAGCGTGATGGCGAGCTTGTTCGCGAGCCTTATACGCTGACGACCTATCTGTTGTGGCTGTCTGGGATCACCTATTGGCGGAACCGTATCTTTGGATTGGTCCGCCGCACGCGTGGGATCATCCTCGAGCCGTTCATCAAACCCAATGAAGAGGCCAAGATCATCCACGAGAGCCGCTTGCACATGCTTGGTTATCTGGTGATCGCGCTGGTATCTGCCCTGACGGGCAGCTGGGCTGTTTTGACTTTCTGGATCTTGCCTATGGTTCTGACCAAACCGGTGCACCAATTGCAAAACACAATCGAACATTTGGGCCTGAGCCACGAAAGCGACATTCTGGAAAACACACGTTCGACGCGGGCCAATGCGTTGATCCGTTGGCTGTGCTGGCAGATGCCATACCACACCGCGCATCACACCTTTCCTGCTGTACCGTTTTGGCAGCTCAAGGCGTTGAACGAAAAGATTGAAGACGCGGCAGGGACTGTCCACCGCATGGGTTGGATCGAGTTTCAGTTCGAAGTGATCAGCAAGCTGCGGGCCAAGGACGAAAGTCAGTATCCAATGGACGAAGTTTGGATCGTGCCGTCGACCGGCGGCCGACTGGCGCGCATTCCGGCCGAATAGGCCGCAAGTTTTCGGGCAGGCGTGGCGCCCCCGTTAAGGGGCGTTTGTCAGGTCACTGTAGGTCGGCGAATGCCGCCTGCATGCGGGTCACGGCTTCGATGATTTGAGCGCGCGGCGCTGCAAAGTTAAAGCGCAGGAATGTATCACCGCCAGAGCCAAATGTAGGCCCGTGGTTCACTGCGATGCGTGCGTGTTTCTCGACGCGCGTTGTGAATTCTTCGCGCGACATGCCAGTGTCTTTGAAGTCGACCCAAGCGAGATACGTCGCCTCGAGCGGCATGGATTTGAGGCCCGGTATCGCGTTGATGCCCGCATCAAAGATTTTGCGATTGCCGTCGAGATAGCCGCGCAGTTCATCCACCCATTCGGCGCCTTCGGGTGAATAGGCCGCAGTCGCCATAAAGAGGCCAAAGCTGTTGGGAGAGATGCCCAATGCCAGCATGCGGTTGGCAAAGCGTTCGCGCAAATCGGGGTCTTCGATGATCACGTTGCCCGAGTGGCTACCTGCAATGTTAAAGGTCTTGGTCGTCGCTGTCATAGTGATCAACCGTTCGGACAGACCGCTGAGCTTGGCGGTTGGGATGTGTTTGTGGCTACCAAAGGTGAGGTCTTGGTGGATTTCATCCGACACAATGATCAGTTCGTGACGCTCGGCAAAGGCGGCGACGGCCTTGAGTTCGGACTGGGTCCAGACGCGGCCCCCGGGATTGTGGGGCGAGCACAAGATGACCATACGTTCGTTGCCGGTCATTTGCGCATCATAGGCGTTGAAATCGAATGTGTAGTGGCCATAGTCATTGACTAGATCGCATTCAACGACTTCGCGGCCATTGGCGCGGATCACCTTGGCAAAGGCGTGGTAGACTGGCGTGAACAACACAACGCCGTCGCCGGGTTGGGTGTAGGTATCAACGCACAGCGCTGTGCCGTTGACCAGACCGTGGGTCGTAAAGATCCATGATGGGTCGATGTCCCAGTCGTGGCGGTTCTTCATCCACCACTGGATTGCGGCGCGATATTTGCTTTCGTCGCCAAAGTAGCCGTAGACGCCGTGGTCATGCATGGCCGAGACGGCGTCTTGGATACACTGTGGCGGTTGGAATTCCATGTCTGCGACCCACATGGCGATGCCGTCGTCGGGGGAGACGCCATAGAGCGTCTCCATTGCGTCCCATTTCACACAGTGTGTGCCGCGGCGGTCGATAGGGTCGTCAAATGACATTAGATTTCTCCGTTGGTTGGTGTCGCCACGTTAACGCAGCCTTTGCTGGGTGCAAGAGGGAGTGATTGCGCATTTCGGACGGGTGTTTTAGATCAGGCGCATGAGTATACGACCGATCCTGATCCATCCTGACCCGCGACTGAAAAAGCGGGCCGATGAAGTGACTGAATTCGACGATGCGCTGTGCGTGTTGGGCGACGATATGTTGGACACAATGTATGATGCGCCGGGCATTGGTTTGGCCGCACCCCAAATCGGTGTGATGTCCCGCGTCTTTGTTATGGATTGCGTCAAGGAAGAGGGCGAAGAGCCCAAGCCGATGGTTCTGGTCAACCCAGAGATCACGTGGACATCGGACGAAATGAACACATATGACGAGGGCTGTTTGTCGATCCCGGAGCAATATGCCGAGGTCGACCGCCCTGCCGAGGTCAAAGTGACTTGGCAAGATGTTGAAGGCACCCAGTACGAGGCGCAATTTGACGGATTGTGGGCGACCTGTGTGCAGCACGAGATCGACCATTTGGACGGCAAGCTGTTCATTGATTATCTCAAGCCGCTCAAGCGTCAGATGATCACCCGCAAGATGCAAAAGCTCAAACGCGAGATGGCGCGGGGATGACCCGTTCGTATGTGATGTGGCCGGACAAGCGGTTGCGCACCGCAGCGTCGGATGTTGCAGAGATCACGGATGACATTCGTGCGATTTGGGACGAAATGATCGAGGCGATGGATGCCATGCCCGGCGTTGGATTGGCGGCGGTTCAGATCGGTGTTCCGCTACGATTGGCCGTGGTGGATGCGAGCGATGCGCGCGGTCAGGCGATCCGCATGGCAAACCCTGAAATCCTGTTCGCCAGCGCCGAGATGCGGACGCACCAAGAAGCCTCGCCCAATTTACCTGGCGTGTCTGCGATTGTTGGGCGTCCACGTGCGGTCACGGTTCAGTTCATGGATGCAAACGGAGAACTTGTGCAGCGGGATTTGGTTGGTCTGTGGGCCACGAGCGTCCAGCATCAGATCGATCATTTGGCGGGGCGGATGTATTTCGATCACGTCAGCCGCACGAAACGCGATATGCTGATCAAGAAGTCTGCCAAGCTGTGCGGATAACCCGAGAGGAAATGCAATGCGTGTGATTTTCATGGGAACGCCTGATTTTTCGGTGCCGGTGCTCGACGCGTTGGTTGAGGCGGGTCACGACGTTGTCGCGGCCTATTGCCAGCCACCACGCCCAGCCGGTCGCGGGAAAAAAGATCGGCCGTCACCCGTGCAAGCGCGGGCCGAGGCATTGGGGATCGAGTTGCGCCATCCGGTGTCGATCAAAGGACCCCAAGAGTTGGCTGATTTTGCAGCACTAGAGGCGGATATTGCAGTCGTTGTGGCCTATGGTTTGATCCTGCCCCAAGCCGTGTTGGATGCGCCCAAGTGGGGCTGTTTGAACATCCACGCATCACTGTTGCCGCGGTGGCGCGGTGCTGCACCCATTCACCGCGCCATTCTGGCGGGCGATGCAGAGACTGGCGTCTGCATCATGCAGATGGAGGCGGGTCTGGACACAGGGCCGGTACTGTCACGCGAAAGCTTTGCCATTGGTGACGAGGAAACCACCGGTGAATTGCATGACCGACTGAGCGCCTTGGGCGCGCGGATGATCGTCGACGCGTTAGCGCGCGATGATGTGATGGCTGTGTCTCAGGACGCAGAGGGCGTGACCTATGCGGCCAAGATCGACAAAGCCGAAGCACGGGTTGATTGGAACCTGTCGGCGGCTCAGGTCAGCGCACATATTCGTGGGCTGTCGCCATTTCCGGGGGCATGGATCGAGGTTGCGGGCGAGCGTGTGAAATTGCTGGGCGCACGTGTTGTGGATGGGTCTGGTGCCGCTGGTGCGGTGCTAGATGGGTTCACCGTGGCGTGCGGCGAAGGTGCTGTTGAAATCACGCGCGCACAGCGGGCTGGGAAAAAGCCGATGGATGCGGCAGAGGTTCTCAAGGGACTAACATTACCTCGGCAGCTGTAGAGCTGACGGGCTATTTGGCCGGTTTGAACGGCTCCATCCCAGCACGGGCAAGTTCGTCGGCACGCTCGTTCTCGGGGTGCCCTGCGTGGCCTTTGACCCATTCCCACGTGACCGTGTGGCGTTGGGTCACCTCGTCTAGACGCTTCCACAGATCTTCGTTTTTGACGGGCTTCTTGGTGGATGTTTTCCAGCCGCGCCGTTTCCATCCGAAAATCCATTCGGTGATGCCACCTTTGACATAGGCGCTGTCGGTGACGATCGTGATGACGCTGGGCTTGGCGAGGGTTTCAAGCACGTTGATCGCGCCCAAAAGCTCCATCCGGTTGTTTGTGGTGTGCGCTTCGCCGCCCTTGAGTTCCCGTTTTTTGAGAACGGTGTCGCCATCGCGCGCTATCATCAACGCACCCCAACCACCGGGGCCTGGGTTGCCGCTGCAGGCTCCGTCTGTGTAGGCGATCAGGTCAGGCACGGGCGAGTACAATCACAAAAGGGTCATTGGTGCCAGCGAGACCAATGTCGGACGCTTGGCGCGAAAATTCCATGGTCAGGCCTGCGGCGGTCAGAAGTTCGGTCAGCCCGTCCAAGGTGTAGTAGGTATAGCGCCGCCCCAAATGGTCGCGGTCGGTATCATCGCCAACTTTCAAGCCGACGTGGAACACGCCACCAGATTTCAAGGCAGTTTTGATCGCGGCGAGGTGGCGGGGCATGTCAGCGCGCGGCGCATGCAGCAGGCTAAAGTTTGCCCATATCCCGTCATAGTGGTCGGTCGCGTCCAAATCATCAAACGAGCGATTTTGAACGGTCATGCCAAAGGTTTCGAGAGCCACTTTGATCATGCCAGCGCTGGGGTCCCATGCGTCAGCGACCAGACCCGCAGCCTGCATCATCGCGGCAGAATTTGCAGGCCCACAGCCTAGGTCGAGAACCGTGCCGCCAGCAGGGACGGCATCGATAAAACGTTGCAGGTCGGCGTCTGGTTTGGTGCGAGCAAAATGATCCGCGTATGTCGTGGCGCGGGCGTCGTAGACATCAAGGGTTTCACGATCGGGCATTAAAACGCTCCTACAAGCAGACAGGCGGTGACGATGACGCTAAGCGGGATACGCAGTTTCATCCACCAGCGCGGGGCGAGGCCCCATTTCCAAAATGCGTAGTCGAGGAACAGCACGGCGACAAAGCCTGCAACAAGGTTCAAGAGAGCTTCGGTTGGGCCACGGCCGATTGAAGCAAAGATCCAGAGTGCAGGAAGCACCGACAGGATGTAGCCAGCGGTCGCCTGAGTGCCTTCGGTCTTGGTTGCGAACCCCCAAAGGACGCCAGACATAAAGCACAAGATCACTGTGCCGTAGCGGATCATCAGCAGACGGCCGTCACCCGGCACGAGCAGGGGATAGCCATTGCCAGAGCTGGGATCGCCCATTTGGACGCTAAAAAGGCCAAGCTCGATGATGGCGCCCCAAAGGAATGGGATGAGGCCGGCAAACCCTAGGATCAGGGCCGAGCGAGGGATTCTTGTGCTGTTTTCCATGTGTACCTGTTTTCACAGGAACGGGCGGTTTGGCAAGCCGACAGGTCGCCTAGCCGTCGCCGAAATGCTCCATCTTGGCGGTGTCTACGCTGCGCAATTGGCGGGCGGATTCCAGCATCAGGCTGGCCAGCTCTTCAAAGTGGGTCGCGAGATCGTCGGGGTTCGCGCCAAAGGCAAAGTCATCCAACGCGGCAGTGGCCCGCTCTCGGGCCATCCAATTTACGTGGCGCCCGTATTCGCTGGCCACGATGTCCATCGGATCGGCGAAGATCAGTTGGTCAAAGCGACTAAAGTCGGGAAAGCTAACATCGCGAGGTACATAGCCATTCACCATTGTGATCCGTTCGCCCGGTGCGTTTAGACCACAAGCGCGGTGCACCACCATATTGCCCTGTTGCATCACTGCGTATCCGGGGCCGGGCATGTTGGGGGATACCATTTTGGCGGGGTCTAGCGGCTTGCCTGCTTTGGCAAGTTCCGCGACCTCGTCCTTGGTGCCTTTGTAGTATTGGAACTGCCCGCCTTCGACGGTGGTGGGGTTGGTGACAAACATCACAAAGTCAAAGCGAAGCGTATCGACGTGCCATTTGTCGACGTTCTCACCGATCTCAAGCGGGTTGTAATTCAAGTGTCCCATTTGGTGTGGGATCGTATGCGGCAACAGAGGGATGCCCGTGATTTTGGACATTGCGTCGGTCAATTCGGGTGATTGGCACAGATTGCGAAGAAAGCGGCTGCGGTAGGTCCCGCCGCGTACATTGCGGGCGATGCGTGCGTTTGAGGTCGTGAACGCTTCGAGTTGGCGACACACATCCAAAAGACAGGCCGCGCCTTCGTCACTGAGCACACGAAAGATCGAGGCGACGCCAAAATCGGTAGGACACTCGGCGATTGCATCTGCGCCATACCCCAAATCGGCCAGTGACAGCACGTCCTCGGGCATTTCGATCTGTAGATGCTTGGCCGGATCAAATATCGGCTCGTTCGCCAAAGGCTCGAAAGTTTCGGGCATTTTGGTGGGGAACGGCAGCGGATTGGCCAAGGCTGTCATCGTGTCTCTCCTGTTTGGGTGCGACCAGTGTCACATAGCCCGCGCGAAAAGAGATAGACCGGAATCGACGAAATGTGTCGGAAACAGAGGTCTAGGCCGGTTCGCGCAACACGCGTGGGACCTTGAATTCGACGTTTTCCTCGGCTGTTACGATCTGTTCGACTGTGACGGTGTAGTGGTCCGAGAAGGCGTCGACGACTTCGTTGATCAACACCTCGGGGGCAGATGCGCCTGCGGTAATGCCCAGCGTTTTGATCCCTTGGAGTGCGCGCCAATCGATGTCTGTGGCGCGCTGCACCAGTTGCGCATAATCACAGCCAGCACGCGCGCCGACCTCGACCAAGCGCTTGGAGTTCGACGAATTGGGCGCCCCAACCACCAGCATCGCGTCGCATTTGGGCGCCATGGCTTTGACGGCTTCTTGGCGGTTGGTGGTGGCGTAGCAGATGTCTTCTTTGTGAGGGCCGACAATCTTGGGGAACCGCGCATGAAGCGCCGCGACGATATCGGCGGTATCATCGACGGACAGCGTGGTTTGGGTGACGAAGGCAAGTTTATCCGCATCACGCGGGGTGACTGTTGCGACGTCTTCGGGGGTTTCGACCAACAGGACTTCGCCCTCGGGCAACTGACCCATCGTGCCAACTGTTTCAGGGTGACCCGCGTGGCCGATCATGACCATTTGCAAGCCGTTGTCGGCGTGGCGCTGCGCTTCGATGTGGACCTTGGACACCAACGGGCAGGTGGCGTCGACATAGATCATTTCGCGCGCTTGGGCCGCGGCGGGAACAGTTTTAGGCACGCCATGTGCAGAGAAAATCACAGGGCGGTCATCGGGACATTCGTCCAGCTCTTCGACAAAGACAGCGCCCTGATCGCGCAGGCTGTCGACGACAAATTTGTTGTGCACAATTTCGTGGCGAACATAGACAGGCGCCCCCCATTTGGTGAGGGCCATCTCAACAATCTTGATCGCGCGATCAACACCGGCGCAAAACCCGCGCGGGGCGGCCATATAGAGGGTGAGGGGTGGCTTGGTCATAGGCTCTCTCCGTCGTTGTAACAGAGGTAAGCGTTCTGTGGGCGCAGGTAAAGTGACGCCAATGCCGCGGCCCTAAATGAAAATCGCGCCCCGTGGGGCGCGACATCCGTATCAGTCTTCTTCGGCGTGAGCGGGCTCGCGCGCAGGGTCGGGAGTGAATTCCCGAGGTGGGCGCCCAACGACGTCACGCAGTTCATCAAGTTCGATGAAATTGTCGGCCTGTCTGCGAAGCTCGTCCGCGATCATTGGCGGTTGGCTGCGGATGGTCGAGACGACCGAAACGCGAACGCCTTTGCGTTGGATTGCTTCTACCAGCGGGCGGAAGTCACCGTCGCCGGAGAAGATCACGATGTGATCAACATGCGGCGCCAATTCCATCGCGTCCACGGCCAATTCGATGTCCATGTTGCCCTTGATCTTGCGGCGACCTATGCTGTCAGTGAATTCCTTGGCCGGTTTTGTCACCATCGTGAAGCCGTTATAATTCAACCAGTCAACAAGAGGGCGGATCGGCGAGTATTCGTCATTTTCCAACAGCGCTGTGTAATAAAATGCGCGAAGCATTTTCCCGCGACGCATGAACTCGGTACGCAATAATTTGTAGTCGATGTCAAATCCGAGTGCCTTAGCTGCGGCGTATAAATTCGACCCATCGATGAAGAGCGCTAAGCGCTCGTCCCGATAAAACATATAGTGTCCTTCCGATATCCGCTGGTCACGCTTGTGAGTGAGTGTTTAGAACCGTGAACAGCCCTGCAATAAAATACGAGAAATACACGATGTCGCAACCCTCAGTAATGGCAATTTCGGGTGGAAACCTACTCATTGGGGTCGGTGGCAACGTGACGTCAGACGAGGGGACGCCGCGCGAAATTCAGAAAATGGCGCGATTTGCACTTGAAATGGCACTGAATGCTGATGTTTTCGCGAGCCGGTCGTTTCGGACGCCGTGTTTTCCCGCAGGAGCAGGTCCCGAATATGTGAACGCCGCGTGGGCCGTAAAAACAAATTTGCCACCCTCTGACGTTCTGGTTGCGTTGCATGAAGTAGAAATGCGCTTTGGTCGGATCAGGCAAGAGCGCTGGGGAATGCGGACGCTGGATTTAGATTTGTTAGCCTATGACGACCTGATTGCACCCGATTTGGAGGAATATCAGGCGTGGCGTGATTTGCCAGTTGAGACGCAAAAGATGCGCGCGCCGGATCAGTTAATTCTGCCACATCCGCGGCTGCAGGATCGGGGCTTTGTTTTGGTCCCTGTGATGGACGTGGCACCTAATTGGATGCATCCGGTGTCAGGGCGCACGATCCATCAGATGGTCGAGGCATTGCCGCGGGCTGAACGCGATGAAGTTGTGCCCTTGGAATAGCGATCAAGCCCTTGTCAAAGCGGGGATTCGGGCGTATGTGCGGTCCTTCATAGATACTTACATTCGTCAAATGAGGTTCGCCAATGGCTCGCGTTACTGTAGAAGATTGCGTCGACAAGGTTCCAAACCGGTTCGAGTTGGTCATGCTGGCAGCTCATCGAGCACGCGAAATTTCAACTGGTGCGCCACTGACAGTGGACCGTGACAATGATAAAAATCCTGTTGTGTCGCTGCGTGAGATTGCGGACGAAACACAGGCAGCTGACGATCTGCGCGAGCGGATGATCGAAGCGAATCAGAGACAGATCGAAGTGGACGAGCCCGAAGAGGACGCAATGGCGTTGCTCATGGGTGCCGAAACCGACAAGCCAGCCGAAGACGACATGTCTGAGGAAAAGATGTTGCGCGCATTGATGGAAGCACAGGGTCAGAAGTAAGACCCCTGTTGCGGTGGAGTAAGCGGGCCCCATGATCGACGTTGATGATCTGATCGCGCTGGTCCGCAACTACAACCCGAACACCAACTCAGAGCTAATCGCCCGTGCCTATTCGTATGGCATGGAGATGCATGACGGACAGGTTCGTCATTCAGGCGAGCCGTATTTCAGCCATCCGATTGCTGTCGCGGCTATCCTGACTGAACAGCAAATGGATGATGCTACGATCATCACCGCGTTGTTGCACGACACAATCGAAGACACCCGCGCGTCCTACAAAGACGTGGTTGACCTGTTTGGTGCCGAGATCGCCGAATTGGTTGACGGGGTCACCAAGCTGACCAATCTGCAGCTAAGCTCGACCGAGACCAAACAGGCCGAGAACTTTCGCAAGTTGTTCATGGCGACGAGCCGCGATTTGCGTGTCACATTGGTCAAGCTTTCAGATCGTTTGCACAACATGCGTACGATCAAAGCGATGCGGCCTGAAAAGCAGGTTCAGAAATCCCGCGAGACGATGGATATCTATGCACCGCTGGCCGGACGTATGGGTATGCAGTGGATGCGCGAAGAGCTTGAGGATCTCGCGTTTCGGGTGCTGAACCCAGAGGCGCGTAATTCGATAATTCGGCGATTCATCACGCTGCAAAAAGAGACCGGTGATGTGATCAGCAAGATCACGCAGGACATGATGCACGAGCTTGCCGCTGCTCATATCGAAACCGAGATCTTTGGCCGCGCCAAAAAGCCCTATTCGATCTGGCGCAAGATGCAGGAAAAGGATCAGGGCTTTTCCCGGCTGTCGGACATCTACGGATTCCGGATCATCACCGAAAGCGAGGCAGATTGTTATCGTGCGCTCGGAGCCATTCACCAGCGGTGGTATGCTGTTCCAGGTCGGTTCAAAGATTACATTAGCCAGCCAAAGTCGAACGGGTACCGGTCTATTCATACGACCGTGTCGGGCCGTGATGGCAAACGCGTCGAGGTTCAAATCCGGACCAAGCAGATGCACGAAGTTGCCGAGGCGGGCGTGGCTGCGCACTGGTCGTACCGTGATGGTCAGCGGGTCGAAAACCCCTTTGCGGTGGATCCAGCGAAATGGATCAGCCAACTGACCGAGCGTTTGGATCAGGCGCAGGATCACGATGAATTCCTCGAGGCGGTCAAGCTAGAGATGTATCAGGACCAAGTGTTCTGTTTCTCGCCCAAGGGGGATGTGATCAAGCTGCCGCGTGGTGCGACACCGATTGATTTCGCTTATGCGATCCACACACGGATCGGCGCGGCTTGTGTCGGTGCCAAAGTTGACGGCATCAGAGTGCCGTTGTGGACGCGACTGAAGAACGGCCAGTCAATCGAGATCATCACAGCCGAGGGCCAGACCCCGCAGGCGACGTGGATTGATATCGCGGTGACGGGTAAGGCCAAAGCGGCAATTCGCAAATCGTTGCGCGAAGAAGACCGTGATCGGTTCATCACCTTGGGACGCGAATTAGCGCGAGTGGCTTTTGAACATATTGGTCGCAAGGCCACAGACAAGGCGCTGCGCACAGCGGCCAAGGGTTTGGCGATGCCGAACATGCCCGAGATGTTGGCGCGCCTTGGCAGTGCCGAAATCACGGCGCGCGAAGTGGTTGCAGCCGTTTACCCCGATCTGGCCGAGGCCAAAGGTGAAGAGATTGATGGTCGTCGCGCAGTCATCGGTTTGCGTCCTGATCAACCTTTTGCCCGCGCGCAATGTTGCCAGCCGGTCCCGGGCGAGCGGATCGTGGGGATCAATTTCAAAGGACAGGGGGCGGTGGTCCACGCGATCGATTGTGCGTCATTGACCCGCTATGAAGATCAGACAATCCGCTGGGTTGATCTGCATTGGCATGATGGAAAACATCCCGCGAACCACGCCGTCACGTTGGATCTGACAATCAGTCATGCTGCGGGTGTTTTAGGTCGGATTTGCACCTTGATTGCCGAGCAGGGCGCCAATATCTCGGACCTAGTGTTTAAAGATCGTAAGCCGGATTACTATCGTCTCTTTGTTGATGTCGATTTAAGAGATGCGGCGCATCTACATAACGTATTGACCGTGCTAGAGGCAGACACGGACGTTGCAGCGATTTTGCGACACCGCGACGCATCGCGCGATCATGCGCAGCACGCGTTGGACGAAGCTCAGACGTAACCGGCCCCTTAACGGGGCGGCAAAAGGATCAAAACGGGTGGTATTCAAGCGAAGAGATCGGAGGTCGATAGGCAAGGCCATCCTCGATTTCGTCTGGCCCCGTGGCGGCTGGGGTCGCGCATTCAATTACGTGCGCCATCGCGTTCAACGGCTCCCTGACACACCTGAGAAAATCAGCCGCGGCATCTGGGCCGGTGTGTTTATCACATTTTCGCCGTTCTACGGGCTGCATATGGTCATTGGTGCGGTGATCGCATTGGTCATGCGCGGCAACATTGTGGCCTCGTTGATGGCGACGTTTTTTGGCAACCCACTTACATATCTGCCGATCGCCTATGCGTCGTTGGCGACAGGTCATTGGATGCTGGGGACACGGCTAGATCTGAATCTGTTGGCAGCCCCCGAGGATAAATCTGTTTGTGGTATCGGGTGCCAGTTCAGTAATGCGTTTCGCGATCTGTGGCATAATTTCAAGGCGATCTTTACCCACGAAAAGACTGACTGGCACGGATTGTTGATGTTTTATGACGAGGTGTTTTTGCCGTATATGGTCGGGGGCATATTGCCGGGGATCATTGCCGCGACGATTTGTTACTACGTCAGTGTCCCTGTGATCCGCGCTTATCAGAACAGTCGCCGCAAAGCCTTGCGTGCGAAACTAGAGAAGCTACATCAAAATCAGGCTGACGACTGACCTAGGGCTGGCTAAGGTTGGGTCAGTTGCATCAAAGTGCGAGGGGCTGCAATGACCGAACTGTTGAGACTGGGTGTGAACATCGACCACGTGGCGACCGTGCGCAATGCGCGGGGCGGGGCTGTGCCTGATCCTGTGCGCGCGGGTTTGCTGGCCCAAGAGGCCGGAGCTGACGGCATCACCGCGCATTTGCGTGAAGACCGTCGCCATATGGTGGATACGGATATTGATGCATTGATGGACGCGCTGAGCATCCCGTTGAATTTCGAGATGGCCGCGACAGATGAAATGCAGGCTATCGCGCTGCGGCACAAACCGCATGCTGTGTGCGTCGTGCCGGAAAAGCGTGAAGAGCGCACGACCGAGGGTGGCCTAGAGGTCGCGCGTGATGAAAACAAGCTGGCTGACTTTATTGCGCCGCTACGTGAGGCAGGATCGCGCGTTTCGATCTTTATCGCAGCGGATCAACGCCAGATCGAGTCAGCTGCGCGGATCGGTGCGGACATTATTGAGCTTCACACAGGGGCCTATTGTCACGCTCACATAGATGGTGACATCGCCCTGCGGGACGCCGAATTGGCGCGGATGGTCGAGATGGCCGCCGTCGCAGACGAGCTGGGTCTCGAAGTGCACGCGGGGCACGGGCTGACCTATGACTGTGTTTTGCCAGTGGCGGCAATTCCCCAACTCAAGGAATTGAACATTGGCCATTTTCTGATTGGTGAGAGCATCTTTCGTGGACTGCCCGATGCGATGGCCGAAATGCGCCGTTTGATGGACGAGGCACGAGGATGACTGCGTCGGCGTTAGCGCTCATTCTGTTGGCAGCACTGGTTGCGTCGGTCAGCCCTGGCCCCGCGACGCTGGCAATTGCCAACACATCCATGAGCCGTGGACGCGGTCAGGGATTGGCCTTGGCGTCGGGGATCACAACGGGATCGTTGATTTGGTCCGTGACCGCCGCCCTAGGGCTGGGCGCTGTGATGGCCGCGAATGTCTGGATGTTAGAGGTCGTGCGCTATGCTGGTGCGATCTATCTGTTGTGGCTCGCGTTCAAGTCAGCGAAGGGCGCGCTGCGCCGTGGCCCTGCACCTGTGGCCAAGGTCGTGCAAGGCACGCGGCGGACTGCCTATCTGATGGGACTTGCGTTGCACCTAACAAACCCAAAGGCGATTTTGTTCTTCGGCGCGCTCTATGCGATCGGAATACCCGAGGGCGCAGGGTTTGCGGATCTGGCTATCGTTATTATGGCGGTGGGTGTGCAAAGCATGGTGATGTTCCATCTGCTGGCGATTTTGTTTTCGGTGCCGGGGATGATGTCTGGATATGCACGGATGCGGCGCGGATTTGACGGCGTGTTTGCCGTGCTTTTTGGTGTGGCGGGGGTCAAGATTTTGACCACGAGACTGACATGAGCATGTGGCGTACCGCTGCATTGGTGTGCGGTCTGACGGCGGGTGCCGCCCAAGCCGCCCATGTTGGTCAGTGCGACGGATATGCCGCGAATGCGCGTAATTTATCAGTACCTTACGACGAAGCAGTCCGCGAATTTGCCAATGGGCGGATCGTGTTTCTAAACCTATTTGTCGAAGAGCCGGTGTGTTGTGGGGCGCATTTGATGGTGCTGTTCCCAAACTTGGATGACTACTATCAAGATTGTCGGTTGATCAGTTGGACGCCGAGCTTGGGGTATCTCAACATCAATCTGTCTGACGCAACAGCAGCCTATAATCCGAAGTCGGGACTGATGATCAGCGTGCCATCGCGGCTCTATGATGCCGAAGCGAACTTTGGCAACGGTGTGTTATTAGACGTCACGATCAACCAAGCGCACGGCACGGTCACAGTCAAAGAGACGTTGGGTATCGAATGATTTTGGGCATCGGCACAGATCTGGCAAATATTGACCGAATTCAGGGCGTTCTGGACCGTCATGGTGACCGGTTCCGCAACCGTGTTTTCACCGACGTCGAGCAATCCAAAGCCGAGCGCCGCCGTGATGTGGCTGGCACTTATGCAAAACGCTGGGCCGCAAAAGAGGCCTGTTCCAAGGCGCTGGGCACGGGCCTACGCATGGGGATCTCGTGGAAGGATATGGCGGTCAGTAACATGCGCACTGGCCAACCGGTAATGGCGGTCACGGGCTGGGCTGCCGAGCGGCTGGCGCAGATGACCCCCGAGGGCCATGAGGCAGTTATTCATGTGACGCTGACCGATGATCATCCATGGGCGCAGGCGTTTGTGGTCATCGAAGCGCGACCCGTAGCAGAGTGATTCAGCCAAGATCATAAAGGGTTTGCCTTGACTCGGACCCGTCCAATCCGCATGTAGCGACAAACCGAAACCGGAGCATTTTATGTCAGAACAGACCAGTGTCGTAGGCAGCGTGATTGAGACCGTGAAGACGGTTGTCTACGCGTTGCTGATCGCAGGAATTTTCCGCACGCTGTTCTTTCAACCGTTCTGGATCCCATCTGGGTCGATGAAAGACACATTGTTGGTCGGCGATTTCCTATTCGTGAACAAGATGGCCTACGGGTATTCCTATGCGTCTTGCCCGTCGATCAAGATCCCTGCGGTGGGTCTGGATATCGATGCCGAGGATTTCTGTGGCTTTGCCAAGGGCGGTAATGATCGTTTGTGGGGCGGCGATCCCGAGCGCGGCGATGTTGTCGTGTTCCGTCATCCCGTCACTGGCACAGATTTTATCAAACGCCTGATCGGCCTGCCGGGTGATCGTGTTCAGATGATCAACGGCGTTTTGCAGATCAATGGCGAGGCTGTCGCGTTGGTCGATGAGGATCCGTTTATTGAGCCCTTCGGTCTTCAAGGTCCGCAGAATTCACCGACCCGTTGTGAAAACGGTACTGTCGGGCCGGGTGCGGATTGCATCAAGAGCCGTCGGACTGAGACGCTTCCAAATGGTGTGGCCCACTCGATCCTCAGCATCACGGACAATGGACCGGGCGACAACACCCGTGTCTTTACCGTGCCGCAGGGCCAGTTTTTCTTTATGGGCGACAACCGCGACAATTCGAATGACAGCCGTTTTGCGCAGACAGCGCGCGGCGTTGGTTTTGTGCCTTACGAAGATCTGATCGGACGGGCAGACCGCATCATGTTCTCGTCTGCTGGTACAAGCATGCTCAAGTTCTGGACGTGGCGTTCAGATCGTTATTTCAAGGCAATTGAGTGAAACTAAGCGGCGACCTCAAAGCCTTTGAAGGGCGGTTGGGCCATAGGTTCGAGACGCCTGCGTTGTTGGTGCAGGCCGTGACCCATGCATCCATGTCCAGCCCAAACCGTGACGATAATCAGCGTCTGGAATTTTTGGGCGACCGCGTTTTGGGATTGGTGATGGCCGAGGCATTGCTGGCGGCGGACCCGATGGCCCCCGAAGGTATTTTGGCCCCGCGCTATAATGCACTGGTGCGCAAAGAGGCCTGTGCCGATGTGGCGCGCGAGGTTGATGTGGGCGCAGTTTTGAAGCTGGGCCGCTCTGAAATGAAATCAGGTGGGCGCCGCAAGCTGGCGCTTTTGGGCGATGCGATGGAGGCGGTGATTGCTGCCGTCTATCTGGACGCTGGGTTCGAAGCCGCACGTGAGATGGTTCTGCGATTGTGGGGCACGCGTATTCACACGGTCAAAGCGGACGCGCGCGATGCCAAGACGGCGTTGCAAGAATGGGCGCAGGGCCGCGGCGAGGGTCCGCCCAACTATACCGAAGTGTCGCGTACGGGCCCCGATCATGCGCCAATTTTTGAAATTGAAGTGCGGCTAGAAGCCGGTCAGAGCTATCGAGCCAAGGCCGGATCAAAACGCCAAGCGGAACAAGCAGCAGCCGAGGCTCTGTTAAAACAGGTGACCAAATGACAAAGACGAACGCAGGTACTCGGGCGGGATTTATCGCGCTGATTGGCGAGCCGAACGCAGGCAAGTCCACGCTGTTGAACCGGATGGTGGGCGCCAAGGTGTCGATCGTGACCCACAAGGTACAGACCACACGCGCGCGCATTCGCGGAGTCGCAATGGAAGGGCAAAGCCAGCTGGTGTTCGTTGACACCCCTGGTTTGTTCAAACCGCGCCGCCGGCTGGACCGCGCCATGGTCGCCGCCGCGTGGAGCGGCGCATCAGATGCCGATGTTGTGGTCCTGATGATCGAATCGCACCGCGGTATCACCGAAGGTGTTGAGGCGATCCTAGAGGCGCTCGAAGAACGTGGCGGCAATGCGCCTGTTGCGCTCGCGCTGAACAAAATCGACCGTGTGAAATCCGAAGTTTTGTTAGGTCTGACCAAAGAAATGAACGACCGCTTTGATTTTGCCGAGACGTTCATGATCTCGGCGGAAAAAGGTCACGGCGTGGATACTCTGCGCACTTGGCTTGCTGGTCGCATTCCAAAAAGCCCGTTTTTGTATCCAGAGGATCAGATTGCCGATCTGCCGATGCGGATGATTGCGGCCGAGATGACCCGCGAAAAGTTGACCCTGCGACTGCACCAAGAATTGCCGTATCAGATGACTTGCGAGACCGAGAGCTGGGAAGAGCGCAAGGACGGGTCAGTGAAGATTGATCAAGTGATCTATGTCATGCGTGACGGCCACAAAGGTATCGTGTTGGGCAACAAGGGCGAGACGATCAAAGCTGTGGGCAAAGCTGCGCGCGAAGAGCTTGTCGAGTTTTTGGGGCGCAAGGTGCACCTGTTCTTGCAGGTCAAAGTGCGGCCAAATTGGCTGGATGAGGCCGAGCGCTATGACGAGATGGGGCTGAATTTCAAGGACGGCAACGCTTGAGCAGGCTGACCGCCGACTTTTGGGTTGCGGCCTATCTGACGCGGCTGCGGGTCGAGGATATTCCGGTCTTTGTGGTCAAGCGTGGCGATGATACAGCCGGAGCCGTGTTGATCAAGATGAACACGTTGGATGGTCAGGCGTGTTGCTATCAGAGGTCATTTGATTTGATGAGCGGCGAGCGGATTTGGGTCGTGTTGGCTGAAGGGGTCGAGGCGGATGTCGACGCTGCATTGGACAAGCAACGATCGTTTGATCCAGATTGCTGGGTGATCGAGGTCGAGGACCGTGAGGGGCGTCATTTGTTGGACGCACCCGGTCTAGAGTAGGGGGCAGAGCGCGTGATCCAGTGGCGGGATGAAGGGGCATTGTTGTCCGTGCGTCGCCACGGCGAGAGCGCCGCCATTGTCGAAATCTTTACTGCAGAACATGGGCGTCATGCCGGCATTGTCAGAGGTGGCACGTCGCGCAAGATCGCGCCAATTCTGCAACCCGGTGCGCAACTGGATGTCGTCTGGAAGGCCCGTCTGGAAGAGCATCTAGGATCATTCAGTGTCGAGCCCGTGCGCAGCCGTGCAGCGGCGGTGATGTCCGACCGATTGGCGCTGGCGGGTCTGAACGCCGTTTGCGCGCTGTTGGCGTTTGCGATGCCCGAGCGCGAGGCGCATCCGAGCCTCTACCGCCAGAGCACGGTGTTGATGGACCTTCTTGGGAACACGGACGCATGGCCACTGGCCTATCTGCGGTGGGAATTGGCCCTGCTCGAAGAATTGGGGTTTGGACTGGACCTCGGTTCGTGCGCTGTGACGGGATCGGTCGAGGGGCTCTGCTATGTGTCGCCCAAATCCGGTCGTGCAGTCAGTGCCGAGGGTGCAGGTGAATGGGCGGATCGGTTGTTGCCGTTGCCGGATGTCTTGTTGGGGGTCGGTTCAGCACCAGACGCCGAGATCCTGCAAGGGCTCGAGACGACGGGATATTTCCTAGAGCACTGGTTGGCGCGTGCGTTGGGTGACCGGCCTGTGCCTGATGCGCGCGGTCGAATGGTCGACGCGCTAGTGCGCTATTCCTGAGCGGTAAAGACCATGCTGCGCCCTGCGTCGTTGGACAAGATTAGCGTCGGGCCAGAGACTTCTGCCAGTGTCATTTCACCAAGCGCCGTGAGGTACTGAGATTCCGCGGCGAGATCAGGGCAGGCCATCTTGGTGCTGCCAAGTGTGCCAGTTTCGAACCACGGGTATGGTGCTGTCTGCGACCCAAAGAACTGGTTGCAAGGTGCGCGACCAGCGATCTGCCCGGGTGCGGGAAATGTCAGTGTGGCTGTGGCTGTAAACGGATCACTATCTAGTTCGACGAGGGTCCAAACCTTGCCAGATGCGCCGTAGGCCGCGATGCTCTCGTCCGCGCGACAGGCGGTGAGCGTGAGGGCCATGGCACAGATCATTGCTAAGCGGATCATAGTGGTTTGACCGGTTTGCTCACAGCCTCGGCCGCCGCGATGATCGCGTCATGGGACGGCGTGAAATCAATGTCGAGGATGTCGCGCGTCTGGCTGTTGTCGATGTTCAATTCCAAATCAATGATCGGTAGGATCGTTTTGATCTGCGCATCAAAGAGCGACAACAGGCGAACCATAAATTTAGGTGCGATCCGTTTGGGCAGCTTTTTGTCAGCGTGTTTGGTTTTCAACACGTCCACCATGGCAGGCGCCATCATGTAGCTATCAGCGAGGACAAAGCGTTTGCCAATGCTGGCGTTGATATCGAGCGCGCGGACATGTGCGGTGCTGACATCGGCGAGGTCAACAATTGGCAGGCCAAAATTTGGGATCATCGGGTATTTGCCGGTCAGGAATTGGCTAATGAGATCGAGCGACGTGCCGTAGTTTGCATCGGTCGGCGTGCCAAGCACGAGACCGGGGTTGATCGTCGTTAGCTGCATCTCTGGGTGTTCGGCGACAAAGCTCCAAGCGGCTTGCTCTGCAAGCGTTTTGGCCTTGGCGTAGGCGCCCATGGTTGGGTGGTCGATTGTGGACCAATCGTCTGCGCCGAGGGTCGCACCAGCATTGAGGTCTTTGTGCATGATGGCGACCATCGACGAGGTCAGGACCACCCGTTTGACACCCGCTGTTTGCGCGGCGCGCAAAGCCTGAAGCGTACCGTCAACTGCAGGGCGGATCAATTCGTTTTCATCTTTTGGCGCGGCACCAGGAAACGGCGAGGCCGTGTGGATGACGGCATCAACGCCAGCCATTGCATCGCGCCAGCCCGCGCCTTTGGTCAGGTCCAGCTCGGTAAAGCTGAGACGGGAAAGCGAGGCGGGGTTTTTGAGCTGGGACGCCACAGCGGCGTTCACCTCTTGGGTGCGTTTCATCGACCGCAATGAGCCGCGCACGGAATGCCCGGCGTTTAAAAGGTCAGCGGCAATCTTCTTGGCAATAAAACCGGTGACACAGGTCAGTAAAATGGATTTGCTCATAACAACCCCCGTTGGTTGATGATGAGGTAGATCGTGTGGTTCAAAAGGAAAAGGGTTGCCGCTAGGGAGAGTCCCGAATTCTGGAGTAGTGCGGTAAATTAACCCACAAAATCTGGGTTCTTTCTAGGGCGCAAAAACGATCTTGGGCCCCGTGATTTGACTGATGTGCGCACCGGTGTTGACGGCAGTGTAGATCGGTTTGGGCGGCCGCGCGATGTAGTCGACCGTGCGGCTGACCCATTGCCGATCTTCCATCGTTTTGAGCGACTGGGACAGGGCGCGATCCGTGATGGTTCCGAGCTGCCGTTTGATATCATTAAAATGGTTGGGAGTCTGCAATGTCGTCAAAACAGGAAGCGTCCAAGAGCGGCGCAGCAGGCCGTGATCTGTCTGGGGTGAAATTCTTTGAATGCTGTGAGAGAGCGCTGCTATAGATTTGCCGAACGAGGTTAGCCGAAATTCGGGACGCAGAGGGTGGCCATAGCCCGGGTTGCGTTCCAGTAGCTCTAGCTTGATCAAATGGTCCACGCTTTGGGAAAAGGCGGTTCTGCTGGCCCCAGTAGCTTTCAGCAATGGGGCCTGACGTCCTGCGACCCCGTCGTGGAGGCAGGATAAAACCGGCAACGCCCAGGCCCGCGAGGTGATATTGACAAATAGAGTAATGTCCATAAAGTATAGTTAGTATATTTTGAACAAAAGGAAAGACCGTGTCACTTGTTACTCTAGATAAAACGATCACGATTTCGCTCTCGGTGGCAGACCGGCATGCAAGTGCGGACTGGTACGGACGCCTTTTGGGGTTCTAAGTGATGTATCTCGCAGACGAGGCGGGGTGGTCCGAATTGGCGACAAACACGGCGGGTGTCACGCTGGGGTTGGGCGAGCATACGAAACCCGCGCCGGGCAATTGCGTACCTGTCTTTGGGATTGCGGATCTGGATGCGGGGCGGGGCAAGCTGGAAGAGGCCGGCGTTGCGTTCGATGGCGATACTGGTGTGGTCGAGGGCATGGTCAAGACGGCAACATTCTACGACCTTGATGGCAATGCAATGATGTTGGGCGCAGGATTTGACCGGCGGCGCCTAGTACAAAGCAAAGCGGGCCGCCCCAAGACAGGGCGGTCCTTAGTGGGATTTAGCCCAACAAGCGGCGTGCGATGACTTGGGCCTGAATTTCAGCAGCGCCCTCGAAGATGTTGAGAATACGGGCGTCGCAGAGAATGCGGCTGATTTTGTATTCCAAAGCAAAGCCGTTGCCACCATGGATTTGCAGCCCGTTGTCCGCACAGGCCCACGCAACACGCGCGCCCAGTAGTTTCGCCATGCCGGCTTCGATATCGCAGCGCTCGCCGCTGTCTTTTTGCTCGGCCGAGAAATAGGTGAGCTGGCGGGCGATCATGGTTTCCACGGCCATCATCGCAAGCTTGCCCGAGACGCGTGGGAAGTTGATCAACGACTGACCGAACTGTTTGCGGTCGATGGCGTATTGCATCGAGACATCCAGTGCCGAGGCGGCCACACCAATCGCACGTGCGGCGGTTTGTATGCGAGCGGATTCGAATGTCTCCATCAGCTGTTTAAAGCCTTTGCCGGTGACACCGCCGAGCAGGTTCTCGCCTTTGACTTCGAACCCGTCAAAGGCCAGTTCGTATTCTTTCATTCCGCGGTACCCGAGGACTTCGATCTCGCCACCGGTCATGCCGGGGGTGGGGAATGGGTTGTCATCGGTTCCGGGGGTTTTCTCGGCGAGGAACATGGACAGACCGTTGTAGTCGGTCGTGTCGGGGTCCGTGCGCGCGAGAACGGTCATCACTTGGGTCCGCGTCGCGTGGGTGATCCACGTTTTGTTGCCAGTGATCGTCCAGTCGTCGCCGTCCCGTACCGCGCGGGTGCGCAAGCTGCCGAGATCCGATCCGGTGTTGGGTTCGGTGAACACAGCGGTCGGCAGAGTTTCGGCGCTGGCCAGTTGGGGCAGCCATTTTTGTTTCTGCTCGTTCGTGCCGCCGCAGAGGATCAGTTCGGCTGCGATTTCCGAACGCGTGCCCAGAGAGCCAACACCGATATAGCCGCGTGAGAGTTCTTCGGAGACGACGCACATCGACGCTTTGGACAGACCAAAGCCGCCAAACTCTTCTGGGATGGTCAGGCCAAAGACACCCATTTCGGCCAGTTCGTTGATGACCTCCATCGGGATCAATTCGTCTTTGAGGTGCCAGTCGTGGGCGTGGGGTTCGATCTTGTCGACCACATAGCGACGGAACTGTTCGCGGATCATCTCAAGTTCGTCATCGAGGCCGGATGCCCCGACGGTAATGTTCGCGGCCTGCTCTTGCATCAACTCAACGAGACGGGTGCGTGCGGCTTGGGTGTTGCCCGATTGGGTGAGCGTCATCACAGCGGGCGACATCAGGCCACGCATATCGTCTTGGGTCAGGCCTAGGTCCTGAAGCCGCAAAATTTCGCCCTGAGACATCGGAATGCCGCCATAGATCTGCCAGAGGTATTCGCCAAACGCAATCTGTTGGATCAATTGTTCGGTCTCGCCAAACTTGCCATCAGCCGCGAGACGTTCAGCCCAATTCTGCATTTGGCGCAGGGACTGGGCGTAGGTTGCGAGCCATGCAAAGCCATGCGCCGCGACTTGGTTCTGTTCTACCAGCGCACCCGATACACGATCACCGTCAGCTACAAGCGCGCGAACTGTTGTTTTCGCGGTGTCCAACAGAGCCTCGACCGGGTGCAGCGCGTCTGCGGTGAGGGTCAGAAGATTGTCCAATAGCATAGGCGTGTTCAATGTCATGTCTTGTCCGTCATGTGGCATGGGTCGAATCCTCTGTCTGGCGTCAGTATAGATATAGCCCCTTGCAGTCGCAGCGCAACTTTTATTCATATTCTGCGCTGCAAAAGACCGAAAATGTCGCACCGGAATTTTGAAGCCGCTAGGCCTGTGCGTCGCCGCGCTGGCGTTATATCAGACACGGTATGGAGTGGATAACACAGATCATGCCGCTGGGCATCTTTGGCTTGGCGTGTCTCGTGACGATGATGGGCGGGTTCGTCAAAGGGGCGGTCGGTTTTGCCATGCCGCTGGTGATGATCTCGGGGATGGGGATTTTTTTGGATCCGCAGATCGTCGTTGCAGGGATCGTCATTCCAGTCGTTCTGACAAATGTGTTGCAAGTCGTGCGTGGCGGGTGGAGCGAGGCGTGGTCGGCGCTGCGCGAGCATCGGCTGTTTATCGTGATCGTGTCGGTGGTGATCTTTGCTGCTGCCCAAGCATTGCCGCGCATTTCGACCGACCGAATGCTGGTCGTTCTGGGGGCCGCCGTCATGGTGCTGTGCCTCGTACAGTTGGCAGGGTGGCGCCCCAATCTGTCTGCGCGGATGCGTCGGCCGTTTTCAATTGTTGCGGGTGTGATCGCTGGGGTCTTGGGCGGATTGTCGGGGACGTGGGGTGCGCCAACCGTGCTGTACCTTTTGGCTCTTGAGACGCCCAAAGCGCGCGCCATGAGCATCCAAGGCGTGATCTTTGGTCTGGGGTCTTGGATGCTGTTGTTTGGACATTTGCAGTCAGGCGTTCTGCGGGCCGAGACGGCACCGTTTTCGCTGGCTCTGGTGGCGCCAGCGCTGTTGGGCATGATGCTGGGGTTCAAATTGGGGGACCGCATGGACCAAGAAAAATTCCGCACTGCGACGCTGTGGATCTTGGTGATTGCAGGGCTGAACCTGATCCGCCGTGGGGCGTTTGGTTAAGACAAAAACGCGCCGCCGCAGCCGTTGGTGATTGCTGGCAAGGCATTGGGTGGGACAACATTGAACGTCACGCGGTACAGGGTTTGATCCCCCATGGTCGCATGAAACTGCCATTCGCCAGTGACCATCTCGTAGGGGTAATCAAATGAATAGGCGTTGATCGACCCGTCGTCACCGCCAAGGTCTGTGACGTAGGTTTGAGTTGTTGTGCCGTCGTTGGTGAACGCTGGATGGGTCAGGGTGATCGTGACGGGGGCATACGCGGCGCCACCAACACCCTTGGTCTTGACCCCAAATGATACGTTGGGTGCTGCGGGCACCGTAGAAGTGCGCCATGTGATCGACGGCATTCCATCAAAGAGGTCGATGCGCCCTTCGGCGGTGCCGGGGGCATCGGTGCTGCCGACCGTTTCGCGCGCGCAAAATGCCCCGTATTCGATCCGCAACAACGTCTCGTCATATTCTGAGGCCGCATCGGTGGTCATGGCGATCGCGCAGACGGGCAGGGCGAGGGCGGCGAGGGTTGTTGCAAGTCTCATGAAGCGAATGTGGCGCTTGCGAGGGATGGGATCAAGAGTGTCGGGGAACATGCTGGCGGTTGTTCGCTGTAATTGCGAATAGTGGCACGGGTGAAGGGATTGCTTGGTGGGCAAAATCGGTGGCTGTAATTGTTGCGCCAACGCCAACTGCCTTCACTCGTCGCCGTTTTCTGCTGCCGGTTCTCCGACCAACCATTTCACTGCAACTGCTATCAGTGCCCCCGCGGCAATAAAGAGCAACGTGTTTTGTGCTAGTACCTGCCAACCGTAAGGAGTGAGAACTCCGTCAATTGATCTGATGTACCCATCGCCACCAACGTGAGAGTTAACGTTGGGATTAATTGACTGACGATATCCAGACAACTGACCCATCGCGATACTGAGCGTGGCTAAAATCGATGCAATCACGGCACCCCGACAAGTGGCTGAAGTCCAACTGATTTCTTTTTGCATGATGCGTTTGAGAATCGGGGCACCTATTGCCCAACAAAACAAAAGGGCGAAAGGAATACCAAGAGGTGCGGCACCAACGATACCACCGGGGTTTCCATTGAGGATCGAGGGGACGCCAACCACAGCAAAGTATCCCAGCAAAGCTGATTGGTTGACGGCATTGATCCATTGCTTGCGGGAATATACTGGCCAGTCACTCATGATGTGAAGCTACCAGAACAGGCTGCAGTTTCTAGAACGAACTTTCGCACCCCGCCATTCGCCAAACCTCAACAATCAGGGAGGTTTGAGTCGATCTAGCGTGTCTATCACGCCGTGGGTCCATCGAACGGCTGCGACCCCGTTCAATCGGATCCTGCGCTAAGTTCGGATGGCCACAACCTGCGTAAGAGAGCCTTTGAAGGCCTTGGTCATTCAAAGTGGATCAAAAAATCAGAATTTGCCTAGGTGAACTTCCGAAACAGCTTTGTCTGATCAAACATATCTTCCAAGGTTTCCATTCGATCCTTTGTCTCATCCCAATTTAGGTTTTGGACAGATGAAATCATGGTTTCGACCAACAGCATCGTCGTTGTTAAGGAATCCCAAGCTGAGGGCACGATAATCCGGCAGCTCAGGCTAACCTCTGCCAAGTGATGCACAGGCGAGCGCCATTGATCTGTGAACAATACGATCTTTGCACTGCGCGCATTGGCCATTTCCGCGAGTTTGAGGGTATTGTTCTCGTATCTGCGGACGTCAAAAATGCAAAAAATATCCCCCTCTTTGGCATTCAATAGATAGTGCGGCCAAGTGTTCGAGGTGGTTTGGACATGGGTTACATTCTCGCGAATGACCTGCATGTGCATAAACAAATACTCGGCCAGCGTATGGGTGATGCGACCGCCAACAATATAGAGATGGTGCTTTGGGTCGGCCACCAGATTGCAGGCATTGTCAAAGGCAACAGGGTCGATCTGGCCAAGAGTAAGGCGAATGTTGTTGATGACGGCGTCGGTGAACCGATTCAAAAGGTGTTCTGACGGGACTGCCTCTGCCCATGTGTCGTGTTTTGCGATCGGGTCTTTTACTTTGGCGCGCAGTTCTTCCCGCAGTTCAGCCTGAAAATCGGGATAGCCTCGGTACCCGAGTTTGTGAACCATTCGGGCGACTGTAGGGACCGATACATTCGCATCTTTCGCCAAAGCTGTCAGCGGACCAAGGCCAGAAGCCGGATAATTTTCGAGAATCGAAAGCGCCAACTGCCGTTCTGCACGGGTCAGATCGTCCAGTTTTTCCTGAATGCGGTCAGATATTGTTTGTGTGGCTTCGCTCATCGGTCTCTCAGTTCTGTTATTTTTATAACAGAACATACCGTCCTGTTAATTTTTTTTACAAAAAAGTTGACTTTTAGGGTGTCTGAGAAGCACCCTCAGATCAAGGAGCTTAAATGAACCCTGTCGAACTCACATCACATGAGGACTCTGTAAGGATGTTCAACGCAAAGGGGACATCCCCTGTGGTGGTGGTGTGCGAGCATGCAAGCGCCTTTATTCCAGCCAAGTTTAGCAACCTCGGCCTAGCTGGTGATGCGTTGCAGAGTCATGCGGCTTGGGACCCCGGCGCGCTTGCCTTGGCCAAAGGGCTGGCGGTGCGTTTGGATGCAAAGCTCGTCACATCTGGCGTGTCTCGCCTTGTCTATGATTGCAATCGCCCACCTTCAGCCGCTGATGCGATGCCGTACCAGAGCGAAGCCATCACTGTTCCAGGAAACCAGCATCTGACAGCGGAGCAACGGCAAGAGCGCGTCGAGAAGTATTATGAACCGTTTCGCGCAGCCCTTGCAGACACGATTGCCGGTACGGCGATGCCTGTCATCGTAACAATCCACAGTTTCACACCAATTTATCACGGCAAGATGAGAGCGGTGGAGATCGGGATCTTGCACGACAGCGATACACGCCTCGCGGATGTGATGTTGGATAACGCACACGACCATACGGATCGGTTGGTTCAGCGCAATGAACCCTACGGACCGACACATGGCGTCACGCACACCCTAAAAGAGCACGCGCTGGTGAACGGGCATTGGAATGTCATGTTGGAAGTGCGCAACGATCTTATTCGAGAGACAGATCAGCAAGAGCAGATGGCAGAGAGCATTGCGAATTGGCTGGCAGATGCGCTCGCCCGCTTGCAGGACGACGGGGTGGCGCAATGTCAGGCATAATGCAGCGCTATATCCGTTCAATCGATGTGATCAATTATCGTCTGGGCCGGATTGTGATGTACGGCATTTTTGTCTTGATGGGCATCTTGCTTTGGTCGTCCATCAGTAAGACGTTCTTTCTGCCGTCACTTTGGACGTTGGAAATGGCGCAATTTGTGATGGTCGCATATTATATCCTAGGTGGGCCCTATTCGATCCAGCTTGGCTCGAACGTGCGTATGGATTTGCTTTATGGCGCGTGGTCGGTTCGCAAAAAGGCATGGTTTGATTTGATCACCGTGCTGTTCTTGATCTTCTACCTCTGCGTTTTGATTTACGGGGCCGTCAGCTCGACCGCCTATTCACTGGGTTATTGGGGCTCTGAAGCGTTTTCATTCTTTGGTGGGCTGGTCACCGGCGCGGAAGAGGTCGGGCGAATGGAACGTTCGTCAACGGCTTGGCGTCCTTACATGTGGCCGATCAAATCAATCATGATCTTGGGAATGACCCTGATGCTGCTGCAATGCGTTTCAGAACTGTTCAAAGATGTTCTGCGGATCAAAGGCGAAAAAATCTGATGTCATACGAATTAATCGCCACTTTGATGTTCTCCTCGATGATGCTGATGCTGCTGACCGGGCAACGTGTTTTTGGGGCAATCGGATTTATTGCTGTTGTCGCAGCCTTGTTGTTGTGGGGCGACAAAGGTGGCTTTGACATTGGGTTTTCAGCGGCGATGAAGCTGATGAAATGGTATCCGCTTTTGACGCTGCCGATGTTTATTTTCATGGGCTATGTGTTGTCGGAAAGCAAAATTGCCGACGATCTTTACAAGATGTTCCACGTTTGGATGGGCGGCCTAAGGGGCGGACTGGCCATTGGTACTATCGGCTTGATGGTCCTGATTTCGGCGATGAACGGGCTAAGCGTTGCAGGGATGGCAATTGGTTCAACCATAGCGCTGCCGGAGCTATTGAAGCGCGGCTACGACAAACGAATGGTCACGGGGGTGATCCAAGCGGGGTCCAGTTTGGGCATCCTTGTTCCGCCCTCTGTTGTCTTGGTTCTCTATGCGATGATTGCGCGTCAACCGGTGGGCCAGCTGTGGTTGGCTGGCGTTATTCCGGGCCTGATGATGGCGAGCCTGTTTGTAATTTACATCGTTGTCCGCTGCCGGATCAATCCGGTGTTGGGACCGGTTTTGGATGAAAGCGAGCGTGATATCCCGCGCGCTGAAAAGTTGCGTTTGCTGCGTGCGGGCCTGCTGCCAGTTACTATTTTCGCAGTCATGATGGTGCCGTTTGTGAACGGATGGACCTCGTTGGTGGAAAGCTCTGCGATCGGTGCGATGGCTGCTTTTGTGGCCGCAGTTCTTAAGGGCCGTATGACCCGAGAAGTGTTCGAGAGTTCCGTACGCAACACGCTAGGCATTACCTGCATGTTCATGTGGATTATTCTTGCGGCACTTGCATTTGGCGCGGTGTTTGATGGTTTGGGCGCGGTTAAGGCAATTGAGGCTGTGTTCACTGAACGCTTGAACCTGTCCCCTTGGATGATCCTGATCTTAATGCAGCTCAGCTTTATTCTGATGGGCACGTTTCTGGATGATACGGCTATGCTGGTTATCGTTGCGCCGCTTTATGTGCCGCTGGTCGGAGAACTTGGCTTTGATCTGATCTGGTATGGCATCCTTTATACGATCACCACACAGATCGCCTATATGACGCCGCCCTTTGGCTATAACCTGTTCCTGATGCGGGCGATGGCGCCGCCCGAAATTTCACTGCGCGACATTTATTCATCCATCACGCCTTTCGTTCTAATTATGGTTCTGGCCTTGATCCTGGTCATGGTCTTCCCCGGCATCGCCACCTGGCTTCCAGATTACGTTTACAACTAACCCTAAAAGAGCCGCACCGAAGTGGCCGAAACATCAACTAAGGAGAGACGACATGACTTCTAGACGTAAGTTTATCCAAGGTGCTGCAATTGCGGCCCCGGCCGCGGCACTGGCAGCTCCTGCAGTTGCCCAGAATACAATCCGTTGGCGCATGCAGACCTATGCGGGTGCCTCACTGGCCGCAGAAGTAATCGTTCCGGCGATCGAAATGTTCAACAAGATCGCGGGCGACCGCATGCAAATCGAATTGTTCTTTGCGGATCAACTGGTCCCAACGGGCGAGTTGTTTCAGGCGATGCAGCGCGGCACAATTGATGCGGTGCAATCGGATGACGACTCGATGGCATCCCCTACAGAAGTGACGGTATTTGGCGGGTATTTCCCGTTTGGTTCGCGCTACTCGCTCGATGTACCTGTGCTGTTCAACCAATATGGTTTGAACGAAATTTGGGATGAAGAATATTCCAAAGTAGGCGTTAAGCATATCTCAGCCGGTGCTTGGGATCCGTGCCACTTTGCGACTAAAGATCCGATCCGGTCGCTTGAAGACCTGAAGGGCAAGCGCATCTTTACCTTCCCAACTGCGGGTCGTTTCTTGTCCCAGTTTGGTGTGGTTCCTGTGAACCTGCCTTGGGAAGACATCGAAGTTGCGGTTCAAACTGGCGAGCTTGATGGCATCGCATGGTCTGGCATTACCGAGGACTACACCGTGGGTTGGGCCGATGTGACCAACTACTTCCTGACCAACAACATTTCGGGTGCTTGGGCGGGGTCGTTCTTTGCCAACATGGACCGTTGGAATGAGCTGCCAGAAGATCTGCAAACGCTGTTCCGCGTCTGCTGTGATCAGTCGCACTATTATCGTCAGTGGTGGTACTGGGGCGGCGAAGCCAACCTGCGCGTCAATGGACCAAAAATGGAGCTGACCTCTATTCCGGATGAGGAATGGGCAACAGTTGAATCCGCTGCCCTAGAGTTCTGGGAAGAGATCGCATCGGAGTCTGAGGTTAAGCGCCGCGTCGTTGAAATCTTCAAGAAATATAATGCGGATATGGTCAAGGCTGGACGTCCTTACCGCTACGGTTAACTTACATTTGGGGGCTGCATTACGTGGCCCCCAATCCTACACACGAATGGACATGCTATGCCCGGCACTTTGAGCTTTGATGATCTGAAAACCAGCGTCGACGACGGTATCATTGATACCGTCCTTGTTTGCATTGTCGACATGCAGGGCCGCCTGATGGGCAAGCGTTTTCACGCGCCAGCCTTTGTCGACAGCGGGCATAAAGAAACCCATTGCTGCACCTATTTGCTGGCCACTGATTTAGAGATGGCAACGCCAGATGGCTATGCCTCGACCAGTTGGGAGCAGGGCTATGGTGACTACACCATGACGCCAGACCTGACGACATTGCGGCTTGTGCCATGGCTTGAGGGCACTGCGATGGTGCTGTGCGATGTAGCTGACCATCACGGTCACCTGATTACGCATTCCCCGCGCGCAATGCTGAAAAAGCAGATCGCACGCCTGACCGAGATGGGCTTTAGCGCCACGATGGCGACGGAACTGGAATTCTTCTTGTTCGAGAAAAGCTTTGACGAGATTGCCAAAGGTGGGTTTCGCGACCTGACCCCGATCAGTGCGTACAACGAAGATTATCACATCCTGCAAACCACCAAAGAAGAGGCGGTGATGCGCCCCTTGCGCAACCACCTCTACGCCATGGGCATCCCTGTTGAGGGAACTAAAGGCGAGGCAGAGGCAGGGCAGGAAGAACTGAACATCAAATACGCAGAGGCCTTGGCCTGTGCCGATCACCATTCAATTTCCAAACACGCGGTCAAAGAAATCGCTTGGCAACAAGGCCACGCAGCGACGTTTCTCCCTAAATGGAGCCATGAGCGTGTCGGCTCCTCGAGCCATGTGCATCAATCGCTTTGGAAAGATGGCAAGCCTGCGTTCTTTGACCCCAAGCGTCCTAATGGCAAATCCGAATTGATGGATCACTACATGGCGGGTCTGATCAAATACGCCGCTGATTACACCTATTTCATGGCGCCCTACGTCAACAGCTACAAACGTTTTGCCAAGGGCTCGTTCGCGCCGACACGGATCATCTGGTCAGTCGATAACCGGACCGCAGCATACCGTCTGTGCGGTGAGGGTAGCAGCGGCATCCGAGTCGAATGCCGCATACCGGGATCAGATATGAATCCCTATCTCGCAGAGGCCGCAATGCTGGCGGCAGGCATCAAGGGAATAGAAGAAAAGCTGCCACTGCAGCCCGCTTTTGCTGGTGATGCTTACGAGGATACATCTTCAGCGCATATCCCTAGAAACCTGCGGGATGCAAAAGAGGCATTGCACGGGTCTGACATGCTGCGCGCAGCGATGGGGGGCGATGTGATTGATCACTACACCCGTGCCGCCGAATGGGAACTCGAAGAATTTGACCGTGTTGTCACCGATTGGGAAATCGCACGCGGTTTTGAAAGGGCTTAATCACTATGACTGTCACCTGTATTTCACCCATCGACGGGTCTGTTTACGCGGTCCGCGAAACCTTGGCGCGCGAAGCTGCTGACGCCGCTGTTGCGCGCGCAAAGACTGCGCAGACAGATTGGGCTGCGCGTCCATTGTCCGAGCGGATTGCACTGGTCCAAGCGGGCGTTGCCGCTGTTGGTGCAATGAACGATGACATCGTGACCGAAATCGCATGGCAAATGGGCCGACCTGTTAGATACGGCGGAGAATTCGGCGGCTTTAATGAGCGCGCGAGCTATATGGCCGACATCGCCGAAGAGGCATTGGCCCCAATCGTGGTTGAAGACAGCGACGCGTTTCGCCGTGTCATCAAACGCGTGCCACATGGTGTCGTGCTGGTCGTGGCCCCGTGGAATTACCCCTATATGACCGCAATCAATACTGTCGCCCCAGCCCTAATCGCGGGCAACGCAGTGATGTTGAAACATGCGTCGCAGACACCTTTGGTAGGCGAGCGGATGGCCGCAGCGTTCCATTCTGCCGGCATCCCAGAGGACGTGTTCCAAAATGTCTTTCTGGATCATGCGACCACATCGGCGCTGATCGCAGAGCGCGCCTTTGGTTTTGTGAACTTCACAGGATCAGTAGGCGGCGGCAAAGCGATGGAGGCGGCCGCATCAGGTACGTTCACAGGCATCGGACTGGAGCTGGGCGGAAAAGATCCGGGCTATGTCATGGAAGACGCAAATCTGGATGCAGCGGTTGATACGCTAATTGATGGTGCGATGTTTAATTCGGGACAGTGTTGTTGTGGGATCGAACGGATTTACGTCCATGAGAGCCTCTTTGACGCCTTCGTAGAAAAAGCTGTGGCAATCGTAAGTGACTACACGCTTGGCAACCCGTTGGACCCTGAAACGACCCTTGGCCCCATGGCGCATGTGCGGTTTGCCGATGAAGTACGCGCGCAAACCGCCAAGGCGATCGCAGATGGAGCAACTGCGCAGATTGACCCTTCGGGTTTTCCGCAGGACAACGGTGCGTATCTGATGCCGCAAATCCTGACAAACGTGACCCATGACATGCGGGTCATGCGCGAAGAAAGTTTCGGGCCTGTGGTTGGGATCATGCCTGTCAAAAACGACGCCGAAGCGGTTGCATTGATGAATGACAGCGATTTTGGCCTTACCGCATCGCTGTGGACACAAGACACGGCGCGCGCAGAAGCCATTGCCGACCAGATCGAAACTGGCACCGTGTTCATGAACCGCGCCGACTATCTTGATCCGGCCCTGTGTTGGACCGGCTGCAAAGACACCGGACGCGGCGGCGGTCTGTCGGTCATCGGTTATCACAACCTTACACGCCCCAAATCCTACCACCTGAAGAAAGCCTGAAACCATGTCCATAACAGCCAACTGGTCCTATCCGACCTCGATCCGTTTCGGCGCTGGTCGCATTTCTGAAATCGCAGATGCTTGCGCCGCTGCTGGCATCACGAAGCCATTGTTGATCACGGACCGCGGTCTTGCCAGTATGGACATAACGACCAAGACGCTGGACCTACTTGAGGCGGCGGGCCTTGGCCGTGCGATGTTTTCCGACGTCGATCCAAACCCCAACGAGAAGAACGCAGAAGCAGGCGTGAATGCCTATAATGCTGGCGGCCACGACGGTGTTGTCGCCTTTGGCGGCGGCTCTGGTCTTGATCTTGGCAAATTGGTTGCGTTTTTGGCGGGCCAAACCCGCCCCCTTTGGGACTTTGAGGATGTCGGTGATTGGTGGACCCGTGCAGATGCGGATGCCATTGCACCGATTGTTGCAGTGCCAACAACAGCTGGGACCGGGTCTGAAGTGGGTCGTGCCTCGGTCATTACAAATTCTGAAACCGAGCAGAAAAAGATCATTTTCCATCCCAAGTTCCTACCCGCTGTGGTGATTTGTGATCCTGAATTGACGGTTGGAATGCCTGGCTTCATCACGGCTGGCACGGGCCTTGATGCTTTTGCGCATTGCGTCGAGGCGTTCTGTTCACCTCACTATCACCCGATGTCGCAGGGCATGTCGCTTGAGGGTATGCGGTTGGTCAAAGAATACTTGCCGCGCGCATTTGCGGACGGCACGGATATCGAAGCGCGCGCGCATATGATGTCTGCGGCCATCATGGGCGCGACCGGGTTTCAAAAGGGGCTTGGGGCGATCCACGCGCTGTCCCATCCGATTGGCGCAATTTATCACACACATCACGGCACAACGAACGCAGTCTGCATGCCTGCCGTTTTGCAATTCAACAAGCCCGCCATCAAACATCTGATCGCGGATGCGGCTAACTACCTAGGTATTGCGGGTGGGTTTGACGGGTTTTGCGCCTATGTTGATGACCTGAACGCATCGCTTGGTATCCATAAGACCCTAACGGAGCTTGGCATCGCAGACCCTGACATTGGCCGCATCGTTGCGGGCGCGCTTAATGATCCAAGCACAGGCGGCAATCCAATTGAGATGACGAAAGAGAACACCACCGAGCTTTTGCTTGCGATCGTCTAAGGTCCGGCCCTTGGGGCGTTGCGCTCAGCGGCGTCGTTTGGACAGCTTTGGCCCATCGGCGGTGATTTCGTACATCGAAAGCGTGTGATCTGCGTTGCGCATCCGATGGCGGAGCATCTGCCGCGTGAGCCGCATCATGTCTTGGGCATACTCAGGCTTGTCGGCCACGTTTACGGTGTCACCGTCGCCCTGTCGGTCAAACAGAAGGGGCGGCAGGTCGGCGGCGAATTCTACAAGATTGAAACGCTCATCGCGCAGGATGCAAAAACATGATGTGCTTGCCGTCGTGCCAAGCGCCTGCTGTCTCGCCGTCGGCGCACCGCTGTTGCCGAAATCCAGTTCTGAAAAACTATAGCTGCGCCAATCGTCTGGCGTTGCCCCGTTCAGGATCGGCAGCAGGGATCGGCCATCCATGGAATTCGGAATATCCACCCCGATCCAGTCAAGAATCGTCGGGGTCACGTCAATGGATTCCGTAAAATCGCCGATACGCGTGCCCGCGTTTGTCAGCCCCGGCATGCGGATCATCAGGGGCGTTTGGAAAGCCGCGTCATAGACGCTCAGTTTACCCCAGCCGAAATTGTCCCCCAACAGCTCACCGTGATCTGCGGTGATGACGACCAAGGTGGTGTCGTATTGATCCGTGTCTTTCAGAAACTGAATAACCCGCCCGATGTGATGATCCACCTCTGTTGCGAGGCCAAGATAGACAGACCGCAGCGCTTGAATATTCTCATCCGTCGGGGCGACGTAATCAAAGCCCAGAACCGTGCCCGCGATCGCAAGCGATGGATCGACGGCATCCAAGAACGGATGCTTGACCATTTCATCTGCCAGACTTTCATCACGTGTGGGCAATGGTAACTTTGCTGGGTCATACATGTCGTTGTAGGGCGCGGGGGCGACCAGTGGTGGGTGCGGTCTGATGTAGGTCAGGTGGGCGAACCAGTCTTGGTCTGCATAGCCGCGCATGTTGTCGAGAAAGCTATCGGTCAGGAATGCGGTGTCGCTATCTTGCGCTGCATATAGGGCCGGATCATTGAGCTTTGGCGCGCCGCCATTTGCTGCGACCGGTTTGTAGACATCCCAATAGCTCTCAAACTCATAGCCCTTCTTCTTAAGGTGTGATCGCCAAGGAAACGATGTTTCCAGACGCATCTCTGTCACCTCATGAAAGCCGGGCATCGGGTATTCATAGGATTTCACTGCGGGGTCGTTTTTGTCAAAAACACGGGGGTCTTGGCTCGTGTCCGTGTAGCCAAACAACATCGGCACGTAGCCTGCCTTGCGCATCTCGGTTGCGATGCTGGGTGTATCATGGCGAAGGGGCGTGCCATTTCGAACGGATCTGTGGTTCATCCCGTATTGGGCGGTCAACATGGACGCCCGCGACGGGCCACAGGGGTTCGCCACGGAAAAATTGCGCTCGAATGCGACGCCTTCGGCCATGAAGGCCCGCATGTTGGGCATATCCACATGCTCAGCGAGGCCGCCAATCAGACAGTCCGCGCGAAGCTGGTCAATCGTGATGAACAAAATATTGCGTTGCTGGGCCATGCGACACCTTCTGAGATTTGATAGTCCAGTCGATTTCATAGCACCTTTGAGCGCCATGACCCGCCTTATTTTTCCTTTTTTCTAGGCAAAAACGGGGGGAGTCTGAAAATCCCCTACCCGACAAAAATTGGCCTCGCAAACTCATTTCACACAAAATCACAAATAACCCCTCATTTCTGTTTGCATTTGACCGCTTATGTGCTTTCGTGAACCTGTTAATGCTATATTCCATGTCCTCTCTTGCGTCATAGGAGGGAAAAAAAGTGTCATGTGAGTGTAGTATTCAAGATGTAAGACGGATTCGCGGCGCTTCGGCTTTGCACAGAATCCGGTCAGGGGATTTTGACAACCTAGTTTGGGACATGTTGTGCCATCTAAAAGCTTCCCTTTGACACACAAAGAAACTGACAGGAGGTCACATGAAAAAGTTAATTTTAACCGGCGTCATGAGCGCGGTCTTACCAACCCTTGCGCTTGCCGATTGCCCCGCCATTACGGCTGAAGACATGCAAGGCATTGGTGCCGGTGCGTATCCGAACCAATTTGAGCTTGTTGCGCTTCAAGATGCGGCGTCCTGCGAAATGGGCTTTTCCGAGAACCCATCGATCGCGGCGTTGAACAGCGAGATCCGCGGCAACGCCGATTTGCCGCCTGTTGCTGATCGCCTTCCTGATGAGCCTTTGGTGATTGTCCCGTTCGCGTCGATCGGCGAATACGGTGGCACGTTTAACGCGCTTTCGAACGCAACAGAGTCCGGCACATCGGATTTCTTGTCGGTTCGCCATACGACATTGTTCCGCTATTCAACGGACCTGGAAACAATCGTCCCCAATGTCGCCAAAGACTGGGCCTGGAACGATGATTTCACCCAACTTACCGTGACGCTGCGCCGTGGCCACAAATGGTCTGATGGTGCTGACTTTACATCCGCCGACGTCGTATTCTGGTATGACAACTTGATGATGGATTCCAATGTCATCGAGAACGCCAAAGACTATGCGCTTGCCGGTGGTGAGCCGATGACGGTAACGGCACCGGATGCACAGACCGTTGTGTTTGATCTTGCCGCGCCAAAGCCCGGTTTGATTGAAACCTTTACGTCCAGCTTTATCCAGCCATTCCAGCCGGTTCATTTCCTTGGCCAGTATCACCCTGAAATCAACCCGGATGCCGACGCACTTGCGCAGGCCGCTGGTTTTGAAAATGGCTATGAAGTCGTCAAGGCCTATTTCGGTAGCTCTGACTGGACAGATACGCCGACGATGATGTTCATTCGTCCAAACGAAGTTGGCAATCTGCCAGCTGACACCATGCCGACGTTGGAAAGCCACATCATTGTTGCCGAAAACACCGAAGGCCGTCATCTGGTCGCAAACCCGTATTTCCACCAAGTGGACACAGCGGGTAACCAGTTGCCATATATCAACGAGCAAGACGAGCGTTATGTGCCAGACACAGAAGTTCGCACGCTGACGTTGATCAATGGTGGCGTAACCTACAAATCCCAGTCTGTCACACTGGACATGCTGCCAGTGCTGTTGGACAGCGCAGAAAGCGGTAATTACTCGGTCGACGTAAACCCGGGCATTTCCTTCCCGGTGCTGGCGTTTAACGTAACATCAGAAGACCTCGCCAAGCGTGAGATCTTTGGCGATCTGCGTTTCCGCACCGCCATGTCTGTTGCGATGAACCGTGATGAAATCAACGAAGTTGTGTTCTTTGATCTCGGGACACCGACCCAATACACAACGTTCTCACCATATCCTGAGTTTGCGGATCCAGCCTGGGAAAGCCATGAGATTGCATATGACGTAGATCGTGCAAATGCGCTTTTGGATGAGATGGGTCTGGTCGATGCTGACGGTGACGGCAAACGCGATTTGCCAAATGGCGATCCGTTCGTGCTCAACATTCAGTTCTCGACGCAGGAACTTTCTGCGCAGCTGATCGAAATCGCGGGCCAGAACTGGGCAGACGTTGGTGTTGCTTCGGTGATCAAAGAAGTGACGCCGGACGAGTACCGTTCAGCACAATCTGCAAACCAGCTTGATCTGATGTCTTGGTCACAAGGTGCGCCTTTGGGTGTTGCGATGGGGTCAAACGAACTGCACGTCCCACCATTCTCGACCTACTTTAACGCGCGTAACGGCATGTTGTGGGCCGAGTGGATCGACAGTGACGGTGCAAACGGTGTTGAGCCACCCGCATATGTCATGGGCATGATTGATGATGTGAATGCGATGCAGGTCTCTGCACCGGGGTCTGATGAACAGGCAGCGGCGGCCAATGGCCTGATCGAAGCCATCACATCCAATCTGTTGTTCATTGGCACGGTGAAATCATCCTCACCGACCTACTATTCCAATGACCTGCAGAACGTCATCCAGTTCAAGACCACGAGCTATGACTTCTACCGGGCCTACCCGTACAACCCGACACAGTGGTGGTTGTCCGAGTAATCTAACATCTTCACAGGCGGACCATGGTCCGCCTGTGAATTTCTACCAATTAAGAACGACGATTGAAGGGTCAAGGCATGCTGCAATTTGGACGATTTGCGTTGATGCGCGCAGCAATGGCATTTGTCACGCTGTTAATCGTTTCATTCGTCGTCTTCTCACTGATGGAACTGGTTCCAGGTGATTGTGCCGAGCGGTATCTCTCTTACAAACAGACGCAGGGGATCGCGATCTCGACTGCGGATATTGAAAGCGAACGAGTTCGCCTCGGGCTAGACCGCCCATTCACTACCCGCTGGAGCACCTGGGTCATGGGCGCCTTCCAGGGCGATTTTGGCGACAGCTGTATTCTTCGCGTTAATATCGCGGACCTTCTGGGCACGAAATTCTGGATCTCCCTGGCGATTGCCATTTCTTCGCTTTTCCTTGCCTACTCTATTGCGATTCCGGTTGGCATTATTGCCGCGTCTTCCCGCAATGCGCTGTTGAACAACAGCCTTCGGATTGTCAGCTACTTGGGTCTGGCGATGCCAAATTTCTTGCTGGCGCTTATGATCATGTTGGTCGCAACCGTCTATTTCGGCGAAACCCTGACGGGGCTGTTTTCGCCAGAATATCGGGATGCAGACTGGTCATGGGCCAAGTTCGTTGATCTTCTCAAACACGCATGGCTGCCCATTTTGATCCTTGGCTGGTCGGCGACGGCATTTGCCTTGCAGACGGTGCGGGCGCTGATGTCCGATGAAATCGGCAAGCTTTACGTCACAGCCGCCAAAGCGCGTGGGTTGTACGGGCGCAAGTTGTTGTGGCGCTATCCAGCGCGGCATGCGTTGGCGCCGATCGTGAATTCACTGGGCTTTGATTTGAACCGAGTGTTCAATGAGCTGCCAATCGTCGCGCTTATCCTGACGTTGTCCGAGGCAGGATCGCTTTTGATTGATGCATTGGCAAAATCCAATGACCAGCAGCTTGCGGGCGCGATCATCTTCTTGCTGACGGCCTCCATCGTCACGCTGAACTTTCTGACGGACATTCTTCTTGCCATCATGGATCCACGGATCCGCAAGAGCATCGTGAGGTAGCTGGGATGAATACGAAAACCATCAAAAGCCAACAGCAGGACAAAGAGTCCTATTTCACGGCTTCCCAAAGCCAGCTGATCTGGGCGCGGTTCAAGAAACAGCGTGCGGCTATGATCGCGGCCGGTGTCCTTATCTTCATCATTGTTATTGGTATTCTCGCGCCTGCGCTCTCGCCCTATGATCCGACGATTGCGGGGCGGGATCGGGACTATCTGAACGGTGCGCCGCAAATCCCGGAATTCTGCGATAAGAACGGTTGTTCCTTGCGCCCCTTCATCCACGGGGTTGAACGCACAAGGTCCGCAGAGACCAATTTCCGCTGGGTCGAAGAACCCAACGAAGACATCCGCCACTATGTCGCGTTCTTTGTTGAAGGGTCAGAGTATGACCTGTTCGGCTTCATCCCGATGGACACACATCTTTTTGGCATGCAGGAAGACGAAAAGATGATCCACCTGTTTGGCACCGACAGCGCCGGCAAGGATATCTTTTCGCGAACATTACATGCGATCTTTACGTCGCTTCAAATCGGGTCGCTCGGGGTTTTGATATCCTTTGTGCTGGCCCTGATCATTGGAGGGGTGTCCGGCTATTACGGGGGCAGATTAGACAGCGTCATCCAGATGGTAACGGATGCGGTGCGCACGATCCCTGCGATCCCGCTGGTCATGTCCGTCGCGGCCTTTGTGCCGACGGAGTGGACCTCTGAACAGAGGTTTTTCATGATCGCGATTATTCTGGGGCTGATCGGTTGGCCGACCTTGGCGCGCCGTGTGCGGACCCATCTGTTAACCGAACGAAATCAGGAATATGTGCTGGCGGCCCAACTGTGCGGCGCATCATCGCCCCACATCATCCGTCGTCACCTTTTGCCCAGCTTCACCAGCTACATCATCGTCGATCTGGTTATCTCGTTCCCTTACATGGTGCTGACAGAAACCGGCCTTAGTTTTATCGGGTTGGGGCTCAAGGATCCTGTAAATTCATTGGGCGTCATGCTGCAAAACGTGACCAAAGCGGACGTTCTGCTGAATTACCAATGGTACTTTATACCGGTTCTTTTCTTTGTCGCACTTGTCATGGCCTTTGTGTTCGTCGGCGATGGCCTGCGAGACGCTGCTGACCCTTATTCGGATTCCAAGAAATGAAGCCACTGATAGATGTCCAGAATCTGACCTTGCAATTTGACACTGACGAGGGTCGGATCACCGCAGTTGATGATGTTAGTTTCACCGTGATGCCCGGCGAAGTCATGGGGCTGGTCGGGGAAAGCGGATCAGGCAAATCAGTGACGGCAAAGTCATTGATGTATCTGAATGCCAGAAACGCGGTTTATGCGCCTGAAAGCAAGATCCTGTTGAACACCGAAGATGTGTCGCTGGACGTGCTCAAACTCACGACCCAGAGGCAGCGCAATGTTGTCCGTGGCGGCGCGATTTCGATGATTTTTCAGGAACCGATGGCAAGTTTCGCTCCGGCGATTTCTATCGGGAAACAGATGGTCGAGCAACTGTTGCTGCACACTGACATGTCAAAAAAGCAGTGCAAGGAATTGTCGATTGAAATGCTGGACCGTGTCGGCATTTCGGATGCCTCCGCCCGGTTCGACCAATACGCGTTTGAACTGTCAGGCGGTATGCGACAGCGCGCGATGATTGCGATGGCGCTGTCGACCAAGCCGAAACTTCTGATCGCGGATGAGCCTACAACCGCGCTGGATGTTACAATTCAAGCGCAGGTCATTGATTTGATGCGCGAACTGGTGACCGAATTCATGATGGGGATCATCTTTATCACCCATGATCTTGGCGTGATTGCGCAGACTGCAGATAAAGTTGCGGTTATGTATCTGGGCCGGATGATTGAAAAAGGTCCGGTGCGTGATGTCATTCGCAACCCCGCACACCCCTATACCCAAGGGTTGCTGGACGCTTTGCCTAAAATGGATGACCTTGAATCCCCATTGGTCCCCATCCCCGGAGATATTCCATCACCGCTTGAGCGGCCTTCAGGGTGTGTGTTCAACACCCGATGCGGAAAGGTTTTCGGTGAAACCTGCAATACAGATGTCCCTGAGTGGCGCGAAACAAATCCAGATCACGATGTGGCCTGCCATCTTTATGCAACGGAGGCCTAGGGATGACTGACAGTCTTATTTCCACAAAAAACCTGGCCGTCGAATTCAATATCAGTGGCGGGTTTTTTAAACCCAAAATTCTAAAGGCTGTCGATGGAATATCCATTGATATCCCCAAGGGGTCGTTTTTTGGCGTCGTCGGTGAAAGCGGGTCAGGCAAGACCACTTTGGGGCGTGCCTTGCTGAATGCCACGAAAATCGCCAGAGGCGGCGCGGTCTATGACGACGGCGAAGTCCGCTATAATCTCGAAGAAATGACGCCTGCGGAGCTTAAGGATTACCGCAAACGGGCACAGCTTATCTTTCAGGATCCATACGCCGCCTTGTCGCCGCGCATGACGGTGCGTGATATCATTGCAGAACCGCTTGAGGTCATGGGCCTGACGTCCGGGCGCGAAGAAACCGATAAGATCGTGCGTGAGATCGCAGCGAAGTGTCGTTTGAACTTGGAACACCTGCGCCGCTTTCCCCATGCGTTTTCTGGCGGTCAACGGCAGCGTATTTCCATCGCGCGGGCGTTGGTGTCAAAGCCGCAGTTTATTGTCGCTGACGAAAGCGTCGCCGCGTTGGACGTGTCTATTCAAGCCGATGTTTTGAACCTGCTCAAATCCATTCAGGTCGACATGGGGCTAACGTTCCTGTTCATCAGCCATGACCTGTCTGTCGTCGCCCATACCTGCGACCACGTTGCGGTGATGTATCTGGGGCGCATTGTCGAAAGCGCCCCGACCAAGGATTTGTTCAATAATACCCGCCACCCCTATACCAAAGCGTTGTTTTCCGCGATCCCGTCGCTGGACCCGGATGCAGAGGATTCCGCCCAGCGTTTGAAAGGTGAAATTCCATCACCGACCAACCAGCCGTCGGGGTGCACATTCCATACGCGCTGCCCACACGCGGCCGACATCTGCAAAAGTGACGTCCCGACGCTGGAAACCTGTGATGAGGGACATGCCGTGTCGTGCCACCGCTGGAAAGAACTGTTGGAAACTGCAGCGCTTTGATCTTTGATCCAAGCTAGGCCTGACGCCTATTCAACCAAACGGGTCGTCAGCAGCTGCCCTTCACGCACCAAGATCGGGTGGGCGACGCTGATGATCCAAGAATTGAACTCCTTGAGCGTATAGGCCGTTTCCAAGTGGATGTCGCTGGAACTTGCACTGTCGGCGTCCCCGTCGGACAAGCGGCGCAGGTGCTTTTTGCGGCTAGAGCGTTCCATCCTCGCCATTTCGGCTTTCTCTTCCAGCAGCAAACGGGCGGCCATCACATCAGACGAGATCAGCACATTGGTCGCGGTCTTTAGGTTCACTTCGACCTGATCATTGATGGCAAGCAGCTCAGCAAATCCGACTTTGCTAAGCTTGATACCTTTGTGGGACTTTTCGCGTGCCAACGGCAGCAGCCGTTTCACGATGATGTCACCTGCCGCCTCAAGCGCGATGGCGTAATCCATCAACTCGCGCATTTCCTTAAGCTGGTCCTTGCTCATGTCATCATGGGGCATATTGGAGGCGTATTTGCGCACCATGTCCAAGGCTTCGTTCACGACAAGGTCTTGCGACTGAATGTGTGACAGCAGCGCCCCGTCGAACGATTTGTAAAGCCCCATAACCGGAGTCAGCATGTCACGCAAAAGACCGGCCATGCGCAGCACTTCGTGGCGCAACGATGCCAAGGCAAGCGTCGGATTGGTTTCGCCGACGTCATTTAGAACGGTCTGGTTTTGTGTGGGAACGCTTATGGAAATGTCTTTGGGAATAGGGAGCATCACTGACACGGGCCGTTCCAAGGTCGACAAAAACGGAAGGAACAACAGCAACATGCAGTTGAACCCAATGTGGAGCAAGATCAGGCTTTGACCATCGTTCCAGCCCGTTGGAATGACGGTAAGAGATGTCAGGTTGATGACCATCAAAGCCATCACCCCGGCAAGCCCACGAACAATCAAGTTCGCAAGCGGGACGCGTTGCGCAAGCGGGTCCATCCCCCGTGACAGCCAGACAGGGATCAAGGCGGACCCCATGTTCGCGCCAAGCAAGATCGACACGCCAACCGAAAAGGGCAGGGCGCCGACACTGACGATTGCGACCACCATCAGGATAGTCGCCACCGAAGAATGCATTATGAACGCCAATCCAGCCCCAACAATGAAGGCGGTTAGAAAATCGCGTTCTAGATAGCCAGAGATCGCGGGCAACAATGCGCTTTCGCGGATCGGTTCGATGGCGTCACGCAGAAAGCCTAATGAGATCAGGATAAGCGCAATTCCCAAGATGATCCGCCCTGCCTGTTTCAGTCGTTTCTGTTCGGTCTTCAAGAACAGGATACCCCCGACTGTCAAAAGCGCGGGCGCAAGCCAGCTGAGTTTCAAAGACAGGATCTGAATCAGAAACGCGGACCCCAAATCACCACCAAGAACAACAGCCATAGATTGCGTGAACGCAAGTGCGCCAGACCCCGCGAAGCCGGACACAAGAAGCGTCACCGCAGCCGAACTTTGCAGAAGAATCGCAAGAAACACGCCAACGATCGCCAAGCCGATAGGATGTTTGCGCGCAGTCACCTGCCGTTGAAAACCCGCACCAAAAGCGCGTTCAATACCTGTACGAACCATGCGAACAGCAAACAAAAGCAACATCGTTGCACCGAAAAGCTCTAACAAAAACGAGACAATGATCATTGGGCCTTTTCGATTTTCGAGTCTGGAACGACAACGACTTCGATTTCCCAATCAATGAGTTTCTGGTGGAAAATTCGGCCCGGTAGCTTGTCGATAAGAACCGCTGTGACATCCGTGGACTTGCAAGCAATCAGCGGTGCGGATTGACCGAACTTGGTGACATCGGTGACGACCAGAACTCGTTTGGCGCGTTGCGCGACGACACGGGCCAAGGCCGCCTCTGCCGCGCTAGACAACAGGAATCCGGTTCCGCAATCAAAGCCGTCAATGCTGATGACGGCCACGTCGATATTGAACTTCTCAACAAATGCTATGGTATCGGACCCGAAGGTCCCGTCTTCGACGTGATGCAACGCACCGCCAGCCAAAAAGACCTGATTGTCGTTGTTGTCCACCAAGGCTTGCGCTGCGTGAATCCCGTTTGTGACAACCGTGAGGTCGCGATGGGATTTTAGGCCAGTCGCAACATGGGCCGTCGTGCTTCCAACGTCCAAAAACACACACGCCCCGCTCGGGATCATGCTGGCCGCCGCCGCTGCAATTTGCCCTTTGGCCCTTGTCCGTTTCTTTAGCCGCGACCCGACTGGATCAAGCGCCTCGGTGTTGGACAGATAGACGCCACCATGCACACGTTGGACCATTCCGGTTTTCGCCAGTGCCTTAACGGTTCTGCGGATGGTTTCTTCGCTGACGTTCAGGACCTCTGCGAGGTGGGATGTGCGTGCTGATCCACCTTGGGCCCTAAGCGTTTCAAGAAGCTCGACCTCCCGATGTGTCGCGTGATTTTCGGCGTGGGGCATAAACAATCCTCTATCCACACTTGACTGGTTTCAGGCCGAATTGTCCAGAGTCATCATGTGAAAATATGTGTTTTTGTGGGTTAAGGCGCTATTGCAGTAGGATGACAATGCCGATTGCAACAACCACAGCCGCGAAGATCCGCTTTTTGATTGGGCGTTCCCCCATCACCAAAACGCCGAGCAAAGCAGCAAAAATGACAGAGGTTTCGCGCAACGCCGACACAACGCCCAGTGGTGCCAGTGTTTTAGCATAAAGAACCAGCCCATAGGCCAGCCCTGACATGATGCCGCCCGCAAGCGCCAGCAAAGATGTGCGCGTCCCGAAATTGACCAAGCGTTTGGGAAAGCGAAGCAGAACAAAGGCCGGCACGAAAATCTCGGCGACGAACAGCCAGCCGATATAGGAAACCGGGCTACCCGATACGCGAATTCCGATGCCGTCCACGATAGAATAGGCCGCGATGAACAACGAGGTGATGACCGCCGCGACAATCGGGCGCGAGGATGTGTTGGTTGGCTTGAACGCTAAGATCAAAATGCCGAACGAGACCACAATAATGCCGACCCACACCTGAACCGACAACATTTCCGAGGCCCAATACTGGGCGCCAAAAGCAATAAGAACCGGCGCAAGGCCACGTGCAATCGGGTAGATCAACGAAAGATCACCCAGACGGTAGGACACGTTCAGGGCGTAGTAGTAACCCCAGTGAATGACGGTTGATGCAACTATATAAGGCCAGGCCTCTGGCGCGATCATCGGCAAAAACGCAACCAGGATCGCTCCGGGGATGACGTGCCCCATAGAGATATAAGCCAGTGAGGCCGCACGGTCCCGCGAGCCTTTAACCAGTGCATTCCACGTCGCATGAAGAAGGGCTGCGAACAGGACGATGGAAATGATTCCGGTGCTCATTGAGCTGCTACCTGTTCATGAAATCGGGCCATTAGATTGAACGATAAAAAAAGGCGGAGCCAAGTTGCCCCGCCTATTAGTCATGGGTACTGTTACTATTCGACCCAAGGAAGCGAATAGGTTTTGACGTTCGTGAAGAATTTCATCGCCTCTGTTACGCCTTCCTTAACGCCATTGCCGCTGTCTTTGATGCCACCAAACGGCGAGGTTTCGATGCGATATCCGGGTTGTTCCCAGATGTTGCAGGTGCCCACATCCAGACCATTGATATAAGAAATCGCGCGGTTCAGATCGTTGGTGCACACACCGGATGACAGGCCGAAGTCGGTCGAGTTCGAGATTTCCATAACCGCCACATCATCATCAGGCACACGCACGATGGGGATGATCGGGCCAAAGGTCTCTTCCATCACCAATTCGCACTCATGGGGCACATGATCGACAACAATCGGCGGCAAAAGCGCGCCGCGACGTTCGGGATGATACAGGATTTTCGCACCATGCTTTTCAGCGTCGAACACACGGTTTTCAAACACCTTGGCGGCCTGTGAATGGATTACGCAGCCCAGTTCGGTTGCGGGGTCTTGTGGATCACCAAACTTGATCTTCTTGGCCTTTTCCAGCACCAGCGGCACGAATTTGTCCGCGACGCTTTCTTGCACCAGAATCCGTTTGATCGCCGTGCAGCGCTGACCGGAGTTTCCGGTCGCACCCGCCACAGCAATGGTCGCTGCCTTTTCAAGATCGGCGTCAGACAGATCGTCACAGATGATCAACGGATCGTTGCCGCCCAATTCAAGCGCTTGGCGTTTGTAGCCCGCTTTGGCCGCAATGATTTTGCCGACAGGAACGCCACCGGTAAAGGTGATGATGTCGATGTTTTCGTTGGTGATCATCTCGTCGCCGATGTCTTGCGGCATACCTGTGACAACCTGAAACATCTCCGGTGGCAGGCCTGCTTCATACAGGATATCGGCCAAGGCAAGGCAGGTCAGGGGGGTCAGCTCGGTCGGTTTGCACACCATGCAATTGTTCGTTGCGATGGACGGTGCAATTTTGTGGCTGACCATGTTCAGCGGGTGGTTGAATGGCGTGATCGCAGAAATGGCATTCACCGGCTCGCGCTTGGTGAAAATCTTGCGGGCTTTGCCGTTGTGGGTCAGATCGCAGGAGAAAATCTCACCGTCGTCGTTCAGAACCTGCGCGGCGGCAAAGTCATAAACGTCCTGTGCGCGTTTGGTTTCATAGATCGCGTGCTGATGGCAGATGCCCAACTCAAGCGTCAGCCATTTGGCCAGATATTCACGCTTTTCACCGATCAGCACGCCTGCTTTTTTCAGGATTTCGCTACGTTCGTAGCGTGTCAGCTTGGATTTGTAGTTTGCCGCAATTTCAAACGCTTTGTGGGCATGTTCGGCTGTGCCGGCGGGCACGGTGCCGACGACCTCATCCGTATAGGGGTAAAGCACTTCGACGACGTTGTCGGTAAAGACAACCTCGCCGCCGATGCGCATTCCTTCGTTCCGAATATCGGTTTTTGTCATACTGTTATTTCCCTGAATTAGAGTGCGGCTGCTGCGGCTGCATAGAAGAAGGCATCAAAGTTGCGCAAGACAGGTTTGCTTGGCAAGTCGATTATGCGGTTGACGATAAAGGGCACTTCTTGTTCCGTCAGGCCGCCGTGGCTGCGCAGGGGCTCGTTCAGAGCGGCCAGATCGTGAAGGTGCTCTGACGTTCCGATTGTTAGGTTTTCAGTCGAGATCATGACAATGTCGCCAATCCGGTCTGCGGGCAGCTCGAACCGTTCAACAGCCTCTTCTTTGGTCAGGACCTCAAGAATTTCCTCACGAGAGGCGAGGCGGGCGATGATGTCGGCACGATTCGCACCGTCGGGCAAATACGCCGTGCCAAACCCGCCAAGGGCGCCGTGGTGCACAACGTAAGGGTCGGTGATCGGAAGGATCACACGCGCCGCCGCTTCGCCAAGCCATTCGTCCAGCAAATCTTGCACATAGATCACCTGTGGATCACCACTTGCGTCGTGCTTTGGCTTCATGCCGTGATCAGCGGTGACGACAATCGCGGCGCCCATGGCATCAAGCTCGGTCAGGTATTTGTCGAACATTTCATAGAACGCTTTGGCCTCTGGCTGATCGGGGCTGTATTTGTGCTGCACGTAGTCGGTGGTCGTCAGATACATGACATCGGGGGACCACTCTTTCAGCAGCTTTACACCCGCTGCGAACACAAATTCGGACAGTTCGGCTGAATAGACCTCTGGTTGCGCCATGCCGAGCCATTTGCTCGCCTCGGCCTGACCATGCTCTTCGGTGGTTGAGGTGTCAGAACGCTCAGCCGAGAAACATTTGGCGCGGTCTTCGTCGAATTTCAGACCTGCGCCCAAGAGTGCGCGCAGTTTGTCCTTGGCTGTCACCACGGCGACGCGGGCACCTGCTTCGTAGAACTTCGAGAACACCGTTGGTGCGCGCAAAAAGCGCACATCGTTCATCATCACTTCTTCGCCTGTTTCGGGTTCGTACAGGAAGTTGCCGCAGATGCCGTGCACGCTTGGTGGGCGACCCGTCGCGATGGAAAGGTTGTTGGGGTTGGTGAAAGACGGGATGACAGAATGTGCCAGCCGATCTGTGCCTGTTTCGCGCATCCGCTTGAGCGTCGGCATCAGGCCATCCGCGATGGCCTTTGTCAGGTATTCCGGTTCACAGCCGTCCAAACAGATGGCAATGGCGCAGGTTTTTGGCGCTGGATAGGTGCGATCGTTGGCGACAACGGGAGTCGTAATGGTCATGTTCGTTCCTTCAAAGCTTAAGCAGCTAGTTTCTTGCGTTCTTCAAGTGCGGCAGCGGGGGGCGCTGCGGTGTCGACACCCATAGCGGTCAATGCTTCGCTGGCCGCTTTGACCACTGCGTGCATGACGGTTTCATCCATCTGGCCGATACATCCAATCCGGAAACTATCGACGACAGTGAGTTTGCCAGGGTAAATGATAAAGCCCTTTTCTTTCATCGCTTCATAAAAGCCATCGAAAGAAAACTTTGGATCGGCGGGGCAAAAGAATGTGACGATAATCGGCGACAGCCAGCGGTCATCAAGCAGGGTTTCAAACCCGAGGTCCCGCATTCCGCCCACCATAGTGTCACGGTTGGCGTGGTAACGTGCACCGCGCCCCGCAACGCCGCCTTCTATCTCATGCGCCTTTAGCGCTTCGATAAAGGCCGCGACCACGTGGGTCGGTGGGGTAAAGCGCCATTGTCCGGTTTTCTCCATGGCGGACCACTGGGCCTCGACATCTAGAGATAGGGAATGACTGTTGCCCTTGGCGGCAACAAGTTCGTCTTTGCGGGCAATCACAAAGCCAAAGCCGGGCACGCCCTCAATGCATTTGTTTGCCGAGGACACCATGGCCGCGTAGCGCACCGTTTCAGCCTCAAGCGGGACGGCACCAAAAGCCGACATGCTGTCGACCAGCACCTTCCGACCCGCTGCATGTGCGGCATCGGCCAATTCCTGCACGGGGTTCAAAATGCCTGAACTCGTTTCGCAGTGGATGATTAGGACATGGGTAATTGCCGCGTCCTGAGCAAAGATTTCACGGACCTCATCCCCGCGCGGCGGCAGGTAGTCTCCCTTGTCCAGTAGGTGATAATCCCGTCCGATACATTTCAAAGTCGCGGCCGCACGCAGGCCGTAGGCGCCATTTGCCAGCACCAAGACCTTGCCGTCTTTGGGCACAAACGACCCCAACATGGCTTCAACGCAATAGGACCCCGATCCTTGGATTGGCACACAGTCATAGGCGTCAGACCCCGGTCCGATCAGGGCAAGCAATCGGGTGCGCATGTCGCGCGTCATGGCGCGAAAATCATCGTCCCAGCTGCCCCAATCGCGCAGCATTGCCTCTTTCACCTCATAAGATGTAGTCAGCGGTCCTGGCGTCAAAAGGTAGGGCTCGCCTAGCTTTGGCTTCGGAATAAGAAAATTTTTCATCTGAGCGCTCCGCCGCTTCGGACAATTACCTCCAAATTTGAACCAGCGCGTGTCATATGTAAAATCCACAATATTTATCTTTCGATAGGTTTTTCTGATAAATTTAGCGCCCTCCGACATTCAGCCCTCACTGAGCAAAATTGGTACCCCCTACAAGTACGCGTTGCGGACAATAAAGGCACAAAAGCAACTGCATGGCTTTGAATCCCACAAAAAGACATATAAACAAAAGAAGACACACACGCGGTTCGTCAGGGGTGGACCGAAAAGAGGGGACTCTCATGGACTCTGCGACACTGCTTGAAGACGGGCACCATTTCGCGGGCCTAGCGGCAGAATTGGCCAGAACGTTCTTTCGCAAACCTGTCGAAATTTCGTTCAAACAAGACCAAAGCCCCGTGACGTTCGCAGATCAAAGCATCGAAAAACAGATCCGGGCGGCCATCTTGGAAAAGCACCCTGATCACAGCATTCTGGGTGAGGAATTCGGAACGGAAGGGGCCACGCAGGATCACTTGTGGGTCATCGACCCGATTGACGGAACGCGGTCTTTTTTGTCCGGCAACCCGCTTTTCGGGTTTCTTCTTAGCTATCTTGAGGCACGCGATCCGCAACTTGGCATTATTGGCATGCCAGCATTGGGCGAAACCTACTGCGGGGTTAAGGGGGCTGCGGCCACATGCAATGGCGCTGAAATTCATGTCTCCAGCCAAACCAATCTGGAGGAAGCCGTCCTTTACGTGAATGAGGGTGAAAAAATCTACGACGCCCACCCAGCGGTCTTTGCGAAACTGATGCGAAGCGGACAAACGCGACGATTTGCATACGATTGCTATCCACACGCGCTGCTTGCGGCGGGGCATGTGGACGCTGTGGTCGACTATGATCTGAAACCTTATGATTTTCTGGCGCTTGGTCCGGTCGTCGAAGGGGCAGGGGGGATCATGACAACATGGGCAGGACAAAAGCCCGACCTCACATACGAAGGTCCGATCATCAGCGCAGCTACGCCGCAGCTGCACGCGCAGCTTGTGGACCTCTTGCACGTCGAACAATAGACTCCGGCTGGAAATTATAGTTATCTGATCACCATAGATTTTTCTGATGGCATCTTGAGATGAGATACACCCAACTTCGCGCGTTTCATAATGTTGCCCTTCACGGTGGGTTTTCGCGTGCAGCGGATCGTTTGAACCAAACGCAGCCCGCACTGTCTGATCAGGTCAAACGGTTGGAACAAGCCCATGACACGCTTCTGTTCCGGCGTGAAAAACGCAATGTCTATCTGACAGAAGCGGGCGAAGGCCTGTTTCGGATGACCAAGCAATTCTTCGAAATTGAAGACAGCATCGGCGAATACCTTGATCATTCGAACCCCGCCATGAAGGGGCTGCTGCGCATCTTTGCAGACTCAGCGCTGCATGTGACTGACGCAATCAGCCACTTTCGCATGAACAACCCCAAGGTTTTTGTGTCCATCAAGACGGGCAATACCAAAGAGGTGCTAAGCAGATTGCGCAATTATGACGCCGAAATCGGTGTCGTTGGCAATATGCAGCCGGCATCCGACGTCGCTGGGCTTGATATCGGGCGCGCGCCGATCATCGCCATTTCTGCCAAGAACTATCTGCCAAACGGGCGCACCGAGATATCATTCAAGGACCTGCCCAAATGGCCCTTGGTGTTTCGGGAAAAAGGGTCTCGTACCCGTGCAAATCTTGAAGACGCAGCGCAGAAAATTAATGTCTTGATCAAGCCGGTGATCGAGGTGGATGGCCGCGAAGCGATGCGCGAAATCGTGGCGTCGGGCGCTGGTATCGGGTTTGTTTCAAAGGCTGAACACAATCACGATGAACGCTTGCAGCCGATCACGATTACCGGACTTGAACTGGAGATGGTCGAAACCCTTGTGATCCTGAAAATGCGCCGCGATGTTCCAATGATCCGCGCGTTCATGCGATCCGTGCGAGAGGTAGGTGAACACAGGACCGGGGACACATAATGCTGGCATCTGAACGGCACGCGATCATTCTGGAACAAATCCAGCGCGACAACACTGTTTCGACACGGTCTTTGACAGCGCGCCTTGGCGTGTCACGGGAAACCGTTCGAAAGGACATCGAATATCTGGCGGAACAGGTCAAACTCCAACAGGTTCGTGGTGGCGCGACCCGTATCAGAACCCAAGAAATCCCGATGGAGAGCCGGGCCCAGATCAATGCGGACGGGAAAAACCGGATTGCACGTGCCTTGGCCGCGCAAATTCCGGACGGATCATCGCTGTTTCTCGATAACGGCTCGTCTACATTCGCTGTAGCGCAAGCATTGCATCAGCACAGTGACCTGATCGTCTACACCAATGACTTTGCCGTCGCCCAAAAGATCGCCCGCAGCTGCCGTGAATTGGTGATGTTGGGCGGTAAGGTCGACGCACAGGAAATGGCAACGATCGGGATCGAGACAACGGAACAAATCAGCCAGTACCATGTTGATTTCACGGTAATAAGCGCGGGCGGGTTGTCCGCTAGAACGATGTTGACGGACTTTAGCAAAGAGGCAGTTAGTTTTCGCCAGCAGATGCTATTGAACGGCACCACGCGGTTCGTGATTGCAGATCATGCGAAGTTTGGCGTGGTCGGGCAGGTGGCCATGCCAACGCCGCCCAAAGGCACCTGTATCGTGATGGATCAACGCCCGGATCCAGAGGTTTTGAACGCGATCACCCAGAACGACCTGACCTACCAGATCGCGGGCTAACACCTCAAGCATTGCAAAGGTTTGCAAATTAATGCAAGAATCTGACAACTCAGTTTCTTGTGGAGCCCTGCAATGTCCAAGCCTTTTCCCAAAAATGCGCAGTACGTCATCATCGGGGGCGGGATTGCCGGCTGTTCGGTGGCGTATCACCTGACAAAGATGGGCCACACGGATGTTGTTCTGCTGGAGCAGGGGCAGCTGAGCTGCGGCACGACATGGCATGCGGCAGGGCTTGTGGGGCAATTGCGCAGCCAGCCTGCGATGACCAATTTGATCCGCTATTCGACCCAGCTCTATGCCCATCTTGAGGCTGAAACAGGACTTGCAACGGGGTGGATGCAATGTGGCTCAGTCACTGTGGCGCGCACCGATGATCGAATGACGATGTTGATGCGCACCGCCGCCGCAGCCCGCGCCCAAGGTGTCGAGGTCGACGTTCTGACCCCGCAAGAGGCAGGTGACAAATGGCCCGTGATGCAAACCGATGATCTGAAGGGCGGGATCTGGATGTCCGGCGACGGCAAGGCGAACCCGACTGACTTGACACAATCGCTGGCCAAAGGCGCCCGCAATGGCGGCGCACGGATCATCGAGGGCGTGAAGGTCACAGACATCACCACGAAAGACGGTGCCGTCACCGGCGTGGTCACGGATCACGGCACGATTGACGCGCAGGTGGTCGTAAACTGTGCAGGTCAGTGGGCGCGGGAAATTGGCAAAATGTGCGGTGTGAACGTCCCGCTGCATTCCGCAGAACACATGTATATCGTAACCGAAACCATGAACGGCGTGACCCCTGATTTGCCAGTTCTGCGCGATCCGGACGGCTACATTTACTTCAAGGAAGAAACTGGCGGGCTTGTCATGGGCGGATTTGAACCAGAGGCGAAACCCTGGGGCATGGATGGTATCCCCGACAAGTTCGAATTCTCGTTGCTGCCCGATGATTGGGACCAGTTTGAAATTCTTCTGCAAAACGCCTTGATGCGTGTGCCGGATATGGAAACGGTGGGTGTGCGCAAATTTTACAATGGCCCCGAAAGTTTCACACCTGACAACAACTATCTTCTGGGCGAAGCACCAGAGCTTGTGAATTTCTTTGTGGGTGCTGGCTTTAACTCGATGGGCATCGCCAGTGCTGGCGGGGCAGGGCGGGCGTTGGCAGAATGGATCGTCGAAGGCGAGGCAACGTCAGACTTGTTTGCCGTTGATATCCGCCGTTTTGCCGACTTCAATAACAACCCGACGTGGTTGCATGACAGGGTCAAAGAAACCTTGGGTCTTCATTATGCAATGCCTTGGCCGAACCGGGAATTGGACACCGCTCGGCCGTTCCGTCGATCCCCGCTTTATGATCGCTTGGCCGCGAAAAACGCTGTATTCGGATCTAAAATGGGGTGGGAACGCGCCAATTGGTTCGCATCCAATGGCACTACCGCCGAAACGGTTTACAGCTTTGGCCGCCAGAACTGGCATGATGCCGTTGGCGCAGAACACAAGGCCGTGCGCGATGGAGTCGCCGTGTTTGATCAGACATCTTTTGCCAAACTGCTCGTGCAGGGGCGCGATGCCTGCGCCGAGCTGAACCGGATGTGCGCCGCCAATATCGACGTGCCAATCGGCAAGACTGTCTACACAGGAATGTTGAACAAACGTGGCGGATTTGAAAGCGACGTGACGGTCATTCGCCTGAACGAAGACAGATTTTTCATCATCACCGGATCGGCGCAAGCAGTGCGCGATGCCAACTGGATTTCGCGCAGTTTCGCACCGAACGCCCATGTCTACATGACCGATGTCACATCGGCGTGGTCTTTCTTGGCCATTATGGGGCCAAAATCCCGCAACGTGCTTGGGGCGTTAACCAAAACGGACCTGACAAACGACGGTTTCCCGTTCGGCACCTGCAAAAGCATCGACCTTGGATATGCCACCGTGATGGCCAACCGCATGTCTTATGTGGGTGAACTGGGTTGGGAGCTTATTGTTCCAACTGAATTCACCGCTGGGGTCTACGACGATCTGATGCAGATCGGTGCGGATCATGGCATCCGTGATGCCGGTTACTACGCGCTTGACGGTCTGCGGATCGAAAAAGGGTTTCGCGCCTGGAGCCGTGAATTGACCCCCGACATAACGCCACTGCAGGCTGGTTTGGGCTTCGCGGTGGATTTTAACAAGCCGGGCGGGTTTGTCGGAAAAGACGCATTGCTTGCGGCGAAGGCTGATCCCGACCACCTGGACCGCCGGATCATCCAACTGGTTTTGAAGGACGCAAAAGCGCAGATTTGGGGTGGTGAGGCCGTTCTGTGCAACGGTGTTGAAGTGGGCGAAGTTCGCTCAGCGGCCTACGGGCATACCCTAGGGGCCGCGGTTGCACTTTGTGATGTGAAGGCTGGCAGCAAGATCGACCAAGCCTTTATTGACAGCCACAGTTTCGTCATTGATCTGGCAGGTGAACATCATGAGGCAACCGCACATCTGCGCACGCCCTATGATCCAAAGTCCAAGCGGATCAACGCATAAACACTGCAATCCGGTCAGGAACAAATCGCATATGTCTCATTTGGCTTCGTTCTAGTATTAACATAATATTGATTATGTCACACAAACCTCCAGAATCGGTAATTGCATCTATTTAAGTATATGATTTCAACTACTTGCAGAGGGTCCTTCCCGTTATTCTTGCAAAAAACAAAACAACTTATCTTCTCTGTACAAGAAACCGGTAGTTTCACAGATTAGGAAAAAGTTCCCACTTTGATCTTCCTGATTTGAAAATTTAGCCAATGTCCATTTATGAAGGCCCCTCGGCGGTGTCTCACTTGTGGAGAGGATTGGTATTTGTCAGAGCAAATTTCAGACCCCTTGAGATATTTTTCTCGAGTCAAAAGATATGTGCGTCGCAATGGAGAGCGTTTTGCCACCGTTGTAGAAGAAACAGGAATCCCCGCATATTACCCCACATCTTTAGCCCTCTCACGTCGACCGCGTGGTGTTTCTGCAGAAACCCTGGCGGCTGAAGCAGCGGATCTTGTCCATATCGGGCTAAGGGCCGCGCGAGAACAGATCGAACTTCTGATTGCGGGACTGATGTCGGACAAACCCGCCGCCGAGGTCGCAGGCCATGCAAAAAAGATGATCGAAGCCATGGCGGCCTGCGGTTGCACAATGAACAATGCTTATATGCAGCATTCTCTGCTGGCGCTTGTTCTCATTCCTGAATTGCGGATCAGTGATCTTGGGCTTGTTGATGTCACAGAGTTTCGGTTGACCCCTGTCGTCGAGGTTTGAGACCCAGTTGCGTGGATCGAATTTTCTGTACGTGAACCGTCTGCGTTAAACAAATCACGTTGAGAAACACAAACGCCCCTTGCGAGACAAGAGGCGGTGTGTCGCGATATCAGTTGCGCGGCTTAGCTGATGGCGCAGGCGCGGACGTCGTCGTCGATGTGCGGGACGTATTGGGCAAAGTTGCCTGCGAACATTTCAACCAGTTTTGACGCTTGGGCATCATAGGCGGCTTTGTCGTCCCATGTGCTGCGTGGATCCAAGAGACCAGCGTCGACGTTTGCAACGGTCACTGGCACGTCGAACCCAAAGTTTGGATCCTTGCGGAAGGTCGATTCCGAGAGCGAGCCGTCGAGCGCCGCAGTGAGCAGTGCGCGTGTCGCTTTGATCGGCATCCGGTTGCCCGTGCCATAAGCGCCGCCGGTCCAGCCGGTGTTGACCAGCCAGCAGGTCGCGCCATGCTTGGCAATCTTGCCGCGCAGCAGGTTGCCGTATTCTTCGGGGCGGCGGGGCATGAAGGGCGCACCGAAGCAGGTCGAGAATGTGGGCTCGGGTTCGGTCACGCCGCGCTCGGTGCCTGCAACCTTGGAGGTGAAACCCGAGAGGAAGTGGTACATCGCTTGGGCCGGTGTCAGGCGCGCAATGGGGGGCAGCACACCAAACGCATCGCAGGTCAGCATGATGATGTTCTTGGGGTGGCCGCCAAGCGCGCTGTCAGAGGCGTTCGAGATGTAGTGCAGCGGGTAGGCGCAGCGCATGTTTGCGGTCAGGCTGTCGTCTTCGAAATCCAATTCCTTGGTCTCGGCGTCAAAGACCATGTTTTCGATCACAGTGCCGAATTTCTCGGTCGTGGCGAAAATCTCTGGCTCGGCCTCGGCGCTCAGGTTGATGGTCTTGGCGTAACAGCCTCCCTCAAAGTTGAACGTGCCGCGTTCGGACCAGCCGTGTTCATCGTCGCCAATCAAGGTGCGGTTCGGGTCCGCCGACAGCGTCGTTTTACCGGTGCCTGACAGGCCAAAGAAAACGGCCGTATCAACAGGGTTCCCGTTGGCATGGTTCGCCGAGCAGTGCATCGGCATGATACCTTTGTCGACGAGCAGGTAATTCAGCAGGGTAAAGACTGATTTTTTGTTCTCGCCCGCGTATTCGGTGCCGCCGATCAGGATCATCTTGCGCTCAAAGTTCATTGTGATGACCGTTTCAGAGCGGCAGTTGTGGCGCTCTGGGTCAGCTTTGAATGTCGGGCAGTTGATGATCGTCCACTCGGGCGCAAACGTGTCGAGTTCGGCGCGCTCGGGGCGGCGCAGCATCGTGCGGATAAACAGGCCATGCCACGCAAGTTCGGTGACAACGCGGACGTCCAAACGGTGTTCTGGGTCGGCGCCCCCAAAGAGGTCTTGGACATGGTAGGTGCCACCAGACATGTGAGCGATCATTTCGTCGTAAAGAGCGTCGAACCCTTGGACAGACATTTCAGCGTTGTTTTCCCACCAGATGTGATCGGCGACGTTGTCGGTCCGCACGATGTGTTTGTCTTTCGGCGAGCGACCAGTGAATTTACCAGTCGTCACAAGAAATGCGCCACCGTTGCCCAATGTGCCCTCGCCGGCCATCAGGGCCTCTTGGATCAGCGCAGGTTCCATCAGGTTATAATAGACCTGACCCAGCCCCTTGATCCCTTGATCGTCGAGTTTCATTGCTGGGTTGACCCGTCCATGGTCCATGGTTTTGCTCCTGATTGCGGCCCCGCCAAAGGGCGTGTTTCAATCCCATAGCATGCGGTTTCTCAGGCGCGATAGATGGGGGCCGGAACGTTAGCGCAACCATTTCCATGTTAACGCCACCAGTGATTGAGCAACGGTCCCGAGTGCCAAAAGGTGAGGCATTTTAGCCATTGGTTATCAAATTGTGGCGCAAATTGGGCGATGAGACATGCCTGATTCGTTTTTTATCATTGATTCGCATGGCCTTTGTCGTGCAAAACAAAAGAAAAAATCAGGCAAAACGCCGTATTGAGCAGTAAAGGGAAACACCCCATGAATAAGATTGCGTTGGTGGACGACGATCGGAATATTTTGACGTCCGTGTCCATGACCCTCGAGGCAGAGGGTTTTGAAGTATCGACATTTAATGACGGTCAGTCCGCATTGGACAGTTTTAACAAGAACATGCCTGATATGGCAGTTCTGGACATCAAGATGCCCCGTATGGATGGCATGGATTTGCTACAGCGGTTGCGTCAAAAGACGACGATGCCAGTTATTTTACTCACGTCCAAAGATGACGAGATCGACGAAGTTCTCGGTCTGCGGATGGGTGCGGATGACTATGTAAAGAAGCCGTTTTCGCAGCGTTTGCTGGTTGAACGTATTCGTGCGCTGTTGCGCCGTCAGGATGCGATCAGCGGCGAAGTTGTTGAAGAATGCGAAGACACCAAGGTGATGAACCGCGGTGATCTGGTTATGGACCCTCTGCGTCACGCGGTGAAGTGGAAGGGACGCGATGTGTCTCTGACAGTGACCGAATTCTTGTTGTTGCAGGCCTTGGCGCAGCGTCCTGGTTTCGTGAAGTCGCGCGATCAGCTGATGGACGTCGCGTACGACGATCAGGTTTACGTAGACGATCGGACCATCGACAGTCACATCAAACGTCTGCGCAAGAAGATGCGCATGGCTGATGATGAGTTCTCGGCGATCGAGACGCTCTATGGTATCGGTTACCGCTACAACGAAGAGTAAACACTAATGACAATGGCCCCCGAGGTTGATGTTCGTGATCTAAAGTCTGTGCGCCGCGCTGCGGTTGCACGGGGCGAGGATGTAGGCACGCGGCATTCGGGGGATATTGCCTTGGGCGAAGACTATATCTCGCCCGAGGTGGCATCTGATCGAGATTTGCAGGCGCAGCGCAGTAGGCGCGGCATGTTGCGGCTTAACCGCTCGCCGCTTGCACGCAAAATCATCACCTTCAACCTGCTGGCCATGATTATTCTGGTCGCGGGTGTTTTGTATATGAACTCGTCGCGGGACAATCTGGCGTTTCAACGCGCAAACGGATTGGTCAGCGAGGCGGTTTTGATTGCTGACGTCTTTGAGGCCAAGTTGCCTGTCGGTGCACCTGTGAATTTGGTCACGGGCGACGGGATTGATCCGGTCGAGACTTTGGCGGGGCTCAATCTGCGTGGCGGGGTCGAGGTGTACGTCTATGACACAGCCGGCAATCTGGTCAGTTCGTCTGAGGGCATGGCGCGTGTTAATGCGTTGCCAATCACTGGGCTCGAGGACGAGATCAGCGGGACGATCATCACCGACTTTTTGAACCGAGTTTGGGACGGCATGTCCGGGCTGTTCTCGCCCAAAGAGCCTGAAACAGCTGCTGCTGATCACGAAGCGCTTGCCAACATGCTGGTCGCTGACGCGGTCGCCGGCGCGACCCTAGTTGATAGCGGCACAACGGCGAATGGGCAGACTGTATTTACAGTTGTGACGCCAATTCTACAGAACGGCACAGCTGTCGGTGCGGTCGCATTGACGAGTGCGGCGGGTGAACTGGACCGGCTTGTCCGCCACGAGCGCGAGCAGGTGCTGCAGATGTTCGTGATTGGTATTTTGGTATCAATTGGCCTGAGCTTGCTCTTGGCCTCGACCATTGCGAATCCACTTGCGGATCTGGCGGCGGCAGCCGAGTTGGGACGTGATAAAAACGCCCGTAAGATGAGCCCGAACAAAATTCGCATTCCTGACCTGACGGCCCGCCCTGACGAGATAGGACGGTTGTCTGGTGCCTTGCGCGGAATGGTCTCGGCCCTCTACGAACGGATCGAAGGCAACGAACAATTTGCCGCGGACGTCGTACATGAAATCAAGAACCCGCTCGCGTCGTTGCGTTCGGCGGTTGGCACAATGCGTGTTGCCAAGCGGGATGACCAACGTCAGAAATTGCTGGATTTGATCGAGCACGACACCATGCGGTTGGACCGTCTGGTCAGCGATATTTCGAGCGCGTCACGGCTCGACAGTGAATTGGTCAAGGAAGAAGAAGAAGCCTTTGACCTGATCAAGATGGTGACGAACCTGACGCAGTTCCTTGGTGAGGACGCGGGCAAACGCGGCATCGACTTTATCGCGGATCTGCCGGACCACCCTGTCGAGGTTATGGGGCTTGAGGCGCGTTTGGCGCAGGTCTTTGTCAATCTGATCACCAACGCGATTTCGTTTTGCGAAGATGGTGACGCGATCCGCGTTTGGGCGCGGCGTCGTAAAAATCGTATCCTTGTGGTCGTCGAGGACACCGGTCCAGGCATCCCCGACGGGGCTTTGACCAAAATCTTTCAACGCTTTTATTCCGAACGTCCTGAGCAGCAGTTTGGTAACAATTCGGGTCTCGGGCTCGCGATTTCCAAACAAATCGTCGAGGCGCATGGTGGTGTGATTTGGGCTGAAAATATTCGCCCAACAGAAGCCGACCTCACGTCCGAGCCTCTGGGTGCGCGCTTTGTTGTCGGCCTGCCGCTGTAGGCGGACGGCAGACGGATGGGCGACGTCACAAACCCCAATCCAATTCATGCAAGTTGTGTCGCACTGAACGGCCGCGCTGTCCTGATCCTAGGGGCGTCTGGCGCTGGTAAATCTGCTATGGCGCTGCGATTGATGGCTTATGGCGCAGGATTGGTTGCAGATGACCGTGTTCACCTGAGCGTCGCAGACCAAGTGGTCTGGGCGGATGCACCTGACACGATCCGTGGCCGGATCGAGGCGCGAGGCATAGGCATTTTAGCGGCTGAACCAGTGGGCCCAGCACAGGTCGCCGTCGCCGTGGATTTGGACCAAAAAACTGACCAACGATTGCCGCAGCGTCAAGAATATTTCGTCCATGACGTACCGGTCCCCTTGCTTCACAACCCCGAGAGTGGGCATTTTGTTGAGAGTGTTCTGCAATATCTAAAAGCAGAACAAGGGGATCTGGATGACTGACGAGGCGACGATTGACGATTCACCGCATGTGGTTTTGATCACTGGGCCATCGGGCGCGGGCCGCTCAACCGCGGTCAACGCGCTCGAAGATAGCGGTTATGAGGTGATCGATAATTTGCCGATGCATTTGCTGCCGCGATTGCTGGAGGGCGACCCACCTGCAAAACCGCTGGCGCTGGGCATCGATGCGCGCAACCGTGATTTTAGCACCGATGGGTTGATGGCGATGATCGAACGGCTGCGCAGCAACCCGCTCGTGGCATTGGACGTCTTGTTTCTGGATTGCAGCGACGATGTGTTGTTGCGCAGATTTTCTGAAACGCGCAGACGGCATCCACTGGCCCCCAGTGCGACCCCTCGAGACGGAATTGAGATCGAACGCCAGTTGCTGATCCCGATCCGCGGAACGGCAGATATCCTGATCGATACCACCGAGATGAGCCCGCATGATCTAAGAGCAGATATTGAACGTCTGATGGGGGCACAGGACAGCACGTCATTGTCTGTTACCGTGCAATCGTTTTCCTATAAACGCGGTTTGCCGCGCGGTTTGGATCTGGCGTTTGATTGTCGGTTTTTGCGCAATCCTCACTGGGAGGCAGAGCTGCGCAGATTGGATGGCCGAAATGCTGCTGTTGCCGACTATATCCGCGGGGATCCAAGGTTTGAAGAGGTGATGGAGCGGCTCAGCGGGTTGGCAGTGCTGTTGCTGCCAGCCTACCAAGCCGAAGGAAAATCACATCTATCCATTGGATTTGGGTGTACTGGCGGGCAACACAGATCGGTTGCGATGACGGAAATGCTGGCTGCGACCCTTGCAGATGTGGGCTGGCAGGTGTCTAAGCGACATCGGGAACTGGAGCGACGAAATCAATCGACGCCCGAAAAACAAGGTGGATCAGCGTGATCGGAATCGTGATCGTTGCACATGGTGGATTGGCCAAAGAATATTTGGCCGCGGTCGAACATGTTGTCGGCAGCCAAGACGGGATTCGTGCGATCTCTATTCAGGCCGAACATAACCGCACTGACAAACAATCCGAGATTTGTGCTGCCGCAGATAGCGTCGATACCGGCAACGGAGTTGTCGTGGTGACGGATATGTTTGGCGGCTCGCCGTCGAATTTGTCGCTGATGGCCTGTCAGTGTGACAATCGCCGTATGGTCTATGGGGCCAACCTGCCAATGCTCATCAAGCTTGCGAAGTCGCGTGAAAAGTCAGTGAGCGACGCCGTGAGCTGTTCGCTAGAGGCGGGCCGCAAATACATCGACAGCCAAATTGTTAAACCAGAGGCTACACCGTCATGAGTAAGACGCGCACCCATGAGATCGTAAACGTCAAAGGTTTACACGCCCGCGCCTCTGCCAAGCTGGTAGAAGTCGTCGAGGCCCATGACGCACGCGCCGAAATCAGCCACGACGGGATGAGCACCTCGGGTGATAGCATCATGGGGCTTTTGATGTTGGCAGCTTCTAAGGGAACCTTTATTGAAGTTGAAACCAGCGGAAATGACGCTGAAACACTGGCGGATGCGCTCGGGGCTTTGATTGCTGACAAGTTCGGCGAGGGGGGCTGAACGCCAAGCGCGGACAGGAAAACACCGACGTGGTCGATAATGGTTCTAACAATCAGAACGGGAGCACTGGGCCGCAGACCTATGATCGGCGCACGCTGACCTACGCCAACACGTTTGACAATTTTTGGAGCCGCCGGTTCATCAGCACGATGGAGTGGATGACGGGCAAGCTGAGCATCCTCGGGATGATCCGCAAGTTCGAGAAGCAGGACAATCCGCAGGGTCAGGCATTTTGGCGCGCGGCACTTGATGCGATGGGGATCGAACTGGCAACGCCGCAATCGCAAATGGACCGTATCCCAAAGACCGGGCCAGTCGTGATTGTCGCGAACCACCCTCACGGGCTGATTGATGGAATGATCTTTGCCGATCTGATCGGGCGCGTTCGTCCTGATTATAAAGTGCTGACGCGGTCGGTTCTGACGGGCATCGACGAGGTTGCGAGCAGCTACCTGATCCCTGTGCCGTTTCCGCACGAGGATGACGCGCAGGCCAAGATGATGGAGATGCGCGCGGCGGCTATGGCCGAACTCAAGGATGGTGGCGTTGTGGCGCTGTTTCCATCGGGCGTTGTCGCATCATCAGACACGCTGATGGGCCCTGCAATCGAACGTGAATGGAATGTGTTTACGGCCAAAATGATCCGGCGGTCAGGGGCTACGGTTGTACCGATCTTTTTCCCTGGATCGAATTCTCGGCTCTATCAAATGGCAAACCGTGTGTCGGCGCTGTTGCGGCAGGGGTTGTTGCTGCATGAAATCGTCAAGGCATGTAACCGCCCACAAGCGCCCGTTGTTGGCCATCCGATTTCAGCGGACGTCGTGGCGGAAAAAGAGACCGACCCACGTGCGTTCATGGCATGGCTACGCGAGCATACGCTGAGCCTGCGAGACTGATCCTTAGCGGGTTGGGACGGGGTCACCGTCGCCACGATAGTCATAAAATCCGCGACCTGTTTTACGCCCAAGCCAGCCAGCTTCGACATATTTTGTGAGCAGCGGACAGGGGCGATATTTGGTGTCGGCCAATCCGTCGTGCAGCACGTTCATAATCGCCAAACAGGTATCAAGCCCAATAAAGTCGGCCAGCTCAAGCGGCCCCATAGGGTGGTTCGCGCCCAGCTTGAGAGAGGTGTCGATTGAACGAACGGACCCGACACCTTCGTACAGGGTATAGATCGCTTCGTTGATCATCGGCATCAGAATGCGGTTCACGATAAAGGCTGGGAAATCTTCGGCTGTCGCTGCGGTTTTCCCCAAGCGTTCGACAACGGCGAGGCAGGCATCAAAGGTTTCTTTGTCCGTGGCGATCCCGCGGATCAGCTCGACCAGCTGCATGATTGGCACTGGGTTCATAAAGTGAAAGCCCATGAATTTTTCGGGCCGGTCCGTGCGAGATGCAAGGCGGGTGATCGAGATCGACGACGTATTCGACGTAAGGATTGTGTTGGGTTTGAGGTGCGGCACGAGGTCTTCAAAGATCGCCTGCTTGACAGTTTCGCGTTCGGTCGCGGCCTCAATAATCAGATCAGTTTGCCCCAGATCAGGTAGCGTGAGCGTTGTGCTGATCCGCGCCATGGCGTCAGCCTTTTCTTGGGTGGTGATTTTGTCGCGGCTGACCTGACGGTCGAGGTTGCCCTCGATAATGCTGCGAGCGGCAGTCAAATTGTCCTGCTGCACATCGTTCAAGAGCACATCATAGCCGGCCAATGCAAACACGTGAGCAATGCCATTGCCCATCTGCCCTGCGCCCACGATTCCAACAGTTTCGATCGCCATGATGTGCATCCTCTGAATGATGTTGCGGTGCAGCATAGCGCGGGCAGGGATGGGCGAGCAAGCGGCGATAAATCGTTAAAACCTGAGGCAAATGCGCGCTTTAGCTTCTTGGTAAGAGAAATCGGCGAATCTGGTGTCGAAACCAATTGGTGCACCAACATGAAATACGAAACCCTCGCGCCTCCCGCGCTTGACTATTTGCCTTGTCGCTATGAAGGATCGCGCACCTTCTTTCGTGGCCCGAAAAAGCCGTTGGTGGGCGAGTATGTTGCGTTTCTAGGCAGTAGCGAAACCTACGGTAAGTTTGTCGAACGCCCGTATGTAGAGCGGATTGAAGACCGGATTGGGACAACCTGTGTCAATCTTGGCTGTGTGAATGCGGGTATCGATGTGTTCCTGCATGATGAGGACCTTGGGGCGGTCTGTCAGCGGGCCAAGATGACCGTGGTTCAGGTGATGGGCGCACAGAACATGTCCAATCGATTTTATTCCGTCCATCCGCGCCGCAATGACCGCTTTGTCAAAGCGAGCGTGCTGATGCAGGCGATCTTTAATGGCATAGACTTTACAGATTTCAATTTTACCCGACACATGTTGACCTCGGTCCAACAACGCGCGCCGGAACGGTTCCGCGTCTTGAGGGACGAACTGCAAGAAGCGTGGGTGGCCCGCATGCGCCTCTTGGTGCGTGGGCTGGGGTCACGGGTCGTTTTGCTGTGGGTCGGTGCCGAGGCCCCCGGGACGAATAGCAGTGAGCTCGCCAACGAGCTGGCCCGCGAGCCACTGTTCGTGACGCGCGATATGATCGAAAAAATACGGCCCCATGTTGAGGACGTGATCGAGGTGCCGCTCTCGGCACATGCCCGCGCGACAGGATTGACTGATATGGTTTTTGAGCGGCACGAAGAAGCGGCTGCACGCCTGAACCTGAATGTCGCATCTCATACCGAAGTGGCCGAGCTGACCGCGCACAGATTGCAAGGCATGCTCTAACGCAAGAGGCCCACCAAACTGGCGGGCCTCTTGGTCGTACTATGTCACGGTGATCAGAGCTTGGATGTCAGCTCTGGCACAGCATCAAAGAGGTCAGCGACCAAACCATAGTCGGCGACTTGGAAGATCGGAGCTTCTTCGTCTTTGTTGATCGCGACGATGATTTTCGAATCTTTCATACCGGCGAGGTGCTGAATTGCTCCCGAGATACCCACAGCGATGTAGAGATCCGGAGCAACCACCTTGCCTGTCTGACCAACCTGCCAGTCGTTCGGCGCATAGCCGGAATCGACCGCAGCGCGCGAGGCGCCAACAGCTGCGTTGAGTTTGTCAGCAAGACCTTCGATCAAGTTGAAGTCGTCTTCTGATCCGACGCCACGACCACCAGAGACAACGATGCCTGCAGATGTCAGTTCTGGGCGATCGCTTTCGGCGACTTTATCTTCGACCCACTCGGACAAGCCCGAGTTACCAGCAGAAGTGACGTTTTCTACCGAAGCAGAGCCACCTTCGCCAGCGGCGTCAAAGTTCGCAGTCCGGATGGTCATGACCTTTTTCGCGTCACCAGATTTAACGGTCTGGATCGCGTTGCCCGCATAGATCGGACGCTCGAATGTATCGGCGTCGACCACTGCTGTGACTTCGGAAATGATCATCGCGTCGAGCATCGCTGCCGCACGGGGCAGGATGTTTTTGGATGCGGCGGTCGAAGGTGCTGCGATGTGATCGTAGTCACCGGCCAGCGAGACCAAGAGGTCCGCCATCGGTTCGGCGAGATCGTTGCCATAGGCGGCATCGTCAGCACACAGGACTTTGGCAGCACCGTCGAGCTTGGCTGCGGTGTCAGCCGCACCCGAACAACCAGCGCCTGCACATAGGATTGTTACGTCGCCGAGCGATTTAACCGCAGTCAGCGCTTTGCCAGTTGCGTCAGCGTTCAATTCGCCGCCCGCGACTTCTGCAATGAGAAGAACAGCCATTATACAGTCCCCGCTTCTTTAAGTTTCTCGACCAGCTCATCGACTGATCCGACCATTTCACCCGCTTTGCGTGTCTCTGGTTCAGTGGTTCCAACAATCGCGAGACGAGGTGCGACGTCCACGCCGTAGTCGGCGGGTGTTTTCTCGTCCAAAGGCTTTTTCTTGGCCTTCATGATGTTTGGCAGCGACGCATAGCGAGGCTCGTTCAGACGCAGGTCAACGGTAACGATCGTCGGCATTTTGACCTTGATGGTCTGTAGGCCGCCGTCGACTTCGCGAGTGACTGTGGCGCTGTCGCCGTCGATCGCAACTTCGGATGCAAATGTGGCCTGTGACCAACCCAAGAGCGCCGACAGCATTTGACCTGTCGCGTTCATGTCGTTGTCGATGGCCTGCTTGCCACACAGTACGATGCTGGGCTGCTCTTCGTCGACGACAGCTTTTAGCAACTTAGCAACAGCGAGCGGCTCGATGTCTGTGTGCACGTCATCGGCTGCATTGATTAGGATCGCGCGATCAGCGCCCATAGCCAAGGCTGTGCGCAAGGTTTCCTGGCTCTGCTTGACGCCGATAGATACTGCGATGACCTCGTCGGCCTGACCGGCCTCTTTGAGGCGGATCGCCTGTTCGACAGCAATTTCGTCGAACGGGTTCATGGACATTTTGACGTTGGCGAGATCGACACCGCTGCCGTCCGCTTTGACGCGAACTTTTACGTTATAGTCGATGACGCGTTTGACGGGTACGAGGACCTTCATTGGCGCAGTCTCCTGAAAATTGCAGGGGACGGATCGCCCCCCAAGAAATACTCAGGGATTTGTTAGCCTCTCGCGCGGCAGGAAAATAGTGTAAAATCGACGCGGAACGGGCCGTGGACGCCGCGTTTCTAATTTTGTTCAACAAAACCAAATGAAATTTTGCAAATTTTTTTCACGAAAGAATGCACGGGTTTCGTGTGTTGGGCGCTAATAGCGCCAATGTATTTGATTCGTCACGAGCGGCGACCGATGGTTTTGGGTCGCCGCTGATCGATTTAGCGATTGGCGCCAGGCACCCATAGCACGTCATCGTGGCCTGCGTCATTAGCCATCCGCGACGCAGCAAAGCACCAATCTGACAAGCGATTGAGATATCTGACCGCCGAAGGGTTCACAGATTCCATTGTAGCAAGTTCAACAGTCAGGCGTTCTGCGCGACGCGAAACCGTGCGGCACAAATGCAGGTGCGCTGCCAAGGCAGAGCCACCGGGCAGGATAAACGACCGCAGAGGTTCAAGCACATCTGTCATCGCGTCGATTTCGGTTTCGAGCCGCGAGACTTGGGCATCTGACATCCGCAGGGGCGGGTATTCTGCGTCGGCGTCTTTTTCCATATCGGGGCGGCACAGGTCCGCGCCCAGATCAAAGAGATCGTTTTGGATCATTGCCAGTTTTGTGTCGAGGTCACCCTCGGCATACAGGCGCGCTAGACCAAAGGTCGCGTTTGCCTCGTCAACGGTGCCGTAGGCGGTGACGCGCATTGAGTGTTTGGCGACGCGTGCGCCGTTGCCCAGTGCGGTTTCGCCGGCGTCGCCGGTTTTCGTGTAGATTTTGTTTAGAACAACCATGTTCAGCTGGCTCCAATGCGGCGCAGATAGACAAAGAGAAGGATCAGGCAGACCGCAACGAACTGTGCGATGATGCGCCACCGCATCAGGCGGTTTGCGTGTTTGCGATTGAAATCGCCGCCCTTGGCAAAACCGCCAACGCCGGTGGCGAGAATTCCGCCGACAATGATCACCGCGAGGATAATCAACAAAAAGAGTGGGTCGCGTAGCATAGGGTGTCCTTTGATCGTGTCCTTAGGGACATAGAATGGGCGGGGGCAAAGGGAAGACCTAAGCCTTGGATTGAATCCAATCCATTGCGCGCGTTGGCAGAATTCGTTTCAGCGTCCCCATTAGATAGGTCGGGAAGGTCACATAGTAACGTGGTTTCGGCTGCTTGGATGTCAACGCATGCAGAATTTTCTTGGTCACGGCGGATGCTGGCAGCTCGAATGTGTCTGGACCATTGTCCTCGTAGAGACGTTTAGACAGGCCCCGACGATATTCTTTGGCACGCGCAGAGTTTTCCCAATCAATCCATTTCTCAAAATGCGGGATCGCGTTTTTGCGGATGTCGGATGTGATCGGTCCAGGTTCGATCAGCACCACATGGATGCCGGTGCCGCGCATTTCGATGCGCAGGGTGTCGGTCAGCCCCTCCATCGCAAATTTCGTCGAGTTATACGCGCCGCGATAGGGCAGCACTGCAAAGCCCAAGACGGATGAGCAGTTCAGGATGCGCCCGTGCCCTTGGGCGCGCATGACGGGGATGACGCGTCGGGTCAGGTCGTGGAGGCCAAAGAAGTTCGTCTCGAAAATGTCGCGAAGGGCGCCGACGGGCAGATCCTCGACCAAGCCGGGGCAGGCGTAAGCGCCATTGTTATAGAGCGCATCCAGCGTGCCGCCTGTCGCCTCGAGGACTTCGGCCAGACCGGATGTCAGGGTGTCCGCATTTGAGTAGTCGATCAACGGGCTTTCGAACCCTTCGGCGATCAGGCGGTCACAATCGGCCTGCTGCCGGCAAGACGCGAAGACACGCCACCCCGCGTCGCGCAGGCCATGAGCCGCGTCATAGCCAATGCCAGACGACGATCCGGTGATAAGAACAGAGCGGTTTGACATACGAAAAGACCCCCGAAGATATCAGGGGTCTCATATGGCGCTTCAGCGCGGTTTGAGCAACTGGTCAGCTTATTTTTTCGCTGAGCAGACGTGCGGCCATCCAGCCGACTTGACCAGAATCAGTCACGCGCAGGCGCACCCAACCGTCGTCGTTTTCTTCTAGGATCTCGGCCTCGGTACCGCGTGTCAGTTTTGCAAGCACGCCAAAATTTGTGCCAGGTCCGGCACGCATATTGACGCGGTTGGCGTCGACGGAACGGATGTCTTTGACAACTTCTTCGATCTCTTCGACCTGAGACAGAGCGACCGTTTCAACAATTGCGACGTCATCAGAGGATGCAGTGGCGAGTGTCACAGTCGCAGGCGTCTGAACGGCACGTGTGGCGACAACCGTTTCGGTTTCTTCAACAGGTTCTTGAACAATCGTTTCTGCAACGCGTACGGGTTCAAGATCTGTGACCTCCACGCGTGGCGGAAAATGAGAACGGCCCAAAGCAGCGAGCTCTTCAGTGTTCATTTCCGACATGGGTTTGAAATCTGACCCGCCGCTGAGTTCGTAAAAGCCCCAGCCCATAAACAAAAAGCACAAAAATACGTAACGCAACATCGCGTCGTCCCCCGACCAACTCTGAACATTTAGTAGGGTAGAGCTATCAGACCGCTAACGATTCTGAGAGGTAAAAGATTCCGATTTCTTCCCCCTAAGCTGTCTTTACCCCACAGGGGGGCGGGGCTACACACGATCTATGAGCGATTTGACTGACGACAACAATATGGACCCCCCTGAGACAGGTGAGGTTTTAGAACCCTTACGCCGCGCCATTGGCGAACGGTATCTAACCTACGCGTTGTCGACGATCATGCACCGCGCGTTGCCAGACGCTCGTGATGGTCTAAAACCGGTCCATCGCCGCATTCTATATGCGATGCGCGAGTTGAGGTTGTCTGCGACCGGAGGCTTTCGTAAGTCGGCCAAAATTTCCGGTGACGTGATGGGCAACTACCACCCGCACGGTGATGCTGCGATCTATGACGCTATGGCCCGTTTGGCGCAGGACTTTGCGGTGCGTTACCCGTTGGTCGATGGTCAGGGTAACTTTGGCAACATCGACGGCGATAACCCTGCGGCAAGCCGATACACAGAGGCGCGGATGACGGCCGCCGCCGAGGCGTTGTTGGAAGGCCTGAACGAAAACGCGGTAGATTACCGCGAAAACTATGATGGCACGCTGACCGAACCGGTTGTGTTGCCCGCAACCTTTCCCAACCTGTTGGCCAATGGATCAAGCGGGATCGCGGTGGGGATGGCGACCAATATCCCACCTCATAATATCCCCGAGCTGGTCGACGCCTGTTTGCATTTGATCAAGGCGCCCAATGCACGTGACGAAACATTGATCGAGATGGTCCCCGGACCTGATTTTCCGACCGGCGGCGTGATCGTTGAGCCGAAGGAAAACATCCTGAACGCGTATGCGACGGGGCGCGGATCGTTCCGCCTACGGTGCAAGTGGGAGATCGAAAAACTGGACCGTGGTCAGTGGCAAATTGTCGTGACCGAGATCCCCTATCAGGTGCAAAAATCCAAGCTGATCGAAAAGATCGCTGAGGTGATCCAGCTCAAGAAAATTCCAATCCTTGCCGATGTGCGGGATGAGAGCGCCGATGACGTGCGCATGGTGATCGAACCTAAGTCCAAGAATGTGGACCCAGAGGTGTTGATGAACATGCTTTACCGCAATTCGGACCTCGAAGTGCGGTTCTCGATGAACATGAACGTGCTGATCGACGGGCTGACGCCCAAGGTCTGCTCGCTCAAAGAAGTGTTGCGCGCGTTCTTGGATCACCGCCGCGAAGTTCTGATCCGCCGGTCACAGCACCGGATGGCCAAGATCGATCACCGCCTCGAGGTGCTCGAAGGTTTCATTGTCGCGTTTTTGAACCTCGATCGTGTGATCGACATCATTCGCTATGACGACGATCCCAAGGCGGCACTGATCCGTGAGGATTGGTCCCTGACGCATAAACGCGCGATGGACGAGACTGACTATTTGTCGCCAGCATTGCGGGATGAAGAAGGCCTGTCCGAGGTTCAGGCCGAGGCCATTTTGAACATGCGTCTACGGTCGTTGCGTCGTCTCGAAGAGCTCGAGCTGTTGCGCGAGCAAAGCGCGTTGATGGAAGAGCGGGCCGAATTGGAAGACCTGCTGGATAGCGATGATTTGCAGTGGTCGCGGATTTCCGAGCAGCTGCGCGAGACCCGCAAACAGTTTGGCAAGAACTACAAAGGTGGGGCGCGACGCACGTTGTTTGCCGAAGCCGCTGAAGTTGAAGATGTGCCAATCGAGGCCATGATCGAGCGCGAACCGATCACTATTGTTTGTTCGAAAATGGGTTGGGTCCGGGCGTTGTCGGGCCATGTCGATTTGGCCCGTGAGCTGAAATTCAAGGACGGTGACGAGGCGCGGTTTATGTTCCACGCCGAAACGACCGACCGTTTGCTGGTGTTTGGTACGAACGGACGGTTCTATACCGTCAGCGCGTCGAACCTGCCCGGTGGGCGCGGGATGGGTGAACCATTGCGCCTGATGGTCGATCTGCCAAACGAAGCCGACATCGTAGATTTCTTTATTCACCAGCCAGAGCGCAAGCTGTTGGTCGCGTCCTCGGCAGGTGATGGTTTCATCGTGCCAGAGGCGGATGTCATTGCGCAAACCCGCACCGGAAAACAGGTTCTGAACGTCAAAGACGGCGTCATGGCCAAGGTTTGCATCACTGTAACTGGCGATCATGTTGCGTGTGTTGGCGAAAACCGTAAGGTTCTGGTGTTCCCGATTGAGGAACTGCCAGAGATGGGGCGCGGCAAAGGTGTCAGACTGCAAAAGTACAAAGACGGGGGCCTAAGTGATGTCGCGACCTTCACCATGGCCGGGGGGCTCTCGTGGCAGGACCCCGCAGGACGAACCCGCACAGAAACTGAGCTTGCCGAATGGGCAGGAAAACGCGCAAGCGCAGGGCGTATGGCCCCTCGCGGATTCCCCCGCGATAACCGATTCACCTGACAAGGCTGAGCCGATCCGATTTGTAGGCAACCGCAAGGGGTTGTTCTGGCTGGCCTTCAAGACCGGTTTGTGGACGATCCTGACACTGGGACTGTACCGATTTTGGATGAAAACGCGGATGCGCCGCTGGTATTGGTCAGCGATCCGGCCTGCGGGTCATCCATTTGAATATGTCGGGAACCCTTGGGAAAAGCTGTTAGGCTTTTTGATCGCGGTTGTGATCCTCGCCTTCTACATTGGCATCGTGAACCTGATACTGATGTTTGTCAGCTTTTCACTGCTATCCAATAATTTTGCGGCCTATGCTGTCAGCTTTATAGGGGTCATCCCCCTGTGGTTTTATGCCCGTTACAGAGCGCGACGTTATGTGCTGGCACGAACCCGGTGGCGCGGGGTGCGGTTCGGATTAGAGCCGGGCGCATGGGGCTATGCATTTCGGGCGCTGGGCCATTGGACCCTAACAGTCTTGACCGCCGGTCTGATGTGGCCGCGCATGACGTTCTGGTTAGAGAAATACGTGACCGACCGCACATTCTACGGGTCGGCACGGATGAACCAAGGTGGCGATTGGAAGATGCTGATGCCAGCGATCACGCATGCTGTGATCGGTGTTGTGTTTACTGGGGGTGCGGCTTTGTCCATCATGCAGAACCCTGCGATGGCTTGGATGTTGGTGGGGTCGATGCCTTGGCTCCTCTATGGTCTGGTGCATTACTCTGTCGAAAGCCGGCGATTGTTGGCGAACGAAAAGACGGCCGGTGGCGTCGGCTTGTGGTCGCAAGCGCGGCCAAGGCGCATCGCGCGGATTTATGGCTTTGGCTATGTGGCTGTCTTTTTTATGCTGATGATCCCCCTGGTGCCGGTGAGCGTTCTGATTGTTCTGCTTGAAGCCCAAGAAGTGGGGTTGAGGGGCGACAATCCTTTCTTTGTCTGGCTCGGGACGCTGCCGCGGACTTTGCTGACGATTGTTGGGGTATTGTTGTATTTCTCGGTCTTCTTGTTCTGGAACGTGTTGACCCAAGTATTTCTGACGATGCCGATTTTGCGTCACTATGCACAAACCTTGGCCGTGACAGACGCGGACAAATTGTATGACATCAGCCAACGGGCGCGCGATGAGTTTGCCGAGGCTGAAGGGTTCGCAGAAGCATTAGACGTAGGAGCCGCACTATGACCGAACGCACAGTGATCCGTGTCGGCGCCGAGGCGTCGGTGTTTTCTGGAACAGGCCAGTTTTTTGATGGCGACATGGCACATCCCCAAGACGTCACGCTGGCTGTCGATGATACCAAGCGACAGTTGATCCTGACTGTGGATGACGATGAAATTACCCGCTGGCCCTATGACGAAATGCGCAGTGTGCGTGATCAGGCATCTAATGATCTGATGGTGCTGCGGCTGCGCAACGACGGCACCCCGCGTTTGATTTTGACCGATGCAGCCGACATGGCGATCATCCGGTCACGCGCTAAACATCTGCACAAACGGCCCCCTGTCGAGAACAAGAAACGACTGGTCACTTGGTCACTGGCTGCGGTGGCATCAGTGGCTTTGATTATCGGCGTTTTGGTCCCCGTCATGGCAGATCAGTTGGCTGAGTTTTTGCCGCCCGAAGGGGAAAAAGCGTTGGGTGACACTACCTTTGCCCAAATCCGTGGCGCGTTGGACGAGACGGGTTTTCAACCACTTGCGATTTGCGAAGATCCTGACGGGTTGGCGGCGTTGGACAAAATGCGTGTCGCGCTAGAAGCCGAGGCAGATTTGCCTGTCGAGCTGACTGTGCATGTGCTGGATCACCCGATGGTAAATGCGTTCGCCTTGCCAGGTGGGTATGTCGTGTTCTTTCGCGGGTTGATCGACGCGGCAGAAACCCACGAAGAGGTCGCAGCGGTCTTTGCCCATGAAATGGGTCACGTCGAAGCGCGAGATCCGACACGCATTGCAATGCGGTCCGCGGGATCTATCGGGGTGCTGGGGTTGTTGTTCGGCGATTTCGCTGGCGGTGCCTTGGTTCTCTTTTTGGCAGAACGCTTGATCCAAGCTGATTATACTCAAGCGGCCGAGGCGAAGGCCGACACCTATGCGCATGCGGTTTTGGCTGACGCGGGTGTGCCCCCTAGCGCCATCGGGGATTTCTTTGAACGGATGGTCGTGGACGGCGCAGATGCGGACGACAGCATTATTCAGCATTTCATTTCTCACCCCGAAATGGGCGACCGGATTGCGGCAGCACGGGCGGCAACACCCAATGCGTTTGCTGCCAAGCCGCTTTTGACGGTTGAAGAATGGCGCGCCTTGCAGGGCATTTGCCCGCTGACGTTTGGGTCATGATTTGCACCTTGGGCGGGCCTAGGTTAACGCTTGTGTCAACAAACAAAGGATTGCTGCGATGAGACTTCAAGCATTTGGCACATTGGCCGCCGCATTTTTGGTCGCAGCCTGTCAGGGTGGTGTCGAAGACCTCGCTGGACCGGTCGAGCCTTTGGGCGATTACCGCAAAGGCTTTGTCGCCGTGGTCGCACCCAATCTGCAAAAGGGGCCGGTGTCGCGCGACGCAACAGCGGACGAATGGACTGGTGCTGTTGAGGCGGCGCTGAATGAACGGTTTGATCGCTACGAAGGCACCAAGTTCTATCACTTGGGCGTCTCGGTTGAGGCCTACATCCTCGCGCCTCCAGGTATTCCCGTCGTGTTGTCGCCGAAATCAGCGCTGATTTTGAATGTCACGGTATGGGACGATTCTACCCAAACCAAACTGAACGAAGAGCCGCATCAGGTGACGGTTTTGGAAACGTTCGGCGCCGACACGTTGATTGGTACCGGCTACACGAAAACCAAAGAAGAGCAGATCGAGAACCTGAGCCAGAACGCCGCGCGTGCGATTGAGCGTTATATGCGCACCAACGGTCAGTGGTTCGGAACCCAAGCCGAAGTCTTGGAAGACGACGCTACGATCATTGATGGTGATGCTCTGATGCAAGCCGCCGGACCGACAGCAGACGGTGCCGAAAACTGATCTCTTGATTTTCTTGTTCGATCCGACTATTTCGCCCGCGTATCAATTCGGGCCCTGATCGCGATGACAGCGCCCCCCAAATAGCGAGGCGTCCCGTCATGGGTAAGGAAAAGTTTGAACGTAATAAGCCGCACGTCAACATCGGCACGATTGGCCACGTTGACCACGGCAAAACGACTTTGACAGCTGCGATCACCAAGTATTTTGGTGACTTCCAGGCGTATGACCAGATTGACGGCGCGCCAGAAGAAAAAGCACGTGGTATCACGATTTCGACTGCACACGTTGAGTACGAGACAGAGTCCCGTCACTACGCGCACGTCGACTGCCCGGGCCACGCTGACTACGTCAAGAACATGATCACTGGTGCTGCTCAGATGGACGGCGCGATCTTGGTTGTGAACGCTGCTGATGGCCCGATGCCACAGACGCGCGAGCACATCCTGTTGGGCCGCCAGGTTGGTATCCCGAAGATGGTCGTTTACATGAACAAAGTTGACCAGGTTGACGACGAAGAGCTGCTGGAACTCGTTGAGATGGAAATCCGCGAGCTGCTGTCTTCGTATGACTACCCAGGCGACGACATTCCTGTGATCCCAGGTTCGGCTTTGGCTGCGATGGAAGGCAACACACCAGAGATTGGTGAAGAGTCGATCAAGAAGCTGATGGCTGCTGTTGACGAGTACATCCCGACACCAGAGCGTGCTGTTGACCAGCCGTTCCTGATGCCAATCGAGGACGTATTCTCGATCTCTGGCCGTGGTACAGTTGTAACAGGCCGCATCGAGCGTGGCGTGATCAACGTCGGCGAAGAAATCGAAATCGTTGGTATCCGTGACACATCCAAGACCACATGTACTGGTGTTGAAATGTTCCGCAAGCTGCTGGATTCCGGTGAAGCTGGCGACAACATCGGCGCACTTCTTCGCGGTGTTGACCGTGAAGGCGTTGAGCGTGGTCAGGTTCTGGTCAAGCCAGGATCCGTGACACCACACACCAAGTTCGAAGCTGAGGCCTATATCCTCACCAAAGACGAGGGCGGCCGTCACACGCCGTTCTTCGCGAACTACCGTCCACAGTTCTACTTCCGTACAACTGACGTGACTGGCACAGTTGAGCTGCCTTCGGGTACTGAGATGGTTATGCCTGGCGACAACCTGAAGTTCGAAGTTGAACTGATCGCACCGATTGCGATGGAAGAAGGTCTGCGCTTTGCGATCCGCGAAGGCGGCCGCACAGTCGGCGCTGGCGTGGTTTCCAAAATCCTCGCCTAATTTGCCACTGGCAAAGCGAACTCTTAAAGAAGGCCGCCCCCAACCGGGGCGGCCTTTTTTGTCGGGAAATGTTGGCGAGATCTACTTCGGCCTGCGATGCCCGCGGGGTGTTTCACCATAGCGTTCTTTGTAGTGACGAGAAAACACCGCGTTTGAATTGAACCCTGTTGCCATCGCAATTTCTATCACGCTGAGGTTCGTCTCCATCAGCAAAGTGCGCGCGCGGTCCAGTCTGATGTTGCGGTAGGTTTGGGCCGGTGCTTCGTCCAAGAGTTGACGGAACTGGCGTTCGATTTGTCGACGGGAAATTCCAGCACTTGCTGCGAGTTCGGACAGAGTAAGCGGAGTTTCGACATTGTCGTACATCGCGCGCAGCACGGACAAAACACGTGGATTTCGAGAACTGATCGCCTTGGCAATAGAAGATCGCTGTTCTGTCCGTGTGGTCACATCTGGCCCGTTCAGACACATGTCAGACACGGCGATCGCAAAATCTTCGCCGTAGTCCTTGGCAATGACAGAAATCATCATTTCGGTCGCTGCAACTCCGCCACCACTGGTCATGAGATCGCCGTCTTTTTCAAACCTCTGGGGGGATGGCGTTAGATCTGGAAATGCCTCAATAAACCCGGGCTGGTTTTCCCAATGCAGCGTGAATGTTTTACCTTCCAGTAGACCGGCCCGGGCGAGGGTGGCCGCGCCGGTGCAAACGCCACCGACCTTTCCGCCAAACCGGACGTGACGTCTGACGCGGCCAAGAACGGTATCTGTCGCGGCGTTGGTACCGTTGTTGCCAGAGCAGACGAAAAGATATGTGTCAGGCTTGAGATCATCGAGACCCAAATGCACATCAATATCAATGCCAGAAGACGATGAAACAGCGCGGCTGTCTGGGGAGACTGCCAGCCACCCGTAGAGCGGTTTTTGTGCAAGTTGGTTGGCGATCCGCAGTGGGTCTAGCGCGGCGCTAAAGGCGAGCAATGTAAACTGAGGCAACAACAGAAACCCAAACCAGCGGGTGTCTTTTGGGTCTTTGACCGGATAGCTGAACGCACCCGCAGGGACGAGGTCCGGTCGATTTGGGTCCGTGCCTTTGCTGGTGCTCACGTCATCGCTCTTGATCTGTGGGCTCCAACAGCATCGGGAACCAGTCCTCGCGAAACCGTTGTCCGGGTTTCATGTCATGTCCGGGGAAGGGCGGGGACGTCGGGCCGGGGCGTTCGACATAGCGCGCATCGTCGCCCAGCAACCGCAGTGAAAACGCACGACGACGGGTGCCAGCATCGTTGCCGCGCGCGCCATGCAGTGTCTTGTAGTTGAACGCCACGGCATCACCCGGTTCCATGTCGTACTCTCGAATGTCCATCCCTTCGGCATCAGGATCAGGGACCTGCATGTAGTCTTCGTCGTTTGGATAGAAGCTAGTCTCGGCCAACCAGCGGGTTGGGAGTACTGGTTTTTCCCACAGATGTGAGCCAGCAACACAGCGCAAAGATGCGGAACGAACGGGATCAAGGGGGGACCAAAAACTCACGGTCTGGTCGCCTTCTACAAAGTAGTAGGGGCTGTCTTGGTGCCATGGGGTCGGTTTGGACGTGCCGGGTTCTTTGACCAAGACGTGATCGTGAAACATCTGAACGGTCTTTGAGCCCATCAGCTCGGCTGCCACGGCCGCGGCCGGCGACGCTTTGATCGCCTCTTGGAATTCGGAAATCCGTGTCCAGTTGCAATAGTCGTCAAAGAAGCGGCCGCCTTCGCCCTCGTTCAGGTTCTCAGCGGCGTAAGGGCCGGGTTCGGCCATATTGCGCGCCACTCCGTCACGAAGCTGATCAACCTGATCCTTGAACAGACCTTTGACCAGTACCACACCATCACGGGCGTAGGCGTCAATGTGATCTTGGGTCAAAAGAGGGTGTGTCATGGTAGGCGGCCTTTCGGGGGGGGCTATCGTTCAGCGCAGGGTCATTCAGCCATTTGGCTGTCGACCTGACGTTCTTCATTGATCATCGCCTGTAGTTGGCGACGGAACCGCAGCTGTCCGCCATCAATTGGCAAATCAATGTGCGGGGATGTTTTGTTGGTCATACCAATCTGGACTTCGTTGAGGACGTCGCGGTCTTCTTCAAAAGCGCGCTGGACGTCTTCGGTCATCATTTTGGACAAGGCTTTGTCATCCGGACGGATGTTGCGCAACTGGAACCAGTAATAGCGTGTCTGGCTCTCGGTTGTGGGGGTCATAAAGTTGTAGCTGTCCATGATGAAGGTGTTTTCGTGCAACGGGCCATCGTCGCCACCGGTGCCTGCGGGGGTGAACACCGCTTTGACGAACGCATGAGACGGATAGCGCACCTCGTAGTGCTGCAAGCGGTCACAGTTGCCTTCGAACTCGACGACCTTTTTGTAGAACGGCGCAGGTTCATGATCCATCATCCAACGGTGGACGATCACGCCCTCGTTGGTCTTTTTGATGCGTAGTGGTGTGTCTTTGGTCGCGTCTGCGGCAAAGCTGCTTTGGTGGACCCACGCGACATGGGTTGGATCCAGCAAGTTGTCGCACATCAGCAGATAGTTGCAGTCCAGCTCCATCGCGTCGCCGCGATTGATGCCCCATTCCGGATTGTCATAATTCTCGATCTCGAAAATATCCGAGGCGTCAGCGAGCGCGGGATTGCCCATCCAGATCCAGACCAATCCGTATTTCTCATGAAGCGGGTAGGCGTGCACTTTGGCATTGGATGGAATGCCGCCAGTGCCGGGTGCCCAAACACATTGGCCGGCGCAATTGAACGTTAGACCGTGATAACCGCATTCTAGGGTGTCCCCTTTGATCCGACCTTTGGACAGTGGCAATTTGCGGTGGGGGCAGGCGTCCTCAAGCGCGACCAGTTCGCCCGCTTCGGTGCGAAAGACACAGATCTTTTTGCCCAGCACAATGATCTGTTGCAGATCGCGGGTGACCTCGTGGTCCCACGCCGCAACGTACCAAGCGTTTTTCAAGAACATCTGCGTATCCCTCTCGTTTCGCGACCCTAGCCGCTAGGCAAGTTCAAGCTGTTTTAGTGGTCGCAGTCTAGTGCTTCCTACTCGACAGATCGCCGCAAAGGTCGTCAGAAGCAGAAATCGGGGTTCACGCGACAGCGCGAAATCCGAGTTTCTATCAGCATCGCCATTTGCGGAAAGACCTTGCTCGAGCTTGGGGAACACGTACCAATAGGATCAATCATTTCGATCGGTGACCCAAATATGATCAAGAGCCAGATTACGCTCAAACAGCTAGAAGCGTTTGCCTTTGTCGTCGATACGGGCACGTTTCGCGCGGCTGCGGCGGCGCTGGGGACAACGCAACCCAACATATCTGCCCGTATCACGGCGCTAGAGACGGCTCTTGATGTGTCGCTGCTGATCAGAGACGCGGGTTCTGTCCGATTGACCGTTGACGGTGAAAGGCTGCTCTTGAAGACGCGAGACGTCTTGTGGGCGGGAGAAGCGCTGATTGTTGAAGCGGGACGTCAGGAGTTGATTGAAGAGACCCTAAGGCTGGGCGTGACCGAGCTTGTGGCGTGCACGTGGCTACAGCGGTTTTTGCGATTGATGAGAGATGCGTACCCTAAACTTCGCATTCAGCTAGAGGTCGATCTTTCGATCGCGATTGATGCCCGATTGATGGAGGGGCAGCTTGATCTGGCGCTTCAAACTGGGCCGTTCAAATCAAAGTCGTTCGCGAGCGATGCGTTGGGGCAGGAGCGCTATTGCTGGGCCGCGAATTCTGATGTGATCAAGGCCGTAGGCACTGCGCCATCCTTGGCCGCGCTGTTTGAACAGACCATTCTCACCCATGCAAAGCATACCCAGGCCTGTGCTGCGCTTCACAGTATCGCGGCCGAGCAGGGCCTGCGCCGAGACCGGATTGTGCATTCCAGCGCATTGTCTGCCTGTGTCCCGATGGTGCTAGAGGGGTTGGGCGCTGCGATGCTGCCCGAACGTCTCGTTGCTGCTGAGATCGCTGCGGGTGATTTGCACTTGATCCAAACGGATTGGTTGCCCGAGCCGCTGTCATTTTTTGCGCGCTATGCGCCCGCGCGGTCTGCGCGCTTTGTCGGGAAAGCAGCCGAGATCGCGCACGTCGCGATGCAACCCCAATAGATCGAAAAAAGTGATCGAGGTGTAAAATTTAATCGATTTGATTGTTGGTTAGGTTTCAGGTCACTTGCGGATGTAGCACATCGCAGGAGCGCCCCATGTCAGAAGTTTCCATTCGCCTTGGCGTCGATATCGGCGGCACGTTTACGGACGTTGTTTTGGAAAAGGGTAGTGAGACGTATTCTACCAAAGTGCTGACTACCTATACCGCGCCAGAAGATGCGATCATTGACGGCATGCATCAGGTTTGCGCCAAGGCCGGGGTGGACCCGTCGCATATTGGCCAGATCATTCATGGAACAACGCTTGCGACAAACGCGTTGATTGAACGGCGCGGTGCAAAGACGGCTCTGATCACGACCGAGGGATTTCGTGATGTCATCGAGATGCGAACAGAGTCGCGGTTCGAGCAATATGATCTGAACCTCAATCTGCCCGATCCTTTGTTGCCGCGTCAGATGCGGTTCACTGTTGGTGGGAGGATTGATGCAAACGGTGACGTGTTGGTTGATATCGACCGATCTGAGGTCGAAGCTGTGGTAGACAAGATCGCCAAGGCAGGCTTTGAGAGTGTCGCTGTTGGGTTGATCCATTCCTATCTGAACCCCACACACGAAGAGCTAATGCGCGATATTCTTGGTGAAAAGATACCTGACGTTGCGGTGTCGATTTCTTCCGAAGTGTCGCCCCAAATGCGTGAATATGAGCGGTTCAACACGGTTGTTGCGAACGCGTATATCAAGCCATTAATGGCGTCTTATCTGGGGCGTCTTGAAGACCGGTTGAAGACTGAAGGCGTGGCCTGCCGCATTTTTCTTATGCACTCTGGTGGTGGGATTATCTCGATCCAGAACGCGGCTGAATTTCCTGTACGTTTGGTCGAATCTGGCCCAGCCGGCGGGGCCGTCTTCGCGGCTCATATCGCTGGGCGCTATGGGTTGGACAAAGTGCTGTCCTTCGATATGGGCGGCACGACGGCCAAGATTTGTTTGATCAAAAACCAGACACCCAAAACGTCACGTGTATTTGAGGTGGCCCGCACATATCGGTTCAAGAAAGGGTCGGGTATGCCCATCTCGATCCCCGTGATCGATATGGTTGAAATCGGCGCCGGAGGCGGATCGTTGGCCCATGTCGACGCGATGCGCCAAATTCGCGTTGGTCCAGAAAGCGCAGGCTCTGAACCCGGACCTGCCTGCTACGGTCGTGGTGGTGAGCGCCCTGGTGTGACGGATGCCGATCTTGTTCTGGGCAAACTGGACCCCGACAACTTTGCTGGTGGATCAATCAAGCTGCATCCGGAAGAATCAAAGTCTGCGCTGTCCGATCATGTGGGTGACACGCTGGATATGGATGCGGTCGAAGCGGCCTTTGGGGTCGCAGAAGTCGTCGACGAAAACATGGCTAATGCGGCCCGTGTTCATGCGGTCGAGAATGGCGAAGACCTGTCAGAATATACGATGATTGCCTTTGGTGGTGCCGCGCCACTGCACGCGGGGCGGCTCTGTGAAAAACTGGGGGTGGAACGTTTGTTGGTTCCGCCGGGGGCAGGGGTGGGATCAGCCATTGGGTTCCTGCGCGCGCCCTTTAGTTTTGAGGCGAACCGGTCCGTCTATATGAAGCTTTCGGATTTTGACGGCGACAGGATCAAGTCTCTTTTGACGGACCTAAAGACAGAGGCAACTGGATTTGTGCGTACCTGTGACGCTGTCAGCCCCATCCTGTCAGAATTCAAAGTCTACATGCGCTACACGGGTCAAGGTTGGGAAATCCCGATCGAGCTGACCGAAGAGCAAGCCATGAACCCAGACGAGGCGGCGTTCGAGGCGCGGTTCATCGAAGATTATTCCAAACTATTTGGTCGTCCGGTTGAGGGTATGGATATCGAAATCACAGTCTGGTCCGTCAATGCCACCACGCCACCTGAACAGGTCCCGCGTATTGGTGAAGCTGATGGATCAGGCACCGCCACGGCAATCGGGCAGCGCGATCTTTTTGACGCGGCTGCGGGCAAATACCTCGACACACAGATCATTGAACGCTTTGGCATGGCTGCGGGCGAGCGGGCCACTGGTCCCGTGGCGGTGATCGAAGACGAGACGACGATCATTGTGCCAGCCAGCCGAGACGCGATCTGTCAGCCGGACGGATGCATCGACGTTGTCCTTCGCCCCACGGGCGCATCAAAGAACGTGGAGGGATAAGATCATGACACCTGAACATTCCAAAGTCGCCTACCAAGTCATGTGGAACCGCCTGATATCGGTGGTCGAAGAGCAGGCCCAAGCCTTGGTGCGCACCGCCTTTTCAACATCCGTTCGCGAGGCGGGTGATCTGTCGGCGGGCGTCTATGACGTCGACGGACAGATGCTGGCCCAAGCGGTTACTGGGACGCCGGGGCACGTCAATGCAATGGCAGATGCTGTTGCACATTTCATTCGTCGGATCGGACGTGAGAACATCCAGGATGGTGACGTCTACATCACGAATGATCCGTGGGAAGGCACCGGCCATTTGCACGACATTACGATGGTCACGCCGTCCTTTCATCGCGGGGCTTTGGTGGGGTTTTTTGCCTGCACGGCACATATCGTGGACATTGGTGGGCGTGGGTTCGGTGCGGATGCACATTCGGTCTATGAAGAAGGGCTCTATATCCCGATCATGAAGTTCGCGGATCGCGGGACCGTCGATGAAACGCTGACCCGCATTATTCGCGGCAACGTGCGCGAGCCGGACCAATTGATCGGGGATATCTATGCCCTGACCACATGCAACGAGATCGGGCATCGCCGTTTGATCGACATGATGGAAGAGTTCGCGCTGACAGATCTGAATGGGATCGCGACCTTCATTCTTGAAAATTCGCGGCGCGCAACGATTGAGAGAATTGCGGAGCTGCCTCAGAAATCGGCGGCAGGCGAGATGACGATGGACGGCTTTGAAACGCCAATCACGCTCAAGGTCAAAGTCAGCGTCCAAGGCGACAAGATCATATCGAATTTCGAAGGCTCATCAGGGCTCGACAAGAAGGGGATCAACTGCCCGTTGGTCTATGCCAAGGCCTATGCGTGCTATGCGCTGAAGGTGGCAATCGCGCCTGAGATCCCGAACAATGCTGCGTCGCTCGCGCCGTTTGAAATTGAGGCGCCTGAAAATTCGATTGTGAACGCGCTGCATCCCGCACCTGTCGCGCTTCGCCATATCGTTGGACACTTTGTTCCGGACGCGGTCTATGATGCATTTGACAAAATCGTACCGGGCCTGGTGCCAGCTGAGGGCGCGGGATGTTTGTGTAATTTTCAAGTTTCCTTGCGACCGCGCACCGATGCACCGGCACCCGCAGGCGCGCGGCGGTCAGAAGTGCTCACCTTTAATTCCGGTGGCTCGGGGGCGCGCCCTGAACATGACGGCCTGAACGCGACGGCCTTTCCATCGGGCGTCATGACGATGCCGATCGAAGCCACCGAACATGCGGGCCCTGTGATTATTTGGCGCAAAGAACTGCGACCGGATTCAGGTGGGGCGGGCCGCACTCGTGGCGGTCTAGGGCAATACATGGAGGTCGGTGCACAAGAAGGGCACGAGTTCGACATCCAAGCGATGTTTGATCGCGTAGATCACCCTGCGCGCGGGCGACGTGGAGGTCAGGCAGGTGCGCCGACGACAATCGCCCAAGACGCCGGTGGTCCTATGAATGGCAAAGGCAAACAATTTGTCGCGCATGGGCGCCGTGTCGTCATGGCGTTCCCGGGTGGCGCTGGCTACGGCGATCCGTCCGAGCGGCCCATCGAACAGGTCAAGCGCGACCTCGCACGGGGTTACATTTCGGCTGAAACCGCCGCAGATGACTACAATCTTTCACGTGCCGATATCGAAGAAGTTGAGGCGGCAGTCGCACGAGGGGACGCAATATGACAACGCAAACGCCAAAGAACACATCCTATGACGTGGTCATTGTCGGTGGGGCTATGATGGGGGCGTCTGCTGCGTGGTTTTTGTCGGACGATAAAGACTTTGATGGCACGGTTTTGGTCGTTGATCGTGATCTAAGCTACGAGAACACGTCGACCATGCACACCAATTCCTGCATGCGGCAGCAGTTCTCGGGTGATTTGAATGTACGGATCAGTCAATTCGCTGCGGACTTTGTCAAAAACCTGCCGCGCTATATGGGCGATGATGACCGAGTGCCCGATCTGTCCATCCGGTCGTTTGGCTACATGTATCTCGCTGACAACGAGGGTTTTGCCGACGTGCTGCGCGAAAGCCGTGAAGTACAGGTCGCAGCGGGCGCTGGAACGCAGCTGATGACGCCGGAACAGATCAAGGCCGCGTATCCGTTCTATAACGTCGATGACATTGTTCTGGGTTCGATCAATCTGGTGGACGAAGGATACTGGGATGCCACTGCCGTGTTTGACTGGTGGCGCAAGTCTGCCCGCGAACGTGGTGTTGAATATGTTGAAAACGAAGTGGTTGCGATCACCAAGAATGCGGCAGGCACGCGTGTTGAGAGCGTCACGCTGCAATCTGGCGACGTGATAGCCTGTGGTCAGCTTTTGAACGCGTCGGGCCCTAGGGCCGCACGAACAGCACAGATGGCTGGGATCACCATACCTGTGGAGCCGCGCAAACGGTATTCGTGGATTTTCTCGGCGGAACAGCCGTTGGACCGTGATCTGCCGCTGACAATTGACCCCTCAGGTGTTCACGTGCGGGAAAACGGTGGCGGCACCTATCAGTGTGGTGGGCATTCTGAGATTGATCCGGCAGTCGAGTACGATGACTTTGTCATGGATCACAGTACCTGGGAGAACCACGTCTGGCCAATACTTGCCACGCGTATCCCTCAGTTCGAAGCGATCAAGGTGCAGTCTGAATGGGCTGGGCACTATTCGATGAACACATTTGATCACAACGCGATTATGGGTCCACATATGGAGGTCGAGAATTTCTTCTTTCTCAATGGATTTTCTGGACATGGTTTGCAGCAATCGCCTGCGATGGGACGCGGGACAGCCGAGATCATGGTCCACGGCAAGTGTCAGACCTTAGACATGACTCAGTTCCATTTTGACCGTATTCCCGCAGGACGCAAAATCATTGAGAAGGCGATCATCTGATGAAACTGAAACCAAACGCGTTCACCGCCGCGCTGGGCCGTGGGGACAAACTGATTGGCCTTTGGATCACATTGTGCAGCAACTTTGTGGCCGATGTGACAGCCCCCGCTGGGTATGATTGGGCCTTGGTCGATATGGAGCATAGCCCGAATGACTATCAAAGCGTTCTGGGGCAGCTTCAGGCCTATGCCGCGAGCGATACCACCGCGATCGTCAGGGTCGAGTGGAACGATACGGTCGCGGTAAAACGCCTGTTGGATTTGGGCGCACCCGGCATTCTTTTCCCGATGATCCAGTCCGTGGAAGAGGCGGAACAGGCAATCGCTGCGACTCGGTATCCGCCACGCGGGGTTCGAGGCGTCGCAGGCGCCACTCGCGCGACCAAGTTCGGCCGGATCACAGACTATGTCGCACGTGTCGAAGACCAGACGACCGTGCTATTGCAACTCGAAACTCTAGCCGCCGTCGAACAGGCCGAGGCTATTGCGACAGTCGACGGTGTGAATGGCATATTTTTTGGTCCGGGTGACATCGCGGCAGACATTGGCAAAGTTGGCAAACCGATGGACCCCGAAGTTTGGGCGTTGATCAAACCGGCGGCACAAAAGCTAATCGCGCGGGGCATTCCAGTCGGCACATTGGTTCTTGATCCGGCTTTTGCGAGCGAGTTGCTGAACGAAGGCTTCACCTTTGTTGCCTGTGGTACCGATGCAAGCCTGTTGGCCAAGGCGTCTGACCATCTGCTGGCCACGGTCAAAAGCGGCCTCGGCTGATTTAGGTGTTAAGCTAAGGACCGCGGTCTGGTGGTCTCGCGCTCGATTTAGGGCGGCGGCGACATTTCCCAGCTGATCCATTTGCCAGGGTTGGCACGGACGGCGGCCATGGCGCGTTTGATCCGAAAGCCGGCGCCAAATTCTCTGTAGCGTCTGCGCGCGCTCGAGAATCGTCAGCCACATATAGAGCCGTTGTTCGAGCTAGGTTAGCATGGTCGGCACTCGGGCCACGCGTGCCAGCACGGCTTCGTCGAGATCGTCCTATTGGGCATTCGCAAAATCATCGACGCTGCGCATCTGGGCCTGCCCTTTGATTGTGATTGTCGTCAACGCAACCGCGATGCTAGCCTTGGGCCAAGGTAAGAGTGGGTTACGGGGCATTTGATTTTGTCGCAGTTCAAAAAGAGAGACGTGCGAAAGGCACAGTTGATTGCGGGATTCCGTAAATGCTCTCTTGATTCCCTATGGCGAGTGTCATATCCGGAAATCTGGCATAGGGGTTTAGCTCAGTTGGTAGAGCATCGGTCTCCAAAACCGAGGGTCGTGGGTTCGAGTCCCTCAGCCCCTGCCAGCCGACCAAAGGCGCATGTCTATGCCTGACACTTCTCCCGAACAGATCACGTTGGCGCTTCATATCGGTGCGCATAAAACTGCGACGACACACATGCAGAAGACGCTGCAAGTGAATCGGAAACTGTTGCGTGATGCGGGCATTGTTTATTACGGGCCGAACTATCTGAGAAAGCCGTACCAGAGCCCGCGCCATCTGTTCGCGGTCGATGATAGATATATCGACAAACGCAACTGGACCGGACGTGAAAAGTTGGAAGAAATGGCGCGGGGTAATGCGCGTGTGGTCGTGTCCGAAGAGAATTTCATAGGTGCATTGCACCGTGGCAGTCGGACGCTGGACATTCCTCTTTATCCCAAGACCGTGGGATACCTCAGCCAGTTGGTCGAGAATATCGCGCCGCACAAGCTACAGATCTTCTTGGGTGTACGTGACCCTGCGCAGTTTATCATGTCAGCCTATAGTCAAAAGTTGTTCTCTGGTCGGCCTATGTCATGGCAGGCCTACAACCGGACTGTCGCACCACAAGACATTGATTGGTCGCATCTAGTGCGCCGGATTACAGCGATCGACGGAATCTCCAAGGTGTTCGTATGGCGATACGAAGACTACCACGATGTGTTGCGGCTGATTTGGCGGCGTATGTTGCGCTGGAAGCTGGGGCCAATGATTGATCCGTTTCAGGCACCACTGCATCAGGGCTTGTCGGTAAAGGCGGTCGAGATTGCATTGGAATGGTTCGAAAAGAACGGTGACCCCAAGTCCGCCGAACAGGCCCGCGAGACCTATCCTGTTTCGGCAGAGTATCCCAAGTTTGCGCCCTATGATGCAGACGCCTTGGCCGCATCTAGCGCGATCTATGCGCGGGACATCGACAGGATCAAGGCGATCAAGGGTGTAACGGTGTTAGAGCCGAACGGATGAGTCACTGCGCGGCCCCTTGAAAACCCGCGCCGCGCGGCGTATGTCGCCATCTACGAGATCAAAGGACAGCGCAGATGGCCCGTACTAACCCTATCCAGTTCATCAACGAAGTTCGTGCCGAAGTCAGCAAAGTTGTCTGGCCAACCCGTCGCGAAGTGGTTTTGACAACGATCATGGTGTTCATCATGGCCGCGTTGACAGCGGTTTTCTTTAGCATCGTAGACTTGATCATTCGGTCCGGTCTGCAGGGCGTTCTCGGATTTTTCGGTAGCTGATCTGCCAACTACCCCCTTGATGTTTCAGGCACTTGGGGGTACATGCGGCGGACTTTCCTCAGGGGCGTGCGGCGAATCGTGTTGCGCGCCGATTTTTGTTCTGCGGGAAAATTGAGGATTTGATGGCCTAAGCATCTGATGAATTTGAATAAAACTGATCCGTTGATTGTTCAGGGGATCCGTCGCACGGAGTTGAGACACAGATGGCGAAACGGTGGTATTCGGTAAGCGTACTCTCGAACTTCGAGAAAAAGATTGCCGAGCAAATCAGAACATCTGTCGAAGAAGCTGAGCTTCAGGACCAGATTGACGAAGTTTTGGTGCCTACAGAAGAGGTCATCGAGATTCGGCGTGGCAAGAAAGTGACCGCTGAGCGTCGCTTTATGCCGGGCTATGTTCTCGTCCACATGGAGATGTCTGACGAAGGCTATCATCTCGTGAACTCAATCAACCGCGTCACGGGTTTCTTGGGCCCTCAGGGGCGCCCGATGCCAATGCGGGACGCAGAAGTGAACCAGATCCTGAACCGCGTGCAGGAAGGCGAAGAGAGCCCGCGCACGCTCATCCACTTTGAAGTGGGCGAAAAGGTTAAGGTTGCTGACGGTCCATTCGAAGATTTCGACGGCATGGTCGAAGAAGTCGACGAAGAGAACCTGCGCCTCAAGGTGACGGTATCGATCTTTGGCCGGGCTACTCCGGTCGAGCTGGAATTCACACAGGTCGTCAAAGAGATCTGATGTGCATGTGGGAGGGGCGTCGTTCGCGAACGGCAATCCGGACCACACAACCAAGAACCCGAGGGACGCGTCCCGAGGGTGTTGAAAAAGGAGAGGCCCCATGGCCAAGAAAATCGCTGGCACGATGAAGCTGCAGGTTCCTGCAGGTCAAGCCAACCCATCCCCGCCCGTAGGCCCAGCACTGGGTCAGCGCGGCATCAACATCATGGAATTCTGTAAGGCGTTCAACGCCAAGACACAGGAACTCGAGCCAGGCGCACCTTGCCCGACCGTGATCACATACTACCAGGACAAATCGTTCTCGATGGACATCAAGACACCACCTGCGTCCTACTTCCTGAAGAAGGCGGCCAAGGTGAAGTCGGGTGCAAACAACCCATCGCGTGAGATTGTTGGTACGGTAACGTCCAAGCAGGTCCGGGAAATCGCAGAGGCCAAAATGAAGGACCTCAACGCAAACACCGTAGAAGCCGCGATGCAGATCATCCTCGGCTCGGCACGGTCTATGGGCATTGAGGTGAAGTAATGGCTAAGCTCGGAAAACGCACAACTGCAGCTCGCGAGGCATTCGCAGGCAAAGCAGACGTCACAGTCGCCGAAGCGGTTGCACTGGTTAAAGACAACGCAAAAGCCAAGTTCGACGAGACTATCGAGATCTCTGTGAACCTCGGTGTTGACCCACGTCACGCAGACCAGATGGTTCGCGGCACGGTTGCTCTGCCAAACGGCACAGGCAAAACCATGCGTGTGGCTGTGTTCGCACGCGGCGACAAAGCAGACGAAGCCAAAGCGGCGGGTGCTGACATTGTTGGTGCAGAGGATCTGATGGAAGTCGTCCAAGGCGGCAAGATCGAATTCGATCGCTGCATCGCAACACCAGACATGATGCCTATCGTTGGTCGTCTGGGTAAGGTTTTGGGTCCACGCAACCTGATGCCAAACCCGAAGATCGGTACAGTGACTATGGACGTCAAAGAAGCTGTTGAAGCAGCGAAGGGCGGCGAAGTTCAGTTCAAAGTCGAAAAAGCTGGTGTGGTTCACGCCGGCGTTGGCAAAGCGTCCTTCACAGCTAAGCAGCTGGAAGAGAACATTCTGTCGTTTGTCGGCGCTGTTCAAAAAGCCAAACCATCGGGCTCTAAGGGTTCCTACATGAAGAAGGTTTGCCTTTCTTCGACAATGGGCCCAGGCGTCACGATCGCCGTGGATTCCGCAACAGGCAACTAAGCCTGCTGCATAAGAATTTGGTTCCCGTTCGCGGGGGCCATTTAGCGGAGCCAGGCAATCGGCTTCGTTCTGTCCGAGACGGAGGGTTCAGAGCAATCTGAATAATTCCTTCCTGAGATGGGAAACGAGACGAGATTTCCGAGGGCAACCTCGGGCGATCGTGGCCTCGGGACCCTGAAATTGGACCCGAAACGGTCCCTGCTTTGGTGGGGATCAAACTGAGCCGGAAGGGATATCCCTTCCAATTTTGGAGTGAAACTGTGGATAGAGCACAAAAAGAACAGTTGGTCGACGATCTCGGCCAAATCTTTGAAAGCTCTGGCGTCGTTGTGGTTAGCCACTACGAAGGTCTGACAGTTGCTGAGATGCAAGACCTGCGCGCGCAAATGCGTGAAGCGGGTGGTGCAGTTCGCGTTGCCAAAAACAAGCTCGCCAAGATCGCCCTTGAAGGTAAGCCTTGCGCAAGCATCGCTGAATACCTGACGGGCATGACCGTTCTCGCCTATTCCGAAGACCCTGTGGCAGCAGCCAAAGTGGTTCAGGAATTCTCCAAGGGCAACGAAAAGTTGCAAATCCTTGGCGGTGCTATGGGTGAGAATGCGTTGGACGTCGCCGGTGTTAAAGCCGTCGCAGCAATGCCATCCCGCGAGGAGCTTATTGCTTCTATCGTTGGCTGTATTGGTGCGCCTGCCTCGAACATCGCCGGTGCCATTGGCGCGCCTGCAAGCAACATCGCGAGCATTTTGTCTACCGTAGAGGACAAAGCAGCAGCTTAAGACCTTCGTTTTGTTGAATTGCGAAACGTTGGAACACATCTAGAAAGAACGGAAACAGTATAATGGCTGATCTGAAGAAACTTGCTGAAGAGATCGTTGGTCTTACCCTTCTCGAAGCACAAGAACTGAAAACCATCCTCAAAGACGAGTATGGCATCGAGCCCGCAGCTGGCGGCGCAGTAATGGTGGCTGGCGGCGGCGACGCTGGCGGTGCAGCTGCAGAAGAGAAAACTGAGTTTGACGTTGTTCTCAAGAACGCTGGCGCTCAGAAAATCAACGTGATCAAAGAAGTTCGCGGCATCACTGGTCTGGGCCTCAAAGAAGCCAAAGACCTCGTTGAAGCTGGCGGCAAGATCAAAGAAGGCGTCGACAAAGCCGAAGCAGAAGACATCAAGGGCAAGCTGGAAGCAGCTGGCGCAGAAGTCGAGCTGGCCTAAGTCGGTCGTCTGGACCGCCGCGTTGGTCCAACAAAACATGGCTGGATCAGGGGAAACCTTGGTCCAGCCGCACCTGTCTTAATAGGGGTCAACGGGTTTGGCGTCTTTTTGGATAGGTTTCATGGTCGGGAGGTGCCCTTTGGGACGGGCACCACGAATTGGCCGAAACTGATATCCGTTCTCAGATGAGAGAATGCCGAGACCCACCGGCGTTCTGTCATAGAGATTTGAAAGGTGACGACGCACATGGCTCAGTCCTTCCTAGGTCAGAAACGCTTGCGCAAATATTACGGTAAAATCCGTGAAGTTCTAGAAATGCCGAACCTCATTCAGGTGCAAAAAGCATCTTATGAGCTGTTCCTGAAATCCGGTGATCAACTCGCGCCACTCGATGGCGAAGGTATCAAAGGTGTGTTTCAGTCGGTATTCCCGATCAAAGACTTCAACGAGACAGCCGTACTCGAGTTCGTAAAGTACGAACTTGAAAAACCGAAATACGACGTCGAAGAGTGCATGCAGCGCGACATGACGTACAGCGCGCCGCTCAAGGTGACGCTGCGCTTGATCGTGTTTGATATTGACGAGGACACAGGCGCCAAGTCGGTCAAAGACATCAAAGAACAAGACGTGTTCATGGGCGACATGCCTTTGATGACGCCAAACGGTACGTTCGTCGTGAACGGCACCGAGCGCGTGATCGTATCCCAGATGCACCGTTCGCCGGGCGTCTTCTTTGACCACGATAAGGGTAAAACCCACTCGTCGGGCAAATTGCTCTTTGCATGCCGGATCATCCCGTACCGTGGTTCTTGGTTGGATTTCGAATTCGATGCCAAGGATCTCGTGTTCGCACGTATCGACCGTCGCCGGAAACTGCCGGTAACGACGCTTCTCTATGCGCTTGGTCTCGACCAAGAAGGCATCATGGACGCGTATTACAACACCGTCGATTACTCCTATCAGAAGAACAAAGGTTGGGTCACCAAGTTCTTCCCTGAGCGTGTACGCGGCACTCGCCCGATCTATGATCTGGTAGACGCGAAAACCGGTGAAGTGATTGCGGAAGCAGGCAAGAAAGTCACGCCACGTGCGGTAAAGAAATTGATCGACGAAGGTGCGGTGACAGAATTGCTGCTGCCTTATGATCAGATCGTTGGCAAATTCGTAGCCAAGGACATCATCAACGAAGAGAACGGCGCGATTTACGTCGAAGCTGGAGACGAGCTGACGCTTGAGATGGACAAAGATGGCGAAGTCATCGGCGGTTCGCTCAAAGAGTTGGTCGACAACGACGTGACAACGATACCTGTTTTGGACATCGATAACGTCAACGTCGGTCCGTACATGCGTAACACCATGGCGAACGACAAAAACATGAGCCGCGAAACTGCTCTCATGGACATCTACCGCGTGATGCGTCCGGGCGAGCCGCCCACCGTTGATGCGGCATCGACATTGTTCGACAGCCTGTTCTTTGACAGCGAGCGTTATGATCTCTCGGCCGTTGGTCGTGTGAAAATGAACATGCGTTTGGCTTTGGATGCTGAGGATACTCAACGGACACTGCGCAAAGAGGACATTGTGTCCTGCATCAAGGCGCTGGTTGATCTGCGCGACGGCCGCGGCGATATCGACGATATCGACCACCTCGGCAACCGTCGTGTTCGTTCTGTTGGCGAGCTGATGGAAAACCAGTACCGCGTTGGTCTGCTCCGCATGGAGCGCGCGATCAAAGAGCGTATGTCGTCGGTAGAGATCGACACTGTCATGCCTCAGGATCTGATCAATGCGAAACCAGCTGCTGCTGCGGTTCGCGAGTTCTTTGGCTCGTCCCAGCTGTCGCAGTTCATGGACCAAACCAACCCACTGTCCGAAGTGACGCACAAGCGCCGCCTCTCTGCATTGGGCCCAGGCGGTTTGACCCGCGAGCGTGCTGGCTTTGAGGTGCGCGACGTGCACCCAACGCACTACGGTCGTATGTGTCCGATTGAGACACCGGAAGGTCCGAACATTGGTCTGATCAACTCGCTCGCTACATTCGCGCGTGTGAACAAGTACGGCTTTATCGAAACGCCATACCGCAAGGTTGAGAACGGCGTTGTAACCGACGAAGTCCAGTACATGTCTGCGACCGAAGAGATGCGCCACACTGTTGCGCAGGCGAACGCGAATTTGGACGAGAACGGCAAGTTCGTAAACGAGCTAGTCTCTACACGTCAGTCCGGTGACTACATGTTGGCGGCGTCCGAGAGCGTTGATCTGATCGACGTTTCACCCAAGCAGTTGGTCTCGGTTGCGGCCTCGCTGATCCCGTTCCTCGAGAACGACGACGCGAACCGCGCGCTGATGGGATCGAACATGCAACGTCAGGCGGTTCCACTGCTTCAGGCCGAGGCCCCATTGGTGGGTACCGGTATCGAAGAAGTTGTGGCACGCGATTCTGGTGCGGCAATCATGGCGAAACGTGCAGGTATTATTGACCAAGTTGATGCGGCCCGTATCGTTGTACGTGCGACCCACGATCTCGAAGTCGGTGATCCAGGCGTTGATATCTACCGCATGCGCAAGTTCCAGCGTTCGAACCAGAACACCTGTATCAACCAGCGTCCGCTGGTGAAGGTGGGTGACACTGTTCAAAAGGGCGAAGTTATTGCTGATGGTCCATCCACGGACATCGGTGAATTGGCTCTGGGTAAAAACGTGGTCGTCGCGTTTATGCCTTGGAACGGCTACAACTATGAGGACTCGATCCTGATTTCCGAGCGTATCACACGCGACGACGTCTTTACTTCGATCCACATCGAAGAGTTTGAAGTCGCTGCTCGTGACACCAAGCTCGGCCCAGAGGAAATCACCCGTGATATTCCAAACGTTGGCGAAGAAGCTCTGCGCAACCTTGACGAGGCTGGCATCGTGTATATCGGCGCCGAAGTTGGTCCAGCGGACATCCTCGTAGGTAAGATCACACCAAAAGGCGAAAGCCCGATGACACCGGAAGAGAAGCTCCTCCGTGCCATCTTTGGTGAGAAAGCATCCGACGTGCGTGACACGTCGTTGCGTTTGCCACCGGGTGACTTTGGTACGATCGTTGAGGTTCGTGTCTTTAACCGTCACGGCGTCGAAAAAGACGAACGTGCGTTGCAGATCGAGCGTGAAGAGGTCGAGCGCCTTGCCCGAGACCGCGACGACGAGATGGCGATCCTGGATCGCAACATCTATGCACGTCTGCGCGATCAGCTGATGGGCAAAGTGGCTGTCAAAGGTCCTAAAGGCATGAAGGCGAACACAACTGTGGACGCTGACCTGCTGGAAGAGACACCACGCAGCCATTGGTGGATGTTCGCCCTGAAAGAAGAGGGTGACGCTCAAATCGTCGAGGCCATGAACGAGCAATACGAGGCGCAAAAGCGTGCCTTGGACGCTCGTTTCGAGGACAAAGTCGAGAAAGTGCGCCGCGGCGACGATCTGCCTCCGGGCGTGATGAAAATGGTCAAAGTCTTTGTTGCTGTGAAGCGTAAGCTTCAGCCAGGCGACAAGATGGCCGGTCGTCACGGCAACAAAGGTGTGATTTCGAAAGTGGTACCAATGGAGGACATGCCGTTCCTTGCTGACGGTACTCCGGTCGATTTCGTTCTGAACCCGCTCGGTGTTCCATCGCGTATGAACGTCGGTCAAATTCTCGAAACTCACATGGGTTGGGCGGCACGTGGTCTGGGTATCCAGATTGACGACGCTCTGGGTGAATTCCGCCGTTCTGGCGATCTCACACCTGTGCGTGACGCGATGAAGATCGCCTATGGTGACGACGTCTATGACGAAGGCATCGCAGGTATGGACAAAGGTCAGTTGCTTGAGGCGGCTGGTAACGTGGCACGTGGTGTTCCAATCGCGACGCCCGTCTTTGACGGTGCAAAAGAAGCGGATGTGAACGACGCGCTGGTACGTGCTGGTTTCTCTGAGAGCGGTCAGTCGGTTCTGTTTGACGGGCGCACAGGCGAGCAGTTTGCACGCCCTGTCACCGTCGGCATCAAGTACCTGCTGAAGCTGCATCACCTTGTGGACGACAAAATCCACGCTCGTTCGACAGGCCCATACAGCCTTGTGACGCAACAGCCGCTGGGTGGTAAAGCCCAGTTCGGTGGTCAGCGTTTCGGTGAGATGGAAGTCTGGGCGCTTGAGGCATATGGCGCGGCATACACGCTGCAAGAGATGCTGACGGTCAAGTCGGACGACGTTGCTGGACGGACGAAAGTCTATGAAAGCATCGTCAAAGGCGAGGACAACTTTGAGGCTGGTGTCCCAGAGTCGTTCAACGTGCTCGTGAAAGAAGTCCGGGGCCTCGGCCTCAACATGGAACTCCTGGATACGGTGGAAGACGAATAACGGGGTCTAACCCCGTGAATGGGGGCGCAGACCCGCGCCCCCGCTTGTTTCCCAACGTGCCCCTTTCAAGGATTTGAAAATGAACCAGGAACTGACAAACAACCCGTTTAACCCGCTCACACCGGCGAAAACATTTGACGAAATCAAGGTCTCTTTGGCCTCCCCGGAACGCATCCTGTCGTGGTCGTTCGGTGAGATCAAAAAGCCAGAGACCATCAACTACCGTACCTTCAAGCCAGAGCGCGACGGTCTGTTCTGTGCGCGTATCTTTGGGCCGATCAAAGATTACGAATGCCTGTGCGGCAAATACAAACGCATGAAGTATCGCGGCGTTGTCTGCGAGAAATGCGGTGTTGAAGTTACGCTGCAAAAGGTACGCCGCGAGCGTATGGGCCACATCGAGCTGGCCTCGCCTGTTGCACACATCTGGTTCCTCAAGTCGCTGCCATCGCGCATCGGCCTTATGCTGGATATGACGTTGCGTGACCTCGAGCGTATTTTGTACTTTGAAAACTACGTGGTCATCGAGCCGGGTCTCACCGACCTCACATACGGTCAGCTGATGTCCGAAGAGGAATTCCTCGACGCACAAGACGCATACGGCATGGACGCATTCACAGCGAACATCGGTGCCGAAGCGATCCGCGAGATGCTGCAGGCGATTGATCTGGAATCTGAGGCTGAGCAGCTGCGCGCTGATCTGGCCGAGGCAACTGGTGAGTTGAAGCCAAAGAAGATCATCAAGCGTCTGAAGATTGTTGAATCGTTCATCGAGTCGGGCAACCGTCCAGAATGGATGATCCTGACAGTTGTGCCTGTGATCCCGCCAGAGCTGCGCCCGCTGGTGCCGCTGGATGGTGGCCGTTTCGCGACGTCCGACCTCAACGACCTTTACCGTCGTGTGATCAACCGGAACAACCGTCTCAAGCGTCTGATCGAACTGCGCGCACCTGACATCATCGTTCGTAACGAAAAGCGGATGCTGCAGGAATCTGTCGATGCATTGTTCGACAACGGCCGTCGTGGTCGCGTCATCACAGGTGCGAACAAGCGTCCTCTGAAATCCCTGAGCGATATGCTCAAGGGTAAGCAGGGTCGTTTCCGTCAGAACCTTTTGGGTAAGCGCGTCGACTTCTCCGGTCGTTCGGTCATTGTAACCGGTCCGGAATTGAAGCTGCATCAATGCGGATTACCCAAAAAGATGGCGCTCGAATTATTCAAGCCGTTCATCTACTCTCGCCTCGAGGCAAAAGGTCTGTCATCGACAGTCAAGCAAGCCAAGAAGCTCGTTGAAAAAGAGCGTCCCGAAGTTTGGGATATCCTCGACGAGGTTATCCGCGAGCACCCTGTCATGCTGAACCGTGCGCCTACGCTGCACCGTCTTGGTATTCAGGCGTTCGAACCGGTTCTTATCGAAGGCAAAGCCATTCAGCTGCACCCGCTGGTGTGTTCCGCGTTTAACGCCGACTTTGACGGTGACCAAATGGCGGTTCACGTCCCTCTGAGCCTTGAGGCCCAGTTGGAAGCGCGTGTTCTGATGATGTCGACAAACAACGTTCTGTCGCCTGCAAACGGTGCGCCGATCATTGTTCCTTCGCAGGACATGATTCTGGGTCTGTACTACATCAGTCTCGAGCGTGAAGGCATGGTTGGCGAAGGCATGGTCTTCGGATCCATCGACGAGGTGCAGCACGCTCTCGACGCTGGCGAGGTGCACTTGCACTCGAAGATCCAAGCACGTGTGCCCCAGATCGACGACGAAGGTAACGAAGTTCAGGTCCGTTTTGACACGACGCCTGGCCGCGTCATCCTCGGTTCGCTCTTGCCGCTCAACGCCAAGGCGCCATTCGCGCTGCTCAACCGCTTGCTCCGCAAGAAAGAGGTGCAGCAGGTCATCGACACCGTCTACCGCTACTGTGGTCAGAAAGAGTCCGTGATTTTCTGTGACCAGATCATGACCGCTGGTTTCCGCCACGCGTTCAAGGCTGGCATCTCGTTCGGCAAGGACGACATGGTTGTGCCTGACACCAAGTGGGAACTCGTCGACGAGACCCGCGAGCAGGTCAAAGACTTTGAACAACAGTACATGGACGGCCTGATCACTCAGGGTGAAAAGTACAACAAAGTTGTCGACGCATGGTCAAAGGCAAACGACAAAGTCACCGATGCGATGATGGGCACGATTTCGGCGTCCAAGCGCAACGAGGCGGGTGCTGAAATGGAGCCGAACTCGGTTTACATGATGGCTCACTCTGGTGCGCGTGGCTCGGTCACTCAGATGAAACAGTTGGGCGGTATGCGTGGTCTTATGGCGAAGCCGAACGGCGAGATCATCGAGACACCGATCATCTCGAACTTTAAGGAAGGTCTGACCGTTCTTGAGTACTTTAACTCGACCCACGGCGCCCGTAAGGGTCTGTCGGATACTGCGCTTAAGACAGCTAACTCTGGTTATCTGACACGTCGTCTGGTTGACGTGGCTCAGGATTGTATCGTGCGTTCGCACGATTGCGGAACTGATCGTGCAATCACAGCTGAGGCTGCGGTTAACGATGGTGAAGTTGTTGCGTCTTTGGGCGAGCGTATTCTGGGCCGTGTTTCTGCTGATGACGTTCTGCGTCCTGGCACAGACGAGGTTATCTGTTCCGCTGGCGAGCTGATCGACGAGCGCAAGGCAGACACAATCGAAGAAGCAGGCGTTGCCAAAATGCGCATCCGCTCGCCTCTGACATGTGAAGCAGACGATGGTGTCTGTGCTGCCTGTTACGGTCGTGACCTTGCACGCGGTACATTGGTTAACCAAGGCGAAGCGGTGGGTATCATCGCGGCGCAGTCGATTGGTGAGCCGGGTACACAGCTGACGATGCGGACATTCCACATTGGTGGCGTTGCCCAAGGTGGCCAACAATCGTTCCTCGAAGCCAGCCAAGAAGGTAAAGTCGAGTTCCGTGATGCAACTTTGCTTGAGAACCAAGCAGGCGAGCAGGTTGTCATGGGCCGGAACATGGTTCTGGCGATCATGGACGACAACGGTCAGGAACTGGCGAACCACAAAGTCGGCTACGGCTCGAAGGTTTTTGTCAAAGACGGTGCGAAAATCGCCCGTGGTGACAAGATGTTCGAGTGGGACCCTTACACATTGCCGATCATCGCTGAGAAGGCGGGTACTGCAAAGTACTCTGACCTGATCGCCGGTATCGCTGTGCGCGAGGACACCGACGATGCGACTGGTATGACGCAAAAGATCGTAACCGACTGGCGTTCTGCGCCAAAAGGCAACGAGCTGGCGCCAAAAATCATCGTGGTTGGTTCGGATGGTGAGCCTGTGCTCAAGGATGACGGCAACCCCGTCGCCTATCCGATGTCCGTTGATGCGGTTCTGTCGATTGAAGACGGTGATCCTGTGTTCGCTGGTGACGTTGTCGCGCGGATTCCGCGTGAGGGCGCCAAGACCAAGGACATTACAGGTGGTCTGCCACGTGTTGCTGAATTGTTCGAAGCTCGTCGTCCAAAGGATCACGCGATCATCGCCGAAATCGATGGTTATGTGCGCTTTGGTAAGGACTACAAGAACAAGCGTCGCATCGCGATCGAGAGCTCGGAAGATCCGGATCACAAGGTCGAGTACATGGTGCCCAAGGGCAAGCACATCCCAGTAGCCGAGAACGATTTCGTTCAAAAAGGCGACTACATTATGGATGGCAACCCTGCGCCGCACGACATTCTTGCGGTTATGGGTGTCGAAGCGCTCGCTGATTATATGATCGACGAAGTGCAAGACGTGTACCGTTTGCAAGGTGTGAAAATCAACGACAAGCACATCGAGGTTATCGTGCGCCAGATGCTCCAGAAATGGGAAATTCTGGACAGCGGTGAGACGACCCTCCTCAAAGGTGAGCACGTTGATAAGGCCGAGTTTGACGCCGCGAACGAGAAAGCAACCGCCAAAGGCGTGCGTCTCGCTCAGGGTGAGCCGATCCTCTTGGGTATCACCAAGGCATCGCTGCAAACACGGTCGTTCATCTCTGCTGCGTCCTTCCAAGAAACAACGCGCGTGCTGACCGAAGCTTCGGTTCAGGGCAAGCGGGACAAACTGGTTGGTCTCAAAGAGAACGTGATCGTGGGTCGTTTGATCCCAGCGGGTACTGGTGGCGCAACTCAGCGTGTCACACGTATCGCAACAGAGCGTGACAACGTGGTACTGACCGCACGCCGCGAAGAAGCAGAAGAGGCCGCGCGCCTTGCTGCTCCGACCGAGGCACCGGCAGAAGACCTCATCGGGGGTGACGAGTTCGATACAATGATCGTCGACACACCTGAGAGCCGCGAAGACTAAGCGACTGTCATAAGAATTGAGAGAGGCCTCTGCGGAAACGCGGGGGCCTTTTTCGTTCTAGATCTTGGCGTACTTCGCCATCGCATCAAGGGTTTCCGAGAGCGATCGCCGCGCCCCAGTTTGCAGGTATTCCATTGCCCGCAAAGATGCCTCGTGCGCGTCCAAACTAGATCCTCCAACGCAATCTTCGATCACGCGGCAAAAGTAGTCAGACTGGTGTCCATCGGCAAAGGTGTAGTGAACACAGACATCAGTCAGGCCACCGACCATGATCAAGCTATCGATCCCCAAGCCACGCAGCATGATTTCAAAGTCCGTTCCAAAGAACGCCGAATATCGACGTTTTCGGATCAAGATATCTGTCGGACGAAAGTCCATCTCTTTAACGGCAATTTCGGTCTTTGGGTTGTCTTCGAGGCAATGAATGTCTTCGTCACCATCTAGCTCGCGCCCAAAGTCGATCAAATCAGGGCGGTGCACTTCTTGGATAAAGATAACTGGTATATCCGCCGCGCGGGCAGCATCAAGCGCGTCGCGCGCCAGCAGCATCCGTTCTTTGTACCCAGGCATGTTGTCGATTGACCGCACCGCACTGTCATCAATGAATGTGCTGGCTTGGATATCGATGACGATCAGGGCTGGTTTTCCCTCGATCAAGGCGCGGTCGTTTGCGTTGAGATTGGCCATAGGACTGTCCTATTCAATATGGTTCATCGCCGCGATCCACCTAGCGTCATCGATCAGTTTCGTCTCGGATGCGATGCATAGACGCTCGACATAGTCAGCCACGCACATGTGGTGCAGCAGTGCGACGCCGGGCAATTCCATTACTTCTGCATGGATTTTGGCGAACCGCTCTGAGTAGCCGAACGCGCAACGATCCTCGACCTCGTTACGGTTGTGGTTTTCAAAGAACATCGGCGTATATCGGTTCACGCCTCGGCTGGCGCTTGGGGTGCCGAGCTTGAGCGAGAAACTCTCAAAAGACCGCAGAATATAGTGGTTAATCTGTGCGGTCTCATGGGTGATCATCGGGATCTCGGTTTTATAGAGGGCCGAATTGCGGGGGTGGTAGCTTTCGATTTCGGTGCCGTCACCGGTGATTAGGCGCTCTTGGGGGGTACCCCAGCGCCCTTTCTTCATCCGTGGGCCGTGCGCGCCGAATGATCCAAAATCCTTGGGGCCATGAAACAGCGTCTTAAAGTTTCGATTAACCCAATGCTGATGCTCGGATGCGTGAACGAATTGCTGGTGGATCGGTGTGTCCGCAAAGTCATCGACGCCCGACGTGCCAAAGCACCGCCAATGCACGCCGATCCCACGAAAGGGGATGTCAAAGCTGTCGAGATAGCACGCGACGGTCCCGTCCCCGCGATGCAGCACGAGAAACTCATCGACATCACAGACAAAAATCCAGTCAGCCGCTTGCGTTCCGGGGTGGAGACGGGCGTGTCGGTGGGCCGATTTTTTTGGAGCTTCACCATCGACCGGTTGGTGCCGCACATGGGTCAGCCAGCCGGCCATCTCTAACGCATCCAACAGGGCAGGGGAGCGGTCAGTGCAATCATTGGTCAGGACGAGAACCTCGAACCCCAACATCCGATACCACGCGACCCATTCCAAGATGAACGGACCCTCGTTTCGCATCGCTGCAATGACCAAGTGTTTTGTTGGTTTGCCCATACCCCACCCAAACATGCACAGACTATGGCGTCCAGTCTGGACGGGTGTTAGGGCGGATCTATGAACACGCTTTCGATCAACCAACGCGGCGCTGTCTTGATGATGGTGGCCATGTCCGCCTTTGCGATTGGCGATGGCCTGATGAAGTCGTTGTCCGGCGGCGTTCCGTTGTTCGAGGCGATTTTTCTGCGCGGTGTTCTGACGTCAATCCTCCTCTTTTCAGTCGTTTGGTATCGTGGATTGCTACGGATCAAAACAACCGCCGAAGACAAACGACGCATTCTGGTCCGGTGTCTGGCTGAGGCTTTGGCGGCATACTTCTTTATCGCAGCCCTGTTTCATATGCCTTTGGGCGATCTCACCGCGATCTTGCAGGCTTTGCCTCTCACCGTCACTTTGGCCAGCGCAGTGTTTTTGGGGCAAACGGTTGGCTGGCGGCGGTGGTTCGCGATCCTTGTCGGGTTTGGCGGTGTCTTGCTGATTGTTCGACCGGGTGCTGACAGTTTTACAATCTATTCGGTCTACGGTGTTGCGACCGTCATCTGCGCGACCGTCCGTGATATTGTGACGCGATCGCTCAGCCCCAATATCCCGTCGCTTACCGTGACCTTGGCGACGGCGCTTGCGGTGACTTTGTTCGCAGGGTTGATGGGGTGGACCAACAGCTTTGGCCTATCCCCACCCGAACCGTGGGTGATCCCGAATGGCGCTGAAATAGCGACGATCATAGCCACTGGTGTCACGATTATCTTGGCCTATCTGACGATCATCATGGCAATGCGTCAGGGTGATGTCAGTTTTATCGCGCCGTTTCGGTACACTGGGCTGGTCGTTGCCATTTTGGTCGGAATTATCGCGTTTGGAGATTGGCCCGATTTCCTGACGTGGATCGGCAGCGGAATTGTCGTCGGATCGGGGTTGTTTGCCTTTGCCCGTGAACGTCGCGCCGAAGGGATTGCTGCGCGGTCTGTTCCGCACCGCTAGGTGCTGTTGACACATCGACCGACTCCTCCTATACGACGCGCACTCGGAGAGGGGTACGCCCTGATCCAACGAAATCAGAGCTGAAGTGATCACGATCCGGCATAATGCTTGCCCGATCCTCTGTAAGCCCACCGCACCATTCCTCCGGTAAGGGAATGACTGCGGGTTTTTCGTGCTGTTGGAATGACAACTGCACGAAGCTTAGGGCCTTTGGCAGACCGAGACGTCGCCGCATGGACGCATGCGACGGAAATTTGAAACCGCAGACCGACAGGTCCGCAACACATGTGTAGGAACGGGGAAAACGCCCAATGCCAACGATCCAGCAGCTGATCCGCAAGCCGCGTCAGCCAAAACGTAAGATTTCTAAATCTCAGCACCTCGAGCAGTGCCCGCAGAAACGTGGTGTATGTACTCGTGTTTATACAACAACACCTAAGAAGCCGAACTCGGCAATGCGTAAGGTTGCCAAAGTGCGCCTGACGAATGGCTTTGAGGTCATCAGCTACATCCCAGGTGAAAGCCACAACCTTCAGGAGCACTCTGTGGTTCTGATCCGTGGCGGTCGTGTAAAAGACCTTCCCGGTGTGCGTTACCACATCCTTCGCGGTGTTCTGGATACCCAGGGCGTCAAAGACCGTAAGCAGCGCCGTTCGAAGTACGGCGCCAAGCGTCCTAAGTAAGAGGAATAAGATATGTCCCGCCGCCACGCCGCTGAAAAACGCGAGATTCTGCCAGACGCAAAGTTTGGTGACCGCGTTCTCTCTAAGTTTATGAACAACCTGATGATCGACGGCAAAAAATCCGCCGCCGAACGCATCGTTTACAACGCATTCGACCGCGTTGAAGACAAGTTGAAGAAAGCACCTGTCGAAGTGTTCCACGAAGCACTCGACAACATCAAACCTTCCGTCGAAGTTCGTTCGCGCCGCGTCGGTGGTGCGACATACCAGGTGCCTGTCGAAGTTCGCCCCGAGCGCCGCGAAGCTCTGGCGATCCGCTGGCTGATCAAAGCCGCACGCGCACGCAACGAAAACACCATGGAAGAGCGTCTGGCTGGTGAGCTGGTCGATGCTGTCAATGGTCGCGGCACTGCCGTCAAAAAGCGTGAAGACACTCACAAGATGGCCGATGCGAACAAAGCATTCAGCCACTACCGCTGGTAAAAGGGAAGCACCAAAATGGCACGCGAATATCCCCTCGAACTGTACCGCAACTTTGGTATCATGGCGCACATCGATGCAGGTAAAACTACCTGTTCCGAGCGTATCCTGTACTATACTGGCAAAGAGCATAACATCGGAGAAGTGCACGATGGTGCAGCTACCATGGACCACATGGAGCAAGAGCAAGAGCGCGGCATTACTATTACGTCGGCTGCGACGACCACATTTTGGGAACGTACAGAAGACGGTTCGACTGCTGATAGCCCCAAGCACCGCTTGAACATCATCGACACCCCTGGCCACGTTGACTTCACTATTGAAGTTGAGCGTTCGCTGGCGGTTCTCGATGGTGCTGTTTGTGTTCTCGACGCCAACGCTGGTGTTGAGCCTCAGACAGAGACTGTTTGGCGTCAGGCTGACCGCTACAAAGTTCCGCGCATGGTTTTCGTCAACAAGATGGACAAAATCGGCGCTGACTTTTTCAACTGTGTTGAGATGGTTGAAGACCGTACCGGCACTAGTGCTATTCCAATCGCATTTCCAATTGGCGCCGAAACCGAGCTTGAGGGCATGGTTGATCTCGTCACTATGGAAGAGTGGCTGTGGGAGGGTGAAGACCTCGGCGCGTCTTGGGTCAAAGCACCGATCCGCGATGAACTGAAAGATCTCGCTGACACATGGCGTGCCAAGCTTGTCGAAGCTGCTGTTGAGCAAGACGACGAAGCGATGATGGAGTATCTGGAAGGCAACGAGCCTGACATCGCTACTCTGCGTAAATTGATCCGCAAGGGCACATTGGACATGGCATTCGTGCCGGTTCTGGGTGGCTCTGCGTTCAAAAACAAAGGTGTTCAGCCGCTGCTTAACGCTGTTGTCGACTATCTGCCGAGCCCGCTCGACGTTGTCGACTACATGGGCTTTAAGCCGGGCGACGAGGAAGAAGTTCGTGACATCGCACGCCGTGCGGATGACGAAATGCCATTCTCGGCGTTGGCGTTCAAAATCTGGAACGACCCCTTTGTTGGCTCGCTGACATTTACACGCATCTATTCCGGCAAGCTGGAAAAGGGCGACACATTCTTGAACTCGACTAAGGGTAAAAAAGAGCGTGTTGGCCGTATGATGATCATGCACTCCAACGACCGTGACGAAATCGCAGAAGCATTCGCTGGCGACATCATCGCGCTTGGTGGTCTGAAAGACACCACAACTGGTGACACTTTGTGTGCGGTTAGCGATCCTGTTGTCCTCGAAACAATGACGTTCCCTGATCCTGTGATTGAGATCGCCGTTGAGCCAAAAACAAAGGGTGACCAAGAGAAGATGGGCCTCGCGCTCCAGCGTCTCTCGGCCGAAGACCCCTCTTTCCGCGTGGAAACTGACATCGAATCTGGTCAGACCATCATGAAGGGCATGGGCGAACTTCACCTCGACATTCTTGTTGATCGCATGAAGCGTGAATTCAAGGTTGAGGCGAACATCGGTGCGCCACAGGTTGCCTATCGTGAAACCATCTCGCGCGAAGCCGAGATTGTCTACACCCACAAGAAACAGTCGGGTGGTTCGGGTCAGTTTGCTGAGGTCAAGATGATCCTCATGCCGACAGAGCCAGGCGAAGGTTACTCGTTCGAAAGCCGCGTTGTTGGTGGTTCGGTGCCTAAGGAATACATACCAGGTGTTGAAAAAGGCATCAACTCGGTCATGGACTCTGGTCCGTTGGCTGGCTTCCCTGTCATCGACTTCAAGGTGGCCTTGATCGAAGGTAAATTCCACGACGTGGACTCTTCGGTTCTGGCTTTTGAAATCGCGGCACGTATGGGTATGCGCGAAGGCATGAAGAAAGCCGGCGCGAAATTGCTCGAGCCTGTGATGAAAGTCGAAGTGATCACACCAGAAGAATACACTGGTGGCATCATTGGCGATCTGACATCGCGCCGTGGCCAGGTCTCTGGTCAGGAACCACGTGGCAACACAATCGCGATCGACGCATTTGTGCCTCTGGCGAACATGTTTGGCTACATCAACACATTGCGCTCCATGTCTTCGGGCCGTGCGCAGTTTACGATGCAGTTCGACCACTACGAGCCAGTGCCAAGCAACATCTCGGACGAAATTCAGGCGAAATTCGCTTGATCTGAAACATCGGGGGCGGGCGACCCGTCCCCAACAAACTAATAAGGAGCCTCACCATGGGTAAGGAAAAGTTTGAACGTAATAAGCCGCACGTCAACATCGGCACGATTGGCCACGTTGACCACGGCAAAACGACTTTGACAGCTGCGATCACCAAGTATTTTGGTGACTTCCAGGCGTATGACCAGATTGACGGCGCGCCAGAAGAAAAAGCACGTGGTATCACGATTTCGACTGCACACGTTGAGTACGAGACAGAGTCCCGTCACTACGCGCACGTCGACTGCCCGGGCCACGCTGACTACGTCAAGAACATGATCACTGGTGCTGCTCAGATGGACGGCGCGATCTTGGTTGTGAACGCTGCTGATGGCCCGATGCCACAGACGCGCGAGCACATCCTGTTGGGCCGCCAGGTTGGTATCCCGAAGATGGTCGTTTACATGAACAAAGTTGACCAGGTTGACGACGAAGAGCTGCTGGAACTCGTTGAGATGGAAATCCGCGAGCTGCTGTCTTCGTATGACTACCCAGGCGACGACATTCCTGTGATCCCAGGTTCGGCTTTGGCTGCGATGGAAGGCAACACACCAGAGATTGGTGAAGAGTCGATCAAGAAGCTGATGGCTGCTGTTGACGAGTACATCCCGACACCAGAGCGTGCTGTTGACCAGCCGTTCCTGATGCCAATCGAGGACGTATTCTCGATCTCTGGCCGTGGTACAGTTGTAACAGGCCGCATCGAGCGTGGCGTGATCAACGTCGGCGAAGAAATCGAAATCGTTGGTATCCGTGACACATCCAAGACCACATGTACTGGTGTTGAAATGTTCCGCAAGCTGCTGGATTCCGGTGAAGCTGGCGACAACATCGGCGCACTTCTTCGCGGTGTTGACCGTGAAGGCGTTGAGCGTGGTCAGGTTCTGGTCAAGCCAGGATCCGTGACACCACACACCAAGTTCGAAGCTGAGGCCTATATCCTCACCAAAGACGAGGGCGGCCGTCACACGCCGTTCTTCGCGAACTACCGTCCACAGTTCTACTTCCGTACAACTGACGTGACTGGCACAGTTGAGCTGCCTTCGGGTACTGAGATGGTTATGCCTGGCGACAACCTGAAGTTCGAAGTTGAACTGATCGCACCGATTGCGATGGAAGAAGGTCTGCGCTTTGCGATCCGCGAAGGCGGCCGCACAGTCGGCGCTGGCGTGGTTTCCAAAATCCTCGCCTAATCGAGGGTTGCTCGGGCGGGAGCCCGAACGCGAAGCTAAAGAATAGAAAGGCCCCCGCAATTGCAGGGGCCTTTTTACGTTGTTACGAAGGAACGTCTGCTTTGAGCCCAGAGTGATATATGCTGCGCAATGCAGAAATGGCCGCTAATTGCGTTTAACTGCCGTTGAAGTGCTGACGTTTGCAGTCTTTTAATTGTTCCACGTCCTTAACCTAATGTGGCTTTGCGTATCAGCAACATCTGGCATAGCGCGGACCTGATCCAGCACGGCGTCTAGTCGTGCGAGTGAGGCGCATCGCAATTCGATGACCAGATCAAACGTCCCGCTTAAGGTTGAGACCTTGGAGACCTCTTCGAGGCGATGCAGAGAGGCTTTGACGACTGTGTCATCATCGGCTTTCAGGTGTATTAGGGCGAACGCGCTGATTTGGTTGTCTTTCTCACCGCTTCCGACCTCGATCGTGAATTTCTCGATCACGCGCAAGCGCATCAATTTATCAATGCGGTTTTGGATCGTGCCGCGTGAAACAGACAAGGCCCGCGCCAAATCTGCCGCCGAAGCGCGCGCGTCGCGCGTGAGGAGGAGGAGCAATCTTTTGTCTATGTCGTCCATAAGGACCATTCTTTCGTTGAATTTGACGAATAGTCATAATTTTCCCGAATAGGAAGACAAATTAGTGTTTTGTTTAGCGCCACGCCCGCCGACATTTGTTCAAACGAGTCGGTAAGAGGAGCGGCAAGCAATGCCTGCAACGAAAACAAATACAACCTATTCAGAATTTTTGGCGGCGTGCCAATTGAGTGAATCGCTTGATGATACGGGTAGTTTAGACGTCACAACGCCTGTCGATGGCAGCGTTGTCGCGACACTTAAAGAACACACGCCAAAGGATGCGAAAGCTGTCATTTCACGATCTGCTGCTGCGTTCCACAAATGGCGATTGGTGCCTGCGCCACGCCGCGGTGAATTGGTGCGCTTGCTGGGCGAAGAATTGCGCCGCGAGAAGGATAACCTTGGCCGTCTGGTCACGTTAGAGTGCGGTAAGATCGTTCAAGAAGGCTTGGGCGAAGTTCAGGAAATGATCGACATTTGTGATTTCGCTGTCGGCCTGTCCCGGCAGCTTTACGGCTTGACTATTGCGTCGGAACGTCCCGGGCATGCGATGCGCGAAACGTGGCATCCGATGGGACCTGTTGGGGTGATCACCGCCTTTAACTTTCCTGTGGCTCCGTGGTGCTGGAATGCGGCTTTGGCCTTAGTGTGTGGCGATCCAGTGATCTGGAAGCCGTCCGAGAAAACGCCGCTTACAGCGTTGGCAGTGCAGGTCATCTGTGACCGCGTGACAAAGGCGTTCGGTGATGACGCGCCTGATGGTTTGATCCAAGTGTTGATAGGTCAACGTGATCTTGGTGAAGCCCTGACCGCCGCACCAGAAGTCGCACTTATTTCCGCAACGGGGTCTGTGCCAATGGGGCGCGCTGTTGCCAATGACATGTCCAAACGTTTGGGGCGTACCATCCTTGAACTTGGCGGCAACAATGCGATGATTGTGGCCCCCTCTGCTGATCTGGAAATGGCGTTGCGCGCTATCGTTTTCTCTGCCGTTGGAACTGCTGGTCAGCGCTGTACCACGCTGCGCCGCCTGATCGTGCACGAGGACATTTATGACACGTTGATGTCGAAATTGATAAAGGCATACTCGGGTTTGCCGATTGGTGACCCGCTGACCGATGGGTCCTTGGTTGGCCCCTTGATCGATACCGCCGCGATGGATGCCATGGCGCGCGGTTTGATCCAAGCCAAGGATCAGGGCGGCGTTGTGCATGGCGGCGGGCAGGCGCTTGAAGGGGATTTCCCCGGCGCGGCTTACGTCCACCCTGCCATTGTCGAAATGCCATCGCAAACCGCGATCATGCATCACGAGACATTCGCACCAATTCTTTATGTCGTGAAATACAAACGGCTGGAGCATGCGATCGTCATTCAGAACGAAGTGCCTCAGGGACTCAGCTCGTGCATCTTTTCAACGGATGTCCGCGAGACCGAGTTTTTCTTGTCAGCAGCAGGATCCGATTGCGGGATTGCTAACGTCAACATCGGCCCCTCTGGCGCTGAAATTGGGGGGGCGTTTGGCGGCGAAAAGGAAACCGGCGGCGGACGCGAAAGCGGCTCTGACGCGTGGAAAGCCTACATGCGTCGGCAGACCAACACCGTGAACTACTCGCGCGAGCTACCGCTTGCGCAGGGCATCAAATTCGACATTTAGGATTAAAAATATGAAAAACATCGCAGTCCTCGGTCTGGGTAAGATCGGCCGTCTGGCAGCAGAATTGCTGCACAATTCCGGCTTCACAGTTACGGGCATCGACAAAGAAGCCCCGAAGGGTGATCTGCCCTTTGCATTTAAGACGTTGGATTTGTCATCGGCAACTGACGTCGTTGAAGAGTTTGGCAAACAAGACGCTGTTCTGTCTTGCCTGCCGTTCCAGTTGAACATCGCACTGGCGCAAGCCGCTCATGATGCAGGTGTGCATTATTTTGATCTGACCGAAGATGTGCCCACGACAAACGCGATCATCGAGATGAGCAAAACCGCCAAAAGCCTGATGGCTCCGCAATGTGGTTTGGCCCCCGGTTTCATCGGAATTGTGGGCGCAAATCTGATTTCCCAGTTTGATGATTGCAGGGTCTGTAAGATGCGCGTTGGAGCGTTGCCACAGCATCCGACCGGATTGATGGGCTATGCATTCAACTGGTCCCCAGAGGGAGTGGTCAACGAATATCTGAACGACTGTGAGGTCCTTGAGAACGGCGAGCGCAAGTGGGTGTCCCCGATGGAATGGGTCGAAGACGTCTACATCGATGGCATGAAACTGGAGGCGTTCACCACGTCGGGTGGTTTGGGAACGATGTGCGAGACATATCAGGGCAGCGTCGCAAATATTGACTATAAGACAATGCGTTACCCTGGCCATGTGCAGCAGATGAATTTCTTCTTCCATGAACTTCTGATGCGGGACCGTCGTGAAGAAGCGGGCGAGATTTTGATCAACGCAAAACCACCTGTCCAAGACGATGTAGTCTATGTGCATGCTAGTGCCGAAGGCCATATCAATGGTCGTCTAGAACGTCGCGAATTTGTGCGCGGCTTTCGCCCCATTGAGGTCGCAGGCCAACAGCGGACGGCGATTGCGTGGACAACTGCGGGGTCCGTCGTCGCGATCATTGAAATGGTCCGCGATGGAAAACTGCCCAATTCCGGTTTCCTCAAGCAAGAAGACATCTCGCTGGATGACTTCCTCGCGATGCCAACTGGTTCGCTTTATGCGGGCTAACGGGCACAAATCATACCTGAACGTCGAAGGATCGCACAAATCCTTCGGCGCGCTTGAAGTGATAAAAGGAGTCAGCTTTGACGCTGATGAACATGAGGTTGTTTCGCTGTTAGGAGCGTCAGGGTCGGGCAAGTCTACGATCCTACGGTGTATCAATCTGCTTGAGACTCCGACGCGCGGTGAAATATTCATCGACGGCGAAAAGTTACCCTTAAAGCAGAGCAAGAATGGCATGGTGGTCAGCGACCTCCGTGCGTTGTGCGTCATTCGTGCGCGCCTTGGAATGGTGTTCCAGCAATTCAATCTTTGGGCGCATATGACCGTTTTACAAAACGTGATTGAAGGACCTGTTCAGATCTTGGGCTTGTCAAAAGACCAAGCCATAGCCAGGGCTGAAGCCCTTTTGGATCGTGTCGGAATTGCCGGCAAAAAAGACAACTACCCGAGCCAACTTTCAGGTGGTCAGCAGCAACGTGTTGCCATTGCCCGCACCTTGGCGATGGATCCCAAAATTTTGCTGTTTGATGAGCCAACCTCAGCGCTGGACCCAGAGATGGTTGGTGAGGTTCTTAGCGTCATGAAGGACCTCGCAGCCGAAGGGCGAACGATGGTCGTCGTTACTCACGAGATGGGGTTCGCGCGCGAGGTTTCAGACAAAGTCATTTTTCTGCACCAAGGAAGGATCGCAGAAGAAGGCACTCCGGACGTTATTTTCGGCATGCCAAAAACAGCCGAGTGCCAGCAGTTTCTGACCAAGGTTCTTTAAACTTTAAGGCAGAGAAGAAATGAAAAAGACACTTATTGGTGCCAGTCTTGCCGTTGTGGCAATGACAACAACAGCACAGGCGCAAGACGTTCTGCGGATTGCAACAGAAGGCGCATATCCTCCGTTCAACAATGTCACATCTGACGGGGAACTTGTCGGCTTTGATGTCGATATCGCAAAGGCGCTTTGTGTCGCGATGGACCGCGAATGCGAAATTGTTGCCCAAGATTGGGATGGCATCATTCCTGGCCTCGTGAACAACAAATACGATGCTATTATCGCGTCGATGTCCATCACTGAGGAGCGTCTGGAGGCGATCAACTTCACTGCGCCTTACTATTCGAATTACCTGAGCGTTTTGGGCAAAGAAGGGTCAGATCTGACACGTGAAGGTTTGGGCGATGTGGCCATCGGCGCGCAACGTTCGACGGTCGGTTGGCAATGGACTGAGGATCAGTTCGGCAGCCGCGCAGACGTGCGTCTTTATGACACCAACCCTGCTGCTGTTTCCGACCTGGAAGCTGGTCGTATCGAAGCCATCGTCATGGACTTCCTGCCAGCCGCCGAAGTGCTGAACACTACTAGCGGTCTTGGTTACATCGACGAGAAAATCGACATCAACGACCAGATCGGCATCGGTATCCGAAAGGGTGATGATGAACTGACCAATGCATTCAACGCGGCCCTCGAGACGATCCGCGCGGACGGCACATACGAAGCTATTAGTGACGCATACTTTGGCACTGACATTTATTAAAGACATGGTGCGCCCGATGTTATCAATGTCGGGCGTACCGCTGGTATTCGTATGGAAACAATGAATTCATTCCTTGGCCCTTTGGCCTTTGGCAGCACCGGATGGGGCGATGATCTTTTGCGGGGTGCGTGGATTACGATCACGCTCGCGTTGTGGTCAATGACGCTTGGTTTGGTCATGGGCCTTGGTTTGGCAGCCCTCAAGCTGTCACGCTTTGTGCTGCTACGCTGGTTTGCCGAAGGCTACACACTTTTCATTCGTGGGATGCCGGAATTTTTGATCTTACTGATTGTTTTTTTCGGGTCCGATCAGTTGATCAACGCATTGCTTAACGCTTTTGGTAGCGACGCCCGTGCCGAGGTTCCCAAGTTTGTCGCCGCTGTTGCAGGGCTGTCCGCAATTTTTGCCGCATACGCCTGCGAGATTTTTCGCGGCGCTTATCTTGCGGTGCCTGCAGGCCAGATTGAAGCGGCGCAAGCGGTTGGTCTGTCCGTGGGAAAAGTGTTTCGCCGCGTGCGTTTCCCGCAGATGTGGCGCTATGCGATCCCGGGGCTTGGTAATCTTTGGATGGTTGTTCTCAAAGACACCTCTTTGGCAGCGGTAATTGCGTTGGACGAACTGTTGCGCATTTCAAAACTTGGAGGCGAAACCGAGGGACGCCAATTGACGTTTTTTGCCGCGGCAGGCGCGCTTTACTTGATGATGACGCTGCTGTCCGACTTAGGCCGTGCTTGGGCCGAGCAGCGTTCGCGCCGTGGTATTGCAGGAACATAAACCGATGTACAAAGATTTAAAATTTTCAGTCTCCGATGGTGTGTGTGCCGGGCTCTCACCTGTCTCTGGTGCATTGTTTGAAAGGTTTTGCCCGCGATTTATTGATGGGTTGGCCGTTACAATCGAACTGTTGGTCCTGTCTTCAATCTTAGGGTTTCTGCTGGCCGTGAGCCTTGTGCTTGGGCGCATGTCGGGTAATGCTGTGCTATCGTGGCCCTCAAACGTTCTTGTATATTGTTTTCGCGGCACGCCATTGCTGGTGCAGCTTTGGATCGTCTATTTCGGGATCGGCAGTTTTGGTGCTGACGGTTTGGGGCCCCTTTGGGTGTTCTTCAAAAATCCTTGGGCTGTCGGGTTGTTGGTGCTCGTCCTGAACACCAGCGCCTATGTATCCGAGATTTTGCGTGGTGGCCTTGTTAACGTGGACAAAGGGCAAATGGAGGCGGCGCAATCCATCGGGATGTCATGGCTGACGGCCATGCGCCGCATCATGTTGCCGCAAGCCATTCGGATCGCATGGCCTGCTTACGGCAATGAACTGGTTTTATTGATGAAGGGGAGTGCGTTGATATCGACGATCACAGTCCTTGATCTTATGGGGCAAACGCGCACCGTATTTGCCCGCAATTTCGACCTGAACACATATCTATATGCCGCCGTTTTCTACCTGATCCTTGCTGGGATTATAACTGTGTTCGTCTCGGCCGTGCAGCGCAACTTCTCAAAATCAAGGCTATCCTAATGACATTTCAAAAGGCCTATCGCATCGCTAATATGGCGATATCCGAAATTGTTCAATTGTCCGAATCTGCGACGGCGAAGCGTGCAGCGGGCGAGGATGTGCTGTCGCTTGGCACCGGCGAGCCTGATTTCCCAACGCCCCCACATGTGATCGTAGCGGCGCATAAGGCGATCCTCGCGGGAGATACGCGGTATCCACCAACCGCAGGCAAACCCGCGCTACGGGCTGCGATTGCACAGAATGCTCAGGGCGATTTGCAGCCAGAAAACGTGATCGTTTCGACAGGTGCAAAGCAGGTGATCGCGAATGCCTTAGCCGCCAGCCTGAACGACGGCGACGAGGTCATTATGCCTGCGCCGTTCTGGACCAGCTACCAAGACGCGGTTGGTCTCTTTGGTGGCAAACCAGTCATCATCCCCACCAGCGAAACTGCGCGATTTAAGCTGACACCTGCGCAGCTAGAGACCGCGATTACGCCAAAGACAAAATGGCTATTGCTCAACTCGCCATCCAACCCCAGCGGGATGATTTATACCCCGCAAGAACTGACGGCATTGGGGGACGTTTTGCTGCGTTACCCCAATGTATGGGTCATGGCTGACGAGATTTATGAACATATTCGCTTTGTCCCGTTTACGTCGTTCACGCAGGCGGTCCCTGATCTGAAACACCGCACCCTAATTGTGAATGGCGTGTCCAAAGCGCATGCGATGACGGGCTGGCGTCTTGGCTGGGGGCTTGGGCCGACAGCCCTAATTAGAGCCATGACAACCGTGCAAGGTCAGGTGACCTCGGGTGCGTCTTCGGTCAGTCAGGCGGCAGCATTGGCCGCGCTCACCGGTCCCCAAGATTATCTGGCGACACGGTGTGCACAATTTCAAAAACGCCGCGATAAACTTTGGACTGAGGTGAACGCAATCGATGGTCTTTCGGCGCTTTTGCCCGATGGTGCGTTCTATCTGTTCCCGTCGTGTATGGACCTTTTGGGCGCTGAGACACCGGACGGCACATTGATCGAAACAGATGCGGATTTCTGCGCCCATGTTTTGCAATCAAGTGGCCTTGTGTTGGTGCCGGGCCGAGCCTTTGGTGCGCCTGGTTTTTTCCGCATGTCCTTTGCCTATTCCGTTTCCGAACTGGGCGATGCGATGACGCGTCTGACACGTGCCGTAATTTTGTTGAAATCGAAAGTCTAAAAACCATGTCTGACTTTGTACGCTCCGATGATATCCGCTCTGCCTTTTCTGCCGCAATGTCGACGATGTATCGCGCCGAGGTTCCTGCCTATTCCAATCTTCTTGACATTGTAAATGGCGTCAATGAGGTCGTTTTATCGAGCTCCCGCGCCGCAGACCTGCGCATCAACCCAGACGAAGATTTGCAGCGTATCTCAGACGAACGCCACGGCGCGATCAGGGTCGGGACCGCCGACGAATTGTCGATGATCTGTCGTATTTTTGCGGTGATGGGGATGTTCCCAGTCAGCTATTACGACCTGAGCACTGCGGGCATCCCAGTCCATGCGACGGCGTTCCGGCCAATTGGGCATGACGCCTTGGCGCACAATCCGTTTCGTGTCTTCACGTCATTGCTGCGGCTCGAATTGATTGAAGACGACGCCCTCAGGGCTATCGCAGAAAACACATTGTCCAAACGCAACATTTTTACGGACCGCGCCGTTGCATTGACGAAACAAGCAGAAGAGGCTGGTGGCCTGAACGACGCTGATACGGCCGATTTCATCAAAGAGGTACTTGAAACATTCCGCTGGGCCGAAGATGCCATTGTGACCGCGGATGTCTATCAAACACTACACGACGCCCACCGGTTGATCGCAGATGTCGTGGGTTTTCAGGGGCCACACATCAATCATTTGACGCCACGCACGCTCGATATTGATGCGGCTCAACAAGGGATGATCGATTATGGCCTCTCGACAAAAGCGATAGTGGAAGGCCCGCCCAAACGGGCATGTCCGATCTTATTGCGGCAAACCAGTTTCAAAGCATTGGAAGAAAAAGTGCGTTTTGTGGGTGCGCAGAATGCTGGCAACCACACCGCCAGGTTTGGCGAGATTGAGGAACGCGGCGTTGCCTTAACGCCAAAAGGTCGTGCACTTTATGATCGGCTGCTGGCCGAAACACGTGCCAAGATTTTACCAAACCCCGATGGTAGCAACAGCATGGACTATATCGCCGAGCTCAACAAAACCTTCGCGGCCTTCCCTGATGATTGGCGTGACCTGCATGACGATGGCCTTGCATATTTCCGTTACAATGCTGTGGGTGGTACGTCTGGTGATCTTGCAGACATGTTGGATCGCGGCACAGTTGAGATTTCACCAATTATCTACGAAGATTTTTTGCCTGTCAGTGCCGCTGGAATTTTTCAATCGAATCTCGGGGATGAAACGTCAAAAGCGCAAATGACTCAATCCAGTCGCATGCAATTTGTCGCCGCTTTGGGTGCGGAACCTGCAGATGAATTTAGCATGTACCAAGCGATTCAAGACCAGTCGTTACAACACGCCTTGGGCCAGGCGGTATGACGCGTTTCGTTGATCTAAAATCCGCGCTACCGGACATGGACGTGCTTGAAGCTCCCGCAGACACCGCCCGTTTTGTCGCGGGTGTTAGGGGGGAAACGGGCAAGGCCCTTGCGGTTTTGCGTCCACGGACGACATCACAGTTGCTTACCGCCATTCAAGCCCTCAAGATTTTGGATATTTTCTACATGCCGCAAGGGGCCAACACTGGACTGGTTGGCGCTTCGATACCTGATGAAACTGGAACACAAGTTGTCATCAGTTTTGATCGCATGAAAGAGGTCTTCGACGTAGATATTGAGAACCGTTCCTTGCGCATATCTGCCGGTTTCCACCTGTCTGAGGTTAATGAACGCCTGAGCGAACACGGATTGCACTTTCCGATTGATCTCGGCTCGGACCCCCAAATTGGCGGAATGATTGCAACAAACACGGGCGGCGGTCGTTTTTTACGTTACGGTGATGTGCGGCGTCATGTGTTGGGGCTCGATATTGTGACAGACGTGGGTGAGCTTGCCCAGCTTGGTGGTCCGGTGCGTAAGGCTAACATCGGGACCGATTGGAAACAACTGGCCATAGGCAGCGGTGCTGACTTTGGAATCATCACGCAAGCCGTGCTCAATCTTGAACCGATTACGAGACAGCAATCAGCGGCGCTTGTCGTGCCTCCAAACGATGCGGCTATTTTCCCGTTGCTTCAAGCGCTTGAACAGATGGCGGGGCCAATGCTGTCGGCATTTGAATTCATGTCACAAAACGCGATGAACGCCGCCTTTGACCACGTGCCATCCCTGCGCAATCCGTTTGCGGGTGGCACCGTGCCGCAGATTGCACTTTTGATCGAACTGACACGCCCCAATCAGCCCGTGCCTTGGGAAACCGATTTGGACGACGTATTGCAACAAATGCTGATGACCATGTGGGAGAACGGTGACGTTGCCATCGAAGACGCGCTTTTTGGTCGGCCAGACGATATGTGGGCGCTGCGCCATGCGCTTTCCGAAGGTGTGCGCACGGCAGGTAAACTCTACGCGTTCGATCTGGGATTTCGCCGGCCAGACGTGTTGGCGTTCAGGCAGGCGATTCAAAATGAACTGCCGGACTTCGCCCCTGGGGTCACGATTTGCGATTTTGGCCATGTGGGTGACGGAGGGCTACATTTTAATCTTGTTGGCAGCAATGAAACCCATTCAGACCAATTTGAACAAGTCCTTAGAGATTGGGTTGTTGAGCAAGCTGTCGAACGCTTTGGCGCGTCATTCAGCGCGGAACATGGTATTGGACCGAAGAACATACGTTATTTTGAAAAGTACTCACCTAAGCGGCCATTTTAACCAATATTAAAAAGGTATCAGAAAAAATGTGTCGTAAAGCGCTGAAAGCAGACCTTCACTCATGGATGCCAAATGGCAGCAAAGTCCGCATTGCGGAACAACACTCGTTTTTGGTCAGCTGCATTTGGTGCACACCAACCTCTTGACCCATACCGCGACTCCCCCTATACGCGCGCTATCCGACAGGGGTGCGCCATGCGTGCCCTTTTTATGTTGGAGTATATGACGCGACGAGGGTGCCGGATGAGCCGCCATCTTCCTCTCCGTTAAGACCCTAAAGACAAAGGGTGATGACATGGCAGCTAGCCAAAACATTCGCATCCGTCTCAAGGCCTTCGATTACCGTGTTCTGGATTCCAGTGCACAGGAAATCGTGAACACAGCCAAGCGCACAGGCGCTTCGGTTCGTGGCCCGATCCCGATGCCAAACAAGATCGAAAAGTTCACGGTTCTCCGTGGCCCGCACGTCGACAAGAAATCCCGCGACCAGTTCGAGATTCGTACGCACAAGCGGATGCTCGACATCGTAGATCCAACTCCACAGACTGTAGACGCGCTGATGAAGCTCGACCTCGCAGCTGGCGTTGCTGTCGACATCAAAGTGATGGGAGCTTAACCCATGTTGCGCTCTGGTATCATTGCAAAGAAGGTCGGGATGACCCGCATCTTCCAAGAAGACGGCAAGCAGATTCCTGTAACCGTTCTTCAACTCGACAAGCTTCAGGTTGTTGCACAGCGCACCCAGGAAACTGATGGCTACACAGCTGTTCAGTTGGGTGCAGGCACAGCCAAAGTTAAGCGCGTATCCCAAGCGATGCGCGGTCACTTTGCTGCAGCAAAGGTTGAGCCTAAGCGTCGCGTCGCGGAATTCCGCGTTGCCGCTGAGAACCTCATCAATGTTGGCGAAGAGATCACCGCAAACCATTACTTCGAAGGCCAGTTCGTAGACGTATCTGGCACGTCGATCGGTAAAGGTTTCCAAGGTGCGATGAAGCGTCACAACTTTGGCGGTTTGCGTGCGACACACGGTGTTTCGATTTCGCACCGTTCGCACGGTTCGACTGGTCAGTGTCAGGATCCCGGTAAGGTTTTCAAAGGCAAGAAAATGGCTGGTCACATGGGTGCGGCGAAAGTCACCACTCAGAACCTTCAGGTTGTTAAGACAGATGCCGGCCGTGGCTTGATCATGGTCAAAGGCGCTGTTCCTGGCTCCAAAGGTGGCTGGGTCACAGTCAAGGATGCGGTTAAGAAGCCTATCCCTGAGAACGTGATCTATCCTGCCGCTCTGAAATCCACCGCTGAAGAAGCTGAAAAGCTGGCCGCAGCAGCAGCCGCAGAAGCCGCAGCTGAAGAAGCAGCAGCAGCAGAAGCCGCCGCCGCAGAAGCAGCAGCAGCAGAAGCCGACGCAATGGCCGAAGCAGAAGCATCCATCGCAGCCGATGCGGCTGAGGGTGATGATGCTCCAGCAGCTGAAGGGGACAAGACCGATGAAAGCTGATGCAATCAAAATGGACGGCGGCAAAGCCGGTTCCGTCGATCTGGACGAGGCAATCTTTGGTCTCGAGCCACGTATCGACATCCTGCACCGCGTCGTTCGCTGGCAGCGCAACAATGCGCAAGCTGGCACACACAAAGTGAAGACACGTTCGGAAGTCAAATATTCGACCAAGAAGATCTATCGCCAAAAGGGCACTGGTGGCGCACGTCACGGCGCGCGTTCGGCTCCGATCTTCCGCGGTGGTGGTGTCTACAAGGGCCCAACCGTACGGTCGCATGGCCACGAGCTGACTAAAAAGTTCCGCAAGCTAGGTCTGCGTCACGCGCTGTCCGCCAAAGCAACTGCGGGCGAATTGGTCATCATCGATGTGGCTGATCTCAAGGACGCTAAAACATCCGCGTTGGCAAAACAGGTCAAAGATCTGGGTTGGAAGCGCGCGTTGATCATCGACGGTGCAGAGGTAAACGAAAACTTTGCCGTTGCAGCGCGCAATATCGACACTGTTGATATTCTGCCGTCGATGGGCGCCAACGTTTATGACATCCTCAAGTCGGACACTCTTGTTCTGACCAAAGCGGGTGTCGAAGCACTGGAGGCTCGTTTGAAATGAGCGATAAAGCAGCACTCTATGACGTGATCCGCAAGCCGATCATAACTGAGAAAGCAACGATGGCTTCTGAAGCCAACGCGGTTGTGTTCGAAGTGCATATCGACAGCAACAAGCCAATGATCAAAGAAGCTGTTGAAGCTCTCTTTGGTGTTAAGGTCAAAGCGGTTAACACGACAATTACCAAAGGTAAGACCAAGCGTTTCCGCGGTCAGCCAGGTAAGCGTAAAGACGTCAAAAAAGCGTATGTGACTCTCGAAGAGGGTAACACCATTGACGTGAACACCGGTCTGTAATCCAGATTGGTTCGCAAGAGCTTGAAACCCCGTCCTTGGAAACAAGGGCGGGGTTTTTTCGTACGTCGTGTCAGCTCGTTGAATGTACCGGAAAAGCCGCATAGGCTAGCCCTATGAAACATGTTCCAAAAGATACGACTGACGATGCCCTTATTCAGGAATTTCTGAACAAGGGTGGTACGGTGACAAAAGGCAAAACCAAGCCTGCGAACGCAGAATTGGGCCTGAGCAACAACCAGTGGGGCAACAAACTGACTAAAGAAGAGAAAGCCGCGCGCGATAAGAAGTAGCGCCAGCCTCTTGGTGGTCGAACTGCCGGGTTTGATAGGGGCAATTATTAATAGGGGTTTGAGGCCTCTAATTGCCCAACATCGCTTGACCCACGCCCCCCATACACCTACACACCCCCATCTACACCGCCCCAGATTCGTCTGGGGTGTTTGTAGTTTTGAAATACGGGACCTTCGGGGCCCTACAACCATGGCGCCTTACGGGGCGTCGCCAAGCAAACGGAAGACAGATAATCATGGCATTAAAGTCGTATAAACCGACGACGCCAGGCCAACGTGGGTTGGTTCTGATTGACCGTTCGGAGCTTTGGAAAGGTCGCCCAGTTAAGGCCCTCACAGAGGGTCTGACCAAGTCGGGCGGACGGAACAATACCGGACGGATCACTATGCGTCGCAAAGGTGGTGGTGCAAAGCGCCTCTACCGTATCGTCGATTTCAAGCGCAACAAATTGGACGTTTCGGCGACCATCACACGCATTGAATATGACCCGAACCGGACTGCATTCATCGCACTCATCCAGTATGATGATGGCGAGCAGGCATACATCCTTGCTCCACAGCGTTTGGCTGTTGGTGACAAGGTAATCGCAAGCGCCAAGGCTGACATCAAGCCAGGCAACGCGATGCCATTCTCTGGCATGCCAATCGGTACTATCATCCACAACATCGAGCTTAAGCCAGGCAAGGGCGGTCAAATCGCGCGTGCCGCCGGTACATACGCTCAGTTTGTTGGTCGTGATGGTGGCTACGCTCAGATCCGCCTCTCTTCGGGTGAACTGCGTCTCGTACGTCAGGAATGCATGGCCACCGTTGGTGCCGTGTCGAACCCTGACAACTCGAACCAGAACTTTGGTAAAGCTGGCCGCAACCGTCACAAGGGCATCCGCCCAAGTGTTCGTGGTGTTGTCATGAACCCGGTCGATCACCCGCACGGTGGTGGTGAAGGCCGGACATCGGGTGGTCGTCACCCAGTGTCCCCATGGGGTAAGCCAACCAAGGGTGCCCGCACTCGCAACAAGAACAAGGCGTCGCAAAAGCTTATTATCCGCTCGCGTCACGCCAAGAAGAAGGGGCGTTAATCTATGTCTCGTTCAGTTTGGAAAGGCCCTTTTGTGGACGCGTACGTCCTTAAGAAGGCTGAAGCGACTCGCGAAAGCGGTCGTAACGAAGTTATCAAAATCTGGTCGCGCCGCTCGACGATCTTGCCACAGTTTGTTGGCCTGACGTTCGGCGTTTACAACGGCAAGAAGCACATTCCTGTCAACGTAACAGAAGAAATGATCGGCCAAAAGTTTGGTGAGTATTCACCAACTCGGACCTACTACGGTCACGCAGCCGACAAAAAAGCGAAGCGGAAATAAGCCATGAGCAAGGATAATAATCCCCGCCGCGTGGCTGACAACGAAGCACGTTCGAAAACACGTATGCTTCGCACATCCCCGCAGAAACTGAACCTGGTTGCCGCAATGATCCGTGGCAAGAAAGTCGACAAGGCTCTGACCGACCTGACTTTCTCGCACAAGCGGATCGCGATCGACGTGAAGAAGTGTCTTCAGTCGGCAATTGCGAATGCTGAAAACAACCACAACCTTGACGTTGACGAGCTCGTCGTCGCTGAGGCGTATGTGGGTAAGAACCTGACGATGAAGCGTGGACGCCCACGGGCACGTGGTCGTTTTGGCAAGATCCTCAAGCCCTTTGCAGAGCTTACGATCGTTGTCCGTCAAGTCGAGGAGCAAGCATAATGGGTAATAAAGTCAATCCGATTGGCATGCGCCTTCAGGTTAACCGTACTTGGGACAGCCGCTGGTATGCGGATACCAAAGACTACGGTGATCTTCTTCTTGAAGACCTGCGTATGCGTGAGTTCATCAAGAAAGAGTGCCATCAGGCGGGTGTGTCCCGTGTGATCATCGAGCGTCCGCACAAAAAGTGCCGCGTGACAGTCCACACAGCACGTCCAGGCGTCATCATCGGCAAGAAAGGTGCAGACATCGAAACTCTGCGCAAAAAGCTTGCTGCGATGACAGACTCTGAGCTGCACTTGAACATCGTAGAAGTTCGCAAGCCCGAGCTGGACGCTGCCCTCGTTGGTGAGAGCATTGCACAGCAGCTCGAGCGTCGTGTGTCTTTCCGTCGCGCTATGAAGCGTGCGGTTCAGAACGCAATGCGTATGGGTGCCTTGGGCATCCGCGTGAACCTTGCTGGCCGCCTCGGCGGTGCAGAAATCGCGCGTACCGAATGGTACCGTGAAGGTCGCGTTCCGCTGCACACACTGCGTGCTGACATCGATTACGCACACGTCGAAGCACTGACTGCTTATGGTATCATCGGGATCAAGACTTGGATCTTCAAAGGTGAAATCATGGAGCACGACCCCGCTGCACGTGATCGTCGTCAACAAGAGATCCAAGATGGCCCAGCACCTCGCGGTGCCGGCGGTCGTCGCTAAGGAGACCTGAGATGCTACAACCAAAACGTACAAAACACCGGAAAATTCACAAAGGTCGGATCAAAGGTCAAGCAAAGGGCGGGTCTGACCTGAACTTTGGTACTTACGGCCTGAAAGCAATCGAGCCTGAGCGTGTAACAGCGCGCCAGATCGAATCTGCACGTCGTGCCATGACGCGTCACATGAAGCGTCAGGGTCGTGTATGGATCCGTATCTTCCCAGACACTCCTGTCACATCCAAGCCTGTCGAAGTTCGTATGGGTAAAGGTAAAGGTTCCGTGGATTTCTGGGCGGCGAAGGTTAAGCCAGGCCGCGTGATGTTCGAGATTGACGGCGTTGCCGAGCCAATCGCCCGCGAAGCCCTGCGCCTCGCTGCGATGAAGCTGCCGGTGAAGACCCGCACAATCGTTCGCGAAGACTGGTAAATCTGGCGCTCTATCTAGAGCTAGGACATTTCAAAGCTCCCGCTGTTCATGCAGCGGGGGCTTTTGTTTTGCGTTTAGTTTATTTCAGGACGTGTGCAAGACAGATAGAGTGGTTGGCGAGTGTACCCCTGGCACCACGTTTCTAGTAGTCTAACGTATGAGACATCACGCCCAACATCTTCGTTGATCGCTGCCCGTGCCGTGTTCGCTTCCTCGCGTGTGTGGAAGGCAACAAGAATACGGTAGCGATTGCTGGCAAAAACAATGTCCCTCGTTCGGTAGTTTTCGAGCCGCCCTAAATCCTCTTTGGCTTCTGATAGAGAGGACGCAGAGCCGGCCAAAACAACCCAGGCTCCACTAAGCGGCACCTTTCCATCTCGACCCAGTTCAATGTCTTGGGCGGCGGCAACCTCTTCTTTAACTTGGACCACCTGCTCTTCTTGGGAAGAGCTACAGTCCAGGTCGCCATCTGATAGGCAAGCGACAAGCGGACGTAATTCCTCAAGCTCTTCTTGAAGTATCACCAAGTCATCCTTTGCTTCGCCGTCATGCGAGAGTTTGACACCGAAGAATGAGTATTCAATCGAATGGTTTGTTTCCTCTAGGCCATCTTGAACGCGCTCAAAGTGCTTCCCTAACGCAGCAGGAAAGAAAAATAGTACAAAAAGTGCGGTCGCAGTAAGCCCTAAAGCGGCAGTCTTGAGAAAGAGTGCAATCGTTTCCAAAGCTGAATTCATCGGAATTGTTCCAGTCGTTCTAGTTTCTATGAAATTCATGGATCGCAGCCGACTAACTTAGGCTAGGCACTGGTCGGTCACAGCCCGCAATCGCAGTGAGCAACCTAGAGCAATGAAATTTGAAAGCCCCCGCTGTTAACGCAGCGGGGGTTTTTTCTTTGGCGTGATGCAAGGGGGTGATTTTGGCCCTTATCCTCTGGTCGGCCATATCTGTGCCATGCCCCCTTCAAAGGTGGCCCAAGTCATTGTCGCGGAATTGCCAGCGTGCCCTTCGTAAAATGACCGTCCATTGGGCAGCGGTAGCCCCGCCCAAATCCGTGCAAGATTGCGCATAAAATCGCGACGATCCAATCCGCCCTGTTGAAATTCCGCAAACCCCGCGTCCTCGAGCAGGACGAGGGCGAGCGCGTCTTGTACACCTGAAGTGAACCGCGTCTCGGGGCCAAAGCCGCGGGCGGCGGCGACACGGAGCAGGGTCGGCGGGATGAATTGATAGCGTCCGATTGCGTGGGGTTGGCCTGGTGTTTCGTCGATCCACACATAGATTTCACCTAATGTCAGATCCGTGGGCGGGCGTTTGGGCAGGACGCGCGCACCATATTGCACCGCGTCATACCCCTTGCTGCCCGCCTCGGCCTGCGCAATCAGATTGAGAAGCCGGTCAATTGGAGCCTCGCCCGTGCCAATGAGGGGTGCCTCGTCTACGACTGGGCGCGCGTCGGGCAGGGGGGCAAAAAAGCTACGCTCGGACTGGGGGGCAAAGAGGCTGGCGCGCGCAGCCTTGGCTTGGGACTGATCCAAGGGCGCGCTCGCGCTGACAAAGAGCGAGCTGAGATCGGCCAACGCAGGCGCAGCCAGACAATAGAAAATCACCACAAGAATTCGCATCATAGCCCCGCGTCCTTCTGAACTTGGGGCGAGTTTAGGGGCTAACTCTTTCAGGTTTATTTCGAACGCAGATCAGATACGCAGAAATTTATCCCCAACTGTAATTAAAACTGACGCTGATCCGTTCTTCTTCGGACATATTCATAGGCACTTCGTGGCGCAGCCAGCTTTCCCACAACAGCACGTCACCGACATTTGGCTGGACGTAGACAAACTGCCGCAGACTTTCGTCGACGTCTTTGGCACGACCCGGCGCGGCCATCATCATGGCTAGCCGCGGGTCTTCGAATTTAATCGCACTCGTGTCTTTGGGCATTGCCACATATGTCGTGCCTGAAATCACAGAGTGGGGGTGGATGTGCGCCGTATGGATGCCGCCCTCGGGCAGGATATTGATCCAGATATCTTCGAGTTTTAGCTCTTTTCCATCGAGATCGTATCCAGCATCTGCGGCAAAGGCCGCGACATGAGCGTCCAACGCTTTGACCACATCTGCAAAGATCGGAAAACGCCAGGGCAGGTCGGTCAAGGACGCATAGCTAGTGTACCCAGGGAAATCATTCGCCTCACACCATTCTTGTCCGGCCTCGTCGTCGTCGGCGATCACGAGGCAAGAGTTTTCTAGTTCAGCCGGGTCCACAGCGCCTTTAGAGGCGAGAGTGGCTTGATAGAGACGGGTCACAAAGAGCGATTTGAACTGGGTCATACCTTGTCTTAGCGCAGCCGGTACGGGATGGCGAGAACATCACAGTGTTGCGATGGCCTCTTTTGTTATCCGTCACAAGTTGCCAGTTTCGATCTGCAAGGAGACGCACCATGGATAACTACGCAGATTTGATGTTTCACCGCGCGGTGGCAGAGCTTCAGCGCGATGATGGCAGTTATGAAAAGTATCAGGCTGGGTACAACCACCGGACCCAAGAGCAACTATCGCCTGATGATATTGGTTTTATCCAGTCTCGCGAGAGCATGTATTTAGGAACTGGGAACCCAGACGGCTGGCCGTATGTCCAGCACCGCGGGGGTCCACGCGGCTTTCTCAAGGTAATTGGTCCATCGCAAATTGCCTGTGCGGACTATCGTGGCAACCGGCAATTCATCTCGATGGGCAATATCGCGACCAATACCAAGGTTTCATTGTTCCTGATGGACTATCTAAATCAGGCGCGCCTCAAGATCGAGGGGCGCGCGTCGCTGGTCTCTGTCTCTGATGCGGACCCAGATGTCTTGCCCAAATTGGATCTCAAGACCATTCCCGCCGAACGTATTTTGGTCGTGGATGTGGTCGCGATGGATTGGAATTGCCCCAAGTACATCCCGCGCATGTTTACCGAAGACATGGTGCGTCAGGTCGTTGGTGGCCAGATCGATCAGTTGATGGCTTAAAATGAAGCTCTCAAAGCCGAGCTGGCGGCCCTGAAAGCGCAGTGATTCAGGTTGGCGTGATTGGCCCAGCTCGATAGGTTAGAATTTGTCAGGAAAATAAAGGGTAGCGCTGTCTTTCGAAACCCTCTTGCCACGTGGCAATAACATCCCTATACGGCCCACTTCTACCCACTCCACCGGGAATCGGGTAACGCTATGCGCGGCCTTCCGGTGATGTTGAAAAAGGAAATGTCCAATGGACGCCAACGAACTGCGTGACAAGACGCCGGACCAGCTCCGCGACGAACTTGCCAATCTGAAAAAAGAGAGCTTCAACCTGCGTTTTCAGCAGGCGACAGGCCAACTCGAGAACACTGCACGTATGCGCACAGTTAAGCGTGACACCGCACGTGTTAAAACAATTCTGAACGAAAAGGCCGCTGCTGCGGCATCGGAGGCTTAATCCTATGCCCAAACGCATCCTGACTGGTGTTGTCACAAGCAACCAAAACGAACAGACCGTAACAGTTTCGGTCGAACGTCGCTTCAAGCACCCGCTGCTTCAGAAAACCGTCCGTAAGTCCAAGAAGTACCGGGCTCACGACGAAAAGAACGCTTTAAACGTTGGTGACAATGTTCGGATTATCGAATGTGCACCACGGTCGAAAACGAAACGTTGGGAAGTGTTGGCCGACTAAAGGTCACCATCTACCAACTTAATCGAAACCCTGGGGATCAGGCACGCATCGCCCCCCAAAGGTCGGGAGAAACCAAATGATCCAGATGCAGACCAACCTGGATGTTGCTGACAACTCCGGCGCTCGCCGAGTTCAGTGCATCAAGGTACTGGGTGGTTCCAAGCGTAAATACGCATCCGTAGGCGACATCATTGTCGTTTCGGTCAAGGAAGCCATTCCACGTGGCCGTGTGAAAAAGGGTGACGTGCGTAAGGCCGTCGTCGTTCGCACCGCCAAAGAGGTACGTCGCGAAGACGGCACCGCAATTCGCTTTGACCGCAACGCTGCGGTTATCCTCAACAACAACAACGAACCAGTTGGCACACGTATCTTTGGCCCAGTTGTTCGTGAGTTGCGCGGCAAGAACTTCATGAAGATCATCTCGCTCGCGCCGGAGGTGCTGTGATATGGCTGCTAAGTTGAAAAAGGGCGACACAGTTGTCGTTTTGACCGGCAAGGACAAAGGCAAGCAGGGGACAATCTCCTCGGTGAACCCATCCGCTGGCAAAGCTGTTGTTGATGGCCTGAACATCGCAATTCGTCACACCAAGCAGAGCCAGACATCCCAGGGTGGTCGCATCCCCCAGGCGATGCCAATCGCGCTTTCGAACCTCGCAATCGTCGATGCCAATGGCAAAGCGACACGCGTTGGTTTCAAAACGGACGGTGACAAGAAAGTCCGTTACGCCAAAACAACAGGAGACGTCATCTAATGGCTTATACTCCACGTTTGAAAGCTCACTACGTCGAGACCGTTCGCGGTGCGATGAAGGAAGAGTTTGGCTATAAGAACGACATGCAGATCCCACGTTTGGACAAAATTGTTCTGAACATCGGTGCTGGTTCTGAAGCCGTCAAAGACAGCAAAAAAGTGAAATCAGCTCAGGCCGACCTGACTGCGATCGCTGGTCAAAAAGCTGTTATCACCAAAGCTAAGAAATCCATCGCGGGTTTCCGTGTACGTGAAGAGATGCCACTGGGCACCAAAGTCACGCTGCGCGGCGATCGTATGTATGAATTCCTTGACCGTCTCACCACAATCGCAATGCCTCGTATCCGTGACTTCCGCGGCGTATCCGGCAAATCATTTGATGGTCGTGGCAACTATGCCATGGGCATGAAGGAACACATCGTATTCCCAGAAATCGACTTTGATAAAGTCGACGAAAACTGGGGCATGGATATCGTGATCACCACAACGGCAAATGACGACGCCGAAGCAAAGGCCTTGTTGAAGCACTTCAACATGCCTTTCAGCAACTGATCGCGGGAGAGAGAAGTTATGGCTAAAAAAGCAATGATCGAACGCGAGAAGAAGCGGGAACGTCTGGTCGCAAAATATGCTGCCAAGCGCGCCGAGCTCAAAGAGATCGCGAATGACGAAAGCAAGCCGATGGAAGAGCGTTTCAAAGCGCGCCTCAAGCTTGCTAAACTGCCGCGCAACAGCTCTGCAACTCGTTTGCACAACCGTTGCCAGCTCACCGGGCGTCCACACGCTTATTACCGCAAACTTAAGATCAGCCGTATCGCGCTGCGTGACCTCGGTTCCGCTGGCCAGATCCCCGGCATGGTTAAGTCCAGCTGGTAAGGAGAGAACATTATGAACGATCCTATCGGTGATATGCTGACACGCATCCGCAATGGTCAGATGCGCGGCAAATCCGTCGTAGAGACACCAGCATCCAAGCTGCGCGCTTGGGTTCTCGATGTGCTCGCAGACGAAGGCTATATCCGTGGTTACGAATCCACGACTGGCAAAGACGGTCACCCCGCCTTTGACATCAGCCTCAAGTATTACGAAGGCACTCCTGTCATTCGCGAACTCAAGCGGGTTTCTAAGCCCGGTCGTCGCGTTTACATGGGCGTCAAAGACATCCCAACAGTCCGTCAGGGCCTTGGTGTGTCGATTGTCAGCACACCTCGCGGTGTGATGTCGGATGCAAACGCACGCGCAGCCAATGTTGGCGGCGAAGTGCTCTGCACGATCTTCTAAGGAGAAGGCAATGTCTCGTATTGGTAAAAAACCAGTTGACCTGCCATCGGGTGTTTCGGCGTCCGTCTCTGGCCAAAAGGTCGAAGTGAAGGGCCCTAAGGGTACTCTGAGCTTTAACGCAACTGACGACGTGTCGTTGGCTGTCGAAGACAATGCAATCACTGTGACACCACGCGGTAAATCCAAGCGTGCACGTCAGCAGTGGGGCATGTCCCGCACACAGATCGAAAACTGTGTATTGGGTGTCACTGACGGCTTTAAGAAAGAGCTCGAGATCAACGGCGTTGGTTATCGTGCACAGATGCAGGGCAATGTCCTGAAGCTGTCGCTCGGTCTTAGCCACGAAGTGAACTACGAAGCACCAGAAGGTGTTACCGTAAGCGCTCCGAAGCAAACGCAGATCGTTGTAGAAGGTATCGACCGCCAGCTTGTGGGTCAGGTCGCGGCTAACATCCGCGAATGGCGCAAGCCCGAGCCCTATAAGGGCAAAGGCATCAAGTATGTGGACGAGTATATCTTCCGCAAAGAAGGCAAGAAGAAGTAAGGACCCAGGAAATGGCAAACAGCAAAAGAACACTGTTTCTGAAGCGCCGCCTGCGCGTTCGGAACAAACTGCGGAAGGTCAACGCCGGGCGTGCGCGTCTGTCGGTCCACCGCTCCAACAAAAACATCAGCGTGCAGCTGATCGACGATGTGAACGGCGTAACACTCGCTTCCGCATCTTCGCTCGAAAAAGATCTTGGCCTTGTGGGCAAGAACAACGTCGAGGCGGCCGCGAAGGTCGGAGCTGCAATCGCCGAGCGTGCAAAGAAGGCCGGCGTGACCGAAGCCTACTTTGACCGTGGTGGTTTCCTCTTTCACGGGAAAGTTAAGGCCTTGGCCGAAGCTGCTCGTGAAGGCGGCCTGAAGATTTAAGGAGAGATCGGTATGGCAAGAGAAGACAACCGCCGGAACAACCGTCGCGATCGCGACGAAACTCCGGAATTCGCCGATCGCCTTGTAGCGATCAACCGCGTCTCCAAAACCGTGAAAGGTGGTAAACGCTTTGGCTTTGCTGCTCTCGTGGTTGTTGGTGATCAAAAGGGCCGCGTCGGCTTTGGCAAAGGTAAAGCCAAAGAAGTACCCGAGGCGATCCGCAAGGCGACTGAATCCGCCAAGCGCAACATGATCCGCGTGCCTCTGCGCGAGGGTCGGACATTGCACCACGACATGAACGGTCGTCACGGTGCAGGCAAAGTTGTGATGCGTACCGCCCCTGAGGGTACCGGTATCATCGCAGGTGGTCCAATGCGTGCGGTCTTCGAGATGTTGGGCATCAAGGACGTTGTGTCCAAGTCCATCGGCTCGCAGAACCCTTACAACATGATCCGTGCAACGCTGAACGGTCTGACCAAAGAGGCATCGCCTCGGTCCGTCGCACAGCGTCGTGGTAAGAAAGTCGCTGACATTCTGCCTCGCACAGATGCTCCAGCCGCGGCACCTGCCGAAGCTGAAGCCGCAGAAGCGTAAGGAGCTGACAGATGGCTAAAACAATCGTCGTCAAGCAGGTGGGTTCGCCCATCCGCCGTCCCGCCAAGCAGCGTGCAACTTTGATCGGCCTCGGCTTGAACAAAATGCACCGCACACGCGAGCTCGAAGATACTCCTTCGGTCCGCGGCATGGTGGAAAGCATCTCGCACATGGTCGAGATCATCGAAGAAAAAGGCTAAGCCCTAGTCACTAGGTCTAAGTTGAAACGCCTCGCTGGAAACAGCGGGGCGTTTTTTGTTAGCTCGTATTGCGAATGATGGACTTCAATGCCTCGAGATCTGAAGGGTCAGATTGTTTGTGAATCATTCGGTGGCAAGTGGGGCAAAGGACCATAAAATCATCGGGCACTCTGTACCTTCGGCTTTCACCTTCCGCGAGTGATTGAATCGGTTTCGAGTGATGAATGTCCAATGGATAGTGATCAATTTTTCCGCGAAAAGAATAGTGCTTCGCTGGATCAAGCCGGCAGGCTTGGCAGATTGGGGGCAGCTTCTCCAAGACCTCCTTTCGGATGCTCGGAGCGCGTTCGATGCGTCGAGAGAGGATATAGCGTCTTGTTTCGGTTACATCGGACGTGCATGCACCTTCCTGCATAACGTCGAATGGTAAGAGACCGCCACGATCAATGAGGGCTTGGTAAACGTTCAGCATTTGTTGAAGATCTTCAACTAGACGTTCTTGGTTTAGATCATCCAGCGAATATGCCTTACCCATCGCATGCCCAGCTTCATAACTTTGAGTTAATGCAGCGGATGAACCCAGATCAATCGGCGCAGTACTGAATTGCGGGAGAAAATCTTGTAACCGGTCCGTCATGCTGATTGCTCGTCGCTTCAACACATCCCCAGCTCTGGATTTGAATTCCTCCGTAACTGATGTCGTACCTTGATTGAGTGACAGGACGACAGATTGCTGATCTGGATTGACTAAATAGACGACTTAAAAGCCCTTGGTCGCAGAGGTCGTTATTAGAGGATCAAAAAAGCCCAACCAAGGAACAGATGCCCAGTTTTCAGCCCCGACACTAGACTTAACCTGCAGGTCGAAAGCCCAAAAAATCAGCTGTTTCTTTGCTTCTATGGCAAGGTTATGGCGAACAAAGTTCGCGAATTCGTTTCTTTCAAAGGTCTTGGCACGTTCAAATGAGTATTCGGCCGCAAGTTTCTTCAAATAGTTGGCTAACATCTAAAAACCTCAAAGGACTGAAACCTACCAAGTATTCTGATGCTTGCAAGGAGGAGGAACGCCGTCTATACGCCCCCCGTGGTCACTTATGATCCGATTCACATTGCAAGCCGCGTCCGGCCCACCAGCTCTAGGGGTCGCTTCCGGCAAGGAGAGAGCAAAATGGTTAAATTGAACGAACTGCACGACAATCCAGGTGCAACAAAACCACGCAAGCGCGTTGGTCGTGGTCCAGGTTCCGGCACCGGTAAAATGGGTGGCCGTGGTATCAAAGGTCAGAAATCCCGTTCGGGTGTTGCGATCAACGGCTACGAGGGTGGCCAGATGCCGCTCTACCAACGTTTGCCAAAGCGCGGCTTTAACAAGCCAAACCGCAAAGCATTCGCTGTTGTAAACCTCGGCCTGATCCAGAAGTTCATCGACGAAGGTAAAATCGACGCCAAAGCGGACATTACCGAAGATGCTCTAATCGCGTCCGGTCTGGTTCGTCGCAAAAAGGACGGTATCCGCGTTCTTGCCAAAGGCGACTTCAAAGCAAAAGCTAAGATCTCGGTCACTGGTGCATCTAAGGGTGCTATCGAGGCCGTTGAAAAAGCTGGTGGCTCTCTGACAGTCACAACTGCGGCAGCAACCGAGTAAGAGACCTTGTGAGCGGCGCATGCGTCGCTTACATCTAGTCCAAGTTTCCAAACGCCGCCGTCGGGGAAACCCGCTGGCGGCGCTTTCATTCATAAAGCGAGCCCGCACATGTCTTCAGCAGCAGAGCAAATGGCATCGAACATGAGCTGGGGTGCCTTTGGCAAAGCTACAGAGCTTCGTCAGCGTATCCTGTTCACGATCGGTCTTTTGATTGTCTACCGCCTCGGCACTTATATCCCTGTCCCCGGTATCGATGGAGGCGCATTGCGTCAGTTCATGGATGATGCGGCTGCGGGTATCGGTGGCATCTTGTCGATGTTTACGGGTGGTGCTCTGTCGCGCATGGGTATCTTTGCGCTCGGGATTATGCCGTATATCTCGGCCTCGATCATTATTCAGCTTTTGTCCGCCATGTGGGAGCCGCTCAAGCAGCTCAAGAAAGAAGGCGAGCAGGGTCGTAAGAAGATTAACCAATATACGCGCTACGGCACGGTTATCTTGGCTACATTCCAAGCCTACGGTCTTGCAGCGTCGCTCGAAGCCGGTGATCTGGCGTCTGATCCGGGTCTCTACTTCCGCGTCGCGTGTGTGATTACACTCGTCGGTGGCACGATGTTCCTGATGTGGCTGGGTGAGCAGATCACAGCACGCGGTATCGGCAACGGCATCTCGTTGATCATCTTTGTTGGTATTATTGCGGAAATCCCTGCCGCACTGGCTCAGTTCCTCTCCCAAGGCCGCTCTGGCGCGATCAGCCCTGCGGTGATCATCGGGATTATCCTTATGGTGATTGTAACACTGACCTTTGTCGTGTTCATGGAGCGATCCCTGCGTAAAGTGCATATTCAATACCCGCGCCGTCAGGTCGGAATGAAGGTTTATGACGGCGGATCGTCTCACCTGCCGATCAAAGTGAACCCTGCGGGCGTTATCCCTGCGATCTTCGCATCGGCTTTGCTGCTGTTGCCAACGACGATCAGCACATTCTCTGGCGGTCAAACTGGGCCAGTGATGTCGACAATCCTTGCCTACTTTGGCCCGGGTCAGCCGCTATACCTGTTGTTCTTCACTGCGATGATCATGTTCTTCACGTTCTTCTACACCAAAGAAGTGGCGTTCAAGACTGACGAAGTTGCGGACAACCTAAAGAACCAGAACGGCTTTGTGCCTGGTATCCGCCCCGGCAAGCGGACTGCGGAATACCTCGACTACGTTGTGACGCGTATTCTGGTGCTCGGTGCGTCGTACCTCGCGCTTGTTGCGCTATTGCCAGAAATTCTGCGTAGCCAGCTGTCTATTCCTTTTTACTTTGGTGGTACGTCCATTCTGATTATTGTGTCTGTCGGTATGGACACAATCCAACAGATTCAGTCCCACCTCCTCGCACACCAGTACGAGGGTCTGATTGAAAAGTCCCAGCTGCGCGGCAAGCGCGGTAAGGGCAAGGGAAGAAAAGGGCCTGCACGCCGATGAATATTATCCTCTTGGGCCCACCGGGTGCTGGTAAAGGCACCCAAGCACAGAAACTCGTCGACAGCCGCAACATGATACAGCTGTCCACTGGTGACATGTTGCGAGAGGCCAAAACCTCGGGTACCGAAATGGGCAAAATGGTTGCGGCCGTGATGGACCGCGGTGATCTGGTCACAGACGAGATCGTCATCGGTTTGATCCGCGAAAAGCTAGAAGCTGGCGGCGCAACTGGCGGGTTTATCTTTGATGGTTTTCCACGGACGCTCGCACAAGCTGACGCGCTGGGTGATCTGCTTACTGAGATGGGGCAGACGTTGGACGATGTTGTTGAATTGCAGGTCAATGACGAAGTCCTCGTTGAGCGGATCTTGGGCCGCGCTGCCGAGGCGGTCGCTGCTGGCGGCACTGCACGTGCTGACGACAATGAGGAAAGCCTCAAGACCCGTTTGATGGCGTACTACAAGCAGACCAGCCCACTGATTGGTTACTATTATGCCAAGGGCCAACTGCAGTCTGTTGATGGTCTCGACACCATGGACGGAGTTGCGTCTTCGATCTCGGACGTACTTAGTTAACCAAAAGCTTCGTCTGACCTTTTGACGGTGTCACGAATTTTGTCAAAATCCGGTCTCTCGCTGCACACAAAGGCTTGACGCCTATCGTGAACACTCCTAAAAGCGCCCATCCCATAATGAAATCTATGGGAGAATCATAGTTGGTGGCAGGTCGCTCCTTCCCCATCAACGATCACCTGATATGACGCGGCCCGCTGGTTTAACCCTGTGGGCCTCCGTTGTGAAAAAAGGGTCTGGTATCACGGACCCGCAACGTAAAGGAAACGCACGTGGCACGTATTGCTGGCGTAAACATCCCGACGGGTAAGCGCGTACCAATCGCTCTGACCTATGTGACCGGTATCGGCACAACATCCGCTCAGAAAATCTGCGAAGCAGTTGGCATCGACCCAACGCGTCGCGTTAACGAATTGTCTGATGCTGAAGTTCTCAAAGTGCGCGAGCACATCGACGAAAACTACACTGTCGAAGGCGACCTGCGCCGTGAGGCAACAATGAACATCAAGCGTTTGATGGACCTTGGTTGCTACCGTGGCCTGCGTCACCGCCGGAACCTGCCGGTTCGCGGTCAGCGCACCCACACAAACGCACGCACACGCAAAGGCCCTGCAAAGGCCATTGCTGGTAAGAAGAAATAAGGGAGGGCTTGAACTATGGCACGCGATACTAAACGCACCAAAAAGAAGGTCTCTAAGAACATCGCCGCTGGCGTTGCTCACGTTAACTCTTCTTTCAACAACACAAAGATCCTGATCTCCGACGTGCAGGGCAACGCGATCTCTTGGTCGTCTGCTGGCACCATGGGCTTTAAAGGCTCGCGGAAATCCACACCTTATGCAGCTCAGATGGCTGCAGAAGATGCGGGCAAGAAGGCTCAGGATCACGGCGTCAAAACGCTCGAAGTCGAAGTTCAGGGTCCGGGTTCCGGTCGTGAATCGGCACTTCGTGCTCTGGCAGCTGTTGGGTTCAACATCACATCGATCCGTGACGTGACCCCAATGGCGCACAACGGCTGTCGCCCACCAAAGCGCCGCCGCGTCTAAACGATCCATTGTTATCGGGGCTGTGCATATTCCGCACGGCCCCTTTACGACTTTTTGAAACCTCGGGCGTCTGGCCTTTACGATCATGAAAGGCAGACAGGTATGGAGGGACACATGATCCACAAGAACTGGGCTGAACTCATTAAACCAACACAGTTGGACGTGAAACCGGGCAATGACCCGTCGCGTCAGGCAACTGTTGTTGCTGAACCACTCGAGCGTGGTTTTGGTCTGACAATGGGCAACGCGCTGCGCCGCGTTCTGATGTCGTCGCTGCAAGGTGCCGCTATCACTGCCGTTCAGATCGACAACGTTCTGCACGAATTTTCGTCAGTGTCTGGGCTTCGTGAAGATGTCACCGACATCGTTCTGAACCTCAAAGGCGTTGCGATCCGCATGGAAGTCGAAGGCCCTAAGCGCCTGAGTATCCAAGCCAAGGGTCCTGGCGTTGTGACAGCGGGTGACATTTCTGAATCCGCTGGCATCGAGATCTTGAACAAAGAGCACGTGATCTGTCACCTCGACGATGGCGCTGATCTGTTCATGGAACTCACTGTGAACACTGGCAAAGGCTATGTGTCTGCAGAAAAGAACAAGCCAGAAGACGCACCTATCGGAATGATGTCGATCGACGCGATCTATTCGCCTGTCAAAAAAGTCAGCTATGACGTGCAACCGACCCGCGAAGGTCAGGTTCTCGACTATGACAAGCTGACGATGAAGGTCGAAACTGACGGTTCGATCACGCCAGATGACGCGGTCGCATTCGCGGCTCGTATTTTGCAGGACCAGCTGTCGATCTTTGTGAACTTTGATGAGCCAGAGAGCGCATCGACTGCACAAGAAGATGACGGCCTCGAGTTCAACCCGCTTTTGCTCAAGAAAGTGGACGAGCTGGAACTGTCTGTGCGTTCGGCAAACTGTCTCAAGAACGACAACATCGTCTACATCGGCGATCTCATCCAAAAGACCGAAGCAGAGATGCTGCGCACGCCAAACTTTGGCCGCAAGTCTTTGAACGAGATCAAAGAAGTGCTGTCCGGAATGGGTCTGCACCTCGGCATGGATGTCGAGGACTGGCCACCGGACAACATCGAAGATCTGGCGAAGAAATTCGAAGACCAGTTCTAAAAATATCAAATTTCCGGCGGCGCGCCTTTTGGTGGAGTTCACCACCTGCCGCCGGATTTAAAGACTGGGCAATCCCGCCCCAATGAGAGTGGCAGACACGCATCTGACCGCCATGACAAAGTAAAAATTTGTAGGAGACTATCAAAATGCGTCACGCACGTGGTTACCGCCGCCTAAATCGTACACATGAGCACCGCAAAGCGCTGTTCGCGAACATGGCTGGCTCGCTCATCGAACATGAGCAGATCAAAACAACATTGCCAAAAGCCAAAGAGCTTAAGCGCATCATCGAAAAGCTGGTCACTCTTGGCAAGCGCGGTGATTTGCACGCACGCCGTCAGGCACGCGCACGCCTCAAGCAGGACGCCTATGTTGCGAAACTGTTCGAAGTCCTCGGCCCACGCTACGCCGACCGCCAAGGTGGTTACGTCCGCGTTCTCAAGGCTGGCTTCCGCTACGGTGACATGGCCCCAATGGCGATCATTGAATTTGTAGACCGTGACGTCTCGGCCAAAGGCGCCGCAGACAAAGCACGTCTCGCTGAGGAAGAAGCTGCTGAATAAGCGCTCTTCTAACGACCAATAGAAAAACCCGGCCCAATGTGGTCGGGTTTTTTCGTTTTAGAGGGTCATCGAATTGGTGCGCCCCTTTTCACCCAAGACATAGCTGACTACGGTTTGAGCATGGCTGATCTCTTTGACACCTCTGCCGCAACTGCGGACAGCACGGCACCTCGACCGTTGGCGGACCGCCTGCGCCCGAAATCCTTGGGCGAGGTTATTGGTCAGGACCAAGTCTTGGGACCTGAGGCCCCCCTTGGTGTCATGCTTGCATCCCAATCGTTATCGTCGCTGATTTTTTGGGGGCCACCCGGTGTCGGCAAGACCACGATTGCCCGATTGTTGGCAGATGAAACCGATCTGCACTTTATTCAGATATCCGCGATATTCACCGGCGTCCCAGAGCTGCGCAAAGTGTTTGAAGCGGCGAAAATCAGACGGCAGAACGGCAAGGGTACGTTGCTGTTTGTTGACGAAATCCATCGCTTTAACAAAGCACAGCAAGACGGGTTTCTGCCTCACATGGAAGATGGCACCATTCTGTTGGTTGGTGCCACGACCGAAAACCCTAGCTTTGAGTTAAACGCAGCGGTTCTGTCCCGCTCACAAGTTTTGGTGTTGGAACGGTTGTCGCTAACCGATCTCGAACTGATGACCCAAAGAGCAGAGCAAGAGCTGGATCGCAAACTGCCGCTAGATGGCCATGCACGCGAGGCGCTCTTGGAGATGGCTGACGGTGACGGGCGGGCCTTGCTCAATTTGATTGAACAAGTCGCCGCGTGGAAAGCGGACAAACCGTTGGATACCAATGCGTTAACCAAGAGGTTGATGAAGCGCGCCGCCAAGTACGACAAGTCCGGGGATGAGCACTACAACCTCATTTCAGCACTGCATAAATCGGTACGCGGTTCTGACCCAGACGCTGCCCTCTATTGGTTTGCACGGATGCTGACGGGTGGCGAAGACCCGCGATTCCTTGCTCGTCGTATTACCCGCATGGCGGTTGAGGATATTGGGCTCGCTGATCCGCAGGCACAAACGATTTGTCTGCACGCATGGGAAGCCTACGAACGTCTTGGCAGCCCAGAGGGCGAGTTGGCCTTGTCCCAAGCGGTCGCCTATCTCGCGCTCGCCCCTAAATCGAACGCTGGCTATGCTGCGTACAAAGCTGCGATGGCCGCCGCCAAACAAACGGGGTCTGAGCCACCGCCCAAACACATCATGAACGCGCCAACCAGCCTGATGAAAGAACAAGGCTACGGCGACGGCTACGCCTACGACCACGATGCCCCTGATGGTTTCTCGGGGCAAAACTACTTTCCTGACACGATGAAGCGTGGGATCTACTACCTGCCAGTCGAACGCGGCTACGAGCGCGAATTGAAAAGGAGAGTAGACTACTTTGCCAAACTAAGAGCCAAGCGCGACGGTTGACACCACGCCGCATGGGTATAGTGAACAGCCATGTTTACAACGTTTCTTCAGGTTGCCGCAGGCGGCGCAATAGGCTCGGGCCTTCGGTTTTTGACCGGTGTCGCAGTCCTGCGGGTCTTTGGTACTGGATTTCCCTTGGGCGTGCTTGCGGTGAATATCATCGGGTCATTACTGATGGGCGCGTTTGTTGTTTACGCCGCACATCGCGGGCTTACGCATCTTGGGCCGTTTGTCATGACTGGTGTGCTGGGGGGATTTACCACCTTTTCGGCGTTTTCGCTCGAGGCATACACGTTGTTTGAGCGGGGGCAGATCGGTTCTGCCGCGGCTTATGTTGCGCTGTCAGTCGTCGTTTCAATAATAGCTTTGGTCATCGGTGTGATGGTCACACGGGGGATCCTCGCATGAGTGGTGTTCAGAAAATTATCGTGGCCGAAGGTGACGGTGATCAACGCGTTGACCGATGGTTGCGCCGTTTGTTCCCTCACGTCAGCCAAGGCCGCATTGAAAAGATGTGCCGCAAGGGTGATCTGCGTGTTGATGGTGGGCGCGTGAAATCGAACACGCGTGTTGAGGTTGGCCAAGAGGTCCGCGTTCCTCCGCTGCCTGATGCAGATGAGATCACAGCAGGGCCGGTGACCAAGATCACAAGCGCCGATGCAGAAATGATGCGCAGCCTTGTAATCTACAAAGACGATCACATCATTGCACTGAACAAACCGTCAGGTATTGCGTCGCAGGGCGGCAGCAAGCAGGTGCGCCACCTCGACGGTTTGGCCGAGGCTCTGAAATTCGATTACTTTGAAAAGCCGCGTCTGGTGCACCGTCTCGACCGTGACACGTCCGGCGTCTTTATCATGGCGCGCACCCGCGAAATCGCCAAGGCGATGAGTGACGCCTTCAAAGAACGCGAGACGCGCAAGATTTATTGGGCAGCTGTCGGCGGTGTTCCGCATCCGGCCATGGGCACTGTGCGCTGGGGACTTATCAAGTCGGGCGGTCATGGTCGCGGCGGTGAGAACGAAAAAATGCGCTGCATTCACCCACGCGAAGTTGAACACACACCGGGTGCTAAACGCGCGACGACCGATTACGCGCTGCTCGACCGTTTGGGATCGCGCGCGGCATGGATCGCGCTGGTTCCAGTGACAGGGCGCACGCACCAGCTGCGCGCGCATATGGCCGAGATGGGACACCCGATCATCGGTGACGGCAAATATGGCGGCTCTGGCCAAGAGAACCTTGGCGATGGTTGGGGCGCTGGCATGGGCGAAGAGATTGGGCGCAAGCTGCATCTGCATGCGCGGTCGTTGTCCTTTACCCACCCCGCAACAGGCAAACGTGTGAACCTAACGGCCAGCTTGCCTGAGCATATGAAGCACACGTGGGATTTTGTTGGCTGGAACCCTGCCGAGGTAACAACCGATCCATTTATGGATGACGAATGACACGATTGCGCGCGATTATTTTTGACGTCGATGGCACGCTTGTCGACAGTCAGGCCGACATCATCGGCGCTATGGGGCGCGCTTTTGCGTCAGAAAGCTTAGAGGCGCCGACCCGCGAAGACATCCTTGGGATCGTGGGATTGTCTCTAGATATCGCCATTGCACGGCTTGCACCTGATCAATCCAAACAGGTGGTCGACCGAATGGTGCAAGGCTACAAAGATGCCTATGTTGAAATGCGGGCCCACGTCGGGGCCGCGCAAAGTAGCCCCCTATACCCTGGCGCAATGGCGGCATTGAACCGCCTGCGAGAGGTGCCGGAATACCTGTTGGCCGTGGCGACAGGCAAATCCCGCCGCGGGCTCGATCACTTGATCAATGCGCACAATCTGGATGGCTATTTCTTGTCGCAGCAGGTCGCTGATTTTCACCCGTCCAAACCGCACCCTTCGATGATCTCTCAGGTTTTGCAGGATCTCGGGGTTGAGCCGCGCGACGTGATCATGATTGGCGATACCAGCTATGACATGGATATGGCGCGCGCTGCAGGCGTCGGCGCGATTGCGGTTGAGTGGGGGTACCACCACCCCTCGCAGCTAGAGGCAGACGCGTTTGTTGAGGATTTTGCGGATTTGGACGCCGCAATCGAAACTGTTTTGAGGGATCGCAATGTCTGAGTGGAAACAAAAGCGGTTTTGGGACACAGCCGTGGCCAAACAGGTTGAGGGTGGCTGGGGCGTCAGCTTGGACAGTCGTGCGCTCAAAACTCCGGTAAAATCTGCGCTAGTTGTGCCAACGGCCCAAGTTGCCGAAGCGATTGCCGCGGAATGGAATGCGCAGGGTGAAAATATTGATCCCTCTACGATGCCCTTCACGAAAACCAGCAACTCTGCGATCGACAAAGTTACGCCTCAGCAGGCCGAAGTTGCCGACATGCTGGCCGAATACGGAGGCACGGACCTTCTGTGCTACCGCGCAGATGCGCCACAGGGGCTGGTCGATCGGCAGGCCGAAGGCTGGGATCCGATGCTTGCGTGGGCCAGCAGTAGGCTAGATGCGACACTTGTTTCGGTCACTGGCGTGATGTTTAGCGCCCAAGATGAAACAGCGCTCGCTAATCTGCGGGCACATGTTCATGCGTTGGATGCATTCGAACTCGCGGCGTTTCACGATCTTGTCGGATTATCTGGTTCGCTGGTCCTTGGCCTTGCGGCGGCTCACGCACATGGCGAGGCGGATCAAATCTGGGGGCTCAGCCGGATCGATGAGACATGGCAAGAGGATCAATGGGGGCGCGATGATACCGCCCACGCCGAAGCAGAAATCAAACGCGAGGCCTTTGAACATGCTTACCGATTCTTTCAAATGGTGCGGAAAATTCGTGCCTGGCGCTAACATTAGGGCCGATCTGGGCATTATTTTTAGTTAGACGCGGCGTTGGGCATAGTTTCCCCGATCCGCTCTTGACCTTTTTGAGTGATTCCGCACAAAGTTATGCCTGTTAACCGATCCCTCGGGGTCGGTTGCTATCGCCCCTAGTCGGAACAACCGACTAGAAATTACTGCCGCCCAAAATGGGCGGAAACTCAGGAAGAGGTAAAAATGAAAAAATCCGTATTTCTCGGCGCTTTGACTGTTGCTGGTCTGGCTGCTGGCATGTCTGCCGCTGCTACGCTTGACGACGTAAAAGCCCGCGGCACACTGAACTGTGGCGTGACCACAGGTCTCGTTGGTTTCGCTGCTCCAGACGCAAGTGGCGAGTGGGAAGGCTTTGACGTCGGCGTATGTCGTGCTGTTGCAGCTGCTGTTCTCGGCGACTCGAACGCTGTCGAGTTCGTTCCAACAACTGGTAAGACACGCTTTACTGCGTTGGCTTCTGGCGAGATCGACATGTTGGCACGTAACACAACATGGACATTCTCCCGCGACGTCGACCTTAAGTTCGAATTCGTTGGCGTGAACTACTATGACGGCCAAGGCTTCATGGCACCTAAAGAGTTGGGTGTTTCATCTGCTAAAGATCTAGACGGCGCGACTGTCTGCATCCAAACAGGTACAACAACAGAATTGAACTTGGCCGACTTCTTCCGTGCCAACAACATTTCTTATGAGCCAGTGCCAATCGAAACCAACGCTGAAGCACAACAGCAGTACCTTGCAGGCGCATGTGACGTGTTCACAACTGACGCGTCCGGCCTGGCCGCTACGCGTGCGACTTTCGAAAACCCAGGCGATCACGTTCTGTTGCCAGAAATCGTATCCAAAGAGCCACTTGGCCCATTGGTACGTCACGGCGACAACGAGTGGGGCGATATCGTTCGCTGGACTTTGAACGCTTTGATCACAGCTGAAGAACTGGGTGTTACTTCTGCCAACATCGGCGAACTGTCGGCTGGCACAAACAACCCAGAAGTTAACCGTTTGCTCGGCACAGAAGGCGAACTGGGCGGCATGCTCGGTCTGGACGCTGCATGGGCCAAGAACGCTATCATGGCAGGCGGCAACTACGGCGAGATCTTCGAAAAGAACATTGGTGAGAACACACCAATTGGTCTGGCACGTGGTCTGAACGCCATGTGGACAGAGGGCGGCCTGATCTACTCGCCACCTTTCCGCTAAAAACTTTAGTCAAAGGGCGCAGGACTTTCTGCGCCCTTTGCATATTTAGACTATAAAAAATAACCGTTTGCGCGCCATTCGCCCATTTCTGGCCAAGCAACGGAACCTAGGGAACACATCATGACAATTTTGACCGACCCTCCTAAGGAGTCGTTCCGGCTGTCTATGCTGTTGAACGATACGCGATACCGGTCCTTGACGTTTCAGGTCATCGCAGCAATCGCTCTGGCATTTTCAATTCTTTATCTGGCCAACAACTTGGCCCGTAACCTCGCCGATCAAGGTCTGAGCATTAGCTTTGCCTTTTTGGGCGCGCCTGCCGGCTACGATATTAACCAACGCCTCATTGAGTACACCAGCCAATCGACCAACCTCAGGGCTGCCTTCGTCGGCATTCTGAATACGTTGCTCGTGGCGTTTCTCGCATGTGTGACGGCTACGATCTTTGGCGTCCTCGCCGGTGTTTTGCGACTTTCCAAGAACTGGCTCGTTGCCAAAATCATGGCGTTCTACGTTGAGATTTTCCGCAACATTCCGGTGCTGATCTGGATCATTATTATCTTTACGATCATGACTGCGGTTCTTCCGGGACCACGGGCATTCCGTGGCGATGATGCGACTGCATCCATGTTCCTTGGGGTTTCGGCCTTCACGAACCGTGGTATCTACATTCCGGGTCCATACTTTACGCGCGGCTTTGGCGCGGCAGAGTTGGGCGCCGTTTGGGACTGGGTTCTGGTTCTTGGACTGTTGGTTGCGTCCTTCTTTGGTGCCCGCGCTGTGAACGCTCGCGCGACACGTATCCAAGAAGCGACTGGTATCCGTCCTGCGACACTGACGACGAACCTCGCTATCTGGTTTGGTCCGCTGATCGTGGTGGCATTGGCTCTGGGCCTCACTTTTGAAATCCCAGAGCTCAAGGGCTTTAACTTCAAGGGTGGCATCAAAGTTGGTGGTCCACTGATCGCGATCTGGTTTGCGCTGTCGATCTACACTGGCGCCTTTATCGCAGAGAACGTGCGTGCGGGTATCCTAGCGGTGTCCAAAGGTCAGACCGAAGCTGCTGCGGCACTGGGCATTCGCCCTGGTCGCATCATGAGCCTCGTGATCCTGCCTCAGGCGCTGCGTGTGATTATCCCACCTCTGATTTCGAATTATTTGAACATCACCAAGAACTCGTCACTGGCGATCTTGGTGGGTTATGCAGATGTTACTGCGACGCTGGGCGGGATTACCCTGAACCAGACCGGTCGCGCCATCGAATGTGTCTTGTTGCTGATGTTGTTCTATCTCGTGATCTCTTTGCTGATCTCGGGGATCATCAACATCTACAACAACTCAGTCAAGCTAAAGGAGCGTTGATCAATGTCTGATACACATTCTCAATCGGTCGCGTTCGTTCGCACCGAAGATGTCCCACCTGCACCACCCCCCGCAAACGCGACGGGCCCGGTGAAATGGATCAAGGACAACCTCTTTGCGACACCGGCAAACTCGGTTCTGACTGTCATTGCGTTGCTGGTCATCTACATGGTCCTCAGCGGCACCTTGCCTTGGGTGTTCAATGGTATCTGGGATTCGCCAAGTCTTGCGGTTTGCCGCGAGATGCTGAACGGCGAAAGCGGTGCCTGCTTTGCGGTCCTGACGGAACGTTGGAATCAACTCTTGTTTGGTTTCAAATACCCAAGCGATCTTTACTGGCGTCCTGCGTTGGCATTTGCTCTCTTGTTTGTTGCAGCGGCTCCTGTCCTGTTCTTTGATCTTCCGCGCAAGATTTTGATCTTTACAGGCCTCTATCCGTTCATTGCGTACTACCTGATCTGGGGTGGCTCGATCTTTACGCCACTTCTCGCTCTGGCTGGCTTTGTTGCTGGTGGCTACGTCTACCAACGGTTCGTCAAAGGTAGCTTTGCTGTTGGTTTCTTCGGAGCCATCGCCGCAGCGGTGCTGGTTTGGACCATTGGCGGCTTTATCATCCCGAGTTCGGAAATCACCGAAGGCGCAATGCAGTCGGTACAGTCGCGTGACTTGGGTGGCTTTATGCTGAACATGATGCTCGGCGTGACCTGTGTGTCGCTGTCCTTGCCGATCGGGATCGCATTGGCCTTGGGTCGTCAGTCCAGCATGCCAATCATCAAATACATCTGCGTTGTGTTCATTGAATTCATTCGCGGTGTGCCGTTGATTACCCTGCTGTTCGTGGCATCGGTTATGCTGTCGTATTTCTTCCCACCTGAGGCGACCGTGGACTTGTTCCTGCGGGTTGTCATCATGATCACCATCTTCTCGGCGGCCTATATTGCCGAGGTGGTACGTGGTGGTTTGGCTGCGTTGCCAAAGGGACAGTACGAAGCTGCAGATAGCTTGGGGCTCGATTATACCCAAGCGATGCGACTGATCATTTTGCCTCAGGCGCTCAAGATCTCGATCCCGGGTATCGTGAACGTATCTGTGGGTCTGTTCAAAGACACCACTCTCGTATCGGTCATTTCGATGTTCGATATGGTGGGCATGATCCGCGGGCCGATCTTGGCTTCGACAGAATGGAACGGTGTGTATTGGGAACTCTTTGCATTCGCAGCGCTCCTGTTCTTCATCGTCTGCTACGGCATCTCGCAATACTCACAATGGCTCGAGCGTCGTCTCGCGACCGATCACAAATAAGGAGGCCAGACTATGGCTGATACAGCACAAATGCAGGTGTCCGACGAGGTCGCGATCACCATTCAGAATATGAACAAATGGTACGGCACATTTCACGTGCTGCGGAACATCGATCTTACGGTGAACCGTGGCGAACGGATTGTTGTCTGTGGTCCATCTGGTTCTGGCAAATCGACGCTCATCCGGTGCATCAACGCACTGGAAGAGCACCAGCAGGGATCGATCGAAGTCGATGGCACATTGTTGTCCTCGGACCTCAAAAACATCGACAAGATCCGTTCAGAGGTGGGGATGTGTTTCCAGCACTTTAACCTGTTCCCGCACCTGAGCATTCTCGACAACCTGACGCTGGCTCCGATCTGGGTGCGTAAAACGCCCAAGAAAGAAGCCGAAGAAGTTGCGATGCACTACCTTGAAAAGGTGAAGATCCCTGATCAGGCGAACAAGTTCCCTGGTCAATTGTCTGGTGGTCAGCAGCAGCGTGTGGCGATTGCTCGCTCGCTCTGCATGAAGCCGCGCATCATGCTCTTTGACGAGCCGACATCGGCGTTGGACCCAGAGATGATCAAGGAAGTTCTGGACACAATGATCGAGCTTGCCGAGGAAGGCATGACTATGATCTGCGTTACGCACGAGATGGGCTTTGCTCGTCAGGTTGCTAACCGCGTGATCTTTATGGACGCAGGCCAGATCGTCGAACAGAACGAGCCAGAAGAGTTCTTTAACAACCCAAAGTCCGAGCGGACCCAGTTGTTCCTGAGCCAGATTCTCGGCCACTAAGTTCGAAGAAACTCAAACAAAACGCCGGGGCGAGAGATCGCCTCGGCGTTTTGCGTTTTAGGTGGTCGCGCGGGTGAAATCCCGAGGCACCACAAAGTTGCGGACGCGTCCCGTGCCCAACTCGACGGTCTTCCAATCCTCTGTTGGGAAATCCACAACCAGTGTGGCGCCTGTTGGATAAACATCGAAACGGGGATGTGCCGGGGCTGTATCAACAGCGCCCCGTGCGAACATGCTGATCCCCGGATTGTGGCCGACGATGGCCACGCAGTTTCCAGATGCGGATTGAAGTTCGCTCAGCAAAGTATCAGGGGACGCGTGATACAGCGCCTCTCGTTTATCGACGCTGTGTTCCGGAAGATTGAGTGCGATCCGGTCCCAAGTCTCAACAGTCCGGGCAGCGGCAGATACGAGCACCTCATCTGGGTGATAGCCGCCGTCCCCTAGCCATTTACCAATAGCGTCTGCGCCGACTTGGCCCCTTTGATTGAGCGGGCGTTCAAAATCATCGGCATCTAGATCGTCCCAGCTCGATTTTGCGTGGCGGATGAGGATCAGTCGTTTTGTCATGACGGGTTAAACGCCTTCATATGAAAGGCCGATTGCGCAGGTCGGCGACCAAAGGATTGGCTGACCGGACAGGCCCGCCTGACGGCGCACCCTTGGGTCATGCAGTCTAATCCCGCCGGCGTTCCTAGGAACGTTTTGCAAGCGGGGACATCATACCCCTCGGGCGTCATGGCCCCCACAGGACAGGCAGTGATGCAGGGCGTACCTGCGCAAGTCTCACAAGGGTTAGCCCCAGTCTCGGGCAATTCGATACGATCCGTCAATGCCAGAGCGCCACGATAGGACAGCATCAAGCCTGTTTCATCATGCACCAATAGTCCGACAGGCGATGAAAAGCACCGGCCCGACCTCGTGGCCCATGCGATAAATGGTTGGTAGGGCGGGCCGCTAAACGGAAACACTGGGTGCGCCCCAAGTGATTTAGCGAGGTTTCCAATGATCCGCGTGGACCACCGATCAAGAGGATCATCTTGTCCATCAGAAAATTCAGGAGCGTCGTGAATGGTGTCCCAGAAATCGGGGCCATTGGGTCCAAGCAACAAAACGGTTTTTGTATTGGGGGGTAGGTCGTCGTCGGTTGATGCGTGGAATCCTCCGTAGATCGTTAGATCGACGTCGCGGGCGGCGTCATCATTATCGGCGTAGCTCGTCATGTGGACCGGATAATCGAACCCGCCCCGTGTTCGGTATAAAGCTCCAGAAGGCTCGCGTTCGGCGCGCGCCCGTCCAGAATAACCGCCGCACGTACACCACCGTTAATCGCATCTAGCGCTGTCTCGGTCTTAGGGATCATGCCCGCCGCAATTGTGCCGTCGGCAATCAGATCCGCGATCTGTGCTGGGTTCAGCTCGGTCAGAACTTCGCCTGACTTGTCTTTGACGCCGGCGACATCCGTTAGCAGCAATAGACGATCCGCCTTGAGCGCTGCGGCAATCGCGCCGGCCATTGTGTCGCCGTTGACGTTGAAGGTCTCACCATTTCGACCTGCCCCGAGGGGTGCAATGACGGGGATCAGACCGTCATTGAACAGTGTCTTGAGTAGGCTGGTGTCGATATCGGCAGGGGTGCCCACAAATCCTAGTTCTGCATTGGTCTGATCGCAGACCACTAGGTTTGCATCCTTACCTGACAGGCCAACAGCACGGCCATCTTGGCCACTGATCGCTTGGACAATCCGCTTGTTCACTTGACCGGACAAAACCATTTCGACCACTTCGACGGTCGCTTGGTCAGTCACGCGTTTGCCGTTCACAAACTCAGACTGGATATCCAGTTTGCCCAGCATCTCGTTGATCATAGGGCCGCCACCATGGACGATCACGGGGTTCACACCGACCTGCTGCATTAGCACCACGTCTCGGGCAAAACTCTCCATCGCTTGGGCCGAACCCATCGCGTGGCCACCCAATTTGATCACCACAACCGCGCCCGAATACCGTTGAAGGTATGGCAGGGCAGACGACAACGTGCTTGCGGTGGAAATCCAATCGCGGTTCATATCTTGTTTCTTCATTTCGGCCTCGCTGCGGCTACTATGACGCAGCCGTTCAGTTTGGGAAAGTCGCTGTTATTCCAGACCGGCAATAATCGAACGCAGGGTTTTGATGCCGTCGCCCTTTTCAGAGCTCGTCAGAACGATCTCGGGATAGGCCGCTGGGTGTTTGGCCAGCGCACCGCGGACTTGGTCCATGATCCGCTCGCGTTCTTTCAGTTTGACTTTGTCCGCCTTGGTGAGAACCGCTTGAAACGTAACCGCAGCACTGTCGAGCAACGACATGATTTCGTCGTCTACAGGTTTCACACCGTGGCGCGCGTCGATCAGAACGAATGCACGCCGTAGGGTTTGTCGCCCCGACAGGTATTGCTTGAGCAGCCGCTGCCATTTTTCAACGACGGTGAGTGGTGCATTGGCAAAGCCATAGCCAGGAAGGTCAACCAGATAGCCGTGCTCACCCATTGTGAAGTAGTTAATCTCTTGGGTCCGCCCCGGCGTGTTTGACGCGCGTGCCAATCCTTTGCGCCCCGTCAGCGCATTGATCAAAGTCGATTTACCGACGTTGGACCGCCCCGCAAAACACACTTCGATCCGGTCAGGGTCAGGCAGGCCGGACATGGCGACCACACCTTTTACAAAGTCGGTCTCTCCTGCGAACAAGAGACGGCCACGTTCACGCGCTGCATCGTCTGGTGTCTGGGCGAGTGGAAAAGGTAACTGTTTCATAGGAATACGACCTCGTCCGTCTCTGTGATGAGGCCACCCTTGGATACGGTCGCATAGACACCAAAATCTTGATGCCCGAATGTGCCGTTTAGGGTCGCCAGTGTGTTAAGATCGTATTGGCCAGTTTCAGGGTTGGCTGTCGTCGCCCTGCACCGTTCGATCGGGGCTGTGATGGTGAATTCGGCTGTGCCAATCCGCAATTCACGACCGACCCAACCGAACTCTTCCCAAGGCTCGAAACCGTCCAGCCATAGATTGCCACGAAAACGCATCATTGAAACGTCGGCATCCATTGCGCGACCCAGATCGGCGAGCGAGTTAAAGGAAAGTAAGCTAATCGACGGATAGGGCGTGTCGGTCATGCCGCGGTCAGGCACACGAACAATTTGTGCGGATTGCGCACGGTTCTTGGGCATCAGGGGTTTGACCCATGCCAAGAACGCGTCGGCCTCGGTGTCTGGGTTGAACGTCAATGTGCCGTTGCGCGGATGCTCTAGAGTGACAGTGCCTGCCGCCTCATCAGCAGTGGCCGAAATCGCCATTAATTCCGACGCTTTGGAGCCGCGTGAAAAATTCACACACTCAGCCCAGTCGCTGCCGTTGGTCTTGGCCGCCTCATGGGCAACAGCCCAACGCCGATCCCATGGCATCGTTTTCATCGCTGCGAGATCGACTGAATGAATACGCTCGCGCCCGTGCGACTTGATCGGGTGCCGCCAAATTTGCGCAAGCGTTCCCATCACTCGGCGTCCGTTTTCTTCCGGCTTAGGCTTGCGCGGATGTTGCCGAACACGTCAGGTTTCACACCTTGGCTTCTCATGATGAGATACTGCTGCGTGAACGTGATCGTGTTGTTCGCAATCCAATACAGAACCAGACCAGATGCAAAGCTACCCAGCATGAACATGAACACCCATGGCATCCAAGCAAAGATCATTTTTTGGGTTGGATCGGTGGGGGCCGGGTTCAGTTTTTGCTGCATCCACATCGAGATGCCCAGAATGATTGGCAACACACCGAGCGAAAGGATGAACAACAGCGAACCAGATTCAGGAGTATTGAACGGCAACAGGCCAAACAGGTTCAAGATCGAAGAGGGATCAGGCGCTGACAAGTCGCGGATCCAACCCATCCATTCAGCGTGACGCAGTTCGATCGTGACAAAGATCACTTTGTAGAGCGAAAAGAAGATCGGAATCTGAAGCAGGATCGGCACACAACCTGAGGCGGGGTTTACCTTGTTGTCTTTGTAAAGTTTCATCATGCCCTGCTGGAGCTTCTGACGGTCGTCGCCAGACGCTTCCTTCAGCTTTTCCATTTCAGGCTGCAGTTCTTTCATTCTAGCCATCGAAACATACGACTTGTACGCGAGGGGCAACAGAATGGCCTTGATGATCAGCGTCAGTACGATGATCGACCAACCCATGTTTCCGATTACGCCGTTCAGCCAATGCAGCAATGCAAAGATCGGTTTGGTCAGGAAGAAGAACCAACCCCAGTCAATGCTGTCGAGAAAGCCGTCAATGCCACCATCATTTTGATAGTTGCGGATGGCTTCCCATTCCTTGGCACCAGCAAAGAGCTGGGTCGATACAGCGGCCGTCGCGCCTACTGCGACAGTCTGGGTCGGCATCAATGCTTCTGTTTGGTAGATGTCGTTGCGTGGGTTGTAGATCGCGGATGACTTGAATGCCGAACCTTGGGTCGGAACGATGTTGGTCATCCAGTATTTATCGGTAAAACCAACCCAGCCGTTTTCCGTGACATCGATCGATTCTGCTGGCGCGCCGCGGCGCGCATCGATGTCAAAATCGGGCATGTCGTTGTAGTCGATTTCCTGCAGTTCGCCGTCAGACATCCGCACAACGCCTTCGTGCAGGATAAAGAACCCTACCGTGTCCGGTTCGCCGTGACGCGCAATGAACCCATAAGGGGCAAGAGCAACTTCAGTGCTTGTCGTGTTCTCGACAGATTGTGTGATGTTGAACATGTAGTCTTCGTCGACCGAGATTTCACGACGGAACGTTAGGCCTGCACCATTGTCCCAAGCCAGCGTGACTGCGTCCGAGGTGTTGAGCGTGTCGCCGCTTTCGACGGTCCAAAGCGTGTTCGGACCCGGAACTGCGTCGGCCGCAACGCCCTGAGCTGCAGCCCAGCCGTACAGCGCATAGTAGGCGTTGTCGGTACCTACCGGTGATAAGAGGCGCACAACCTCTTCGGCGTCCAATTCAATTGGGTAATCCTTGAGAGATAGATCATCCAAGCGGCCGCCCAAGAGCGAGATCGAGCCAGACAATTTTTCTGTTTCGATGGCGATGCGCGGCGCGTCTGACGCTTCTGCTTCCTGCTCGGGTTCTGCCTCACCCGTCGTCGGGGCAATTCCTGTGTCAGCGGTTGGAACCGTTGCGCCATCGATGGATTGCGCAGTTTCAGCTGTGATAGGATCTACGACTGGCTCTTCTGGTGGAAAGAGCACAAACCATACGAGAATGACGAGAAAGCTCAGAGCTGTTGCGAGGATGAGATTCTTGTTCTGATCGTCCATTTGGAACCGCCGTTCGACAAGTGAAAAGGTTTCGGTGGTTCAACAGGCGCAGACCCCAAAGGTCAAGGGGTCTTCGCTTGTTTTGCGTGGGTGATGCACCTCGATTGCGTCTGGGCTAGCTCACCTTTTGGGTCAGATCTTGGCGCTCTTGGATCCACTCGAGCGTCTTGGCAAACGGCATTGGGCGCGCGATCCCGAAACCTTGGACGTGTCCACACCCGATCTTGGCTAGTGTTGAGTGTTCCCTTACCGTTTCAACGCCTTCCGCCAGAGTGTCGACACCCAGCTGGTTCGCCATGGTCAAAATAGCTTGGACCAATTGTTTCTGCTGCGCGTCTTCATCCAGCAGTGCCACAAAAAGACGGTCAATTTTAACCCTGTCCACTTTCAGCTTTTGGATATGAGCGATTGACGCGTTGCCGGTTCCAAAATCATCTAGATCAATTCGGCAGCCAAGTTCGGACAGTCCCGATATGTTGCGAATGATGGTGCCGTCTGTTTCGTTGGAAAAGACGGTCTCGAGAATTTCGATGCACAACCGATCAGGGGTGAGGTCAAAGCGATCGAGTTCCCATTTTACTTTCTCGACCAACTTGGGGTTTCGAAGCTCTGCAGTAGAGAAATTCACCCCAATCAAGGGTGCATTTAAACCCGCGTCATCCCATGCGCGAAGTGCGGCCAAGGATTGGAACAACATAACCTCACTTAGCCGTTCGGACAGTCCGGCTGTGTGAATGATCGAAAGAAAGTCGCTGGGGGGGGAGTGTGCCATGTTCTGGATGCTCCCAGCGGGCAAGCGCCTCAAAACCGGTGATGTCGCCAGTTCGAGCAGTGACCTGCGGTTGGTAATAGGCGGTGATCTCACCTTCGTCCAATGCTCGTTGGATGGATTGCGCAAGCTCATTCGGCGCAGCGATCAAATGGTCCATTTCTTTTGTATAAAATCTAATCGCCGAAGGACCATTGCGGCGGGCCTCAGTCATTGCTGAGGCCGCACCAGCGAGCAGTTTATCGGCGGTTGGCGCATCCAGTCGAGCACTAAGCGCGAAGCCCACGGAAATAGTGACACTAACGAAATGCCCGTCTACCGAATTAGGGTGTGCAACATTGTCTTGCATCCGTTTGGCGATCTGGATGCAGGTTTCGATCCCCAAATGTTTAACTGGCCGCAATGCGATGCGAATTTCGTCCTCTTTCGCATAGGCAATAGCGTCGCCATCGCGAAGCATACCCCGAATGCGGACAACCACGTCGCTTTGAACACGCGTTTGGGTCTTGGTCCCATACCGCTCGCCGATGGCATCTAGCTCGTCGATGCATATAGAGAGGGCCGCAGTTTGCAGGGATGCATCGTGATCAAATGCCTGTTCAAGCAGATTCGCCACGCCGTCGATATTTGTAAGCCCGGTGCGTGCATCAACCAAAATTGCCGAAGGTCGAACCGCGCCCCATGTGCAGGCAAAGACCACAAGCGGTGCTACGATCGCAAAACCCAACATAGCCTCGACACCGCCCGCAGCAAAGACAGCAAAGGAAATTGCAGGCAGCATCGCAAGACTGCGTGGATCAACAATGATCGCGCGAATACGACCTCGCGCGGTTTTGGTGGGGGCTGTTCCCATGATAGACGGTCCTATTGGGCGAAAGAGCGCGCTGAGGCGGCTCTATTGGCTCAAAGAGAACAACGCACAGTTCCCAAACAGTTCGTTAACTGAGGTCGGGAATATCCGTCGAATTGTCGGCGTCGGAAGACGTCTGTAGGCCGACAAAGTCAAAGAGTTTTGGGTCCAGCAAATGTGATGGCCGTGCGTTCATCAATGCACGGAACATAACTTGGCGTCGTCCAGGACTATTCTTTTCCCAACCATCCAAGATCTGTTTGACCTGCTGACGTTGCAAACCATCCTGCGACCCACACAGATCGCATGGGATGATCGGATAGTTCATCGCACGGGCGAATGCCTCGCAATCCGCCTCGGCGACATGGGCGAGGGGACGGAATAGAAACAAGTCGCCTTCGTCATTGACTAGCTTGGGCGGCATCGTAGAGAGACGGCCGCCGTGAAACAGATTCATAAAGAAGGTTTCAAGCATATCATCGCGGTGGTGGCCCAAAACGACGGCAGAACAGCCTTCTTCTCGGGCGATGCGGTAGAGATTGGCGCGGCGTAGACGTGAGCAGAGTGCACAATAGGTGCGACCCTCGGGGACTTTGTCCATAACGACGGAATAGGTGTCTTGGTATTCAATGCGGTGAGGTACGCCCATCTTTTCAAGAAACTCAGGCAGAACCGTCGCCGGAAATCCGGGCTGTCCTTGGTCCAGATTGCAAGCGACCAGATCAACAGGCAATAGACCGCGCCATTTCAGTTCGTAGAGAACGGCGAGCAACGTATAGCTGTCCTTGCCGCCAGACAAACACACAAGCCATTTTGCATTGCGGCTCTTCTGGTCGACCATGCCGTATTGCTCGATCGCTTCGCGGGTATAGCGAACGATGCGTTTGCGCAGTTTTTTGAACTCGGTGGTTTTGGGCGCACCGGCGAACAGCGGATGGATATCGTCGAGATCATCTAACATGCAGGCCGTATGCCAGACGCTAGGCGCGCTGTTAAGTGGCAACTGTTCCAGCATTGCCGGTGGCAAAGGTAGAAGCCATCATCGGGCGATTGCCGTCAATGTCGCTAATATTTGCGTTAGTCGGGTACGTCGTCGATCCCGTGGCCGCCCCAAGGGTGACATCGCGCAATGCGCCGAATCGTCAGATAGGTCCCTTTGATCCCGCCATGCTTGGCATAGGCCTCTAGTGAGTAGGCAGAGCAGGTTGGCTGATATCGGCAGCTGTGCCCAACCCAAGGGCTAAAGACCAAGCGGTAGCCACGGACGGGCAGGGACAGAATGTAGGCGAGCGGTGTCACGCATGAACCTTTTCTAATGCACGGCGGAGATCATCAAGCAGCGCCTCAAAATTGCGAGCTGCTGTTGTGCCAGGCCTGCCAACGAGAACATAGTCATATCCGTCCCGTCCTGCGCTGGGCAGAACCAAACGCGCTATTTCACGTAGACGCCGTTTTGCGCGATTGCGTGCCACCGCATTGCCAACTTTCTTGGAACAGGTGAACCCAACGCGAATCCCGTCTGCTTCGCCAGCCTGCCGTGGCCGCGCCTGCAGATTGAACGACGGGGACGATACCCGCTGTGCCTTGGATGCTGCTATGAACTCAGATCGATTCTTGAGCACCTGTGGACGAGCAAAAACCGCCGCAGGCTGAGCCTCGGCGGTTTGTGTCTTGGTATGTTCGGTAGGGTTGGTCATGCCACCCAAACCCCAGCTTTATGCGCTGAGCGACTTCCGACCCTTGGCGCGACGTGCGTTCAGGATCTTACGGCCCGCTTTAGTAGCCATGCGCGAACGGAAACCGTGGCGCCGCTTGCGCACAAGGTTGGAAGGCTGGAACGTGCGTTTCATCGCATTTTCTCCGGTTGTGGACCAAATCACATAAAGGATTCGAAGTCCGTGTATCTCGAAGCCCGTTCTTTAGGGGGCGTACGACATCATGTCAATTCGATCTGCCCATGTTTTCTGCAACAAATGCACTCTTTGGCAACGAGTAAATGTTACAGAGTTCGTGATCAAGTCCTCGAGTTCTGAAACATCGACCCCTTTCACATCAACGACCCGTGATCGGGCTTACCGGATCGTGACCCAACCGTCATGTAGAGTGCAACTTGATACACACGGAACAAAGAAATGACTGATATGACCGATAACACACCAGCACCGCCGACCAATCCGATTCTAAAGCGTTTGCCACTGATCGTGATTGCGACATTTGCGGTTTTGGGTGCAATCTTCTTGCGTGACTATCTCACGTTTCAAACGCTCGCAGATAACCGCGAAGCATTGATCAACTTTCGCGACAATAATTACCTGCTGACCGTTTTGATCTTTATCGCGGTCTATGTTGTCATCGTGGCATTCTCATTGCCCGGTGCAACGATTGCGACGTTGACGGGTGGCTTTCTCTTTGCGACCTTCCCGGGCTTCCTCTTTAACGTCACAGCCGCAACAATCGGCGCAACAGCAATCTTTCTCGCTGCGCGCTGGGGATTCGGCGAAAAACTTGGTGCCAAGCTCGAAGGCTCGCACGGTATGGTCAAAAAGATCAAAGACGGGATCGACGAAAACCAGTGGTCGATGCTGTTCCTGATCCGCCTTGTCCCAGCAGTGCCATTCTTTCTCGCAAACCTGATCCCCAGCTTCCTCGAAGTTCCGCTGCACCGCTTCGTGATTTCGACCTTTGTCGGCATCATTCCAGGTTCAATCGTTTACACCTCTGTAGGCGCGGGGCTGGGCGAGGTGTTTGCACGCGGTGAGACACCGAACCTCGGCATTATCTTTGAACCACACATCCTGTTCTCAATCATCGGCCTGTGTGTGCTCGCAATTCTTCCTACCGCAATCAAAGCCGTGCGCGGCAACAAGGACCTGTAATCATGAACCGTATTAAGACAGACGTTTGCATTGTCGGTGGTGGTTCTGGTGGCTTGTCCATCGCGGCTGGTGCCGTCCAGATGGGCGCCGATGTCGTCCTTCTCGAAGGACACAAAATGGGCGGTGACTGCCTGAACTATGGCTGTGTTCCATCCAAAGCGCTGATCGCTGCAGGCAAGCAGGCCTATGCGATGAACCACGGCGCGCAATACGGTGTGAAAGAGGTCAAACCGACCGTCGATTATGCCGCAGCCAAGGATCACGTTCACAACGTCATTGAAACGATTGCCCCCGTCGACAGCGTCGAGCGGTTCGAAGGACTGGGCGTCAAAGTCATCCAAGAATTTGGGCGCTTTATCTCAAAGACCGAAGTGCAGGCTGGCGATACCGTAATTGAGGCACGCCGCTTTATCGTGGCGACGGGCTCTGGTCCCTTTGTACCGCCGATCCCGGGTATCGAAAAAACCACGCACTACACTAACGAAAACATCTTTGACCTTCGCGAACGCCCTGACCATTTGATTGTTATTGGTGGCGGCCCCATCGGAATGGAAATGGCACAGGCGCACGTGCGGCTAGGGTCCAAAGTCACAGTGATTGAAGGCGCCAAGACGATGGGTAAAGACGACCCAGAGATGGCCGCGATCGTTCTAGAACGGATGCGCGCAGAAGGTATCGAAATTGTCGAAGGTGCGCAGGCTGAATCGATCAGTGAAAAAGGTGGCAAGATCACAGTTAAGACGCCTGCAGGTAACTTTACCGGTTCACATCTGCTGATGGCGGTGGGGCGCAAGGTCAACATTGACCAGCTGGATCTTGATGTGGCTGGCGTTGATCATGACCGTGGTGGCGTCAAGGTAGGCGCCAACCTCAAGTCTGTGTCCAACAGCAAAGTCTACGCAGTGGGCGATGTTGCGGGGGGTATGCAATTTACCCATGTCGCAGGATATCACGCGGGCATCGTCATCCGCTCGATGCTGTTTGGCCTGCCTGCAAAACAACGCACAGATCACATTCCTTGGGTGACCTATACGGACCCTGAACTGGCCCAAGTCGGCCTGACCGAAGCACAAGCGCGTGAAAAACATGGTGACAAGCTCGAGGTTGCTCGATTTCCGTACCACGAAAATGACCGTGCAATTGCCGAGGGCAAAACAACCGGCCTGATCAAAGTTATGATCGTCAAAGGCAAGCCAGTCGGTGCATCGATCGTCGGTGCCCAAGCAGGCGAGATGATCGCCATGTGGGCAATGGCGATTGCGAACGGTTTGAAGATGTCAGCTGTGGCCAATACGGTTTTGCCGTATCCAACCCTGTCCGAGATCAACAAACGAGCCGCGGGTCAGTATTTTAGCCCCCGCTTGTTCGAGAGCAACACGGTGAAACGGGTTGTAGGTTTTGTACAAAGGTGGCTACCGTAAGCCACCTGCTGAAAGGGACGCCTTGTGCGCAACCGATTTAAGACATTGATGAATTCGCTCTCTGGGCGGTTCCTGATTTTGACCACCGTCTTTGTGATGTTGGCCGAAATCCTCATCTTTGTTCCGTCGGTTGCGCGTTTTCGCGAAGACTATCTGCTGCTGCGGCTTGAGAGGGCCCAGATCGCATCATTGGCCCTGTTGGCTGACGACATGATCGAGGCGGATCTCGAGACCGAACTTTTGGCCAGTGCGGGCGTGTTCAACGTGGTGCTGCGCCGTGACGAAGTCAGCCAGCTTATGTTGAATTCGCCTATTCCTTCGCCCATCGACCGGACCTTTGATTTGCGCGATGCGACGGCGTGGACATTGATCCGCGACGCGATGAGCCGGCTGGTCGATTCCGAAGAACGTATTGTGCGCGTTATCGGCCAACCTCTGCGGGACGGTGGTCTATTGATCGAAGTCACGATGGAGACCATGCCGCTGCGTGCGGCGATGATCGACTATGGGCGCAATATTTTGGTCCTAAGCGCTGTTATCTCGATCTTTACCGCAGTCCTGCTGTTTCTAGCCGTGCGGCGATTCCTTGTCGGGCCTATCCGCGGCGTTGTGGACCACATGCAAAGCTATGCCGCCGCTCCGGAAGACGCCCGACGGATTATCCAGCCAGCCGCTGGCGTGACAGAATTGCGTGAGGCCGAAGAGGCGTTGCAGTCTATGCAAAACCAACTGACTGGGGCGCTCAAGCAAAAGGAACGTCTGGCCCAGCTTGGTGGCGCCGTCGCCAAGGTCAGCCACGACCTGCGGAACATCCTAACGTCGGCGCAGCTGTTTACCGACCGGATCGAGGCATCAGACGATCCTCTGGTCGCGCGTCTTGCCCCTAAGTTGGTTAATTCGATCACCCGCGCTGTTCACCTATGCGAAAGTACGCTGGCCTTTGGCAAAGCTGAAGAACCCGCGCCGTCGCTAGATCGTTTTGCAGTCGCTGGGATTGTCAGCGATATTATCGATAGCGAACGGCTCGCTGTGGCAGAACATGATGTATCGTTTTCCGAAGACATCCCTGCGGGTCTCGTTTTGCGTGCCGATTCTGAACAGCTCTATCGTGTCATCGGCAATCTGGTCCGCAATGCACGACAGGCTATCGTCGCGACGAAAAAACCTGGTGAGATTTGTGTTGCTGCGGGCGAAGATGACACGCACTGGGAAATTACCGTGACAGACACGGGGCCCGGTTTGCCAAAACGCGCCCAAGAACATCTGTTTACCCCTTTTCAAGGTGGCGTAAGCAAAGGTGGCACGGGTCTGGGCCTCGCGATTGCCCAAGAGCTGATCCGCGGCCACGGTGGTGATTTGACGTTAAATCGTACTGACGAGACAGGGACACAATTCTGCATTCTCCTGCCGAAATCGGATGCCACACTGGAACCTGTAGAAGTTTAGGATTTGCCTCTTGCAAACCCAGCGCTGCGGGTCTAAGTCCCACCACACGCGGATTGGTAGCTCAGTTGGATAGAGTACTTGACTACGAATCAAGGGGTCGGGGGTTCGAATCCTCCCCAGTCCGCCACACACCCCAGTCTCTGTCAGCACAGCCGGCATTTCCGTGTTTTATCCGGACTTTACGGGGGCTTGCGCTGTGCCATCTGCGTGGGAGACACCTGTGATCCAGTCGATCAGGGCCAAATCCCTCGGCCGTCTCTACCGCCAGCATCACGCGCTTCGGTTAGGCCTGATTTTCCCTGCTAACAGGGAATTAACAGGGAAATTTTGTTAAAATAGCCTTTTTTGGCCCAATTCACTCGTCAATAACCATGGTATATCAACGCGTTCTGAGTGATTTCCCTGCACAAATTAACAGAGAACTTTTTCACAATTAACAGGGAACTTTTTAACGGGAACAGAGAACCAAGCGCGCAGATCAGGGATGGTTCAGATCCTGGCTGAACCCGTAAATCCGCGCCTGCATGTCCCAGTCGAGTGTCTGACGTCAGCACTTATGGGACCAAATAGGGTCATTTGCTAAGAGAGGGTTTGTTGCTCATCGTAACCACCGAGGAGTGGACGATGAGAAAGACAACGAAGAGCCCTGGCGAGAAGATCGTCAAAGACATCAAGCGCGCCGACCACTGCCCGGCAGTCGAAACGCTGTTTCGATGAGAGGGGCGCAAACATTATTCATCTGAAGAGAAGATCAGGATCGTGTTGGATGGGCTGCGTGGCGAGGACAGCATTGCTGAGCTCTGCCGTCGTGAGGGCATATCGCAGGGCATCTACTACAAGTGGTCGAAGGACTTCATGGAAGCCGGGAAGAAGCGTCTGGTTTGCATTCGTCTGACAGCACCAATCCTATTCATACGGTGGTCGCGGGACGTGCAGCATGACGTCCTTACTGACCTCAAAGTGTATGAGGTCGCCTAACTGGGCAGAACACATGCCTATGGTTTGGCATACCGCTCCGGACAATCAGCGCCTGATCTGGGCGCACAACGCAGCTGCTCGACCGAAACGGCTATCAGACTTCATGTGAACACCGTTGCCATTGCCTAGACGTTGGAGCGACGCGCAACAACGGTCAGTATAAGATGCGCGGCTAGCGATCTTGCTGTGGCTTCAAATTTGGCACGGTTTTGGTGGAGCCTAGGGGAGTCGAACCCCTGACCTCTTGCATGCCATGCAAGCGCTCTCCCAACTGAGCTAAGGCCCCTACCGATGCAGCGTCACTGCGGGTTGCTGTCTAGGCAGCGCCGCGGGCGAGATCAAGCGAAAAATCCAGCCCGCAGGTCGTTTGGTTTAGGAATCGTCGTCGGATCCGGCGGCCACATCTGCAAGCTCTTCGAGCGGCACAGTGTCCTCGTCTTCGTCGTCGTCCAGCAGATCATCACTGATCTCGACGTCCGCATCATCTGCGTCGTCATCATCATCAAGAATCACTTCATCCTCATCGGACTCCTGCATCTTCTTGGTCTGTGCATCCTCAGCGTCCGCAACCATGGTGCGGTTCTTCGCTGTATCGATGGTCACAGTTTCGCCGGTATATGGGCTGATAATCGGATCGGCGTTCAGGTCATAGAACCGTTTGCCGGTCGTTGGGCACAAGCGCTTTGTGCCCCATTCTTCTTTGGGCATCGAAAATCCCTTCTAACTGTCTCTGGTCTTGCGGCGGATCGGTGCCAACTGCCATAACACGCACACGGTGTCAAAGGCTTTGGTGCCCGCTTTTAACAACCAACCATGAGGTGCATATGGGTGAGCACGTCTTAGGGGGCAACCCTCCTGTCGCAGTAACACTGCGCCAATCCGCGCGAGCGCGCCGGATTAGCCTACGTGTGTCGCGTCTGGATGGGCAAATAACACTGACTGTCCCCAAGGGTGTCAGCACCCAAGAGGCGCTAAGTTTTGCTGATGAAAAATCCGATTGGATTCGTAAACATCTGGCGGCGCGACCGGCTGACAGGCGGGTCGCAATCGGGGGCTCAATTCTGTTTGAGGGTCAAGAAGTCGATATTCTTGCAGGACGTGTAAGAGCGGCAAAGCTGATAGATGGACAACTGGTGGTTCCAGCCAGCGAATCTATGGTGACACCTCGCGTGGTCGCATTCCTTAAGGCCCGCGCTCGCGCCCGCCTGACAGAAGCATCGACACGCTATGCCGCACAGGTCGGGCGCCCCTTTGGTCGCATCTCTATTCGGGACACGCGGTCGCGGTGGGGGTCGTGTTCGTCCGAGGGCAACTTAATGTATTCGTGGCGATTGGTGATGGCACCGCCCGAGGCGCTTGAATATGTCGCAGCTCACGAGGTCTGTCATTTGGTGCATATGGATCATTCTGATCGCTTTTGGGGCGCGGTGCAGGCGATCTATCCAGACTACAAGATCCAGCGCAATTGGCTGCGCAAGAATGGCGAGCAATTGCATCAATGGGTGTTCAAGGATTGACCCACCTTAAATTTGTGATCACAAAGATCACATGTTGATCCAGTCCAAAGCGAATGAACCCAGCGGTGCAGCCCATGACCGTGTGTACCGTCAGTTGCGCACCCAGATTATGCATGGGGAAATTGCCCCCGGCGCTGCGTTGACCCTGCGCGGTATCGGCAAACAATTTGGCGTCTCAATGACCCCTGCAAGAGAGGCTGTGCGACGCTTGGTTGCTGAGGGCGCGCTGTCGATGTCGTCATCGGGTCGGGTCAGCACGCCTGAGTTGTCGAACGAACGGATCGAAGAGCTGGCGGCGGTCCGTTCGCTTCTGGAGACCGAACTTGCCACGCGTGCGTTACCGCGTGCGCACATGGCACTGATCGACAGGCTTGAGACGGTCAATTCAACGATTTCGCAAATGGTGTCGCGGCAGGATGCGCCGGGTTATATTCGGACGAACCTCGAATTTCACCGCGCATTGTATCTCAGGGCGCAGGCCCCAGCGATGCTGGCGTTGACGGAAACGGTTTGGTTGCAGCTAGGGCCCACTATGCGGGCGCTCTATGGCCGAATGCGCCGGACAGGGCCACCCTACCACCACAAGCTGATCCTCGCAGCCCTACGGGCCGGAGACGAGCCGGGTTTGCGTCTCGCCGTGCGCTCTGACGTTACCCAAGGGCTACGTATGCTCGCGACCTAGTTGGGCGGGGTGGGGGCACTTGCCCCCTTTGACCTCTGGCCAATCACCCCAATGTTTTTCGAAACAAGATCGATCAGGAATGGATTGGTCCGTCGCCACATGCCAGCGCGGCTTCACGCACGGCCTCGGAATAGGTCGGGTGTGCGTGGCATGTCCGTGCGAGATCTTCTGCAGCGGCACCAAACTCCATCGCGACGCAAATCTCGTGGATCAAATCGCCAGCCATAGGGCCGATGATATGCGCCCCGAGGATGCGATCGGTGGCCTTGTCCGCAAGGATTTTGACAAATCCTTCGCCAGCAAAGTTGGCTTTGGCACGGCCGTTGCCCATAAAGGAGAACTTGCCGACTTTATAATCAACGCCTTGGTCCTTGAGGGCCTGTTCCGTGGCACCGACATTGGAAACCTCTGGGTGGGTGTAGATTACACCGGGGATGACGTTGTAGTTTACGTGCGGCTGCTGACCCGCGAGACCTTCGGCACAAGCCATGCCTTCGTCCTCGGCTTTGTGAGCCAACATCGGCCCGTCAATGCAGTCGCCGATGGCATAGATGCCTTCCACGTTGGTCGCATAGTGGGCGTTGGTTTTGATCTGGCCACGCTCGGACATTTCAACACCCAGCGCGTCAAGGCCGAGCCCATCAGTGTAAGGTTTGCGACCTGTGGCGACCAAAACGGTGTCCGTCTCGAGTGTTTCTTCGGCGTCATTCTTGCGCAGTTTGTAGCTAACTGTCGCCTTGGTCTTATTGGCGGATACCGACTGAACAGCGGCCCCCATGATGAATTTAAACCCTTGTTTCTTCAGGGTTCTTTGGAATGTCTTTTGCACCTCGGCATCCATGCCCGGAGTGATCGCATCGAGATATTCGATGACGGTGACCTCTGAACCGAGACGCAAGTAGACGCTGCCAAGCTCGAGGCCGATGACACCCGCACCAATGACAGCCAGTCGCTTTGGAATTTTGCCCAACTCAAGCGCACCAGTCGAAGACACGACGACCTTTTCGTCGATCTCAACGCCGGGCAATGTTGCGACATCAGAGCCTGTAGCGATGATGATATTCTTGGTTTCATGGACCTCATCACCGACTTTGACTTGGCCAGTGGCAGGGATCGAACCCCAGCCCTTGAGCCAATCAATCTTGTTCTTCTTCATCAGAAACTCGACACCTTTGGTGTTGGTTTCGATGGTGTCTGATTTGTACTGAAGCATCTGCTTCCAATCGACCGAGGGTGACTTGCCTTTCAGGCCCATTGCGCCAAAGTTATGCTCGGCTTCGTGCAGCATGTGCGAGGCATGAAGCAATGCTTTGGACGGGATACAGCCGACGTTCAAGCATGTCCCACCGAGGGTTTCACGGCCCTCTACGATTGCAGTTTTGAGACCCAATTGGGCGCAGCGGATCGCGCTGACATAGCCGCCGGGGCCGGAGCCGATTACGATGACATCATAGCTGGACATTGGAGTCTCCTTGGTCCGAATTTTATGTATTTTACGTAATTTAGTGTCCGAATTACGTAATTTGCAGGTTTTGTTAACTTTATTCAACGAGTGCGGCGATCAGCATCAAACAGGTCGCGCCAAATCCGGCAAACCAGATCAAGCTGCGCCAAGGTGAGAGACCGAAATAATAGGCGGGTACGTAGAGGATGCGGGCGCCCAGAAAAGTCCACGCGCAGAGGGCGGTAAAGCCCGAGGAGCGGTCCCCAAGGCTGACCACAAGAACGGCGATCGTAAAAAGGATCAGCGCCTCAAAGTGGTTGTTCAAGGCCCGGTAGAGACGCGCAGCTTTGGTGCTGAGCATCTCGACCATAGGCTTGGGCATGCGTTCCGCGTCACGGGGCGACATGGTGTGACCCACGCCAAGTTCCATGTTCGCTGGGATCGCCATAAGGGCGAACTGCACCGCTTGGAGCAGGGCCGCCAGGGTGAGTGCTATGAGTTCGGGGGTCATTGAGGAGTCTTCCGTACCCGTGCTTGCACGGGCAGCCCCCGACCTTTCCCACGGGAGGGGGCTTTACCCCCACCCAAGGTCGCGTGCTGCCCTATGTTGTGTGCTGTCATTAGAGATCCATCAACAACCGGCGTGGATCCTCGAGCGCCTCTTTTACGCGGACGAGGAAGGTCACGGCGCCTTTGCCGTCGACGATGCGGTGATCGTAGGACAGCGCCAGATACATCATCGGACGGATCACAACCTGACCGTTGATCGCCATGGGGCGGTCTTGGATTTTGTGCATGCCGAGGATGCCGGACTGTGGTGGGTTTAGGATCGGCGAGGACATCAGCGAGCCGTAGACACCACCGTTCGAAATGGTGAACGTGCCGCCCTGCATTTCGGCCATGCTGAGTTTGCCGTCGCGTGCTTTGGCGCTTTTTTCAGCGATCGCTTTTTCGATGCCAGCGAATGACATCTGATCGGCGTCGTTGATCACAGGAACCACGAGGCCGGTGGGCGTGCCAGCGGCGATGCCCATGTTGACGTAGTTTTTGTAAACCACATCCGTGCCGTCAATCTCAGCGTTGACCTCTGGGACCTCATTCAGGGCGTGGATACAGGCCTTGGTAAAGAAAGACATAAAGCCCAGTTTGACGCCGTGCTTTTTGAGGAAGAGATCTTTGTATTCGTTGCGCAGGGCCATCACCTCGGTCATGTCGACCTCGTTGTAGGTGGTCAGCATTGCAGCGGTGTTCTGGCTGTCTTTGAGACGGCGCGCGATGGTCTGGCGCAGACGGGTCATTTTCACGCGCTCTTCGCGGGCGGCTTGATCGGCTGCAACGGGTGCACGTGGTGCCGCAGCAGGTGCGGATGCCGCGGGTTTAGGATCTGAGAGAGCTTTCAAAACATCGCCTTTCATAACGCGGCCATTTTTGCCGGTGGCTGTGACGTCGTCGCGGCTGAGGTTGTTTTCAGCCATCAGTTTCTTGGCGCTAGGGGCATCTTCGCCCTTGGCGGTTGCAGCAGCCGTTGGAGCCGCTGCTGGAGCAGAAGCAGACGCTGCGGGGGCCGCACCTGCGCCTGTGTTCATGACGGCCAGTTTGCCACCTGCCTCGACGGTGTCGCCTTCGCCTGCGAGAATCTCGCCCAATGTACCAGAGGCAGGTGCGGGGACTTCGACGCTGACCTTGTCAGTCTCAAGCTCGCAGAGCATCTCATCAGCTTGAACGCTGTCACCTGATTTCTTGAACCATGTGGATACGGTCGCTTCGGTCACGCTTTCGCCCAATGTTGGAACCATAACATCGATGACATCGCCACCGTATGCGGCAGGTGCTGCTTTGGCTGCGGCCTTGGGGGCTGGGGCAGGTGCTACACCTTCGCCCTCAGACAGCGTTGCGAGTAGTGCGTCGACGCCGACGGTGTCGCCTTCGGCTGCAACGATCTCGGAGAGAGTGCCAGCCGAAGGGCTTGGCACTTCTACAGTGACCTTGTCGGTTTCCAGCTCGCAGAGCATTTCATCGACCGCAACAGCGTCGCCTGGTTTTTTGAACCATGTAGCAACGGTGGCTTCGGTGACGCTTTCGCCGAGGGTAGGGACGCGGATTTCGGTGCTCATTTCGAGGCTCCTTTGATCGTCAGCGCATCGTTCACGAGGGCTGCTTGTTCTGCTTTGTGTTTGCTGGCGAGACCTGTGGCGGGCGACGCGGATGCGGCGCGACCGGCATAGGACGGGCGAGAGTTTTTGGCTTTGATACGGGTGAGAACCCATTCAAGGTTCGGCTCCATAAAGGACCACGCGCCTTGGTTCTTCGGCTCTTCCTGACACCAGACAATATCGGCGTTCTTGAAGCGTTCGAGTTCTTTGACCGCAGATTGAGCGGGGAACGGGTAGAACTGTTCAAATCTCAGGATGTAGATGTCGTCGATGCCGCGGGCGTCGCGTTCTTCGAGAAGATCAAAGTACACCTTGCCCGAGCAAATGACGACGCGTTTGATTTTGTCGTCGGCCTTGAGCGTGGTATCCGAATTGCCCTGCTGGGCATCGTCCCACAGCACACGGTGGAAGGACGACCCTGTGGTGAACTCTTCTGCCTTGGACACAGCCATTTTGTGACGCAGCAATGACTTGGGTGTCATCAACATCAGCGGCTTGCGGTAGCTGCGGTGCAACTGGCGGCGCAGGATGTGAAAGTAGTTGGCCGGTGTGGTACAGTTCGCCACGATCCAGTTGTCGCCGCCGCACATTGTGAGGAAGCGTTCCAGACGTGCGGACGAGTGTTCTGGGCCTTGGCCTTCGAACCCGTGAGGCATGAGACATACGAGACCCGACATGCGCAGCCATTTGCTTTCGCCCGAGGAGATGAACTGGTCAAACATGATCTGCGCGCCGTTGGCAAAGTCGCCAAACTGGGCTTCCCAAAGGGTCAGCGCGTTTGGCTCGGCCAACGAGTAGCCATATTCAAACCCGAGCACCGCATATTCGGATAGCATCGAGTCGATGACCTCGTAGTGGGCCTGACCCTCGCGGATGTTGTTGAGCGGGAAGTAACGCTCTTCGGTGTCTTGGTTCACAAGGCCCGAGTGGCGTTGCGAGAACGTACCACGTGTGGCGTCCTGACCGGACAATCGCACGCGGTAGCCTTCGGTCAATAGGCTGCCAAAGGCGAGCGCCTCGGCGGTCGCCCAGTCAAAGCCTTCGCCGGATTTGAACATCTGCGATTTGGTGTCCAAGAGACGACCCACTGTTTTGTGCAGAGGAAATCCATCAGGGGCCGTAGTCAGAGCGGCGCCGACTTCTTTCATGGTGTCAGTGGCAATGGCGGTTTGACCGCGTTGGTATTCCTCACCACGCTTGTCGAGGTGGGACCATTTGCCATCCAACCAGTCGGCCTTGTTCGGCTTATAGGTTTTGCCCGCTTCGAACTCTTCGTTGAGGTGCGCTTGGAACGACGCCTTCATATCCTCGATCTCGCCCTCGGGGATCAGCCCGTCGCGCACGAGACGTTCGGTATAGAGCGTCAGCGAAGTTTTTTGCTTTTTGATCTTTTTGTACATCAGCGGGTTGGTGAACATCGGCTCGTCGCCTTCGTTGTGACCAAAGCGGCGGTAGCAAATGATGTCGATGACCACGTCCTTGTGGAACTTCTGGCGGAACTCGGTCGCGACCTTGGCCGCGTGTACAACCGCCTCCGGATCATCGCCATTCACGTGGAAGATTGGTGCCTCAACCATCAGCGCGATGTCAGTCGGGTAGGGTGACGACCGGCTAAAGTGTGGGGCGGTGGTAAAGCCAATTTGGTTGTTCACCACGATATGCATGGTGCCCCCGGTTTTGTGACCGCGCAGACCAGAGAGACCAAAGCCTTCGGCCACGACGCCCTGACCAGCAAAGGCCGCGTCACCGTGCAATAGGATCGGCAGCACCTTCGTGCGCTCTTCATCGCCCAGTTGGTCCTGCTTGGCGCGTGCCTTGCCCAGAACGACGGGGTTCACGGCCTCTAGGTGCGACGGGTTCGCTGTCAGCGATAGGTGAACAGAGTTGCCGTCAAATTCGCGATCGGCCGAGGCCCCGAGGTGGTATTTCACATCGCCCGAGCCGTCGACATCTTCTGGTTTGAAGCTGCCGCCCTGAAATTCGTTAAAGATCGCGCGGTACGGTTTGGACATAACATTGGCTAGCACCGACAGGCGGCCACGATGCGGCATCCCGAGGATGATATCCTGAACACCGAGGTTACCACCCCGTTTGATGATCTGCTCCATAGCAGGGATCAAGCTTTCGCCGCCGTCGAGGCCGAAACGTTTCGTGCCCATGTATTTGACGTGCAAGAATTTCTCAAAGCCTTCGGCCTGAACCATCTTGCCCAAGATTGCCTTGCGGCCTTCCTTGGTAAAGTTGATTTCCTTGCCCAGACCCTCGATCCGCTCTTTCAGCCAACCGGCCTCTTCGGGGTTCGAGATGTGCATGTACTGCAGCGCGAAGGTGCCGCAATAGGTGCGTTGCACAATCGCGAGGATCTCGTTCATCGTGGCGACCTCGAGGCCGAGCACGTTGTCGATAAAGATCGGGCGATCCATGTCCGCGGCGGAAAAGCCATAGTTGGCCGGATCAAGCTCTGGATGCGGTTTCGTCTCGCGCATACCCAGCGGGTCTAGATCGGCGATCAAGTGGCCACGGATGCGGTAGGCACGAATGATCATCAACGCGCGGATGCTGTCGAGAACGGCGGCACGCAGTTGCGCATCGGTGATCTCGGCGCCGGACTCTGCGGCTTTGGCGGCGATTTTTTTGCCTGCGGCGGCTGCTTCTTTGGGATCGGCGGGCCATTGGCCGTCGAGAGCTGCGGTCAGGTCGTCGTTGGGTGTTGGTGGCCAATCGGTGCGCGCCCAAGATGGGCCTGCGGCCTCGGCCCGTGCGTCGGCGCGGCTGTCACCCAGATCCCTAAAGAACGCCTGCCAGCTTGCATCGACCGCATTAGGGTCAGCAGCATAACGCGCGTATAGTTGTTCGATGTATTCAGCATTGTGCCCTTGCAAAAAGGACGAAGCGTGGAAGACGTCGTTGTTGGATTGGTCAGTCATTGGGGGACCTCAGCATGTTACCCGAACTGGATTCGTACGGGTTAGTTTTTGAATGAGCGAACGGTCAAGCTGTTCGACAATTACGCGTTCAGAGTTACAAATCGCCTTTGAAAACTCTTCGAGCTCGAATCGTGAAAACACACCGGTCTTAAAGCTGAAGCGGCGGACCGCTGCGTTAGGTGTAGAGGGTTCAAGGTCTACGCCACTGGGGATGGCAACAACACGAAATTGATCAAGCGGTTCAAATGCTTGCGCGAGTGTTGAATTCGGAAGAATTACCAAAAATGAAAGTGCCGCCAGACGGATACGTCGGGCTTTGCCTGACCCTCCCCACGGGAGGGCGCATTGCGCCGTCCCAAGCTTGGGCACAGCCCTAAGCCTATTGGAGAGGGTGAGGTTCATCGTTTTAGCCGATCGCTTCGAGAACCGCTTCGCCGAGGCCAGCGGGGCTTTCAGCGACGACGACGCCTGCGGACCGCATAGCTTCGATCTTGTCTTCTGCGCCGCCTTTGCCTCCGGCAACGATCGCACCGGCGTGGCCCATACGGCGACCGGGAGGGGCTGTGCGACCCGCGATAAAGCCAGCAGTTGGTTTCCAACGGCCCTTCTTCTTTTCATCAGCGAGGAACTGTGCGGCTTCTTCTTCAGCCGACCCGCCAATTTCGCCAATCATGATGATCGACTGGGTTTCGTCATCCGCGAGGAAACGCTCGAGCACATCAATATGCTCGGTCCCTTTGATCGGGTCACCACCGATGCCGACGGCTGTGGACTGGCCCAAACCGCTGTCGGTCGTCTGCTTGACGGCCTCATAGGTCAGTGTGCCTGAACGCGAAACAACGCCAACCGAGCCACGTTTGTGGATGTGACCAGGCATAATGCCGATTTTGCAGGCATCAGGTGTAATCACGCCGGGGCAGTTTGGACCGATGAGGATTGAAGACGACCCTTCGAGGGCGCGCTTAACCTTCATCATGTCGAGCACTGGAATGCCTTCGGTGATGCAGCAAATGAATGGGATCTCGGCGTCGAGCGCTTCGAGAATGGAATCCGCAGCAAAGGGGGGCGGGACATAGATCACGGTCGCGTTTGCGCCGGTTGTCTCTACGGCCTCGTGGCAAGAGTTGAACACCGGCAGGTCAAGATGTGTCTGGCCGCCCTTGCCCGGTGTCACGCCGCCAACCATTTTGGTGCCGTAAGCGATCGCTTGTTCCGAGTGGAATGTGCCCTGTGAGCCAGTAAAGCCCTGACAGATCACTTTGGTATTTTCGTCGATGAGAATGGCCATGTGGCCTCCGTATCATGGAGTGGTGCGGGCGGTGTTGCCACCGCCCAACAGGATTTAGTTTTCGACCAGAACGAACTCTTCCACGACAGCATCAGATGCGACAGCGTTGCGGTTAAGCATTGTTGTCTCGCCGTTTGGTCCAAGCAGCAACGATTGTGTTTGCGGGCCGTCACGCTTTTTCCGGTTTTCTGCGTCGCGGTTGCCCGAGCATGCAGTCAAAGCGAGCGTTGCAATCAGCAAAGTGGCTGGGATCAATTTTGTCGTGGTAGTGTCCTTCCTAGTGTTCTTTTGTTTGTCTTTCTATTCGAGACGGGGGCACCAAAATACGTGATGGTGCGCCCGTTTTGGCTTGGGTTTATCCCTTGACCGCTTTTACGATTTTCTCAGCGCCGTCTTTCAGATCGTCAGCTGCGATCACGTCAACGTCCGAGTTGTTGATGATGGCTTTGCCTTCTTCAACGTTCGTGCCTTCTAGGCGCACAACCAGCGGCACCTGAAGTCCGACCTCTTTCACAGCAGATACAACGCCTTCGGCGATCACATCGCAGCGCATGATGCCGCCAAAGATGTTGACGAGGATGCCTTTGACCTGCGGGTCCGAGGTGATGATTTTGAACGCTTCGGTGACCTTTTCCTTGGTCGCGCCGCCGCCTACGTCGAGGAAGTTGGCAGGCTCTGCACCGTAGAGTTTGATGATGTCCATTGTGGCCATCGCCAGACCCGCACCGTTAACCATGCAGCCAATCTCGCCGTCCAGCGCGATATAGTTGAGGTCGTACTTGGATGCAGCCAGCTCTTTGGGGTCTTCTTCTGTCTCGTCGCGAAGCGCGGCGATGTCAGCGTGGCGGTAGACCGCGTTGCCGTCAAAAGAGACCTTGGCATCGAGCACCTTAAGATCGCCGCCGTCGGTGACGATCAATGGGTTGATCTCGAGCATCTCCATGTCTTTTTCGACAAACGCTTTGTACAGGGTGCCCATAAGAGCGACGCATTGTTTTACTTGTGCGCCTTTGAGGCCCAACGAGAATGCAATGCGGCGGCCGTGATAAGCCTGATAGCCAGCAGCAGGATCGACCGAGAACGATAGAATTTTCTCTGGTGTCTCTGCGGCGACTTCTTCGATGTCCATGCCGCCTTCGGTAGAACAGACAAAGCTTATCTGAGACGTCTGACGATCGACGAGCAGTGCAAGGTAGAGTTCGGTCTCAATGCCCGAGCCATCTTCGATGTAGATGCGGTTGACCTGTTTGCCGGCCGGACCTGTTTGGTGTGTGACCAATGTGCGGCCCAACATCTTTTTGGCTTCTTCAGCGGCTTCAGCCACCGATTTGGCAAGACGTACGCCACCGGCATCACCGGCATCGGCCTCTTTGAATTTACCTTTGCCGCGTCCACCTGCGTGGATCTGCGCTTTGACAACCCAAAGAGGGCCATCCAATTCGCCGGCTGCGGTTTTGGCATCCTCTGCTTTGAGCACGGGGCGGCCGTCGGAAACGGGGGCACCGTAGCTGCGCAAAAGAGCCTTGGCTTGGTATTCGTGAATATTCATGGACAGGGTCCCTGTGGTTTGGTTCACTTGTCACTATGCATGGAGTTTCCGATTTTCCACGGGGAAAATGCATGGATTGATATAAATCCGACATTTGTGATCACAGGTTGAAAAAGTGTGATCACAAATTACCTGATGATCATAATTACCAAGAATTTAACGGGTTTGAAAAGATTCGTGAGGCTGCTAGCAATAGGGTGGGCCGAGACGCGCCCCGAGTTTGGCGGTGGGAATGACAAAAACAACCTGGTCAGCGGTAGCAACGGTGGATGAACCCCCCGCATTGGTACAGGCGTGGGTTGCGTGGCATCTGGCGCTGGGCGCAAAAGAGGTGTTTGTCTATTTTGACCGACCTGATGATCCAGCCGCAGATTTGATCGAGGGCACGCCACGGGTTCATGTCACCCGATGTGACGCCGCCTATTGGGAGGCCAAAGGCCGCCGCCCAGATCCGCATCAATCGCGCCAACTGCGCAATGGAACGGACGCGTTTCACCGAACTCAGGCCGCGTGGTTGTTGCATTTGGATGCGGATGAATACCTGTGGTGCGAGAGCGATTTGGCCCAAGAGCTGAGCGAGCAAGAGGTTGAGGTGGATTTTGTTCGTCTGCGCAATGTTGAACGCATTTATCGTGTTGGCGAGGCTGCGCCGACAATCTTTGGTGACGCCTTCCGCAAGCCGCTAAAAGGGCAGCCCGAACGGGGTGCCGAGCTCTTTGGCCCAGACTTTTTGATGACGTCGCGTGGGCTGACCGGACATTCGGTTGGCAAGTCGATCACGCGGGTGCGGGGCGATCGCAAGATTGCGATCCATAAACCACGTGGTCAGAACAAGGCCGAGACCGAGGCGCTGGTTCGTTCGTTTTCCAGCTCTACAACTCTGCTGCACTTTGATGGGCTGACGCCGCTCAACTGGATTTACAAGCTTTTGCGCAAGGCACACTCGATTTCAGACGAAGGCGGCATTGCAGCGTCGCCGCATCGGCAAAAACAACTGGATGCGGTTGTCGCTAAAGCGCATGATCCGGCGACCGCAACCGACCTGCATGACAGGCTCAAGGTCGTGGATGAAACGCGGATGTCCGAACTGCTATGGTTGGGTTTGACCTACGAAGTGCCGTTCGATGTGACCGCAGCCTTGGCCGAGGTTTTTCCCCGCCAAGACATTGATCTGTCACCTGCGGCGATTGACGCATGGTTGTGGGCGCAAAAGGGTGACTTGATGCGGCGCTACGGGTTGGACGGTTAGTTCAGAAACAACATGAACAGGCCCGCCGCATTGCCCGTTACGCGGTTGAAATCACTCAAGGTCTGAAAATCAGCGACTGACCCTTGCTCCATATATTTGGCAAGCGCGTGACCCTGAATATAACCAATGATGTCAATCGGTTCAGGGTCTATTGTCCATGATTTCAAATTGATACCAGCAGTGTCGTTCATCAGCCAGTGCGGCACCAACAAGTCGCCCTCTAACAGGGATGTCGTATCCTTGAGCACGGCCTGCCACGCAGCCCCTGTACCCTTAGGCATTTCGAGAGGTAGCGCTGCAGTTTGACGGTCGTTCGGTACCCATTCATTCAGATTGTCCGTCTCTGCCTCTACCAAACGCCAAAAGGTTTCGCTGTCGCGCATCATTTCCAGCAGGTGCGCATGTGCGGCGCGGGTGCGCGAGACGTCGGGTTGCTGTTCAAGCGTCGCAATCAGTGAAGAGATGATGAACAAGGTATTTGCATCATCGCGCGTCACAAACTGGGCCACAGCGGGGCCGCCCCGCAAATCGTTGAGGCGCGCATCGCCGGTCATCACATCGGTCAACGCCGTCGTCGGGTCAAAGGCCAACGCGAGATTGGCAGTGCCTGACATCAAGTGGGTGTAGGCCGAAAGCCAGTGAACATCGGCCGTATCAAGGCGGACGACGGCTAGGGGGCTGTCCGCGAGTTGCTCGATCGCGGCCTCAGATTCCCATGCAGGAAGCGCAAGGAGAACGCCAAGTTCGCCCAGTCCCTCACCCAAGTTGCGTGTGCCGTTCGCATCGATGTCAAGCCACAGCTCTGCAAGGTCGAGATTCAACGCCACATCGCCACTGATTTGGTCAAGCGCCGCACGGGCCTTGGTCATGTGACTGTCAACATCGCCGAAGATCCGTTCGATCGTATCAGGCGTGAACGGATCAGCGTTCGGGTTTGGTGGCAACGGCAGCGCAAGGCTCGGAATGTCCAACGTGTCATCAACCATGCCTGTGCGATAGCGATGCTGGAACGCGCTTTCGATGCCGCGAAGGAAATTCGCGACGCCAAGCGTAAAGTGTTCATCATTGCTGCGCGTCGGGAGATATTCCAGCACGTTGATCGTGGCCTCAAGCCCGTTTGGCGACAGCTTGGCCGATGGGGTGGCGTCGCCCCATGCGGCCGTGGTCAGCATCAGGCTTGTGCAGGCGGTTATCAGAAAACGGTACATCTTGTTTCTCCCATTGATCGATTTGAACATAGTTTGTGAACATTGTTCATTTCAATGTGTGGCACAAAGAAAAAGGGCCACCCGAGGGCAGCCCTTTGAAATAATGTGAGTTTTTCTTAAACGAGGCTATCGTCGATGCCTTTGCACGCGTCAACCAGACCTTTGACCGCATCGACAGATTTGTCGAACATGGCCTGCTCTTCTTTGGACAGATCGATGTTCACAACCTTCTCGATGCCACCAGCGCCGATTACAGTCGGTACACCGACGTAAAAGCCATCAAGGCCGTAGGCGCCGTCAACATATGCAGCACAGGGCAGGACGCGTTTTTGGTCCTTGAGATAGGCCTCGGCCATCTCGATTGCCGATGTCGCAGGTGCGTAGAACGCAGAACCTGTTTTCAACAGGCCAACGATTTCTGCACCGCCATCACGGGTCCGCTGAACGATCGCGTCCAGTTTGTCCTGTGTGGTCCAGCCCATTTTCACGAGGTCAGGCAGAGGAATGCCAGCAACGGTCGAATAGCGTGTGAGCGGCACCATTGTGTCGCCGTGGCCGCCTAGAACGAATGCTGTGACGTCGCGCATTGAGACGCCGAACTCTTCGGACAGGAAGTGACGGAAGCGCGCGCTGTCGAGAACGCCAGCCATGCCGCATACCTTGTGGTGTGGCATGCCCGAGAATTCGCGCAGGGCCCAAACCATCGCGTCGAGCGGGTTAGTAATACAGATGACGAAAGCGTCGGGGGCGTGTTTGGCAATGCCTTCGCCCACGGATTTCATCACTTTGAGGTTGATGCCCAAGAGGTCATCACGGCTCATGCCGGGTTTGCGAGCGACACCAGCGGTGACGATGCAAACGTCTGCGCCCGCGATGTCGGCGTAGTCCGTTGTGCCGGACATTGCGGCGTCAAAGCCTTCGGCAGGGCCGGATTCTGCAATGTCGAGCGCCTTGCCCTGTGGTGTGCCGTCGGCGATGTCAAAAAGTACAACGTCGCCCAATTCCTTGATCGCTGCGAGATGGGCGAGTGTGCCGCCGATCTGTCCCGAGCCGATGAGGGCAATTTTAGGTCTGGCCATGTGATAGGTCCCCTATGAGGTTTTGGTCAGTGAGGTTTTGATCGGGGGCGTGCTACCGCTTTGCGCTAGGGCTGGCAAGGGCCGTACCTGAGTTGTGACTGCGGCTGGCGCGATTCAAAAATGCTCAAAAAAATGGCGACATTAGGGATTTATGCGCCAAGACAGGGGGTTGGGACCTAGGTGTCATACAAAAAAGAACCCAAAGCGATGCGACGGGTTCTTTTGCAATGCAGCGTTGTATGGAGGTTTTCCAACAATTATGCAGGTGGATCCGTGTTCGGAAGCGCCTCTGCCACCTGCTGATAGGATTGACCCGAAGCGACAAGACAGGTCGGACCACCCGGCGTTGTGACAGTAATGGTCCATGAGCCGGCATCGAGATTCGCGAACACCGTGACCACCGTATTGTTCGAGCCCAGCGCGATCGACTGGCGGGATTCGCCATAGCGGTCAGCGAGCCGTTCAACGACAGCAGTATGAGGACCACAGGCACCGCCTGATTGCGCAAAGGCGTGGTTGGTTGCGAACAGCAGCGCGCCAAACCCCGAGAGAGAGTGTCAAAAAATGTTTGTTCTTGCCGTGCCCCGTTCCAATAGATGTTTCGTGAAGGCGGAGGCCAAACGTCCCTGTGATGACCTCCGCTGATACAATGCAGCGACGATCAACAGTTCCCCGACTGAACGGTTTGACGTTCGGCCAACCTTTCGTTGCTGTGCGGACAATCTGAGGTAAAATATTTCAAAATAGGTTAACATACCCGAGCGGGGCCTGTTGCGCAGGGGTCTACTGGGCGTCTGCTGCCGAGGTTTCGCTGCGTCGCGGCAAAATCCCCCTTGAATGATTTATCAAAATAATGCGATCACGGCGCAAGAATATTACAACGTGAACAAAGGTTCATCTCATGACACATCGTCCCTATCGCTCGGCTCTGTATCTTCCTGGCTCAAATGACCGGGCATTAGACAAAGCGCGGACGCTGGCAGTTGATGCGATTCTCTTTGATCTAGAAGACGCGGTTGCGGTTGATCAAAAGGCAGCGGCCCGCGATGGACTGGCTGCTGCTTTGATTCAAGGCGGCTATGGCGGTCGCGCGCGGATCGTTCGGATCAACGGGTTTGATACGGAATGGGCCGACGATGATCTGGCGGCCATTGCAGCGGCAAAGCCGGACGGAATTTTGCTGCCCAAGGTCGACAGTGGCGCCGATATCGAGACACTGGATGCCAAGATGAGCGCGCTTTCTGGCTACGGTGATACGCGGATCTGGGCGATGATCGAAACGCCGTTGGGCGTGTTGAATGCCGCCCAAATCGCTGCACACCCTCGGATGGAGGGATTCGTGTTGGGTACCAATGATCTGGCCAAAGATCTGAACACACGGTCTGGTGTGGCACGAGGGCCGTTGATGACCTCATTGCAACTCAGCCTGCTGGCTGCGCGTGCGCACGGTCTGGTCGCATTGGACGGTGTGTATAACGCGTTCAAGGACGAAGACGGGTTGCGCGCGGAATGCGAGCAAGGCCGCGACATGGGATTTGATGGCAAGACATTGATCCACCCAGCCCAAGTGGCGGTGGCCAACGTGGCCTTTGCCCCGTCAGAGCAAGAGGTCGATCTGGCCCATCGTCAAATCGAAGCGTTTGAAGCGGCAGAAGCCGAAGGCAAAGGCGTCGCAGTCGTCGATGGGCTTATCGTTGAAAACTTGCATATCGTTACCGCTCGGGCGACGCTGGCCAAGATGAAAATGATTGCCACATTGGAGAACTAAATGACCCTTTTGATCCTTGGACTTATTTTGTGGGTTGCGGCCCATTTCCTAAATCGTTTGGCGCCGGATTTGCGGACCCGAATGGGTGATCCGGGCAAGGGGATGGTGGCAATCGCAATCATCATCAGTGTCGTGTTGATGGTGTTGGGATATCGGTCTGCTGATGGTGCCGTGTTTTGGGGGCGGTCTGGTGGCTTGGTCGGGATCAACAATCTGCTGATGATCTTGGCCTTCTATATGTACGCAGTGAGCGGACCCAAAGGCGCGCGGGTTTGGGTTGGAACAAAAGTGCGACATCCGCAGCTCGTTGGCTTTTCGATTTGGGCCGTCGCGCATTTGCTTGTGAACGGTGATGTTCCGTCGTTTGTCTTGTTCGGCGGATTGCTTGCGTGGTCGCTAGGCTCGATCGTGTTGATAAACGCCCAAGAAGGCGCGTGGACGCCGCCCGAGCAGGCCCCGATGAAAAAAGAAGCTGTGGCAGTGGTCATCACTTTGGTCGTCGTGGCCATCGTCATCGCCATTCACACATGGCTGGGCGTGACGCCCGTTGGAGAATAACGCATGAGCACGATTTACCGGTTGTTGACCGAAGAGGACACATCCGCCTTTTGCCACAAGGTCAGCGATGCCTTGGCCAAGGGTTGGACGCTGTATGGCGATCCGACCTATGCGTTTGATGCGGCCAACGGCGTGATGCGTTGCGGCCAAGCTATTATCAAAAATGTTGATGCCGAATACGCGCCGGAAATGAAGCTGGGCCAACAATGAAGACCAATGCTGGCCGATTTTTCGAGGACTACAGCGTTGGTCAGGAAATCAAACATGCGGTGTCGCGCACGGTAAAGATGGGCGAACGGGCGTTGTACCATATGCTATATCCCGCGCGGCATGCTCTCTATTCGTCGGACCAATTCGCCCAAAGCTGTGGTCTGCCGTTTAGCCCTCTGGATGATCTGATCGGGTTTCACGTCGTGTTTGGCAAAACGGTGCCTGATGTGTCGCTGAATGCCGTCGCCAACCTTGGCTATGCCGAAGGCGTCTTCAAAGCACAGGTCTGGCCCGGTGATACATTGCGGTCCGTCTCGGACGTGATTGGGGTCAAGCAAAACTCGAACGGCAAAAGCGGTGTGGTCTGGGTACGGACGCGCGGTTTGAACCAGCATGACCAAGAGGTCATGAGCTATGTGCGTTGGGTTATGGTGCGCAAACGGGACGTTGATGCGCCCGCGCCAGCCACTGTGATCCCCGATCTGGCGGCTGTTGTTATTGCCGATGATCTTGTTCTGCCAAAGGGTCTGAATTTCGACAATTATGACTTTGATCTGGCGGGAGAGCCGCACCGAATGGGCGATTATCAGGTCGGCGAGATTATCGACCACGTCGACGGTGTCACGATCGAAGAAGCTGAGCATATGATGGCCACGCGTCTGTGGCAGAACACGGCCAAGGTGCATTTCGATGCGACCGCGCGTCCAGACGGGACGAGGCTGATCTATGGCGGGCACGTGATTTCGATGGCGCGTGCGCTGTCGTTCAACGGGCTAGCCAATGCGCAGATGATCGCAGCAATCAACAGCGGCGCCCATGCCAACCCATGTCTTGCTGGTGATACGGTGCGTGCGTGGTCTGAGGTGTTGGATGTGGCTGATACGTCCGAACCGAGCGTCGGAGCGATCCGTCTACGGCTTGTGGCGACACGAGGTGACGCTGGCGTCCTAAAAACCGAAGAGGGCAAGTATCACGGCGATGTCTTGCTCGATCTCGACTATTGGGCCTTTATGCCCAAATAAATTTTGGGAGTGCGTGACATGAAATCGATGATCTTGGCGGCCGGTTTGGCGTTGGTCGCAACAGGTGTCGTGGCGCAAGACCGCGAAGAGTTCATCCGCGATAATATCCTTGCCATTTTCTATAACGAATTCGGTCATGCGTTGATCGATGTGCGCGACTTGCCGATCTTTGGTCAGAAAGAAGATGCAGCAGATGTGGCGTCTGTGATGTTGATGCATTCGCTTTACGAAGAAGAAACGGCCATCCAGATGGTGATGTCTGCTGCCAAAGCGTTCTATGCGGACGCGGTCCAAGAGGCCAAGAGCGATGATGCCCCTTACTGGGATTCGCACGGTGCCAGCGAACAGCGGTACTTTAACACGATCTGCGTTTTCTATGGCGGCAATCCTGATGAGCGTTCGGATATGATTGACTTGATGGGTCTGCCAGAAGAACGGGCTGAAGGCTGCGAAGAAGAGTTCATGCAAGCAGACTTTAGCTGGGGCAATGCTTTGGCAGATATTGCTTCGGAAGAGGGCGCAGTGAGCTTTGACCTAGATGTGCGCGACGAAAGTGCGCCGATTACCAAGCTGACGATCACCGAAGAGCTAGAGGCGATGAACAGAACCTTTGCGTTAGAGAACCCCTTGCCCGTCCGGATCGAAAGCTGCGGAGAGGCAAACGCCTATTATGATCCAAATGATCAATCGATCACGATGTGTACCGAATTCGAAGAAAGTTTGGGTCTGGTCTTTGACAACATGTGATTACGTCTTGCACTAAGTTTTGTGATCACACAGATATTTTCTGTGATCACAAGGTGTCATTTACCTGTGACCCGCGCCAAAAAACCACAGGATTGGGGTGTGGCTAGGCGTGACTCTCAGTCGTACATCGGTCATTAACAGGACAAAGCTATGCGTGAGCAAAGCCAAGCCGAAGGAACCGAATATGGCCGATGTGAACCGGGGCAATCGCCCGCTTTCGCCGCATCTGACGATTTATCGCCCTCAGATGACCTCGATGACCTCTATTTTTGTGCGATTGACGGGCAATGCCTTGTTGATCGCGGCGTTGATGATTGTGTGGTGGTTTGTCGCCGCGGCCACAGGGCCTGAGGCGTTTGCAACCGCAGACGGATTTTTGCGCAGCTGGTTTGGGGATTTGGTTTTTTTCGCCTCGACTTGGGCGATCTGGTACCACCTGTTGGGTGGCCTGCGTCACCTGATCTGGGACATGGGATATGGGCTGGATCTGCAATCGGCCTATAACATGGGATACGCAATGATCATTGGATCGCTGCTGTTGACCGTACTCACCGTCATCGTGTTGTAAGGAGCGGGATCATGGCATTTCTCACAGACCGTAAACGCGCCGCTGGCATGGGCTCGGCCAAGCAAGGCACTGAACACCATTGGAGCATGATGGTCAGCTCGGCTGCTCTCTTGATCCTCGTCCCGCTGTTTATCTTTACCTTTGGGGCCGCATTGGGCGGCACCTACGAAGAGGTGATCGCCTACTATAGTCGCCCCGTACCTGCAGTGATCGCAGTACTGACGCTCTGGGTTGGCTTTATGCACTTTAAGAGCGGTGTGCAGGTGCTGATCGAGGACTACGTCCACGGCGTTGCCCGCAAGATCGCAATCATCGCGATGATCATTCTGTCCTACGGAGCGGCTGCTGCGGGCGTATTTGCCATCGCGCGGCTGGCTATTTGACCCCTTTTGAAATCGGAGCAACCTGATGGCTGCATATGAATATGAAACCCACGACTATGACGTGGTTGTTGTTGGTGCCGGTGGCGCAGGTTTGCGTGCGACATTGGGCATGGCCGAACAAGGGTTGCGCACAGCCTGTGTAACCAAGGTTTTCCCGACCCGTTCGCACACTGTGGCGGCACAGGGCGGCATCGCGGCGTCGTTGTCGAACATGGGTCCTGACCATTGGCAGTGGCACATGTATGACACCGTCAAAGGGTCGGACTGGCTGGGTGATACGGATGCGATGGAATACCTCGCCCGCGAAGCGCCCAAGGCGGTTTACGAGCTAGAGCACTATGGCGTGCCGTTCTCACGGACGGAAAAGGGCGAGATTTACCAGCGTCCCTTTGGTGGCCACACTACAGAATTTGGTGAAGGCCCACCCGTACAGCGGACCTGTGCCGCGGCCGACCGGACCGGCCACGCGATCCTGCACACGCTCTATGGTCAGTCGCTTAAGAACAACGCAGAATTCTACATCGAATATTTTGCCATCGATCTGATCATGTCCGAGGACGGCCAGTGCCAGGGCGTTGTCTGTTGGAAACTCGACGATGGCACCATGCACGTGTTCAACGCCAAAATGGTTGTGCTGGCGACGGGTGGCTATGGCCGCGCGTATTTCAGCGCGACATCTGCCCACACCTGTACGGGTGATGGTGGCGGTATGGCTGCACGTCAGGGTCTGCCTTTGCAGGACATGGAATTCGTTCAGTTTCACCCGACCGGCATTTACGGCGCTGGGTGTCTGATCACCGAAGGTGCGCGCGGCGAGGGTGGTTATTTGACCAACTCCGAAGGCGAGCGGTTCATGGAACGCTATGCACCGACCTACAAAGATCTCGCATCGCGGGATGTTGTGTCGCGCTGTATGACGATGGAAATTCGCGAGGGCCGCGGTGTCGGTACAGACAGTGACCACATTCACCTGCACCTCAACCACTTGCCCGCCGAGGCGTTGAACCTGCGCTTGCCCGGCATTTCCGAGAGCGCGCGGATTTTCGCGGGCGTTGATGTCACCAAAGAGCCGATCCCGGTTCTGCCGACCGTGCACTACAACATGGGTGGAATCCCGACCAACTATTGGGGCGAAGTTTTGAACCCAACAGCGGATGACTCTGATGCGGTATGTCCGGGCCTGATGGCCGTGGGCGAAGCTGGATGCGCCTCTGTTCATGGCGCGAACCGTCTGGGTTCGAACAGCTTGATCGACCTTGTGGTCTTTGGCCGTGCGGCCGCGATCAAGGCGGGGCAGGTTGTGGATGCAGAGGCACCAAACCCGACACTGAACCAAGCCAGCATCGATGCGGCATTTGACCGGTTCGACGGACTACGTCACGCGAATGGCGGCACTGGTACAGCCGAGCTGCGGCTTGAGATGCAAAAGACGATGCAGGCCGATGCTGCTGTGTTCCGCACAGACAAAACACTGGCCGAAGGTGTCACCAAGATGGAGGCCGTCGCTGAAAAGATGAGCGACCTGCATGTGACCGACAAGTCATTGGTTTGGAACAGTGACCTGATGGAAACGCTCGAACTGACCAACCTGATGCCAAATGCTTTGGCCACGATTGTTGGTGCTGAGGCGCGCAAAGAAAGCCGCGGCGCACACGCTCACGAGGATTACTCAGAGCGCGATGACAAAAACTGGCGCGTGCACAGTCTCGCTTATGTTGAGGGTGCCAAAACGACACTCAAAACACGGCCTGTGCACCTCGATCCTCTGACGACCGAGGACGAAGGCGGCATTGATCTGAAAAAGATCGCACCAAAGGCACGGGTGTACTGATGCGCGCGCTTGCGATCATCGCGGCCTTCGCTTTGATTGGCTGCGACGTGGCCAATGACGCGTTGGACCGTGAAGTTCGTCAAACCGCTGATACCGTGATCAACGGCGTGATCACAGACCGTTTCCCTGGTGTGGATCCGGCCCCTGTGACGAACTGCTTTATCGACAATGCCAGCCGCGGCGAGATCGTTGATATCGCCAGAGCTGCAGTGACGGGTGTGGATGACAGCACGGTCACGATGGTGCTGAACATTGGCAAGCGGCCAGAGACGCTCAAATGCTTGGTGTTGAACGACACGGGCGCGCTGCTGTGAATTCTGTATCCAGATGATCGCGTTCGGCTCACCCTTGGCGCCACGTGTGGCTGTTGTCGGAGCGTTTCGCTCGGGCACAAATTTGGGTCATTATTTGGTCCAAAACAGCACAAATGCGCGTGTCCGCTATGATCGGGTGGGTTGGAAACATGCGCCCTATCCGGTCATCCCCGAGAGCCGCAACAGACTGGTACGCAAGGTTAATGTCATGACGGTGGTCAAGAATCCGTTTGCGCTGATCCGCTCGATGCACAGCTATCACGTCAAAGCCGACCGCAACATTTTAGCGCCGACAGATTGGGCCGCGTTCCTGCGTAGCCCCTTTGTTATCACCGACGTGCGCGAGGGACGTTCGGCACAACAGTGGTTCGCGACTCCGATTGATTATTGGAATGCGCTCTATTGGAACTTTACGACCTTGCCGGCTGCATTCTTTCGGGCCGTGACTGTACGGCTTGAGGATCTGGTGCAGGACGCCGAACAGCAATTGAAACAGGTTTGCCAAGGTTTGGGTTTGCGCCAAACGGCTGCAGCGGTCTTGCCAGAGGCCAAGCTGGACCGGAACAAAGCAGGCCGACGTGCGGCGACGGACAAGACCCAAGGGTTTGACAAAGCAGGGTTTGAGGCCAAAACATTTATGAACGACTACTCGCAAGATGACGTTGCGTATGTAAACGCACGGCTGGATCCCAAGCTGATGTCTCAATTGGGTTATGATGCCGCTGGAGGCTGGGCATGATTATTGCAAACCTCGCAACCTATCCACCGCGCCGCGAGAACCTGCTGCCCGTCGTCCAAGCGATCGCGCCACAGGTCGACCAGCTGAACGTTGTATTGAACCAATACGATGCCGAACTGCCCGAATTGGTAGACATCCCAAACGTCAAACAAATCATCCCGCATGAAGACACCAAAGACGTTGGAAAATTCTATCCCAATGTCTCGGATGCTGACTTTGTGTTCATGATCGACGACGACCTGATTTATCCCGCTGATTTCGTCGAACGCTCTGTCGCGTCGCTGACGGCGCTTGGACCTTCAGGGTTTATGGGCGGCTATCATGCGTCGCTCTATATGAAACCGTCGTTTTCACTGAGCCCCAAAAAGCTGATTGCTTGGGTGCGCTATGCGGATGTCAAAATCGCTGACTACCGTGCGCCATTCCGGTTCTACGAGACGTTGGAACAGCCGACAGTGGTGGACCAAATCGCCACCAATGCTGCGATCATGCGTGGCGCGGATTTCCCACCCTACGAATTCATGGCAGGCAGCCAAAAATTCGTCGATGTGCGTCTTGCGCGGTGGTGTTTTGAACATGACATCCGCCCTTTGGCCCTGCCCAAGGTTGAGGGCTGGCTCGGGGAAGTCCGCTTTGAAGAGACTATTTTCAATGGGTTTACCCGTAAAAATCACCCCCATGTGTCAGAGGAAATTTGGACCTATGCGTTCAAGGTTCTCGGACGCGGGGCTCCTGTCACACCTGATGCTGAGAGATAGAAAACAGATATGGTTCAACTGACGCTTCCTAAGAACAGCCGGATGAAAACCGGCAAGACATGGCCCAAGCCAGAGGGTGCCACGAATCTGCGGACGTTCCACATCTATCGTTGGAACCCAGATGACGGGAAAAATCCGCAGGTCGACACCTATTTTGTTGATATAGACACCTGCGGCCCGATGATGTTGGATGCCTTGATCAAGATCAAATCCGAGATTGATCCGACGCTGACGTTCCGCCGGTCCTGCCGCGAGGGAATTTGCGGATCTTGCGCGATGAACATCGGCGGGATCAATACTTTGGCCTGTCTCTACGGTCTCGATGATGTGACCGGCGACGTCAAAATCTACCCGCTGCCGCACATGCCAGTCGTCAAGGATTTGATCCCTGACCTGACGCATTTTTATGCTCAGCACGCCAGTATTATGCCGTGGCTTGAGACCAAGACCAACCGCCCCGCAAAAGAGTGGAAGCAGTCGGTCGAGGATCGCGAAAAACTGGATGGCCTGTACGAATGTGTGATGTGTGCGTGCTGCTCTACGTCCTGCCCATCTTATTGGTGGAATGGTGATCGGTATTTGGGGCCAGCCGCGTTGTTGCACGCCTACCGTTGGATTATCGACAGCCGCGACGAGGCAACAGGCGAGCGTTTGGACGAGTTGGAAGACCCCTTCAAACTGTATCGCTGCCACACGATCATGAACTGCGCCAAGACCTGTCCCAAGGGTTTGAACCCTGCCAAGGCGATCGCCGAGGTCAAAAAGATGATGGTCGAGCGTACGGTTTAACAGGCGGGGGGGCTTGCCCCCAGCCTTTTGCCAGAAACCTTGAACAGGGCCCTGCAGATGCAGGGCCTTTTCTTTTGTATGGGGTTGGGGTTGGGTAGGGTATGAAATTAGATACCCCGCAAACGCCCCGCCCCGATGACGCCGAAGCGCGTCTGAAAATCGTCCCTGTCGTTTGCTACCCGCCTGACAGTCTGCCAGCGCCAAAAATGGACTGGTTCGCTGATGTCTTGGACGGGATGATCCAAGTGGATGAAGTCGTAGCCGCCCCGCGCGAGGCTGGCTTTGCCACGGTTCCCGCAGGCCATGTTTTTCGTATTCTTAGCGTCGATGGCCCGCAGGTTGGCGATCTGAACCTGTGGAATGCGGCAGATCTCAGCGAGCGGTTCTATTCAGGAAAAACAAGGGCTTTGCACGGCACACACCTAAGCACTGGTGACCAAATGTGGTCGAGCTTTCCGACAATGCGGCCAATGGCGACGGTCATTCACGATACGCTGGATTGGTATGGCTTTGATGAATTTGGCGGCTCGGTCCACGATGTGATCGGCACGCGCTGCGACCCTTATACCAACACGTTGTTGTCGGGTGGGCAGTACCATCACTGTTGTCATTCGAACCTGACGCGCGGTTTAGCAGATCATACAGGGCTCAGTCTAAAGGATGCAGAGCCGCTGGTGCATGATGTGCTGAACGTATTTATGTGCACTGGCTTTATGCGGGACACGGGCCAGTACTTTATGAAGGCAAGCCCCGTGCGACCCGGCGATCACCTAGATTTCTTGGCGGAAATGGATCTGGTCGTGGGCATTAGTGCCTGCCCCGGTGGCGACTGTAGCACGACGCATTCCAGCGACACCGCACAGTGCCATCCGTTGGTGATCCAAGTGTTCAAGCCGCGCGATAGGGTGATGGGCGATTGGGGCCCGTCCAAGCCCAACGCCTATGATCGCACGCACGGGCGTTAGGGGGCTGCGAAGGCTGCCGTCAGCGCAATATCCACCATGTCACCGAACGAGCTTTCGCGATCTTGGGCGGGCAGAGCTTCGCCAGTGACCAGATGGTCCGAGACGGTCAGAACAGCCAACGCGCGACGACCATACCGAGCAGCTAGATTGTAAAGTTCGGCAGCCTCCATTTCGACGCCAAGGATGCCGTGGCGCGTCATCTGCTCGTTGAGATCGGGGCGTTCGTCATAAAAGACATCCGCTGAATAAATGCCGCCAATGTGGGTTTTGACATCAAGCGACATGGCTGCGTGATAGGCGCGGTGCAACAGGTCAAAATCTGCGCAGGGAGCAAAGTTCAGCTCGCGGAACATCCCGATGGACGGTGTCGAGAGACTGCTCGCCGTTTGGGCGAGAATCACATCACGAATGCCCACATGTTTCTGCATGGCACCGGTTGATCCAATTCGAATCAAGGTTTGAACGTCGTAGTCCTTGATCAACTCGTTTGCGTAGATCGAAAGGCTCGGCATTCCCATACCGGATCCTTGGATCGTGACGCGGTGCCCGTTCCATGTGCCTGTATAGCCGTACATGCCGCGGACTTTGTTGACGCAGACCGCATCGGTCAGGAATGTCTCGGCGGCCCATTTGGCGCGCAGGGGGTCTCCTGGCATCAAAACGGTTTCTGCAATTTCGCCCTTTTCCGCACCGATATGAATTGTCATTGGATATGCTCCTGTGTTCGCGCCATAGTTCAGCATAGTCTATGCGTAGTCGGAGAGAGGCGCCATGCGGTTTGGGATGATTTTGATAGGGGCTGTATTGGCCGCATCTGGGGCCATTGCCGCGCCGGACAAGGTCGAGGTGACGCTGGTCAAAACCTTTATGCAAGATCTGCAACGCCGGTCAGTCAACGACAATATCGAATACTGTGGCTACATTGGATATGATCCGCGCGGCACCATTCGTGCGACGATTGCGGTGGCGGGTGGTCGTGCGTCTTGCTGGTCCGAGGCACCGGAAAAGCTTCGGGTTGTGGCGTCATACCATACCCATGCGGCGTGGGATCCCGACTATTTCGGCGAGGTTCCCAGCACTCAGGACATGGAAAGCGACCGTGAGCAAGAGATGGACGGGTATGTCGCAACACCCGGCGGACGGCTCTGGTTTGTTGATTATCGCCAAATGCTGACCTATCAAATTTGTAGCGCGGGATGTTTGCCGGCTGATCCAAATTTCCAACGCGGCTCGGATGGCGAAATCAAGCAAATGTACACCTATAAACAACTGCGCAAGTTGTTGGGGGGCGGATGAGATGAAGATTGTTGCAACGGGACTGGCCATTTGTTTGGCGACCCCATTGGTCGCACAGGACAATGCAGAAATTCAGTTTGTGAAGCGCTTGTTCGCGCAATTGCAGCCGCTGTCTTTCAAAGAGAACCGCGAGTTCTGCGGCTATATCGGCTATGATGCGGCCGGTGACCTAATGGCGAGCAATGCCGCGCGTGGCGACGAAAGCAGCTGTCTTGCCGATGATCCACCCGCCGAAATGGAAATCATTGCGTCCTATCACACCCATGGTGCGGCTTCCGAGGAGCACTATGGCGAAATCCCCAGTGGCGCTGACATGGAAGGCGACGAAGAAGAGGGCATTGACGGCTGGGTCGCGACACCCGGTGGACGGCTGTGGTACAACGACAGCACCGATATGGTCGCGTCGCAGATTTGCAGTGTTGGTTGCCTAGAGCAGGATCCGAACTTCTTTGTTGGGATCGACGGCCAAATCGCGCAATCCTACAGCTATGATGATCTGGTCGAACGGATCAGCCAGTAGCGAGCCCCGTTTGTGAAGGCGGGATTTACTCTGCCGCAGTCGCGGTGGGTTCAACCAGAGTGACAAGATCATTCATGATGCGGTTCAGCTCAAAATCCTTGGGCGTGTATACCCGCGCGACGCCCATTGCGCGCAGGTGGTCGGCGTCGTCTTCGGGAATAATGCCGCCTACGACCACAGGAACATGTCCGAGGTTCCGGGCGCGCATTTTTTCCATCAGGCTTTCAATCAACGGGATGTGGCTGCCCGATAGAATAGACAGCCCGACGACATGTGCTTCGTCTGCCAGAGCAGCTTCGACGATTTCGTCGGGGGTTAGCCGGATGCCTTCATAGGTTATGTCCATGCCGCAATCGCGCGCACGGGCGGCAATCTGTTCGGCCCCATTCGAGTGGCCATCAAGCCCGGGCTTGCCGACAAGGAATTTCAACCGACGCCCCAGCTGGTCGCTGACGGCATCCACACGCGCGCGGATTTCGTCCAGACCTTCGGTGCGGTTCGATTGGCTTTTTGAAACACCCGTCGGTGCGCGGTATTGACCAAAGGCTGCGCGGATCACGTCACCCCATTCACCGGTGGTCGCACCTGCTTTGGCAGCTTTGATCGTTGGGATCATGATGTTGGTTCCGGTTTGCGCAGCTGCTCTGACCTCGGCCAACGCCACATCCACGGCGGCTTGATCGCGGCTCGCTTTCCATGCGGTCAACCGCTCAATCTGGTCCCGCTCAGCGTCGGCATCGGCGACCATGATTGCTTCGTCGCCTGCGGTCAGTGGGCTTTCTTCGGCCTGAGTGAATTTGTTGACGCCAACAACGGTGGTGTCGCCGATTTCGATATTGCCAATGCGATCCGCGTTGGCCTCGACCAATCGCGATTTCATGTATTCAATCGCCTCGTTCGCGCCGCCCATGCTGTTGATCTGCGCGAGCTCTGACCGCGCCCCTTCTTTTAGCTCGGCCACTTTGCGGTCTACCGCTGGGTTGCCATCGAACAAATCGTCGTATTCCAACAGATCAGTTTCAAACGCCATGATTTGCTGCATGCGTAGGGACCATTGTTGATCCCAAGGGCGCGGCAACCCGAGCGCTTCGTTCCAAGCGGGCAACTGCACCGCGCGGGCACGTGCGTTTTTTGACAGTGTCACCGCGAGCATTTCGATCAGGATGCGGTAGACGTTGTTTTCAGGTTGTTGTTCCGTCAGTCCTAAACTGTTGACCTGAACACCGTAACGGAACCGGCGGAATTTGGGATCTTCGACGCCGTAGCGTTCGCGGGTGATTTCGTCCCACAGTTCGACAAAGGCGCGCATCTTGCACATCTCGGTCACAAAGCGGATGCCCGCATTTACGAAAAAGCTGATGCGCCCAACCATAGCGGGGAAATGTTCGGCTGGTACTTTGCCGCGCAGATCGTCCAGCACCGCTGTCGCGGTCGCTAGTGCAAAGGCGAGCTCTTGCTCGGGCGTGGCGCCGGCCTCTTGCAAATGGTAGGAACACACGTTCATCGGGTTCCATTTCGGCAGGTGTTCGCGGGTGTAGGCCGCCACATCTGTGATCATCCGCAGTGAAGGTTTAGGCGGGCAGATGTAGGTGCCACGTGACAAGTATTCTTTGATGATATCGTTCTGAACGGTGCCCTGTAGGGCCGAAACATCGGCACCCTGCTCTTCCGCTACCGCGATATACAGCGCCAACAGCCATGGGGCCGTCGCGTTGATAGTCATCGAGGTGTTCATCTGATCCAGCGGAATATCGTCAAACAGCGCGCGCATATCGCCCAAGTGAGCGACAGGTACACCGACCTTGCCAACTTCGCCGCGGGCCAATTCATGATCGCTGTCGTATCCGGTTTGGGTTGGCAAATCGAATGCCACCGATAGACCCGTCTGACCCTTGGCCAAGTTCCCACGATAGAGAGCATTTGATGCCGTCGCGGTCGAGTGACCCGCATAGGTCCGGAACAACCAAGGGCGATCTTTTTGCTGCTGCGGCATTTCGTAGGCTCCGAATCCAGTTGAGTAATTTTATTTCGTATGATACCTAATATCGGACAGAATATGGCGATGTCAATTCGCTGCGTTGCGGCAATTCTACGGAATGACACCGCGACGACCCTGCAATGGCAAGGATGCCGCGGTTTTTTCAAACCCGCGCGGCTGCCGCGAAAAAGGGTGCAATGCTTTTGCCATGGGTTAATCTGCCTTCTGATGACCCAGAATGTGCAAATCCCCCTTTGGTTATTGATCCTGATTCTGCTGTTCGCGGCAGTAACGGCATTGTCGCATTTTCTGTTGCCCTCGGTGCGTTGGTTCTTTCGTAAACGGATGGAACGTGTCGTCACCCAAATGAACACGCGGCTGGCGCGGCCGATTGAGCCGTTCAAGCTGGCGCGCAGACACGACATGATCCAGCGGATCATCTATGATCCCGAGGTCACAGCCGCGATTGTCGAGCATGCCGAGGATCAAGACATGCCCGAGAACGTCGCGTTCGAACAGGCGCGCCAATATGCCCGCGAGATCGTTCCATCATTTTCCGCCACGGCTTATTTCAGTTTTGGGATGCGGATCGCAAAATGGCTTTCGCGGTCATTCTACCGTGTGCGACTGGGTAATTTTGATCGCGAAGAGCTGTTGGCGATTGATCCGGACGCGACAGTGATCTTTGTCATGAACCACCGCAGCAACATGGATTACGTGTTGGTGACCCATTTGGTGTCACAGGCCAGCACGCTGTCTTATGCGGTGGGCGAATGGGCGCGGGTCTGGCCGTTGTCCGCGATCATCAAAGCGATGGGTGCCTATTTTATCAGACGGCGTTCGCGCGGCACCCTCTACCGCAAGATTTTGGCGCGATATGTGCAAATGGCCACTGAAAATGGTGTGACCCAAGCGTTCTTTCCTGAAGGCGGATTGTCACTGACTGGACGGACGATGGAGCCGAAATATGGTCTGTTGAACTACGTGATCAGCGGGCTTGGGGCCGAAGGGCGCGACGTCATTTTTGTCCCTGTCGCGATTAACTATGACCACGTGATCGAAGACCGCGTGTTGATCAAAGCCGGACAAGACGGCAACCGCCGGTTCGGTGTCAAGCTGACCAAAGCCGCAGGGGTCATCCTGCGGTATCTTGGTCAACGCCTGACTGGACGCTTTCGCAAGCTGGGCGCCGCATCCGTTAGTTTTGGCACGCCGATGTCCTACCAAGATTTTGCAGCAGGCCGCAGTGAAGATCTGACCGAAGAGATCGGGCAGGCATTGATGGACCGCATCCGGGCTGTTGTTCCTGTGGTGCCTGTCCCGCTGATTGCCACGAGCCTTTTGGCCCAAGGGACGGTGGCATCCGAGGTCCAACTGGTCAGAGATGTCGAGGCGATGCTGACCGAGCTCGCAGCCAAGGGGGCCGCCCTGCCACGTCGTACGGCCGCGCAGCTGGTGCCTGACACATTGCCGGATCTCGTGCGGCGGAAAATCATCAAACGCGACGGTGATACGATCACATTCGATGAGGTGGATCGCGCGGTTTTGGAATACTACCGCGCCTCAATCGAGCACCTGATGGATGCAACTGCAGCGAAATCTGCAGAAATTTCTGCAATTGCAGGGTAATTAAATTACAAAATACCCCAATATGGGGTTGCTATGTTGCGAGCGCAATAATATTTCAAGGTTAGGCCGCTGCGATTCTGCGATGCGGCAGAGATTTTGAACCTACGGGATGGAGGCGCACATGGCTCTCGACACGCATGCAGCAGAAGTTTCTTACAACGCCGAGAAAAAAGACCTCTATGAGATGGGCGAAGTCCCTCCCATGGGTCACGTCCCATCACAGATGTATGCATGGACGATCCGCCGTGAGCGTCATGGCGAGCCGGACAAGGCATTCGAGGTCGAGGTCGTCGACACGCCAAAACTGGACAGCAACGAAGTACTGGTTTTGGTCATGGCCGCAGGCGTTAACTATAACGGTGTTTGGGCCGGCCTAGGTGTTCCTATCAGTCCGTTTGACGGCCACGGTGCCGACTACCACATCGCAGGTTCCGATGCGTCCGGCATCGTTTGGGCCGTTGGCGACAAGGTAAAGCGTTGGAAGGTTGGCGACGAAGTGGTGATCCACTGCAACCAAGACGACGGTGACGACGAAGAATGCAACGGCGGCGATCCGATGTTTTCTACTAGTCAGCGCATTTGGGGCTACGAGACGCCTGACGGCTCTTTTGCTCAGTTTACAAACGTTCAGGCACAGCAGCTGATGCCGCGCCCCAAGCACCTGACATGGGAAGAGGCTGCCTGTTATACGCTGACACTCGCCACTGCATATCGGATGCTGTTTGGTCACGAACCGCACGATCTAAAGCCCGGTCAGAACGTTCTGGTCTGGGGTGCATCTGGCGGTCTGGGGTCCTATGCGATCCAGTTGATCAATACCGCTGGTGCCAATGCAATCGGCGTGATTTCTGACGAGAGCAAGCGCGACTTTGTCATGGGGCTGGGCGCCAAAGGTGTCATCAATCGCCGCGACTTTGATTGCTGGGGTCAGATGCCCACGGTGAACACGCCAGAATATGCCGCATGGTTCAAAGAAGCCCGCAAGTTCGGCAAAGCGATCTGGGACATCACCGGCAAAGGCGTCAACGTCGACATGGTATTCGAACACCCAGGCGAGGCGACGTTCCCAGTCTCGACCTTTGTTTGCAAAAAGGGCGGTATGGTCGTGATTTGTGCGGGGACGTCGGGGTTCAATCTGACGCTAGACGTGCGGTACATGTGGATGCACCAAAAACGTCTACAAGGGAGCCACTTTGCCCATTTCAAACAGGCAAGTGCTGCGAACAAACTGATGCTGGAGCGTCGGTTAGATCCTTGCATGTCCGAAGTGTTTGAATGGAACGATATTCCAGAGGCGCACATGAAAATGATGCGCAACGAGCACAAACCAGGCAACATGTCGGTGCTGGTGCAGTCGCCCCAAACCGGTCTGCGCTCGTTCGAGGATGTTCTCGCCCAACAGTAAACGCACTATGCACGTTATTCGTGTATTTTGATCGCCTCGATTCTGAAGGATCGGGGCGATTTACTTTTTGGTAACAATTTTGCTTAAGCGTTTCCAGAGGGTTAGTTGCAGTGGCTCCCACCATAAATGGGGGGCTGTAATAAGCGAGTGTTCGAAAACATCGCCTTGTGGTAGTGTTATGTTAACCGCTCGTTAACCACTCAAGCAGAAAGTCGCTCATGGGACATAATTGGATACTCGACGTCCTCGCGGACCTTAAGGCCTTTGCGCAGCAAAACGAACTTCCCATCCTTGCTGAACAACTTGCTGATGCTAGCCTTGTCGCGGTCGCAGAGATTTCGTCGCAGGATGAGGGAACGCCCGAGGGCGTACGTGGTCATGACGCGCAAGCTGGAGACGTTTATCGAAGAACTGGAACAAGCGACATCGCTTAACCATTTGCAGGACAGTATTTCAGACCTGCGAGACCTCTATAAAATCGATCACATCGTCTATCACTGGGTATCCAGCGATGGTGAACAGTATGGCTGTGGCACCTATGATCGGTCGTGGGTACAACGCTATGTCGAACAGGATTATTTGCGGATAGATCCGGTCGTGGTTGGCTGCTTCCAGCGGTTTCACCCAGTGGATTGGAAACGGCTCGATTGGTCTTCCAAGGCCGCACGCACGTTCCAAGCCGAAGCAATAGAAGCAGGTGTCGGGATCCAAGGCTATTCCATCCCGATCCGTGGGCCGAATGGGCAGTTCGCGTTGTTTTCGGCATCTCACAATTGCGACGATGATTGGTGGGCAAATTGGACAGAGGCGAACCGCCGGGATCTGATTCTGATTGCGCATACGTTCAACCAAAAGGGGCTCGAGTTTGAAAAAAACCGTGTCCCCGAGGCGGCCAAGGGTCTGAGCCCCCGCGAGGTTGATGCAATGACGTTCCTTGCTATGGGATATTCGCGTGCGCAAGTGGCGAATACTTTGTCGATCTCCGAGCACACCCTGCGTGCCTATATCGAAAGTGCACGGTTCAAATTGGGTGCGTTGAACACAACCCATGCTGTGGCCCGTGCCATGGCGCACGGGCTAATTGTCGTCGGTGGCGCTGCTAAAAACGCGGCTGGCGGATGGCCTGGACAACAGTCGACGACGGATCCACAATGAACGACGCATCACCGTTTCGTTAAGAAACATGAACGGGATTTAACTGGCCGGCGCGACCCGCTCGGTCTGCCTTAACGACTGTGTTTCTACCTTGGCCTCAGGACGATAAGGAAAGGGAAATACGAATGCTACGTTATCTATATGCCGATGACTTGAATGCTTACCCTCGGTTGCGAGACAGCACGTTCCGCGATCGCGCAACGCAATTTCACGACCGACTAGGTTGGGATGTGCAGGTCGATGACGGCGGGCTCGAACGCGATCAATACGACGACCTTAGCCCGCTCTATGTGATTTGGGAGCGCCCTGACGGATTGCATGGCGGGTCGATGCGGTTTTGCCTACAACGGGTCGAACCATGACCGAGGAGCACTTTGCAGGCATTGCTGATGTCAGCGGTCTCAAGAGCCCGTTCATTTGGGAATGCACACGGTTCTGTCTCGCGCCGAACTCTCAGGCGTGCGTGGCTGGTCTGCTTATGTTGGCGGGCGGAGAGCTCATGCGGCAAATGGGGCTATCGCATTTCTTGGGTGTCTTTGATGCTCGGATGGTTCGGATTTACCGTACGATAGGGTCGTCACCCGAAATTCTGGGGTCAGTCGGTCAGGGCCGCGAACAGCTAAGTGTTGGGCTCTGGAGGTATTCGGAAGCTGACCGTGCGCAGGTTCTCGACCGTGCAGGAGTGTCGTCGGAATTGTCTGAACACTGGTACAATCGCGCCTTTGGATTTGACCGTGAACTGGCACAGACCGCATAAGCGCTGGCACCCTCAACGTGGGGCGGATAGTGTCCCGATATGACTACGCCCGCGTTGACATTCTCCGAAGATCAGGCTGATGCCTTTGATGCCGTGGCCGAGCTGATGCGCGGTGCTGGCGTCGATCTTGATGATAGTCTTCTGACCCCTCCGCGTGACAACGCGAACTCCCAAGTGATGGCTGTGATCGGCAAAGCTGGTTCGGGTAAGACCATGCTTTTGGCCAAACTTTACAAAGTATTAGAGGATGCAGGGGTTGATATTGTTTCGGGGGATTACGAGGGCAAGGCCCGCAAAGACCGTCGAACATTGGCGATCCTCGCACCGACAAACAAGGCCGCCAGTGTTCTGCGAAATCGCGGCGTTCCAGCCACAACGATCCACCGAATTTTGTACACGCCGATGTACGATCCCGAGTACGAAAAGGTTGCCGAATGGTTGAACGGCAATGGCGAGCGTCCCGAGATTGAGGGGTTGACGGACGTCGCCCTAGACCGCGCGATGACATCCTTCCAAGCCAACAAATCAGTGCCCGCAGCATTGGCTGCTGCAGGTCTGCGCGGCAGTGATTTTATCACTGGATGGAAGCGGCGCGAAAACCCTCTCGACATTGGATTGGTCGACGAGAGTTCGATGTTGGATGAAAAACAGTTTGCCGACCTGCAAGAGATCTTTCCAACGCTTGTGCTATTTGGTGACCCCGCGCAGTTACCGCCGGTCAAAGCCAAGGGCGACGCCGATGGTGGCATGGTTTTTGACGGTTTGGCCGAGCCGCGCAAACGTGTTCTAAGCCGTGTCCACCGTCAAGACGGCGATAATCCAATCCTTGATCTTGCGCATGCGTTGGCTGATCCGGCTCTTCAATTCCATGACTTTGAGCGGATGATCCAAGACGCGGCACGAGTGGACGAACGGGTTGTATGGGCTGAACGGGTCGAAAGCGATTTGATGTCGCGGAGCCCTGTTCTGGTTTGGCGCAATGCCACACGTATCCGGTTAATCCACGCATTTCGCGGCGCCTTTGGAGCACCCGAAGACGAGCTGTTAGAGGGCGAGCCGCTGATTTGTGACGGGATCGAGCTACCAATGAAGCACCGGAAAAAGCGCCTCGATCTAGAGGCGCGAGGGCTGATCAAGGGCGCGCATGTTGTGTACCTGGGGCCAGGGCGCAAACCTGGTTTCTCGCGGTTGCATGTGATGGGCGCCGAAGACCCGCAGGTCAGTGCAGCCTCAATCGTTAAGATCGAGCAAATGGATGATGAAGAACCGTTTATCCCATTCGCTGCACGTATGGGGGCCACGTTCTTACACGGTGCTGCCGTGACAATTCACAAGGCGCAGGGCTCGCAATGGGACACGGTGCAGGTGTTCGCGCCTGACATTTACGCGGCGAGCCGGATGGGCCGTGTCGAGGCAGGCAAGCCATTGTGGAAACGTCTTGCGTATGTGGCGATCACACGGGCCGAGACCCAATTGCGATGGGTCGTGCGCAACCGTTTGGGCAAGCCAAGCGGCACGTTGCAAGTCGATGATTTGAAAACAGCGCCAGCGCCGCTCGAGCTGTCAACGCAGAGCGACGGAGATTAACGTCGGAACGCTTGGAAAATAGCTGACGCGCCCCAGCCCGCAACAATGGCGATAAAGAGCGACATCAAACCGTAAAGAAACGCATTTTCATGAGCGAGGTTATAGAGCCAACGCTCAAGTCCGACTTTGGCGACGTCTATCTTGGTCTCATAGACGTCGATCACAGCACCGTCTCGGGTCAGAAAAATACGGGTACTATAGTCGCCCTCGGTCAGGTTCGCAGGCAATTCGATCGCAGTGCTAAACAGCGTGTCTTCTTCGAGAGATACTTGGCCTTCGAGTGTTTGATAGAGCTGCTGGCCCGCACGAATTCGGATCAGTGCCTGTGTGAATGAAGCGGTATCATCGACGGTCGCACCAACAGACCGAATGGCTCGAGGGATTGTGATGTGATGCCGCAAGTCTTCGACATCTGAGAGAACGTTCGCCATTGGACTGGTTGTCGCGACTGCGTAAAACGACGGTGCCGCATCCACTTCGACAGCCTCGGTATTGACCCAAATACCCAATCGTTGGTCTTTGCGTCGAACCGTTACGGGCTGGTCGGGGCCAGAGACCGTGATGATGACTTCGAGGTTGCTGTCAGAGGGGATCATATCCTCGCGTTTGACAGCGCCAAACACCAAAATATCGTCGCCATCAAATGTTGCGGTGATTGCCACGCTATCACGGCTGAGGCCGAGCACGACCTCTTCTGCAGCAGCGGGTGCTGCGAGGCAGAGCATCATTATCAAAGCGCGGATCATTCGTGACCTCCGGCGCCCAGCGAATAGAGTTCTGAGGGCTGAACCAGTAGATCAAATGCCAGTTTGCCACAAACCGCGAGAACCATCAGAGCCAGCAAAATGCGCAGCTGTTCGGCCTTCATTTTGACGCCGATGCGCGTGCCGATTTGGGCGCCAATGACACCACCGACCAACAACAAAACAGCGAGGGCGATATCGACGGTATAGTTTGTTGTTGCGTGAAGCATGGTCGTGAACGCGGTCACGAAAATAATCTGGAACAGCGAAGTACCAACAACCACCTTGGTTGGCATCCCGAGCAAATAGATCATCGCCGGCACCATGATAAAGCCACCGCCGACGCCCATGATCGCCGCTAGAATGCCAACGACGACACCCACTGCGAGCGGCGGTAGTACCGAGATATAGAGGCCCGAGACGCGGAACTTGGTTTTAAAGGGAAGCACGTGGATCCAGCCGTGCTTTTTGCGAGTAGGAACAATGTTCGCTTTTGAACGGCGGATCGCGCGCCAGCTTTCGATGAACATCAGCCCGCCCACAACACCGAGGAACACGACGTAGCAAAGCTTGACCAGCAGATCGACCTGACCTAGCGATTTTAGATAGTTAAAGATGAAAACACCGAGTGCGGCACCAACCAATCCGCCGAGCATCAGAACGGTGCCCATTTTCAGATCGACCGTTTTACGCCTGAAATGTGCCAGCACACCAGAGAACGACGAGGCGACGATTTGGTTCGCTTCAGTGGCGACAGCCACTGCTGGTGGAATGCCAATAAAGAACAACAGGGGCGTCATCAAAAACCCACCGCCCACGCCGAACATCCCTGAAAGAATGCCGACAATCCCGCCCAGTCCGAGCAAGAGGAAAGCATTCACCGATACTTCTGCGATGGGAAGGTAGATTTGCATGACACGTCATAGACCCAGACCATGCGCTTGGGCAACGGCTGGACTCATGAAAATTGGCTATCTGGGTCACAAAATGCTGCAAAGCAGCATGAAGCGTGAAGAATTGAGACCAGCCTTGCGCGTTTTTATGTGAAAACGCCCAGAGTGTTCGGGTTAACAGGCTCTGGGCGGTCTCATTATCGTTCTTTGACGTAGGGCGCGCCACCTGCACGTGGCGGCACCGCCCTGCCGACAAAGCCTGCAAGGATGACGACAGTTAGGATATAGGGCAGTGCGTCCAACAGCTGGATCTGGATCTTGAACCCGAGCACGGCCTCTATGACGTCTGGACGCAGAGAAATCGCCTGCAAAAAGCCAAACAGCAACGTCGCACCCAGCGCATGCCAAGGGCGCCATTTCGCAAAGATCAGAGCCGCCAGCGCGATAAACCCGCGACCAGCCGACATGTCCTTGGTAAAGCCCGCCTGAAGCGCTGTGGCGAGATACGCACCGGCGATGCCACACAGCACACCGCAGATCGCAACAGCCGCATAGCGTAGCCCAATCACCGAAACACCGGCTGTGTCGACGGCTGCCGGGTTTTCACCAACGGCGCGCAGACGCAGGCCGAACCGTGTCCGGTTCAACAGCCACCATGTGAAGGGCACAAAGGCGAGCGCGAGATAGACGAGAATCGTATGGCCCGAGATCAGCTCGGCATAAATCTGTCCGATGATTGGTACGTCTGCGACCGCTTGGGCAAAGGGCAGGTCAATCGGTGTGAGCCGCCCGCCACCAGACAACTGGGGCGTACGCCCGCCTTGTCCGAACCAGTTGATGGCAAGAACCACCGTTAAACCCGCCGCGAGAAAGTTGATTGCCACACCCGAGATCAATTGGTTTCCGCGGAATGTGATAGACGCCATCCCGTGTACGATCGACAGTAGCATCGATGCGCCGATACCGGCGAGCAGGCCCAGCCAGACCGAGCCTGTTACAAACGCAGCTGCCGCCGAAATAAACGCAGCGGCGAGCATTTTGCCCTCTAGTCCGATGTCAAAGATACCTGCACGTTCCGAATAGAGACCCGCGAGACATGCCAGCAACAACGGTGTCGCGAGACGGACGGTTGCGTCGAGGATTTGGAGGAATGTGTTAAAATCCATGACTTAACCCTCTGCCACGATACGTTTGCGGCGCAGCGCAAGGAACATGCGCTCTAGCGGCATCCGGATCATATTGTCGAGCGCGCCAGTGAACAGGATCACCAACGCTTGGATAACGACAACCATTTCGCGGGGAATTTTGGTCCAAAGGCCCAGTTCCGATCCACCTTGGTACAGAAACCCAAATAGGAGTGCGGCGATCAAAACGCCCAACGGATGCGACCGCCCCATCAAGGCAACTGCGATCCCGATAAATCCTGCGCCCTCAACGTTGTTCAGCACCAGACGCTCGGCCTCACCCATCACGTTGTTGATCGCCATCATACCGGCCAAAGCGCCCGAAATGATCATAGCAATCATGATGATTTTGGTTGGGCTAATGCCCGCGTATTTCGCAGCACTTTCGGAATGACCATAGGCGCGGATTTCATAACCTAGTCGCGTGCGCCAGATCAGCACCCACAACAGGAAACACGCGGCCAGACCGACCAGCAACGTGATGTTGGCGGGGGGGGCTTTGCTCCATTCGATACCAAACACGCCAAAGAAGTCGTGCAGCGTTGGAAGATGTGTCGCCTCAGGGAACTTGCCAGTTGCGGGCTCCATTGCGCCGCGGGGCTTGAGCGGGCCAACCAGCATGTAATTCATCAATGCAGCTGCGATAAAGTTAAACATGATCGTGGTGATAACGATGTGGCTGCCCCGTTTCGCCTGAAGATAGGCAGGGATAGCGGCCCAAATCGCACCAAAGAGGCCACCAGTGATGACTGCGCCGATCAGTGCCAGCGACCAATGGGGCCACGGGATATACAGACAACAGATCGCGACACCCAAGCCGCCCAAGGCTGCCTGACCTTCGCCACCGATGTTAAACATACGGGCGTGAAAGGCGATTGCGACCGCCAGACCCGTAAAGATAAAGTTGGTCGCATAGTAGAGCGTATAGCCCCACGCATAGGTCGACCCCAGCGAGCCCGAGATCATCAGATTGATCGCGTCCCACGGGTCTTGGCCACTGGCCCAGACCATCAGGCCAGACAGCACAAAGGCCATGATTAAACCGACCAGCGGGATCAGAACGACGTCTGCCCATTTTGGCATCACATCCATTATGCGGCCTCCCCGTTCATACCGGCCATTAGCAGGCCTAGTTCTTTTTCATCTGTTTCGTTGGGCAACCGTTCGCCCATGATTTGACCGTCAAACATAACTGCGATCCTGTCGCTTAGTGATAGGATTTCTTCCAACTCGACCGACACCAATAGGATCGCTTTACCTTGATCGCGAAGGGCTACAATTTGTTGGTGAATGAATTCGATCGCGCCGATGTCGACACCGCGTGTTGGTTGGCCGATCAACAGCAGATCTGGGTTCCGCTCGATTTCTCGGGCCAGCACGATTTTCTGCTGGTTGCCGCCGGAAAAGTTCTTGGCCGCGAGGCGCGGGTTGGGCGGACGTATGTCGAACCGCTCCATCTTGGCTTCGGTGTCTTCGCGGATTGCGGTGTTGTTCATCAACATGCGGTTGCGTTGATATTTCGGATCGTGGTGATAGCCGAACGCAGTGTTTTCCCACGCTTGGTAGTCCATGATCAAACCTTCGCGCTGGCGGTCCTCTGGAACATGCGCGATGCCACGTGCGCGGCGGCTCTGGGCATCAGATTTTGCACCGGTCAGGCCGATGTCCTGACCGTTGACCTTGATCAAGCCTGTGCCGCGTCCATAGCCGCCCAGCACCTCTAACAGTTCCGATTGGCCGTTGCCGGCAACCCCCGCAATCCCGAGGATTTCGCCCGCGTGCACATCCAACGAGATGTTGCGCAACCGCTCGACGCCTTTGCTGTCGATCACGTTCAAATCGCGCACTTCCAAAACCTTGGCGCCGACTTTTGGTGCAGCTTTTTCTACCCGCAGCAGAACCTTGCGACCGACCATCAGTTCGGCCAGCGCTTGGGGGCTGGTCTCTTGGGTTTTGACCGTCGCTGTCATCTCGCCACGGCGCATCACGCTGACCGTGTCCGTCGTGTCCATGATCTCGCGCAGTTTGTGGGTGATCAGGATGATGGTCTTACCTTCGTCCTTGAGCCGTCCGAGAATGCGAAACAGCTGATCCGCTTCGGCTGGGGTCAGCACGCCTGTTGGCTCGTCCAGGATCAGAATGTTGGCTTGGCGGTAGAGCGCCTTGAGGATTTCAACACGCTGCTGCATGCCGACGCCGATGTCTTCGACAATCGCGTCAGGATCGACGTTCAATTCGTATTCTTCCGCCAACGCCTTGAGTTCGCGGCGGGCCTTGGCCAACGACGGACGCAACATCGCGCCATCCTCAGCGCCTAGAATAATGTTTTCTAGGACGGTGAAGTTCTCAACCAGTTTAAAGTGCTGGAACACCATGCCGATGCCTGCGGAAATCGCGGCTTGGCTGTCAGGGATCGCAGTCTTTTGACCCTTGATGAAAATCTCGCCGGCGTCTGCTTTGTAGAACCCATACAGGATCGACATCAGCGTCGACTTGCCTGCACCATTCTCTCCGATAATGCCGTGGATCGTGCCGGGCATCACGCGGATCGAGATGTCCTTGTTGGCTTGAACGGGGCCAAAGGCTTTGGAGATGCCTTTGAGTTCGATGGCGGGGGCTTGGTCATTCATGAATACAGATCCCAAAGTAGGAATTAAGGGCGACTAGGCGCCGGTGCCAACATAACCGACCATTCGGACGATTTTGTCGCCATCGTGGTCAATGAAATACTGGCCTAGCTGTTCTTTGCCATCGGCCATGCGGAATGCGATGGTCGCGCGCTCGGATGCGCCGTTCGTATCGGACTTGATGACAACGGCCTGTGCGCCCGGCGCCATTTCGACAAACATACCGACATAGCCGGTAACGGCATCAGCGCCGGTCAATGGCTCGGGTGTGCGGGGATCAGCGTATGTCGCGGCGTCGGTCATGGCGGCGCGAACCGCGCCCACGCGGGCGGCAGCGTGAGCTTCACCCCATGCGCCGAAAAACTGTTCTGTGGATGTCGTCATCGTCATCTCCCCCCAAATGGTGAGGCCGCGCCGTTGTCCAGCGCGGCCTCGTTTGTCGTAGTTTGGTCAGCCTGACTTAGAAGTCGAGCGCTGGGCAAGTCTCGTCAGATGTGTAGTCGTGAACCATCAGCTCACCAGACGTGATTTTGGCAGATGCGTCTTCGATCATCGCCTTCATGTCGTCTGTGATCAGCTCAGCGTTGAACTCGTCCAGAGCATAGCCTACGCCACCTTCGGCGATGCCGAGGTTGTAGATGCCTGTCTCGAGGTCAGTGCCTTGGCTGAATGCTTCGTAAACAGCATTGTCTACGCGCTTGAGCATGGATGTTAGAACCTGACCTGGGTGCAGGTAGTTCTGGTTGCTGTCTACGCCGATCGACAGGATGCCTTCGTCAGCAGCAGTCTGGAGAACACCAACGCCTGTACCGCCAGCGGCTGCGAATACAACGTCAGAACCTTGGCTGATCTGCGCTTTGGTCAGCTCGGACCCTTTTACCGGGTCATTCCATGCAGCAGGTGTTGTGCCTGTCATGTTTGCAATGATGTTTGCATCTGGGTTTGCCGCTTTGGCGCCCTGTGCATAGCCACATGCGAATTTACGGATCAGTGGGATGTCCATGCCGCCGACGAACGACACTGTGCCGCTCTCGGATGCGAGACCAGCTGCCATACCAACGAGGTACGAACCTTGCTCTTCTTTAAAGCCAATGCCGCGTACGTTTGGCATGTCGACCCAGTTGACGTCGATGACGGCAAACTTGGTGTCAGGATAGTCAGCGGCCACTTCGGACAGCGATGATGCGAATGCGAAACCAGCCATGACGATTGGGTTTGCACCAGCTTCTGCAAAGCGGCGCAGAGCCTGCTCGCGCTGTGCGTCGGACTGCAATTCAACTTCGTTGAACGAACCGCCAGTTTCTTCGGCCCAACGCTGTGCGCCATTGAACGCAGATTCGTTGAACGATTTGTCGAATTTACCGCCAAGGTCGAAAATGATGGCAGGGTCGGCAGCAGCAGCACCGGCGGTCAACGCCATGGCCGCAGTCGCGCCGAGGAATGTTTTCATAAGGGTCATAGATCTCTCCCAGGTCTTTGATGAGCAAAAGACGGCATTGTGCGCGTCTCTCTGAGCGGTCCGATTGTTTCGGATCATCGTGAGAGTAGGACTCGTACGGCGCGGAAGTTCAACAAGTTTTTAGGGATTTTTAGTTGCCGTAGTGATATATTTGACCATTTGGTCAGGTTTACAGCGGCAACTCGACCACTTACGCCAGTTTTAGGGGCCGTTTGAGAACCAAAGCGTCCGCATGTCCGTCGGGACGTTTATAGTATTTCGGACGTCGGCCTGCCTCGCGGTACCCTTGGGCCGCATAAAGCGCGAGGGCAGGGGCGTTATCTTCGGCAACTTCGAGGAACGAAACTTGGGCACCAGCCTGAGCGGCGGCATATTCATAGGTGGCCAGCAACGTACGTCCGTGCCCGACGCCTTGTTGGCAGGGCTCGACAGTCACCATTAGGATTTCAGCCTCATCAGCGACCACACGCCCGATGATAAACCCGACGGGGCCGTTGATGATGAATGTCGGCTCTTCTGCCAGCAGTAGCTCGAACTCTTTGGCCGACCACGCGCGGCCATGTTGGTATGCGCGGGCGTGCAATGCAGCGAGGTCTTTGGGTGTCATGGAACGATCCGTGGGGCTGTGTCGCGGGCAGGGGCAGCATCAGCTGCGCGCAAATAGAGCGGTGCAGGTGACGTGGTGGTACTGGGAAGACGTGACGCCGCGATATGCGCCATCGCATTGATCAGCGGCATCGCAGGGACGCCCACACGCCACTGTGTCAGCGCGGCAATCTGCTTTGCGACATCGCCAATGACCACTGGTTCAGACCGCGCCGGTAAGGTGGGCAGGCCCTCTGCCGTCAGGTCGCATTGTGTGGGCCCAGTTTCGGGGCCAGTGCAGAATGCCTGAACATAGGCACGGTCACGGCGTGCATCCATACAGGCGACGCGCATTCCCGTTTGACCGTAGGCCAGCGCCTCGAGGTTAGAGACCCCGATCGCTGGTTTGTTCATTGCCAATGCGAGGCCCCGTGCGGCCGAAACCGAAATGCGGATACCGGTAAAGTTGCCTGGTCCAACGCCGACGCCCACAGCGTCGAGATCGCCCCAGCCTAGGCCATGCTCGGCCAACACTTCGTTTAGCATTGGCATCAGATGTTCTGCTTGGCCCTTGGCCATCTCGTCAATCCGGCTGGTCAGAATTTGATCGCCCGACAGCAAAGCGGCGGCGCAATGCGCCGCCGACGTGTCAAAGGCCAACAGGGTCGGCTTAGGCGGCAACGGGCCGAACCTCGAGCACCTCAGGAATGTAGTGGCGCAGCAGGTTTTCGATACCCATTTTCAACGTCAGAGTGGATGACGGGCAACCCGCGCAGGCACCTTGCATGTGCAGATAAACGACACCGCGGTCGAAACCGAGGAATGTGATGTCGCCACCGTCTTGTGCCACAGCTGGGCGGACGCGTGTATCCAGCAGCTCTTTGATCTGGCCCACAATCTCGGCATCCTCGCCTGTGTGCTCGGCATGGCCGCCACTGGTTGGTGCTTCGCCATCGATTACGGCCGCGCCTGATTGGTAGTGTTCCATCACTGCACCCAAAATGGCGGGCTTGATGTGATCCCATTCGATATCGTCGCCTTTGGTCACGGTCACAAAATCGGTGCCAAAAAAGACGCCAGTTACGCCCTCGACCGCAAAAATCCGTTTCGCCAGTGGCGATTTTTCGGCTGCTTCGGCAGATGGGAAATCGGCCGTGCCCATGTCCAGCACGGTCTGACCGGGCAGGAATTTCAATGTAGCGGGGTTCGGCGTTGATTCTGTTTGAATGAACATGGTGCAGCTCCTGAATGGGTCTCTTAAATGCGCCTTGCAGGGCTCAATGTCAAGGTTTTGGAATGATTCTAAACTAGGTGATTGCCTCAAGGCGTTCTTTTGTCATGTCGCCGGGAACGATCGTGATCGGGATCGGCAAGCTGCCCGAGTTTCGCGACAGCTGGGTCACCAGTGGACCGGGTCCCTTTTTGTCGTCGCCAGCGCCAAGCACGAGCACACCAATTTCAGTGTCTTCTAGCACTTGCGCCATGATCTCGGGTACGGGCTCGCCTTCGCGGATCACCAGCTCTGGATCGATGTTCTGTTTGTCCCGCATCCATTTCGCAAAGACTTCAAAGTGGGCGTGGATACGCTCGCGGGCTTCTTCGCGTGCGATCTGTGCCACGCCGATCCAGTGGTTGAATTCGTCTGGCGGAATGATGGCCAAAACCTCGACACCACCGCCCGTATGGGCAGCACGCAGGGCCGCGAAACGCATCGCGTTCAGGCATTCGCGGCTGTCGTCCAAAACGACCAAAAACTTGCGCATCTTAGGCTCTCCTTTGTCCGATGCTGATTGTGCAGCACAGCGCCACGACTGGCAATCGGATTCGCCTATGCCGTTTGCGTCAGATCAATCGTCTAACACCGCGCAAACAGGCCGATCCCACAGCATTGGCGCCGAACAGCACAACCTGCAGGACCGCTGCGTAAATCAGCGCGGCAGTCGCCAATGCCACATCAGTCAACTTGACCATTGTTCGAAAGACCCGCGATTTCCCGAGAACAGCCAACGTTGATGAGGTACGCGCGCCGCGTATATCGCTGAGGCGCGCGAGACGGGCAGCATCATCCGCCCCATCAACATATCGCATCAACACCAATGTGTCCGTGAGCGAGGTATTGCGTGCGACGCGGGTCAAATCACCGGTCACGTCCTGCAAGCGCGCCAATTTTGCAGTGTCCAGAAATTCGTCTAACGTTGCAGTGCCGTGCATGTATGGTAGGATCTTCTTGGGCTTCAGATCAACCCGCGCCACTCGGGATAGTTCGCCAGAAAACCGCGGTGTCAGCGTGCCCATCTTGCGCGCGACACGCAGTGATGTTGCACCCGCTTTGACACTAGCGCTGCTTCCGGCGGTTATGACCACAGTCGCGGTCGCACCCAGCCCCACAATGGCAAGGGTCACGTCAATCTTGTCGACGTCGCCCCCTGTGGCCGCCGCCCATCCGGCGCGGCGCAACGCATTTAGATCTCCGACTGGGGTGAGCTCGACTGGAAGCCCACAGGTCGCAATCATCGCAACCGACGGGCATTGTGCGATGTCCGCAATACAGCTGCCACAGGTCCGCGCCGAGGCCCAAAAACCCGTTATCTCGGCCTCTAGGGTGTCGATCCGCGCTGCGAGGTCCGGATCAGGCGCCAGCCCATGTTCTGCAGCAACCAACGCAACGGTTTGAACACGGTCAAAGTCACCAGTGGCCAACGCCAGTTCCATCTCGCGGCGCGCCCAGTCTGGGGTGACAGCTCGCGCCATTGCACTGGTCAGAGCACGGTCCAGCTCGGACGCCGTGCGATCAACCCAAGGGGTCGCAAAAGGTGACGTCGCAAGCAGCAAAATCAAACCGAATGTTGTTAGGAAAAATGGCAGAACCAGCAGTCCCAACCGCAGTCGGCGCCGCCACGGTTTACGCGCTGGAATGGGCCCAATCCCAATAGAGATCGCGCGTACGGCGGGCCAAAGGACCTGCCTGATATTGACGATCGTCAAAGGCACTGACCGCAGTTACCTTGGCCATATTGCCGGACAAGAATACTTCGTCAGCATCGCGAAAGTGGTCAAAACTGAGAACCTGTTCATGCACGGTGACGCCATCGGCGCGTAGGTTTTTGATGTGCCGTGCGCGGGTGATCCCTGACAGGAATGTACCGTTGGCAATGGGCGTAAACACTTCGCCATCTTTGACCATGAACACGTTGGCTGTGGCGGTTTCGGCCACGTTGCCCGCGACATCGGCGACCAGCGCGTTGCCGAAGCCCTTTGACCGCGCTTCGGCCAACATTCGTGCGTTGTTGGGATATAGACAACCCGCCTTGGCGTTGACGACATTGTCCTCGAGAACGGGGCGGCGGAAACGTGTCTGGGTCAAAGTGGTTGCATGCTTATGCGACGGCATAGGGATCTTTTCGAGACACATGGCAAACGCTGTAGTCTCGGCTGCAGGAACGATCGCAGTCGGATCACCATCAACGGCCCAATACATCGGGCGGATATAGACAGCGGTCTTGGATGAATAAGCGGCCAGCCCTTCCCACGCGAGATTGACCATCTCTTCGGGCGTCATCGTAGGCTCCATCATCAAGGCGCGGGCAGACGCATTCACACGCGTGCAATGAGGCAGCAAATCAGGGGCTATGCCATCAAAATAGCGCGCACCGTCAAAGACGGTCGAGCCTAGCCATGACCCGTGGTCAGCGGCCCGCATGATGGGGACGTTTCCGTCGTGCCATGTGCCTTCGAAATAGGTGCGAATGTTAGTGCCTGCCGCCATGATATCCTCGCTGTTCTGCAGACACGCTATTGTGCATGCCGTGTTCCAGCAAGCAGCAATCCGAGACAGGTTGCGGCATTGTGATTTGCCTCAACCACGGAATGGGTTCTTTCATACGTATGAAAAGACGCAACCATTGAGAGGGAAACACCATGCTGACACGACGCCATTTGCTTCAATCCTCTGCGGCCTTGATGATCTTGCCCTACGCTGCGCGGGCTGCTGGTCACAGCGGAGATACCTTTGCCAGCGCAACTGGCGAGGTTTCAGTTTTCTGTCACGTAGACAGCGAGTGTAACAGTGGTGTCGCAGTTTGGACCCCTATTTTGTAAGGACTTGGGCGCCTGACAAACCATACACCCAAAAAGGATACGGGTTTCCCATATCTTTTTCCTCATCAGAGCAGACGGAAAGCATACTTTTTTAGGGGTCGTTAAAAACGCTCTCAAACCCCATTTTCGGTGTTGCAAACCCATACCGCATCCTGCCTATGCGCTCCGATATTTGATGTCTCCGCGCATCGGCAGGAAGCGGCCTTGCCATCGTGTGTTCGTAACACCCCCTTTTTTTAGATGGAGTTCATATCGAGGTTTTCCCACCAACTCTTGAGTTCTGCGGGATAGTGTTCTTGCAGGTACTTTTCGACCAGCACTTTGCGCTGAGGGGATAATCGAATGGGGTTCTTCCAGGGCTCAAAATCAATTCTTCATCTCCTTCACTAAATCCAAATACCTGCCGAAGCCTGTCTTTCGAACGTCTGCCGCCGCGGGCCTCTCAATAGCTCGTTGCATAGCGTTGAGAGACCCAAGGAAGTGCACTTGTTCCTGGGCGCGCGTCAGCGCCGTGTAGATCAATGAACGATCCACAATCTTGCTTGGGAAGGTGGGGATGATGACGGCGGGCCACTGGCTTCCTTGCGCCTTGTGAACCGAGATGGCGTAGGCCAGTTGCACGAACTGCCCATCCTCTTCCTTCAGCTCGTGTTCCGTCCCATCGAGCAGCGCGCAGATACGTTCATCCTCAATCGATAGAACCCTTCCCAATGCGCCGTTTGTCAGTCCCCGTTCAGCGTTGTTCACGGTCCAGATGATCGGCTCTCCTACCGCGATGTTTGTACCTGGCCAAAGCGTCGGGCCACCCTGCATGGCAAGGCCGTGGAAGTGGGTGTTGATGATATCGATTTCTTTGTTCGTCGGGGCGATGATCTGAACGTGATCGGGGTGGTTGCCATCTGCGTGCAGTGCCGTTTGCAGGCGCACGATTTCATGGCAGAGATTGTCCCGCTCACAGGCATCGAAGGTGACGCCCGGCTTTGCGCCGGTAAAGGGCGGTAAGGTGCCTATGATGCCATCACGTACGCCCTCCGCCAAAGCAGGAATACCGGTGCGTTCATCCTGCCGATGGACACGGTCCAGAACGACCTTCCGAATGTCGGGATGACGAACAAGCGCATGGAAGACAACGCCCGGAGAAACAGGCGGAAGCTGCGCTGGATCTCCGCACAGAATGAGCGATGCATCACCCAGACGGCGCAGTATGCGCCAGACCTCAACAAGGCCAAGCATGGATGCTTCGTCGGCAATCAGCACCGTGTTCTCATCGAGAAGCGTGTCACTTTTTTCCTGTTCAATCAGGAAGCGTGCGACGGTAATCGCCCTACGGCCCGTCGCCTCATTTGCCCGTTGAGCAGCACGCCCGGAAAGCGTGATAATGAGGGGTGTTTTTCGCAACGTCTCCTGCGTCTGGCAGACCTCTTTGAGGACGGTTGTTTTTCCTGAGCCAGCATAGCCCGCCAACACCAGCAGGCGGTGCCGATGAGACATGCGGACAGCCTCTCGCTGCGCATCGGTGAGCGGGAATGGCTGGGGAGCCTCGTATTCCTCCAGAAGCGCATCGAGCGTGTCGGGATCGGTGATGCCAGAACATGGCGTCTGTGGCGCAAGCTGAGCCAGCTTGAGAGCGCAGTACGCCTCCATATGGGCAGCGCCGGGTGGTTGAAGCTCTCCAGCAAGCCCTATGGCCCCACCAGCCTTCACAGCGGCCTCAGCAACCTCAGCACCACACTTGTACCCCAAAAGCCTCTCAGCGACCCTCAGAGCGTCCTGAGAGGCCAATAGAGTGGACCCAGCCCCAAGGCAGGCACTCCCTGACAGAGTAGCCTCTACAGCGGCCACCTGGCGTCGCTCGTCCTTGGGGCCGATGTTGAGAGCTGCCCCAATACGATCCACGGTCTTCCAGTCGGTGATGGCGATAAGGAGATAGGGGTTCTCGCGGATGGCATCGATGCCCTGCGGTCCCCAAGCCCGCGCCAGCCGGATTGCCTTGGCGGCGGGAATGTCTGCGGCAAGGCTGTCGAGCCATGCAAGGAAGGTCGTCTCTGGCAGGCGGGTTTCCAGCACTGCGGCCGCATTCAGCGCAGCCTCCTCGCCAATGATATCCGCGACACCCTCATCCTGATCAAGAATGGCTTTGGAAAGATCGTCGCCAAAGGCCTCAGTCAGAGCGGCAGCACGCTTTGGGCCAATGTTTTTGAAGGCGCGTTCACGGGCAAGGTAATGCTGGAACATCGACGGGCTTTGGGGGAGACCGCCGTTGTCGGGAGGGGTGTGTGCGTTCATGCTTTTCCAGGTGCAATACGACCGCCTAAGGCGATCAATTCAGCGGTCTCATCGGCGCGGAACAACTGCGCCCTAAGGCTGGCATTCTCAGCCTTCAACTCGGCGTTCTTGCGCTCCGTCGCAGACAGCCGCAGGCTTACTTCCTGGAGCCGTGCGAGTGGGACCATTTGTGTGTTGTCCGACGGGGCAGTCTCCTCAGCCGCAACGCGCCCCTGACGGCTGTAGGAGAGGCCCTGCGTCGTAGCATATTCCGACAGCATTTCCTTCACCTCGGGGTAGCGGGAGAGTTGCTGTCTGGATAGGCCAGAGAGCGTGAGTATCTGTCCGAGTTGCAGGGATGTGCCGTCGTTCGGCAGAGGCTTTCCAGTCACCTCTGCCGCTTCGATCAGACTGCCCAGAACGCGGAGCGCTTCGGCTTTCTTTGAATGGGACATTTGAGTGCTCCCTAACCTTTGGACGGACTAAAATCGACCGGTGTCGGGGGGCGCTCCATGCGGACGATATCGACGCCATTCACCTTTGCATTGTAGAGGACTGTGTGGAGCCTGTCTTCCAATGCAAAGATACGTTCATCGAGTTTTTCGATATGCTCAGGGGGGTTTTCTGGGAGCTGGGGAGCAGGCGCTTTCGCAACCTTCTTTTTTTGCTTTTCCAGGTCATCCAGAACCGATCTTCGCGCAGCGTAAGCCTCCGCAATTTCAGGCCTATTTTTCAAGCTGAGCATGGCGTGGGGAAGATTGAGCTTATCATTGACCGAGTTCGTAATCTTCCCCCATGTGATTTTCCCTTTCATTCTGCCGATCAGAGCAATGATGTCCTGTATGTTCTGCTTGGTGAGGTGTTTGCTCATCACTGCTTCTCCAGTTTTTTCATTTCACTGATGCGCCTCTCAGAATGGCTGAAGGAGACATGCTGAAGCGCCTCAGCGTTTTTGATCTGCTGCCCCTTGAGCTCCTCGTCAGAGAGGTATTGTTCAAGTTGACTGACATGCTCCAGTTGCTGTTCCATCGTTGCCTTTGTTCTGGGATTTACGCGGCCACCGGCCTGCTCATGTTCCTGCATATTCTGTACGGCGCGTTGGCGACGCTGCACATCTTCCGCCACAGCATCCATGTGCTTTTTGTTGCCAGCTATGCAGACAAGCTTCGTGCAGGTGGTACATGCCCCAGCCCGGTCACATGGATCAATTCGAAGAGCTTGGGTGCAGAACCCAAAGGGTGTTGAGTGGATCGATTTGCGTAGAATTGCCGCCCGATAATCCAGATTATCGGGACTATCGTCGACGATAATTGGGAGCTTGTCCGCTGGTTCAACTTCGGGCTTGTTCCTGTCCATAATCTCCTGAACCACGTCTTCCAGATCCGTGTGATCATAGTCCTGATTTTGCGCGATATGTTTGCGACCTGACCAGCGCGCAATATGGACCTGAGGAACGTTGGCTCGTTGTGCAACCGTGTTCAGCCAATGGCGGATTTGGTGCGTGTTGATGTTTGGATAGTCACCATTCGGAAGCGTCACACCAAGGCGCTCAAAAACGTTTGGTTGCCAAGTTTTTGATCCGTCACGGTGGTTTATGAACCTGCCATTGAGGTCCATCTGAATGGTCTGCGAGGTGATGCATGTAGGCAGACATGGGCTGGTGCCTTTTCCATCGTCGTACGCGTGAAGCAGATGCGTTGTCAGGCAGTCTTTGTATTCTACGCCTGACAATTCAGACACCATCGGCCATCCCTTAGGAAGCTGACTGCGCCAATACGCTTCAACGCTTGCGAACGTGTAGACACCGTAGCGCACGCTTACCAAATGCCTCTTTACTATACCCTCCAACCTAAACAGGCCGAAGATTTTAGAAACCTCAGAAGATTTGACTTCACCTGTCTGGCGCAGATGTTCCAAGTCAGGAGGAAGAGGAATTTGATCTGGATCGCTAATTTTTTTAGCGAGTGCACGACCTTTTTCGCTTAGTTTCCGCAAACGTTTGATGGCTTCCTTGGCCACCGGAACCATTTCTTCAACGACGAACTTTACCTGAGGGGGACCGCCCTTGACGGGCCACCAGCGCACCCCATACCGGCTAAACCAACCCCGGTAGTTTACGTTCTGGTCGAACGGCAGTATATCGTCCGCTGGGCTGTTTTCTTCCCCGTCCTCAACCTCCAGATCAAACGGCAAGATTGTGGTCTCCTCGATCCGACAAGGCGCGCAAAACATGAGCGCCAATATCGACGTTGTCAGGATGTCTCTATCGGTGATGTCTCTATCGGTGCCTATTTCGCCCGCTATATGGAAGGCATCAGCGATCGCAAAGGCCTCATCATTCGTGAGCGTTTTCTTGGCGTGCTTCTTCTTCTGTTCCGGAGACTTTATGCGGTTCTTATCGCTCGTAACATACTGAGCCACCACAATATCATTTGACACATTTGGGCAAACCCCGGCCCTGTTTAGGGTAGAACAGATCTCGCGCACACCTACACCCAAACTGTTTTGCATTTGGGTGCTTTCGGACGATTTAAATGCAGCCACCGCCTGCTCTGTGGTTAGCGCGGCAATGTCACCTGACTTGCCAGCCTCAAACAACTGCTGCTCCAACCGCTGGAAGGCCTTAAGGCGAATCCCGAAAGCACCTCTGCTCAGCCTACGGCCTAAAGTCACCTTAAGAAACTGCGCCATGTAAGCCTTCGCGACCCCATTGAGCGGCTCGGGAAACGGCTTCGCTTTCTTACCCAGGCCATCCCTCACAGTCTTAAAGGAAATGGTCTGACTGCTAGCGTTATTGTTCGCCTTCGTGAGCGCGGTTAGATCCCACTTCATGTCATCGAATTTGATGCCAGCTTTCTTGAGAATGGTGACATTGCGCCCAGCTTGAATAAAGTCGGAAACGGCCTTGTTCTGTTGTGTTATCAACTTGGCTACATTGGACACAATCATTTCTCCAATTCTTTTTGCGCGGCATGGATGGCCGCAATATGGCGGTCGATGGTGCTGGCAAATTCGGTGTCCCCAACGGATTTTGCTTCCCTTCTTTTTGCCACCAGACCTTCGAGAAGAGGGGTCAGATGCGCCTTTTTCGATAGGCGGAACTTGGGGCATAGAAAGCATGCGAATGGGGCGGATAAGTCGTCCAGCGCACCACAGCCGCCGGACGCGCAACCGCCCAATTTCGGCTGACGGCTTTCAAAATCAGACACGACCGTGCTGAGGGCAAAATCATCCAGTTCTTCCTCGGTAATCACTTCACCTGTGAACCGCGCTGCGGCGTGCATAAATTTGCCATCAAGCAAGCTACTCATCTGCTGATGATGGCGCGTTGCCACCTCCACATACGCCTCACAGCTTTGAAGGCTATCATGCTCCAACCAAGCCGCGATGACCTCAGCGGTGCACCCCTGGATAGCAAGCAGCGTTCCGACTGTGTGGCGATCCCGATTTGCAGTGATCCTCATAGGCTTGCCCGTACGGGGCGAGATTACCTTTAGCCTAAGCATCATCCGCCTGTAGTGGGCCGAAAAACTTTCACTCGGGAAGTGGCCCTCTAGCTCTGGATCATCGAGACTATTTTTGCCCCTTGGAGGCGTGAACAGTGCGCGCTCTTGCCAGGGGATTTCGCTGTCCTCTTCCTTGCGCTTGAGCGCATGCTTTTCCAACACATGGGCATAGAACATCGGGGTGGGCCGTAGTGGCCCGCGATCAAACTTGGGACTTATTTTCTTGCGAATAGGGAAGCGTATTTGGGTTCGATTTTCACCCGTCAGCGCGGGTGTTTGGACATCACCAAGTTTCAGCGCAGCGTTTGAGATGGGACGCTGTCCGTAGAGCCGCACTGTCATCGCAAGGAGGTAGTCGTGGTCGCTAATTTTGCCTTTGTCATAGGCCTCTTGCAAGGCCTGATCTATGGCAAGAATTTCACTGTCGAGATACGGGCCTTCGTTCGGATCGAGCGTTAAGATATGGATACATGAGGTCTTCTTAGGGGTCGTTCGGGTGACTTCATTTTGCAGCTCTGCGTCCGGCGCCAGATATTCATGCGAGAGCATTTCGAGAACAAAGAATTTTGCTGGGACTAAGTAATTTTTGCTCTCACTTTTGAGAGTAAATTCCCGAATATCATCGGCTGTAATCGTTGCGAGTTTCGAACCCGGCGCACGGCCTTTGATAACAAGCTCAGCGAATGCCGATACGGCGAGCATATCGGATTTCACAGCAGCGGCCGTGACGCTTTCAAGCCGCGCACTTGCGGTTGCTTTTATGGCGTTCAAAAGCTCGGGCGTGCAGACCTTTGCAAGACGCTCGAAGCTGATGTTGTGGTTGTTACCCCCAGACACGAATGGACCCCATTTCAGGTCATTCAAATTGTATGCTTTGCCGTTATGGTAGCGAACCGTCAGTTGCTCCCGTGTGGGAAGATTGGTGCGGATATTCATACCTTAGGTCCTCCGTTCGGGCCGGTCAGTGCTTCCCTGGTGCTCCAGCCGTCTTTCATCGCTTGACGCGATAGTTCGAAAGCACTCCCTTTGCTGTAGTGTTGTGTCATCTCGGAGTAAGGCGACCAGCCATTGATATACGTGGCCACCTTGCGGTACTCTTCGTTGGTCCACCCTTGCGCCTGTGCCAGTGCAGAAAGCTCCTGATTTTGCAGGTGGCGGAATGCGTGGAAGTTTACCTTGCCAGTGCCAAGTTTACCGCATGCGTGTTCGAGAATTCTAACCGCAGACGTCTTACTGATCGGTTTGTTTTTATGCTTCTCGGTGTTGTTTGAGAGGCTTAAAAAAATAAAGTCATTGGTGCGCGCATGAGGGATCTCTTGGTTCATTTCCTCCCATTTTTCAAGCAACGCAAACGTATGCTCATGCAACACGATCTCGCGGTCATTCGTTTTGGTATTTCCTTTCCTGGCCCGCGCGTTGTCTGGATCGTTGTGACGGCGCCTGATTTTGATCAGGCCGCGCGGTTGGAAATCGCACCATTTAAGCTCTCTCACCTCACTGATACGCCCGCTCGTCTCCATCACAAGACGCAAGAAAACCTCATTCCTCAGAGCGATGGGGCTCTTCTTGGCTTTATCTCGCTTGTCTGGCCAGAGACCTCTCACGTCGCATGTGAAAAAGGCCTGTACAAATTTCTGAGCATTATTGATCCTTGTGGGCGATATGCGAGATGCGATGCCCTTGGAGGCACCACTCATCAACTGCTGGGAGATTGAACCCGGAGCATAAATCGATTTCTTTTTTGACACCTTTTGCGGGGGTGCTAAGCGCTTCTCTCGAACCTGCATATTTACAGTTTTGTCACGCCCATAGTTGCGCAGCACAGCGTTCCCATGTTCGCCCAAAAATCTCAGGTAAGTGTCGGTGTGTAAGCGCCTTGAGCGCAGTTCGCTGTCCGATACTGTCTCACGCGCCAAGAGCCAGTCATTCAATTTGATTGGGGGAGCTATCAGGAGGCTGCGAAGGTCGTTCACATATAGGGGAATGAACGATTTAAAATCTTCGATCTGAGGAGATGACAGGCACTCTCCATGGACCATCTCTTTCTCTACATCAATGCCCACAAACTGCGCCCATAGCTTGAGCGGCATGATGGATTGAAGCATCTTTTCAATCGACGACGGGGTCAGATGTCGGTTGGATGCGCTCCACATCCAACCATACCAATCATAGGAACCATCATCATTGATCGGGATTACAGCCCGTTCGCCCTTGAGATTTCCATGTTGGCGTATGATCACTTTAATGGGCAAAACAATATCCTTCGATGGGTTCAAAAAGAACGCAATCCATGCATAAAGAAGCCGGAGGCTCTGATGAGTAATTACGCTTCGTGTAAAAAATGTTGGCCAGGGCCCACTTTTGCGAAATTATCATTCAAAGACAGTGCTATTATTCAGTCCGGCGGCGCGGCAACCATACGGGTCAGTGTTCTAGGTGGCGGAATCAGTTTTCCCTGTCAGCCACGCATCTTTTGCGATGACCACGCCTATGGGCACGGTCTATAACGATCCGGTCGGCGATCCGGCGAAATATGCCGACTTGCCCGCCGCCGACGCGATTTTGGTCACACACCACCACGGTGATCATTTTAATCTTGATACGCTGACCGCATTGATGGGCGACGAAACGGTTCTGATCACGAACCCGACTGTGTATGACAAACTGCCCGCCGACATGCAGGCACAGGCCACAGCGCTCGCCAACGGTGAAACGGGCCAACTTCTTGGTATGCCGATCGAGGCGATCCCAGCCTATAATACCACCGAAGACCGGACGAAATATCATCCCAAGGGGCGCGACAACGGATACGTTCTGATCGCTGACGGGTTGCGCATCTATATCGCGGGCGACACCGAAGGCACTGACGAGATGCGCGCATTGACCGATATTGATGTGGCGTTTGTTCCAATGAACCTGCCGTTCACAATGGACGAAGACGCCGCTGCCGACGCGGTCGCGGCCTTCGCCCCCAAGGTGGTCTATCCTTACCACTACAAGAACTCGGATGTGTTTGCCTTTGCCGACGCGCTGACAGGCGACACCCAGATCAAAATGGCCAAGTGGTACGTCTAGAACGAAAAGAGCACGCCGCGATGTGTCGGGGCGTGCTCTCATGATTGATGCGGGTTGGCGTTAGCTGCCGACCATTCCAACAATTTCATAGGTCTTTTTCAGGATAGGCGACGCGATCTCGCGACCCCGTTCAGCCCCACGTGCAAGGATGCGGTCGATCTCGGCCTGATCCTGCATAAGACGGGCCATCTCGGTGGAAATCGGTGCCAGCTTGGCCACCGCCAGATCTGCCAGCATCGGCTTGAACTCGCCAAACTGTTTGCCGCCAACTTCGGCCAGAACGGCATCGACTGACTGGTCGGCGAGTGCCGCGTAGATGTTAACCAGATTGCGCGCCTCTGGCCGCTCGGCCAGCCCTTCGGCGCTCTCTGGCAAAGGTTCGGGATCAGTCTTTGCTTTGCGGATCTTCTTGGCAATCGTATCAGCGTTGTCGGTCATGTTGATGCGGCTCGCATCAGACGGGTCGGACTTGGACATCTTCTTGGATCCGTTACGCAGCGACATCACGCGCGTCGCGGCCCCTTCGATGACCGGTTCGGTGATCGGGAAGAAATCCACACCAAAGTCGTTGTTGAACTTGGCGGCGATATCCCGCGTCAGTTCCAAATGCTGTTTCTGATCTTCGCCCACAGGTACATGCGTCGCGTGATAGATCAGAATGTCGGCCGCCATCAGCGCAGGATAGCCAAACAGCCCCAGCGACGCGTTCTGCGAATTCTTGCCAGCTTTGTCTTTCCATTGGGTCATCCGCTGCATCCAGCCCATGCGAGCGACACAGTTGAAAATCCAACCCAACTGCGCGTGTTCGGGCACTTGGGACTGGTTGAACAAAATGGATTTTTCGGGATCGATGCCCGACGCGATAAAGCCTGCGGCCAATTCGCGTGTGTTCTGACGCAATGCGGCAGGATCCTGCCAGACCGTGATCGCGTGTAGATCGACCATGCAATAGACGGTCTCAAAGCCGCCAACGTTTTGCATATCTACGAAACGCTTCATCGCGCCCAGATAGTTGCCAAGGGTCAGGCCGCCGGACGGCTGGATGCCGGAAAAGACGCGGGGCGTAAAAGTGGTATCAGTCATGGAACAACTCGGGCTGGAAATACATGTTACGCTGGCTTACCCATGCACTTGGGCCCCGTCAACTGAGGTGACAGAATGAACCAGCCGCTTATCCATCCCGTCCCGCGTGTTGTTATCGGGCTTGGCGCGATGATCGTATTGATCGAGGCGCTCTTTTGGTTGACCAGCACGGGCATCGTTTTCCCGCCTGAGGCGGCGGGCTGGCGGATCGGGGCCATCCAATCCTTTGCTGTCTATGACCAGTTGTTTGATTTTGCGGTTGAGCGGCGCGAGGCCAGTTGGGACCAAATTAAACGTTTCGTATTCTACCCGTTCCTGCACCGTTCTTGGATTGATGCGGCCTTTGGGGCGGTCATTGTGCTGGCGATTGGCAACTATGTTGGTCGCGTCTTGTCCCCCATTGCAACGTTGGTTGTTTTCTTTGGGTCCAGCATTTTAGGCGCATTGACGTTCTGTCTGATCGTCAATGATCCGTTCCCGCTCTTTGGTGCCTATCCTGCGGGCTACGGGCTGATCGGGGCCTACACGTGGGTGCTATGGCAACGCTTGGGGGCGATGGGCGACAATCAATTGAACGCGTTTCGCCTGATCGGGTTTTTGCTGGGCATTCAGTTGGTGTTTGGCATCTTGTTTGGAACCAGCATGAGCTGGATCGCAGAACTGGTCGCCTTTGTTGTTGGCTTTGCACTGACACCGATGCTGGTGCCGGGAGGCTGGGCACGGATGCTGTCGCGGTTGCGCAACGACTAGGCTTTGCGCCGCAGATCCCGCAGATCAAACGCGCCGAGCAGTCGACCAAAAGCATAGTAGCTGCCCGTGCCCGCACCGACCAATAGCGCCAACGCCGCATAGCGGATCGTAGGGGCGGCGAGAAACGGTCCCAGCAAAACGGACACGCACCACAACACGGCACCCATCAGCCCAGAGGCCAAAAGAATGCGCCAGAACCGGCGTTTAAATTGCGCGTCAAAGGCGGCTGCATCCCCCAGCTTGCGTGCGCCGCGTAGCAACAACGCCATCATCACCCAACCTGCCAATGTCGTCGCCAACGCCGCCGCCATATAGCCGATCTGTGTGGCCAGTCCGATCGCAACAACCGCGTTCACGACCATAGACACTAATGCGTAATTTAGCGGGCTGCGCGTGTCTTCGCGTGCATAGAACAGGGGCTGCAGCGCCTTTTGCATCACAAACGCGGGCAAGCCGAGCCCGTAGATTGCAACAGCGACTGCCGTGGCGGCACTGTCATCACTGGTGAACGCACCGCGTTCAAACAGAATTGAGATGAGAGGGACCGGAATTGCAATCAGCGCGATAGACGCGGGAACTGTCAGAGTAAGCGACACTTCGGCTGCGCGATTAAACGCATGTTTGCCGCCCTCATGATCACCAGCGCGCAGCTTGCGAGAGAGGTCGGGCAATAGCACCACACCAATGGCAATGCCAACCACACCCAACGGCAGTTGATACAAACGGTCCGCATAGTTGAGCCAAGCAATCGCACCGTCAAAGAAACTTGCGACTTGGCGTCCGACCAGCAGGTTCACTTGGACAACGCCACCCGCCAGAGCCGCAGGAAACGCGATGATCGCCAGACGCTTTAGCTCGGGTGTCATCTTGGGGCGTTGCAAACACATCGTGAACCCAGCGCGCGCCGCCGCGATCCAAACCAGCGCCAGTTGTGCCATGCCTGCAATTGGAACTGTCCAAACCAACGTGCGCCCAACGTCCCATCCAGCCCCTTTGGCCAAATAAACCGCTGCAATAAACAAGATGTTCAGCAGAACAGGGGCGGCCGCGGCGGCCAAAAACCGGCCCGTCGCGTTCAGCACGCCTGACAGCAAAGCCGCCAATGAGATGAACAAAATATAGGGAAACGCGATGCGTCCAAAGTCGGTGGCCAGATCGAAACGTTCGTCCCCGACAAAACCACTGGCCATCGCATAGACCAACCACGGCATCGCAAAGACAGCCAAGACCGTCACAGCGATCACCACGGTAGCAAGCCCATTGAACGCATCCCTCGCAAAGCGTTCGGGGTCATCGCCGTCCTCTATTTTCTTAGAGAACATGGGCACAAAGGCCATGTTGAACGCACCCTCGGCAAAGAAACGACGGAACATATTCGGCAGGGCAAAGGCGATCAAAAATGCCTCGGCCACCGGCCCCGCGCCCAAGGTCGCAGCAATCAGAATATCACGGATAAATCCAAAAACGCGGCTGGCCAGTGTCCAAACACCTACGGTCATGAATCCGCGCATCAATCGGATTGGCTTCACTGAACGGCCCTCTCGACGCCCTGTTCGATGGCATCTCGCAATTTGCGTTCCAAGGTTTTCTGCTTGGATTCGCTGTAAAATTTCAGGCCAAACATGTCTTTGACATAAAACGTGTCGACCACTTGCTCACCATAGGTCGCGATCACCGCGTTGGCGATATAGATGTTCGATGCCGCCAGCGAGCGGGTCAAATCAAACAACAAACCAGGGCGGTCGCGGGTGTCGACTTCGATGATCGTGTAGATTTCCGAGCCATCGTTATCAAAGGTGATATGCGTCGGCACCTTGAACGCACGTTCGCGTTTTTTGATTTTGTCGCGGTCGGTCAACGCGTCGCGCGGCAGGATGTCACCGGCCAATGTACGCTCGATCATCTTGCGCAGGCGTGGCAGGCGATCCTCGTCATATGGCGTGTCATCGCTGTCTTGGATCCAGAATGCCGCCGTTACATAACCGTCCTTGCTGGTGTAGGTCCGTGCGTCCACGACATTGGCCCCAACAAGAGCAAGCGCACCCGTGATCCGCCCAAAAATCCCGGGGTGATCAACCAGCGCAAAGCACGCACGCGTCGCATCTCGGTCTTCATCAGGGGTCAGCTCGATTTTGATCTCGTCATCATCCAGTTCGCGCAACATCCGTGCAAAGTCGATGTGGGCAGTGACGTGAAGGCCCTGCCAATAAGGCGGATAGTGGCGACCCGTTTCGATCCGTAAATCCTTGGGGGTCCAATCGGCCAAAGCATCGCGCAGGTTCTTCTTCGCCTCGGCCCCACGGTTGGTGCGGTTCAATGCCTCCATCCCGTTTTCAAGCGCATGCAGCGATTGACGATAGAGAGCGCGGATCAGCACCGCTTTCCAGTTGTTCCAAGTATCAGGCCCGACGCCTGAGATGTCACAAACTGTCAGCACAGTCAGCAGATCGAGCCTGCGCTTGTTACCAACAAATTTGACAAAATCCCGCACGGTGCGCGGATCTGCAATGTCGCGTTTTTGCGCCGTGTCCGACATCACCAAATGTGACCGGATCAGCCATTCGACATCTTCACACTCGGTTTTGTTCAAACCCAATCGTGGTGCCACAGTGCGTGAAATTTTCGCCCCCAAGATCGAATGATCTTCGGGTCGGCCTTTGCCGATGTCGTGCAACAGGCAGGCAACATAGAGCACCCGACGATTGACCCCACCTTTGAGAATGCCACTGGCGACGGGCAGCTCTTCGATCAGTTCTTCGCGTTCGATCTTGGCCAGATGGCTGATCACCTGAATGGTATGCTCGTCGACGGTATAGGAATGATACATGTTGAATTGCATCATCGCGACGATGGACTGAAACTCTGGCATAAACGCCCCCAGCACACCCAATTCGTTCATCCGGCGCAACGCGCGTTCAGGGTTGCCGTGCTTTAGCATCAAATCGATGAAGATACGGTTGGCCTCGCGGTCCTCGCGCATGCCCTTGTCGATCAGGTCTAGGTTCGCAGTCACCAGCCGCATTGCGTGCGGGTGGATCAGCGTGCCAGTGCGCAGCGCTTCTTCGAACAGGCGCAAAATGTTCAGCTTGTCCCCGAGAAAGGCAGCCTCGTCCGCAATGTCCAATCGGTTTTGTTCGATCGTATAAGGCGCCTTGGCCTTTTTGCGGCGCGAAAAGATCCGCGTAAGCATCGGCACCTGTTTGATGTGAGCGTCTTCCATCGCGGTCAGGAACACTCGGGTCAATTCACCCACCTGCGTGGCGTGGCGGAAATAGTCCTGCATGAAATGCTCAACCGCACGACGTCCTGTGCCGTCTGCATATCCCATCCGTGCCGCGACCTCGACTTGCATGTCAAAGGTTAGCTGATCCATCGCGCGATTTGCGATCAGATGCAGGTGGCAACGCACAGTCCACAGAAAATCTTCGGCGGTCAAAAACGCATCGAATTCGTCTTCGGTAAATACCCCAAGACCCACCAGCTTAGCGGCGTCATCAACACCGTTGATGTACTTGGCGATCCAGAACAACGATTGCAGATCACGCAAGCCGCCTTTGCCTTCTTTGACATTCGGCTCGACCATATACCGCTGCCCACCTTGCTTGCGGTGGCGCTCGGTGCGCTCGGCCAACTTGGCCTCGATGAATTCAGGGACGGTAGACGTGAACAGGTCGTTCCACAGCCGCTCTCGCAGCTCTTGGGCCAATGCTTCGTTGCCAGCTAGAAACCGGTTCTCGACCAGACTGGTCCGGATCGTGTAATCCTCGCGGGCCAATCGCACACAGTCTTTGACGGTGCGGGTCGCATGGCCAACCTTCAGCTTGAGATCCCACAGCATATACAGCATCGATTCAACGACGCTCTCGGCCCAAGGCGTGATTTTGTAGGGCGTCAGGAACAGCAGATCGACATCCGAGAACGGCGCCATTTCACCACGGCCTGATCCACCAACTGCGATTAATGCCAATTGCTCGCCCTGTGTCGGATTTGAGAGAGGGTGCAAATGACGGGTCGCCAAATCCAAGACCGCAATCACAATTTGATCAGCCAGATAGGCATAGGCCTCGGTGACTGGGCGCGCCTGCGTTGGACGCTCGGCAAAGGCATCTGCAATCTTTTGCATCCCGTCGACCCGCGCGACCTTTAGGATGTCGACAGCCGCACTGCGCAGGCTGTGGCCATCTTTGGCAACTGCGGCAGCTGCATCCAGCTTGGCGGTGATTTTGGGAACGTCGAAAATATCTCGCGCCGGACAGATCAATCCGTCCGGCGCGTTTGTGTGATTGTTCATCAGAGGTTTAGAACCCTCCTGTACCAAAGCTGCGTGGCGCAGGATCGACTACGACAACTTGGTTGTTGCGGATCTGCGCGACGGTCAGGCCGCGCTCGTTCGTGCCATTAGGCAAAAAGCGGAAGATACCATTGACGCCTTGGAAACCCGACGACTGTGTCAACGCACCTTTGGTCAGTGCATTTGCATTGCCAGCACTCAACAGCGCGCCAATCGCTGCGATCCCGTCATAGGCCAGACCGGCCAGCGGGTGCGGTTGCTCACCATATGTTGACGCATACCGCTGCTCATAGGCGGCTTGACGTGCTTGGTCGGGTAGTGCGAACAGACCACCCTGAAGACCTGGAAGCGTCAGCGCCTGCGGCATAGCATTCCAACGGGTCAGACCAACATATTGCGTGCTGCTTGGGCTGATGCCAGCCTCGGGCAATGCTGTGGCAAGGATCGGAAGGTCGGCATTTGCACCTGCAGTCAAAAAGACCGAATCTGCTCCGCTGGCTTTGGTTGCCGCGGCAATAGGTCCAACACGGGAAACGATGTCTTGCTGCGACAGCGGATAGCCTTCGATGCCTGCGATTGTGCCACCGTTGTTTGTGACCGCTGATGCAATCGCGTCGCGGCCAACGGCACCTGGAACGTCATCGCCGTGGATGATCATAAAGCTGCGTTTGCCCTGACCTACGGAATAGCGCACCAGACGGTTTGCGGTGCTGTTAAAGGTTGGCCCGAGAACAAAGAGGTTGCCGCCTGCGATGCTGGCGTTGTTCGAGAACGCCAGCAGATTGACGTTTTGTCCCGCAACCGCGACAGCCGCTGCGTTGGCTGCTTCACCGTAGAGAGGTCCAAGGATGATCTTGGCGCCTTCATTTACGGCCGTTACAGCGGCATTCGCTGCCTGCTGTGGGTTGCCTGCTGTGCTGTAAACACGCAGGTTGATGCTGACACCGTTCAGGTCAGAGATTGCTAGACGCGCTGCGTTTTCTAGGTTTTGCGCCAAAAACGCGTCTTGGGCGTTGCCAGATCCGCTGGGGACAAGCAGGGCCACTTGGACAGGCGCGGTAGGATCAATGCGTGGGCGACTATCGCCCCCACCCGCCAAATTGATTGGATCACACGCCGCGACAAAAAAGATCGACAGACAGACGAACAAACGCGCCGCCGACTTGCGGACGGCAGATATACAGGCAAACATGGGTTGTCTCACTCCCTAACGTGACAAGAGGCTGATCCTCTTCTAATTGCGTGGGATCATAAAGCACCACGTCTGAGGGTCTATAGATGAATTTTCAAACCAAGCCACTCTCCGCTGGTCTATATTTTGTGGCGACCCCGATTGGAACAGCGCGCGACATTACGTTGCGAGCGCTCGATATCCTTGCCAGCGCCGATGTGATCGCGGCCGAAGATACACGTACAGCTCGAAAATTGATGGATATTCACGGCATCCCTTTGGGGGATCGTCCACTTGTCGCCTACCACGATCATAGCGGTGATGGCCCCCGCAACCGCATTGTTGATGCTATATCGCAGGGGAAATCAGTGGCCTATGCCTCCGAGGCTGGCACCCCTCTGGTCGCGGATCCGGGCTATGCGCTGGGCCGTGCCGTCATTGACGCAGATTTGCCAGTAACCTCGGCGCCCGGTCCATCTGCGGTTCTGCCGGCACTGACGATTTCAGGTCTGCCGACCGACGCCTTTTTCTTTTTTGGGTTTCTGCCAAACGCGGCAACTGCACGCGAAACCGAGCTCGCCACGCTGAGAGACATCCCCGCGACACTGGTATTTTACGAATCGCCAAAACGTATTCAGGGAATGTTAGTGAGTTTGCGTCATGTCTATGGAGACGACCGTCCGACTGTGGTGTGCCGCGAACTGACCAAGAAATTTGAAGAAGTGACCAGAGGCACCGCTGCCGAAGTCAGCACAGCCTTTGAAGGGCGGAATGTTAAGGGCGAACTGGTCGTTCTGGTTGGTCGTGCGACAAAACAGGCCGTCACGGTTGCTGATATCGAAACAGCGCTGCGTGAGGCGATGAAAACGATGCGTGTCAAAGACGCCGCCTCGGTTGTAGCCGGTTCGCTGGGCATGCCGAGACGGGCCGTCTATCAAATCGCGCTTGGAATGGAGATGTGAATGAGTGGTGCAGTTTCATACTACGCAGGTCTGACTGCCGAGGGAATTGTTGCACGCCAATACAGGGATCGCGGGTTCCAGATCGTCGCGAATCGCTGGCGTGGTTGTGCTGGTGAAATCGATCTGATCGTCACCGACGGAGCCGAATATCTTTTTGTGAGGTAAAGCGCAGCAAGAGTTTTGAAAGTGCGGCCATGCAATTGGAACCACGACAAATGAAACGCATCTATTGTGCAGCAAGCGAATTCTTGGGAACACTGCCCATCGGCCAAGATACTGATTGTCGGTTTGACGTGGCCTTGGTAGATGGAAGCGGCGACGTTCGCATTCTTGAGAATGCATTTGGTCAATTCTAACGTCGGGCCATTGCAGGTCGAGGGTTGCTACGCCATGTAAAGGGCAACAGTTTTTGCCTGACAGGACCAATGATGCCCCTCAATATTGCGTTTCAAATGGACCCGATCCAAGCGGTCGACATCAATGCAGACAGCAGCTTTCGCCTCGCCGAAGAGGCCCAAGCGCGCGGTCATAACCTATTCTATTACTCCCCTGATATGCTTGCCTATGAAGAAGGCGAGATCACGGTGTGTGGCCAGTCTTTGCGTGTTCAACGCGAGCAAGGCAACCATGCCATATTGGGTGACATGGAGCATCGCAATTTACGTGACTTTGATGTGGTTTGGCTGCGTCAGGACCCACCGTTTGACATGGGCTATATTACGTCGACGCACTTGTTGGACAGGGTCCATCCAGACACGTTGGTCGTGAATGACCCAACATGGGTCCGCAATTATCCTGAAAAGCTCTTGGTGCTCGACTTTCCTGATTTAACGCCACCGACAACGATAGCCCGCGATCTCGAAACTCTCAAGGCGTTCAAAGACAAACATGGGACTGTTATTCTCAAGCCTTTGTACGGCAACGGCGGCGCAGGCGTGTTCAAGCTGACCGAGGAAGATCGTAACATTTCGTCCCTGCACGAGATGTTCAGCGGCATCAACAATGAGCCGCTGATCGTGCAGAAATTCCTGCCGGACGTCAGCAATGGCGACAAGCGCGTTATTCTAGTTGATGGCGAACCGGTAGGTGCGATCAACAGGGTTCCAGCTGCAGGTGAAACCCGATCAAACATGCACGTTGGCGGTCGCCCCGAAAAGATCGACCTTAGCCCACGCGACATCGAGATTTGCGAACGGATTGGCCCGCTGCTGCGTGAAAAGGGCCAGATATTCGTAGGCATCGACGTGATCGGCGACTACCTGACCGAAATCAACGTCACGTCGCCCACCGGCATCCAAGAGATGGAGCGTTTCAACGGCGTCAACATCGCGGAAAAGATTTGGACCGCGATCGAAGCCAAACGCTAGGCAGGCCCAACGCGAAAGCTGACCGCCTCTGCGAGGTGCCGTTTCTCGGTTGCCAAACACCCGTCTAAATCGGCGATCGTGCGCGCCACCCGCAAAACGCGGTGATAGCCGCGTGCGGTCAGGCCAAATCGGTCTGCGATTGTCCGAAGATAGGTGCGGTCAGCCTCAGACAATTTTGTAATCTGATCCAGAACTTCGCCTTGGGCATCCGCGTTCACACGCATTTCAGGATGGTCGGCAAACCGTTCTGATTGAACCTCCCGCGCGGCGGCGACACGGGTTGCAATCACGGCAGAGCTGTCGCCGGTTTTGGGCAAATCCAAGTCCGAGAACGCAACCGGAGGCACATCAATCCGCAAATCGAAACGGTCCATCAGCGGGCCAGAAATTTTGCCGAGGTAGTCCTCGCCGCACAGCGGGGCCCGCGAACAGGCGCGATCTGTATCAGACAGATACCCACACTTGCACGGGTTCGCAGCCGCGACGAGCAAGAAACGACTGGGATAGCGGACATGCGCATTGACGCGCGACACGACGATCTCGCCCGTCTCGATCGGTTGGCGAAGCGTGTCTAGCACTTGGCGGCTAAATTCGGGGAATTCATCCATAAACAATACGCCGTTGTGAGCGAGCGAAATTTGCCCCGGCCGCGCGCTGCGACCGCCGCCCACAATCGCAGGCATCGAGGCCGAATGATGCGGGTCGCAAAACGGACGGTCAGTGCAAATCCCTGCCTCACCCAAAATTCCGGCCACCGAATGAACCATCGAGGTTTCCAAGGCCTTCATCGCCGTCAAAGGTGGCAAAATGCTCGCCATCCGCGCGGCCATCATCGATTTCCCTGAACCAGGCGTTCCATTTGAAAAATTATAGTGGACCATTAAACTAGACGCATCTTAAGGTGCGTTAGAGAGGGAGGAAGGGTGAAAAACATTAACGCTTATAGCTATTTGCGCATAAGCACCGATGTGCAAAAAGTTGGGGACGGCATCCGGCGGCAAATGGATGCGAGCGAACGTTATGCTCGTGAACATGGTTACCACTTAGTCGAAACGATACGAGACGTGGGTGTTAGTGGGTTTCACGGGAAGAATGCGAAAGAAGGCGCATTCTCAGTATTTCTCACGGCTATCGACCAAGGAATTGTAGAGTCAGGTAGCGTGCTGATAGTGGAATCCCTGGATCGTCTGTCTCGAGACGGAGCCAAATTCTCTCTTAGTTTAAGCCGCCATTGGTCCCAAAAAACCTGACGACGGACAGAGTTTGATCTCCAGATGGGTCTGTTTGACGGCCTTGTCCTGATCCGCGATCAAGCTGGCGGTGGCGGTGTTCCACTGGTCGTAAATGGGTTCAACCGTGATCAGCATTTGTTCAATCTTTTGGCCCATCGCCAAAAGCTCGCGCGCCGCACAGTCAATGGCACGCCCGGGGCGGTCCAGCAGAGCGGGATCAAGGGCGCTGGTGACCTTCAGCCCTCTAGGCTGATCGGGTCTTTCAGGCATGAGATATGACGCCACGGCCATAATCGGCCCCACAAATGGGAATGCCACAAGCGCTAGGCCGACGCTAAACGCAAGGTGCAGATTGATGGCTTGCCGGTCTGGCGTCGTACCAAGCCCGGTTAACAAATCAGGCATCGCGACAATCCCGAGGAGGACTAGTGCGGCACCACCGCCTCGGAGGATCAGATTGGCCATGACCATCCGTCGTGACGCGATTGGTGCGGAAATGGGTCAGTACATATGCAATAACGCCCCGCCCAGATTGGCCCCAAGGATCATGGCGGCGGCAGCAGGAGTTGGAAGGATAGATTGGCCAGTCAGTGTGACGAACAGCAACACGGCCGCAACGCTTGAGTAGACGCCCCAAGCAAACACAGCGCCAATCACGAAACCGGTCAGTAGATCGCCGCCCAGATAGGCCATGATGGCCTGCATGCCGGGATGGGATATCATCGGCTCGGTGGCACCCCGGATCATTTCCAACGACACAAAAATCAGGGCAAGCCCGATCATGATGCGCCGATTTGCCGCGTGTTGCTGCCGTTGCCGCGCAGAAACACAGAGACCCCGATCAGCAGCAGCAAAGGGATCAGCAGCAGCAAAGGGATCAGCAGAGGCTGACGCACCATCAAGAGCTGCGTCACCACTGCTGACCCGACATCAGCCCCCAATAGAATCGCCAATCCTGCCGCCGCCCCCAGCGCACCCTTAGAGACAAAGTTGGACACCAGAAAGGCAACCGCAGTCGCACTTTGCAGCAACACTGCAGCACCCATGCCAGTCCCCGCCGCTAGCAATCGGTTCTTGGTAGAATGACGCAACCAGCTACGCATCGGCGCGGCAAACCCACGCTCAACGCCGATGCGCACAAGACGCACGGCCCAAATCAACAGGGTCGCAGCGCCAGCGATCTGTATGACGATTTGAAGGGCGTGCGGTTCACTCACCGGTCATGCTCTCCTGCCTTCAAGAGGTCTGGAACGGAAAGGGACCGTCACCGTCATCTGGGCCGATGCGGATCGACTGAAAGCCTCCATCCCATCGGTGCAGCAGGCATCCGTCCTCCTGGGTGTGAAACCCAACCGGCGCATCAGGCCGCCGGTCATAGGCAAAGGTGCTATTGGGCGATGGTGCAGAGATCGCGACATGGCCTGCAATTGTCTGGATCATCATGGCATGGATATGCCCGCAGACAATCCGAAGCTCACCTGCATAGCTGCGGACGGCGTCTGCGAAATCCTGTTTATTGGTCAGACCGATGTCATCCATGAACCTGATCCCACATGGAAACGGTGGATGATGCAACGCCAGCAAAACCGGAAGGCCATCCGCGCGGTTCAATGCGGCACGCAGGAAGGCCAGCGTCTCCCGGGTCAGGGTTCCGTGCTTTTGCCCCTCGACCAATGTGTCCAGGCCGATCAGGCAAACCTCTCCGATCCTGTGGTCCCAGTTGATAGGACCCGCGCCCGGGATCTGATCCGCAAAGGCCGCACGCATCGGCGCGTGTGCATCGTGGTTGCCGGGTATGACATGCAGCGGCACCCCTAGAGGGGCGATCAGCTTTTTGAAGTGGTCATAGCTTCGCGCGCTGCCATCATCGCTGAGATCCCCGCTCACAAGCACTGCATCCAGCCCCCCGACCTGGTGACGGATTGCACCGATCCGGATGACTAGGCGATCCAGGGCATCTGCAGTGTCGAGCCGACCCGCGACACGCCCACCTGGTGCCACGATATGCGTGTCGGAGATCTGCAAGATTGTTTTCATTTGATCCCTGCGCGCAGGAAGGCTTGGACAAATTGGCGTTGGAAGATCAGGAACGCTATCAGCAATGGCGCGACAGACATCAGAGTTGCGGCCGAGATGACGCTGATATCCACACCGTTTTCAGGCGCGCCAAAGATCGACAAACCCACCGTCAGAGGCCGCGTTTCCGGAGAGTTAGTGACGATCAAGGGCCACAGGAAATTGTTCCAGTGGGTAGAGACCGAAACCAGCGCATAGGCCAGATATGTGGGTTTTGCCAAGGGCACATAAACCCGCCACAGAATGCCCAGCAATCCACAGCCCTCAATCCGCGCGGCCTCGTGCAATTCAATGGGGACACCCTTAAAAGACTGACGCATCAGGAATATGCCAAATGCGCTGGCCATATAGGGCATCCCGACACCAAGGATCGTATCAAACAGCCCTAGCCGCGAGATCATGGCGTAGTTTTCAACGATCAGCACTTCGGGCAGGATGAAAAGCTGCATCAGTACCAGAATGAACACGAAATCCTTGCCGGGGAAATTCAACTGCGCAAAGGCGAAGCCTGCTAATGTCGTCAGCACGAATTGCCCGATCAGGATCACGGTCACCAGCATGAAGGTGTTGATGAAATACTTCAGCCATGGCGCGCCCTCCCAGGCCACGCGAAAGTTATCCAGTGTCCAAGGCGAGAACAGTTTCAGATTGACCGCATCTGACGTCGAATGTGTTGCGGCCCAGAAGGCGAACAGTAACGGTGAAATCCAGATTATCGCCAAAAGGATTGCGCCAAAGCTGTCCATGAATTTGGTCAGGCTCTTCATTGGTAGTGCGTCCTTCTGTCGAGATAGAGGAACTGCACAGCCGCGACGATCCCCAGCACCCCAATGACCATCATCGTCATGGCCGCTGCACTTGGCGCGTCAAAGAAGGCGAATGCCATCTCGTAGATGTAATAGAGGATGAGTTTTGAGGCATCTGACGGCCCGCCTTTGGTCAATATGAACAAGTGGTCGATCAGTTTGACCGAGTTGATCATGGCATTTACCGCGATGAACAGGGTTGTGGGCATAAGCAGCGGCAACACGATCCGGCGCGTATATGTCCAGCGGCTGGCCCCTTCGATATCGGCGGCTTCCTTGAGGTCCGCCGGGATCGTCTGAAGCGCGGCGAGGTAGAAGATCATGAAGAACCCCGCCTCTTTCCAGATGGTCACAATGATGATCGCCCAAAGCGCGGTTTCTGGCTGGCCCAGCCAGTTAACGGACGGCAGGCCGAACAGACTGCCGATCTGGTCCAGCACCCCAAGGCCGGGCGTATAAAAGAAAAGCCACAGGTTTGCCGCCGCGATCATCGGCAAGACGGTCGGCGTGAAATAGGCAGTGCGCACAAAGCCACGGGCGCGGATTTTTCCATTGGCCCAAAGCGCCATCGAGAGCGCGATGAAGATCGACACAGGGATTGTGATACCTGCGTAAAGCAGGTTGTTCTTGACCACGATCCAGAAAGTCGGATCGGCAAAGAGATCGGCGTAGTTCTCGGTGCCTACAAATTCGGTAGGTTTGCGGCGCGTGCCGCGGGAAAACAGGCTCGACCACAAAGTCGCGACCGACGGATAGAACGCAAACAACGTCAGCAGAACAGCGGCAGGCGACAGCAACAGCCAGCCATAAATGGCCTGTCTGCGGCGTTCAAGATTGGCGTGGGCTGACATGGCGCGTCTCCGCTGTGGGAAAGAGGTGGGCCGGCACGAACAACGCGCCAGCCCAGCCAGTAGTTTTACTGGTAGTCTTTGAGCAGGCGCTCAGCGGCGGCCTGTGCCTCGGCAAGTGCATCAGCTGGCTCTTTCGCGCCGGTCAAAGCGGATTGGATCGCATTGTTGAGACCATCGCGTACGCGGGCTGTCTCGAAAGTCGAGAATTCGGCCACAGCGTTTTCCAGCTGGTTGCGTGCCACCAAGGCAGGCGGGAATTCAGCTGTGTAGGCTTGCAGAGCATCTGTTTCGTAGGCTGCGGGTGACACACCCATGTAGCCAGTGCCAATGGACCATGCGGCGGCCTGATCAGGCGCAGTCATGAACTGGATCAACTTCATTGCAGCGGCGCGCTCTTCGTCAGACGTATCTTTGAACAGGTAGAAGTTGCCGCCCCCTGTTGGCGAGCCTTTGCGCACATTGGCGGGCAGTTCGGCCACGCCGAAGTCAAAGCTCGCACCATTTTTGACCGCTGTCAGGTTGCCAGTGGAATGCCACATCATCGCGGTTTGGCCTTCAAGGAATGCCTGACGCAATGTGCCCCATTCAACGGTACCTGTTGGCATGATGCCATGTTCCGACGAAAGCGATTTCCAGAATTCCAGCGTTTCCACAACGGTTGCGTCGTCGAAGTAAGTGATCAGACCATCATCGGACATGACCTCTTTGCCATTCTGGATCGCAAGCGCCTGGAACATCCAATAAGGATATCCGGTAGAGGGGATCATCAGGCCGTAAGTGTCGCCTTGGGTCAGAGCCTTACCCATAGAGATCATTTCATCCCAAGTCGTAGGTGGTGCTTCGGGGTCAAGACCTGCGGCGCGGAACATGTCCTTGTTGTAATAGGCCACGATCGTTGAGCGCTGAAACGGAATGCCCCATGTCTGGCCTTCGATCGTACCATTGGCCATGAGCGCGGGATAGAATCCACTCAACCATTCTTTGTCCGCATCCGTTGTTGCGATCTCCTCGAACGGGATCACCAAATCCTGTTCGATCAGGTCATAGGCGTCGATAGAAAACATCACCGCCAATTGGGCAGGCTCACCAGAGGCAAGTGCGGACAAGGCACGCACGCGCGTGTCATCGTAGTTGCCCGAATAGATCGCGTTCACTTTGATGTCAGGGTTTGCCGCTTCAAAGTCTGCAACGATGCCGTCGACCACTTCGGTCAATGCACCCCCGACCGCAATCGGGTAATACATTGTCAGTTCGGTCTCAGCACTTGCCGGAGCAGTCAGGCCAACCGCCATCGCAGTGGCCAGCCCCAATCCAGTTGTCGAAAATAGTTTCATCTCTCTCTCCCTTGGTTTTAGTTGGTTGTTTTGTCAGCGGGTGATTTTCACCCAGCCAGTCGTTGGCCCGCAGCGTCAAAGACGTGCAGGTTTTCGTCGTGAAAGGTGATGTCGAGTTCGCTGCCATCGGCCATCATCGAAAGACCCGGTTTGAGCACGCAAAGTCCTGAAGTGCGGGCGTGATCCAGACCGATTAGCGTCTCTGCCCCCAAAAATTCACTTTCATTAACAGTGCACCGCATCCGCCCCTCGCCTTTTGGCACAATCTGGATATTTTCGGCTCTGATCCCGATTGTCTTGTCATCGCCAAACCCATCCAAAACGGAAGATTGCATCAAAGCCATGGGCGGCGCGCCGACAAACTCGGCAACAAAGGTATTGTTGGGCCTGCTGTACAAGTCCTCGGGCGCACCAACCTGCTGGATATGCCCGTCTTTCATCAACACAACCGTGTCGGCCATGCTCATCGCTTCTGTCTGGTCGTGGGTCACATAGACGACTGTGATGCCCAGATCGCGCTGCAACTTCTTGATGTCCTTGCGCACGGCGTTGCGCAGCCTGGCATCAAGATTGGAGAGCGGTTCATCCATCAGGCACAGGCGTTGCCCCGCCACGATGGCGCGGGCCAAGGCGACACGCTGGCGCTGACCGCCTGATAATTCGCCAGGCTTGCGATCTTCAAGACCGAACAGGCCGGTGATTTCCAAAGCGCGGCGCAGCTTCTCCAGCCGCTCTTTCTTTGGGACGCGCCTGACCTTCAGGCCAAACATGACATTTTCGGCGACCGACAGATGCGGAAAAAGTGCGTAGGACTGGAACACCATCGACAAGTTCCGGTCCGATGCCGCACTGGTCGTCACGTCCTTGCCATCGATCAAAATCTTACCCTCGTCGGGCAATTCCAATCCCGCCAACAAGCGCAGCGTCGTTGATTTCCCGCACCCCGACGGCCCCAAAAGGGCGGTAAAGCTACCCTCGGGAATATCCAACGTGATGCCTTCAACGCCCAATTGGCCGTTCCAGCATTTTGCCACGCCATCGAGCTTCACAAACGGTGTTGTCGTCATTTTGCATGTCCTTCAGCCACAAGCAGCCGATCTTTGAGGGTGTCCAGCAAGGGCGCAAACTGCTCCTCCGGCCGTCGGTCGATGATGATCCTGTCCATGTCAGCTATATTGCCGCCCAACGCGGGGGCCTGACGCCCAAACTTTGACCCATCGATCACCAGAAGAGACTGTTTGGCATTTTCACAAATCTTTTGTGTCGCGCTGACTTCAGTTGTGTGAAATTCCAGCAACCCACCGTCGTCTGCGATCCCGGCAGCACCGAACACCGCGAAATCCGCACGGAAGCGTCCAAAAAAATCCAGCACTTCGTTGCCTAAAATGTCGCGATCCGGCAAACGCACCTCACCACCGGGCAGGATGATCCGATTCGAGACGTCCTCGCTCAGCGCCATCGCGGCACTCAGGTTGTTTGTGATGACGGTCAGGCCCTTCCGGCGGCGCAAGGCCTGCGCAACGCTCAGCGGCGTCGAACCGATGGAAATGAACAAAGTAGCACCGTCAGGAATCAGCTCTGCGGCGGCCTCTCCGATGGCGCGCTTACCCATCAGGTTCGTGCCAGCACGTTGATCGAAGGGCGTATTGAGAGATTCTTCGCTCAGCTCGATGCGGCCATGGACACGGTGCAGCAGGTCGCCTTCGCAAAGGGTATCCACGTCGCGCCGGATCGTCTGCATGGAAACATTAAACCGGTCAGCCAGTGAACCAATGGTCACAGCACCCTGTTCAAGCACCAAAGCCGAGATCGCTTCGCGTCGTCTTTGTTTTTTCGATGTCATTCCACCCCCGCGCCCATGAGTCTCTGTGAAGCTTAGTCTGCAAAAAGCAACAAAACAACATTTTTGTGCGCGATGTGACCGGGGGTTTGCGGTGGATGAATCTAACATCAGTCAAAAAATAGGGATTTGACCCATCGATTTGACCCATCAAAGACTCCAAAAAAATGTTGTTTTGTGGTTTTTGCTTTCGCTTACAGAATATTCCTTTAAGGTGTTCCCCAAGCGGGCGATCAGAAAACGAAATGGGGAAACATGCTGACAACGCAGTCGATTTTTGATCGTTACGAAGAAGTGCGGGCACGGTTTCCAAACGTTGTCGCCCGCGAAGCCTCGCTTGGGATCTCGTCATTGCTAGACATCGACGATCAGGTTGATGCCTTTGTTTTTGACGCATTTGGCGTATTAAATGTGGGCGAAACGATGATCCCCGGTGCAGATTTACGTCTGGATCAGCTGCGGGCACGAGGTTGCGCCATTCGCATCCTCACCAATGCCGCAAGCTATGACAGAGAGGGCGCAATTACAAAGTTCCAACGCCTTGGATTGCGCGTCATGGATGATGAAATCATCACCAGCCGGGAAGCGGCTCTTCAAAACCTGAGTGACGGGAGTTGGGGGGTAATCGCCGACGACTATGACCCGCTGAACGATCTGCCTAGCAGCGTGACGCGCCTGAAAGACAACGCCGACGACTATGACAAGGCCGAACAATTCCTGTTTCTGTCGACAGCGGACTGGACAACCTCGCGTCAAGGCTTGTTGATGTCAGCGATGCAGCAGCGCCCGCGAAAAATATTGATCGCAAACGCAGATCTGGCCGCGCCTCGCGATAATGGATTCTCCATTGAGCCAGGGCACTATGGCCACCAGATCGCCGACCAATTCCCAAGCTATGTCCACTTCTTTGGAAAACCTTTCCCCGAAGTCTATGACCTAATCGAAGGGTCACTGGCTTCGCTTGAGCCTGACCGGATAGCGATGTGCGGCGACACTCTTCATACAGATATTTTGGGCGCTGCGGCACGTGGCTGGCGCACGGTATTGGTCACGCAAGATGGCTTGTTCGCGGGCTACGATACGCAGCCATTTTCAGAGCAAGCGCACCTTTTTGCAGATTGGCACCTCAGCCGAATCTGATCGAGCGTATTTCATGATGCTTGTGTGTTGAATGTTGAGTCTGTTGATGAGTTCTCGCCTGTCGAGGCGGGCAGCGCAACATCCTGTGGTACACTGTGCCCGTCAGCATTGGGTTGTCGCTTTGGGAGGGCATGGCGGATCGGAGGATCAGTCATGGAAACCACACCAAACCTGCCAGCCATTCGCGCACTTCGCCCCGCCTGGAACAAGGGTCGCATCGTTGATCAGAAACGACCTTTGAAGCCCAAACACGTTTGGGCAATCCGAGTTCGCTTGAACTAGCAGAGAACCATCGAGACCTCGCACTGTTTAACATGGCGATCGACAGCAAATTGCGTGGCTGTGACCTGGTGAAGATGAAAGTCGTTGACGTGATGGCGTCTGGCCAGATCAAGGAACGCGCTTCCGTCCTGCAAAGCAAAACCCAGAAACCCGTGCGATTTGAGATTTCCGAAGGCACCCGAGCCTCGGTCCAGAAGTGGATGGAAAACGAGCTCATGGTCGGCTCAGAGTACCTTTGGCCGGGCCGCTTCCATGAACGGCTGCATATTTCGACCCAGCAGTACGCCCGGATCGTGCGTGATTGGGTCACGTCCATCGGGCTTGAGGCGAGTGCATACGGCACCCACTCGATGCGACGCACAAAGGTCACCCAGATCTACAAGAAAACAGGCAACCTACGGGCAGTGCAACTTCTGCTCGGCCACACGAAGATGGACAGTACTGTTCGGTATCTTGGTGTGGAGCTCGAGGATGCTCTGGCCATCGCAGAAGCCATTGAAATTTAGCGTATTTAGGCCGTCTTCACAGGCGGCCCTTAGCCGACATCTAACACCTGATCGGGATGCTGCGGTCGCAGCCCGCATTGCCGACATTCAAGCGTTCTGCAGCAATTCAGCATCCTCGATGACCGCAGCGCGGACGAAGCCGTCATTGGTGTTTGGCATATTGCTGACGCAGCATTTCCTCGCAAGTGCAGTGACCCATATTTTGCAGCGCGGCGGAATTCACCGTACCAGCCGTTCAAGTGAAACACTGGACATCCATTTCAAACCGACCTTTCGATGCGCCTTCGGCGAACTCGCAGGTCGCAGGCAAAGCAGACTGGTGCAGTCGCGGCTATTGCCGATGCAGCATACATTTGTGCTAACAGCAAAATTTCTTCTGCATTGCATCTAAAATTACCGAACCGGCTGTTCAATTAGTCAATCCAGACTGATCTCAATTTAATCGCCCGCCGCTTATAATCCGTAGTAACAGGCCGCTTATTGTCGCATTTCTCTGCCGGATGTAAGAGGCTAATATCAGCGTTTCCCGGTTTTGCGAAAGCGTAACAGCCCAATATTCTCTTACCTTATTGATTTGGCCCCCTCTGCGGGTGACACCATCAGATCGTGTAAAAAGATCTAGGTCGCAACTCATTAACCCATCCTTAGGAATATTTGGATGTCAGCCACATTGGTGCCAGTGGCCCCGGTCTTCAAAAGTCCGTTTGAATTGTCCAAAACCCGATGACTGTCATTGTCTTCGAGAGCTGCAGCAACGTTGATGTTGTTGGTTTGCGCTTGCGCAATTGTTTGGCGATCAACGATACCACCGGCAGCATTTGTTGGGCCATCTCGTCCATCTGTTCCACCGCTTAGAAACACCCATTCGCCTGTGAGGTCTGAGGCGAGTTCGGCGAAACGCACAGCGAGTTCTTGATTGCGGCCACCCATTCCATTTCCATTGATTTCAACGGTTGTTTCGCCACCCCAGATTATCAACTGTCGTGCTGATTTTGGTTGCGATCTGATGCAATCCAGAACGGATTTGGCTGCGTCGCGCACATCGCCAACCAGCGGCTCAGTCACAATTTGCGGGGACCAATCCAGCGCACTGCTGGCAATGGCGTTCAGACATTGGCCGTTGGTGCAGATCAACGTGTCCCGAGCCGAACGGTTTGATGTGTCACGCGGGGTCTTAAGCAGGGTCTTTGCGGCACCGGGCATGGCATCCCACACCCCTTTGTCGTTCAAAAGAGCGCAGGGGTTGCCGCCAACGCTGGCGGGTACCGTTGGTCCGCTTGCGATGATTTCCAGATCGTCGCCAACAACATCCGAGATGATCAAGCTCCGCACTTTCGCTGGATATGCCAGCTCCAGCAGGCCGCCCCCCTTTAGGACCGAAAGGTGCTGACGGATGCGGTTCATCTGCTCAATGTCAAATCCGCTTTCCAACAGAATTTCGCTTACTTTGATCTTGTCAGCAAGCGTCAAACCATCACGCGGCGTTGGCAGCAACGCGGAACCTCCACCGGAAATCAGGCAAAGAACCTGATCGCTTTTTGTTGCACTGCGCAGAAGGTCCATAACGGCGGTACCGGCTTCAATGCCATTCTGATCTGGCAACGGATGGCCCGCAGCCATGACCCGGCAACCGTCAATTTCCCGCGCGTTTTCGTAGTTCGTGACGGCGATGGCCTCTATGCGTTGGGCCGCTGGAATATGTTGCAAAGCCTGCTGTATCATCGCAACCGACGCTTTGCCAAAGGCAATGACCAAAAGACGCCCCTCTGGGTTTACCTTTAGCGGCTCAGCCGTCAGCGCCCGCTGGACGGCTGACTTTGGGTCGGCGGCACGGACCCCTTCCAAAAAAAGGGTCCGTGCAAGGTGTTTTAGATGAGTAAGGTTCATCCAGCTGCGATTTGTTTGGCTTTTACGACCAAGTTCTCGGCCTGACGAATGGATGCGTAGTCGATCAGGCGGCCATCAAGGGAAACTGCCCCTTTTCCCGCTGCTTCGGCCTCGGCCATGGCTTCGATGATCCGGTTGGCTTTGGTGACTTCGGCCGCGGACGGGCTCATCACTTCGTTCGCCAGTGCGATTTGGCTGGGGTGGATCGCCCATTTGCCTTCACAGCCCAAAACTGCGGCACGATAAGCGGCGGCTTTGTAGCCTTCGGGATCGGAGAAATCACCAAAAGGACCATCAATCGGACGCAAGCCGTTTGCGCGGGCGGCAACGACCATATTGGTTAGCGCAGAGTGCCACATGTCGCCCCAATGGACCTGTCGTAATCCGTCCTCCGCAGGATCGGTCAAAACTGCATAATGCTCGTTTACGCCACCGATCACAGTGGTGCGTGCGCGCATACTTGCGGCGTAGTCTGCAACCCCGAAATGAAGGCTCTCATTACGCTTGGAAGCGGCGGCAATTTCGTTGACGTTTTGCATGCCCAAAGCGGTCTCGATGATGTGCTCAAAACCGATGCGTTTTGAGTACCCTTTTGCGTCCTCAATTTGGGTTACCATCATGTCCACCGCATAGACGTCTGCGGCGGTGCCAACCTTGGGGATCATGATCAGATCCAGCCGCTCGCCAGCCTGTTCCACAACGTTAACAACATCACGATACATGTAGTGCGTATCCAATCCGTTGATACGAATCGACATCGACTTGTTGCCCCAGTCGATTTCGTTCAGGCCCTTGATGATGTTCTTGCGGGCCTGTTCTTTTTCGTCAGGCGCGACAGCATCTTCGAGGTCAAGAAAGATCACGTCAACGTCAGATTCTGCAGCTTTTTTAAACATTTGAGGCTGGCTTCCGGGAACTGCCAGCTCTGATCTGTTAAGGCGTGCGGTGGCTTGGTCGATGGGATGGAAACTCATTTTCGATAATCCTTGAGGTTGTGATGCGAAAGTGGCGGCAACACAGGCAGGAAAAAAATTTACCTGTCAAGAATAAATTTCAGGCGAGGTTTGGTCGCATTTCACTCAGGCGTCATCTGCCGATCGATCCCCGATCCGAGCTGAAAAGAAAAACGCAACAGCCTGCGTGCGGCTGGTTACGGACAGCTTTTCGTAAAGGTTTGAGAGGTGAAATTTCACCGTGTTTGCAGAGATCTCAAATTCTGCCGCAAGCTGCCTGTTTGATAGCCCGCGCGAGAGCGCCTCAAGCAGCGCTTTTTCGCGCTTGGTCAACTGGTGGATCGGGTCGCTTTGCAGCTCCCTCACATCGAGGAAGGGAAACACCATCTGCCCCGCCGCCACCGCAGCACAGGTGTCGAGCAATCCCTCCACCGGGCCATTGCGCGGGGTGAAGCCTGCCGCGCCCGCCGAAAGGGCTTGTCGGGGCATGTCGCCCGCGTTGTTGCCGTAGACCAAAATGCGTGGCGCACTTGGCTGATCACGCATAACCTCAATCAGCTTTTGCCCCCCCAAGGCGGGGAGGTTCCAGTCGATGATCCCAATTTGGACAGGCACGCGCATCACCGTCCCGAGGAAGTCTTCCGCAGTGGAGGCCGTTGCCACCAAAGAGAATCGCGGATCGCGATCGAAAATTTCAGACATGGCGGAAAGGACCAGCATGTTGCTGTCCGCAAGCGCCACCGTGATCGGGCCGGTGTTATCTGTAAGGTCTTGCATTTAAGGCTCTTTCACAATTTAACTACCCATTTTGGTGGGTCATATTTCGGTATACCACGGTATTTCTGTAAATATGGGTAGTATATTAACTACCCAATTAGTTACCCAAAAGCAGGAGTAACCTACGTTGCGGTAAAAAACAAACCGATGCTTCATCTGGGGAGCAGATGTTTCCCGATGAGATAGGCAAAGCCATGAGAAATGCTTCTTCGTTCCCGCAACTCGTTATTCCAAACACTTTGGCCGCTGGCCCCGGACCCGGCAATACCGACGCCCGAGTTCTTGCAGCCTACGCGGGTGCGGGTATCGCCGATCACATGCAGCCCGACGTGCTGCGCGGCATGATCGAATGCAAACATATGCTGCGTCAATTCATGGGCACGACCAACGTCCACACTTTCGGCGTGGCAGGCACCGGGTGGAGCGGGCTGGATTGCATGATGTCCGCCGTGATGCCAGGTGACACAGTCGTCGCATTCGCCAATGGTACATTTTCGGGCATTGACGCGCTCACGCTTCGGATGAAGGCCGCCACCCGCGCAGAGCTGGCCGCCGACAGCCTGAACCCACAACCTGCCAGTGTTACCGTGATCGAAGTGCCCCACGGTCAGTCAGTCACCGCGGAAATCGTGGAGGCCGCATTGGCTGAACACAAACCCACGTGGGCCTTTATGGCACATTGGGAAACCGGTTCTGGCCGGATCAATGACATCAAAGGGTTTTCGGACGCATGCGTAAAGCACGATGCGATGGGCCTCGTCGATGCCGTGTCCTCCCTCGGCGTCGAAGAATTTGCTATCGATGACTTCCCTGGCGTGGTTGGCTGGGCGTCTTGCCCGCAGAAGGGCCTGTTGTGCCTGCCGCTGACCTACGCACCGGTCAGCTTTTCTGATCGCTACATCGAAATACTGCGCGCAAACGGTGCCTATACTTACGCCAATCACCCGATCATGGAGGCCCGCCACTGGGGTATTGTTGATGGCGAAGATGTGGAAAAAGGCGCGTACCACCGCACCCATTCCGCTTACGCAGTGTCCGCCTTTCACGAGGCGCTTCGGATCAATTTGGCAGACGGCCTTGCGCAGCGAGCTCAGGACTATGTGTTCCACGAAAAAGCGCTGCGCGATGCCGTGACGGCGATGGGCTGCGAGGTAACCTCCAACATGACCAGCCTCGTGGTGTTGAACCTGCCCCCTGCTTTTGCAGGCCGCGAAATGGAGTTGGTGCAGGACTGTCGTTCAACTGGGTTCGGGATTTGGCCAACCCTTTCGGCACCAGTGCAAGTGCGGATCGGAATCCTGAACCTGCTGACACAAGCCGCCATCACCGAGATCGTGACCAAGTTTGCTCAAGCCATGAACGACATTGGCGCAGAGGTTGATATCGACGCGATCACCGCGCAGCTAGAATTCCACTACCAATCCCGCATCGCAGCTTAAAGGAAACAAGACATGGATATTCACGAATATCAAGCCAAGGAAGTGCTCAGCAACTTTGGCGTTGAAATCCCTGCTGGTGCGCTGGCCTATAGCCCTGAACAGGCGGCCTACCGTGCCCGTGAAATGGGTGGCGAAAAGTGGGTCGTCAAGGCGCAGGTCCATGCCGGGGGCCGCGGCAAGGCCGGTGGTGTCAAGCTGTGCGACACGGACCATGAAATCCAAGCCACCTGCGAAGACATGTTTGGCAAGAAACTAGTCACGCATCAGACCGGACTCGAAGGCAAAGGCATTTACCGTGTCTATGTCGAAGCTGCCGTGCCTATTGACCGTGAAATCTATCTTGGTTTCGTTCTTGATCGCACAACGCAGCGCATCATGATCGTGGCCTCCGCCGAAGGTGGCATGGAGATTGAGGAAATCTCAGAAAACAAGCCAGAGAGCATCGTACGTTCGACCGTCGAACCTGCCGTTGGTCTACGTGACTTTCAAGCCCGCGATATTGCTTTCAAGTTGGGGATTGAACCCAGCTTGACGCAATCCATGGTACGCACTTTGCAAGGCTGTTACCGCGCCTTTCGCGACTTGGATGCCACAATGGTCGAGATCAACCCGCTGGTTATCACTGGTGACAACCGCGTGTTGGCGCTGGATGCGAAAATGACATTCGACGACAACGCGCTGTTTCGCCACCCGCAAATCAGTGAGCTGCGCGACAAAAGCCAAGAAGACCCCCGTGAAAGCCGCGCGGCAGATCGCGGCCTGTCTTATGTCGGCCTTGAGGGTAGCATCGGGTGCATCGTTAATGGTGCAGGTCTTGCGATGGCTACGATGGACACCATCAAACTAGCGGGTGGAGAGCCTGCAAATTTCCTCGACATTGGAGGCGGAGCCACGCCTGAACGTGTTGCCAAGGCGTTCCGTCTGGTGATGTCAGACAAGAATGTGCAAGCAGTGTTGGTCAACATTTTTGCGGGCATCAACCGCTGTGACTGGGTGGCCGAAGGCGTTGTGCAGGCGTTGAAAGAAGTGCAAGTCGACGTGCCTATCATCGTGCGCTTGGCAGGAACCAATGTTGAAGAAGGCCAGAAGATCCTTGCAAAAAGCGGGCTGCCCATCATCCGTGCGACGACACTGATGGAAGCGGCCGAACGGTCTGTTTCCGCATGGAAAAGCGACATTTCCCCCAATCTGAAGGCTGTGTAACCATGAGCATCTACCTCAACCGCGAAACCCGCGTCATCGTCCAGGGCATTACAGGCCGGATGGCGCAATTCCACACCAAGGATATGTTGGAATATGGCACAAATGTTGTCGGCGGCGTTGTGCCCGGCAAGGGCGGGGAAACCGTGCACGGCGTGCCAGTGTTCAACACCGTCAAAGAAGCCGTGGAAGCCACCCAAGCCGAGGCCAGCCTTGTGTTTGTGCCCCCGCCCTTTGCCGCTGACAGCATCATGGAGGCCGCCGATGCCGGTATCCGCTACTGCGTTTGCATCACGGACGGCATTCCAGCGCAGGATATGATCCAGGTGAAACGTTACATGATGCGTTATCCTAAAGAACGCCGGATGGTCCTGACCGGGCCGAATTGCGCGGGCACAATTTCTCCGGGCAAGGCGATGCTGGGCATCATGCCCGGACATATCTTTTTGCCAGGCAACGTCGGGATCGTAGGCCGTTCTGGCACGCTGGGTTATGAGGCTGCGGCACAACTCAAGGAACGCGGTATTGGTGTTTCCACCAGCGTTGGTATTGGCGGCGATCCGATTAATGGTTCCTCGTTCCGCGATATCTTGGCGCAGTTCGAGAATGACGGAGACACCCATGTCATCGCCATGATCGGTGAAATCGGCGGCCCGCAAGAAGCCGAAGCTGCCGCCTACATCCAGGAACATGTAACCAAGCCCGTTGTGGCCTATGTGGCCGGTCTGACCGCTCCCAAAGGCCGCACCATGGGCCACGCAGGTGCCATCATTTCAGCCTTTGGCGAAAGTGCTTCAGAAAAGGTGGAAATCCTGACCGCCGCCGGCGTGACAGTGGCCGAAAATCCAGCGGTTATTGGTGAAACAATCGCAAGCGTGATGTGAGGAGAAGACAATGATCAAGCCTAAAGTTCTCGTAACCCGTCGTTGGCCTGCCGCTGTAGAAGCACAATTGTCCGAAAAGTTTGATGTTGTGTTGAACCGGAGCGATGTCCCGCTGATGACGCATGAATTCCGTCAAGCGTTTCTGGACTATGACGCGGTTTTGCCGACGGTCACAGACAAGATAGGTGTTGATGCACTTGAGCTGTCTAACCCGCGGACCAAGCTGCTTGCCAACTATGGCGTTGGCTATACCCACATTGATATGCCAAGTGCTCAGGCCCATGGCATGACAGTGACCAACACGCCGGATGTTCTGTCAGAATGTACAGCTGATCTTGCGATGACCTTGATGCTGATGGCGGCCCGTCGGGCAGGCGAAGGCGAACGAGAGGTCCGCGAAGGTCGCTGGAGCGGTTGGCGCCCGACGCATCTGGTTGGCACCAAGGTGTCTGGAAAGACATTGGGCATCGTCGGCTTTGGCCGTATCGGGCAGGAAATGGCCCGTCGTGCGCATCATGGTTTTGGCATGGACATTGTCGTTCACAACCGCAGCCGTGTTGCCCCTGAAATTCTGGCGCGCTACAATGCCGTACAAGCGGACGACCTAGATGATCTTTTGCCGCGATGTGATTTTGTTTCCTTGCATTGCCCCGGTGGCGCGGAAAACCGTCACCTGATCAATTCCCGCAGGCTTGACTTGATGCGCCCAGGTGCGTTCCTGATTAATACAGCCCGCGGCGAGGTAATCAATGAACATGATCTCGTGCAGGCATTGACATTCGAGACCATAGGCGGTGCGGCACTAGATGTTTTCGATGGCGAGCCAAAGATCGCACAGTCCCTGCTAGACAGCGATCACCTCGTCATGTTGCCCCATCTTGGCAGCGCCACTGCAGAAGCGCGCGAGGAAATGGGTTTTCGCGCCCTAAACAATCTTGAGGCGTTTTTTAACGGTGAAACACCCCCGGATCGCGTGAACTGATGAACGTGGTGAGGGCTGGCATGGTGGATTGTGAGGGTCAAGACTATGCCAAGTCGCTGAGAGATCTGCTGTGGGATTTGCTTTTTAAGACGGTTATGCGGCGCGCGCCTGATATTGCTGCATTCTTAGCGTCACCGCGTGACATTGAAAGCCTTCAGGACTCACAGATCAGTGATTTCCTGCAGGCGGCAAACATTTGGTTTCAGCTTAAAAAAATTGCAGATGAAAACACTGCCGTTCGAGACCGCCGAAATACAGAAACCACGGATGGCGTGGAATGTGTCGACGGCACATTTGCGCAAGTGATGGCAAAAATCGCCGAACACGCACCTGATCAGTTTGAAAGCGCGGTTGCGTCCTTGTCAGTTGGGCCAACTTTGACCGCCCACCCAACCGAAGCCAAGCGCATTACGATCCTCGAAATCCACCGCCGTATTTATCGCCACTTGGTGGCGCTGGAAACGCAAAGATTGACACCGCGTGAACGCGCAAACAGGGTCGAGGACCTGCGGGGCGAGATAGATCTTTTGTGGTTGTCTGGCGAATTGCGGCTGGAGCGACCCAGCTTATCAGACGAAATCGAATGGGGATTGCAGTTCTTTCGCGACAGCCTGTTCGACGCAACGCCGCAGCTGTTTGATCAATTCCTGATCGGGCTGGAAAACACTTTTCCAACACAGCCTCGTTCGCTGCGCCCCTGCATAAAGTTCCATTCATGGATTGGCGGGGACCGCGACGGCAATCCCAACGTCACTTTGGCAGCGACCAAATCTGCCATGGCGCGCGGGCGTGATACAGCGATCACCAAACATATTGATGATCTTTCGCGTGCAGCGCGCCATATCAGCATCAGCAGTGACATCGCAGAATTGCCCGATATCCATGTTCAACTGCTTGCCTCGATCACCACAAGGTCCGACGAATTTGATGCGCTTATAAAACGCAATCCCGGTGAAGTTTTCCGTCAAGCCATCAGTGCCATCATCGCTCGCCTAGAAGGTCGTCCACTCTATTCGCACACAGATGAACTTGTCTCGGACCTTCACGAAATCGAAAATGCCCTTTTTGCGATTGGCGCACAGCACCTGAGCAATCGCTACATCCGTCCAGTGCGCTGGAGGGTCGAGGTCTTTGGATTTCGCACAACTTCACTGGATATCAGGCAGAATTCCACTGTCACAACTGATGTTTTGGCTGAGATTTGGGGACCAGGCGAGACTTATGGCAGTATTAAGTGGTCACAGCGTTTGCGCTACGAAATAGCCGTCGATGTTCTGCCAGATATCGACGTGGAAGCGCTGAGTGAACAGGCCCAAGAATTGCTCAATTTGCTGGAAGCAATTGTTGATGCACGCGAAGGGAACGACCCAGATGCGATAGGTTGTTTTATCTTGTCTATGACACGATCCACGGATGATCTGTTAGCTGTATATTTGTTGGCCCGGTACGCTGCCGCAACCGGAGAAACGCTTGATCTTCCTGTAGTGCCCTTGTTTGAAACAATCGAAGATCTTCGCAATGCCCCCCGTATTCTGAGTGACCTGATCGCCGTTCCAACCGCACGCCGCAGCCTCAAGAGGCAAGGGTCTCGTATCGAAGTCATGCTCGGGTATTCAGACAGCAATAAGGACGGCGGTTTTATCTGTTCGACGTGGGAGTTGGAACAAGCCCAACGCAAGATTAGACAAACGCTGCAAGGTCTCGGATTTGTTCCTGCCTTCTTTCACGGTCGTGGTGGCTCCGTCAGTCGCGGGGGTGCGCCAACGGGGCGCGCAATCGCAGCGCAACCGTCAGGCACCTTGAATGGTGCCCTGCGTACAACGGAACAAGGCGAGGTCGTGTCTACCAAATACGCCAACTGCGGGACTGCACTGAGGGAACTTGAACAGCTGGCGTCCTCAGCGCTGCTTCACACAGCCCTTTCGCACAATGCCCCAAAAACCAACCCGGAATACGATAACGCCCTGCAAGCCCTGTCCGGCATGTCGCAAGTCGCCTATGATGCGCTGCTCAATTCGCCGGGGTTTGTCCAATATTTCCAAGAGGCCAGTCCGGTCGAGGAACTTGCCATGCTCAAGATCGGATCGCGGCCCGCGCGCCGGTTCGGGGCATCCAGCCTGTCCGACCTGCGTGCGATCCCTTGGGTGTTTGCATGGTCGCAAAACCGCCATCTGCTGACCGGATGGTATGGGTTTGGTGCGGCGTGTGCTTCTTTTGCCAAAGTACGCGGTGAGCTGGGATGGAAGATGCTATGCGATATGTTTGCGACATCGACCTTGTTCCAACTGATGGTCGATGAAGTTGAGAAGAGCCTGTTTCAAGCAGATATGCAAATTGCGGCCAAGTATGCGGCGCTGTCGACTGATACGGCATCCGGCACAGCCATATTGGGGATGATTGAGGCCGAATATGCTAGCTCGGCTGCGGCAATTCAAAAGATTACAGGACAGCCAAGTCTAGCGGCGCGCTTCCCAAATCTGACGGAGCGTTTTGAAGGAAACCGTCGTTACCTCGAAACCATTCATACAATTCAGATCAAACAATTGCGTGCATTGCGTCGCGAGAATCAATCAGCTGAAACCGGCCCGTTGCTTCAATCCATGAACTGCATTTCTGCGGGTCTGGGCTGGACTGGCTAACCTACGACAAGGACCTCACATGACCACCAAAAATGCGTTTTTTACGGAAACCCTTGCCACCCGTGATCCTGAGATTGCCGCGGCAATTGACGCCGAACTGGGGCGTCAGCGCAAAGAGATTGAGCTGATTGCCTCTGAAAACATCGTCTCTGCTGCTGTCATGGAAGCCCAAGGGTCAGTGATGACCAACAAATATGCCGAAGGCTATCCGGGGCGTCGGTATTATGGAGGTTGCCAGCATGTGGACGTGGCCGAGAACCTCGCCATTGAGCGCGCCAAGCAGCTTTTTGGCTGTGCATACGCGAACGTGCAGCCCAACTCTGGCTCTCAGGCAAATCAGGGTGTGTTTCAGGCGTTGTTGCAGCCCGGCGATACCATTTTGGGCATGAACCTCGCCTCGGGCGGTCACCTGACCCATGGGGCGGCCCCAAACCAGTCCGGCAAATGGTTTAATGGGGTGCAATACGGTGTGCGTCGTGTGGACAATCTGCTGGACTATGAAGAGGTTCAGGCGCTGGCAACAGAACACCAACCCAAGATGATTATTGCTGGTGGGTCTGCGATTCCAAGGACCATTGATTTTGGCCGGATGCGCCAGATTGCAGACAGCGTGGGGGCCTACCTGCACGTCGACATGGCACACTTTGCAGGCCTCGTGGCGGCGGGTGAACACCCAAGCCCGTTCCCGCACGCGCATGTTGCGACCACAACGACACACAAAACCTTACGCGGCCCCCGTGGCGGCATGATCGTCACCAACGACGAGGTTTTGGCGAAAAAGTTTAACTCTGCGATCTTCCCCGGCATTCAGGGCGGCCCGCTGATGCATGTGATTGCCGCTAAGGCTGTGGCCTTTGGTGAGGCGCTGCGCCCTGAGTTCAGAGACTACATGCGGCAAGTACGCGCCAACGCAGTTGCGCTGGCTGATCAGTTGATCAAAGGTGGGTTAGATATTGTCACGGGCGGTACGGACACTCACGTAATGCTGGTGGATTTGCGGCCCAAAGGCGTGACAGGTAACATCACCGACGCCGCCCTTGGACGTGCGCATATCACTACCAACAAGAACGGCATTCCGTTTGACCCAGAAAAGCCAATGGTCACATCTGGCATTCGGCTTGGCACGCCCGCGGGTACTACTCGCGGATTTAGCGAGGCGGAATTTCGCCAGATCGCCGATTGGATTGTCGAAGTGGTGGACGGGTTGGCTGCCAATGGCCCGGACGGCAACGGCGCGGTCGAAGCCAAAGTCAAAGGCGAAGTAGAAACGCTGTGTGACAAATTCCCTATGTATATGGAGCTGTGACGAAGCGCGAAAAATCTCGCGATTTCAGGCCAGCAATACTTCTTTGATGTCGGATCTTAGCACAAAATACCCTCTCTTCCTGCTTATACTATCTGACATCAGCACTTCGCTGACGGCAGGAATATGCTCCAAAACTTTTTTGCAGACTGGCCTGTACTACCCAAAAGCCTCGATCGGGGTGAAGCGCAAAAAACCGCTTCGTTCCTTGATTGGATTCTTGGCCAGCTTTCTCTCGTGCTGAAACGAAAGGCTGTTTTTGATGCCGCATAGCGATACCCAATTCTTCGCAGGTGCAGAAATATTTATACTGCGAGCACGCGCAGTTAGAAAATCGAATTCACAGTCTGGGCTTGTTCTTGCCCTTCGCTGCGGATTGCACGGACGACCGCTTCGCTGTCAAAAGTAAACCTATGAGTCGCAAAAGGTAAGAGTGGTGCTTCATCCATTTTCCAGGTTCTTCAAAATCAATGACTTAGCGGTGGTAAAAGGCAGAACTATGTGTCGTCCCACACCCAGTCTCTGTCAGTAAACAGCCTTTTTCCCTGTTTTCTCCCGTTTTTTCGGGGGCTTGGACTGTGGGGTACTGTCAGAGCAAATTAACTTGAGACGGGCAGGGTGGTTCCGTAGCTTTGTAGGATGACAAAACCCAATCCATTTAGGTACTCCAAAACGAGGCCGGAGATCATCCGCTTGGCGGTCATGATGTACGTTCGATTTCCGCTCTCACTCCGCAACGTAGAAGACCTTCTGCACGAACGTGGAATCGACGTTAGCCACGAAACAGTTCGGTTCTGGTGGAACAGATTTGGCCCGATGTTCGCGGTTGAGATCCGAAGAAACCGAGTCAGTCGGATGCGATCTTATTCGAACTGGCAGTGGCATTTGGACGGGGTGTTTGTGAAGATCAACGGTGAGACGCACTATCTGTGGCGGGCAGTCGACCATGAGGGCGAAGTTCTGGAAAGCTATGTCACCAAGCGCCGTGACCGCAAAGCAGCTTTGAAATTCCTCAGGAAATCAATGAAGCGTTGCGGCAAACCCGAAATCATCGTGACCGACAAACTGCGGTCTTATGGCGCCGCAATGCGAGTTATAGGGAACGACAACCGGCAAGAAACTGGCCGCTGGTTAAATAATCGGGCTGAGAATTCCCACCTGCCATTTCGACGACGAGAACGGTCGATGCTGCGCTTCAGGCAAATGCGATGCCTGCAGAAATTTGCCTCAGTTCATTCATGAGTCCACAACCACTTTAACCAGGAACGCCACCTCTACAGCCGAGAAAAATTCAAGCTTAACCGCGCGGTCGCGCTCGCTGAGTGGCGTCAGTTGGGCATGGCATAAAGGGCACTCCATTGTCCTTGCAGAGACTGGTTCGCATTCGTCTGACAGCACCAGAAATTATGTTGGCGGTCACCATTTAGAGGGCCGCGTCATGTCAGATACTGTCGTATCCACTATTCGCGAGACCTATTGTTTTCCAACCGCCGAAACAGCATCGACAGACCGAAACACAAAATGAAATAGAACGCAGCGGTCGTCAGCCATGCCTCGAATATCAGGCGGGTTGAGGCGACGAGTTCGACAGTTTTATAGGTCAGTTCCTGTACCGATATCAGCGAAATAATCGAGCTGTCTTTGATCAAACTGATGAACTGATTTGCCATGGGGGGGACGACTTTGCGCATGGCTTGTGGCATGATGATGTAGCGCATTTCTTGAAAACTGCTCATGCCAATGGCGCGCGCGGCTTCGCGTTGTCCCTTAGGAACGGATTGGATACCTGCGCGCACGATCTCGCCCACGAACGCGGCCTCGAACATGGCCAGCACAATGACGCCGGAAATCAGCGACGGAAACCGGCGCATTTCGCCAAAGAAGAATTCCCAAATATGGGCATTGTCCCCGCGTGCGATGCCGCGCGACCATGAATTGAGGTTGATCGCGTCGATCAATTGTTGGGACAGAAAAAAGAAGAAGATAAAGATAATGACGACCGGCGGGATGTTGCGCAGCAGTTCAAGATATGTGCGCGCAAGAAGTCGTGTCGTCAAGTTTTCAGAACACCGCGCTACCCCGAGGATCGTGCCGATGATCAGTGCAAGGATGCTCGCGTAGATGCTGATACGAATGGTGGCAAACAGACCCTGCAATAATAAATTGGGAAACCATTCCTGCCGGTCCTCGCGGTAGCGCAGAATGTAGTCGGGGATCAGTTCCCAACGCCAATCGTAGTTCAGCGCGCCCTGCATGCGCAGGCCAATATAACCCGTGATCCCCGCCAATAGGGCGAGGATCAGCCAGTCAAGCCAGCGCATTCGTTTCAAAAATGAGGGCACGCTGATCAGTCCTTACTGGGCCACTTGGTCCATCCACGCGTCGCCTTTGAACCAGTAATCATTACGCTCGCTCAGCCAGCCACTTGCATGACGAACCGAGATCCAGTTGTTGAAAAAATTCAGTGCATCAATGTCACCTTTGCGCATTGCAAAGGCTTCGCCTGTTGCGAGGAACGATTCATTGAACGGCACAGACAGCGTATCGGGGTAGCGGCGCTGTTCCATTGATGGCGTGGGTTCTGCGGCCATTGTGGCGTGTGCGTTGCCATTCAGGACCTCTTGAGTGGCCGCGCCATCTTCGTCAAACAACAACAACGTCGCCTCGGGGAACAATTGTGCGATCACTGTGGCTGGCGTTGCCCCACGGCGGGCAGCAAATGTCACGTCGGGGGAATTGTAATCCTCGATCGCGAAACCATCCGTCATGGATGAATTGGCCAGAACAGTCAGACCGGAATAGGCGTAGGGGTTGGAAAAGTTGATTGTCAGATTGCGCGCCGGTGTGATGGACATGCCAGAAATGATGACGTCAAAGTTGCCCGATACCAACTGTGGGATGATGCCATCCCATGCGGTGGGTACGAATTCTACATCGACGCCCATGTCTTCGGCCAACGCACGACCCACGTCGAGCTCGAACCCGATAAGTTCACCGTTCAGATCACGCATGGACCACGGGGTGAAAATGGACAGGCCGATGCGAATGACGCCTTGTTCTTTGATCGATTCAATCACGGATTCAGATGACAGGTTTTGTGTCGCCGATTGTGCGAACGCGGGGGCTGCAAACACAGTGCTGGTCAGCGCCGCAAACGCGAGGCCAAGTGTATTGGACATGATTTTTCTTCGTATCTTAGACATAAGGTATTCCTTGGTTGGTTAGGGTTGAAAACGCCGCTCGAGCGCAGAAACGCCAAACGACAGGACGAGGGTGAGGGCCAGATAAACGGCCGCAATGGTGAACCAGATTTCAAAGCTCATGTAAGTGTCAGAAATGATGTTGCGGCCAATCGTGGTCAGCTCGGCTACGGCAATCACGCTGACAATGGCGGATGATTTGATCAGGTGGACGAATTCGCCAAAAAGCGGCGGCAGCATGAAGCGCACGGACTGGGGCAGGATGATGTAGCGGTAGGCCTGTCCACGCGACATGCCGATGGACGCCGCAGCCTCCCACTGGCCCTTGTCGACCGAATTGATGCCTGCCCGGAAAATTTCGGAGATCAGCGCAGAATGAAACACGCCAAGGGTCAGCACCGCAGCCGACCAGCGATCAAAGCCGAACACCGGCCCAAGCACGTAATAAAACAAGTACAGCAACACCAATAGTGGGATATTGCGAATGAACTCCAGGTAGCCGATGGCAACGCCCTTACCCACAACCAGACCCGAAAGCCGCAACAACGCAATGCCAAGCCCTAGCACAGTGGCAAACGTGAACGACACCACGGACAACACGATCGTCACCCAAAGGCCTTTCAGGATTTCACCGAGCTGAAACCCGTCATCGGTGAACGTGTAGATATATTTCGGGATTTGGTACCACTGCCAATTGTACCCCATCTGCTGCGCGCCACTGTAAGCCAGCCACACGATGCCGCCCACAATGATCAGATACAGTCCCACGCCCAACGGCAGGGTGTTCATCATCTTTTTTTTGGACATTGGGCGGGCCGTGGGCATGTCTTAGTGGTCCAGTATCTGGTCAAGGAACACCCGCGCGCGTGCCGACGTGGGGTTGGTGAAAAACGTCTCAGGTGGCGATACCTCAACGATCTTGCCGGCCTCCATGAACACCATTGTGTCCGCGACTTTGCGCGCAAACCCCATTTCGTGGGTAACGACAACCATGGTCATGCCAGTCTCTGCCAGCTCCACCATGACATCCAGAACCTCGCCAATCATTTCGGGATCAAGCGATGACGTCGGTTCGTCAAACAACATCACCTGCGGTTCCATGCACAGTGCGCGCGCAATCGCCACACGCTGTTGCTGACCGCCTGATAACTGCGCTGGGCGTTTGTCGGCCTGTTCGGGAATGCGCACGCGTTCAAGGTATTTACGTGCGAGTGCTTCGGCCTGCTGGGATCCAAGTTTGCGCACCTTCATCGGGCCAATCATCAGGTTTTCCAGAATGGTCAGATGCGGAAACAGATTGAATTGCTGAAACACCATGCCGACGTCCTGACGCAATTGACGGATTTTCGGCACGTCTTCATGAAGTTCAATGTCGTTGACGCGCAAGGTGCCGGCATCATGATTTTCCAGCCCGTTAAAGCACCTGATCAGTGTCGACTTCCCCGAGCCAGACGGACCACAAACAACAACCCGTTCACCTTGATGAATTTGTAGGTTGATGTCGGTCAGCGCCTGAAAGTCTCCAAAAAACTTGTCGATGTTTTCGGCAACGATGATCGTTTTGCGTGTCATTTTCTGCGCCGACCCCTCCTATTAAATTAAGAAAGTAGATTGAGATCGGCCACTGACAACCTGACTACATGATTTCTGTCTGTCTGACTGGATGGATGATGTTACGCGCTGTTATGATGCGTCTGTTGGCAGCAGCCCGTCGGCTGGAAACATAACGACATGTGGGGATACGAAATGTTGGCACGGACCGATGAATTGACAGGGTTGTCAAACCGACGAGACCTCGAAATATCTGCAAAACGTGTACTTCTGGATGCGGATAGAGGTGCCGTGCCTGTGTCCCTCGTCATGTTGGATATTGATCGTTTCAAGGCCGTCAATGACACTCACGGTCATGACATTGGCGACCAAGTGATCCGTGCGCTCGCCGATGTGCTTAAATCGACCTGCCGAGAAAACGACATTGTTGCCCGACTGGGTGGGGACGAATTTGTTTGCGTCCTTAACAACACCGATGCTTCTGAAGCAACCGCGCTTTGCAATCGCATACACGAAGCGGTTGCTGGGATAAGAGTGAACGCCTGCCAGATCACGGTCAGTATTGGTCTTGCTATTAAGCCACATAACAGACAAGTCGCATTGCCAGACATGCTTAGTCTAGCCGATCAGTGTCTGTACATAGTCAAAGAGAACGGAAGAAATGCCTGTCATATGTTGAAGGTCAACGCAGCCTGAGAACCGGGCCGTCGCAGCGTGCGCCCTAATGGGGAATATGGGCTCGTTGCCGCCGTTAGATCTTATGCAGCATGTTGGCCATTAGTTGTCACTGCCCTCAGCAAGGACGGCCCAAAGCTGCCATTCGACTGATGAAAATTTCAGCCATTGGCCTTCGCGAAAGCTGCCGTTCATGCAACTCGCAGCATTTTGGCTGGACCGGATGACTGCAACGCGGGACTTTGTTAGCTTTCGCTTTGGGTGTTACAAGGTCTCCTTTGGTTTAAGAGGCACATAGTAGCACCGTCGATCAATTTTGGGTTTCCTTCCAAATTGGAACCATTGAACTCCAAATTCCGTCACCTTTCAGTCGATGGAATACAGCTGCTGCTATGTGGAGGCCGATACTCAGGTAAGCGACCAAAATAGCATTCTCATGGAAGAACATCGCGATTCTCATACCTGCCCCTTCAGGACTACCTGATGAATAGATTGCACCGATCGCAAGCCCAGAGATCGCCATAGTGGCTAAAGAAAGGTACATCGCAAGATGTCCGGCACGCGCCAGAACCTTTAGTCTTGGCGAAGTGCTCGCTGGCAACGCCGTCGGCATTGTGATGCGCATATAGGTGAATCGAACGGCGAGGAGGGCTAAAAATCCCATGGCAAAAACCATTTCAAACCTAAGTAGATCTGGGTCTTGAAGCTGCTCAATGGCATCTAACTGCTTTAGAAGCGCATACACAAAAACGACAATAAATCCCCAGTGAAATACCCGTGCAATCAACCCGTGTTCCCGCGCTTGTTCTTTCGTCGCTTCGCTCACTGTCTACTCCCAAGTTTTTGACCAGCCAACCAAAGGCTTAATAATGAAAAAATCGGGTTAGAAGGCTTAAGTCAAGCAAAACACCACGCCCTGAAATACCTCAGCTTTGGCAGAGCGCTTAATCATATCATCCCCTAAGCTGTCGCTCGTATCGCTTGCAGCATTATACAGTCTGGGCTCATTCCTGCCCTTCGCTGCATCGCCGCTTTCCGGCCAAACGAGCATGTTTTGATCGACACGAACGGCCCAAAGCCGCCGTCCGCGACGATAACCCTCTCTGCATTGGAGCTTCCTGAACGCAGACATTCATTCGCGATCCAGTGCCAATCCTTTAGACCGTAAGCAAACGGTCAAATTGCCCATATCTGCCTCAAAGGCTACTTTTCAAAATTGCTAAATCTAAACAAACTTAGACGATTGCTATGGTTACATCGCTAAGGGCGGCTAAACGCATCGGCATCTTGTGGTCATACATCGCACTCAAAGCGCTAGACATTTGTTCGCAAGTGAATCTCCACTCGTATGCTCTCTTGCGAGCCAAGCGTGGTACGATTGTCGACTATACCCTTCAGTCGTCGAATGGCGCTGCGCACCAGATGTCCCGGGTTTTGAGCAACAACGCCGTCAAGCTTTTTCGCCCTTAGCGCTTCTTCTGTATATGGCGTCATTTCGTGCGCGAACTTGGCAATGTTGGGATCTACGTTCAGCTCTTGAAGGATGCGAAGTGGCGCCCTTGCTTCCGAGGACATGACATAGATGCCGACAATATCTGGATTGTTACTAAGGTTTGCCGCGATGATGTCTTTCGCACGGGTTTCGTTTCCGTAGGTTTCAAGCGAAGGCAGCGGTTGCAAATTTGGAAAGCTCTCATTCATGATGCCATCAAATCCAAGTCGCCGCTCAAGGCTATCCCGCGACTGCATGCTTTCAGCAATGACCATAATCTTCCCGGTCCGCTGACCAATCCATTGCCCCAAAAGAAGTGAGGCCGTAGCACCCGCCGCTTTGTTGTCGATACCCACCCAGTTTTCGTTCATCAAAGTCTGGTTTGAAACGAAAGGAAGCGCTGCAATTCCCCGTTCTTGCAGGCGCATAGTCGCATCACGCACTTGCGGTGTTTCGGGCGACATGATCGCGACGCCAGTAACATCCGACTGATCAAGAGACGCCAAGAAAGCAGAAATGCTATGAGGGTCGTTTTCATCAATATGCTGAACGTCGCAAAACACGTGATCCGCCGCAAAAATGGTTTGCGCTTCTTTGATCCGAGATACGATTTGTTCAAGGAATTGATCGCCCGAGGAAGGCAGTGCAAAGATGAACCTATAGCTTTGGGACTTTGCCAAATTCGCGGCTTGTAGGTTGCGAACGAATCCAAGTTCCTTGATAGCCAGATTGACCCGTTCGACGGTCTTTTCCTTAACACCTTCTCTGCCATTTAACACACGATCAACGGTCGCACGGCTGACGCCTGCCGCCTTTGCAAGGTCTTTTGTTGTCGGTCTTAAAGCGAGATTTATGGTCGAGACAGTCTTCATTTCTTACTTCTAATCAGTCAGTTGGCTTGTTCCCTTTGGTGCCGCGCGGGAACCTCATTTGAAAGCCTATAGCAAAAATTGAGGCACGTGTCTCAAAAAATACTTGTCTTGAGGCACGTGCCTCATTACTAAAGTTGGCAGGGAGAGTCGCAGCGAGGAGGCTGGGTCTCTCAGAACTCCGGGAGGATCAAAAATGAAAACCAAATTAATGATGACGGCCGCAGCCAGCGCAATGCTCGGCACCGGTATGTCCACTGCGGCTTTTGCCGAGGATCTAACGCTTTGCTGGGCCGCTTGGGACCCTGCGAACGCACTAATTGAACTCAGCAAAGACTTCGAGGCTGAGTCTGGTCACAACATGAGCTTTGAGTTCGTGCCTTGGACGAGCTTTGCAGATCGGATGCTGAACGAGCTGAACTCTGGCGGCCAGCTTTGTGACTTGATGATTGGCGACAGCCAATGGATCGGCGGCGGTGCCGAGAACGGTCACTATGTGAAGCTGAACGACTTCTTCGACGCCAACAATATCACAATGGATGATTTCATTCCTGCGACTGTCACCGGCTACGCCGAATGGCCGAAGAACACTCCGAACTACTACGCTTTGCCAGCCTTTGGTGATGTGGTCGGATGGACGTATCGCAAAGATTGGTTCGACCGCCCAGAGCTTCAGACAGAGTTCATGGAAACTTACGGCCGCGCACTCGGCGTCCCTGCTTCACTGGCAGAACTGAAAGACATCGCTGCGTTTTTCCAAGGCCGCGACATTGATGGAACCACCGTCTACGGTGCTGCGATCTACACAGAACGTGGGTCAGAAGGCATCACAATGGGTGTGACCAACGCGCTTTACAACTACGGTTTCCAGTACGAAAACCCTGATCAACCCTATGATCTCGAAGGGTTTGTGAACTCCGCTGGCGCTATCGAAGGGCTAGAGTTCTACAAGTCGCTTTATGAAGCCGGAGCTCCTCCAGGATCATCCAACTGGTACATGGGCGAAAACATCGACGCCTATCGTTCCGGTCAAGTCGCGATGCAGATGAACTTCGCGTTTATCTGGCCCGGCGTTGAAGCCGACGAAAACGTCGGTAACGGCAAGTCTGGGTATTTCCCAAATCCTGCTGGTCCTGCAGGCCAGTTTGCGCAGCTCGGTGGGCAAGGGATTTCCGTTGTAGCCTATTCTGAAAAGCAGGACGCAGCCTTGGAATACATCCAGTGGTTCGCGCAACCTGAAGTTCAAGCGCAGTGGTGGGAACTTGGCGGCTATTCAGCACTCAAGGCTGTGGTTGAAGATCCCGGTTTTGCAACCAGCCAGCCTTATGCGCAAACGTTCCTCGACAGCATGGCGATCGTTAAAGACTTCTGGGCTGAACCTGCCTACGCAGATCTCTTGATCCCGATGCAGGAACGCATCCACAATTACGTCATTGCCGGTGACGGCAGCGCACAAGACGCGCTTGACGGCTTGGTTCGCGATTGGACCGAAGTATTCGAAGATGAAGGCAAGCTGTAAGCTCACCTCCTTGTCAGGCATAGTACACACTGATGCCTGACGTCTGGTCCCCGGCTGAAAAGTCGGCCGGGGATTTGAAATCAACAAAATCAACAAAATCGGCTAAAGTTGGCAGCAAAGGCGTACTCGCCTCTGCGATGAAGGATCCGCACTCATGACAGACACCCCCATCGAAAAGGCGGCACGAAAAACGCCCGACGGGATGGCGCGACGCATTCGCGGCTTATCAGACCGGACAATCGCGTGGATCTTCGTGGCCCCTACGATCTTTCTGTTGCTGGCCGTCAATATCTTTCCGCTGATTTGGACAATCCGGCTAAGCTTTACCAATTTTCGCGTGAACCGACCCAACCGCGATGTCGAATGGGTTGGGTTGCGAAACTACGAACGCATCCTGACGGATCCTGATATCTGGAACACGATGCAAGCTACGGCGCATTTCCTGATTTGGACAATCGTCTTGCAGGTCTTGATCGGCTTCGCGCTTGCCTATCTGATCAATAAGAAATTCAAAGGCAACGATCTTTGGACAACAATCATTGTCTTTCCGATGATGCTCTCTCCTGCTGTGGTCGGTAACTTTTGGACGTTCTTGTATCAGCCGCAGATTGGTCTGTTTAACTACATCGTGACCTTCTTTACCGGCGGCGACCCGGCCGGGTTTTCGATGATCGGCGATGTGCATTTGGCTCCTTGGGCGATCGTCATTGCCGATACTTGGATGTGGACGCCCTTTGTGATGCTGATCTGTCTGGCGGGTCTCAGATCCATTCCCGACAGCATTTACGAGGCAGCCGAATGTGACCGCGCCACCAAATGGCGCCAGTTTTGGACAATCACCATTCCGATGGCCTTGCCCTTCCTGATGTTGGCAGTGCTGTTCCGTGGGATCGAAAACTTCAAAATGTTTGATCTTGTCGTGCAGCTGACAGGGGGTGGCCCCGGCAACACCACCACGCTCACTTCAATCGACCTCAAGCGAGAAGCGTTTGAAAAGTGGCGCACCGGCTATTCCTCTGCCTACGCCGTCATCCTGTTTGTCACCGTCTTCGGCCTTGCGTCGATCTACGTCAAAGCGTTGAATAAGGTTAAAGAACGATGAGCTTTTCCGTCACAGAGCCCACCAAAGGCACCAAGTGGTTCGCTGGCACCTTGGTTATCGGCTACGCTGTTATCACTCTGATCCCTTTGCTTTGGATCATTGCCACCGGCTTTAAATCACCTACCGATTCAATCGCTTATCCGCCTGTTGTCGTCTTTGAACCGACGCTGGAAGGATACGTGAACCTGTTCACCGACCGTACACGTGCCACCGATCAAATGATCGAGGAAGCCGGCCCAGCGACGACTTGGTACGACAAAATCGCCCGCGAACGGGGCACGGTGATTTCTGGCCCGTCCCGGTATGGCGAGCGCTTCCTGAATTCCGTGATCATCGGATTTGGATCAACGGCGCTTTGCATGGTCCTTGGGACGGCTGCCGCCTATGCTTTCAGCCGGTTCAAGGTGCCGCTGAAGGACGATCTTTTGTTCTTCATCCTGTCCACCCGAATGATGCCGCCAATTGCAGTCGCGATCCCGATCTTTCTAATGTTCCGGAATCTGGGCCTGAATGACACGCATATCGGAATGATCCTTCTTTATACTGCTGTGAATTTGTCGCTTTCGGTTTGGCTGTTGAAAGGCTTCATCGACGAGATCCCGATTGAATATGAAGAGGCAGCACTGATCGACGGCTACACGCGGTTCCAGGCCTTCTATAAAGTTGTGCTGCCGCAAGCGGCGACCGGAATTGCCTCTACCGCGATCTTCTGCCTGATCTTTGCTTGGAACGAATACGCATTCGCTGTGTTGCTTACCTCCGGCACGGCGCAAACAGCCCCGCCTTTCATCCCCAACATCATCGGGGTGAACGGGAAAGACTGGCCCGCAGTGGCGGCTGGTGCGACGATCTTCCTAGTTCCGGTCATGGTCTTCACCGTCCTCTTACGTAAACACCTGCTTCGCGGGATCACATTCGGAGCGGTTCGCAAATGAGTATGTTTATCAATGGCCTGCTGCGGCTGCGCCGTGGCCCTTGGGAAATGGTCGCCTCTATCCTTATCGCGGCGGGTGTTATCATGCTGATGCAGCCTTTTGTGCTGGGGCTTTATAGCTACTCCTTCATTGTCACCCTTGTCGGCACGGTGATGTTCATCATCGTAAGTCATTTTCCGGAGTAGGCGCATGGCACAAATTAGAATTGAAAACGTGCGCAAGGATTTTGGGTCTTTCAATGCCGTTAAGTCCTCAAGCTTCACGATTGAAGATGGTGAGTTCTTTATGCTGCTCGGTCCGTCAGGCTGCGGGAAAACGACAACCTTGCGAATGATGGCCGGACTTGACCTGCCCACGTCAGGACAAATCTACATCGACGGTGAAGAGGTCGGTCAAAAGCCAGCCAGCCAACGCGATATTGCTTTCGTGTTTCAGATGTTCGCTCTCTACCCGCATCTAAATGTGGGCAAGAACATCAGCTATCCTTTGGTGTCCCAAGGAATGCCGAAGGCCGAAGTCAAAAAGAAGGTCGGCGAGATTGCAGAAATCCTCGGGATCACAGACATCCTAGACCGCCCTGTTGGCGGGCTTTCCGGTGGCGACCGCCAGCGGGTGGCCTTGGGCCGGGCCATTGTGCGCGATCCAAAGGCGTTCTTTATGGATGAACCTTTGGGCGCGCTGGACGCTGAATTCCGCGAACATATGTCCGAAGAACTTCGTGCCCTTCATGATCGCATGAAAGCGACGACAGTCTACGTGACCCACGATCAGCTGGAAGCCATGCAGATGGGCGACAAGATCGTGGTCATGAACCACGGAGTTGTCGAACAGTTCGGCGTTCCACAAGACATCTACGATTGGCCCGCGACAAAGTTCGTGGCGGAATTCATCGGCTCGCCGCCAATGAACTTCCTCGACTTCCACGGCATGGTCGGAACAGGCGAAACGAAGGTGTCCTTCGGTGAGGCTCAGTTCAACATTCCCGCGCAACGTGAGGGCATGAATGGTGATCTTACTTTCGGCGTCAGGCCAGAGCATATCCGGCTGGACGACACAGCCGCCTTCCGGGGTCGTATCGCGGCCACAGAATACCTAGGCACCACCCAGATCGTGACGGTTGAAACAAGCAATGGCGCCATCAAAGCGCGCGTTGCGTCATCCGATACCGCCAAGGTGGGCGACCAGACCGGCCTGCATTTCGACCCACGCACAATCACGCTTTTTGACGCCAGTTCTGGGCGCGCATTGCATAGCGAAGCCAACGAAGGAGTGCTGACCCATGGCTGAGGTTTCCCTTTCAGGCATTTCCAAATCCTTTGGCAATGACGTAGCTTTGGACGACGTCACGATGACCATTCCCGATGGATCATTCGTGGTACTGCTTGGTCCAACCGGTGCCGGGAAAACGACGACCCTGCGCATGGTTTCTGGCCTTGATCTGCCAGACGCGGGACAGATCAGCATTGGCGGCCGCGATATGACTGGACTGACTCCCACGCAGCGCGACGTGGCGATGGTGTTCCAGCAATACTCGCTCTACCCACATCTATCGGTGCGTCAAAACCTTGAGTTTCCGTTGAAGTCTCCGGTACTGCAAACACCTGCGGACGAGATTAACCGCAAGGTTGGCGAAGTGGCCGAGATCTTGCAGATCAGCCACAAGCTCGATAACAAAGCAACCGCGCTCTCTGGCGGAGAGATGCAGCGTGTTTCCATCGGGCGTGCGCTTGTCCGTGACCCTTCGGTCTATCTGATGGACGAACCGCTCAGCTCGCTGGACGCCAAGCTGCGTTCGGATTTGCGGATCGAGCTGAAGAACATTCAAGCCAATTCCGGCGCGACTTTGCTCTATGTCACGCACGATCAAATCGAAGCAATGACCATGGCAACCCACGTCGGTGTGCTTGATCACGGTAAACTGGTACAGTTCGGGACGCCGCGCGAGATCTATGAAAACCCCGTCAGCGTCTACGCGGCCAGCCGGTTGGGGCAACCGCGCATCAATGTTCTACCTGCGGATTTGTTTGCAGGTGCGCCCAGCAATGCCGCGACCATTGGGTTGCGCCCTGAACACATCGTGCAGGGCGATGGGGCCGATAGCCTTGTGCAGCGGGTTGAACATTTGGGCGATCAAACGCGCTTACATCTGGTGTTCAAGGATCACGACCTGATCACCGTGACCGACGCCCATACAGATCTAAAAGGGGGCGACATCGTCAAAATCCGCCCCCAAAATCCATACTATTTCGACGCCGCTGGCGCGCGCGTCAGCTAAGGGGGGACCGCCATGAAACAGTTCATCAACGCCAAAGAAGACATCGTCACAGATGCCATTGACGGCACCATTGCAGCTTCTGGCGGCGCATTGACCCGGCTGGACGGCTACCCACATATCCGGGTGGTTGTCCGTGCCGATTGGGACAAGTCCAAGGTTGCTTTGGTCTCTGGTGGAGGGTCAGGGCATGAACCAGCACACGCGGGGTTCATCGGTAAGGGCATGTTGACGGCGGCGGTTTGTGGCGATGTTTTCGCCTCTCCTTCTGTGGATGCCGTTTTGGCCGGGATCTTGGCGGTCACTGGTCCGGCTGGCTGTCTGTTGATTGTGAAGAATTACACGGGTGATCGTTTGAACTTTGGCCTTGCGGCTGAGCGCGCGCGTGCCTTTGGCCATAAGGTTAGCATTGTGATTGTGGATGACGATGTGGCTTTGCCGGAATTGCCTCAAGCTCGCGGGTTGGCCGGAACGCTTTTTGTCCATAAAATCGCAGGAGCCATGGCCGAAAATGGAGCCACCTTGGACACCTGCACGAAAGCTGCTGAGCGGGTCATTGGGAACAGTAAGAGCATCGGGATGTCGCTGGATACCTGCAATGTTCCGGGGTCACAGAAGGAGGATCGCGTTCCCGAAGGTATGGCCGAGCTTGGACTTGGCATCCACGGGGAAGCCGGTGTCGAACAAATCGCAGCTGATGGCGCCAAATATTCAGTCAACAAAGTGGCTGAAAAGCTATTGGCGACGATGTCAAAAACGCCCCATGCGGTCTTGGTCAATAACCTTGGTGGAGCGACCGAACTAGAAATGGCAATTCTAACCAAAGAACTCATAGAAGGCGGCCTTGGTGAACGTGCCGACCTTATGGTTGGTCCAAGTTCCATGATGACTGCATTAGACATGCATGGCTTTTCCATATCTGCCCTTGAGCTAACAGAAGACGATGAAGCGATGTTGGCGCAACCGGTCGAGTGCGCCAGTTGGCCAGGCTGTATGAAGATCAATTCAGCCAAAATCTTGCCGCTACCCGATGGTCTTTCCCCCATCCGCGCACCGGCTTCGGAACATGCCAATACAAAGGACTTCTTGCTCGCCTGTTGCGAGATTTTGATTGCGTCCGAGTCAGACCTCAACACACTAGATGCAAAGTCTGGTGATGGGGATACGGGATCTACTCTCGCAGGTGCGGCACGCGCTTTGACTGAAGCAATGGACACTTTACCGCTTGCTGACCAAACCCAACTCTACCGCGCAATCGGTCTTGAGTTGAGCCAAACGATGGGTGGGTCTTCAGGGGTCTTACTCGCAATCTTCTTTGCTGCTGCCGGCGATGCCTCTTCGGCTGGGCAACCTATGACCGACGCGCTCAAATCAGGACTTGCTCGCTTGTGCCAGATTGGGGGTGCAAATCCCGGCGACCGAACAATGGTCGATGCGTTAGCTCCTGCGTTAGATGCCTTAGACGGAGGCTTGGAAAGTGCGGCAATCGCTGCTCGCAAAGGCGCGGACTACACCGCTACGCTAACTAGGGCCAAGGCCGGGAGAGCGACATATATCAATGCACAGCAACTTTCGGGTCATGTCGATCCAGGTGCAGAGGCGGTAGCTAGATTGTTTGAGCACTTGTCTAAGTAGGACCGATCTTTCGCCCTGCTGAAAAATTTGAGGAGTAAGTGTGATTTTAGACCAATCACTTTAATCGAAATCGATGAGAGCCTGTGCGTAGCTCAACAGGACAGAGCTTCTGGCTGACAGCCTAGATTATGCGGATTTTTGGCCGAACAACAAGAAGAGTGGCTTCAAACAAACCCAATGTCGGCTTCTGAATTCGACTATGAAAAGTTCGCGTCCGCAGCGAATGTCTCCTTTCCGCCCACAATGCTTGTGGTGATAACGACCCGCTTTTTAAAAGAATATAGAATTTAGGCTTGAGTTATCTCTGGTGGTTAAGTTTGGGTTTAAGACTGGCATAGATCTGGTTCTATGCCGGCTTGTGATCGAGACCTTGATGATGATGACGAAGCTCGTCCAATTTCCGAAGTGTATAAATACCTCTGATATACAGAGAAATCAGAGATAACCCGTTGAAAAATGACCTTAGACAACCACTTCGAAAACTTGCCCTTCAGAATCCGCAGGGTTGGGACTTGGCCGTTACACTTACACTGAAGCAACAAGATGGCCCGACTTCGCTTAGTCAGCAGGAAGCTGAGAAGAACCTTCGCCATTTTTTCAATCGCCTCAATAAGAAGACCTTCGGAAACGCTGCCGCTATATACGGGAAAAAAATCCGTGCTTTTCCTGTTCTTGAACGATCTGCGGGCAACAGATGGCACTTCCATCTGGCTATGGAAAAGCCATTCGAAGAGCTTTCTGAAAGTATGAACTGCATCTGGGATTGCTGGTCTACGACGAGATGGGCTACGGCCAAGTTGACGCCCAGCCAATCTACGATGCTTCAGGTTGGATATCCTATATCACCAAGAACCAGTCAATTGATGGCTGGGACATCATGAACACCCAATTGGTCCGCTGAGTAAATACTCCCTACCGAACGTGCTTCACCACATAACCGCTTTGAATGATGCCTCTTCGCCGAGCCTTCAATCTTTGTAGTGCCAAGGTCAAAGGCAAACCAGAAAGGTAACCAATGAAATCTCTAAACCAGGAAACTAAGCATCCAAGCATCCTGCTCAACTTCAGGATTCCACCATCTTTGAAAGCCGACTTCCAAGACATCTGTAGAACCCAACACATTTCAATGTCTGCTCGATTGAACATGATGGTCAGCCAGTTCACCCAAGAAGCCAAATCTTGCCCGTTGGAATCCAGGTCATCACCAGATCATCTTAGTGCCACCTGGAGAGACCGTCTTCATGGTTGATGATAGGAGCAGCTTTGATAACCACTCATCACATTTAGATGTATCCAGCTCATCGACAAACCTTATCAGGTTCAGGCAATATTGCTTGCTAGATGAAACCTCGAAAAACAATCAAGGGAAGGCCAACCAAATTCGCCAGCTCATGTACAAAGTCGATGTACTGAATAACAGGATTGCCTGGGAACCTAGCTCCAAGAAGCGAGAACTCTACTTGACGCAACAGAACTTAGCCTTGGCGAACCTGTCACTTGCGCTTTCAAAGTAATTTTCTCGTCCGCAAGGCAAACTTTTCCTAGTCTTGATGTTTACCAGTGTGATGCCGCACAGGCCACCTTGCATCGAGAAGCTTGGTGACGGCTTAACTAAACGTTGACTCGCAAACTGTCAGTGTCGCTTCATGGTGCAAAAAATCAAACTGTTTGGAATAATGAGCGCCAGCCTCAGCCTGCATGCTCTAATTATTTACAAGGTCGTTAGCTTGTATTTTTCAATGTGAGCTGTCAGTTATTGTCATCTTGGCTCTCTTCAAACCCGTAAGTTCGATTGATGAAATCCCACCCCTTGACCGCTGCCCGCCTCCGTACTGTTTACTGCATATGGTCCAAATCATCTCTCGCAATCCGATAGTAGTACACCGTCTTTGATCCGGTTTTTCGGGCCTTATCTTTCCGATTTTTCAGGCCGACGAGCTCAAGAAGGTTGCTAAGGTGCTGGATCGGCTTTCTGTCGATGTCTCTGCGAGTTGCTATTCCAAACTGACCTTCGAAAAAATTCTTGAGCTTCTTTGAACGCTGGCAGGATCGGTTCGTTCGCTAGCGCCATCGCTCGCCACCGCCGCAATGCCGGATCGTTCAGATGTGCGGCGACATACGCGCGTGTTGTCGGGCGTGTGTCAAATCCGTAGGTCGCAAGGCGTGTCGCCATCGGCGCAAAAATTGCGTCGACCAACGAATACTCGCCACACAGCCACGGGCCCTTTGATCCCGTCACACCCCGCGCATGTGTCCACAATGCTTCGAGCCGGTCGAGTTCGGCCCCGATCGCAGGCGGTGGTGTCACCGTTTCATATGCGGCAGGCAAATTTACGGCCCAATCGCTGCGCAATCCGCCAAAGCTGGAATGCATTTCATTGGCCAAGGCACGCGCTGTCCCGCGGGCCAATCAGAGTTCTGTGACGAACAACATCACGCAACGTGATTGATCGTGCCCATGCGCCATGTGCCGTCCCAAGACATATCACTGACCGATAGGTTGTCGATCGGATGGGCCATGGCGTCATATGCACTGCACCCCATCGCCTGTCTGACTTGGGTCAGGATGGTTCCGAAATGTGCAACGGCGATGATATTGCGACCCGCATGGTCACGGTTCATTTTCTCGACCCACGGCGCAACACGTTCTGCGACATCGTTCCAGCTTTCACCTTTGGGTGCACGGATGTCTCCGGGGTTTTCCCAATAGGACCGGCTTAGAACTGGATCGCGTTTTTCAACTTCGGTGAAATGCATTCCGTCCCAGATGCCAAAATCAAACTCACGAATGTCGCGTGCGTGATCTAACCGCGTCCGTCCTAATGTATCGGCTGTCGCGACTGCGCGGATCAGATCCGAAGATACAACAACTGCGTCGTCTGGTAGATACGCGTTTAGCCGTGCGATCATTGCGGTATCCGATAGGTCCGCAGGGACATCGCGCCATCCACAAAATGATTTTTGGTGCGTTGGCCCATGACGAACCCACCACCACCGCGTCATTGCGCAGCCTCTGGCAGCGTCCCCTTTAGGACCTGTGGCAATCCGGCAGTGACCATGACCACCAAATCACAAGCCTCTGCAATGCGCTGGTTCATACGTCCGTGTTGATCCCGAAACGCGCGTGCCATCGCATTGTCTGGCACGATCCCGTGCCCCAGTTCGTTTGACACAATCACCATCGGAGCAGGGCAGGCTGCAACCGCATCCAATAACCCATGCACTTTTGCCTCTAGATCGCTTTCTTTCATGACGTGATTTGTCAGCCAGAGCGTCGCACAATCAAACAACACCACCTGATCCGATGTGCGTTTGGCGAGGATTTCATCCACTGCCAAGGGCGCTTCGATTGTTGTCCATCCGGCGCCTCGTGAAACTTTGTGCCGATCTATTTTATCGTGCATCTCGGGGTCCCAAACTTGGGCCGAGGCAATATAGATTTGCTCTTTTCCAGTGGTTTTGACCAACTTTTCAGCAAAAGCGGATTTGCCAGAGGCCGCGCCACCCAGCACTAATGTTGCATTTAGCAATGTCATTTCTGCACTTTCTTTGATCCGTCGGCCTTAACGATCCGTAAACAAGTTGCGTTCCAAAAGAAAGAACGCGCTGCCCAAAGACGATCAGGAGCGACCCATGGCACTAGATGGAACCTTCGACCCAAAGCTGACGCGTCGCGCAATGCGAGCCGAGTTATTGGACGCTGAAACAGAACTAAAGCTGGCGTACGCTTGGCGTGACGAACGATGCGAACAGTCTTTGCACCGCCTGATCACGGCCTACATGCGCCTCGCCATCTCGATGGCGTCCAAGTTCAAGCGTTATGGCGCTCCGATGAATGACTTGATTCAAGAGGCATCGCTCGGCTTAATGAAAGCTGCGGACAAGTTTGACCCAGACCGCGGCGTGCGGTTCTCGACCTACGCAGTCTGGTGGATCAAGGCCTCTATTCAGGACTATGTGATGCGCAACTGGTCGATGGTACGCACCGGATCAACGTCGTCGCAAAAATCCCTGTTCTTTAACCTTCGCCGTGTCCAAGCGCGCCTCGAGCGCGAAGCAGCGACCGCCGGAGAAGAGCTTGATCGCCACCAGATGCGCCAGATGATCGCGACCGAAGTCGGCGTCCCGCTTCATGATGTGGAGATGATGGAAGGGCGGCTCAGCGGGTCGGATTATTCTCTCAACGCCACCCAATCGTCCGAAGACGAAGGTCGTGAATGGATTGATGCGCTAGAAGACGACAGTGATCAGGCGGCTGAAAATGTCGAAAACGATCACGATACCGAAACATTGCGGTCATGGTTGGTCACCGCGCTCTCTGCGCTTAGCCACCGCGAGCAATACATCGTAACCGAGCGCAAGATCAAAGATCAGACACGCACACTGGAAAGTCTGGGCCATGAGCTGGGCCTGTCCAAAGAACGAATCCGCCAACTCGAAGCTGCGGCCTTTATCAAGATGCGTAAATCGCTCGAAGGTCAGTCGCGCGAGTTGCACCACTTTTTTGCGTAACGTTTCCCTAGCGTTGACGCAATTTTTTTCGACAGGAGCACGCCCCCCCGGTTGCTCCTGTCGACCCTCCACCTCTTGAGTTCGACCGCCGCGCACCCTATCCATTAAGGGTGCAACGACGCAAAGGGCGCGGACATGCCAGCAGGCAAACATATTCTCTTGATTATCGGTGGTGGTATCGCTGCGTTCAAATCCTTGGATTTGATCCGTCGTCTGCGCGAGCGTGGTGCGACGGTTACCCCTGTTTTGACCCGCGCTGCCGAAGAATTCGTGACACCTCTTTCAGTGTCGGCACTGACCGCGGCCAGGGTTTACCGCGACCTCTTTGATCTCACCGACGAGGCCGAGATGGGACATATTGAATTGTCCCGCGCAGCTGACTTGATCGTTGTGGCGCCGGCAACGGCTGATCTGATGGCGAAAATGGCGGGGGGGCATGCCAATGATCTCGCGTCGACATTGTTGCTGGCGACAGACAAACGGGTGCAGATCGCACCCTCGATGAATGTCCGCATGTGGGATCATCCCGCGACCCAACGCAACCTCGCAACATTGCAGTCAGACGGCGTTTTGGTTGTTGGCCCTGACGAGGGTGACATGGCCTGTGGTGAATACGGCCCTGGCCGCATGGCCGAGGTTCCCGCGATCATTGATGCAGTGGACCGTGCTCTTTCGGATGGGCCGCTTAACGGGAAGCACGTGCTTGTCACATCTGGCCCAACCCATGAACCAATAGACCCCGTACGCTATATCGCCAATCGTTCGTCAGGATCGCAAGGCACCGCAATTGCCACCGCACTGCGCGACCTTGGTGCGCGCGTCAGCTTTGTCACGGGGCCCGCCGACGTTGAACCACCAACTGGCGTCGATGTGATCCGCGTTGAAACTGCCGCTCAAATGCAGGACGCAGTAACCGCGGCTCTGCCAGCAGGCGCAGCGGTTTTTGCAGCTGCCGTTGCCGATTGGCGTGTGACCAGCGCCAGCAACAGCAAGATCAAAAAGACCAAAGACGGTCTGCCCACGCTTTCGTTTGCGGAAAACCCAGACATCCTCGCTGGCGTCTCGGCCCTGCGCGAAGGGCGGCCCCAATTGGTTGTGGGCTTTGCCGCCGAAACAGATGACGTAATCAAAAACGCGACTGCCAAACGCAAACGCAAAGGCTGTGACTGGATCGTTGCCAATGACGTGTCGCCCGAAACAGGGATCATGGGGGGGGCTGAAAACGACGTGACCCTCATCACAGCAGACGGAAGCGAAGACTGGCCGCGCATGGGTAAATCGCAAGTCGCACAGAAACTGGCGGCAGCAATCGCAGACGCGCTGGGCTAACGGATGCAGCCCACTGTTTTGATCGAACACCTCGATGGCGCAGACCCTGAAATCGCGCTGCCCAGTTACGAGACGGCAGGTGCAGCAGGTGCAGATGTACGCGCAAACTTTGAATTGGGGATGCGCGACGTCGGCACAACGATCCTACCTGGTCGCCGCGCTCTGATCCCAACGGGGTTGCGTGTCGCGATCCCGCATGGCTTTGAAATTCAGGTGCGTCCTCGTTCGGGGCTCGCGTTGAAGCATGGCATCACTTTGCCCAACAGCCCTGGCACAATAGATCATGATTATCGCGGCCCGTTAGGAGTGATCGTTATGAACGCCGGAACTGATCCGTTTCCCATTGCCCACGGCGACCGCATCGCCCAGCTGGTCGTAGCCCCCGTCGTTCAGGCGACATTCCAAATCGGTGGTTCGGACGAGACTGATCGCGGTGCGGGCGGCTTTGGCTCGACTGGCACAACATGATCGTCGTCTTGGTGATGGCCGCCACCCTATGGGGGATTGGCGCCGCGATGAATACGCCGCGCCGCGCCCGTTGGACCATGATTGGTGTTCTTTTTGCCGGTGTTCTAGCGATCCAATTCATCCTGCCCGACGGTCACCCCCTGCGCGAAGGCACTGGCAGCGATCCGCGTTTGTGGCTGTTGCTGGGCGGGCTGGGCGCATTGGTGTTTGCCTACCGCAAAGGCCTGATGGCGCTGCGCGCGCGCACTAACCCTGTGTCCATCGATCCACCCGCTCAGGCCCCCGGCACCTTTGCCGAGGTCGAGCTTGAACGCTACGCGCGCCACATCGTTCTGCGCGAAATCGGCGGTCCCGGACAAAAGGCGCTCAAGACCGCAAAGATCCTTGTGATCGGGGCAGGCGGTCTCGGCTCGCCCGTGCTGTTATATCTCGCCGCAGCAGGCGTCGGCACCATTGGCGTTATTGATGACGACAGTGTCGAGAACACGAACCTTCAACGCCAAGTGGTCCACACGGACACCCGCATTGGCACGCCCAAGGTGTTTTCTGCCGAAACCGCGATCAAGGCACAGAACCCCTTTGTCACAGTGCGCCCCTATCACCGCCGCCTGACAGCGGATATCGTGCAGGACCTGTTTGCTGAATACGATATCGTTCTCGATGGCACCGATAATTCTGACACTCGCTATCTGGTCAATGCGACCTGCGTGGCGCTTGGAAAACCTCTTGTCGCGGCTGCCCTGACCCAGTTCGAGGGGCAGATCAGCGTCTATGATCCCGCCAACGATGCGCCTTGCTACGCTTGCGTCTTTCCAAAGGCTCCTGATCCTGCCCTCGCGCCCAGCTGCGCCGAGGCGGGTGTTCTTGGCCCCTTGCCCGGCGTGGTTGGTGCGATGATGGCAGTCGAGACTGTCAAATTGATCACCGGTGCGGGCGCTCCCTTGCACGGTCAAATGCTTATCTACGATGCGCTCTATGGTGAGAGCCGCAAAATCGCCCTAAAACGAGATCCCAACTGCTCGGTGTGCGGAACGCTGTAATCGGCATCCCAACACCCTATCTATTGTTCCAAAGGAGCACTGCCATGACCAATCCTCTGTTGACCGACTGGACCGACAACTTCGGACTTCCGCCCTTTGATCAGATCACCGACGATCACTATGCCCCTGCGATGGACGCTGCTCTAGAAACGGGTCTCGCAGCAATTGGCGCGATTGCGGACAACACAGATCCCGCGACATTTGAAAACACGATCGAGGCGCTCGAGCTTGCCGACCACGACCTGTCCCAAGTCGCCTCGGCCTTCTACACGGTTGCGGGGTCGGACAGTAATGACACGCGCCAAAATCTCATGCGCGATTTCTCACCGAAACTTTCGGCATATTCGTCAGAGATCACGAACAATGCAAAATTGTTCGCGCGGGTCCAATCCGTTTGGAATGCCCGCGATGACCTGGACCTGACGGATGAACAACAACGGGTCTTGATGCTGACCCACCGCAGTTTTGTCCGGTCTGGCGCTGAATTGACGGGCGATGCCGCCGCGCGTCTGACCGATGTTAAATCGTGCCTCGCCAGTCTTGGGACGGAATTCACCCAAAACCTGCTGGCCGATGAACGCGATTGGTTCATGGATTTGGACACGGATGGCCTGATCGGCCTACCTGATTTCGTTGTGGCCAGCGCCCGCGCAGCAGGGGACGAAAAGGGCGCCGCTGGACCGGTCGTCACTTTGTCGCGGTCTTTGATCGTGCCATTCCTGCAATTCTCTCAACGTCGCGATTTGCGCGAAAAGGCGTACGAGGCGTGGACCGCCCGTGGCGCAAATGGTGGCAAAACAGACAACCGTGCAATCGCGGCTGAAATCCTCGCCCTGCGTCATGAACGGGCGCAATTGCTCGGTTACGAGAACTTTGCGACTTACAAGCTCGAGACCGAAATGGCGAAAGCGCCATCGGCTGTGCGCGACCTGTTGCACAATGTCTGGACCCCCGCCAAAGCCAGCGCCGAGGCCGACGCCGAAATCCTGACCCGCATGCTGCACGCGGACGGGTTTGATGGCCCTCTCGAGCCGTGGGACTGGCGGTTTTATTCGGAAAAGCGGCGCAAGATCGAGCATGATCTCGACGAGGCTGAGCTAAAGCCTTACTTGCAGCTGGACCGCATGATCGAGGCGTCTTTTGACTGTGCGACGCGGCTCTTTAATCTGGAATTCAAACCTGTCGATGTCCCGCTCTATCATGACGACTGTCGCGCATGGGAAGTGACCCGTGACGGCACGCATTTGGCAATCTTTGTAGGCGACTACTTTGCCCGTGGCTCAAAACGTTCAGGTGCATGGTGTTCTGCGATCCGGTCACAGAAACGGCTGTGGGTGGACCAACGCCCACATGTCATAAATGTGTGCAATTTTGCTAAACCGGCTAAAAATAACCCCGCATTGCTGTCGTATGATGATGCACGGACATTGTTCCACGAATTCGGCCACGCATTGCATCAGATGCTATCCGACGTAACATACGAGAGCATCAGCGGCACATCGGTCGCACGTGATTTCGTCGAACTGCCCAGCCAACTTTATGAACACTGGCTCGAAGTGCCAGAGGTTCTCCAGTCGTTTGCCACCCACGCCACAACGGGTGAACCGATGCCGGCAGACATGCTCGAACGGCTGCTTGCGGCTTCGACCTATGACATGGGTATGTCGACCGTAGAATACGTGGCCTCGGCGCTTGTTGATCTAGAATTTCACGACGGCCAAGCCCCGAAGGATCTGATGCAAAAGCAGGCGGAAATTCTGGAAAGCATCGGCATGCCCCACGCCATCCGGATGCGCCACGCGACACCGCACTTTGCCCATGTGTTCTCGGGTGACGGATATTCCAGCGGCTACTACAGCTATATGTGGTCCGAAGTTATGGACGCCGATGCCTTTGAAGCATTTGAAGAAGTTGGCGATCCGTTTGACGCGGACATGGCGCGTGCCTTGGAAACCCACATCCTATCAGCGGGCGGCAGCCAAGAGGCCGATGTTCTCTATACAAAATTCAGGGGTCGTATGCCGGGTGTCGAGGCGTTGCTCAAGGGCCGCGGGCTAGACGCAGCCTAGTCGCGCAATTCGCTCGGTTTGACGCCCCACAGCGCGGATTTAGGCGCCCAACCACGGTAGCCGCCTGCATTCAGGCGGCACCACGCGGGCTGGCATTCGCCCAACCGTGCAACAACGCCGGCTTCGAGCCGTGCATTTTCCGGCGCATTGGGATCGGGGCGCGCGTATAACGTCAACAGATCAGCATCAATGATCACGGTGCGAGTGCCAGACAACAGCGAATAATGAACCCAGCCGCCTTGACCTTCGCGGTCGCGAACGCGCCGCCAGTTGCCATATTCGGCAGTGATTTCCAGCGGCATATCGCGGCGTTTGAACACCCAATCGATCCGGTGGCTCAGCGATGGACCACGCCGCACATTCCCCTCGGACGCCTTGAGCGACACAAATCGCGGTATCGGAAGATTGGTCACTGGGCCACGCTCTTGGGCGCTGCACACAGTTGTGGTCGCTGCCAATATGGCGGCGGCTAGAACGGATTTGAAAACACTGCTCATCGTCCCAAAGGACCTCACCTAGATACTGCCTCTTGGGCGCGGTGGTTCTTGTGCCTCGCGTCCCATTTGGGGCAACCTTGCATAAACCACAGATCAAAAAAAGAATCGGAGTGTCAAAATGAGCGGGAAACGTCTGAGTGTTGTCGTGACGCGACGGTTGCCACCTGTCGTCGAGACGCGGCTTTCCGAACTTTTTGACACCAAATTGCGCAATGACGATACGCCCATGACCCGTGCCGAGCTGGTCGAGGCGATACAAACTGCCGATGTTCTCGTCCCCACAATCACCGACAACATTGATGCGGGTCTCTTGGGGCAGGCGGGCGAACAGCTGCGTCTGATTGCCAATTATGGGGCAGGGGTCGACCACATTGACACATCCACAGCGCACCAACGTGGCATTCTGATCACCAACACGCCCGGTGTTGTCACCGATGATACAGCGGACATGACGATGGCAATGATCCTGAGCGTGACCCGCCGCATTCCCGAAGGGCTCGCCCAGATGCAGCGCGGCGAATGGGCGGGTTGGTCGCCAACCGCCCTGATGGGGGGGCGCATCGCGGGCCGACGTCTGGGGATTCTTGGAATGGGCCGCATCGGTCAGGCGGTTGCCCGTCGCGCGGCAGCGTTCGGGATGCAGGTGCATTACCACAACCGCAAACGTCTACGCCCCGAAATCGAGGATGCCCTTGGCGCGACCTATTGGGAGAGCCTTGATCAAATGGTGGCGCGCATGGACATCCTATCGATCAACTGCCCGCACACCCCGTCGACCTTTCACCTTATGAATGCGCGACGTCTGAAACTGATGAAACCCAATGCCGTGCTGATCAACACCTCGCGCGGCGAAGTTGTTGACGAAAATGCGCTGACCCGGATGTTGCGATCGGGTGAAATCGCGGGTGCAGGCCTAGACGTTTATGAACGCGGTGCCGAGATCAATCCGCGCCTGCGGGAATTGCCAAATGTCGTGCTGTTGCCGCATATGGGATCGGCGACTGTCGAAGGCCGTATCGAGATGGGTGAAAAGGTGATCATCAACATCAAGACGTTCGATGATGGTCACCGCCCGCCTGATTTGGTCGTCCCCGCGATGCTTTAGGGCCACCTAAGCGGCATCGTCTTCGTGACTGATTTCTGTCTGACCGCCTTGATGTAGTAATCCATCTTGTGGTTCGGAAACGTCATATAAGGCAACGTCAGTTCATAGCGGTGTCCGGTCTGTCTGGCGTTCTGGAACGGGATCAGTTTAGGCACTAACTTTGGCACTTTGTCATAACTCAATCTGATGTTCAGAATACGGTGTTCCCCTTTCAAAAGCTGTTTTCCAAACAGCGGCGTTGGACAGCCAAAAACAATGGCCGGCACCCCATATGCCAGTGCCAGCAGCTGTGCCGCCGCACCCGCCAGTGAATGACCCATCACGCGCTTAACGCGCTGTCCCTTTACCATTTTGTCGACCCGTTCGGCATAGCGGAAAAACCCACGATGCCACTTGGTGCCCACGATTGATGGAACCCCGCCGAAATTATTTCCATCAATCCTGTACGCCGCGACATCGGCGTTTTTGTCCCAATCGACATACCGCTCGTCGGTGCCGCGCAGAACCAACGTCCCATCCTTCAACAGATAGGCCTGCACCCCGTCGTCGTTGACCTCATCAACAGGTGTACTGGGGAATTTTCCGTCATAGCTGGCATCTACAAGATATGCGGCGTCGATAACTTTCATGACATTTCCCCTGACTTAGTGCTCGCACAAGCCTTTCAAAATATGTCTGAAAAGCGCGTCACTGCTGCGTCACAACAGCCTTACGGATCTGTCAAACCTCTGGGCCGCGCGGTCCAGAGGTGCAGATCACCCGCATTGTTCTATTTGTAGGTTTGGTCCGGTCCGGGGAAGCTGCGATCGCGCACTTCTTCGGCATAGGCTTTGACCGACGCCTCGATTTGTGGGCCCAAATCCCCGTAGACTTTGACGAATTTGGGTGTCCAAGCGTTCAGGCCCAACATGTCCTCGAGCACCAAGATTTGACCGTCGCAATCAGCAGACGCGCCAATCCCGATTGTCGGAATATGGACCTGCTTGGTGATCTTGGCGGCCAGCGGTTCAACCATGCCCTCTAGCACAACGGCAAAGGCACCAGCCTCGGACACGGCCTTGGCGTCTGCCTCGTGCAAATGCCATGTGTCTTCGTCGCGACCTTGGGTTTTGAACCCGCCCATGACGTGGCTCGACTGTGGGGTCAGGCCGATATGGGCCATCACCGGAATGCCGCGTTCTGTCAAAAACCGGATGGTTTCAGCCATGCGTGCGCCGCCTTCTAGTTTGACCGCACCACATTGGGTTTCTTTCATGATCTTGGCCGCATTGCGAAACGCGACGCCTGGGCTTTCCTCATAGGTGCCAAAGGGCATATCGACCACAATCAGCGCCTTTTGCGTGCCGCGGACGACCGCCTTGCCGTGCATGATCATCAGATCCAGCGGGACCCCGACAGTGCTGTCCATTCCGTGCATCACCATGCCCAAACTGTCACCCACAAGGATGAAATCAGCATACCGATCCACAATCGCCGCAGTGTGCGCATGGTAGCTGGTCAATGATACGATCGGCTCGCCGCCTTTGCGGTTGGCGATTTGGGGGACAGTTGTCCGGCGAATGGTCTCTGTTTGTGAACTCACGGTGCAATCTCTCTTTGGTCGATCAACAGGACGTCACCAAACTGTGCGGACAGCATGATGGCAATGGGTTTGGTCAAAGGGCCCTGCGCGGGCTCTAGCGTATCGCTCCACACGATATCCACCGCAGACAGGTCAGCGCGCGATTCGCTGTTTATCATGCCACGGATCAAATCGTCGATGGCACTGATTGTCGTTTCTTGCCGGGCGAGATGCGCGGCTTGCGTCAGTGCCTGTGACAACACGACTGCGGCTGCACGATCAGCCTCTGGCAAACGGACGTTCCGCGATGACATCGCCAATCCGTCTGCCTCTCGGACTGTGGGCACACCAATGATCTGGATCGGGAAATGCAAATCGCGCACCATCCGTTTGATCACCTGCAGCTGTTGGAAATCCTTTTCGCCAAAGAACGCAAAGTCAGGCTGTACGATGTTGAACAACCGCGCGACCACGGTCGTGACACCGCGAAAATGGCCGGGTCGTACCTTGCCGTGCAAAGTGTTCGCCAACCGCGTCGTTTCGACAATGGTTTCGTCCCCTTCGGGATAGATATCGCCGGTGTCAGGGATCAGAACCGTGTCAACGCCAGCCGCCTCTAGCATTACTAAATCGCGGCTTTCGTTGCGGGGATATGCGTCCAAATCGGTGGCCTCGCCAAACTGGGATGGGTTCACATAGATTGTCGCGATAACACAACTCGCCTTGGCTTTGGCCTGTTCAACCAACGCCATGTGGCCGTTGTGCAAGAACCCCATCGTCGGGACCAAGCCGATTGTATCCGTCGGCTTTTTCGACGCGGCGATGCTGCTCCGGATCTCAGAAATACTACGGCAGACTATCATCAACGCATCCAACTGGTTTGGCTCTGCGCCGTTCTAACGCGCAGGGCTCGCGATCTCAACTAGCTGCGAGGCGTCAACACGGCCGGCGAAAACAAGACGCCGAACTGTTCGCACCAAATGACCAACGACTTATAGGCGCTCAAATCCTCGCCCATGGGCACGTAATAGGCTTGGTCGCCTACATTTCCTTTGAGCTGGCCCAACGACAAAAAGGCTTCGCCTTTGACATCCGAACTGCTCTGCGGATCGGGGTGCGCCGACAGCCAGACCTCAAGGTCCGGACCGTTGGTTACTTCGAATGCGCTGAGCTGGACTTGGATCATACCGTCGGTGTCCCGCACGATCGTGACCTCTCCGGTGCCACGATGGGCCCCGTCCGCGTCAACCAATGTGCCACCTGCGATGACTGCGAACCCGCTTCCGCCGTCCAAATTCTCGCTGACGACCTCGTCAAACAAAAGTGGTGAAAACAAATACCATATGATCGCGCCAAACACGGCACCCATTACAAAGCCCGATCCGAAGAATCCAATAAATCGCCGCATAACAACCCCTTATGGTCACCTCGAGCCTAACACCAAAACCCCCAACCGACCAAGAGGTCGCATTTTCGCGTTTTTGCGTCGGCTGGCTTTGGCGTCTTGCGTGCCAATAGGTCATTGTCTGGGCAACATGTTCAGGGAATCAATGCTATGAAAACTCAGGTCAAAGCCCTTGTCGTCGGCGGCGGTGCTGTCGGAACCTCAATCGCCTATCACTTGGCCAAAGCCGGTTGGGATGACGTGATGTTGCTGGAACGCGACGAGCTCACGTCTGGCTCGACTTGGCACGCGGCTGGTTTGTTGCCTCTGTTCAACATGTCCTACGCGACAACTCACATCCACAAATACTCGGTCGATTTCTATAAATCGCTCGAAGGGGAAACAGGCCTGAACGCGGGCTTTGCGGTCGTCGGCAACCTGCGCATGGCGCAGACACAGGAACGCATGGACGAATACATGCTCTATGCGTCGACTGCTGAAACCTGTGATGTGCCCTACGAATGGATGACCCCTGATCAGATCAAGGCGAAATGGCCCCTGATCCGTACCGAAGACCTCAAGGGTGCTATTTACCACAATACGGACGGCTATATTAACCCTGCGGACGTCACCATGGCGATGGCCAAAGGTGCGCGCCAACGTGGTGTGATGATCGAACGCAAATGGCAGGCCGACGCCTATCATTGGACGGGCACCCATTGGGAAGTCACCGCCACCAAGATGGTGGAAAAGGGCGGCAACCTCGTGCCCTCGGACGAACAGATCGTCATCACCGCGGAACATGTCATCACGGCCTCGGGCAACCACGCCCAAACCACCGCGAAAAAGCTAGGGATCAAAATCCCCGCCATTCCGGTCGAACACCAGTTCATCGTCATGGACCAAGACCCCGCGCTGGTGGAATACCGCGCCGAGGGCAATCCAGAGCACCCCGTCATTCGCGACGCTGACGCGCAATCCTACGTGCGCGAGGAACGCGGCGGCTGGATCTTGGGCGTCTACGAGAAAGACGCACCGGCCCAGTTTGAACACGGTGTCCCCGATGCCTTCCGCGCCGATCTCTTCCCGCTCGCGCTCGACCGGATCGAAGAGCAATATATGGCGATGATCCACCGCATCCCGTCTTGCGAGGAAAGCGGGCTCAAGGATGATTTCAACGGCCCGATTTGCTATACACCAGACGGCAACCCGCTCGTGGGTCCGGCACCTGGTTTACGCAATATGTGGCTGGCCGAGGGCTTCTCGTTTGGCATCACAGCGGCAGGTGGTACAGGCTACTACCTCGCTCAGATGATGGTCGACGGCGAGGCCGAGATCGATATGGCGTCGCTCGACCCCAAACGCTACGGCAACTGGATGACCACCGAATTTGCAGCACGCAAAAACGAAGAGTGCTACGAACACGTCTACATCCTGCACCACCCCGACGAAGAACGCCCCGCCTGCCGCCCCTTGCGCACAGCACCAGCGTTTGATCGCCAAAAGGCACGTGGCGCACAGTTCGGCTGGGTCAATGGCTGGGAACGCCCCAACTATTATGGCCCGCTTGATGCACCTGAAACCTTTGACTACGACGCGCGATCCTTCCGCCGTGGTGGCTGGTGGCAGCACGCTGTCGATGAGGCCAAATCCATCCGCGAGGGTGTTGGCCTGATCGACGCAACCGCGTTTACCAAACACATCGTTCGCGGTCCCGGTGCCACGCAGTTCCTCGATTGGTTCACCTGCAACAAACTGCCCAAGATTGGCCGGATCAACCTGACCTATGCGCTGACCTCTGCTGGTACGACGCGCACCGAATACACCATCGTGCGCAACGGCGAGAACGACTATTACCTCGTGTCTGCTGGTGCTTGGACAGCCTATGACGCCGACTTCTTGCGCAAAGCGGCCGAGGATAAGATGGACGAATTCGGCTATGTCGAAATCCACGATGTCACGACCCAATGGGGCGTCTTTGCCATCGCAGGTCCAAAATCCCGCGATGTCTTGAACGCTGTCATCAACGACGCCGATCCAGCAACGGCGTTGTCGAACAAACGCTTCCCATGGCTGTCGGCACGCCAGATCGAACTGGGCATGTGCCCCGTCAACGCGATCCGCGTGGCCTATACCGGCGAGCTGGGTTGGGAATTGCACCACCCGATCGAGATGCAGAACTATCTCTTTGATCTGCTCGAAACGGCGGGTGAACCACACGGAATGAAGCTGGTCGGTGCGCGTGCGCAAAACTGGCTGCGTCAGGAAAAATCCTATCGTGCGTTCGGCAACGAACTGGGCCGCGATGCGACACCAGCCGAGGCTGATTTGCCGCGCTTTATTGACCTGTCAAAAGAGTTCCACGGCAAACAAGCAATGCAAGACACTGGCATTCGCAGCACCTGTGTGACCCTGCTGATTGATGGACCGGATGACGCTGATCCATGGGGCCACGAGGCGCTCTATCACGGCGATACACGCGTTGGGCGTTTGACGTCTGGTGGCTATTCCGTGGCGTTCGAAAAGAGCATCGGCATGGGCTATGTCCCCGTTGATCTAGCTGTTCCGGGCACAGTGCTGCAGGTGAAAATGCAGGACAAACTGTTCACGGCAACCATCACCGAAGACAGCCCCTACGACCCCAAGAACGCGACCATCCGCGTCGACGCCTAACCTATGATCTGAGACGGTCCGGCAGCAGCTGGGCCGTCACATCAGTCCCCAGCTCTGATGGTCGCCCGCTAACCATATCGGCCAGAAACTGGCTGGCTGCGGGGGATGTCTGGATGCCGTAGCCGCCCTGACAGGCACACCACACCCAGCTCGCGTCTGCAGGATCGGGCCCCAAAACCAATGACCGATCTGGCGCGAAGGTGCGCAGGCCCGCCCATGAGGACAGTAATCGCGTCACTGGTTCGGTCACATGCGCTTCGTATCGGGCGAACCCCTCGGCCAGAACCATATCGTCGGCCCATGCGTCATGCGGCTCGACCAGTTCCTCATCCGCAGGAGACACCAACAACGCACCTGCGTCAGGTTTCGCATACCATGTCTCGCCCGGGCCAAAGATCATAGGCCAGCTGCTTACATCGTGGCCGCCGGGCGCTGGGATGCGGCCCATTGATCGGCGCAGCGGTGTGGCACCCAATGGCGCGACGCCCGCCAGTTTGGCGACTTGATCGACCCAAGCACCCGCCGCGTTGACGATCACACGGGCCTCATAGGTCTCGCCAGCCTCGACAACCCAACCCGTGGGAATTTTGCGAATGGCCGTGACCCCTGCGCCGGTGACCACCCGACCACCGTTGGCGCGGGCATCTGCGGCAAAACATTGGATCAACCGATCCGTATCAATATCCAGCGCGTCCGAATGCCACGCGGCGCGGTCCACGACGTTGGGGTTCAAAATCGGCAACATCGCGCGGGCTTCTTCAACGCTCATCGCGTTTAGCGACATGGTTTTGCAATCGGCGGCAAAATCCTCGGCGGTATCTGCGGTGCCAATCATCATCAAACCACGTGGCGACAGAAACCCGCCATGCGCAGTCTCGTGGTAGATGCGGCTCGCGGCATTCAGCGCGACGGTCGAGGGTTTGCCATAACTTTCCTCGAACAACGCGGCTGACCGCCCCGAGGCGTGATAGCCTAGCGCACTCTCGCTCTCGAGCAATAAAATGGATCCCAATTCGGACAAACGAGCAGCCGCAGATGCGCCTGCCATTCCCCCGCCAATAATCAAAAAGTCTATCATTCAAAAACTCTGGCACGCCGTGATCCAAAGGAAAAGGCCCACGCTTGCGCGCGGGCCTTTGAGTTTGATTTTGACCGCCCCGTGATCGGGACGCAGCACCCTCGCTTATTGCGGGATGTCGCCTGTTAGGCCTTCAATGTAGAAGCCCATGCCAGCCAATGTGCCATCGTCAGCAGTCTCGCCTTCAGCCAACCAGACCGAACCGTCCTGCTTGTTGATTGGGCCAGTGAACGCGTGGTACTCGCCCGATGCGAGGCTGTCGCGCAGTGCTTCTGCTTCTGCTTTGATGTCGGCAGGAACTGCGTCGGTGATTTCACCGATTGCAACCATGCCAGCGCCAATGCCGTCCCATGTGTCAACGCTTGCCCATGTGCCGTCGATGACGGCCTGTGTACGTGCGATGTAGTAAGGCGCCCAGTCGTCGATGATCGACGATACGCGTGGGCTTGGGCCGAACTGTGCCATGTCAGATGCCTGACCAAAGCCGATCACGCCGCCAGCGTCTTGAGCCGCAGCCAAAGGCGCAGTCGAGTCTGTGTGCTGCATGATAACGTCAGCACCTTGCTCGATCAGAACTTTGGCAGCTTCAGCTTCCTGCGCTGGGTCGAACCATGTGTAGACCCAAACGATCTTGAACTCGACGTCAGGGTTTACGCGGCTTGCGTGCAGATAGGCCGAGTTGATGCCACGGATAACTTCTGGGATCGGGAAGGATCCGATGTAACCGATGATATTGCTCTCGGTCATCTTGCCCGCGATGTGGCCCTGAACAGCACGACCTTCGTAGAAGCGTGCAGAGTATGTGGACACGTTACCGGCGCGCTTAAAGCCAGTGGCGTGCTCGAATTTTACGTCTGGGAATTTGGCCGCAACGTTGATGGTCGGGTCCATGTAGCCGAACGATGTTGTAAAGATCAGGTCAGCACCTTCCAGTGCCATCTGTGTCATCACACGCTCAGCGTCTGCACCTTCTGGCACGCTTTCAACGAACACAGTTTCTACTGCGTCACCGAAATGCTCTTCGACGGCCAAACGGCCTTCGTTGTGCTCGTAGGTCCAGCCGCCGTCGCCCACTGGGCCGACATATACAAAGCCGACTTTGGTAGGCTCGTGGCCTGCAGCCATCGCACCTGTTGCGAGGCCAAGTGCAACTGCCGCACCGGTCATGATGTTGGTAAATTTCATAGGTAGGTTTCCCCCTGGTTGGTCTTGAGCAGCGCCTCGATTAGCTCGAGGCATGGAACGTCCGGCCCAATGAACCGGGCGCGCGTCCCGCGGACATTACGACAAGGACGATGATCGTGGCTAGATATGGAGACATCGAAAGCCACAAAGTTTCGTTCCGAAACAGATTAATTCCGAAAATGCTGTTAAAAATGGCAGTGATTGCCGCAAAGATCGCAAAAACAATCGCGCATTTGATCCATCCGGATGCTGATTCTTGCCGGCCCGACCTGCGCAATAGACCGTAGACGATCAAGAGAATCACCGCAGTTGCGGTCGACAACCAAATCAGCACTTCAACCAATGGCAGCGAAGCCGCCTGTAGGTTCAACTGTAGCACAGTGACCCCACCAAAGAGATAGGCACCTAGCAACGCACGTACGGGCTTCCAACTGGCAAAGACAACAATCGCGAGCGCGATCCATCCAGCACCTGCCGTCATTCCTTCGGTCCACTGCGGCACACGAACCAGACTGATATAGGCCCCGCCCAAACCTGCGCAGGCCCCGCCAATCGCAATCGCCATCAACCGTATGCGCACAACCTTGTAGCCCAGCGCATGCGCTGCATCATGGTTCTCACCCACAGCGCGCAACACCAGACCGGCCCGCGAATATTTAAGCATCCACCAAACGGCGACTGTCAGCGCCAGACCGACATAGACCATCAAATCGTGGCTGAACAAAATCCGCCCAACGATTGGCAGATCACTGAACACGGGCAGGTCGAGCCGCATAGACGTCGGCCCGCGTACACCCTGATATCCCTGACCCAACAGCGCACTTAGCCCCAAACCAAACAACGTCAGTGCCAGACCACTGGCCACTTGGTTCGCCATCAACACTTGGGTCAAAAAGCCAAAGACCAGCGATAGCAGCGCCCCACCGATCGCCGCACCGGCAAATCCCAAAACAGGGCTGCCGCTTTCGACTCCGACAATAAACCCACAGATCGCGCCTGTGATCATCATTCCCTCAACTCCGAGGTTCAGAACACCGGCACGCTCGACCACCAATTCGCCGAGTGCTGCCAGCAGAATTGGTGTCGCCGCAACCATGAGCGACGCGATCAGAATGACCAGACTGATTGATGATCCGTCCATTATGCAATACCCCGCTTAACTCGTTTCAGCGAAAAGTTCGTGAACACGTCCATTCCTAGCAAGAAGAACAACAGCATCCCTTGGAACATTTGAATGGCGGCTCCAGGCAGGCCCAGATTGCTCTGAGCAATCTCGCCACCAATATACGTCAGCGCCATCAACGCACCTGCAGCCAAAATTCCAAACGGATTCAATCGACCCAGAAACGCCACAATGATCGCCGTAAAGCCATAGCCCACGTTAAAGTCGATCGTGATCTGACCCGCAGGGCCGGAGACTTCGAAAAGACCTGCAAGACCGGCCAAGACACCAGACGCTCCAAGGCAGAAAAAGATCAACCGCCCGGGGCTCACGCCCGAGAATTTCGCGGCACGGGGGCTTTGGCCCGATAGCTTGATGTTAAAGCCCATGATGTGACGGTTCAGCAAAATATGCGCAACGATCACGGCAACCAATGCGGCCACCACGCCCCAGTGAATACCCGATCCTGCAATCAACTCTTTGTTCGCGGCGCTGGCGTATTGCTGCAAATTCCGCGAACCCGGAAAGCCCATGCCATCGGGGTTCTTGAGAACACCCAAGGCCGCCGCCGACAGCAATGCTTCGGCGACATAAACCATCATCAACGTCACCAGAATTTCACTAGTTCCGCGCCGCACTCTAAGAAACGCAGGCACTAACGCCCACAACAGGCCGCCCACGGCCCCGCCGATCACCATCAGTGGAAAGATGATCCAGCTTTCCCATGGATAAAACGCCAGCCCCACGGCCGCGCCAGTGACGGCCGCGATGACATACTGGCCTTCGGCACCGATGTTCCAAATCCCCGCGCGAAAGCCTAACGAAAGCCCCAGCGCGATCAGGACCAATGGCGCACCTTTGATCAACAATTGCGGTCGGTAGTAGAACGAAAACTCGCCGAACAGCGGTTCCCAGAAAATCACTTTGATCGCGGTCAACGGCTCTTTGCCCAACAGCGCGAACATCAAGCCACCTGCAATCATTGTCATTACAACAGCAAGAAGCGGCGCACCAATCGCCCAGCCACGCGACGGCGTGGGTCGTTTTTCAAGCTTCCACATGAGCGACCTCCATATCGTGGGCGCCGCCCAACATCAGACCAATCTCGTCCACGCTCAGCCCACTGGCGGCACGCGGCGCACTCAACCGGCCTTCGTTCAGCGCGGCGAACCGGTCACTGATTTCCATTAATTCATCGAGGTCCTGACTGATCACAATGACCGCCGCACCCCCCGTCGCCAGATCTAGCAAAGCCTGCCGGATCGATGCGGCCGCTGCGGCGTCCACGCCCCACGTCGGTTGGTTCACGACCAACACCTCTGGGCGTTGCATAACTTCGCGGCCAATCACGTATTTCTGCAGGTTGCCGCCCGACAGCGCGCGCGCAGCAACATCCGGCCCAGGTGTACGTACGTCGAACTGTTCGATGATCTGTTCAGCAAACTTTCGCGCTGAACCCCAGTTCACAAACCCTCGATTTGTCAGCCCTTCGCGCACAGTACCGGTTAGGACAGCGTTCTCCGTCAGGCTCATGTCAGGCGCGGCCGCATGGCCTAGCCGTTCTTCGGGTGCGCAAAGCAGGCCCAGACCGCGGCGCGCATTTGGCCCCAACCGGCCAATGTCTGCGCCATGCAATTGCACAGCTCCGGCTTCGACCAAAATCTCGCCTGAAAGGGCCGCCAGCAGTTCATCCTGCCCGTTGCCCGCAACACCGCCAATCCCCAGCACTTCGCCCGCTCGGACCTCGACACTGATATCGCGCAGCGACGTGCCAAATGCGCTGGGCGAGGCGGCCGAGACACTATTGAGCGCCAAAATGACATCACCCATCTCGCGGGCGGCACGTTCGGGCGTGTGCAGTGTTCCACCGACCATCATTTCGGCCATCGTCCGAGCGGTCTCGACCTTGGGGTCGCACTTGCCGACCACCTTGCCCATTCGCAAAACTGTGGCGGCATCACACAGTGTCCGAATTTCCTCGAGCTTGTGCGAAATATACAAAATCGCTGTCCCTTCGGCGCTAAGCTTGCGCAGGGTCTCGAACAAAATATCGACTTCTTGTGGCGTCAGAACGCTTGTCGGTTCGTCCATGATCAAAAGCTTGGGATCTTGCAACAAACACCGGATAATTTCGACCCGCTGCTGCTCGCCTGCGGATAGATCACCGACAATGCGGTCAGGGTCCAATGGCAGGCCGTAGGTTTCGGATACGTTCCGGATTTCAGCAGCTAGCTGGCGTTGATTGGGCGGGTTTTCCATCCCTAGCGCGATGTTCTCGGCGACGTTCAATGCGTCAAACAGACTGAAATGCTGGAACACCATCGCGACACCGGATGCCCGCGCCACACGCGGCTCAGCTGGGGCAAAGGTGGTGCCGCTCAGAGTCATGGCTCCTGCGTCTGGCTTAACCAGACCATAGATCATCTTGACCAGGGTCGACTTGCCTGCGCCGTTTTCTCCGAGCAACGCATGCACTTCGCCGCGCTCGATCTCGAAAGACACATCATCGTTTGCCACGACGCCAGGATAGGCTTTGGTCAGCCCCTCTAACGTCAATAGTATGTCACTCATCCCAACTCCCCCAAGCGCACGGTTCGGTGCGCGCCTTTCACTATGTCCGTGGCAACGCCAATCGCAATAGCCTGCGGGTGTTTGCCCAGCTCGGGCGCACCGATTGGACATAAAATTCTGTTGATCTGTACCGGCGCGTGCCCCAATCCGGCCAACCGCTTGCGGAACCGTGCCCATTTGGTGGCTGATCCGATCAATCCGGCGCTGCCAAACGGCTGGCTCAGAATCGCATGACACAACCCAAGGTCCAGATCATGGCTATAGGTCAACACCAAATGCTCGGCGTGATCTGGGGCATGGCGAACCGCTTGTGTCGGATCAGTTGCGACCAACACATCCACACCGTTAGGCACGTCGCTTGGAAACCGGTCCGCACCTGTATCAACCCAAGTCAGTGTGAGGTCGGGCAGGGGTGCCAAAACATCGACAATTGCGCGGCCCACATGGCCAGCCCCATAAATCCAAATTGCGCGATCAGGCTGAACGCGGTCTTCTGCAAACCAACCTGCCGAATAACCGGGGTGCCGGCCAAACGCTGGCCGATCCCCTGCGGCCATCACGGGCCGCACATATGGGAAATTCTCGGGCAGGGTCGCCGCTTCGAACCGCTCCCACAACAGGGTTACCGCCCCACCGCAACATTGCCCCATGTCGGGTCCCAGCGCGACAGTGCGACCCTGACGATCAGTGCCGGTTTCGATCATCTGACGGGCGCGCGCGGCGGCTTCGAACTCTAACGTCCCGCCGCCAATCGTGCCGTCCTGTCCGTCTGCCCAGACCAACATGGCAGTGCCGATGTCGCGCGGTGCTGACCCTTTGACCTGAACCAAAACGACACGCACAACCACACCGTGATCGGCAATCGTATTGGTCAAAGTGTTCAAGTCAAAGCTCATGACTGCGCACGTCCAACAGCGGCCAGTACCGCCTCTGCAGTCGCGGGCGCCTGTAGGTCGGGATATGTTGCACCACTCGCCGCGACCGCATCGCTGAGTGCAAAGAACACTGCATTGCCTAACATGAACGGCGGCTCACCCACGGCTTTGGACCGATAGATGGTGTCTTCTCGGTTGCGCCCGTCCCATAAATCCACATTGAACACATCTGGCCGGTCGCCACATGCGGGGATTTTGTAGGTTGATGGCGCATGCGTGCGCAGCCGTCCGGTGTCATCCCAAACCAGCTCTTCTGTTGTCAGCCAGCCCGCGCCCTGAACAAAGCCGCCTTCGACTTGGCCGATGTCCAGCGCAGGGTTCAGGGATGCACCCGCATCATGCAAAATATCGGTGCGCAAAATTCGGTTTTCGCCAGTAAGCGTGTCGACCACGACCTCGCTGATTGCGGCTCCATAGGCAAAATAGAAAAACGGTCGGCCGCGTCCTGCGATCCGGTCCCATTCGACGTCTGGCGTCGCATAAAACCCTGTCGACGATAGGCTCACACGCGCCTGATAGGCCAGCATCACGGCCTCGGCAAAGGTCATACTGTGATCGCCTGCGATGACTTGGTTGTCGTTGAACTGGACATCGTTGGCCGTCACACCCGCGCGTTCGGCATGAAACACCGCCAACCTTTCGCGGATCGTGTCACAGGCGGCTTGCACGGCCATGCCATTTAGGTCCGTGCCAGACGAGGCTGCCGTTGCAGAGGTGTTGGGCACCTTGCCGGTATCCGTTGCCATTATGCGGATGTGGTCCATATCGACGCCAAATCGGGACGCTGCAACCTGCGCTACTTTCTGGAATAATCCTTGGCCCATTTCGGTGCCGCCGTGGTTCAGCTGGATTGATCCGTCTTGGTAGACATGCACCAAAGCCCCGGCTTGGTTTAGATGGGTCAGCGTAAAGGAAATCCCGAACTTGACCGGGCAAAACGCGATGCCGCGTTTCAGGATTGGCGAGCCAGCATTCCAGTCGGCAATTGCGGCACGCCGCGCGGTATAGTCGGACTGCGCAAGCAACTCGTCTGTCATGGCGTGCAGCTCAAAATCTGTCACTGGCATGTGGTACGGCGTTGTTTGCGCGTCGTTCTCTCCCGCCGCTGCATAGTAGTTCACCCGCCGCACCTGTGCGGCATCCATCCCCAACGCGTGGGCCACGTGATCCATCACCCGCTCGATCCCTAGCATCCCCTGAGGGCCGCCAAAGCCGCGAAATGCGGTCGCCGATTGCGTGTGGGTTTTCATCCGGTGCGATGTGATCCGCAAATGATCCAGCAGATACGCATTGTCCGCATGCAGCATTGCGCGATCGGCCACCGGCAACGACAAATCCTGCGCCCAGCCGCATCGCGCCCAGTGCGTGAAATCCACGGCGTGCAATCGGCCATCGTCGTCAAAGCCTATATCATAGGCCACACGAAATTCGTGCCGCTTGCCCGTGATCATCATATCATCGTCGCGGTCATACCGCATTTTGCATGGCGCGCCCGTATGCCTCGCGGCCACGGCACAGGCCACGGCCAGCGCGTTGCCTTGGCTTTCCTTGCCGCCAAACCCGCCGCCCATCCGGCGAATTTCGACACGCACCCCATGCATCGGCACGCCGATCGCATGGGCGACCTTGTGTTGAATTTCTGTCGGGTGCTGGGTCGATGATTGGATCACCATATCCCCGTTCTCTTGGGGCATCGCAAGGGCGGCCTGACCTTCGAGATAGAAATGCTCTTGGCCGCCCATCTCGAACGATCCGCTGATTCGGTGGCTGGCCGCGGCAAAGCCGTCCTCCAATGCACCCTTTTCGTAAATCCGCGGTACGTCTTCAAAACGGCTGTCGACTGCCAATGCATCATCGATCGTGAGGATCGCAGGCAACGCATCGAAGCTCGCTTTGGCTTTGGCCGCTGCATGACGCGCCGCATGATGCGACGTTGCCACCACCAAAAACAGTGGCATCCCGTAGTACATGATCTCGCCCGTACACAGCATCGGCTCGTCATGGACGGACGGCGATACATCGTTCTCAAACGGCATGTCATCTGCGGTCAGAACGGCGACAACCCCATCCGCTGACCAAACAGCGCTCAGATCCAGATCGGCAAGGGTTCCATGCGCGATCTCTGACGTGCCAAAGGCCAGATGCAGCGTTCCCGCTGGCATCGGGACATCATCTACGTAACGTGCAGCACCAGTCACATGCAGGGCGGCTGCGTCATGGGGTAGGGGGTTACGCACACTCATAGCGACACCTCCAACACACTGGTCGGAGCGCCAGCGAGATCATGAAAATAGCGGCGTAGCATGTTCTGTGCAGCCTGCATCCGGTAGTCGGCCGAGGCGCGCATATCGGTCATCGGTGTGTAGTCCGAGGTCATCGCCTCTGTTGCGGCCTCGATGGTCTCTGGGGTCCACGGTTGACCTAACAGCGCTGCCTCGCACCCGCTGGCCCGCAGCGGTGTTCCCGCCATCCCGCCAAATGCAATGCGGGCGGAGCGAACGGTGTCATCTGCCACCTCGACGTTAAAACACCCGCACACAGCCGAGATATCTTGGTCAAAGCGTTTGCTCAGCTTGTAACACCGCAGGGCAGCGGCCTCTTTCGGCAGGCTTACGGCTTCGACAAATTCAGCCGCCACGCGGTCCTGTTGGCCGTAGGCGACAAAGAAATCCTCGATTGGCATCGCGCGCCGCTCGGCACCCCGTCGTAGATGCAACGTCGCCCCAAGAGCGATCAGCGCTGGAGGGTTGTCCCCGATAGGTGATCCATTGGCGATGTTGCCACCAATAGTCGCCGCATTGCGCACCTGAGTTGATCCATACCGGCGGATCATTTCGGCGTAGCTTGGCAAAGTGTCTGCCACAGCAGCACCAACATCTGTCATCGTGGCCATTGCCCCAATGTGCAGAGTATCACCTGTGTCGATGATCGCCGCGAGATCAGGCACATGAGCCAGAAACGCGACCTCTTCCAGATCCCGCATTTGCTTGGTCACCCAAAGCCCCACATCCGTGGCCCCTGCGATTAGGGTCGCCTCTGGGTTGGCTACATACCAATCGGCAAAGTCATCCAAACTTGCAAATGACGCGGCCTCGGCCAGCTTGTCTTGGGCGCCCAAGTGGGGTGTGTCGTTCACCCAAGTTGGAACTGGCAACTCTTGGACCGCTTCAGCCGCGCGAATGATCGGGGCATAGCCCGTGCAACGGCACAGATTTCCGGCCAGTTGCGTGTCGTGATCCGTTGCACCATTCAGATGCGCCGTCGCCATCGAGACAACAAAGCCGGGCGTGCAGAAACCGCATTGCGATCCGTGGTGGTCGATCATCGCCTGCTGGACAGGGTGCAAGGTGCCGTCAGCGTCGCTCATGCCTTCGACTGTCCGGACCGCTTTGCCATTCAGTTGCGGCATAAACAGGATACAGGCGTTCAGGCTACGAGCGCCGTTCGTGTCGGTTACCATGACCGAACACGCGCCACAGTCCCCTTCGTTACAACCTTCTTTGGTGCCGGTCAGTTGTGGATGCGCACGCAACCAATCTAGCAGCGTCGCTGTTGGGGCAACGTCGGTTGTGACGGTCTCTCCGTTTAGAAGAAACGTAATGTTCATGAATTTGACCTGCCGCGGTACCAGTGTCAGCGGGATGTCTGAACCTCGATGCGGCGTAGAGGAGCAAACCCGTTGCATCAATGAAAGCGTCCCGCGCACGATTTGGCAAGTGTTTAGTCCAAAAGCGCACGTGGACCTGCCGTCAGTCACACGCCTTTGCTTAGATCATAGGCGCTACATCTATCATCGCAGCCTCTCGCAAAGCACTAAGCGAGAAGGGAAATTTGCGCGCCCAGAGGTCTGACGTTCGGCGCAATCGCAAAAACCAGTCGCGCTGCACATACAAAAAATCATCGCCGCCGCGTTTCGCATCTTTCGCACCCAGCCTCGCGTCATTAGGGTCGATCCCATGGCTGCACTTCGATTCATACACCTGCGACTTCACACCGAGTATTCGCTGCTCGAGGGTGCGATACCGGTCAAAAAGTTGCCGCAGATGTGTATCAACGCAGATATGCCTGCGGTTGCGGTCACCGATACCAACAACATGTTCTGCGCCTTGGAATTTTCCGAAGGCGCGGCCAAATCCGGAATTCAACCGATTATCGGGTGTCAGATTGATTTGACCTATGATCAGGCAGAACAGGGACAGCGCGAAAAGCCGCCCGCCCCATTGGTTTTGTTGGCTCAGAACGAGACCGGTTATGCAAACCTGATGAAGCTGAACTCGTGTGAGTATATCGACGCGGGCGGGGCGCTGCCGCAGGTGTCGCTCGAAGAGCTTGAACAATATTCGGATGGTTTGATCTGTCTGTCTGGTGGCCCAAACGGCCCTGTTGGTCAGTTCCTGCAGCAAGGGCAAGGCCCCAAGGCGCAGGCCCTGATGACCCGTCTGGCCGCAACCTATCCAAACCGGCTCTATGTTGAACTTCAACGTCACCCTGGCGATGGCGGGCTTCCCGACAATGAACAACGCACCGAGACGGCCCTGATTGATATGGCTTATGCGATGGGCCTGCCGCTCGTTGCGACGAACGATGTCTATTTCCCCAAGCCCGAGATTTACGAAGCCCACGATGCGCTGATCTGTATCGCCGAAGGGGCCTATGTCGACCAACAGGAACCACGTCGCCGTCTGACGCCGCAGCATTATTTTAAGTCGCCACAGGAAATGATCACGCTCTTTGCTGATCTCCCTGAAGCGGTTGAAAACACAATCGAAATCGCCCGCCGCTGCGCGTTCAAAGCGTACAAGCGTGACCCCATCCTGCCCAAGTTTGCCGATGACGAAGTTGAGGAATTGCGCCGCCAAGCGCACGCTGGTCTCAAGGATCGTCTGGCCGTCATCCCCCATGCGGTCACCGTCGAAGAATATGAAAAGCGGCTCGATTTCGAGCTGGATATTATCGAAGGCATGGGCTTTCCCGGTTACTTTCTGATCGTTGCCGATTTCATCAAATGGTCCAAGGATAACGCGATCCCCGTTGGGCCCGGTCGTGGTTCTGGTGCAGGCAGTCTGGTGGCCTATGCGCTGACGATTACCGACCTTGATCCTCTGCGGTATTCGCTGCTGTTCGAGCGTTTCCTCAATCCTGAACGTGTCTCGATGCCCGACTTTGACATCGACTTTTGCATGGACCGCCGCGAAGAGGTCATTCGCTACGTTCAAGAGAAATACGGACGCGACAAAGTAGGCCAGATCATCACCTTTGGTGCGCTATTGTCCAAGGCTGCTGTGCGCGATGTGGGTCGTGTTCTTCAGATGCCATACGGGCAGGTCGACAGCCTGTCGAAAATGATCCCCGTTGAAGGCGTGAAACCGGTCAGTATCGTCAAAGCGCTGGCTGACGAGCCGCGCCTGCGCGAAGCCGCTCAAAACGAAGAAGTCGTCGATCGGCTTTTGACATACGGCCAACAGGTCGAGGGCTTGCTCAGAAACGCGTCGACCCACGCGGCGGGTGTTGTGATTGGCGACCGTCCGCTTGATGCGCTTGTGCCGCTGTACCAAGACCCCCGTTCCGACATGCCTGCCACCCAGTTCAACATGAAATGGGTCGAACAGGCGGGCCTCGTCAAATTTGACTTTTTGGGCTTAAAGACGCTGACCGTGATCCAGAACGCGGTGGACTTGATCCTGAAATCAAACCGCTCAATTCACGTGGCGGCGGATGGCGCAGAACTCTACACGCCGGCCAATGGAACCGAGAACGACATCAACGCGATCCCGCTAGATGACGACGCGTCCTACAAACTCTACGCCAGCGCCAAAACGGTTGCGGTGTTTCAGGTGGAATCCACGGGCATGATGGACGCGCTGCGGCGCATGAAACCTGACTGCATCGAGGATATCATCGCGCTTGTGGCGCTCTACCGTCCCGGCCCGATGGAGAACATTCCGAAGTTCTGCGAGGTGAAAAACGGCCTCTCGGATCGCGATCTGTTGCATCCGACCATCGACCACATCTTGGATGAAACCCAGGGGATTATCGTTTACCAAGAACAGGTTATGCAGATTGCCCAAGAGATGGCGAACTACAGCCTTGGCGGTGCCGACCTGCTGCGCCGTGCGATGGGTAAGAAAATCCAAGAGGCGATGGATGCGGAGAAACCCAAGTTCCTATCCGGCTCCAAAGAAAACGGTGTAGACGAGAAAAAGGCCAAAGAGGTTTGGGACCTGTTGGACAAATTCGCCAACTACGGTTTCAACAAATCGCACGCTGCAGCCTATGCCGTCGTCAGCTATCAAACGGCGTGGCTCAAGGCGAACCACCCGGTCGAATTCATGGCCGGTGTCATGAACTGCGATATCCACCTGACAGATAAGCTCGCCGTCTATTTCCAAGAGGTGAAAAAGGGTCTGGGTCTGCCGTATTCACCGCCTTGCGTGAACCGATCCCAAGCCACGTTTGATGTTGTTGACGGCACTTTGGTCTATGCGCTGGGCGCACTTAAAAACGTGGGCGTCGAGGCGATGCGCATGATGACCGACGGCCGCATGGTCGAAGGTGCTGACAAACCCTTTGCCAACGTCTTTGACATGGCGCGCCGGGTTGATCTGAAACGCGTCGGTAAACGTCCATTGGAAATGCTCGCGCGGGCGGGTGCCTTTGACCAACTTGATCCCAACCGTCGCCGCATTTTTGACAGCCTCGATGCGCTGACCAATTATTCCGCCGCGATTCATGATCAGCGGGGCAGCAATCAGGTCAGCCTCTTTGGCGAGGCGGGTGATGATCTGCCCGAACCGCGCCTGTCGCCTGTCACCGATTGGTTGCCTGCCGAACGTTTGGCCGAGGAGTTCAAGGCGATTGGATTCTACCTCTCTGGCCATCCGCTTGATGACTATATGCCCGCCCTCAAACGAAAGGGTGCATTGACGCTGGATGACGTGATGCTCAAGGCTGAGCGTGGCGCATGTGTTGTGAAAATGGCCGGTACTGTGTCGGGTCGCCAAGAACGAAAATCGGCGCGCGGAAACCGCTTTGCTTTTGTGCAACTCTCTGATCCTACTGGGCAATTCGAGGTGACGATGTTCTCGGATACGCTTGAGAAAGCCCGCGATCATCTTGAAACAGGCGCCCAAGTCGTGGTGACCGTCGAGGCCACAATGGAGAGTGACCAGCTCAAATTGCTGGGCCGTTCGGTCGCCCCGATCGACATTGCCGTCGCCGAGGCTGGCGCGACGGGGTTCAAGGTTTATGTCGATGATCCCGCGGCTATTGCATCCGTCGCGACCGTCCTCGAAGAGGTCAAAACAGCCACCCAAAAGGCCAACAAGGGCCCGATCTTGTTCTGCCTGATGAATGCTGATTTGCCCGGCGAGGTCGAAATGGACCTTGGCCAAGATTTCCCCGTTTCGCCTCAGATCAAAGGCGCGTTGAAATCGCTTGGTGGTGTGATCACCGTCGAAGATCTCTAGGCGAAAAATCGCATCTCAACAAAGCCGGATGGACCCAGAGTCTCAGGTGCGCTAAACCGTGCTCAGGGAACGGGAGTGTGTAGAGGTGTATCGCTGTATTTTGGTGCTGACCACTTTGACGACGCTGGCGGCGTGTGGCGATCCGCTGCGCGATACCCCGCGTCTGGCTGATCTCGATGTTGACGACAGCGCGCTCGAAACCCCAGCGGTTATAGAGCCAGAAGCTGAACAGGTATCCGGCTTCTTTTCTCGGATTTTGAACCGTGACACCGCCCCTGACGATGTCCCCTCGACCGAAGCAGTGGATGCCAGCCTAAACGTGGCTCTGGGGATCGAACCTGCTGAGAATTTTGAAATCACCCCCTCTGAGGGCACGCTCGCAGCGGACGCTGGCAATCAGTCCCAAGAGACGATCGAAGAGCCGCCTGCACGGCGCGGCTTGTTTGCTCGTCTGTTGAGCAGGGACGCGGCAGAGGTTGAACCAACGCTCGCCTCAGCGACGGCACCTGAGGCGGCCCCGTTCGCAACTGAAATTCCTGCATCGGCAGATGCCGTTGCCGAACTGGCCCCGACCGAGCCTGTCGAGGCTGCAGCACCTGCCGCCGAAACGCTTCCGGCGCGGCGCGGTTTTTTTGGTCGATTGCTAAACCCTGAGACGACCTCGGCGGCAACGCCGCTGACACCCGCTACGACAGCGGACGCGCCGCCCCAAGACGAAGTTGTCCAAGCCAGCGTCGCAGAAATGCCAGCCGAACCAGCAACGGCGCGCCGTGGTCTGTTTGGTCGGCGGAATGCGGAACGCACAGGCCCCGATGCCCGCATTGTCGAGCCGGGAACAGTTCTGCCATTCGGTGAAATCGCGACGGTCTGCGGGCTAGGTCGCAGCGCACTGGGCAACTCTGTTGGACGGTTCCCTGATAATCGCTCGGGGTATAAACTGTATGACACGATCCCGAATGCCAGCGCCAATCGCACCTATTACCTGACAGGGTTCGAAGACGGATGCGCGCGCCAGTTCACCGCCAATATCGTCACTCCCGGGGATCTCGTGACCCACGAATTCCTGCGCTACGAGGCCCTGTCATCAGCACCCTATTCAACGACTGATCAGGCCTATGAAAAGGTCAAGAATTCGATCTGTCGTTCTAGCACTGGCAAACCTTGTGGCGGACGGATGTCACGTCTCGAGGCGAACACCATGTTCTTTACACTCTACGAACGCTTTGGCACGAATGCCGACTGGGTCGAGGTTTTGGTCCACGATGGTCGCGTTCTCGCCATTGATCGCAAGAGCCGCTAGGTCGGACTGACGGGAAATTCTACCAGTGTGGCGGCCGCTGATCTGCCAACGGGATCGAGCCGCCCTCGGCCAATTCGCGTTCTGCAGTGCGTTGCATCACCATCTCTAACCGACGCGTCAGCTTTGCGATCTCGCCTTCTTGGCGGGCCACAATATCCGACAAATCATCGACCGTACGGGTCAAATGCGCCAACTGTTCTTCTAGATTGGTTTGCGTATCGCTCATGTCAGCCGCCTAACACGCCCCTGAAACCTCGTCCAGAGCTGCACGTCACAGTTGCCCCCCCGCCGCCCGCACGGTAAACGGCCCTCAACCACCCAAAGGACCACATCATGGCCAAGCAAAAGAAACAGCCCCGCCCCAAGGCGCAAACGCCCAAAGGCTTCCGCGATTATTTTGGCGCAGACGTCACCGAACGCTCTGAAATGCTGTCCAAGATTTCTGCTGTTTATCAGCGCTATGGCTTTGATGCGCTGGAAACCTCTGCCGTTGAAACGGTCGAGGCGTTGGGTAAATTTCTCCCTGATGTGGATCGCCCGAACGAAGGTGTGTTTGCATGGCAAGAGGACGACAGCGATTGGGTTGCCCTGCGCTATGACATGACCGCGCCCTTGGCCCGCGTCTATGCGCAGTTCCAAAACGACCTGCCCAAACCGTACCGCCGCTATGCGATGGGCCCCGTTTGGCGCAACGAAAAACCTGGCCCCGGTCGCTTCCGTCAGTTTTATCAATGTGACGCAGATACCGTCGGCGCAACCAGCGTCGCAGCCGATGCCGAGATTTGTGCGATGTTGTCCGACACGCTCGAAGAGGTCGGGATTGCACGCGGCGACTACATCGTGCGCGTCAACAACCGCAAAGTGCTGAACGGCGTGATGGAAGTCGCGGGCGTCCTTGACCCCTCTGACCCGACCAAATTCGAGGCCGAGCGCGGCATCGTTTTGCGCGCCATCGACAAACTCGACCGTCTTGGTGTCGACGGCGTCCGTGCGTTGTTGGGCAAAGGCCGCAAAGACGCATCGGGCGATTTCACGGATGGCGCGGGCCTGACCGGAAGCCAAGCCGATGTTGTCATGGGCTTTATGGATGCGCGTCGCGACACAGGTGCTGAGACGGTTGCGCGTCTGCGCGAACTGACGACTGGTTCCAAAATTGGCAACGATGGCGTTGACGAACTTGAAACCATCGCGACCCTTCTCGCGGCCCAAGGATACGACGCAGACCGTATCGTCATGGACCCCTCGGTCGTGCGCGGTCTCGGCTATTACACCGGTCCCGTCTACGAGGCCGAACTGACGTTCGATATCAAAGACGAAAAAGGCCGCCTGCGCCAATTCGGCTCGGTCGCAGGTGGCGGTCGCTATGACGATCTGGTCAAACGCTTCACCGGCCAAGAGGTTCCTGCGACAGGTGTCTCTATCGGCGTTGATCGCTTGCTCGCAGCACTTCGTATGCAGCGACCAGAGACGGAAAAACCTCTCGGCCCCGTGGTCGTGACCGTGATGGACCGTGACCGCATGGCCGACTACCAAACCATGGTCACAGAACTGCGCACCGCTGGCATCCGCGCCGAGGTCTATTTGGGCAACCCCAAGAATTTCGGCAACCAACTGAAATACGCGGACACCCGCAACAGCCCCGTCGCGATCATCCAAGGTGGCGATGAACATGCCGCTGGCGAAATCCAGATCAAGGATCTGATCCTTGGCGCTGAAATCGCCAAAACAGCGACGGTCGAGGAATGGAAAGGTCAGCCAGCCCAGTTCACCGTGGCGCGTGGTGATCTTGTCGCCAAAGTACGCGAAATTCTGGACGCCCAATGATCGCAACTGCCGCTCAACTTGAGGCCGCGCGCCTGACCCAGCATTTTCTCGACGCAGGTGCCGCACCTGTGTCTGCTGATATCTTGCAGCCCGCAGGCACGTTGCTTGATCTCTACGGAGAAGACATTCGTGCGCGGGCCTACACGACCCACGACCCGCTGCGTGGCGAGCAAATGTTGCGGCCCGACTTTACGGTGCCAGTTGTGCAAATGCACATGACCCATGGCGCCGACCCTGCGCGCTATACTTATCAGGGCCGTGTGTTCCGCCAGCAAACCGATCCAGCCCGCGCCACAGAATACCTGCAGGTCGGGTACGAGCTTTTTGCCCGTGATGATCCCGCCGCGGCTGATGCCGAGGTTTTTGCTCTGATCAATGACGCGTTGTCACATCTCAATCTGACACCTGTGACGGGTGACATTGGTATCCTTATGGCTGCGGTTCTGGGGCTTGCAACGACGGACCGCCGCAAGAACGCGCTGTTGCGTCACATTTGGCGCCCCGCGCGGTTCCGCCAATTGCTGAACCGGTTTTCTGGCCGCACCCCTGCGCCTGAAACCCGCGTCGCCCTGTTGGAACAATCCGATCCAATGGCGCATGATTTCCCGCACATCGGCCTGCGCAGTGCAGCCGAAGTTTCGGCCCGCATTGATGCTCTGCGCGAGGATTCCGCGACACCGCCCATCACGGGTGATGAGGTTCAGTTGATTGATGCAATCCTGTCGATCCGCGACACGGCCCCAATGGCGCTGGCAAATCTCAAGGCGCTGACATCTGATATCCCGACAATGGCGCCTGCGGTGACACGTCTCGCTGGCCGGATCGACGCATTGGCCGTGCGCGGTATCAATGTGGACACGCTCCAGTTCGAAACTGATTTTGGCCGGACCCTGCTTGAATACTACGATGGCTTTGTCTTTGGCTTTCGCGCTGATCCGGCCGCTGCCCCAATCGCAACGGGTGGCCGCTATGATGCGCTGACCCGTCAACTCGGGCAGGGGGCAGCCATTCCTGCCGTGGGCGGCGTTATTCGCCCCGGTCTGATTGTCGATCTCGAGGGCGCGTCATGATCAAACTTGGTATCCCGTCCAAAGGTCGCTTGATGGCCGATACGATCGCTTGGTTTGCGGACCAAGGGATTACATTGCGTAGATCCGGCTCTGATCGCGAATACGCAGGCGAAGTCACTGGCATCGATGGTGTCGAACTGGTGCTACTCTCTGCTGGTGAAATCCCGCGCGAACTGGCCGCTGGTCGCATTCACCTCGGGGTTACGGGGTCGGACCTGATCCACGAAAAGCTGCCGCTCAACGCGACCCAGATTACCGAAATCGCGCCTTTGGACTTTGGCCACGCTGATCTGATCATCGCTGTGCCAAACGCGTGGGTCGATGTGGCCACACTCGATGACCTAGATGCGGCCTGCGCCGCGTTTCGTGCGACCCACGGGTTCCGTTTGCGGATTGCGACCAAATTCCACCGTCTTGTTCGCGACTACCTACAGGCCAACGGCGTTGCCGACTATCAATTGGTCGACAGCCAAGGTGCGACCGAAGGCACCGTTTTGAATGAAACAGCCGAGGCCGTCGCTGACATCACGTCGACGGGTGTGACGCTCACGGCCAATCACCTCAAAATGTTGTCCGAAGAGCCGATCCACAAATCCCAAGCGACCCTGTTTGCCTCGCAAACAGCGGCGATGACCGAGGCCGAGAAATCGACCTTTGACGCCCTTGTGGACATGCTGGGCGGCTAATTACGCAAATTACGTAATTTCGGACCTAAAATACACAAATTACAAGAATTCTGAGGTAACGCTCCGTTAACGAACACCGATATCCGCCAGCGCTTTGCTCAGGCTTGGCGGCAGGCTGTCTTCGTTTGACCGGTCTCCTGACAGATCTCTTGGCGCGTCCTCGGTGGTCAGATACCGCCACCCTTGGAACGCCCGTTTTGGCGTTGCCTCGACGCGGATCAATTCGGGATCAGAGACGATCGCACAGCGCCTTATACCGTCGGCACGGGTCACCTCGTCTAGGCGCACGATCCGTTGGCGGACCAGAATAACGCCCTTGATGACCCAAAAAATCGAGCCACCATTCAGGATTTCTTCAGCGCGTTTTGGCCACATCCGTGTGACATGGCGGGGCAACCCGTCGGGCGCCTGAGCCTGCTTCATCTGCTGCCATGCGGCCAATCCCTCGACGTTTTCCGTGCCGACCGACAGTTTTAGCAGATTGACTGTTTTGACCATATGTCACCCCATATATTGGCTTTGACAGCATTACCCACAAGATATAGCAATAGTACTGTAAAACGTTCGATTCTACCAGTGCCGCATGCCCCCCAAACGCTGCGCTCCCTTTGGCCCCTTACCAAGGCCAAATCTGCACTGGCCAGAATCGAACGCTTTCTTTATTAATCATACCTCTCGACTTATCATCCACCATGGGGACATCAGTTTTATGAGCCGTTTTGCCGCGCCCATCGCCGAAGCTATTTGGGACATGAAATATCGTTTCAAAGACGCCGACGGCACCCCGATCGACAAAACTGTCGAAGACACATGGACCCGGATTGCGACGTCGCTCGCCAGCGTTGAAAAGACCCCTTCTGATTGGGGAGAAAAATTCTATAACGCATTGGAAGATTTCAAATATTTGCCCGCAGGTCGCATCACCGCAGGGGCAGGAACAAAACGTTCTGTCACGCTGTTTAACTGTTTTGTCATGGGCACCGTGCCTGATGATATGGGCGGTATCTTTGACCACCTGCGCGAGGCCGCACTGACGATGCAACAGGGTGGCGGCATCGGGTATGACTTTTCCACGATCCGACCCAAGGGCGCTGCGGTCAAAGGTGTCGCCGCCGACGCCTCGGGGCCTTTGTCGTTCATGGATGTGTGGGACGCGATGTGCCGTACCATCATGTCCGCAGGATCACGTCGTGGTGCGATGATGGCGACGATGCGCTGTGATCACCCCGACATCGAGGATTTTATCACCGCAAAGTCTGACGCCGCACGACTGCGGATGTTCAATGTTTCTGTTCTTGTCACCGATCCCTTTATGGAGGCTGTCAAAGCTGACCAACCTTGGGATTTGGTGTTCAAAGGACAAGTCTGCAAAACGGTTCAAGCCGTTGATTTGTGGAACAAAATAATGCAATCGACCTATGATTACGCCGAACCCGGTGTGATCTTTATTGACCGCATCAACAAAGCTAACAACCTCGGGTATGTCGAAGAGATTGCGGCGACCAACCCGTGTGGTGAACAGCCACTGCCACCTTATGGCGCCTGCCTTTTGGGTTCGATCAACATGTCGCGGATTGTCACTGATCCCTTCACCGACGCCGCAGCGCTGGACGAAGCCGCGATGATCGATCTTGTCGCGACGGCTGTTCGTATGATGGACAATGTCGTCGACGCTTCGAGATTTCCACTAGACGCCCAACGCGCCGAGGCGCAAGCGAAACGACGGATTGGTCTGGGGGTCACAGGTCTCGCTGATGCGCTGTTGATGGTTGGTCTGCGTTACGGATCCGAGGACGCGGCGCGTCAAACCGAGCAATGGATGCACGCGATCGCCCGCGCCGCTTATCTGGCATCGGTCGACTTGGCCAAAGAGAAAGGCGCGTTCCCACTGTTCGACGCCGACAAGTATCTGCAGAGCGATGCGATGATGGCGATGGATGATGATGTGCGCGACGCTATTCGGACTCACGGCATTCGCAACGCCCTGCTGACCAGCATCGCGCCAACTGGCACGATCAGCCTGTACGCGGGCAACGTGTCCTCTGGGATCGAGCCAGTTTTCGCCTATGCCTACACCCGCAAAGTTCTGCAAAAAGACGGCACCCGTACCGAGGAAGAAGTCGTTGATTACGCTGTGAAATTGTACCGCGACATCCACGGCGCAGACGCGGAATTGCCGGATCATTTTGTCAACGCTCAGACGCTTGCCCCGTTGGACCATGTCCGCATGCAGGCTGCTGCGCAAAAATGGATCGACAGCTCGATCTCAAAAACCATCAACTGCCCCGAAGACATCAGCTTTGAAGACTTCAAAGAGGTCTACATGGAAGCGTGGGACACTGGCTGTAAGGGCTGCACAACCTACCGTCCAAACGATGTGACGGGCTCGGTTTTGAGTGTGAGCGAGGACAAACCCGCACCCGTTGTGGCCCAGTCCGACGAGGCAGACCAAGACATCATTTATATGACCGAGCCACTGGATCGTCCGACCGAATTGGATGGCCAGACTTACAAGCTGAAGTGGCCGGACAGCGAACATGCGATCTACATCACGGTCAACGATGTTGTGGTTAACGGACAGCTGCGTCCGTTCGAAGTGTTCATCAACTCCAAGAATATGGAGCATTTTGCATGGACCGTCGCATTGACGCGCATGATCTCGGCGGTGTTCCGGCGCGGTGGTGATGTGTCCTTTGTCGTAGAAGAACTTAAGGCAGTGTTCGACCCGCGCGGCGGCGCATGGATGCAGGGCAAATACGTCCCCTCTATTCTGGCGGCCATTGGTGGCGTCATCGAACGGCATATGGTGTCGACCGGGTTCATCGCCGGCGAGGGAATGGGCCTAAAAACTGACCCCCAAGCCGAGGTCGTTCAGTTGGGCAAACCCAAAGGGAAAGCCTGCACATCTTGCGGCAGCTTTGAGCTGCGAATGGTTGAGGGCTGCATGACTTGCGCCAGCTGTGGATTCTCTAAGTGTGGCTGATGCGCCATAGCGCGCGACTGCTGTGGAACCCCGCATAACTTGGCCATTATGGGGTGTTTTTTGACCACTCCGCACACATCAAATGACCACCGATAGTTTCTCTGTCGGTGGTTTTATTTATTTATCAATTGCTTATGGAAATTTCGGGGTGGCGGCCGCCATAGGTGTTTGCAGTTGGGCATGATTGTTGCAGCCTATTGATCTGCCCTCCATTTTGTTCCCTAAGTGTTCCTATCGGCTCCGGAGCCTTTCATATTCAACCGCCGAACCAAAACGGTTCCGGCCTTTGGCACAACCAGTATGGGTCCGTGCTTTGAAAGGACGCCTCCATGACTCTCTCGAAAACCCCCATCTCATTCTGCTCGCTCAAATTCATAGATCAGCTACCTCGCCTCGGAGAGGTTGAAGATCGCCTTAAAGAAACACTCCGTGAGATGAGGAACCGTAAGTTAGTCGCTGCGGGGAATGAGGATCGCGGCGATGATCCAACCCTATGGTACCAGCTGATCAACGATGATGACCGCGAAATGACCAAGCGCCGTGCGATCCGATTTTTGGAACGAGTGCAGAGCCTATCCGGCATGGGCCATTTGCCGGATCCCGCCAAGACCCAATTGAACGCATTGCGAGATGGTGTCTCAGTGACCCATATCCACACCGAACACAAAGCGGACGAGATCGCAGCCGCGTTGCATGCTGAGATGCCTTGGATGGCGCCCGCGACGGAAGAGGTCTGGCATGGCCTCAGGCGATCTGCACGTGAGGGATTGCCTGGGTTGCGGTTTAACCCGCTGGTTCTGGTTGGGTCGCCTGGCATCGGCAAAAGTTTCTGGGCGCGGCGGTTGGCGCATCACCTTGCGGTGCCCACAACCAAAATTGAGGCGACCGGCGAACCGGGAACGTTTTCATTGGTAGGAACACAGCGAGGATGGAGTAGCGCAGCACCGGGCAAACTCATGCAAACCATACTTCGCGAGCGCCATGCTGGCCCGCTGGTAATCGTTGATGAGATCGAAAAGACGGGAGACGTTAATGCCGATAACGGAACGCGTCATACGTTAACGGATGCTCTGTTGCCTTTGTTGGAGCGTATGACGGCGGAAGGTTGGGAGTGTCCTTTCTACCAGATCCCCTTCGACATGTCCTGGGCCAACTGGGTGCTGACCGCGAATAGCCGCAAGGGCTTGCCTGAGCCGTTGCAAAGCCGTTGCGTGGTTCTTGACCTACCTGATTTGACGCGAACTCAGTTGCGCGATTTTGCTTTGACTGAAGGTGAACGGCGCGGACTTCCTGAGCCGAGCCTTTCCGCTTTGGGCGAGGTGTTCGATCATGAAATTTGGTCTGAACACAATCTAAGCCTGCGCACATTGTCCAGGATGTTGGATCGGGCTGAGGCGTTGGTATCTAGGCCAGTCCTTCAATGAGGGTGGCGGAAACCGGTCATTCGCTGCGGGAGCGTGGAGACTTGAACAGAACGGGAAAGCTGACATTCGTGGAAGCAACAGAAAAATTGCGAGACGGAACGCAGCGGTAGTTTATTCACTGAGTAGCGTACTTCTTCATCTCATCGAGATAGAGGGTCTCGCTCTCGTCCTTGAATCTGCTTTTTTCTTCGGCAAGCTGTGACAACTTGTCGAAGATACCACGATAAATAATTGCATGCGCCTGATTGCTCAAGCTCTGGTCATCAGGGGAGTCCAGCTCAACCTCGTTATCAAGGTACAAGTCTAGGAGTTTAAGCAACGCGGTTTTGTCAATCGTATCGATAGGCTGCCATTCACCAGCCTGCTCAAGGCAGAAATATCCATTTCCGTTGTCAATCTTTAAGATTTTCATAGCTCAGCCTTCTTTCGTTATATGCCTCTGAACCCGCTTCTAGGCTTCCAAGCACTACGTCGAGCGTATCCACCTGTGCGCCGTCGGGGGCTGTCAACTTCTTGCTGGTCGGATAGCCTGAATACGTGCGCCAGACGATTCCACCATCTTCAATACTCTTACGGGTAAACAGCATATAGTCAGGCTTGATGGTCATGCCGACAGTGTTGTTGTGTGTAACCACAGCAACCGGCATCTTCTTTGCCATTTCTTTGATGAGGGCGTTCACGTCGTCTTTCAGGAAGGAATTATCAAACGATGACTCTGGCTCATCGATTAACAGCATCTCGTGATCCGCAGCGCCTTCGATCTCATCAAGAAGGAAGAACTCTGACCTCTCGCCACCCGACGCGTTAAATCCATCTTTGTTAAGAATGCGATAGTCGATTTTGACGAAAAACTTACAGAAATCAGGAGGTTTCACCTCACCTCCAATTGCTTTCAACTCCTGAAGGAACTTGTATGGCTCCTCGTATGACTTGAAAGCATTCGCGAATGATGCCGTGCGCCGCCTCAACACATTCCACAATTCTTGGACACCCATGAAAGGGCCAACTTCGGCGACAACAGAAAAACCGCGCATACTTTTCCGCAGTGGTGTCTTGGGCACTTGCGCCAGCTTAGCGATGGCTTCGAATTTGCCGATCTTCCTTTTGTTTAAAGCAACATCATACAACTCAACATCAGCTATTCTCGGCGCTGCCGATCGCAACTGGAGCTTGGATTTAATGTTTTGGACAAGGTCGTTGACCCAAACCCTTTTCAACCGCAGTTCTTCTTGGTGCGCATATTGCTGCATCAGGTCGATATAGAGAGCGATAAGGCTCTCACGAGCTAGGTACTTGGCAACGGTTTCTTTGAACTCCACGTTACTAATGAGGTTCTTGGTCGACGCAATTAGGTCTCGGAGCCCTTGAAGGTTGCGGTCTGGAAATGGGTCTTCACTGTAGATCTTCGCCTTGGAAAAAGCGTCGTGCCGCTCACGCTCTCGGGCAAATTCCAATAGAGAAGAAATATACGCTTCAACTTGACGCTCATCGTCTTCTAAGTCGATATCCAGAACATCCTCAATTACTTGTTGCAGAGCGGCAAGATGATCTTTTGAAAAGAGGCCCTGATTACGTGTCAGGTATGAGTTGAACTTTTTTTCATCATCATCCGGATTTCTGGCGACCAATGCAAATTGCCGGATATGGTGCGCCTCTGGAAATCGTTTCTTTAAGGCCTCAAGTGTATGAGACTTTCCGGATGACCTGTCGCCTAGAATCACATTTAGACCTGTCGAAAGCTGTTGACCATCCTCAAATATCTGAAACAGACGGTTCCCGTCAGCCTTCGAAAGCGCGACTTTAGTCCTGTCTCGGAGGCATTCCTTTATGGTGCTAAACGTTGGCTCTCCGCAGTCTAGGTAGGTTTGCCGTGTGGGTAATGGATCTAGCTCGTCCCGAACACGGCAGTCACTAAAGTACACTGGGACCAATCTCTCAGTCGCGTTCATGCAGTACATGAACTTCTTTACGCTACTTACCTCTCCAGCCGTGACGTGCGGGGCGAGTTGGGCAAGCGTATCCTCTTTCATGGCTGGCTTTTTGTCATAATGAGGGATCAATATGTAATTACTCAGATCACCAAAGATGTCTTTGAACTCTTCGACAGTGATTGAGGCTCCAACCTCGGCGCATTTAACAGTTATCTGGCTGCACTGGGCTTCGAAGCTATTGAGGTCCTGCCCGTCGCTTAAAACGAGAATTTGGGCTTTGCAAAGATCAACTTCAATACCCGGAAAAACCGGCACAGAAACGGAGTCTCTGATTGCGACAAATTGTTCCTTATCGAAGAGATTGTGATTGGTGATCGCTATGCAATCAAGATTTGCACTTGCAATGTATTCGTCGAGTTTTGCTTGAGAAAAATCAAATGCAGCGTCGAGAATACTCTTTTTTGTATGGATGTGAAAATCTATTTTGATCAAGAGTAATAACTCGCAATGGATGAAACCTTACGAAGGAGTACCCGTTTAAGGCGGTCACTAAAACCCCAATCGGGTGGCAAAGCGTGGATCTGCAGCGAAAGTCCGTTCCTACTTGCCACGTGGCAAAATGACCGAAGTGGGTTGAACGGAAGCAATGGGCCGCATTCAACGACGGTCTTTTCGTGAATATGAATAGAGGATGAGAACGCCAAGCTGAAGCGTCTGCTGGCCGACACGATGCTCGACAATGTTGTGTTGAAGGATTTGCTGGGAAAGAACTGACGACACCGAATGTGCGACAGGCTGCGGCACGCAAGGCAATGCGGGATTACGCATGCTTTGGGCCGTGAGTCACAGCCATAGTTTTTCTAGTTCCAACTATTACGGACCGTGGAGTGCGCAAACGGCGATCGTGCGAATGATCCTAGACGATAAGTTGAACCAAGCCGGCGACGCTTGCGGCCACTACCCCGTCTTGGATTAGTTTCTCCTTTGCGGCAGTCGAGAGAGTTTCACCCTTCAACATAGACTTAGCATTCGTTGCAAGTGTTACCATTGCGGCAACAGCCATACTGTCAATAACACCGGCCTCGGTACCTTGGTCGAGCTTTTGTAGTGCCAAGGCGGTGTCATCTGTGATCTCAGCATTGGTGAAACCTGTGTCCCCCCAATCTGGTGATGCAGCCGCAACTTCACTGGTCGTCAGGACTTCGATGTTTTCGTATTTTTGGTTATGTTCACGTACATAAGACGCATAGTTTGTTGCCTTGAGCTGAACCTCAGAAAAATCGCCTGTCACCGTATTGATAATTCGGACATCCGCTCCGGCGTGGTTCGTTTCATCGAAGAGCTCAACGATATATTCGTCCCCATCAAGGTTCTCGCGCTGCTGGAACGCAAGTTCATGGTAGATGCCTTTGACATTGTTCTTAAGCCCCGAAATTTGGTCTACGGATAACGATTGCACGTAGTCTGCCAACTCTGCTTCACTGGCATCGGTTAGTCTATTATTCGACCTACGCAACGCTTGAAGCACCAATTCCTCATCCTCGGAGAAAGCGGGCAAGGTATCTGACATGAGTTTCATTATGGTCGCAGAAACCACACCGGTGACCAGCGGGGCTGTCGCAGTTGCCTTCATGCTGGCAGGCACCTTTTTACCTTCGAACGTTGATAAGGCGTCAAAAAACGCGACTAGGTCCACCTTGCGACCTTCAAGTTTCATGCGCGGGATGTCCGGCCAGTCAGTGACTTTGGCTATGCAGATATCCAGCTGTTCGAGCACGTCATTCCTCAGGTGCTGTTGCAAGGTTTTAGCTGTGATCGGGTCCAAGACAGCATTTTGAGCGGTGCGTTCACGAAATGCGGTTGCCAGCATCAAACAGGTTTCAACAAATCGCATCTCCTGCGCATCTAAGGACTTTTTCTTGCGTCGTTTGCCTGTCCATTTGTTGATCAGTTTGCGAGATCCGAAGTATGCTAAAGCACCACCCGCCGCCGCCGCACCCAAAACAATCCATCCGCCTGTCGCAACGCTTCCACCAATCCATGCCAATGCGGCACTATTGAACGCAGCACCCGAAAGCGAAGAGATTACTGTTCCTGTACTGGCTGTTCCAAGAATGGAAGCGATGGAAAATAAACCAGCAGTCGTACCCGCTGCAGCAAGCTTTACAGAAAGGGCTCTGACGATCCTTGCCGAAGTCCCCTGTTTCTCGATGAGTAATGCATCGACAAGATTTTCTAAGGCCATCGCGCCTTTTTCGTAAAAGTTTTCCCGAGTATAGTCAGCGTGCCTCAGTTCAAACTCTGCATATTTTACGACAGCATGATCTTTGACGGCTTTGCCGCCTTTTGCAGCCAATTTTCCCGTTTTTCGTCCTACGGGTTTGGCGATCGCCCAACCTGTTTTTCCAGCAGTTTTTGTCAAAAATAACGCGGAGCGTCCTGTGGCCTTTGCTGCCCTTACAGACATCGAAGGTGTCTCAATTTTTTTCTTAACCAAAATTACTAATTCCTAAATACTTATGCTGCTGCGGAGTCATTCAGTGTTCTGACAATCTCCACAATTGTTTTGGCCTGTTCGCGGTTAAAGACGCCTGCAATCCCCTGGTCGTCTATATCTGTGAATGGGCTTTCGTAGAACGCGGCGGGTTCAACAATGCCGCCTTCCGTTAAGCTGTCGATAATGAGGTCAAGGAATTCGGTTTGGTCTGCACTAAGACGATGGAGCGATGTAAACCCGCCAAACGCGTCTTTCGCGGCCGCGCGATCTAGGCCAATTAACGACCTTAAGAAAGGTCCTAAGCCACCATCATCATCCAAGTTCTTCAATGTCTCTTGGTCAGTAACCCCTTCGCTTACAAGGATCGCTGAGAGTTCGTCTAAGTCCTGCTTTGTCAGTTGTTGTCCGAACTTAACCTTATTCAAGGTGATGTGGTCGCGATGTTCCTCAACAAACTTGCGAACTTTCATTTTGAAGCGGGCCTTATCCACGCCACTGCCAATATCCGGCATGACAATATCCGCACTTTCACCAATTTCGTCGATGAAGTCTGTAATGACTATTTTCCGCTCTTTTGGTTTTATGAGTTCGGCCAAACCACGAAGATGCCTGCGCACGTTCTCCAAAATCTCAACCGTGACGTCCTCCCAGAAAATGTCTGTCTGAAGTTCCAAGATTAGTTCAAGTTCATTTGCCACCAAGGGCACGTTCTCGAGTTCTTCTAGGGAAGATGCGAAACGAATGATGCGTTGTTGTAGGGAACTAAAACCGCCATCGTTTTGCAGCAGCCGCAGCTGGGCATTCAAGCAAAGCAAGTCGAATTGTTTTGCAGGTAGAGCACCATCTTCAAAAGCACTTGGAAGGCCCGCAACATCGTCGGTCAACGCCATGCGTGCTTCTAAAGTTAAATCTGACCAGCTGTCAGGTTTTTGGAACCTCTCGACGCTACGCCGCTTTGCTCGGACAATGAAATTATCAAGAGGCATGCCGTTCACTTCATCCTGAAGCCGTTGCTTGACTGAACGCACCAGATCTTCGTGTGGGTTGTCATCTTCTTGGGCCGCATCGAGCAGCTCTACCCGTGTCGCGAAAAGACGTTCACCCATCGGTTTGGTCCCAACGCCGTCCGTGAAGTTTGGGTTCTCACTGAAGAATTCCAAATTTTGGCAGAAATCGAAGATGACAAATTCGTCCTTATCTTCATCTGGGCCAAACAGATTAGGGCACAATCGAGTTCCACGCCCGACCATCTGCCAGAATTTCGTTTTTGAACGCACAACTTTGAAAAAGACCAGGTTCACAACTTCAGGAACATCGATACCGGTATCGAGCATGTCGACGGAAACGGCGATGTGCGGAGCCTTATCCTTTTCAGAAAAGTCATCGATTAGCGATTGCGTGTATGTCACGCTATAGTCGATAAGCTTGGCGAATTCGCCTTTGTAGTGCGGGTAGTTGGCATTAAATCGATCAATGATGAATTGAGCGTGCTTGTTACCCTTCGCAAAGATGATGGTCTTGCCAAGGCGATCTCCACCGTCAACTTTGATGCCGTTGCGCATCAAATGCTCAAGGACCTTGTCTACTGTATCCTCGTTAAAGAGCCACTTGTTAAGCTCTCCGCTTTCAACCCGATCTGGAACGTTGCCCTCTTCATCCCATTCTAGGGCATCCCATTCTTCCTGCTCGTCATCTGAAAGCTGATCATAAGCGATCCCCTCTCGTTGAAACTTCAGAGGGACAGAAATGGTCTTCGGCGGCACAAGAAAGCCATCACTGACGGCATCATCTAGGTCATAAGAGTCCGTCGGAATGCCTTTTTCCAAGCCAAACAATGAATAGGTATCTTTGTCGATTTCTTCACGTGGGGTGGCGGTCAAGCCAACCAGAAGGCAATCGAAATACTCAAAAATGGCGCGGTACTTACGATAAACGGAACGGTGGGCTTCATCGATGACGATCATGTCGAAGTGGCCGGGGCCAAATTGCTTTTGGCCGCCCTTCATCTGTTCGATCAACCCCATCATTGTTGGATAGGTCGACATACAGACACGCGCGCCGGAATGGTCGTTTTTCTTGGGGTCGTGACGTTCCAAAAGGTTGGCGCTTGGGGTCGCTGACAAATGTGTCTTGAACGCACCGTGGGCCTGTTTCACCAAGGCGATCCTGTCAGCCAAGAACAGCACGCGTTTCACACGGTTGGCGCGCATCAACTGGTCGATCAGTGCAATCACCGTACGGGTTTTGCCGCTGCCGGTGGCCATGACCAAAAGCGCCTTGCGTTGGGCATGTTTTTCAAACGCCTCACCCACACGGCGGATGGCGCGTTGTTGGTAGAAACGTCCGGCGATGTCTTCGTCGATTTTGACATCATCTAGTGGTTTCACATTGCCGCGCCGTTGATGCAGCAACTCCAACTCGGCCTTCTTCAAAAAGCCGGAGACCGGGCGCGGCGGATATTGCGCGTCATCCCACAACCAATGTTCATAGCCGTTGGTCGTGAACATCACAGGGCGGCGGCCATATTGGGCCTCTAGGCAGTCGGCATAAAGCTTGGCTTGCTGCTGGCCTGTGCGGCTGTCTTTCTTGGTGCGTTTGGCCTCGATCACGGCCAGTGGTTTGCCATCATCGCCCCACAGCACATAATCGACAAATCCGTCACCGCTTTGGTTGGGCATGCCCTTGACCGGAAATTCGCGATCACGGGTTTGGTCGAGTGGCCAACCCGCCTCGTGTAGCAGCAGATCAATGAACGCATCGCGGGTTTCGGCCTCGCCATAGTCGTGATCGTCTGGGATGGCTTGGTTGGCGTTCTTGGTCGCGGCCACTTCGGCCCGCAATTGCGCAAGCTCAGCCTCAACCGCCTTTAACCCGTCCTCGGATGACTTGCGGGCCTCCTCGGCGTCTGCCGCGCGTTTGTTGGCGGCTTTGACGTCGGCCTCGATGTTTTGGATCTGCGCTACGGTGCTGGCCGAGATGGTCAGGGATTTTTCCAGCTTGGCCAGATCAAACGTCAACGCAGGGTCGGGCTTGGGGCCTGTCGCGTAGGTGCGGGCGATCCAGTAGCAGACGTGGAACAGCTCGCGCACCGTGGCGGCGGCGTCTTTGGCGGTGAGGGGCTTGCCGCTGTCATGGGCGGCGCGGTTGCCCTGATCCTTGATGTATTTCGCCTTGGTGGTGATGGCGGGGCCGGTCAGGGCGGTTAGGCTGGGTTCTGCGATCAACGCGGCCAAGGTTTGATCATAGGGGTTACGCAAACTGCGGTCGCGGCGGTAGAGCCATTTGACGGCGGTTTCCAACGTCAACCGCGCCCAGAAACACGCGCCACGCGGATCGGACAAGGCCAGCTTTTCCGCCTTTTCGGCGTGCTGTTTCAGGTCGGGGAAATCGGTAGTGAGAAAGGCAAATTGGGTCATAAATAATTCCTGTATGCGCAGGAGGTTAGACGGGCGCGTGCCGCTTCTCAACCTTTGAGTGTGACGGGATCAAAGTTCCCCCCGAAACGCGCGGTGTTGGAGGGAGGCGAAGAGGGTTTCTTGGGTTGTTACGAGATTGCAGAGTTTTGATTTTTGTTTTTTTATTTCGCTGATCAGGCCTTCGAATGCCTCTTGCTGCTCTTTCGGAGGTAAAGGGAACTGAAGTTTTCTTAAGTCGCCCAAAGATACGAATTTCTGAGTTCCCCCACGTCCTTGAGTTTTGACAATGCGCTCCAAATAAACTCCAGACAACAACGTTTGAATAAAAGAGGCCTTAGGCGATCCTTCGACAAATTTGATCAACGCAACATTTTTGATTGCGAAGGCAGCTTCTTCTTCGATAACCACTGGAGAACCAATCGTTCCGATCATAGGCATTACGATGTCTCCCAAGTCCACTTTAGAACGTTTGTTGATCTTGAAGTAGTCTTCTTCAGAAATCGATTTGGCACCATCAAACGATAGCACCCCAGTCGAAAAGTTCTTTGATGTTAGTAGAGGGTAGCCTGTCTCGACATACTTAGGTGAGTCGTGTGTTCCATCTCGAACATCGCAGACCTCGCCAAGAGTAGCCAAGGAAAAGTTATGAGTGGGATCCCCAAACATCTCATGAAAGATCGCTTGTCCGAGGGTGTTCAACCTGTCGAGGGCGCGGGTGCGGAGGCGGCGGAGCGCGTCCGCTTGATCCAATATCCCCGCAATCCGCTTCTGCTCCTCCAACGGCGGGAGGGGGATTTTGATGCGCTCAAGGTCGGCCTTATTAAACCCCGCCTGTGCAGCGCGACCACCAAGATTGAGGATGAAGCTTTGAAATGCATTCGCGCGAAGAAAATGTGCGAAGTATGCTCTATCCAACCGTTCCAAATCGGGAATGGTCTTGACCAGCGCGACATTGTAAGCACCTTCAAGGCCGGACAGAATTTTTCCGAGTGAGGCCCCATACCGCGCAATCATAATGTCGTTTTTACTGCATTTTTTTAACGTCTGTTTGTCAGGAACAAACACTGCCTTCTTGTCGGTCTTAAAGTCTTGGATTTGCAGGAGACGGACGTAGCCGTCTGTTGGCTCGTCGATAAAGGTGCTTTTGGGTGGCTGCGTTCCTCCTTGGATATCGCAAACCTCCAGAAATGGCGCAAAATGGGCTGGCGTCATCCCAACATCCCCTCAAGCGTATCCAAGCCTTCGGCAATCTCGGCCTCAAGTTTACGCAGTTCGGCGATGATGTCGGCGGGGGCGTCATGATGCACCTCTTCGTGCTCGATCTCTTTGTAGCGGTTCAGGGACAGGTCCCATGATCCGGTGGCGATGATCTCGGATGCGGGCACCATAAAGCTTTGGGCAGTGCGGGGGCGCTCTGCCTCAACTTCCAACGCCTGCCAGCGTGTCAGAATGTCGGGCAGGTTGTTTTTGGCGTGCTCGTCTTCGCTCAGCGCGATCTTTGGCGTTGGGCCAAGTTTGGCGTCATCCAGCAATGGCGTGCGTTTGTCATCAAGGCTTTGCCCGTCCGCCTCCATATCATAGAACCATACGTCGTCGGTGCCGCCGACGCCGGTTTTGGTGAACACCACGATGGCGCAGGACACACCGGCATAGGGGCGGAACACGCCCGAGGGCATTTTGATGATCGCATCCAGTTTGTGATCCTCGACCAGCATTTTGCGGATGTCTTTGTGCGCCTTGGAGGATCCAAACAGCACCCCGTCCGGCACAACCACCGCCGCGCGTCCGCCTGTGCGCATCAGCCGCAAGAACAGCGCCATGAACAGGAGTTCGGTCTTTTTGGTTTTGACCATCTTGAGCAGGTCTTTGGACGTCGTGTCGTAATCCAGTGAGCCGGCAAAGGGCGGGTTGGCAAGGATCAGGGAATAGCGTCCCTCATCCGCGCCGTGTTCCTCGGCAAGGCTATCGCGGTAAGCCACATCAGGGTTTTCCACGCCGTGCAGTGTCATGTTCATCGCGCCGATCCGCAGCATGGTGCTGTCGAAGTCAAAGCCGTGGAACATATCGTTATGGAAATGCGCGCGTTGGTCTTTGTCGCGCAGCATCTTTGGGTGGTGGTCTCGCAGGTATTCCCCCGACTGGACCAGAAACCCGCAGGTGCCCGCGGCCGGATCGCAGATGGTATCCTGCGGTGTCGGCGCCATGAGGTTGACCATCAGGTTGATGATATGGCGCGGGGTGCGGAACTGGCCGTTTTGACCGGCGCTGGCGATCTTGCCGAGCATGTATTCAAACACGTCGCCCTTGGTGTCGCGGTCCTCCATCGGGATATCGTCAAGCAATTGCACGACCTTGGCCAGAAGGTTTGGATTGGAGAAGCCAAGCCGCGCGTCTTTCATGTGGGTGCCGTAGGACGATCCTTCCTCGCCCATCTGGCGCAAGAATGGGAAGACGTGTTCATCGACAATGCGCATCATCTCGCGGGCTTCGAAGTTCTTGAAGCGGGACCAGCGCAGATTGTCGTAAGGCTCGCCTTTGTCGTCGCTACCTTCGGGAAAGATGTTGCGTTGCATCGGTATGCCGAGGTCTTCGGATTTGCGTTCTTCGACAGTGTGCAGATCGTCAAGGCGTTTGATGAATAGTAGGAAGGTGAGCTGTTCGATAACGGATAGCGGGTTGGACACGCCACCCGACCAGAAGGCGTTCCAGATTTGGTCGATTTGTGTGCGAACGGTGCCGGTAATCATATGCTCTGCCTCTTATTGTTAGGCTGACGTTATCTGTGGGGTGGTTGGGCTGCAATTCGGTTTAATGGGTGCTGTGACGGTTCGATTGTGCCTGCTTAGAAAGTTCTAGGAAGGCGACGAAATTCCTTGATGCTTAGTCGCGCCATCAAGTCGCCGTTTTTTGCCGCCAGGCCGAAACATCGAAATTTTGTAAAGTACACTTATCATTTTTGGGGGGACATACCCCGGGGTGATAAGTGCGCTTTACATTTCACGGTGTCATATATGAGCTGTATCTCCCCAAACGTATGCCAAATCTCCAAAAGGGGCTACACTCGGAGGAGGTAAAAAACGCAACGCTTTGTGTCGGTTTTGAGGTCAGACTGCTAGGCTGCCTGCAAAGAGAAGGCGCGTGATGCCAATTTTGCCTGATCCGATATGATATGTCTTGAAGCAACTGGGTGTTGACCGCAAACAGCGGGAAAAGGTTCGCCGGCGCAACTGCAAAGCCGTTGCATAGTCCAGTAGCTTCCAAATCTCACGTCAGCAAAGTCAAATTTAGAAAAGCTTATGAAGCCGGCCCGTTGATAGCTTGCGGCCAACGTTTCAAGGTTCGTTGAGAAATTAATTTTCCGAAGAAATTTACCCGAATTCGCTTTCTAGTCCGAGCCGAGATGTTCTCCCTATCGGTGACATCGTTGGTCGAGCACACTCTCCCAATCCGATAGGGAGGCGTTTACTCAGCTGATCAATAGGCCGCAATTCCCAATCAAAATGTTGTGCCAACCTGTGTCGAACACGCCACGGTAGAGTGGCAGGCGGCAAAACGGTTGCGCGGATTCCCTTGTTACTCGGCGATCGTTCCTCCAAATCTTATCCCATGACAAACACAGCACATCATATCACTTCACGGCTCATACGAATAACCTAACCAGGTAATTTCGACGCATATTCTAGTGCGCCGGTTTCGTAAGAACTGTCCGAAAGCGATACTCGTGTTTTTTTCATTCTCATCATATCGATGGCCATCAATACGTGGTCAGTCTGCCTAAACTTCGCATCACTCCTTCGGTTGGCGGCGACGAATCGGAGCCCGACTGGCCCTGGATTCTGAGCGAAACCGAGAATGCCTGTTTGAGAAAAATTCTTGTGCGATTTTGGATGAGGGTTTTTCGCAAGCGGCAATCCGAACTGACGGGGTCGCCGGGGTCATAGATTTAGAAGTCTAAGATCCATAACCACAACCTATTGCGAGAATTCGCATGCGAAAATGGAACTCGTGAGCATCGTGTAGAGTGTTGAATTTAAAAGTAAAAATAGTTCACTAAGCATCGTTCGCACGCTATCGTTAACGCAACTTCTTGGTATGAGCCGAAACAACAAAAAGGAACGAATATGACCGAGCCCTAAAAAAGAAAAACGCGGCCTACATAAGCAAACCGCGACAATTCCTGAAAGACCGAAGCCTTCCTCTAAGCAAGGATTAGGTACCACGTATGAGGGCCCATTTCAAGGACATCGGTTTTTCAAAAAATCCTGATCTCGCTCCAAGTCATCGTTCGATGGCAACGGGGGAGGTGCGCCTGAAGCCGATTTCGCCGTCCATAAGGGACGTTTCGCGAACAAGCGGATGGCTGCCTGACGAGATCTTTCTTCTCAAGAATTTGGGGCGCGACCCCACTCAATAGAAAGACAGAAATATGTCCTATCCTTTCCACTCCGGCGGTACCCGCCTTCCTGAAGCAAGCCGTGGTGATCGTGACACCCAAGTTGGGTCAAAACGACATTTTACTGGTGGCGCCGTGATCGGTGGTGATCATGGTGTTCGCCTCGGTCTTGAAAGCCATCTCGAGAAAAATGCGGCTTTGCTACTGCTGGCAAGTTCCTCAACGCTTGACCTCACCGGGCAGGTTTCGTTCGTTTGGTATGATGAGCACGGTGAGTACCATACACATTACATCGACCTTGTGGCGACGCAGATTGATGGAGATGTTGTCGGCTATGCTGTCCGTCCAATGGGACGAGTAAGCACTGAGTATATCGCGAAACTCGCTCGTATCAAAGAGCAGGCTATCCACCAGTGTTTCTTGGATGATTTCGTACTGTTCACGGAACAAGACGTCTGTCCGGTAGAGCTGTTTAACGCTGAACTGATTCATGCCGTGCGCCGCCCGGATTGCTTTGCTGATCCCGTCATGCAGGATGTCGTTGGATCCTCTGTCGGCGTGACGACGATTGGTGACTTGGTTGATCAGTCAAGCCTTGATGGAATGGGCTTTCGGGCTGCAGTTCGTCTGATCAAATCTGGTCACCTAAAGATGGTTCGGCATGAACGTATCAAGCGTTCAACAGAGGTTTTCAGGGCCCGCGTGATCTGATTGCTTTCTTCGAGATCGGCTTATGACAACTGATCAAGGTCGATCTCATTTCTCAATCTCTAAAATCACTCAGGCGGCCATCGCCTGAGGTGTCTCCAGCCATGTGAATGAAGGTAAGTCTTATGCCACGCATCAAACTCGAGTTTTTTATGAACTCAGACAGAACTATCGCCGGTTATTGGCTGGCTCCAATCAGTGAAATCAAAGGAAATGCCAAGAAGTTTGCCCGCGTCGAAGTCGATGATTGGGTCTTAGATTTGAAGGCATCTCAGTCGGTAAATTCCTATTTCAAGAAACCACTAAAATTACCACAGCGCCTTTCACGGCGTCCATATTCCGCGGCGCTAAGCCGTCCAACTTCCTGAAAGGAAACTCTTATGGATCTCTCAAACCCTACACAATTCTCTCAGAACGCCCGCCTGGCTATCTCCAAATTTGATCGCGTTACGATCGAGGGTGTTGGTTACCGCTTTCATCAAGAAACTGAAGTTGGCTTTGTCTTCCTCCGCGATGATGAAACCCAGTTGGCACATCAGTTCAGCCATGAGGACATGCAGCGTTTGACCAATGCGCATCGTGTCCGTGTGGAACGTGGCTATTTTGACCCCGAGTTTGCGGCGAAACGTCAGTTGCATGCAAGTACCGCCTACGGTGGCCTATCGGCTGGCGTAAAAACGCGCTTGAGCAAGAGAGAGGCATACACTCAGGCCGCATATGAAATGCGTAATGAAGGCCTGATGAGTTTTACAGATGTGTCTATTAAAGCGAACGTTGACCGGCTTATGGGGCGGGCTATGGGATTGGTAGATAACCTAAATCCAAGCGGGAATGCAAAGCTTCCGAAGACAGAAGATTTCAGCAAGCCACCAGCCGCTCGGACACTGCGCCGTTGGCTTGCCGCAGTGAATGAATTTGGTCGTAGCGGTTTGGTTGATCGGATTGATAGCCGGGGTAATCGGGCAAGTAATTTAGGGCCAGAGGCGTCGGGTCTGATGATGAAGGAGGTGCGTAAATACCTTTCGCTCGAAAGGCCGTCGATCGAGCAGGTTCATGAAGAGGTTGTATTGGGTTTCGAGAAACGCAATGAAGAGCGAAAAGTAAAGAGCCTGCACCCTCTGACCGTTCCGAGCCGTGAAACTGTCCGCCGAGCGATCCGAGCTCTTGATCCTTACCAGGTTGAATTGGCACGCAATGGTGAGGCCGCTGCGCGCAAAAAATTCCGGCCGGTCATGACTGGCATTTCGGTGACGCGTCCACTGGAGCGGGTGGAAATCGACGAATGGACCGTGGACGTCATCACTTTCATGCAAAGCACCGGCATGTACGCATTGATGTCAGACGAAGATAAGAAGTCGTTGGGGCTCTACGTTGAAGACGAACAAGACTTGGATGATCGCAAATTGCGCAAGAAATTTGGGCGCTGGACCCTGACAGCTGCGATCTGTTGCGCGACACGTTGCATTGTCGGGATGGTCTTGAGCCGCAATCCTGGAAGTGAGGCGGCAGTTCAACTGTTGGAGATGATCACGACCAACAAGGGTGCGTGGAGCGATGCCGTCGGGGCGCTGACTTCTTGGGATATGCACGGCACCCCAGAATTGATTGTTTTCGACGGTGGGCCCGCCTTTAAATCGCAACGATTTCGTATGGCCGTCAATGATCTTGGGGTCATTTGGGAAATGGCTATGAATGGCGTCCCTGAAAACCGTGGTACAATCGAGCGTGTATTTAGAACTTTTGCCACTGACTTTGCGCCACGACTGTCGGGCCATACTTTCAATAGCATCGTGGAAAAAGGTGATGCTGACCCCGAGGCGCGCGCTGCCCTAACCTTGGATGATTTCACCTTCGCACTGATCCGCTGGGTGACGGACATCTACCACAACACGCCGCACGGCGGGTTGAACGGTGAGACGCCAGTAAAGGCATGGCGTCGTCTATCGCAGGAATATGGCGTGCCGTCTTCTCCAGATATGGAAATGATGCGTCTGTGTTTTGGTCAAGAACGGGAGTACGTTCTCGAAAAGACTGGGATCACAATCTTGGGTGTACGGTACCAGTCAGAAGCGCTCCACCAGCATATGCTCCGGAAAAAACCGCATAAGGTTGATGTGCGCTGGCACCCTAAAGACATCGGCGCGATCTCGGTGCGGATCGGGAAGGCATGGTTTGAGATTCCTGCTTTGGATAGCACTCTGGACGGTGTCGCAGCGCAAACGTGGTTGACTGCAGTGCGTCATACAAAGTCGGCGAACCCAAAGGCGAACCGTATGGACAGCTTAGCTGTGCGGGAGGCGATCAAGGCGATTTCTGAACGCAATGAGCAGGCCAAGTTGGCATCCAGCCTGAATCTTCAGGATTGGTCCGAAGAGCGTATGGCACTGGCGGAGAAAAATCTGCTGGCCGGCATCGAGTTCTTTGAGCGCAAAGAGCCTACACAACTGAAGGGCACATTGGGGAGCGAGATTCCGACTGTCGAGGAACTGACAGGTGCGCCTATGCAAGCTCGCCCCACCAAGAAGGGCAAATCTTTTGCGTCGTCTGATCTGCCCAAGAAACCATCCAACTTTACAGTCGAGGAGGACTAATCATGAAGGATTTCGTATCAAAAGAGGCGGCGTTGGACGCAGTGCGAGACCTTCACATTGGACTTGATTTGGATGGCGAGGCAGCAATGCATGTCAAGCGGCTTCTGGGGCGGGATGAGGAGGGGAGATTACTTCCCCAAGCGCGCCGGTTAACGCGGACCGGTGAGACCCGCGGGATGATGTTGGTCGGTGCGCCCGGTAGTGGCAAATCCCACCTCATGGATCGCACATTGAGCAAGATGGGCGAGGTGCTCGAGCGCTCTGTCGACACGCGCCCGGTGATTGCTTGTCCAGTTCCGAGTCCTGCTACTTTCAAGAGTATGGTGTTGGCCCTGCTGGAAGAGTCGGGATTTGAGGGCGCGAACCCTCGTCAGGAAGCCTGGTCCCTTTGGCAGATGTTCCGACACAGGATCGGCATGTTGGAGACCGCGTTGGTTTGGATTGATGAGGCGCAGGATCTCTTTTGCGCTGACCGGAGGCTTATCCTGCGCGCCTTGAAGTCGCTCATGCAAGGCGACAATGCTGTCGCTGTCGTTTTGTCTGGCACTGAAGAATTGGCTGAAGTTATCCGTTCTGATGCCCAGGTGAAGCGCCGCTTTACGGCGATGGGTCTACCGGAGATGGTCGAAACCGTTCATGGCGACATGTATCGTGCTGTTTTAGCTGACTATTGCGGCCGAGTCGGGTTGGAGCCACCTGTTGAGTCAGACTTGATCGGTCGTATTTTCCATGGCGCGCGATATCGCTTTGGACGGGCTATCGAACTGTTGTTGTTGGCTATGGAATTCGCGATTGAGCAGGATGATGAATATCTGACCATCGATCACTTCGCGTCGGCTTATGCGATGAACGAGGCCTGTCCAGCGTCGGAAAATGTCTTCTATGCAGACAACTATCATGTCTTGGATCCCGATGCTGGTGATGACGCGCCAATGCCGCGATCGCGCCGGAAACGGAAAGGATGAACGCTATGGCAGCTCTATTCCCAGATCTTCCGTTTCAGCATGACGAAACGCCCATGTCATGGGCAGCACGACTAGCGGCCTTCCATACGGGAGGCCGCGTTCTGCCGTTTCTAAATGCTATGAGTATCCCAGCTGCAGATCTTGCAACGGGCAAACCTGAGGCTGTTGAGCGATTGTGCCAGATCACCGGTTAGGACCCGGAACCTGTCTTGGTAAACACGATTATGGCTATGGGCGAGCGCCGTTACAGTCTTCGCGGGTGCGAGTTTTCTGCGGAGTTCACTACTGGTATTGTGACGCGGTTTTGCCCGTTTTGCCTCGCAGAAGATCGCGATGGGCAGGCTTGGCCAAACGCAGCTATGCGGCATCGTTTACTCTGGCGTCTTTCGCCCGTGCGGACTTGTCGAAAGCACAATATCCCTTTGATCAATGTACGCATGGGCAAGTGGACCGACATGCTTCACGAGGTTCAAGCGATGAATGATGCTGTGACAGCTGGTTGCGTTTCGGCACAGAAGCTTCCTTCGCGGATTCCATCGCCGCTTCAAGAGTACGCCGAAGGACGTCTGGAGGGTCAGGCGGGACCTGCCTGGCTAGACGGGCAAGGTATTGATCAAGCCTGCCGCGCCGTGCACATACTTGGTGGCCTGATGACATATGGTTCAGCGCAAAGGGCAGCTGAAATGACGGAAGATATGTGGGACGAAGCGGGCCGCACTGGTTGGCCTGTTGTGCGCGATGGAGAAGATGCAATCCGTGAAATTATCAGCACACAGCTCCTGAGTGCGATCAAAAAGAACGGGCACCCGAGTCCAAGGAACGCATTCGGCATGCTCTATGGCTGGTTATTCGCCAGTAAGCTGTCAAAAGATCCAGGACCCATTCGTGACATCGTGCGCGACGTCATCGTCGACAATGTGCCATTGGTGCCGGGGCAGATGCTCTTGGGCAAGCAGATCACCACACCGCGCTTTGCCAGCATCACGTCTATTGCGAAGGCTGAGCACCTTCATTCAAAGACGTTGACGAAAATTCTGGAGCTGGCTGGCGTTATTAATGAAACGGAGCCGTTGAAAGGCGCTCCCAATGTTGTCGCCGATTACGCTAAAGCGAAACCTCTTATTGAACGTGCGAAACACGCAACACCTGTCACCCGGGTCCCAGACATGTTGTCCGCATCTCGGCCGTTGGTTGCTGCTTTGATTGAGCTGGGCCAGTTGCGCAGAATACAGGATCACGACGAACTCAAAAGTAAGGTTGGAAAAGCGATCGATGGGAGGTCGATCGATGAGGTTTTGAAGTTCATCGAAGGGCGATTTGAGGTCTTGGATGTCATACCTGTAGGGCATGTGCATTTGGCGAAGGCGGCCGAGAAAACTAGAGTTACCTTGCTGGCAATCCTAGAGCTTTTGTTCGGTCAGCACTTGAAGAATGTGTATCGATTAAAGGATCATCATGGGTTTGAGGCAGTAATGGTTTCGCCGACCGAGATCATGAAATGTATCGAAGATCCTCCCGACAATGCCTCGGATGAGATTCGATTTTGGATGGGCTGACTGCTATTTTGCTTGTTTATCCACATCTAATTTTCACAATGCTGCCTTCGGGTGGCATTTTTTTTGAAATTTTCGATGGTCATTTGATATGTGTAAATGGTCATTTTGGCCGCCGGTGGATGAAATTTTCTCAATGAAATCAATGGGCCCGTATTGCGGAATGGCCAAGTTATGGTGTGTCGGACGACTGCGAATATCGCCGACTAGCCTTGGTTAATGTGCTCGCCCTATGAGGGGGGCGCCGGGGGGGCATAGATTGGGGAATATAATGCGCGCATTCGCGTTCACCACATTGGCCGCCCTCGGCCTCGTGACAGGATTTCAAGCAACGCCAGCGATGGCACAGGACCGCGATGTTCTGGGCTACGGGCGTTTGTTCACAAACGACTATTTCGGTGACAACAAAGACCGCTGGCGCACAGGATCATATGTCCTGAGCCAAGTGCGAGGTTACGAATGGAATGGCGCTCGGCCAGACACATTTGGCGCTATCATTGAATACCGCTTCCGCAGCGAGATCATCGCGCCGTCCAGGCTGAGCCAACGTGCGCCGGATGACCGTCAATACGCGGGCATGTTCTCGTTCGGCATCCACACCCATTTCGAAGAGTTTGGCGCAGAGTTCTCAATCGGTGTTGATCTGGTCGCAGTTGGTCCTCAAACTGGCTTGGGCGGCTTTCAAGAAAGCGTACACCGCTTGATCGGCGCAAAGATCCCTGAGGTTCTGGACGATCAAATCGAAGACGGTTTTCATTTGAGCGGCACAATCGAAGTCGCCAAGAGCTATACGTTTGGCCCCGCAATGGTGCGTCCATTTATCGAAGTTTCTGCCGGTGTTGAAGACATCGCGCGCATCGGTTTTGACGCATTTTTTGGCCCCGTCGGGCGTGATGATTTGCTGCTGCGAGACGTCACAACTGGCCAGTTGTACCGCGGGACAGACAATAGCGTGACAGGCTTCTCTTTTGTGGTTGGCGCTGACTACGTGGCGGTCGGCGATAGCGTCTTTTTGCCAAATGACACAGGTCCTGCGGCAAAAGAGCAACGCAGCCGTGGACGGGCGGGCCTACATTGGCAAATGGCCGAAGATACGTCTTTTTTCTATGGTGTGACCTACCTTTCAGAAGAGTTTGAAGGCCAAAGCGAAGGCCAGTTTCTGGGCTCGCTCAAGCTGAATTTCAACTTTTGATCAGAAGGCTATCGTAGGGTCTTGATCGGCGCGAATAAGCTCGGTTAAACACAACCAATAATAAATCCGCGCAAAGACGTGGGAACAAAGAGGCAGGCAAGCAGTAATGGAAACGGGCTTTGAGGGCGCGTTTGTCATTTCCTGGTCGCAGACGGAGTTGGACGGCCTTTGGGCTGCACCAATATCATCCTTACGGACGGGCGCGGTATGGCGTTGGACCGGAGAGGCCGTGCGCGTGGATGGTCCACGCGAGGTGCTCAAACTGAGCTCCGCGATTGGAGAGGCAGACTTACGCAGACGCGCCGCGCGCACCTTGAAACGGCTGATTGGGGCCGTAGACGGATGTGACGTAGACGCATTGATCGAAAAGGCTGAGGCGGATCCAGATTCCGCCCTGTTTTTTGACGCTAGTTTTACAGTAACGGACGGCCGAGGCACATGGACCGTGACGCTGATTGAACGCCCTACGGGCGGACGACCATTGTTGATGTTCCACGACGCAATTCCGCCGCGAGAGGCCGAACTGTGGGTCGTGAACCAAGCGATCGACATGACCGCATGGCAAAATGAAGTCGCCAACGCAGGTGGCGTCATCTGCTTTACTCCAGGCACTATGATTCAGTGCGAGGACGGCCCGCGTCTTGTCGACGAAATCGACGAAGGGGTCAAAATCCAGACCAAAGACAACGGGTGCCAAGAGGTGCTGTGGATGGGTCGCCGCCGGATCACCGGTGCGCGCCTTCATGCGATGCCCCGTTTTGCACCGGTTCGTTTGGTCCAAACTGCGTTGGGCGATGACATCCCTGACCAAGGTTTGCTGGTGTCGCCAGATCACCGCATCATCGTGCGGGGGCCCAAAGCGCGGTCTTTGTTCAATGCAGACGAGGTGCTGGTCGCGGCAAGCGATCTTGTGAACGAAGAAACGGTGTTCATTGATCATTCCGTCCGCGAAGTGACCTATATCCACATGCTGCTCGAAGAGCATCAGGTTGTGTTCGCCAACGGCGTAGAAACCGAGAGCTTTCACCCAGCAAGTGGATCACTCAGCACGATCACGCCGCAAGAGCGTGAACGTCTTGTCGCGCAAATGCCCCAAGTGGTGGAAGATGCGACGTCATATGGCACCTATGCGCGCCGGTCGTTGTCAGCGTCCGAGGCGGCAATCTTGCGTCACGACGTCGCCTGATCCGATTGCGCGCCTTTCGGCGCATTCTGTTATTAGTCCGCCCCTCATCGGGCGGGCTTTTTTTCATGACAAAACGTGGGTTTGAATCGGCTGTTAGCTGTTGACTCGTGGGGTTGGTCGTTTATACGCCGCCTTTCAATGGTGTTGGTGGTCCTCGCAAGAGGGTCCCTGTCGGGGTTTCGGCCCAGAGGACAACGCCCTTCATAGCCACCTCGTGTGGCTCCCTAAGAAGGAGAACAGCCGTGACAAAACGCACGTCTGCCAAGCACAAAATTGACCGCCGTATGGGCGAAAACATCTGGGGCCGTCCAAAATCCCCAGTGAACCGCCGCGAATACGGCCCCGGCCAGCACGGCCAGCGCCGCAAGGGCAAACTGTCTGACTTTGGTACACAGCTGCGCGCTAAGCAAAAGCTCAAGGGTTATTACGGTGATCTGACAGAGAAGCAGTTCCGTCGGATCTATGCCGAAGCTGAGCGTGTAAAAGGCGATACAGGTGAAAACCTTATTGGTCTGCTCGAGCGCCGTCTCGACGCGGTTGTTTACCGTGCCAAGTTCGTTCCAACCGTTTTCGCTGCACGTCAGTTCGTGAACCACGGCCACGTCAAAGTGAACGGCAAAAAAGTGAACATCCCATCCTACCGCGTCAAAGAAGGCGACGTGATCGAGGTGCGTGATCGTTCCAAGCAGTTGGCTGTTGTCCTCGAGGCCGTTCAGTTGGCCGAGCGTGACGTTCCTGACTACGTTGATGCGGATCATTCGAAAATGACTGCAACCTTTGTGCGCACTCCTGGTTTGGGCGATGTTCCATATCCCGTGATGATGGAGCCCAACCTCGTCGTGGAATTCTACGCCAAGAACTAATCTTGGCAGACACACATTCCAAAAGGCCGCGTTGGGAGACCAGCGCGGCCTTTTTTGCGTCTGGCTCTTGGTCAGGCCACCCGTTAGAAACCCAATCAAGGGGGAACGACAATGACTGCGATCACGCCGCAATCTGGCATTATGGACATCAAACTGTACCAAAGTGGCGCATCTGGTGCCGAAGGGCAGTCCAATGTTCTCAAACTTTCATCGAACGAGAACTTGGCGGGACCAAGCCCCGAAGCCATTGATGCCTACAGTCGTGCAGGACGCGGCCTGAACATTTACCCCCCGACCGATCAAATCGCCCTGCGCACAGCGATTGGCGAAGTCCACGACCTCGACCCGGAGCGGATCATTTGTGGTGTCGGCTCGGACGAGATTATTACCTTTTTATGCCAAGCCTACGCTGGCATCGGCGACGAGGTCCTGTTCACTGAGCACGGATTTTCGATGTACCGGATTTCGGCACTCGCGGCGGGCGCGACCCCTGTCGAGGTGGCCGAGCGTGACCGTGTTGTGGATATCGATGCCATAGTCGCAGGCTGCACGGACAAGACGCGACTGGTGTTCATTGCGAACCCCGCCAACCCGACCAGCACGATGATTTCAGTCGCGCAGATGTCCGAGCTTGCCGAGCGGCTACCGCCCCATGTGATCCTCGTTCTAGATGGCGCCTATGCCGAATTTGTTGATGGCTATGATGGTGGTGCTTCGATTGTTGAGGCGCGCGAAAATGTTGTGATGACGCGAACTTTTTCGAAACTGTATGGGTTGGGCGGATTGCGCGTGGGTTGGGGGTATGCCCCCCAAGCGATCATTGACGTTCTGAACCGCGTGCGCGGGCCGTTCAACCTATCTGTGCCAGCGCTGGCTGCGGCAGAAGCGGCTGTAAGAGACCAAACCTACGCAGACAAGTGCCGTGCAGACAACGCTCGCTGGCGGACATGGCTAGCCGAAGCTTTAGCCGCGCTGGGTGTGCCGTCTGACACGTCGCTGGCAAATTTCATCCTCGCGCGGTTCGCAACCAAAGTCGAAGCAAATGCATGCGATGACTTTCTCAAGACCCAAGGGATCTTGGTCCGGCGGGTTGGTGGCTACGGGTTGCCCAATTGTTTGCGGATCACCATCGGGGACGAGGCGGCATGCAAACGGGTCGCCCATGCAGTCGCGCAATTCAAAGAAGACGGAGAGACCGGATGAGCGAGCTATATGATCGAGTGGCGCTAATCGGTTTGGGGCTCATCGCCTCGTCCATCGCCCATGGTATTCGTCGCGCAAATCTGGCGCATGAAATTGTTGGCTATGCCAAATCCGAAGCGTCGCGCACCACAGCCCGCGAGATTGGGCTGTGTGACGTCGTGACCGACACTGCCGCAGATGCGGTCAAAGGGGCCGATCTGGTGATCCTGTGTGTCCCTGTCGGTGTCATGGGCGGGATCGCTGTGGAAATCGCACCTCATTTGATGGATGGCGCCACCGTCAGCGATGTTGGATCCGTCAAGCGCGCGGTGATCGACGCTGTTGGCCCCGCGTTGCCCGACAATGTGCATTTCATTCCAGCACACCCGATTGCGGGAACCGAAAAGTCGGGACCGACGTCTGGGTTTGCTGAACTTTTTGACAACCGTTGGTGTCTGATCGTGCCTGCCGGCGAAAATGTCGATCGTGTCGCCGTATCGCGCCTCACCAATTTTTGGGAAGGTCTGGGCAGCAACGTCAACGTGATGGATGCAGATCATCACGATTTGGTGCTGTCGGTCACATCACATGCGCCGCATTTGATCGCTTACACGATGGTTGGGGTCGCCGATGATCTCGCCCGTGTTAGCGAGAGCGAAGTGATCAACTATTCAGCGTCTGGGTTTCGGGATTTTACGCGCATTGCTGCCAGCGATCCGACCATGTGGCGCGATGTGTTCCTGAACAATAAAGAAGCCACGCTCGAGGTCTTGGGGCGTTTTACCGAAGAACTTTTTGCGTTGCAGCGCGCAATCCGCACGGGGGATGGTGAGCTGCTTCATGCCTATTTCACCCGTACCCGCGCGCTCCGCCGTGGTATTGTTGAGGCCGGACAGGATACAGAGGCTGCGAACTTTGGCAGACAGGATGGCGGAGAAAACTAATGCGCAGATTTGCGGGTTCGATCGCAGTGCTTTTGGCGGGATCAGCTTTGGCCGATGGGCCAAGCCAATCGCTCCGACCAATCGCACGTGACGTCGCGCAAACAATTCCAGCAGTCCAAGAAGATCGGATTTCAACATCGAGCGTCGCCAGTTTGCGACCGCTGCGTCCTCAGTTGCGCAATGATGCTGTATTGGCCGAACGCGCCTTTCAAAGCAGTGTGATCGTCTACCGGGCGACCAAACATGCACCTCTTTTGACGGAACGTCCGGTAAATAGACCGGCCGCGATTTTGGCAATGGGCCAGCGACGTTCTGATGAACGGGCGAGGGGTGCGGTCTGTGGGGATCTGAACATCCACGGCGAGGCAATTGCCGACATACCGAGGCGGATCGCTGGCTGTGGTGTCGTAAATCCGGTGCGCGTGCGTTCTGTTGCCGGTGTTCTGCTTAGCACCCCCGCGCGGATGGATTGCACAACGGCACGCGCGTTGCGCACATGGGTCGAGAACGGTGCAAAACCTGCCGTTGGGACCCAAGGGGGCGGCATTAGATCATTGCGTGTCGCAGCGGGCTTTGCTTGCCGGATGCGCAACAACCAACCAGGCGCCAAGGTTTCGGAACATGGCAGTGGTCGTGCAATTGATATTGCTGGCATTGGGTTGAACGACGAGTCCGAGATGAGCGTTCTAACCGATTGGAACAGCGGGGCCAAAGGGCGCGCCTTGCGTCAGATGCACCGCGCTGCGTGTGGGCCGTTCGGCACCGTGCTTGGCCCCGAGGCGGATAGGTTCCACCGCGATCATTTCCATTTTGACACGGCGCGGTATCGCAGCGGATCGTACTGTCGCTAGAACCGGATACGGGGCACGCGACCCAGTGGGATGAACCCTAGGCTCATGGCGCCACTGCGCATCTTGACGGTGACCTCGACAGGACCGTCGCCGTCACCGGACATCCCAGAAAGCGTCGCAGATAACATCTTTTGGCTGCGCAAATCCAACACACCCACTGACTGTAGGGCGGCGACCATCGCAGGCCAGTTGCGCAGGGCAAGCGTGACTTCGCCCGTTGGAAGACCTGTCGTGTCGAGATCCAGATCGCCTGACATCGCCACGCTCATATCGCCCCACGTTATGGACACATCTCGCATGTTGATTTCGGTCGGTTGCGGTTTGTTCACTGGCGACGTGTGACGGTCTAGCGGACGGTCTAGCGCGACTGTGGCGTCAAGTTTGACCAGATCGATCGCACGCGGCAGCGACCCAGAGGGATCTAGCAACGCAGCCGCGTCATCGGGCAAATTCAACCGCTGCACATCAGCATAGAGATCATAGCCGTTGGTGCGCCCTTCGGCCTGACGAATAGATGACAACGACCGATCAAAGCGTAACTCTTGGGTGTCCCCAAGCAGCAAAGCCGCGGCGTCAATTTCCATCGTGCCGCGGTTCAGCGTGAGATCGGTGTTCGGATCAAAGGCGACGCTGGCACGCATGTCTTGGGTCAGAACTTCGACATCTTGGTTTCGGGTCTTGACGGTCTGTGTGTTCGGCCAAACGGTGATGATCTCGTTTGGCTGATAGCTCAGTGCAAAAATTTGAACAAAGGGCGCGGCCCATCCCAATCCTGTCGCCGGATCGGTGATATCGATGTTTTCGATCGTGGTATCAAACCGCGAAGGAAAGCCACGGGTGGTTAGGCTATCATAGCTGATATCGAGCCCATCAGCCTGCAGTTGATCCAGTGCGGCGATGCCACCCTTTTCGGCCGCAGACGATCCGACAAACCAATATCCGCTGTAGCCTGCTGCGGCGACGAGGATAAGCACAAAGAGTTTACGCATCTGACGGGCCTTTCCCATAAGTTGGGCGTTGTTTATAGCGACAGACAAAGGAGAACCAGCAGTATGAGCTTTTGGGTGTTTGGTTACGGGTCGCTGTTGTGGAACCCTGGGTTTGATGCGGCTGAAACCGTACGGGCGCGATTGGATGACTATTCGCGCAGCTTTTGCATGCTGTCGATCCATCACCGCGGCACAGACGAGCATCCGGGTTTGGTTTTGGCCTTGGATCAGTCGGCTGGCAAAGCATGTACGGGTCTCGCGTTGCGGGTCGCAGACGATGATCATGACCGTGTGCTTGCGTATCTGCGTGAGCGCGAGCTGATTTCATCGGCTTATGTCGAGGACACCGTGACGCTGCACGCAGATGACGGGCGTGCGTTGACGGCGTTGGCCTATGTGATCAACCGCGAACACGAACAGTATTGTAATTTCCCACTCGAAGAGCAGGCACAGCGCATTGCCCACGCGACAGGTGGGCGGGGGCCGAACACCGAATACCTGTATAATACGACACAGATGTTGGACGAAATTGGTGTCCGTGACGACGATATGACATGGCTCACTGGGCGTGTCCGCGAGCTTGCTGGCGATACCGCATAATTTATTTGGGTTTTGCCGGCATTGGACGTATCCTAGCCCCAGTTGAGACAGAGCAGAGAGGACCCGTCCACATGGACACCAAGGGCCCCGAGACTGAACCGCAATTTTCCCAGCCGGTCAGACAAATTACATCGATGTTGATCGTGCTCGCGCTGGTGGGCGTGGGCGCCTATCTAGTGTACCCCAGCGTCGCACCTGTGTTTCTGGCAAACCCCTACCTGAACGGCTTTATCGTTTTGGTATTCTTTGTAGGTGTCATCGCCTGTTTCTGGCAGGTCATCACGTTGATCAGTTCTGTTGGCTGGATCGAAGGATTTGCAAAGGAACGTTTGGGCCATAATTTGGTCAAAGCACCGCAATTGCTGGCTCCGTTGGCGTCATTGCTGCGGTCTCGCGGCGCGCGGATGCAGATGGGCGCCAGTTCGACCCGTTCTATCCTCGATTCCGTCGCGACGCGGATTGATGAGGCACGCGAGATCACGCGCTATCTGGTCAATATGCTGATTTTTCTCGGCCTCTTGGGGACGTTTTATGGCTTGGCCACAACGGTTCCCGCTGTGGTCGATACGATCCGTTCACTTGCCCCGACCGAGGACGAAGGCGGGGTCGAGGTCTTTGGCCGTTTGATGACCGGCCTTGAGGCGCAGCTCGGCGGTATGGGTGTCGCCTTTGGATCGTCTCTCTTGGGGCTTGCAGGGTCGTTGATCCTAGGATTGCTCGAATTGTTCGCAGGCCACGGTCAAAACCGGTTCTACCGCGAGCTTGAGGAATGGCTGTCGACGATCACGCGCGTCAGTTTCTCTAGTGGCGAGGATGGTGGCAGTTTTGAACAGGACGCGATGACCACCGTGCTTGATCACATGGCCGAACAAATGGAGAGCCTGCAGCAAATGTTCGTTCAGTCGGACATCAGTCGCGCGCAGGTCGATGAACGACTAGATAATCTAACGGGCGCTATTGCGGGGCTCGCGAATTCATTGAACACCGGCGGCGGGTCTGCAGCACTGGACCGTGTCGCCGAAGGGCAGGACCGACTGATCGCCCAGCTGGCCGAAGGTGGCGGGGCAGGTGGTGATGGTATGGATGCCGAGAGCCGCATGCGACTGCGGTCGATCGATGTCCAAATGCTCCGTATTCTCGAAGAGATGGCCGCAGGTCGCCAAGAGACTATGGCCGAGTTGCGCACTGACCTTGCCGCACTCAGCCGCGCGCTGCGGCAACAGAACCCTCCTGCGCGCAAACGCGCCCCCAAGGAGTAACCGATGGCGCTGAGCCGCAGATCAGGACAGCGGTTCCAAGCCTCGATCTGGCCGGGGTTTGTGGACGCAATGACAGGGCTATTGCTGGTTCTGATGTTCGTGCTGACCATCTTTATGGTTGTGCAATTTGTTCTGCGCGAAACGATCACTGGACAAGAAACCGAACTGGACCAACTGACGGCCCAAGTGATCGCGCTGAACGAGGCCTTGGGTATTTCCCAAGCCGACGCTGCGGATTTGCAAACACAGGTTGGAACCCTCACCACCAATCTCGACAATGCCGCCCAAGAGGCTGCAACTCAGTCTGCATTGATAGCCAGCCTGACCGCTGAACGAGATGCCCGAACCGCCGAACTGGCAGCGGCCACAACGCGGATCACAGGGTTCGAGGCCCAAGTCGCTGCCCTATTGGCAGGCCGCGATCAGGCGCGCGAGCAAATCGCAGGGCTTGAGGCAGAGCAATCGCGGCTGCTTTCTGAACAAGAGGCGCTGAACCTTGCGCTGGCGCAATCGCGCGATGAAATTGATGCCGCTGCTGAGGCCGCGCGATTGGCGGCAGCCCGTCGCGACGCACTTGATGCTTTGATTGCTGAATTACGGGCAGAACAGTCTGACACAACCGCAACGCTTGAGGCGGCACAAACGCAAATCTCTGAGCTAGAAGCACAGCAGTTGGTAGATGCAGCAGCAGCCGAAGCGTTGCGCGCAAAACTACAGGATGCGGATGCCGAACTGACCGCAATGACCCTCGCACTCGAAGAGCAAAGGCAGGCCGCTGAGGACACGTTGACCTTGCTCGCCGCGGCCAAAGCCGCACAAGACGATGTTGCCGCCCAACTGGCAGCTGCGCTGCTCGCCCAAGAGGTCAGCGATGGCGACCTTGAGGCGGCTCGCACCGCGCTAGAAGGAGCGCTGGCCGCCAATGCGGATCGGTCGCAAATCGAGGCACGGCTCGCTGCGGCACTGCTTGAGAACGAAGACATCAATGCCCAAGTGCGTGCGGCCCAAGCCGCAATTGAGGCGGGTGGCGAAACAACGTCGGCGCTGACCGCCGAACTGGGTGCTGCGAACGATGAGATTGCAACTCTGACGTCGCAAATCGGTGCGTCCCAGACCGAGGTTGCGCGCCTGCAAGTCGCGTTGGATGCGGCCCTGGACCAAAAGGCTGCGGTCGAGGCTGATTTGGCCGCGGCCCGTGCGGCTGCGGATCAAGCTGGCGCTGGTGCTGCTGATCTCCGTGATCAATTGGCCGCGGCATTGGCCGAACGGGACAAGGCGATCAATGAGCTTGCTGCAGCGCGCGCCGCGATGGATGCACAAGGGCAGGGTGCAGATGCTCTGCGAGACCAGCTCGCAGCGGCCTTGGCTGCGCGTCTCGCGGCCGAGCGTGCGATCGAAGATCGCCTGACTGAAGCAGAGCAGCAAGAAACGCTTCTTGCGGCTGCGCGTGCGCGATTGGCAGAGGAACAGGCGATTTCAGACGAAGGCCAGCTGCGGATTGAGGCGTTGAACCAACAGGTCGCGCAATTGCGCACCCAGCTGGCATCGCTTCAAACCCTTCTCGATGTGGCCTCGGAACAAGATGCGGCATCGGACGTCGAGATTCAGGCATTGGGCGCGCAATTGAACGCGGCATTGGCGCGCGTCGCCCAAGAACAGCGCAAGCGTGCCGAGTTGGAAGAAGCTGAACGAAAGCGGCTCGAAGCTGAAGCTCAAGATCTCGAGCGGTATCGCTCAGAGTTTTTTGGACAGTTGCGTGACTTGCTCGAAGGTCAAGACGGTGTGCGGATTGAAGGCGACCGCTTTGTGTTTGCATCCGAGGTTTTGTTTCGTCCTGGCAGTGCGGATTTGTCCGACGCTGGTCGCGATGAGATTGCAAAAGTCGCGGGCATCCTGCGCGGTGTCGCGAGCGAAATTCCACCCAGTATCAATTGGGTGATCCGCGTCGACGGACACACTGACAACACCCCGTTGTCAGGCCTAGGTCAATTCGCCAACAACTGGGAACTGAGCCAAGCACGGGCTCTGTCTGTTGTGCTTTACATGGTTAATTTTCTAGGCATTCCACCAAACCGTCTGGCCGCCAATGGCTTTGGCCAATACCAGCCGGTGACCAACGGGGATTCAGACCAGGCGCGGGCCCAAAACCGCAGGATCGAACTGAAATTCACGGAACGCTAGGGGCGTTCCACGGTCATTTCGGTTTGGGACTGGTCGAGAATTTCACCATCACGGATCAGCTTGATAATTGCTGAATAGCGCCCGGTAGGCCAAGCGTTTGCGCGCAGACGTTTCCCGCCCGCGCGGAAAAACTGGGCTTGGTTACGTTCCAGCGTATTTTCACCCTCATAGAGGATCGTACCATCTGGCCCTGTGATGGTGATTGCCATGGTGTCGGCCACTTGCCCGCCATAGGCAAAGCCCCACGCCACGAGGCTTGCCGCGTTAGCCACAAGGGTGGTTTCATGGGCGCCGCCGGCCTTGATGTCGTCAAATGCAGGGACTTCCTCGGAAAAACCAACGGCCAAAATCCCGCCAGGGACATAGTTAATCGGGTCTTCCCACAATGTGGTTTCTGTATTGTTGGTGCATGATATTCCGCCGTCTGCATCAAACGGGTCAATCACGGTGCCCCGATGCCGAACCGAGAGATGCAGATGAGGGAATTCGGTCCGACCGCTTAGGCCGACTTGCCCCAAAACGGTATCCGCTGCGACCCGGTCGCCTTTGGACACGATGATCGAGTCCTGCATCATGTGGCAGTACTGCGTTTCCCAACCGTCGCCATGACGAATGACCAGGCCATTGCCGCATTCAACACCATCGACTGACGGTGCGTCTGGTGCGTTGCTTAGGATGTCGGGCATGTGGTTGCGTGTGGCGACCACGGTTCCCGGTGCGGCGGCAAGCACGTCAACGCCCGCAGCCTGATCCGCGAGTGAATAGAGCCCAAAATCGGTACCCTTATGGCCATCATAGGTTAGTTTCGAACAGCGAAAGTCAGAGGTCCCGCTGCTGGCGTCGTGATCCACGTATTGCTGAATATAGCAGGTCTCACCCAAGGTGCAGGCGATGGGTTGCCGCAAAATAGGATCCCTCGCAACGGCTGGCGTTGCGAGGGTCAGAGCCGCCCCAATTGCGGCATGTGTCGTCTGTTTGATCAATCGGCCGTCAACAGCGGTGGCTTGTCGCCCTTGTCAGAGAGGCGCGGTTGTTCTGGGGCAAGTGTTTCCAGATGCAATTCACCCTTTTTGACGCCCACTTTGACCACACCACCTTTGGCGAGCTTGCCGAACAGTAACTCTTCGGCCAGCGGTTTCTTGATGTGTTCTTGAATGACGCGGCCCAGAGGACGCGCACCCATTTTGACATCATACCCTTTGTCAGCCAGCCATTCTGCAGCCGGTTTTGACAGTTCGATGGTCACGTTGCGATCCATCAGCTGTGCCTCGAGCTGCAGCACGAACTTCTCGACGACCTGAAGGATGACATCCTTGGGCAATGGAGCAAAGGAAATGGTCGCATCAAGCCGATTTCTGAATTCTGGCGTAAACGTCCGTTCGATCGCGGCAGTATCTTCACCCTCGCGGTGATCACGGCCAAATCCGATCGCCGCCTTGGCCAGTTCGGTTGCGCCCGCGTTCGATGTCATGATCAAGATCACATTGCGGAAATCGACGGTACGACCGTTGTGGTCGGTCAATTTGCCGTGGTCCATCACCTGCAACAGAATGTTGTAGACGTCAGGGTGTGCCTTTTCCATCTCGTCGAGCAGCAGAACGCAGTGAGGGTTCTGATCAACACCATCCGTCAGCATGCCACCTTGGTCAAAGCCAACATAGCCAGGAGGTGCACCAATCAAACGCGAAACCGCATGCTTTTCCATGTACTCGGACATGTCAAAGCGCAGCAGCTCGACGCCAAGCGTGTCAGCCAGCTGTTTTGCAACTTCGGTTTTACCGACGCCGGTTGGACCCGCAAAGAGGTAGTTACCAATCGGTTTTTCAGGTTCACGCAAACCGGCACGCGCTAGCTTGATCGCTGAGGACAGAGCATCGATTGCCGGATCTTGGCCAAAGACAACGCGTTTGAGCGATTTTTCGAGATCGCGCAGAACCTCGGCATCGTCTTTGCTGACGTTCTTGGGCGGGATACGCGCAATTTTTGCGACGACGGCTTCGATCTCCTTGGCGCCAATTGTCTTGCGACGCTTGGATTCAGCAACCAGATGTTGAGCAGCGCCAGCTTCATCGATGACGTCGATGGCTTTGTCTGGCAGCTTGCGATCGTTAATATAGCGCGACGATAGCTCGACTGCAGTCTTGATCGCATCCGACGTGTATTTGATCGAATGGTGCTCTTCGAAATACGGCTTAAGACCGCGTAGGATTTTGATCGCGTCTTCGACAGATGGCTCGGTCACGTCGATTTTTTGGAAACGACGCGACAGGGCGCGGTCTTTTTCAAAGTGCTGACGGAATTCTTTGTAGGTGGTCGATCCCATGCAGCGCAGCTTGCCACCCTGCAATGCAGGTTTCAGCAAGTTAGACGCGTCCATCGCGCCGCCTGATGTCGCACCAGCACCAATGACGGTGTGGATCTCGTCAATAAACAAAACAGCGTCTGGATGATCCTCCATCTCGGTCATCACAGCCTTGAGCCGCTCTTCGAAGTCACCGCGATACCGTGTGCCGGCCAGCAATGCGCCCATATCGAGCGAATAGATTGTGGCCCCAGACAGGACTTCGGGTGTCTCACCTGCAACGATCTTGCGAGCGAGGCCTTCTGCAATTGCAGTTTTACCCACGCCAGGGTCGCCTACAAGCAGCGGGTTATTCTTGCGACGACGGCACAGCACTTGGATACAGCGCTCTACCTCGTGGCTGCGACCGATCAGTGGGTCGATCTCGTTCTTGCGTGCTTTGGCGTTCAGATCGACGCAATATTTCTCGAGCGCGGATTCTTCTTTTTCGGTTTCTGGTGCGCCCAGCTCGTCGTCGAGATCGGGCGCGCCGCTGACTGGGCGTGCTTCGCCAAACGCCGGATCTTTGGCAACACCATGGGCGATAAAGTTCACAGCATCATAGCGGGTCATATCCTGCTCTTGCAGGAAGTACGCCGCATTCGATTCACGTTCCGCGAAAATCGCCACCAGCACGTTTGCGCCTGTGACTTCGTTGCGGCCAGAGGATTGCACATGGATCGCTGCACGCTGGATCACACGCTGGAATGCGGCCGTTGGAACCGCTTCGGATCCTTCGACATCGGTGGCGAGTGTGCTGAGATCATCTTCGATGAATGTCGTGAGGGTTTTGCGCAGATCATCGAGATCGACTGAACAGGCCTGCATCACGCGGGCGGCGTCGGGTTCATCGATCAACGCAAGCAACAAATGCTCGAGCGTTGCGAGCTCGTGATTGCGTGCATTGGCGAGCGCCAAGGCAGAGTGAATGGACTGTTCCAGCGTGTTCGAGAAAGACGGCACGTCGCGTGCTCCTCATAATCGGGGTCGGGGTGGGCGAGTGCCCGTTCCAACCGTGGCCTCTAACTCTTAAAGTTTGGCTTAAATCGCCGCACTTCAAGCAGTTTCTTCGTTTTTCGGGTCACAAAATCACCATTCGGTGTGTTCGGCCCTGTTTTTAGCCCTCAAATGGGGCGTGTCTGTGGCGTTTTGCCCTAGAATTGATCCTTGGCGCGGCGCACGTGAGCGAAGACTTCAGACGCATTCGCACCTGCCATACCGACTGCGTGTTGCAGATCGGGGTGATCTGCGCGCAAAAACGGGTTTGTGTTGATTTCATCCGACAATAGGCTGGGTACAGTTGGCACGCCTTTGTCCCGCGCCGCAGTAACGGCCCGGACGCGAGAGATAAGCTCGGAATTGTCAGGTTCAATAGTCAGCGCGAATTTGGCGTTGCTCGCGGTATATTCATGGCCGGAACAAATGACCGTTTCAGGTGGCAAAACACGCAGTTTTTGCAAGCTTTTCCACATCTGCGCGGGTGTACCTTCGAACAAGCGGCCACATCCCAACGCCATCAGGCTATCGGCAGTGAACGCAGCATTTGCAGCCGCGAGGTAAAACGCAATGTGGTTAATGGTGTGACCCGAGACATCAAAGACTTGGACAGGATGATCGCCAAACCGCATGTTCGAGCCTTCCTCGACCGTGTCTGTGATCAATCCTTCTGGCATGCGGTGCATATCGGCGGCAGCTGCAGTAACAAGTGGCGCAATCCCCTTGGCTGCAAGCGCGTCCAATAGCGGGGCTAGGCCATCAACGTGATCCCAATGATGGTGCGTGATCCAAACGTCGGTCAGGCGCCAGCCACGACGGTCAAGCTCGGCCAAGATCGGTTCATGATCGGCCACATCAACCAGTGCTGTCGCCGTGCTGACAGGGTCGTGGATGATGTAGGCATAGTTGTCTTCAAGACAGGGCAGGGTGACGATTTCGATTGCCATAGCTTTTGCGCGCCTTGCTGTTATCGTGGGTACAACTGTCGCAAGGACGGAGCCAATGCGCAATGCATCTTGATGTGGTGGATCTACGCAGCTTTTACTATCGCAGCACGCTTGGTCGTGCCGCGCAAAAAACCGTGCGGAATCATTTGCGAGAAATGTGGCCCGAAACCAAGGGCCAGTCGGTTGTGGGCTTTGGGTTTGCTGTGCCATTGCTGCGTCCGTTCTTGGGCGAAGCGCGGCGGGTTGTCGGGCTCATGCCGGGACCACAAGGCGTTATGGCGTGGCCGGATGGCGCCGATAATATCAGCGTCCTGTGTCAGGAAATGCTATGGCCGATTGAAACGGGTACCGTTGACCGGTTGGTCGTGATGCACGGGCTCGAGACGTCTGACTATCCAGCTGCCCTGCTCGAGGAATGTTGGCGCGTTCTAGGTCCGGGGGGGCGGGCCGTGTTTGTGGTTCCGAACCGCGCAGGCCTATGGTCGCGGCGCGACCAGACGCCATTGGGGTATGGGCGGCCCTATTCGTTGGGCCAGCTTGAAACGCAATTGCGCAAACATCGGTTTGTTACAGAACACACGTTGTCTACGCTCTATCAACCACCCTCGCACCGCAAATTCTGGCGCAAGACAGCCGCTTTTTGGGAGCGTATGGGAAGCAGTTTGCCGTGGATCACCGCGGGCGGGGTGTTGATGGTCGAAGTCAGCAAGCAGGTCGCGGCAAAACCTAGGTCTGGTCTAACAGAAAAAGTGCGCAAACCGCTGCGTGTCCTAGAAGGGATCGCGACGCCCGAACCAGCAAGAGGTCGGGCATCGCCAAGAACGCAGCGCCTAGAACCTTAGGCGTCTGTAAGAGCTGTTGCTGCGACGACCACTTACACTGCGACCGCAGTATCTTCTTCTTCATCTTCTGGATCTGTGCCGGTGTCTCCGGTTTCCTCACCAGCGTCTTCTTCCTCGGCTCCGTCGTCCGTTTCCTCAGAATCGTCCGCGGTCTCGGTGTCGTCTTCTTCACCACCTGCGCCGTCATCTGTTTCCGTGTCGTCGGTTCCTGTATCTTCCGTCTCGTCGTCACCTTCATCATCCGCCGCATCAGAAGATGCCAAAACTTCGGTGGTCGTGGTGACTTCGGCATCCACAACCACAAGGGGGTCCGCGTTGATAGCGCCCGTTGTGGATTCGACGTTGCCGTCTGCGTCCAGCGTATCGACAGTGCTGCCCAAGCCAATCACCGCAAGACGGGTGTAGCCGGCAGCTTCTTCTTCCTCGATGGAATTAATCTTCCTCGATGGAATTAAACTGTGTCGGATCGAACGCTTCATCGCTTTCAGATGTGGTCAGATACATTGTTTCGGTTGTTGTGATCTCCGAGCCATTGGTGACAGTCTCGGTCAATGTGACAACATGGACGTTGCCCTCGAACTCATCTGGCAATTCGATGTTCAGCGCATCTTCGGGTTCGGTCAGATCGATCGTGCCACTACGCGCATTTTCGACCTCGAGCGCCTCGGCCGTGATGTTCAGGTTGATCGTGTCATCACCTTCACCGCCGTCGACATTCGCACCAAAACCTACGTTGATTGTATCGTCGCCTTCTTCGCCCCGTACATTCAAAGCAAGCGCCGATGCTTCGTCTGCTTGGATGGTATCGTCGCCGGTCGTACCAATCACATCGGTCGACATCGCCAGGTCAATCGTGCTGACGGTGCCTTCGTCATCGGTGATCGTGGCGACACCAGGATCTGTTGTCTCGTCGTCGCCGCGCTCAGATCCCAGAATTTTTCCGAAATCGAGATCAAAAAAGCTGTTGGCAAGGCCAAGGACCATAAAGGCCAGCACGCCATATTCAAAAACACCAAACCCAGTCACGACACTCTCCTAGACAGTAATAGAATTTGTAAGTGGTGCGAGAGATGCGCGCGCGAGCCAAATCATGCTTGGTCTTGCACCATGATTGACGAGTATTCAGAAACATCGACGGCATTAAGGCGCAATTGTTTCAAATTCGCGCCACCCGCTCGATAAAATTACCCCAGATCAGGTGATTTGCCCCCAAAAGATGCCCAGATTCGCATGGTATTTTCGTCGGGCGTTATGTCGCAACGCCCTGTTTTGGTGGAATCCGGCGACTAAGCCCTTAAAAATAAACTCTTTGAGCGCGCCAAAGACGCACTGTGGATAACTTTCGATGCCTGTTGCGGCAGCGATAACCGTCTGCTACATCGCCCCTGATTTGTGGCTCATGCTGTTGTTTGGGCTAGGTACAACGCCGGAACGAGACGCATATACGCGTCTGGGACAGGCCTAGACATCGGAAGGGTGGACGTGTCCGAACCAGCTTCGATTTCAACAAGCATCGCTGATCGCTATGCGTCGGCAGTGTTTGATCTTGCCAAAGATGGCAAAAAGCTCAAAGCGCTAGAGACTGATGTAGACGCATTGGGCGCTGCTCTGGACGACAGTTCAGATTTTGCAGACCTAATCTCGTCGCCAATCTACGGCCGCGACGCACAAGGCGCCGCGATCACCGCGATTGCCAAGAAAATGGAACTCTCACCTATTGTTTCAAACACCCTCGCGCTGATGGCGCAAAAGGGTCGTTTGTTTGTTCTGCCCCAGTTGGTTGAACAGCTGCGTGAAAAGATCGCAGAAGAAAAAGGTGAAGTCACCGCAGACGTGACCGCAGCCAAGGCATTGACTAAGGCGCAGTCGGACAAGCTGGCCAAGACGCTCAAAGAGCAGATCGGCAAGACTGTCAAAATCAATACGACCGTTGATGAATCCCTCATCGGCGGTCTTATCGTGAAAGTGGGCTCGAAGATGATCGACACGTCGATCCGCTCCAAGCTCGACGCACTCCAAAACACCATGAAAGAGGTCGGATAATGGCGATCCAAGCTGCAGAAATCTCTGCGATCCTTAAGGACCAGATTAAAAACTTTGGCAAAGAAGCTGAAGTGGCCGAAGTGGGCCGCGTTCTCTCAGTGGGCGACGGTATCGCCCGCGTATACGGTCTGGACAATGTTCAGGCCGGTGAGATGGTTGAATTCCCCGGCGGTATTCAGGGCATGGCCTTGAATCTCGAGAGCGACAACGTCGGTGTTGTTATCTTCGGTTCTGACCGCGACATTAAAGAAGGTGACACTGTTAAGCGCACCAACTCGATCGTGGACGTTCCTGCTGGCGAAGCATTGCTCGGTCGTGTTGTTGACGGTCTGGGCAACCCGCTGGACGGCAAAGGCCCGATCAAAACCAAGACACGCCGCGTTGCTGACGTAAAAGCGCCTGGCATTATCCCACGTAAATCGGTTCACGAGCCGATGGCGACGGGCCTCAAATCTGTTGACGCGATGATCCCAGTTGGCCGTGGCCAGCGCGAGCTGATCATCGGCGACCGTCAGATTGGTAAAACAGCGATCGCGCTCGATGCAATCCTGAACCAAAAATCCTACAACGATGCCGCCAAGAGCGACAGCGACAAGCTGTACTGTGTCTATGTAGCGATCGGTCAAAAGCGTTCGACTGTTGCTCAGCTTGTTAAAAAGCTCGAAGAGACAGGCGCGATTGAGTATTCGATCGTTGTGGCCGCGACTGCGTCCGACCCTGCTCCGATGCAGTTCCTTGCACCATACGCAGCGACTGCGATGGCCGAAGAATTCCGCGACAACGGCAAGCACGCTCTCATCGTATATGATGACCTGACAAAACAGGCTGTGTCTTACCGTCAGATGTCTTTGCTTCTGCGTCGCCCACCCGGACGTGAAGCTTATCCTGGTGACGTTTTCTATCTTCACTCTCGCCTGCTCGAGCGTTCGTGCAAGCTGAACGAAGATTACGGTTCTGGCTCGCTCACAGCGCTGCCGATCATTGAAACACAGGGCGGCGACGTGTCGGCGTTTATTCCGACAAACGTGATTTCGATCACAGACGGTCAGATCTTCCTCGAATCCGAGCTGTTCTATCAGGGTATCCGCCCTGCTGTGAACACAGGTTTGTCGGTGTCTCGTGTTGGTTCGTCCGCTCAGACAAACGCGATGAAATCTGTTGCTGGTCCGGTTAAGCTCGAGCTTGCTCAGTACCGCGAGATGGCAGCGTTTGCTCAGTTTGGTTCCGATCTTGATGCCGCAACTCAGCAGTTACTGAACCGGGGTGCACGTCTGACCGAGTTGATGAAACAGCCACAGTACGCACCGCTGACAAACGCCGAAATCGTTTGCGTGATCTACGCGGGCACCAAAGGCTACCTCGACAAAGTTGACGTGAACCGCGTTGGCGAATTCGAAGCTGGTCTTCTGGCGCACCTGCGCGGCAAGCACGCTGATGTTCTGGACTTCATCACAAACGAAGATCCAAAGATCAAAGGCGACGCCGAAGACAAGATCAAATCGGCACTCGACGCTTTCGCCAAAGATTTCGCGTAAGGGGACGTAGGCAATGCCAAGTCTCAAGGATCTCAAAACTCGGATCGAGTCGGTCAAATCGACCCGCAAGATCACGAAGGCCATGCAGATGGTCGCGGCGGCTAAACTCCGCCGCGCCCAAGAAGCTGCCGAAGCCTCGCGTCCCTATACAGAGCGTTTTAATGCTGTGATGGGTGCGCTGGCCTCAAGTGTTGGTACCGGTGAGGGCGCGCCCAAACTGTTGTCCGGCACAGGTGTGGACAACACGCATCTCTTGGTCGTTATGACCTCCGAGCGTGGTTTGTGCGGTGGCTTTAACGGTAACATCGCGAAATTGGTGCGTGCCAAGGCGAACGAATTGACCGCTGCAGGCAAGACCGTTAAGGTTTTGACTGTTGGCAAAAAGGGCCGCGACGCGCTCAAGCGTGACTTCGGCGACATGTTCGTCGGCCACGTCGACCTGACCGAAGTCAAGCGCGTGGGCTATACCGACGCACAGGGCATCGCCAAGGACGTTCTGGCTCGCTTTGATGCGGGTGAGTACGACGTCGCTACGTTGTTCTATTCCAAGTTCGTCAACGTTGTGACCCAGATCCCAACGGCGCAACAGGTTATCCCGGCTTCGTTTGAAGAAGCTGAAGATGCCAGCGTATCGGCGATGTACGACTATGAACCCAGCGAAGAGGCAATCCTTGCCGATCTTCTGCCGCGCGGTGTGGCCACGGCCATTTTCTCGGCGCTGCTAGAGAACGGTGCATCCGAACAGGGTGCACGGATGTCTGCGATGGACAACGCCACACGCAACGCGGGCGAGATGATCGATAAACTGACTGTTGAGTTTAACCGCTCGCGTCAGGCCGTCATCACGAACGAGCTGATTGAAATTATCTCGGGCGCTGAAGCGCTCTAAGACCGAACCGGAGAAACAACATGGCAAAAGCAAAAGCAGCCACCGGCAAAATCACTCAGGTGATTGGCGCCGTTGTGGACGTGCAGTTCGAGGGCGACCTGCCGGAAATCCTCAACTCGCTGAACACTGACAACAACGGCAAAAAGCTGGTTCTCGAGGTTGCACAGCACCTCGGTGAGAACACAGTTCGCGCCATTGCGATGGACTCGACCGAAGGTCTGGTTCGTGGTCAAGCTGTCACCGACACAGGTGGCCCAATCACAGTTCCAGTGGGCAACGCCACACTGGGCCGCATCCTGAACGTTGTGGGCGAGCCCGTCGACGAAGGCGCACCTGTCAAAGCTGACGAGCACCGCTCGATCCACGCTGACGCACCTGAGTTCGCCGAGCAGTCGACTGAATCGGTTGTTCTGGAAACAGGCATCAAAGTTATCGACCTTCTCGCGCCTTACGCGAAGGGTGGTAAAATTGGCCTCTTCGGTGGTGCGGGTGTTGGTAAAACAGTTCTCATCATGGAATTGATCAACAACATCGCCAAAGTGCACTCTGGCTTCTCCGTATTTGCGGGTGTGGGCGAGCGTACACGTGAAGGTAACGACCTTTACCACGAGATGATCGAATCCGGCGTTATCGTTCCTGATAACCTCGTCGACTCCAAAGTTGCACTGGTCTACGGCCAGATGAACGAACCTCCCGGTGCGCGTATGCGTGTGGCCCTGACAGGTCTGACACTGGCCGAGCAGTTCCGCGACCAGTCCGGTACAGACGTTCTGTTTTTCGTCGACAACATCTTCCGCTTTACTCAGGCGGGTTCCGAGGTGTCTGCGCTTTTGGGTCGTATCCCATCCGCGGTGGGCTACCAGCCAACACTGGCCACAGACATGGGCCAGATGCAGGAACGCATTACGTCGACCAAGTCCGGCTCGATCACATCGGTTCAGGCCGTGTACGTGCCTGCGGACGACCTCACCGACCCAGCACCAGCGACATCGTTTGCGCACCTCGACGCGACAACCGTTCTCAACCGTGCGATTTCGGAAAAGGGTATCTACCCTGCGGTTGACCCGCTCGACTCGACATCGCGCCTGATGGACCCGTCCATTGTTGGTGCCGAGCACTATCAGGTTGCACGTGACGTCCAAGGTATCCTTCAGCGCTACAAATCGCTGCAGGACATCATCGCCATTCTCGGCATGGACGAATTGTCCGAGGACGACAAATTGACTGTGGCACGCGCCCGTAAGATCGAGCGTTTCTTGTCCCAGCCGTTTGACGTAGCAAAGGTCTTTACCGGTTCTGACGGTAAGCAGGTGCCTCTGGCAGACACAATCACGTCGTTCAAAGCTGTTGTTGCTGGCGAATACGATCACCTGCCCGAGGGCGCCTTCTACATGGTTGGCGGCATCGACGAAGTGATCGCAAAAGCCGAGCAAATGGCCGCAGACGCGGCGTAAGGAGCCGATATGGCAGACACCATGCAATTCAGCCTTGTAAGCCCCGAGCGCGCTCTTGCGTCGCTCGAGGTGACCGAGGTTCAGATCCCTGGCGCTGACGGTGATATGACAGCGATGCCAAACCACGCACCGGTCATCACGACCCTGCGCCCTGGCGTTCTGCGTGTTGTCCATGCGGGTGGGACAGACGAATATATCGTGTCCGGCGGCTTTGCTGAAATGAGCAGCGAGGGCTTGTCGGTTTTGGCCGAGCAGGCCTTGCCTCGCGGTGAAGTCACCCAAGAGCATTTTGATGCGATGGTGGCCGAAGCCCGTGCAGCGGTAGAAGCAGCTAAATCTGGCGACGGTTTTGACAACCAGCCTGGTCCCGTCGATGACGCGGCTAAACTGTTGTCAGACATGGTCGCAATGGGTGGTGATATGGGGTTGTCTAACAACAACTGATCCACCGGACATTTTGATTTCTGCAAAAGGCCGTGGTATCAACCGCGGCCTTTTGTCATTTTTAGCCCAATTTGCGCCAAATTCCCGAATTATGCAGGGGGTCCACGTGTTAGGTCATTTTGAATGAAGCGACTACAAAACCACTATGTTGGTGCCGATCAAGGCGAAGTTATTATGTTTTCGGATTTCGAGAACAATGGCGAGATGTGGACCGGCACCGGTGACCGCTCGGCGACACAAGAGGTCAAGTTTTCCGAGAGCTTTAGAACCCCGCCGATTGCCCAAGTGTTTATGACCATGTGGGACTTTGACGGCACGACCAATACCCGTGGCGACATCCGTGCCGTGGACGTGATGAACGATGGCTTTAAGATCGAGTTCCAGACATGGGGCGACACAAGCGTTGCCCGATTGCGGGTCGGCTGGACAGCCATTGGTGAACTGCGTCATGCCGATGAGTGAGATCTCTACTAACGCCTAGATAGACCATGCATGAAAAAGGCGGCGTGACCCTTGGGTCAACACCGCCTGTTTTCTCTTTAGGTTGTGCGCTTATTCAGCGGCGTACAAACCTTCGTAGATTGGACCCAATGTCTTGTGATTGAACAGCGATGAGACAGATGTGCCGCTCCATGTGTTCAGGATCGCTTGGGCGAACATGGGTGCGGTTGGCACGATACGGATATTATGGGCGTCAGCGACCGCTTGGGTCGGCTTAATCGTATCGGTGATCACAAGGCTCTTCATCGCTGAGTTTGTGATTCGCTCAATGGCAGGGCCCGACAGAACACCGTGTGTGATGTAGGAATGAACTTCCTTTGCGCCGTTCTCCATCAGGACTTCAGCAGCTTTGCATAGGGTGCCAGCCGTATCCACGATGTCATCGACGATGATACAAACGCGGTCACTGACATCACCGATCACGGTCATCTCAGCGACTTCACCGGGTTTGCCGCGACGCTTGTCGACGATCGACAGCGGCGCATTGATCCGTTGGGCCAGATCACGAGCACGGGCCACACCACCAACGTCTGGTGATACGACCATCAAGTCATCCATTTGGTCGCGAAAATGATGTTTTGCATCCAGTGCATAGATCGGCGACGCATAGAGATTGTCGACCGGAATATCGAAAAAGCCTTGGATCTGGGTCGCATGCAAATCGAGCGTCAGAACCCGTTCGATGCCAGCCTCGACAATCATGTTTGACACAAGCTTGGCTGTGATTGGTGTGCGCGCCTTCGAGCGGCGATCCTGACGGGCATACCCAAAGTAAGGGATCACAGCAGTGATGCGTGCGGCTGACGAGCGGCGCAGCGCGTCTGCGATGATCAGCAGTTCCATGAGGTTGTCATTGGCGGGGTTTGATGTGGGCTGGACGATGTACATGTCCTCACCGCGGACGTTCTCGTAAACCTCGACAAAGACCTCTCCGTCGTTGAATCGTTCGACCCGTGCATCGCACAATTCGACGTTCATTCCACGGTGCATCGACATCCGTCGCGCGACCGCTTTTGCCAATGGTTGATTTGCGTTGCCCGCAATCAGTTTTGGTTCAAGAACATTTGCCATCGTATGTGGTCCCCAAGCAGCGCCATGTCACAGAATCGTAACGTTGACACCGCCTAGCACACGGATAGGGTCTCGCAAAGAAATCTGAACCTAAAGGTGGGCAAATGGCACATATTGATTACTACTTTGCGACACTCTCGCCCTTTACGTATATGGCGGGCACGCGGCTCGAAGAAATCGCAGGCGAATGTGGCGCAACAATCGCGTACAAGCCACTGGACGTGGCGGCCCTGTTTGGTCGCACGGGCGGCACACCACCAAAAGACAGACACCCCAATCGTCAGGAATACCGCCTGCAAGATATGCGCCGCCAAGCCAGTCTCGTTGGTCTGCCGATCAACCTGAAACCAGCGTTTTGGCCTACCAACCCTGCGCCATCGTCCTACGCGATCATCGCGGCGGCAAATGGCGGTGGCGGCGACATGGGCGTCCTCGTTCATGCAATTACGCGCGCGGTCTGGGCCGAAGATCGTGACATCTCCCAAGACGACGTTATCCGCGACTGCCTGAGCAAAGCGGGCTTTGACCCAGCGTTGGCTGATGCGGATATGCTTGGTTCGGCCGAAACCTATGCGGCCAACCTCGAAGAGGCCGTTTCATGCGGTGCCTTTGGTGTGCCGTTCTATATCACCGAAACCGACGAGCGGTTCTGGGGCCAGGATCGTCTGGGCGATCTGCACGCACACCTCATGGACAACCTCTAAGCGTTGACGACGATACCAACAGTCTTTGTGCACCCTGCGCTGGCCCATGCGGGCATATGGCGTGGGGTGTGCGCCTATATGGCGTTGGCTGAGCGTCCGGTCTTGGTCGACCTACTGGGACATGGGCGGGCGGGCGATTGGGACGGGCAAGCTGACTATTCAGACGTGGCTCTCGCGGCGCTCTTGGCCGTTTTACCGGATGAACCCTGCCATCTGATTGGCCATTCGCTGGGGGGCGCGCTTTCCCTTCGCTTGGCTCTGGAACACCCTGACCGCATCGCACGGCTTAGCCTCATTGAACCGGTGCTGTTTGCAGCGGCTGCTGGAACTCAGGCGCACCGTGACCATCTGACGTTTTTTGCACCATTCCAAGAGGCCTTTGAGGCGGGTGACCGCGAAACGCCAACGCGTCAATTCACGGCACATTGGGGCAGTGGAGAAAACTGGGACAAATTGCCTGCACCACAGCGCGCCTATCTGACCGACCGCATTCACATCATTCCGGCGACGGGGGCATTCTTGGAACAGGACCGCTCGCAGTTGCTTGGGGCAGGGCGGCTAGAGGCGCTGGCCATACCAACGACGCTGATCCGCGGCTCGGCTTCGCCTGCGATCGTTGGGGCTATTCACTGCGGACTCTTGGGACGGTCGTCAATGACCGAGCTGCTGATCGACGGTGCGGCGCATATGATGTCGGTGACCCACCCTGCCGAATTGGCAGCGGCGTTGGCCTAGATCAATCGCCGCGCACGAGCGCTAGGTATTGGTCGATGTCCGCATCCTTGGCTGACCAATCACAAACAATCCGCGCCAGCAGAGGCTCGTCTGGATCGTCGCCTTCTAGCGAGCCGGACATGATGTAATAGACCGCACCTGCGTCATTCAGCCGTTGATGTGCTGACCGCGGGAAAGTTGCGAACAGCAAATTGCTCTGCGCAGGAAAGACCAAATCGGCATGCGGGATCGCCCGTAGGCCGTCAGCCATGCGCGCGCCTGCACGGTTGGCAGAGGTCGCCATATCGGTCCATAGCCCGTCCGTCAGGTAGGCCTCGACCTGTGCAGACAAATAGCGGTGCTTGGAAAACAGATGCGCACCCCGTTTGCGGCGCAGCTCGAATTCCCACGCTTGTTTTCGGTCAAACAGAACGACGATCTCAACACCCATCAGTCCGTTCTTGGTGCCGCCAAAGCTCACCACGTCGATGCCGGCCTTCCATGTCATTTCTGCAGGGCTGCAGCCCAACGCAACCATCGCATTGGTGAAACGCGCCCCGTCCAGATGCGTAGGCAGACCGTAGTCCTTTGCGACCGTTGTCAGCGCCGTCAGTTCATCAACTGAATAGACGGTGCCCTTTTCGGTGACTTGGGTGATCGACACAGGCCCACGTTGGGGGCCGTGCACTCCGCGCACTTCTTCGGCCACGATGGCTGCACGCAATGTGTCTGGCGTCATTTTGCCATTCTCGCCTTCGACCAGCGACAGTTTCGCCCCGCCAGAATAGAACTCGGGTGCGTTGCATTCGTCTTCGTGGATGTGGGCCACGCGGTGACAAAAGACGGTCTCATAGGGTTGGCATTGGGTGGCTAGGATCAAAGAGTTCGCAGCCGTTCCTGTTGCAACCAAAAAGACAGCTGCATCTGGTGCTTCAAAGATCTCGCGGACCTGAGCACGCACACGGTTCATGATTTCGTCGTTGCCGTATGGCATCGCATAGCCTGTGTTGGCATCGTTCAGGGCCTGCATCACCTTGGGGTGAACTGGGCCTGCATTGTCAGAGGCAAAAAACATCAGGTCGGCTCCTCGATTACATAGTCTTCCCAATCATCCTCATGGATGTCCATTTCGGATTCCGTAATGCCTTGGGCCGAAACGCCTGCATCATGGACCGATTGGGCATTGCCGGAAATCAGAGGGTGCCATGGAAACAGTGGGCGGCCCTCGTAGATCAACCGGTAGGCGCAGGTGTCGGGCATCCAATACATATGATCGGGCAGCGACTTGGGTGTCAATTGGATGCACTCAGGCACAAATTGGTGGCGAATTTCGTACTGGCTGCAATGGCAGCTTGTGTCATCCAGCAGGCGGCACGCGATACGGGTCAGAACCACGTGGCCAGTGTCTTCGTCCTCGAGTTTGTTCAAACAGCATTTACCGCAGCCGTCGCACAGCGCTTCCCATTCGGTGGCTGTCATCTTTTCCGTCGGAACATGCGCCCAAAACTCGCGCCTTACCGAAGAGCGGTTGATTGGGTCAGACATCTGACAAGATCTCTCTTGCTTTGATGCAATCGGCGCCCATCTGCGTGATCAGCGCGTCGAGACTGTCAAAGTTCTCTTCGCCGCGAAGAAATTCAACCAACGCAACCGAGATGCGTGAGCCATATAGATCCCCTTGGAAATCAAAGAGGAAGTTCTCGCAGTTTGGCGTGTTCACACCGAACATCGGACGCACGCCAATCGAGGCGGCCCCGTCATAGGTGCCGACATGTGCGCCATCCAAGACATCAACCTTGATCGCGTAGACCCCGAACATTGGCTGGTGCAGCCCGTCAATCGACACGTTCGCAGTGGGATACCCCAGCTCGCGACCGCGTTGGTCGCCGCGAATAACCTCGCCCTCGATCCGGTGCCAATGCCCTAGCATTGCGGCGGCATCTTGGGGGCGTCCCTCGGTCAGTGCCGCACGAATATTGGTCGAAGACACCTCGCCAACGGGGGTCGAAATCATGTCGGAAATTGTCACGCCAAAACCCATCTCGGCACCATAGGCCGCAAGCGTCTTTGCGTCTCCTGTCCGCCCTTTGCCAAACCGGAAATCGGCACCGACGACCACATGAGACACGCCCATTCCATCAACCAAAATCTGGCGGGCAAAATCACGGTCGCTCAGTTCGGCTAGTGCGGTGGTGAAACTAATCTCGTAGAGCCGGTCAACACCCAGTTTGCTCAGGCGGCGCGCCTTGGCATCCGCATTCATCAAACGAAATGGATCCAGTGTTTTGCCGTGCTGTCGCGCAAAAAATTCGCGGGGGTGCGGCTCAAAGGTCATCACACCCAAGGGCACGCCTGCTGCCGCCGAACTGGTCTGCTTTAGAACCGCTTGGTGTCCCAAATGAACGCCGTCGAAATTACCGATCGCCACAGCGGCGCCGCGGTCGTCAGGGGGCAGAAATGAGGTGTCACGAATGATGCGCATGAGGTTGGGTAACGTCCATCGCGCGGGCCTTCAAGGGGGCGTACGCGCTCAGTCGAACTTGCGGCTCGGGGCCAGCACGGTTGCTTCACCGACCAAGACCTTTTTCCCGTCGACCAAACACCGTGTATCCATTTTCACGCGGCGCTTGGAATGATCGATATCTGTGACTTCGACTTCGGCCAGAACCATGTCACCCGGTCGGACCGGACCCAGAAATTTCAGGCTCTGACCCAGATATACAGTGCCATGGCCGGGCAGTTGTTCCCCAATCACAGCAGAGACAAGACCAGCAGTCAGCATACCGTGCGCAATCCGGCCTTCAAAAATCGTGTCATTGGCATAGTCGTCATCGAGGTGCACAGGATTCCGATCGGTCGAAACTTCGGCAAATAGCTCAATATCGTGATCGGTCACAACTTTGCGCAGCGAACGGGTCATCCCGATCTCGATGTCTTCGATACAGATCGTGCCACGGGGCATATTGTCGAGCATGTCGCGCCTCATAAGGTAACAAATAACCGCCATTACGTTCGTATTTGTAACTTAATTACTTTGCAGTTGCAGAAAAAGCAACGGCAAAGAGGGTCAGCGCAGGTGACCTATTGTAAAGGTAACAACCATCTTTTCCGCATCTAAATAAGCGCTTAGCGCGTCTGGATCTGGCTGGCGGTCAGTTTTTGTTTCCGCAGAAGCGAGACCGCCCGAGATAAACAGCGAATCGAGATCTTCGCTCAAGGCACCGGCAATGTCGGTGATGATGCCATCGCCGATACAGATGATGCGGTCGTCTGAAATCGATTTCCCAAGGGATGCAAGCCGTCGCCGCGCCAAATCATAGATAGGCGGGTGGGGTTTGCCAAAATACAGGCTTTCACCGCCCATTTCGGTATAGAGAGCCGCCAATGCGCCAGCACACCATTCGCGCGTCTCTCCGCGATCAACCACAATGTCAGGGTTCGCGCACAACAGCTTGAGCCCCTTTTCCTTGGCATAAAGAAATTCGGGGCGGTTGATGTCCGGTTCGGCCATTGGATCAAATGGACCACAGCACACAATGCCTTCGGCCTGAACCAACGGGACCTGCTGAATGTTCGCGGGCTCTTTGATGATTGTGAGCGGCTTGAAGAAGTCATCGTCGCGTGGGCTTTCGCCCATGAACCAGATCTTTTCACCCACAACACCGCGGCACATCGCAGATCGGGCGCTGTCGCCTGAGGTTGCAATCACGTCATACGCGTCGTCTGGAACGCCCATACCGGCAATTTGGGTTGCGACACTGTCCCGAGGGCGCGGGGAATTGGTGACCAGCACCACAACACCGCCAGAGGCGCGAAAGTCTTGCATCGCCTGAACAGCCGCAGGGTGGGCTGTGATGCCGTTGTGGATACAGCCCCATAGATCGACAAAGGCCGCGTCATAGTTTGCAGAAATCTCAGAGAAATGCTCGATGATCTGGGTCATAGGACGCGCCTTTTAGAATGAGAAACGCCCCGTGCGGTGATGCAGGGGGCGCGAATTGGTTTAGACTTTGAGGTTCGGGATGATCTGCTTTTTGCGGCTCATCACGCCAGGCAGAACAACACTGTCGGCTGACACTGTCGCGTCAAAGCTCTTTTCCGCTACGCCCTTGGTCAGGTCGTTCGGGATCAGCATGGTTGCTTCTTCGTTCAGGATGTCGACGACAAACAGCAGAACCTGATCAACGCCGTCCTCGGCCGCCACGGTTGTCATCGTCTCCATCAGCGACGCTTTGCGGTCCAGAACGATCGCTGGCGCTGTTGTTTCTAGAACCGAGACGCGGAATTTGGTGTCACCAACAGCGTATTCTTTGGAATCCATCCGTAGCAATTCAGCGTCCGAGAATGCCGATACGTCAGATTTGGCAGCGAACATTTCGTCTGCATAGGCCGTCAGATCGAGGTCCAGCTCTTTGGCCAGTCCATGTGCCAACGCTTCGTCGGTCTGGGTTGTCGTCGGTGAGCGAAAGCCCAATGTGTCGGACAAAATGCACGACAGAACAGCACCTTTGATGTCGGTTGGCATCTGTGCCACGTCTTTGCCCATCAGTTCGTACATGATGGTGGCCGTACAGGCGAGCGGACGGATCGTGATGTCGATCGGGCCTTTGGTCTCGAGACCGCCGACCAGTTTGTGGTGGTCGATGATCGCCTGAACATCAGCATTGTTGATGTTCGTAGGCAGTTCCGCAGGGTTGTTTGTATCGACGATCACACAAGGCTCGTCATCTGCGACGTCGGCGATGATCACAGGTTTGTCGAACTTCCAACGGTCCAGCACAAAGGCGGCTTCGGTGTTCGGCTCGCCCAGCAAAACGGGTGTCGCCGGCGTGCCTTTGATCTGGTTCAGGTACCATGACCAGATAATAGCAGAGCCTGTCGTGTCGGTGTCGGGGGCCTTGTGGCCAAATACTTTGATCATTTTCAACTTTTCCGTCGCGGATAGGGGTGTCTTTTCAAGCCGCCTTATAGGAAGGTCGTTGCAGCTTGTCACGGGGGCGAAGAGGCACGCATGGCTGGTATGCGAGAAGCAGATTTATATGCACCAATCAAGGCGTTCCTGACGCGCCAAGGGTATGACGTCAAAGGCGAGATCGGCGCCGCAGACGTCATGGCGCTGCGTGATGGCGAACCGCCCGTGATTGTTGAGCTCAAGGTAGGGTTTTCGCTGACGCTGTTTCATCAGGCGATCACGCGGCTTGCGCTGACTGATTTGGTTTATATCGCGGTGTTCAAACCCAAAGGAAAACGCGCGCTCAAAGATAACGTGGCGATGGCGCGCAGGTTAGGGGTCGGCGTGCTGACCGTGCGCGAACGGGATGGCGCGGTCGAGGCGCAATGCGATCCGGGCCCCTACGCGCCGCGCAAGAACAAGAAAAAGCAGAGGCAGATGCTACGCGAATTTGAGCGTCGCGTTGGCGACCCGAACGAAGGCGGCGCAACCCGCCACGGCATCATCACCGCCTACCGGCAGGACGCGATCCGCTGTGCGCGGTTTCTCGCTGTGCATGGTGCCAGCAAAGGGGCCAAAGTCGCGGAATGGACCGAGGTCCCCCATGCCACCCGCATCATGCGCGACGATCACTACGGTTGGTTCACCAAGGTGAGCAAAGGTATCTATGATCTGTCTGAACAGGGCCGCACAGGGTTAGGGGACTACGGGGATGTCACCGTCTAGGCGGCAATTGTTCACAACAGCAGCCGCAAGGCTGCCCCTAGGATCGCCGCAACCATCAACACCTGAATGATGCCCCAATGCAGCCGGAACACCAAAAAGCAGCTTAGACCAAACAGAAACAGCGCCAACCATTCGACCGATGCGAAATCGGGCACCCACAGCGTGACAGGCCCCAGCTGCGTCCGGTTCACGTTTTGAAACAGGACGTGCAGCGCGAACCAAATCGACAGGTTCAGGATAACCCCCACAACGGCCGCAGTGATCGCCTTTAGCGCCCCTTTGAGCCTCGGTTGGGCCGAAATCCATTCGATGTAAGGGGCGCCTGCGAAAATCCACAAAAAGCATGGGGCAAAGGTCACCCATAGCGCAACAATCGCGGCGGACGCACCCAACAGAAACCCACCTTCTTTGAAACCTGCCAAAAATCCAACGAACTGCGTCACGAGGATCAGCGGCCCGGGCGTTGTTTCCGCCAACCCTAGAGCGTCGACCATCTCGCCTGCGGTCAGCCATCCGAATTGCACTACGACGTCTTGGGCCATGTAGGCCAGAACCGCGTATGCGCCGCCAAACGTCACCACGGCTAGCGTTGAGAAAAACTTGCCCACTTCGACCAGAATATCAGGCGCGCCCCATTGGGCGAGAGCCAGCAAAGGCAGCAACCAAATCGCGAGCCAGCTGACAACAGTGCCCGTCGTTTTGCCGACCGAGACATGCGTCATGTCGACGTCCGTGTGTTCGTGGCGCCGGGTTCCGTAGAACCACCCAAAGAGCCCCGCAATCAAGACGATCAACGGATAGGGTACGGATAAAAAGAAGATCCCGACAAACGCGGCCGCGGCAATGACCCAATGCAGGTTCTCCGACAGCGCTTTTTTGGCCACACGAAACAGCGCCTCGACCACGATCACCAAAACCGCAGCTTTGATGCCGTAGAGCAGGGCTTCGACCAATGGCACGTTGCCAAAGGCCCCGTAGATCGCCGCGAGCGCCATGATGACAAACGCACCGGGGATCACAAACAAAAGGCCGGCGATCAATCCGCCCAATGTGCCGTGCAGCCGCCAACCTGCGTAGGTCGCCAGTTGCATCGCCTCTGGTCCGGGCAGCAGCATGCAGAAACTCAATGCGTTAAGGTACTGTTGCTCGGACAACCATTGACGGTCTTCGACGACTTCTTTGTGCATCAATGCAATTTGCGCGGCTGGGCCGCCAAAGGACAGGATGCCGATTTTCCACCAAACTCGCGTTGCTTCGCCCAACGTCGGTGCTGAGTTAGAATGAGCCATATCTATCCCTTTGACGCTGTAGCGGGCCAATCATGCCCTTCGTTTGTCGCATCGCGCGCCCACCGGTAGAACGCATCATATAACGTCATGCCGGCCTCTAACTGTTCCAAGTCGTCCCGATACATGCGGGACAGCCCGAGCGATGCCGCCAAGAGGCCTGCAGCCTCGGGCGCCAAGTCATGTTTGTTGTTATCTGCTGCACGAACCACCAGCGCCAACCGATCTAATGCGGCGTGACTGATACCAAACTCTTGGATCATCGTGTCAAAGGTGCAGTGGTCGCCGCGATGGCTCCAGAACACATTCTCAATATCAAAAGGTGTCACGTCAAAACGTTCGGCAACATTCGCGACTTGGGAGGCGCTTACAAACAGGATCTGGGCCTTGGGGTCGATGAACCGCCGGATCAGCCACGGACAGGCGGTGCGGTCAATCTTGGGTCTTTGGCGGGTGACCCAAACAGTGCCACCGGCCGTGTCGGCGGTCGGCACCTTTTGGGCGTCGACCATTGGGTATCCGGCATCGCGCCATCCAAATTGACCGCCTTCGAGAACTTCGGCCTGAACCCCACAGTTGCGCAGCAGTGCCGCAGCACCCTGACTGATCTTCAGACCCTTCTGACAGTAGATGACAACCATCTTGCCGTGCAGATCATCTGCCAAATCCGTGACGGTCTGGAATGGATGGCGGTAGGCGCCGGGGATCAGCCTGGGATCGTCGTCAAAGTCTTCGTTGATGCGCACATCAAGCAAGACAGGACAGTCAGGTGTCCCCATCAATCGGGACAAATTAGCCACGGATATTTCGTTGTACGACGCCATAAAGCATCCTCCGGAGAAAGGTTGAAACTGGAAGGATGCAAGGTTTTGCTGGCGCCTCACGAGACCCCTGCGCGCCCCTGACGCATGTTGGTATTCGACATTTGTTTCTCTGTCAAACGCGGGGCCACCCCCGGTGCGGGCGGCGCGGTTGCGCTGTTTCCCGTTCGCCCAACATCCTCAGTCGAGGTTTGTGGCATGCGCCATAAAGGTACTTGGCCCACAGCGCGAAAGCGAAGGTCAGCACGCCGCATCTATCTCGATCTCATCGGTCAGTCGGCTGCCTGTTTCTGTTTTTGTGACCGTCAATGTATGCTGCCAATTTTTGACGCCAGCTCCGCGTTCTAACGAGCGTAGAACCATGTGTTCGTCATCGCACTCTAAGACTTCCATGAAATACGGCTGTTGCGGTAGTTTGCCGAACAGCGAAACCATGACATCCATCCTTTGACCGGTCTTTGTGCGCCCCGACGGTAGCACGTCGAACGTCGCGTATCCCTTCATGATTTTCGCCAATGCACCATAGTCCGTCGCGAGCGCCCAAACTTTGGGGGCATGGGCGGCATAGTCGCTGATGACAGTTACTTTTTTCACGCGGTGATCCCAATTGCTGTCGACATGCTGTCGCATTTGCAATTGCCCGAAAAGCCCCCACAGCGTGGCGATCAGTTCGTGAACCAAGGTGGATCGAGGACCCCCGAAATTACTCGGACATAGACCGTGTCGCAATTTGCGGTGGTCGTCTCAAAAATAAAAAAATCAAAACAGAGCGAAAAACCAAAGGGCCCGCCTGTTGACTCGGCCCCATGACCTCCTTACGTATCTGCCGTTAGCACTCGCCAGAGGTGAGTGATAACGCCTCTCGAACGAGGGGCTTGGGAGAAACTGTTAGACTCAAGGGAGCCTACACCAATGGCATTGAAACCGCTTCAAGACCGCGTAACGGTCCGCCGCATCGAAAGCGAAGAGAAAACTGCGGGTGGTCTGATCATCCCCGACACTGCAAAAGAAAAGCCTGCTGAGGGCATCGTTGTTGCAGTGGGCGAAGGCGCACGCAAAGACAGCGGCGAGCTGATCGCGATGACGCTGAAAGCTGACGACAAAATCCTGTTCGGCAAATGGTCCGGCACAGAGATCACTGTCGACGGCGAAGAGCTGTTGATCATGAAAGAGAGCGACGTACTGGGCATCCTGTCCTAATCCGTCCCCTTTCGCACAAATTCTAATTTCTAAGGAGCATTCATTATGTCTGCTAAAGACGTCAAATTCGGCACCGACGCACGCAACCGCATGCTGAACGGTGTCAACATCCTCGCTGATGCTGTCAAAGTCACACTAGGTCCAAAAGGCCGTAACGTGGTTCTGGACAAATCCTTTGGTGCGCCACGCATCACAAAGGACGGCGTATCTGTTGCCAAAGAGATCGAGCTTGAGGACAAGTTCGAGAACATGGGCGCACAGATGGTCAAAGAAGTTGCATCGCGCACAAACGACGAAGCTGGCGACGGTACAACAACTGCGACAGTTCTGGGCCAAGCGATTGTTCGCGAAGGCATGAAGTCGGTTGCGGCTGGCATGAACCCAATGGACCTCAAGCGCGGCATCGACTTGGCGACATCGACTGTTGTCGACGCGATCAAATCCGCAGCACGCCCTGTCAGCGACAGCGCAGAAGTTGCTCAGGTGGGTACAATCTCGGCAAACGGCGAAGCGGAAATCGGTCAGCAGATCGCAGACGCAATGCAGCGCGTTGGCAACGAAGGCGTTATCACTGTTGAAGAGAACAAAGGCCTCGAGACAGAGACTGATGTTGTTGAAGGCATGCAGTTCGACCGCGGCTACCTGTCGCCATATTTTGTTACCAACCCTGACAAGATGACTGCAGAACTCGAAGACTGCCTGATCCTGCTGCACGAGAAAAAACTCTCGTCGCTCCAGCCAATGGTTCCACTGCTCGAAACAGTGATCCAGTCCGGCAAGCCTCTCTTGATCATCGCTGAAGATGTTGAAGGCGAAGCACTGGCAACTCTGGTTGTGAACAAACTGCGCGGCGGTCTGAAAATCGCAGCTGTCAAAGCACCTGGTTTCGGCGATCGTCGTAAATCCATGTTGCAGGACATCGCGATCCTCACAGGCGGTCAGGTGATCTCCGACGATCTCGGCATGAAGCTCGAGAGCGTAACAATCGACATGCTGGGTTCCGCCAAGCGCGTTAACATCACCAAAGACGAGACAACAGTCATCGACGGCGCAGGAGAAAAGGCCGAGATCGAAGCACGCGTTGCTCAGATCCGTGGTCAGATCGACGAAACTGCATCCGACTACGACCGTGAAAAGCTGCAAGAGCGTGTTGCCAAATTGGCTGGCGGTGTTGCTGTTATCCGCGTCGGTGGCATGTCCGAAATCGAAGTGAAAGAGCGCAAAGACCGCGTTGACGACGCTTTGAACGCGACACGTGCTGCGGTTCAAGAAGGCGTTGTTGTTGGTGGTGGTGTTGCACTGGTTCAGGCTGGCAAAGCGCTGGCTGACATGGAAGGCGTAAACGCTGACCAAACCAACGGCATCAACATCGTTCGCAAAGCAATCGAAGCGCCACTGCGCCAGATCGCTGAGAACGCTGGTGTTGACGGTGCAGTCGTTGCGGGCAAAGTCCGCGAGAGCGACGACCTGTCCTTCGGCTTCAACGCTCAGACAGAAGAGTACGGCGACCTATTTGCATTCGGTGTCATTGACCCTGCAAAAGTTGTTCGTACTGCTCTGGAAGACGCGGCATCGGTTGCAGGTCTCTTGATCACAACAGAAGCCATGGTTGCAGACAAGCCAGCCAAAGACGGCGGCGCGCCTGGTGGCGGCATGCCTGACATGGGCGGCATGGGCGGCATGATGTAAATCACGTCTTCCTTCGGGAAGATGTCGCTATACGATTAAAGAAGGGCTCGCTTTTTGCGGGCCCTTTTTTGTCTTAGGCCCCTCACCGACGTTCTCGCCCGCCCACACGGCTCACTCAGAGTTTATTCGAAGAGCCACATGGGGCGTTGTGGTTGGTGGTTGATTGGCGCAAGTGTGGGGCATGCGCTTGATCCTGACTGTGACCCTTGTGATGATCGCCTTTGCGGCGAATTCCGTGCTCAACCGGATGGCTCTGGTTGGGGCTGAGATGGGCCCTGCCAGCTTTGCCGCTGTGCGTTTGCTCTCTGGCGCAATCGCCCTTTGGCTTTTGATACGTTTGCGTCGCTCTGGACGGATCGCATTCGATGCAATGGGCGCAGGGTCGCTGCTGGTCTATGCGATCGGGTTCTCCTTTGCGTATGTCACGCTCGATGCGGGTGCCGGTGCGTTGATTTTGTTTGGTGTGGTGCAGGTGACCATGTTCGCCGGTGCGCTGATTGCGGGCGAAACTGTCCCCGCGCGCCGCTATGTTGGCGCGGCTATGGCACTGATCGGGCTTGCTTATTTGCTGTGGCCCAGTGCGGCTGTGGCGCCTGATCTGGGTGGCGCGGCTCTTATGGTTATCGCAGCGATCGCGTGGGGCATCTATTCGCTACACGGGCGCGGCGCTTCAGACCCTTTGGCATTGACGGGGTCGAACTTTGTGTTCGCTGTGCCGGTTGGCGTTTTGATCGCATTGATCTGGCGCGATGCCATGCCTGTTGATGGCGTTGTCTTGGCAGTGCTTGCGGGTGCCATTACGTCGGGTTTGGGCTACGCCCTTTGGTATCACGTCTTGCCGCAAATCACGCCGAGCGTCGCAGCCGTCGCCCAGCTGACTGTGCCAGTGATTGCCGTCTTGGGTGGCGTCGTGTTCCTGTCCGAACCGCTTACCATTCAGTTGGTCATTGCGGCATGCTTGGTCCTCGGCGGGATCGTCGTGTCGCTTATTTCAATATCGGCTCTAGTGCGTCGTAGCTAAGCGGCGTATCGTCCCACGCAACGCTGGCGAGCGACTTTGGCCGCAATGTCAGCGTCTCTAGCTCTGCGCGCGTGACCCACCGCCGATGATTGACGATGCCCTCTGGGTCGGTCCAGTTGGGGTCAATGTCGGGTTGATCCACCGTGCAACGAAAGAACACCTCTATCTGATGAAAATCACGGTCCTTGTCGTGGAATTCATTGATCAGGCAGGGTGCCCCAACCACGACAGTCAAACCCGTTTCTTCTAGTACTTCGCGCGCGAGGTTATCGGGCAAGGACGCATGTGGCTCGACCCCGCCGCCAGGTGCACACCACAGACGTGTATGACCTGGCCATGCATTGACGATCAGCAGGCGATCTTGGTGAAGGATAACGGCACGCGCCGCGATACGGGGTGGATTGGGCATAGTTTCGACCTACACCGCGACGTAAGGTCAAACAATCCATACCTTACATGACGTGAACGTAAGCTTATATTGGGCGGTATGAAACGAATTGTACTGATCAGCATGGCCTTCGCCAGCCTCTTGGGCATTGGTGGGCTCTTTGCCGTGGCCCAAGAGAACGAGCCGAGCCGGCAGGACGAATGTGTCGTGTTGCTGCACGGCCTAGCCCGCAGCGAAATCAGCTTTCTCGTGATGGAAGAAGTGCTGAAAAGCGCAGGATATAAGACAGTAAACACGGGCTACCCCTCGACCACCGCTACGATCCAAACGCTTGTGGTCGAGACGCTGCCAGACGCGGTCGCGCAATGTGGGCCACGCAAGGTGCACTTTGTCACTCATTCAATGGGTGGGATTCTGGCGCGGGCATGGTTGGGCGACAACCGTCCTGCAGACATGGGGCGCGTGGTGATGTTGTCACCGCCGAACCAAGGGTCTGAACTGGTCGATATCTTTGGTGAATTTGACCCGTTCGTTTGGGTGAATGGACCCGCGGGTCTCCAGCTTGGCACAGATGAGAACGACTACGTAAACCGGCTTGATCTGGCGCGGTTCGATCTGGGGATCATCGCGGGCGACCGCACTTTGAACCCCGTGTATTCTGCGCTGATCGAAGGGCCGGACGATGGCAAGGTTTCAGTCGCGTCCACACGTCTCGAAGGGATGGACGATCACATCGTTTTGCCCGTCACCCATACGTTCATGATGAACAATCCGCTGGTGATTGCCGAGGTTCAGGCGTTTCTCGAAAACGGCCGCTTTGATCACGACCTATCAATGACCGACCTGATTTTTGGGGATTAAGACGCTGGCCCAGTGACGCGGTTGATGTGACCCATCTTGCGGCCTGCTTTGACGTCAGCTTTGCCGTACAAGTGGATCGCAGTTGCCGTTCCCGCAATCTCGGGGATCCGGTCCACATCATCGCCGATCAGGTTTTCCATCTCGACGTTTGAATGGCGGCTGCCGTCACCCAATGGCCAACCCGCAACCGCACGAATGTGTTGTTCGAATTGATCGGTGACACAGCCGTTCTGGGTCCAGTGTCCCGAGTTGTGCACTCGTGGTGCGATCTCGTTTACGATCAGACCACGCGGCGTGACAAAAAGCTCGACACCCAGAACACCCACATACTCCAATTCATTGAGTATCTTTGCGGCCAACAGAACCGCATCTGTGCGCTGGGCCGGTGACAGCCGCGCAGGCACAGTCGTCGTGTGCAAAATACCATCGCGGTGCACGTTCTCACCGGGGTCAAAGCACGAAATTGCGCCGTTGGCAGTGCGGGCTGCGACAACCGACACCTCATGGGTGAATTCAATGAACCCTTCGAGAACGCTGGGGGCGTCCGCCATGTCTGCCCATGCGGCGGCAGGATCGGTGTCTGCGGTCAGACGCGACTGGCCCTTGCCATCATAGCCAAACCGGCGGGTTTTTAGGATGCTGGGCACCCCGATCTGATCAATAGCTTTGACCAGATCATCTAGGTTTTCCACATTCGCGAACGGCGCTGTAGCCAGCCCAAGGCCGTTCAAGAACGCCTTTTCCGTCATCCGGTCTTGGGATGTGGCCAACGCACGGCGGTTGGGATGCACAGGGCGCAGGGCCTCGATGACATCCAATGCTTCGGCAGGGATGTTTTCAAATTCGTAGGTGATGACATCGACCGACTGGGCAAAGGCAGTCAGTGCCACATGATCATCATAAGCCGCTGTCGTGACATGGTGGGCCACGTCGCCAGCAGGTGGGTTCGCACTGGGTTCAAAGATGTGGGTCTTGATGCCCAAACGCGCGGCCGCGACAGACAACATGCGGCCCAATTGGCCACCGCCCAAAATACCAATCGTATCGCCGGTCCTTAGCATTATGGCGCGTCCGGAATTGAGGCAGAGAGCGCCGCGCGCCACGCATCCAACCGTTCGGCCAGAGCGGAGTCAGACGTGGCCAAGATGCCAGCTGCCATCAGGCCCGCGTTCGCCGCACCAGCTGTCCCGATCGCCATTGTTGCAACCGGATAGCCCTTGGGCATTTGCACGATCGAATACAGGCTATCGACGCCAGATAGCGCCTTGGTTTGGACCGGAACACCTACAACCGGCACGCGTGTCTTGGACGCCATCATACCAGGTAGATGTGCGGCACCACCGGCGCCCGCGATAATCACCTTGAGCCCGCGATCAGCGGCGGTCTTGCCGTACTCCCACAGTCGGTCAGGGGTGCGGTGCGCCGAGACGATCTTGGTCTCATAGGCGATGCCCAATTCATCGAGAATGGTTGCGGCTTCTTGCATGGTCGGCCAGTCCGACGTGCTGCCCATGATGATGCCTACGGTGATATCGGTCATAATGACCCCCTGATCTAAGGAAGCGGCACTATAGCTAGCATGCTGTAGGGTTCAATCACGGAATCAAGCAATGATATCTGGAGTGATCCGATCTTCGATCTGGGCGATCTTATCCTTCAGACCCAGCTTTTGCTTTTTCAGCCGCCGGATCGTCAACTGATCCGCTGATGCGCGCTCTTGCAAGGCTTCGATTGCATCGTCCAAATCGCGGTGCTCACGGTGCAAAACCTCAAGCTTGACGCGTAATACATCAAGCGTGTCCATCTTAGCTGAAGGCGTCATAGGGGGGCGGTCCTGCATATTCGTTTCGTTTTAGCGCATTTGCGGCCCCGCGCATAGGGGCTTGCAAGCGCGCGTTATGCTTCCCATGTTTAGCAGACGGGTTGCCGAATGCGGGACCCACACTGACGGTCGCTTGGGAAAAAGGACATGTCGACATGACAAAGCTGACGTTGGGGGCGCACCCCTTTTTATTGGGATTTGAACAGCTAGAGCGGCTGGTTGAACGCACTGCCAAATCTGGCAACGAGGGCTACCCACCCTACAACATTGAACAAACATCCGAGACATCCTACCGCATCACTTTGGCTGTGGCGGGATTTGCCGAGGCGGATCTGTCGATCACAGTTGAAGACAATCAGCTGGTGATCCGGGGTCGCCAAGCGGATGACAGCGCGGGTCGCATGTTCCTGCATCGCGGTATCGCCGCACGCCAATTCCAGCGCAGCTTTGTTCTGGCTGATGGCGTTGACGTGGGTGAGGCAATCATGGAAAACGGGCTGCTGCACGTCGACCTGAAGCGCGCCGTCCCAGAGAGCGTTGTACAAACTATCAAGATCAAAAGGAACGACACATGAACACCCCAATTGACCTGAATGCATTGAACGACCGGCTGTCCGAAAAACTGGTCTATGTAAAACCGTTGAACGTGTCCGAACTCCCTGCTGATATCCAAGAGCAGGCTGATGGCGCCGAGCGGATCTATTCAGTGCATGATGCCAAGGGCGAACAAATCGCGCTGGTTGCCAATCGCCAGCTCGCCTATCACATCGCCCGCGAAAACGAGATGTCGCCGGTGCGCGTACATTGAACGAGATACAGCCACCCTATGGCGGGGTGGCTGCCTTTGATCTAGCCCAGTATATCGCCAATGTTGTTTATGACGGCGGTGATGATCATCATCCCGCAAATGAGCAACGCCATCCAAAACGCGTATTGCATCACTATGGCCGATAGGCCCAGTGCGATGGTGATTTTGGCGAGGGTCGCAGGTTCCCCGCGATAGAGGCTGATCCCCCCTGTGATGATCGAAATTCCTGCCAACACATAGGCGATGATGACGACGACATCGCGCGGATCAGTGGTCTTTGGGGCTTGAACCACTTCGGGACGCTGGTCACCGGAAATTTTGGGCTGTGCGGCTTGGCGAATTTCAGCAGCGATTTCACCTATGCTGGTGCCGATACTTGTCGATGACGCGGATTGAGATTGCCCAAACAATTGGGCAATAGTCAGGACAACCATGAGCAGCGCAATTGCACCCAAAATGAATTCCGCTAGGCCCCATTTGGGCCGGTTCTCTAGGGTCATGTCAGCCATGTCGTCCTCACTGCGTTGTTCGCGGGTGACGCTCTAACACCTAAGTATGTCAAAAAATCGACGCTACTCACCGCGCAGCGGTCACAGGGGGCGGGTGATGTAAAAGTGGCCCCCGACTTGCATCGGAGGCCATGAATTCGTTTCAGGTTTGACCGGCTTAGGCCGAAATCAGACCCATGCTCTCGAGCTTGAGCAATACCTGATGCGCACAGTTGTCGACGTCGTAGCCAACTGTTTCAACCCGCAATTCTGGACTTTCTGGAACATCGTACGGGTCCGAGATGCCAGTGAACTCTTTGATTTTGCCTTCGCGTGCCAGCTTGTAGAGACCTTTGCGATCACGTTCTTCACATGTCTCAATCGATGTTGCGACATGCACTTCAACAAAGGCACCAAAAGATTCGATGTCTTCGCGCACCGCGCGGCGGGTCGTTGCGTATGGCGCGATGGGCGCACAGATCGCGATGCCACCGTTCTTGGTGATCTCGGATGCGACATAACCGATCCGGCGGATGTTCAGGTCACGGTGCTCTTTCGAAAAGCCCAGCTCAGAGCTGAGGTTCTTACGAACAATGTCACCATCCAGCAGCGTCACAGGGCGGCCGCCCATTTCCATCAGCTTGACCATCAACGCATTCGCGATCGTGGATTTGCCCGAACCAGAGAAACCAGTGAAGAACACGGTAAAGCCCTGCTTGGCCCGTGGTGGACGGGTGCGGCGCAATTCCTGAACAACAGTCGGGAACGAGAACCACTCAGGGATTTCGAGACCTTCGGCCAAACGGCGACGCAGCTCGGTGCCCGAGATGTTCAGGATGGTCACGTTCTCTTTGTTTTCGATTTCGTCCGCAGGCTCGTACTGGGCGCGATCTTGCACATAAACCATGTGCTTAAAGTCGACCATTTCGATGCCCATTTCTTCTTGGTGCTCGCGGAACAGGTCCTGTGCATCATAGGGGCCATAGAAATCTTCGCCTTGGCTGTTCGAGCCGGGGCCAGCGTGGTCGCGACCAACGATAAAGTGGGTGCAGCCGTGGTTTTTACGGATCAAGCCGTGCCAAACTGCCTCGCGTGGACCAGCCATACGCATGGCCAAGTTCAACAGGCTCATTGCTGTGGTCGACGCCGGGTATTGGTCCAGAACCGCCTCGTAGCAACGAACACGGGTAAAGTGGTCGATGTCGCCTGGTTTGGTCAGACCCACAACTGGGTGGATCAACAGGTTGGCTTGTGCCTCTTTCGCTGCGCGGAATGTCAACTCTTGGTGGGCGCGGTGCAGCGGGTTACGTGTTTGGAAGGCAACTACACGACGCCAGCCCATCTTGCGGAAATAGGCACGCAATTCGTTTGGCGTGTCGCGACGTGCGCGGAAATCATAATGCACAGGCTGCTGGATGCCGGTCACAGGACCGCCGAGGTAGATCTTGCCTGCTTGGTTGTGCAGATAGTTCACCGCAGGGTGCGCATCATCATCAGCACCAAATACCTTTTCGGCTTCGACCGCTTTGTTCGGCTCCCAACGATCCGTGACAGTCATTGTCGCGAGGATTACGCCTTCTTGGTCGCGCAGCGCGATGTCTTGACCGATTTCCAGCGAGTTCGCGAAATCTTCGGACACGTCCAGCGTGATTGGCATTGGCCACAGCGCGCCGTCGGTCATGCGCATGTCATTGACGACACCGTTATAGTCAGCCTCGGACAGGAACCCTTTGAGTGGGTTAAAACCGCCGTTCATCAGCAGTTCGAGATCGCAAATCTGGCGCGGGCTCAGATCGTGGCTCGTCAGATCAGCCGCTTCAACTTTGAGCTTTTGCGCGCTGTCGTGAGACACATAGAGTTCAGGGATTGGGGCAAGATTGGTTTGCATCAGTTTGGTCCTACTTTTTAATGGGGAAAGGCCAGAGGTGGTGCCTGTGAGTTCGGCATGAAGCGCATCGTATTCTCCGAATTTCCGCGCTAAAAATTGATCAGTAAGACGGTTTTTTTCGGCGCCACCACGTGCTGTAATGGCATAACCATATCGGGCACGTTTGTCGGGGCCGTCACGGTCAGTGATATTCACCAGACCCGCATCCGTCGCGGTGCGAAGCAATGCATTGAGCCGACCCAACGACACGCCGATGGCTGCCGCAATCGCCCGTTGGGACGCATCGGGGGCAGTGTCCAACTGCCGAAGCAGGCGGAACATCTGATCCTCTTGCTTAGAGGTGATTTTGGCGGGCGACATGGCCATAGAGACGACTCAGCGTTTGTTCACGATTGAACGTATGTCCAAAAAAGAATGTTCACGCTAGAACAAACTTAGGGGAATTTTCACAAAATTTGACCCGTGGCGAATTGGCAACGCGCCCCAAAACGCATTGGGCCGGG
>NZ_GG697169.2:3141828-3268126 GCF_000161835.1 Thalassobium sp. R2A62
CCCAACCAGCTGATAAAGCTGATAATTTTACTTTAGTCCGAAAGGAAACGTTCGGCTTCTAATGCTGCCATACAGCCCATTCCGGCCGACGTGACCGCCTGACGGTATTTGTGATCGGTTAGGTCGCCCGCTGCAAAAACACCCGGAATGCTGGTTTCGGTGCTGTCTGGCTTGGTCACAACATAGCCGCCCATGTGGGTTTCCAGCACGCCCTTGACCAATTCATTCGCAGGCGCGTGGCCGATTGCGATAAACACGCCCTTGGCTGCCAGCTCGGTGATCTCGCCGGTCTGTGTGTGCTTGAGCTTGACGCCTTCAACACCCAACGGTGCATCTGTGCCTGTCACCTCGACCAGCTCGTGATGCCACATTGGCTCAATCTTGGGGTTCTTCATCAAACGGTCGATCAGGATCGCCTCGGCCCGCAGCTCGTCACGGCGGTGCACCAGTGTCACTTTGGACGCAAAGTTTGTCAGGAACAGCGCTTCTTCAACGGCGGTGTTGCCGCCACCGACCACAACGATCTCTTCGCCGCGATAGAAAAAGCCGTCGCAAGTCGCACATGCCGACACGCCAAAACCTTTGAACTTTTCTTCGGTCTCGAGGCCCAGCCATTTTGCACGTGCGCCAGTGGCCAAAATCAAAGCATCTGCCGTAACGGTGCCGCCGCTGTCGAGATGCGCCACAAACGGACGTTTGTCGAACTCGACCGAGGCCACGATGTCATGCACGATGTTACAGCCCATCGCCTTGGCGTGCGCCTCCATCCGGACCATCAAATCAGGACCCTGAACTTCGGTATCACCGGGCCAGTTTTCAACTTCGGTTGTTGTGGTCAGCTGGCCGCCGGGCTCAATCCCTTGGATCAGCATCGGCTCGAGCATCGCGCGGCTTGCATAAACGCCGGCGGTGTATCCCGCTGGGCCAGAGCCGATTATCAATACTTTGGTATGCTTAGTCTCGGCCATGCGCTGGGCCCCCCAGTGTAAAAGTGTCCAAACGATATAGACAGCACCGCTGGGGGATAAAACCCCCTTGCGATGGGTGTTCACGCGGCTGTGCTCCGAAACGGTACAGTTCTTTTGTTGCGTGAACGTGAAATATTATTGCGCGGTAGGTGGCGAATAGGTATAGTTTGCCAAAATATGGGGAACGCAGTGCATGCCTGGCACCAAACTAGACGATATCGACAGAATGATCTTGGCTGAATTGCAAGCCGACGGACGCATGACCAATGTCGAATTGGCGAAACGGGTCGGAATTTCCGCACCTCCTTGCCTGCGCCGTGTCCGCACGCTCGAAGAATCGGGCTACATCCGCGGCTACCACGCTGAGGTCGATGCCCGTGCTTTGGGGTTCGAAGTGCAGGTTTTCGCGATGGTCGGGCTGGTTTCGCAGGCCGAAGTCGATCTCGCTGCTTTCGAGCTGAAATGCCAAGGCTGGCCGCTGGTTCGCGAATGCCACATGCTCAACGGCGAAGTCGATTTCGTTTTGAAATGCGTTGCGCCTGACCTCAGCACCTTCCAGTCGTTTTTGACTGAACAGCTGACCTCGGCTGACAACGTGGCCAGTGTCAAAACCTCGCTGGTGATCCGCGGAGCCAAGGATGATCCGGGCGTGCCGTTCGACGTGCTCGAAGAACGGCTCGCCAAAAACGCCTAAGCGGCGCGGACGCTATCCAGTTCTTCCGCTGACAAACGCGGGTATTTCATAGGTCCGAAATCTTCGACCCGTTTGATCTGAGGGAACAACGACAAATATAGCTGCTGCATTTCGATCGACAGAGCCAGATCACTGGTCCGTCCGGGGTGAAAGCTCTCTAGCAGGATGCCATTGGCCACCAGCGTGTGATGCTTGTCAAAACACAGATGGAACGTCTTGACCGGCGTCACGGGTGTAACTTCGAAAATTGTCACGCCGTCGATAAAGCCGCGCAATGGGACCGATGCGCCATCAATTCCCAAACGGACCTGACAGCTAGGTGATTTGTAGAGCATCCGCGCACGTGGCCCGAGAACCAAGTCATGCATTGGTTTGCCTAGGCCAAACCGGTCGGCGGTGACGCGGGTCAGTTTGCCCATTTCGGGGGATTGTCGGGTAAAATCGGGGATCAATGTCATCCGACCCACCCATTTCAAAACTTGCAGGCCTGCGTCTTGCGTCATCACTTTGTCGCCGGGCAACAGATCTTCGACAGCCGTTGGGCCAAATTCAGTTTCAAAAATCGTGCCGCGCCCAAAGGCTGCGAACGCATCCTCAAATGCCGAGATGGCTGGGGCAGGGCGCGCAAGTTCTTTGATCTCTTGAGAGGGAGTAAGATAGGCGACAGCATATCTGCGCATCAGAGGCCTTAAGCGCTGAGGTCGCCTGTCTTGCTGAGCGATCCGACCCATTCGGGCCAGAGCGGAATTCTTTTCCACCGCGAGGCCACCGGTGGAGGAGGGGGTCATTGTCATGCGAGCACCTAAAGGTTGGTCACATCGTCTGTCGGCCCCCATCGACAACATCTGAGGACATTGCGTTGAGATGCATGTGACCGAAACAGGGCCAAGCTGTCAAAAAACAACTAATCTGAGTGCCAAATCAAATTCAATCGAACAAAAGCCACGGATTTGTTGCCAATTTCGAACAAAGCCGCCACATTTTGATTCTTGTGGGGTGTTTTTCCCCCTGAAACGCAAAAGACCGCCCCCCGGGAGGCACGGAGCGATCTTTGCAAAGCGCTGTTGGCGTTTACGTCATCACACATGCCTTGGGAACATGCGGGACGATATCAGGACCAACGCGGTCTAGGGGAGGATGCGTCGGCTCAGTTTGTTATGCTGCGGTCTTTAGCTCTGGCGTGGCCTCTTCGGCTTCACGACGATTGATAAAGGCTTGACGACGCAATCCGCGTTCCCACGGCATACGTGTTGTTGTCTGCTCTGTTTCTTTGATGAGCTCGCTCATCCAACGGGGGGTCTGTTTCATGTCTCGTCCTCAAAGTCTGCTGGCGATGGGTTCATCTCACCTTGGGCCTACTGTGACGGGTCAAAGGGGCGGTAGTTTGACGAGCCCTCATTTTTTCAAAAATTTCTGAATAGGGAATGTGGCAGCCGTACCTGAATTCGTGGCGGCGCTCAGGTCCCCACAAAACAAGGGTTTGGCGCTGAATCTGTGACAATCAATTCAGTTGCTGGGGGATGTTTCGTGCGACTGCGGCAGGATCTGGGCAGTGGCCTGCCCTGAAGTTGCCCAATTCACATCGAGATAGCAGCGATCAGACGGCCATAGTCGGGGTCTTTGTCGTGCACCGAACGGCGGTAGCTATAGAATCGATCGGGATCGGAATAGGTGCAATGGTGCGTCCACTCAGCGCGGCTCACGCCCGCCTCGCGCAAGCGCGACAAACCAAAGCCCGGTAAATCGAACATCATCCGGTCGCCATTGCCGTTGGCGAAATAGCGGGCAAAGTTGGCGTCTTCCGCGACAAAGTCCTCAAAGAACTCGGGGCCAACCTCGTAGGCGCGTTGGCTAATGGTTGGGCCGATGACCCCTGCGGTGCTGTCGCGTGTGGCGCCTAAATCAACCATTGCCGCAACTGTCGCTTCTATCACGCCCGCCAGCGCCCCTTTCGATCCCGCGTGGCAGGCACCGATCACACCGGCCTGCGCATCGGCAAAAAGCACGGGTTGGCAGTCGGCACTTAGAACCGACAGCGCAATCCCAGGCGTGCGCGTCACCAGCCCGTCAGCCTTGGGTTTTTCCGCTGTGGGTTCCGAAACTGCGATGACATCGGCGGAATGGACTTGATGGACACCCACCAGCGCCAATTCCTCGACACCCATCGCGTCCGCCACGCGTGCCCGATTGATTGCTACCATCTCGTGTTGGTCGGACGAGCCAAAGCCACAGTTCAATCCCTGAAACACCCCAGAAGATGCGCCGCCCCGCCGGGTAAAGAACCCATGCTGGATTGGGGCCAATGCATCAGCGGTGATGATTTCGAGCGTCATTCAACAAATCCAGCAGGCAGGGGGGCATCCAAAGCAGTGATCGCAATCACTTTGAACAAATTCCCCATTTCATCAGGATGGGTCAAGCGTCGATGGGCGGCGATATGCGCGTCTAGCTGCGCACCTTGCATCTTTTGGGCCAATGCTTGCGCACGGTCGGTGATGCCCAACCGTTCCAGCCAGACGCCTTGGGGTGTGACGCGGCTATGGCGTGCGCCCACGTTTTGTGCGGCCAATGCGATGACTTCAAAATCCACCTGAACCGTTAGATCGGACAGACCGGGTGCGGCCAAAGGATCAATTGGCGCGTGTCCCTTGAGCGCTTGCAGCGTATCCCCTTGGGACCGCCAGTCGCCGTAGTCGACGATCAATGCGGTGCCTCCATGGCTTGCGATATGATGGGCAATTTCATCTGTCACCGCGGTCGCGAGCGTGTGCAGTTCCACCAGATCGCCGTCTTTGGTATCGGCCAATCTGTGCTCCAGCTCGGCACGCGGCTGTGCAGGGGCCAGCCCCCAGGACAATACGCCATCGACCGCTCCGATCACACGTTCGGCCCAACCTGCACCGTCGCGCACAAACTGGCGCGGCGGCAAACAATCGAAAAACTCGTTCGCGATCAACAACAGGGGCTGATCTGGCAGGTCGGTCAGGGTGTCGCGAAAAATTGGTGCATAGTCCATAAGCAAGGTCTCTTGGTCTGCTTGCCGCTGGGGTGATGCCTCGACCATGATGACCGTCATGGCGTCGATGAACCTCGGCACAGCCCGCGCCGCACGCAAGGCATCTGCCATCAACGTGCCGCGTCCGCCGCCCAGTTCACATAGTGTGAACGCATCAGGTGCCCCTGCATCGATCCACGCTTGCGCAAGGCTGAGCCCCACAAGCTCTCCGAACATCTGGCTGATCTCGGGCGCTGTTGTGAAATCTCCGTCGCGCCCAAACGGCTGCTGGGTTGTGTAGTACCCTAAGTCCGGATGCAGCAAACACTCAGCCATATAGTCGGCCACGCTCAACGGCCCCTGTGCTGCGATCCTGCGCAGCAGATAGTCCGTCAGGGTCATTGCTGACGTGGCCGCGACATGGCCCACAGCGTCAAACCAACGAAGATCATGGGGATCGACAACAGTTGTCCCATGGTCAGCCCATAGCCCCCAGATTCGAGAGCAAGTCCCAGAGGATTGCCTTCGGTCACAAAATGCGCATCCGGTTGGCGCACAAATTCAATGGCAAAGCGGCTGATCCCGTAGCCTGCAAAAAACAGCCCTGTCAAAAGTCCGGGCCGCTTTAGGGCGCCAAAGCCGAAGGCGAGGACCAGCAGAACCGTGCCCAACAACAGGCCTTCCAGCCCCGCTTCGTACAATTGTGATGGATGCCGCGCGCAGGGTCCAGCGGCCGTGGCACAGGCTTGGGCCGCGTCCCCAGGAAAGGCGACGCCCCAAGGCAGGTCCGTTTGACGGCCCCACAGCTCGGCATTGATGAAATTCGTGGTCCGTCCCAGCAAGAGGGCAGGCGGCGTGGTCAATGCCAGCATGTCCGCGACGCTCCACAATACCAAACCGTGTTTGCACGCAAATAGGAAGACCGCGAGACACACGCCCAGAAATCCACCGTGGAACGACATGCCGCCGGTCCAGATCATCGGGATTTCGATGAGATGCGCCAAATAGTAGGCTGGCTGATAGAACAGAACATAACCCAGCCGTCCGCCTGCAATCACGCCGATGATGATCCATGTCAGCAGATCTTCGACTTGGGTCGATGTCATCACAGGTGTTTCGTTGCGCCACAAACGGGCGCGTCTCACCACGCGGACAGCCAGCCACCAGCCGATCAGAATACCGACCACATAGGCCATCGCGTACCATCTCAGGGCAAACTCTATTCCGAACAGTTGGACCGAAAAGATTTCGGGCGAAATTTGTGGAAATGTGATCATAGCACTTACCTGCGGTTGGGGTGCGGCGATGTCAACCTTGTGCACCACTGTCCGAGCCCCCATATAAGGCTCATCAAGTATTCGGAGACCAGACATGCAGACCCGCAACAAAATCTTTGACGACATCTCGCAGCTTATGACCAACGCGATGGGCGTGGCCCAAGGGGCCAAGGACGAAGCTGATACCGCGATGAAGGGCATGATGGATCGCTGGCTGGCTGATCGTGATTTTGTCACGAGAGAAGAGTTCGACGCTGTCCGTGCCATGGCGCAAAAGGCCCGCGAAGAAAACGCAGAGCTATCCGCACGTCTCGACGCGTTGGAAAAGAAAAAGAAGTAAACTCGCAAGATCGACCTTCAAAGCGCCGCCCCTTGGTCAATCCAGCGGGCGGCGTTTTGCTGTCTATGGTGCCGGTTCGGGTTCTCGCCGACGGCGGGACGACGATTTGCGCCGTATAGGTAAACCATTTCCAAATCTTCTTGGGTTATCCACAGCTTATTTGGGTCTCCCCAGATTTAGGCCTTTACAGGAACGTCCCATTTCGACCACCATATGTAGTAAGGGCAGAGGGTGCCAAACCCCGTCCCTTGCGCAGGCACCTAGTGATAGCTGGCTAAATCGCCACTGATCCCTAGAACACACAGGAGGCCCACATGGCATTGTCCGAGCAGTTTCTGGAAGCCGACGATCTTCACCCCATCGATCTTGTCGAACATATCGCCGAGCATCACGAATGGGAATTTGACCGTATTTCCGACGAACAAATCGCTATGGCAGTCGTGGGCCAGTGGCGCACCTATTCTATTACGCTGGCGTGGTCCGCCTATGATGAAACCCTGCGTTTGATCTGCACCTTCGAGATGGAGCCACCCGAGGATCGCCTGCCAGCCCTCTACGAGGGTCTGAACACGATCAATGATCGCTGTTGGGCCGGCGCGTTCACCTACTGGAACGAACAAAAGTTGATGGTCTACCGCTACGGCCTCGTGTTGGCTGGCGATCAGATTGCCGGCCCCGAACAGGTCGACACGATGATCAATATTGCGGTCATGACGGCCGAACGCTTCTACCCCGCTTTGCAGCTCATTACTTGGGCCGAGCGGTCACCCGCCGAAGCGGTCGAAGTTGCCATTGCCGAGGCTTACGGCCGCGCGTAACACTTGCCCCAACGACGATTGGGGAGAAATTAAATGACGATGGATGATGTCGCTGAACGCGGATTGGTTCTGCTGGGTTGCGGTAAAATGGGATCGGCCATGTTGGCCGGTTGGCTTGCTGGTGGGCTGCCAAAATCATCGGTCTGGGTGATCGATCCAAACCCCTCTGATTGGGTGCAGGCCCAAGGTGTGCATATCAACGCCACGCTCCCTGCAGATCCAGCAATCGTTCTCGTCGCGGTCAAACCCCAGATGATGGGTGACGCGCTGCCGACATTGGTGACGCTGGGCAACAGCACTACGTTGTTTGTCTCGGTCGCTGCCGGCACCCCTATTGCGGCGTTCGAGGCCGCGCTGGGCGGGCGAACCCCGATCGTGCGCGCGATGCCAAACACACCTGCTGCCATCGGGCGCGGGATTACAGCCATCATTGGAAACGCGCATGCCAGCGCCGATCAGGTTGATCTGGCCGAGACCCTGCTGGCCGCTGTGGGCGAGGTCGTCTGCCTCGATGCCGAGGATCAGATGGATGCCGTCACGGGCGTCAGCGGATCAGGCCCAGCGTATGTGTTTCACTTGATTGAAACCCTCGCGGCTGGTGGTGTGGCTCAAGGGCTTGCCCCTGACCTTGCGATGAAGCTGGCCAAGGCCACCGTGGCAGGCGCTGGTGCGCTGGCCCAAGAGGCCGCCGACGATCCCTCGCAATTGCGGATCAACGTGACATCGCCCAATGGCACGACCCAAGCAGCACTTGAGGTGTTGATGGATGATACGAACGGCTTTCCTCAGCTGTTGAACACCGCGGTCGCGGCTGCCACCAACCGATCCAAGGAACTAGCCAATGGCGGATGAGATTACCTTTGACGATTTTCTCGCGGTCGACATCCGTGTCGGCACCGTGACCCGTGCCGAACCGTTTCCCGAAGCGCGTAAACCTGCGACTAAACTGTGGGTCGATTTCGGTGGCGAAATCGGTACGCGGAAATCTTCCGCTCAGATTACGGCCCACTACACGCCCGAGACATTGATCGGCAAACAGGTGCTGGCAGTGGTCAATTTCCCACCCCGCCAGATCGGTCCTGTGCGGTCCGAAATTTTGGTGCTGGGCCTGCATGATGACGCGGATGGCGTCGTTTTGCTGAGCCCGGACCATCCTGTTCCAAATGGTGCGAGGCTCGGCTGATGAAGCTTTTGATCACCCGACAACTGCCCGATGCTGTCATCGCGGCGGTCGAGGCCGAGTTTGACGTCACAGTGCGTGAGGATCAAACGCCACTCACGGCGACGGGCGCCAAGGCCGAGATGCAGATCTATGACGCGATCCTGTCCACCTTGGGAGATCAATTCACCGCGGATGCCTTTGCTGAAGGCGTCCGTTGCAAGATGCTCGCCAACTTTGGCGTGGGCTACAATCATATCAACGTTGATGCGGCCCAAGCGGCGGGCGTCCAAGTGTCGAACACACCGGGGGCTGTGACGGATGCGACCGCTGATATTGCGCTGACCCTAATGCTGATGGCGTGTCGTCGCGCGTCCCAAGGCGAACGGTTGGTCCGTTCGGGCAATTGGGGCGGCTGGCAGCCCACGCAAATGCTGGGCCTGCACATGACCGGCAAAACGCTGGGCATCATCGGAATGGGGCGCATTGGTCAGGCGATTGCAAAACGCGGCCACTACGGTTTTGATATGAAAATCGTCTACCAAAACCGCTCTGCCAAATCTGTGGCTGTGCCTGCAACGCAGCTGGATAGCATTGCCGAAGTTGCAGCTGTCGCTGACGTGGTTGTCGTCGCGGTTCCAGCCACACCGGAAACACACCATCTGATCAACGCTGACGTCTTTGCCCATATGAAACCCACTGCGCATTTCGTGAACATCGCGCGGGGTGACATCGTGGACGAAGCGGCCTTGATCGCAGCGCTAGAGACCGGCGTGATCGCAGGCGCGGGGTTGGACGTCTATGAATTTGAACCGACCGTGCCCGACGCGCTCAAGGCGCTCGAGAATGTGGTCTTGTTCCCACATCTCGGGACCGCAGCCTTAGAAGTCCGCGAGGCAATGGGGCTGATGGCTGTCGATAACCTGCTGGCGTTCAAATCTGGTGCGCTGCCGCCAAACGCGGTTTAGGCATCGCGGGGGCGGTCGCCCATTTCTTCGCGCCAATGACGGCGGCATAGCGACACATAGGTCTCGTTGCCGCCGATCTGCACCTGATCGCCGTCGCGAAGGGTTTTCCCATTCTCATCTTGCCGAATGACCATGGTCGCCTTCTTGCCGCAGTGACAAATGGTGCGGACTTCGCGCATTTCGTCGGCCAACGCCAACAGCGCCGCAGATCCCGGAAACAACTGTCCCTGAAAATCGACCCGCAGGCCAAAGCACATGATCGGAACTTTTAGATCATCCACTGCACGGGCCAACTGCCAGACCTGCTCTTCCTCTAGAAACTGTGCCTCGTCGATGAACACACAGGCACAAGGTTTGGCCAGCCGACGCTCGATTTTGGCAAACAGGTCTTCACCCGCAGCAAAGGTATCAGCCGCCGATCCAATTCCGATCCGGCTGGCAATGGTGGCATCGCCCGCACGGTTATCGAACTGCGCCGTGATTAAAAAGGTATTCATGCCGCGTTCGATATAGTTGTGCGATGCTTGCAGCAGCACAGTCGATTTACCCGCGTTCATGGTGGAATAGTTGAAATAGAGCTTGGCCATAATATGGACCTACCCCAAGGCATCCCGATCGTTCAAGTGGCAGGAAAGCTCGGGTTGGGGGGCAGGCAGAATACTTGCAAAACAGGTATATGCACTCACCGGCCCACACCCCCAGGAAAGCAAACAGGACACAGAGCCCTGAAACTCGTTACTATCCTCAACGTGAGGACAGGTTTACCAATGACAAACCTGACATATGTACTTAATGGGAAAGGCGGGGGCTCTTTACCCATCTAGGACGTAGAGGCGGAATCGAATGGCTGGCATGGGTAGCTATCTCAAGAAACACACCGAGGCTTTGGTCAAGGACGTGGGTATCGAACTCGCATGCAAATTGACTGGTAAGTCAAAGGCAACGCTGGGTCGCTACTATTCCGATGCCGAGGAACATGCCGACCGCTTTATGCCGGTTGACGCTGTTGCGGCACTCGAGGCTGCGTCCAGCTACCCACATGTCACTTCGGCTTTGGCCGAGCTTAAGGGCATTACCCTTAGCTACAATGACGCGCCATCCAACAAGGACCGCGAAGGCGGTGTGAACTCGGATGTTATTCAATTGGCTCAACGGTTTGCGATGTTGATGAGCGAATACAACCAGTCCATCGAAGACGGTATTATCACTGTGAACGAAGCCAAGCGTTTGCTGCGTGAGACAGTTCAGTTGCAGCGTGTTCTCTTGGACATGAAAATCCATCTCGAAGAAGAAACCACCTGATCCATGTCAGACAAAGCCGATTTGCCGCTGATCGATTTTGATGCATTTCAACAGATCGATGTGGCGGCTTTGCGCGCGCCGGACGACCCCGGTCATGCCCCTCGTATTCTGATCCTCTATGGATCCCTTCGCGAAACGTCATATTCCCGTATGGCTGCCGAAGAAGGTGCGCGAATCCTGACGGCATTGGGCTGCGAGGTTCGGTTTTTCGATCCAGCTGGCCTGCCACTGCCCGATTCTTGCGATGAAACGCACCCAAAAGTTGCAGAATTGCGTGAATTGGCCGTGTGGTCCGAGGGTATGGTTTGGTCCAGCCCCGAACGGCACGGTGCGATGACCGGTATTATGAAGGCACAGATTGATTGGCTGCCGCTCAGCATGGGCGGGGTCCGCCCAACCCAAGGAAAAACGCTTGCTGTGATGCAGGTCTGTGGCGGCTCGCAATCGTTCAATGCCGTGAACCAAATGCGGATTCTTGGCCGCTGGATGCGGATGGTCACGATCCCGAACCAAAGCTCTGTTCCAAAAGCATGGAACGAATTTGAAAATGGCCGGATGAAAGACAGCAGCCTCTACCGCCGCATCGTCGATGTGATGGAAGAGCTCGCACGCTTTACGTGGATGATACGTGGCCGCTCGGATGGTCTGGTCGACCGCTATTCCGAACGGGTCGAAACGGCCGAGGCTGCACGCAAGCGGGTCAACGAAACCCCCGCCAAATAATCAGACGCGCTCGACGATCACTGATCCGACTGAATAACCCGCGCCGAATGAACAGATCAGCCCTGTTTCGCCCGCCTTCATGTCATCCGAATACTTCGAGAACGCGATGATCGAACCTGCCGACGATGTGTTTGCATAGTCTTGCAGGATGTTTGGCTGTTCTTCGTTCTCGGGCGTCCGCCCCAAAACCTTTTTGCCGATATAGTCGTTCATCGTCTTGTTCGCCTGATGCAACCACAGCCGTTTTAGATCGGCAGACACCACACCTTCATCCGCCATGTGATCGGCAATGTGTTTGCTGACCAGCGGCAGAACCTCTTTGAACACCTTGCGCCCGTTTTGCATGAACTGCATGTCGCGGCGGTCGTACACTTCGTCATGGGCACGGCGCAGGAACCCGTTGTTGTTGCGGATGTTGTTGCTAAACTGGGTGGCGCAACGGGTCGATTTGACCTTGAAATAGGGCGCTTTGGCATCGTCTTCGCGTTCCAACAACGTCGCCGTTGCCACATCCCCAAAGATGAAATGACAATCCCGATCCCGCCATTCCAAATGCGCCGAGCAAATTTCGGGGTTTACAACGATCGCACTGCGAATACTACCGGCACGGATCATGTCAGCGGCCGTTTGAATACCAAAGGTCGCGCTGGAACAGGCCACGTTCATGTCAAAGGCAAAGCCGTCAATTTCCATCAGCTGTTGGATTTCCACGGCAATCGCCGGATAGGCACGCTCGTGATTGGACGCGGCACAAATCACGGCACCCACATCTGCGGCGGTCTTGCCCGCATCGGTCAGCGCCTTTTTGATCGCATCGACCGCCATTTCGGCCATCAAACTGGGGGCGTCATCTGGGCGAGGGGTGAACGCCGGCGACATGCGGTCAGGGTCCAGAACACCCTCTTTGTCGATCACATAACGGCGTTCGATCCCGCTTGCTGCGATGATGAACTCGGACGACGAATGTGGCTTGGCCTCAATCTCTCCGGCCTCGATGGCATCGGCATGGGCCAGATTAAACCGATCCGCATAGGCGTTGAACGCCTTGACCAGCTCGTCATTTGTGATGGTGTTTTCCGGCGTGAAAACGCCCGTTCCGGTGATCGCTACACTATGCATCAGAGCCCTCATTTATATGAAAGCGACCTTGGGGAACCCTGTGATGTTTGTCCAGAATGACGCAGGGTCGTATTGCGCCAAAGAAAACGCGCCCGATCATCAGAACGGACGCGTCAAATCTTTAAACCTGCGAACGATTACTTGTCCTGCAACGCCCGCACACCAACCTTCAACTCGACCCGTGCTTTCATTGCAAAAGCGGCGGCGTGGGATGCTGCTGCTGTCGTGAAATACGGGATGCGGTCATACAAAGCCACGGCGCGAATGCTACGGCTGTCCTCGACGGCGGCGGCCCCTTCGGTCGTGTTCATGACCAGCGAAACATGGCCGTCTTTCAGCCGGTCGACGATGGTCAAACCACCTTCATAGACCTTGTTGACGGTCTCGGCTTCGATGCCTTGATCGGTCAGCCACTGCGCCGTGCCGCGTGTCGCCAGCAGGTTCAGACCCAGCTCGATCAGCGCGCGCGCGGCGTCTGCCATGTCGTCGGTCTTGTCCATATCCTTGATCGACATGAACACCGCACCTTCGGTTGGCAATTCGGTGCCAGCACCCATCTGCGCCTTAAGGAATGCGCGGTGGAATTTGCTGTCGGATCCCATGACTTCGCCGGTCGAGCGCATTTCTGGGCCCAAGATCGTGTCGACACCTGGAAAACGGGCAAAGGGCAGAACCGCCTCTTTCACAGCAAAGGTGTCGATTTCTGGATCTACGAGGTCAAAGTTCGACAACGGCTCGCCCGCCATGACGCGCGCGGCGATTGTGGCGATTGGGCTGCCAACTGCTTTGGCGACAAACGGAACCGTCCGCGACGCACGCGGGTTCACTTCGATCAGATAAATCTCGCCGTTTTTGACTGCGAACTGAATGTTCATTAGACCGACCACATTCAGCGCAAGCGCCAGTTTTTCGGTCTGCACGCGCAGTTCGGCAATGGTTTCAGCAGACAGCGAATAAGGTGGCAACGAACAGGCGCTGTCGCCCGAATGGACGCCGGCTTCTTCGATGTGCTGCATGATACCGGCAACATGGACTGATGTGCCGTCACAGATCGCATCAACGTCGATCTCAATCGCGCCGGTCAGATAGCTGTCTAGCAACACAGGGCTGTCACCGGACACGACAACTGCCTCGGCGATGTAGCGTTCCAGTTGCGCCATATCGCGGACAATCTCCATCGCGCGACCGCCCAAGACATAGGATGGGCGGATCACCAATGGAAAGCCGATGTCGCCAGCTGCAGCCAATGCTTGGGCATCTGTCGATGCAATCGCGCCGCCCGGCTGTTTCAGGCCCAGTTTTTCAACGAGGTCTTGGAACCGCTCGCGGTCTTCTGCCAGATCGATCGCGTCCGGTGTGGTTCCTAAAATTGGGATACCTTCGGCTTCCAGCGCATTGGCCAGTTTCAATGGTGTCTGACCGCCAAATTGAACGATCACACCGTGCAAGGTGCCTTTTTCCTGCTCGACCCGCAGAATTTCCAACACATGTTCAAAGGTCAAAGGCTCGAAATACAAACGATCCGACGTGTCATAGTCTGTCGACACCGTTTCGGGGTTACAATTGACCATGATCGTCTCGTAACCCGCTTCTGTGAGCGCGAAACAGGCGTGACAACAGCAATAGTCAAACTCGATGCCCTGACCGATCCGGTTCGGGCCACCGCCCAAGATCACGACCTTTTTGGCTTCGGATGCGCGCGCCTCGCATTCGACAGTGCCCATCATTGGGCTCTCATAGGTCGAATACATGTATGGCGTCTGCGCCTCGAACTCGGCGGCACAGGTGTCGATACGTTTGAACACCGCTTTGACACCCAGATTGCGCCGCGCATCGCGGACGTTCTTTTCGTCCCGGCCAGACAACGTCGCGAGACGTGCATCGGTAAAGCCCATCATCTTGAGCGCGCGCAACCCGTGTTCTGTCACAGGTAGCCCGCCTGCGATCACACCGGCCTCGGTTTCGATGATTTCGCGGATACGCGCCAGGAACCATGGGTCAAAGGCGGTGATTTCGTTGATCTCGGCATCGCTAAAGCCATAACGCATGGCTTGGGCAATCACGCGGATCCGGTCAGGTGTCTGTTTGGACAGCGCCTTGGTCACGGCTTTGTCGATGGCATCTTGGGCCGTGGCATCGATACCGACCAGAATAGAGTCTTGGCGCTTCACACTATCAGGCGACACACCTTCGATGGCGATATCATCAAAACCGGTCAGCCCGTTTTCCATCGATGCCAATGCCTTTTGCAGGCTTTCGTGGATGGTCCGGCCAATGGCCATAACTTCGCCCACTGACTTCATCGCTGTGGTCAGAAATGGCTCAGAGCCGGGGAATTTCTCGAACGCAAAGCGCGGAATTTTTGTGACGACATAATCAATTGACGGCTCGAACGATGCAGGCGTCACACCAGTGATATCATTGTCCAGCTCGTCCAACGTGTAGCCAACAGCCAGCTTGGCCGCGATCTTGGCAATTGGGAAACCCGTGGCCTTGGACGCCAACGCTGACGAACGCGACACGCGCGGGTTCATTTCAATCACGACCATCCGGCCATCGGCAGGGTTCACAGCCCACTGCACATTCGATCCGCCTGTCTCGACGCCAATCTCGCGCAGGACATTGATCGAATGGTTGCGCATGATCTGGTATTCTTTGTCGGTCAGCGTCAGGGCAGGAGCCACAGTGATACTGTCGCCTGTGTGCACACCCATCGGATCGACGTTCTCAATCGCACAAATGATGATGGCGTTGTCGGCTGTGTCGCGGACCACTTCCATCTCGTATTCTTTCCAGCCCAGCAGGCTCTCATCGATGAGAATCTGCGCCATGGGCGAGGCTTCCATGCCCGAACGGCAGAAATGCTCGTATTCTTCGCGGTTGTTTGCCACACCGCCGCCCGTTCCACCCAATGTGAATGCAGGACGGATGATCGCAGGCAGACCGATTTCTTCGAGCGCGTCCATCGCGGCAGACAAACCCGCGTTGATGTCGAACTTATCGGTGACGCGGATTGCGTCTTTGTTTTTGGTAGGGGCCGTGACAATCGTGGCCTTTGGGTTTTCGATGCCCAAACGGCCCATCGCTTCACGGAACAGCTTGCGGTCTTCGGCCATTTCGATCGCGTCGCGTTTCGCACCGATCATCTCGACATTGTATTTGTCCAAAACGCCCATCTCTTCCAAGGCGAGCGAGGTGTTCAAACCCGTTTGACCGCCCATCGTCGGTAGCAATGCATCGGGGCGTTCTTTTTCGATAATCTGGGCGACAACATCAGGTGTGATCGGCTCGATGTATGTGGCATCAGCCATGCCTGGGTCAGTCATAATTGTTGCTGGGTTCGAGTTGACCAGAATGACGCGGTAACCCTCTTCGCGCAGCGCCTTACACGCTTGTGCACCCGAGTAGTCGAATTCGCAGGCCTGCCCGATGACAATAGGACCAGCACCAATGATCATGATGGATTTGATATCGTCTCGTTTTGGCATATTGGCCCCCACAGCAAAAAGGCTACTGACACCCCAGAGCGCCAGCAAATTGTCGGGGTTATACTTGCCAAGCCAAGGCGTGCAAGGGCCGTTTCGCTATTCCGCGGGGATCGCGCCAATGTTCTGCGTTTGTTGGGCGGGTTCACGCGGACGGGCAGGGGCAACAATCACCAATCCGAGGATACCCAACAGGATCGGCACACTGATCATGATCTGCGGGAAAAAGGTCAATCCGACCCGTGCCATAAGCATTTGGGCAATCATGCTGAACAAGAACAGATACGTCAGATAGATGACGTTGAACGCACGTTGCCCGAACAAAACACCGAAAGCGGGCAAAACATATGTAGCCAGTAGGAAATAGTGGGCCCAACCCAGAGGTGCCGCCAACGGAATCAATAGCGCCAACCCGACAAACTGCCGTTGTAGGGCGCGCGGCTGGTACATCCCACGTGTCCGCCACCAAATCGCGGCGGCACCGAAGACAAACAAACCTTTGGCAAAATATCCGACCCAATCGGGTTTCTCGAAAATCATCTCGCCCGAATTATGGACGATACCTGTGCCTTTGATGGTGTGCACCAGATCGAAAATGAACCCTTCGACGGAAAAGCCCATACCAGCGATAAACAACTGTTCTTCTAGCTTGTGCAACGTCGTTAGGAATTCGGCATGGATTGTCACGCCCATATAGCCATAGCTGAACGCGAGAATCGCTGCTGAGACGACGATGAACCCACCCAGCGCACGCCAATTGCGGTTCCAGATAAAGATCAGGATCAGAGCACCGGGCGTGACCTTGAGACATGCAGCCACCGCCAATGCCATGCCCGCGCTCCAATGCGCGCCATAGCGCAAACGCTCGAACGCCAGCATACAACAGAAAAAGACAAGAATTTGGATCTGCCCTAGATACAACGCAATCGTGGACGTGAACGAAATCGCAAACAGTAACACACTATAAAGCGTCCAGATAACAGGTGACACGGTATGCGGCTGCATAAATCGGTAGGCCAGCCACATCGACGCGATCATGAGCGAACAATTCAACACCAACACCCCGTTCATCAGGATCATCGGGTCCATGTTGGTAAAAGGTGTCATCAGAACCGCAACCCATGGCGGATAGATAAACGGATAGGTTTGCTCGCCTGCATATCCGTCTTCAACAACCGCAAACGTCCATTCTAGTGGCATTTGCGGCCCGATAACTTGCTCAGTTCCGGCGTAAATCTGGTCTAGTTGCCCCGTTCCCCAAAAATGCCCAGCATAATAATAGGCGCTGAAATCCGTGGCCCAATTGCCCCAGAGGTCGCTCAGCGTGTACGCAAAGAATGCGAGGATCAGGAAGACGCAAAAAAACGCGTCACGTTTCGTCATTTCAAATCGGTCAAACACTAGTCTTTGCCCCAAAACTACATGATTTGAGGAAACAGTAGCGGTTGATTGTGACCAAATTAGGGACAATCCGCAGAAATCCCCCTGTCCACAGGCGCTGTGGCGCTTGACTTTGCTGGTGCGGCGCGGTGTATCGGGCTGATCCGAATTTCCCAAAGGGACCGATGACATGCACGCCTATCGCAGCCACACTTGCGCCGACCTCACCAAAGCCAACGTTGGCGACACTGTCCGTCTTTCGGGCTGGGTTCACCGCGTGCGCGACCACGGCGGTCTGTTGTTCATCGACCTGCGCGACCACTACGGCATCACCCAAGTTATGGCCGATCCCGATAGCCCCGTATTTGCCGAGATCGAAAAGGTCCGCAGCGAATGGTGTATCCGCATCGATGGCAATGTCATGGCCCGCGACGAAAGCCTTGTGAACCCGAAAATCCCAACGGGCGAGGTCGAAGTCTTTATCCGCGATATCGAAGTTCTTGGCGCGGCGAATGAGCTGCCCCTGATGGTGTTTGGTGAACAGGAATATCCAGAAGAGACGCGTCTCAAATATCGCTATCTCGATCTGCGTCGTGAAAAGCTGCAAAACAACATGAAGATGCGCTCGGATGTTGTGGCCTCGATGCGCAAACGCATGTGGGACAAAGGCTTCCGCGAATATCAGACGCCGATCATCACAGCGTCCTCGCCCGAAGGCGCGCGCGACTTTCTCGTGCCATCCCGTTTGCACCCCGGCAAATTCTACGCTCTGCCGCAGGCGCCACAGCAGTTCAAACAGCTGATCATGGTGTCGGGCTACGACAAGTATTTCCAGATCGCACCGTGCTTCCGTGACGAAGACCCGCGTGCAGACCGCTCGCCCACCGATTTCTACCAGCTCGACCTCGAGATGAGCTTTGTCGAACAACAGGACGTGTTCGACACGATCCAGCCTGTGATCCAAGGTGTGTTCGAGGAATTCGGCGGCGGTAAGAAAGTCGACGCCACTTGGGAGCAGATCAGCTACCGCGACGCGGCTCTATGGTATGGCAGCGACAAGCCTGACTTGCGCAACCCGATCAAGATGCAGGTCGTGTCCGAGCATTTCCGTGGCTCTGGCTTTGCGATCTTTGCCAAGCTGCTTGAGAACGAAGGCACAGAAATTCGTGCGATCCCCGCCCCGACAGGTGGCAGCCGCAAATTCTGTGACCGCATGAACGCCTTTGCGCAAAAAGAGGGCCTGCCCGGCATGGGCTATATCTTCTGGCGGACACAAACCGCTGATGCGATTGCGCAGGAAACTGGCATGACCGTCAAAGAGGTCAACGCCAAGATCAAAGCAGGCGAAATCGAAGTGGCAATGGAAGCCGCAGGCCCGCTCGCTAAAAACATCGGACCAGAACGTGCCGAGGCGATCCGCGTTGAGCTGGGTCTCGACAACGGCGATGCGGCGTTCTTCTTGGGTGGCAAGCCTGCTGCATTCGAAGCGTTCGCTGGACGTGCGCGCTCTGAGATTGGCGATACGCTGGGTCTGACAGACACCAACCGCTATGCCTTTGCATGGATCGTCGATTTCCCGATTTACGAGCGTGACGAAGAAACCGGCAAAATCGACTTTGAACACAACCCGTTCTCTATGCCCCAAGGCGGCATGGCCGCTCTGGATGGCGACCCCGAGGATGTGCTGGGCTATCAGTATGACCTTGCCTGTAACGGGTACGAACTTGTGTCGGGCGCAATCCGGAACCACCGCCCCGAGATCATGTTCAAAGCGTTTGAAATCGCTGGCTACGGCAAGGACGAAGTCGAGAAGCGCTTCGGCGGTATGGTCAACGCCTTCCAATACGGCGCCCCACCCCACGGTGGTTGTGCCGCAGGTATCGACCGCATCGTGATGTTGCTGGCCGAAGAGGCGAACATTCGCGAAGTCATCATGTTCCCGATGAACCAGCGTGCCGAGGATCTGATGATGGGTGCGCCCAATGATCCGATGAACGAACAGCTGCGCGAACTGAACCTGCGTGTGATCCCTCAGGACGACTAGGATCAGGCGAACAGCCGCGGCTCTCAGTGCGTCTGAGAACCAAGACAAATAGACGGATCGGCAAGAGATTGCAGGTCCGTCTTTTGTTTTCTGGCAAACGGGCCATGGTGCTATTACGTTAAAGCCTAGCACAACAGGAGCGTTCATGCCTTTTGATCCGACCTTGGCCGCGATCCGGTTTGGATACGGGCTGTCACCGACCGTGGCGGCACCGGTTTCTGTGGACGATATGCTGGCGCAGGCGCGTGGACCCGATGAAGCGGGCCGTGCCTTTCGTATTCCGCACATGGATCAGATGTGGCCCAGCCACGGCGAGTTTGTCCGCCTGACACGTCTGCGTCGCCAAAATGATGGAACCGAGGTTGGCGCGCAGGCCGCAGAAGATCTCAAAACCATCCAACGCCAAGTGCGCGTTGTGCAATATCAATCCTTCCGCGCGGTGGTGCAGCGCGGCGTGTCGACCTCTGACGGGTTGCGCGAACGTCTTGTTCGGTTTTGGGCTGACCATTTCACCGCCCAGTCCGACCGTGCCGTGACCCGCCATCTGGTCGCGGCCTACGTCGAAGAAGCAATCCGCCCGCATGTGATGGGCCGGTTCTCTGACATGTTGCGCGCGGTTGTCACCCATCCCGTCATGGTCCTCTATCTGGATCAGGAACAATCAATGGGCCCCAACAGCCGCCAAGCCGCCCAGCGGGACCGCGGGCTGAATGAAAACCTAGCCCGCGAAGTGCTCGAACTGCACACGCTAGGCGTGGGTGGCCCCTATTCCCAAGACGACGTGCGCCAATTGGCCGAATTGATGACGGGCCTCAGCTACACCCCCCAAGACGGGTTCAAGTTCCGGTTCCGCTTTGCCGAACCCGGCGAAGAGATTGTGCTGGGCCGCTCTTATGGCGGCGGCGCGCCCCAGTTGGACGACATTCTGGCGGCGATGGATGATTTGGCAGCACACCCTGCCACAGCAAAACATCTCGCGCGTAAACTGGCTGTGCACTTTGTCTCGGACACGCCTGAACCGGCGCTGGTCTCAGCCGTCGAACAGGCATTGGTTCAAACAGGCGGCAACCTCGGGGCCGCGGTCGAGGCACTGCTGACCCACGACGACGCGTGGTTGATTGATCTGGAAAAGGTCAAGCAACCGTTTGATTTTATGCTGTCTTCTTTGCGGGGTCTAGGCGTATCGCCAGCCAGTGTTGGTGCCGCAGATGACCGCACGGTGCGCCGATTGGCGGAACGCCCGCTGCGCGTTATGGGCCAGCCGTGGGAACAACCCCCTGGTCCAGACGGGTGGGCCGAGGATGCGGCGGCGTGGATCACCCCCCAAGGGATGGCAGGCCGTATCACATGGGCGATGCAAGCGCCCAAGGCCTTTGTCGATCCGCTTCCTGACCCCCGCGATTTTGTACACACCGCGCTGGGCCCTTATGCGACCCAAGACATAGAATTCGCCGCCAACGCCGCCGAAAGCGTGACCGAAGGGATCGGCCTGATCCTGTCGTCGCCCGCATTCCAAAGGAGATAGAGATGACCGATCTCAGTCGCCGCAAATTTCTGATCAATTCGACCGTGCTGGGCTGTTCGGCCGCAGCAAGCCCGCTGCTCGCTCCTGTGACACTGGCCCAAGCCCCGTGGGAAAACCGGCTCATCGTCATCATCCTGCGCGGTGGGATGGACGGACTCGACGTGGTCCAACCCTACGGTGATCCGGCTCTCGGCACCCTGCGGAAATCTCTGGTCTTTGGTGAAGACGGCGATGCCTCTGATCTCGATGGGTATTTCTCAATGCACCCTGCGCTGGCGCCACTAAAACCTCTCTGGGATGACGAGGACCTCGCGTTCACACATGCGGTTTCAACCCCATACCGCGACAAACGCAGCCACTTTGACGGCCAAGATATCCTAGAGGCGGGCTCGGGTGAGGTGTTCGGCGGTGGCGTTCGTGGCGGTTGGTTGAACCGGATGCTGCAAGAGGTGCCCGATATCACAGTACAGACCACCTATGCGGTTGGGCGCGAGCAGATGCTGCTGACCAGTGGTGCCGCACCTGTGTCGCGTTGGTCCCCCGAGGCCGAGCTAAACCTCAGCCCCCAAGCCAAACGCTTGCTTGAACTGATCCACCATTCTGATCCGTTGTTCCAAGAGGCTGCGACCGATGCGATTGCGATCGCCGAAGAAATTGAAATGACCGGCGAGCTTGCTGAAGAAGGCGAGATGATGATGGCCGAAACCCCGATGATGAACACAGTCAAAGGTGGCGATCATGTTGAGATTGCCGAGTTTGTGGCGGATCGTTTGCGCGGCGATGCGCGGATTGCGGCGTTTTCGCTCAATGGGTGGGATACGCATTCGAACCAACGCAGCGGTTTGCGCCGTTCTCTCAAACGCCTCAGTGATACCATTCTTACGTTGCGCGCGCGCCTTGGCCCCGCGTGGCAAAGCACGGCCATTGTTGCGATGACTGAATTTGGGCGGACGGCCCGCGAAAATGGCACCAAAGGCACGGATCATGGAACCGGTGGTGCGATGTTGATGGCGGGTGGGGCTGTGCGCGGCAAACGTGTGATCACCGATTGGCCCGGTTTGAGCGATGGTGATCTGTACGACGGGCGCGATCTGCTGCCGACCCGTGATGTGCGTGCGCATGCGGCATGGGCCATGCGCGGTCTCTTTGGTCTCAAGACGCAAACGCTAGAGCAAGTCGTGTTTCCCGGGCTCGATCTGGGAGCCGACCCCGGGATTTTGCTGTAATCTTAGATCGCGGAATCGGTGGAAATGCTGCCGACCACGTTGGATGTGTCCTGAGCGATCCGCATCGACTGGCCCGCCATCGTTGCAGTAATTGCAACCGATAACATCAAAACGCCTGCCATCAAGACCATCCAGTCGAGAGTCGCGTTCCCGTCTTCTTCGTTAATAAACGTCTTAAAAAAAGACTTCATTAGGTGCTCCTGCTCGTACTTACGCCCGTGTCCCATGCTCTAGGGATAGGCGGTGAATTCGGCAGAAATTTGCCTCGGAATGGAAACAATTGGGGCATTCCAAGGGCGGATTGGTTCAAATTTAGGGACTTGGACCCCAGCACTTGGGTCGCTAGGTTCAAACCCGAGGGACAAGATCGAGTGATGGGGAAAATGTCAGATACAGGATCACAAAACCGGCCTTTGGGTCCGATCGTTGCGAATTGGTCTCCGCCCATCCGGCCCCAAGAGGACGTCAGAATTGGGCAGTATGCGCAGCTTGAACCGCTAGATCCTGCACGCCATGCAGCGTTGCTCTATCGTGCGTTTTCCGGCCATCCGCAGGTTTGGGATTACATGCCCGCAGGCCCGTTCGGGTCGTCGTCAGGGTTTCACCGGTTTGTGTCAGACATCACCAAAGCGGACTACCCCAAGTTTTATGCGGTCAAAGATCTTGAGGCGGGCGAATTTGGTGGCTTTTGCTCTTATCTTCGCATTTCCCCAGATGCTGGCTCGATCGAAGTCGGCTACATCTCTTTTGCGCCGCAGCTACAGCAGACCCGCGCCTCGACCGAAGCGATGTTTCTCATGATGCAATGGGCGTTTGATGCGGGGTACCGGCGCTATGAATGGAAATGCAACGCGCTCAATGGGCCGTCTCGCCGGACTGCCCAGCGGTTGGGCTTCAGCTACGAAGGTACGTTTCGCCAAGCGGATGTGGTCAAGGGTCGCAACCGTGACACGGCTTGGTTTGCGGTGACAGATACGGACTGGCCTGCGTTAAAGGAAGCGTTCTCACTCTGGCTCGCGCCATCAAACTTTGATGCATCGGGGCAGCAAATCGAACGCTTGGGCGATCTTACCCGCCTCGTGCGTGTGGCCTCGGACCCCACGCTTTAGCCGTTTACATCGCGCGGTCGGCGTTCATCCGGTCTTGCACCATCCCTGACAATCGGTCCAATGCATTGCCAACTTCGACGCCTCGTGCGCGGCGTTCAACCAATGTGTCGATGGCTTTGCTCAAACCGGCGTCTTTTGCGCTTAGGGCGACGCCGCCCACAAATTGCGCGACATAGTCCAACGTCCGTTCGTCATGGCGACCCGCCAGAACATCCGCGACATGTGCCATATCATCGCGAAATGCGATCGGGTCGGGCGATACTGTATCCGCGCTGACGACACGGGGGCCGGGTGGATGTTCGTCCAGCGGGACATGTTGCAAAATGGCGTTTTGAAATTGCGATAGGCTCGCCATTGGCTTTGCAATGAACCCGTCTGCACCAGCCGCTGTCGCGACGTCCTCTAGTTCGAGATCGCCGCTTGTCGCCAAGATAACATCGACGCGGGGTTGCGCATGGTTCAACTCTTCGATCAGTTCAGCCCCTGATCCATCGGGCAGCCCCATATCCACAATCACAACGGATGGCCGGTAGGCCTGCAAATGACGCCCCGCTGATCGCAAACTGTCGGCCCGCCTGATCCGTGCACCAGACCGCAAACACAACAGCCGCATCGCCTCGCAAGCAAATCGGCTATCTTCGACCACGAGCACTGTCCGCCCTAACAAGGGGTGGGCCGAGGTTGGTGGTCGTGATGTCATGAAATCAGCAAGGTCGTCCATAGTCGCTCTCCCCAGAAATCGTAGGCCTCATTTTTTCATATCGAAGCTAACAGGATGTTAACGCGTCCCCGCGTCGCACTTGCGCGCCTCCAGGCCCCGCGCCATAACCGCCCCAACCGGATGAAAGGACACCCAATGATCGGACGTTTGAACCACGTGGCTATTGCTGTGCCAGACCTCGAAGCAGCGGCCGCTCAATACCGCGGCGCACTGGGGGCGAATGTGGGCGCACCACAGGACGAACCCGATCACGGTGTCACGGTGATCTTTATTGAATTGCCGAATACCAAAATCGAATTGCTCTACCCGTTGGGTGAAAACAGCCCGATCCAAGGGTTCCTCGACAAAAACCCGTCAGGTGGGATTCACCACGTCTGCTACGAAGTTGATGACGTTGTCGCCGCCGCGGCCCATTTGGAAACTGAAGGCGCGCGCGTTCTTGGTGCCCCGAAAATCGGCGCCCACGGCAAGCCAGTGATTTTCCTTCACCCCAAGGACTTTAATGGTTGTCTGATCGAGCTAGAACAAAACTAAGTCTGTTGTTCTAGAAACTGCTCGCCAGAGGCACCGCCACTGGCCAAACACATAGGAATACGCCCATGGGTCCCGTCTCTGCTCTCGTTCTTTTTGCCGTGATCTGGTTCATGGTGTTCTTTATCGTCCTACCCTTGCGGATGACGACCCAAGGTGAGGCGGGCGAGGTTGTGCCCGGCACGCACACTTCGGCCCCCGCGGACGCCCAGATCGGGCGTAAGGCCAAGATCACGACATTCTGGGCATTGGGTGTGTGGGTGATCATCGCAGGCACGATCCTGTCGGGCGCGATCACCGTGCGTGACCTCGATTGGTTCGACCGGATGTCAACGCCCAGCCTAGACGATTAACGGGTCCCGTTGAGCCTGTGAAACATATGGGTAAAGGTCGCGGCCCCTATCACAGGCACCAACAGGTTCATGATCGGGATCGTTAGGGGCAGCGCCATCAATATCCCAGCCATCCAGACTGCACCTTGATGTTTCTTGCGCAATGCAACGGCTTCGGCGCGTGGCAATCTGCGCAGCGCTACCATCTGAAAATACTCTCGGCTTAGCAAAAACCCGTTCAATGCGTAAAACATGAAGGGGGCTAGAAACCAGACGAATGGCGTCAAGATCAACGCGATGACATTGGCCAAGATCAAGACGCCCAAGAAATTGACGCTCTCGCGCAATCCGTCGAAAAAGTTCGCCCGTTCCAAATGCACCAAGTGGGGGTAATGTTCGTCCTCTACCGCCTGTGCCACATCGCCTAAAAACATCGCGGTGATCGCACTTGCCACGGGCGTCATCAGGAAAAATGACAGGATCATCATGAACACCAAACTGGTCCACGACAGTAAACTGCCAACCCAAGTGACTTCACCCAAGACTGGCAATAGGACAGATCCGTCATTGAACCATTGGATCAGGCCAAGCATCAGCGCATAGACACCAAACAACAGTGCCAGCGCCAGCCCGATGCCCAGCAATACAACGCGCCGGAACCGTGGATCACCCAACTGGGCGACGGCTTTGGAAAAGTCCGTCAGGATCATGATGCGACCCACGTTGTGATAGCATCTAGATTGGGGCGCGGGCGTTCGGGTGGTGCGCTGGTCTCTGTTCCGAGATGTAGAAATCCTGCGACCGTCTCGTGATCGTCGAGCCCCAGACCTTCGGTGACAAACGCGCGGTCATGGCTCGCCCAGCCGGACAGCCAATTGGCGCCCCAACCACTGGCCAGCGCCGCGTTCAAGAGGGCCAGACATACAGCACCCGCCGAATAGACCTGTTCGATCTGCGGGATTTTCGGGCTGTCCTTGGGCGAGGTGACAACCGCGACGGCCAAATCCGCGTTGGCATATTGTGCAACACCCTTGTCGCGCTTGTCTGGCTCAATGCCCATAGCATGCCCGCGATCTGCAGCCAGTTGCGCCAACCGCATCAACGCAGGTTTTTCCAGAACGATAAACCGCCACGGCTCTAGCTTGCCATGATCGGGTGTGCGGGCCGCGGCCTCTAGGATCGGAATCAGCTGGTCACGCGTCGGCACCGGTGACGTCAGTGTTTTGGCAGGGCGCGACCGGCGCGTTGTGAGAAATTCAAATGCGGCAGGGTTTGGGGTCGGCATAATTGGCTCCGGCAATAAGCAATGAGACTGAGATAGGCACACCGCCCCAGATTGTTAGAGTGCGGCAACCATCTGATCCAACAACCCGCGTGCATAGTCGTCAAAATGCGACTTGGGCTGGCGAATGCGGAACGTGTCGGCATAGGGATCCGGGGCGTTGATGCTTGATCCCGACATCTCTTCGATCACGGCATGACCGCAAAACGGCACATAGACCTCGGAATACCCACCTTCGTGGGTCATCACGATCCGCCCGTCACACAGATCATCGGCCAACGCCATCGTGCGCGCCGTCAACTGGCGAAATGTATCTGCACTGGCCAACATCCGGCTCAGCGGATCAATCGCGGCTGCATCAAAGCCACAGGCGATCATTATCAAATCAGGGCGATGCGCGCGCACTGCGGGTTCGACCAATCTGTCGAAGGCTTCGAGATATAGCTGATGTCCACCACCTGATGGCAGCGGAATGTTCAGGTTCGTGCCCACGCCATTCCCCGCACCACGATCCGCAAAATCGCCTGTGTCTAATGGATAGTTATGCTCTTGGTGCAGGCTGATGGTCAGCACATCGGCATCATCGTAAAACACCGCCTCTGTGCCATTGCCGTGGTGCACGTCCCAATCAATCACCGCGATGCGCAGGCCAATGTGATCGGCCTGTGCGGCCCGTGCAGCAATCGCAAGGTTCGACATCAAACAAAACCCGTTCGGAAACTCGGGCAAACAATGATGCCCCGGTGGGCGCGAAAGGGAATAAGCGTTGCGTAGATCGCCTGACGTCACGGCGCGCGTTGCATCGACCGCCAATCCTGCCGACAACGCGCAAATCTCGTAGCCGCCCGCACCAAAAGGCGTGCGCAATCCCAATTCGCCGCCGCCTGCGTCAGACATCTCTTTGAAGGTGTCCAGATAGGTTGCGGGGTGGACGCGCAGTAGATCGGCGCGGTCGGCCTCAGGGGCTGTGCGCACTGACAGATCACCGATCAATCCGGTGACCTCCATAAGGTTCTTGAACCGCCGCTTGGTTTCTGGTGCTTCGGGCAATCCGCCCCCAACGAACGGTTGGACCAATCCGGCCACGGGTTGGGTAAATGCATAGTTGCCGCCCCCTGCCCAAAACGTGCGCTCGTCCGTATAAAACCCTGTCGTCATTCTAGTCCCACCGTGATCCAAAGGCGCGCCATCCGGCGCATTCTATTGCCTGACCGCCCCATGTCTGCGGTCTATTGGCTGTCCGTCCGGCGCAGCTGATACACCCCTTCGGGCAAGTCCAAAGCCGCCCCCAAATCCTGAACTTGGGTCAGCGACAATGTGATCCGCACAACGTTGTCTGTACGGGCATCGTATTGCTCTAGCGTGACACAGTCATCAAAGGCCTGCACCACAACATCTTCGCCTAACGGTGCGGCCCCTTCATCAACAAGGGTGACAACCGTCGCGTCATAATCGTGTTCAATTGTAAACATGACCCCAGACTAGCGAGGTTCCGCCATACAGCCAAGATGCCACGGCTCTTGTCAGTTATGTGACTGGTCTCTGCGCGGCAGGCTGCTATGATATAATCCAGTATCCAAAGGACCGATTGATGCGCAGTATGACCCTCGTGGCGGCGCTTGCCCTCACTGCCTGTACCGAGATGACGATCCAGCCGGTGTCCAGCGATGGGCAAAAGCCCCAAGGCGTCGTGGAAAAGGCGAACGGGCGTCTCGATGGCCGGACGCTTGCGCAGAACTTTATTGCTGTGGTCGAGGCTGTCGAGCCTGTCGCAGAACGCGAATGTCGGGCCCGTACGACTGGCGTCAATTGTGATTTCCAGACCGTCGTAGATGACCGTCCCAACATGCCGCCCAATGCGTTCCAAACGGTCGATGCCAACGGACGCCCGATTGTGGCCTTTACCGTGGGCCTGATCGCGCAGGCGCGCAACCATGACGAGCTTGCCTTTGTCATGGGGCACGAAGCCGCCCACCACATCGCGGGACACCTCACCCGCCAACGCCAAGCGGCCCAAGCGGGCGCGTCGGTCTTTGGCGAGCTGGCCTCGTTATCTGGCGGTGGTGAACAAGTCGTACGCAATGCCCAGCAATTAGGGGCCGCGGTCGGCGCGCGCAGTTTCTCCAAAGAATTCGAGCTCGAAGCAGATGCGCTGGGCACCGTGATCACGCAGAAATCAGGGTTCAATCCGATCCGTGGGGCGGAATTCTTTACCCGCATCCCGGATCCCGGCAATAAATTTCTCGGGACGCATCCACCCAATGCAGCCCGGATCGCGACCGTCCGCCGCGTGGCACGCCAAGGGCTCTAGGCTGCGGTGCCGCGGCGCGTCAGCCGCATTGTGATGCCAACGATCGAAATGCAGATCCAGAACAACTGGATCAAGGCGGATGCGAGGTTAAAGCTGTGGGCGAGGCTGACTAACACCAGTCTGGCCGCCGCGAGGTTCAGTGCAAAATAGACCGTGCTGTCCGCCGAAATCCACCGCAGCGTGAGCATCAAGTAACTCAGAACATAGGCCGCAAACCCTGCGATGCCGATTGCTTGGGTGCTCTGTGCACTCATGATCCCCAAAATGTATTCCATCTTACCCTCCCATCTGGTCAACTGCGCCTTATGCGGCGATTGCAGTAACCCTATTTGCGGGTGCGCAGCCGCGCAGGTGGGGCGGTCCTGACCTTGGGGTGTCCTTGCCGTCCAAAAAACGTGAAGAGGGGATGAATTCGTGGTGAAAGAGCAATTAAAGCGGGTTTGGCAGCGCGCAGTATGGTCATGGCAGGGGTGGATTCACGTCTACCGGACAGAGGCCAGCCTGACCCAATGGATCGTTCTGAACATCGTGTTCGCCATTCTGGCGTTTGTGCTGCCCTTGGACGGTACCGTGCGCGGGCTGCTCCTTATGGGCGGCATTTTTATTTTGGCGATGGAATGTGTGAACACCGCAATCGAGCGGGTTGTTGATGATATCTCGACCGAACACCGCGAACGCGCAGGCGAGGCCAAAGACGCGGGCAGCGCCGCAGTTGCCGTCAGCGGCATTGGCGTCGGCGTGGCTTGGGTGTGCGTGATTGTCGATTTGATCGTCTGATCGGGCAGGGGGCATTGCCCCGCCACTCGTCCAGATCGTCCTAGAACAAGGCCGCCGACGCATTAAGCGCGAATGCGATCCCTGTGAAATAACAGGCCGACGCCGCCAGAACAAAGCCGTGCCAGATCGCCATCGAGAACTTGAGGCTTTCCCATTGGTAGAACACCACTCCGGCCGAATAGGTCAAACCACCTGCGATCAAAAAGGCGCTCGCAACCGTCGGCATGGTCTGAGTGATCGGCCACAACAATGTCACCCCCAGCCATCCCATCACTAGATAGAGCGCGGTCGACCGCCAACCGGGGGACTGCCAGAAAAACAGCTTTGAGATTGCGCCACCAAGGGCCAGCAACCAAACAAGCCCGAGAACGGCATAGCCAAACCCAGACCCGATCAGAACCGCAAGCGGCGTAAACGTCCCCGCAATCTTGAGATAGATCGCCGCGTGATCGAACCGTCGCAGCAATGGCTTCAACCGCGGCGACCATGTCATGTGATAAACACCCGACGCGGTCAGCATCAAAACCAGCGTCACGCCATATAGGATCGTCGCCGCCAAAGCGGGCGTGCCCAGGTGGTGCGCCATCACCGCGATCAAAATGGTTGTCGCTGTCAACGCGGATAGAATACCGACCGTGTGGATCGTCCCATCCGCAATCTTCTCAGCGCGTGTATAGGTTGGGTAGGGCATGTACGTCCTCCTGTCCTTGATCATAGATCAGATAGGAAAGGGTTTCGTAAATCTAGGATGACGTTGCGGGAGTTTGGGGGCGCGCTTGTTGGGGGCGGCAAGTGCAGCTTTCAGTTGCTTTATTTTGCGCTTCAACTCTAAGTTGGAAAATTATTGGAGTGCAAATGTCTTTACCCGTATATCTTTCCCAAGGCCAAATCGCGCGATTGTTTCCCGTTCTTTCTGAAACATCAAAAGAAGGCTGGACTACGTCTATCATTCTTTCGTGTCTCGCAAATGTTGAACCATTTGGTGCACATCTGCTCCAAACACTAGGAGCAAAGGTCGGCAAGCGCGGTCGACTAACATGCTATACTGAGGTTGTCTTTCACAAGGACAAGAACCCGAAAGCTGACTGACCGGATGGCATGATTGTTTTGACCAATGGAACGCGGGAATGGCGTGCTCTTGTCGAAACAAAGGTTGGGAATGCCCAAATCGTTCCCCAACAAGTTGAAAGATATCGGACAATCGCAAAGGACAACAAAGTTGATTGCGTTATCACCATATCAAACCAATTTGCGTCGCTACCTGAGAACCACCCGAGCGAGGATATCCGCAAGAGCAAATCGCGTATTCCCGTCTTTCACTGGTCATGGATGTTCATCTTAACCCAAGCTGATCTGCTGTTAACCAACGACCTGCTGGATGATCCCGAACAGCATCTCTTGCTAAAAGAGTTAAAGCGATTTCTCCTCCATGAGAGCGCCGGGGTTAAGGGCTTTGAGGTGCCCCTAGATTTGTAGACGCTTTGCTTGGTAATTTTGGAAGCAAGGAGAGACAGATATGAACAAGGGAATACGTTTTACAGACGAGTTCAAACGGGACGCCATGGCACAGATCGTTGAGCGTGGATATGCGGTCAGCGAAGTGGCGGAACGGCTCGGAATTAGCACCAAGTCGCTTTACACGTGGAAGTCGCAGTTTGCGAAGTCACCCCGTGTCAGATCGGAGGTGGCGGAACAGGCTGCTGAGATCAAACGGTTGAAGCGTGAGTTGGTCCGGGTCACCGAGGAGCGCACTATTCTAAAAAAGGCGACCGCGTACTTCGCGCGAGCGTCTCAGTGAGGTACGCGTTTATTGAGGCTCATCGCACTGAGTTTTCTGTGCGTTCAATGTGTCGCGTGCTGATGGTTCATTTCAGCGGTTTCTATGCATGGCTTAAAGAACCGTTAAGTGCGCGTGCGCGTGAAGATGCACGTCAGACGGAGCTGATCCAGCAGGCATGGACCGATAGCGGTAAGGTCTATGGATATCGCAAATTTGCAGACGACCTGCGCGATGCTGGCGAGACCTGTTCAGAGAACCGTGTGGCACGTTTGGCCAGCTTGGCTGGCATTGCAGCGCAGATCGGATACAAACGTCGACCTGGTCGATATGGCGGCAAGCCTGCAGTCGTCGCTGACAACACACTGGATCGACAGTTCGAGGTGGATGCGCCTGATTGCGTATGGGTGACCGATATCACGTACATCAGGCCCCATGAAGGCTGGTCGTACCTCGCTGTGGTCATCGACCTTTTCTCACGGCGTGTCGTTGGGTGGTCGATGCAGTCTCACATGACAACCGACCCAGCCCTACAAGCATTGCTGAGCGCCGTTTGGCGACGCAAACCAAAGCATAGGGTCTTGATCCATTCTGACCAAGGTTCCCAATTCACTGGCAAAGTGTGGCAATCTTTTCTCAGCAAACACAATCTGGATGCCAGCATGAGTAGGCGCGGGAATTGTCATGATAACGCAGTCGCCGAGAGCTTCTTTCACTTGCTGAAACGGGAACGCATCAGGCGGCGGACGTACACCACGCGCGACACAGCAAGGCAGGACGTGTTCGATTACATCGAGATGTTTTACAACCCGACTCGCAAGCACACCAACAACGGCATGCTGTCGCCAGTTGACTATGAAACAGAACAAAGGAAAATGAACGAGGCAGGCGTATAGGAAACTAGGGGCACCTCACTTTGATAGAATGCCCGCAGAATGGACCAAGGTTAATAGATTGGTGTCTGCGGGCGGCCAAATACGGGTCCGCTCTCCAGAAGCTCGCGAAGTCGTCGCTGCGTGGTTTCAAGAGACTAAGGATTTGTCCCTTATTTTATCGCGCCAGACCGAAACGACGGTCGTTGAGAAAATCAAGAAATCTCTGGTCAAGGATGTCGCTGCACGCGAGAGCCATATCTTGGGGCGGCTGCGGGACAGTAATGTTCTTGATGCAGTCTTCAGCATTCCGAATGCTGCATCAGACCTCATTGTGCTCGTCGACCTCCCCCGCCGGACGCTAGAGGTCGGCATGGCACTCAAGGCACCAACGGACAAGAAATCGACCAAAGCGAGGTTGAATTGGCTCTTACGGCAGATTTCGACCACTGAAACTGCCGATTTGCATGTCCGTTTGATGTGGCCTGGTCGAAGTGAGGAGACTCAATTCTCAATTGATGCGCTGCTTGATGATGTTGAGATCGCGAATGAAGGTAAAGAAGGACTGCAAGTGTTGTCCTGCTTCTTGTTCACCGCCAAACGGTTGGGTGCGCGATTTACTCAACAAACTAACTTCATCAAAGATCTCGAAGCAGTTGTGCCGAGCTTTTACAGAGAGGTCGGGCAGGATCTTAGTGCTTGGCACCCACCTGCTGCTCGTATCAAAACTGATCGCGAAACGGCAGAGGATGTTTCTGTCGATGGATTGGAAGAGGCTTCAGAAGAATAGCGAGATACTCACCAGACAGTCCGTCTTTGGTGCCCTCCTACTCCACCAACGCGCCCCACAAATCATACTCGCCCGCCTCATCAACTTCGACGCTCACGATTTCGCCAACTGACAGCCCGCTGGTTCCTTCATCGATAAACAAATTCCCGTCGATCTCGGGCGCGTCCGCCATGGTCCGGCATGTCGCCACGCCGTCCTCGTCAATGTCGTCCACGATCACGTCCATCACGCTCCCGACCTTGGCCTCCAGCTTGGCCTCGGAAATCGCTTGTGCCTTTTCCATGAACCGGTCCCATCGGTCTTGCTTGACCTCGGGTGCCACATGATCGGGGAGATCGTTTGATCGCGCGCCGTCCACGTTTTCATATTGAAAACATCCAACGCGGTCCAATTGCGCCTCGTCCATCCAGTCGAGCAGATGCTGGAACTCGGCCTCGGTCTCGCCCGGATACCCAACAATGAAAGTCGAGCGCAGCGTGATGTTAGGGCACTCGGCCCGCCATGCCGCAATCTCGTCCAATGTCCGTGCCGCCGCCGCAGGCCGTGCCATACGGCGCAGCACATCAGGATGCGCATGTTGAAACGGGATATCGAGGTAGGGCAGCACGCCATTCTCTGGGTCCGCCATCAGCGGGATCAGATCGCGCACATGGGGGTAGGGGTACACATAATGCAGCCGCACCCACGCGCCCAACTGGCCCAGCTCGCGGGTCAGATCGGTGATGTGGCTGCGCACCTCGCGGTCTTTCCACGGATGCACGTCATACTTGCGATCCAGACCATAGGCGCTGGTGTCTTGTGAAATCACCAACAGCTCATTCACGCCGTTTTCGACCAGCTTTTCCGCCTCGCGCAGCACTGCGTGGACAGGCCGGCTGGCCAAACGTCCGCGCATGTCGGGGATGATGCAGAACTTGCACTTGTGATTACAGCCCTCGGATATCTTGAGATAACTGTAATGCCGCGGTGTCAGGCTGACCCCCGTTGCAGGCAACAGATCAATAAACGGATCGGGATCGGGCGGCACACAGCTATGCACGGCATCCAGCACCTGCTCGTATTGCTGCGGTCCCGTCACAGCGAGGATCTTGGGGTGATGCTCGCGAATATAATCCGGCTCGGCACCCAAACAGCCCGTGACAATCACCTTGCCGTTCTGCGTCAGCGCCTCGCCAATCGCGTCCAAGCTTTCGGCCTTGGCACTGTCGAGAAACCCGCAGGTGTTCACAATCACCGCCTCGGCACCGCTGTAATCAGGGCTGATCGCATAGCCCTCGGCCCGCAGGCGCGTCAGGATACGCTCACTGTCGACCAAGGCCTTGGGACAACCCAAAGACACCATGCCAATCGTCGGCTGATTGCCACGTGGCGTTGCATCAATTTGCGCAGCAGGCGCAAGATCAGGGCGGAGGTTTGGAGGATTGCTGGCCATGCGCCTGCGTATAGGGGGGAATGGCGGGCGAGGAAAGAGTTAGGAAAGAGTTGACCAGTTACCACAAATTTCGCCATATCGGCGAATGGGTTCCGGTCAAGTTATTAGTCTTTTTGCATTTCTTTGCATTTCTACTCTTAGGCATGGTCGCGCCAGCGGTCCTCAAGATGCCCGTCTGGCTGTCGCTGCCGTTCCGCGTCTACATCGTGCTATTGGTCGTGGCGTTCGCACTGTTGAATTCGCCCAACCGGAAAAAGCAGCTCAAAACGCATCTTGGCCATGACAGCTATGCCTTGCTTTACTCCTATGCTCTAAGCCTGTGCATCAATGGCTTCCAGCGCCTCTTGTCTGGCGAGATCCCCAGAAACCTGCCCAAAGATCTTCGCAGCTCAATCCGGTCAACGTTTAATTTCCAGATGTTGGACAGGGCACTCCTCGTAGCAGTCATTTATCCCCTCTTATTCATGGTGATCTATTGGTCCATGGGGGTTAACACTGGCAAGATTGGCGACATTGCAATATTCGAGTTTGATGATCGATGGTGGTTTCGATTGCTCGTCGTTTTGGGGCTTCTAGCCATGTCGACCCTTCTAAGGTTCGAGAGCATTGTACGGCTATGCGGCAATGAGTGGGTCATCAAAAATTCTGAAAATATTCTGACTACGTTGTTGCTGTCCGGTGCCGCTATTGGTGGTCTCTTAGGGTATGGGCTTGGGATAAAATTCAATGGAGTAACGTCATTCTTTGGATTTCTTGCTGTTGGGATTGGTCTTTTGTCGAAAGGCCATTCCCCGAGCATTTTGGCGTTGGGTCTTATCGGCGCTTATGTCTTGGGAACTGCCATTACCAATAGTGGAACTTTCACTTCACATTGGCTGACTTTTGGTCCGTTGGCAGTCTTCTATGCGGCCATTTATGCTTTGGATCGCCTTGTTGTGTCTGGGCGGTCAAATTGGCGATATGTGGCGTACTTTGCGTTTATTCCCGTCGGAATCATCGCGAGTGCTTTGTTGCTCGACCCTAGCAATACAGATCGCGTTTTCCTTGTTGTTTGCGTATTTGGTCTCGTCGTTCCGTACATTAACGGCCTATTCGATGCGCTGTCCTACGGCACTACGATTTCGCTTGCACGAATGGGGTTGGCACGGCCATCGCAGGCGATTCTTTGGGCTGCTCTTGATATTGCACTTGCAATGGCATTCCTCGTTGGGATTGGCGTGGTTCTTGTGGTTTCTATCGTCGGTATTAATCGCTTGGCTGACTTCGCGATCCTTGATATTCGCAGCTTCCTCGATAGTCGCGATGGCAATCCGGACAACTACTGGATCTATGCGATGGCCGCGACAACCTTGCTTCCGACCTTGGTGCATTTGGTGATCGCGACCTTCAGCTTTCAGGCTGTGTTCAACGTTAAGCTTCGCAAGCGAGTGCTGGACAGTTCCAAAAACTTGGACACTGACGGGCTTATGGCTCTGTTGTTGCCAATGCTGTTTGCCTTCATCTGGTGGCTATCGATGGTCGTGCCCGTTGGGGTCTTGTACGGGTTGGGATTGCTGGTCTCGCCTTGGATTGCCGAGGTCGCTCTGGCCTACAAGGCGCTGTTGATAGGGTTAACTGATGCATTGAGCGGGTTGCGATAACTTCGACTGCGCTAACCCCGAAACGCAAAAGGCCCGCGCTGTGTCCCAGCGCGGGCCTTACTATTCTAAATCCGGATCGTTCTACCGTTTGCGGTCGCGGCGCGAGCTCATGGGTTGGAACGCTACGCCGACATGGGCCTCGCAATAGGGCTTGCCGGGTTTCACGGTCAGACCGCAGAACCAGAAATCATCGGTTGCAGGATCGCCGACAGGCCATTTGCAGGTCCGTTCGGTCAATTCCATCAGGCTGATCTTTTTCGAGGTCTTCTCGACCTCGCGCACGGATGCCAAGGCCTCTGGTGAAATCTCGTTCGCAGATGGCTGTGGTGGCAATGGCTGACCGGCCGGGATGATCGCACGGCGCGCAGCACTCATCGGCGGCGGAGTATCCGCTGCGGGCTTGGCGGCCGCTGCGGGCTTGGCTGCGGGCTTGGCGGCCTTGGTCTCGACCTTGGGTGCGGTCTCTTTTTTTGGCGCGGCTTTGCCTCCACCAAAACCCGCGCGGTTCGACAGGCCCAAACGGTGCACCTTGCCGATCACAGCGTTGCGGGTCACACCGCCCAATTCCTTGGCGATCTGGCTTGCGGATTGGCCTTCGCCCCACATTTTTTTCAGCGTCTCAACGCGGTCATCTGTCCAGGACATAAGGGGTTCCTTTGGGGTCTGGTCGCGGTATATCTCACACGACCTTAACAAATCTCTCAGCGCCCTATTCTAATCACTGACGGCGCGGTTACAAGAGCGCACAGCGCAATCAAGGAGTGATCAGATGTCACAACCCTCGGAATCTATGGGCGTGCGCCGTTTTGGTCGCGTCAATTGGCAGGGAACATGGACATTGGCCGAACGCGAAGTGCGTCGTTTCATGAATGTATGGGCGCAAACCATTGTGGCCCCGTTGGTCACGGCTGGGCTGTTTTTGCTGATCTTTAACATCGCGATTGGCCCGACGCGGGGCGATGTGATGGGCGTGCCGTTCATGCAATTCCTCGCACCCGGCATTCTGACGATGACTGTGATCCAGAACGCATTCTCGAATACTTCGTCAAGTATCGTATCGGCCAAGGTGATGGGCAATATCGTTGATACGCTCATGCCGCCGCTCTCGGCGACCGAAACCGTGGTGGGCTACATCGCGGGTGGCATCGTGCGCGGCGCGCTGGTGGGCGTGGTCATCTTGATCGGGATGGCCCTGTTTTTGGGCATGGGGATCGCAAACCCGTTGTGGGTCATCGTGTTCGTCATTGCAGGCAGCACGTTTATGGGTGCGCTTGGGATCATCGCATCGGTCTATGCCAACAAATTTGACCAGCTTGCGACGATTGCGAACTTTGTGGTGACACCGCTCGCGTTTCTCTCTGGCACCTTCTATTCGATCACATCGCTGCCACCGGTTTTGGAAATGCTCAGCCGGATCAATCCGTTCTTCTACATTATCGACGGTGTGCGTTTCGGCGTCTTGGGTGTGTCAGATAGCGATCCGTGGCTGGGCCTCGGGTTCACCTGTGCGACCTCTGCCATCTTGCTTGGGATTTGTATCCGGTGGTTCAAAACTGGCTACCGGCTCAAGCCTTGATGCGCGCCTGCCGCCACGCCAGTAGCATGGCGCCGCCTAGGATCACACAGACCCCGACAACGGACACCGCATCGGGCAACGTGTCAAAGAACACGAGATCATAGAGCGCGGCAAATATCAGCGTCACATAGGTAAACGGCGTGACAAAGCTCGCGTCGGCCCGCGCCATTGCGTTGACAAATAGGCTCTGGGCACAGGCCATCAATACACCCAAAGCGGCAAGCGCCATCCACTGTGGACCCGTTGGCATGACCCACACGGGCAATACAGCGACGCTAGAGATCCCCAAGCCAATCGCATTGTTCAGCAATAGGATTTGAAACGGCGCCTCGCGGTCAGCCAACTTCTTTATGAAAATCAACTCGGCGCCCATCAACATTGCAGCGCACAATGCCAGCAGCGCGCCCGCTTGAACACTTTCCGCGCTTGGGCGCAACAGGATCATCGCGCCAGCGAGAGCAATTGCCGCGGCTGACCAGCGCACACGTCCAACGGTTTCGCCTAGAAACGGGATTGCCAACATCATGCCAAACACGGGGTTAAGAAAACTGATCGCGGTTGCGTCGGGCAGGGGGATGAATGCCACACTGGCGAACATTAAGGTGACACCACCCCAACCAAAGAACGACCGCCCGATATGTAACTTGAGATTGGGCCTCTCGATCCGAGGGCGCAAAATTGCAGCCGCCGTAGACAGCGCAAGGAACGCAAATATGAACCGGCCATGGCTGATTTGTAGTGGGTGCAGCGCATCTCCGAATGTGTTCGTACTCAGGAATTTGGCGAGCACCATCGTCCCCGCGATAAATGCGGTGGCGTACAGGATAAACCCGACTGCTAGTTTTGGATTTTGCGCAGTTCTCGCCATAGGCGGATGCAAACCATGCCCATACGGAACCCGCAATCCCCAAAACCTCTTCACAAATCCGATCAATCCCACTAAACGATCGGTATGACACAGACACGCACAACACTTCTCCGACGCCGACGCTAATTTCTTGCGTCCGCACAGCTGTGCGCTGTTCTCCTGTCTAAATCCCTAAAATTGTTGACACATGCCTGCCGCTCCGGCACTTCCATGGCTTCTTATAAGGACCCTACCCGATGATTTCGTCCGTTCTCCCGACCTATTCCCGCGCGCCGCTGACTTTTGTGTCCGGCGCAGGCTCTTGGCTGACCACGGACGACGGCGACCGATACCTTGATCTGGGGGCTGGTATTGCGGTCAACGCGCTGGGCCATGCCCATCCTGCATTGACCCAAGCCCTAACAGAGCAGGCGGGCCAACTGTGGCACACGTCAAACCTCTATAATATTCCCGCACAAACGGCACTCGCTGACAAACTCGTGGATTTGACCTTTGCCGACACTGTGTTCTTTACGAACTCTGGCACCGAGGCCTGTGAGCTTGCGGTCAAAATGGCGCGCAAATACTTCTATGACGCAGGCGCGCCTGAGCGTGTAGATATCATCACCTTTGACGGATCATTCCACGGCCGGTCGGCGGCAGGAATCGCCGCTGCTGGGTCCGAGAAAATGACCAAAGGCTTTGGCCCGATCTTGGGCGGCTTTACCCACCTCGCGTTTGGCGATCACGACACGCTGACGGCAGCGATCACCGACACAACCGCCGCGATCCTGATCGAGCCTGTGCAAGGCGAAGGCGGCATCCGCCCCGTGCCTGATCATTGCCTCAAAGGGTTGCGCGATCTTTGCGACACCAACGGCATCCTGTTGATTATGGACGAGGTGCAATGCGGCGTCGGCAGAACCGGCAAACTCTTTGCGCATGAATGGTCCGGCATCACACCCGACATCATGATGGTCGCCAAGGGCATTGGCGGTGGCTTCCCGCTGGGCTGTGTGCTGGCTACGGAACACGCGGCTTCTGGCATGACCGCAGGCACCCACGGCTCGACATACGGTGGCAACCCGTTGGCCTGTGCCGTTGGCAATGCAGTGATTGACATTGTGTCTGCACCGGAATTTCTGGATGACGTAAACCGCAAAGCTGGCCTCTTGCGCCAACGGCTCGAAGGTCTCGTGGCCAACCAAGCGGACGTGTTCGAAGAGGTGCGTGGTTCCGGCCTCATGCTTGGTCTCAAATGCAAGGCGACCAATATGGACGTGGTCAACGCGGGCTACGCAAATGGCGTGATCACCGTGCCTGCCGCTGACAATGTGATCCGTTTGCTGCCTGCTCTTAACCTCACAGACGATGACATCGTACAGGCGGCATCGCTGCTCGACGCTGCTGCCTCGTCTCTGTCTCAGTAATCTCTACGGGACTGCGGGGGGCTGATCCCCCTGCGGCTCTCTACCCGAAAGCGATATCATGACCCATTTTCTCGACATTCATAAAACCAACCCATCCGACCTGCGGCAGATCATCGACACCGCGCGCGACATCAAAGACGCGCGGCATGGCCGCCCCAAGAGTGCGCTTGATGACGATCAACCATTGGCGGGCCACATGGTCGCGCTGATCTTTGAAAAACCGTCGACCCGAACCCGTGTCAGCTTTGACGTGGGCGTGCGCCAGATGGGTGGTCAAACGATGGTGCTCTCTGGTGCAGACATGCAGCTGGGACACGGTGAAACCATCGCCGACACCGCGCGGGTTCTGTCGCGCTACGTCGATCTCATCATGATCCGGACCTTTGACGAAAGCGTGCTGACCGAAATGGCCGAATACGCCGACGTCCCTGTGATCAACGGCCTGACCGATCGCACCCACCCCTGCCAAATCATGGCTGACGTCATGACCTACGAGGAACACCGCGGCCCGATTGCCGGTAAGAAAGTCGTCTGGACGGGCGACGGCAATAACGTCTGCGCATCCTTCTTGCACGCAGCCGCACAGTTCAAATTCGACCTCACCTTTGCGGGTCCCAGCCAGCTCGACCCCGAGGGCGAGTTCGTCAAACTGGCCCGTGACGCAGGCTGCAAGATTTCGATCGAACGCGACGCCGACAAGGCGGTCCAAGGCGCGGATCTGGTGGTCGCTGACACATGGGTTTCAATGCATGACGCGCAATCGGCGCGCGAACGTCGCCACAATATGCTGCGCCCCTATCAGGTCAACGCAGCCCTCATGGCACAGGCCGAACCCGACGCGTTATTCATGCACTGCCTGCCTGCGCACCGCGAAGAAGAGGTCACGTCCGAAGTCATGGACGGCCCGCAGTCAGTCATCTTTGATGAGGCCGAAAACCGTCTTCACGCGCAAAAGGCGATCATGAAGTTCTGCTTGGGCAAATAAGCCTGACGAAACAGTGTGGTCCTGCTGAACAGGCGGGGCCTGTTCGCGAGGGTGGCTTTGCGGGACAAAATCTACATTTTTTGACAACAAATGTCTCAGCAATCTCCGCCGCCTGAACCATCGTAGCCGGAGCCATGCCCGCGGCTGTCATCAGCTCTTTTTCCGTATCCTGATCCGTCTGGTTCACTGTCGATAGAAAAAGACATCAGGCCAATAAGAAACACAGTCAAAGCAATCAGATAAACCCACCAAGGCCCAGAAAATTGATAAGCCACCCAACCAATCATAGGACCTAAAATAGTCATCGCGGCTTTATATCTAAACTTTGCCATAGCTCATGCTATTCTTACCATGATCGAAAGTCACGCTTAGCTTGTTCGGATAGACAATTTGGGCTCCTTGCCGCCATTCGTACAGTCTGCAGCTATTTGGCCTAGTCAGATGACCAGATTGCGGACGAAGCAGACTTTCGCGGCAGTTCCGGCAACGGCCGCTTTCTGACGGTTTTCATGCACCAACTGGTTGCTAAATAGTTGGAATTGCCCTGCGAACATCCATAAGTATGAAACGAATACCAATCAGTGAGAGCAAATATGAAGATCACCGAACCATCGCGTCAAATTGACGTCGTACATCGCACAGATGTTTTGGTTGTCGGCGCAGGCCCCGGAGGTTTAGCTGCAGCACTGGCTGCGGCGCGTGCGGGGGTTGAGGTTACGCTGGTGGAACGCTTTGGCTGCTTTGGAGGTAACATTACGACCGTTGGCGTTGAGGGCTTTGCTTGGTATCGCCACGAAAAGACCGTCGAAGCAAACGGTATTGGGCGTGAATTTGAAGAGCGTGCCAAGGAAATGGGTGCCGCTGTTCCTGAGTCGCAGTCGCTAAGCTATGAACTCGACAGCGAAGGGTTCAAAGTTGTTGCAGATCAGTTGGTAGAGGCAGCTGGCATAACGCCCATGCTGCACCGCCTATTCGTTGCTCCGATCATGGAGGGCGACCGGATCACAGGGATCATTACAGAATCCAAGGCTGGGCGCGAGGCGATCCTGGGAACAGTCGTCATCGATGCAACTGGGGATGCAGATATCGCCCATCGGGTCGGGGCGCCTGTAACACATCCCCCCCGGGAAGAGTTGCAGGCCGCCAGCGTTATGTTCCACGTCGCAGGGGTGGATAAAGAGCGCTTCATGGACGACGTGCGCGCCAATCCACCAACCTATTCGGATTGGTCATCGGGCGAATGGACGGTCGAAACAGACGGCAAGGAAGACGAAATGTTTTCGCCCTTCCTCAAGAAACCATTTGAGACCGCGCGCAAAGCAGGGGTCATCCCCGCCAATCTGACTACCATCGCGGGAACTTGGGGCGCTGTGCATGATAGCGGTGAGATGACCTATATGAACCTCGTACATCTGGACAATTGCGATGGTACCGACCCCGGGGATCTGACCCATTTTGAAATTGAAGGCCGACGTCAAGCGATGATGGCCATTGATGCGCTGCGCCGCTTTGCTCCAGGATGTGAGGGCGTCCGGCTACGCAACTTCGGCATGACGCTGGGGGTGCGGGACACGCGCAAGATCGATGCGGTCTATAACATGACGGAAATTGATGTGCGTCATGAGGCCCGTTTCGAAGACAGTATCGGCATTTATCCAGAGTTCATTGACGGCTACGGAGTACTGATCTTGCCAACGACAGGGCGCTATATGCACATTCCATACCGGTCGTTGCTGCCGAAAAAGATCAAGGGATTGCTGGTTGCAGGACGCGCTATCGGAGGGGGCCGCATCGCCCATGCAGCCACGCGCAACATGGCGTGCTGTGCAGTTGCGGGCCAGGGTGCTGGTATTGCGGCAGCTCAGGCAGTCAAATCGAAATCAGAGTTGGATGGCGTGGATCTTGTCGCCATCCACAAAGAGCTAGATCGGCAAGGTGTGCGCAGGCTGTGACAGCATTAATCCCATAAATAGCAAAGCCGACATTGGTTCAACGCGCAGTATCCGTCAGCTTTGGGCTCAATCCAGACATTCGCTGCATGGCGCACCGACAGCAGTTAGCCAGGACATTCCAGACTTTGACGCTCTCATTGTTAACGGCTGCTTCCAGACTTTGGCGGCCACGCGTTTGTTAAGTGCTGCATTGAACAGCGGTACCATACCATCGAGAAAATCACGGTCTCGGACCCTTAGACCGCGATTGTTCTTACCGTTTCGACGAACCTTTTCACGGTGTCTGAATTCCCCGCTTTTCGAAAAGCAATATAGAGTTCAATTAGGTTTTCGCATGGCTCGAATGGAACGAAGGAAACACCTAAGGGGGAGATATTTCTGACCCAGGCAGGGGCCAATGCGATTCCGAGGCCCTGAGCAACAAACTGCAACATTGTGGACTTATCAATGATCTCACAGACAATGTTTGGTTGCGCGCCAATTTTCCGAAAACCGCTCCATAGAGCTTCGTGAAGGATCGGTCGGGCGTGCTTTGGATAGCCGACAATCGGCTGATCGGCGATATCGGACGCGGACAAAGACACAGCGCTGGACAAAGGGTTGGTTTCGGCAAGAACCACCAAAACTGGCTGGCGATGAAGCAGTTCACTAGTGACGAAATCGTCTTGTTGAGGGGTGCGCACGAAGGCCACATCAGTACGATGGCCCATCAATTCTTGGGCATGTTGTTCAGAAGACGCGGTTTCCAATACCTGCACATGGACCTTCGGGTCTGTCCTGCGAAAAGCCAGCAAAGCTTTGGGCAGCAGCATTGAAATCGCCTCGTCGACGCCGCTGACGCGGATGTGGCGCAGGTCGGATTCGGCGGTGTGGCGAACATTTGAGACCGCCCTTTCGATATCGGCAAGTATCCTACTGGCGTCCTGGACAAACTCCGATCCGGCTTGGGTCAAGCTAACCTGACGGGTCGTTCTGAAAAACAGTCGCGCACCAAGTTCATGTTCCAACGCTGAGACCCGTTCAGAAAGAGCCGATTGGCTTAACCCCAAACGTTCGCCTGCTCGTCGGAAGTGTAGCTCTTCCGCGACGGCGACGAAGCATTCCAGCTGTCTGATGTCCAATCTGTGTTTCCTTATTGGTCTACTTGTTGACGCTTACCCGCATCTCGCTATTCAATCCTGCCTCATAGTCTCGGATCGCATCTGCATGTTCCAATGTGTCCAGCGTATCATTGCGTCCTTGGATCAGCGCTGTTTGTGTAGCGTCGTCCATCTCGAATGGCGCGCTAATGTCACCAGTTGTGAGCCTGCGGCCATTAAGGTCGATTGTTATCTCGGTACCGTTGCCTGCGGCCTGCAAAAGTAAATCCCGCGTTTCTGGTGAGATAATCGGCAGTGCCAAACCATTCTTTCGCGCATTATCGTAGAATATTCCGGCGAAACTTGTTCCAATACAGGCATCAATACCAAGTTGGCGCATACCCCAGACAGCATGTTCCCGACTAGAACCACAGCCAAAATTGTCGCCGACAATCAGAATATTGGCCTTAGTCCAAGGTGTTTTGTTCAAGATAAAGTCGGGTCGAGGACCCCCAGCATTATCAAAGCGCAGATCTGCGAAAGTGCCATCCGCCAATCCTTCGCGGGTGATCGTGATCAGAAACCGCTTGGGCATAATCACGTCTGTGTCGACATTGGCCAGCGGTAAAGGTGCTGCAACCCCTTTGATCGTTTTAGTCATCTTTTGGTCTTTCATGTGAATTCTCGCACATCTGCCAGATGCCCCGCGACAGCAGCCGCCGCGACCATTGCGGGTGACATAAGGTGCGTGCGTGCGCCGCGGCCCTGTCGCCCCTCAAAATTCCGGTTGGTTGATGAGGCGACGCGTTCACCATCCATCGCGATGTCGTCGTTCATCGCCAGACACATAGAACAGCCCGCCTCTGGTCGCCATTCGAAACCGGCGGCCTCAAAGATCGCGCGCAGCCCTTCGGCTTCGGCTTGGATCCGCGTCATAGCAGAGCCGGGCACGACGATGGCTTCGATGCCCACCGCAACCTTCCGACCTTCGAGTATCTTGGCCGCCTCGCGCAGGTCTTCGATCCGGCTGTTCGTGCAAGACCCAATGAAGGCTGTGTCGATTTTAATCGACTGGGCTGATTGTCCCTCGGTTAGCCCCATATACTTCAAAGAGCGATCCAAAGCGGCTTTGGCTTTCGGAGAGACATAGTCCGACGCAACAGGCACATTTGCAGTGATGGGTACCGATTGATCCGGGCTGGTGCCCCACGTAATTAACGGTTCGATGTCGCTGCCTGCAATCGTGACCTCTTTATCAAAGACGGCCTCGGGGTCGCTCATCCAGTTTTCACCTTCGAACGCGAACTGACCACTGTGGGCGTGGCCTTGTAACGCGGCTTCGGTGACTTCATCTACTGCAATCAATGCCGCCCGCGCGCCTAACTCAACCGCCATATTGCAGACGGTCATCCGTCCAGCCATGTCGAGGCTTTGAGTAGCAGAACCTGCAAACTCAACCGCAAACCCATTGGCCCCACCTGCGCCAACGACCTGCACGACTTTCATGATGATATCTTTCGCGGTCACGCCGGGTGCGGTTTCGCCGTCGATCATCACCCGCATGGTTTTCATGCGTTTGTAGCGCAGCGTCTGGGTTGCAAGGACGTGTTCCACTTCCGACGTGCCAATGCCAAACCCCAACGCGCCGTACGCGCCATAGGTTGTGGTGTGGCTGTCGCCACAGGCAATTAACATGCCGGGTGTGACCAACCCCTGTTCAGGAACCACAACGTGTTCGATGCCCTGTCGCGGGTCGCCCAGACCGTAGAAAGCGATGTCGTGTTTTGTGCAATTGTCTTCCAGATTGTCGATCAAGAGTTTGGACGCCGCATCATGCGGCTCATCGCTGCGGGTTGCGTTCACGTGATCGACCACAGCCAGATGCGCCTCGGGCCGCCAAACGCTTAACCCCTTTGTGTCCAGACCCGAAAAGGCCTGCGGACTGGTGTATTCATTCATGATGTGGAAATCGACATAGATCAGCATGTCGCCGTCTGGCAGATCGCACACCTGATGGGCGTCGACCAGTTTGTCGTAAAGTGTCCGGCTCATGCGGTAGCCTTTGCGTGAATTGGGTTACGGGCAAAGAAATCAGACATGCGTGTAGCGACGTCACCCGGGACTTCTTCGGCCATGTAATGTGTGGTGTCGAGCGCTTCGCCCTCAACCCTTTCTGCCCGCTGTCGCCATAGTGCAAGCGCGTCAAAGCAAGTCTCAATCACACCTCGTTTCGCCCAAAGGGTCAGAACGGGCATGTGAAGTTTGCGGCCCTGATCCGCATCATCGTGTGTGATGTCGATCGTGGCGGCAGCACGATAATCTTCACAGCTTGCATGAATAGCGTCGGGGTCTGCGAAGGCATTTAGGTATTCCGCCAGGGCCTCGGGTGTAAACGGATTATCACCGCGCGCCTGATTAAAGCATTTCAGCTTCCAGAACCCTTCGGGATCTGCTCCTATCATGCGCTCAGGTAGTGGGCTTGGCTGAGACAGAAAGAACCAGTGCCAATACGCATGTGCGAATGCCGCATTTGTGCCCGTATACATTTCGCGGGTCGGCGCGATGTCGAGCAATGCCATGGCCGCGACGTGGTCAGGATAGTCCAGACCCAACCGATGAGCGACCCGCGCTCCGCGATCATGGGCACCAACAAGAAATCGTTTATGGCCCAAGCACCGCATGACAGCGACAATGTCGTTCGCCATAGCACGCTTTGCATAAGGCGCGTGCGCCGCATCGGACGCTGGCTTGTCAGATCGACCGTAGCCGCGCAGATCGGGGCAAATGACCTGAAACGAGCGGGCCAGAATGGGGGCTACACCGTGCCACATGGCGGATGTTTGCGGATAGCCATGTAGAAGGACAAGCGGCGGCGCACCTCGTGGCCCGGCGCGGCGGACAAACAACGTTGCTCCTTCACCTTCGATGCGCTCTTCCACGAAATCCTTGAACATTTCGATCCCCCTTAGGACATGAATTTTTATCCACTATCTCAGATTAAACGAGAATGTTTAATCGGGAAAACTGATTAGTTATGCCGACTAATCTTCAGGCGAAACCCCAGTAATCTCTCGGACATAAGCCGTTCCAGAAAAAATCCGGAGGTACGGCAACAACGGTTCAACGGAGGAAAAAATGAAGTTTCTGCTAAGCACAGCACTATCCATGACATTGGCATTTAGCGCAACATCCGCAGTGGCGGCTTGCGATGATGGCGAAATGGTTATCAAATTCAGCCACGTCACGAACACTGACAAACACCCTAAAGGCATTGCTGCGACACTTCTTGAACAGCGTGTCAACGAGGAGATGAACGGCAAAGTCTGCTTGGAAGTCTTCCCGAATTCGACCCTTTATGACGATAACAAGGTGCTCGAAGCATTGCTTCAGGGTGACGTTCAATTGGCGGCCCCATCGCTGTCAAAATTTGAGAAGTTCACTAAGCAATTCCGCATTTTCGACTTGCCTTTCATGTTTGAGGACATCGAAGCAGTTGATGCGTTCCAAGCTTCCGAAGCGGGACAAGCCTTGCTCGATAGCATGCAGCGTCGCGGCCTTCAGGGTTTGACGTTCTGGCACAACGGCATGAAGCAAATGTCTGCCAACGTACCACTGATGACGCCAACTGATGCTAACGGATTGAAGTTCCGTGTGATGTCATCTGACGTTCTCGTTGCGCAGATGGAAGCGATCGGCGGTGCCCCACAAAAGATGGCCTTTTCCGAGGTTTATGGAGCGTTGCAGCAGGGTGTTGTTGACGGACAGGAGAACGTTTGGTCCAACATTTATGGCAAAAAGTTCTTTGAGGTTCAGGACGGCATCACTGAAACCAACCACGGTGTTATCGACTATCTGGTCGTGACCAGTGTTGATTGGTTGGACAGCCTAGACGAGGATGTGCGCGAGCAATTCCTGACAATCTTGAAAGAGGTTACCGAGCTTCGCAATGCTGAGTCTTACGCGGTCAACCAAGCTAATCGTCAGGCCATCATCGATACAGGTGCAGACGTTCGCACACTGACACCCGAAGAGCGTCAGGCATGGGTCGACGCGATGAAGCCTGTTTGGGAGCAATTCTCTGGTGACGTCGGTCAGGACATGATCGACGCCGCGCAATCCTTCAACACTGGAAGCTGAACTTAATCTCATCGAGGGCGGGCAGTCCGCCCTCGATGCTCAAAGGGAGGGTTCAGGATGGATCATTCAAAAGCTTTCACAGACCGCATTGAGGAAACGCTGATTGCAGGCATACTAGGTGCGATGACATTGATCACATTCGCAAATGTGGTGACGCGCTACGGCTTCAACCAAAACATTCTCTGGGCTTTAGAACTAACCGTCTTTCTGTTCGGCTGGCTTGTGCTTCTCGGCACGTCCTATGCGGTCAAAAAAGGCGCTCACCTTGGCGTCGATATTGTGGTCAATGCTTTGCCCCCGCAACCGCGCCGCATCATGGGTTTGGCAGCGGTGTTTGTGTGCATCTCATTCAGCTTGTTGATGCTGAAAGGCGCTTGGGATTACTGGGCCAATTTCGCCAATCTCCCAGGAACTGAGGGGCGCTGGTTTCCACTGGGCTTTGAAGAGAACTACCGCGGCAAAGGCTGGTACGAGGTCAACGACATCCCGCATCCCGCCATCCTGGGGTGGATGGAGGCGGTGTTCAACGAAGGCGAAGAATACGAAAAAATTCCACGTATGATACCTTACGTGGTTCTTCCTTTATCGATGGGGCTCTTGCTGTTGCGCTTTGTGCAATCAGGATGGGCACTCTGGATTGGTAAGACTGATCGTGTCGTTGCGAGCCACGAAGTTGAAGACGAGTTAGAAGAAATTCGTGACCAGATGCGGGGAGAAAACTAATGGAAGTTGTCATCCTTTTCACATTGGTCATCGGTCTCATGCTCATCGGTGTGCCAATCGCGATATCGCTCGGTATGTCGTCAGTACTATTTCTGTTAGTCTTTTCCGACAGTTCGCTGGCGTCAGTTGCCCAAACCCTCTTCAGCGCGTTTGAAGGCCACTATACGCTTCTCGCCATCCCGTTCTTTATTCTGGCATCCTCATTCATGACGACGGGGGGTGTTGCTCAACGCATCATTCGGTTCTCAATCGCCTGCGTCGGACACTTGCCAGGCGGTTTGGCGATTGCCGGGGTCTTTGCCTGTATGCTGTTTGCGGCTCTTTCAGGATCTTCGCCTGCAACTGTCGTGGCAATCGGAACCATCGTCATCGGTGGTATGAGTCAGGTGGGATATACCAAAGACTTTGCCGCAGGCGTCATCTGTACAGCAGGGACATTGGGTATCCTGATCCCACCGTCCATCGTGATGGTGGTCTATGCTGCGTCGGTTGAGGTTTCGGTCGGTCGAATGTTCCTGGCGGGGGTCATCCCCGGATTGCTCGCCGGTTTCATGCTGATGACGACCATCTATGTGATCGCAAGAATTAAGAATTTGCCCAAGGGTGAGTGGCAGGGTTGGGGCGAAATCCTCGCCTCTGGCCGCGAGGCGGGCTGGGGACTTTTCCTGATCGTCATCATCCTTGGCGGCATCTACGGGGGTATTTTCACCCCAACCGAAGCGGCCGCAGTCGCCGCAGTCTATGCGTTCTTCATCGCGACTTTCGTATACAAGGATATGGGGCCACTCGCTGATAGACAGGTGCGCAGCCTGTCAGCTGCGGCGGTGAATGAAACGCCGGGAAGCATACCCTTGCGTCACCGTCCTTGGGCCATCGTGACCGCGTTTTTCCATCCAGATACACAACGCACTTTGTTCGATGCCGGCAAGCTGACAGTCACGTTGCTGTTCGTGATCGCAAACGCGCTTATCTTAAAGCACGTTCTAACGGACGAACAAATCCCACAGCAGATCGCCAATGCGATGCTTTCTGCTGGTTTCGGGCCGGTCATGTTCTTGATCGTCGTCAACATCATCCTGTTGATCGGCGGCCAGTTCATGGAACCGTCGGGACTGCTGGTGATCGTAGCGCCACTGGTGTTCCCAATCGCGATTGAGCTGGGCATTGACCCGATCCATCTCGGCATCATCATGGTCGTCAACATGGAGATCGGTATGATTACACCGCCCGTTGGATTGAACCTGTTCGTGACTTCGGGAGTAGCCGGAATGCCAATGATGAGCGTTGTGCGCGCGGCACTACCATTTCTTGCAGTGCTCTTTGTCTTCTTGATTCTGGTGACCTATGTGCCGTGGATTTCGACGGTCTTGCCCAACACATTTATGGGCCCCGAGATCATTACGAAATAGACGTGACCATGCGAGCAAAAAACGGCGGTGCCAGTTTTGGCATCGCCGCTTTTCTTCTATATTTTGAGAAATCGAACGTACCGTCTTCGCCAAGCGAAGCAGCCATTCATACAGACTGCAGCATTGGTCAATATGGGCTCAAACCTGACCTTCGCTGCATAGCGTACCGATAGCAGTTATCCGGGGCCTTGTTGCCTATTTTCGTTGTTGCGTCATTGGCCGCTTTCGGAGCCCCGTTCCAAGAGCGCAAAAACGTTTAGGTCGGCGCATCCAATACGACCAAGTCTTTGCCGTTCTTTTGGTGCCTTACCAAAAGCTCGTTCACCTCTGCCCTTTTTGTGAACCGTGGCGCGTACTGTTGACCCAAACTTGCCTGCGGCTTCCAGCTCGGGGAAAATCTCAAAAATTTCGTTTAGCGCCTCTGTTGTTAATGCCTCAAGCGCATGAGGGCCCGCGTAAAGGCTCTGGGCAGGAGTTTCTGACGTCAGCACTTATGGGTCCAAATAGCGGTATTTGCTAAGAGAGTGTTTGTTGCTCATGCGTAGGCATTTGCTGCCACTGCAGCACAGGGCGCTGTGATCTCAGACCAGCCATCCGCTTCATTCCGCGAAACGACCACATCTTCACGTCCGAGGAAGGCCGATCCGAAAATATCTACCCGTACTGATCGGTGAGGGTTTCGACGTAATGTTCAAATTGCGCGGTATCACCACGTCCCAATTCGCGGCATGCTTTTGAACCCCTGCGGCCAGTCCTGATATTGTCTCATCGACGCTCATTTCGGATCGGAACACTAAAGAACACCCACAGTCGCTGACCTTGATCGAAAGGTCCGCGAATTTGTGGAAATAGGTTCCGGTCGTGGCGTGACGCACAAACGGCTCTCCCGATATCGCTTGGGGGACCCGATCAAAACTCGGGGCGGTTACCAGACAGATTTCAGTAAAGAAATTGCCCGCGAATTCTGGCGGGATCAGATTTTCTCCGGGACGGGCATCGGGGCTTTCGCGAATGACGGCAAGGTCTCCACAGCCAACGAGAGCCAAGACAAATAAGAAAACGGAAAATTTGGATTTCAACAGCCTGTAATGGTGAAACAGCTGTCTTGGACTGTCAACTCTGACCTAGGTTGCACCCCACGCCTGAACACACTCGTGTTCCGCCCCTTTTGTTTGGGGCGAATGCATCCTAGGTGTTACGGCGCAAACACCTGAGAGGAAGACCCAGTGAGCAACTTGGCCCAAATCGGCGTATACGGACTTGGAACAATGGGAAGCGCGTTGGCGTTGAACATGGCGGACAATGGCTTTGACGTGGCCGTTACAAACCGCGAAACCGATTGGATTGATGATTTTATCAAAGAGGGTGACGGTCTCTCGGGCACGCTCACAGGGCACAAAACGCTAGAAGATTTTATCGCAGGCATCCAAGCCCCGCGCACGATCCTCTTTATGATCCCGTCGGGCGCACCAATGGACGCCATGATCGAAACGGTTATGCCTTTGTTGTCCAAGGGCGACACCATCATCGATGGTGGCAATGCTGATTTTCACCTGACCCGTAGACGCAGCGCACTGTTGGCCGAGAAGGACCTGCATTTTGTTGGCATGGGGGTTTCTGGCGGTGAAAACGGCGCGCGCCACGGCCCATCCATGATGGTCGGCGGCACCGCAGACAGTTGGTCCCGCCTGAAACCGATCGCCTCTGCGATTGCCGCGAAATTCGAAGGCGACCCATGCGTGGACCACCTCGGCCCCGATGGCGCAGGCCACTTTGTCAAAACCGTGCACAACGGAATTGAATACGCCGACATGGAAATGATCGCCGAGGCGTACAAGCTATTGCGCTACGGTGCAGGCTGGTCCGCCGCTGATATCGGCAAGCTGATGACCGAATGGGACGCAGGTGCGTTGAAGTCCTACCTCGTCGAGATCACCGGCAAAACATTGCAGGAAACTGATCCTAAGACCGGCAAACCTGTCGTGGACATCATCCTTGATCGTGCAGGGCAAAAAGGTACTGGCCGCTGGACTGTGATCGAGGCGATCAAAATGGGACAATCTGCCAGCGCAATCGAAGGCGCCGTTGCAGCCCGTGCATGGTCCGCTGAAAAAGCCACCCGCGTCGCAGGGGCAAAAATCATCGGGGATGACCGCGAACAGCTGGATCTCAGCGCCACAGATTTGCACGATGCCCTGATGGCCGCACGCATCTTGGGCTATGCCCAAGGCTTCCGTATTCTGACGGCAGCCGCTGCTGAATTTGACTGGCCGCTGGACTATGCCCGCATTGCTGAAATCTGGCGCGCTGGCTGCATCATCCGCTCGGCCTTGCTTGATGACATCTCGGACGCTTTCCGCCAAGGCACACCTGAGGGCCAACTCTACCTCGCCCCGTCGATGGTCGAAAAACTCAATGACACTATTCCTGCCCTGCGCCGCGTCTGTATCGCGGCCATCGGCGGTGGTTATTCTGTGCCAGCCCTCTTTGGCGCGCTCGCCTTCTACGACACGATGCGCCAGTCGCGCGGTACGGCCGACGTCATTCAGATGCAACGCGATTACTTTGGCCACCACGGGTTTGAACGCGTCGATGCCGAAGGCGCACATCACGGCCCATGGTGGGATTAACTTAGGTTCCGCGTGGTTTCGCCCGCATTGTCGGGGCGGCTTCGCGCGGGTCTTCGGGCCATGGATGGCGGGGATAGCGCCCGCGCATGTCGCGGCGCACATCCTCGTAGGATGACGTCCAGAACCCCGGAATATCCATTGTCACCTGCAACGGTTTACGCGCGGGCGACAACAACGTGACCTGCAATGGGCGTCCGCCTACGGTCGGATGCTCTGTCACTCCGAACATCTCTTGCAAACGAACCTCGATGCTGGGCGCGTCGCCACTGTAATCAATCGCGACATTGCGCTGGGTCGGGGTCCGGTAATGGGCAGGCGCGATGCGGTCCAACCGTTGGCCCGCGTCCCAATCCAGCATTGCCGACAGCGCAACAAAGGGATCAAAACGCTTCCACCCATCCGCGCTGCGCACCCCGCGAAGATGCGGCAGCAACCAATCGTCCAGGGTGGCCATCAATGCGTCGTCCGACATGTCAGGCAACCCATCAACCAGCGCCACACGCGCCCGCAACAACGCCGCCTTGCCGGTGATCCGCAAACCCACCTCGCGCACACCGTCCAGCATGGCGCGGGCCACGGCCTCTTCATCCGCCTCTGTCCAATTGCGATCCTCTAACACCAGCGCGCCAAACCGTTCTTGCTGTCGGGTCAAAACCCGCCGCTCACGCTTGCTCCATGTGCAGACATCAGCCCAACCAATTTGATCTGCATAGAGACCGCGCAGCTCTGCCTCGCTGATCGAGACGGCTTGCCGAACTTTGGCTTCGCGGGCGTCACCATCCAGATCGACGGCGACAATCAATCGTTGCCCTGCCAGTCCGTCGGCACCGTCGAACACAGCACCCTTGCCGCCGCTCATCACATAGCGCGGTGCCTCGCCTTTGCGCCGCAGCCCGATGCGGTCTGGATAGGCCAGTGCGCACATCTCGGCGACACTGCCGCCAGCCCCCGCAGACACCATGCGCCGCAATCGTTTCGCCTCGTCGCGTACCCGTGCGACGGCTCCGCGATTGACCTCGCCTGCGACACGCTCGCCGCGCACAGCCTTGAGACGCAATCGCATATCAGACCCTGCACCGCGCACGACATCGCGCTCGTTCAAAAGCGCTGCAATCTCCGCGGCGTCTGATCCCGCACGCACCAGCATATGCGCGATCCGTGGGTGCAACGGCAGAGCCGCGACCGCCTCACCATGGGGCGTCATACGTCCCGCCTCTAGAACCCCCAGCATTTCCAGCAACCCGCGCGCCTCACGCAGTGTTCCCGCAGGTGGCGGTGTCAAAAACGCCAGATCATCCTCGGAGGCGCCCCAAACCGCCAATTCCAACGCCAGCCCGCTCAGGTCTGCCGCTTCGATCTCGGCAGGGGGATAGGCGTATAGCCCGCCTTCCTCGCCCTTGGTCCACAGCCGGTATGACACGCCCTTGGCCACACGCCCCGCACGGCCCGCCCGTTGGGTCGCCTCGGCGCGGGTCACCCGCTCGGTTACCAATCGCGACATGCCAGTGTTCGGATCAAACCGCGCCCGCCGCGCACGGCCTGCATCGACCACAACACGGACGTCTTCGATGGTCAGAGAGGTTTCGGCAATTGATGTCGCCAATACGATCTTGCGCCCCTCCGTGACCGGCGCAATCGCGGCTCGCTGATCCTTGAACGGCATGGCGCCAAACAGTGGACGCACGACACAGGCCTTGGGCAGCCGGCCCTCTAGCATCTTGGCCACGCGCCGGATTTCTCCCTCGCCGGGCAGGAAAACCAAAACACCGCCCTTTGTCTCGCAAACTGCCTGTTCGATCAGATCGGCACAGGAGGCTTCAATCCGTCCCTTGATCGGGGCATCCAGCCACTGTGTCTCAACAGGAAAGCTCCGGCCTTCGCTGGTGATGACAGGCGCGTTGTTCATCATGGCTGCGACAGGGGCAGCATCCAGCGTGGCCGACATCACCAAAAGCCGCAAATCATCGCGCAACGCGCCGCGCACTTCCCATGCCAAGGCGAGCCCTAGATCGGCATTCAGCGATCGCTCGTGAAATTCATCAAAAATCACAACGTCCACGCCAGACAATTCAGGATCGCTTTGCAACATGCGGGTCAGAATACCCTCGGTCACGACCTCGATACGGGTGGCCGCGCTGACCTTGGTGTCGCCGCGCATCCGGTAACCGACGAGTTCGCCAACTTGCGTGCCCAACTGTTGCGCCAACCGTTCTGCTGCAGCCCGCGCGGCCAAGCGGCGCGGCTCGAGCATGACAATCCGGCCTTCGCAAATCCCAGCTTGGAGGATCGCCAAAGGCACCCGTGTCGTCTTGCCTGCACCGGGGGGCGCTTGCAAAACGGCACAGCCCTGATCACGCAGGGCCGCAACCACGTCGTCCAATACCTCGTTGATTGGTAAGGGGTGCACCTGAGCCACTCAGAACAATTCCTCTAAAATCTGCGCCACTATTCTGCCGATGCTAACACAATGACATTGGGACGCGGCGTATCATTCTCTTTGACATCGCACTTTCACATTCGGGACGAAAGGCTCATAACCACAGCAGTAACCAGTTTGGGGGACAGATGGAACTCGACGCGCTTGTCACCGGTGTGCAATCCGGCAATCGCCGTGCTCTGGCGCGGGCGATCACGCTTGTTGAATCGGGCCGCGATGACCACCGTGCGCAAGCGACCGAGCTTTTGTCCCAACTCGGCACCGAGAAACACGCGCTGCGCATTGGTCTGTCCGGCACGCCCGGTGTCGGCAAATCCACCTTTATCGAGAGCTTTGGCCTCGCCCTAACCGCACGCGATCTGCGTGTGGCTGTCCTCGCTGTGGATCCGTCCAGCGCACGCTCGGGCGGTAGCATTTTGGGCGACAAGACCCGTATGGAGCGGCTCAGCCGTGATCCAATGGCGTTTATCCGGCCCAGCCCGTCACAGGCCGAAATGGGCGGTGTCGCCCGCCGCACCCGCGAGGCTGTCGCGCTGTGCGAGGCCGCTGGCTTTGACATCGTGTTGATTGAAACCGTCGGCGTCGGCCAATCCGAAACCATTGTCAGCCAAATGTCTGACGTCTTTGCATTGCTGCTGGCCCCTGCAGGTGGCGACGAACTCCAAGGCGTCAAGCGCGGCATCATGGAAATGGCCGACCTGATTTTTGTGAACAAGGCTGACGGCGATCTCAAATCCCAAGCGATGCGCACCTGTGCCGATTACGCTGGTGCGTTACGCCTCTTGCGCAAACGCCCCCAAGACCCGCGCGACTTCCCCAAGGCGATGACCCTCTCCGCGATCGAAGGCGACGGGCTAGACGCCGCATGGGCCGCGATCACCGAACTGGCCGCGTGGCGTCAGGACAACGGCGCATGGGATGATGCGCGTCGTGACCAAGCTCTGTTTTGGTTCCAAGAGGACGTGCGCAGCGGCCTCATGCAACGCATCCTTGCTGATCCAACGCTCGCCGCTCGCATGCAGGCATTGTCAGCCGAGGTTGCTGCAGGCACGACCGCGCCGTCGGTCGCCGCCGCGACCATTCTGAACGCTGATCCCACATGACAAAAACGCCCGCAGCCGACCGTCTCTTGGACGGACGGTTCTTGCGGGCGCATTTGGTTAACGGGCATTTACCACGATTGATCGCGACCTTTGATTTTCGCACGCCGCACCGCCAAGGCTTCACACCTGTCCGAGCCTCACGGGAATTCGCAAAACGCGGTTGGGCACAGCTTCATGTCACCTCGCGGCGCAACGATTGGTTCATTTCACCCGATACGGTCCTGCTCGAACATTGCCTTGCCGACATCAGCCGCCAGTTTGCCTACATTCACGCGCTTGGGTTTTCGATGGGGGGCTACGGCGCGCTGCGGTTCGCGGCCGCGATGCAGGCCCGCCGCGTGGTGATTGTTTCACCGCAGTTTTCGATCCACCCCGACGTTACACCCAATGATACCCGCTTCCACCAGCACGCGGGCGGTTTTGATCGCGCCCTTGGCGACCTGACACCTCATGCAAACGCGGGTCTCAATGGCGTCATGGTGGTTGATCCGTTCCTCGCGGCTGATTGGCGACACGCGCGCTGTATCACCGCGCTTTTCCCGGCTTTGCGAGCCGTGCGGCTAGGCTTTGGTGGACACCCAGCCGCCACGCTTTTGCGCGGGGCAGGGCACGCAGGCTTGATCCGCCGCGCGGCCCTCGATCCTGATGCAGATCTTTCTGAAGTTAACCGCGCTGACTGTGCCGCGAAACGCCAAAATCCTGAATATTGGCAACGGCTTGGCGCGTTTTCAGGGGCGCAACACCCGCACCTTGCAGACTGGGCCACAACGCAACACGGCCGCTTGACCCTATCGCAGGGTTCCGCCACACGTGGGGCGTAGGCCCGACCTGATGTCGAAACTCGGTGAATTCCGACAGGTTTGGGTTGACGCCTTGGCGGAATCCCCTTAATCCGCATGAACCGAATAACAGGGCCTAGCCGCGCGCGGGCCCTTTGCGTTTCAATCTGAGGCGCACACCGATCTAACCGGCCCGCTTCATTGCAAGGGCACAGTCAAAGGATGATACCATGTCGCGTCGTTGCGAATTGACCGGAAAAGGCCCAATGACTGGCAACAATGTCAGCCACGCCAAAAACAGAACTCGTCGTCGTTTTCTGCCTAACCTGCAGGATGTGACACTCGCATCCGAGACACTTGGCCGTTCGTTCAAGTTCCGCATCTCGAATGCAGCACTGCGCACAGTCGACCACCGCGGTGGCCTCGACGGCTTCTTTGCCAAGTCCAAAGACGTCGAGCTGTCCGATGCAGCTCTGAAAGTCAAAAAAGAGATCGCCAAAGCACAGGCTTAACTGCCTAGGGCCTCACCGGCTACCCGCTTTGTAGTCTAAAGAAACCCCGCAGCCCCGCGTTGCGGGGTTTTTTCATGCCGAAAACGCGGCCCCTCAGGCTGGTTCCGCCAACCCTCGCACCCCCGTCCCCCACGCGGGTGGGCGGCATAGGGGCAAGGGTAGAAATAGATGTTCGGGCAGGGGACTTACAAAATGTAATGCATATAGTTACACTGCTGGCGTGATCAAGGCCGATTCCATAAACGCCGCGCTAACAAAGCAGTGCGACAAACCCAGATTTTCCGACTTGCCCGGCGGTCGCCGCTTGATGCTTGTCGAAAAGAAGGAAACGTGCCTAAACGAAGCGCGTGGTGAACTAGCCAATGCTCAGCGGATCAAACGCCTGGTCGATGAACTGCCCAACGATGATCTGAAAAACCTGCGCATGATCTTGGGGCCTAATTCGACCAAGGGTTCAGTCACACGCGCCGAGATGCGTGAGAATATGAAGCGCGGGGTGGACAAGCTCGCAACTGAGGTTGCGACAAGTCTTCCTGCACGACAGGCGCCGACCACCATTCGAGCGCGCTCTTGGATTGATGGCTTGTCACCGTCAAGGTCCGAACAGAAAAAACCGTGCAAACGGTCTTGGGCGACAGGTGTCAAAGATCGGTATGATGCTGTCGTTGCGAACTTGAAAGAAGGGAAAAGTTGCCGCGTCGCGCCAAATCGCCCAGTGCGCATCTTCTGGAGCGAAGGGTCTTACTTTTTACCTCTCAACGAACACCTAACCTTCCTCAAACACGGCCACTATGGTCACCAGACCCCGATCCGAGAGCTAGCTCGGGTCGCTCTCGACACCCAAATCACCAAGCGATTTGCCGCCCGTGGTTATACCAAGAACCACGCTGAGGCAGACACCATTGCCGCCGCACAAATGGCGAGGCACCTAAACGATGATCAAGCGTCCGCGCTGCTCGACCTCGCACTCGAGCATCTTTATGTCATCTCCGACGTCGTGCTCGCGGCCCTCGTGCGCCGCGTTGTCACGCTCCGCATCCGTCAACTCAAACGCCTGATCATCCAGATCAAATCGCGCCTGCGCGTCACCGCGCGTCCTCCGCGCATCCGCTATTCCGCCGGGGTGTTTCGCTACCGTATGGCGCTCTTGGGTCTCACCCCGACGGGCACCCAGACACAGAACTCCGACATCGTTGCAGGGACCACTTCCCCCCTCACGCAACAAAAAATGATCGGAACTCTACATGTCAAAGCTCACCCTCGGACCCCGTCTGACCCGTGCGCTCAATGGCGAGCCTCTAGACGCGAATACACCCGCACCCACGCCCGCCGATGTGGACAAATTGCGCCTTATGGTGCAGCACGCGCTTGCCGCTTTGACCCCGCAAGACATGGAATTTGCAGGCCGGATCAAGGCAACCACAACGCACAAACGTCACTACACGATCAAGCCCAAGTTCGCGTTCGATTGGATGCCCATCTGGTTCGAGCTAACCGTGACCAACACGCAATCGTGGGAGCTTGAAATTGTCGGACCCGACCCCAACCCAGACGCTTGATGACGGCACATCCGTCCCACTGGTCGCGCCTGCGCAATTCATCAAGGCGCGCGTGCTCAAGGCCAACAAACTGACCCAAGACGCCCTCGCCGAGCGTCTTGGCGTCTCGCGCCGGACCATCAATGAATTGGTTGGCGGAAAACGTGGGATTTCAACGATGATGGCCTATAGGCTCGCTGCGTTTACAGCGTCGACGCCTGAATTCTGGCTCACCCTGCAAATGCAATATGACCTCGCCAGCCACCGCACCGAAGCGGCAGCTCTCGACATCACGCCGCTCTAGCTACAGGTCCGCTCGGCCCGACCCAGATACTCTTTGTAGCGCTTCCAGAACCGTTCGTCCGATGACCGGTCGCTCTGCCGCGTGTCTTGTGCGCGCTGTGGATCCTTAAAGAACCCCGCAACCCGCGACTGCTCGCTGCTGCTTAGGCTCTGGTTCGCGACCCGCTGAATGCACGAACACAGCGCACGGTTCGACGCCCGCCGGTCGCTCGTATTACATGCACTGGCCACAGGACCCGTTACCAAATTCGCCCGGCTGCCCGTGCTGCGATTACCGCCACAGGCTGCCAACGAGCACACCACTGCCAAAAGAACCAACTGCTTCATACTACCACCTCAATGCCCCCTCTTGATGTATCCCAAGTCTGCAGGGGCGGTTTGCCTGTCCCCAACCTAACGCAACCCGAACGAGTGGAAAAGGGGGCTTTGGCTCACAGCCGTGGCATCGGCAAAGACGCGCAGGGCGGTGGGGCAGGTTTAGTCTGTCACAGACAACCGACATCTCAGGTCATCCCCACATGGCCGCCCACGCCTCCCGCGGGGGCGGCCATGTGATCTTGGCCCCGCCAAGATGAGTCCTTTCGCTTGGTCCGTTCAATTATGTCAATTGGACGGGTTCAGTATGTCATCAACCGCCTTTGAGGGCTTTGTGGTCCGCGTAAGCAAGCCGCCGACCAACGCGCTCATGACTGGCATCCCTAACATCGTCCCGATCACGGCACTTCCAAGAACAATACTTGTGGGTATCGCCGCCTCAATAACATTTTCCGGAGACACGTAATCGCGGAATTTTGCGAACATAAGCGGTTTTGCTTGCTCCAACCATGTCTGCGCGTTCATCGCGTCCTTGTCGTTGGTCGCGTCTACATCTTCCGGCAGGATCGACATCAACTCGTCGAGGCTTGCACTCATGTCATCAAGCCATAACAGCAAACCTTTACGAACTTCTAGCTCAAGATGGTTGAGGCCGCGCACTTTTTCTCGGTGAGCTGCAATTTGTTCCGACAGCGCAGCAACGGACAGCGCAATTTGATCACGGTTCGAAGCAAGTTGCTGTTTGGTCAGGTTTTGAGGCCTAGCTCTGTTGTCCTCTTTTCTTCAGTGCTTGCAGGACTGACTCGTCCGTCCCGCAACGCCTCAATCACCTCATCGATATGCACATGTCCTTTCTCCCACTCGGCGTCCTCGATCCGGATCACCTCAAACGCCAGATCCCAATTGTCAAAGGTGCCATTCCACATGCCTTCGTAGAATTCGCGCCAGAATGTCCACGCGTCATTTGCAAACAAAAATCCGAGGAAGCCCCGATGGTTCTCGGCAATGATATCGGGAACATCCTGCTCGCCCCAAACGGGCGTTCGGATCAGCGCGGCATGATCCAAACTCGCATCTAAAGTTGTTGCGAAATCGGTGGCGAAATCGGCGGCAGAATTCACGGAATTGGTGGCGGAATTGGCAGAAATGGTGGTGAAATTGGTGGCGGAAAGGCAGTAATTGACGGCGGAAAAGACGGTGGAATCAGCGGTGGAATTCGCGGACCTGGTGGCGGAATTGGCGGCGGGATCGGCGGCTGCGCCCCAATCCATATCTGTAGGTTGGCCAGAGCCGCGACCCGCAGATATGAGTGTCGCTCGCAAGCTGGCCAGGGCAAGCGGTCCCTTGCTTGAGGCCTTGGATCGGCCAATTTCCGCAACGACCCGCAATGCGGCAAGGCTCGCCATCGCGCAGCGCATCTCAATGCTCTGGGTTTCGAACCACGCTTCCGCGCTGTTGAAATCCCTAAAATCCACCTCACTCACACCCAAAATCCCCCTTCCCCGCACCTGCGCCCCAACGACCCATTGACCAGCCTTCAAATCCCTTACATATCCCTACCATGACCGACCTCGCAAAAATCCGCAATTTCTCGATCGTGGCGCATATTGACCACGGGAAATCCACGCTGGCTGATCGCCTGATCCAAGAGACCGGAACGGTTATGGATCGCGACATGAAGGCCCAGCTGTTGGACAGTATGGATATCGAACGCGAGCGCGGCATCACGATCAAAGCGAACACCGTGCGCATCGACTATACCGCTGACGATGGCGAGGCTTATGTGCTCAACCTCATCGACACCCCCGGTCACGTCGATTTCGCCTATGAGGTTTCCCGCTCCATGCGCGCGGTCGAGGGTTCGCTCTTGGTTGTCGACAGTACCCAAGGGGTCGAGGCACAGACGCTCGCCAATGTGTACCAAGCCATCGATGCCGACCACGACATCGTGCCGGTCCTGAACAAGATCGACCTGCCGGCTTCTGATCTCGACCGTGTGGCGGAACAGATCGAAGACGTCATTGGCATCGACGCCTCCGGCGCCATCGCCGTGTCTGCTAAAACAGGGCAGGGCATCCACGAGACGCTCGAGGCTATCGTCAACGAACTGCCTGCACCCTTGGGCGACGTCGACGCCCCGCTCAAGGCCATGCTGGTCGACAGCTGGTACGACGCCTATCTCGGCGTCATCGTTCTGGTCCGCATCATCGACGGCCAGTTGCGCAAGGGCGACAAAATCAAATTCGTCTCGAACGGCACCGTCCACCCCGTAGACCGCATCGGCGTCTTCCGCCCCGAGATGGAGAGCATCGACGTGCTCGGCCCCGGCGAGATCGGCTTTCTCACCGCCTCGATCAAACAGGTCCGCGACACCCGCGTTGGCGACACGGTCACGCACCAGAAAAACGAAGTCACCCCGCTCGACGGCTTTAAACCCGCCCAGCCCGTGGTGTTCTGTGGCCTGTTCCCCGTCGACAATGCCCAGTTCGAAGACCTGCGCGACGCCATCGAGAAACTCGCTCTCAACGATGCGTCCTTTAGCTTTGAGATGGAAACATCTGCCGCCCTTGGTTTTGGCTTCCGCTGCGGCTTTCTTGGCCTCTTGCACCTCGAGGTGATCCGCGACCGGATCGAGCGCGAATACAACATCGAACTCATCACCACCGCGCCGTCCGTGATCTATCACGTCTACATGCGTGACGGCGAAATGATCGAACTGCACAACCCCGCCGACATGCCCGACCTCACGCTCGTCGACCACCTCGAAGAGCCGCGGATCAAAGCCACCATCCTCGTGCCCGACGAATACCTTGGTGACGTCCTCAAACTGTGCCAGGACCGCCGCGGTATCCAAGAGGACCTAACCTACGCAGGCTCGCGCGCCATGGTTGTCTATGACCTGCCGCTGAACGAAGTCGTCTTTGACTTCTACGACCGACTCAAATCCGTGACCAAGGGCTACGCGTCCTTCGATTATCAAATGATCGGCTACCGCGAGGACCGCCTCGTCAAAATGTCCGTCCTCGTGAACGAAGAACCCGTCGACGCGCTCTCGACCATGGTCCACTACGACCGCGCCGAACAGCGTGGCCGAGCCATGGTGGAAAAGCTCAAAGACCTGATCCCCCGTCACATGTTCAAAATCCCGATCCAAGCCGCCATCGGTGGCCGCGTCATCGCCCGCGAAACCCTATCGGCCATGCGTAAAGACGTGACCGCAAAATGTTACGGCGGCGACGCGACGCGTAAAAAGAAACTGCTGGAAAAGCAGAAGGCCGGTAAGAAGAAGATGCGCCAATTCGGTAAGGTCGATATCCCTCAAGAAGCTTTTATTTCCGCTCTCAAAATGGACAGCTAAAAGCTGCCCATTTTGAGAGTGCGTGCGGGTAAACGGTTTTGCAAATCAAAACTGTGGCCGGCACTCGGTGGCTGGGGGCTGGTACCATATTCCAATCTGGGCTAGAGTTTTCCTGTTGGGCTATTTCCCCAGCGGGCATACGGCTCAAAAAATGGATATAGAGAAGTATTTTGGTGAAATTTTTGAGACTGCTAAGTCTCATGCCTATGTTTTTGGCCAAGCCGTAGCCATATTCCTCTCCATCGGGTTAGCGCATATCTTCGGGTTCACTTTTTTGTTGCCTGACGGCATTCGACTTATCTGGGGCGGATCCGCCAGCTTGTCACTTTTGGGAATGTTTGCGGTTTTCTTTACGCTTAGCGCAATACTGTCTCGTATTTTGATACTGGCTATACACCCGACCCTTAGAGTGGCCCTTTATTTGTCACTAATCGCTAGATACGCTTCATCAAGGCGCAATTTCAGCCATTCTTTGAGCGAGAAAGTGATGTTATCTAGTCCAGTGACGAAGAGGAATAACCTTCCAGAGCACATATCGGCTTTGACTTATTCGCTGAACAAATGGTCGATAAGACTGATCAATAAACGAATGGTCCGAGCACATGTCGTAGGGATGTTTGTAACTCAACGGATTCAACCCAAAGGGGGGTTCTTTTTTGAATCGCCATGAGGCAGTAGTCTTTTTCGGGTTTACAACGATAATCCTGATGTGGACCGACTCACCGATTTGGATTGATGGAAGTCTTTTTTTCCGGGTTTAGTTTTTATCGGTGCGGCGTTGCTGGGCGTGTCTCCTATGAGCCAACTGGAGACTTGGAAACGAAACAAGAGATTGAAGCTGAACGCGGATCTATCGGTTCCGAAACTGGCGATCCCATATTGCACAACACTTGTTCTTTCGCTGTCGGCACTGTCAGGCTATCTGCGTCATCAACATCTTCTGTCGCTTCAAACAATTACCATTGCTGTGGAAGAGGAAACATCTGTTGGCAGAGTAGTTCAGAAAACGGGTTCTGGCAAAATATTGTTTGTCAACTCGGACTTATTTCCAGAACTCGGTACTTATCAATATCTGAGCGATGATCTCGGATATTCTTTGGTGCAAGATAACGATATTGAGCGAGCCATTTTCGATAGTATTATCCGAAACTAGAGCGCGACGAAAATGTAAGACATTAGGATTTGCTCCCCAGCCCGATCCCCACCGACACCGCGCTCGTAACTGAAAAGGGTCCTCGACCGTTTTCTCGGGCGATGCCCGATCGTCACTCGCCCTCCAACATCCGCTCCATCCGCCGGTAGACCGCCTCGATCCGGCGCCGTTCTTCGTCCAGCTTTAGCCCGTCCCATCTCTCTAGCATCTCGCATTGGTACACCGGCACCACCGACGCCACATTCCGCCCGTGGTTTGTCAGCCACAGCCGCCCGCCCATGTGCCGCACCCAGCCGATGTTATCTACCATTGTCCGCCCGAACTCGGACACGCTCAGTATTCTGTAATCCACCGTCATTGCGCTCTCCTGATCCAAAATATGCAAATTACGTAAAATCAGACCAAAATTACGCAAATTACATACAAATTTCCCGCGCGCCCTGTTAACAAACACCATGACTTGCCCGCTTTGCGCCACTGACGCCCCGCTCATTCAAATGCCCGTTTCGGGTCGGCCAGACGGCGCATCCGCCGCTGTTTGTGCGATCTGTGTGGACCAGATTGGCGGCACCCCCGAGGTCGATCATCTCCGCGCTTTGCCTTCGACCATGTGGTCCGAAGACCCCGCAATCCAAGTGCTCGCAGCGCGCCTCCTCACGGCCCTGAGCCACGAGGGATGGGCCCAAGACGCCGCAGACCAACTCTATCTAGATGACGAGACCCGCGCATGGGCCGATAACGTCGTCGCCAAAACCGACCACGCCGACGCCCACGGTGCGGCCCTGTCCACAGGCGACACCGTCGTCCTGATCAAGGATTTTCCGGTCAAAGGGGCAGGGTTCACCGCCAAACGCGGCACCGCCGTGCGCGGCATATCCTTGGTCCCCGACAACCCCGCCCAGATCGAAGGCCGCGTCAGCGGTCAACGGATTGTGATCTTAACCGATTTCGTGAAACGCAAACGATAAAAAAACTCAGCCTTATCATGCTCTTAACTGCCTGTTCGCCAGCTGAAAACGTGTCTGAGACGTCTTTTGGCAGTGCCGAAATTCTCGAACTGGGTGTCGACACTGCGCGCGTCATAGTCTTGGGGAATGGCTCTCAGACCGCCGCGAACTGGGGCGCGTTGCTCAGTTCGGCTGAATACGTCAATTCCCGTAATTATGAATATTTCCAGATACTTACAGGCGGACCTCAGGGCGTGGATACAGTGCTGTCCAGTCTCGATACGGTGGATTTTAACGCCCCGAATACACAAACCACCAGCGTTGTTCTGGCGATCAAACTGGCCAACCAACACGGTCCAGATACGCTGCGGGTCGTGGATGTACTTGAAACCCTTGGTTAAATTTCGAAATCAAAAACCAACAAATCGCCGCCACACATCTCGAACAGCCGTTTGCCAGCCGCCGCATGGTCGGCATCCACCAAATACCCGTCCCGCGCCGCAACGTCTTGAAAATAAATGGTAAATCCGTGGGTGTAGCCCTGTGCAAACCCCTCGGGTGATACATTCGTTCCCCAGTCCATCGCGATGATCCCTGGCACAGTGGTCTGCAATGCCATCAATGGCGCACGGACGTCTTCAAGCTGTTGATCTGAAAAGATTTCTGGCGTTTTGAACAGAACGATGTGACGGATCATTGATAACCCCTAGCGATTTTTTCGACGGAATGTGCGGCCCCAGACGTATCACCTTTGACACAACAAACGGAGGTCAAAATGCGCATCATTCTCGTTGGGTTTCTCTTTGTGATGAGCGGACTTTCGTTGCTGACCGTTGCGATGGCTCAACCCAGCCTGTTTTAGGCGTCAAGAAACGCGCGCACGGTCGCGTCGAACTCGCGAGGTTTTTCGGCGTGCAGCCAATGTCCGACATCAGGCAGCTTGGCAAAACGGGCGCGCGGGAACAGGCGTTTGATTTCGTCGCGATGCTCGGGCAGCACATAGTCTGACGCGCCGCCTGTCAAAAACAGTGTAGGCCCTTCGAACGATCCCTGCATCTTCGGAAAGCCGATGATCTTGTCCATTTCGGCGCGCAGCACTGGTAGGTTGAACCGCCATTCTCCGGCCTTGAGGTCCGCGCTTTGCAACAAGAAGGCTTTGACGTTTTCATCGACGTCCAGCCGTTCGGCAGCTTCAGACCGTTTGCTGACGCCGCTTAGATCCAACCGTTCCATCGCGTCGATCAGATGCGACTGCGTGTGTGAATAACCGATGGGTGCGATGTCAGCGATGATCAAACGTCTGACCAATTCGGGTCGGGTCAGCGCGAGAACCATTGCGCTCTTGCCGCCCATCGAATGTCCCAGAACGTCACTGGGCGCATCTACTGATCCCTCTAGGACCTGTGCCAAATCACCGGCCATATCGGGATAGCTGTTTGTATCAAAACGTGGGCTGGTGCCGTGGTTGCGCATGTCGACCGCCATAACACGGCGGCTGTCTGAAACGCGCTTGGCGATGGCACCCCAATTGCGCCCCGAACCAAACAGCCCATGAGCGATCAAAAGGTCAGGACGCTCTGTGCGCGCCCCATGTTCTATTGTGTTCAACATGCACCGTTTTTAGCAGGCCTGTGGTCAATGACCAGTGGTCTGGTTGAGCCGCCCTGCCGCCACGCATAAGGTTGCCCGATGGATAGCGTGACCCTAGACAAAACCGTGGAAGAACTGCGCCTCTTGATGCAGGAAAAACTGCGGCTTCGTGGGCGCAGTCTGGGGCGGCTCGCGGCCAAGGCGGGGCGACGGTTGCCCAAGGGTGTTCAGCGCGACGTCGAGACGCTGAGCGCGGCACAGATGCAGTGTCAAAACCCGAAATTGGCGCGCATGGTCGATACCTCGTCCGTGACCGCCGCACATACGCGGATCCGCGAACACCTAAAGGCGATCGATCCCAAAGAACGCCGCAAGACCAAGATGCTGAACATGCTTGGGTTGATCTCGTTTCAACTGATTTTTGTGGTGGTGGTCTTCATCGCATATGTTTGGTGGCGCGGCCTGATCTAACGAAAAACGCCCCGCCAGTTGGAACTGACGGGGCGCTGAAACCGCAAGTGGGCCGAGGCCCAATTCTTATAGGTTTGGATACAGCGGGAAGTTCGCGCACATGGCTGCAACTTCGGCGCGGACCTTGGCTTCGACAGCGTCGTTGCCGTCTTCGCCATTGGCGGCCAAACCGTCGACAACTTCGACAATCCAATCGGCGATCTGGCAGAACTCGGTTTCGGCAAAGCCGCGCGTTGTGCCCGCAGGGCTGCCCAAACGAATGCCGGACGTGACCATCGGTTTTTCTGGGTCAAACGGAATACCGTTTTTGTTACAGGTGATATGTGCACGGCCCAAGGCACGCTCGGTCGCGTTGCCTTTGACTTCTTTGGGGCGCAAATCAACCAGCATAACGTGAGTGTCTGTGCCGCCTGTGACGATGTCCAATCCGCCCTTCATCAGTTGATCAGCCAAGGCTTGGGCGTTCTTGATAACTTGCTCTTGGTAGGTCTTGAACTCGGGGCGCAGTGCTTCGCCAAAGGCCACGGCCTTGCCCGCAATCACGTGCATCAGGGGACCGCCCTGAATACCAGGGAAGATCGCCGAGTTGAATTTCTTTGCCAGATCTTCGTCATTGGTGACGATGATACCACCGCGTGGACCGCGCAGGGTTTTGTGTGTGGTCGATGTCGCAACATGTGCGTGCGGGAACGGCGACGGATAGAGACCCGCCGCAACAAGACCGGCAAAGTGCGCCATGTCGACGAAAAGATATGCACCGACGCTATCGGCAATCTCGCGCATACGTGCGAAATCGATGATGCGAGGAATGGCAGAGCCGCCAGCGATGATCATCTTTGGTTGATGCTCGGTGGCGAGCTCTTGGACCTGATCATAGTCGAGCAGGCTGTCCTGCTGGCGTACGCCATACTGGATCGCGTTGTAGATTTTACCGGACTGGTTCGGCTTGGCGCCGTGGGTCAGGTGACCACCTGCGTCCAGCGACATCCCCAGAATGGTATCACCGGGTTTGATCAGTGCTTGGAACACACCTTGGTTGGCTTGCGAACCCGAGTTGGGCTGAACGTTGGCGAACTGAACGCCGAACATTTCCTTGGCGCGCTCAATCGCGAGGTTCTCGGCCACGTCGACGTACTGGCAACCGCCATAGTAACGACGACCGGGATAGCCTTCGGCGTATTTGTTGGTCATCACGCCGCCCTGTGCTTCCATAACGGCAGCAGAGACGATGTTTTCCGAGGCGATCAATTCGATCTCGTCGCGCTGGCGACCTAGCTCTTGCTCCATTGCTTTTGCGATTTCTGGATCGCGAGAGGCGAGGCTTTCGTTGAAAAACCCGGTGTCTTTTGCGGCAGCGTTCATAAGAGTCTCCTGTGGCGCGTCATAAGGCATGCGGCCTTTTATATCAGGCAGCTCCGGTCGAAAAGGCTACAAAACGACCCACTTGGTGAGCGTTGCGCCAGTTAGCGGTAACCGATCGGCGACTTGCGTTTCCGATAGGCACAGGCAAAAGATGGGTGGGAACAAGGAGCTTCTTGATGAGCCGCACAAATATCGCATTTTGCGCCAGTACTGCAGACACCGCCCAAGAGGCGTTGGTCGCTCTCAATGCGCGGTACGGATCGGTGCCGCAAGACGAGGCGGACGTCATCGTGGCGCTGGGGGGCGACGGGTTCATGTTGCAGACCCTGCACGCGACCCAACATTTGGTGGCTCCCGTCTACGGGATGAACCGTGGCACGGTCGGGTTTTTGATGAACTCCTATCACGAGGACGATTTGGGCGACCGGTTGGCCGAAGCAATGGAAGAAGTCATCAACCCACTGGAGATGCGCGCAATCACCGCCGCAGGCGAAACTCACGAGGCGCTGGCGATCAATGAGGTGTCGTTGCTGCGCGCGGGACCGCAGGCGGCAAAGCTGCGCATCTATGTGGACGGCAAGCTGCGCCTAGACGAACTGGTTTGTGACGGTGCACTGGTTGCAACGCCGGCGGGTTCCACGGCCTATAACTATTCCGCACACGGCCCGATCATCCCAATCGGTTCGGACGTTCTCGCCCTGACCGCGATGAGCGCGTTCCGCCCGCGCCGGTGGCGTGGTGCACTACTGCCGAAACGCGCAGAAGTCCGCATCGAAGTGCGCGATCATCTCAAACGCCCTGTGATGGCCGATGCCGATAGCCGGTCGGTGCGGGACGTCGTCAGTGTCGAGATCAAGAGCGCGTCGGACGTCGAGCACCGCATTCTCTTTGATCCCGGTCACGGGCTCGAGGAACGTCTGATCCGCGAGCAATTTGTGTAATCGGAACTGGAGTTTCTCTGTTTCTGTCACGTAGACAGCGAGTGTAACAGTGGTGTCGCAGTTTGGACCCCTATTTTGTAAGGACTTGGGCGCCTGACAAACCATACACCCAAAAAGGATACGGGTTTCCCATATCTTTTTCCTCATCAGAGCAGACGGAAAGCATACTTTTTTAGGGGTCGTTAAAAACGCTCTCAAACCCCATTTTCGGTGTTGCAAACCCATACCGCATCCTGCCTATGCGCTCCGATATTTGATGTCTCCGCGCATCGGCAGGAAGCGGCCTTGCCCTCGTGTGTTCGTAACACCGGTGTTTTTTTAGATGGAGTTCATATCGAGGTTTTCCCACCAACTCTTGAGTTCTGCGGGATAGTGTTCTTGCAGGTACTTTTCGACCAGCACTTTGCGCTGAGGGGATAATCGAATGGGGTTCTTCCAGGGCTCAAAATCAATTCTTCATCTCCTTCACTAAATCCAAATACCTGCCGAAGCCTGTCTTTCGAACGTCTGCCGCCGCGGGCCTCTCAATAGCTCGTTGCATAGCGTTGAGTGACCCCAACGCCAGCCGCTTTATCCAAGACGTGATGCGCGCCGAAATCGACCGTGTTGGTGGCGTTTGTGTGATTTATACGCGCGCGGGCCATGACTATGTGCTGGTCTCTGTCAGTACCGATGGCAGAGCCCTGCCAGATGGCCCGAGCCGCACCACGTTCTTTGCAGCCCCTAAGGCGCTGCGCTCAGCGAATTAAAAGGAGGCGGGCAGGGGGACGTGTCCCCCTCGCCGCTGGTGCCCCTAGAGTTTAGCCGCCGGCGTATCCAAGCGTTTTGAGCGACACTTTGATCTCGTCTAGAATTGCGGGATCGTCGATGGTCGCTGGCATCTTGTAGTCTTTGCCATCCGCGATGCTGACCATTGTTCCGCGCAGGATTTTGCCCGAGCGGGTCTTGGGCAGACGATCAATCACAACGGCGAGTTTGAACGCGGCCACAGGGCCAATTGTGTCGCGGACACGTTGCACACATTCTTTGACGATATCAGTCGCTTCACGGTCAGTCCCTGCGTTCAGGCACAGGAACCCAAGTGGCAATTGCCCTTTGAGTTCGTCGGAAACACCGATGACTGCGCATTCTGCCACGTCTGGATGACCAGCGAGGACTTCTTCCATGCCGCCCGTCGACAGGCGGTGGCCTGCCACGTTGATGACGTCATCGGTACGCGCCATGATGTAGAGATACCCGTCGTCGTCTTTGTACCCAGCATCGCCTGTTTCGTAATATCCGGGAAACGTGTTGAGATAACTCTTCTTGAAACGTTCTTCGGCGTTCCACAGGGTTGGCAATGTCCCAGGAGGCAGAGGCAGTTTGATTGCAATCGCACCAAGCTCGCCATCGGCGACAGGGTGCCCTTCATCGCCTAGGATTTGCACGTCATACCCGGGCATCGGCACGGTGGGCGAGCCTAGTTTGATCGGCAAAAGCTCGATGCCGACAGGGTTGCCCGCAATGGTGTAGCCCGTTTCCGTCTGCCACCAGTGATCGATGATCGGCTTCTTAAGATGATGCTGCATCCATTCGATGGTGTCGGGATCGGCCCGTTCACCCGCAAGGTAAATATTCTCGAGCGCGCTTAGGTCGTAGTCTTTGATCAACTCGCCCTTGGGGTCGACGCGTTTCACAGCACGAAAGGCTGTCGGCGCTGTAAAGAAACAGCGGACCTTGTGTTCTTCGCACACACGCCAGAACGTGCCAGCGTCAGGGGTGCCCACGGGTTTGCCCTCGAACACAATCGTTGTGTTTCCCGCGATCAACGGGGCGTAGCAAATATAGCTGTGGCCCACGACCCAACCCACGTCAGAGGCGGCCCAAAATACGTCGCCAGGATCGACGTTGTAGATGTTCTTCATCGTCCAGTTCAGCGCCACAAGGTGACCTGCTGTTGGGCGAATAACGCCCTTGGGTTGGCCCGTCGTGCCTGACGTATAGAGGATATAGGCAGGGTGATTGCCCTCGACAGGCACACAGTCCGCCGAGGGCGCTGCTTGGGTGATTTCCTGCCAATCAAAATCGCGGCCTTCGATCAAATCGCAGGGCTGTTGGTCGCGTTGCAGCACAACGGTAAAGTCGGGCTTGTGCGTGGATAGTTCGATCGCGCCGTCCAGCAGTGGTTTGTAGGCGACGATGCGTCCCGGCTCGATCCCGCAGGACCCCGCGATGATCGCCTTGGGTGTGGCGTCGTCGATACGCACGGCCAATTCATTGGCCGCAAAACCACCAAACACAACCGAATGGATTGCACCTAGGCGCGCACAGGCCAGCATGGCCGTCAGGGCCTCGGGCACCATTGGCATATAGATGATGACACGGTCGCCTTTGGTGATGCCTTTGTCGCGCAGCGCACCCGCCAGAGCAGCCACATCATCACGTAGCTCGGCATAAGTGATATCGCGTTTAGTGTCGGTGACGGGGCTGTCGTAAATGATCGCTGTGCGGTCACCGTGACCTGCAACGACATGGCGGTCTACTGCGTTGTAGCAGGTGTTGACCCGCGCATCGGTAAACCATTCATAAAGTGGCGCGTTGTCGGAATTCAGCGCACGGCTGGGGGGCGTGTCCCAATCGATAGCCTGTGCGTGCTGCATCCAGAATGCTTCTGGATCGGATTGCCAGCTGGCGTAGACATCTGCGTAGGTCATGATGGTCTCTCCCCCTCGTCATGCCCCTTTGTGTTAAGTGGGCAGAGACGTAGGGGCAAGACGTGCGGCTTGCATAATTTGCAGAACTTGCAGGCAGTGATTGCAAAGTTTGCGAAGTTTTGGGCCTAGCCGTAGGTCGCCACAGGGGTGCCCGCGAGGGCCGCCATGTTGAGCAAACCACGTGCAGTAATCGACGGTGTGACGATATGGGCGCGGTTGCCCATACCCATCAAGATTGGGCCGACTTCGAGGCCGCCGGCCTTCATCTTGAGAATGTTGCGAACACCCGACGCGGCATCGGAATTTGCAAAGACCAATACGTTTGCTTCGCCCTGCATTCGGTTTTCGGGAAAGATCCGGCTGCGTAGGCTCGCATCCAGTGCGGCATCGGTGTGCATCTCGCCTTCGTAGCAAAAGTCGTGATTCCCAGCGTCGAGAATATCAATTGCCGCACGCATCCGGATGCCTGTGTCGCAATCGAGATTGCCAAACTGCGAATGGGAACACAGCGCGATGTTCGGCTTCACGCCAAAGCGGCGGACATGGCGCGCGGCTGCGATCACCGTCTCGGCGATCTGTTCTGGCGTTGGTTCTGCGTGGATATGGGTGTCGGTCACGAACAACGGGCCGTCCTCTAGGATCATCAACGACAACGCGCTCACAGGGTGCAGCCCGTCGCCTTTTTCCCCCAGAATTTCGGTGAGGTATTTGAGGTGCCACAGGTATTGCCCAAAGGTACCACAGATCAGGCTGTCGGCGTCGCCACGATCAACCATCACCGCGCCAATGGCGGTAGTGTTGGTGCGCATGATCGCCTTGGCTAAATCAGGCGTGACGCCGCTCCGCGCCATTTTGGTGTGATAGTGCTGCCAGTAGTCGCGGTAGCGCGGATCATTCTCAGGGTTCACGATCTCAAAATCTGTGCCAGGATGTACGGACAGGCCAGCGCGTTCGGCACGCGCCTCGATAACCTCGGGGCGGCCAATCAGAATGGGTTGGTCGGTTGTGTCCTCTAGCATCGCTTGGGCCGCGCGCAGCACGCGTTCGTCTTCGCCCTCGGCAAATACGATGCGGCGTTTGGCGGTTGCTGCGGCCTCGAACACGGGGCGCATGATCAGCGCAGATTTGAAAACAGATGCATCGAGATGAGCCTTGTAGGCATCAAAGTCGGAGATGGGCGCTGTCGCCACGCCCGAGTCCATCGCGGCGCGGGCAACGGCCGTGGCCACAACCCCCATGAGGCGTGGATCGAACGGCTTGGGGATCAAATAGTCAGGGCCAAAGGTCAGCTCTTCGCCTTTATATGCTGCGGCAGCCTCGGCGCTGGTGGTGGCGCGGGCCATGGCGGCGATGCCCTCGATACAGGCGATCTTCATCTCGTCGTTGATATCGGTTGCACCAACGTCGAGCGCTCCGCGAAAGATAAAGGGAAAGCACAGCACGTTGTTGACTTGGTTTGGGAAATCCGACCGGCCCGTCGCGATGATGGCCTCTGGTGCGACGGCACGGGCGGCATCTGGCATGATCTCGGGGTTTGGGTTCGCAAGAGCCAGGATGATTGGGCGATCAACCATCTTTTCAACCATCTCGGGCTTAAGAATGTTAGGGCCCGAGAGGCCCAAGAACAGATCGGCCCCTTCGATGACTTGACCCAGATCGCGCAGATCGCTGTCTTGGGCGTATTCCAGCTTTTGTGGCGTGACCTCTTCTGTCCGGCCTTCAAAAACCAAACCTTTGTGATCGACCAGCCAGACGTTTTCCCGCTTTACGCCGAGTTTGAGCAGCATATTCAGGCAGGCGATCCCTGCGGCGCCACCGCCGGTGCTGACCACCTTGATGTCCGCGAAATCTTTGCCGACGATTTTCAGAGCGTTGACCGCTGCGGCCCCAACAACAATTGCTGTACCGTGCTGGTCGTCGTGAAAGACGGGGATGTTCATCCGCTTGCGGCACTCTTCCTCCACGATGAATGCCTCGGGCGCCTTGATGTCTTCTAGGTTTACTGCACCAAACGTGGGTTCGAGGGCGCAGACAATATCGGCCAGCTTGTAGGGGTCGGGTTCGTTGATCTCGATGTCAAAGCAATCGATGTCAGCGAATTTCTTGAACAGAACGGCCTTGCCTTCCATCACCGGCTTGGACGCGAGCGCGCCGATGTTACCCAATCCCAAAACGGCCGTTCCGTTTGTGATAACCGCAACCAAATTGCCCCGAGCCGTGTAGTCACGTGCTGTTGCTGGGTTGTCCCTGATTTCGATGCTAGCCTCTGCGACCCCCGGCGAATACGCCCGAGCGAGGTCACGACCATTCGCCATCGGTTTGGTTGGGCGGATTTCCAATTTACCGGGTTTCGGATCGCGGTGATAGGCGAGCGCGGCCTGTCTAAGAGCTTCGGCAGCGGTATTTTCTTTTGGCGTGTCTGACATCTGGAAGCTCACTTTGAAAAGTAGTTTAACGTTGAACTATATTATTTTGGGCTGGTGTGCCACCGGAAATTACGCGCTGAGAACATGGGTTGCAAATCACGGTTTGACGGGACAGGCTTTGACCCATGTCCGACGCAAATGAATCCACCCGCACCAGTGCCCAAGCTCTGCTTTCAACATCTGATCTGAGAGCCGATATTTCGTATTTTACCAAAGTCTTGGGGATGCGGATGGATATGATCTATCCGGCAGACGACCCATTGGTTGCTGTCTTTTCCGGGCATGGCTTGGCTGTGCGACTGGACCAATCTCTCGACCTGCCAGCAGGCGAGATTATTTTGCAAACCGATGATGCCAAGCAATTTTCTGGTGCAGGAGACGCAAGCCCCGGTGGAACCCGAGTGCAAATCTTGCCGCTGTCGCCACCGCTTGAGCAGCCACAGACCCAACATGCGTTTGTCGTGCGGCGTCTCGCGGATCAGGCGCCTTGGGTCATTGGTCGGGCAGGGATGCAATACCGCGATTTAATCCCCGACCGATTGGGCGGCTCGATCATCGCAAGCCACATTCGGATCCCCGATGGCGGCCCTGTGCCGGACATGGTGCACTATCATACTGTCGGGTTTCAGTTGATTTTCTGTTATCGCGGCTGGGTCGATTTGGTCTACGAGGACCAAGGCGCGCCCTTTCGGCTGCATGCTGGATGCTGCGTGATCCAGCCTCCGGAAATCCGTCATCGGGTCCTCTTTGCCAGTGACAATATCGAAGTGATCGAAATTGGTGTGCCGGCCGAGCATGTCACCACCATTGATCACGAGATGGGGCTGCCAAACGAAACCTATGATCCGGATCGTGCGTTTCAGGGCCAGAAATTTGTCCATCACAAAGTGGAAGAGGCCGTTTGGGCGCCGTTCCGTCTGACTGGATTTGATGCGCGCGACACAACGATCGCGGAACACACTCAGAACGATGCTGGCGTGCAAGTCGTGCGCGCAGCCCAAGCTGCGCCGCGCTGGGCCAGCCATGGTGCAGACATTCATTTCACCTTTGTCATGGAAGGCACAATGACCCTCGAGGGAGAGGGGCAGGAGCCGTACAAACTGTGCCCGGGCGATGCGTTTGTCATTCCGCCCGACATGAAGACACGATATAGCGATGTCTCGAACGACCTCGAACTGCTCGAGGTGTCCTTGCCCGGTGTGTTTGACACCCAAGAAATGGATTGAATTGATGTCGCTTGTCGATGCTGCCCGCTTGGTGCGTGAAAATGCTTATGCCCCGTATTCAAATTTTCAGGTTGGTGCTGCGATCCGGTCTGCCTCTGGCGTGGTCTACACTGGCGTGAACGTTGAAAACGCAGCCTATCCCGAAGGCACCTGTGCAGAGGCCGGCGCGATTGCTGCGATGGTGGCTGCAGGCGAAACCAAATTGGTAGAGGTCGCTGTGATTGCCGGTAGCCCGCTACCTGTCAGCCCATGTGGTGGATGCCGCCAGAAACTGGCCGAGTTTGGCGCGAGTGATGTGCCTGTCACGATGGCCACGACCGGTGGCACCGTAGAAGAAACCACGCTGGGCGCGTTGTTGCCCGGTGCGTTTAGTAATGATTATTTGGGTGAGGGCTAAGCCATGGATGCACGATCCATACTCTACCGACTGCGTCTCGGAGAAGAGCTGTCTGCTGACGAATTGAACTGGTTTGCTGGTGGTTTGGCCAGTGGTGCGGTAAGCGACGCGCAGGCCGGTGCCTTTGCAATGGCCGCTGTGTCCAAAGGTCTGGGTCCAATGGGACGTGTGGCGCTGACCCGTGCGATGCGCGACAGCGGTGATGTATTGGCATGGGATCTGGACGGGCCTGTGTTGGACAAGCATTCAACAGGTGGCGTTGGTGACTGTGTCTCACTGATCCTAGCCCCCGCTCTGGCGGCCTGTGGCGCCTATGTTCCAATGATTTCTGGCCGTGGTTTGGGGCATACGGGCGGCACGCTCGACAAACTTGAAGCGATCCCTGGTCTGTCTACCGAAGTCGATGATGCTGGGCTCAGGGCGATCACATCTGACGTCGGTTGCGCGATCGTCAGCGCGTCAAAGCGTATCGCGCCTGCGGACCGTAGGCTCTATGCGATCCGCGATGTCACTGCGACAGTTGAAAGCATCGATTTGATCACGGCTTCGATCCTGTCCAAGAAACTTGCGGCGGGTCTCCAAGGATTGGTCTTGGACGTCAAAGTCGGCTCGGGCGCATTCATGACCGATCTTAAGGCCGCGACAGAGCTCGCCTCGGCCTTGGTCGGGACTTCAAATGGCGCGGGCTGCCCGACTGCCGCGCTGATCACAGATATGAACCAGCCCGTGGTGCCAGCGATCGGTAACGCCGTGGAAATCCGCGCTGTGATGGAGGTCCTCACACGCGGTGCGGGCACATCACGTATCGAAGCATTGGTCGTCGAACTTGGTGGGACATTGCTTGCACAATCTGGTCTGGCCGGCGGCGTGACCCATGGGCGTGACATGATCCTCAAATCATTGGTCACTCGCCAAGCCGCCGAACGGTTTGGCCGTATGGTTGCGGCCCTAGGTGGCCCCAAGGATTTCGTCGAGAAATGGCAGACCTATCAGCCTGAAGCCCCAGTGATCTTAGAGGTTCATGCTGGGCAAGCTGGCGTCGTTACCGAGATTGATTGTCGAATTTTGGGCGAGATTGTCGTCCTGTTGGGTGGCGGCCGCCAAGTCGAGGGGGATCAGATCGACCCATCAGTTGGCATTACGCATATCTGTCCTCCGGGAAAACGGGTAATCAAACGCGATCCGATCGCTACGATCCACGCGACAACAGAAGAGGCCGCCACCGCTGCTGCCGACGTCGTTCGCGCAGCCATCAAGCTCGGCGACGAGGCCCCCAAAGCCGACCCGCTTGTGCATAAACGGCTGGCCTGATGCCCCGCGCATTTGTCATCGTGATAGATAGCGCGGGCATCGGTGGTGCGCCTGATGCTGACAAGTTTTTCAATCTTGATCGTCCGGACACGGGTGCAAATACTGTCGCGCATATTGCGCAACAGTGCACTGCAGGTTTGGCTGACGATGGGCGCCAAGGGCCCTTGGCGGTGCCAACACTTGATGCGCTGGGCCTCGGGGCTGCGATCACGTTGGCCTCGGGTGATAAAACTGATTTGCGCGCTGTGCCCACAGGGGCATGGGGGGCCGCAACAGAGGTCTCGATGGGCAAAGACACGCCCTCGGGACATTGGGAGCTGATGGGCGTGCCGGTTCCTTGGGATTGGGGCGTGTTTCCAGACAAAACCAAAAGCTTTCCCAGCGATATCGTTGCTGCAATTTGTGAGGCTGCAGGCACCGACGGTATTTTGGGGAATTGCCATGCATCGGGCGAACAGGTGCTCGCTGACCTCGGGGCTGAGCATCTGAAAACCGGCTGGCCGATCTGCTATACTTCGGTCGACAGTGTTCTACAGATCGCCGCACACGAAGATCATTTTGGCCGCGAGCGGTTGATTGATTTGTGCCGGGCTGTCGCGCCGATGTTGCACGAACGCAAAGTTGGCAGGGTCATCGCGCGACCGTTCGTAGGCTCGGTCGAGGATGGGTTTACCCGCACAATTTACCGTCGAGATTTTGCAATATCTCCGCCCTCCCCAACGCTGTGTGATTGGGTTTCAGAGGCGGGCGGCCGCGTCTATGCCGTTGGAAAGATTGGTGATATTTTTTCGACGCGCGGGATCGACGAATGCCGAAAAGGCGCTGATGCCGATCTGATGGGGCATGTGTTTGATTTGGTCGAGACGGCCGAGGATCGATCGTTTACCTTTGTTAATCTGGTCGAGTTCGACACTAAATATGGCCACCGACGGAATGTCGCGGGCTATGCAAAACATCTCGAATGGTTCGACATCGAACTGGCGCGCCTCTTGCCTCGTCTCAAGGATGATGATCTGCTGATCGTAACCGCAGATCACGGCAACGACCCAACCTGGACCGGCACCGATCACACGCGTGAGCGGGTACCGGTCTTGGCGCATGGCCTAGGGACGCGAGAAATCGGGCTTGTCGAATTTGTCGATGTCGCGGCCTCGATCGCTTATCATTTGAATATCGCCCAATCCGGGCCAGGAAAGAGCTTTTTATGACGTTTCAATCCATCCCCAAGGTTGAATTGCATCTGCATCTAGAAGGTGCGGCAGACCCTGATTTTGTGCGTCAGATCGCCACTGAAAAAAAGATAGATGTGTCTGGCGTGTTTGATGAAACAGGCAGCTATAAATACAAAGATTTCGCCGAGTTTTTGAGCGTCTATGAAGGCGCAACCAAGGCACTAAAGACGCCGGAAGACTACGCACGTCTGACCCGCTCTGTCCTCGAGAATTGTGCTGAGAACGGCGTGATTTATGCCGAGGCGTTCCTGTCTCCAGACTTTATGGGACAGTGCGACATGGTGGCGTGGCGCGAATATCTGGCTGCCACGATTGAGGCCGCAGGCGCAGCCGAGCGTGATCTAGGCATCACCATGCGTGGGATCGTGACATGTGTCCGCCACTTTGGCCCCGATCAGGCGCGTATTTCAGCGAAATGTGCCGCCGAGGTGGCCGGTGATTGGGTCGTAGGTTTTGGCATGGGCGGGGCAGAGAACGCGCATAGTGCCGTTGATTTTGCCTATGCATTCGACATCGCGCGCGAGGCTGGCCTGCGCCTGACATCGCATGCCGGAGAATGGTGTGGTGCTACCGAGGTCGCTGACACGCTTCGCGATCTGCGCGTTGAACGGATTGGCCACGGCGTGCAATCGATAGACGATCCCAAATTGATCGAACAGATCGTCGAGCAAGGTATCGTGCTCGAGGTTTGCCCTGGCTCAAATGTTGCCTTGGGCGTTGTTCCTAATTGGGCGAGCCATCCGATTGAACGCCTGCGCGCCGCAGGGGTCAAAGTCACCGTGTCTACGGATGACCCGCCATTTTTTCATACGACAATGACCCATGAATTCGAGATGTTGAACCGCACATTCGACTGGGGCGACGCAGAATTCTCGCAGGTCAATCACACTGCAATCGACGCGGCCTTTTGTGATGCCGATACCCGCGCAAACATCAAAGCAAGACTGGATTAAAGCCATGACCGATCACGTCACACACGTCACTCACCCGCTGGTTCAACACAAATTGACCTTGATGCGCCAAATGACAACATCGACTGCCGAGTTTCGGCAGTTGTTGCGCGAAATCAGCCAGCTCTTGGCCTACGAGGTGACCCGCGATCTGAATGTCACAACGCGCCGGATTTCAACGCCGATCCAAGAGATGGACGCACCGGTTTTGGATGGTCGCAAATTGGCTTTGGTGTCTATCTTGCGGGCGGGCAATGGCCTGCTCGACGGGATGCTGGATCTTATCCCGTCCGCGCGTGTCGGATTTGTCGGGCTCTACCGCGACGAAGAGACACTAGAGCCTGTGCAGTATTATTTCAAAGTGCCGGATCGGCTGGACGAACGGCTTGTGATTGCGGTGGATCCGATGCTTGCCACGGGAAATTCGTCGGTTGCAGCGATTGATTTGCTGAAACAGGCAGGTGCGACGAATATCCAGTTTATGTGCCTTTTGGCCGCGCCAGAGGGCATCGAACGTATGCGTGAGGCACATCCAGATGTGCCAATTGTGACCGCGGCAATCGACGAAAAACTGAATGAAAACGGGTATATCGTGCCTGGTTTGGGTGATGCTGGCGACCGGATGTTTGGTACGAAATAAGGCAACAATCGCTTTACACAGGCGCTATTGTTTGGCATGTTTCCACAACATCTTGTGGGGGCAAAATGCGTATTACCAAAGTATTCACAACCGCTCTATTGGTTGTATCCACCTCATCAACAGCCAGTTTGGCACAATCTTTGCGCGATGGCGCGACGCCGGCTGAGTTTCCGCCGTCGTCCTACACGGCGAGCCAGTACGTCGACAGCAACGGCTGTGTGTTCATTCGTGCAGGTATAAGCGGCAACGTAAGCTGGGTGCCGCGCGTGACGCGTCAGCGCGAAGTTTTGTGTGGTTTCCAACCATCACTGTCTGGCGCACAGCGCGCGACAGCATCGGCGGCTCCTGCAACGTCTGCGCCAGCCCCTGTTGAAATCACGATCGAAACACCTGCGCCAACGCCCGCCGCCGCACCAGTCCCCGCCGCTGAGGCACCTGCGACACGAGTGGTCACAGCAACTGCTGCACCCCGCGTGACAGCGACTGCCCCTGCGGCAAGCACAGTTCGGGTGACCCACCCTGTGCAAACAGCCGCGCCAGAACAGACAACAGCGCGCGTGATCCGCCCAGCCGCGACTGTAAACCCTTCGCGTGCTCCCCAAGCCACGCAACGGATTATGACCCGCGCCCAGATTTGTGAGGGTCGCACAGGCGTCCAGTCGAGATACGTGAACCGTCGCACTGGTCAGCCGATTGATTGCGGTTCAGGCGCTGTGCGCACGGTTGCCACACCTCGCGTCGTTGCACCAACAGTGACGACACCGCGTGTTGCAGCTGGCACCGTAATCCGGACCACCGCCGCCGATATCTGTGCGAACCGTTCTGCCAACGGGCAGAGATATGTGAGCCGCGCGACTGGTTTGCCGGTGCGTTGTGGCGCACAGGCGCAAAACCCGAATGGCATCGTCGCAAGCTCGACAGTACGGACGACACCGGCAACAATTGTGCCCACAGCCACACCGACCCGCATGACTGTCGCCGCAGCACCGCGTGCAACAGCAGCTGGCACAGTCATTCGCACCACAGCCGCAGATATCTGCGCCAATCGGTCAGCTCAGGGGCAACGTTATATCAGCCGCAGCACCGGATTGCCCGCGCGTTGTGGTCCACAAACTCTGAACCCAAACCCGATCTTGCGGCAGGGGCCTGCTCCTGCGGGTGCAACACCGACCTATAGCTATGGCTCGACCGTCGCCTCGGCAGGCACGTATAGCCGTGCAGGCACGATGGTTGGCGGCACGGGCTTTGCCTTTGCTTCGAACGGGACACCAGATGGGTTCCGCGGCGTGTGGGATGACGACCGTTTGAACGCACAGCGTGGTTTGCCGTCTGGCACGCGGGTGCAGGTGACACAGCCTGCGAACCGTGGGTTCTGGGCAAACCTGTTTAACCCTGCACCTCGGACATCAACTATCGTGACCAGCCGTCAGGCACCTGCGGTCGCAGCTCGGACTACAACACCGCAGCGCAGCACAGTGGCCACGCGCCAAGCGCCGGCACCTACAACCCAGCGCAGCGCCGCAACAACAGCACACCGCTATGTTCAGGTTGCCACCTACGGTAGCTCGGATGATGCGCAGATCGTAGCCAAGCGCCTACGGGCCCAAGGTCTGCCAATGCGGATCGGTCGCTATGATCGTGGGGGACAGACCTACCGTATTGTTATGGTCGGACCCTTCAATTCTGCCTCAGCGCTGAACTCTGCACTTAGCACGGTGCGCTCAAGCGGTTTCCCCAGCGCAACGACTCGCCGCTAAACAGTTCTCCCGGGAAAAGACCTTGCAGAAGATCGCGGGGTTTTTTCTTGCGCGGATGGCGGGATCAGCCGCCGCAGATTTGCTGTAAAATGACCCAATCGACGTCGCCCAACACGGCACGTGGCGGTGTGTCTGCATGAGGGTCTGCTTCGATCAACCCAAGGCTTGTTTCACCTGAAACATCGATTGCGAATGCAAAGGGCGTGCTAGCAACCTCGGCTGTTTCAAACGCAGCAAGCAGGGGTTGGTCCGCAGGGCGGGGTGTCGGGGTCGAGACCAGAACTTCGCCATAGTCACGCAATGTCTGGTCCTTCATTTCGCCCGTTGTGAGCAATCGAAACGTACTGCGCAGGCCTGCGGTTTCGAGAAGGTCGCGCAATGGGTCGCGGCTCTCTGCGTGGGTCTTTGCCGCGAGGATATAACCCGCAACAACATCGGCGCTCTCATAGTCTTCAAACAGGCTGCGGTTCATCACGACGATGTCGCCCGGAAGGTAGAGAATATCTTGGGGCAATGCGGGGGCCACAATCAGCTGGGCATCTGGCGCGTCAGGCAAAAGCCGAGCACGCAAACGGTTGAGCGCAGGGCGTCCGCCACGTGCCCGACAGGGCGTGCCAGCGACACGTTCCACACGGTCCTGCAGGCTGCGTCCCAGTGCGCTGCGTTTGACGTCTGGGACGACACTTAGAGTGTGCGTGGTCAATGCGTCCGGCGCCCAAAACAAGGCGACCCAACCAACAGCTGCAACATTGAGCCCGATCCCCCAAAAGCGAAGCCGCCCTGCGCGAGGCCGATTTTTCAAAATGGTTTTGCGAACCCGTTCCACCGCATCGATCATATCAGGATCATCGATTTCAAGCGTCTCGGTCGCATCGACATCTGGCGTGAAAATTGCGGGCCTTTGCCCCGGGTTTTTACGCGTAACCGCAGCCAGCGACCAATGGCTAAGTGCGCGATTAGCCGAGTCAGAAATAACCAGCGTCGCATCTCCAAACGAGACGATCACATCGCGCCGTTGATCCTGTGGTGTCATACGCCACAAGCCGCCGCTTTCGAGGCGTTCGTATTCTTTGAGTGCGGTCATGGTGGGCTGCTCTGCCTCTGTTTATGAGGTGAGTTTAGCGTAAACACCGGTCGCGGGCAATCGGAACGCAGAAACGGGGGCATGGCCCCCGTCGGTGGTGCGGATCACTCAAGATCTATTTTCTTTGAGACAGGTCAGAGCGTTTTGGCGAACGTGCGCAGTTCAAACTTTTGTATCTTACCTGTCGAGGTCTTGGGCAGTTCTTGGAAGACCACAGTCTTTGGGCACTTAAAGCTAGCAAGACGCGTTTTTGTGTGCGCGATCATTTCGGCCTCGGTTGCGGTCGCACCGTCCTTGAGCTCGATAAACGCGCATGGGGTCTCGCCCCATTTGTCATCGGGTTTGGCGACGACAGCGCAAAGCAACACGGCAGGATGATGCATCAACGCGCCTTCAACCTCAACCGAGCTGATGTTTTCACCGCCCGAGATAATGATGTCTTTGGCGCGGTCAGCGATCTGAATATAGCCGTCAGGATGCTGGATCGCGAGATCCTCCGAATGGAAATACCCGTTGGCAAATGCTTTGGTCGTGGCTTCTGGGTTCTTGTAGTACCCTTTCATCACAGAATTGCCGCGCATCACGATCTCGCCTTGGGTTTGGGCGTCCATCGGGACCTGCTGGGCCTGCTCATCGACAACTGTGACATCTTCCATCATCGGGAAGGCCACGCCTTGGCGGGCCTTGATGCTGGACTGTTCTTCCTGATGCAGGGTGTCCCACGCGTCATTCCAGATGCATTCGGTGACGTGACCATAGGTTTCGGTCAAACCGTAGACCTGTGTAATGTTGAACCCCATTTCGCCAATCGCAGCGAGCGTTGCAGGGGCGGGTGGGGCACCGGCTGTGAACACCTCGACCGTGTGATCAAATGTTTTGCGGTCGCCGTCGACTGCGTTGACGATCATGTTCAGCACAATCGGCGCGCCGCCAAAGTGGGTCACACCACGATCCGCGATCCCGTCATAAATGGCCGCAGCCGTGATATCGCGACAGCACACAACAGTACCGCCAAGAACAGGCATCATCCACGTGTGGTTCCAGCCGTTACAGTGAAACAGCGGAACGATTGCCATAAACCGTGGGTGCAGTGTCATGCGCCATGAAATCACGGTGCCCATCGTCATCAGATATGCGCCGCGGTGGTGGTAAACGACGCCCTTTGGACGGCCTGTCGTGCCAGAGGTGTAGTTAAGCGCGAGGCTCTCCCATTCGTCCGCTGGCATGATCCATTCAAAATCAGTGTCACCCGCCAGCAAGAAATCTTCATAGTCCATCTGCTCGCCCAAGCCAGGGACGCCGGCGACAGGGTCAGGGACTTCGATGACCAGCGGGGCAGGGCCTTCCATCTGGGCGATCGCTTCCATCGTCAGCGGCAGGAACTGGCTGTCGGTGATCACAACCTTGGCGCCGCCGTGGTCAAAGATGTAGGCGACCGTATCCACGTCGAGACGGATGTTGATTGTATTTAGAACCGCACCACAAGCAGGCACGCCAAACGCGGCCTCGCATTGTGCTGGTGTATTAGGAAGCAAGGTTGCAACCACTTCGCCAGGCTCTACCCCCGCCTTGGTCAAGGCCGATGCCAATTGGGTCACGCGACGGTGGTATGTTTTGTAGTCCATCACGGTGTCGCCATAGACAACAGCATCGTGGTCCGGAAACACGCGCGCGGCGCGGTTGAGGTGGCTGAGCGGTGTCAGCGGAACATAATTGGCTTGGCATTTATCCAAACCGGTTTCGTCTGCCATCCAACCCATGTCCAAAATCCCTATGTGCGTGTCGCGGATGAGCGAGAGTATGCACAGCAGTCGCGATACGAAAAGCCCTGTTAGCGACGGAAGATGGTAAATGTCAGACAATTCAAGCACCCAAGCCACGATCAGCATTCTCGGTGGGATGATGACTCTAGGTTTGATCGACAATTTTGTACGGTTGATCGCTGTGGACGCTGGTCTATGGCAGTTTCATGCGGTGCGTGCGGTGATGGCGCTGGCCATTATGGGGGGCATGGCGGCCCTAGGCTGGGCAACGATTCGCCCCAAACGCAAATTGGCTGTACTGGGACGCAGTGTGTTCACAGCGGGATCGATGCTGATCTATTTCGGCTGCCTTGCGTTTTTGCCCATTGGCGTTGTCGCAGCAGGCCTGTTCACCTCGCCCATTTTTATCTTGCTGATTTCGATCGTGTTTATGGGGGTTCGAGTTGGGCCTCTGCGGTGGCTGGCCGTGGCGATCGGTTTTGTAGGGGTGATGATGGTTATTCAGCCAAACCCCAATGATCTGGATTGGCTGTCTTTCTTGCCCATTGGTGCAGGCGTTCTCTATGCGATCGGCGCGGTCGCCACGCGGGCGTGGTGCGAGGGTGAAACGACACTGACACTCACCGCAGGCTTTTTTGGCGTGTTGGGGGTGTTTGGAGTGATTGGCCTGACGGTTCTTACGATTTGGCCGATGCCCGTTGCGGACGGGACTGATGGATTTGTCACGCGCAGCTTTACCTCTTTGACCGGCACGTTCTTGTTCTGGACAACAGTGCAGGCGATTGGATCCATGGTGGGCGTTGGCCTGCTGTTCCGCGGCTATTTGCTGGGCGATGCATCCTATGTATCTGTGCTAGAGTATTCCTTGATGATCTTTGCGTCGTTTTGGGCATGGGTCATTTGGAGCGAAGGACTGAACCTGCTGGCAATGGGCGGAGTGGTGATGATCATTATATCGGGCGGCATCATATCCGTGCGGAGTACGGCGAAATGATCATCTCGCGGGGGCGTGAGTATCTGTTTGTCCACATTCCGAAAACGGGTGGCACGTCGATGGCGCTCGCACTAGAAGATCGGGCCAAGGCCGACGACATCCTGATTGGCGACACACCAAAGGCATTGCGCCGCAAGGCGCGGCTTAAGGGCATCGAGACGCGGGGGCGGGTCTGGAAACATTCGACGCTCGCTGATGTCGAGGAGTTGGTCACGCGGAACGAGATGCAAGACCTGTTTGTCTTCACCATGGTGCGCAACCCGTGGGACAGATTGGTCAGCTATTACCACTGGCTACAGGTCCAAACCTTTGAGAATCGTGCCGTGGCGTTGGCCCAACAGTTGGATTTTTCGTCATTCCTAAATCACGAGCACACTCAAAACAGCCTGCGGGCCAATCCGGCTGTGCGCTATGTGACTGATGCTGCGGGGACAGTTCACGCTGATCTCTACATCCGGCTGGACCAGTTTGCCCAAGATGTTAAGGCGCTCGAAGAGCATTTGGGTTTCGACATCAAACTGCCCCATGCGAACGCGTCAAAACGCGACGCAGCCTATCAATCCTACTTTTCTGACGCGGATCGCGCATTGGTCGTGATTCTCTGCTCGGACGATATCGAACGGTTCGGATTCACCTTTTAGTAACCATATTGTTCGCGCTTTAGATTCCATCAATTTGATTCAAATTCTTAGTTAATCAATCATTAACAATGCCCCAAACTTGCCTCTTTGTCGGCAAAGGTCGGACAACAGAATCACCCCAGATGGTTTTGCTGCTAACGAAACGCCAGCTGCCAATCGCGTTTTACTCTAATGATCTGGGGATCGATAAAATGTTTGGATGGAAATCTGAAAACCGCGTATGCCAAATCGCCGAAATGTCCGGCGCATGGACTGCCGCGACACAGCGCATTGCAACTGGTTTGGTTGCTGGCACACGTTTTGCGACACCAAACGGCTGGCGCGCAGTAGAAGCCATCGCTGCTGGCGATCAGGTGCTGACATTCGATGGTGGCTTTCAAACCGTTGTCGCCGTCAACCACGGCGCCGTTTGGTCTAGCATTTCTGAATGCCCTGCAGAAGCACAGCCAATGAACCTCCCCGCAGGTGCCTTGGGCAACCGCGAAGCGATGCAGCTGTTGCCAGAGCAGACCATCATGCTGGAAAGCGACGTTGCAGAAGAAGCGTTTGGTGACCCGTTCGTTCTGGTGCCTGCACGTGCTCTCGAAGGGTTCCGCGGCATCAAGCGCGCCTACCAGCGCGGTGAAGGCCACTTGGTGAGCCTGCAGTTCGCAGAAGACCAGATCGTCTTTGCCAACATCGGCGCGTTGTTCTTTTGCCCAGGCGCGGGCGATCTCGTGTCTACACCGCTGACACAGTACGACTACACTTCGCTGAACATGGAGCAGGCCGACACATTGATCGCTTGCATCGAAATGGTAGACCTCGAGACGGATTGCCCAGCAACCCACCACGTCGCCCTACAGTACGTGGCAGCCTAAGCAATCTAACGGTCCCCAAGCCGATATTCTCAAAGCGAAAAAGGCGGGCCAGGCAGGGCCCAGCCGATGCTCCAAAATGTTGGAAAATGAAACGGCAGGATCTCAGTGAAGAGGTTCTGCGTTTCGGGTAGATGACATCTGACCGTATTCGATGGGTGTCTGGTTCAAGCCCAATTTTACTGCAGGTCTCGAGCAACTTGTTAGCCGACGTTAGGGTGATAGGGCGACAGAACAGCGGACTACGGTATAAACCAATCCGATTGGGCTCGTTTTGCTTGGAGAATAGAGTGATGACTATCGAGACGGACTTGCACGCGGCAAATCATGTCCCTGATTCTGGGTTGGGCCGATCGCTAGTCTATTACTATTTTGTTTTGATTTTATTGTTTCCAGTCATCCTGTTTGGCGTGTCCGATAGCACATTGAAACTTGGCCTGCTTGCTCTGATCGTATGTGCAGCAGTTGCGCCACCAGTATAGGTTTTGCAAAAAAAACGAAGAGTGCATGCGCTTCGTCAAGCCCAAGTTGTGGCGTTAAGAAAGAACGCCGACAAATAATTTGCGCGGTAGCGGACAACATTTGCCCAACTACATTTACAACTGAGTAGAGTAAGTCTGCGCAAGAATTTTTAGTGAAGAGATTGGATGACCTGTTCAACCAACAACGATTGGAAGATAGCAAGCGTCATTGCTAGCAGGACAAGCAGTAGACAAATGACCGGTATCGCCTCTGCGTGGTCTGTATAGCATGTTAGAACTGATCGCTTGTTATCCGACACGGATGCCTCTGATCTAAACGTGTAAAGAACAAAGGCGCTTAAGCAGAAAATTCCAGGTAGGAACAACACCAAAGGTGTATGTTCCGAAAGAAGATTTTGATATCTCGGAAACAAAAAAGCAGGCAGTTCGCTTGCAACAACCCGTAGAAGAAAAAGACCAGAAACAACTAGTGAACCTACCCAAGACACGATCTTCAAATGACTGGTGGGTTTCCGGGTCGGGCTATCTTCCATGATGTAGAATTACTCAAAATGTATAAATTTTTCAACGGTAGCAAAGTTCGCTGAGCAGACCTTGACCGAATTTTCATCGAAATCTGTTTTTCAAGGGTGAAGACCCTCTTGAAAATTTTTGAGATAGTCGTGGGTTTAAATGCCCATCAATCTGAGTGCTGACGAGTGGCGGTATAACAATGAAAGAAGGCGCGCCGGGCAGGGCGCGCCTTCTTTGATCTTGGTATAGTGCTGGAGCCTAGGCGGCCTTTGCAGCCTCGCCGCCGAACCGTGTGTAAAAGCTCTGACCCTTGTCACCCATTTCGCGCAGCAGCGCAGGGGTTGCAAAACGGTCGCCGAATTTGGCGGCCAACTGGTCACAGCGCTCGGCAGCATAGGGCGAGCCGATGATATCGAGCCAGCTGAACGGACCACCGGACCATGGGGCAAAGCCCCAGCCGAGGATCGCACCCACATCACCTTCGCAAATGTCTTCGAGAACATCCTCTTCGAGCGCGCGAACAGCTTCGAGAACCTGAGAGAACATCAGTCGGTGCTGCACTTCGATCAGGTCAGGTTGGTCATCGACAGGCGCGTATTTCTCGCCCAGACCGGACCACAGGCCAGTCCGCTTGCCCGCATCGTCATAGGCATAGAACCCAGCCTTGGCTTTGCGGCCCAAACGATCGGCATCTGCCAACCAGAACAAAATTTCGTCTGACACGTCGTTGTCATAGGCGTCGCCCATCGCGGCCTTGGTCGCTTTGGCAATTTTGACACCCAGATCGATCGACGTTTCGTCACACAACTGCAACGGACCCAGAGGCATGCCCAGCATCTTGGCTGCGTTCTCGATCAATGCGGGCTGTACGCCCTCGGCAACCATACGGATGCCTTCGTTGATATATGGGATGATGCAGCGGTTGGCATAGAAGAACCGCTCGTCATTGACCACAATCGGTGTCTTGCGGATCTGGCGCACATAATCGAGCGCCCTCGCCACTGCCACTGGACCAGTCTCTTTGCCTTTGATGATCTCAACCAAGAGCATTTTGTCGACGGGTGAGAAGAAGTGGATGCCGATGAACTGCTCTGGGCGCTTGGACGCTTTGGCGAGGCTGGTGATCGGCAAGGTCGAGGTGTTGGTCGCAAAGATCGTATCTTCACCGACAATGGCCTCGATTTTTTGTGTGACCTCGGCTTTGATTTTTGGGTCCTCGAACACGGCCTCGACGATCAGATCAACGCCAGCCAAGGCTTCGTAGTCTGTTGTTGCGTTGATCAGCCCTAGAACGGCCTCCTTTTTCTCTTCGGTGGCTTTTTTGCGGGAAATCCCTTTGTCCATATAGGCGGTCGTGTAGGACTTGCCCCGATCTGCGGCCTCTTGGCTATTGTCGATCAGCACGACCTCAATGCCGGCAAGCGCGGAAACCAGCGCGATACCAGCCCCCATCATGCCAGCGCCAATGACGCCGACTTTTTTGACGGTTTGGTCTGCCACGTCTGGACGGTTGGCCCCTTTTTCCAGCGCCTCTTTGTTGATGAACAAGCTGCGGATCATTGCCGAAGAGCTTGGGTTCATCAAAACATTGGTGAACCAACGCGCTTCGATTTTGATCGCAGTGTCGAATGGAACCATCGCGCCTTCGTAGACTGCCGACAACAGAGCTTTGGCTGCTGGGAACGCGCCTTGGGTCTTCCCGTGGACCATTGCAGAGGCGCCGACATAGGTCATGAAACCTGCAGGATGGTACGGCGCACCACCGGGCATTTTGTAACCCTTTTCATCCCATGGCTTGACGATTTTTGGCTCGGACAGGACCCACTCTTTGGCGCGGTCCAGCAATTCACCTGCCGGTACAACGTCATCGATCAGACCAGCTGATAGCGCCTTTTTAGGATCGCTGAGTTTACCCTCGAGCAAGAACGGCGAGGCTGCCATAGCGCCCATTTTGCGCACGAGACGCGTGGTGCCACCCATGCCAGGGAAAATGCCAACCATGATCTCGGGCAGGCCCAGCTTGGCCTTTGGGTTGTCGGCCACAATGATGCGGTGACACGACAGCGGGATCTCAAAGCCGATGCCCAAACCTGTGCCCTGCATGGCGCAGATGATTGGCTTGCCGCCCTTGTTCTTGTCGTCCATGCCGCCGCGCTCGATCTTGCGCAGGATCGCATGGCTGGCCATTAGGCCGTCCATCAAACCCTTGGCAGGGTTGTCGCCAGCGCTTTCCTTCATCTTGGCAATGATGTTCAGATCCATACCACCGGCAAAAGACCCGTCTTTGCCCGAGGTGATGATCACACCATTGACAGCGTCGTCAGCCAACGCTTGGTCAATCAAGCCGTCCAGATCAACGAACCCTTGTTGGTTCATTACGTTCATCGATTTGCCAACCGTGTCCCATGTGATGGTCGCGACACCATCGGAATCGGTGGTCATTGTGAAATCGGTCATGTCTTGGGTCCTTCTTCGGAAGAATGAGCTTTGATTGGTGATGGCACCTTGGTGGCCAGCGCAGCATTTTGTTCGGGGCTGTCGGCAATGGCGTATTGCGAATACGCAACTTGCCAGTAGCCGTCGATCAGTCTGAGGACTGAGAAACAGGGATAGGGTTCTTGGATCAATTGATGGCCGCGCAACAGGCGGGTCTCGTGGGTCGCTGCGACCGTATCATGGGCCATAAATTCGGCTTTGACGCAGTTTCGTACAATCTCGGTGACGCCGATTTTGTCGTAGTGCGCGCGCACCGCATGAAAGATCGCTCGAATTTCTTCGGGATCGGAAATCATGCGGCGACCGTCAAAGGTTTCCATCTCTTGTGGCAATTTGAACAACGGAATGAATGCTTCAAAATCCGCTGCCTCCATGGCCGCACCGGTCTTTTCCAGCAAGTAGTTTGAGACCTCTAGCGCAGTTGAAAAAATTGGGTCGGCCATGTTGTTAATCCTCGATTTTGCTACCGTCACAACGGGTGAACGCGGCGCCGGACTCGTCAAATTTCACCATCATGTCGATGTCAGAATAGTGCCCAACTTCTGTTTGAGTATGTGTGCCGACAACGACAAAGCTCGCCACGGAATCTGTCCGGTTCGCGAGGTGGTGGCCATTGGCGTCGCCAGCTGGGAACGCCGCGCACTCACCCATGTGCAATTCGGTTTCACCATGATCATCAATCAGCGTACAGACGCCGGCTGTGATAACCAAGAATTCATCCTGATTTTCATGCCAGTGCCGCAAGCTAGACAGCGCACCAGGTGCCAGATGGACAAGATTTGCGCCAAACTGCGTCAGCCCACCAGCCTGCGATAGCGACTGCTTGGACCGACCATCCATTTGCGAAGCGTGCTTTGCTGGATAGGTCGATCCTGAGGTGACCGGGATTGCGGTGAGGTCCAGCTTTGGCATTAGAGACGCTCGATGATTGTCGCAGCACCCATGCCGGATGCGATGCAAAGGGTCGCAAGTCCAACCTCTTTGTCCTGACGCTCAAGTTCGTCCAGCAATGTGCCGATGATGATCGCGCCAGTCGCACCCAAAGGGTGGCCCATTGCGATTGATCCGCCATTGACGTTGACCACCGAAGGATCGACATCAAACGCCTGCATAAAGCGCAAGACAACCGACGCAAAAGCTTCGTTCACTTCGAACAGATCAATGTCGCTGATCGCCATGCCGTGGTCTGCGAGAATTTTCTCGGTGACGGGGACGGGGCCGGTCAACATGATGGTGGGGTCTGTGCCGATTTTGGCAGTTGCGCGAATGCGCGCACGTGGTTTCAGACCGTATTGTTCGCCGAACTCTTTGTTGCCGATCAAAACACCAGCTGACCCGTCGACTATACCAGACGAGTTGCCCGCGTGGTGGATGTGGTTGATCCGCTCGAGGTGCGGGTACTTCATCAGCGCAATCTTATCAAAGCCCGGCATATGCTCGCCCATCATCTGGAAAGACGGGTTCAACGACCCAAGGCTTTGCATGTCTGTTTGTGGGCGCATGTATTCGTCACGGTCCAGAATTTTGAGACCGTTCTGGTCTTTGACCGTGACGACGGATTTATCGAAATGACCTGCATCCCATGCCGCTTTGGCGCGGCGCTGGGATTCAACAGCAAGACCGTCTGCGTCGTCACGGCTAAAGCCGTATTCTGTCGCGATGATATCTGCCGAAATACCTTGGGGAACAAAATAGGTGACCATTGCAACCGACGGATCGACGGCAATCGCCGCACCGTCGCTGCCCATCGCAACACGGCCCATCATTTCAACGCCGCCCGCGATATAGGCCTGACCTGCGCCGCCTTTGACTTGGTTCGCTGCGAGGTTCACAGCCTCCATGCCGGACGCACAGAAACGGTTGATCGCCAGACCAGGGATAGATTGGTCAAGGTTCGAGGCCAAAACAGCCGTCCGCGCGAGGCAGCCACCTTGCTCGCCAACTTGGGTTACGTTGCCCCAAATCACGTCTTCGACGGCGTGGCCGTCCAGATTGTTGCGCTCTTTGAGAGCGTTCAGAACACCTGCGGACAGGCGAACGGATGTGACTTCGTGCAAACTGCCGTCTTTGCGGCCCTTACCACGTGGGGTGCGGATCGCGTCATAAATATAGGCTTCGGTCATGGGTCTCTCCGGTTCTTCAGGCGCGGTCAGCAGGGCTGCCGGGCATCAGGTCATAGGGGTGTTTCCAGCCATCGAGGCCTTGGATATTCGAAAGCCAACGATCGATGTTGGCGTGATCTTTGCGCTCGAACCCATAAGGTTCGGGGTAAAATAGATAACTGCAGCACGAGATGTCGGCATTGGTCAGACCGTCACCGACAATCCAGTCGCGTCCTGCCAAATGTGCGTCGAGCACCGCATAGGCTGCCGCAAGACGCCCTTGGGTAAAGGCGATTACCTGCTCTGGGCGTTTCTCTGCTGGCAAAAAGTTCATCAAGAACCGTGTCATGCCTGCTTGCGAGCTTAGTTTGTGATTGTCCCACAAGACCCAGCGCAGCACTTCGTATTTGTCAGCTTCAGCGCCGCCGAATTTGCCGGTCTTGTCGGTGATATACTGTTGGATCGCACCCGATTGGGACAGCGTCATATCGCCATCGACCAAAACGGGGGCCTCGGCCATTGTGTTGACCTCTTTCCATTCTGGCGTGCGGGCCGCACCGCTAAAGAAATCGACTTTGACGGCTTCCCAATCGAGACCGCTGAGTTCAAGCGCGAGCGCAGCCTTGAAAGAATTTCCGCTTTCGCCAAAGCAATGCAATTTGATCGTCATGTCGCGTCCTCCCAGACGGTGTTTAGCGTTTTCGCGCGTCCAACTCGGCGTTGAACAGGCGCAGGCGGTGCCCAAAGGTTTCTTCGTCCATCACGCTGTCGAAATTCTCAAAGAGAAAAGACAGAGCTTCGCCTTCTTCCAACCCGCTGTCTTTTGCGAACCGCTTGAGCCGACGATAACCGTCCTCGGTCATGGCGATATTTGTGCGGCGTGTCAGTCTTAGGCGTTTGGGCATGAAACCTCTCGTATAGTTGGAAGCGACAACGGAATGTTGCCGCCTCCGGTCAGTTTAGAAACTCGCAGCATCAAGTGCCATCACAGTGTCGGCACCTGTCTCGATCCGTGCAAGGTGCATGGTCGTGGCAGGCAACTGACGCGCCATGTAGAAACGGCCTGTTGCCAACTTGGTTTTATAGAACTCGGTGTCGGACGCACCGCCTTCAAGTGCTTCTAGCGACGCTTTGCCCATCTTTGCCCACATCAGCCCTATGCAGACGTGACCGAACATGGTCATAAAGTCGTAAGAACCCGCCAACGCGTTATTCGGGTTCGTCATGCCGTTTTGCATGAAATACATAGCGGCCGATTGCAGATCCTTGGATGCCGCCTTGAGCGGATCGAGGAAGTCAGCTTTGAGCGCCTCGTTGCCTTTGTTCTCTTTGATAAAGGTTTTGACCATCTCAAAGAACGCCATGACGTGCTTGCCGCCGTCTTGGGCCAGTTTACGCCCAACAAGATCCAGCGCCTGAACACCGTTTGCACCTTCGTAGATCATTGCGATCCGCGCATCGCGTGCGAACTGTGACATGCCCCATTCTTCGATATAGCCGTGACCGCCATAAACCTGCTGTGCAGCCGTGGCGTATTCAAAACCTTTGTCGGTCTGGAAGCCTTTGATGATCGGTGTCAGCAGGGAAATCAGGCCATCTGCATCCGCGTCACGCATTCTATGGGCCCGGTCGATCAGGTTGGCACCCCAGTATGTAAAGGCACGCGCTCCTTCGATGAACGACTTTTGCTCCATCAAGTTGCGGCGAATGTCTGGGTGCACGATCAGCGGATCAGCTGGGCCTTCAGGATTTTCTGTGCCTGTTACAGCGCGACCCTGCAAACGGTCGTTCGCGTAGATCACTGCGTTCTGATAGGCGGCTTCGGCGGCGGCATAGCCTTGTAAGCCAACACCCAAACGCGCCTCGTTCATCATGACGAACATGGCACGCATGCCTTTGTGCTCTTCGCCGATCAGATAGCCGGTTGCTTCGTCATAGTTCATCACACAGGTCGAATTGCCGTGGATGCCCATTTTCTCTTCGATCTTGCCACAGCTTACGCCGTTGCGCGCGCCGACTGATCCGTCGTCGTTGACGAGGAATTTAGGCACGATGAATAGCGACACACCTTTGATCCCGTCAGGACCGCCGGGGATTTTCGCCAGCACAAGGTGGATGATGTTGTCGGACATGTCGTGCTCGCCCGCCGAGATAAAGATCTTTTGGCCCGACACTTGGAACGATCCATCGTCTTGCGGTACCGCTTTGGTCCGCATCAGTCCAAGATCCGTGCCGCAATGCGGTTCGGTCAGGTTCATTGTGCCAGTCCATTCGCATGATGCGAGTTTCGGCAGATAGGTTTTCTTTTGCTCGCCCGAGCCATGCTCGAGGATCGCGGAATAGGCGCCATGGGTCAGACCCTGATACATGTTGAACGCCATGTTCGCCGACACAAACGGCTCGTTGACCGCGGTGTGCATGACATAGGGCATGCTTTGGCCGCCAAACTCTTCGCTGGCATCCAGAGCGGTCCATCCGCCTTCACGCATTTGGTCAAACGCTTCCTTGAAACCTGTGGGCGTGCGCACCACACCGTTTTCCAACACGCACCCTTCGGTGTCGCCAACGACATTCAAAGGCGCCAACACTTCGTTGCTGATTTTGCCCGCTTCTTCCAGAACCGCACCGGTAAAGTCACGGTCCAGTTCGGAAAACCCAGGGATGTCCTGTTCGCTGATCTTCAACAGATCGTGCAGAACAAATTGCATGTCTTTTGTGTTGGCTGTGAAACTTGGCATGTTGGTCGGGCTCCTTTGAGAGTTGTCTTAGGCGGGTTCGACGGTCCGGCCCATACGGGCCAGCGCCGCGGCGCCCCATTCCATTTGATCTTTGAGTTCGGCGATGGCCTCGTCCAGTTCGCGGTGCTGGTCTTCCATCTCGCGCAGATGACGTTGGGCGACACCGTAAGTTTCGGCCAATTGCAGTTCTTGGCTTTCGTCGCGGTCATATAGATCGAGAAGCTGGCGGATCTCTTCGAGGCTGAAGCCAAAGCGTTTGCCGCGCAAAATCAGCTTGAGCCGCGCGCGGTCGCGTTTGGTGAAGAGCCGCTTTTGACCGTCCCGCTCAGGGAACAAGAGCTCTTTGCTCTCGTAAAACCGCAAGGTGCGCGGGGTCACGTCAAAAGCGTCACACATTTCTCGGATCGTCATTTTCATTGTATCTGGCGTCATAGTTTCGGGTCCTCGTTACGACAGTATTTGAGGTCGATCTGAGGTGTTGCTCTTATTCTTACAAGAATAGTTGACGCGAACGTAAACGTAACGCCGCGTCATTTCAGAGTTGACGAAAGGTCAGCAAAAAATTTGCGCCTCAAACAAAATTTTTGAAAAAGTGAAAAATCGGCGAAAACCTCAACAAAGTAAAGTTTTCCGTACCTATTCGACGCGGCACATCGCCCGAATGACTTTAGCGACTCAGACTTTTGGACGTTTCATCACGTAGCTGTTGCAGCTCGGACATCGTCTCGTCCAACTGGACACGTTGCTCTGCCAACCCGCTCAATTGGCGATCTGCCAGCTCTAGCCATGCCTTCATTTGGGCTTCGTTGCCCTCGTGTTCGTAGATCAACAACCACTGACGAATGTCCTCTAGCGCAAAGCCAAACCGGCGCCCGCGTAGGATCAATGTCATCCGTGCAGATTCTTTTGGGCTATAATACCGTGTGCGACCCTCTTTTTCAGGTGTCAGCAATTCGATGTATTCGTAGTACCGCAATGTTCGCGGCGTTACGTCGAATTTGGTGCACATCTCTTTAAAGGACAGGCGGTCTTCGGCCATGGCGGTATCTCCCTATCCGCAAAGGTAGAGTGTTCCTCTCCATCGGGCAAGACGCCACGCGACGACACTCTTGATCGTGATTGCGCTTGCGAGTGCCCAGCGGCTGTCCAATAAACGCGGCAAAGGAATTCAAAATGCCCGAACTCACCCAAAAGGAAAAAGAAACCGTCGCCCGCACGTTTATTGGTGCGTTGCCGCATGCGATCGACCTTGGGATGAAGCTGACTGATATCGGCGACGGCACAGCCACGATCCAAATGCCGTATGACGAACGGTTGATCGGCGATCCCAAGGCCGGTGTCATCCACGGCGGTGCTGTTTCGGCATTGATGGACACCTGTGGTGGCGCGGCAGTCATGTCGCATCCATCGGGTCCGATTTCGACGGCAACTCTAGATCTGAGGATCGACTATATGCGTGCGGCCACCCCGAACCAGCCCATCACAGCGATTGCAGAATGCTATCACGTGACGCGGTCTGTCGCCTTTGTTCGCGCGACCGCGATGGACGCCGACATCGATCGTCCGGTGGCCACCGCCACGGGCGCCTTTACCGTTAGTTATCCGAAATGAAGACACCTGAACCCCTTCAGCAGATCAAACACCGCCGTGATGCCGCGCTGGGTGCGTTGGTTGGTGGTGTGCCCTACATCAACTATCTGGGTGTTAAGTTCGACAGGCGCGGTGACGAGCTAACCGCGACGCTGCCGTTTGCAGAGCGGTTGATCGGCAACCCGATGCTGCCTGCTTTGCACGGCGGGGCAACCGCCGCGTTTCTTGAGATCACGGCGATTATTGAACTGAGCTGGTCCACCCTATGGCCCGATATCGAAGCCGAATGCATTGATCTGGAAAATGCGCCGCTGCCCCGTTTGCCCAAGACGATTGATTTCACAGTCGACTATTTGCGTGCGGGCCTGCCACGAGACGCCTATGCCCGTGCGCGTGTCAATCGTTCGGGCCGGCGCTACGCCAGCGTCCATGTCGAGGCATGGCAGGACAACCGCAGCCGTCTCTTTGCCCAAGCGACCGGACATTTCTTGATGCCTGCGCGAGATGGCTGAGACCGCACTCACCAACAAACGTGTTCTCGGGATTGCGATTCCGATCGTTTTGTCGAACGCGACAGTGCCGATTTTGGGCGCGGTTGATACAGGCGTGGTTGGTCAGCTGGGCGAGGCAGCCCCGATTGGCGCTGTGGGCATCGGCGCGGTTATTTTGTCGGCACTCTATTGGATTTTCGGGTTTCTGCGGATGGGGACCACGGGCCTTGCGGCCCAAGCACTTGGGGCAGGGGACAAGGCTGAAAACGCGGCCCTGCTCAGCCGTGCGTTGCTGATTGCAGCGACCGCAGGCAGCGCATTGATCTTGCTGCAAATCCCGTTTTTCTGGGGCGCCTTTAAATTGGCCCCGGCCAGTGCCGAGGTCGAAACACTGGCCCTCAGCTATATGCAGATCCGCATTTGCTCGGCCCCCGCCGCAATTGCGATCTACGGCATCACCGGCTGGTTGGTCGCCCAAGAGCGCACCCGAGGGATTCTGTTGATCCAACTCGTGATGAACGGCACGAACATCTTGCTCGACTTGGTGTTCGTCTTGGGGTTCGGATGGGGCGTCGAAGGCGTCGCTATTGCGACCTTGATCGCGGAATATGGCGGGCTCGCGATAGGCCTGTGGCTGTGTCGCGGCGTGTTTGCAGGCACCGATTGGCGCAGCCGTGCGCGGGTGTTTGACGTCGCCCGCCTGCGGCAGATGGCCGTGGTCAACAGTGCTATCCTGATCCGTTCGGTGCTGCTTCAGGCGATCTTTGTCAGCTTTCTGTTCTGGGGGTCTGACTTTGGCGACGTCCAATTGGCAGCAAACCAAATCCTGCTGCAATTCCTGTTCATCACTTCCTATGCCCAAGACGGCTTTGCCTTTGCAGCCGAAGCGTTGGTTGGCCAAGCCTTAGGCGCGCGCAAACGCGCAGCACTGCGCCGTGCGGCCAAGCTATCGTTGCTATGGGGGTTTGGGACCTGCATTGGACTGTCGTTTGTCTTTGCAGTGTTTGGCCCATTCATCACAGACGTTATGGCGACATCACCGGACGTGCGCGCCGCGTCACGGGTCTACCTGATCTATATGGTGTTGGCCCCTCTGGTGGGATGCCTTGCTTGGATGATGGACGGGATTTTCATCGGCGCAACCCGCAGCCGTGACATGCGAAATATGATGATCATTTCTGCGACGTTCTATTTCGTGACGATCGTGCCGTTGATGAACACCTTTGAGAATCACGGGCTGTGGATTGGTCTGCTGCTTAGCTTTGCGGTTCGGGGGATAACGCTGACATGTCGCTATCCCGCGCTCGAGGCCCAAGCGGACAGCTAAATCACAGCCAAGCGCCGCGATCCGTGCCCACCGCGTCGGCGACGTTAGAATAGCCGTCAGCCTCTAGCAGAGTATCCAGTTCTTTGGCGATCTTACCGGCCAATGAAACGCCGCTGTACACCATCGCCGAATAGAGCTGCACAGCAGACGCGCCGGCCTTGATCTTGGCATAGGCTTGTTGTGCTGATCCGATGCCGCCAACCCCGATCAAGGGCAGGTCCGTCATCGTCGACAACTGGGCCAGAACTCGTGTCGATTTTTCAAATAATGGCTGCCCTGACAGACCGCCAGCTTGGCCTTTGTGCGCACTGGCCAGCCCGTCACGCGCCAACGTCGTGTTCGTGGCAATGATCCCCGTCAAACCTGCGGCTTGGGCCACCTCTGCCACATCGGCTAATTCATTGGTATTCAAATCCGGTGCGATCTTGAGGAAGATCGGCAATGGCTTGGCAATCGTATCGTTGGTTTCCATGACTTGGCCCAGCAACATGGCCAGCGCGTCACGCCCCTGAAGATCACGCAGCTTTTCAGTGTTAGGCGACGATACGTTGACCGTGGCAAAATCCACATGCCCACCGACGGTCATCAACACCTTTGAATAGTCACTGGCGCGGTCGTCGCTGTCTTTGTTTGCGCCAAGGTTTAGACCAACAGGGACAGCGCTGGGCGAGATATTCAGCCTCCGCGCCATCGCGTCCATTCCGTCATTGTTAAAACCAAAGCGGTTGATGACACCCTCATCCTCGGTCAGGCGAAACAGCCGCGGCTTGGGGTTGCCCGGTTGAGGGCGCGGCGTCGTTGCGCCGACTTCTAGAAACCCAAACCCCGTTTTGGACAGCGGCGTGACAGACTGCGCATTCTTGTCAAAGCCTGCGGCCAAACCGATTGGATTTGCAAAATCCAGCGTGCCGATGCGTGTGGCTAGTCGCGTGCTTCGGACAACGCCGGGTGTCGGGGCCAGCCCAAATGACAGTGCCGCGAGCGCCAGAATATGCGCGCGTTCAGGATCAAACTGGCGCAAGACCTTCAGGCCAAAGGATTCATAAAGGCTCATGTCAGATCCGGGAGTTGGCCGTCGGTGATTGGACGGCACCATTTGACGTCGGACAATTTGAGCGGGCGAAAGATATGCGGGAACAAGGCGTCGCCGCGCGAAACTTCCCATTTCAGGTCGTCGCCATAGTCCGCCTCGTTCAGCGCGGCCAGCATCAGACCCGTCTGTCCGGCAAAGTGTTTATCTAGCGTTTCCTGTGCCTGCTCGGCCGTGGATGTGTGGACATAGCCATCAGCCAAATCAATCGGAGCACCCTCAAACACGCCGCTTTCGTCAAAGGCGCGCCACTGGTCGCCGGTCAGGATCTTGTAAATCATCATGCCCGTCTGATGCCTCGCGTCCTGCGTGGGGTCAATATCTAGGCGTTGGTTTTTAAAGACGTTCGGAACGCCCGCATGTCATGCGGCAGTTACAAGCTGACGCTACGCCACTTAACAGCGATCCTTTGACTCATCGTGCCCAAAGGGTCAGTCTGTTGGAACAACAACCATAGGGGGACATTATGTTCACACGATTCCTGACATCCGCAGCGGCTTTGGCTCTGACGGCAGGTGCGGCCTCTGCCGACTACACTTTGACCGTTTTGCACACCAATGACTTTCACGCGCGCTTCGAGCCCGTCTCGAAATACGACAGCCCCTGCTCATGGGAAGACAATGATGCTGGTGAATGCTTTGGCTCATCCGCGCGTCTGATCACAGCGATCGAAGAGGCACGCGCCCGCACAAACAACTCGATCCTTGTGGATGGCGGCGACCAGTTTCAAGGCTCGTTGTTCTATACATATTACAAGGGCGCAGTAGCGGCTGAGATGATGAACCAGATGGGCTATGACGGCATGACCGTCGGCAACCACGAATTCGACGACGGCCCAGAGGTTCTGCGCGGCTTTGTTGACAGCGTGAGCTTTCCTATCTTGATGTCCAACGCGGATTTCTCGGGTGAGCCTCTGATTTCGGATGCGATCCAGAAATCGGTCGTGATCGAGCGCGGTGGCGAAAAGATCGGCATGATCGGTCTGACACCCCAAGACACTGACGAACTGGCCAGCCCCGGCAAGAACATCATCTTTACCGACCCATCCGAGGCAGTACAGGCCGAAGTCGATAAGCTGACTGCAATGGGCGTTAACAAGATCGTTGTTCTGTCGCACTCTGGCTATGACGTGGACCAAGCGGTCGCTGCGAACACCACCGGTGTCGACGTGATTGTAGGCGGTCACACCAACACATTGCTGTCGAACACCAATGACCGCGCCAAAGGTCCGTACCCCACAATGGTTGGAAACACCGCCATCGTGTCGGCCTATGCATATGGCAAATTCTTGGGCGAACTGAAAGTTACCTTTGACGATGACGGCAACATCACCGAGGCATCGGGCGAGCCGATCAGCATCGATGGCACCGTGACCGAAAACGCAGCCGTGAAATCGCGCATTGCGGAATTGGCCGGACCTCTCGAAGAAATCCGGACCAAGGTTGTCGCCAGCTCTGGTGGCGTTATCGAAGGGGACCGCGCTGTTTGCCGTGTTCAGGAATGTTCGATGGGCAATCTCGTTGCTGATGCGATGTTGGCACGTGTGGCTAACCAAGGTGTGACAATCGCGATCGCGAACTCGGGCGGGATCCGCTCTTCGATCGACGAGGGTGATGTGACCATGGGCGAAGTGCTGGCCGTGCTTCCGTTCCAGAACACGCTGTCCACATTCCAGATCTCGGGCCAAGGTGTCATCGACGCGCTTGAGAATGGGGTCAGCCAAGTGGAAGAGGTCAAAGGTCGCTTCCCTCAGGTCGCAGGCATCACCTTTACTTGGGACGCAAGCATTGCCCCCAACGAAGGCCGGATTGTCGAAGTGATGGTCGGTGGTGCTGCCATTGATCCCGCTGCGACCTACAGCGTTGTGACCAACAACTACGTGCGTAACGGTGGCGACGGCTATAAGATGTTCTCATCTGACGGCTTGAACGCCTATGACTTTGGTCCTGATCTGGCTGATGTTCTGGCCGAATACATGGCCGAGCAAGGTGCCTATACCGGCTACACTGACGGACGCATCGCGCAGAAATAGGCGGTTTATCCTAAGTATCACGAGGCGCGCTGGGCAACTGGCGCGCCTTTTTTGTATGCGGGTTCAGGGCGCGCTGATGGGGCGCAAATCTAGATCTAGATGGCCCAGCCGCATGGCGCAATTTGCAACCAGACGCTGGTTCTTGAGCGTGGACCGCGCTAGCCTGACCCCATGTGCGGTCGCATGGCGATAACTCTTCCTCACGAGGCGATGGTTCAGGTCTTTGACGCTGTGCCTTCAAACGACTTGCCCCCCCAAGAGAACTATAACGTCTGTCCAACCGATCCTGTTGCGGTTGTGGCGTCGGATCAGGGGCGCAGACTGCGGACGATGCGGTGGGGGTTCATTCCGCATTGGTACAAGAAGCCAAACGACGGGCCATTGCTGATCAATGCGCGCAGCGAAACCATAGCTGAGAAACCCGCGTTTCGCGCGGCCTGCCGTGAACGGCGATGCCTGATCCCTGCAGATGGGTTTTACGAATGGACCAAGGCGCCCGAGGGGGCTCGCCTTCCTTGGTACATACATCCCAACGATATGGGCCCTTTGACCTTTGCAGGGATTTGGCAGAGTTGGAGCAAGGACGGCGAGACGTTTGATACCTGCGCCATAGTGACGACGCCCGCCAATGACACCATGAGCCAAATCCATCACCGAATGCCCGTGATTTTACCGACAAGCGATTGGTCAAAGTGGTTGGGCGAAGACGGAAAAGGCGCGGCCACGCTGATGCGTGCCGCGCCCAATGACGCATTGTCGTTTTTCCGTGTCGACACGGCCGTCAATTCGAACCGTGCCTCAGGCGCGCAGCTGCGCGATCCGATGACTGATTAGCTGTTCGGAGCAGGCGAAAACGACAGTTCCCCCTGAAAACCCCAGCTGTAGTGATCGTTTTGGAATTTGAGCTGTGTGTTCGAATTGATCGTGACCACGGACTCCCCAAGGGGAGCCATCCAGCCTGTGTACCAACGGTTATAGTGTCGTGTGGCCTTGATTTGAACATTCCGGTCCATCAAGTTCACAAAACGGACGGTATCTCCGGCTTGGAGATAGGTCACATATGGGAAAAACTCACCATGGTGAACTTCGATACGGTGCTCGACCGCCTGAACCGGCGAGGCCAAAATAGCCAGAGCAACCCCCATCGAGAGTGCAATTTTCTTAAGCATCTAAATGCTCCTTTGTGCGTCGGTCCCACCCAGCGACAAAGTTATTCAGGCACTCAGCTAGTTGGTGATTTTGGCAAAGATATGGCGGATTCGAATTATTCTGGCTGTTCCGCCAGCACTTTTTTAGCCACGCGAAAGCACTCAAGCGCCTGTGGAACACCGCAATAGATGCCAATCACATGGATGATCGCGCGGATCTCTTCAGGCGTGACACCATTGGTGATCGCACCACGGCAATGGATTTCCCATTCGTGCATCTTACCCAAGGCGCCGATCATCGACAGGTTCATCATGCTGCGTGTCTTGGCAGGGATCACATCATCACCCCAACCAAAGCCCCAACACCAAGCGGTCATCGCCTCTTGAAAGGGACGGGTGAAATCATCAGCGGCAGCGAGGTTTTTCTCGACATATTCCGCACCCAATGTGCCTTTGCGTTGCTCCAAACCTTTGAGAAACAAATCTTCGTCAAAAACACTCATGTCGGGTCTCCTGTTGGTTCAATGTCAAACCCGTCCGGTTTGGGCAGGTCGTCGAGCGAGGCCAGCCATGGCACCCGCTCACCCCAAACACAATGACTGGTCGGGGAATAGAGTTCTGGATCGTTTAGTGTTGCTGCTGCGATGTGAATTTCACCGGGCCACAAATCGGATGCATAATACAGTCGTGTGCCGCAGGTCGCGCAAAACCCACGCCATGTTCCGGGCGAGCTTTGGTAGTGGTTAATCTCACCCTGCCAATGCACTGCGTCAGTTGTCGCCCCGATGAACGCCGAAAACGCCGATGACGCAGCACGTTGGCAGCTCTCGCAATGACAGATCAAATTGCGATCTGGTGCGCCTGAATATGTCCAAGTCACCGCCCCACATAAACATTTGCCAGTGAAATCGATCATTTTGGCCCCCGTGTTTGTCTTAGCCCTGCACGCCGCGCTGGCACCTGTCCAGAACAATTGCTCCCAACGTCAGTTGCTGATTTCGACCTAGATCGCCCGCACGCGATGTGGTCTCGTCACACTCAAACGAACAAACCTATGTGGAGACGCCTGATGACACTGCCTGATACAATGCGCGCTATGGTGACGATGGGCCACGGAGAAATCGACCAGATGGTGCTGCACACAGATTGGCTGCGCCCAGAGCCTGCACCTGACCAAGTGTTAGTACGTGTCGGTGCGTGCGGTTTGAACAACACGGACGTCAACACGCGTTCGGGTTGGTATTCCAAGGCCGTGACCGAGGCGACAACTGGCGGCGCCTACAACACGGTTAATGATGAAGACCCGACATGGGGTGCAGCCCCGATTAGTTTTCCGCGTATCCAAGGCGCCGATGTGTGCGGCGAAATCGTGGCTGTTGGTGTGGATGTTGACCCCGCACGGATTGGCGAACGTATCATCACCGATAACTGGCTGCGTGATCCTGACGATCTCGAAAATCTGAACAAAACCGGCTATTTCGGGTCAGAATGCGATGGTGGATTTGCGGAATACACTGTCATGCCCTCTCGCAACGCCCGCGCGGTGAACAGCCCACTCTCCGATGCAGAACTTGCGACATTTTCCTGTTCTTACTCGACAGCCGAAGGGATGCTGACCCGTGCGAATGTTACGGCACAGGATACGGTTCTGGTGCCAGGTGCGTCCGGTGGCGTGGGTGGCGCATTGGTGCAATTGGCCAAACGCCGCGGCGCCCGTGTGGTCGCGATGGCGTCCGAGGCAAAGCAAGCTGACGTGGCCAAGCTGAACCCAGATTTGATCCTGCCACGTGCGCCTGATGATTTGCGCGCCGCACTTGGGGACGTACAGATCACCGTGGTCGCCGATGTTGTTGGGGGTAGCTACTGGCCTCAGTTGATTGATGTGATCGAACGGGGTGGTCGCTATACCTGTTCTGGTGCAATCGCGGGGCCGATGGTCGATCTGGATTTGCGGACGCTCTATTTGCGCGATCTCACATTTACGGGTTCAACAGTCATTCCTGCACAGGTCATGACAAATATGATCGCGTATATCGAAGAGGGTGCGATTGCGCCGGTTTTGGCTGCAACCTACGCGCTTGAGGATATTCATGCGGCTCAAACAGCGTTTATCGAAAAAACGCACACAGGAAATATCGTTGTGACACCCTGAACGGGCCAAACCATTGTTGACCTCTGAAATCGCATGGCATAGCTAGCGCATACTGAGCGCGGGTATGGTGAAATGGTATCATAAGAGCCTTCCAAGCTTAAGGTGCGGGTTCGATTCCCGCTACCCGCTCCAGCTTCCTCTCGATTTTCCCTTAAAAACATAGATTATCAGTTATAATAACAGATACGGGGTCATTTTACGGGAACGCTTTAGGGAGCGCTTTGCGGTTTTCGGGGAGTTTTCGGAGGTCTGCTACTCAGCATCGCTTCACAAGGTTGATTTCGTCAGAAACGTCCCTGCATGGTTCGTCAAAAGCGTCGAAAACGAACCAAGCTTCGTCAAAAACTGGCAAACTCCTCGGTGGAAGTGTTCCCATAGTACCCGTAAGGTCAGAAAAGGGAGCCGAAAGATGTCCAAGACTAGCCAAGACAAGTTGCCAAAGTACGTGTTCAGGACTGCCTTTGGTGTGTTTCGCTTCAAGCGCAACGTCCCGAAGGACATCCGCGAAGTGTCTGACAAGGTGTTCTTCTACAATTTTCTGAAGTCATCACTCGTTTGACAGTGGAACAAAGCCGTCTACTCTCACCGAGTAAATCAGAAAATTCATCAGCAGCAGCCCATCGCGTGCAGAATCGTGTCAACTCTTCCAGAAGGCAGGCGTTGGCGTATCATCAAATCTAGTAACGTTGCGTTGATCCAGCAGTTGGGGCACCTGTGCAGGCGTGAGAGCACCACTGACGCGATCCTTACGGAGATAAGTTGCTTCGACCAACGGTGGGATATCGCGGCCTTTAAACTGGTATAAAGGGGAAAAGTTATTGGCGTGTAGGTGGCACAACACGTGGGTGTCTGTCAACTTGCGCACCGTTGTCGACATTTTGTCGAATTGTGCACGGTCAAACACCTGATCCAAGTGGTGAAACTCAACCAAAATAATGCGAAACTGGTTCAGTATTTCATCTGAAACGGTATTAAAAACGTCATATTCAGCTCCTTCTATATCGATTTGTAACAACAGATCATCGCCTGGCTGCGTATGTGCACTGACCCATCGGTCTAAAGTGATGGTGTTGTCTTTGTTTTCCATTCCTAAAAATTTTTGCACGAACGTCATGTTAGAAGGCATACCCTTCGGCGGCTCAATCGACGCGTCTGCGAGATAGCAGGCATTCACTCGATTGGACATCTCTAGGTCGAATCCCAGCGTGTCGGATACACCCGGAGAAAACACTGCACACAGTCCGTCAAGATCGTTCGGCACCAGATACCCGCCGTCTAGGTTGGGACCAATTCGTACCAGCTCATGCTGTGTTTTGTAAGGTGTAAAGAGCTCAAAGAATTTCTGCACTTCGGACCATGGTACGGCCCCCACTGCCACCGCTTCTTGTGCGATCAGTGCATTGTTGCGAACCGCATGTGCATTCCGTTTTCGACGGTTGTTTAGTCGCGATAGTATGGCCTTCAACTTCTTCACTGCTATTTCCTCCCTGTTTGTATGTGCAAACTCCTGCCTCGAGAAAACCACACAGTGTATGGGGCTATCGCCCGCCTGCGCCGGAAACCACCATCTCGACGGACCAAAGGCCAGTCATGCACTAACTTTCAAATTCAACAATCAGGTGGGGCTGCTCACAGAAGTTAGCTCCAAACGAGTAGATTGATGACAACTAGCCTTATATCCTTTGGTATACAAAAACACCAAAAGGGTATCATGATGAGTCTTCCCGTTTTAACAGTGAGTATAGAACAAATGAAGACACCGATGATTGACGTGTGTAAACTCTTCCAATTGCGAATGTCACCCAAGACGTGATCGCAACATCTTTTAAAGGAATTCTGGCTGTGTCAGTTATGCTAATTGTTGAGCGCCATCTTCACCACGAAATGGGACACCATCCTGGGCAAATCAAGTCAATCGCGGCGTTTAGTAACGCCGATGACATTCATGTTGTGACTTGGTCAGGCTTGAAGCAATTTCCTGCTTCAGCTTTGCCATCCAATCGCCGCGAGCACTTGAAAGTTCATTATGTTCTCGAGACTTCATCCGCATTAAAAGAGATCGCTGATGTAGAATCGCTTACGGTGTCTGAGGCCCAAACGCTAGCTCGGATTGTGTCAGAAAGTGGCGCAACCCGTGATGACGTTATAGTTGTTCCGACTGCGTCTGCTCATGATCTGAGAGTAGCGATTACTCTGGCAAAAACCGATGGCCCAAAGATTATTTTGCGTATTATAGTGCTCAGAGCTCTTTATGAGCTGTCAGAAGAGCATCGGGATTCTGTTCGCAAGTTTCAGCTTGATGGCCGTATCCACTTGTCGTGTGAAACGGAAGAAATGCAAGATGCGGCGCGCAGTCAATACAACTTAGCCTGCCACTGTGATTTTATCTTACCGTGCAATATCTTGCCAGATGATGGAGTATCAGAGAATTTGCGTGGCGCATCGTTTCGAGTTGGTATGTTGGGCGGCCAGCGTCGGGAAAAAGGAAGCCGCCGGCTACGCAGCTTTGTAAGAGCCATTCGCACCCAAAGTCGAAAGATGAATTCGCCACCAAAAGTGACACTAGTCGTCCAAACAACGCCTAAAAAGAAGCCGATGAGAACTCTAATCACACTAAAAATTTTGTTGTGTGCAAAAATCTTACCGGGCTATCCAAACGTCGAAATGCTCTGGGGCGCACAGTCTAGCAAAGACTTCCACAGTGTCTTATGCGGACTAGATTGCGTTCTGCTCCCTTATGAGCTCGATCGATATACCACCAGCGGGTCAGGCATGATTATTGATGCGGTCAACGCTGCTCTCCCTGTTATCCGAACGCGCGGAATGGCGATGGCAAAATGCCTGTCGTTCGGAAATGGGATTGAAGCAACATCTGATGATGAATTTGCCAAGGCGATCTTAGACATGGCCGCTAACCCCGCACCCTATAATGCGGCTACACAACAGGCCCGGATAGCAATGCACGCCCGTTATGCTAAATTCCCATTTTGTCCGTCGTCAGAGTTTTTGGCACCAAAGGCCGCGTAAACTAAGAGAGAGTTTGTCTCATCTGGTTGGTTTGATTACCCGGCGCGTTGGCGGTGATGCAAGCGGCGCGTTTCGTTTGATCCTTTCCCTTTGTTGTAGAATGACTTTGTCGCGTCCGAAGTAGACGTCGGCGGGTGTGAAGTTGCGGCAGGTTGAAGTTTTGATCGAGCAATGCATGCCTCGGATTAACGCAATCAGACAGATCAGCGTTACTGACCAAACGTATTATCGCTAGAAGAAGAAATAAGGCGGAAGCATGTCCAATTTGAAGGCTAGGCAGCTATTTTGTGCGACGTTTGCGAGTAAATCCATGCAACCTGCGGCGGACCGTGTCGGGCAGCAGGCTGCGAATATGGGGGTATTTGATGATTTCAAACGCTATGACGAGACGATGTTGGACAGCGACTTCCTGTCTCGCTTTGGAAGCAAAATACACAATAATGTGCGCGGGTTCGGCTATTGGTGCTGGAAGCCGCAGACCGCCCTGCAAACTCTTGCGCAGATGAGCGAGGGGGGGTGCTGGTTTACGTCGATGCGGGCTGCCACCTTAACGTAGGTGGCTTGCATCGCCTTGGTGAATACGTGCAAAAGCTGACCCCTGATGCCCCGATACTGGCATTTAAATATAATAATGCAAGTCAGGATGAGGCAATACGTACACGATACATACCGGATTGGTCGAACAGAGATTGGACCAAAGAGGATTTGTTCATAGCCAAAAAATATCCAGCAGAATATCAATCACCACACCCGCTCTAGATACGGGATCGATAGATGCCCTTTCCAGATGTGGAGTAGCCCCCTGAAAGTGGTCCACCATCTGTGATAGTTTTGTCCCGCAAACTGGAGGATCAGCGGTGGGTGGAGAGCGAGAGAAGCCCGAAGAGATAGTATCGAAGCTTCAGCAAGTTAAAGTTCTGCAAGGGCAAGGGATGACGATAGCGGATGCGGTGCGTCAGATCGGCGTGACGCAACAGACGTTCTATCGATAGAGGAAACTGTATGGTGGGATGGGTCGGTCTCAGCTCAAGCGTCTGAAGGAGCTTGAGAAGGTGAACCAACGGCCGCGGCGGGCGATATCCGATCTGACATTGGACAAGCTCATATTGACCAAAGCTGCGAGGGAAAACCAAACATCATTCGAGTTGATAATGGCCCCGAATACATCAGTGGAAAGTTGATGGAATGGGCTGAGAAGCAGAGCGTTAGGCTGGAACACATTCAGCCCCGCAAGCCCCAGCAGAATGCCTATATCGAGCGTTACAGCCGCACCGTTCGCGGCGAATAGTTGAGCCAATACATCTTTGAAACCATCGAGGATGGCAACGGAATGGCTCTGGACTTACAACAACGAGCGACCCAATGTGGGCATCGGCGGCATAACCCCGCCATGAAGCTGAAAACAGCCGCCTGAACTCTACGGCTGGATCCCATTAAAAATGGGGGGATTACCTAACTATCAAGGATTCTTCTATTTTAAGCTATAAGGTGATAGGGAGTGAGAAGAAAAATGATCAAGTCTAGATTAAAGAAATGGGTTAGGCCCTATATTAAAGCCTACAAACACTTTCTTCATTACAATGAGTTGATGAGCTTCTATTGGCCAGTCTTGAGCGAAAATAATGATGACGATTTCAAGGATTTTTGCAATCTATTTACCTTTTACTTATGTGCCTACTGTCCCTCAAATATTCAGCAATCTCACCCAACTAAGTCCGATTGGTTCGGCTCCCATCATAACGCAAAATTAATCCGATTATTGCTGTTAGACCGTGGTAACAAGAACCTTTTTGAAGGTATTATGGCGGCCTTTGCAGCTTATAAAGAATTGGATAACAAAACGTTTCTAGAGGAGGTTATCGCAAGGGCCTTTGTCGAAGGTCACCCAGGTGTTAGCCGAACGTCAAACCTTTTTCGTACAGTCCAATTTTTTGCAACTCATCAATCAGACACCTTTATTTGCCATGGAATCGAGAGTTTGGAAAAATTTAGTGATGATCCAGTGGCAAGATTCCCACCAGTTGATAGCATGCAGGACTTAAGTATTTCGCAAAATGGTCTATTCTACGCAATCGAAACTGATCGCCTGCCCTTGATCAATTGTGCATCAACCCATTCGATAAAAAATCCATGGGATTATTGTAAAGGAGTGATCCCAAAGTCAATATTCCAAGATCTTAAAGGGAAAGTTCTACTTGCACCTGACCGAGATCATTTTTATGCTGAAAGTGATATTTCAATTGACGACTGGTGCTTTGTGTATTTTAGAAAGGCCCGAAGAAAAGGTGTGGATTTTGACATTAATCTGATGCGTCAAAAAATTTCAGAAATTAGAAGTAGTAAAATTCGTATTATTGAATTCGAAACTCTTCAGGCATTCTTGCGACTATTGGCTTTGCTACAGCAGAAATTTGAAATGTTTGAATTAATGAATAACCAGTTTCATCAAGAATAAGAATAATGATCTTGTCGCGAGGTATTTTCAGAACAAATCGTCAGGAGCGAGCAGGGTGAGGCTTTTTTTCGGAAATCGTCTCTTGCGAGGATTCACGGCTTGATTCCAGCGTGCTAGTTGGCGTTTATGAGTAGCCGGAGGCTTTGTCGCACAAATCGGCTTGATCTGGGATTCATCTCATGAATCCAGCTTGATAGCTGGCGGTCATGAGCAGCTGGACTCCGACGACATACAAGTCCCAGAACTGGGCAGAGTATAACCCTTCACTGAAGAAGCGAGGATCGCTTTCGATCTGGTTTGACCCGAAGATGGTGTGGGAGGCTGCACCGTCCGGTCGACGCGGACGCCAGCAAGCTTATAGCGATGCGGCGGTACAGGCCTGTCTGACCTTCAAGATCCTGTTCGGGTTGCCCCTGCGACAGACCAAAGGGTTTGTAACGAGCCTTCTGAAACTCGTTGGGTTGGACTGGTCTGTCCCAGATTGCAGCACCCTGTGCCGGCGACAACGAACCCTGTCCGTTGCCATTCCCTACAGTGGCTCGGCAGGACCATTGCACCTGCTTATCGACAGCACGGGTATCAAGGCTGAAGGGGAAGGTGAGTGGAATGCCCGCAAGCACGGCGGTTCTAAACGCCGCCTGTGGTGCAAGATACATATCGGGATTGATGAGCAAACGCTGGAGATCCGTGCCGTCGAGATCACGAGTAGCAGTATCGGGGATGCGTCCATTCTGTCAGACCTGCTCAACCAAATCCCACCGGAGCAAGAACTCGGCAGCGTTACAGCCGACGGAGCATAAGACACACGCAAATGTCACGATGCGATTGCTGCCCGAGATGCCCGCGCCGTCATACCGCCGCGCAAGAATGCCAAATTATGGAAGCCCTACCCCCCGGGGCCAGAGCGCGCAACGAAGCTGTGAGAGCTTCAAAGTATCTAGGCCGCGCATTGTGGCGACAGGTGACCGGATACCACCGCAGAAGCCGTGTCGAGGCCAAGATGCATTGTGTGAAGTTACTCGGTCAGCGTCTCTCAGCGCGCGACTTTGATCGGCAGGTTGCAGAGATCCAAATCTGCGCTGTGATCCTAAACGCCTTCACAGCGCTTGGCATACCAAGTACCGTTGCTAAAGGCTAAATCCGTCTGGGGTAAGGAGAAGAACGGCCTAAGACCGATTTGTGCAACAAAGCCCTGTCCATTGGGTAATCCCCCCATTTTTAATGGGTCTAGCCGTAGAATTTACGCAGCTGCTTTTGGTTTCATTGCGGGTGTGATGCCGCCGACACCCATCGACATACCCTTGATCGCGTCCCTGTTGCTCACCTAGACGGAACCCTGCTTCGAAAGCTTGTTCGATTGTCTGGAGTTCTTCAGTCTCTTCGTGCGACAGCAGTCGGAAGTTCTCGGAGTACACAGTGCAGAAGTGCTTGTTGCCTTCTTGCTCATCGACCAGCACCTCGAACTGTTCATCATCGGCTTGAATGACTGTTCCTCGAAACGGTCCAACACCGTGGAACTCTGCGATCACAACACGGTCTTCTTCTCTGAAAGTATGGTCCAAAACTGTCTCCTTGGTTGTTGCGAAAACAATGCCCAGAGTGATTCAGTAGAATTCGTCGGTTTTTGACGATTCGCAGCCAGTTTTTGACGCTCGGTCAGTTCTTTTTCGTGGTGTTACGGGGTTCCTGACGAGGTTGTTTTTGAATTTTGCGTCCTAGATGTTTGTTTAAAAATAAATACTTACAGGCTGGTTTGGTTCCCGCTACCCGCTCCAGTCTTTCCCACACGCCGTCTCTTGTCCTGCCTCAGGTGGCGCTTTATGTCCCCAAGTGTGAGTGACACGGAACGGAAGTTAATGGCCGATACGAGCAAACCAACACCGCCCAAGGCATCTGACGACGAACGCGCGTCGTCCAAAGAAATCGGCGCGCTGCGCGGGCTCTTGCCGTATATGCTGCCGTACAAGTTGATGATCGGGCTGGCGACGGTCGCATTGATCGCAACTGCCATCATCAGCTTGATCCTGCCATTGGCTGTGCGGCGTGTGGTCGACAATTTTGATGTGGGTGAGGGCGCGATCCTGGACCAGTATTTTGGTGGCGCGATCGCGATTGCAGGCCTGCTCGCTGTGGGCACGGCAATGCGGTATTATCTGGTGACACGGTTGGGCGAACGGGTTGTTGCAGACATCCGCATGGCCGTCTTTGACCGTATGATCAGCATGTCGCCTGCGTTTTTTGAAAAGGTCATGACCGGCGAAGTTCTAAGCCGCATCACCACTGACACGACGCTGATCCTTAGTGTGATCGGCAGCTCGGTCTCGGTTGCTCTGCGCAACGTCCTGATCTTCTTTGGGGGTTTGGCGCTGATGCTCTTTACCTCGGCCAAGCTGACGGGCCTCGTTTTGCTGATTGTCCCTGCCATTCTGATCCCGATCATGGTGCTGGGCCGCCGCCTACGCGTGCTGAGCCGTGAGAACCAAGACTGGATCGCGTCTAGTTCGGCCAATGCGTCCGAAGCGTTGCTGTCGGTGCAAACTGTCCAAGCCTTTACCCACGAGACGCCCAGCCGTGGAACCTTTGCCTATGTCACGGAAAAGAGTTTTGTCGCGGCGCTCAAACGTATCGGCACTCGCGCTGTGATGACCGCGATTGTAATCTTCCTGATCTTTGCCGGCATTGTTGGTGTTCTATGGATCGGCGCGCGCGATGTCCGCGTCGAGGCGATGACCGTCGGCGAATTGGTCCAATTCGTGATTTACGCTGTTATGGTTGCGGGCGGTGTTGCTGCCTTGACCGAAGTGTGGGGCGAATTACAACGTGCTGCCGGTGCAACCGAACGTCTGGTCGAGCTCTTGAATGCCCAAGACAACGTCAATGACCCCACCCAACCCGCGTTGCTACCTGCGACTGTCCACGGCGATATCTCCTTTGAAGACGTCAGCTTTGCCTATCCATCGCGACCCTCTATCACGGCGCTTGATACTGTGTCTCTGACGGTCAAAGCCGGTGAAACAGTTGCTCTTGTTGGGCCGTCTGGCGCGGGCAAGACGACCATCATCCAATTGCTCTTGCGGTTCTATGACCCGCAGTCCGGCAAAATTACGCTCGATGGTGTTCCGCTGACGGATATGGCGCGTGCTGATTTCCGCAAACACATGGCCTTGGTCTCCCAAGATCCGGTGATCTTTGCTGACACGGCCCGCGAAAACATCCGCTTTGGCCGCCCCGATGCCAGCGATGCCGAGGTCGAACAGGCCGCACGTGCTGCTGCGGCGCATGATTTTCTGACTGCCCTGCCAGATGGCTATGACAGCTATGTGGGCGAGCGTGGCGTGATGCTGTCAGGTGGGCAAAAACAACGTATCGCAATCGCCCGCGCCATTCTGCGTGATGCGCCAGTCTTGTTGCTGGATGAAGCCACCAGCGCGCTTGATGCGGAATCCGAACAGCTGGTTCAACGCGCGGTCGAAGCACTCTCGGCGGATCGGACGACTTTGATCGTCGCCCACCGACTGGCTACAGTGAAACAGGCCGACCGCATTGTCGTGTTTGAAGGTGGCCGCATCGTCGCGACCGGAACCCACGATGAACTTGTGGCCCAAGACGGCCTTTATGCGCGTCTCGCACGGCTGCAATTCACCTCTGGTCAATGGGACGCGGCCGCCGAATAGGCATTTTTCGCAGCGTCAGGCTTGCGCATATCCCCTGTTTTGCTGACAGTTGTGTCAGGGAAAAGAAAATGGGCCAGAAAACTGGCTTTAGGGAGGATATAACCATGGCGTTTGCGTCAATAGCCGATGTTCAGGCAATCGAAGCCGAATCCACTTGGGCAGATCGCGATCTGCCTGTCACCACATTCCAAATGCTGAGCAACACTGCGGGCAAGTTTCCAGACCGCAGTGCTGTCACGTTCCAGCTGTTCTCGGATGATGGTGCCAAGGCCGAGACGTTCAAATGGGCCGAACTTCACGCCAAGACGGCGCAAGCCGCCAACCTGTTCCGCAGTTTAGGTGTCGGCGAAAACGATGTGGTCGCTTATATCCTGCCATGCTGTAACGAAGCCGTCGTGACATATCTGGGCGGTCAAACAGCGGGTATTGTGAACCCGATCAACCCCTTGTTGGACGCGGAACAGATCGGCGCAATCCTCAAGGAAACAGGGGCAAAGGTTGTCATCACCCTGCGCGCGTTCCCGAAATCGGATGTGCCGCAAAAGGTGGCCGAGGCTGTAGCTCTCGCCCCGAATGTCCAGCACGTGCTCGAAGTTGATCTGCACCGCTATCTGACAGGCGTCAAGAAACTGATCGTGCCGCTGATCCGTCCTAAAAATCCCGTGACGCATAGCGCGCGCGTGGCCAGCTTTAACGCCGAGATCGCCAAACAGCCGACCACGCTTTCGTTCGAGGATAGCACCGAAGACCGCGTTGCGGCCTATTTCCACACGGGCGGCACCACGGGCATGCCCAAGGTCGCGCAGCACCGCTATTCCGGCATCATCTACAACGGTTGGCTCGGCAACAAATTGTTGTTTGATGAAAACGACTGCTTGATGGTGCCACTGCCGATGTTCCACGTCTTTGCCGCGATCGTGGCGATGGGATCGGCCTTGTCATCAGGCGCCCATATCGTGTTCCCAACACCGCAAGGCTACCGTGGTGACGGCGTGTTCGACAACTTCTGGAAGCTGATTGAACGCTATCAGGCGTCCTTCATGATCACCGTCCCGACGGCCATGTCAGCATTGATGCAGCGCCCAGTGGACGCAGATATCTCAACGCTCAACATTGCGTTCTGTGGCTCGGCGCCTTTGCCGCTCGAGCTCTACAAACGTTTCGAATCTGCCGCTGGCGTCACCATCATCGAGGGCTACGGCCTGACCGAGGCGACCTGCCTTGTGTCGATCAACCCAGTTGAAGGCGAGAAAAAGGTAGGCTCGATCGGTGTGCCATTCCCATACTGTAATGTGCGGATCGTCTCGACCGACACCAATATGGACTGTGCCACAGACGAGATTGGCGAGATTTGTGTTTCGAACCCGGGCGTGAGCCCTGGCGACACATATACAGAAGCCGCCAAGAACGCTGATCTCCACTATGGCGACCACCTGCGCACGGGCGACTTGGGTCGCATCGATGGGGACGGGTATCTCTGGATCACCGGTCGTGCCAAGGACCTGATCATTCGTGGCGGACACAACATTGATCCTGCCGAAATCGAAGAAGCACTTGCCGGTCACCGCGACGTGGCCTTTGCCGGTGCGATTGGCCAGCCCGACGCACATGCAGGCGAAGTGCCTTGCGTCTATGTCGAGCTTGTTGACGGCGCGACCACGACAACGGATGCGATCATGGCCTATGCCAAAGAGCACGTCCACGAGCGTGCCGCACATCCCAAGTATGTCGAAATTCTCGACGAACTGCCGAAAACGGCGGTCGGCAAAATCTTTAAGCCTGCGCTGCGCAAAAGCGCAATCACACGTATCTTTGGCAAAACGCTTGCCGATGCAGGTCTGCCGAACGAAGTCGTCGGCGTACTCGAAGACAAAAAGCGTGGTCTCGTTGCGCAGATCAGCAAAGTTGGTGACGCAGACGCCGCGAAAATCACCGATCTTCTGGGCAACTTTACACCGCCATGGGAATGGGCCGACTGATCCAAACCTTTGATGCTAAAAACACGGGCCCGTCTCTGACCCAGAGGCGGGCCTGCGTCGTTATTGGACCTCGCAAATGGGTCGGGCACAGCCTACATTGAGCATAGAACGACAACGGTGCCATTACGCCCCTGCCTGCTGATCTCCCTGATGCTCCGATTGCCTTTATGGATCGCGATTGCGCGTTGTGCAGCTTTGGCGCTCGGATGATCCACCGGTTGGATCGAACAGGCCAAGTCCGAATTTGCCCCGTGCAATCGCAAACCGGTCAGGCGGTGCTGGCCCACTACGACATGGCGCTGGATGACCCCGACAGTTGGATATTTCTCGAAGCGGGTCATGCGTCCTTTGACTTTGACGCGATGATCTGGATTGGTGCGCGCTGTGGTGGGGTCGGCTACGCCTTCAAATCCTTTGCATCCTGCCAAAACCCGCGCGCGATGCGCTATACGGGCTTATCGCGCGCAACCGATACCGGATGTTCGGGCGTGGGGACATGTGCGGCTTACCTGATCCCGCATTTCAGAAACGGTTGATCGAATGAAGGTCATCGTCATAGGGGGATACGGCATGTTCGGCTCGCGCCTGTGCCGTTTGTTTGCCCGCGATGGTCATCAGGTTTGGGTCGCGGGACGGTCACTGACCAAGGCTCGTTCAATGGCGTCCAAACTTGGGGCTAAACCATTAAGGCTCAACCGTGACGGGGATTGGCCCGACCTGTCAAATGCAGAGGTGTTGATCGATGCGGCGGGGCCGTTCCAAACCTACACAGATGACCCATATCGCACAGCCCGGCGGGCGCTAGAGGCTGGCATGCACTGCCTCGATCTATGCGATGATGCCGCGTTCTGCGTAGGCATCACCGAGATGGACGATCTGGCAAAACAACGCGGCAAATTCGCCCTGTCCGGTGTTTCCAGCGTTCCGGCGCTCAGTTCTGCGGTCGTCGCCCAGTTGGCCCAAGGTGCGCCGATCGACGCAATTGATAGGGCAATTTTGCCAGGAAATCGCGCGCCGCGAGGCTGGTCAGTAATGGCAAGCATCATGGGGCAGGCGGGTCGCCCGTTTCCGACCACAATCGACGGTCAACCAACACCGACGCGTAGCTGGTCAAATCCTGGGACCTTCGCGATCTCTGACAGCATTTCGCGTCTCGCTTACATGATCGAAGTGCCGGACCAGCGGTTGTTCCCATAGCACTTCAAGGCTCGCAACGTGACCTTCCGTGCGGGGCTAGAGCTTGGGGTGATGAACCGCAGCCTCGCCGCGCTCAGTTGGGTCCGCCAATGGGTGGCCTTTCCGATCTCCAACTGGATGGTCAGTGCCGCACAGCGCGCCGCTACTTGGTTGGAACGCTTTGGTACGGATGTCGGCGGTATGGTCGTCAATGTGACTATCGGCAGAACGCGCCACTGCTGGCGGCTCTTGGCCTCGGGTGGTGACGGCCCCTACATTCCAACGACGCCCGCCCGCGCGATTTTGCGCAATCCGGATCAGATCACTGCAGGAGCACGCCCCGCTTTGGCAGAGCTGCCGCTGGCTGACTTTGAGGCCGCGATGAGCGATCTAGACATCACCTTCGAGACGCAGAGCAGCCCGATTGTCCCGCTGTTTGAAAAACACTTGGGTCCAGCGTTTGACGTGCTACCGGCTGAGGTTCGCGACAGCCACGTAAACACCGCGCCCCGCCGCCTGATTGGACGCGCGTCCGTCACCCGTGGGCCGGGCTTTCTGCCCACGCTTATCGCGATGCTATTTCGTTTCCCAAAGGCTGTCGATGATGTGCAGGTTGAGGTGCTCAAAACCTCAACCCCAGCAGGCGAGACATGGGTTCGGACCTTTGCACATCAGTCGTTCGTCTCGCATCTCGCGACAACACCGAACGGAATGACAGAACGATTTGGACTTTTTACGTTCACGCTTGGGCTCACTCCGACGGACGAACACCTCGCCTATCCCGTACGGGCTGCACATATGGGCCCCATCCCGATCCCGCGTCGTTTGTCACCGCAAAGCGATGCATTAGAGACGGTGCAAAACGGTCGGTTCCACTTTGATGTTAAACTCTCTGCGCCGGTGACAGGGCAGACGATCGTTCATTATCAGGGTTGGCTGGTTCCATCAGGTCTAAGCAACCGCTCATAGAGCAGTTCCAGAAATCTATCGGATCCATCAAACGGGTCAACATCCCCCCCGCGAACGGCGCGGATTTGCACGTCGAAATCCGCATAGTGTTGGGTCAACGACCAGATCGAAAAAATCAGGTGATAAACCGGCACTCGTGCGATTTTGCCAGCATCCATCCAGTCTTGGATAATGGTGCGTTTCTCATCAACCAATGCCTTGAGCTCGCCGTTTAGGGCATCTTGAATGCGGGGCGCACCTTGCAGAATTTCGTTGGCAAACAGACGGCTTTCGCGTGGAAACTTGCGGCTCATCTCGAGCTTGCGGTTCACATAGCCCATGATTTCTTCCAGCGGATCGCCATCCGCTTTCATTTCAATCAGCGGATCCAACCACGTGGTCAACAGTTCAGACAACAGCCGTTGGTGGATCGCTCCCTTGGTCGGGAAATAATACAGCAGGTTCGGCTTGGACATGCCTGCGGCATTTGCGATCTGATCGACTGTTGACCCGCGAAATCCATGGGTTGAAAAAACATCTAGCGCGGCGTCCAGTATGGTCGCTTGGTTTTTGGTCTGAATACGCGTTTGTTTTGCCATAAGTTCTTATCAAAAATGAAAAAGGGGCGGATACTCTATACCATCCCAAAATGTTTCATTTTGACGTTGGCGTCAATCAAGTTCCCGTCGAAACGGGCGGGTCAAGCCGCCAGTAAAACACGAACTTCGGCACGGTTCAGACAAGGACGCTCATATGGGGCGATCCCACCTGCATCGCGCATGCCCAACGCGGCCGGATCGGCGCTTTCGACTGGCATGTCATTAGCAAACAAAACAGCCGTGTGATCGAACGCCAGATGTAGGTAACTGCCAACCGCGTCGACGGATGTGATGGTGTCGTCGTTCAGCATGTACTTGGCCGGAACCAGAACATCATCCTGCCCGAAATACATTTGCGCCTTCCAGTTGGTGAGCAACAATTTGTGCGAAGGGGCCAGAACCGTGTCGCGTGCCGGAACACCGGGGGCGATTGCGTTTTTGGCCACTTTGATCGGGCGGTTGGCGATCACAGGACAGGCTGTCACACGGACATCGCGCAGGGGAATAAATCCATTATCCAGCGTCTTGACCAAGTCGCCACGCATCAGATGTTCAACGCGATGGGGACCGCTGCCGGTTTCAATCAACGTGCCAATCGCAAGGCCGCCCAAACCCGTTGGGATCACCGTAATCGGCGGCGGGGAAAAATGCTCTGCCATGTCGACCTCCACGTTTTCGGTGTGGAAACAATGCGATTTGAAACAGAGGTTTTGTGGACGGGATTAAGGTCATTGCGGGGCGAACTGGGGCGGCTCTAAGGCGCGCAGCTCTAGGCTGCCCACCAAAAACGCGTGAAGTGAAAGAAGATAGGTGCTGCGAAAATCACGCCATCCAACCTGTCGATAAACCCGCCATGCCCAACAACCATTGGGCCCCAATCGCGAATACCCCGATCCCGTTTGATCGCTGACATGACAAAGCTGCCAAAGAACCCAAGCAGTGAAATCAACGCTGCCATCGCCATGGCACCCAAGGGGCCAAAGGGCGTGATCCAAAACAGAAAGAAGCCAACCAGTGCACCTGAAACTGTTGATCCGATCAACCCTTCGATCGTTTTGACCGAACTGATTTGCGGGGCCAACCTGTGTTCGCCCATAAGGTGCGACCAGACATATTGCAAGGTATCAGACACCTGAACGACGACGATCAAAAAGATGATCAATAGGATATTGCGCCCTTCAAAACCAAGAATGTCGAGGTTCAGCAGGGCGGGGATGTGACTGATGCAGAAAACGGCGATCATCAGCGCCCACTGCGTTTCGGCAATACGAATGAGAAAGTTCTCGGGCCGCCCACGCAGCGCCGAAATCATAGGCAGCATCAAGAAGACATAGACCGGCACGAAAATAGAATAGAGCCCATACCACCCGATCCAGATCAGGTAGTACTGTGCGGGCAACACGACGAAAAAGGCCGCCGCGAGGCTGAGGTGATCCGAACGGTGTTTCGTTGTCAGCGTTAGGAATTCGCGCAACGCGGCAAAGGATAAAAAGCCAAACAGGAAGATGATCGCGCCTTGGCCAATCAGGCTGGCCAATCCGATGACTATGGTCATTGACCACCACGCGAGCACGCGTGCGTTGAAATTGCCCAGCACGATATCGTTGCTACCACCTGGCACAACAAAGGTTAGCGCTTGGCCCAAGGCCGTGGTCGCGACCAGCACGCCGAATGCGCCCCACAGTAGGGTCATCAGGTCACCGTACATCACCCGTCCTCCTGCTGTGCCGACGCGGGTTGCAGCGCGGCCAGAGCATCAGCAGCCCGCGCTAGAAACACATCGTTGTCCTCGTTGTCGCCCACATGGATGGGCGCGCCAAAGGTTACGGTGCAGATCAACGGGATCGGAATGATTTCTCCTGCGGGCATCACGGTATTCAAATTTTCCAGCCAGACAGGCACCAAATCAACGTCGGGTCGTTCCTTTGCCAGATTAAAGAGACCCGCCTTGAACGGCAGCAATGGATCGGTCGTACGATTGCGTCCGCCCTCGGGAAAAATGATCAATGATGATCCTTCGTCCAACGCTTCGGCCATTTGCTCGATTGGGTCACGGTCACGGTGTTCGGCCCGCCGGTCGATCAAAACTGCGTTAATCGAATGTCGCGCGATAAAGGCGCGGATCCATGACTTTAGCCAATAATCCGCTCCGGCCACTGGCCGTGTCGCGCGTCGCAACAGTGGCGGCAGCGAGGCCCAAATCAGGATGAAATCGGCGTTTGAAGTGTGATTTGAATAGTAAACTCTCTTATAGGGTAGGGGATCGACCCCCTCCCAATTGGCCCGCGCTGCCGTAATAAACCGCGCAAACAGGACAACAGACGCCCCCAGAATTTGTCCAAAAAATCGTGTCATACCACGCCACTATGCGCAGGACGCGGCGTCGGGGCAAGCGGGCATGAACAAAGCTCATGTTTCCTATCGGAAATTTTCACTTGGCAGATTTGGAATCCCTTTGTATGCCTGTGAATACCAGAACGGGAGAACGGGGATTCGTCCCCGTGCCGAAGGAGCAACCGCCCCGGTAAACTCTCAGGCCTCAGGACCGTTCTGGTAACAAAGACTCTGGAGAGTGGTGCCTCAAGCACCCGCCGAAGGGATAGCGATCTCAGGCACACGGACAGAGGGGGCATCACGGGTCACACGACCCACAGTGGTGCCGCGCGTCTCGCCGGTCCGGAGGGAAAAGATGAGCGATCTAAAACGCACGGGGCTATTCGATCTTCACGTGGAGCTGGGTGGCAAAATGGTGCCGTTCGCAGGCTATGATATGCCGGTTCAGTATCCGATTGGTGTGATGGGTGAACACAATTGGACGCGCACCCGCGCGGGCCTCTTTGATGTCAGCCACATGGGGCAGGTGATCTTGCGTGGCGCAGATCCAGCCGCCACTCTCGAAACAATCGTTCCTGTGAATGTCGTAGGTCTCGCCGAAGGGCGCCAGCGCTATGGCCTGTTTACCAATGATGCAGGCGGCATTCTTGATGACTTGATGATCGCCAATCGTGGCGACCACCTTTTTTTGGTAGTCAATGCGGCGTGCAAAGACGCCGACGTGGCCCACATGCAGGCCAACCTGACAGGTGTTGATCTAGAGGTGATCGACCGTTCGCTGCTAGCCCTTCAGGGTCCTGCATCCGAGGCCGCTTTTGCAACCATCGCCCCCCAAGTAGCCGCGATGAAATTCATGGATGTTGGCATCTACCCCAGCGACTACGGCGACCTTTGGGTCTCGCGCTCGGGCTACTCGGGCGAAGACGGCTACGAAATTTCCGTCGACAACGCCCATGCGACCGACTTTGCCTGCGCGCTGCTAGCGCTCGACGACGTGGCCCCAATTGGCCTTGGCGCTCGTGATAGCCTGCGGCTCGAGGCGGGTCTGTGTCTCTACGGATCTGATCTGGATACGACGACCACGCCGGTCGAGGCTGACTTGAACTGGGCCATCCAGAAAATCCGCCGCACTGGTGGTGACCGCGCTGGCGGCTTCCCCGGTGCAGATGTCATCCTGCCTCAGCTTGAAAACGGTGCCGCACGCAAACGCATTGGTCTGCTGCCAGAAGGCCGCGCTCCTATGCGGGCTGGCGTCACGCTGCATGATGCCGACGGCACCCAGATTGGTACTGTGACCTCAGGCGCATTTGGCCCGACGATCGAACGCCCGATGGCGATGGCCTATGTCGACACCGCTCACGCCGCCACAGGTACTGAAATTTTTGGCAACGTTCGGGGCAAAATGCTCCCTGCGGTTGTCACTGACATGCCGTTCCGTGCGGCCACTTACAAACGATAGCTAACAGAAAAGGGACCCAAAATGAAATTTACAGAAGAGCACGAATGGCTGCGCGTCGAAGGTGACGAAGTACTCGTTGGCATCACCGAGCACGCCTCGACCCAATTGGGTGACGTGGTTTTTGTCGAACTGCCAGATGCGGGCATCGAAGTCAGCAAAGACGAAGAAGTCGTGGTGATCGAAAGCGTCAAAGCCGCCTCTGACATTCTCGCCCCTCTTGATGGTGAAATCACAGAAGTGAACAGTGCTCTCGAAGACAACCCCAGCCTAGTCAACGAAGACCCGCTGGGTGATGCATGGTTCTTCAAAATGAAGTTGGCCGACATGTCCGAAATGGACGGCCTGATGGACGAAGCCGCTTACAAAGCGTTCATCGGCTAACTCGTATTTCCCCCCGCACACCAGCGCGGGGGCACACACTCAGATCAAACACCGCAGGGTCCCCCAGCGACAGGAGTTGTTATGTCTTTTACACCTACCGAATACCTGCCTTACGATTTTGCCAACCGCCGCCACATTGGCCCGTCCCCCTCTGAAATGGCCGAGATGTTGGCTGTTCTGGGTGTCGACAGCCTCGACCAATTGATCGAGGAAACGGTTCCGGCCAGTATCCGTCAGTCCGAGCCGCTTGATTTTGGCAAAGCCAAATCCGAACGCGAACTGCTGCACCACATGCGCAAGACAGCGTCCAAGAATAAAGTACTGACATCGCTCATCGGGCAAGGCTACCACGGCACCGTGACGCCGCCTGTGATCCAGCGCAACGTGCTGGAAAACCCTGCGTGGTACACCGCCTACACCCCGTACCAGCCCGAGATTTCCCAAGGCCGCCTTGAGGCGCTGTTGAACTTTCAAACCATGATCACAGATCTCACTGGTTTGGCTGTCGCCAACGCGTCCCTGCTGGACGAAGCCACCTCTTGCGCCGAGGCGATGGTCATGGCCCAGCGGGTGTCCAAGACCAAAGCAAACGCATTCTTTGTCGATGAAAACTGCCACCCGCAGAACATTGCGGTGATGAAAACCCGCGCCGCGCCGCTCGACATCGAAATCATCGTGGGCGCCCCCGAAGATCTAGACGCCAGCGCCGTGTTCGGTGCGATTTTCCAGTACCCTGGAACCTATGGCGGCCTGCACGATTTTACCGATCCAATTGCGGATCTCCACGCAAACAAGGCTATTGGTATCATCGCTGCAGACCCGCTGGCTCTGACACTGCTCAAAGAGCCGGGTGCAATGGACGCTGACATCGCGGTGGGCTCGACCCAGCGCTTTGGCGTGCCAGTTGGCTATGGCGGTCCACACGCGGCCTATCTCGCCTGTAAAGACGCGTATAAACGCAACCTTCCGGGCCGTATTGTAGGCGTCTCTGTCGATGCCGCTGGCAACAAAGCCTACCGTCTTTCACTGCAAACCCGCGAACAGCACATCCGCCGCGAAAAGGCGACGTCGAACGTTTGTACGGCCCAAGCATTGCTCGCGGTTATGGCGTCTTTTTACGCGGTGTTCCACGGGCCAGAAGGGCTCAAGGCAATTGCCCAGCGTATCCACCGCAAAACCGTTCGCATGGCCAAAGGCCTGACCGAAGCTGGCTTTGACGTGCAGCCCGACAGCTTCTTTGACACGATCACCGTTGAGGTCGGCGCGATGCAAACGGTCGTCATGGACGCCGCTGTCGCAAACGGCATCAACCTGCGCCGTGTCGGAACAACCAAAGTTGGCATCACTCTTGATGAATACAGCCGTCCCAAGACGGTCGAGCAAGTTTGGAAGGCCTTTGGCATCCACCGTCGTGACCGCGAGTTTTCGCCAGAATACCACGTGCCTGATGCACTGATCCGCACAACCGAATACCTGACCCATCCGGTGTTCCACATGAACCGCGCCGAGACGGAAATGATGCGCTATATGCGTCGTCTTTCAGATCGCGACCTCGCACTTGATCGCGCGATGATCCCGCTTGGATCTTGCACAATGAAGCTGAACTCGGCCGCAGAAATGATGCCAGTCAGCTGGCGCGACTTCTCGATGATCCACCCGTTTGTGCCCACCGACCAAGCGGCGGGCTACCACGAACTTGTTACTGATCTAAGCGAGAAGCTCTGCACCATCACGGGCTACGATGCCATGAGCATGCAGCCCAACTCTGGCGCCCAAGGTGAATACGCTGGCCTTTTGACCATCGCTGCGTACCACCGCGCGCGGGGCGAGGATCGTGACATCTGTCTGATCCCTGTAAACGCTCACGGCACCAATCCAGCCTCGGCACAAATGTGCGGCATGTCGGTTGTGGTTGTCGGCTGCACCGAACGCGGCGACATTGACGTGGCCGACTTCCGCGCCAAGGCCGAAGCAGCGGGTAACAAGCTCGCCGCCTGCATGATCACATACCCATCGACCCACGGTGTGTTCGAGGAAACCGTGCGCGAGGTCTGCGACATCACCCACGAGTTTGGTGGTCAGGTCTATCTTGACGGCGCGAACCTCAACGCGATGGTCGGCCTGTCAAAACCGGGCGAGATCGGCTCGGACGTCAGCCACCTGAACCTGCACAAGACGTTCTGCATTCCGCACGGCGGCGGTGGTCCCGGCATGGGTCCAATCGGGGTCAAGGCGCACCTTGAGCCGTTCCTGCCGGGTCACCCTGAAACGGGTGGCGAAGAGGGACCTGTTAGTGCAGCACCTTATGGCTCGCCGTCTATCCTGCCGATCTCATGGGCCTATGTCCTGATGATGGGTGGCGCAGGCCTGACCCAAGCGACCAAAGTGGCGATCCTAAATGCCAACTACATCGCCAAGCGGCTCGAAGACGCGTTTCCTGTTCTCTATCGCGGCACAAACGGCCACGTGGCGCATGAATGCATTCTCGACACGCGTCCCTTTGCCGAGGCAGGCGTGACAGTGGATGACATTGCCAAGCGTCTCATCGACCACGGCTTTCACGCGCCGACCATGAGCTGGCCCGTTTCTGGCACGTTGATGGTTGAACCGACAGAGTCTGAAACCAAGGCCGAGCTCGACCGCTTTATCAACGCGATGCTTTGCATCCGCGAAGAGATCACAGCGGTGGAAAATGGCGAAATGTCAGCAGAGCGGAGCCCGCTGCGCCACGCCCCACACACAACTGTGGACTTGGTCAGCGATTGGGATCGCCCCTACAGCCGCGAGGCTGCGTGTTTTCCTCCCGGTTCGTTCCGCGTCGATAAATACTGGCCACCGGTGAACCGCGTGGACAACGTGTTTGGCGACCGCAACCTGATCTGCACATGTCCGCCGCTAGAGGAATATCTCGACGCTGCTGAGTAATAGCATTTGCGCTGCCTTTCGGCATCGCGAGGGGG
>NZ_GG697169.2:3268146-3336246 GCF_000161835.1 Thalassobium sp. R2A62
CCCTAACTCTTTCAGGTCATCCGTAGCGCCAAATCAATCACGCGGTTGGCATAGCCCCATTCGTTGTCATACCAACCGAAAATCCGAACCTGCCCGTCTCCGCCTACCATTGCTTCGGGTTGGGCCACGATCAGGCTCTCGGGGCGTCCACGCAAATCGGTCGAGACCAAAGGGCGGTCCGTATGGCCAATGATCGTATCGCTTTGCTCGGCGACCCACGCCTGCAAGGATCCGGCATCGGGCGTCTGATCAAACCGTGCCACCACATCAATTGCAGACACGCTGGCCGTGGGCACCCGCACCGATGCAGCCGTCAAACGATCTGCCATATCAGGCAGGATCACACCGACCATTCGCGATGCGCTGGTAGTAGTGGGAACCATCGACAGCGCCCCCGCCCGTGATCGCGCCATGTCGCCGCGCGGCCCATCGACCATTGGCTGGCTGCCGGTATAGCAGTGGATCGTAGTCATATGCGCCGCGCGCAAGTCAAAGCGTTCGTCCAAACGGGCCAACAACGGGGCTAAGGCATTGGTCGTACAGGATGCATTCGACACAATCGTTTGATCCCCCAGAACCGCGTCGTTCGCCCCAAGAACCACGGTCACATCCGCCGCGTCACTAGGGCCTGTGATCATCACCCGTTTGGCACCCGCGTCCAAGCCGCGCATCGCCCAGTCGCGGGCCTGCGCCTTGCCTGTGCATTCGAGCACCAGATCAACGCCAGCCAGATCAACGGTCGACAGATCTGGCGTCCGGTGAAAACGGACCCGCGTATCATCGACAATCAGATGATCCGCATCATGCGAGACATCGCCGCGAAACACGCCGAACACGCTGTCATACTCAAAGAGATAGGCACATGTTTCCACTGGCGCGATGTCGTTGATGCAAACCACTTCGATGCCGGTCTCCAGTCGGTCCTGCATCAAAATTCGCAGCACAGACCGTCCAATCCGGCCAAATCCATTGATCGCAATACGCAAAGGGCGAGCCATCACATCATCCTCTATTTTGTAAGACGACGTTCCACCACGCAGCGACCAGATACAACCCTTATCGGACGGATCTTGGGCTGTTTGCGCGGATAGGCTTAGAGACGCTCTCGGACCTCGTGCCTGTGACCCTCTCTTGGTCAGCAAAGCGTGGCACCCGATGCGTCTGGATGTTGGTTCAGAAGGCTAGGCGGGTCGCAATGTAGATGCGTAATTTTGGGGCGGATGACACCCATTTTCAGATGCAAAACGACCCTGACCGACCACCCACCTGATCCAGCGGTGCAGGTCGCTTACGGGAATTACTAGCGGCCAACCTCTGTTTCCTATGCGCTCAGAGTTATTGGCGTTCCGTCGCTTTTCTGCAGTGAAATGACCGTTTCCCCTCACGACAGCGCGCATTCTTTGCTGCAGCAGTGTTGGCACAGCTTTGAAACGGGTCAGGGAACACAATGCAAAACGACCACCGCTTGATCGACGGCGTTGCTGTCAAAAAGACCATTTTGGCCGAGGTACGCGCCTATACAGATGCCGTAGGTATAATGCCGCGCCTTGTGTCGATCCTGATTGGCGATACGGCTGCCGCCGAAGTTTACGTCCGCAACCAAGCCCGCGCCGCCGAGGCCGCAGGCCTGCGGTTCGATCAACAGGTCTGGCCCGCGGATGTGACCCAAGAAGATTGCAAACAGCGCATTCTGGCCATGAACGATGACGCCGATGTGTTGGGCATCATTCTACAACGTCCTGTTCCCGATCACATCAACGTCCGATCACTGCAATCGGCCATTCACCCGCTCAAAGATGTCGAAGGTATGAACCCTGCATCCATCGGCAATATTGTCTATTCGGATGTGGCGCTTGCCCCCTGTACGGCAGCAGCCAGTGTCGAGTTGATCAAACAAACGGGTCTTCCGATGGAAGGGCTAGAAGTCGTCATGATCGGTCATTCGGAAATCGTCGGTAAACCTGCCGCTATGATGCTGATGGCCGAGGGAGCGACGGTCACGGTCTGTCACCACATGACCCGTTCGGTGGCGATGCATTCGCGTCGCGCAGATGTGGTTGTTGTTGCCGTGGGCAAGGCTGGCCTCGTGGGGCCTGACATGATCAAGCCGGGTGCTGCCGTCATCGACATCGGTATCAACCAGATCGAAGAAGATGGTCAGTTCAAGATCGTGGGCGACGTCCAAACAGACGCTGTCAAAGAGGTAGCAGGCTGGGTCACCCCTGTTCCGGGTGGCGTTGGACCCGTGACTGTCGCGATCCTCATGCGCAACGCTGTGGTCGCACATAAACGCCAGCTTGCAGCAGGTTGGCTCTAGAGTGCGAGGTACCCGATCCCTGCAAAGGCGATTGCGCACCCTAACCACTGGATGCTGGTCATGCGCTCGCGCAGAAATGCCCATGCCATCACGATGGTCAGCAGCCCAAAGACGCTGCTCGCGACGGCCGCATATTGTGCGTCCGGCAACCCTGCCGCGGATACCACGCTCATCAATGCGATCCCGTCTGCGATCCCCATTAGGCACAAGACCGCCAATGTACTGCGTCCGGGCCAAAACGGCAAACGCAGCGCGGCCATGCCGATCACCAATAGCGTGATCAGAACCAGACGTGTGACCAGCGTGGCTGGCATATCGTGCGACATCTCTGCTGCCATCTGCCCTAGGGCGAATGTCCCCGCAAACCCGACTGCGGCGATTGCGGATAGTGCGATTGTTGGCCCCTTGGCTGGCACGTCTTCGGTGCTGTCATCTGACAGAGCCGCGACAATAGAAACGCCAAAGATGATCGCTAAAACAGCCCCCCATTGCCACAGGTTGATCTCGGCCCCGCGCATCGCGGCCCATCCAACGGACAAAACCGGATAGCTGGCAATGATCGGGGAAACCAACCGGACGGGCCCGCGTTGGAACGCGCCGTAAAGGCCCAGACTGGCGATCAGAAAAAAGACACCCGCCAAAGCGGACCAACCAACGGCCTCTCGCGGCATAGGGTGAAAGTCGCTCTGCAAGACCATCATCCCTAGGTGAAACGCCGTGCCCGCCAGTGAGACGGTCAACAGCGCGGCCATCAACGGGGTGCGCTGGCTGAGATACCGCACACAGATATCGTGAAATCCCCACGCAAACGCGGCAATTAACCCCAGAGCAAGAGCGCTCATTTATCAGCTCTGAAGAAGGGAATCAGAAACACCAGACAGGCGATCAGAAAGAACACGCTTCCGAACATTGCCCAAAAGGATCCGATGCTCGCGATGATGAATCCGATTGCAGATACTATAAACAGCACCCACCCAAGCAAGTTGATCTGGTTATTCGTCACGATGGCGTTCCGTTTTTCTTGATGGAAGAGATAAAAGTCGATATTCTTTTAGTTCAATATTTATTCCGCAGATGCAACATCTGCGTTGGGGAGGTCCGCAGATGCTGGACGACATCTATCCAAATGTGAATGCGGGGCCGCCCAAGCCTAGCAAAATAATCGAACCCCGTGTGTTTTCGTTGTCGCCGGGCACCGAACGCTATGTCGTCGAAGGCTGCGGTGCGATCCTGGTCGCTGTCGAGACGGGCGATACGTTGACTGTCACCAACGACGAAGGTGGCCAGCTTTGTGAAATCCTTGCAGCGGACCGCAAAGGGGTGATCGATACGGGTCTCTTGGGCGAGGCGCCCAATTCAGATGCCAGCGGTCTCAAGTCGTTGCTCACCTCTGACGACCAATCGCTCCGGTCCTTGCGTATGGGGATTGAGGCACGCGGTCTCGATCTATTGCAGGCCAGCTCGCTGCGCATGTTTGACGCCGGCACACCTGCCAAAACATCCGCCAGTTTCACAGCCACCCGCGACGGCATCGCAATCGTCGCCGCCCCGATCTTGGGTGGCGACGGGACGATGGACATTGAGGCGCAGAATACTGCGACCCCTTTGACTGTGATGGTCAAACGCGCTGTTCTGAAATCTCATGCGCGGTTTGAACTGCCTGATCCACTAGCCGATCCGCTGGCTGACATTCGTGTCCACAGCCAAACCGCCGAGGCATATTTCGTCAAAGCAGGCGACTATATCCAAATCATCGATGTGGATGGGCGTCAGTGCACGGACTTTGAATGCTTCAGTGCCCGCAAGCTGGACAAAGGGATCGAACATGCGTTGGACGTGACGACGACCCGCACGCTGATGGGTCACGCCTATCCAATGCCGGGCCTTCACGCGAAATATTATGATCAGGAAATGGTCCCACTGGTCGAAGTGGTCCAAGACACCTGCGGACGCCACGATGCCTTTGCGCTGGCCTGTGCCGCAAAATACTACGACGACATCGGGTATCCGGGTCACGCCAACTGCTCGGATAACTTTAACGCAGCCCTCGACCCCTTTGGTGTCACAGGGCGTCCCGGTTGGATGGCGATCAACTTTTTCTTCAATACCGGCATCGACGAACACGGTGTGATGTTCACGGACGAACCGTGGTCGCGACCCAGCGACTATGTTCTGTTGCGCGCGCTGACTGATCTGGTCTGCGTCAGCTCGGCCTGTCCTGATGACACAACTCCGGCCAACGGCTGGAACCCCACAGATATTCACGTGCGCACCTATTCGGGCGCCGAAACATTCCAACGCTCGGTCGCCTATCGCCCGACCCCAGATGCAGAGTTCAAGATGACCAAACAAACAGGGTTCCACGACAAGTTCGCCGAACACACGCGCAACTTTATTGAATACAATGGTTACTGGCTGGCCAACTGCTTTGCCGATGCGGGCCCGATCCAAGAATACCACGCTTGCCGTGAAAAGGCCGTCATCATGGACCTGTCGCCGCTGCGCAAGTTCGAGATCAATGGCCCCGATGCCGAGGCGCTGTGCCAATACATCTTTACCCGCAACATGAAGACACTGCCCATTGGTGGCGTCGTCTACACCGCCATGTGCTACGAGCACGGCGGCATGATCGACGACGGTACGGTGTTCCGTCTGGCCAAGGATAACTTCCGCTGGATCGGCGGCAATGACTACGGTGGTGAATGGATCCGCGAGCAGGCCGAAAAACTGGGGCTCAAGGTTCTGGCCCGCTCGTCAACGGACCAGCTGCACAACGTCGCGGTCCAAGGGCCCGAGAGCCGCGATATCCTGCGCAAAATCACTTGGACTGCGCCGCACAACCCTGAATTTGACCAACTCGGATGGTTCCGCTTTACGCCTGCGCGGCTCAACAACGAAGGCGGCACTCCCTTTGTTTTGTCGCGGACCGGCTACACAGGTGAATTGGGCTACGAGGTGATGTGCCACCCCAAACACGCCCCCGAGATCTTTGATGCGATCTGGGAGGCCGGACAGGGCCACGGTCTGACACCGATGGGCCTAGAGGCTCTGGATATGGTCCGCGTCGAAGCGGGTCTGATTTTTGCAGGCTACGACTTTTCCGACCAGACCGACCCGTTCGAGGCGGGCATCGGCTTTACCGTGCCGCTCAAATCCAAGCCGGATGATTTTATCGGTCGCGATGCGTTGATCCGCCGCAAAGAACACCCACAGCGCAAACTGGTGGGCCTGGATATCGACAGCAACGTGGACGTCGAACATGGCGATTGCATCCACATTGGACGCGCTCAAATTGGCGAAGTGACATCCGCGATGCGTTCGCCTCTCTTGGGGCGCAACATCGCGATGGCCCGCATTGACGTAGCACATGCTGACCCCGAGACCGACGTTGAGATTGGCAAACTGGATGGCCATCAAAAGCGTCTTCCAGCAACCATTCGCACGGACCTCGCGGCCTTCGATCCAACCAAATCGCGTCCTCGCTCATGATGCTGCGCCACAAGATACTGGATTTTGTGCGGCCCGTGCTGGCCGTAGCGTTTCTTGTGGCGGGCAGCATGGCGCATGCGCAATCGGTCAAGCTCCAAGCGCACGAGATTGACGCGCTCTTGTCCGGCAATACGGTGGTCGGCCAGTGGGAAGGCGCCAAATACGCACAGTATTTTGACCCCGATGGCCACACCATCTACGCCCAAGACGGCAGCCGTTCGGCCCGTGGTCAGTGGCGCACTGATCCCGAACAGGATGAATTCCAATCCATCTGGCCCAGCGATGCCGAATGGCAGGGCTGGTTTGTCATGGAGTTTGGTGGCGATTTCTATTGGGTCAGCAAAACCACCCCGCCCACATTGTTCGAGGTTCTCGACGGTCTCAAGTTGGTCGATGAATGATAAGCTCGGCGCTTGTCTTAGCACTTTGTCTTGGGCAACCCGCCGCGGCGAACATCTGTGATCACCTCGCACACTGACCCGCGCGCTGGGCAAGCCTGATGTCATCCCCGAATTTACACTCGCCGGACAGACATTGCGCTGCCAACATAGCCTTGCCATTGGTGGCGCGGCATCCGTTCACTGTGCTGTGCCGTTCGACTTTCGCGCGCCCTTGGCCACGGCCACCTTTGAAAGCGCACTTGATGATGCCACGACATGTGGCACCTCGCTGGATCAAACCGATCCAGACGTTAGCCACCCCGACAGCTATGATCTACGCCGCTTCGTATTGCCGGATGCGACCCTGCAAATATCGCTTAAGGACAAAGGCGCATTGTCGCAGACCTACATCTTTGTCCGGCTGACAGGGCAGGGTGGGTAGCCGCGTCTTGGCCCATACTTTGATCTAGTAGAGCATTATTTTCCGACCCGTCCGGTGTCGCAATCAGAGAGGACACCCCACTGGGGATTGTCCCACTATCGTCCCTATGACGAACCTCGATCCATACGAAACACTCTTGGCCGAAACCCTTGCGGCCTGCTTTGGGCATCCGGTGGTCCGCGCATTCGCCCCGTTCCCAACAGCCGTCAAACGACAGCCGCTCGACCCTCACTATTGCCCCTGCAGTGACTATTTCGAGACCGAAGCCGGCTGGCCCGACGACACCTATGATCCCTTGCGCCGTGCACTCTTGGCCGTATCGCCAACCGCCCATTGGCGCGAGACGTATAAAGGCACGGACATCGGATCTGATTTCATGGACCGCTTTGGCTGCTACAGCATCATCGGCCCCGGTGGTCCCTTTGCTTCGGACACGGGGCGAGTGTGGATGGTCTATATGCCGCCGGACCTCGACTACCCTGATCACCATCACCCCGCCCAAGAGATGTATCTGATCGTGTCTGGCAGCGCAGAGTTTCGCAAGGCGGGTGCGCCAAACGAAACGCTCCGCGCGGGCGACACAGCCATCCACGTCAGCAACCAGCCGCACGCCATGCAAACCCATGACGAACCGGTGCTATGTCTGGTGATTTGGAAAGATGAGTTCGAGACGCCGCCCGTTCTGACGAGCGGCGTCTAACAGGTCTGTCTGACCTTAGTTCTCCAGATAGACGTCCAGACTGTCGTCCAGCGCGTCCTTCCAAGGTGTGTGGTGCTTGGGCGCCATGGTCCCTGTAATGACCGACGCGTAGCCGTTGTCGCGGAACGTCATGATGCCGGCCTTCTTGTGGCCCTTCCACGCTTTGAACGCCTGACACGCGCCTTCGACGTCGAACGACGGGTAATCCGTCTCGTCGATCAGCTCTTTGATATAATCGCCCTGATACCAGATCGCGTCATAATCGTCTTCGCCCGCATCTTCGCGTGCAACCCGATCTGCCACATCCGCCTCCATTGCGGCACGGTCTGGCATCTCGATACGGCCCATCACCGCGTCACGGATCCACCACGCTTGGGCGTCAAACATATTGAACGTGAACCACTGGTCCTGCATCCCGATGTAGAACAGATCAGGCTCGTTCACATACGCCACACCTTTATACAGGTCCGCCGTGGCCAAACGGTTCGCAGTCTTCAGCCGCAGGTCGTCGGGCATAAAGGGGAAGTGGTGCTTGTAGCCTGTGCACAAGATCACCGCATCTACATCGCGGCTGGTGCCGTCTTTGAAATGCGCAGTGTTGCCATCCACATGGGTCAACAGGGGAACCTCGGCCCAGTTTTCAGGCCAATCATACCCCATCGCCGCTGTCCGGTGGCTGACGGTGATCGACTGGGCGCCGTACTTCCAACACTGGCTGCCAATGTCCTCGGCAGAGTAGGAGGTGCCGACGATCAAGATGTCCTTGTCTTTGAATTCCATCGCATCGCGGAAGTCATGCGCGTGCAAAATGCGGCCCTTAAAGTTCTCAAAGCCCGCAAAGTACGGAACGTTAGGCGTGCTAAAGTGACCAGAGCACACGATCACATGGTCAAAGCTCTCTGTATAAGTGTGATCCTCGGGCAGATTGCACACCGTCACGTCAAAGCCCGCATCGGTTTTCTCAACCCAGCGCACGGCGGTCTCAAACTTGATCCAGTCGCGCACACCAGCCTTTTCAACACGGCCCTGAATATAGTCAAACAGAACAGCACGCGGCGGATAGCTCGCAATTTGTTTGCCGAAATGCTCTTCGAATGAATAGTCGGCAAACTCCAAACCCTCTTTGGGGCCATTCGACCACAAATAGCGGTACATCGATCCGTGCACGGGCTCACCGTATTCATCTAGACCTGTGCGCCACGTGTAATTCCATAGGCCACCCCAGTTCGATTGCTTTTCAAAGCATACGATCTCGGGGATGTCCGCCCCAACTGCGGCAGCCGATTGGAACGCACGCAATTGCGCCAGACCTGATGGACCTGCGCCGATGACGGCAATTCTCTTGGACATGTGTTTTCCCTGTCTTGGATTCTCGGTGTCATCAGGTGACCCGATACAGGCCACGACAGTCAACAATTATTCGTGACAGTAAAATTGGCGAGCTGCGAAAAGGGCTGGCCCCTTTGGCTGCTTTGCTCCTAAGCTATGCCGAGTTATCAAAGAGGCTGCTCCATGACCAAACCCCACATTACATTTTGGCTGATCGCTGGTGCAGGCTTGATCTGGAACTTGAGGGGCTGTCTGAACTACGTCATGCAAACAGTCGCTGATGTCGTGGCTGAAATGCCCGAGGTATATCAGATCATTATCAACGGTCGCCCCGCATGGGCGACAGCCGCATTTGCGATCGCGGTATTCGCAGGCGCAGTTGGTTGCATCCTGTTGCTGTTGCGTCGCCGGATCGCTGCCGAACTTCTGGTGCTTTCGCTGCTGGGCATCCTCGCGAGGGTCGTCTTTATAACTATGCTGATTGGGTTCGTGCCCTCGACCGCGCTGTCGTTGCTGGTCGGCATCGCTCTCTTTTGGTACGCCACGATTGCACGCCGCAAGGGGTGGCTGCGCTAATTCACAACAGGACATCTCTTATGATCGAACGTATCGGGACCACCGCCCGCGCTTCTAAAATCGTCAAACACAACGGCATTGCATATCTGTCTGGCCAAGTGGCCGAAGGCGATACCATTCAGGACCAAACCCGCGATTGTCTGGCCAAGGTTGATGCGCTTTTGATCGAAGCAGGGTCCAGCCGCGAAAATATGCTACGCGCAACGATCTGGCTGTCGGACATGTCCTACTTTGCCGGCCTGAACGAAGTTTGGAACGCGTGGGTCCCCGAGGGTCACGCCCCCGCACGTGCTTGTGGCGAGGCGAAACTTGCCCGCACCGAACTGATGGTCGAGATCATCGTCGACGCGGCCTACGACTGAGAACGCCACATGTCAGACTATGAACAACGCTTTGCCGCAGCCGAGGCCGAACTCGCCGCCGCCGGTATCTGGGCCAGCAATGGCAACCCGCCTTTGACGCGCATCATGCGCCGCTTGGGGTTTAAGCCGCGTCCGCCACACTACGACAGCACGACCAAGATCATTGTCGGCTTTACGCTCTGGTTCGGGCCGATATGGGGGGGGCATGATGTGGCTCGCCGGATGGCGTGATAGTGGAATGAGTATCAGTGCGGCGGCGATTTCGGCGCTCGTCGCAGGCGCACTCTTTGGCGCAGCGATGGCGCTCTACTATGCTTACGGTCGTCGCAAATATTGCCCGAGCAGTTTGTATGATCTGACCGCGAGTCGCTAAGCCAAAAAACGGCCACCTATACTTTCCCAACTCCTTTTTGTGAAATTCATCAAAAAAGCTGGATAAAATTCTATTGCAATGATGGATTTGTATGTCGTTTTGTCAGTATCGTATTTGCGCGAGACTAACAGAATCGCCCATCGTAGCTTCACAGACGTTATTCACTCTGTGATTTCTGGGAGGAAAAATATGAAATCTCTACGCAACACAGCACTTGGCCTTGCCATGGGCATCACCGGCGCAACCGGTGCATTCGCTGACGGTCACACCGAGCTGACCATCGCAATCGTAAACAACGGCCACATGATCAACATGCAGACTGTTGCTCAGGCTTACACCCAAGAAACAGGCGTTACTCTGAACTGGGTATCCCTGGAAGAAGGCGTTCTGCGCGAGCAGGTAACGTCCGACACAGCAACCGGTGGTGGCCAGTACGACGTCATCAACATCGGCATGCAAGAAGCTCCAATCTGGGGTGCTGCAGGCTGGATCGAGCCAATGGACTTTGACGCGGACTACGACGTGGACGACATCCTGCCAGCAATGCGTGCAGGTCTGTCCCACGAAGGCACACTCTACGCTGCACCATTCTACGGTGAGAGCTCGATGGTCATGTACCGCAAGGACCTGACAGACGCAGCTGGCGTGACAATCAACGACAACGACAGCTGGGCTCGCGTTATGCAGGCTGCTGCAGCAATGCACGACCCTGACAACGGCGTTTACGGTGCATGTTTGCGCGGTAAGCCAGGTTGGGGCGACAACATGGCGTTCATCACAACTGTTGTGAACTCCTTTGGTGGCGCATGGTTCGACGCAGACGGCCGTCCACAGTTGGACAGCGCGATGTGGAACCAGGCAGTTAACTTCTATGTTGACCTGCTGGGCAACTACGGCCCTCCCGGCTCCGAAGGTAACTCGTTCAACGAGATCCTCGCTTTGTACAACGAAGACAAGTGTGGTCTCTGGATCGACGCGACAATCGCCGCTTCCTTCCTCGAGAACGACAACGTTGCATACGCACAGTCGCCAAACGCTGGTGTAGCTGCTGGTGCAAACTGGCTCTGGGCTTGGGCAATGGCTGTTCCAACAGGTTCGCCTAATTCCGAAGCTGCTCACGACTTCATCGAGTGGGCAACATCCAAAGCTTACGTTCAGGCTGTAGGTAACCACGCTGAGTTCGGTTGGGGTTCTGTTCCAACTGGTCAGCGCGCATCCACATATGCAATCCCTGAGTTCCAGGCTGCTGCTGGTTTCGCCGCTGCTGAAATGGCTGCGATCGACTCCGCTGCTCCAGCTGCATCTGACATCAAACCATACGTTGGTGTTCAGTTCGCTGCGATCCCTGAGTTCCCAGAAGTGGGCTCCGCAGTTGCACAAGAGATGGCAGCAGCTCTCTCCGGTGCTAAGTCGGTAGAAGACGCTCTCGCAGCCGCTCAAGAAGCAGCTGACGCGATCATGCGTGAAGCAGGCTACTACGAATAAGCCTTAAGGCTTACTCAGAAGGGCCCGGTACTCCGGGCCCTCCACCTTTCCCCGCTATATCTCAACAGAGACGTTTGACTGTCGGGACCATCCCGCCGCTCTGACGGTTCTGGTTGATAAACCACCGGTTCGCTCTCATTCGAACAAAACTTTAGCTCTGCAAGGGTATCATTACGCTATGGCAAATCGTTCCATCCCCCGCTTGCTTCAAACACCCGCCGTTGTGCTGCTGTTGATTTGGATGCTCGTACCGCTGAGCATGACGCTCTATTTCTCGTTTATTCGCTACGTGCTCAACAACTTGCGCCGTCCCGAATGGACAACACCATCGCTTAGTAACTGGCGTGGTTGGGGCAACTACGAATATGTCCTAAACGCAAAAGACTTCCTGCTTGCGATCCAGAACTCGGTTCTGATTGTTGGTGGCATCCTTGTTATGACGGTAATTTTAGGCCTTGGTATCGCGGTTCTGGTCAATCGCAACTTTCCGGGCCGTGGGATCGTGCGTGTTCTCCTGATCTCGCCCTTCTTTGTTATGCCAGCGGTGAACGCGGTTCTCTGGATCAATATGCTGCTCGACCCGGTTCTTGGCCTCCAAGGTATCGCTGTTGGCGGCTTAAATAACCTGATCGAAGGTTTGCGGGACTTCCCTCTGCTGGGGTCGTTCTTCTCGCTTTGGCCTGAAATTGAGCCGATCTCGTTCCGCGCCACGCAAACATCGGCCTATGCGGTCATCATGATGGTGACATGGCAATGGACCCCCTTCGCTGTACTTATCTTTATGACGTCGCTCCAGTCCGAGGACGAGAGCCAGAAAGAAGCCGCAACGCTCGACGGTGCAAGCCCGTGGTCGCAGTTCGTTAACCTGACGATCCCGCACCTTGCACGACCGATCGCAATTGTCGTGATGATCCAATCGATCTTTCACTTGTCGCTCTATGCTGAGATCGAGATCGTCAGCCGCGGCAATGGTAACAAGAACTTGCCCTATCTGATTGGTGAGTTTTCTAGCAATAACATTGGCGCAGCCAGCGCCACCGGCATCTTTGCCGTGATCCTTGCCAACATCATCGCGATCTTCTTGCTTCGCATGGTTGGCAAGAGCTTGATGGACTAGGGGTAAGACAATGGCAGCCGTAACCGAACGCTCGAAACTTGGGAACGTCCTTTGGCCCGTCTTGGCCTGGACCGTCGCAATTATCTTCTTCTTTCCAATCTTCTGGATGGTCTTCACCAGCTTCAAAACAGATGCTGATGCGGTCAAACCAGAGTTCTTGTTCCGGTTCACGCCGACGCTCGAGAACTACACAAACATGACGCAGAACTACGACTATTGGCGTTTTGCGATCAACTCGGTGATCACGTCCACCTTTGCGACGCTCTTTGCGCTCGTGGTCGGGGTTCCTTGCGCCTATGCGATGGCCTTTAACCCGTCGCGCGGCACCAAGGACATTCTGATGTGGATGCTCTCGACAAAAATGCTGCCCGCTGCGGCTGTTCTCTATCCTATGACGTTCCTGACCAAGAACTTCCTCGGGATCTTTGACACGCATTTCCTTGTGATCTTGGTGCTTTGCCTGATCAACTTGCCGATCGTGATCTGGATGCTCTTTACCTACTTCAAAGAGATCCCACGCGAGATTATCGAAGCGTCGAAAATGGACGGCGTCACAACATGGGGCGAGATCAAGGACATCCTGATCCCGTTGGCATGGGGTGGTGTGGCGTCTACTGCACTTTTGACATTCATCTTCTGCTGGAACGAAGCTTACTGGACTGTGCGCCTGACCACGATTGACGCGGCAACGCTGTCGAAACTGATCGAAGGTAACCGTGCTCCAGAGGGTCTGTTCTTTGGCCGCCTCTCGGCTGTGTCTACGGCCGCTGTTATGCCGATTGTCGTATTGGGCTGGTTCTGTCAAAAGCAGCTGGTTCAAGGCCTGACATTCGGAGCTGTCAAATAATGTTAAACGCCGCCCCCACAGACCTGACAGGCAAGACTTGCCTTGTCACCGGCGCTGTTGGTGGCATCGGCGCGAGTGCGGTTGCGCATTTCGCGGCCCAGGGCGGGACGGTCTATGCGACCGATATCGTGCCTAGGTTTAACGGTCCTGCGACCTACCGTGCCTTTGATCTGCTCGACGCGGCTGGTCTGGAACAGTGCACCCAGTGGGTCGCAGAGATCAAACCGGATGTGGTGTTCAACAACGCAGCCATCTTTGACATGGGCAGCGTTCTGGACGCGGACCTTGATCAATACGACCGTCTCTTTGGCATCAATGTTCGCGCATTTTATGCCGTGCTACAGGCCGCGTCCAAATCCATGGTCGCCAATGGTCAGCACGGATCAATCATCAACCTCGCCTCCCAAGCGGGTCATCGTGGCGAAGCTTTGGTCGCGCATTATTGCGCAACCAAAGCTGCCGTCATCAGCTATACTCAGTCGGCGGCTCTGGCCCTCGCACCCCATAAAATCCGCGTCAACGCGATCAGCCCTGGTGTTATCGATACGCCGATGTGGGCCACCGTTGATGCGCTCTTTGCCAAGTTCGAAGACAAAGAACTTGGCCAGAAAAAACGTGAAGTCGGAGAAGCCGTGCCCTTGGGTTACATGGGGGATCCGTCTGACGTCGCACGCGCGGCAGTGTTTCTTGCCTGCGACCAATCTGCATACATGACCGCCCAGACCATCGGTGTCGATGGCGGCACTGTGCTTAGGTAGCCGGATGTCGATTATTGCGCCAGAAATCGAAATGGTCGATCGCTCTACGCGGTCTATCCGCTATTTGCAGCACGGGTGGCCCACTGATCTGTGCCGCTGGCATGCCCACCGGGAATACGAACTGCACCTGATTGTTGAGACGCGTGGCAAGGCTTTTGTCGGCGACTACATTGGTGACTTTAAGGCTGGCGATCTCTTTATGACGGGGCCGAACCTGCCTCATAACTGGATCACCGATCAGGTCTGGAAAGCGCCGGTTGAAACCCGCGATATGCTGGTTCAATTCAGCCACGAGAGCGTTGAAAAACTGGCCCAAGGGTTCCCCGAATTTTCCCAAGTTTTGGAACTCTTGCAGCTCGCGCAATCGGGTATCCATTTCGAAGGCTTCAACCCGACATTTGCCCGTGGCCATATGGAATCTATCCGTGACAACAAAGGTGCCGAACGCATCCTTGCCTTTGTCCGCTTCCTTGTTCGCCTGAACGAGCACGCGGAAAAGAAAACCCTTTCGGCGGTGAAGCTGATCCAACCCCAAGGTGGCAGCAAACACGCGCGCATCGCTCAGGTTGTCGATCACGTCACTAACCATTTTCAAGACGGCTGTTCGGTCTCTCAAGCTGCCGAAATGGCCAGCATGACTGAAATCACGTTCAGCCGGAATTTCCAGACAGTAACCGGCCACAGCTTCGTCGAGTTTCTAAACCGCATCCGGATCGGTCAGGCCTGCGCGATGCTCTATGCATCCGATGACCAGATCATCACGATCGCCCAGGCCGCTGGGTACAATAATCTTGCCAACTTTAACCGTCAGTTTCTCAAACTGAAGGGCATGACCCCGTCGCAATACCGCGATACGGCGCGCAAAGACTTGGCTCCCCATCTTGAGACAACGCAATGAATTCGGCGCGCCATATGAATATCTCGACGACACAATACGACCGTTCGGCCTGTCAGGTTGGTGTCGTCCACCTCGGCTTTGGTGCGTTCCACCGTGCCCATCAGGCCGTCTACCTCGACGACTACATGGATCTGTCCGGTGACCTCCGCTGGGGTGTTGCCGCAGTCAATTTGCGCGGCTCCGAAGCTGATCTTTTTGCCGATGCGGCGGCAGATATCGAACGCAATGACGGCTACTATCTGAAATCCCATTCGTTTGACGGTCAGGTGTCTCTGCGCCTCGTACGGGCGCATGTTGCCTTTTCTGATTGGAGCGTGACACCCGCTGAAACCGAGGCTTTGCTGACGAACAGTTCTGTTTATCTCGTCACGATCACCGTCACCGAAAGCGGCTATTACACCGATCCCAATGGTCAGCTGAACCTCACGGATCCCGCGATCGCGGCTGAAATGCAGGGCGAAACACCAACCAGTGTTTATGGCTATTTGCGCGCAGCGCTCGCCCAACGTATGACCACCACAGGTGCGCCGCTGACCATCGCGTGTTGCGACAACATCCGCCAGAACGGCAAGATGCTGAACCGCAACCTGTTGGCATATCTTGATGCCACAGGCGAGGCTGAATTGTCCGCTTGGGTCGCAGAAAACGTGGCGTTCCCGTGCTCGATGGTCGACCGGATCACACCGCGCGCGCCCGAGGGTCTGGGCGCCGAGCTAACCAAAATGACCGGTCGTGATGTCACATCTCCGATCATGGCCGAAGACTTTATCCAGTGGGTTCTGCAATCGACCAAAAAGGGCGACATGCCCGACCTTGCTCAGGCTGGTGTCACAGTCACTGCAGATGTTGACCCCTTCGAAGAAACCAAAATTCGTGTACTGAATGGCGGCCACACCGCACTTGCCTATCTGGCTGCTCTTCGCGGTGTCGAGACGTTTGATGCAGCGATGCGCGTGCCAGAACTCGCCGCGCATTTTGACGCGTTCGAAACCCAAGAAGTCCTGCCAGCGATCACAATTGATTTGCCGTTCTCTAAGGCTGAATACCTGACCTCGATCACGCGTCGTTTTGGCAATCAGGCGATTGGCGATACCGTTGCGCGTATCTGTGCGGACGGCATGGCAAAATTCCCGATCTTTATCCGCCCGACGCTTGCAGGCTGCTTGGCCCAAGGCATCGTACCGGTCAACGCGATCCGCAGCATCGCGAGCTGGTACGTCTTTGCCTGTCACGTCGAAGCGCGCAAAATTCCTTTCAAATATGTCGAACCAAGTTGGGACGACCTTCAAGCGATGTTGGGCACTGATGCCTTCATCAATTCGGCCCAACTTTGGGGCGACCTTCCTCACACCTATCCTGTATTTGCCGAAACCCTTCGGCATGAAATCAATGAATTGGAGACACAATGGCCGGTCTAACACTCCGCGACGTCCGCAAAAGCTATGGCGAGACGCAGGTCATGCATGGCGTAGATCTTGATATTGAAGATGGTGAATTTGTCGTGTTCGTCGGCCCGTCGGGCTGTGGTAAATCGACCCTGCTTCGCATGATCGCGGGCCTCGAAGAAATCTCGGATGGCACAGTTGCTATCGGTGACGAGGTCGTAAACGAAGTTGCCGCTGCGAAACGTGGCGTTGCGATGGTTTTCCAGACTTACGCGCTTTACCCGCACATGACGGTCTACAAAAACATGGCGTTTGGTCTCAAACAGGCCAAAACCGACCCTGCAGAAATTGATCGCCGCGTCCGCGATGCTGCCGAAATTCTTCAGATAACAGACTACCTTGATCGTAGCCCGCGTAACCTCTCGGGTGGTCAGCGCCAGCGTGTAGCCATTGGCCGTGCGATTGTTCGCGACCCCAAGGTGTTCCTCTTTGACGAGCCGCTCTCGAACCTCGACGCAGCGCTGCGTGTCCAGACCCGTCTGGAAATTGCGCGCCTTCACCAGCGGCTAGAGACGACAATGATCTACGTGACGCACGATCAGGTCGAAGCCATGACATTGGCCGACAAAATCGTTGTTTTGCGGGACGGTCGCATCGAACAGGTTGGCTCGCCGATCGCACTCTATGACACGCCTGCCAATGCCTTTGTTGCTCAGTTCATCGGTAGCCCAAAAATGAACTTTTTCGCAGCTGATGATCTGACAGGGAATGCTGCCAAAGCATTGGGTCGCGACATCGCAGTCTCGCATCACGTGGGCCTGCGTCCAGAGCACCTCGTTCCCGCCAAAGGGGCAAAGGCTGTGGTCGAAGGACGTCTCGAGCTGGTTGAGAACCTCGGTGAATATGCGCTGGTCCACTTGGTCACAGCGACTGGCGTCGAATTTATCGCCAAAACCGAAAAGCCACCGGTCGAAGCCAAGGGTGAAACCATCAGATTTGGCATCGCGCCAGATCTCGTGCACGTCTTTGACAAAGAATCCGGCGCACGTCTCTAATCCCAAAAACTATAGCGAGGCGCCTCACATAGTGTGGGCGCCTCGTATCCAATTTTAGGTCCCATATCGGGCGCCCCAGGCACCTTTTGCTGACGACCACCGGAACGAACCGCTAGTACATCGTGTCGCGGTATTCCTGCTCCAGATCCGCATCCAATTGAGCCTCTGCCTCTGCCTCTGCCTCCGCCGCAGCGCCTTGGCGCAGTGGATGAATACAGTCGCCACCGTGACGACGATCACCACCGTGGGCCTGCGCCCTTGCACCTCGAGCTGTGCCAATCGTGCTGGGTCGCGTGTAATCTGCGCGGTGCCATTCACCCGCAAGGGTCACCACGCGGGCTGACATCGGCCACATCCGCCGCCGATTGCGTCCCAAACGCCCCCAAAATAGCCGCCGATTTGCGCATCGCGCCATCATGTTCCTATAATGGCACACGCATTTAGGACCCAAGCCATGACCATTCCGACCCTCAAACGCATCTGCATCGCATCAGACGCCGACCTCACGCGCACGCTGAAAAAGCTGGACCAAAAGATCATGCTGGTGACCCACGGCGACGCCAACCATCCCAAACACATCAACAAAGACACGGTCAAAACGGCGCTCGCGGCACATGGGTGGACCTCGGGACGTCGCTATACGCTGACCGGTACCCAAGTCGGCCACGTCGCCATCCCCGCATAAAAAAGGCCGCGCTCAGGCATCCCCGAACGTGGCCAATATCGGCAATGGATAGGGTTAGATATCCATTGTGTTGGCCTTTTCCCAATCCGAGAAATGGCCGCAGAAATCATTCCATTCCTGCATTTTCATTTTGAGATACGCAGCCGAAAAATCCTCGCCCATCGCAGCCTTCAGGCCCTTGTCCTTGTCATACTCGCGCAACGCATCAAGCATGTTCAGCGGCAGTTTGGGCGCGCCGCGTACTTTGTGACCTTCAGCATACATGTCGATGTCGTGACGCTTGCCCGGATCAGCTTGGGACCGGACACCCGACAGACCTGCGGCAATGATGATCGCCTGCAACAGATACGGGTTCACCGCTCCGTCGGGCAGACGCAATTCAAAACGACCGGGGCCGGGAACACGCACCATATGTGTCCGGTTGTTGCCGGTCCACGTGACAGTATTCGGCGCCCATGTCGCGCCCGATGTTGTGCGGGGCGCATTGATACGCTTGTAGCTGTTGACGGTCGGGTTCGTGATCGCGGCCAGTGCGCTGGCGTGCTTCATGATCCCGCCTAGGAAATGGCGCCCCTTTTCGGACAGGCCCAACTCGGCGGTTTGGCTGCTGTCATTGGCGTCCATCGCGAAGACGTTGGTTTTTGCGTCTTTGCCAGCCGCATCCCAAACCGAGATATGTGCGTGACAGCCATTGCCTGTCAGACCCTCGATTGGTTTGGGCATAAACGTTGCGCGGTAGCCGTGCTTTTCCGCAACGCATTTGGTCATGAACTTAAAGAAGCTGTGCTTGTCTGCTGTCGCCAGCGCGTCGTCAAAGTCCCAGTTCATTTCCCACTGGCCATTCGCGTCCTCGTGGTCGTTCTGATACGCCCCCCAACCCAGCTCTAGCATGTAGTCGCTGATCTCGCGGATCACGTCGAGACGACGCATGAATGCCTGCTGGTCATAGCAAGGCTTGGCCGCTGTATCGAATTCGTCTGAAATCTGGTCACCCGCAGGTGTCAGCAAAAAAAACTCGGCTTCGATGCCTGTCTTGACGTGCATGCCTTTGGCGGCGGCTTCGTCGATCAATTTGCGCAGCACATTGCGAGGCGCCTGAGCGACGTCTTCGCCCTCCATCACACAGTTGCCAGGCACCCATGCGATTTCCTTGTTCCACGGCAGGATAATCGCGGCATCAGGGTCTGGCACAGCCAGCATGTCTGGGTGCGCAGGCGTCAGATCGAGCCATGTTGCAAATCCCGCAAAGCCCGCACCGTCTTCTTGCATATCCGCAATAGCACGTGCTGGCACCAGCTTGGCGCGTTGACCGCCAAACAGGTCGGTAAAGGAAATCATGAAATACTTAACACCGTTTTCTTCGGCAAATTTTGCGAGGTCTCTAGCCATCGATTTTATCCCTGTCGTCTGTCTTTTAATTGAAAGGGGCGCAGGTCGTCTCTGACCGCGCGCCCATGTTATTAGTACCCAGTGCCCGGTTTGCCGGGATACCAGTCGGTGCCCGCGAGCGGAACTTTGGCCATGGCGGCCGCTTCCATCGTCAGTGCTACCAAATCCTCAGGTTCGAGGTTGTGCAAGTGGTTCTTGCCACAGGCCCGCGCGATCGTCTGCGCCTCGAGCGTCATAACCTTGAGATAGTTTTTCAACCGACGCCCGCCTTCGATGGGGTCAAAGCGCTTCATCAACTCAGGGTCTTGCGTCGTGATGCCTGCAGGGTCACGACCTTCGTGCCAATCATCATATGCGCCCGCAGTTGTGCCCAACTCGTTGTATTCGGCTTCCCACTTGGGGTCGTTGTCGCCCAGTGCGATCAACGCCGCAGTACCGATTGCAACCGCATCCGCACCCAAGGCCATCGCCTTGGCCACATCTGCGCCCGACCGAATGCCACCCGACAGGATCAACTGAACCTTGCGGTGCATTCCGAGATCCTGCAGCGCCTGAACCGCGGGGCGTACAATCGCCAGAGTAGGCTGACCCACGTGCTCGATGAACACGTCTTGCGTGGCGGCTGTACCACCCTGCATGCCGTCCAAAACGACCGCATCCGCACCCGCTTTGATTGCCAGTGTCGTGTCATAGTAGGGGCGTGCACCTGCAACTTTGACGTAGATCGGAACCTTCCAGCCGGTGATTTCGCGCAGCTCTAGGATTTTGATCTCTAGATCGTCGGGGCCAGTCCAGTCAGGGTGACGACAGGCAGAACGCTGGTCGATACCCTTGGGCAGGTTACGCATCTCGGCGACACGGTCGCTGATCTTTTGACCCAGCAACATACCGCCACCACCGGGCTTGGCACCTTGGCCAACCACGATTTCAATCGCGTCCGCTTTGCGCAGATCATCAGGGTTCATACCGTAGCGAGACGGTAGATACTGATAGACCAGCTTGTCGGAATGGCCGCGCTCTTCGGGTGTCATGCCGCCATCACCAGTGGTGGTCGACGTACCAGCCGCAGACGCACCGCGCCCCAACGCTTCTTTTGCAGGGCCGGACAATGCACCAAAGCTCATGCCCGCAATCGTGATCGGAATGTCCAACTCGATCGGGTTTTCTGCATGCAGACCGCCGATTGTGACGTTTGTCTCGCATTTCTCGCGGTACCCTTCGAGAGGATAGCGAGAGATCGATGCACCCATGAACAACAGGTCGTCAAACGACGGAACCTTACGTTTGGCGCCGCCACCGCGAATGTCATAGATGCCCGTGGCAGCCGCACGACGAATATCGCTGTTGATGTCTTGGGTAAACGTCGCCGATTGGCGGGGCGTCGTTGTGGGGATTCTTTTGTCAGTCATTTCAAATAGCCCTTAATACGCGCCAGCGTTATCGACGTCGAAGTTATAGAGGGTCCGCGCAGACCCATAGCGGGTGAACTCGGACGGGTCAGCATCGATGCCAGCCTCATCCAACAGTCCCTGCAAAAGCACCAAATGCTCTTCGCGCATTTCTTTCTTTTCACAGTCTGCACCCAGCGATTTAACCGATCCGCGGACAAAGAACCGCGCTTCGTAACAGCTGTCACCCAACGCGTCGCCTGCGTCACCACATACGACGAGGTTGCCAGACTGGCCCATAAACGCCGACATGTGCCCGATGTTGCCCTGAACAACGATGTTTACGCCCTTCATCGAGATGCCGCACCGCGATGACGCGTTGCCTTTGACCACAATCAAGCCGCCATGGCCTGTCGCACCCAAATATTGGCTTGCGTCACCTTCGATGACGATCTTGCCAGACATGATGTTTTCACCCGTGCCCGGACCGGCCGAGCCATGAATGTTGACGGTCGCCTGTTGGTTCATGCCGCCACAGTAATAGCCGGTCGACCCTTTGACGATCACTTCGATTGGCGCATCCAAACCACATGCGATCGCATGGCTGCCGCGCGGATTTACGATTTCCCATGCGGTTTGGTTGGTGTCTCCGGATTGCGCGTGCAACGTCTTGTTGGTTTCGCGCAACCCCACTTGGGTCAAATCAATAGTCTGCATCTTAGGCCGCTTTCTCAGAAGTCGTCGGGGCCGTGTCATGGCTCCAGAAATAGACGGTTGCGGGCTCGGGTTCCCAAACGCGGGCGTCCTCGATCCTGGGTAGGTCAACCAACGCACGATACTCGGACCCAAACGCAACATACTGGTCGGTTTCAGCCATCACAGCGGGCTTGCAAGCGATCGGATCACGGACCACGCCGAACCCGTCTTTTGTGCCAACCACAAAGGTAAAGAAGCCGTCCAGATCATCGAGCGATGATTCCAGCGCCTCGCCCAGCGTCGCACCATTCTGCATTTGCCATGTCAGATAGGCCGCGCCGACTTCGGTGTCGTTCTCGGTTTCAATATGCACACCAGCACGGCGCAATTTGCGGCGCAGACTGTTGTGATTAGACAAAGATCCGTTGTGCACAAGGCACTGATCGTCGCCCGTGTTGAACGGGTGCGCACCCATCGTTGTAACAGCAGATTCGGTTGCCATACGGGTGTGACCGATTCCGTGTGAACCGCTCATTTGATCAATTTTAAACCGTTCTGCCACATTTTCAGGCAGTCCGACCTCTTTGTAGATCTCTAGGCTGTCACCCCGACTCATCACCCGAATGGACGGGCTGATCTCTGCCAAAGTGGCCCGTGCATCGGCCGTTTTGCCTGCTGGCAATGTCAAAATAGCATGGGTGCTACTGACCTCTACGGCGACATCCCCACCCAAGGCTTTGGCCAGTGCTTTATCAAGCCCTGCAAAGTCCTCGTCAGGTGTGTCTGACTGCACTGTCATTTTGGTCTTACCATTTGATTCCCTACCATAAATTGCGATCCCTGCACTGTCGGGGCCGCGGTCGGTCATCGTCACCAGCATCTTGGTCAATAGATCGCCAAGCTGAGGCTCCAGTGATTTGTCTTTGAGGAACAACCCTACAATTCCGCACATGTTTGAATTCCCTGAAATCATGGTCCCGTTGTCACGGTCCCGTCGAATCGAACGCTAATGGAAAACATATCCTCACTCAACTGTCGGGAAACTTTTTTTCACTGAAGGCAAAAAAATTCTAGGCGTGGGGTCTATCGTGTGGTTCAGTTTCCGCAGCGGAACCAGTGGGCACGTAATTGCACACAGAATGTTTCGTGCAAAAAGCAAACAGCCGACAGGGGATTCCACCGTGGAAGAACAAATCGCAGAACTCACGGCCAGACTGGCCGAGCTCGAGGCAGCAGGAGGAGGTGGCGCCGTCACCAACACCATGTTCGCCGAGACATTTTATTATCTCACCATCCCGCTGATGATCATCATCCACGCGGGTTTCCTAGCTTATGAAATGGGCGCATCGCGTCTCAAGAACGTTCTGTCGTCGGGTGTAAAGAACATCCTCGCATTCGCGTTCATGATCCCAACCTTCTACTTCTTTGGTTGGTGGGTCTATTGGGGCTTCCCAACTGGTTTACCGGGTGCACCGGGTCCAGCAGGCATCTCGGGCGTTGAATACGCCAATGCCATCGCATGGGGCTGGGGCGAAAGCGCACAGTACATGGGTCCAAACATCGCAGACCAAGCGTCGGGCGTCTTCTTCGGTGCCTTTGCTCTGTTCGCCGCAACCACCGCTTCGATCATGTCGGGTGCGGTGATTGAGCGTATCCAAACAGTCGGCTTTATCATCCTCGCAGTTGTGCTTGGCTCATTCGCTTGGGTCGTTGCCGCCGCTTGGGGTTGGCATGCAGACGGCTGGATGGTTACGGAATTCGGTGTCCATGACTTTGGTGCTGCGGGCCTCGTGCACGCGGTTGCTGGCTTCTTTGCACTGGGTGTCCTGATCAACCTCGGGCCACGGATCGGCAAATTCAACGCCGACGGCTCTGCCAACCACATCGCAGGCCACAACATGCCTCTGACCGTGGTCGGCCTGATGCTGATCATCGTTGGTTTCTGGGGCTTTCTCATGGCCTGCGTTATTGTACCTGGCGAAGCATGGAGCTGGTTTGCTGACAAGCCATCCACCATCTACGGCACACCGATCACACTTTCGGCTCTGGCCTTTAACATCCTGATGGCCGTCGCTGGCGGCATCATTGGTGCATGGGTGATCACACGTGATCCGTTCTGGATGATGTCTGGCGCACTGGCAGGGATCATCTCGACCGCGTCTGGTCTGGATATCTACTACCCGGCTCTGACATTCATCATCGCCTTCTCGGCTGGCTTCATCCTCAAGAGCTGTGCTGATTGGCTGGAACGCCGCGGCATCGACGATGCTGTTGGTGCGGTTACAGTACACGGCACAATCGGTCTCTACGGTGTGGTTCTGCTAGGTATCTTTGGCGCGGGCTACCCAGCGCTGCAGGGTGCTGCTGGTGAAGTGCCAACGATCAACCTGATGGGTCAAATCATCGGTGCGATTGTGTTCTTCCTCTGTGGCTTCGTCCCAGGTTACGTTGTCTCGTACATCCTGAACATGTTCGGAATGCTGCGTGTACGCGAAGGGGCGGAATTGGCTGGTATGGACGTCGTCAAAGTGCCTGCTGCAGGCTACCCCGAGTGGGGCACCGGCGCGAGCAAGACACCTGCCGAATAACGACACACTAGAAAAGGAGAACCACTATGTTCCCATATGAAGAAGCAAGCTGGTCTGTCGTTGACGGTGCCATGTTTATGGGCTGGGGCACAGCGCTGCCCGGTCTGACCACCTTTATCGCTGCAGTGATCTGCGTCGCGGTACTGGTCGTAGGTCAACGCTCTGAAACAGCAAAAGCGAAGAAATTCGACTAAGCCGTTTCAGATGCCAAACGACCAAGGGCTGCCCTCAGGGGCGGTCCTTTTTTAGTTACGATTTGGTAATCTGCGTCGGCTATGCACGACGCCATGTCTGCCCATACCATCATCCCTCGTACTGATGACGCCGCCCTTCGGATGTTCCGCAGTGTGTTCACCACCGCTGATGCATTCGTGTTTCGTTGCGTGAACGATCGCAATTACACGATGCAACAGATCGAGGGGCATGTTCAGAAAATCACAGGCTACTGGCCCGAGGATGTCGTCGGCAACGCTACGCGTTCTTTTTTCGAAATCACGTGGCACGAAGACACCGATCGCGTCTTTGGCATTGTGGATGACGCGATCGCCAAACGGATCGAATGGGACATGTCATACCGCCTGCGCCATGTAGACGGACATCCTGTCTGGATCCGCGAACGTGCCGGGGCTGTGCGAAACGGCGAGGGCGAGATCGAATACCTTTAGGGTCTGATCGTCGATGCCAGCGCTGAAATGGCCCTGCGCCAAGAGCTGGCTGATAAGGTTGAGACAACCGATCAGGTCGGCACCGAAATTCTGCGTCTTGCCAAAAACATCCTTGGATCGGTCCAACAGCTCTCGATGTTGTCGATAAACGCCCGGATCGAGGCCGCCCGTGCAGGCGATACAGGGCGGAGATTGTCGGTGATCGCGCGCGAAATCAATGGGCTCGTCGCGGCCAATTCCGGCTGGGCCCAAGAAATTGCATCCCGTTTGGATGGCCAGATCAACGACTGGACGATTCCGGATCGGCCCCTCTGTGCGCCCGAGCGCCCAAATGAGTGGCGAGAAGTGACAAAAATTTACCTGACAGGAAAAAAAGTTGCACCACATTCTTGCTTTTTAGAATGGGGTCGGGCTGAATACGACAAATACAAAAAGAGTCGTCATAAGGAAAAAAATATATGGCCATTTTATGGAGAACGTCTGCACTCGCTCATCGTCACGCCGAAATCGGTGGTGATCTTGAGGACTGGAACGGTATGGGAACCGCTTGGTTCTATGACAACACCCCCGAGCGGGCCAAGGCCGATTACGAGGCTATCCGCACCAAGGCAGGCCTCATGGATGTCTCGGGTCTGAAAAAGGTCCACGTGACGGGTCCCGATGCGGCCTATGTCATCGACCGCGTCACCACCCGCAACGTCGAGAAAATCGCACCCGGTCGTTCGACCTATGCGTCGATCCTGAATTCGGACGGCAAATTCATCGATGACTGCATCATCTACCACCTCGCGGTGAACTCTTGGCTTGTCGTCCACGGCACAGGCACTGGGATGGAGCAGCTGACGACAGTTGCTGCAGCGAAAAACTGTACCGTCCTTATGGACGACGATCTGCACGACATGTCGCTTCAGGGTCCGAACTCGGTGGACATCCTCGCCAAGGAAATTCCAGCGATCCGCGATCTCGCCTATTTTGGCATCATGCAAACGCGCCTCTTTGGTCGTGACGTGATGATCTCGCGGACCGGTTATACTGGCGAGCGTGGCTACGAGATTTTCTGCCGCGGCAAAGACGCTGTTCATCTGTGGGACAACATTCTTGAAACAGGCAAAGCCGAAGGCGTCCGCCCAACTCAGTTCAGCACGCTCGATATGCTCCGCATCGAGAGCTACCTGCTGTTCTATCCTGGCGACAACTCGGAAACCTTCCCGTTCGAGGATGGCTCGCCCTGTGGCGATACCCTGTGGGAACTCGGTCTCGACTTTACGGTTTCACCGGGTAAAGAGGGCTTTATCGGCTCCGAAAACCACTATGCTTCCAAAGGCAAAGAACGCTTCAAGATCTACGGCGTTAAACTGTCCGGCAGCATGGAGCAGATGGAAATGTTTGCGCGTGTCCACCAAGATGGCAAAGACATCGGCGTGATCACATACGGCCTGTCCTCTGAACTGAACGGGTATTCCGTGGCTATCGCGCGTATCGCACCTGATGCGGCGAAACCCGGCACAAAACTGACCGTTGTTCAGCCAAACGGCACCGAGCTTGCCGCCACAGCCGAAGAAATGCCGTTCTACGATCAGGACAAATCGGTCCGCACCGCCAAAGGTTAACACTCTAGGCGTCCCCGTTTGAACGGGGGCGCCTTTTGTCCTTTAATGAACGAGACCCTATGTCCACATTCAAATTCCCCGACAGCATTCGCAGCCGCCCCGTTTACGGCACCCTGGAACCCCGCGCAGGTTCGGCCCATCTGTTGATTGCCGATGCCCATGGCGCCGAGGCGATCCTCGAGCTGGCCAAGTCAGACCCAAGTCTGATGGCGACCGCGCATATCATCTATATCCCCAAAGGCGAGGATCACGAGGATGCCCTGCGCGCCCTGAACCCCGCCCAGTTCTACGCAGGTCCCAGCTACGCCGCCGCTCAACAGCGCATCCGCAAGGCGCTCGAGGATGCAAAGATGGGCCTTCAGGTGTATCTGACAGGGACCGAGGGTCTCATGGGGCAGGCCCAGAACGAGGCCATGCAGGCAGGCATCCCGCACACGGCAATCCAAACCGAACATCGCGGCTCTGTCGCGCGCCGTATGCAATGTGTACACTGCAAAGGCATCACCGAAGACGTCGCAACAGACCCGTTTGTCTGTTCGCACTGCGGTCTCAACCTCTTTGTCCGCGACCACTATTCCCGCCGTCTCGCCGCCTACCAAGGTGTGTGCATCGACGCCGAAGACCCCGGCAATGTGCCCGAGCCCAAGGAGCTGTACACATGAGCGGAGCCACAAAAATCGCCGTCACAGTCACCGATATCGTTCCTCTGAACGATCTGGTCACACGGTTCGAATTCAAACCCACCGACGGCGGTCGTCTGCCCACGTTTTCCGGCGGCGCGCACACGGTTGTTGAAATGCGCGATGGCGACCTGACGCGCATGAACCCCTATTCGCTGATGTCCGATCCGGCCGATCAGAGCGCCTACACCATCAGTGTACGCCGCGACGACGAAGGTCGCGGTGGCTCGCTCTTCATGCACAATAACGTGTCGGTTGGCGACGAGATGACCATCAGCTATCCGGTCAATCTTTTCAGCCTCGATCTGCGCGCGCGTAAACACCTCTTTATCGCAGGTGGCATCGGCATCACGCCGTTCCTTGCGCAACTCAAACAGCTCGAGCGCAGCAATGGCCTATGGGAACTCCATTATGCCTGCCGCACATCCGCGCTGGGCTCGTATGTTGACGAGCTGACAGAAAACCACCCCAACAACACGCACGTCTACTACGATGATCAAAAGCAGATGATCGATCTGCAGAACCTGCTGGATGGTCAGCCGCTTGGCACGCATATCTACGTGTGCGGGCCCAAAGGTATGATCGAGTGGGTGCGCAGAACGGCTGCGGCTGCGGGCTGGCCTGCCGAGGCGATCCACTACGAGGAATTCCTCGCTCCACAACCCGGTAAACCCTTTGAGGTCAAGCTGGCGATTTCGAACAAAACCATCCAAGTCGGCGAACAAGAGAGCTTGCTCGAAGCGATGGAACGCGAAGGTGTCGACGCGCCATACCTGTGCCGCGGCGGCGCGTGCGGGCAATGCGAAACCAGCGTTATCGACTATTCCGGCAATTTCATTCACCGCGATCACTGGCTCGAGGATGCAGAACACGCATCGGGCCAGAAAATCATGCCATGTGTGTCCCGCTTCGAGGGCAAGACCCTCGTGCTCGACCGCTAAGGAGGCGATCCAATGACCATTCAATTCAACGACGAAACCTTCCGCGACGACTATTCGTTCCACAACTCGGAACGCGCGATCAAACGCTTTCCGTTTCCGTTCCACGAAGACAGCTACATGTATTCGGTCAACATGGAACAACACCAAGGCGGCCCCGCAGACAGCATTTATGAAAAGCGTTTCGACGTAGACGAGCATTATGTCTCGGAAATGCGCGACCGTGCGATGGTACTGGCCGATGATCCGCTGCGCTGTCAGTCGCTGCCGCACATGACGTTGGCGGGCTGGGATCTGTTGGAACTCATCATGGTGTCCAAATCCGAGGACTATCCTGATCTCTTCGAACTGCACCGCGATGGCGACAACTGGCGCTGGCTGAACAAACCTTTGGGCATCGACGACAGCTTTGTGTTTCTTGATGAAACCACGCTGCCGTATGGCCCGATGGAATACATCACCCGTCAGACCCAAGGTGATTTTTGCGTCCTTGATCAACGGGATGATAACCTGTGGATGGACGCGGGCATGATCACGACACAGGCCGATTGGTCGCTCGACTTTGATCTCGGCATGAACTTTTTTGAATGGCATGCGCCGGTTCCACTGGCTCACGAAAAAGGCATCTTTGTTCGTGCGCTAAAATTCCTGTTGAACATTCAACAGGGCTCGCCCGCGCGGCGTTTAAACTGGACGATGACCGTGAACCCGCTGTTGGACACGTCGCCCGAGAACTATCACAAATGGGGTATCCAAAAGACCACGCTGACGCCCGAAAACATTGGCGCGAAACAGCACCTGCGGGTCGAGCTTCAGACGTTCTTCCGTCTGCCACGTTCAAATGCGCTCGTGTTCCCGATCCGCTGCTACCTGTGCAGCTTTCAGGACATGATGACGATGCCAAAATGGGGTCGCCGTTTGCACCGCGTGATCCGTGATCTCCCCGAGGAATTGGCGACGTACAAAGGCTTTATCGACAACCGTCCGATGATGCTCGATTACCTGTCAAAATTTGATGATGGGCAGCCGACCAGCCCTGGCATCTGGCCTGATTTCGACACCGAGCCACCCCTAAGATAGGGTCCCAAGGGGGCGTCCCAAACTGGTTAACGCTTTAACCTGTGTGTTCCAATCCTTGCGCCACCGCACGGATTGACACGCGGGTTTGGGCGATTCCAAAATATGCAAATTATGTATTTCAGAACCAAAAATACATAAATTACATATTTTTTGGATCTTTGGGGCATGGGGATCTGTTCGAAAACGAACCCGAACGGTGGGTTAACGTTTCTGCGGGTACGAAATAATCGAAAGATACCGCGCTGGCAGCTTTACCAGAACCTCTGGCCCGTGCGGCGCGTCCGCATCAAAGAACAACGTGTCTCCGGGTTTCAGCGAATAGACAGCGTCACCATGTCGATAATCAACTTCCCCCTCCAGCATATAGATCGTTTCGATCCCGCCATGCTGGAACGTTGGAAATACGTCTGATTTCGCCGAAAGGGTGATCAGATAAGGCTCGACGATCACGCCGCTCGCGTTGGCACCAATGTGGCCCAACAGATTGTATTGATGGTTGGCTCGGGTTCCGTCCCGCTCCATCTCGACGCCTTCACCCGCAGGGGTATGGACCGCCATCCGCTTTTCCTCGAAGCCTGAAAAAAAGGATGTAATTGGGACAGTTAGCGCATCAGCGAGGGTTTGCAGTGTGGTCAGGGATGGTGATGTGTTGCCGTTCTCGATCTTGGATAGCATCCCGATCGACAGACCTGTCATGGCGGATAGCTCGGCAACGGTCATGTTCTGACGGCGTCTGAATCCCTTGACTTCTCGTCCAATCGCGACTTCCAACACATTCTCGCGCACTTCGCGCAATCTGTGGGGGTTCTGGCTTAATTGCGCAGCACTCATATTTGACCTCGGAGATTCGACGTTCATTACCGGTTGCCTTCTATTCCTTTGTCAGTCTCAATCAAGTCGCTCGTTTTGAAATGTTGGCTCTAGCTTAGCAGGATTTTTTCCTGATAGTGTAAAAATATGAATACTGGTAAAAAAATCAAGCTCGGATTCCTGATTTTCCCAGGCTTTCCAATGGCTTGCCTGACTTCGATGATTGAACCTCTTCGTGCTGCGAATGAAATTGTAGGCCACACAGCTTTTGACTGGGCACTTATCAGCGAGACCGGAGCGCGTGTCGAGGCCAGTGCTCGGGTGTCTTTCGACCCTGATCTTGCTTTGGATGACCTCGAAACATTGGACCAGTTGTTTTTGTTAAGTGGCCCCACCAGTCGCTTTGAAAATCCGACGTCCTCTGAGGGCAAGCTGCGCAAAAGCGCGCGGCACGGCATGACGCTGGGCGCGGTTAGCGGGGGTGTTTTCCCGCTCGCTCGTGCGGGGTTGCTGTCGGATTGCACGACGTCGGTTCATTGGTGTTATGCGGCTGCTTTTGATGCCGAGTTCCCAGATCTAGCCGCGACGGACGAGGTGATGTCGTTCAGTGATCGGCGCATTACGGCATCGGGTGCCGCGGCTGCCTTTGACCTATCGCTTCACCTGATCGAAGAGACGCTGGGTGCTGGTGTCGCGACCGAAGTTGCGTGTTGGTTCCAACACCCATTGGTTCGCCGCCAAGGCGTCGCACAACGGGTCCCGACCATGAATGCCGCCAGCACAGATGATATGTTGCCAGTGGCCGTTCGTGATGCGGTTGATATGTTTGCCAGCCATATCGAGGATCCCGTCAACGTGGCAGACGTCGCCAACGCCATCGGTGTCTCAGGTCGACAACTGGAACGAATGTTCAAAAAGACGACGGGAAAGAGCCCACTGCATTATTACCGTGCCCTTCGGATGAAGGCCGCGCGGCAGTTGGTGCTATATTCAAATGATACGATGACCGAGATCGCGCTGGCGGTTGGCTATGCCTCGTCCACTACGATGATCGCGAACTACGAAGAAGTGTTTGGTCTTCATCCCGCTGAGGATCGCCGCAAAATCAATATGTTTCGCGTTCAGGACAACGGCCCGATCCCAGCGGCCTAAGCGACCGAATGGGCGGCGGCGATCAGTGCATGATGCAATGATCCGGCTGACGATCGTGGTCCAATCACTCGCAATTCGGTGTCACCTGTTCTGCAGATAAAGCATCCCATCTGGTGGATCGTAGAACGCGTGGCGTCGCCAACAGCCATGCCGTGAATATCAACGGGGCACAGCAGTTCGCACATCGCAGGCATTTGCGAGCCTGAGATGTCAAAACAAACCCAACCATCGGACTGTTCTGTGACAGAAGCGTCGGCTCCGGTCGCGCCAGCAACGGTTTCGAAAAGCGTTTCGTGATCGGCATAGTCCGCGCTTAGCATCCATTGGTCTGGGCCAATCCACATGGCCGGGATGTCGCCCTTGAGCGATGCCTTGCCCGGACCGGGTAGGGTCGCGCCAACCAAAGTCTTGAGCGTCTTGAGCGTTTGTTTTTCGCGACCCAATCGCGCAGCGACGGATGCCAGCGCCAAATCAGGCACTTCGCAAATGGTCAGGGTTCCGACGGTTTGAACGTCCGCAACTGCGCCACCGAGGGCTGTGAGGGGTTTGAGATTATGCACGCAACCGCTCTCCATCTGGGTCGATAAAGTGGGCGCTGACAATTTCAACTTGGGTTTCGATACCGGTCAGGGGGCTCACCAGACGCATGACCTCGCCTTTGCGGTTTGCGCCGTCCTTGAGAAATCCGATTGCGATAGAATGACCTAAGATGGGCGAGTAGCAGGCACTGGTCGCATACCCTTGGTCGTGGGCCGCGTCGATCGGGCCGTCGGCGGCCATCAGGTGCGCGCCCGCAGGCACAGGGTCGTTCGGATTGGTCGGCTTGATGCCGACCTGAGCCAGCGCATCTGCCTCGTTCATGCCGGGGCGTTCAGACAGGGTGCTGCCGATGCTATCCTTTTTCTTGCTGACCATGCGACCCATCCCAAGATTCAGGGCGCTGGTCGTGCCGTTCAGCTCGTTGCCTGCAGCGTGGCCTTTTTCAATCCGCATCACACCCAGGGCTTCGGTGCCGTAAGGGACGATGTCGAAATCGGCTCCAGCTGTCATAATCTCACGGATCAAGGCGTCGCCATAGCGCGTCGGCACAGCGATTTCATAAGCCAGCTCGCCTGAGAATGAGATGCGGAACAGACGCGCGCGCAGACCACCACAGACGGTGATATTTGCACAGGCCATGAATGGGAACGCCTCGTTGCTGATGTCTTGGTCAACGATCTTTTCCAGCACCTTGCGGCTGTTGGGGCCCGCCACGGCGTATTGCGCCCAACCTTCGGTGGTCGAGATCAGCTGCACGTCCATGTCTGGGAACAGGCACTGGCGCACAAATTCCATGTGACGGTAAACACCAACAGCGTTGGCCGTGGTTGTCGTGACAACAAAATGGTCTTCGGCCAACCGTGCGGCGGTGCCATCATCCATTGCAATGCCGTCTTCGCGCAGCATCAGGCCATACCGCACTTTGCCGACAGCAAGTTTGGCAAAGCCGTTGCAGTAGATTTTGTTGAGAAAGTCCGCAGCGTCTGCGCCTTGGACATCAACTTTGCCCAATGTGGTGACATCGCAAACGCCAACAGAGTTGCGGGTGGCCAACACTTCACGGTCAACGCTTTCACGCCACGTGGTTTCGCCCTCAATCGGGAACCACTGCGCACGCAGCCAGTTGCCGACCTCGACAAACACGGCTCCACGCTCTTCTGCAAAGGTGTGGCTGGGTGTCTTGCGTGTTGGGTGGAAGTCCATTCCACGCGCTCTGCCCGCAAACGTGCCAATCGGGACGGGGGTATAAGGGGGGCGGAAGATCGTTGTGCCAACCTCTGGAATGGTTTTGCCCGCGATTTCAGCCATCACGGCCAAGCCGCCCATGTTGGATGTCTTGCCCTGATCGGTGGCCATCCCCAATGTGGTGTAGCGTTTGAGATGTTCGACCGAACGAAAGCCTTCTTGGTGGCTGAGCTTGACGTCTTTGACGGTCACATCGTTTTGTTGGTCCAGCCACGCGCGGCTTGCGCCTTCGACATACCAGAATGGCGTGATGTTGGTTGGCGCATCCTCGGCTTGTGGCATCTTTGGCGCACGAGATTTGATGCCTAGGTCGCGTAGGATCGCGGCTGCTTCTTTTGCGCCAGTGGTCAATGCGGCATGGGTCGAAAAGACACCTGTGGCGGCTCCGGCGACGGACATGCCCGCAGGCAGTTCTGCACTGGGGACAAAGGCCGCGATGTCATCGTTCCACGTCGGGCGTCCGCGTTGGTGGCAGGTCATGTGAACATTCGGGTTCCAGCCACCTGACATTGCCAGCGCGCCGCAATCTAGTCTGCGAGTGCTGCCATCCGCCAATTTTACTTCGGCAAATGTCAGGCCCAGCCGACCTTTGGTGTCCGTGACTTGCGCGCCAGCGAGGACTTCGTAGCTGTTGCTGCGTGGGGCACCTTCGCGGGTGTCGACCACGGCAGCGATTTTGACGCCTTTTGCATGTAGATCAGCGGCGGTTCGGTGGCCGTCATCATTGTTGGTGAAAATAGCGACCCGTTCGTGCGGTGTCGCGGCCCAGCGATTGGCAAAGCTGCGCACCGCACCTGCCATCATGATGCCAGGACGGTCGTTGTTTTCGAACGCGATAGGCCGTTCGATTGCACCCGCACACAACAATGTTCGTTTGGTATAGAGACGCCACAGGATCTGTCGCGGTTTGCCAGCGTCAGGGGTGTGGAGATGGTCGCTGACCCGTTCAACCGCGCCATAGGTGCCATGGTCAAACGCACCGATCACTGTTGTGCGTGCCATCATGCGAACATTTGGAAGGGTGGCCAGCTCGGCTACGGTTTGGGCGGCCCAATCAGAGCCATGAGCGTCGCCCACAGCAATCGTTTCACTGTTGAGACGTCCACCCATACGGAAATCTTCGTCGGCGAGAATGACCCGCGCACCGGCACGACCAGCGGTCAGAGCGGCAGCAACGCCCGATGGCCCCGCGCCGATAATCAACAGATCACAATGCAGGAACCCTTTATCATAGACGTCCGGATCGTCCTCAAGCGAGAGCGAGCCAAGACCCGCTGCGTTGCGAATGATCGGTTCGTAAATCTTCTCCCAAAAAGCGGCAGGCCACATGAAGGTTTTGTAGTAGAAACCAGCGGCGAGAAAGTTTGAGAACCGATCGTTGATCGACAACAGATCGAACTTGAGCGACCCGAGGCGATTCTGGCTCTTGGCGAGCAAACCATCAAACAATTCAATCGTCGTCGCACGTGTGTTCGGCTCTTGGCGGTTTCCGGCGCGCAGTTCGACCAACGCATTAGGCTCTTCTGAGCCCGAGGTCAAAAGGCCGCGTGGACGGTGATATTTGAACGAACGGCCCATCAGCCGAACACCGTTTGCCACCAAAGCCGATGCCAGCGTGTCACCAGGGTGTCCTGTGAACTGCTTGCCATCAAAGCTGAAATTCAGAGTTTGCGAGGTGTCAATTTGACCACCTTTAAGACGATTTTTCTGGGTCATTTGGAACGCCCCTGTGCACGGGCCACGTCACGGGCAAGTTCGACTGACTTGATCTCGTGAGTGACAGTGTTGCGGGTGACAACCAGCCAAGAGCGGTCGCCGCCTTCGTGGAACCACAGCTCGCGGTGATTGCCCGCTGGGTTGTCACGCAGATAGCCATAGTCGTGAAATTCTGCCGTGGCTGTGTCGGATTGCCAGTCGGGGCGGTCGATCAGGCGCGCATCGCCAAGATAGGTGAATTCGGCGCTGTCGCGGGGGCCTAGCAAGGGGTGATTGATAATCATCAGTGCAAATTGGGCTGATTGCCCATCCCTTTTTCATCGATCATGTGACCGGTCTCGAAACGGTTGAAGCGGTATGCGGTTGCGGTCTCGTGCGGGGCGTCTTTGGCCAGCAAATGCGCAAAGGCAAAGCCGGAGGCGGGCGTTGCTTTGAACCCGCCGTAGCACCAGCCACCGTTGAAATATAGGCCTTCGATATGAGTGCGGTCGATGATGGGCGAGCCGTCCATCGACATGTCCATGATCCCGCCCCACATCCGCAGCAATCGTGCACGCCCAATCGCAGGCAAGATTGCCATGCCGCCTTCGCAGACGTCTTCGACCACGGGCAAGTTGCCGCGCTGGGCATAAGAGTTGTAGCCGTCGATGTCGCCGCCAAAAACAAGGCCTCCCTTGTCAGACTGGCTGCAATAGAAATGTCCTGCGCCAAAGGTGATGACGCCGGGCAAGACAGGTTTCAGTCCCTCGGACACGAAGGCCTGCAAAACGTGACTCTCCATCGGGAGGCGCATCTCTGCTTTGGACATCAGGCGCGAGGATGAGCCTGCAACAGCGCAACCAACCTTGGTGGCGCCGATAAATCCTTTGGTCGTCTCGACACCCAGACATTTGCCGTTTTCGATTTTAAAGCCGGTGACTTCGCAATTTTGAATGATGTCTACACCGCGACTGTCGCCGCCGCGCGCATAACCCCAAGCCACCGCATCATGACGAACTGTGCCGCCACGATGCTGGGCAAGACCGCCCTTGATCGGAAAACGTGCGTCATTTGTGTTGAGAAACGGGTAGCGTTCTTTGATCTGCGCGGTGGTCAGCATCTCCGCATCCGCACCATTTAGGATCATGGCGTTGCCCCGACGGGTGAACGCATCTCGCTGCGCGTCAGAGTGGATCAAGTTGAGAATGCCGCGCTGGGACACCATCGCATTATAGTTAAAGTCCTGCTCGAGCCCCTCCCAAAGTTTTAGTGAGAATTCGTAAAACGGCTCGTTCCCATCTAGCAAATAGTTCGAACGGATGATTGTGGTGTTCCGACCTACGTTGCCGCCGCCGATCCAGCCCTTTTCAATCACTGCGATCTTTTTCTGCCCAAATTCCTTGGCCAGATAGTAGGCCGTCGCCAGTCCGTGACCGCCACCACCGATGATGACAATGTCATAGTGTGGTTGTGGCTCGAGATCTCGCCACGCGGGCGCCCAGCCTTTGTGCCCAGTGAGGGCCTGCTTGATGACCTGAAATCCAGAGTACCTCATGAGATGCATCCTTTCGCAATCTCAATGTGGTCCGATACGGGGCGCACGTCCTCGTGATATTAGACATTTGCCACCGCAAAACCGACGCGATGAAAAATTGAGCGACATCCGATTGTTTCATCGGCAAGAAAAAAACTTGATTGGTAGGAATAATTGGTCAGACTGCGGTCATTGAGGTGTTAGTGGTCACAAGAGAATCGCATCGCCTCTCACGGCCTCGTCTAGGGGTTGGGCGCGCCAAGTGTGGCGCACTGTTCAAAGGGAGACTAAAAATGAAAAAATTCACAACAGCACTGACAGCTGGCGTATTGGCAATCGCTCCAATCGCTGCAATGGCTGCCGGTCACGGTGACAGTGACGATCCAATCGTCATTCCAATTCACAACTGGTCCAGCCAGATCGTGATGTCGAATGTTGTAGGTCAAATCCTCGAAGAGGCTGGCAACAACGTTGAGTACGTCACAACTGACAGCCAAGCGGTGTACGAGTCGGTCCGTCTGGGCGACGTCACACTCGAGCTGGAAGTATGGGAAGGGGCCTTTGGCGCTTCGTTCCGCGCGGCTTTGGAAAAGGGCGGTATCGTCGATGTGGGTGACCACAACGCTGTGACACGCGAAGACTGGTGGTATCCAATGTGGACCAAAGATGCATGCCCAGGCCTGCCATCTTGGGAAGCTTTGAACGATTGTGCGGCTCTGTTCGCGACACCTGAGACTGGCGACAAAGGTCGTTACCTCGACGGTCCAGTGGACTGGCTCAAGCACGGTCAAGAGCGTGTTGCAGCGCTCGATATGAACTTTGTCGTTGTAAACGCGGGATCGGCTGCAGCTCTTTGGGCTGAAATCGGCGCTGCCGAAGCGGACAAACGTCCAGTGGTTGTCTTTAACTGGACACCAAACTTTGCCGAGGCTGTATGGCCAGGTGAGTTCGTCGAGTTCCCAGCATGGGAAGATGGCTGTGACAAAGATCCAGCTGTTGGTCCAAACCCAGATGCGCTGTATGATTGCGGCAACCCAGCTACGGGCTACCTCAAGAAAGCGGCTTGGGACGGTATGGAAGAGAAATGGCCAAACGCATACGGCATTCTCGAGAACATCTCGTTCACCAACCCACAGATTGCTGAAATGGCTAAACTGGTCGACATCGACGAGCTCGAGCCAGAAGATGCCGCTGCTGAGTGGCTGGAAGCAAACGAAGACGTTTGGAAGACTTGGCTGAACTAAGCCACCCAAACGTTTAAAACGACACCAGCCCCGTCCGGTTTTCCGGGCGGGGTCACTTATCCCAAAAGGTGACACATGTCTTCGCAAGCCCCTGTCATTTCTTGTAAAAACGCTTGGAAACTCTTTGGTGCCGATCCCGAAGCACATCTAAAAACAATCAAACCAGAGATGAGCTTTGAAGACATTCGCGCTCAGGGCTATATTGCAGGTGTCCGCGACGTATCGATTGATGTCCTCAAGGGTGAGATGTTGGTCATAATGGGCCTGTCAGGATCTGGGAAATCGACCTTGGTTCGCTGTTTTTCGCGATTGCATGACATCACTGGCGGGACGATCGAAGTCGACGGCCAAGACATCATGTCGCTGTCGGAAAAAGAACTGATTGATTTGCGCCGCAACAAGATGGGGATGGTGTTCCAATCCTTTGGTCTGTTGCCGCACCGCACTGTTTTGGACAACATTGCCTTCCCACTCGAAATGCGCGGCCAAGACCGCCACACCCGACGCGAACGCGCGTTAGAGGTGATCAAACTCGTAGGCCTTGAAGGCCGCGAAGATTATTTTCCCCGTGAGCTGTCAGGCGGCCAACAACAACGTGTTGGTATTGCCCGTAGCCTCGCGATTGAGCCGGATATCTGGTTTCTGGACGAGCCGTTCTCGGCCCTTGATCCATTGATCCGCCGCGAAATGCAGGACGAATTCCTTCGTCTGCAGCAGATGCTGAACAAGACGATCGTGTTTATCACGCATGATTTTGACGAGGCCCTTAGGCTTGCCGATCGGATTGCCATCATGAAGGACGGCGCGGTCGAACAATGCGATACGCCGGATCAAATCGTGCTGAAGCCCGCAACTGAATATGTGCGCAAATTCACCGAAGACATCGACAAGGCGCGGGTCATTACGGCTGGCGTGTTGGCAATCTCGGGCAAGAAAGGCACGGGCGAGCCTGTCGATGCAAAATCAAACGTCAAGCAGCTCGCCAATTTGCTGGTTCACGATAAACGTAAAACGATCCCTGTCGCTTTGGATGGGGAAATTATCGGCGCGATGGAGCGTGCAGATGGTCTGACTGTTCTGCTCGAGGCTGACTGATGGCCAGCGTGACAACAAACAATACTGTTCCCAAAGTTTGGAGCCGTCAACAGCTTGCTGCGGGGTTTGCGATCACGGCTGTGGTCGTGACGATCATTCAATACAGCGGCCTGTTGCCTGCGTGGCTTCACCGCTTGCCCGAAGAATGGATTCCGCCTTTTGCGCCGTGGCTGGACGCGTTCTTTAACTTTGTGAAGGACGATCTGGGCCTGCTGGTCGTGACACGTTTTCTGACCGAACAATTGCAGGTCTTGTTGGATACCACCGCTAACTTGCTCTTTGGCAAGCGACGATGGCCTAATCTAGGACCCATTCCATGGAGCGCGATTGCAGCTGTGGCCGCTGTTGCGGGCTACTATTTAGGGGGCTGGCGTTTAGCGCTGCTCGCGGGTGGCACCTTTGTCTGGACGGCATTGATCGGACAGTGGAAAATCGCGATGGAGACGATGTCGGTTCTCGTCGTTGCGGCGCCTTTGGCCTTTGTTATTGGTTTGTTGCTGGGGATCGCCGCGTGGAAGTCACCAGCGTTTAATCGCGTGATCAAGCCGGTTCTGTCTGTTCTCCAAACTCTTCCATTCTTCACTTATCTCTTGCCTGCGGTGATCTTTTTCAAAGTCGGACCAACGGCTGGTGCGGTGGCAACAATCGTTTATGCGATCCCGCCAATGATCCTGATGACGACCTTAGGTCTGCAAAGAGTTTCGCCCGAGGTCATTGAGGCTGGCAAAATGTCGGGCTGTTCCCGCTGGCAAATGCTGCGGCACGTTTATGTACCCGCAGCACGGACGGAGATTCTGGTCGGTGTGAACCAAGTCATAATGCTGTGTCTCGCGATGGTGGTTCTGACCGCATTCATCGGGATGCCGGGGCTTGGGGCCAAACTGCTTGCGATGATGGGCAGTTTCAAACTGGGCCGTTCTTTCGAAATTGGTGTGACGATTGTGCTGCTGGCGGTCACGTTGGACCGCCTGTCCAAGGCATGGGTCGTCAAGCTGCCCGAGCATTTTGAGCGCGGCACACCGTGGTGGGTCCGACACAAATATCTGGTCCTCGGGCTGGCAGCCTTTGTCGGCTTTACGATTTTGGCGATCTTTGTCGAATGGTTCGGCGAGATTGGCCGCAAACAGACGTGGTCCAAAGGCAAAGAGATGGACACCGCGATCAAGACCTTTTTGGCTTTGGACGGTGTTCAGGCAGTGACGGGCAGCATCCGCTATGTATTGAACGTGTGGGTTCTGAACCCGTTCCGCGATTTCCTTCTGTCGATCCCGACATCAGCCTTTATCATGTTTATTGTGGCCTTTGCGCTTGCGATGGCGAGCAAGAAAGCAGCGGTCCTTGCGGCCGTGTTCTTTGGCTTGGTCGCGTTTTCGGGATGGTGGGACCGGTCGGTCATCACGCTCTATTCTGTCCTCTCGGCTGTTGCGATTGCGATTCTCTTGGGTCTTCCTATCGGGGTGTTCGCCGCGCGATCTGAACGGTGGTCACGTCGGGTTTTACTGGCATGTGACACGGCGCAAACCTTCCCCAGCTTTATCTACCTGATCCCTGCGATCATGTTGTTCGGTATCACTGCGACCTCGGTTGTCATGTCGATCCTGATTTTCGCGATGGTCCCACTGGTCCGCTATACGGTCGAAGGGCTGCGCAATGTGCCACCAGAGATGACCGAAGCCGCCGATATGTCGGGGGCCACCAAGATGCAGAAGCTGGTGAATGTTCAATTACCGCTGGCGTTGCCAACAATGGCTGTTGGGTTCAACCAAGCCATCATGTTCGCGTTCTTTATGGTCATCATTGCAGCCTTTATCGGCACGCAGGATTTGGGCCAAGAACTGCAGCGGACACTGGCAGGGACCGACTTGGGCAAGAACTTTGTTCTCGGAATTTGCGTGTCGCTGATGGCATTGACGTGTGACATGGTCATCATGGAATGGGCACGTCAGAAAAAGGCCGCGCTGGGATTGGATTGATTTCCCACCACAAGATTTTTTGGGCCGCTGCGAGAGATCGTGGTAGCCTATTTTTTGGGGAAGTGCCGGTTTGCAAACCCACGAACAGATCACGGTGAATGGTCGATTTCGGCTGGTGCGGTGGGATTGTGGTGCGTCGAATTTTCAAGAAAACAACGGTGGTGCTGCGAGGGAGGATTGAACTCCCGACCTCACCCTTACCAAGTGTAAGTCTGTCCATTTCTGACTACAAAATAACCGACAAAAACCTAAATAAACCCTCATTTTAAAGGCCCTTTGTGTGAGTTTTTGTGTAGGAAAAGAGACACAAACGGACAAACGAGCCAGAAATGCTGGATTTTGGGCGCTGAACACACCTTAATCCAGCAAAAATCCAGCACCATTTCTGATGCTGGATTGACAGACACTAAACCTACCGTGTCTTGATTTGTTCGGTCAACTCGCGGCCCTGCCATGAGTATTTTGAGAAGCCGCAAGCGTTCCTTTCCCTGTCCGGCGGCTGCACCGCCCCCATAGGCGCTGACGTCAGACACTGATGGAATGGTTGTGCTTCAATAAATAGACGGGGAAATAAGAGGTCATGCTCGCTTGGCGGGAATCGCAAAGAAAGCGCCCCGCGTGCAGTGGTCGAACCTATTATCCCGTCTTTCAGCATGTCCGTCATGATCATGGGCGAAAGTCTTGGAGAGGTCCCCAGGATTCCGGCAACGTCTCCGCGTGGGACGTCGCCGTTTACAAGAATATGTCATAACAATGTGGGCGCAGCGTGGTGCATACCCTTGAGTTTGGCATGACGCTCGAGCGGTAAATAAAGCGTGTCAAAATCATAAATAGCGCTCATGAAATCAATCTGCTCGATCTCAATTTGAAGAAACAATTCAGCAAATGCGATCAGCGCCGAGCTACTTCTCACGCCTCGACCAACGGTCGCACTGCTTCGTCGTGCGTCCACCTGCTTTAAGTTCTCCTTGTATTGGGCTTGCCCGAAAACGCCCCCTAAGCCACGGAACCTGCTTGCGTTCACATGCGTCGGGCGAGGAGGTTAGGGCCTCACAAAGTGGCTGTCTTTACGCCCTGCCAATTGAATACTCTTCACATGAATTCGACACGATAGGTTAATCAATATCCGATGCTAACATCGACAAGGTTACGTTCATTCAGAAGGATCTGCGATGTCATCGGGCCAACACAGTTATTAGTCATTTGGGCCGCAAGCATCTTCATTGGATGGGCGGGCGCTGGACGCCATTCCGCCCTGATTTTATGGGTCTTGATCGGGGGCGTTGCCCTTTCGTGTGTCGGTTTGGCGTTTTGGTTTACAGGCACTTTGAAACTACGCCGGCTTCGTTTCGCACATCGCAGATTTGAACAGCAAGGCCGCAAAGATGCGCGTCGCTTGGCGGACCAAGGGTATGTCGATGGGTGCAACCGCATCTGCTACAGCAGTTTGGTTACCCTCAGAAATGGCCTGTTGGCATTCCTCTAGGATTTGTACGCTGCCTTGCGCTGAAACGTCGAGACAGATTGAAAAAGACTAAAGGTAGCTACAGCTAGGCCAGTTACCACGACCTGCAATACTAGCTTCCCAAAAAACGCCACTCTCAAACTCCGGTCAAAAAACCTTGGCGCAACCGCCAGACCATTTGCTGTGACCATTGCGAAACACGTTTTTTCATGGGTTTGTTCCCTTTTCGATGCCGCAGGTAGCCCCAAACGAGCAGACTGATGTTAACTAGCAATATATTCGTTAGTATACAAAAACAACACTAATGGCTATGATTGTGAGACTTTCTGTGTTAGCCAAGATTCATCAACAAACGAATGCTCAGATGATTACGTATGCAATCTCTTCCACTGGCCTCTGTCCCTCAGAGCTACGGAAGATGCCCCCCCAAGGCGGAGCTTCGTTTGTTGTCCTCCCCTCAGTTCATGCGCGGTGCCGCCCTGCTGAATGTATTCGACTGCATCGAGATGTCTACGGTCCAAAACGCAAGCACACCGACAATGGCATGCTTTTGCCGATTGATCATGAAACAAGACAGCAGAAAATGAATAAGGCGAGTTTGTAGGAAACAAAGGGCATTATAAACCGACACAGTAACGTTAAGATTGGAAACAATTTAGATGGAATTGAAGCGACTACTTGGGAGTTCTGTTCAGCAGGGCGCTAGACTTTCTTGGGTAGCTCCGACGCTGCTCTCAATCGCAATCGTCGAGGCCACTCGGTTTACTGGCTTTGCTCTTCCTGTGCCGTTTTTGATCATCATTGTTTGTGTTGGCCTTGCAGGCTCACAAGGCGGAAAACGTTCGGGGCTCATCGCTGGGATTGCCGCAGGAGCCTTCCTCGTTATGTCCTATTTCAAAAGTTTTGGCCCTCCCACTTTGACTGGAGGCGCTCTACAGGTGGCACTCGGATCACTGCTCTTTGTAGGTGTTGGCTTCCGGCTTGGTCGGTTGAGAGATCAACTTGATACCAGCATTCGGTCGCTGACTAAAAAAGAGAAATTGCTTCAACTGGCATTAATGGAAGAAACGGCTGAAAAAGACATCCAAGTAGCCAAGGTCGCAGAAGGTGAAGCGCGACTAGAGACTGCGATCCGAATTGCCGGCATCGGTCACTTTGAGTTTGACAGGACCACCAACACTTGTACCTTCTGCTCCGAACGGTACGCCGCAAATTTTGGCTTAACACCCAATGAATTTGTTCTAAAAACTGCACAATTTAATCCTTATACATACCATGTGCATGTTGATGACCGTCACGTCGTCAAGAACGCCATCGCACGACTGGATGACTTTGGAACTCAAGTTTTTGAATACCGCGCCCTGCATCCAGTTCGTGGGATCCGGTATATCTATGAAATAGTCGAACCGGTTTTTAATAGAGCTGGCAATGTGACCGCAAGCATCGGCACGAGTATTGATATAACTGAGTTGCGCGAGGCAGAAGCGCGCCTGCGACAGTCACAACGGGTCGAGGCCATTGGCACGCTGACAGGTGGTGTAGCACATGACTTCAATAACTTGCTTGCTGTTACCCTTGGCAATCTGGAACTAAGCCTTGAAACATCTCAAGATGACGATAAACGAGAGTTAATCGAGAACGCGATTGAGGCGACCATGCGTGGCGCAAGCCTGACGAAAAACCTGCTCAGCTTTGCACGGCGCGCACATCTTGAACCGACGCACATAAACTTAAACCAGATAATTCGAAACACAATGACGTGGGGCGCTCGGGTTTTGCCTGAGACGGTAATTATCGAAAACTCGCTAGCTGCGGAGCTTTGGGATGTTGAACTGGATCCCACGTCAATGGAGAATGCGCTGATTAACCTTCTTCTAAACGCACGGGATGCAATGCCGGAGGGTGGCAAGGTGACGATTAAAACCGCCAACCTGCAAATTTACGACAAATATAACTCTGATCGGGATGAGGATATCGGACCGGGCAGCTATGTCGTGCTCGGCATCAGCGATACAGGACATGGTATTCCAGCAGATAAATTCGAAAAGATCTTTGAACCCTTCTATACTGAGAAGCCCGTCGGGGAAGGGTCGGGGATGGGCCTTTCGATGGTGCAGGGTTTTATCAAGCAGTCCGGTGGCGCCATCCGTGTTTATTCCGAAGTTGGCGTTGGCACGACATTCAAACTTTATTTCAAATCGGCTGAGCAAGTGGCCGATAAACCCACTCGTCACGTCCGCAAACGGCTTCATTCACCGAAAAATTGTGCAAAAATCCTGGTTGCCGAAGACGAGATAGAAGTCATGAACATACTGAAAAGCATTCTGGAAAATGCAGGACACTCTGTCACGACAGCAAACAGCGGCGACGAGGCTTTGGAGGTGTTCAAGTCCGAGTGTGGGTTTGATCTTCTTCTGACAGACGTCATCATGCCGGGCACACTTCTGGGGCCCAATTTAGCAAAAGAGATCCGTTTGATCAATCCAAACATTCCTTGCATTTTCTTGTCTGGTTATGCGTCAGAAACTGCAGCGCAGGGCAATCGGCTCAAGCCGTCGGAGATTAGTTTGATGAAACCTGTTAGCCGGATGGACCTGCTGAGTGCCATATCGAAAGCGCTGGAGCCTAAAGATGAGGTCGTTACTAAGTATTTCGCAGATATGGTACTAAATGATTCTGATCAGGTAATATAAGTCCATATTAATCAATAATATAGGCGGTACCGATGGCGGTAAGTGAGTCTGTGTGGGGGCTTCATTCTTATGTCGATTCCTCTTGGGAAAACATAAGGATAACAAAATGACTAATTTAGTTGAAATCACACAAGAATACGTCGAACTAAAGGGTATCAACCCTAAGCCTGTTTTTATTGCTGTAAATAGGTTGGCTGAGATCTGTGGTTCTAAGATTGTAGAAGAATACACCCGTCAGGATGCCAGAGTTTTTGTGGACGGCTGTGAGCCGGTCGGGCGTGTATGGGCCGTTCGATATTCCTTACAACATTCTTTACGGTATGCGTTTTGAGCGCAATCTGACGAGCGTGTCGTCGGGCGCGGGCGTAGCCTACACTCTCTCGCATATTCAGAACGTGTTGAAGGCTGTCCCCGGCCTTGGCTGCAACAGCCCGAACACCAATAAAGCGGAACACACCGCAGTCAAAAGCGCCTACCTGCTTACCGTCGGGCCGTTCCTGTCCGCTCTGCTTTCCGTAACGCCAACCGTGCCGACGCTGGCAGCGCCACGTGCGGGCGCGATCCAATACGGGTCGTTGGCCTCGGCGGCTTCCAAGTTTGCCGACATGGTTGTCGGGGACAGGGATGAATAGGGTGGCAGTCAGGATCGTCTGGCCGGGGGTGGCGCACCGGCAAGTGGTGTCTGTTTGACCGCGAGACACAAAAGACATTCGGACCTGTTGGGGTGAGGTCCGAGGTAAGGTAATCCAGCATTGCTGGATTTGCGGTATTTTTGGAAAAGCAACTTCATAAAATATTGATTTTTTTTCAATATCTTAATGGTGCTGTGAGGGAGGATTGAACTCCCGACCTCACCCTTACCAAGGGTGTGCTCTACCACTGAGCTACCACAGCACTGGCGCGGGAATTAGCGGTTCTGTGCGAATGGTGCAAGCCCTGACTGGACGGTTTTTGCACAAGCGGTTAAAGCCTGTTGTATGACGCAGAAAAAAGACCCTAAATCCCAGCCAACCGAGGCCGAGCGGCGTGAACAACGTCTCAAAGCGGCATTGAAGGCAAACATGGGGCGGCGTAAGGCACAAGCACGGGCGCGCACAGCGCCGTCCGTCACAGGTAAAGAGAAAGAGTAGGCGGGCAATGGATTCTATTTTGGTCAAAGGCGGTGGACCGCTCAAAGGACAGATCGAGATCGCGGGTGCCAAGAACGCGGCACTGACGCTGATGCCAGCGACCCTGTTGTCTGAGGAACCTCTGATGCTGACAAATGCACCCCGTCTCTCGGATATCAAGACGATGACCCAGCTGTTGCAGTCACTGGGGGCAGAGGTCACCAGCATGAAAGACGGCAAAGTTCAGGCGATGTCGTCGCACGGCCCGATCAACCATGTGGCTGACTATGACATCGTGCGCAAGATGCGCGCATCCAACCTCGTACTTGGCCCCTTGCTTGCTCGTGAAGGCGTCGCGGTTGTGTCGCTGCCTGGCGGTTGCGCGATTGGCGCCCGCCCGATGGATATTCACACTGACGGTTTGGCCAAGATGGGCGCGGACATCGAGCTCAAGGATGGCTACCTGCATGCCAAGGCTGAGGGCGGCAAGCTGAAAGGTGCTGTCGTTGATTTCCCGTTTGCGTCTGTGGGCGCGACCGAAAACATCATGATGGCCGCGACATTGGCCAAAGGCACGACAGTCATCAACAACGCAGCACGCGAGCCCGAGATCGTCGATCTCGCGGATTGCCTGCGCAAGATGGGTGCGCAGATTTCTGGTGATGGCAACAGCAGCATCGAAATTCAGGGTGTTGATCGTTTGGGCGGGGCCACGCACCCCGTTGTGACGGACCGGATCGAACTGGGCACCTTTATGCTCGCACCTGCGTTCTGCGGTGGTGAGGTCGAGTGTCTTGGTGGGCGTTTGGATTTAATCGGTGCCTTTGTTGAGAAACTTGCGCTGGCTGGTTTGGATGTGTCCGAAACCAAGAACGGTTTGTTGGTCAAACGCACGGGCGACCGCGTCAAAGCCGTCGACGTCGTGACCGAGCCGTTCCCCGGCTTTCCAACCGATCTGCAAGCGCAGATGATGGCGATGCTTTGTCTGGCCGATGGGACTTCGGTTCTGGAAGAGAAGATCTTTGAAAATCGCTTTATGCACGCGCCGGAATTGATCCGTATGGGTGCAAACATCGCAGTTCAGGGCGGCACGGCAACCGTGCACGGTGTCGAAAAGATGAAGGGCGCACAGGTCATGGCGACTGATTTGCGTGCTTCGGTGTCGCTGATCCTCGCAGGTCTCGCCGCCGAGGGTGAAACTCAGGTAAACCGCGTCTACCACCTTGATCGTGGTTACGAGCACATCGAGAAAAAGCTGCAAGGCGTGGGCGCAAACGTGGAACGGATCAAAGGCGTATGACCGAAGACGCAAAATTTGAAGATGGGGCTGAACGGCCTCTCCGCTTGATGGCCGTGGATACCGACGACTTGAATGTCATGTCGGCGTTGATCCAAGATGCTGTTTTTCCTGCGTCTGAAATGACGTGGGACCGCAAGACAGGTCGCTTTGCGATTTTGTTGAACCGGTTCCGTTGGGAAGACGCGACCTTGGCCGAACGGCGGTCCCGCAATTTCGAACGGGTTCAGGCCGTGCTGGTGATAGAAGGCGCCCAGAAGGTCGCGACCCAAGGGATCGCGCGCGACGACGAGACAGTGATGTCGTTGTTGTCAGTCACATGGGACGCAGGTGCAGATGCCGACGGTGCCGTTTTGCTCACGCTGGCCGGCGATGGTGCGATCAAGATCGAGTGCGAAGCGCTCGAAGTGGTCTTGAAAGACGTCACACGGCCCTATGTCGCACCTTCTCGTAAGGCGCCAACTCATTCGCTAGATTAACCGCACCCTGTCAAAAGGGTGGTTCAAACCGCCCTTGTTTGCAGATAGATCAGGGCGGAACCGATAGGATCCGATATGCCCCAGTTTCTGAATACTGCTGACTCTGACTTTGAAGCGGCCTTTGGCGCGCTGCTCACGGCCAAGCGGGAAGACAGCCCAGATGTTGATGACGCCGTCGCAGCCATCATCGCTGATGTGCGCACTCGTGGTGATGCTGCGGTGATTGATCTGACCGCAAAATTTGACCGCATGGACCTGACGCCGCAGACGCTTGCCTTTTCCAAGGACGAGATCGCAGCGGAATGCGCCAAAGTTTCAAAAGAAGACCGCGAAGCGCTCGAGCTGGCGGCGGCCCGGATCACGGCCTATCACGAGCGCCAAATGCCGCGCGACGAGACGTGGACCGACGACAGTGGCGCGACACTGGGATGGCGGTGGACGCCTGTGTCGGCCGCGGGGCTCTATGTGCCAGGTGGATTGGCGAGCTACCCCAGTTCGGTCTTGATGAATGCGATCCCTGCGCAGGTTGCAGGGGTCAAACGGCTCGCGATTGTGGTGCCAACCCCTGACGGTATCGCAAACCCGCTGGTGCTATTGGCCGCGCAAATCGCAGGTGTCGACGAGATCTACCGCATTGGCGGCGCCCAAGCGGTGGCCGCTCTGGCCTACGGGACGGACACGATTGCCCCCGTGGACAAGATTACAGGTCCGGGCAATGCCTTTGTCGCGGTTGCCAAGCGGCGCGTGTTTGGCAAGGTGGGCATCGATATGATCGCTGGCCCGTCCGAGATTTTGGTCATCGCTGACAAGGAAAATGATCCTGATTGGATCGCGCTCGATCTGCTTAGCCAAGCCGAGCATGACGAGAGCGCACAGTCGGTTTTGATGACTAATGACGCCGCGTTCGGGCGCGCTGTGGCAGACGCCGTTGACAAGCGGCTCGAAACGCTCGAACGCCGAACAATCGCAGCGGCCAGCTGGCGCGACTTTGGGGCGGTGATCACCGTGCGCGATTTCGACGAGGCGGCGACGCTGTCGGACCGTATGGCGCCCGAGCATCTCGAACTATGTGTTGGCGACCCCGATGCGCTGTCCCAGAAGATCACTCATGCAGGGGCCATTTTCCTAGGGGGGTTCACGCCCGAGGCGATTGGTGACTACATTGGGGGACCAAACCACGTGCTGCCAACAGCGCGGTCGGCGCGGTTCTCTAGCGGGTTGAGCGTGATGGATTTTGTAAAACGGACAACATTGGCCAAAATGACGCCCGCGTCTTTGGCGGCGATTGGCCCTGCGGCCGAACGTTTGGCCCAGTCAGAGAGCCTTGAGGCGCACGGTCTAAGTGTGCGCGCGCGGCTTGACCGTTTGAACGAGGGTTAGGAATGAGCCGAATTATTCACATAGATCTGGATGATCGCAATTTGCCGCCGCCCACGCCTGAAATCGATCAAGAGCGCAAGGTGGCGATGTTTGATCTGCTCGAAGACAATAGCTTTGCGCTGCCAGCACGTGACGGACGCGCGGTCCTTGATGGCCCGTACCGTCTAGGGCTTGCCATTCGGGAAAAGCGGTTGGTGTTTGATATCGCGACTGAGGCTGAACAGGCCGCTGGCGAATTTCATTTGTCGCTGGGCCCATTTCGTCAGGTGGTCAAAGACTACTTTCAGATTTGCGAGAGCTATTTTGATGCTGTCAAAACATTGCCTGCGGGCCAGATCGAAACGATCGATATGGCGCGTCGCGGAATTCACAACGAAGGTGCACGGGTGCTGCAAGAGCGTCTAGAGGGCAAGGCCGAGGTCGACATCGACACGGCGCGCCGGCTCTTTACGCTGATCTGCGTCCTGCATTTCGGAGGCTGAGCACAGGATGGAGGAAAGCACTGTCATCCAGCCGCTGCCTCAGTCTGTGCTGTTTTGCTGTGACCACAATGCTGTCCGATCGCCCATGGCCGAAGGGATCATGAAGCAGCTCTATGGAACTGGGTGCTACATTCAGTCCGTAGGTGTCAAAAATGATCTTGAGATCGACGGCTTTGCGATTTCTGTCTGCGCCGAGCTCGGGGTCGAACTGTCGCGCCATCGTTCGCGATCCTTTGATGAGATGGAGAATTGGGGCGATGACCTATCGTCCTTTGATCTGGTTCTGGCGTTGTCGCCGGCCAGCCAGCGCAGAGCGCTGGATTTGACGCGGTTCTTTCATCTCGAGGTGGAATACTGGCCCATTCTGGATCCGACGGGATTGGGCGAGGGCCGCGAAGACCGATTGGTGTCGTACCGTCAAAGCCGTGACCAAATCCGCGAGCGTTTGATTGCGCGTTGGGGACCGGCCACCGTCTAGCAAGGTCGTGCCTCTGGCAGGTAGGCCAAAAGGACGCCGTGCCCCTGGGTCTTGTGTGCCTCTCGGACCAGAGTTTATCCGAACAAAGACGCGACAACGACGATTAACCCTTGAAAACCCGCGTGTTCGGGCGCATTTAGTGCTCTGTTCGCATTTGGGCGGACGGATAAGTATGGAGATACCATGGCCAAGGAAGAACTGCTCGAATTTCCCGGCGTCGTGAAGGAACTCCTGCCTAATGCGACATTTCGGGTCGAGCTGGAAAACGGCCATGAGATCATCGCACATACGGCAGGCAAGATGCGCAAAAACCGCATCCGTGTTCTGGCTGGCGACAAAGTACAGGTCGAGATGACCCCTTACGATTTGACCAAGGGTCGGATCAATTACCGCTTTAAATAACGTGCGGTGTCGGTTTGTACAGCATTTAGGGCTGTGCAAATGACCGATGCCCCGACGCTTGTTCTAGGCTCTGGCTCGCCGCGGCGGTTAGAGCTGCTCGCGCAGATTGGCGTTGTCCCTTCGGACGTGCGGCCCCCCGATATTGATGAAACACCCCTAGCTGGCGAAAAGCCTCGACCTTATTGTGCGCGTATGGCGCGGGAAAAGGCGGCGGCTGTCACGCTGGGCGCTGGTGAGGTTGTCCTATGCGCCGACACCACTGTCGCGCTGGGCCGCCGTATTTTTGGCAAGCCTGTGGATGCTGGCGAAGCCGCATCGTTTCTGACGGCTCTCGGCGGGCGTCGTCATCGGGTCATCACTGCTGTGGCGGTCCGGTCCGGCGAACAGCTGTGGGAACGGGTGGTTGAGACTGCCGTTCGAATGAAGCGCCTGTCGGACGACGAGATGAACGCCTATCTCGCCATTAATGACTGGCAGGGCAAGGCAGGGGGCTATGCGATCCAAGGACCGGCGGGGGCCTTTATCCCGTGGATCAACGGATCGTTCACTGGCGTCGTAGGTTTGCCGCTGGCCGAAGCCGCAGCGTTGCTAAGAACGGCCGGTGTGCCCGTTTTCGAGGGAATTTGATGAACAAGACGACGATCATTTTGGACCATATTGACGGTGTCGAAGCTGCCGCACGCATGGTCGAAGGTAAGCTAGACGATATTCTGATCGACGGCGGTGATGTTCCGCGCCCTGGCACAATCTTTCGTGCGATCTGTGATCGTCCGCTCAAAGGGCAGGGCGGTATGATGGTGCGCCTGCCTGATGGCGACACAGGGTTTCTGCGGGCCGCCAAGGGATTGGCACCGGGCCAACCTATTCTCGTTCAAGTGACCGGCTATGCGGATGAGGGCAAAGCAGTGCCTGTCACGCATAAGGTATTGTTCAAGAGCCGTTACGCGATCGTAACCCCCGGTGCGCCGGGTGTGAACGTCAGCCGGTCGATCCGTGATGATGACGCACGCGATACATTGCTCGCGGTTGCACACAGTGTTTTTGACGGCGATCACGGTCTGATCCTGAGATCGTCCTGCGACGGTGCCGATGCCGAAGAAATCGCCGAAGACATCGAAGCTATGCTGGCGATTGCTGACCATGTGATCGCCCAAGCCGAAGGTCCAAACGCAGAGATGCTGAATGAGGGTGATGGTCCCCATGTAACAGCATGGCGCGAATGGACCGACCAGTCGGATGTAATGACCGATGCTGGCGGGTTCGAGAGCCACGGCGTGCTGGATCAACTGCCTGCGTTTTTTGACCCCAAGGTGCGCTTGACCTCTGGTGATATGTATATCGAACCGACCCGCGCCCTGATTGCGGTGGACGTCAATACAGGCGGGGACACGTCCGTTGCAGCTGGTCTCAAAGTGAACATGTCTGTCGCACGCGCATTGCCGCGTCAGTTGCGTTTGCGCGGCCTTGGCGGGCAGATCACGCTGGATCTGGCCCCGATGACCAAGAATGACCGTAAGCAGTTTGAAACCACACTTCGGGCTGCGTTTCGAGCGGACCGGATCGAGACTGCATTGGTCGGTTGGACACCGCTTGGACACTACGAACTACAGCGCAAACGAGAGCGGCTGCCGCTTAGTGATCTCGTCTCTGAGGATCTGTAATGGCCTGTCCAATGTGCGAAAAAGAGACCGTTGCGACCTATCGCCCGTTCTGTTCAAAACGCTGTGCAGATTTGGATTTGGCCAAGTGGTTTAATGGTACTTATGCGGTCGCATCGAACGATCCTGATGATGAAGTTCCGCCACAGGCTGATGATACGAAACCTCATTGACTGATTTGTCCAAATTCTCTCTGGACAGCCCCGTGACAACGGCCTAGAACGCCCGCACCCAAGCAGTGATCTTATGGTCGCCGCATCCCGTGCCCGGGTAGCTCAGGGGTAGAGCAGTGGATTGAAAATCCTCGTGTCGGTGGTTCGATTCCGCCCCTGGGCACCACTTTTTCAAAGAAAACGAGCATTTCTGATTTTCGCACTGTGCCGCTGCTGCAAGTTGTGCAATTATTTAGGCTACCAATTGGCTACTAATGATGAAGCATGCAGACGAAGATCACCCAGAGGACGTTGGCCCAGCTAGACCCAACAGGATGCGGTTCTTCAAGGTTTGATGCCAGCGTTCAATCTTGCCTTGGGTCTGTGGATGATACGGTGCCCCGCGAGAGTGCTTCATGCCTTTGTCTTGCAACCATGCCGCCAGTTCACCAGAGACGTAGCTGGACCCGTTGTCACTAAGTAAACGTGGTTTGTGGACGACGTGAACCTGATCGCAACCGGATGCTTCCAAAGCCAAGTCCAGCGTGTCCGTCACGTCTTGGGTTCTCATGTTTGTGCAGAGCTTCCAGGAGACGATATAGCGGCTGTAATCGTCAAGGACCGTACTGAGATAGAACCAGCCCCATCCCAGAACTTTGATGTAGGTAAAGTCTGTCTGCCAGAGCTGATTGACCGCTGTGGTTTTGTCTTTGAACTCGCTGACCGCTTTGATGACAATGAAAGCTGGGCTGGTGATCAGATCATGTGCCTTGAGGATCCGATACGTCGAAGCCTCTGATACAAAGTAACTTTCCTTGTCAGTGAAGGTCACCGCCAGTTCTCGCGGTGACAATTCCGTCTCCTTCAACGCCAGTTTGATCACCTTGCGGCGCACTGCGTCGGGAATGCGGTTCCAGACGTGCCTTGGCTTAGGAGATTGGTCCTGCAAACCAGCTTCACCACGCTGCAGATACCGATTATACCAGCGGTAGAATGTGGTGCGGGGAATGCCGAGCTTGGCCAGTGTCAGACGCGCCGACATATGCGAACTTTCGACCAGCCTGATGATCTCTAGCTTCTCAGATGCAGGGTATCTCATTCGAGGCCGCCCCCATCGCCTGTCATGCTTTTTTGAGAAGACGCAGTTCAAGCGTCTGTTCCGCGACAACTTCCTTGAGATCCTTCGCTTCACGCCGCAGTTCCCTTACTTCGTCACTGTTTGCGGCGCGCGCGGTGTCCCCAGCCAGACGCTTCTTCCCGGCTTCCATGAAGTCCTTCGACCACTTGTAGTAGATGCCCTGCGATATGCCCTCACGACGGCAGAGCTCAGCAATGCTGTCCTCGCCACGCAGCCCATCCAACACGATCCTGATCTTCTCTTCAGATGAATAGTGTTTGCGCCCCTCTCATCGAAACAGCGTTTCGACTGCCGGGCAGTGGTCGGCGCGCTTGATGTCTTTGACGATCTTCTCGCCAGGGCTCTTCGTTGTCTTTCTCATCGTCCACTCCTCGGTGGTTACGATGAGCAACAAACCCTCTCTTAGCAAATGACCCTATTTGGTCCCATAAGTGCTGACGTCAGACAGGGGTGAAAACCTTATCCGCGGATAAGGTCGCGCCGTTTTTGGCCTGATTGCTAAGAAAATTTTTATCAATTACTTAGTCGATTTGGTCGGGGCCAATCGGGCTTGCGGGCGACATCGCGCCTTTTTCCCCGTGGTGATCCAATGTCAAACGGTCTAGTCGTTGTTTTGTTGGCAAAGTGAAACAACCGAGAGCCCAAGGTATGACCAAAGTAGACGCGCAAACCAAACCCGCACGGCGTCTGGTGGCTGTGGTCGTGACCTGTAACCGGTTGGAAAAGTTGCAGGCTACGATTGAACGGTTGTGTGGGTCGCAGGCCGATGCCCTTGCCGCCATCGTCGTGGTGGACAACGCCTCTACGGATGGCACGCAAGACTGGCTGACGGCCCAAACAGACCCGCGCCTTGATGTTATCCTAAGCTGCGAGAACACGGGCGGGGCAGGGGGCTTTGCGATGGGGATGGGCCGCGCGCTTCAGGCGCATGACCCGGACTGGTTGGTCGTTATGGACGACGACGGACGACCCGACATCGGCGCGCTGGACGTCTTTCACAGCCTTGATCCGGAGGAGCAAAACTGGGACGCACTTGCCGCTGCGGTTTATTATCCTGACGGTGCGATTTGTGACATGAACCGACCCAGCCGGAACCCATTCTGGCACAAGGGGGTCTTTGTGCGCACTGTGCTGTGTCTGGGGCGGCGCGACGGTTTTCATATCTGGCCGGATCAGTACCAGTCAAGCGATCCGTCCGAGATCGATATCACGTCTTTTGTCGGCTTCTTTGTGTCCGCACAGGCCGCGCGTGAGGTTGCGTTGCCCGATCCTGATTTGTTTATCTACGGGGATGACGGGTTGTATTCACTGGGCTTGTCCAAGCGGGGATACCGGCTGGTATTTCATCCTGCTGTCCGGTTTGAACATGACTGTTCTACGTTTTCGGCGGGGACGGCGCGTGTGTTTACCCCGTTGTGGAAAGCCTATTATTACCATCGCAACCTGTTGATCCTATACCGTCAGGCGACGGGCTGGGCGTTCTGGCCGCTTATGGTTTTGATCCTCCCCAAGTGGATTTTGCGGGGGCGGTTTGCCACAGGTCAAAGACGGGCCTATTTTCGCTTTCTGTCCCGCGCCGTGCGTGACGGTCTCAGGAATGATCGCAGTCTCAAATTGTCACAGGTCAAAACGCTGAGCGACGAGGGCGGCTAGCTGCGGGGTCGTTCTGTTGCGTCTGAGGAGCTGGCATGACAGGTATCTGACGATCTATTTGACCACTCAGTAATTGATCGGGGAATCTATGACAGTTGATGTGCTGTATATTGCGGGGGCCGGGCGATCCGGGTCGACGTTTTTGTCGTTGCTGTTGTCCCAACACGCGCAGACGCACAATGTTGGCCAGATGCGCGACCTTGCTGATGCCTATGCGAAATCATCGCCCTGTAGTTGCGGCAGGTCCGTGCTAGACTGTGCATTCTGGGGTGCTGTCGTCGACGATTTGATTGCAACGCATGACAGTGATGTGGTTGAGGCGCTTTCGATTGGCATGGCCGAGTTCGCAAAAGCGGCTGCACACGACACCAACTGGGGCGATGCGCGCGTTCGCGCAAGGCTGTCGCGCGAACATGACATCTTTCTGGGTCTGTTCGGCGACCTTTACGGGGCAGCCGCGCAGCAGGCGGGGGGGCGGATGTTGATCGACAGTTCCAAGTCCGTCGATCTTGCACTTGCGCTTCATCTGGCCCCGACTGTGAACCTGCGTATTTTGAATCTGGTGCGTGACCCGCGTGCGGTTGCTGTCAGCTGGTCAAAAGTCCTGAAGCGGCACATGGTGTTGCGTCGCCGGACACGCAACTGGGCAGGGCGTCAACGTCGTGTCGCCATCCTGCAAGGGCTTGCGCCCGAACGCTTTATGCGGATGCGCTACGAGGACTTTACGGCGTCCGCGAAGACCTGGGTGGCGGACATTCAAAAGTGGGCGGGTCTAAAGGAAGATGTGTCGTTCTTCACTGGGCCCAATGATGCAGACACAAGCTGGAATCGCGCGCATCTTTTCCCGCCTGCAAATGCGACAGTGTTGAAGCAACGACGCGAACAGATACACATCGCGCCAGCCACAAGCTGGCAGAAGGCCGAATATTCAGAGCTGCGTGAGATGGCCGTAGAAGAGACTTTTCCATTTGCCAAAAGTCTTGGTTACGACATCGGCAGATTTTAGGTAAAAGTGTCACAATCGGCTGGGTTTGGGAATGAAAATTGAAAATATCTTGATGGTCGGAGCAGGCCTGTCGGGGGCTGTGATTGGTCGCCGCCTTGGTGATGAGGGGCATCAGGTGACGGTGGTCGACAGCCGGTCACATATTGCAGGGAACTGCCATACCGAACGCGACCCTGACACGGGTGTCATGGTCCATGTGTACGGGCCCCATATCTTTCACACCGATGACGAAGACGTCTGGGCCTACGTGAACCGGTTTCAGACCTTCAAGGACTATAAGAACCGCGTAAAGGCGACGACAGGCGGTGCGGTTTATTCGCTGCCGATCAACCTGCATACTATCAATCAGTTTTTTGCCAAAACGATGCTGCCCGATGAGGCGTTTGCGTTCATAACACAGGAGCAGGCAGACACGTCAATCAAAGATCCGCAAACCTTTGAAGAACAGGCCATGAGGTTTCTGGGACGGGACCTGTATGAGGCCTTTTTCAAAGGCTACACGATCAAACAATGGGGCCGTGCGCCATCCGAGCTTCCGGCGTCAATCCTGAAACGGCTGCCCGTCCGGTTTAACTATGAAGACAACTATTTCTTTCATAAATTCCAAGGCATGCCAGAGAACGGTTATACCGATATGGTTGCCAGAATTCTAGATCACCCCCGCATTGATGTGAAGCTTGAGACCCCGTTTCAACGGGGGCAGGGCGACGGTTATGACCATGTGTTTTATTCAGGCGCGCTGGACGGGTATTTTGATTTCGAACTGGGGCGTTTGGGATACCGGACACTGGATTTTGAAAAGTTCACCTATGACGGGGACTATCAGGGCTGTGCGGTCATGAATTACGGCGAGGAACAGGTGCCCTATACGCGCATCACAGAGCACAAGCATTTCAGCCCGTGGGAAAGCCATCAGCGATCTGTCTGCTACCGTGAATTTGCTCGCGCTGCCGAGGTGGATGATATTCCATATTATCCGATCCGGCAGGTGGCCGAGAAAGCGTTGCTTGCGGACTACGTGGCCTTGGCCGAGACCACCGAGCGGGTGACATTCGTGGGCCGTTTGGGCACCTACAGATATCTGGATATGGATGTCACGATCCGCGAAGCGCTAGAGGCTGCAGAGGGGTTCGTCAGCGCACGGGCCGCGTCACGAAAGGTGCCTACGTTCTTTACGCCGCCTGTGTGAAGGCCTGTTTAAAGGCGGGCATCCCGAGGGTCTTCGGAATAGTCGAAATGATCGAACACCCAGCGCTGTTTCTTGCGGATCTCGTCCACCACTTTTTGCGTAAAGAAGTAGATATAGTTAAAGTCGGGCTTAAAGCCGGAATTGTCCTTTGTTTTGGGCATTGCCGCCTTTGACAGGGGTATCCCCAGTCTCTTTCCGATCCGGTCAAAATCCTCGTCGAGGTGTTCAAGACGGAACGCATCATCAAGGATAAATTTATTGAACGCGTGAACCACGTGATAGTCCTGCTTGAACATCTCGCTGAAGATGTAGTCGTTGAACTGGGATTTGTTTTCCTCGAAGGTTTCTGGAACCTCGCGTTTTTGCCAGACAAACTGCCAATAAAATTGCGAGATTGTCCGCGAAAACGGGTTTCGAACAGAGGATAGTTTCAGATATTCATCAAAGGTGTCACGCCCGATATGCTTGGCGACAGGTGTCGCGCCAATATGGTTGCGCCATTTCGGGGTCGGGCCGCTTTTGTTCATGCGGGCACCCACAAGACCATACTCTGTCTCTAGCTCTTTGGTGCTTTCTGTTACGACATGGCCCGGGGGCGCGCAATATTCTTCCAACATCATTTCAATAGATGTTCCGGCCGTTTTGCGCGTCTTCAAAAACACGAACTTCTTGGGGTTACTCACCAGTACCATTTTCGGCCTCTCCCATTACGGGGCTAAATACAGGCCCAAAATGTATCAATTGCTCGCAATGTGGAAGCATTTTTCAATCGGGTCTTAGTTTCTGGAGGGTTGTGATTTGACGAACACGTCACGTTAACGCGGTGTTCTGTTTTCGCGTCATTTCTAACGAATAGTCGGCGGTGACTGGCCCAGACGGGTCGCGATCTGATTATTGGTCGTCAACCGCAGTAATGGTCAGGCCATTGCGTTCCATCGTTTTGACACCTGCGGATGCGTATTTGATCCACTCGGCACGATCAGCCTGCCAGGCTTCTGCGACGGCCTCATTGTCGGCCTCGGGGTTGGATTCCTTGAATTTTCGCATCCACATCGTGCGCGCAATCATCTTAGCTGCTTGGCGCTTTGGGTCTTTGAATGTAACGGAAGTTGCTTCGTCCTGCATCTTATTGTCCTTTGTAAAGTGAGGGGGAAAACCCCCGAGGGAAGAGTGAACCGAGTGGTGAATTGAATTCAAACGGGTTTAGCGCGACGATGTTTTTCGCGCGGTTTTAGGGTCGCCAAAAGCTCTTGTTTGGTGCTCGTGCTGCCGCGATAAAGTTCGTAGTCGGTGATGAATGTATCTGACTCATTGATCCGCTTGCGTAGCTCGTCTGTCATTTTAGAACCTTTGAATGTCGGGCTGATGTTGCGCCGTTCTACGGTATCGGGCCACGCAATGCGGTAATGTCTGAACAGATGCGGCAGAAGTTCATCCATATGTTCAGCACGGATCAAGGTCTCGACCGCGACCTTCTGGGACTGGTCAACCAGAAAAGCGCGCTGTGGCTTAAACTTGAACATTTTATCAGGCCTGATCGAGAGGGCACCCTCTGCATATTCTTCAAAGGTCAGATTGCCTGCGTAGTTATCGCTTTTTCTGCTGCCTTCTTTCGCGTTCACGATCCGGTCGCGCTGACGGTACTTGTACCAGCTTAAAAGCCGTTCGGCGGGCTCTCTCGTGATGGCAAAAAAGTGCGGCCGTGGAATTTTCTTGGCCTCAAGAAGCGGCAAAATATGAGCTTCAAAAAGCTTGTAGGTCGTGTGCTTTAATCCGGGCGTTCCGGCGATGAATAGACCTTTTTGATTGGAAAGAAGTGCCTCAACTGTTGTTGATGCACATTTCGTGATCGCCACGAACCCAAGGCCTTTCCGGGGCAAAATAACTATAAGACGCTCTCTTGTATGGGGTTGCTTACCCTACGCTTACGCAGAAATGACAACTGGTGAAAGCGCTGGGTGGAACTGCCAAAAAAGAATGGCGGGGCTTTTATGATGAGTATCTATTTCCAACTAACGTAACTTGACCATACATCTTTAACATATGGAGTTTGCGATAACAAACCTTTTCACCTTACTAAAAGCTTTCCGCGACCCTGGTTTAGCAAGATTAGGCCGATGATCGACAGGACCAAGCCAACCGCCAATGGATAAAGCGGTTCGACATGATGGGCCGGATAGCCATGGTAAAATCCGGTTCTGGATATGGCGACGATGTGCACCAACGGGTTGTAGATCAGCCATGCATCAAAGGGTTGTGGCACCTGTTCGTAGGAATAGATTACGCAGGACAGCAGGAACAAAGGCGTCGTCGCGATGCCCCAGATGTGGCGCCATGTTGGGAAAACCCGAAACAGGTAGGCGTTGACGCTGCCAACACCAAATCCCAGCAAGATGGCCAACGACATGGCATGCAAGATGGGCCCAAAATCCAGAACTGTTTTGGTGTTCCACATGTTCAGGATGGCCACGTAGATACACAGGCCGACAAAGGTCTGAATCAAGACCACAAATATCAGCCGTGAGATCATGCAATCCATGACACAAATGCGCGGATATCTCAGGATCTTGCGGTTCTCACGTATCGCATTTCCCAACCGCCCGTTCACCGCGCTGAACATGGCGAACGGCACGACACCAGTTGCATAAAAGATAGCGAAAACATCGCCAACTGGCGGGCTTTTGAAACCAGCGGAAAAGACTGTGGTGGCTACAATGATCGAGGCGAGGGGACTGACGAACGCCCACAACACGCCGCCAAACGTATTGGCATTGTTGGTGGCAAATTCACGCAGGATAAGCGCCAGAATTGAACGAAACGTCGTGCCCCGTGGAAAGGCGACCAGTCTTAAGTTCGCATTGGGGCTACCTTGGGTCATCTGAGCCTCGAGTGGTTAAGCGCTTAACTGGATCTGTTTATTGATCTATAAGGGGTAATGTGCAACTACTATGCAACCATAAATATATAGGCGAGCGGTCATGACAAATAAGCCTAGAACCGGCTTTGAAGCGCCGAGCGACGCTTCGCATGATGATGAATCAGACACACAAACAGCGTCTACGTCTCCAGAGAATTCGACTGGCAGGTCCGGCGGCGGCAAGGGCCGTCGCAACAAAAACAAGACCAACAAAAACGCCGGTGAGACCAACCAGAATGATCCCTTTGCCAATTTAACACGCAAGCGGTTAGAGACCGCGTTGGGCGAGGATTCCGACATTCGTGCGCGCGAAATGATGCGCGCCATTCGCAATGCGCAAACACCCGAAGAAGCCTTGGCCGCGATGGCGTCAAATGCGGCTGAACAGGGCGAACGCATGGCGATGACAAAGATTGTCCCGCCAACTGTCGGCAAAACAAAGGCGCGGTTCCGGCATTTCCTGATCCTTGTTTCGTTCTTCTTGTTTGTCGCAGGTCCGATCGCGGCGGCGTACTGGTATCTGACCGAAAGGGCGCTGCCACAATACGGGTCGGTGACAGCGTTTTCCGTGCGCCAAGCAGACCACGCATCGCCGACAGACCTGATCGGGAACGCATTTGGACTGGCGAACTCATCCACCACGGACACCGACGTTCTTTATGATTTCCTGACGAGCCAGGAAATTGTTGCCGCAATTCGCGAATACCGCGATTTCGGAGCCATCTGGGCGGGGGCTGGAATGGGTTGGGAAACGGGGGACCCGATATTCGCAATGCCACCTGGCGGCACGATCGAGGATCAGACCGCCTATTGGAACAGGATGGTAGAGGTGTCTTATGATACATCAGCCAACATCCTTGAAGTTCGGGTTCTTGCCTTTGATCCCGCCGATGCACAGATGATCGCGCAAGATATTCTGGACGAGAGTTCAAGCATCATTAACGAATTGTCGTCGATCGCGACCCAAGATGTTTTGCGATATGCGCAAGAGGATCTGACGGCAGCAGAAACCGACCTTCGCGTCACGCGTGAGAGTCTGACAAATTTCAGAAACCGTTATCAGATTGCATCGATTGATTCCGATATCGCATTGACCATCGGGCCGCTTAACGCGCTGACACAACAGCTTGTCGAGGCGAAGATCGAGCGCGGGTTGCTGGGGCGCGATACGACCGAGCGTGACCCTAGGTGGGTTCAGATCAATGCCCGTATCGAAGTGATTGAGCAGCAGATCGAAGAAGAACGTTCAAAGTTGGGTGCGGCTGTCGACGGGGACAGCGGGACCGTGTTGTCGAACCGCATCGCCGAGTTTGAACGTCTGAATGTTGATCTGGAATTTGCACAGGCGTCTTATGAGACAGCGTTGGCCGCGTTTTATTCGGCCCGTGCGGATGCAAACCGGCAATCGCTTTACCTTGCCGCGCACAAACACCCGACGCTTGCAGAACGTGCCGATTTTCCGAAAAAGTGGATGATCCTTGGCCTTGTCGGGGGCTTGGCTTTCGCGCTGTGGAGTATTCTGGCGCTGACCATGTTGAGCCTGCGCGACAGGCGCTGAGGCGGGGGATTCGGACGTGATACTCTTGGAGAACCTTAAGAAGAGTTTCCCGTCGCGCGGCGGGCGACATGTCGTTTTTGACGAGATTAATGCGGTGTTTCCGACGGGACAAAGTGTCGGGCTTCTTGGTCGCAACGGTGCGGGGAAATCGACGCTTCTGGACGTGATCTCGGGTGTGGAAGCGCCGGATTCTGGTAGCGTCCTGACGGATGGCAACATTTCTTATCCGGTCGGGTTTTCGGGTGGCTTTCACGCTATGATGACAGGCACGCAGGCCGCGCGGTTTGTGGCACGAGTGTATGGGGCGGATACGGACGAGATCATCCGCTTTGTCGAGGACTTTTCAGAACTGGGGCGGCAGCTGCGCCAGCCGCTGCATACCTTTTCATCCGGCCAGAAATCGCGGCTTAGTCTTGCGATTTCGATGGCTATTCCGTTCGATATCTATCTGGTGGACGAGATCGGGGCAGTCGGTGACGAGAATTTCAAGATGAAGTCGCGCGCGCTTATTTATGATCGTATGGAGAATGCGGACATCTTTATGGTGGATCACGGGATGAAGAAAATCCGTTCGTTTTGTAGCATCGGTGCGGTTCTTCATAACGAGCGTTTGCACATCTTCGAAGACATCGAAGAGGGGATCGCCTTTTACGGGAAAATCAACCGGCTGACCAAAGGACCAGAGCGGCACAGCAAGGTCGAAACGGTCAAAGTGCCTTGGGTGACGCGTGTTGTAGAGGGTCTTTGGGGCCGCTCAAGGGTCGACGACGGTTAGGTTAAACGAAAGTTGGTTAATTGGTTTCTTGCGCCCGTTGTGAAGGGCCACCCCCCTGAAAAGGTCTGGATTAAACGACTATGACGGCTTCGAGACTTCTGGATATTCAGACCTTTATGTGGCCCGCAAAGCCGGATTCGTCCGACATCAAACTGGTGATGAAACAGTCAGGGGATGTCGCGCTGACGCACGTGCAAGACGTGCAGATCGGACCAGAGGGCGAAGCCGATTTTGGCACATGGTTTAATCTTTTCAATCTGGGAACATGGCAAAGCCGTTGTCAGTTGCAGAGCCTGTTCCTTCGGATCGAGGGTGAGGGGCCATGCCAGTTGACGATCAGACGCGAGGATGCAAGCGGCGCGGTTGACGCCAAAACGCATGTGTTGACGTTAAGCGCGGGTGCGGCGCAGTGCGTGGATGTCGGGGATTTTCTGGTCCCGCGCGAGGACGGATCGCCCCTTAAGGGTTTGGGCGTTTTGTCGTGCCGCGTTCAACGACACGATGATGCCGCGCCGCTTCACATCCGACACATGGCCTGGGCGACGGCAGATGTGCTCAAACGCCGACCGGATATGACGCTGGTGATGACTACGTTCAAACGCGAAGACGCGGTTGAGCGCGCGGTGAAACGGTTTGAAGCCTACCGCGCGCAATCGCCACTTCGGGGGCATCTGCGCATGTTTGTTGTGGACAACGGGCAGAGCATCGACCCACAGCGCGCGTCAGGCACCGTCGAGGTTTTGCCCAACCCCAATCTAGGAGGGGCAGGGGGGTTCACGAGAGGATTTCTGGAAGCGAGGGATCGCGGTGCGTCCCATGTTTTGTTCATGGACGATGATGCGTCGATTTACATGGATTCTCTTGAGAGGACATGGAGTTTTCTGGCTTTTGCCAAAGACGAGCGAACTGCGATCAGCGGGGCGATGTCGACCGAACGGCATCCTTGGCTGATGTGGGAATATGGCGCCTTGTTTTTCAAGAACTGCATCCGGCAACTGGGCGATGCCGACCTGCGTAACTGGCGCGAGGTCATTGATATCGAGCACGAGGTTGCGGACGATATGCCGGACCATCTTTATGCGGGGTGGTGGTATTTTGCGTTTCCGGTGAAGGCCGCGCAGCACCTTGCGTTTCCGTTCTTTGTGCGGGGCGATGATGTCAGCTTTTCGCTGGTGAACGATTTTGACATCGTGCGGCTGAACGGTGTGCTGTCTTATCAAGCGAGCTTTATCGAAAAGGAAAGTCCGCAGACTTGGTATCTGGATTTGCGCAGCCACCTTGCGCATCATTTGTCGATTGAACGCATGGACATCGGGCGGTGGTCGCTTGCGGCGATTGCGGCAAAATTCTTTCTCAAGAACCTCGTAAAGATGCATTACGACACAGCAAGCGCGGTCAATCTGGCGGTTGAGGACGTTTTAAATGGGCCAGAGTTTTTTGTGGCTCATGTCGATATGGCCCAAAGGCGTGCGGATTTGAACGCGTTGACAGACGCCGAGGTCTGGACGGACTTTGACCCAGAACAGCCCGTACCCCCCAGACAGCGTGTTTTGAAGTCAAAGCTGTTTCGGTTCGCAATGAAGCTGTGTCTGAACGGGCATCTTGTTCCCGGATTTCGGTTTTTGGGTCCAAAGCGGTCTGTCGTGGGCGATGATCGGGGGGCGCTTGGCATCTATTGGGGGGTCAGCGAAATGACGATTTTGTCCGCGAATGAAGACAAGCTGTATCAGGTCCGCCATTCCAAGCCGCGTGCCTTTAGGGAAGGGGTGCGGATGCTGCGCAATCTGGTGCGTTTGGTGTGGGGATATAGCGCGTTAAAGCGTGACTATCAGTCCGCCTATCCAGCGATGACGTCAGAAGCCTTCTGGCGCGGGCTGCTTGATCAGCGTATGCTGCCAGAAGAAAAAGCAGATCCGTCAGGTAGGGCCTAAGATGTTTGGCAGCGTCAAAAAACCTCAGCTTGTTTTGTTCATCGGACATCACAAAGTCGGGTCCACGTCCATTCAGGACTATTTTTCGCGCAACGCACCCGCGTTGGCGCAGGCGGGAATATTGTATCCGTTCGTCGATTTCGAAGGGATGTCCTATCTGGCGGCGGGGCTGGCCAAGGGCACCCGAGACACCGATCAGTTGCCTATAAACGTTCGCGAACCCCACAACGCATTGGCGTTCAGGTATATGGCTACCGCAGAAGAATCTTCGGTGCCCCGGTACCATGGCAAACTTCCGCCATTGGCGCAGATGGAACATGCGTTGACCCAGCAGTTCATGTTTTTTGATCCGCACACGGTCGTCATGGCGGCAGAGGTTTTTTCAAATTTCAGCGTGCGCAGCCCGAAAATGATCAAGCGGTTCCTGAAGCTGTTTGACGGCTTTGACATCACTCTGCTGCTGACGTTGCGCCGTATCGACGAATACATGATGTCGTGGCACGGGCAGCGGCTTAAGTTCGGGAACACGGTGCCGCGTTTGTCAGACGACGGGCTGGACGAGTATTGCAATACTATCCATTTTGACTACCGCCTTTTGTTGCAGGGCTGGATGGATACGGCGCCCGACGCCAAGGTAGTTTTACGCGATTATGAAGACGTGCGTGCAGCAGGCGGTTCGGTGGTCGATTTGATCGCACAGGCGGGGCTGAAACTGACTAAAGGGTTGCAACCGGAACGCAGGCAGAATGACAGCCTGCACCGCGGCATTTATGAACTTGCGCGTCGCGGAAACAACGATCTGAAGCGACCGAAGTCGGGGCGGTTCAGATCAACCTTGCGCGCTTTGGTTCCCCAGATGGAATTGCCGCCGTCAAAGGATATCGAGCTTTTGGGGTCAGACATGCGGGCGCGTATCGCTGAAAAATTTGCCCCGATCGACGAAACACTTGGCCAGATTGCAGGCAAGGGCGCTGCGTTCTTTGACGACAACACAGCCGTGCTGGAAACGCGCCCTCTGCCAGAGGCGGATGTGTTTGCCGATGTGCGTGATCAGGCGATCACACTCTGGCCGCAAGATGGTCCAGTTTCAAAGTTCAAGGATTTTCTGTCATCGTTGGACTATGATCCCCCTCGGCAGGCGTGACTTTATATGATCAAGAACCTCATTTTGCACCTTGGGGACACCAAGACGGGCTCAACAGCGTTGCAGTCGGTTTTGCGGTCGGGGAACTTTAGGACGCCGCAGGGTCAGACGGTCTTTTATCCCGGTGAAAGCCTGAACCAGAACCGTCTGCCGAACTCTTTTTCCAAGGGGACCCCGAAAGGGCGTTCAAACGCGCTGTTTGCATCGCTGGCGGCGGATTTCAGGGAAAGTGATGCTGATTTTGGCATGCTTTCGGCCGAGCTTTTCCAGTCTGTTGACCCGGCAGATTTGAAACGGATCCTGACCGAAGAGATGTCTGATTTTGCGGATCGGACACGGCTTATTTCCTATGTGCGCCCGCACGCGGAACGGTTGGTGTCCACCTTTTCCGAGCAAACAAAATTCGGCAAGGTGTCGGACGATCTGCGCAGTCATTTCCAAAAGTTGCGAAGAAGCGGGCGGTTGAAATATTACCCCCGCTTTACCGCGTGGCAGGAAACATTTGGTGACCAATTTTCTTTGCGGCTGTTTCAACGGGATCATTTTTTGAACGGTGATGTTATCGATGATTTCTTCGCGTGGATGTTGGGGCAGGAGGGGACGGTCATTCAGGCCGCGCAACTGTCCAACGCGTCTTTATCAGTGGGGCAGATCGCCTTGTTGCGGCGGTTTCAGACCTTGATGAATCAAGAGGGCAAAGTCGAACGCGGGGGCCGCATGTCGCCCGAGGTCGCGCGGGCATTGGTTGCGCAGTTTCGTTTGACGGGGTTGGGCGCGGATACCCCCCGCGTGACCATTCCAGACGACATTTCCCAAAGATTGACGCGCCAGTTTGGTGAAGATGCTGCACAGATGGACGCTGCGTTCTTTCAGGGAACACCGATGAGCGATGCCATCAAATCCATCCCAGAGAAACTGATCGGACCCAATCAGGATTTTGACGCCTCAAGTTACTTTTCAGACAACACGCTTAGGGCGTTCGACACGATGGCCCAGATGAGCATTCTTTTGCTGGGAGAAAACCCCAAGCAACTTCGCCAACGCGCAAAGCAGGCCCGCTTGCAGACCAGATTGAATCCCTAGGTGATGGCCGTGCTGCCTTTGGGCGGGCAAGGAACGGGTTTTGCTATGCGCCGTGGCGAAAGAGCTTTGCGCCGAGTTGTTCTGAAAACGCTTGGCGGCCGGAATGGTCATTCATGTGCGAGATGTTCTTGAAGTCGGCATCGACGAGATCGAACGATGTCTCGTCATGGAGGCTGACATCCATATCACCAAGGGCTGTGTCCAGAATGGTCTGATAGAAATTATCGGGATTACGGTTGCGCACAGACTTCGGGTTCAGACCCTGAATCGGGTGAATGATCACGGCGACGTGATCTGACACTGATGCAAGCGCCCTTAGGCCTTCGCGCCACGCGGTGACAGATTTTTCGTCCATCGGCACCTTGCCCTCGAAGGCGGATTTGATTTCGAGGTTTCTTTTCTTTTCCCAGTTGGCTTGTTTGATCTGGGTCTGCGGGACAGGGGCAGGGGCGATTCTCCCTGCGGTTTTGATGTCCCAAACGGTATCGGCATCGTAATGGGTGCGTTTGATCTTGTTGAAATGGCCCGCTTCGAAATCGGCCAGAATTTCAATGTCGCCAGCGGGTGGTTTATTGGACAGCTGCATGATTTCAAGTTCAAGGACGCTTATTGGAAAACGGGTGTTCTGGTCTTTTGCGGTCTTGGCGATGAAGCCGCAAAATTCGGCGATGCCCTGCGCGGTCAGCATCGCCATACCGATGTTGCACGGACGCACATCCAAACCGGTGACACGCGCGGATCGTGCCAGCGTTTCAGGGCAAATCGCGCGCATGAACCCCGAAGAACCGATGCAGGGGACGACGGGTTTTGGATCAAAAGCAAGCCAGCCTGGAAAATTGTCCAGAAAGCCCAGCGCGCGCATGGCCCTGTAGTGGAGGGTTCGTTTTAGTTCTCCGCCAGACACGGTTCCGCGCGGTTTAGGGGCAAAGCGATCAGGAGAGTCCCCGTCGAGTTCACGTCGCAGCCATGCAACCACCTGCCAAAGCGACATGGTCGACAGGTCAGCAACGCTTTCTTGGGTCAGGTTAAGGTCCCATTTGCTTTCAAACAGCAACGAAAATTCCACAAACCCAAGGGAGTCGAGGCCCGCATTCATAAAGTTGGGGGCGTCTTCGATCCTGTCGCGCGAAATGGCTGGATTGATCTCTTGGATGAGGTCAATAATCCCGTCATAGCGTTTGAGCTTTTTGGGGCGCTGTCTAATGTTGATATTTTGAAGACGGTTCAGGACGCGATTGCCGATCTTGCGGCGGTCGACCTTACCGCTCGCGTTTTTGGGAAAGTTCGGCATGACAAGAATGCGGGCCGGTTCCATGTAGTCGGGCAGGCGGCATTTGATTGCTTGGTGGATTTGTTTTCCTTGTCCATCGTATCCCTCAACGACGCCGACAAGCGATGTGGGCGACGGTGCGTCAAGCGGCAGGGGAACGACAACCGCCGCACAGCCATCTGATGCCTCTCTCAGCAGGGCTTCGATTTCGCCCAATTCAACGCGATAGCCCCGCATTTTGATCTGGTTGTCGATCCGGCCCACGAAGTGGATCGTGCCGTCCTTGTCCAGTTGAACGCGGTCACCTGTTCGATAGGCGGG
>NZ_GG697169.2:3336266-3487925 GCF_000161835.1 Thalassobium sp. R2A62
GACGCAAAGCCCGCGGCTGTTTTTTCGGGGTCTTCAAGATACCCGTCAGCCAGCTGGGGACCCATCAGCAAAAGTTCACCGTTTTGATCCACGGCAGTTTCCATTCCCGGAAGGGCTGCCCCGATCGGGACAAGGTTGTTGTGCCCTTGGATCAGGTCTGGATCGGATGGCAGCACAAATCGGGTTGCGGCGATTGTGGCTTCGGTCGGGCCGTACCAGTTTTCCACGCGCTGTTGCGTCGCGGCCGCCCATTCGCGCGCAAGATCAACGGCCAATGCCTCTCCGCAGAACAGCGAAACGCGCAGGCTTTCCAATGGGGCGGGTCTGAGGTCCTGCTGCATTCGGATTTTCTGGGCGAGAGAGGGGACCGAGAACCAGCATGTGACTTTATGGTGTGCGATGTATTGCGCGGGCCGTTCCAAGTCCTGATCAGACGGGACAATCAGGTGGGCGCCTGCACGCACCGCACCAAAAACGTCATGCACGCTAAGATCAAAGGTCAGATCGAAGTTCTGCGACAGGCGATCTGTGGGGCCGTAGTCGACCACTTTGAAAACCGCATCAAGATAGGCGCCAAGGTTGGCGTGTCTGATCGGGACGCCCTTTGGACGACCCGTAGAGCCGGATGTGAACAGAATGTAGGCATAGGGATTGTCGTGGATTGCGGGCGACGGCGGCGCGGCCGATGTCGCGTGGTCGGCGACAATTCTGCCGGGCGCGGGCAGGTCGTCAAAGTCGGATCGCGCAGACAATATCCGGTCAACTTCAGCCGCGTCATCATCCGCATGGATCACAAACGACGCACCAGAGCGATCGAGGATATAGCGGTTACGTTCCGCAGGGAAATTCGGGTTCAACGGGACATAGGCATACCCACGCGACAGGGCTGCATGAATGGCCGCATAGGTGTCTGCCTTGCGGCTGGCAAAGATCGCAGCAACGGGGGCTGTTTGCGGTGCCTCATGCGCGCAGATCGCGTTTGCAATGGCCGTGACACGGTCCCCAAGGTCGGTATACGAATAGGTGCGGCCTTGCACGGTCATCGCGTCCTTTTCACCGCTATCGCGGACGCGCGCATCAAAGTCGTGCCATGTTCGCCAAGATGTCGAGAAACCGGTTTTTGTCATGATGTGTTGCCCTAGCGGTTCTTCATTGGTCTTTTGTCAAATGCGCCAAGGCCGTACAACTGCGAAAGCGGCAGGACAGCGGGGATGGAGGTTCGCACCCTTGCGGTCACGTCTGTAAGGTGGCAATCACTCAGTACAAGTGCACTTACGATTATTGGAAAGGACACATGACAGACCTAGGTTTTTCTGACGGGGAAATTGCTCTCTCGATTGTTGTGCCATTCTACAATGAAACCGCATTTATTGAAGCGGCGGTGTCGTCCATATTGTCACAACATATCAATAATATTGAAATCATTATCGTTAACGACAACCCCGGCCGGTTCAAACAGTCCTATTTTAACGGTCTGGGTTTTCCTGATTTTGTCCGTGTTGAACATCACGCAGAGAACCGTGGTCTTCCCTCGTCACGCAACACAGGGATTCGGGCCGCGCGTGGCGCGTACATCGGGTTTCTGGACGCAGATGACTATTATTTGCCGGGCGGGCTGCATGCTCAGCTGAAAACTGCCCAAACATCCAGCGCGGATGTGACCCATGGTCAAGCTGCGATTACGTTTATCAACAGATATTCAGGCCACGTCCTGCACACGGACTCTGTCTTTTTAGGAGAGGACGCGCGGGGCGTTTACGAAGGCGAAGACGTCATCAAGGCCGGTTTCGCGATTGAATCAAGCTGGTCGAGCATCTATCGCGCGGCGTTTCTGGCTGAAAAGGGCGTCAAGTTTGACGAGGAACAGGTCAAATTCGAAGACCGTATTTTTGTGGTCGAGATGCTTTTGGCTGCGGATCGGTTGGCGATTATGGGCAAGCCCGTTCGCGCGTGGCGTAAGCGGAAAAATTCGATCACGACCTCTTTGAAAACCAAGACCGAGCGGGACCTGAAGATCAATCTTCTTCGAAAGTGTCTGGCCCGCTGGGAGTCCGCACCCCGCCCTGACGCGCGCTACTGGATGATGCGTGAATTTACACGTCAGGTCTGTTTCATGATTACCAAGAACGAAAATTCGCCTTGGTTTTCCGCCTTTGGCTTTTCGGACGACGTCGAAAGCAATGCCGTCACCGAAACACTGACCGAACTGTTTGCAAGCCTTAAGGTCACAGAGGCTGATGTCATGATCGGCTTTACGGCCCAAGACCCACGATACGACAAGGTGGCCACAAAGAACGGCAAGATTAACCCAAAAGATCTTTACGGGTTTATCAATGCGGTCGCCAACAGGAACTACGAAACCGCCCGTGAGATTGTTTTGCGATGCCTTGAGCGGCCCGAGACAGTTGAACTTTCAGCGGCCGCCGCCCCAAAAATAAACGATCCGGTAGAGATCATTTTGCATTTCGGTCTTCATAAGACAGGGACGACGCATATTCAGCAGCAGTTGGACGCAAATCGCGCCTACCTGATCTCCGAGGGTATTTTGTTTCTTGAAACCGGTCTGGGATGTAATCCGAACAGCACATCTGTCAAAAGAACCGGGTTGCCTGGCCACCAGAGGCTGATCACCGCCATTTTCAAAGAAAACAAAACCGTTCTGGATGAGCTTAAGGCAGAGATCGCAAATTCAGGCTGTAAGACGGTCATTATTTCCAACGAAAACCTGAGCCAGCCGCAGTCCCGAAAGCGCCAGCGCGCGCGGAGCATCCGTGAGGTTTATAACGTACTGCGCCAAATCGGAAACGTCCGCTCTGTCGCGATGTATCGACGCCCGGATTCTTGGTTACAGTCCTTTTACGGCGAGCTTGTGAGCAACGGAAACGATATCGGCTATCAAACCCCCGCCGAGTTTTTGGAAAACAACGCGACCTATCTGCACTTCGGCGACATTGTTGCGGGTATCGAAGAGGCAACGGGCCAGCCCTGCAATATTTTGGAATTTGAACGCGCGCTGACTGAGCATGATGATCTGACCCATGCCTTTCTGGACTTGTGTGGTTTGACCTACGACAAAGATGCGTTGGTCATCAAGGACGGGACGAAATATCCGGCCAGCTGTAACGCGCAGGTAAACGTGGCGCGCATGTTGGGTCTGACCGTCACCGACAAAACCAGCCGTCAAAACCTGTTGCGCACGTTTTTCAACCTGACAAAACCGACATCACAGCGCGGCCCAATCTTCACCCGCGCGGAACGTGAGCGCATAATTGATATTTTTTGCGACAATGCAGCCGACGTGTTTCAAGCGCGCAATCTGGATGACCCGCGTGAGCGGTGGAAAACAGCCGCCGTTGAAAAGGCGGAACCCGACGAAGTGGACATTCCGGCGGACTACATTGAAGCAATCTGTCAGGCGGGCGTTTATTCAGGCGCGATTGGCGCGGACGCTCCGGTGGCGTCGTCGATCAAGACGAAATACAAGCGTTTGGGCGACATGGCCGAGGTCAGCATCCACGATTTGAACCGGATGCGCAGCGACCTTGAAGAGCACATCAACGAACTTGACTACATGCGCAACAGCATTTCCTGGAAAGTGAGCGCACCGCTGCGCGTTGCAAGGCGGGGATGGAAACGGCTTAGCGGAAGATGAGTGAGCACGCCCCCATCGAGCCGTCGACCAAAACCGAGCTGACGCGCACGGTGTTCAGGTTCGGTCTTATGGGTCATGCGCCCTATCGGTACATGAGTTTTGGCGAAAACGGAAAAATCCGCGGCTACAAACATCCAAACGAACACAGCTACACGTTCAAGGACGGCACGCTGTCCATCTTTTCCATTCTTTGGAAACGCACATCGACGTTCAAGGAAAGCGGCCACATGAAACTGCTTTTTACACCCTCGACAATCGGCGAACATGTTCTGGAACCTGTCTTTTCCCTAGGGCCGTTACAGGGGCCGGAACAGGCAAAACGCCGCCCTCGGGTTTTTGTGAACACTGTGGCAAAGGCCGGCACCTATTTGGTGGCGCAAGCGCTGATTGAAACAGGGTATACCCCGCTTCATCTGCATCTGGCTTCGCAGCATTTCCATGACAATCGCGGCGTCCCGAGCGATGAAATTCATTGGGACCCGAACGCGCGCCTTGTGTCCTGCCCCGCGTCCGCCGTTGCCGGATTGATCCGCCCGGGTGAATTTATGGTGGGCCATGTGGATGACCCCAACGAGCTGAGCAAAATGCGGTCTATGGGGATCGAAATTATATCCGTTATTCGCCACCCCTATGATCAGGCCGCATCGATGATGCATTTCAAAGCCACGAAAATCAAACCAAAGCCAGAAGATCGGGTGTGGCAGTCCATGTCAGGGATTGATCGTTTCAAAAGTTTTCTGCTGGTACATGATAGCGACTTCTGGCTGACGTTTTCCAAAACCATCACCGAGTATTTCCCCTTCTTTCGGTTTGAAGATCTGCTGAAAGGAAAGGTGCCCAACAATGGCCAATCCAGAAAGCTATTGAGCGATTTGAAGGATGGCATCGTAAAGGCAAACGGGAAAAAAACGTCGACCTATTCGGGGCGCGATCAATCCGAGGTAGAGGCTTTTTACAAAGACCATGTTGTGCGAAGGTATTTTGATGACTGTGGGTTAACGGAATTTGCCAATCTGCATTGGCCGGAACGGGCTGATGATTAAGCACTGACAGACTCGGTTGCACATCGGGTGATCGACACGGCTGGTGTTACCGCTTGTTGCAACCAAGTTGGAATGTCCGTCGTTCCGCAAAGTAGAAATGTCCCACTTGGCCGGGGACGCCCCTCTCGGCCTGTATCGTGTGAGTGATCCACCCGTGTTCGATCATCGCCTCTCTGAGCGCCTTAGCCACCGTGTAGCCAACCTGCGAACGTATCCGCCAATAGGATTCATCGTGCGGCCAGCCTATCAGAAGCCTCTTCAGCAGACATCACTTTAAGCTTAACCGCGCGGCTGCTCTTGCCGAGTGGCGTGGTTTCTGCGCGGCATAAATCGCAGCGTCACTGTTCTGGAAGAGACGGGTTCGCATTCGTCTGACCGCACCGCCCTCGCCGTTCTAATCCCGCGATCAGAACAGTGCGTGTGATTGGCACGACGTACTCTCACAACATCGTGTAAGTTTGTAAAAAAGAGACAATTGATCCATTCGAAAGTATGGGTCAATGTGACACGCGATTCGGGGTTTGATGTTGAATGGTTTAAAAGAAACTGTGTTCACCAAAGTAACGAACCTGTCACAACGCCAGAAGGTCACGATACTTTTGTTTGTGGACGGGGCGGTGGTGCTGGTAGCTGTTTTTGCGGTGTCGGTGCTGTTTGGAGGCATCCTGTCTGGTGGGCCGATGCAATCGGAGGGCTGGTTCGCGGGCCTAACGGTCGTGATGTCGGCCACGTCTGTAGCTCTTTCCTACGCACTGGGTTTGGCCCACATCAAATTGAATGTGTATGAACTGCGCCGGATCTGGCGATCTGTGGCTCATGCGGTTGGCGTAGGCTTCGTAGGCTGGATCGGGTCGCTTTTGCTGTTTAAGGGCAGCTTACTTTTCCAGACGATGGTTCTGGTTTCGATGGTACTGTTGATTCTGTTGGTTGGTGTTCGCATTTTGATGCGCAAAGTGCTGGTCGGTGTTTATCGGCGAGGGCGCTTGTGTCAGCGCGTCTTGATCTACGGGGCAGGGCAAACAGGTGTGCAATTGGCCACTGCCCTTGGTCATGATAATGCGATGATGCCTGTGGGGTTTATAGATGACAACCCGACGCTAAACAACCTGACCGTTGCAGGGCTGCGCGTTTATTCCCCGGCACGAGTTGAGAACTTGGTGAAAGACCTCTTGGTGGATAGGGTCGTGTTGGCGATGCCATCCATCAGCCGCCCCAAGCAAGCGCAGATCGCACGGCGGTTGACAGAAATGGGCTGCGACGTGAGCGTGCTCCCGTCGTTTGCATCGCTTGTCGATAATGCGAATATCTTGCAGAAGATACAGCCTGTAAACCCTGCGGATTTCCTCAACCGGTCTGGCCTCGATTCTGATTTGGCTGGGCTGACGGGGCTCTATGAGGGGCGCTGTGTGATGATCACCGGCGCAGGTGGGTCGGTCGGAGCGGAACTGGTGCGCCAGATTTTGTCATGTGGTCCAAAGCGGTTGGTTCTGTATGAAATCGGGGAATACGCGCTCTATCAGATCGGGCGAGAGCTTGATGAAATGGGCCTCAGCGTCGAGATCGACTTAGTGCTTGGTTCGGTGCTGGATAGCGCTGCTGTGCGCTGTGCGATCTTGGACAAGGCGGTCGATGTGATCATTCATGCGGCGGCGTATAAGCACGTCACTCTGGTCGAGAAAAACATTGTCGCCGGGTTGCGTAATAATGTGTTTGGGACCCGTGTTGTGGCCGAGGCTGCACGGGATCTTAATGTCAGGCGGTTTGTTCTTGTGTCTACGGATAAGGCTGTGAACCCAAGCTCCGTCATGGGCGCGTCCAAACGGTTGGCGGAACTGGTGGTGCAAGACCTGAGTACGCGCAGCGGTGAGGGGACGCGGTTCTCGATTGTGCGGTTTGGCAACGTGCTGGGATCATCCGGTTCTGTGGTTCCGTTGTTTGACGAGCAGATCGCGCGGGGTGGACCTGTCTCGCTAACCCATAAAGACGCGACGCGCTATTTTATGACGCTGAGTGAGGCGGCGCGTTTAGTGTTGTTGACCGAAATGTTTGACGAGGGGGGCAAGCTTTTCGTGCTTGATATGGGGGAGCCGGTGCGCATTCTTGATCTGGCTGAGCAGATGATTGAGCAGGCGGGGTATTCTGTACGCAGCACCGCTAATCCAGAGGGCGATATCGAAATCGTGTCGATAGGGTTGTCCAAAGGCGAAAAGCTGCATGAGGAATTGGCGACTTCTGCCGATCGGTTAGAGACTACGACGCATCCTAAAATCCTTCGCGCTGCGGAGGACTGTTTGTCAGAGCTTGAAATGGCAAGCGCGCTGAAAGCGCTTGGCGATGCGCTGGATGCGGGATCGAATGAGGGCGCGATTGAGGTTCTGCGCCGTTGGTTGCCGCTGAGCCACCCCGTCGTGGAAGTGCTTCACAGGCAGCCAAACACCTAGATCAATTAAGCGCGTTGCTGAGGCGGAGCACTGAGCCCATCAGACTGAAGATCGATTGTGCGGCGGTCATCGGGCTTTCTGTGACATAGATCAGATCACCTGGCTGGATCAGGAATTGATCTGCAGAGAACAGCCCGTCCGCTGACGTCAGGTCAAGCGTAAAGACGGTGCGGGGGTGGTCTGGACCGAAGCGGTCAGCCGTGACCTTAGACAAGGGGTAGCGGCGCAGGATCAAGATGCCTTGCGCGTTAGCGCGGGTGTCGGACACGCCACCGATTAAAGAAAGAGCCTCGAGAGCCGTGACGGCATCTGTCGGGAAGTTGTGTACGGCTTCGGACCCAGCGGCACCGAGAGACAGAAACGTGCGGGCCTCATTGAGGACAATAACTTTGTCGCCACCGCGCAGAATCGTGTCGAGGTGTGGGGTGGCGAGCAAGCGAGCCGCCGACACACCATAGATCGTGCCATTGCGGTGGAGGCGCACCTGAGGATTGGACAGCGCAGCGGAGATCCCACCACCATCAGCAATGAGCTGAAGAATAGTTAAATCGCTATCATGCAACAGGAACGTACCGGGGGAGCTGACACCACCTACAAGGCTCACCGCTTGTTCGCGCCCTTCGGCCATTTGCAATTGCACCTGAACCGCGGGCAGGGCGGCAGAATAGGCTTCTTCAATCAGGGAACGGGCGCGTTCGAGGCTCATGCCGGAGACTTTCACGTTACCGATGTAGGGGAGGAAGATAAGACCAGACGACGATACGAGGTTGTCGGGAAGGGTGATGAACCTTTGGCCTGGACCTGTCAGAAGACCATCGTTTTCCGTGCTCCAGATCGTGGCCGTAAGCGTGTCACCAGGCCGGATCATCCGGTTGTTGGGCTGATCCGTGCGGCTGATCCAATTGTAATGTTCATCTGAAACCTTGGGCCAACGCAAAAACGTCACGAGGTTGTCACGAGTGACAACTTCAACAGCAAATTCGGGGAGTGCGGCTTCGGGGGCACTATCGTCAACGGCAAGGACTTCGGACTGTAATCCAGCGCCGCGCGGGACTGCCGCACAGGCCGTCATCAATACAAAGGAGCAGAGTACAGTTAATGGTCGCAGCATAATATTCTCCAATATATACTTATACGTTTCGGGACGGAGTCATGAAAGCCCAAAGGCGCAAGAAAGTTGAGGATAAGTTGCCTTGGGCAAGGTGCAAAGAAATCGGTGCGACTTATTCGCCAAAAACCGCTCAATCGAGGACAAAACCGTTGCAACAACGGCCACTACCACTTGAAAGTGCGCTCCACCGCAGCTCTTAGCCAAATCGAGAGATCTGCCATGCATAATTTGTTTTCTGTTGAATCTTCGAACTCCTTTAAGTCGTGCTGATGCCAGCTTCCTTATGCGAGACGACCCTGGCACCGGATGAATACGACACGCTGAACAACATGGATGACGGTGATACATTCGAAGGCACGCCCAGCCCGACAGGTAAGGTGGATCGGATTGCAATCGACGCCGCTGAGGGTGAACCTTACCTGATCAAGGTATCCGGCGATCCGCGCATGTTCATAGATGTAGACTTTGTTGTGCTGGTTTGGTTAAATGATGAAATCGACGGTGTTCAATTTTCCAAAAACGCTTCGCAGATCGAGCTGACGGCGGCTTTCACTGATAATTGCTACATTATTGTGGCGAAAAATTATCAGCGATCGGGCGATTATGAAGTCGAGGTTCAGGCCTATGTGCCAAGCACGGCTGATCTGTTCTCTATGCTTGATTCGGGTGCGAACATACTGGGTGTCACGGGAAGCTGCACTAAGAACGTTTTCCTTACGACGGCCGGCTATTCTTATTTCGACACGGTCGACAACGTGACTTACGCTGCTGAGGCTTGGAGTACGTACGAGACCCAACAGTTCCTGCTGGCGCTTGAGCCAATCGAGAACTTCATCAGCCTGACCTTCAACACAATGAATGACGCAGCTTCTGCCGATTTTATCTTTGTCATCGATGACAATCAGCTTGATGCAGGCCTTCCTTGGCTTTCAACCCGCAAGGAACATCTGGTGCAGGAAAAGGCATTTTAGACGCCGATGAATGGGATGACGCCGCGGGAGACAAACTTACGTTTGGGGCAACCGTTTCAACCTGATCATCCACGAAATGCTGCGCGGTCTTGGGATGGCGCAATCTCATGATGCCGGCGGGTTCTCTGATGTGGGTCAAAATACAACTAACCCGTTCAACGAGTATGGTGATTTCGGCCTGAATCATGGTAACGTTACGATCATCTATTACAACGAGGGTGCGCTGTCAGAGGAATACTGGTTGAGGCAAGCAGGGTGGTTTCGTAGCTTCGGCATTTGATTGAAAAACCCAGTTCAAGTTCTTTCACTGCATCCTGTAGATCATTCGCCTAGTGGTCTTGGTGTACGGGCGATTTCCACTTTCGCTCCGCAATGTCGAGGGACTGATGAACGAGCACGGTATCGACATCAGCTATTAGACGGTGCGGTACTGGTGGAATAGATTTGCCCCTATCTTAGCAGCAGAGATCCGCAAAACAGCGGGTCAGCCGAATACGAGCTTACTCGAACTGGAATTTGCATCTGGACGAGGTGTTCATGAACATTAACGGTGAGCGGCACGACCTGTGGCGCGCTTTTGATCACGAGGTTAAAGTGCTGGAGGCCTTCATCACAAGGTGCCGGAAACGCGAAGCAGCATTGAAATTCCTCAAGTAATCAATGAAGCGGAGCGGTCACGCTCACATATTTGTGACCGACAAACCCGGATCCTACTGCGCGGGACTAAAGGATGTCGACAAGCGGGGAACTGGCCGCTGGCTGAATGATCGGGCGGAGAATTTGCACCTGCCGTTTCGACGACAAGAACTGGTTATGCAGCGATTCTGGAGCATGCGAAGTACGTAGAATTTCACCGCCGTTCATGTGAATTAATATTGATGTGATCTGACACCGTCCCCTTCCCAGCAAGCTGGAATGGGAACGGCACATCTCTTGAATGAGATGTTGGTTGTTCGTTTTGATGGTGGTGCAAACCAAACCATAGAAAGGAAACCACGATGTTGAATGCTTCTGAAAAGATCATTAACGACAAGACCGGCCTACTGAACCTGGCCAAGGAACTGGGCAACTTGTCAAAAGCTAGCCAGGTCATGGGCATGTCGCCCGACAACCTCTACCGCTACAAATCGGCGGTTGATGAGGGCGGTGTTGAGGCGATTTTCGAGCGCACGCGGCGCAATCAAACCAATAACATGAGCCAAACCCCTTCTTAGTTTAAGCCGTCATTGGTTCCAAAGCCCTGATGACGGACAGCTTGTGTCGCGAACCGTGCAGACTATCTTAGCGCAGTTTTTTGAACACGGAGCCGAGCATGATGCGAATGTCGTAACACATGTTACGGTTTTTTTGGTAAATCAGGTCAAACTGCGCCTTGCGCGGTACACAAATACGAGAATAGATCTCATCGGTTTCGTCGATGCTTTCGCTGCGCGACAACAACATTTCTTCATGGGCGTGGAACCGGATTGATGCTAGTCCAGTGACCCCTGGACGCGACTTCAAAACTTCCTGATAGATTTCTGGAAATTTTTCAACGTACTGGCGCAATGGCGGACGCGGTCCCACAAAGCTAATATGACCTAACAGCACGTTCCAAAGCTGTGGCGTTTCATCTAGGCGGGTCCGGCGTAAAATGCGACCCGTTCTAGTAATCCGAGCGGCCTTGTCGCCCCCCGAAACGCCACTGTCTTTTTTTACAGTCCGCATAGTGCGGAATTTGACTAGACCGAACGCCTCGGACATGGATCTCATCCGTTCGGAAACATAGAAAACCGGCCGACCGTCTAGGGCAAGAATAAGAGCCGCAATGACAATAAAGACCGGGGCAATTAATACGGCGAATACAACCGCCATGAAAATGTCGTAAAGTCTTTTCCTAACAGGCATTTTAGGTGTTCTCTTTCCATTCGGAGATCAATTTGGAAGCGACCTCAACTTCAGGTGGTATGTTTAGCAAGCTCATCAAACGACTGCAATTCAACACAATGTCTTGCGGCACACTTGTGTCGGCATTTCGTGGACGCCATGGCAAGCTTGCAGCGTCGGCAAGGGCATCCATATAAACGGGCGACGGCGCCGCAACGTTTAAGACGTGTGGCAAAGGACCGTCATACGTCGCAAGCCTTGCAAGGATGTCACCAAGGCTTTTGGGGCCGATGTAAGATCGACGTGGGCCATGCCCATTCGAGTAGCAATCTATAATCATCGGTCCGTCCGCTATTGTTTTGGGCGCATTCAACAACAAGGCATCCGCCCCTGCTACATTGCCAATTCGTAAGCAACAGACCTCTAAATCAGCAGACCCAAAAGCTTCAGCACGTATTTCCATCTGCCTTTTCGACACGCCGTACGGATTTATGGGTTTGCACGGGCTCTCTTCCTCAAAAGGTCGTCCGATGCCAGCACCATAAACTGCCGAAGATGACGAAAGGAGAACACGTTTTATACCAGCTTCCTGTGCCGCACGCAAATAGGCGTCAGCTAATTTTACGTTGTTGTTCATGTCTGTGTGCGTGACCGGTGTAACACCGGCTAGCACGATGAACGACGACAGGGTTCCGTATTCGGCAATCCAGTCCATGAGCGCCGCAGGTCCATCCGATATATCCCAAATCAAATCTTGAGATCGGCACACCTGGGATGAGGTCGCGCGATATTGCGCGGGATAGTTCTGACAGGTGCCGTCACCTTCGCGCCACGATCTCAACACCATCTTACCAATCCGGCTAGATGCTCCGATCAGCAATGGTCGATGGTAAGATGGATCACTAAAGGGGTTTTGCACAACTATAGAGCGCTCCTGCTGTTGGATTTAAGATAATGTAACACACAATGGTCGCCTTAAATAGCAAGATGGAATTCAAATCATCCCCCTGGCTTTGTTGCACAAATTGGCTTGATCTGGGATTCTGAAGTATTCTGGCAAAGCTGGATAGCGTGCCAAGATATATCTAACTTTGAAGACAGGATCCAGAAACGACGAAGAGGCGCAGTACATTATTTGATGGCCAGCTTGGCTGTTGCAGCACTGTTACTTGCTTGGGGCTCGTGGCGCTGGATTGAGCAGCCGTTTAGAAAACGCAATAGTCCTTTGCTCGAAACACGGCGCAGCGTGTTTGTCGCAAGTGGCTGTGTTAGTGCGTGTTTTTAGCGCTTGGGTTGGCTGGACATGTTGGCAGAGGGTTTGAGTGGCGGCTGAATGAATTGCAAAGAGTGCTGGTTAGCACTGCAGATCGAAGCCCCATGCGTGAAGATTGCCATTACGTCAGGAATAGTACTTTCGATGCCCAAACATCCTGTGAGTATTTTGGAGAGAGCGCTGATGTTGCCATTTACGGCAATAGCCACGGCGTTGAGTTGGCTTACGCAGTTGCCGAAGAGTTAAGGAGGTCGAACCGATCTCTATTTCACTTTACAATAAGTGGATGCGCAGTAGGATTTCGACAGGACATTGAGAAATATTGCAGTGTATTTTACGAGGATAGACTGCGTTTTTTGCACGATAATCAGCGTGTTAGAAATGTTATTTTAACATTTCGAGCTGAGCATTCTGGATCTGAAACTGCTCGCTCACTTGTTGAATTGGCTAATTACCTATTAGAAAACGGAAAGAATGTAATCGTAGTTTTACAGGCACCGACGTTAGAGGGAGATATCACACCATATTTGCGGCAAGCATTTCATTCTGGAAAAAGCAATATTCGTGCGCGTAGTGTAGCTAATTGGAGAGAATTGAATGATCATGTATACGCATCACTTCAAGACTTAAATCCTGGTGTGAAAATATTTGACCTAGCTGATCATTTTTGTGAATCTGACCTATGTTATGCCATCCGCGATAGCCAGGCCATGTACTATGACGATGATCATATTTCAGTTTCTGGAGCACGGCGCGTTGCTGCTGATATCGTTCGTTTGCTTGAATGAGGGAATATTGATACCGTCACAGGACGATGGCCTTCGGGGATCAAAGAAGGCGGCGAATTCAGCATTCCAGTAATGGAATAATCAGGTCAATTTGTCGGGCGCGTAGATGTCTACACCCCCGCCAAAAAATGACAGGATACGACCATGTGCATCCGCGATTTTCATGACGGCTCTGACAAACATCTTGGGGCCCATCACGATGGATCCAATCATCAAGACGACCGCTTCGACTACATTTGAAATCACACGTTTCAATGTCTGCCCTTTGGATTTTCCACGCAGGATGACGCTGTTGATCGCCCGCCCCTTTGTACGGCGATATTGAACCCCTAATTTCAGACGGCTGCTGGGGATACGGTCGCGCACCAGTGCATTGGGCACCCATCCAACGCGCCCGCCACGCCTACGAACATCAATGCAGAACTTGGTATCGCTACCGCCAGTCATGCCTCTGCTAATGTCAAAACGCACATCATGCTTTCGCGCAAAATCAAGCCGGAATGCCCAATTGTTTGTCGCCGCTTCTTGGGCCTGCGCAATGATCGGGTCTTTGTTCTTTTCACGAGTTTCGTTCATCCGCCGCGTTGCAGACTCATACAGTGCTCGTTGCCAGATCCCCAGATTTGGCTCTAGTGGTTCGGGCATCAAAGGCCCCGAAACCAGATCATAGCCGCCTTCGTCCAAACCACCGATCAGATTGACGAGCCACGTCTCAGAAACTTTTTCATCGTCGTCACAAAACGTAAGGATGTCATAGCCTTGATCCAATGCGATCTGCAAAACATGGTTGCGTGCAGGGACGATCCCACCGTTGGGTTCGCTCTCATAGATCACCTGTTCAGGCACGGACGCATCAAAGTTTTCGATCACGGAGCCAAGTGTTTTCTCAACCTCATTTTCCACGACAATAAAGGCGATCTCGTCATCCTTGGGTCGTTTTATTTGGACATAGGTTTCGAGCAAGCCAACCAACAAATCTGGCCGCCCTCGAGTAATCGTTCCTATTGCAATTCGTCGCTTGGTCTTATTTTCCATCTGATCCTCATCAGGACGCACGAAAAAGAAAAATGCTTTTTCTGCCATTCCTCAAGTAGAATGCTTATGGTGTTTATTGCAATTGCTTTGTGACCAACTCAATTACCTTTGGGACCCTGCGTCTTTGTTCAGCCATCCAACATGTGGCCCAAACGTGATTTCTAGTCTTTGCGGTGAGGATAACTTGATTTTGTGTTGGTTTGTCACCCGTTCGGACAAACGGTTTTGACTAGTGGCCCTTTTGTTGTGATTGATAAAGGCATTGTGTTTGATCTCGGTGAAGCGCCGGATCCTCTTGCGAACATATTTGCGTTTCCCAAGAAGGACTGGCGACTAACCAGCCCTACGGGGTGGCGGACTTATCGATAACTTTGCCATCCTGATATCCACCGACATACCCTTGATCGCGTCCCTGTTGCTCACCTAGACGAAACCCTGCTTCGAAAGCTTGTTCGATTGTCAGGGGTTCTTCAGTCCCTTCGTGAGACAGTAGGCGGAAGTTCTCGGAGTACACTGTGCAGCAGTGCTTGTTGCCTTCTTTCTCATCGACCAGCACCTCAACCTGTTCATCATCGGCTTGGATGACTGTTCCTCGCAAGGGTCCAACACCGTGGAACTCTGCAATCACAACACGGTCTTCTTCTCTGAAAGTATGGTCCAAAACTGTCTCCTTGGCTTTTGCGAAAACAATGCCCAGAGTGACTGTTCAGGGTTCGTCCGTTTCTGACTTTTCGAGGTCGTTTTTTGACGTTTGGTAAAGTCTTTTCAGTGGTGTTACGGGGTTCCTTACGAGGTTGTTTTTGAGTTTTGCGTCCTAGATTTTAGTTTTAAAAATCTATACTTACAGATTTGTCTGGTTCCTCTCGACCGCACCATACTACTTCTTGATTTAACAAACCAATCAAGAGGTTAGCGCATGGTCGTTTTAAGCGAAGTTTTCGATGAGTTTCTGGACCTAAAAGAGGTCAATCCAAAGCCCTCAGAGCAGTCTGTAAGGCGACATTTAGAGTTAGCTGGTGATTTACCTGTAGATCAGTACACCAGAAGCCATCCATATCTACAGGCTCACCGATGATCACCGGACTGGTTTTAAAGTAGCGTTGTGGCAACTTGGATCCCGGTTAACGCCTGGTTTTGGCCGGTTACTCATGCGAGGTTCCCTGACAAACTGATAGCATCAATTTTTCCAAATCTGAACTTACAGCCTCAAACGCGTGCAGGTAATCTATGAATGGACTGGGAGCGCCAAGGCCCCCATTCCATGGCTTTCCAAACGGTTAATTCGACAGGCTGCATTCGACGCGTTGGCTCCCTAAGAACAACAACACATCATCCGGAGAAACTGTCAGACCCACTTCATCGCCCTGCACGAGATGTTTGTGGCGTCTAGATTTCACCTTGAACGGCTCACCCCCTGCAGTCCATAAACTAAAGACACGATCGATCCCAAGGTTTTCAATCGCCTTGATTGTGGCTCGCGGCAGATCGCCGATCTCCTGGCTGAGGTGAATATGCTCGGGGCGCACCCCGACCTTGGCCGTATCATTTTTCATCTGCTTAGGCGGCGTGATGTTCACGCCCAAAGCTGGACAGTACAGCCCCGCGTCTTGCGCTTGCGTGGCGAAGAGATTGAGCGGGGGCGAGCCGATGAAATAGCCCACGAATTCGTTTTGCGGCCTCGCGAATAACTCCTCGGGCGGACCTGCTTGTTGCACGCGCCCGTCTTTCATCACGACCACCACATCGGCGAACGACATGGCTTCGGCCTGATCGTGGGTCACAAGGATCATCGTGATCCCTGTGGCTCGGTTGATCTCACGCAGCTTACGGCGCAGACTAAACTTCATCTGGGGATCGATCACGGTGAGAGGCTCATCGAGCAGCACCGCGCTCACATCGTCGCGTACGAGACCACGGCCCAGCGAAATCAGCTGTTTTTGATCCGCGCTCAGCTTCCTAGCGGGCGCATCGAGGATGTCATCAAGCTCCAAAAGCGCGGCGATATGTGCGACGCGGTCGGCGATTCTCGCGGGTGCCCAGTTTCGGCATTCCAGTGGGAAGGCTAGGTTTTGGCGGACAGATTTGGTCGTGTAGATAACGGGGAACTGGAAGACCTGCGCAATGTTGCGGGCCGAGGTGCCCGCCTCGGTAACGTCTTTCCCGTCGAACAAAAGCTCTCCGTCAGAGGGTTTCAACAGGCCTGAAATGATGTTAAGCATCGTAGTCTTGCCACAGCCTGATGGCCCGAGAAGCGCGTAAGTTTTACCGTCTTCCCAGACCAGATCGACGGGTTTAAGCGCATAATCATCATCGCCGCGCGGAGTGGTGAAATAGGAATGCCCCAGGCCTTTGAGTGTAATTTCAGCCATCAGTCAGTCAGTCCTTTCAGTGATGTTGGCGCCCGTGTGCGAGAAAAGCAGCAGCGCAGTTGGATCAAGCATGATGTCGAGGGGATTGCCCGGATGGAATTCGTGGATGCCATCAACCAGCATGACCGCTTCGCCGAAGGGAAGTTGCAGGTGCACGATGGTGTCGGAGCCAGAAAACTCCGCCAGTTTGACTGTCGCAAAAATATCCCCGCCGATGGTGAGCGCGTCGGGGCGGATGGCGATTTGCACAGGGCCATCCTTGGACAAGGTGAGACCCGTTGCGCCTGCGCCGGAACCGTCCGAGAACAGCAGCGCGCCGTCGCGGATCTCGCCCGCGCAGATCGAGATTGGCGGGTCGGAAATCACGCGCGCCACATCCACGCTGGGCGGCGAATCAAAGAGTGCGGCGGGGTCGCCTTGCGCCACGATTCGCCCCTCATGCATGACGATTAATTCATCGCCAAGCTGCATGGCTTCGGCCGGTTCCGTAGTCGAATAGAGGATGATTCCTTCGGCGTTTTCATGCAGCAGGCGCGGAAATTCTTCGCGCAGCTGTTCACGCAATTTGTAGTCGAGATTGGCCAGTGGTTCGTCCATTAAAAGGATGCGCGCGTGTTTGACGATGGCTCGCGCAAGGGCCACTCGTTGTTGCTGCCCGCCCGACAATTCCGAAGGCAAACGCGTCTCAAACCCTGCGAGCCCCACGATGGCCAGCGCGTCACGAGCTTTGGCGCGGGCTAAGGCTTTGCCGAGTTTTTTGCGGCGCAGTGGGAAGGCCACATTGTCGAGCACATCGAGGTGCGGGTAGTTGATGAACTGCTGGTAGACCATGGCCATTTCTCGTGCGCGGATGGGCGTAGACACGAGGTCGGATCCATCTAGATGGATGGCACCCTCGCTGATCGGGTCGAGCCCAATCAATGTGCGCAATAGTTCGGTTTTACCCGCGCCCGTGCGGCCCAAAATGGTGTAGATCTTGCCCGCTTCAAAATTGGCCGAGAGTGATTTCAGCGGCACTTTGGGGTCGGGGGTGGAGAGATTTTCGAGTTTCAGCATGATGTTACCTAAATGCGCCTGCGAGCGAGCCGCGCGACATGAAGCGTTCAACGACAACCGCGACCAGCGCCAGCGGAGTCACCGAGATCAGCGCGAAGGCCGAGAGCGACCACCACGGCGTCACCGAGGAGTTGAGCGACACGATGGCCACGGGCAATAGTTGGGTTTTGGTGAAAGTCAGGATGAAGGCGAAGAAGAAGTCGTTCCAGCCGAAGATCAGGCAGAACATCCCCGCTACGACGATTCCGGTGGCCGAGTTGGGCAGGATCACGCGAAAGAAGGCCCCGATGGGTGTGCAGCCGTCGATCATCGCCATCTCGTCCAATTCGCGCGGGATCGAGCCAAAGAAATCGATCATCACCCAAACGGCAATCGGCAAAAGCAGCGCGATATAGACAATCACGAGGCCGGCGATTGTATCCAGCGCCCCGATTTCTTTGAGCATGAGGAAGAAGGGAATGGCCAGCACGATGGGTGGCATGATGCGTTGTGAAATGAAGAAAAAGGTGATGTCGGAGTTCTTCACGAAGCCTGCGCGGTACTGGTAGCGGCTCAGCCCATAGGCGGCGAGCGTTCCGAGCATCAGGGAGATGATGCTGGCCAGCACTGTTACGGTGGCCGAGTTGAGAAACGGCGTGACGATATTAATGCCGCGGCTGCCCGAGGCGAAGAGCGATGCCCAGCCTTGGGTCGAGGGTTCGAATTCCAGCCACGGAATATAGGTTGCACCACTGGTGACGGCATTGGCGTCTTTGAACGAGGTGGAGAGCGCCCACAGGAAGGGGAAGACCACGAAGATCGACCAACCCAACAGGCACAGGTATTTGACGGTGTGATAGGTACGGGTCATCTTAGGTGTCCTTTCCGACGAGAAAGCGCATCAGGAGTTTGGCGATGATAGTCAGGGTTATGATCATCAGCACCAAATAGGTCAGCGACAGGGCCGCCGAATATCCGACCTGAAAGTCACGCAGGCCACGGATGTAGATGTAGTAGGATGGGGTTTCGGTGGCGGTTCCCGGCCCGCCGGAGGTCAGAACGTACACGGTATCCATGATCTTGGAGGCCTCGATCAGGCGAATGATGACCGCCCCGATGGAGATCGGCGCCATGAGTGGGAAGGTCACTTGCCAGAAGGTCCGCCACGGGCCTGCGCCGTCGATGGCGGCCGCCAAATAGGGTTCCTTTGGTAGTGAGACCAGCCCCGCCAACATCAACAGGAACATGAATGGCGTCCATTGCCAGACCTCTACCATCACCACGGAGACAAAGGCGCCCGCCGCGGATGACAGCCACGGCACAGGACCGATCCCCATCATCGACAGGATGTCGTTTGTGGGCCCAAGGCTTTCGTGCAGCATGGTGCGCCAGATCACCGACATAACAACGGGCGTCGTCATCATCGGGATGAGAAAGAGCACGCGGAAGAACCGCTGGCCTTTGACCTCTTTCCACACAGCCATGGCGAGGGCGAAACCGAGAACATATTGCAAGGTTACGGTGATGAGGCTGAGGGCCGAGAGCCGGATCAGGCTTTCCCAGAACCGCGCATCTTCAAAGACCCGCAGGTAGTTCTTGCGCCCGATGAAATCGAGCCCCGCCTGATAGACGTCCCAGCTCGAAAAGCTGACGCGGACCGTGAAAATCAGCGGGAAGAAGATAATGGCCACCAGCGTTAAGAGCGCGGGGAGCAGGAAGAAATGTTTGGGTTTGAGCATAGGTCTTTCACCGCCGTTTGGGCACTTCCGTTTCGGAGCCCTTAGGAAACTTGGGGGCGCGCGCCGCGATCAGAGAGAGCCGCGACGCGCTTCGGTTTAGGGAAGTGGTGGGCGTTTCTTAGTTGTCTTCGAGGCGCACAACGTTGGCATAGGCATCGCGTAAGCGATCCTCGCCGATCCGCTCAACGATGTCAGCCCATTCCTTGGCCACGTCGTCGAGCGCTTCTTGTGCCGACTTCTGGCCCGCCATGGCTTCTGCGACACCGTTAGCCATCGAGGACATGAACTGACCGACACCGGGAACGCGTAGGTCGTAGACGCGGTTGGCGCTTTCTTCCATGCCCGAGAGCGTGTTGACGTAGCTGTCGGCCACATCAGCCTCCCAGCCCAGACCCTGCCAGAAGCTGCTGTCAAAGTGGCTGTCGCGGTAGGGATTCACACCGAAGCGGCCGATTTGCAGGTCGTGGAAGGTGTTGGCCTCGTTCGAAAAGAAGCACAGGAAGTCGAAGGCCATTTCCTTATCATCCGACATCTCGGATACGGCCGAGGACCAACCCCAAGTCATGTAGGGCGCGCGGTTGGGTTCCTCGAAGCTGTCCCACGCACCTGTGTCGCGGTTCCAGACCTCTTTGGCACCGGGCAGCGGGGCTGCGGCAACCTTGTTGCGGATGCGGCTCTCTTCTTGCTGGGCCTGAATAAAGGCATCATCCCACGAGTAGCTCATCAGAGTTTGACCGCCTCCGAAGGAGAAGATCTCGTCACCCAAACCAAAGCTCGTGCCACCTGGAGGAAAGGCTTGTTGCGCATCGATAAACAGCTCAAGGCCGCGCACGAAACCAGGCGTGTTAATGAGCGGTTCCATGGTCTCCAGATCGAAGAAGAAGCCCCCGGTCACGTCAGGGTGTTTGGCGTAGGGTGCGGCGCGCGAGATAAAGGCGGAGAACATCAGATCGTCGCGTTTGGAGACCTCGGCGGAGCCGTAGTTGTCCTCGCCGTCGCCGTCCCAGTCAAAGCCAGAGAAATAGGCCGCGACCGCGTTGTAATCTTCCCATGTCTGGGGGATCTCAAGCTCTTTACCCGTTTCGGCGAGATACTTCGCCTTCAGCTCTTCATTCTCGAATACATCGGTGCGGTACTTCAGGTAGTGGCGGTCGCCATCCATCGGATATTGTACCATTTCCCCGTTCCACGTCGCCACGCCTTTGAAGCTGTCGGTAACATCCGACATGCCGCTGGATGCGGTATAGGCCTCAGGCACGGGGGCGAGGAAGCGGTTGAAATCGCCGATCCACAGCGAGGCATAGAACAGCACGTCATAGGCGTCCTGACCGCTTTGGAAAGGGATCATGATGCGCTGGAACAGATCGCCGAATGGCACGTGGACAACATTAACCTCGGCGCCTGTGAGGGCGGCGAATTGCTCGGCGTGCAGGGCTGTCGGCTCGCCAATCACGGGGATGGCATGGGTGATGACATCGAGCGTGCGGCCTGAGTAATCTTTGGCATCGATCGCGGCGTAGTTACAAGTCCCAGGCAGATCTTTTTCAATGCCAAATGACGTGTAATCGGCAGCCTGTGCCATAGGGGCGTTCAGAACGCCCGTGACGGCCAGTGCAACGGCGGACAAAGAGCCCGTTAGGTAGTGTTTCATGGTTTTTCCTCCCAAAGGTTTGAATGTTCACGGTGGTGATCGCGTCCTTGACGCGCTGGTATTGCAGATGCTCCGCGCCCGCCCCTTAGGGGACGAGAACGGCGCGTCCTTTGATCTTCCCGTGGTGTAGGGCCCGAAGCGCATCGTTAGCGTCCTCGAGTTTGAACTCATGGGTTTCAAGGTTCACCAATCCGCGGTGCGCCAATTCCATAAGCTCGGTCAGCTCGGCCCAAGTACCGACCAGATTTCCGATGATGTTTTTCTCAGTGATGACCAAATCTACGGTCGGCACCTGCACATTTTCGCCGTAGCCAACGACGTAATAACTACCCGCGGCGCGGGTCATGGCGATGCCTTTAGCGGTGGTGCCTTTTTCGCCCACGAAGTCCAAAACGGCCTCCGCGCCATGGCCTTTGGTGAGCGAAAAAACCGCCTCCACCTCGCCGCCATCTGCACGGATCAGGTGATCGGCACCGCATTCCTGCGCCAGTTTTAACGAGGCATCCGAAGTGTCGACTACAATGATCTCTGCGGCGCACATGGCGCGCAGCACCTGAATGGCGATATGGCCCAATCCCCCCGCTCCGATGACCACCGCATATTGCCCGGGCATCAGGTGACGGGTGGCCTTTTTGGCAGCACGGTAGGCCGTCAGACCTGCGTCGGAGTAGGGCGCAACCTCCTTGGGTTTGAGCAGTTTTGGCAGCGCAATAAGGTTGCGCGCGGAGGTGACAAGCGCCTCTGCATAGCCGCCATTGCTATCAAGACCAGGGAAGCTGCCCTCGCCGTGCATATCTTCGCCACGCCTGCACGCAATACATGTCCCGTTGGAGATTTTGGGGTGCACGATGACCGGATCACCCTTCTTGAGCCCCTCGACCTCTGAGCCAATCTCCTCAATCCAACCGGCATTTTCGTGACCCAGTATAAGAGGCAAAAGTGCGTCCCCATCGGGGTCCATATGCGGACGCCAAACGCCCTCGATGACATGAAGATCGGTACGGCAGACTCCAGCCCCGCCAACCCGAACGATTACGTCCGAGCCCTTGGAAATCACCGGATCAGGCACGTCTTCATACGACAGCCAATTCTCGGCCGTCAGCTCATCATCATAGGTGTGAAGCACTTGCGCTTTCATAGTATCCTCCCGAGTCCAAAAGCGCGCGCTTTAGAACATCACCTCTCCGCCGTTGGGCGAAATGCAGCTACCGTGGAAGAAGTTGCCCGCTTCGGAAGCGAGGAACACGACTGAAGGCGCGATCTCGCTGACTTCCGCGAAACGGCCCAGCGGGATGGCGTCTTTCAACGTGTTGAGTAATTCATCCGACAGTGGGGTGAGTAAATCGGTGTTGGTGACACCGGGCGCGACGGCATTGACCAATACACCTGTGTCCGCAGATTCCAGCGCGAGCGCACGGGTTAATGTGGCGTTCGCCCCTTTGGCCGCACAGTAATGCGTCAGCGTCGGCGCGCCTTTGTAGGCCAGTTGCGAGGTGATGTTGATGATGCGACCCTCGCCGCGCGCTTTCATGTCACGATAGACGGTCTGCGCCATGAAAAAGGTACCTTTGACGTGCACGTTCAACATGCGGTCAAAACTCTCTTCACTGATCTCTTCGAAGTTTTCGGTGATGTTGTGGCCGGCGTTGTTGACCAGGATGTCAATGTCACCCAGCGTGCCTTTCGCTGCCGCGTAGAAGCCCTGAATGGCGGCTACGTCGGAGACATCGCACTCAGCTGCAACACATTTGCGCCCCATCGCTTCGATCTGTTGCTTGGTTTTCGCTGCATTCTCATCGTCGCCAAAGTGGCAAAAGGCGATGTCCGCACCCTCATGCGCCAAAGACAGTGCAATGCCTTGCCCAATCCCACGCGAACCACCAGATACAAGTGCCGTTTTACCGATCAGTTTTTGAGACATAAACTTTCCTCCCAGAGCCGCCACATGGCGGCCGCACGTTGAGTTTCATTGCTCGCATGAGCACTCGACGTTTCGTGCATCTACCTAAACAGTTCGGGACTTCGCTGTGGGCCGTGGTGGTGTTCAGAATTTGATGTCGTCGCCAAAAACGGTGTTCAATTTATGCACATATTGCCATCAATTACTTCTTTTTCTCGATTTTTTCAGTAAACATCGCCGATAACGCCGGCCATTGACGTTGAAACTTTAACGTTTGGCGAAAAACGCTGGGAGGACGTAGTGCAATCCATTTTCATGAAAGCGCGCACTTCGCTTGAGACCAAGGGACGTTTCGCCGCGGGTGCCGTGCCCGAAGCCATCGCCGACAGTTGGCATCGCTGCCTTCAAAGCGGCCTGGACCCGATAGGCGAGCCAATTGACGCCGTGTTGTCGTTTCAGGAGTTGCGCGAGCGTAAGGAGAAGAACGAACGCCTGATCGCCATCGTACGCCCCGAATTGGAACTGCTTTCGAACCAGATTGCGGGCACCAACTATATGACGGCTTTTGCTGATGGTACCGGCGTGGTGCTCGACGCGATTATGGACAGCGAGTTTAGCGCCTCAGATTGCGCACGGTCTATCCGGTCGGGCTCGATCTGGAGCGAGGAGATGCGGGGCACCAACGCGCTTGGCCTCGCGCTTCACACAGGCGTCACCAGCATGGTCACTGGCGGCGAGCACTTTTTTTCCAAACACGGGAATGTCTCCTGCGTGTCCACCCCGATCTTTGACAGTAAGGGGCAAATCGTGGGTTTGCTCGACGCGTCCTCGGAAGTGGCCGCGCGTCAGTTCCACACCCAAGCTCTCGTCGTATTGGCCGCATCAAACATCGAAAATCGCCTGTTTATCGACGAGCATCGTAACGACAACATTATCCAATTCCACCCGCGTCGTGAGTATCTCACAACTCAAAGCGTTGGCATGATTTCTACGGATGCCGAGGGCGCGATCACCGGCGTGAACCGTCACGCCAGCGACCTGCTCAAGGGCATGGACCTTGGTGCGGCGCGCAGCTTCGCCGATCTGTTTCAGGGCGGTTTCGGCGCGGCTATGAAACCGCTCGAAGGCGGTGAGGTGATCCGCCTAATCGACTGGCTCAACGCCGCCTATTTTGCGCGGATCCGCATCACGCGAAAACATGACGGCTCCACAGGCGCAAAGCGTTCGATTGCCCTTTCCGTTCCTGCCGTCTTCAACCTGCCGACGGTTGCTGACGCGCCTGTTTATCGCGACGAACAGCTGTGCAATAGTCTACGCCTAGCGATGCGCTCAGCCCGAGTAGGTGCGCCTTTCACAATTCTTGGCCCTGCTGGATCAGGCCGCACCACTCTGGCGCGCACGGTCCATGAAGAGCTGCACAAAGACAGCCCCCTTATCGTTGTCGATTGCCGCACGGCAAATGCGCTTGGCGAGGCCGAACGGCTCATGGCCGACATTCTCGGCGATCCCAACACGCAGGACTTCAATGTACGCTCAGGGGGAACGCTGGTGCTCGAAAACCTCGTCCTCATTCAAGGGGGCGCAGCCGAAAAATTGGCCCAAGTCACCAACCGTTTGTTACAGCTCAAAAATGGTCCCAAATGGGTCATCATCACTACAGGCAGCGAAGAACACGCCTTGGATAAGGTCGATTGGCCGCCCCATATCAAGATGGCGTTTTCACAGATCACGCGTATGAAACTCCACCTACCACCCCTCGCGGAGCGTACGGATTTCGCACAAGTCGCGGGCTTTATCCTGTCCGAAATTTCCCATGGGCATCAGCTATCGAACGGCGCAGTCGAAGTTTTGCGCGCCATCGATAGGCCGCAAAACCTCAACGATCTGGCGAGCCAATTGCGCGTTCTGGCCGTTCAATGCCCACTTGGCGTTATCCGTGAGGAAGCCGCCGAGCGTCATCTGGGAGAAGGGCAGCGCGACGGTCAACTTGCGTCAGGCGATCAAGCTTGTCCTCGCTGTGCAGGCCACACGGTGCGTGAATTGAAATGTCTTGAAATCAACCGTGTTTTTCGCCAATGCAACGGCAATGTCGCCCTAGCGGCCCGCAAATTGGGCGTGTCCCGCAACACCGTCTACACGCACATTAAATCACCCGAAATAGGCCCATAAGCGCGAAACAACTGAAAGGGTGTTGTCAGAAGAAACCGGCTTGAGACGGGCAGAGCGGCGGTTGAGCGTTCTGCCATGAGAAAACGCTCCCTATTTCGCTATTTCAAGACCAGCTCAGAGATCATTCGCCTAGCGGTAATGCTGTACGTTCGATTTCCGCTGTCACTGCGCTATGTGGATGAACGCGGCATCGATATCAGCCATGAGACAGTTCGGTCTTAGTGGAATAGATTTGGCCCGCCGTTCGCCGCTGAAATACGCAAACGGCGCGTCCAGTAGTTACGGGCACATTCGAATTGGCAATGGCACCTGGACGAATTGTCAGCCTAAACACTGATTATAATTGGTAATCAATGTGTTAGTATCGTATAAAATCGTCTTTTGTACGGTTTCTGCAGGGATTTTGGGTATCGCTACACAGGCTTTGGAGCGGGTAGGGGGAGGCGTACTAAAGTTAGCTATGCGGAACAATGTGAAGCTTCGCACTGATTAGGCAGACTGGCGCTTCCGGGCCACAGCAGACATTGGTGCCACCTGCAGCTAACGGCTGCAAGGAGCCTCATGCGGAAACGCTCTGTCGGTGATGCTCGCCGATGCAGCAATGAAATCGAATAGAGTCGTCAGCTGCGATGCGGCAAGAAAAGCAGCCATTCATTTGAAGCGCAGCGAGTATTCGAGCACCGATGACCGAGTTGCGGACGAAACCGCCGTCTTGTCGACTTGCTCGAACTCTGAAAAATGCGCCAACGCTGTTCTTTGACTAGATTGCAGCGAATTAGGGGCCAGAGTAAACAGTCTAAAAGATCGCTGCTTGCGCGAACAAAGAATGCTTGTCATGAGGGCCGCTAAGAAATTTGGAAGCAGCACACGATTGCGTTCAACGGTGACACTACTCTACGGAGAACTTTTTTGTCTTCAGCAGAGCCTACAAAGACTGTTTACCGAGCTGAAATAGACGGCCTGAGAGCCATTGCTGTGCTTTCGGTTGTTGCTTATCACGCTTTTCCTTCACGCTTAACGGGTGGTTTCACCGGAGTTGATGTCTTTTTCGTCATCAGCGGGTATCTGATTACCGCCCACATCTTCGCGAGCCTTGACGAAGGCAAGTTTTCCTTTCTCGAGTTCTTTGTCAGGCGCATCCGGCGGATTTTTCCGGCCCTCATTCTCGTGATGGCCAGCTCTCTTATTTTCGGCTGGTTTGCCTTGGTGTCAGAAGAGTTCCAACAGCTTGGACAACATGTAGCCAGTGGCGCGGCGTTTATCGTCAATTTCATTCTAGTGGGCGAAAGCGGATACTTCGGCACTGCCGCAGACACAAAGCCCATGCTGCATTTGTGGAGTCTCGCCGTCGAAGAGCAGTTTTACATCGTCTGGCCACTCGTTCTGTGGCTGGCGTGTAGGCAGCGTTTCAGTCTTATATGGATTACAATATTGGTCGGAGTGGCGTCCTTTTATTTCAATGTTCGCTTTGTGGCGTCGAAACCGACCGAGGTCTTTTTCTGGCCTTCCGGCCGTTTCTGGGAATTGTTGAGCGGCAGTGTGCTTGCTTGGTTGATGCTATACAAGCGGGATGAGCTGGAAAGTGCCAAGGTGCGCGTCGACGCATTCATCGGGCGGATGGTCCCTTCGGGGATCGCGTCAAAAAAGACGGCCTTTACCGAAAATGCTATGGCCTTTGGGGGGCTTTGCCTCCTTCTTTACGGTTTAGTAGAGATCAACTCAAACGTGCCGTTCCCGTCCACTTGGGCCCTTGTTCCAGTTTGCGGTGCCATTCTTATAATAGCAGCAGGAGCAACTGCTTGGTCCAATCGGATCTTTTTGATGAATCCGGTTGCGATCTGGTTTGGGTTGATCAGCTATCCACTTTATCTTTGGCACTGGCCTATTTTGTCGTTTCTCCAGATTGTCGAAAGTGGTGAACTTCCGAATCGAGATGCACGAATTATTGCGGTAGTATTGGCGATTCTTCTTGCCTGGCTTACGGTCAGGTTTGTTGAAAAGCCTTTACGATTTGGACGCCGGAACGTTCACCTGAAGGTAGTCGGTTTGACGGGAGCGATGATTTTCGTAGGTGCGGCGGGGCTGTTGATTAGTCGGACGGATTTCTCGGAGTCGCACACGCTGGAAGAGCTCCTAGTCAAACGCCCGGGGGCTGAACACATTTATGGCTCATCTTCCAGATGGTATCAGGGTCAGGAAGGTTGGCTGTTTTTGGGGAATGCGTTTAACGATACAGTTGCCAAACTGAAGCTTGCCTCTTCTCCCGCTTCGGCGAACATTGAGCGAGAGGCAAATCTTTTCGCGAACTTGGCTGAAGCTGCAGAAACAGCAAACACTTCGGTTGTATTGTTAATTGGTCCCAATAAATCGACGCTCTATCCGGAATATCTCCCCGGTGAGATCGAGCCTTCTGAGCGGCGCTACGTGACTTATTTCACTGAGCGATCGGATACCATTGCAAACATGACTGTGGTTGATCCAGTCGAAGACTTGCTGCGCACCAAAGAAAGTGCGGGATTGTTGTATTACAGAACAGACACGCACTGGAACAATAGGGGAGCGTTTCTGGCTTTCTCTGTTTTGGCAGACCGCATGGGCTGGCCCGTTCCTGACGTATTCTTCGAAGCAGACATGCCGCACTCAGGTGATTTAATCAAGATCTCTGAGCTTGAGGGCTTTCCCATGACCACAGGCGATAATTGGAAGATCGAATGGGCCACTGAGCCTGACCTGGAAATCAAGCCTCTGGCGAACCAACCGGAAACCGCCTTTGGTCGCGCTGAGATTGTGATGAACAAGGCACCACTGTCTGAGCAGACCGTATGGGTTATTGGCGATTCCTTCACAACAGCTCTGAAGCCCTACATTAACGCGAGCTTTAAGGAGGTCCATTATCTTGGGCACTGGGATTCGAAACTGCGCACGCTTCCACAAGACCTTACGAGTGCAGAGGAAAAACCAGACCTAATCATCGTGATCCGCGTGGAGCGGTCGTTTTGAGTTGAAATGGTGAATGCCCCGCCAAAGAACGTGATTTGCAGTAGGAGCCAAGGTTATGGGTTCGAGCCCGGAGGGTTTCAAAAACCACCGTTTGTTGAACCTCTCGAAAGCATCCATTGGCGCAACCGCAGCGAAAGCCTGGTTTTGTCCCGCTTCTGAGACATTGTTGAAGCCGCCATTGGTCCCAAAAAACCTGACGACGGACACTTTTGGGCTGGGCCTTCGGGTCTGGCCTTTTTCTTTTGGACGTGTCCGCAAATCGTGTTGGTCGGACGATGAACACACAGCAGCCATTCGCGTGTTGGCCTCCTCATTCGTGATTTTCACGCCATCATCTCACGCATTGTTTCCCCAATGAAAACAGTGACCTGCAAGACAACAGTTTAGGAAGCGTAACAGGCCCAATTATATACTTTTGGGTGCTTAACCTAATCAAAGGAGACGTCGCTTAGGGCGGGAGTGCTGTTTTATTCTCTGACCAAGAGCAAAAAGCACAAGCAAGTGTAAGCCAAATCTAATCTGAAAGTGGAAAATCAATGAGAACAGGCACGTTTTTACTTTTGGACGGTAATTGGACGGGTGCTGCTGCCACCTTCAATGTAACTGGTGTAGTTACCCTAACCTCCGATGTCGGCACCACCGTTGAGGATGGTGACTCGTTTGATGGTAGCATCATAACCAAATATTTTGCCTTTGATTATGATTACGAATATACGATGAACGACGGCACAGTTTTTACCCCTTCCAACGCAGCAGGCAGCGCAATGATAATTGAGCTTGCTGATGGCCGCACACTGTTCTCGTTTGGAAATTCATCATTCCCTTCATCAAGCGATGAAATTGCAGCAAACGGCTCGGGAGTTGCTACAGTAGCTATCCCAACCGGGATAAATACTATCTCAAATACTGCTCCTGATTATTATTTGGGTAGCGATCCTATCTGCTTCACCCGTGGCACCCTGATCAAGACCGATCAAGGCGAGCGCCCGATTGAAGAGCTTGCTGCTGGCGATATGGTACTGACGATGGACCACGGGTATCAGCCCATACGCTGGATCGGGTCGTCCAAACGAGCAGCTACAGGCGATCTTGCCCCCATCCTGATCCGCAAGAGTGCTCTGGGGAATGACCGTGACCTACGCGTCAGCCCACAGCACCGTATGCTCCTTCAAGGCTGGCAGGCAGAACTGCTCTTTGGCGAAGTTGAAGTGCTGGCGACAGCCAAGTCCCTGCTGAATGACCAGACCATCCTGCGTGACGAAGGGGGTGAGGTAGAGTATTTCCACATGCTGTTTGATACCCACGAGATTATCTACGCTGAAGGCTGCGCTTCTGAGAGCTTCCACCCGGGCCAACAGGGCTGGACAGCCTTGGATCAAGCCACACGGGATGAAATCCTCACGCTCTTCCCACAGCTTGCTGACGGCACCCTCAACGACTACGGCCCCTCTGCCTGCATGAGCCTCAAGCATAAAGAGGGCAAGCTCCTTGGGTCCTATATGGCTGGGAGCGTTTAGCGCTTGATCTAAGTCAGGTCGCGGCTTGTCTGAGTTTTGGCCCGAACGAACCGTAACTGGGACAGCAATCGAACAGCCGCTGTCAAAAATGCGAACAAAAAGGAGTGTCTTGGACATGTCAAAAATTAAATATCTCGTCATACCGCTGGCGTTCGGAGTTTCTGGATGCCTCAGTGCCGTGAACTATGAAACCGCACCGGTCGTCGTCTCTACAGCGCAGGGTCCAGTGACTTGCCAACTTTACACGAGAGAGCAAGTTACGTGGGACCGATCTATTGGGAGACCAGAAGAGATGTCTGTTCAAGTCGCTGATGCCGTCTGCGTCAACGAAGGGCTTAAACGCTCCAGGTGATGGATCCGCACTTCCTCGTGACCAGTCCGGTCTAATGTTTCAAGCGACTGCTTTCTTAATGAAAACAGTCGCCTGAAAAGTAACAGTTTAGAGTGCGTAACAGGCCCAATTACATCCAATTGGATACTTAACCTGTTCGAAGGAGTCGCGGCTTAGAACTGGGGCCTCTCTTATTTTCCGGACGAAAAGCAGGGGCAAGCTAAATCTAGAGGCACCTATGACTATTTTCACAATCAATTACATTGATGCAGATTCACCCAGCTTCACTGGAGTTCCCAATGCTTTCACCATTGGATCTGCGGCCGATATCGTATCGCTTACTCTGGACGATGATGATGGATTTTTGGACGTACAGGGTAATGACCTTGGGGGAACGCCAGGGATCGCTCAGAATGACTCAAACCCTTCTGGAACTACCGGGTTTGAACCTGGGGAGACAGTTCAATATTTTCGAGCATATTCCGTGTCTGGATCTGACGGCTCTACTGGAACCATTTATTATATGTCTAATGCCAGCGGTAGTGGCATTCAAGGAATTGCTGCCGACTTTCCTTTTGTCGTGGGGGTCACATACACGCCGGGTGCCCAGCTTCCGGCCACGTCTGCGCCGTATGAAACCCTAGCCCCCTGCTTCACCCGTGGCACCCTGATCAAGACCGATCAAGGCGAGCGTCCGATTGAAGAGCTTGCTGCTGGCGACATGGTGCTGACGATGGACCACGGGTATCAGCCCATACGCTGGATCGGGTCGTCCAAACGAGCGGCCACAGGCGATCTTGCCCCCATTTTGATCCGCAAGGGTGCTCTCGGGAATGACCGTGATCTACGCGTCAGCCCACAGCACCGTATGCTCCTGCAAGGCTGGCAGGCAGAGATGCTCTTTGGCGAACTTGAAGTGCTGGCAACAGCCAAGTCTCTGCTGAATGACCAGACAATCCTGCGTGACGAAGGGGGTGAGGTGGAGTATTTCCACATGCTGTTTGATACCCACGAGATTATCTACGCTGAAGGCTGCCCTTCTGAGAGCTTCCACCCGGGCCAACAGGGCTGGACAGCCTTGGATCAAGCCACACGGGATGAGATCCTCACGCTCTTCCCACAGCTTGCTGACGGCAACTTCAACGACTACGGCCCCGCCGCCCGCATGAGCCTCAAACATAAAGAGGGCAAGCTGCTTGGCGCGTATATGGCTGGGAGCGTTTAGCCTGAAGTTGATGAGCCGTCTCAGGCCGTCTGGTTGGTTCCAGTAGCTGTTGGCCTTGGATCATTTGGCTACCAAAACGGCTACTGATTGATATTTTAATATTAGATACAATAACTTGCCTGTTAAATAATTGGATTGAAAATCCTCGTGTCGGTGGTTCGATTCCGCCCCTGGGCACCATTTTTCCGAAACGGATATACTCAATTTCCCTTAAAAACATGAGTATATAAGCGTTTTCGGTTTGGGTAAGCTCAGAATTGCTACAGTATTTGCTACGGAAATTGCTACAGTGAATGAGTTCTGCAGCTTTGAGCCTTTCAGTGTAGCCTCCAGAATGAAGGTAACCTTTCTCTTGGATATTTTATTCATCTGGGAAGGGCCATGGATCCAACTCCGTGGCTCGCAATGACCACAGGACATCCCATGTCGTCCAAGGCTTGCAATAGAAGGAGTGTATCGCTTGCCGAGTAAGCCCATCCAATGGCGCACTTGGCCATCTCCAATTTTGCGCTAACCCGAGGCTTTTTTGCGCGAAGCAGTTGGGGGCTTGCTCTCCTTTGTCCTAAGTTAAGTGTCCTGATTCAACTGCTTCGGTGCCAGCTATGCCGATAGCGGTTCAGAGTGGCGTTGCAGAGTTGGGTTTCTGTGACCTACGGGGCAGAGTTCCTCGCAATGGGTCTTTCTTTCAGCAGCTTCACACAGTGCGTCTTTGTTTCGGCGCGGCTTCGGCGATGGTATCCGCTTCATCGCCGCCAGATGGTAACAACCAGATATCTTGAGACATTTGCGGCCTCGCTCCGAATGATAGCGCCTGCGCTCGAGGGTTTCTACGGTTTGGCGTTCTTGCGAGAGGTACGACGGTTCGAGCTCCGCGCACGACAACCGCGTCGTAATATTTTCGGGTACCATATCTGCCGATCCATCGTCTATGACGTGGTTTTTGCCATCAGTGAGGACGCGACGCTGGCTGGGATGCTAATGAATGATCACACATCGCAGCAAGCACGCAAAAAATACACCGGGGACCGCGCCAAGCAAGCCGCGCTTGCTGCTGCCGGCAAGGAAATAGATGACCTCTTTGATGCGTTTGGCGCATGATCCCTTTAGGGGGACATAGGCCCGGCACCATACCCTTCTTGGGTTTTTTCATTGACACTTTAAGCGCCTCGCGTCGCCATAGGCGTTTGACCCTCTTGTCATTCACTTGCCAGCCTGCATCTCTCAGCAGGGCAGCAACTCGGCGATATGCGCGGACCACGTCAAGGGGGAGGCTCAAAGTCGCACAGATTCATTTAAGCAAGTCTTTGAAATATGATAGCGATCCGGCACTCAACAAATTACGGTCAAGAAACCCGTTCCAAGCTTCGCAGCTGGTCTCTGGCAAGAAGACGCAATTGTGACAGGCTGCGTGGTTCCCGTTCGAGCCGCTCCGGGCCATTCCCTCTGAGCAGAGCGGATCGGCTGAGCAGAGCTCATGGTCTGTCAGTGCCTGTAGGACCAGTTGTTCCATCCTTGCTGGTCGTGCCTGTCGAGAAAGTCCTCCCATCGTGCCGTCCGCGTCCGGCGTAGAGGTGTAGATAAGTAGCCCGGCCATATTCGGCCCTACATACAGGCGTTCACGCAAGGCGCTCGAGGAGTACCCGCTGTCGAGTGACAGTCGCGCGATTAGTGCGTGTGCCAAGGTGTGGACCAGCATGTATCGCGCGTTGAGTTGAGACGGCGCGCCATCCACCAGTTTGCCTTCGGCCCGAGCCGTGTCCATGTGAGTTTGGATAAGCTGCAGAATATGCGCTTCGACATCCGACCGCTCCTCCCAGGTGGAAACTGCCTCAAGGTTTAGCGATAGGAATACACCTTCGCCATGCATTGCGACGGCGGGCAACCATGACAGGTCTGACCGAGACAGTGGTACCGGATCCGGTACGCCGCCGACCTGTGCCTTCAGCCTCGTAAACCCAGTCAATGCCCGCACTTCCCGCAAGCGCTCCACTGATGATATCCAGGAAATTACTCCAGAGAGTACATCGGGCACAGGTTGATGACGGTTGAGCAGAATCGACGCGTCTTCGTCAGAGGATGACGTGTCTGTCAACAGCATGCGGAACTCGCCGAGTCGAAGGTCTTCTTCGGCTTCCGTATCGCCTTCTGAGAATTCACGGTAAAGCCGAGCAATGTTTTCAGCTGTGTCATCACCGTCCCAATCGGGAAGGACGTCGTAATTGATGTAATCGATCAGTGCGGCGTCATCATCTTTTCGCCGACTCAATGCCTTCAAGTGGTCCTGAAGTCTGTCTGCGAAACCCACCTTCCAATCGGGAAGGGTAATCGCGCTCTGCTCGATCGAGAAATAGACGTTACTTGCCCCCCGTTGCGTGGTCCGCGGCGTGGCCTCGCATCCAGTCTCGCGACCGCCAAGCCATGGTCTGCCACCACGACATTTATGACCCGGAATTCCCTTTGGAGAGAATGCCTCGGACATGGAGCGCCTTGCTTCACAGGATTTGCATGTTAGCAGCAGCCCGCCGATGCCGGCCCCGATGGTTTTTAGCGCCAAAACTGGGCCCGAACACCCGGCTTCGTGCGTCAGCCAGGAAGTCCAAGGGAAATCATCGAGGTGGCCCTTTTCGCATATTGTAACGAACCGGACGGGTACCACCGCTGGTTTGCCACGACATCGGCCGCAATGCAGGCTATCTCCGTTCCGCGAGGGCGACCATTGCCCGGAACGGTTGATGACATGGCACTCGGGACACGAGAGCCAGTCGGGAAAGCGTTCGATCGGAAGCACACGGTCCTTTGTCTGTCCGTCCTTTACGTAGGTCCCGACTGGGGGTGCCCTGAAGTGATTGACGCCCAGAAGCGCTTCGAGTCGCGGTTCCCGAACCACATCCTGCTTGTAGCCGCCTTTCGTGTAGGCCTCCCAAGCTTCCAGCCCCTGCATGACCCCGGAAAGCAGCGCTCCACTTCCGGGTAGCCGGAAATCGACGATTGCCCCTGGTCCGAAGGTCGAAATGATTTGGCTGCGGCGGATGCTGCCGACATTCTTGCTCATTGGATTTCCTCAGCGCCCGATGGCTCAATTTCCTTGATGACAAATCCTGTCGATGGTTCGACAACGCGCAACGTTCCCGGAGTAGCCCTTGCGAGACCCTTGGAAAACCCGACAGCGTTCGATGTCGCATGTGCGTCGGCCGAGATCAGCAGGGCGTTGTCCGACCAGTTGTCCCAGTATTCCGGCAACGTTCCGCGACGCAGCCAGAGCTTCAGGAAATCATCAAGTTCGCGACGGGCGGCCATGGCCTCGCCGGCGTCCACGTTGGAGATCCGCTGACATATCTGATCAATCAACGCTTCGAGTTCTGCTTGATGTTTTTCAGCGGCAGACGGTGTGTCCAGCATGCCTGGCACCAGATGCCGTGCCATTGCAACGAAGGGAGCATGGAGCGCCTTGTCGCGCGCCCTAGGGGCGAAAGGTGTCACCCCCGTCGCCTCTACATCCCGGTAGAGGGCGCCATGCCAAGTCGGAAACGTCTCGTAGCGGCTGCGGTCGCGGGACTTGCTCGCATTGTAGAGCGTCACGACCAATCCAGGCACCTTTCCGCGCCCGACGCGGCTCGTCGCCTGAATGTATTCCGCGATGGTCTTCGGTTGACCATTTACCAACATCAGGCCCAGACGCCCGACATCGAGACCGACTGAGATCATGTTGGACGCGAGCACGACATCGGCAGCCTCCCCGCTGTCACGGGTTGTATCCAGCTCCAACAGCTTGTCACGGATTTCCTCAGACTTCACCCGACTCGTTAGCTCGGTTGGCGGTTGAAGGTGGCGGGGGACTTCCTCACGCCGTGCCGAAATCAGTTTGAGGCCGTGTGTGACGTCGTCCTGCATGATGATCGAAGCGCTGCCCAGTTCGCGCAGCGAGTTGAAGTAGCCGACGAGGGTCCAGTAGTGATCCTCCTCTGCGCTGGAAAATGAGGGGTCGGCAGCCGATTGGAGGAGCGACGATGCGATGGCCTGATAAATGTAGCTTCCGGTGCGGCCCGCTGTGGTAATGCCCAAATACAGCCGACCGGGACTGTCCTCTTCAATACAGGCAAAGCCTGAATTGGAATGATGCAATCCGGGCGGTGGAAATTGCATGACAGTGCGGTTGAACAGATTCAGGACCTGATCTTCCGCACGCCGGATCGTTGCGGTGGAACCGATCACCTTCGGCTGTCGGATGTCTCGGGCGCACAATGCGTCAATGGCCGTTTCGAACAGGCCTGCCATGCTGCCCAAAGGCCCGGAGATGAGGTGCAATTCATCTTGGATGATTAGGTCTGGCGGCAGGCGCCCTGCGTCACCAAGTCCAAACAAGCGACCGGTTTCTTTCTTTGTCACGATCTGGACGAACTTGTCTACTGTACCCAGAAGCAGTGTCGGAAGCTCGCGGTAAATATCCTCGTCGACCGTCCAGAACGGAAGGTGATCGCGCGTCTGGCCCGATCTGCATGTGTTGTCGCGACAGCATGCATGTATCCGGTCGCCACTCTCAGCCACATCCCAGTCCAAGTGTGACCCACAGTCCGGGCAATGTTCGATCTGTGCGGGGGAGCCGGTCTTTTTAGTCTCATCAATCTTGTTCGGTGTAGTATCCCTGCCAACCCAGAGGCCGATGGAAATAGGCGCGCCTTTCGCGAGTGACGGTGGAATGCTGATGCCGGGGCAATCGCAGTCGCCTGTCCGCAACAGATCGCAGGCAAGGATCATCGCTGCAGCTCGTTGGAACTGCTGTGCCGTCAACAGCCGCAGCGTGTAGCGCATCAGCACGGTCACGCCTTCCGTTTCCTGTCCGCCCTGCTGGCGACGAAGAAAAATGGTGTAGGCGGTCAACAGAAGATAGGCTTCGGTCTTGCCGCCCCCGGTAGGGAACCAGAGCAGGTCCATCACACCGCGATCTGTGTGATCCTTGTCTCCTGTCGATGCCATGCAAAGAAGGACGAAGGCCATTTGAAACGGCCGCCAAATCAAAGGAGAAACCCGAGCGTCCCTTTTCCGCTTCCATTCGTTCTGCTGCCACAATGCTCGATTGGCGAGACGGAATGCGAGCATCTCGGGCCCATCTTTCTGGAGGAGTTCAATGCCGCCCCGCATCCTCATGAGAGCGTTCCGGCACTCATTCATATGGCGATGCGCCGTGTCCTGCAGACTTGGTGGCAGCGTGCCCACCTCGGTTTCACGGTCTGAAATCCAGTCGTCGTAACATGCGCAGAGCGCTTCGAGCGCAGCACAGACGTCCGCAGCTGCTGCCACAGACAACCACTCGGATCCCAAGGCACCCTCCAGTTTTGACGCGACGAGTTTTGCAAAGTGTGCCGGATCGCCAAGCGGTCCGGGTGACTTGACCAGCTTCGACGGCAGCCACTCGGTCGAGAGCCTTATTGCTCCATCTGGCAGTCTTTCGCTTCGGATAGAGCAAGTGTGTCCAGCACCATAATCCGGCGCATCGCGATAAAGCAGCGCTGCTGTGGCGCGGTCTTCTTCACACACACGTTGCAACGGATCCGGGCGGGGAACGATGGTGGCAAAGTCTGGATCAGCCTCCACGGCAAATTCGACTTGATGCAGGTTTCCGACATCCCGTAATCCACGTTCAGGTTTGTCCGGCATCACATTCTGGTTCAGAAGAATGATTGTCACGAGATAGAGGTCGCCATGCTTGCGCGTCCGCAGCCAGAGCGCCAAGTCTGGGATGCCGGGAACGTCGTACTTGCCGTCCTCGTCGCCGGGTAATTCTATAGACTTTCGGGCTGCCAAGGGTTTTCGTTTCCAATCGAAACCGGGGCGACCTTTGTCGGACGCCGCACGAGGACAGGCCTCGTATTGGGATGCCGAGACGTTCAGGTTGAGCAGAACATTCTCTCCATCCTCGGGCCGCACCGCAAATGAGAGACCCGCTGAGCTGGGGCGAAACGTGTCCGGTGGCACACGGGATATGGCATCGTCTTCCTCATCCGATGCAAGTACCGCACCTTCCGTCTCATCGACTCCATGTGGGCTTTTCTGCGCAAAGAGGATGCCGGTCATGTAGATTTCTGACGGGCTGTCTTGCAGAATTTCGTCCGCGGAAAGCGGACCCATAAGATCCTGTGTCAGGCGCTCGACCATTCGCTGGCGTGCAACGTCTGTCTGTTTATCTGTCACCTTCAATCCCTTCATCTCTCCCTCCTCGCGCTACGCCGTGAAGCACCGGCAACAAGGTCACAGCATCGATCCTGCCGTCGTTCCGACGGTCAACAACCGTTGAGGCCCCGACCACGCGAATGGTATCAGAAGCAATCTTTCCTCCTGTGACCTCGATGTGATCGAGGTCCTCAGCCAGCGTTGCTTGTACTTCCGCCAAAGGCTCTCCTCTTTCGGTGAAGAGACGCCAAGGTGCCCCGGCATCCGGCGAAGCTCGCCTGAAGGAGCAACTCGGTTGCTGGAATGCTGCTTCCCAGACGGACAGAGCTGGAGCGATCCCATCTAAGGGCCGTAAGCCCTCCGTGCCGGACAGCAAAAGGCCTCCGCCATTACCGCGCAACCATCGGCTACCGTTCGGTCCGGATCGAACCGTGGTAGATTGAGCCCTCCCGAGATAAAGGTTCGTCGATGCCCTTGTCGCACCGACGAACAGAATCCGCGCTTCTTCTTCCCAGTTTACGTCTTCATAGGTTGGAACTGGTGGGAGCATGAGAAGGACGTTCGATGCCTCTCGGCCCTTCGCACCATGAATCGACCCCAACAGCGGACCTGCGGTGCCCACATGGTCACGTGTGAGTTCCACTGGCTCTCGGGCAATCGTTTCGCCGATGTCTTTTAGACGCGTCGCGGACTCATTGCCGAGGGCTTGTAGATCGGTAAGGATGTCTTCTGCCTCCAAAGCGAAAGGTGCTGGGTGGAGGTCTGCGAGTCGTCGCCGCACATGTTCAATACGAATGGCCGCCCCAGGAGAAATGCCAGCACAGATTGCACCAACCACAGGATCGCAAACTGTGGTCTGTCCAGAAAGTTTAAGGCGATGGGTGCGCGCGGCTCGTGTTAGCCGAACTGAAGCCGCTTCGGTTGCGGCGCGCCCTCGGAAAAGGATGAGACTGTCATCTCGCCAAGGGAATACCGGCCCGGTTAGGCTCACATTTGGATCCGTCGCCACGTCTTCGAGCATTTCTCGGAGTTCGATATAAGTGGAATGCGGGTCACCGCCTGACTCAAGGAGCGCTCGGGCTTGCCTGAAGAACTGCTGTAATTCTGACGACCTCGTCCGGTGGTTAGCGGCTAACTGCCGGTTTTCCCAACCATGTCCATCGCGGAGTTCGGCGTGAAGAGGCCGCCCGCCCTCGCTGTCGCCTGCCCAAGACCCGTAGATCGCCTGCGCACTGTCGCCCAGAATCGTGACGCCGATGCTCGAAGGCATGGCATCGATCAGGGCGCGGCAAAACATGCGCCGTTCACCGACGATATCCTGCGCCTCGTCGATCACCAGATGGGAGATGCGCGAAATTTGATCCAGCATAGCCTGTTCGCCGCCTGTGATCGCCTTCCGGGCGGTGCGGATGACCCGCTCGTATCCACCTGGGGGAGCGTCGCCGAGTGTTGTTACGAGGTTCCACGCTAGTGAGTCTATGGTGCCGCACACAACACCACCAGAGTAGGTGTGTTCACCTAAGGCGGCCGAAATGCGACGTCCCACCTCCTCGGCGGCGACCCGGGTGAACGTGATGAGACGGATGCGTGCCGGCGAAAGCCCCTGCTGCACCAGGTTGATGACGCGTTCTGTAGCTGTGTGCGTCTTACCACTGCCGGGCCCTGCGGTGACAATCTGCCGCGCGGTTGCCGAACGTTCGATGACTGCTAACTGTGACGCATCGGCGACATTACCATTGTTCTGAGACAGTGGAAAATGCTCACGTATCCAAGTTGATACAGCATCCGAGATTTTTTGCCCCGGCATGATACCAGCAAGACATAACAATCGAATTAATGGGGAAGAGGGCGCAAAATCCAAGTGCCAGACCCCGTTATCGAGCAACTGCCAGAGAGCGGTAACTTCATCATCCGAGAGGTATCCAACATAGTCGAAAACACCGACAGCGTCTTGTGGCACCACGTCTGTAGCTCGCAATAAACCATGAGGCTCGCCTTGCGACGGGTCTCCGCCCAAGAGGATGCATTGGTCCCCTTGATGCAATATCGATACCGCCCGCCGTTTAACGAGGACCTTGTCACCGTAAGAACGGCCTGACCCGAGATCACCACAAGTGATGAGCGCAGCCACGACAACTTCGGCCTGCTTCTTTGCTTCCGTTTCCGCCATTCCGAAGACAATGGCCGCGGCGCTAAGAGCTGCGATTGCCCTTGTTTCTGGCAAGGCACCCAGATCATGAAGATCCCTGCGCAACTGCGTTGCGAGTTTTTGCATCGGTGGGAGATCGTCTAAGGTGGCAGCATCGGTTTTATACATTTTGTCTTCTATTCGACCCGGTAAACGGCCATGTCTATTGAAATATTTCTCGAAGACCTTCAATCTTCCACAACCATTAGTGGCGTCTGAATGATGATTTGAAAAGATGAATGAACTAAATACCAATGAAAATTTTCTGGCACGTATTTTTTCGGACCTGTCCCGACAACGAGACGGGGGAAGTATTTACCTAATAGAACACGGACTTCCGCGCGACAGTATCGAGGAGCTACAATACCTTGTGCGGCAAAGGGTAGAGCGGCATCAATTCAATAAGCAGGCATGGCAAAACTATCCCTTTTCTGCATGTGTGGCCATAACGGAAGCAGCTTATGAATATCGGGGGACGGGGACTGACTTCTGGCCAATGATTGAAACGGCCATCAATATCGAAATTCCAATTCAGCAACGACCTGTGATTTCTGATTTGTTCCGAGTATGCGCCAAGCGTGTCGGAACGGTGCGACCGTTTGAAGATGCATGGTCCTCGGTGTTCCCACATATAGCTTGGCCCATCCGCAATGCTATGGTTCCCCGAGAGGTTCATGCCCCATTGGCGCGCCTTGTCAGAGTGTTCCTGAACCAATCCAGAAGTATGAGTGTGAACCGAGCCACGCTGCCGGGCTTGCGTGAACTCGCGCGCGGCTTTGGGTCTCGACGACTTGAAGCGTGGCTCCAAGACGATGACCTTGCACTCTCAGTGATCGGCTATCTCGCTACCGGGCGGGCTGGGGACTTGAGTATAGAGACCGACTTCATGCAGCGTCTCGCCGTAGACCTGCGTTCTGAAAGTGAAGTCAAACGTCTTGAGCGTGTCATTAGGGCTCGGCGGCTTGCTCAGCATCAAGAGCTGGGAAGCCTTCCAAAGGCAACTTATGAACTTCTGCTCGATGATGCAGAGGCACGCGGTCTGGCCGTCAGGGGCCCCCGCCTTACCCAAACAGAAATCGAAGCTGTCCAGTCCGATCTCGATCTCCCGCTATCGCACTTTACTGTAACAGTCGGAGCCCGATCTACTACACTCGAGCGGTTCCTAAACGGGGATGCCGTATTCATAGGGCGCCCAGTTCGCGAGATTCCTCAACCACAAGTAACAGGACTTGAAGCGCCAGAGTGGTTGAAAGCCGTCGTTGTTCCCGCTCAGAGTCTGCTTTTTCGAGATGAAGGCGACGACGGGTATCAGACTCAACTTCGGCCCACAGACAGGGTGACTGCAGGAATATCATTCTATGAACTGCTGCTTGAAGGCCTAACCCCCGATGAATGGGAGGACGGGCTTTACCATTTTGTGAGCGGAACTCAGGAGGGCGATACCGTGCTGGCTCGGCATGGGCTCCATGTGAACGTCGAGCCTCCAATAGATTTTTTCGGTGGTCTAACTCTGCATTACGACACAACGGTCGTAACGCAGGCTTCTGGGCGACCAATTCAGGCGCGGGGTAGGACCGCAATCGGTCTCATCGCCGAGCGGCTTGACCATCCGGAAAGCACCGAGTTCCGGTTCACTGATGAGCGCTGGCACCAATTGCCAATGACAGAGGGGATCTGGACACTATCCCCAATCGAAAACCCGAAGGCTCCATCGATTGATCTCTTGTTCCGTGATATCGAACCGCCCGCGCCTGCAACCCTGTCTCTTCAACCTGAAGGGATCGGCCTTTCGGAAATGGCGCGAGGCGCAGGTGCTCTGCATCTCATGACACCGATCACGTTGCACGATATCGACATCGATATCACGCTGGAATCCAGTGACGGTCAATCCAAAACAGTACATTTCCGTGCATCGACCTCGCCCACGACGATTGCATTTGACAGACCCGAGTTTTCTGAATTCCGGGCTGCGGCACGTCTTTGGGCCGGGGGCGCTATGCACGCCCGCTTGCGGGCTCATGCAGCATCGCTGGACACCCGGTCTTGGAATTTGGCGGTGCCGGAGCCGGAATGGAAGTATGACCGTCGAAGCGGTAAATGGAACAGGGAAGGCCAAGAGCCGGTCGAGTCGCTTGTCTGCGATCCCGTCAAATCGTGCGCCATTTTTCAACTAAAAAGTCCATCATCCACCAGCCGGTCGTCGGGATATCGGCTTTTACAACCGAGTGGGTCGAGCGATGGCACCTTGCAAAGCTGCTTGGTGGAAGAGCCCGAAGCTGGGACGATTCTTGAGGGATTGCCCCGCACGGCTGCAGATCCGATCGCACGCCATTCCGAAACCCGAGATGACATCTGTGGCTTGATCAGCGGGTTTGAAGCTTTTCTAAGTTGGAGCCTTGCCTCAGCAGAAACTGTGGTGGGCGAAGGCATTAGATCGAGCGCTTGTCGATGCCTTGAGGAACGGCTGGTCGCCGCGCTCTGCGGTGATCTCTGGATGAAGGCGGAAAAATCCTGCCGTGGTCTGGATGAAAGTTTTCACCGGCGGCTGGTCGCCGGAGCAATGAGGTTAGGTCTCGTTTGTGGCACCACCGCCTTCTCGCCGTTGGGTGAGCATGATAGAATCGAATTGGCCGACTTTCTGGAGGAACGCTTTCGCCGCGCTTTGCCCGCGCCAGACCTGATTGTCATTCCTGATGGCGAGATGTGGCCGGAAATGGACGACGCGGTTATTGACGCCTGGGAGCGGCTTTCGGAGAAGGCCATATCTACCGGCTCTTCGGAGCTCGAATTCGACGCGGGCAACGCCGATGGAAGTTGGCAAAAGGCGGTGGGTCTTGCCCGTGATGCGGCTCGTCTTCCTGAATTGACCGCGCTTCTGTTGCCGTCAGCGCGTGCTGTCAGTCTCGAAAGGGTTCCATATGAATCCAGCAACTTTGACGATCTAATTGCTGCCTTGGTTTCCACCCACTTTGACGTGCAGTCCCGCAGCGGTCGCTGGATTGCCCCTGCTGATCTGCGAACCCTGTTGCATCTGTTCCTTGCTCCGGAACGTGTCATGGATGATCCGGAATGGAGGGGCAGACTGCTACGCTTCGGGGCGGATCGTTTTACTGCACGCGCGGTGCGATATGCTGCCCTGCGCTACCGCGCAATGACGAATGTTGGCTTTTCATGAATACCTTTCATCTCACACAATCGGGTTTTTACGCCCTCGAACGCCTTGTAGCAGCCGAATCCTCGGAGATGGGTGGTGCCCTTGGTGTCGCGGCCGACCCCTATCCACACCAAATCGAAAACCTGCGCCGTATACTTGCTGATACGGAAATTCGCCACCTGCTCGCTGATGAGGTCGGCATGGGGAAAACTGTGCAGGTACTGATGATTTTGAACATCCTGCGACGGCGCGATCCATCACTAAGGGTCGCGATCGTTGCTCCGGACCGGATCTGCTATCAGTGGCAGGTTGAATTATCTGCTCGCGGACATTGCGCAGCGCTAATCCTTTCGGATGCAGATGGAGCCCCAGAAGTCCCGGATGGTGAGGGCCACGTCCACCTAATCAAAGCAGACATGGTCCGCAGGCAACCAGCACGCCCCTCTCCTGAAGACTATGATATGTTGATCGTCGACGAGATTCACGCCATGAATCTTGAAGACGCAGCGTTCCTTTCAAGCCTTTGCCGCGAGCGCCGAAATTCTGCTCGTTTCAGACATGTGTTGCTGCTGACTGCAACGCCGCGACTTGGAAATCCTGCGTGGGCGCGTGCTGTCATCGGCGCAATTGAACCAGAGCGCACTGCGATCGCTGGCATTCTTGGACTTGAACCTCTCGACTTTCTTGCTGAGGACGCCGCTATGGCGCAGGAACGTGTGTTGGATGGGTCCCTGTCGGCTAAGGCCTACAAGACAGCCTTCGCGGCAGACCGCCGCATCCTACGCCAGACTCGGGCCCAATGGCCGGGCATTGCGCCGGTGCGAAAGGTTCACACTGTCCGGACCGCACCTTCCGATGCCGAGATGCCGAAGATCATGCTGCAGAACGCGGCGTGTCGTGACGGCCAAGACAACGCTCTCGAGTCCGCACCATGGCTTCAGTGCCGTCAATTGTTCCGCGCCACATCCAGTGTTCGAGATGTACTGCGTCACCGGACGTTAGCGGCACATTCGAAACTGCGCGACGAGGTGGAAACGACCCTGTCTCGCAATCCCGGCAATGCATTGCTTGATGACCTGTGCGACTTGCTGCTCCATTTCTGGAACAAGGATCCTGAGCGGCCCATCATCATTGTTGCGGGAGATACGCCCACTGTGGACATGCTTGAACGGCGTCTTGGAGATATGTTCCCCCATCTGGCAAATAACGGCATAGCGACCATGCGCGGTCGCTATAGCACGGATCTGGTGGATGTCGTGGGCGCAGTCCAAAGTCAGGCGACCGTGTTGATCATGGAGGAGTTCGTCGAAGCGGGTCTCAATCTCCATAACTTTGCTGCCGACATGGTCTTCTTCAATCTTCCTTGGCAGGCAGCGCGGATCGACCAGCTTATTGGCCGCCTCGACCGACTGCGCTCTGGCGGGCTCAAGTCCTACTTGGACGACCGCAGCGTGGGCACGATCGGCATTTGGCGCATGGTCGTCGTCGGCTCGGCAGATGAAAGGGTGCTTGAGGCACTCGACCTCCTTGACGTGTTCGAACATCCATTGCCTTACCTCGACGAAGACCTTTCCCAACGCATCGACCAGATCATCACTGATGCGGCGGCAGGACGGGCCGATTTCAAGGAGTCTGCAATCGCATTGAAAGGGGAGCTGTCTTTTGGGCTACAGCCATCTGTGGCCAGCGCTTCCAAAGTGGAACGGGAAAGCCAGAACGAAGGCACAATAGTAGGCAGTATTCGTGCTGCTGAGCATGCGGGGAATGCTTGGCTGCATCTCTTGCACGCAAGTGGTGCCTTAAAAGGTGGATTTCCGAAAACAAACGATGGAGAGAGGGTCGCTACGCTATCATTGCCACGCCTCTTGGAAAGTTGTCTTTACAACCTTGGCACAATGACAACGCGGGATTCTGAGGTATTTCGATGGCGTCGTGACCGACTCGGGCGACCGCCCAAGAAGGATGTTATCCTTCCGGGAGACCGGCTTGGAAAACGTGCACGTTTTTTTTCGACAGGCGATGAATTGCACGACGATCTGGTAGATCAGGCTTTCAAAACATCAAAAACCGAAACCATTTCTCCGACGCCTGTTGGCGTTTATATTAAAGATGAGGAATCGGCGGCAGAGTTGGTTGGCAAGACGCTGCTCTTGGTTCGCGCTGCTTGGAGGCCTTCTTTGATAGAGGATCGTCGCCTCGAGGGCAGCAAAGACGACGCTCCGGCCGTCCAAATAGGACGAGCTGCCGATCGTCGCTGGGTCACCACACTGTTTCCGGACGCAGTCAGGACCAAGTGTCTTGTGATCTCTGACGATGGTGAGCCTCAATTGGGTTCTGAAAAGAACATTCGAGCGCTGTTGAGTGAAAAATGCGTGCCGACGGAGAACCAGAAAATTCAAAGGACGATTAAACCGTTCCGCGCAGTCCAAAAGTTTCTATCCGTGCTGGAAAGGGAAATGACAAAAGAGGAACGCGAGCGCCTTACCAATTTGCGCGATGAGGCGTTGACCGCCCTTGCAGATAGAAGACAGATCCTCACGTCCGAGACCGAGACTTACGTTCGATGGAAGCAGCTCAGAATCGAGCAGCTGCGAGCGCGCAACATTCAAGACAAACAACAAATCCAAATGACCGAGGGGCAGATTGCCGCGGAACAGCGTCGCATGGAGATACGTATTTCAGGAATGACCGATCGGGCGCGGCGTTTAGAAGACGTGATACTGCATCTCTCCGAGCCCATTTCGGCGGAAACCTTGGTGATGCTGGTGAGAGTGTTACCCCAAACCCATGTTGGAAACTGAACACCAGTCAGAAATTCCAATGCTGAATCTGATAGATATCGAACCTTAAACACGGGCGTTTTCTGCCTAATTTATTCGGAACCATGTCCTGACCTCAATGAACAAGAGGTCAGGCGAATTCGATGGGCTACAAGGTTGCGAGCATTGCGTCAAAAAGTGAAAGAGCAAGCTTGGAGAATGCTTTGCTCTACATTGCAAAGGCGATCGTTCTCGAGAACGGTGACGTATATCTACCCCTGTTTGAAAAGCTGGAATGTGCGCTCAATTCCCTTTCTGAACGGGAGACGACAATTGAGCGGGCTCGCCGGATAGCACAGGAAGCACGTGCAGCGTGACCTGTTCCTTAAAGGAACCTTTGTGAAAGGGCTGACGACATCAACTCCCCGGCGGTATACAGCGCTCAGGGTATAACGAGATCACCTGATCCCGCAACGCCGGATTTGCAGGCCACTTAGTCAGGCGCTCCAACAGCCCGAAGCAAAACGACTTGGCACCTTGTTGGCGACTTAGTTATTGACCACGGTGTTCTCGCTACGGTTCGTATGGATGCGCGCACCCAGCTTAGCCGCATGGTCTTGAAACCACGGTAAAAGTTGGGGTTGGTCCAGCGTGCCGGTGAGGGTGATGGTGCTGTGCATCAGGTAGGGTCGAGGGCAGCGAGCCATGCCAGAACAAGCGCTGAGATCCGCTCTGATTCCTGTGTTGGCCTGCCGCCCAGCTCGTTTTCGCGGGGCAGAAGGGTGTCGTGGCCAGTTGCCGTGATGAAATTGATCATCGCCTGCCGTCCTTGTCCGGTTTTGACGTTTTTGTGCCGGCCTTTGAAAATGCTGCGCGCGTCGTCATCGAGCAGACCCCAGACGACTTGCACCATGATTTCTGTCTGCAGGTATGGATGCGCCAATTCAGCGGCGCCGAAAGCCTCTGACGCGGTGTGGATCGGTGTATTGGGCGTACCGCTATCGAAAAGGGATTTTGCAATGGTGTTGGCCTGATCCACCGCGTGTTTCCACAAGGGTGCTGTGATGTCTTCCGGCAATTTGGACAGCGCGTGCAGTTTGGAATTGATCAGACGGTTTTCTGAGAGCGCTGCGATCAGGTGGTCTTGCGAGATGGCGACCTGGCCGGTGCGCAGCATTTGCTGGAATTCTTCAGCGAGTACTGTGCGGGGGGTGATCCGTTCATGCACCGGCAAAGGGTCGGCGTCGGTGAGGTTGCGCACGATGTGTGCGGCCTCGGCCAAGTCCGGGTCTTCACGCATAAAGAAGTCGTCGGGCAGCGCCCGTTCGAGCATGAGGGAAAAGTAGCCAGCGTGGGTCTGCGCGCGCGGGACGTGCCGGTTGCGGCGGCGGACCTCTTCGGCGAAGGCGAAACCCCCGGTCTTGGAAAAATCGAGGTAGTTGCCCCGTTGTTGGTGCAGAAGGATCGAAGAGATCGCCATGTCGTGCCGGTGGTCTTCGAATTCTTGCAGCGGGTCGCCGCGTTCGTCGGGCATGTCGGTCAGAATGTGTGGGTCTTGCGCGTATTTGAGCCAGGATTCGAGAAATTTAAAGCTTTGTTCACTTGGCATGGCGAAGATGGGGCCACCCGAGATTTGCGCGGCGAGGTGCATGTCTTCGGTGTCTGCTTCGAGGCCGATAAAGCAGTCACGTTTGGTGTAGTGGCCCTGGATCAGCCAGTCGGTGATGAAACCGAAAAGATAGCGGTTGGGCGAGAGCGCGGCCATATTGACGGCGGCTTGCGGGAAGCGCGGGAAGGGCGTGAAGGAGCCAGGGGCGTAGCGGCCGACGTCGTTGTAGACGACGATGTCGTTGGGGCCGACTTCGCGCAGTTTTTGCAGCGTGATATAGGGTTTCCACAGCCAGTAGCCCGCGCCACGTTCTTGTTCGAGGATGCCCGCGTTTTCCGCCCAGAAGGGGGTTTCGCGCAGGTCTTCTTCAGTGAAATGGGTCGCAGTGTCGAATCCACAGCGCAGGGCGGCCGCGCAGTAATTCTCGCCGTTGACCTGGAAAGGTTCGGCGTTGTTGGAATAGACGATGAAATGCGTTTTGTCGTAACGCTTTGTCATTGCTTGTTCTTTCCTGATTTTTTGCGCACGGCCTTCTTGGCGTCACGGTCTAGCTTTTTGGCAAGTTTGCCATGCAATTTGGCGAACTGCTCTTTTTTTGGATAGCGGTCGCGCACGTAGGCGAGGATTTTGAGCGCCTCTTGCGGGTCCCCCGCGTCGGTGAGCAGGTCGGTCAGGGTTTTGACGACGGGGGGGCGTTCATCGGCCCATTGCAGGGTCCATTGCATGCGTTTGGTGGCGGCATCGGTGTCGCCGAGATCGCGTTCGAGGGTGGCCAGTGCCACTTGCCGTTTCCAGTCCATTGGGGCGAGGTGCAGGCCTTTTGCCACCATCTTTGCCGCCGCTTGCGGTTGCTTGGCGGCTTCTAACGCTTCGCCTGCGAGGAAGAAGAGGCCGGGGATTTGTAGGCCTGTGTCGAGGACGGTTGTGTGGGTCGTGGCGGCCCCTTTGCGGTCTTTGGCGTGAACCTGAATGAGACCTTTGAAGGCTTGGAAAAGGGCGGTGCGCGGCTCCAAAGCAATGGCTTGGTCGATGGCCTTGATCGCTTGGCCCCATTTCCTTTTGGTGAAGTAGAAATCGGCGCAGCGTTTGTGGAAAAGGGCGTTGTCAGGATGCCCTTTGGCGGCGGGCAATATCAGTTTTTCCGCGAGCGCCATGTCACCTTCGCGCAGGGCCATCAGGCCGATGAAGCTATCGAAATGGGGTTTGTTCTTGCCGGACCAGTCATGGCGATGCAGGATCTTTAAGAGCTTGCGGAAGTGCCCTTTGTAGCGGTGCTGCGTCTCGACGTCGGACTTAGCGAAATAGGGCCATTCCCAGATCTTGATGCGGTTGTTGGGGACGGCTTTGGTGATGTTGAGAGACCCGTTTTCCATCAGCGGGTGGAAATATTGCTTTACGAAATCAAGTAGAAAGCGGTTTGCGAAGACCCGCTCGACGATTGGGTCACTGAACCAGAAATTGTGCCGACCGAGGTCGCCTTGGGATTCCATGATGCCGACAAGCGCGTTGATCTCGCCTTCGGTCGGCTCTAGCCAGAAGGCGGTGGAAACTTGGGCGATCGCCTCTGCTTTGCGGTTTAGCATCAGGAGGGACAGGCAGTGGAAGAAGGTCAGATGTGCGAAACTGCGCGAGTGCGCGACGAAGCCCCGGTCGATGTGGTCGCGTAGGTCGCAAAGCGCTTGGTATTGCCCGTCGTGATAGAGTTCGCGGGCCGCAAGTGAGTGGATGAACGCGATGTTCAGGCCACCTTTGATGTGGTCTGAGGCGATGGCCGCGAATTCGCCGCGTCGGTCTTGGGCCACGAGATGCGTGTGTGCGTAGACGAGGTATTGACCGATCTCGCCTTCGTTGGCGAAAAGTTCCGGTTCGTCCCGTAGGCGGTGGGTGAGCAGATCAAGCGCGTCAGAGCGGACTTGCGGGTCGAGCTGGCTTTCCACGTCGTGAAACGCCGCCCCGCCGATGGTTTTCGCCGTGGAGCTGAAGGCGCTGGACGGCGGCGCGATAAGTTGGTCGGCCATCGCCATGGTCAGAAGTTCGAGCGCGTCGCCTTGGGGTGCGTTCAGCCCGCTGCTGTCTGCGATGTCGTTGAACGTCAGCAGGTCGGGGAACATGGATTTGTAGCGGGTCAGCACCTCTTGGTTATCGCTGTAAAGGATCACGCGCGAGGTGCTGCAGATGTTGGCGCGCATGTGCGCCTCAAAAAATTCGTCGGGGACGAATTTGTTGGGCCACGCCTTGTTCATCGCCCGGCGGTCTGCTGTCAGGTCGCCCCGGCGGATGTGGTAGGCCGTGGTGCGGATGTCGCTGGTGAACAGCTGTTTGGCCTGGGCAAGGCGTTCCGCAAGGAGTGGGTTCAGCGGGAGCGCTTGGGCGATTTTGACGAAATGCGCTTGGGTTTCGTCTGCGTTCTCAAAGAGAAGCGTCAGAACGTCGAAGGCCGGGTCGACGATGATGTTGCGGTTGTTTTGCAGGTTTTTTGCGAAAATTTCCGGGGTTGGTGAGCTGATGACAGAGGCGATGGGAGCTGCTGCCTCGCGCAGTTTGGTGAATTTGGGTTTGTCGACGAAGTATTGATCGACGAAATCCTGCGCGAAGATATCGCAAGGATCGTCGAGGTTGTCTGCGTCCCGCCAATGCACGAGGCAGGGGAGGTTCTGGGATTGTGCAAGGCGGAAGGTGTTCAGGAGCGAGATCAGGCGCCCCCCAAGGCGGTCGGCCCGGAAGGCGACAAGGTGGCCTTGGCCCTTTTTGGTGGGGCCGCTGGGAAGGGTGTTTGGCACGTCTAGGTGCCCGTTTGCAGGCTTTTGTGCGCTTGGATCGCTGTCATGACATCCATGCCCCACTTGGCGTTGGCGTGCACATCGTCGTCTGGCTCGGGGTAGTATTCGGGCAGCAAAAGCAGATCGTCATCTCCAAGGGTGGACCGTAAATCAAGCATGTCGACGGCGATTTCAGCGAGTTCTGCTGCGATAGCTTCGTCGTAGGCGAGCCAGAGATCGCGGGTTTCAGGCGTAAAGCGGGTTGGGCCGTAGAAAAAGATGACCTCTGGGCAGTGCAAAGCGATTTCGGCGTATTGTTGGCGAAAATCTTGAAAGAATTCTTTTGCTGCGCGCTTCGCCAGCTTGATAGACATGGCTTGTCCGGTCTGGCCATTGCTTTTCTGGGAGGTGACGATGCGTTGCACGAAGGTGCGCGCAGTGGTTCCGATGTTTGCGAAGACAGGCACAGGATTTGCGAAAAGACTTTGGAACGCGCCGGTCAGAGTGTGTGCCTTCTTAAGCCGTTGGGCGATCTTGTTGGCCGCGTGTACCTCTGGGTCGATGCGACCAGCGGCAGGCTGGAATGTTGGCTTGCCCGCGTCATCAGGGGCAAAGCGAGATTCGGCGAACATCGCACTGGCGGCGGTGATCGGGTGCTTGAAGGTGATGCCCGCATCGGCGGCTGCTGCCTGAATGATCATGCCGTGGGAGTCGCCGACAAAGGCTGCGTTAATCTGGGTTGGCATTGAATTTCTCCAGTTCGATTTCTTCGCAGACGAGGTCATCGGCCTCTAATGCGGCAGCGACCGCTTTGTCGGCGTCTGTTTCTTGGGGTGGGGCGTTTGTTGGGGTGACCCCCAAGCCTTCGAAGAAGTGTTGCATGACGTAGGCCACCGCTTTGGGTGTGACCCCGCGCCGGTCCGGTTCGAACATGTCCCGTCCGAGGCCGGGGTGGGTGACGATTTCGTAGGACGGGAAGTAATCGACGTCGCCGTGCTGGTCGGTGAAGGCCCCGGCTGCCGCCCGCAGGATGGATTTGGAGGCGACCGTGGCTGTCAGGACGTGTGCCGCTGGCGCTGCTGTGGCTGCGAGAGGAACGGGCGAGACCGTGAGGAGCATGCGGATGTCTGGGTTGATTTGTTTGAGGAGGGTTTGGACCTGATGCAGGCTGTCCAGGATGGTCGGGTAGTCGAGGTTGCGGAAGGCCTGTTTTTGCGCGTCAAAGGTGCCCGCGATGGTGCCGGGACAGCTGGAGTAGACGAGGCCGGTTTGTTGGTTGAACCAGCATTCGGTCAGGCCGAGGGTGAAGACGAAAACCGAGGCGTCTTTGATGCCGTTGCGGATCGCCTCGAAGGTAGCGTCGCGGGCGGCGAACAGGTCTTCTGCCGTTTCGAAGCCATCCGGTTCGATTTGGGGGCGGAGGGGGTCAAAGAAGGCGCCGTCTTGTTCCCAGACTTCCCGGTCTTGGATGTCTGGATTTATCGCCCATGACAGCCAATATTTCAGGACTTCGGGTGTGTAGACGTTGCCGACACGGAAGGAAAAGACGCCGTAGTGGAATTCTTTCTTGAGGTCGTCGCTGATGCCGAAAGGTGCTGGTTCGGCGTCGTGCCATGCGAAGCCTGCGGATGTCAGTGCTTTGCCGATGTGTTGCGCGAAGCATGACCCGGTGGTGAGGGTTTTGTCGGTGGGCGCAATGGCGAACTTTGGTGTCCAGAGGTCTGCGACCGTGCCTTGTGACTTGGCCGCCCGCACCACGGAGGTGCGCCAGTAGCTGCTGCGGGGCAGCTTTGTGTAAGGGTTTGCGTCTATCATCGTGGCCTCAAACGACTTTGGTGCCGCATCTAATTGTGTTGCGACAGAGTGTATGCCGAGAGGTTAAGATTGCGTACCATGTTGCTGAAATCTTGGCGGTGGTGTGGTTTATTCGACATAAAGTGTTGCACAAGGCGGATTACGGCCCCTTAGAAACCATACTTCCGAACGAGAGTTCTGAAAAGAAAATTCAACCCTTATGATACCTCACCGTTCCCCTCAGCCTTACGTCCCGGATAGCGCACAGTGAAGTACCCAGTGAAGCTGTCGTGGTATAGTCCTCGTACACCTGTCGAGCGGTTCGTCATGGTCTTGAGCTGTTCGCAAAAGTCCTCTTGTTTCCTGATTAGCATTTTCTTTTTTGACTTTCATTTTCATAAAAAGCCTCGGTTCATCATAGGAACCTTGATGTCAGCAGGTTGGGATGTTTTTGACGGTTTAAGGTCAGAGTGTGACCCTCCAGAGTTTACCAGAGGGTCTCCGTCAGTCTTGGGCAGCACGCCGTAGCTTTGCTCTAACGACTTCTCGCGCAAGTGCGTAAGTTGATTTTTCTTCGTTCGCGCCTTTCGGTTGAGCTATTTTGCGTAGTGCGAGAACTGCTGAAATCGGTGGTGTGGCTATGGCAAGGCAAATGAGGAATTCAACAGGTGTGATAGTGCCAACGTCGACCAGTATGACGCAAAAAAGGATCGCCCCTGCTCCCACCGCAAGAATGTTGGCTAGGTAAGCAAAATTTCTGTAGGCACTTTGGCTGGGAGACAGCTCTAGAGCTTCTTCCCGTACGGAATTCTTAAGGGCTTCTTCCTGAACCGCCCCGGTTTTACCGGAGACTGTTTAGTTCTTCTCAAGCGACTTTATCGAGTGTGTTCATGTTTGCATAGAAGGCCTCCTCTGCCTCAGTTGGTGTGATGTATCCGATGGGTTCGAGCAGTCGGCGATTGTTGAACCAGTCGACCCAATTGAGCGTTTCCCACTCGACCGCGTCAGCGGATTTCCATGGCCCCAATCTGTGGATGACTTCGGCTTTGAACAGGCCAATCATCGTCTCGGCCAGCGCGTTATCATAGCTGTCACCGACTGTTCCAACAGACGGCTCCAAGCCCGCATCAGCGAGGCGTTCGGTATATTTGATCGACAGATACTGGCTGCCCCGATCGCTGTGATGGATCAGGCTCTCTGAAGGCCGTCTTTCGTAAAGGGCCTGTTCAAGCGCGTCCAAGACAAACTGTGTCTGCTGCGATCTGGAGGCCTTCCAACCGACGATCTTGTTGGCGAAGGTATCGATGACGAATGCCACATAGACAAACCCTTGCCAGGTCGAGACGTAGGTAAAATCTGACACCCAGAGTTGGTTGGGCATTATTGCGCGGAACTGCCTGTTCACTCGGTCCATCGGGCACGGCAAAGCCTTGTCTGCCCAAGTCGTTTTGACCTTCTTGCCGCGACGGACACCTTCGATACCGATGTCACGCATGAGCCGCTCAACCGTACAGCGCGCCAAATCATAGCCTTCGCGGCGCATGGCATGCCACAGTTTACGGGCACCATAGACAGACTGGTTATCGTCCCAAATCCGCTTCATCTCAGCGCGCAATTCAGCATCACGTTTGGCGCGATCCGACGCTTTGTCTGGATCATCCTCGACGGCCAGATGCGCGTAGAACGTCGAAGGGGCAATCTGCAAAACGCGACAAATCGGCTCGACCCCGCAGACATCACGATGTTCTTTGATAAAGCTGATCACTTCCGAAACGGGCGGTCGAGCTCCGCCTGAGCGAAATACGCTGATGCTTTCTTCAGTATCTCATTGGCTTGCCGAAGCTGGCGGTTCTCGCGCTCCAGGGCTTTGATCCGGTCACGTTCAGCCGTCGTCACACCATCACGTCGACCGCTGTCCGCCTCAGCTCGTCGAACCCACGCCCGAAGCGTATCAGGCCCACAACCAATCTTAGGCGCGATCGATTTGATCACTGCAGACTGACTGTCAAATTCGCCCTGATGCTCAAACACCATCCGTACAGCACGTTCGCGTACCTCTGGCGAACATCTGTTTCCACATTTGTTCTTTTCCATAACCCAGTATCCTTACTTCTGGGTCTCCGGCAAACAAGGGGCGGTTCAGTCGGTCGCCGTCGTGTCGGACGGTTGATGCGTCAGAACGGCATATCTGTTGTGAGAACGCGCAAACACAAGGTCACAACCGACAGCGATCAAAAGTTCAACATTGCCACGAACCTGTTGGATCGCGACTTCAACGCCGACAAGCCCAATCAAAAATGGGCTGGCGATATCAGCTATGTCTGGACACGCGAGGGGTGGCTTTATTTCGCGGTGATCCTGGACCTGCATTCCCGTCGTGTCATTGGATGGGCTGTAAGCAACCGGATGAAACGTGACCTGGCGATCCGGGCGTTGAAAATGGCAATCGCGTTCCGACAACCACCCAAGGACTGCATTCATCACACGGATCGCGGGTCGCAATATTGTTCGCACGACTGCCAGAAGATCCTGCGCCAGCACGGGTTCAAGGTGTCGATGAGCGGCAAGGGTAACTGCTATGACAACGCGGCAGTCGAAACCTTCTTCAAAACGATCAAGTCAGAACTGATCTGGCGGCATTCATCGGAAACACGGAGGAAGGCAGAGATGGCGATCTTTGAATACATTAACGGATTCTACAATCCGCGCCGCCGACACTCAACATTAGGCTGGAAAAGCCCGGTCGCTTTTGAACGGAAGGTGGCTTAAACGAGCACTTGGAGCGGCACAAAAGCGTGACAGGTCCAGCAAGGCAGGACGTGTTCGATTACATCGAGATGTTTTACAACCCGACTCGCAAGCACACCAACAACGGCATGCTGTCGCCAGTTGACTATGAAACAGAACAAAGGAAAATGAACGAGGCAGGCGTATAGGAAACTAGGGGCACCTCAGAAAGCCTTAAGAAATTGGATCAACAAGCTACTGAGAAAATGAAGTATTTCTGGTGTGCATTCGTCATGTTTTTTACGTGCTGGTTATGCATTCAAATTCTAATGGGGGAGATGCCTGTCACCCCCTATGACACGTCCACCATTTGGAGAGATGGTTTTCAGTCTGCAGAAAACTTGGCGATTAAGGCCATCAAAAACTTTGGTGAAATTCGAACGGCGCTTGGGACTTTCGTGATTGGTGCGTTGGCGGCTGCTGCGGTTCTGATCTGGCCAAACTAATTGGGTTCTGGCGGATAGGGTTGGACCTCGGCTTTGAGGTCGGCATGACCTGCTTGGACACATCACAAAGGGCAGGGGCGATCGACTGGAATGAAACCATCCCCGGCGCTGGCGGTCTCTGCGATACTGGTAGTCAGGCCGTGAGTGGGTTTGCAGACCAACCCACGACCCAAGGTGTCAGAGCTATTTATAGATTTCTGGCAAGAGCGTTGTCGAAATCGCAGGGATGTATGCGATTAACAGTACGACAATAAACATACACAACACGAACGGCACAGCGCGGGCTGCAATCTTGAGAATGGATTCTCCGGTGATGCCAGCCACGACAAATAGGTTTAACCCTAGCGGCGGCGTGATGAAGCCGACGCCCAGAGCTGTAATCATCATGATACAGAACTGAATTTCGTTCATGCCGATATTGTCGGCCAGTGGTTTGAGGATCGGCGCTAGGATCACGATGTTTGGTGTCGTCTCCATCACGCAACCTGCGGCGATCAGAATGCCGATCATCAGCAAAATCAGCAACCAAGGCTCGTCTGTAAGGCCGGTGACAGATGTCACAAACCCTTGTGGCACACCCATGATTGCCAACGCTTCGGCCAACGGGGCAGAGAAGGCGATGATCGGTAGAATGACACCGTTCACCTTGGCAGAGCTCAAGAGCATCGCAGGGAAGTCTGCCAATGATAGCGTGCGCAGCAAAAAGCCCATCGCGATGGTCACGACAACGGCTGTCGCACCGGCCTCGGTCGGGGTGAGGCGACCCGAGAAGATGCCGTAGAAAATGATGCCCGGCACGATGAATGCGTACCAGCCGGATTTCAGCGATTTACCAAGGTTGCTCGCCCATTCACCAAAGGTCATCGGCTCGCCGTCCTCGTAGGCATAGATCCGGTTGACGAATAGGTTTGTGATCAGGATTGCCAGCAAGATCGCAATGCCAGGGATCAGCGCCGCAAGAAACAGTGTCGATGCGGATATTCCCAGCACGAGGCCAATGATGATGTACGCTATGGATGGTGGGATCAGGATGCCGGTACAGGCACCCGCCGCGACCAACGCGCAGGCATAGGGACGCGGATAGCCGCTTTCGACCAGCCGCGCGATTGTCATGCGACCCACAGCAGCGGCACCAGCCGCGTCCGAGCCAGAGATCGCGGCGAACATGCCGCAAACCAGGACGGTCGCAGAGCCAAAGCCGCCTTTGGTAAAGCAGGTCAACGCTTCGGCCACGTCGAGAAATTTGCGACTAAGACCTGTGCGCACCAAGACATCACCCGTCAGGATGAACAGCGGTACGGCGGTCAAGGCGAACGCATCGATGCCTGAGAACAGGCTTTCACCGACAAGGCTAAGAGGGAGGTCGCCGGACATGTAGAGCATCAGGATTGCGGAAAATCCGATCGAGGCCCAAACTGGCACAGCCAGCGCAATCAGGCCCACAAAGACGAGCACGGGCAGATAGAAATCCCAGCCCAGCTCTACCGTTTGTTGAAGCGTATTAAAGAGCATTCTGCGTCTACCTTAATCAAACAGAGTGTCGCCTTCGTAGACAGGTTCACCTGTCCGAAGGGTACGAAAATCGCGGAGCAGCGATTGGGCCAACCGCCAAATAATCAAAGCAAAGCCCAGTGGTACGGCCATCAGGAACCACACCTTTGAGACGCGCAAACCGTCCGTCACAGAGCCAAATTTGGCTGAGACGTGAACTGCCTCATAGGACCAATAAAGGGCGATGACGGCGACAAAGAACATCACCAGATCACCGAAGATATAGAGACAGGCTTTGGTGCGTGGCCCGAGGTAATGCATCAACACATCAATTCGGATGTGCGCACGTTCTTTGACAGCGGCAGCGGCACCAATCCACGCGAGATAGATGAATGAATAGCGAACGATTTCCTCGCCCCAAATGGACGAATAAGAAAAGACCTCGCGGCGCAAAACTTCGACGGCCATCGTGGCGACGAGCATCACGTAGAACGTTAGCAGCAGCCACCGTTCGGCGTTTCGGTCAATTGATCGTAGAATTTCCATATCAGACCCCAAGGTCTAGCCGACACAAGGCGCGCAGCATTGAAGAAATACGGGCGCCCCGCAATGAGGCGCCCGTTGGTTTGGCTTAAGCGTCGTGGACGTAGTATTTGCCCTGCGTGCTCGCCGCTTCTTCCATTTGAGCAAAGTTGTCCATCGAACCTGCAAGCTCGAGTTTGAACTCATCCCATTCTGGACGTTGGTAGCCACCGGCGGCCTTCCATTCGCCCAGCTGATCCTCGGACAGGCTGTGGAATTCTACGCCTGCTTTGGCCAATTCGGACATCGCGTAGGCACGTGCCGATGGAACTTTGGCGAGGTTCTGGTGTGACGTCATTTCGGATGCCCACATGATGCCGTCTTGGATATCCGCTGGCATCGAGTTGAACCACTCGAGGTTACACGAGAAAACCTGCGAGTCAGGAACCGCTTGCGTGAATGTCACGTGTGACAGGATATCTTTGAAGCCGAACACGAACAGCGCGCCGACAGACGGGTCAAGCGCGTCAGCCACACCCTGTTTGATCGCGGACGGTGTCTCACCCCATGCAACTGGTGTCGGGTTTGCGCCGACCAAGCGATAGTACTGCTGAAGCATCTTGGAGCCGGGAACGCGGAACTTAACCCCTTCCAGATCGGATGGTGTGATAACGGCGCCAGCGCCACCTTTGCGGACAGCAACAACACGCGGGTCGATGTTGATATAGAACAAGGCCTTAAAGCCGTTCTCTTCAACCTTTGGCTCAACGTTGCCCTTCCAGAAACCGGAATTCACAAGGTTAGTGAAACGCTGGTTGGAACCACACAGGTACGGCATGTTGATCAGATCAACCGTGGACGCAAAAGGCGCAAAGTTTGAAAGTGAGTGCTGAGCTGCTTGGATCGTACCGCCCTGAACCTTTTGGACCAATGCACCACCCGCGCCAAGCTGACCACCAGGTGCCAATTTCACGTAGACCTTGCCGTTCGTTGCGTTTTGGATGTTCTCTTTGAAGTCCAGCTGCATGATCGGATAGCTGCGCGACGCACCAAGCACGTAGGCTGTGGCGATTGTCATGATGTGGTCGGCTGCGGCCTCGCGGTCGCGTTCTTCATTGGCTGTCTGGGCCACGGCTTCTGATGACCATAGCATTCCGCCAGCACCAGCAACCATGGCTGCTGTGAATGCGCCAGAGCCTGTCAGTTTCAGGAAATTGCGGCGTGCCGCTGATTTCAGTTCATTGTTCATTTGGGTTCCTCCCCGTTTTGGACTCAGCCGCCGTTTTTGTTTTTCGGTCGGCTTCTTTTTTGATGATCGCGATGACGAACAAGATCGTCGCCGCGAAAAGAACCAACATCTCTCCGACGTCTCCAAAGAAGACAGTTCCAGTGAACGCGCCACTCGCGACGTTCGCAAAATAGACGATGAAGACGATCAAGGATGCCAAAAGGAACATTGTTGCTCTTTGCGTTGTTGGTTCGCTCCCAATGAGAGCGCTTTCAGTGAGTCGATGCAAGCGCTTTCAGTCATTGGTGGATAACCTTGAGTTTTTCAGTGTTTTTTACGAAATTACATAATAGGGTCGACAGAAACCTGCGTAAGGCACCCTTGATGACGTCAATTCAACCCGTACCAACCCTGAATGATGTTGCTAAAGCAGCAGGCGTTTCGCCTGCAACGGTGTCGCGCGCACTCAACTCGCCCGCGCTTGTTTCGCAGACAACTTTGACCCGAGTGAAGGCCGCAGTTGACGAGCTGGGCTATACGCCAAATTTCGGCGCGAGGTTTATGGCGGCAAAGCGTACGATGACCATCGGTGCGATTATCCCCACCATGGAGAACGCGATTTTTGCGCGTGGTATTCAGGCGTTTCAGGAACAACTTCATAGCCTTGGGTATACCTTGCTGGTCTCAAGCAGTTCCTATGACCCTGATATCGAAGAAGAGCAGATCCGCACGTTGGCCAGTCGTGGTGCCGATGGGATTTTGCTTATTGGATACCGGCGCGACGAGCGTACCTATGACTTCCTGCGGCGACGCAATATCCCGTTTCTTTTGGCATGGGCCTTTGCCGCCAATAACTCTTTGCCAGCGGTCGGCTTTGACAACCGCGCATCGATGTATCGGCTGTGCAACGAAGTTCTGGGATTAGGTCACCGAAAGTTTGGAATCATCTCAGGCATTGTCGATGGAAATGATCGCGCAGCCAATCGCCTGAAGGGAATTGTCGAAAGGCTAAAGATCGAAGGGATCGATTTGGACAACGTGCCAATCATCGAAACTTCTTACGAGATTGAAAATGGCGCCCGCGCGTTCGAACAGCTGATGGAAGGTGACGACAAGCCGACAGTTGTGATGTGTGGGAACGATGTATTGGCTGTTGGCGCGATCCAGTGCGCAACAGAGATGGGGCTGTCTGTGCCCGAAGATGTTTCCGTAACTGGTTTTGACGGCATCGAGATTGCCAATATTGTCACTCCGAAACTGGCCACAGTTCATGTGCCACATGCCGAGATGGGGCGTCGCGCGGCAGACGAGCTCGTTTCTATGGTGGAACAGAGCACCAAAGGTACATCGTTTGAGCTTCATAGCCATGTCCGGCTTGAAGCGTCGCTTGGTCATCCGAGAAACAACTAAGAAAAGCCATTTTCTTTCAGGATGTTGTTCGGGATTCATCTCGGACGTCAGCCATGAGGCGGACCCGCATTGACCTCTTGATCCAAGTCTATGGCAGCAGCACCGCGCGACACTCTCAATCCGCGCTTAGGTCCGCCAATAGATTTGCGAACGATGCGCCGTGCATATCACGATCAAAACGAGTTCCTTGGACTTCCGGTCTGGGCAGGCTGAATTTGAGGACATTGAGGTCCACAATTTCATAACGCTTCAACATGGCCTCAGATGTGCCCAGCATTTCGGCAACCCGAGTGTTGTCGGCAATCTGACAGGTCTTTGCGAAAGCTTCGGGGCCATCGCAAAAAATATCGATAGTAAGCCAAAACGGCCCCGCATTCTTTGATCGGATTTTTATCGTATGATCTGAAAGTTTGGTCATGCGGTCATAACCTCAACGTCGAGCTCGAACGCGTCCATTGGGCTTTCCAATTCAAGGACATGGTTCAGGCAGAATTCATAAATTTCACCACGGCCCATTTCGGTAGGTGAGAACGGGAATGCGAAGGTCGGCATTTCTTCCTGCTCGGTCAGTGGGTGATGCAAAAGGTATGGGTTGAGGATCTTCGCCACTTCGCGCGACGTCGCCTCGGACTGTGCTGTGACGATCCCCATAACGCCGACTTCACTGCCGATGCGCGCGTTGTTTTCGAGAGACCCAAGCGTCGCGTCTGCACCGATCAACCGAAGTTCCAATGTAAATTCTTCGTTCACGCGCTCGTTCGCCTTGCGCATAGATTGGTCCTTAATATCGGCCACCCATTCGTGAATGTTCTCCACGTATCGCGGCTCGCGAACCAAGGCCAAAGAGACCGTTTGGAAACCGCCGCTGCGCGCACCTTCCAGTTTGACGGTGTATATGTCGCTGGGCACCCATTCGCTGCCTGTGACTCGAACGGAACGGTCATCAAGAGCTGTGTATCGCGCCTTGATCACATCAAGGTGGCCGCCGGGTTCATAGAGTTGATAGGGGTTGGAATTCTCGTAGAGCATGTGCGCGGATACGGTGTAGGGCGTGGCCTTTGCCGTGTCGCCCATTGGCTCAACCGTAAAACCCGTGTCGTCAAAGGTGATCATGATTGTGCCAGAGTTCGGACTGGTCGTCGCCAGTGCCCCGCATTCGCCGATCTTGGCGCCATGCCACGCGCCACCGGCATGGCATCCACGCGCAAGAGGCAGTGCTGCGATCATGGCTGTGTCTGTTGTGCGTCCGGCGATTACAATATCCGCGCCAGTGTCGAGCGCGGCTTGGATTTGTTCGGCACCGGCCAACGCGACGATGTTCGTACAGCTCTCTAATACTTCGGCAGTGACGTCAATCGCAGGTTCAAGCGGTTTGATTTTGTTGCCGGCGAGCGCTTGGACCATTTTGGCGTTCGCTTGGCCGGACTTTAGAATAGCAACTTTGGCAGATTGGCCCGTTTCTGCGATTATTTCTTGAGTAATCTCGACCAGCCAATCCGTTGCATCGTCTGCACCGCTTGTGCCGGCCGTTCCGATGACCAAGGGCACGCCAGCCTTGGCGCGTGCGTCCATCAATTCGCGCCATTCGGATTTGATCGAACTACGGGAGTATTTTGAGGTGCCTGTACCAAGATAGTGGGGACCACTGTCCGTGGAACCGCCGTCAATCGCGATCAGGTCAGGTTTTTCCTTAACGCCACGGGCCAATGCGTCGCGGTCGTAGCCAAGGCCAAGCGCACCTGACGGAATTAGGATCTTGGTTGTAACTGAATGTGCCACGGTGTCCTCGTTTTCCTTGTTCGGGCTGATACGGCAATGACCTGACATGGTGCTGACGTCCGGCTTATTCCTGCAGGATAGAGCTTTCCCATTCTGCAATGAAGTTTCTGCTTTTGAATTGGTCGAGATAGACCAGAAGACCTGGACCCAATGCGATCCGGTGTAGGGATTCCTCGCTCGCTGTGTCCAACACTTCTGACCGCAAGAGCGGCGAGTTTCCATCAGGGAAAGTCTGCGCCAAGACGAAATCCAAGAACTCGGCCGCCAATTCGGGGTTTTCGGATGTCGTTGGGATCAGCATCGTTCTGAGCATCACGATCGAGAAATCAGACGGCAGGATAATTGTGAACGCGTCAGAATCTTCTCTTTGCTCGGCATAGCTGGCCAAGACGTTGTAGACAATCGCGAGGTCTCCGCTGACGACATCATCAATCATGCTCGATGTGCAGCAATAGAGTTGCGGATCAAGCGTGCCCATCACTTCGGTAAGACGCCAATAGGTGTCGGATGCGCGGGCGTCTTGGGTGGCGAACAGATACCCAGAACCAGATGACCGGATGTCGTAGGTGCCCACGCGGCCCTCAAAGATCTCCGGATTTTGACGGAGCGTATTGATCAGTTCCTGACGGTTTTCTGGGACGGGTAAGTCCGCAAAAGCAGCGTTTGAAATCACAAAGGCGGCGGGTTCTTGCGTAAAGGCAAAAACCATTTCGTTCCAGACGGCCCAATTTGGCAAACCCTGCGTTAGGTCCGACGCATGTGGCAGCGCCATCCCGTCATTGGCCAGCTTGGTTTGAAGATCCATCGCGCTGGAAATCGCTAGGTCAAAGGGCTGCTGTTCATTCAAGACCGCGCGCATCACTTCGGATGAGCTGGCGACGGTATAATCAACACGGACCACGTCGTTGTCCGCCAAATAGGACTGGATCATCGGCTCAAAGAAACTGATGTCGGCTGTTGATATGATCCGCAGGACTTGATCCGACCCATCGGGTCCAAAAACCGCACGATCTTCGATTTCAAAGGCATTCGCCAGTGTTGAGAAACATATCAGTCCGAGGGAAAGGACAAGGTTACGCATGCGCCGCCTCCTGAATTATTGCTTAGTGTTATTGTGCCGCCATGGGCGCGGACCACTTCGTCAGCGATAGTCAATCCCAGCCCCGAGCCAACCACGGTATCTGCGTTTTCGCCGCGCTCAAAACGTTCGAGCAATGTGCCACGATCCGTTTCGCTGAAACCCGGACCAGAGTCCGAGACAATGATCTCAAAGCCGCCATCTGCAATTTCCAGGGAAACGTCGACAACCTTGCCGCTGCTTGAGTATTTGATCGCGTTGTCCAGCACGTTGTGAAACGCGCTTTGAAATAAAATCCGGTCACCAGTGATTTCTATTGGATCCAAATGGAGAATGCGAACGGGGATCTCTTTTAGATCTGAAATGGGTTGTGACCTTTCCACGGTCTCGCTGATCAACTCGTGCAATTTTATGACCTCAGAGGACAGGTTGTCGGTCCGGAACGTCACCATTGCATGATCAAGCAACTGACCAGCCGTTCGAGAGCTTTCATCGATCGCACGGATCATTTCACGGACGGCACGGCGGTTTTCCTCTTTTTCGACCCTGCGCAGCGTGATTTCAGCCTGAGTTCGGACAATGGCCAGCGGGGTACGGACACGGTGGGCGGCTTCGGCGATGAAATCCTCGGATCGGGCCAGTGATTTCTTGAGCCGAGCCATCAAGTTATTCAGCGACACAACAAGTGGTGCCATCTCGCTGGGGACCGGGGCTGCAACTGGTCGCAGGTCGGAGGGCCCTCGGCGCGAGACAGATTCTGTTAGGCTTTGGAGGGGGCGAATGGTGCTGCGTGCGATCAGCAATGCCATGACTGCAGACAATGCAAAAAACCCAAGACCCACGCTAAGTGAAATTCTGGAAATACGCGCGAGGGCGAGGTTCACGCCCGTCAACGTTTGGGCGACTGACACCTCTAGAAACGCCTGCTTGTTGTCTATGGAAAAGCTGCGCCTCGTCGCTGCGATCCTGATGTCTTGCCCCAAGTACGCGGCCGATTGAAAGGTCATGTCTGCGTCGGCGAAATCGATCGAGCGGGGCAGGTTGTCGTAGCCTGATAAAAATTCATCATCCAAGCGGATCGAATAAAATGCGCGTTCGTCTGTGACCCTATCCAGCATCGACAGCGCCGAATATGGAAGGTCGACAGAGATCTCGCCACGTGACACCCGTGCGCTGTCCAAAATAGAAATGGCCGAGGCTGCAAGGATGTTGTCTTGGGTCTCTTGTGCGATCTGCTGAAAGACTGACTGCATCACGAAATATAGCAAAATGCCAGTAAGGGCAGAGCTGAACAACAGCATGACCAATAGCCGCTGTCGAATGCTGCGTTTTGTGTTGGGCGCTGTCATGCCAGTTCTAGTTTGTAGCCCAAACCGCGGACCGTCGTGATCGAGACATCGGACGTATCAAGGTGGCGACGCAAACGCCCGACATAGACCTCGATTGCATTCTCCGAGGCTTCTTCGTCGTACGAAAACAAGCGGTCGACAAGCTTGGGTTTTGAGAAAACTTGGTTGGGGGCGTTCACGAAGATTTCGAACAACCGGAGTTCTCTCGTTCTGAGTTTTGTCTCATCGCCGCCGATCTTTAGCGTCCCCGCAAGAGAATCAAATTCCAACTCGCCAAACGAAATGATATTGCGCGCAGCACCACCTTGGCGGCGCAAAACGGCACGACAGCGGGCTTCTAGTTCGGAAAAGTCGATGGGTTTTACCATGTAGTCGTCAGCGCCCAGATCCAACATTCCGACGCGATCTGAGACTTCGGAACGGGCTGTCAGGACGATGATGGGCGTGCGGGATTTTGCCTCTCTTTGCTGTGCCAGAAAGCTGCGACCATCGCCATCTGGAAGCATAATATCCAGTAAAATCAGGTCGTAATCGGTCGTATGGGTGAAGTCAGAAGCAGTTTCCAAATCTCCTGCGTGATCTACAACATGACCATCCAAGGCGAGGCGATCCACCACGGCTCCGGCCAGCGCTTCATTGTCTTCGATGAGGAGGAAACGCATGACGCTTTTGTCTTTCTCCGAGCTTGTCAGCTTTGTGTCAGTTTGGGTGGTCAACCTGATCGAACATGAGCGGCCTGTGCCGCAAATGTCAAATGGGAGGAAAAATCAAATGACATTCAAAATGGGCCGTCGTGCCCTTCTCACTGCTATTGCAGCATTCGGACTTTCTGGCCCCGCGCTGGCGGATGGTCACCAAGTTGTAGACAGCCTTCACTTCTTGATCCCCGGCGGCGCTGGTGGCGGTTGGGATGGCACTGCACGCGGGACAGGCGAAGCCCTGACTGGCGCAGGTCTTGTTGGCTCGGCTTCTTACGAAAACATGTCAGGCGGCGGCGGCGGTAAAGCTATCGGTTATCTGATCGAAAATGCTGACAGCAACCACGGCACACTGATGGTGAATTCCACACCGATCGTGATCCGGTCTTTGACTGGTGTGTTCCCGCAAAGCTTCCGCGACCTGACACTGGTTGCGGGTACAATCGGTGACTACGCGGCGCTTGTTGTTGCGGCCGACAGCGACATCCAAGACGTCAACGGTCTGATCGACGCATTTAACGCAGACGCATCGGCTGTTGCGATTGGTGGCGGTTCGGTTCCAGGCGGCATGGACCACTTGGTCGCTGCTATGGTTTTCCAAGCGGCAGGTGCTGATCCGGTAGCTATGAAGTACGTCCCTTACGACGGCGGCGGCGCGACTATGGCCGGTCTTCTGTCCGGCGAAGTGCAAGCCGTTTCAACTGGTTTCTCCGAGGCTGTTGAACTGGCGAAAGCTGGCGAAGTACGCATCATCGGTGTGACTGCTGACGATCGCGTGGATGCATATGCTGACGCTCCGACTATGCTCGAGCAGGGCAACGACACGACCTTTGTCAACTGGCGCGGGTTCTTTGCAGCACCTGGTCTGCCTGATGACAAATTGGCCATGTACCAAGATGCCATCGCTAAGATGTACGAGACAGATGAGTGGGAAACTGTGCGTGCGCGCAACGGTTGGGTCAACATCCACAACCCTGGTGCAGATTTCCAGACATTCTTGGAGAACCAAGAAACTGTCATCGGTGATCTGATGAAGAAGCGCCGTTCCTCTAAATCGCACCAATGAAAACTCTGGCGCGCCCGATCCTGTTCGGGCGCGCCATTTTGGGAGGGGACAAAAAATGGCGATTGATCGCTGGATAGCCTTTGTGATCTTGCTGCTGTGCATCGCTTACGGATACGGCGCATTCTTTACTATGGACGGGCTTTTGCCGCCCATCATGAAACAACGCCCGATTTGGCCCTCTACCTTTCCAAAGGTCTTGGTTTGCGGTGGGATCGTCTTTTCGTTGGTCATTGTTTTGGGGCTAGAAAAAACGCCCGTCAAAGAGGACGCCGCGGACATCAATCTATCCCGTCTTGGCGACTATAAATTCGGACAAGCCTTTCTGCTTCTTGCGCTTATGGTGGCCTATGCGGTGCTGTTGCGCCCACTGGGTTTTCTCGCCTCAACGTTCTTATTCCTAACGGCCAGTAGCTTTATCCTAGGAGAGCGGCGCTATCTTTTGATGGTGATCGTTTCTGCGATTGCAGCTGGGTTCGTTTGGTATCTGGTGGACTCGGTTTTAGGAATTTTCCTGCGCCCGCTCCCCTTCTTTTTGATCGGAGGCTGAAATGCTCGACGGACTTCTCGTTGGTCTTCAGACCGCATTCACATTCACAAACATTTTGATGGTCATCGGTGGCTGCCTGATCGGTACATTTATTGGAATGTTGCCCGGTCTTGGCCCGATGTCGATCATCGCAATCATGATCCCCGTCGCCATCACGATTGGTGATCCATCGACGGCTCTTATCCTTTTGGCGGGCGTCTACTATGGCGCTGTCTTTGGCGGCTCGACCTCGTCGATCTTGATCAACGCGCCCGGAGTAGCATCAACCGTTGCGACCTCGTTTGATGGCTATCCAATGGCCCGCGCTGGGATGGCTGGCAAAGCGCTAACTATCGCTGCGATCTCATCGTTTGCGGGGGGCACAATTGGTGCGATTTTGCTTGCGATTTTTGCACCAGCGCTCGCCTCGGTCGCGCTGCTTTTCCACAGTTCTGAATATTTCGCGCTGATGGTTGTGGGCCTATCTGCCATCGCCGCGTTTGCTGGTACGGGGCAGGTGTCCAAGGCGCTATTGATGACCTTTGTCGGGTTGATGATGGCAACAGTGGGCGAGGGTGTTTTGTTCAACATGCCGCGCTTCACGATGGGTGTCATGGATCTGCAATCAGGCTTTGGCTTTATCACGCTTGCGATGGCCATGTTCGCCTTGCCCGAGGCGATCTACCTCGTTCTGGACCCTAGCCGTTCGAAAACAGGCGACGGAGATTCTGGCAAGATCAAAAACCTGCGCATTTCACGTCAAGAAGCCCGTTCCATTGCACCCGTCATTGGGCGCCAATCTCTTCAAGGTTTCTTTATCGGCGTTCTGCCTGGGGCAGGAGCGACGATCGCGTCCTTCCTCGGTTATGCAGTTGAACGCAACATCGCACCCAAAGAAGAACAAGCGCAGTTCGGCAAAGGCGCGCCAAAAGGCATTGCAGCACCTGAGGCCGCGAACAATGCGGCCTGCACCGGATCGTTCGTGCCGCTTTTGACCTTGGGTATCCCAGGGTCTGGCACGACTGCTATCTTGCTCGGTGCATTGATCGCCTTGAACGTCAGCCCCGGTCCGCGCTTGATGGTTGATGAGCCACAGATTTTCTGGGCAGTGATCATTTCGATGTACCTTGGCAATCTGGTACTTTTGATCCTGAACCTGCCGCTGATCCCGTACATCGCTAAGGTGCTCGCAGTTCCGCGCAACTACCTGATCCCGTTCATTCTGTTCTTCACATTGATGGGCGCATACATCGGACAAAACAACGCAACCGAGCTGCTATTCCTGGTTGGCTTTGGTGTCTGTGCGACGATGCTGCGGTTTGCGGATTATCCTCTCGCGCCGTTGCTGATCGGCTTCATTCTTGGGCCACTCCTCGAAAACAACTTCTCGCGGGCGATGCAGCTTTATGATGGTGTTGGCTTCATTTGGGAGCGTCCGATGACGCTGGCTTTGTTGATTTTGGCACTGATCCTTGTTGTGCTTCCTAGCTACCGCCAGCGCCGTGCACGTGTACGTGCTGAAGGTGTGGCAGATGGGGACTAGACCTCTCGAAGGTATTAGAATTCTTGATCTGACAAACGTATTGGCGGGCCCCTATTGCTGTTATCAGCTGGCATTGATGGGGGCCGACGTCATCAAAGTAGAACGCCCCGGATCCGGAGACTTAGCTCGGGTTCTGGGGGCCGACCCCGCGCGGAACAAAGCGCAAATGGGCATCAGTTTTCTAGCCCAGAACGCGGGTAAGAAGTCTGTTACGCTAGATCTAAAATCAGAGCGCGGGAAAGAGCTGCTCAAAGATTTGGTTCGCAAAGCCGATGTGTTGGTTGAGAATTTTAGACCCGGAGTTATGAAACGTCTGGGGCTGGACTACCCAGTGCTCAAATCGGTGAAACCTAGGCTGATCTACTGTGCGATTTCGGGTTTTGGACAAACCGGCCCACGCAAGGGCGATCCCGCCTACGATCAAATTGTACAGGGTGTGTCCGGCGTCATGTCGATCACAGGATCGCCCGACGATGCGCCATACCGCGTTGGCTATCCATTGGCCGATACGACGGGCGGCATGACCGCTGCCATGGCGATAGCGGCGGAACTCAACGCCAACCCTCGGGGTGCATTCTTGGATGTTTCCATGACGGATGCGGTGGTCTCGGCGATGGGTTGGGTGGTGTCGAACTACTTGATCGGGGGCGTCACACCGGCCGCCAATGGCAACGAGAACACAACGTCTGCGCCGTCGGGCACCTTTGCAACGGCAGATCAACCTCTCAACATCGCGGCAAATCGAGACGAGCAATGGGAAACCCTCGCGCGTCATTTGGGGCGTTCAGATCTCTTGGATGATCCAGACTATTTGACCCGCGAAAATCGCAAAACCAACCGCTACGCCCTACGCGCAGAGCTCGAAAAAACCCTGATCACAAAACCGGCCAGCGAGTGGGTCAAAGCATTGAATGCGATGGGCGTCCCTTCCGGTCCAGTTTTGACAGTGCCGCAGGTCCTTGATGACCCGCAACTGAAGGATCGCGGTATGATTGCGGACGTATCTATTGGGACGGAACAGGTCCAAGTTTCCGCAGCACCTGTGCTGGTCGACGGCGTAAGGCCCGCGCCAAAATCGCCGCCACCAACGTTGGGGCAACACAACGTGGAAATCTGGAGACAGGCCGGTTTGAGCGCAGATGAGATTTCAGCATTGCAGAACGAGGGCGTGATATGAGCGACGTTTCTGATTGGTGGCAAACATCGATTATCGACATGGAGCCGGGCCGGATCGAATTGCGAGGGCAGCCGATCCAAGACCTGATTGGTAATGTTGGATTTGCTGAAATGATCTGGCTGATGGTGCGTGGAGACAGGCCAACGCCAGACCAGTTGAGTTTGTTCGAGGCCGCTCTTGTCTCGGCGGTCGATCACGGCCCGCAAGCCCCTTCAATCGCTGCTGCAAGGATGGCTGTGACTTGTGGGTTGTCGCTGAATAACGCGATGGCCAGTGCCGTAAATATGTTGGGCGATGTTCACGGTGGCGCAGGCGAACAGGCGGTCGAGCTTTGTCATCACATTCAGGGTTTTGACGGAGATTTGGGGCAAGCCTTGGACGTTTGGATCGCCGACAATGGCAAAATCATCCCGGGCTTTGGGCATCGCTTTCACAAGCCAGTCGATCCACGTGCGCCAAGATTGATGGAAATGGTCCAAGAGGCGATGCAAGCCGGAGCATGCACCGGAGAGTTCAGCCAAATCGCACAGCACGTCGAGGCCGAGCTTGCCAACCGAAAACAAGAGCCAATTCCGATGAATGTCGATGGTGCCACCGCGGTCATCTATGCCGAATTGGGCTTTGCGCCACCGCTTGCCCGGGGCCTGTTTTGTATCTCAAGGTCCGTTGGAATTCTGGCGCATTCTTGGGAGCAAGTTCAACAAGGCGGACGGAACAAAGGGCCGACACCGCCCAAATACCGTTGGACGTTCACCAAAGACTAGAAGCGGTTCTCTGTTTGTCCGAAAAGGTTTGACCGAACAGCCTCGTTGCGAACGCGTGGCCCTTGAACAGTGCCTACCCAGACACAGCTATGTGACGATGCGGAAGGGCCATTGTTGTTCGCGCTTTAGCGACTAGGTGAGGTCTGAATGAATTGGAGTTCACTATGACCTATACCCCACCCAAAAAATGGACTTGGGACGCCGAAAGCGGCGGCAAGTTCGCGAGCATCAACCGCCCTATCGCTGGCCCAACCCACGACAAAGAACTTTCAGTGGGCAAGCACCCCCTTCAGCTTTATTCGTTGGCGACGCCGAACGGTGTCAAAGTCACTGTCATGCTAGAAGAGTTGCTCGCTGCAGGGCACACGGGGGCTGAATACGACGCTTGGTTGATCAACATCCAAGAGGGCGATCAGTTCTCAAGCGGGTTTGTTGACGTAAACCCCAACTCGAAAATTCCGGCGCTGCTGGACACGACGACAGGCACGCGCGTCTTCGAAAGCGGCGCAATCTTGTTGTATCTCGCCGAGAAATTCGGGGCGTTCTTGCCGACGGATCCAGCCGGTCGAACCGAAGCGTTGAACTGGCTGTTTTGGTTGCAAGGGTCGGCGCCATATTTGGGTGGTGGCTTTGGTCACTTCTACGCCTATGCGCCTGAAAAATTCGAATACCCGATCAACCGGTTTGCTATGGAAGCCAAACGCCATTTGGACGTTCTCGAACGGAACTTGTCCGAACGTCGGTATCTTGCTGGCGATGACTATACGATTGCGGATATCGCAACGGTTCCGTGGTATGGTGCGCTGGTCAAAGGGCTGGTATATGACGCCGCCGAATTCCTCGATGTTGCGAGGTATGAGAACGTGAACCGCTGGACGGACGACGTGATGGCGCGGCCTGCGTATAAACGCGGCAAGATCGTCAATCGGGCATGGGGCGAACCGCAAGAGCAATTGCATGAACGCCATGACTCCAGCGATTTCGAGACCAAGACCCAAGATAAGATCGCGCAAGACAGCTGATCATTTTCTAGGCGACTTTTGCGGCCCGTACATGATGTGCGGGCCGTTTTACGTTGCGCAGGCGCGGACGATGTTTGCCACCTCGCGAAGCTGATCTGTCAACGGGTTGGTCTTGCGCCAGATCATTCCAATCTGACGACTTGGTTTTGGAACCTTAAAGCGGGTCACCGATACATCCGCTGATCGGGTCTCCACTCCAATGGCCATTTCAGGCAACAGTGTTACGCCAATCCCCGCGCCAACCATCTGCACGAGGGTCGACAACGAACTGCCATCCAGTCCTTGCCACGGGCGCGCGGTTTGGAGATTGCAAAATGACAAGGCTTGGTCGCGAAAGCAGTGGCCTTCTTCTAGCAGCAGCAGCCGCATTTCACGCAGCTCATCGATGTTGGGGATCGGTGCGGTTGCGTCTTGTGCCGATCGGATCAGAACGAAGTCTTCTGAAAACAATGGCTCTTCGGCAAAGGCAGGTTCCGAGACTGGCAAAGCGACAATGGCAGTGTCGATACGCCCGTCTCCAAGCTCTTGGATCAGTTTTGGCGTCAGTGTCTCACGGACATGAAGATCAAGCTCGGGGTTCGCCTCGGTCAGACTGCGAATGATACGCGGCAGCAGGTAAGGCGCGATCGTCGGGATCACCCCAATCCGCAGCCGCCCCGTCAGTCCCGTTTCTGACGCACGCGCCATTTCCTCTAGCTCGTCGACCGATCGTAGGATGTCGCGAGCGCGCTGGGCAAAGATCTCACCAAAGGCGGTCAAACGCACTTGGCGTGGGCTTCTCTCGAAGAGTGGTGTGCCCAGCTTTTCCTCTAGCTCTTTGATCTGCATGGAGAGGGCGGGTTGTGAAATTGAACAGGCCTCGGCTGCATGTCCAAAATGTGCGTGCTGAGCCAAAGCCTCGAAGTAGCGGAAGTGTTTGAGTGTCAAATTCATGATAAGAAAAAATTATCACGACTATCAGAATATTCAACTTAAACTAATGGTCAGCGCTTGTTAGAATTATTCCAAAGTTACACAGACGATTCTGGATAGGAGCGATACGATGGACGGAGCCTTTGACGACAAGAAGGATGCAACCGCGGGCAAATGCCCAATCTTTGGCGGTGCGCAACGTGAGAAAGCGATTGGCAACGTGGCTAATCTTCATTGGTGGCCAAATCAGCTGAACCTCAAAGTACTGCACCAGAATACGCCTGCCAGCGATCCTATGTGCAATGAGTTCAATTATGCCGACGCGTTCAAAGGATTGGACCTTGAGGCTGTTCGCGACGATCTACGCGCTTTGATGACAGACAGTCAGGACTGGTGGCCTGCGGACTACGGCCACTACGGTCCGTTCTTTATCCGTATGGCGTGGCACAGCGCTGGCACATACCGCGTTGGTGATGGCCGTGGTGGTGCAGGTGCTGGCAACTTGCGTTTTGCGCCGCTTAACAGCTGGCCTGACAACGGCAACCTCGACAAAGCGCGTCGCCTGTTGTGGCCGATCAAGCAGAAATACGGCGCAGCGATTTCTTGGGCTGACCTGATGATCCTGACGGGCAACGTCGCGCTAGAAACGATGGGTTTTGAAACCTTTGGTTTTGCAGGCGGCCGCGAAGACATCTGGGAGCCAGAAGAAGACATCTATTGGGGTCCGGAAACAGAATGGCTCGACGATCAGCGTTATTCTGGTGACCGCGAGCTCGAGGGTGATCTAGGCGCCGTTCAGATGGGCCTGATCTATGTGAACCCAGAGGGGCCGAACGGCACCCCAGACCCACTTGGGTCAGCGCGTGACATCCGTGAAACCTTTGCTCGGATGGCGATGAACGACGAAGAGACAGTCGCATTGGCTGCGGGTGGTCACACCTTTGGCAAAGGCCACGGTGCGACAGTACCTGATGCCTACATGGGTGCAGAGCCAGAAGGTGCTAGCATCGAAGAACAGGGCCTAGGTTGGAAAAACAGCTATAAGTCCGGCAAAGGCATTGATGCGATCACATCCGGTCTCGAAGGCGCCTGGACGAGCAATCCGATCCAGTGGGATATGGGTTATTTTGATAACCTGTTGGGCTACGAATGGGAGCTGGGCAAAGGGTCGGGTGGTGCACACCAATGGTATCCAAAGGATGCAGCCGCTGACGGAACTGTTCCAGATGCGCATGATCCGAACCTGCGTCACAAGCCGACGATGTTCACAGCTGATATCGCGCTCAAGGAAGATCCAGAGTACCGCAAGATTTCTGAGCGGTTCCACAAGAACCCAGACCAATTTGCGGAAGCATTTGCAAAAGCTTGGTACAAACTGACACACCGTGACATGGGCCCTTATGTGCGTGGCTTAGGACCGCTTGTTCCAGCTGAGCCAGAGCTGTGGCAGGATCCGGTGCCAGTTGGCTCTGACGGTTCTTTGACCGATGCTCAAATTGCTGAACTAAAGACGGCATTGTTAGGGTCGGACCTCACAATCGCGCAGCTGGTCACAACAGCATGGGCCTCGGCTTCGACATTCCGTGGCTCGGATCGACGTGGCGGTGCCAATGGCGCGCGCATCCAGCTTGAACCAGCCAAGTCCTGGGAGGCCAACAACCCTGCAGAGCTTGCTAAGGTCTTGGACGTGCTCAGAGGTATTCGCGCGTCGTTCTCTGGTGATGTCTCGATGGCAGACCTCATTGTACTGGGTGGTACAGCAGCCGTAGAGCAGGCGGCCCTGAATGCGGGTGTCCAAGTCGGCGTGCCATTTACCCAAGGTCGGACCGACGCGACGCAAGAGCAGACTGATGTTCTGTCGTATTCGTATCTAGAGCCACGGGCTGATGGTTTCCGTAACTTTACCAAGGCGAGCGTGTCGCGTTCCCCGGTTGAGCTGATGATCGACAAGTCGCAACTGCTGACATTGACCGCTCCGGAAATGACGGTTCTGGTTGGCGGAATGCGCGCGCTTGGCGCGAATGCCGATGGGTCGGACACTGGTGTTCTGACCAAGACACCTGGCACACTCAGCAACGACTTCTTTGTCAATTTGCTGGACATGGAGACAGAATGGACGGCCACATCAAAGAACTCCTATGAGGCGCGCACGCGCACAACCGGTGGTGACGTGATGTGGACAGGAACTGCGGTGGATCTGGTGTTCGGATCAAACTCTGTTCTGCGTGCAATTGCCGAGGTCTATGGGTCAAACGATGCAAAAGAGAAGTTCGTGGCAGACTTTGTTACGGCATGGACCAAGGTGATGAACCTTGACCGTTTCGACCTAGTCTAAGTCAATAAATTCGAAAACGGGTCGCACCTGAACTGGGTGCAGCCCGTTTTTTTATGATAGGTCCAAATTTTAGGGCTGTGCGTGTGAATTGACTGAACGGTAGTTTCGCAATCAAATGGATCAGCAGGCGGTGACACACTTCCAAAATGAAGGTGCCACCGAGTTCTGCTTCGCGTTTTCCTCAGAGGTCGCGATCGGCCTTTAGCCAGCCATTTGGCCAGCCATGATAGCGATCGTTTTTTGATAGACGCCTGCCGCATTCCATTCTTGGATTACGCGGAAATTGGGTTGGCCCTCTTGATAGCCCTGACCGAGGCGCCACCCTTTTTGACGCAGGAAATTAGCTGTCGATGCTAGGCTGTCTGTCAGGTTGGTCAGATCAACACGACCGTCACCGTTGGCATCAACGCCGTAGCGCAGGGCGTTGCCAGGTAGGAATTGAGTGTGACCCAATTCGCCATGCATCGCCCCTTGGGTATTGGCAGCGAGCCCACCACCATCAACCAGTTTTAGCGCACCCAATGCGTGGCCAGAAAAGAACTCTGAGCGGCGACAGTCATAAGCCAGCGTCGTGATGGCAGAAACAACATTTGAGTCGCCCATAAAACGACCAAAGCCCGTTTCCATACCGTGGATCGCAACGATCACTTCTGCAGGCACGCCATAGCGGGCTTCAATGGCCCGATAAAAGCGGGGGTTCTGTGCAATTCGTTGGCGGCCTTGGCGGACAATTGTCGTCGCACCACGGATTTCCATAAATTTTTCCAGCGAGTAGCGAAAGCTCTTTTGATTGCGGTCTGCGGCGATTGTGCGGGTCGCATAGCGTGCCGAGGCCAGTGCATTTAGCCCCCGTTGGCCCACACCTTGGGCCGCAGCTTCTTGTGAAAATTGAGATTTCCAGCGATCAAATCCTGACGCGTCATTTCCGCACTGGGCGGCAATTGCTGGAGTCGCAAAAACTGCGGCGATAAAGGCAAGTGACTTAAGCATAACTATCCTCGTTAAAACTCCTTAACGAACGCTAGCACGTGGACCGTCACTGTCAAATAGCGCGCGGCTTACAGCTGGATTGGCTTGTAGCTATGGGACTGGATCACAAATTTTCGAATGTTTTCCACGCCCGTTTGTGGCCCAAGATGCCACTTGGTCCTTGGCCTATGCGCGGGTGCCAGAAAACCGTTCTTGCCAGTCTTCGCGCTCATCATCCGTGATTTTACGAAATGTCACCTCTGGCACGGCAAAGGCATGACCCGCAGGCAGGGCCGTCATCGCCGCTGCAACATCATCTGGCCATGCGTCATTGTCGGTCTGCATTGCCTGCATCAATTCAGCGCTGGCGTCAGGGATGAACGGGGCGGATAGCACGGCATAGACGCGGATCAAATTGAGAGCGAGGCGAATTTGCGCGGCGGCTTGTTCGGGGGCCGTTTTGAACGTGGACCAAGGTGCAACGGTTTGCAGGTATTCATTGCCAGCCACCCAAATCGCGCGCAATTCGTTCGCAGATTTGCGGATCTCCATCGCTTCCATGTAGCCTTCGTAGGCGCGGACGCGGGTCGTGATCTCTTGGATCAGGGACTCTTCCTCGGGGCCGTTTTTGCCGCCATCTGGGATCTCTTCAGAGAACTTAGAACGCGTGAACTTGGTGACGCGAGACACGAAATTTCCGAGTACATCGGCAAGGTCTTTGTTCACGCTGGCTTGGAAGTTCTCCCACGTAAACTCGCTGTCCGAATTCTCTGGTGCATGGCTCAACAGCCACCACCGCCAATAGTCTGACGGTAGAATTTCCAGCGCCTGATCCATGAACACACCGCGGCCGCGCGAGGTGCTGAATTGTCCGCCGTCATAGTTCAGATAGTTGAACGATTTGATGTAATCGACCAGTTTCCAAGGTTCATTCGAACCCATGATCGTCGCTGGGAACGACAATGTGTGGAATGGTACGTTGTCCTTGCCCATGAACTGGGTATAGCGCACATCGTCCGCACCTTTGTCGGTGCGCCACCAACGTTCCCAGTCGTCACCTTTGCCCGCTGCGACCCATTCTTGGGAACAGGCGATGTATTCGATGGGGGCATCAAACCAGACGTAAAAGACTTTGCCCTCCATACCGGGCCAATCGTCTGCACCCCGTTTGACAGGAACGCCCCAGTCGAGGTCACGGGTGATACCGCGGTCTTGCAATCCGTCACCGTCGTGCAGCCATTTCTTGGCGATAGACGTAGTCAGAATTGGCCAATCCTTTTTGGATGAAATCCAGTTGTCGAGCTGGTCTTTCACTTTGGATTGCTTGAGATGCAAATGCTTGGTTTCACGCGGCTCCAGTTCGGTTGATCCAGAAATCGTCGAATAGGGATTGATGAGATCGGCGGGGTCCAACTGCTTGGTGCAATTGTCGCACTGGTCCCCACGCGCGCTCTCAAAGCCGCAGTTAGGGCAGGTACCTTCGATATAGCGATCGGGTAGGAAGCGACCATCAGCGATAGAATAGACCTGAGTTTCGACAGTTTCCTCGATCAATCCTTCGTCGGCAAGACGTCCTGCGAAATGTTGGGTCAACGTGCGGTTCTCGTCGCTGGACGAGCGTCCGAAGTGATCGAATGACAGACGAAAGCCTTGGGCAATCTCGGCCTGCAAGGTCCACATTTCGGCGCAGTATTCAGCGACCGGTTTACCCGCTTTGGCTGCGGCTAGCTCGGCTGGGGTGCCGTGCTCGTCTGTGGCGCACAAGAACAGAACCTCGTTGCGCCGCGCGCGTTGAAAGCGGGCGAACAAATCCGCCGGCAACTGGCTGCCAACTAGGTTACCGAGATGTTTGATGCCGTTAATATACGGGATCGCTGAGGTGATCAGATGACGGGTCATGTTCTGTGCCTTGGCCTAGTGTTCGACTTGGTTTAGCCCAAGCCGCGCCCAAGTGCCATGCCTCTATCCTTTGTCTTTGTCACGCGCGCGTCGGGTCAGTCGCCCAATGATAAAGCTGGTACGCGGGACCCAGACATAGCGTGTCCGTTCGTTGACAGTTTCGCGAACCCGCATTCGTCCGAGACCAAAAATCACTAGGCCCACATGTCCGGTCGCAACGAATGCAAACAACGCAGGTGGCCCGAACCCTTCGATCAGGCGGGACGAGATATAGGGCGAGGCGATCGCGCCGATGGCGTACCAAAACATCAGAGCCGCGGAGAGTTCCACGCGCTGGTCGCTGTTGGCAAAGTCATGCGCGTGCGCGGCGGCAATCGAGTAGATGGGAAAGGTGGTGAATCCGAACATAAAGGCCGAAATCATAACAGTGTTGGTTCCCATATTTGAGGTGACCATCGTCACCGCGCATCCCCCGATTGATGCAACGGATACCCAAATCAGGACCCACCGCCGGTCGTATTTGTCAGCGAGCCAGCCCGCGGGGTATTGCGCGATTGCCCCACCCAGAACAAAGGCCGCGAGAAAGAAACCGATCTGATCTGCTGTCAGACCGACTTCTTGGCCGTAAACCGGTCCGATCATCCTGAAGGATGCCGCTGACATCGCTGCGACAATGACACCAGCCGCAGCCAGTGGAGACGCCGCAACCGCGGTCATTGGTCGAAGTTTGGTCGCCTTGGGGACCGCGGGCTGTTCGACCTTGGTCAGGGCTAGGGGCAAGAGTGACGCGCAGCACAGCAGCGTTAGAGTGTTATATGCAAGGTAGGTTTCGACATCCGCCAATGCACCGATCATCAATTGTGCGAACAGGCTGCCACCCATATCCACGAGGCGGTAGGTGCCCATTGCGCGGCCGCGTGTCTCGTTGGTGACTTTGGATTGGAGCCAGGCCTCGATCACAGTGTAGCAGCCGGCGATACAGATACCCGACCCGATCCGCATGACGCTCCAGGCGAGGGGGTCGAAGATCAACGTATGACCGATTAGGCCAATTGCGCCCATCGCTGAGAAGGTTGCAAAAGCGCGGGAATGCCCAACCGTCCCCATCAACCTTGGCGCCCACCAACATCCGATGAAAAAGCCGATAAAGTGGGCCGAGCCGAGGAAACCGACTTGGGCGCGCGTGAAATCATTTGCCAGCCCTGTTAATGCGTCGAGCGGGCCGACGCCTCCTGATGAGACCTGCAGCAACAGGACCGATAGGAACAACGCGGCAAATGAAATTATCATCCGCATGAGGTAGCCTTTCAAAGCTGACAATAGGCGCATCCTACTGCACCACAAGACCCGATATTCGGGATTTACTTGCAGTCGCGCCGAGGTTGGATAGTGTCGGTGAAACGTCCCCCCAATAGGAGCATGATGATGCAGATGAACGAACTCGGCCGCACCGGGATTATGGTGTCAGAATTGTGCCTCGGGACGATGACCTATGGTTCGCACAACACCGAGGCCGAGGGCCATCAACAGATGGATCGCGCGATTGCGGGGGGCATCAATTTCATCGACACCGCTGAAATGTATCCAGTGATGCCGATCTCGGCAGAAACTGTTGGCGACAGTGAACGCGTTGTTGGCAGTTGGCTAGCTCGTCGCGGTCGCCGTGATGATGTAGTCGTCGCGACCAAAGTCAGCGGCGACAATCCGGGGTGGGTTCGTGGCGGTGCCGGTTATGACGGCAAGACTATTCTAGAGACGGTTGATCAATCACTTGCTCGATTACAGACAGACTATATCGATCTGTATCAGCTGCACTGGCCAATCCGCGGTTCTTATATGTTCCGTCAAAACTGGACGTTTGATCCGTCTGGCCAAGAACGCGCCAAGACGATGGATCACATGCGTGACGTTCTCGACGCGATGGATACCGTCGTCAAAGCCGGCAAGGTTCGGTCTTTTGGTCTTTCTAACGAAAGCTGCTGGGGAACGTCGCAATGGTTGCGTCTGAGTGATGAATTGAATGCCCCGCGTGTGGCGTCAGTACAAAACGAATACTCTTTGCTGTGCCGTCTCTATGACACCGATATGGCCGAGATGAGCGTCAACGAAGATGTCGGCCTGTTGTCGTTCTCACCGCTTGCGACTGGGTTGCTCAGCCGGAAATATACAGAAACGAAAACGCCCAAAGGGTCACGTCGCGATATCACCGGCGACCTCAGTGGGCGTGTCACACCACAAGTTTGGCCAGCCGTGGCGGCTTACGAGGCAGTGGCAGACAAGCACGGGCTCGACATCAATCAGATGTCGCTTGCGTGGTGTCGGACCCGTCCGTTTATGTGCTCGGCGATCTTTGGATCAACTAAGATGGAACAGCTTGAGACCGCACTAGGATCGGTGGATGTTGTGTTGTCAGACGAGGTTTTGGCAGACATTGATGCAGCTCACCGCGCTCATCCGATGCCCTATTGAGGCGCGATGGAACGATGATGTCGTAAACGCGGCCTCATGTCGTAAACACGGTTTACGGATAGTTATAGAATCAGCAAAGACTGTCTGAACACATAGAGAGAGCATGACATGCCACTAGAGATGAACCGCGAAGTCTTTGTCACCGCAGCGATTACAGGATCGGGCAGCACCCAAGACAGAAGCCCGCATGTCCCGCGTTCGCCAGAACAGATTGCCAATAGCGCAATCGACGCGGCCAAGGCGGGTGCGGCGGTTGTGCACTGCCACGTCCGTGATCCCGAAACAGGTGTGCCGAGCCGCAAGCTGGATCTATACCGCGAGGTCACTGACCGCATTCGAGCGGCCGAGGTGGACGTTGTTCTAAACCTGACCGCGGGAATGGGCGGCGACATCGTGTTTGGTGGTGTCGAAAAGCCGTTTCCAACAGTTGACGGAACAGACCTCGTGGGGGCAACTGAACGGGTGGCTCACGTGGCAGAATGCCTGCCGGAGATTTGTACATTAGATTGCGGCACGATGAACTTTGCCGAGGCCGACTACGTCATGACCAACACCCCTGGTGCATTGGTCGCGATGGGGCGCATGATGACCGAGCTTGGTGTCAAACCCGAGATCGAAGCCTTTGACACCGGGCACCTTTGGTATGCGAAACAGTTGGTCAAGGACGGTGTCCTAGACAGCCCAGCATTGGTTCAATTGTGTATGGGGGTGCCTTGGGGCGCGCCCGATGATCTCAATACCTTTATGGCGATGGTTAACAATGTACCTGATGATTGGATGTTCTCGGCCTTTGGTCTGGGGCGTCACCAGATGCCCTATGTTGCGGCTTCGGTTCTTGCGGGCGGCAACGTGCGCGTCGGGCTCGAGGACAACTTGATGCTGGATCGCGGCGTGTTCGCAACGAATGCACAACTGGTTGAGCGGGCGGTCAACGTCGTTGAAAACCTAGGCGCCAAAGTCATTGGTCCAGAAGAGGTGCGGGCCAAGCTGGGCTTGACCAAGCGCGCGCCGCAGGGGTGAAACGTTTCGCCGCTCTGATCTTGGCACTAGCGGGGTGTTTGCCGACACAAGAAGCTGCGACCCCGTTGGGGCCTGCGACTTTGCCGCTGCGCAATCCGACCGCCCCGATCGCAAGCCAAGTCAACGTGGACCCGATTGAATTTGCGGGCTCGTGGCGTGTGTCGAGCGTGGCAGGCGCTGACTGGCTGGCTGCTGGTGCTACAGTGCAAGCAGCGGTCAGTGGGTTAAACATAGTGTTGACTGCGCCGCTGGCTGATTGCACTGGCGAGGCGTGCTTTACCCGCATTTCGATGCGCAACACTGCAGACGGACGCTGGGCAGTGGCCGAGGGTGCCAGCACATTTTCGGGCGAAATTTGGTTGTTATGGACCGATGTGGGTCGCAGAACTGTCGTGTTTGGCTCTCCCGAAGGAGACGTCTTGGTGCTGTTGGATAAAGCTTTGCCGATCTCGCCGGATCGGCGTGCGGCGGCACGGGACATTCTGCGCTGGTATGGCTATGATCTGAGTCGCCTCAGAGGGAATTGAAATGCAAAGACGAGTGAAATTTAGTGTGTTGGCCGTATGTGCGACTTTGGCTGGCTGTGACGAGGCGTCGATGGGCGCTTTGGGTGGCAGTGGCGGCGGTGGTCGTTCAGAGCAAATGGTTCTGGGGTCCAACATCAGCTTTGCCACATGCAAAGAACGCGGTGGTCTGATCATCCGTGATGCGAACACATCGATGGTGGCGTGCGATCCACGTGTGATCCGGCGCAACCAACCGACTGACGAAGAAGAATTTGTGAAAATCGAGGAAAGTTAATGGCTCCAAGAACGGCCGCCATCATCGGCGGGGGTGTAATCGGTGGTGGCTGGGCCGCCCGATTTCTGCTCATGGGTTGGGATGTTCGGGTCTTTGATCCCGATCCCGAAGCGACACGCAAAATCGACGAGGTGCTGTCGAATGCCCGCCGTTCTTTGCCCGGCTTGACCGATCAGGCAATGCCCGAAGAAGGGCGCCTGACATTTCACAAAACGATGTCCGACGCTGTCGATGGTGTTGTCTGGATTCAAGAGAGCGTGCCTGAACGGTTAGATCTCAAGTCCAAGGTCTACGCGACACTGCAGGAACATGCGCCGAAGGCTGCGATCATCGGATCGTCGACCAGCGGCTTTAAGCCCAGCGAGCTTCAGAACTGTGTTCCGAACCCTGCGCAAATTGTTGTCACCCATCCGTTTAATCCGGTCTATCTCTTGCCATTGGTCGAACTGGTGACCACCGACAAGAACCCGACCGATGTGATTGAGCGGGCCAAAGAGATCATCACCGGACTCGGTATGTTTCCACTGCACGTCAAAAAAGAGATTGATGCGCATATCGCCGATCGTTTCCTAGAAGCTGTCTGGCGCGAAGCGCTGTGGTTGATCAACGACGGGATTGCGACGACCGAAGAAATTGACAATGCGATCCGCTATGGCTTTGGCGTTCGTTGGGCGCAAATGGGGCTGTTTGAGACTTACCGCGTTGCTGGTGGCGAGGCGGGCATGAAGCACTTTATTGCGCAATTTGGCCCCTGCCTGGAATGGCCGTGGACCAAGCTGATGGATGTGCCCGAGCTGACAGACGAATTGGTTAACGAGATCGCAGATCAATCCGACGCGCAGTCTGGGCAATATTCGATCCGCGAACTCGAACGTATCCGTGACAACAACCTTGTTGCGATGATGCGTGCGCTCAAGGCGCAAGACTGGGGTGCGGGCGCACTGTTGAATGTGTCCGAGACGAAACCGGATGCGGGTGACACGACCCAATTGATCACAACGGTACGTCGTGCCGTGCCTTTGGATTGGACGGACTACAACGGTCACATGAACGAAGCACGATATTTGCAAGCCTTTGGTGACGCAACGGACCGGTTCATGGAGATCATTGGCTGCGACGCAGATTATATCGCCAGCGGCGGCAGCTATTTCACTGCCGAAACCCACATCCGCCACATCGACGAGGTCCACGCTGGGACCAAAATCCGTGTTGAAACCCAATGTTTGCTTGGCGAAGGCAAGAAGCTCCACCTCTTCCACCGGATGTTTGATGGCGACAGGTTGTTGGCGACCGGCGAACATATGTTGATCCACGTCAGTCTTGAAACCCGCAAGGCCAGAGCCCCAAGCGACGCCATCGCGGCGACTTTGGGGGCCATCGCGCAGGCACATGCAATGTTGCCAGTCCCCGATGGGGCCGGTGCGGCGGTGGGCAAACGATGAACCGTGTTTTGATCACCGCAGGCGCGTCGGGTATCGGTCTGGCGATGGGCCACGCATTCGACGCGGCAGGGTTCGATGTTTGGGTGACGGACGTTAACAGCGCGGCCCTAGAGGATGTCCCGGAAGCATGGACAGCGCTAGAAGCCGATGCTTCGGACGAAGAGGTCATGCGCGCTGTGTTTGACACGATCAAGGACGCTGGCGGGTTGGATGTTCTTTGTGCAAACGCTGGCATTGCTGGTCCAACGGCCGCCTTGGAAGACGTCGAGCTGGCTGATTGGCGGACCTGTGTTTCAATCAATCTCGAAGGAGCGTTTCTCGCGTCCAAGCTTGCCGCTCCGATGATGAAAGGAGCTGCACATGGCGCGATCATTTTCACGTCGTCCACTGCTGGCATCTATGGCTACCCAAACCGCGCTCCCTATGCTGCAGCGAAGTGGGCGATCATTGGATTGATGAAGACCGTCGCAATGGAGCTGGGCCCACACGGGATCCGCGCCAATGCGATTTGTCCGGGTGCGGTCGAAGGGCACCGCATGGAAGGCGTGCTCGAACGAGAAGCCGCTGCTAAGAACATGACCCGTGACGCGGTCTACGATGGCTACGCAGCTGGAACCTCGATGCGATCGTTCGTCGAGGCGCAAGACATCGCGAACATGGCGGTGTTTTTGGGCTCGCAAGCGGCGCGCATGGTCTCGGGGCAAGTCATCGCCGTGGATGGTCACACCGAGAACCCAGACCCCAAGGTTTAGGGGCGGTCAAAAGCGACATCGCTTTGGGCGTAAATGGCGCAGCCGGTCTGCACCTTTGCGGCTACACAGTCGGCATGGGAAAAGGATTACGGGAATGGCCGACGCTCTTGGCGTTGGTTCTGTGTTACGCCGCATGGATAGCGGCACTATGGTTGCTGCCAGCTTGGGTCGCCGTGCCTGCATTGGCAGTCATTCTCGCGTTTCATTCATCTCTTTCACACGAAGCCTTGCATGGGCATCCGTTCCCGTCTGAGTTTGCAAACTCGTTGGTGGTGTTTCCGGCGCTTGGTCTATGGGTCCCGTATTTGCGGTTCCGCGATACACATTTGGCGCACCACGAAGACAGCCGCCTGACGGACCCCTATGAAGATCCAGAAACCAACTATGTTTGCCCTCAGGTGTGGGCACGGCTGCCTCGTGCGTCACAGCGCCTGCTGGAATGGAACAACACGTTGTTGGGACGCTTGGTGATTGGTCCCGTTATCGGACAGATCATGTTCATGCGCGCCGATTGGAAAGATCGAGCTACGCCTGCGGTCTGGCGGGGATGGGCCGTGCATCTCTTGGCATTAGTTCCCGTTCTAATGTGCGTTTGGATCAGTGACACCAGCCTCTGGGCGTATGTGATCGCCAGCTACTTTGCACTTTCGCTATTGAAAATTCGCACATTTGCAGAGCACCTCGCTGCCGAGCATTTTGCCCACCGTACTGTCGTCATCGAAGATCGTGGCTGGCTCGCCTTTTTGTTTTTGAACAACAACTTGCACGTCGTTCATCACATGAAACCGGCGGTCCCTTGGTACGATCTTCCTGCCCTTTATGTATCAGACAGACAAAGATATCTGTCGCGCAATGGCGGGTATGTCTTTGCGAACTACCGCGCATTGTTTGCGTGCTATTTCCTGCGGGCCAAGGACCCCGTTGCGCACCCGCTCTGGCAACCGCCAACGGACTAGGGGATAAGCGCGTATGAGCCCTTGGATTATCGCTACAGTCATTGCTGCGTTTTCGCAAAACTTGCGCTTTATGCTGCAAAAGCACCTCAAGACCGCGACCCTGTCGACCGGTGGTGCTACTTTTGCACGCTTCCTTTATTCGGCACCGATCATCGCTGTGCTGGCCATCGGCTATGCCCAAGTGATCGGGCAGGGTACACCAACACTCTCGTCCGTGTTTTGGGGATACGCGTTGGTCGGTGGGGTGTCTCAAATCACGGCAACCATGTGCGTGGTCGCGCTCTTTGCTCACCGCAACTTTGGTGTCGGGATTACCTTCAAAAAGACCGAGGTCCTGATGGCTGTTGGGGTTGGTGTGCTCGTCTTAGGAGAAGGCGTCAGCCTATGGGGGTTCGGCGCAATTTTGATCGGGCTTGCGGGTGTGTTGATCCTGTCAGACCCGCCGGGTGCCGAAGGGCGCTGGATCAAACGCATTTGGAACCGCGCGGCTGGGCTTGGGCTTGCTTCGGGATTGTTTTTCGCAATTTCGGGCGTGACTTACCGCGGTGCGACGCTTCAGATTGACTCTGACGATGCAATTTTCCGTGCCTTGGTCACGCTGGCCTGTGTGACCAGCGCGCAGACAATTGGAATGGCGGGTTGGCTTGCATGGCGCGAGCGGGGCGAAATCACGCGCGTCCTGTCGGTCTGGCGTGTCGCCGGATTGGTGGGGTTGACCAGCATGGTCGGATCAGTGGGCTGGTTCATCGCGTTTTCGCTGCAAACAGTTGCCTACGTCAAAGCCTTGGGGCAAATCGAGCTGGTCTTTAGTTTTGTGGCGTCCGTCTTTGTGTTCAAAGAATCCGTCACAAGGCGCGAGATCGCGGGCGTCACACTGGTGGCCATCAGTGTCTTGCTGTTGATTCTAATCATTCGCTAGCGGATGACGCCCTGACAGTTGATCAACGAGATGCCGTTCGTCGTCATTGCGAAAAAATGGGACAGAGGTGCGCGTTCCAGGTTTGTCTAACGTATCGATGACCTCGGCCAGTACGACTTGGGTGATGAACGGCAAATTCAAACCACGCGCATCGCCCAGCGGCACCCATTGCAAATGACTAAGCTCGTCTTCGGCGTTTGAGAAGTCATCAAGATCACCATGGATATGATCGGCATCCACCAAAAAGAACCGCGCGTCAAAACGGCGAGGCCGCCCTTGAGGTGTCACGGCGCGAAATACGAATGAAAGAGCAGCAGCATCCGGGCATATCCCTGCTGCAGCGAAATTTTCCCAACCCTCTGGTGGGTTGTCCCATGTAACAGGGGACCCCAACATCAGTCCGGTTTCTTCGCTCAACTCTCGGATCGCGGCGACCTGCAAGGCATGGACCAACGGCATTTCGGTTTCGACCGCTAGACAGGCAGCTTGATGCGGGCTGACCGAATTGGTCAGTGGAATCTCAGCGTCTGCGACATCGACCGCGCCGCCGGGGAATACGAATTTATTTGGCATAAAGGCGGCGTTTGCACCGCGCTGACCCATCAAGATACGCGGTTCAGTCGCCCGATCACGCAAGACGATAACTGTCGCTGCGTCTCTGATAGCCGTCTTGTCGATGATCCTGACCCCTTGTTCAGGTTAAGGAGCCGCCCCAAACCCATGCATTCGACGGGCCCATTGAATGTTCACGACCATTCCTTTGAACCGAGGCAAAAGGTAGAGAGACAATCCAACGGTGCCAAGAGTGAATACGGTAGCCAACACCAGCGGATCAGGCCGGTAATGGACAAACGCGAAATGGATCAAGGGTGCCATAAGGTGCCCGACTACTAGAATAGTCAGATAGGCCGGACCATCATCTGCACGATGATGAGACAGGTCTTCTTCACAGACGGGGCAGGTGTCTCGCACGGTCAGATACCCTTTGAGCAGCGCGCCTTCTCCGCAATTCGGACATTTACAGCGCAACCCGCGCCAGATCGCCGGTTTCATGGGGCGATCGTCGCCAGTTGCGGCGTCAAGGCTGTCATCTAAGGGCATCGTGTCTCTCCGGTCTGATCAGCAGATGCGCCTTTTGCAGGTACATTTCCAGTGCAAACCGTGGGGCCGTGCGGGTTTGTCGCAAACAAATTTCAAAAATATCGACAGAAGTTTGCGGCTGCGCCGTTTGTCCTTTTGAACGCAGCAGTTGAGGGCCGTGTTCATACACATAACTGACTTACCCTATTGAGGATCAACAAAATGAAAACACTTCTTCTTATGAGCGCGATTGCATCAAGTTTCGCACTGACAATGGCAGAACCCGCCCAAGCACGCGGCGGCGACCGTGAACGCCCTGCATTTTCCGAGCTGGACGCAAACAGCGATGGCGAAGTGAGCCAAGAGGAACTCGTTACATTCCGTACGGCCAAGGCAGCCGAACGGTTTGAAGCCGCAGACATAAATGGCGACGGTGCCTTGTCTGCAGAAGAGATCGCCGCGCGCGGTGAACGTGAGGCATCTGAGCGTTCAACACGTCGGGCCAACAAAATGATCGAGCGTCTTGATGCAAATGAAGACGGCTTGCTGCAGCAGGCTGAAATCACTGTGCGTATGAATTCCAATGACCGGATGACTGAACGCTTCACCGAAGCCGACACAGACGGCAGCGGTGGCCTGTCCGAAGCCGAGATGGAAGAGATGAAAGGTGACCGTGGCGGTCGCGGTGGGAAACGCGGCGGTAAGCGCGGTGATAGCAACTAATTGACCTATGATCTTGCCCATCCGCTTGCTGTTGTAACGCGGGTGGGCGACATTCACTCTACGCTATTGGAGCCGACTGCGCTTGATGACCATGCTCGATCCAGATTTGGACGGTGTTCCGGACGATGCCCTGCTGATCGCCTATGCAAACGGTGACCTGTCGGTGGCTCGTGTCTTGACCGAGCGATTGAGCCCACGCATTCTGGCCTACGCAACACGCACTTTGGGAGATCGGGCAGAAGCCGAAGATGTCACCCAAGACGCGATGATGCGACTTTGGAATATCGCGCCGGACTGGCGACAGGGCGAAGCAAAGGTCAGTACATGGGTCTACCGCGTTGCAATGAACCTATGCATTGACCGGATGCGCAAGACGCGCAGGCAGCGCCCGCTCGATGCGGCACCCGAGCCAGTCGACGAAGCGGCGTCACCCGTTGAGATGATGCAATCGGGTGCACGTGTCGCGGCATTACAGGCAGCCCTCGCTGAGTTGCCAGATCGGCAGGCCCAAGCGGTCAGCCTTAGACATTTACAGGGTTTGCCGAACCCGCAAATTGCCGACATCATGGGGCAATCTGTCGAAGGGGTTGAAAGCCTGACGGCGCGCGGAAAACGCGCGCTCAAGGCCATACTATCAGGACGCAAAGACGAGTTGGGGTTTGAAGATGACTAGAAACCTAGATGAACAATTTGAAGCTGCCGAACTGGACGCATTGTTCGCCGAAGCTGCGGCAGAGGTGCCGGTGCCATCGGATGCATTGACCGCGCGCATTCTTGCAGATGCGCAAAGCCAATTGCCGCAAGCCGCGCCGCAGTCAAACATAGCCGAGCCGTTCTGGGCCAGCCTATTCCAAGGCTTAGGTGGGTGGCCCGCGATAAGCGGTTTGGCCGCCGCTACCGTGGCTGGCGTTTATATCGGGGTCGCACCAACAGCCGCACTAGAAGCGATCACAACGAATGTTTTGGGAAGCAGCATCGTTGTCGATGTGGCTCCTGATTTCGACTATTTTGCGTTGGAGGGTTGAAATGACCAAAGCACCTCAAAACCGGATCTTGCGTTGGGTTCTTGTCGCGTCACTTGCGGTCAACTTGTTGGTTGTCGGGGTTGTGGCTGGTTCATTTGCCAAAACTGGCAATGGCCCTCGCGGGGGAGCTGATCTGGGTGTTGGTCCCTTTGTGCGCGCGCTTGATGCCGATGGTCGGCGCGAGGTTCTGCGCGAATTGCGGAGCAATCGACAGGTCAGCGGCGAGTTTCGCAATCTTCACCGTCAAGGGTTCCGCGATATTATTGAAGTGCTCAACACAGAGCCGTTCGATCCCGAGGCCATGCAGGCGTTGTTTGAAAGCCAGCGTGGCCAAACCCAAGCGATCCAAGCTGCCGGTCAGCAGGCGCTGTTAGAGCATCTGACCGACATGACCCCAGAAGAACGTGCTGCATTCGCCACGCGTTTCGAGACAGAAATCAAACGCCCACGCGGCCCCAGACGTCCACGTTCAGGCGGCTGAGGCGCTGATTTCGACTGTGTTTCGGCCGGCGTTTTTGGCCGAATACAAAGCCGCGTCCGCGCGACCAAAAAGATGGTCAAACGGCGGAGTTAACAGGGCTTCATCCCCGCTCATCGCGACACCAATGCTTAGGGTCACGGGCACGGGCATGCCCAGTTGGGGAATATGAAACGGAGTATCATCGACGACTGACCTCAACCGTTGGGCCGCAATTTCGGCTTCCTCTTGGGTTGTCTCAGGCAAAGTCACTAGAAATTCTTCGCCCCCGACACGCGCGATCAGATCAATCAGTCGCAAGTTGTTGCGCAACCGGCGTGCGACCTCGATCAAAACAGCGTCGCCTGCTCGGTGTCCATATTTGTCGTTCACTGATTTAAAGTGATCGATATCCAACATCATCACTGCAAATTCGCGACCAGATTCTTTGGCCCTTTCCGCGATACGTTCCAAATGGGGCATCGCATAACGGCGATTGAACAGGCCGGTCAACGGATCGGTTACCGCAGCATTCAAGCCGTCACTCACACCTTTGCGCAGCCGGTCTTGCTGTTGCTTTCGTCGGACCTGAGTGTGAATGCGAAGTCTCAGCTCTTGATCCTCAAACGGATAGGGCAAAACATCGTTTGCCCCCAAATCCAATGCCATGGCAGCGATATCCGGTTGGGTGTCGGATAAAACAACGACGATCGTAGCCAATCGGGTGTCCTTTCGGCTTCGCAGTTCTGAGACCAATTGCATTGCGCGTACTGTCGACAGGCTCGCGGCATCGAGCACGAAAACATCTGAATGAGAGGCCCCACTGCCAACTTCGAACACATCGTCGATATGCAATTTGATGGTCTTTATGCCACTTACAGAGGTCAAGACAGACGTCCATCGTTGAGACGCCGCAGGAGGCGCGGTAATCAGGGAAACGGTGCTAGGGGCCTCAAAATTCGTGGCTTGTTCCGCGAACCCGAGCGCGCGTTTGGTGTCGTCGCGCAGCTTTAGTTCCGATGCTGCGTCCTTTGCGCGAAGCAGACTGCGAATTCGGGCCAACAGCAATGTTTCGTTCAGCGGTTTGAGCAGAACCTCATCGGCACCGGCGGCAAAGGCTGCGATCTTGTCGTCGCTGCTTTCGTGGGTCGCGGTGACGATGATCGGTACATCGGGAAATGACGTGCGGATATGCTGGCACAATGTGACAGCCCCCAAATCAGGAAAACCAAGATCCATGACAACAACGTCTGGGCATTTTTGATCAATCTGGGCAATCGCGTCTTTGACGGACATGCTTTGTACAACGTCATATTTTGCGGACGCCAGTTTGACCTTCAGGACGATACGGTTGGTGGCAACTTCGTCAACAATCAGCACCTGTCCCGACATTCGTTTACGTCCTTTCCGACAGTAAGAGCGTCACCTTCTGTCTTTCCTTGGGGCCAATGTCGTGGCAAATGGTTAAGAAAGGGTTTCTGTTTGCGTAAGGAAAATGAATGACACCAGCCGCTGCAGAGACAATTGGCCTACAGGCGCTTGCTTGGTTGGTCGGCGACGAAGAATTGTGCCCCGTCTTTATGGGATCGACGGGTGCCTCGGTCGACGATTTGCGCGTTCGGGCCAATGATCCTGCGTTTTTGGGCTCGGTTCTCGAATTTCTGACAATGAACGATCAGTGGGTCATGCAGTTTTGCGATGCGAATGAATTGAAGTACGAAATGCCCCTTCATGCGCGGTATGCCTTGCCCGGTGCGCAGGACGTTCATTGGACATGAATGTTAAGAAAGATCTCGGAATGGGTAACCAAGGCACGGGCATCAAGGGCGTTCTCTTTGACAAAGATGGAACGCTTTTTGACTTTGACGCCACATGGGGTGTTTGGGCTGCGCGTTTCCTGACCCAAGAGGCTGGCGGCGATCCGGAGCTTGCCCAAAGATTGGGTGATGCTGTCGGGTATGACATGGCGCAGACGCGGTTTCGAAGATCAAGCGTCGTTGTCGCGGGCACACCGCGCGAAATCGCTGAACAATTGCTGCCGCAGCTTCCGTCTCAGCCCATTTCTGAGCTGATGGACCGGATGAACACGATGGCGCAACAGGTGCCGCAGGTCGAAGTCGTTCCATTGCACGAGTTCGTGCTGGACCTTAAGGCGCGTGGCCTGAAAATTGGTGTCGCGACAAATGACGCCGAAGCACCAGCTCGAACTCATCTGGAACGCGCGGGAGTCGAAGCTCACTTTGATTTCGTCGCGGGATCAGACAGCGGATATGGTGGAAAACCATCGGCGGGGCAGTTGATAGCATTTTGTGACGCGGTCGGCCTGGCCCCCGAAGATTGTGCAATGGTTGGGGATAGCTTGCATGACCTATCCGCAGGTCAAGCGGCTGGAATGTTTCGGATCGGCGTCCTGACAGGCACGGCGACGGAACAAGATTTGGGGCCGCATTGTGATCTGCTCTTGTCCAGCATTGGCGCTTTAGGTGCGTGGCTCGACGCCTAATCCGAACCAACGTTCGTCAAAAACGACACCAGATGTCGCCCGAGGCGCGGTAATCCCATTGTGACTATTGTCCGATCAAGACAGTCATAAGAGGAGAACCCGATGTCTGATACTGGTCCCAAACGCCGTCGTGGCGGTGGCCGCGCTGGAAATGCCGCCAGACGTGGTGGCAATGTGATCGATCAGATGCCGTGGCGAATTCCTGTAAATATTGACGCCCCGACCGAACCATTGACCCCAGAGGGGGTAGAAGCGGTTCATGATGGTGCCATGCGCATTCTCGAAGAGATCGGGATCGTCTTTCTCAACGAAGAGAGCCTTGCATTGTTCAAAGAGGCTGGATGCAAAGTCGAAGGTGAAACCGTTAAGATGGGTCGTGACTGGGTCATGGAGATGATTGCTCAGGCCCCTGCAGAATTCACAATCACGCCGCGTAACCCTGCGAGGGCGTTGCCAATCGGTGGCAAACATATCTTGTTTGGAAATGTGTCTTCACCGCCCAACTATTACGACCTCGAGATTGGGAAAAAGGTTCCCGGTAATCGCAAGCAATGTGCGGATCTGTTGCGGCTCACACAGTATTTTAACTGTATCCACTTTGCCGGTGGCTATCCTGTGGAACCGGTCGATATCCATGCCAGCATTAGGCACCTCGATGTTGTGCATGACAAACTGACCCTGACGGACAAAGTCGCCCATGCCTATTCCTTGGGGCAAGAGCGGGTTGAGGATGTGATGGAGATGGTGCGTATCTCTGGCGGCTGGACCCATGAAGAATTTGAAGCCAGCCCCAAGATGTACACTAACATCAATTCAACCTCGCCGCTAAAACATGACGTCCCGATGATCGACGGCTGCTTGCGGATGATCCGCAGAGGGCAGGCGGTGTTCGTGACCCCATTCACATTGGCAGGAGCCATGGCGCCGGTCACAATGGCAGGTGCCGTGGCACAGTCTATTGCCGAAGCGCTCGCCGCGATTGCGTTGTTCCAGTACGTCCGGCCGGGATCGGCCTGCGTTATCGGTACATTCACATCCAACGTAGACATGAAATCTGGTGCGCCAGCGTTTGGAACACCTGAATATATGCGTGCGACGCAAATGACGGGCCAAATGGCGCGGTGCTACGGATTGCCGATGCGCGCCTCCGGCTCTTGTGCGGCTAACGTACCTGACGGCCAAGCCATGTGGGAAACCTCGAACGCCATGTGGTCAGCCGTTCAGTCAGGTACAAACGTAGTCTACCACGCTGCAGGTTGGCTCGAAGGAGGGCTGATCGCCAGCCCGGAAAAGTTTGTGATGGACTGTGAAGTTCTGCAAATGATCCAACGCTATATGGAGCCCCAAATTTGCGACACCAGCGCCGATGGCATTGCTCTCGACGCTATTCGAGAGGTGGGCAGTGATGGGCACTTCTTTGGGATTGAACACACCCAAGAACGCTATGAAACTGCGTTCTACCAACCGTTCGTATCGGACTGGCGGAACTTTGAAGGCTGGGATCTCGCCGGCGGCGTTTGGACTGCCGAGCGTGCGCATGGGATATTCAAAGAGATCATCGCCAATTTTGAAGAACCACCAATGGACGCGGGGATCAAAGAAGAGCTCGCCGCATTTGTAGAGAAACGCAAACGCGAAGGCGGAGCCCCGACCGACTTCTAATCTATAAAGTGGTTAAGGTCTCTCGAAGGGCATAAGGCTTTTGTTAACATCCGTCGGTCATACCCGAACGTGGTAACTGTTTGGAGGTGTTATGCACGGGCTCATAAATCGCGCATTTCAAAGTTTTGTGTGTGATACATATGGCGAAGCGATCTGGGAAACGATCGTGCGCAAGGCTGCGCTTGAGGTCACAACCTTTGAGGCGATGCTGGTCTATGATGACCAGATTTTGTTCGACATGATCAGGGCTGCTTCAGAAACCCTCCAAAAACCGTGCTCGGTCCTGCTCGAAGACGTCGGTACCTATCTGGTGTCTCACCCGACCAGCGGTGGCCTACGTCGCCTGTTACGGTTCGGTGGCGATACGTTCGGTGACTTCTTGCTGACGCTTGATGATATGCCGGATTGGGCCCAGCTCGCATTGCCCGAACTCTACATCCCGCCCCTTGAGGTGCGCCAAACAGGCCCTGATGGATACCGCATTGTCGTTAATTCACCGCTGGCAGGGATCGCGTTTGGGATTTTGGGCGTGCTGCGGGCAATGGCTGATGACTATGGAGCGCTTGTTCTTATGGACCTTGCAAAAGGTGAGACAGGGCTCGATCAGATTGAGGTCCAATTGTTAGACGTCAAATTTGCCAAGGCTCGGGAATTTGAACTGGCGCATAGCCAATGACTGTTCAATCTCATGATTTCAACGCTGATGTGTGCCAAGTGGATGCCGTCTTGGACGTTGTTTGCCCGATGCACGTGCGGCTCGGTGCAGGTGGGGAAATTCTGAACATTGGCCCAACCCTGCGGAAATGTTGGTCTCAACACTTTGCAATTGGTGATCCGGTTTTCGATGCGTTTTCGATGCTTCGTCCGCGTGCGGGTGACAAATTCAGTGATCTCATCGAAACGGCAGGGCAAAAACTTCACCTCGCATTCGTCGCGAACCCAGAGACACGTCTCAAGGGGGTGCTTGTACCGCTTGGGGATCAGCTGGGGTATTTGTTGACCTTGTCTTTCGGAATCGGCGTGATCGATGCGGTGCGACGCTTTGATCTGACGTCAGCGGATTTTGCCCATACCGATCTTGCCATCGAAATGCTTTACCTCGTCGAGGCCAAAAACGCGGTTATGGACGAAACCAAAAAGCTGAACCTGCGCCTTCAATCGGCCCGCGAAGCCGCTGAAGAACAGGCATTTGCAGATGCTTTGACAGGGCTTAGCAACCGCCGAGCTCTGGACCAGATGCTTGAGCAAACTCTGACCCAAGGCAATGATTTTGCATTGATGCAAATAGATCTCGACCACTTCAAAGCAGTCAATGATACGTTGGGACATGCAGCCGGTGATCATGTGTTGACGGCAGTTGCCGAAATTTTGCGGGACGTGACACGTTCCGATGACGTCGTGACGCGGATCGGGGGCGACGAATTTGTCATTTTGTTCTTGGGGCTGGTCGACCGCGAACGACTAGGCACAATCGCGTCGCGGGTGATTGAACGGATTGAAGTACCGATTCCATTCGAAGGCGAGATGTGTCGAATTTCTGCGAGCGCGGGCACAACCTTGTCCACGTATTATTCTGACCCAACGGCGATTCAGATGCTCGCAGACGCGGACCGGGCTCTCTATCGCAGCAAGTCGTTAGGCCGCGCCCAACACTGCTTTTTTAAACCTGAACAAGACATAACCCTGGCGCAGCGCGCTGAAGACCAATAATTTTGGGGAAACCGTGGCAGCCCGTAGGGGAATCGAACCCCTCTTTCCAGGTTGAAAACCTGGCGTCCTAACCGATAGACGAACGGGCCACGTTGGTAGGCGTGTGATTAGGCCAAGCCGCATGCGAGAGCAAGAGGATTCTTTCGCATTTTTATGGGTTTTTTTGACCATGCAAATTTTCGAAAATTATGCCGGTGCTGCATCTTCTAATCGGAGCTGGACACGGTCTCTGCCTTGCCAGCTGTTGATTTCCAATCGACCGGCCAAATGAAACCGCGCGCCGCCATGTTTTTCAAGCGTTGGCCCCAATGGGCCATCAAACGCACCAAATGAAATCGCTTCGATCCTTGCCCCCATTCCGTCACCAAACGTGATTTTTAGGTGGCTGTCTCCAACCCGCTTGGCAAAATTAATTTGGACATCTGGAAATGCAAATCGGGGCGCAGAGGCGCCGGCTCCGAATGGACCAGCTTGTTCAAGCTGTGCGATCAATTCTGGTGTCGCGGCACTTGGCATCAATACACCGTCTAGTTTGAGATCTGATGGGCCTAGCTCACCGGCCCCTTGTTTGCCAAGCAACTCAGACAATCGGGCCATTGCAGGTTCTAATTGTGCGCGTGCAACGGTCAAGCCAGCCGCCATTTTATGTCCGCCGCCCTTGATCAATAGTCCTTCGGCAGCAACCCGCTGGATCGCGGCTCCCAAATCGATCCCGCTGACGGATCGACCTGATCCTTTGCCTTCATCACCGTCTAGTCCGATCACGATGGAAGGCCGGTTTGTTTGTTCCTTGATCCGGCTTGCGATGATGCCGACAACGCCCGGGTGCCAACCATCCCCTGCCGCCCAAACCAGTGGCGCGCTTTGATCACGTTGTTCCATTTGATCGGTCGCGGCGGCTCTGACTTGCCCCTCGATCTCGCGTCGTTCTGAATTGAGTTGGTCGAGACGTTCCGCCAAGGCGCGTGCCTCGTTCATATCGGTGCTGGCCAACAACCGAGCACCCATGTCCGCCGCCCCGATCCGCCCCCCTGCATTCACGCGAGGACCTAGCAGAAACCCAAGATGATAAGATGTCGGAGCCGCATCCATGCGAGCGACATCCGCCAATGCAACAAGGCCGATCCGCTTGCGTTGTGCCATGACCTGCAAACCAGTTCTGACAAACGCGCGGTTAAGCCCGATCAACGGCGCTACATCTGCAACCGTGGCCAATGCAACAAGATCGAGCATCGACATTAAATCCGGCCCTTTGACGTCGTCTTGACGCATCTGGCGGTTCGCTTCGACCAGCATCATAAACACAACGCCTGCTGCACATAAATGTGCCAGATCGCCTGTTTCATCTTGCCGGTTTGGGTTGACGACCGAATGCGCGGGCGGAAGTGTTTCACCACCTAAGTGGTGATCCAAGACGACCACATCGGCGCTCTGAGCTGCCTCGATCGGGCCGTGAGACAGGGTCCCACAATCGACGCAGACGATCAGATCGTGTTGATCCGCCAACTTCTTCATCGCCGCATCGTTGGGGCCGTATCCCTCGTCTATCCGGTCAGGGATATAAAGCGTTGCATCGTGGTTCATAGCGCGTAGCCACGCCAAAAGAAGAGCTGCAGAGGCACCGCCGTCCACATCGTAGTCGGCGAAGATGGCGATCTTCTCTCGTTTTTTCAGAGCTTGAACACACCGCAAAGCCGCGCGTTCCATGTCCAAAAGGCTACGAGGGTCAGGCATCAAGTCCCGCAAGGCAGGCGTGAGAAACGCCGACGCCTCGGGTGCTGGTACACCGCGCCGGACGAGTGTCCGGCAAATTGGCAAGGGCAGATCGGAGTCTTGGGCCATCGCTTGCGCGAGACGGTCTTGGTCCGCGGTGGGACCAACCCAACGCCGCCCCGTGACCGAGGCGGCAACTCCGAGAAACCCGTTATCTACCAATGGGATTACGATAATTCATGCGCCGGACAGACCCTGTTTTCGAACGCATCAGGATCGTCTCGGTCGTCAGGTACCCCGGTTCGCGTTTGATACCGGGCAGGATCGATCCGTCGGTCACGCCGGTTGCCGCAAAGATCACGTCTTGCGTCACCATGTCATCGCGAGTGTAGACGCGGTCAAAATTGGTGATTCCAGCTTTTGATGCACGACCACGTTCGTCGTCATTGCGGAACAACAAGCGGCCAAAGATTTGCCCACCCATACACTTCAATGCAGCTGCGGCCAGCACACCCTCGGGGGCGCCACCTGAACCCATGTACATGTCGATGCCTGTCGTTTCAGCCTCGGCACAGTGGATGATGCCCGCGACATCACCATCTGTGATCAGACGGATCGCGGCACCAGTTGTGCGAATTTCATCGATCATATCTTCGTGGCGGGGGCGTTCTAGAACGCAAACGGTGATGTCTTCTGTCGAGCAACCCTTGGCCGCAGCCAACGCAGAGACGCGTTCGGCTGGGGACATATCTAGCGTGACGACGCCTGTGCGAAATCTGGGACCGATCGCCAGCTTGTCCATGTAAACGTCGGGCGCGTGCAGCATCGATCCGCGAGGCCCCATCGCGATGACGGTCAGCGCGTTTGGCATGTCTTTCGCGGTGAGGGTGGTTCCCTCCAGAGGATCCAACGCAATGTCGACAGCTGGGCCTTCGCCGTTGCCGACCTCTTCGCCGATATACAGCATTGGTGCTTCGTCGCGTTCGCCTTCGCCAATCACGACAACACCTTGGATGTTGAGCAGGTTTAGCTGTTCGCGCATGGCATTGACCGCGGCTTGGTCCGCAGCTTTTTCATCCCCGCGACCGATCAACTTGGCCGAAGCAAGGGCAGCAGCCTCTGACACACGGGCAAGGCCCAATGACAACATACGGTCGTTAAAGTCAGCAGATTTCGCCATTTCGGTCGTCCTTTTAAACTAAACTACCCAGCGCATAGCCGCTTGTGTTCGCGTTGCGAACCCCCGCTTGAGAGGTTTAACGCTAACAGTTTACGAAACTGCCTCGATCCGAATTGCGACCGGACCGTCTGCCAATATTTTGGTCGCCTCAAAGCCTGAAATCGCGCTGTCCAGCGCCTCTCGTGTGGTTTTATGTGTTACGATCAAAACCGGGGCCGTCCCGCCAGCATGATCATATTGCCGCATACGGTCGATCGAAATGCCAGCCTCGCCCAAAACGGTCGCAATCTTGGCGAGCGCTCCGGGCTTGTCATCGAGCATCATGCGCAAATAGTAGGGCGCAGGGGCAGATGTACGTGCCGCACGGCTGTCTTCAAGCTCAACCGCAGGTTTGCCAAATGTCGAAATACGTGTGCCGCGCGCGATGTCGATGACATCAGACATCACCGCACTCGCAGTCGGGCCTTCGCCAGCACCCGCTCCGCGCAAAACGATCTGGCCGACTTGGTCACCCTCGATAACGACCATATTGGTGCCGCCTTCCAGTTGACCCAGCGGACTGGTTGCCGGAACAAGACACGGCGTCATGCGTTGCTCTAGGCCGCGTCCGGTCAGTTGTGCCACACCCAACAGTTTGATTTTGTAACCCATATCAGCGGCATGTTTGATGTCGTCGATGGTAATGCTGCCGATACCTTCCAACTCGACCGCGTCGAAATCAACGCGGGTTCCGTAAGCAATCGCCGCCAGCAGGGCCAGTTTGTGACCCGCATCAATTCCGCCGACGTCTAAATTCGGGTCTGCTTCCAGATAGCCAAGCTGATTGGCTTCCTTAAAGACCTCGTCATAGGGCAAGCCTGCGCTCTCCATACGGGTCAGGATGTAGTTGCACGTGCCGTTCATGACACCCATGACGCGGTCGATATCGTTGCCAGCAAGACCTTCGGTCAATGATTTCACGACGGGGATACCGCCCGCGACTGCGGCTTCGAACCGAATGACACGGCCTGCAGCCTCGGCAGATTGTGCCAGCGCGTGACCGTGGTGCGCAAGAAGCGCTTTGTTTGCGGTTACGACGTCTTTGCCCGCAGCAATTGCGGCTTCTGTGGCGTCCTTGGCAGGGCCTTCGTCGCCCCCCATCAGTTCGACAAAAACATCGACATCATCGCGGGTGGCCAATGCGACTGGATCATCTTCCCACGCGTAGTCAGCCAAATTCACACCGCGATCTTTGTCACGTGAACGCGCCGATACTGCGGTAATGACGACTGGGCGGCCTGTGCGGCTCGCCAACAAATTCGCCTTTTGACGAATGATTTTCACAACACCCGCACCAACGGTGCCCAAGCCCGCAATTCCAAGCCGAAGTGGTGTCATGTCAGTCATTTCAAAATCCTTGTCGGAGCGTTACTTGCCGCACGCTGTTACCCTAAGGTCGCAGCTACTGCAATGTCACTCCGCGCCTCATCCGTACGCGCGTGTTGGCGCGAATGACAGGCCCGCGTAGGCGATTTGCCCGAGCATTAAGAGCTGCGATCTGCGCATCGACATTCGCCAAAACAGCCGGCGTCGTGCGCGTGTCTGGAACGCCCGCCAAAAGGGGTTCGAGAGGGATGAGTTTTGGAAAGGCGGCGTCACGCACAGCCGGATCAAGCGTATCATCCAGATCGGGAAAAGGGGTGCATGCCGCCAGCATCACAACAAAAAAGATTGGCAAGGCACGCATAAATGGCAGGTCCGCTATTGGGTCTGTCTGCAGATTAGGCTTGCGAGCGCGTAGGGGCAAGGGCAGGTTGAGGGCGTAAAGCAAACAGGCGGGATTTTCGCCGAGAGGTGCGGCATGGCACGCAAAACGGGATCACACTCGCAAATTACTGGCCCACGGGTCCGCGAAGCCGCGTTGCGCTTGATTGCGCGGCATGGGTTCGCAGCTGTTTCCATGCGCCAAATCGCGGCCGAGGTCGGAATTCAGGCGGGTGCGCTCTATTCTTATACGCCTGATAAGCAAACCTTGCTGTTCAATCTGATGCGCGAACATATGGACGCGCTGCTAAACGATTGGGCGGCAGTCCAAAAGCCCGAGGGCGGTATGGCTCAACTAGAGAGCTTTGCGCGGTTTCACATGGGCTATCACCTTCCGCGCCCCGATCTGGTGTTCATCTCTTATATGGAACTGCGCAATCTCAGCCCCGAGAATTTCGCCGTGATCGAACAGCTGCGCAAGACCTACGAGACCGAAGTCGAGCTGATCCTCAAACGGGGCCAAGAAGACGGCAGCATTGCGACCCAAGACGCCAAGATCACATCTCTTGCGATCATCGCGATGCTGACGGGCGTCTCTACATTGTACCGCCAAGATGGTCGGCTGCCTGAAACTGCAGTTGCAGACCTATATTGGGATTTGGTGCGAAAATCCGTGGCGCCCTAGTGCGCGGGCTTGATGAATGTGCCGTTGTTCAATTCTTTGACGGCTTGGACCAGTTCGTCGCGTGTATTCATCACGATGGGGCCGTGCCAGGCGACCGGCTCTTCGATCGGTGCGCCGGAAATGAGCAGAAACCGCATTCCGTCTGGTCCGGCCTGAACTGTAACCTTGTCGCCGTTTCCGAAGCGAACCAATGTACGATCACCTGACATGTCGCGAATGTTCAGCTCTTCACCCATGACCTCTTTTTCGAGCAACACGCCTGATGGGTTTGATGCGTCCACAAATGCTCCAGCCCCTTCAAAAATATAGGCAAAGGCACGACGGTAGGTGTCGATCTGAAAGGTTTTGCGCACGCCAGCGGGTACAGTCACATCTAGGTATTGAGGGTCTGCCGCAATGCCGTCCACCGGACCTTTTTTACCCCAAAACTCACCTGTGATGATGCGCACGGCGACACCGTCATCGTCAATGACGGTCGGGATCGCACCGGCTGTCACATCTTGGTAACGTGGCGCCGTCATTTTTTGTGCGGCTGGCAAGTTACCCCACAACTGAAAGCCGTGCATCTGTCCGCGCGTGTTTCCGTGGGGCATTTCTTGGTGCAGAATGCCGGACCCTGCGGTCATCCATTGAACATCACCCGCACCCAGCGAACCGTTATTTCCAAGGCTGTCAGAATGATCAACCGTACCATTCAGAACGTAGGTGATCGTCTCGATCCCGCGGTGAGGATGCCAAGGGAATCCTTTCTCGAAATCTTCGGGATGGTCGTTGCGAAAATCATCAAACAACAGAAACGGATCCATCTCGCTTGGATCTTGGAACCCAAAGGCCCGATGCAGTTTAACACCTGCACCTTCCATTGTTGGTGTGGCTTGGCGGGTTTCCAAAGTGGGGCGTAGTGACATGATCTGTCTCCTTTGATCTGTACCTAATGATCCAGCGGGTTTGGGGCAATTGCACAAACTGTGCAGACGAACATGGATTTGGTGCGGCGCTGCACATGAAAAATTGCACTCTAAGCGTCGCAAATAGACCTGACGTTTCCAGCGAAACCCGTTTGTCTGGGTAAAATATTGCGATGGAGAGCAGGATGAAAGTTGGATTTATTGGACTAGGAAATGTCGGGGGCAAACTCTCGGGCAGCTTGCTGCGCAACGGGGTTGATCTGGTTGTTCATGATCTGAATTCGGAACTGGTTGCCGATTGTGTGGCACGTGGTGCCCAAGACGGAGGGTCGCCTGCTCAGATGATGCAAGACTGCGACGCCGTCATCACCTGTTTGCCGTCACCTGCTGCATCGGACGCTGTCGTCAGCCAAATGATGCCCCATGCGACGGCTGGCAAAATCTGGATGGAGATGAGCACAACAGACGAAGCCGAAGTCAAACGATTGGGAAGCCAAGTGATTGCTCAGGGCGGTGCAGCGGTTGATTGCCCGGTCTCTGGTGGGTGCCACCGTGCCGATACAGGCAACATCAGCATCTTTGCTGGATGTGATCGCGCGACGTTCGAGAAAATTCTGCCTTTGCTCACCGTGATGGGCCGCCGCGTGTTGCACACTGGCGATCTGGGATCTGCGTCCGTTCTCAAGGTTGTGACGAATTTTCTAGCCACTGCGAACCTGATTTCCTGCGCCGAAGCGCTGACTGTATGCAAAGGGGCCGATATGGATATGGGCGTCGCTTACGAGGCGATCGCGATGTCATCGGGCACCAGCTTTGTTCATGAAACCGAAAGCCAAGTCATCTTGAATGGCAGCCGCGATATTTCGTTCACCATGGATTTGGTAGCCAAAGACATCGGCCTGTTCCAAGAGGTTGCTGATCGCGCTGGCGTCGAGCTGGAAATGAGCCCGCTCATGATCAACATCTTCAATGATGGTATCGAGAAATACGGACCCCGCGAATTGTCCCCCAATATTATTCGCCGTCTCGAAGATCGTACCGGATTGGACGTTACAGCACCGGGCTTTCCGCCAGAGATGAAAGATGATGAACCAGAAGAGCGTGGCGCCGAGATCGTCGTCCGTCGCTAGTATTTTCGCGGATAGCGCGATATGAGGCAGTCACTTGATGACAAAAGGCTGCCCTGATGACCACTGACGCTCCACTCGCTACTCTGACCGCCTCGGCTCCGCGCCGTATATTTGCTTGTGCGGTTTTGATTTCGTTGGGGGCGATGCTGGTCTATCTCGCCTTTTCGACGGCTCCATCGTTTGGCTGGCGGATCTTCTTGCTGGCGTTTGGGGCGGGTGTCTTGTGGATCGCGGAACGTTTGCGCCGTGCCACGCTAATGGTCATCACCTTTGATGAAACAGGGGTGTGGGACAATACCGGCGAAATGATCGCTGAAACGGATGATATTCAGGCCGTCGAACGCGGTGTGTTTGCGATGAAGCCGTCAAACGGGTTTACGCTTGTTCTGAAAAACCGTCAGAAACGGCGCTGGGCGCCGGGGATGTTTTGGCAGTCAGGTCGTCGTGTTGGTGTCGGTGGTGTTACTGCTGCAGGGGCCGCAAAATTTATGGCCGAACGCATCGCGACCGAAATCGCGCTGCGTCAGAGCTAATTAGCAATCGACGACCGGAGCGTCGTCACCACCCCAGTTGTTGCTCAAATTGCCTGGTTGTTCCCAGCAAACCTGTGGCGCAAAACGGGGGCGTGTCACCACATGGTTGTAGATCGTAAAGGGCTCAAGTCCGACGTTGAATGACGGCATGAAGTCGAGCCAGCTTTCAAACAGGATGACAACTTCGCCATCTGGCATCACAGGCAACTGGTTGTGTATCTGTGCCAACGACGTGGTGTTCAAGACGCCAACTCCGCCACGTTCTTTGGACCAGTTAACACGGTACTGATTATTGCCCGCGTCAAACCGCACCATGGTGAGGCGGATGCGCGCTGTGTTCGGGGATTCTGTCATAAAGTTAAACAACTGCTGCATCGACATCATGTAGGTCGGGTTCACATAGTCCAACTCGCGGCTTAACAAGTCCGAGAACGTATAGGTTGCTTTGGTCGCGTTGGCCTTTGTGCGGTAGGCATCAAAGAACACAAACATGGCCAAATAGGTCCACACCAGCATCGGGGCCACAAGCGCCATCTCGACGGACAAGCTGCCGCGTTCATCATGGTGGAATGATTTGAGGTACGACCACATAACTTAGGGCTCCATCACAAAGGCGGAGTAGGCGATCAATGGGATACCGCTCTTTTTGATTAACGGAACACCATTGGCGTCGCGCATAATGTCGCCGTTCTCATTTGTTCTCGGGACCAGCTTGCCGTTTTCATCGACCAAAAAGCGTTTGCCCAAACCGACGGTTGGAAAGAACGGGTCGATCAACGCGCACACGCGCAAGACCATAAGCTGGTTCTGAGTGCCTGACGTGACTTCACGAGCAGGGACCGCAGGATCATCACGGTCGCGGCAATCTGCAACCGTCGGGATCAAAGTCAGAGAACGCGGATCAATTGGCCGCATCTCAACTTTTACCTGATTGACGCAATCGGGAATGATGCTAGCCGTGCTGCAGATCATGTTGGTTATCTGAGCTGCGCCGACTGGACCCGGTGACGTCGTTCCCAAGCGGATCGCACGTACGGCCAAGTCGGTGCCGCGTTCTAGCATCACTTGGCGTGTCATGACGAGGCCAACCTCAATCGATGTCGCAACCAGCACGATGAACACAGGGAACAGGATTACAAACTCGACGCTTGAACTGCCGTCTTCGTTCTTACGAAAGCGAACGACAGGGGCAAGCCAATCTGCCACCCTAGATTTGAGTGCCTGGATCATAGGACCAGTCTCAGCTGGTTGATCTGACGTGCAATCGACGCAAACGCTTCGCTGAGCTCGACGCCTTCCACACGGAAGAAGTGGCTAGGCGACGACGCACAGTCCAGCATTTCGCCAGCAGCATGGTTCGAGACCTCAAAGCCGATTGTCCAAACTAGGATGCCTTCAGCTTTTGCAGCGTCACAGATCGACTGCAGCATGGTGTCGGCTTGGGTCGCTGTGAACTTCTTGTAGTAGTAGTTCTGGTCGATATCACGATCGATGTAATTGTTAGTAAAGAAGAACAGTTGGTAACGATCCCAGTGCGCAATCTGCGACGGGGTAGAATAGAATTCGTCGCTGATACGGTAGGTGTCTACGTTTTGACCATCTGTCATCAGAACAATCGTCTTGAGCGTCTCTGGGTCGTTGTAAGCGACAGGACGACCAGCGAACTCAGGGTCTACTTTGTTGTTCGCAATCATGGCTGTCACGATCGGACGGAAGGTCGGGTCAAGCATCGACACACCCCATTTCATCCCAAGGTGGATCGCCGTGTTTGCACGGGCTCGTAGGCTTGTCACTGTACTCTTGAGCGATGTCGCGTCCTGGCTGAACGGAACGATCCGCTCATAACTCTGCATTGGACAACCTGGGTTGTTCACGTAGCTCGAAGACCAGCCGTATTGGAAGTGCTGCATCTGCTTATAGGTCCGGGTCGACACAGGCGGAACATCCAGAGCTGCCGTGTTGAAGTCGGCTGGTTCAAAGTCGATGCAATGCGAAAAGTTGTGCTTTTGGTCTACCGTCAGCTGATCAAAGATATCTGGCCCTGCGTTCACCTGCGCAGTGTAGGGAATAATATTGAGCGAGATCAGATCCTCTGTTTCTGGACGGATCACTGTATCAATGAATGTATGGGAGGCGGTCCGCAGTGTGCTCAACTTGTTGTTGCGGCCCATCGAGCCTGAAATATCTACAACAAGCGAAATCTCTACGTTGGATACACGTTCCTCTGCGGTTGCGTCGCCGCGGATCGCCAATTCGGTTTGACCCGACAGACGCATAAAGGTCGTTGGCATCGTCATGTTGCCTTGGGCGCTGATGATTCTGTAGTTCAGGCCTTGGTCGACAGTCGTCGACGTCAAAAAGCTCGAGAGTCCGGCTTTGGCGAAATAATCGGTGACAACCGCTGCGGGCGATAGTGTCTGGTCCAGATCGGCTGCAGCGAGAACGGCGCGATCTAGCGTACCTTGAAGGCGCGCGCGGTGTGTTTCGTAACGCATGAGGTCCAGCGCCATACCAGCGGTCAGCAACATCAACACAAACATAAACAAAGAGAAGATGATAAACGCACCATCTTCGTCTCTTGCGAACTCTTTAACAAATCGCTTGGCCGAGCGCGTGGTGCGTGCGGCATTCCACACCTCTTTCAAGGTCACAGCGTGTTTCATTTCAATCCCTTCACAGCCCCAAAAAAAGGGGCATTGGCTGGACGACGCACTTGTCGCCAAGGAAGTTTTAATCAGAGCAGGGTGTTCAAATTTGGGCGAGAGAGGTTCAATCTTGGCGGAAGTTTGTCAAACTGTGCTCGTTTTCGCGTCAATCGGCCCCTTTGGCGGGGGATTGGACACAAATTTCACAAAAATTATAAATTGAGACAGAAAGGCTCAATGGAACGTTAACCAATTGGATGCTTTTTGGGATCCGAAACAAAAAGTTTTTAAAGTGATGAAAATTTGTGCGTTTTCCGGTGGCTTTTGTTTCGCTGCTGCGCTTTGATAACAACGTGCGGGCATTGGCGCGCACCGTCATTGCAGGAGGGCCAGATGGCCGACATCCAAGAGCCGAGCTTTCGTGAATCCGTTGATATTATGGTCAAGCGCGCCATGGCGCTTATGGATCTTCCGCCGGGTCTAGAAGAAAAAATCAGAGTATGTAACGCGACCTATACGGTCCGTTTTGGCGTTCGTTTGCGCGGCGAAATTCAAACGTTTACAGGGTATCGGTCGGTCCACTCCGAACATATGGAACCTGTGAAAGGCGGAATACGCTATTCACTAGGCGTACATCAGGACGAGGTCGAGGCGCTCGCTGCGCTGATGACCTACAAATGCGCGCTGGTTGAGGCGCCGTTTGGTGGGTCCAAAGGCGGGCTTTGCATCAATCCGAACGAATATGAAGAGCACGAACTTGAACTGATTACGCGCCGCTTTGCGTATGAGCTCGCGAAACGTGACCTGATCCATCCATCACAAAACGTCCCCGCTCCCGACATGGGCACAGGCGAGCGCGAAATGGCGTGGATTGCGGACCAATACAAACGCATGAACACAACGGACATCAACTCGGCCGCGTGTGTCACCGGTAAACCGATCAATGCGGGCGGCATCCAAGGCCGGACCGAGGCGACAGGTCGTGGTGTCCAATATGCATTGCAAGAGTTCTTCCGTCATCCTGAAGACATGAAGGCTGCCGGCCTAACAGGTAATCTTTCTGGCAAACGCGTTGTCGTTCAGGGCCTCGGCAATGTGGGCTACCACGCGGCCAAGTTTCTTCAGGAAGAAGACGGCTCGAAAATCATTGGCATTATCGAACATGATGGCGCACTTTTCGATGAAAATGGACTTGATGTCGAAGACGTGAGGGCTTGGATTGGTGAACGCCGCGGTGTGACCGGCTATCCAAAAGCCACGCACACGACTGACGGGTCCAGCATTCTCGAGGTGGATTGCGATATCCTGATCCCTGCGGCGCTCGAAGGGGTGATCCACATGGGCAACGCGGCCAACGTCAAGGCGCCTTTGATCATCGAGGCAGCGAATGGACCTGTGACGGCTGGGGCCGATGACATCCTGCGCGAAAAGGGCTGTGTGATTATCCCTGACATGTTTGCGAACGCAGGTGGTGTGACCGTCAGCTACTTTGAATGGGTCAAAAACCTGAGCCACATCCGGTTTGGACGCATGCAGCGTCGCGCCGAGGAATCGCGCCACCAGTTGGTTGTCGACGAGCTCGAGCGTTTGTCCAAGGACAGCGGCATTGGTTGGGAACTGAGCCCTGATTTCAAAGAGCGCTACCTGCGAGGCGCAGGCGAGCTCGAGCTTGTCCGGTCAGGTCTCGATGACACAATGCGTGCGGCGTATCAGTCGATGCGAGAGGTCTGGCACAGCCGCGACGATGTCACGGACTTGCGCACCGCGGCCTATCTGGTTGCAATCGGCAAAGTGTCAGCAAGCTACCGCGCCAAAGGTCTCTGACCTTAGGCACAAAACCCTATCATTGAGGCGGCTCTTTCATCAGAGCCGCCTTTTTCGATCTGGCGGTCGGGTTTTTCGAAATTGACGCATTGAACATCCAGTGATGCGGTGCTTTTCTGCCTCGTAAGGGGAGACAGGGCAGATGACCTATTCAGGGTTCCGCGTAATATCTGAAGCGTTGCGAGGTCAGCGCGGCTGGAAGCCCGTTTGGCGCACGCCGGATCCCAAACCTGAATACGATATCATCATTATTGGCGGTGGCGGGCACGGGTTGGCGACTGCCTATAACCTTGCCCGCGAGCATGGGCTCAAGAATATCGCCGTTCTGGAAAAGGGATATCTGGGCGGTGGCAATGTCGGGCGCAACACGACGATCGTGCGGGCCAATTATTTCCTCGATGGCAACTCTGAATTCTACTCACATTCGCTCAAGCTGTGGGAGAATATGGAGCAAGAGCTGAACTATAATACGATGATGTCGCAACGCGGCATCCTGAACTTGTTTCACTCGGACGGTCAGCGCGATGCGTTTGCGCGTCGCGGCAACGCGATGATCAACCAAGGCGACGACGCAGAGCTGCTAGATCAAAATGGCGTTCGAGACTTGGTTCCTTATCTCGATTTTGAAAACACGCGTTTTCCGATCTATGGCGGCTTGTTGCACAAACGGGGCGGCACGGCGCGGCATGACGCTGTTGCTTGGGGCTACGCTCGTGGTGCGGACCGGCTCGGAGTTGACCTAATCCAGAATTGCGAAGTCACTGGCATCGATATCGAAAACGGTGCCGTGCGCGGTGTGCAAACCACACGCGGAGCCATCTGCGCAAAAAAGATCGGCATGGTCGTGGCGGGTCGCTCTAGTCAGGTCGCCGAAATGGCAGGGATGCGCTTGCCGATTGAGAGCCACGTCTTGCAGGCGTTTGTGACCGAAGGCCTGAAACCTGTGATTGATCAGGTGATCAGTTTTGGCATGGGCCATTTCTATATCAGTCAATCTGACAAGGGCGGTCTCGTCTTTGGGGGTGATCTTGATTTCTACGCCTCATACGCAGCGCGCGGCAATTTGCCGATGAAAGAGCATGTGATGGAGGCGGGCATGACCCTGATGCCCATGATCGGCAAGGCCAAGGTCTTACGATCTTGGGGTGGCATTATGGATATGACGCCTGACGGATCCCCAATCATTGACCGTACAGATGTTCAGGGTCTCTATATTAATTGTGGCTGGTGCTATGGTGGCTTTAAAGCTGTACCGGCTTCGGGCAATGTTTTTGCTCATTTAATGGCCACTGACACCTACCATGACGCGGCTACTAAATTTAGGCTCGATCGGTTCCGAACGGGTCGCAATCTATTGGACGAAGAGGGCACAGGCTCTCAACACAACCTTCATTAATCACTTTTTAGGAAACCTTATGACCTTTTCTGCATTCTTCAAAAGCGCACTCCTTGTGGCGGGCCTTGGCTTTCTCGCGGCTTGCGAGCCCATTCCACAACAGGGCACGCCGTGCCCATCGGAACTGACGTGCCAGTTGGCCCAAGCGGTCGCGCAAGATATTGATCGCGAGCGTGGACGTGATTTTGCACCTGGCTTCAAATTGTCCCGCGCCGTGGCGATAGGCCCGACAGTTTTGATGGATATCAACGTAGGGCTCGACCAAGCGATCATTCCGGCCGATGAGCGCGCCGAAGTGAAAAAGATTGCGGCTGCGGCGTTTGCGGAGGGTGTCTGCGAGGGCGACAGCCGTGAGTACAGACATTCTTTGATGTGGCTGGTGGGTTCCGTTTGCGTCTCTTGGACGTTAACCGCGTGACCTTTGTTGATGTGGTCCTTCAATCTTGCAGAGGTGGCTAAGCCCGAATGCGTATCCCATGTCCTATCTGTGGCGATCGTGATCGTCGGGAGTTTTACTATCAGGGCGACGCTGTCGCCCTGAACCGCCCTGACCCTGATGCGGGCGAGGCAGCATGGGACGACTATGTACATTTGCGTGATAATCCGGCGGGGATCACCCGTGATCTGTGGTGTCATGAGGGAGGCTGTTCGGCGTGGATTGTCGTCACTCGGAACACTGCTACGCACGAGGTGATCAAGGCCGAGCTTGCGCGAAAGGCCACGAAATGAGGCTGGTTGGAAAGGGACATATTAACCGCGCCAAGCCAGTGGCCTTTACCTTTGATGGTACGGCTTACCAAGGCTTTGAGGGTGATACTTTGGCCTCTGCTTTGTTGGCCAACGACGTGCGTTTGGTCGGGCGGTCGTTCAAATACCACCGGCCTCGGGGCATTCTGACCGCAGGAAGCGAAGAGCCAAACGCGCTTATGACGATTGGCCGCGATGCACGCGCCGAGCCGAATGTGCGCGCCACAGTCCAAGAGCTGTTCAATGGTCTCGAGGCACGGTCGCAAAACGCTTGGCCGTCGCTGCGTCACGATGCCATGGCGATCAACGATTTGCTGTCACCATTTCTAAGTGCCGGTTTTTACTACAAGACATTCATGTGGCCAAAAGCACTTTGGGAAGGTCTATACGAACCGTTCATTCGAAACGCTGCAGGTCTTGGTACGCTGAGTGGCAAGGCTAATCCGGATCTCTATGAAAAGGCATTCGCCCATTGCGATGTTCTGGTGATTGGTGCGGGTCCTGCGGGCCTGATGGCTGCGCTTAGTGCGGGTCAAGGCGGCGCACAGGTCATTCTCGCTGACGAAGACAGCATGATCGGGGGGCGTTTGAATGCCGAGACGGGCTCGCTTGATGGCTGGTCTGGGTCGGATTGGGCGGCTTCGACGCGCGCCCAACTAGAGGCGATGGACAATGTTCGGATCATGCCACGCACAACCGTCACCGGTGCATATGACCAAGGCACTTACGGTGCGCTCGAACGGGTGAGCAAACACCGCGCACGTGGTGGCGAGGCGCCACTCGAATGCTTTTGGCGGATCGTCACAAAACGCGCTGTTCTGTGCGCTGGAGCAATCGAACGGCCCGTGGCCTTCCCGAACAATGACAGACCCGGCGTGATGATGGCCAGCGCGGCGCGTGCCTATGTTAACCGCTGGGGCGTGGCCCCTGGCGCGCGCGTAACGGTCTTTGGCAATAACGATGACGCGCACCAAACTGTGCATGATCTGCTGGATGCTGGCGTCGACGTTGCCGCCCTGATCGACAGCCGCAAGGACGTATCATTGAATGCCGATGTTCCGGTTTATGCAGGTGGACGGGTCACCGCGACCAAGGGGCGGCACGGACTGCAAGAGATCACAGTCGCGAATTCAAATGGCACGCATGTGATCCGCACGGATTGCCTTGCTATGTCAGGAGGGTGGAACCCGTCAGTGCATCTGACTTGTCACATGAATGGTCGGCCGCAATGGAACGAAGACATATTATCCTTTGTCCCAACCGCGGGCGCCGTACCCGGTATGACGGTTGCAGGCGCCGCTGCTGGGCAGATGGACACGGCAAGCTGTCTCGCAAGCGGTGCGCAGGCGGGTGCGGCGGCGGCAACCGATCTGGCATTTAACGAGAAACCGGCTCCACTCCCCGAGGCCGAGGCGAAAACATATGCGATTGGCCCCCTTTGGTCAGTCGAGGGCAAAGGCCGCAAATGGCTCGATTTTCAAAATGATGTCACGGTCAAAGATATCAATCTTGCGGCCCAAGAGGGCTTTCGCTCGGTAGAGCATATGAAGCGGTACACGACGCAGGGGATGGCGACGGATCAGGGCAAGAACTCGAACGTGTCAGCCCTGGCGGTCCTCGCAGATGCGACGGGTCGCGGAATTCCCGAGACGGGGACGACAACGTTTCGACCACCGTATTCACCTGTCTCTATCGCATCGATGGGGGCCGGCGGGCAGGGACATGGATTTGCGCCCGAACGTCTGACAACCAGCCACGCCGCGACGATCGCGCGCGGTGCCCCAATGATCGAAGCGGGCCTTTGGTATCGCCCTTCGTATTTTCCTGCGGTGGGCGAGACAACTTGGCGCGAAAGCTGCGACCGCGAAGTCGGCTATGTTCGAAACGCGGTCGGTGTCTGTGATGTCAGCACCCTAGGCAAGATTGATATCCAAGGGCAAGACGCTGCTGCGTTGCTCGATTTGGCCTATACCAACATGATGTCCACGCTCAAAGTCGCGCGGGTCCGCTATGGCCTGATGTTGCGCGAAGATGGTCATGTTTTAGATGATGGAACCTGCGCACGGCTGGGCGATCAGCACTATGTCATCACTACGACGACTACGGCTGCAGGTCTGGTGATGCGGCATCTCGAATTCATCCGTCAGGCCTTGCGCCCGGACTGGCGTGTCAGCCTTGCAAGCGCGACGGAACAATGGGCGCAGTTCGCCGTTGCGGGCCCCAAGTCGCGAGAGCTGCTTAGTAGGTTTCTCGACAGCACGATTGATGACGAAAACTGGCCCTTTATGGCCTGCGGCAATGTCGAGGTCGCAGGTGTCTCAGGCCGTTTGTTCCGCATCTCCTTTTCTGGTGAACATGCCTATGAAATCGCAGTTCCTGCCAGATACGGTGACAGCCTCTTCCGACTTTTGACCGCGACCGCAGAAACGATGGGCGGTGGTCCTTACGGGATGGAGGCGCTCAACGTATTGCGGATCGAAAAGGGTTTTATCACCCATGCGGAAATCCATGGGCGCGTGACGGCCTTTGATATCGGGATGGACCGGATGGTGTCGGTCAAAAAGGATTGCATCGGCAAGACGATGGCGGCTCGTGTCGGTTTGGTCGAGGATCGGGACGAACTGATTGGCTTGCGCCCTATCGCCTTCGATGGCGAACTGACGGCCGGTGCGCATCTGTTTGAACGCGGTGCCGACGCGACGCGTCAGAACTCTGCGGGATACGTCACCAGCGTTTGTTATTCCCCAACGTTGTGCCAAAATCTTGGCCTAGGTTTCTTGCGCGACGGGCGCGACAGGATGGGTGAAACCATCCGGCTTGTGGATCATTTGCGTAGTGTTGAAACGCTATGCGAGGTCGTGAACCCCGTTTTTTTTGATCCAGAGGGGAGGCGTGTCCGTGGTTAAGCTGATTGCGAAAACACCCTGTGCCGATCTTTTGCCTTTCTCTTGGGGCGGGGTGTCTTTGATCGAACAGGTGATTGATCAAATGCACTTGGTCGAGCCATTTAACGGGACCTCGGCTGCTGGTCTCACGCTTCCTCGCATCGGGCGCAGCAATGGGGGCAAAGACGCCCGCATTTTGTGGTTTGGGCAAGGGCATTGGATGGTACATGGTCCCGCCCCACGGCCCGCTGATGCCGCCGTTACGGATCAATCAGATGCGTGGGCATGTGTGACGATTGTCGGCGCAACTGCACCTGACGTTTTGTCGCGCCTTGTCCCAGCGGACATCACCGCACTTAAACGTGGTGATGTGATCCGCACGCAGATCCAGCATATGAACGGCGCGGTCCATTGCACGGGCGACAACAGTTTCGATCTCTATGTCTTTCGTTCGATGGCTGGGACATTGGTGCATGAGCTGAAAACCGCGATGCGCGGTGTCGCCGCGCGCGAGGGACTCTCGACTCTCTGAACGCGCTGAGCGATATTGTCTAAATGAGTTTGCCCGACGGTTTCCTTGATGAATTGCGTACCCGACTGAGCATCGCTCAGGTTGTTGGGCGCAAAGTTATTTGGGACCCGCGCAAGTCCAATCAGGGCAAGGGCGATATGTGGGCACCATGCCCGTTTCATCAGGAAAAATCGGCCAGTTTTCACGTCGACGATCAAAAGGGCTATTACTATTGCTTTGGGTGTCACGCCAAAGGTGATGCGATTTCCTTTGTCCGAGAAACCGAAAATGTCGGGTTCATGGAAGCTGTTCAAATCCTAGCCGGTGAGGCGGGCATGCCAATGCCCCAACGCGATCCCGAGGCGCAAAAAAAAGCAGACCGACGCACCCAGCTTGCCGACGTGATGGAACAAGCGGTCCAGTTTTTTCGTCTTTCGCTGAAAACTGGTCCCGCAAGTGAAGCGCGTGATTATCTGGTCGGGCGTGGGTTCAATGACACGTCTCTTGAACGCTGGGAAATCGGATTTGCACCTGACGGTTGGCAAAACTTGTGGGACCACCTGACGGCCAAAGGTGTCTCGCCTGACATGATGATGGACTGTGGTTTGGCCAAACCGTCGTCCAAGGGCGGCAAGCCCTATGACACGTTCCGCAACCGGATCATGTTTCCAATCCGCGATGGACTGGGCCGTGCGATTGCCTTTGGCGGGCGTGCGATGGATCCAAATGATAATGCGAAATACCTCAATTCGCCCGAAACCGTCCTCTTTGACAAAGGTCGCAACCTCTACAATCAGAAACCTGCGCGCGAGGCGGCGGGCAAAGGTGGCGATCTGATCGTGGCCGAGGGGTATATGGATGTGATCGCGCTGTCAGAGGCCGGTTTTGGTGCGACGGTCGCCCCGCTAGGAACTGCGATCACCGAGGATCAATTGCGTCTGATGTGGCGCATCGCGCGCGAACCAATCATCGCGCTGGATGGTGACACTGCTGGTATGCGTGCGGCGATGCGTGTGATCGACACCGCCTTGCCTATGCTCGAGGCTGGGCAGTCCGTGCGCTTTGCCTTGATGCCCGAGGGTATGGATCCTGACGATTTGGTCAAAGGGCAGGGCCCTGGTGCGATGCAGGCCTTGCTCGATCAAGCGATCCCAATGGTTCAGCTCCTGTGGCGTCGTGAGACCGAAGGCAAAGTCTTTGACAGTCCAGAGCGCAAGGCCGCACTCGATAAAGCACTGCGTGCCAAGATCCAAGAGATCAAAGACCCGTCGATCCGCAGCCACTATGGCGAAGAAATCAAGTCGCTCAGATGGGAGCTATTTCGCCAGAACCGTGGCGGCACGGCGAAGTCGACCTATCAGCCACGGGGCAAATGGCAGCCCCAAGGTGTGCCCATGGCCAGCACCAAAGCATCGGTCTTGGGAGCAGGTGCTGCGGCCGAGGACCATCTGCGCGAGAGCGTGATCCTTGCGACCTTGATCAGCAACCCTGCAATCCTTGGACAATTCGAAAGCGCGTTAGAGCGTATGATCTGTGCGTCGTCCGAGCACGAAGCCATCCGTCATGCCCTGTTGCGGCACGTTGGGGACCAGCCAGAGGTGTTGCGTGGAAATTTAGTTGGCGAACTGGGGCCGGACACTCTTGAAAAGCTGATGTCCCAGAGCCATGTCGCAATCACTCCGGCTGTTCGGCGAGCGGGCGATACAGAAATCGCGGCAGCGTGCGTGGCCGAAGAGTTGGACAAGCTGGGCGCTAAACGCGGTCATGCCCGAGAAATCGCAGATGCAGTTGAAGACCTAAGCGGTATAGCCGACGAAGGTGTGACATGGCGGTTAAGCCAAGCAGCAAATGCGATCAACGGGACAGGGCGCGGTGCCCAAGAAGATAAGACAGAATTTGAGACCGGTGAAAACGGGGCCAAGATGAAGAAAGACGAGCGCAGCAAGTTTGATGCGCTTCTGGATCAGATTGGCTTTGGTAAAGGGGACGCTTAGTCGCGCCCTTGGTAAGCAACACGTTAAGAAAATCAGCCTAAATCTGGTTGCGAATCACCTGAATCGCAGATTGATTCGTAATTGGACGAATCATCCCGACCTAGTCAGGCTATTCCACGCCGGGACGACACGCCGAGTGACACATGTGACAGGAGCCTCTTTGATGGCCGCGAAAGACAACGACGATCGCAAATCCGATAACTCTGACGCCGACATCTCGCTCGATATGAGCCAAGCTGCGGTCAAAAAGATGATCGGTGAGGCGCGGGAACGCGGCTACATCACATATGACCAGCTCAATCAGGTTCTACCACCTGAGCAGGTTAGTTCCGAACAGATCGAAGACGTGATGTCGATGCTCTCAGAAATGGGCATCAATATCATCGAAGAAGAAACCGAAGACGAAGAGCAAAAGGGTGGCACCGACGTCACCACGACGGGCGGCAACCGCGAAGTTGCCGTATCGTCCGGCGAGACCGAAAAGCTGGACCGCACCGATGACCCCGTCCGCATGTACTTGCGTGAAATGGGCAGCGTTGAGTTGTTGTCGCGCGAGGGCGAGATTGCGATCGCCAAACGTATTGAGGCTGGCCGCAACACAATGATCTTGGGCCTCTGCGAGAGCCCGCTGACATTCCAAGCGATTACAATTTGGCGCGACGAACTTTTGTCCGAGGACATTCTGCTGCGCGACGTCATTGATCTGGAAACCACCTTTGGCGACCAGATGGGCGAGGACGAAGAAGAAGCACCTGTTGTCGACACGACCGCTGGCGCGGCCGCTCCGAAAAAAGAAGAGGCGCAAGAGTTGGACGCCGACGGCAATCCGATTGCCAAGGAAGACGATGACGACGAGGACGAGCAGGCCAACATGAGCCTTGCTGCAATGGAGGCCGCACTTAAGCCGCGCGTGCTGGAAACCCTCGACCTGATTGCAAACGACTTTGCTAAGCTCTCGGAAATGCAGGACGCTCGTATCAGTGCGACCCTTAACGAAGACGAGAGCTTTTCCGACAAAGCCGAGAAGTCCTATCAAAAACTGCGCTCGGAAATTGTTGAGCTGGTGAATTCGATGCATCTGCACAACAACCGTATCGAGGCGCTTATCGACCAGCTCTACGGTATCAACCGTCGTATCATGTCGATCGACTCAAGCATGGTGAAGCTCGCTGACCAAGCGCGCATCAACCGCCGCGAATTTATCGATGCCTATCGTGGTCATGAACTTGACCCGACGTGGCTAGAGCAGATGGGTGAAAAACCTGGTCGTGGTTGGCAGGCGTTGATTGAAAAGAGCACAGGTAAGATCGAAGACTTGCGCGCAGATATGGCCCAAGTTGGTCAATACATCGGCCTCGATATCTCTGAATTCCGCCGCATCGTGCAGCAGGTTCAAAAGGGTGAAAAAGAGGCGCGTCAGGCGAAAAAAGAAATGGTCGAGGCGAACCTGCGTCTCGTTATTTCGATCGCCAAGAAATACACGAACCGTGGCCTACAATTCCTTGATCTTATTCAGGAAGGTAACATTGGCCTGATGAAGGCGGTCGATAAATTCGAATACCGCCGCGGTTACAAATTCTCGACCTATGCGACGTGGTGGATCCGTCAGGCGATCACCCGTTCGATTGCTGATCAGGCGCGCACGATCCGTATTCCGGTTCACATGATCGAAACGATCAACAAGCTGGTCCGCACCGGTCGCCAGATGCTGCACGAGATTGGTCGCGAGCCGACGCCAGAGGAATTGGCGGAAAAGCTGCAGATGCCGCTGGAAAAAGTCCGCAAGGTCATGAAGATCGCCAAAGAGCCGATCAGTCTCGAGACACCGATTGGCGACGAAGAAGACAGCCAGTTGGGCGATTTCATCGAGGACAAGAACGCAGTTCTACCTCTCGACAGTGCGATCCAAGAGAACCTCAAAGAGACGACGACCCGCGTTCTCGCTTCGCTTACACCGCGTGAAGAGCGGGTTCTGCGGATGCGTTTTGGCATCGGTATGAACACGGACCACACTCTCGAAGAGGTTGGTCAGCAGTTCAGCGTGACCCGCGAACGTATTCGTCAAATCGAAGCCAAAGCTCTGCGCAAACTCAAGCACCCAAGCCGGTCGCGTAAACTGCGGTCGTTCTTGGACCAGTGATCCGGAAACTGCTCTGCGCGGCGGCCTTGTCCGGGGCCACCGGCAGTGCGATGTCCCAAGATCACACTTTGGGCCTGCATGACGTCGACGGCGTCACGGGCTGATCCGACTTCGAACCCCAAGCCCTGCAATCAATGTTCCCAAATGCTGACCTGCGTCTTGGCACCTATCCCGGTCAGGCCACAGGCATTGTGGATACGATCGAATGGTGGGACGGTGGCGATCTCGTTTTTAGGTTTGACGCGAACGACCACGGCGATGGGATCTTTTCTGTCATCACAACGTCTGCTGCGGTCTCTGGCCCCTTCGGCTTTCGACCCACGATCAGCACATTATCGGAGGTCAGTCGCCAGCTCGAGTGCGGTCGTGGTTTTACCGCGATGAAACGCCAAGTCATTTGTTCGGTCCGCGAGGACGATGGCGTCATGCGCTACCGGTTTGACCTACCTGAGGATTTGATTGACCGCGCCCCGAGCGGCGCATTGTCTGTGGATTGGGATGTGATCCCTCTTGTCAATATCCGCAGATACCGAAGGCTCCGGTTCTAAACTTCTATTGTGCTTCAACAAACATCACGTGCGCGTGCAAGGGGATTTCTTTGGCGTCAAATTCGCCTATCTGGCGAGTATCAGTCTTAACCCTTTGTTTGAGAGACCCCTCATGCTTCGCCTTGCTTTGATCTCTGCCGCTCTACTGTCCGCCACCACAGCGACCGCCAACATTGGCGCTCTGGATGAGGCTGACATCCAACTCACGGCATTCAATTTCATTTCCCAACCTGTGGACGGTCCAAGTCTGTCGAACGGGATCATCGCACTGTCCGAGGCTCCGGCCTGTGCAGTGCCTGCATCGTCTTTGATCGCGATGGCGCCAGAGGTTCAGACGCCCGAAAATACCGTCGCATTGGCCTGCGCCGCGCAGTAAGTTAGGCTCATGCAGGGCCAATTTTCCATCCAGACCCGTGGGTCTGGTCTCTATGAATTCACGGATCACGTCACCGACTGGGCCATAGGGACCGGTCTGTTGACGCTGTTTGTGCAGCACACATCTTGTTCGCTGTTGATCCAAGAGAACGCCGACCCTGAGGTGCAGACCGATCTGAACGCATTCTTTCGGCGATTGGTTCCGCCCACGACGGACCCGTCGATGTCCTATCTGACCCACACATACGAAGGCCCAGATGACATGCCCGCCCACATCAAATCTGCGATGATGCCTGTGTCGCTGGCCATTCCTGTAACAGAGGGGCGTTTGGCGCTGGGGACGTGGCAGGGCATCTATTTGTTCGAGCATCGTGAAGCCCCAAAGACCCGCCATGTTGTGGCGCATCTGACTCACTCTTAGCCTCACGATCTAGGGGGTGAAATTGCCCACTACCCAAATCCTAGAGTTCTTCCTATAATACTGGACATAAATGGGGACAAAACCCCAACAGGCAGTGAATAAGGGGATATGCGATGCGCTGTCCATTTTGTGGAAATGTAGACACACAGGTCAAGGACTCGCGTCCAGCCGAGGATCACGTTGCGATCCGCCGGCGTCGGTTCTGTCCGGCTTGTGGTGGACGATTTACAACATACGAGCGGGTACAACTGCGCGATCTGGTGGTGATTAAAACCAACGGACGCCGAGAAGACTTTGACCGTGACAAACTCGAACGTTCGATCCGGATCGCGTTGCAAAAACGCCCTGTCGAGCCCGAGCGCATGGATCAAATGATTTCAGGCATCGTGCGCAGACTTGAAAGCATGGGCGAGACCGATATTCCATCGGGTACAATAGGTGAGATCGTGATGGAGGCTTTGGCCCGCATCGACACGGTGGCCTATGTGCGTTTTGCCAGTGTTTACAAGAACTTCCAGGCGGCAGATGATTTTGACAAATTCGTCTCAGAACTGCGCCCGGACATCAAACCAGAAGACGACTGAACATGAGTGATGCGCGCTGGATGGCGCTTGCCCTAGAGCTTGGGCGGCGTGGTCTGGGGCGTGTCTGGCCCAACCCATCGGTTGGGTGTGTGATCGTCAAGGACGGTCGCGTCGTTGGACGCGGCTGGACCCAAGACGGCGGGCGGCCGCATGCGGAAACTCATGCGCTCGCAGCAGCTGGGACTGCGGCACGCGGCTCTGACGTCTATGTCACGTTGGAACCCTGTTCCCATTATGGCCATACCCCCCCTTGCGCCCAAGCATTGATCGATGCTGGTGTTTCTCGAGTTATCGTGGCGGCCGGTGACAGTGACCCCCGCGTCTCTGGTCGGGGCTACGCGATGCTTCGCGACGCTGGAATCTGTGTCGACATTGGTCTGTGCGAGTCCGAAGCACGCAATGATTTGGCAGGGTTTTTCAAACGAATTGAGACGGGCCGCCCTTGGGTGACGCTCAAACTTGCCAACAGTTTCGACGGACGTATCGCCACAGCGAGCGGAGACAGCCAATGGATCACAGGGGCAGACGCACGCCGGTATGTCCATATGTCCCGAGCACGGCACGATGCCGTGATGGTGGGGGCGGGCACTGTCCGTGCGGATAATCCGTCACTGAACGTTCGTGATCTCGGGGTGGCGCGCCAACCTATTCGCGTGGTGCTTTCGCGCAAACTTGACCTGCCAACTGATTGCAAGCTGGCTGTGACTGCCGGAGACCCGCCTGTTTGGATTTTACACAGCGATGACGCCTCTCAATCTCGGATTGAGGATTGGACGGGCCACGGCGCAAATTGTCTTGCCGCCGGTCCAGAAGCTCACCGCCAGCTCGACCCATCGGCCTGCCTGCAAACGCTTGGTGCCCAAGGGCTGACGCGTGTTTATTGCGAAGGCGGCGGTGCGCTTGCTGCGTCTCTTTTGGGTGCGGGTCTCATCGACGAAGTCATTGGATATACCGCCGGTGTCGCCATCGGTGCTGAAGGAACGCCGTCGCTGGGGGCTCTTGGCCTTTCGGTTCTGGCCGAGGCGCCACGATTTCAATTGCTAGAAACACGCGCGATCGGCGCGGACGTGCTGCACCGTTGGCGTCCGCTCTAGCGCCATAGATGCGCGTAGCTTGCAAACACACCCTGCAGTTTCGCAACACTGCGATTGAATGGCCCAGGTGATGGAAGATTCCCGCTGGCCAGTCTTTCGATGATCACCTCGACAGGACAGGCTAGCCCCGATTTTGGGTCGAAATAGCGCGGGTAGTCGATCAAAACCGCGTGGGCGAGAGCGGTGAGATCAGGGCGCGCAGTCCGGCGAGGATGCGGATGGCGATCAGTGGTGAGCCCCCAACCACTGTAGAACGGTTGCCCCAGACAGGTCACGGGAACGCCGCGCAACAGCGCCTCGAACCCCAACAGTGACGTCATCGTCCAGACCTCTCGGACCGCATCAATGAGATCGATTGGATCGCCATTTTGGACAACCATATCCGCAATTTCAGTGGCATCGGCGACATCACCATCGCGCAATCCTGCTTCGACGTCAGGGTGCGGTTTATAGAGGATCACCGCGTCGGGACGGGCGTCTCTTGCGGCCAAAAGCAGGTCGCGGTTGGTCGTGACATCTAGGGTGCCCAGCATGATAGAGGCGTCATCTTCGACCTGACCCGGCACCAAAATGCGGTGTCCGTCGGGTAATTGGGGTGTGTCCCGCTGCAGGTTGTATTTGCTCAGCTTGCTGGCAGTGACCGCTCGGATCACGGTCTTGGCACGGTCCCGTGCAGCATTTGAGAGGCTTGGGCTGTCCGCAATCAACTGTTCAAGATCACTGGGCGATGTTGGATCATAGTATATTCCAGAGGTGTCCGTGACGAGGCTGAGTGGCGGGATCAGTTCCGCGCCCAATCCGCGTGACCGCAAAAATCCGTCCTCGACCCGCACAACGTCGCCCATCTCTGGTGTCGCCTTGCCGGCCCAAACCATCAATCGCCGTTCATCTGTTGCCGCATCGCCAAACCGCATTTTCAAATAGCGACCAAAGACCTGTTGCAACGGTTTACGTTTCCACAGCCGCATCTCGGCACCTGTCCATCCGCAATGATCTTCGCGCCATTCACGCACCTGCGCCTCTAGCGTGGCAAGCGCATCTTCAAATTCGCAAAGACGGTCGCGATAAGGGTCGTACCAAGTCGCATAGCGCATCATCACACCGGCAAAGAGTTGTGCGCGGGTGAGCTTGCGTTGGCGGCGTTGAACTGGATTGCGGTCTTCTGTCAGCCCCCAACCCGCATAGCAGGGTTGGCCAAACACATGGGGGCGGTGGCCTGCAAAAATCGCCTCAAACCCCATTTGGGACGAAACCGTATAGACGCTGGTTGCGCCGTCGAACAACGCCCACGGGCTAACGGCGGCACCAAATAATGTGACCTGACCATTTTCGATGCTTTTGTCGAAATACCCATCTCGGTGGCCGCCCGCGGTTTCAGGATGCGTCTTAACGATGATCCGCGCGCCCGGATTTTCCTCTTGGGCGTAATACAACATTTCGAGAAAGGTGTTTTTGTCCGCGCGGCTTGCTTTGACAGATGCATCGCCGCGGGTTTGGTCGATGACCAAAACATAACCCGGTTTGGGGGTAGGGGCGTCTAGATCATAGGTATTGTATTTGCTCAGATGTGCGGCACGTACGCGGTCAATCGCAGCCCGTGCGCGGTTTAACAGAGCCGTGTCATCCAGCGGATCATGGGTCAGCAGTTGCTCGAGATCGCTGATCGTTGCTGGGTCAAAATGAACGCCGCGCTTGTCGAGAAACAGACCCAACGGCGGCTGCCCGTCCCGACCGGGTAGAACTGAACGCAAGAATGCGTCCTCAACCCGCAGGATTGGTGTCTCTGTTTTTGCGGCGACGGCTTCACCCCGTGGCGAGGTCGGGGATTGACCCCAGACACCGACTAAATCGCCATCCGACGGTTTGCCCAGTTTAATGTCATACCCCGAAAGATCCAAAATCCGCCGGATACGCTTTTGCGTGAGAAACCCACCGTTATAGACAAAAAGACGCTGCCGGTTTGCTCCAGCAGCGGCCTGTTGTTCATGCGATGTCATCGTTAGATCAGTTTGTTGTGCCAGCGTTGGCCAGTGAACTGATCGTGTTCACAGCCCCAAGCGAGCCTGTCAGCGCCGCAATAGATTTATCAAACTGAACAAACGGCGCTTCGGTAACATAGACAGTGTCTTCGTCGCGAATTGCGAAATCTCGTGCCATGAACATGCCGTTCGGCTTGGTCAGGTCCAGAACATAGACAACACGCTGTTCGCCCGTCAGATCAGTCCCAACAAGTTGTTCTGCGATCTCTTCAGGCTCGTTGCGGAAGACAAAGACGCCGGTCGGATCCGCCACAGCAGATGATAGACCGCCAACTTGGGCGATGGCTTCGATCGCCGAGATTGTCTGGCTTTCAAAGGCTACGCGGTTCTGCGTGCCAGTGGCGCCAAGCGCGGTAAAGCTGCGAGTGTCTTCTTCTACGATGATCCGGTCACCACCGCGCAATGCGATATCATGACCGGGGTGATCATAGAGATCTTCGAACCAGATCGATCCGCTGTGCGAGCCACGAACAACTGTCACCTGTGCAATTTCAGGACGAACTGTGACGCCACCTGCGCGGGCCAACATCGACGCAAGCGTGCGGGTTGGGCGCTCGATTGCATAGACACCTTGGGCACCAACTACGCCCACAATTGAAATCGTTGATCCGTCGCCGGCCAGACGGCGCACCTGAACCTGCGGGTCAGGGGTCTGGTCGTTCAGCTTGGATGTAATGATGCGGCGGATGGCTTCGGGTGTGTTGCCCGCCGCTTTGATCCGGCCTGCATAGGGCACAAAGATAAAACCAGCACCGTCTACTTGTACTTCTTCGAGAACGGTCGCGTTTTGACCTTCGGGGACCAGCAAACCGTCGTCGACGTTTTCCCAAATGGTCAATCCCAATGTGTCGCCTGCGCGGATCGTGTCAGAGCCAATAACGCCTGCATCGCGGAAGCCTGCGGAAAAGCCCAAAGCCGGAGTTACCGAAGCAATCCGGTTTACGCGGTCGTTGACGCTTAGAACAAAGGCGTCGCCTTCCTGCAAAACAGAGCCGGAAAAGATCTCGGCCTTGTTCGGTCCAGAACGGGGCAGACCACAAGCGACCAAAGCCAGCGTTGCGACAAATACTGCGCCTTTCGCGAGGCGCGATAGGGTGATGGTCACTGCTTTGGTCTCCTCGACCTATGAACTTGCCTCAAAATCGGACCCATTTCCGGCCTCGTTGTTGCTGAAACTACCGGAATCGCGCAGCAAAAGATAGCCATACAGGTTGTGTCTGTTACTTCACGACACGCAACTGTTGCCTCGGTGCCGCGTTTCCCGTGCTCAACGCATCATAAGGATCATGCGGCGCGAGCATCATATCAACGACCTGTCGCAACAGCTGTCTGCGGCCCCGCGCGGCGTAAAATCCACCTGCAACCTGACTGGTTTCCAACAAATATCGGCGATAGTCGCGATAGGCCCGATTGTCGGGACGTTTTGGGTTGGCAAAAAACTTGGCAAGTGGTTGCTGCGATACAAATGCGGATTTGGCGTAAACGGCCGCACCGAACGTCCGAAGCGGCAAACCGCGCCACAATACCTGTTGGCCAGCGGTCGAATTTACCGTCACAGCAGTCCGCGCATGATCCAGAAGACGAGCCAACTTGCCACCCTGCACATAATGGACCCGACCCGAAACGCCATTTTCACGTGCCAAACGTTTGACGATCATGCGAATGGGCGAGCGGCCATTTTCCAACGGATGCGCCTTGAGAACCAAATGGTGATGACGCGGCGCGCCTTTTGCGAAACCTCTTATCACAACCGTCAGGAACTCTTCCATTCGGGTGAATGGCGAATGCTCTTGGAAACTAGCGTCATGCTCTAGTTGCATCAACGCGAGGTGATATGGGAAACCACCATGTTTGATGTGAAGCGTCGAAATCATCCGGTTTATCGAGATGAACGGCATCAGCGCCAAGCATCTGAAATATAGCGCGAATTCGGCGGCGACTGGCAGTTCGCGGTGACGTTTCATCTGGCGGTAGTCGCCATTCCTGAACATCACAAACCAATGATAAAGCGCGCCGTAAAACACGTGTTGGCGCATGTCGCCCCAATGGGCCGGTGCCTCTGGGACATCCAAATCAGATTGTTTCAGCGCGGTGCGCATTTCGGCCACGTCCATATCCATGAGACGGGAATTGCCGTTTGTGCCGCCGCGCTCATACGTCACCCAATAGGGCCGCATATACCCTTCTTCAAAGACATGAACCCGCAGGCCCAATTCATTCGCTGCGGCAACTGCGTTCGCGTGCACGGGGCGAGTGTCGCCATAGAGCACGATATCGGTGATGGATTTGGTTTCGATCAGCGATCGAAATGTCTCGTCCCAGCCGTCAACTGTGCCCGTGTATGGAATGTAGCTGCGCGAATGGAGCCAAAATGCACGGTCGCCCGCGTTAAAACCGACACGCCACACTTCTGCTCCGGCCATGCGCAACATTTTCCCCAAACGCCAGAAAAACGGCCCATGGGGGCCCTGAAGAAACAAAAATTTGCGTTGATCTACTTCGATCACGTTAACCTCAACTGTCTTTTTCCCAAGGCTATCGGGGCATCGGGGCAAAAATAGGGCCAAAATCCTATTTTACGGCAAAGAATGGCCTAGCGGGAACCTATCGATTTACCAAAGGGAAACGCGCGCGTCTTGTCCCCCCTAAGCGGAAACGCTAGGTCATGGTACAAAGGAGAGCACCTATGTTCACTGGCATCATAACAGATATTGGCGAAGTCGTCGAAACAGAACAACGCGGCGACCTGCGGGCTCGGATTAAAACCAGCTATGATACCGCCACAATCGACATTGGTGCGTCGATCGCATGTGATGGTGTGTGCCTGACCGCGATCAAACTGGGTGACGGGTGGTTTGACGTCGAAATCAGCGCTGAAAGCGTTTCAAAAACCAACCTGACCACATGGGCCCCCGGCAAGCGTCTGAACCTAGAGCGCGCCCTCAAACTTGGGGATGAGTTGGGTGGGCACATCGTGTCTGGCCATGTCGACGGTGTTGCGCAAGTGGTTGATATCAAAGAAGAAGGTGACAGCACGCGTGTCACCCTGCGCGCGCCTGAGGCGCTTGCTAAATTTATCGCGCCCAAGGGTTCTGTCGCTTTGAATGGCACGTCGTTGACCGTCAACGAAGTAAACGGCAAAGATTTTGGCATCAACTTTATCCCACATACCAAGGTCGCCACGACATGGGGTGATGTGGCGATGGGCGATCCTGTTAACCTCGAAATTGATACGCTCGCGCGCTATGTGGCGCGGCTTCAGGACTGGGCATAACACCCGTCTCGTACAAGGAACCTGTTATGAGCTTTGAAGACCCCGGACCCGTCGAAGAGAACTGGCGCGACGCAATCAGTTCAGTCGAAGAGATTATCGAAGACGCCCGCAATGGCCGGATGTTTATCCTTGTCGACCACGAAGACCGCGAAAACGAAGGCGATTTGGTGATCCCTGCGCAAATGGCGACGCCGGATGCGATCAATTTCATGGCGACGCACGGGCGGGGTTTGATTTGTTTGACGCTGACTGGCGAACGGATTGACGCGCTTGGGCTGCCGTTAATGGCGTCTCACAACTCGTCCCGTCACGAAACGGCGTTTACCGTTTCGATCGAAGCGCGAGAGGGCGTCACAACTGGCATTTCCGCCGCTGACCGCGCACGTACAGTGGCGACTGCGATCGACAGTGCAGCGACGGCTGCGGATATCGCGTCCCCCGGGCACGTGTTCCCATTGCGTGCGCGTGATGGTGGCGTTCTGGTCCGCGCAGGTCATACCGAGGCGGCGGTCGATGTTAGCCGGCTTGCTGGTTTGAACCCATCAGGCGTGATCTGCGAGATCATGAACGAAGACGGGACAATGTCGCGCCTGCCTGATCTGGTCAGCTTTGCCCAGATGCACAATCTCAAGATCGGAACAATCAGTGATCTGATCAAATACCGCCGCCGCCACGATAACCTCGTTCGTGTGCGCGAAACCGACACCATTACGTCCGAATTTGGCGGTGAATGGGAAATGCGGATTTACACCGACGAGACTCAAGGCGCGGAGCACATCGCGTTGATCAAGGGCGACATCACTGGTGATGACGGAAATGCGGACCCGGTGATGGTGCGGATGCACGCGCTAGACCCGATGTTGGACATGGTCGGCATTGGTGGGAAAGGTCGCGCCGCTGAATTTGGTGACGCCATGCAGATGATCGCCGAGCACGGACGCGGCGCACTGGTGCTATTGCGTGATGTTCATATGAAACTGACGGCGGACGATGATGTGTCGCCTCAAACTCTGCGGCAATACGGGTTGGGCGCGCAAATCTTGTCCTCTCTTGGGCTCAGTGAAATTGTTTTGATGACCAATTCGCCCCAGCCCAAGGTTGTCGGGCTTGATGCCTATGGTCTCGAAATTGTTGGCACGCAGAAAATCTCGGAGATCGGATAAATGGCCGGACACGAACAGCACTACATAATGCCGCGTGTGGAATTCGACAAACCGACCAAAGTCTTGATCGTTGTCTCGCCTTATTACAAGGACATCGCCGACAACATGCTGGCTGGTGCGCGTGCCGAGATCGAGGCCTCAGGTGCCACGCATGAGACCATCGAGGTGCCCGGCGCACTGGAAATCCCAACCGCTATTGGTATTGCCAATCGGATGAGCAACTTTGATGGCTTTGTCGCGCTAGGGTGCGTGATCCGCGGCGAGACAACCCACTATGAAACCGTCTGCAATGACAGCAGCCGCGCGATCCAGCTCTTGGCGCTGCAAGGGCTGTGCATCGGCAACGGTATCTTGACGGTTGAAACCAGACCCCAAGCCGAAGTCCGCGCAGATCCCGCCGATCAGAATAAAGGCGGCGGAGCGGCCGCTGCGGCCTTGCATCTTGTGGCGTTGTCGCGCAAATGGGGCTCGGCGCGCAAAGGGGTGGGATTCACCTCGGACATTCTGTTTGCGGGCGAAACAGGATCCGATAGCACAGCATGACCGATAAACCCTCTGGCAACCAAAAACGAAAAATGCGATCGGCCGCTCGGCTGTTCGCGACCCAAGCTCTTTATCAGATGGAGCTATCCGGTCAGACCGTGGATGCGGTGCGCCAAGAGTTCGAAACCTACCGTTTTGGTGAGGTGATCGATGGTGATGAACTGGCCGAAGGCGATGTCGAAACCTTCCGTGATCTGCTTGAGAATGCCGTTAACCATCAGGCGCTGATCGACCAAATGACAGACCGGGCGTTGGTCGCCAAATGGGCGATTGACCGGATCGACCCGACATTGCGCGCGCTCTTTCGGGCGGCTGGTGCCGAACTGACCCAGAGCAGCACACCGCCCAAGGTCGTCATTGTCGAATTCGTAGATGTCGCTGTCGCGTTCTTTCCTGAAGGCAAAGAGCCAAAGTTCGTCAATGCCGTGCTTGATCACATGGCACGCGAAGCACAGCCCGACGCGTTCTAGGACATACAGCCCGCTACCGGAATGCTGACCTGAACGCTGTCGGTGAAATTGGCCATTGCTGTGGCGTCGGTTTGCTGTGTCAGACGGACCGCAATGCCTTTGATCTCGCTTCCTGTGACCATCGTTGGGCGTGATGTGCCGCTGGCAATCATGTCGTCCAAATCCAACGTGATGATGATCTCACCACCCGGTGGCAGGCTCTTCAATGACACGCTCAACGTTTGATCGCCGTCACCCGGTTGGGCCAGATCAATGACCATATCCGCACCCGCCACAACTTCGACAGGTTGAAAGACTTCGACACCTGCACCGGCTTCGGTGGTGTCAAAAATCAGGCCAGCCGTGCTTGCGGTAAGGTCAATTTCAAATATCGACGGGGCTGTTGCGCACTGACCCGCGTTCTCGATCACAAAACGGTCCTTGGGCGCGCCTTCGACAAAGGCGACGGTCACATCGGCATGTGCAGCGGTGGAGCATAAAATTAGGGCAGGGATCATCAAACGCATTGGGGTCTCCTTTGGGTTAATCCAAAGGTAGCCTGCGCGCGGCGAAGGTCAAAACGGGGTGGTGGCGGGCCCGCAAACGCAACCGTGTTGGTTCATTAAATTCCCGAGGACCTGTATGTACAGGTGGGCGCCAGATAAAAAGACCAGGGTCTCAACAGAGCCAGCTCCCTCGGATTTGCTTAAGGCCACTGGAATTAGACCGCATACGAGAAGGGCAGAACCCGCCACTTCCGTAGGTAGGTCTTTGTTCGCCCAATAGCAAGGTCCAGCGGTCTCTGGTCTTCATCAAGCTTGATTTTTGTTCACGTATTGTTCATGTTTGGGCCATGCCCGATGATCTGACCCAATCCACATTGCAACCCGGCCAACTATTGGCGCGCGGTGTCTGTCGGCACCTCGCCACCCATGATTTTGTGACGGTAGAAGAGTTGGTTCCCACCAGCGGCTTGCGGGTCGATGTGATGGCGGTCGGCCCCAAAGGCGAAATTTGGGTCATTGAATGCAAATCCAGCCGTGCAGATTTTCAGACTGATCACAAATGGCAGGGTTACCTAGAATGGTGCGATCGCTATTACTGGGCGGTCGATAGCGATTTCCCGACCGAATTATTGCCGGACGAAACCGGGCTCATCATCGCTGACGCTTATGATGCCGAGATTCTTCGTATGGGCCCCGAGGCTAAGCTGGCTGGCGCACGGCGCAAGGTCATGATGCAGAAATTCGCCCGTCACGCGGCCCGTAGATTGCATGCGCTACGCGATCCGGCGGCGTGCATAACATGGTAAGCAAAGGCGCAATGGTGATTAAATATCTATACCCCGACGGCACCCACTGTTTTCGTGCGATGCATACGGCGCATGCAGTGTTCTACAATGACGAGGGCGTTTTGATCGCGCGGGCGGCCAAACCGGATGGCACGCTGTACGAGGTTGAAATCACAGGGTTTGAGCTGGTCGGCGAGGGCTTTGTCTATTCCTAGAGTCGAGGTCTGCCTTAGCGGCGCAACGCGTCGGCACCCTTGGCAGCCATCATGATTTCCTCGGCAATTTCGCGGGCTTCGTCAGGTTCAAAATCCATTGGGATTTCAACGCCGTTTGCTTCGACAAAAATCCGAACCATCGCTTGGTCGGTTGGCCCGATTTGCAAGTTTGCCTCGATGTCGCGTTCTGTGTCGATGCCCATGATCGGCCTCCTGAAACCTTGCGCGGTCGCGCGAGTTGTCTGTAACGCAGGCGGCACTCTACGCGCAAGCCCAAGGCACATCCCGATTCCCCACATTTCCGCCGTCAAAGCCTCTTGCAAATCTCTGGGATGGCCGCTAAATCGCAACCGTGGAGCCGCCTTAGCTCAGTAGGTTAGAGCGCTTGATTGTGGATCAAGAGGTCCCTGGTTCGAGACCAGGAGGTGGTACCACCCTTTCTCTCATTGCGGTTCTGTCGCGTCATGTCATGACGTCGGTGCCGCTGTGACAGCTCTAGGGTGTGGTCAGTGTGATGGTTTGGACCAACTCCATGTCGGCGCGATCGTACACCAGCACACGGTCATCATCGGTCACCACGGCAACCCAATCTGGCGTCTGGGTATAGCCAACCGCGACGGCGCCAGCGGGCAGAGTAATCACATCTGGAAACGTTAAAGGTGTCCCTTGTGACGGCAAGCGGATGACAAACAGGATGATGATGATTACAAGGCCCGCAATCATCACCGCCGTCAGCGTTGTAACAAGCCGCCGCAGGAACATAAGGTTCGCGGGTTCAGGAGTATCTTGCATGGGCCAGCCGCCTCTCGTTTTTCGGATCATGCCCGATCCGCCCAAGCGCCTTGATAAGGCGATTGCGCGGGATGTGCCAGCGGACGCGTCATTGTCCCGTTCGCGTATAGCAAAACTGCTGGCGTCAGGCGATGTTGCGCTGAATGGCGCCGTTTTGACCGATCCGCGTGCCAAAGTGGCGGAAGACGACGAAATTACTGTCACGCTGCCTGACGCTGCCGAAAGCCACATGGGCCCCGAAGACATCCCACTGGATTTGGTGTTCGAGGACGACGATCTCATTGTGATCAACAAACCCAGTGGCATGGTCGTGCATCCCGCACCTGGATCGCCCTCAGGAACGCTGGTGAACGCGCTGATGCATCACTGTGGTGACAGCCTATCAGGCGTGGGTGGCGAAAAGCGCCCCGGCATCGTCCACAGAATTGACAAAGAAACCAGTGGCTTGCTGGTGGTGGCCAAGTCAGACAAGGCACATCACGGCCTTGCGGCGCAGTTCGAGGCACATACGGTCGAACGCTATTACCGTGCTGTTGTCTACGGTGTACCCGACAGCAACGACCCGCGTTTGCGCGGTATTCGCGGTGTCAATTTTGAACGCAGTAATATCATGAAGATCACGACCCAATTGGCCCGTCACAAGACCGACCGCCAACGGCAGGCCGTACTCTTCGGGAACGGCCGCCATGCGGTGACGCGGGCGCGTGTGGTTGAACGGTTTGGTCAGCCCGTCGTGGCGAGCCTCGTTGAATGTTGGTTGGAAACAGGGCGGACCCACCAAATTCGTGTGCATATGACCCATGCGGGTCACAACCTTGTCGGTGATCCGACCTATGGTGGCCGTCGCAAGCTTTCGCCAAAGGCGATCAATGCAGCAGGGTTCGAAGCGGTGGCAAGTTTTCCGCGTCAGGCGCTTCACGCCGCCGTTTTGGGGTTCAAGCATCCGGTGACGGGCGAAATGGTGCGGTTTGAGGCCCCATTGCCAGACGATATGGCCGATTTGCTTTGCGCGCTTAAGGGTTAAGGGGCAGCCGAGGTTTTTCGCCAAAGAACTCGCGCCAGTAATTGGTGAGACCTGCATAGATCATTTTCTCGATCTCTTCGATTTGCTGGAAAACCGTGGTTTGCAGCGCCTCTCGGTAGGTAATGATCTGTACGATCGACGCATCGGGTTCTTCGCGCTGGAATGTTTCCCAACTGGCGCAAACCTTGCCCAGAAAGGCGATCATGGCGGCATCAAAGTCATTGTCGAAATCCGGATCGTAGACTTCTGTGTCCAGCTGATCCGCGATTTGATCGTTTGGCGCGTAATACATCATGTTCCAACGGGCAAAGGGGTCGAGCCCGATATCCAACAGCCGTTCGGCCAATGGGCCGCGCTCGCATGCGCTGGGGCACAGCGGCACCGCGATCAAACGACCGCCGTTGGTCATTTCAGAAACTTGTAGGTCGATCTTATCCGTCAATCTGGCAAAGCGTGCACGCGCCTCGTCATAGTTCGAGCGTTCCCGTTCAATGACCACATCGAATTTGGTTTTTTCACGTTCCGGTACGGGCAAAGGAGGCACGTCATATTCGATAGGCTCGGGAATATCCGGCACTTTTGCAAACTTTTTGATCAATGCGCTCATCATAGCTTTGGCCCTCTTGGAACAAGTATTTCTTATAAAAACAGGGAAAACAGGGAAAACAGGGCGAAAGCGGCCCCTGAATCGGGCTTTTTTGCGAAACTATCTTTGAAATACACATCCCATGCGCGTGAGAGCACTGACATGTGGGTCGCAATCCGGGGCGGTCGTGTTCATATTCAGTTTAACCAAGTGACATAAGTCCCTTGAACAAGGGCACGTCGTTACCCATATCCATGTTAAGGGCCGTAACATAAGCCGGCCAATCCAGAGGGGGATACACCATGAGCACATACACAAATCTTCCCGCCCCGTCGCCAGAGCAGGGCCTGAACCGTTATCTGCAAGAGATCCGCAAGTTTCCGATGCTAGAGCCGGAAGAGGAATACATGCTGGCCAAATCATGGGTCGAAAACGAAGACAGCAAATCAGCGCACAAGCTGGTCACATCGCACCTGCGTTTGGCTGCTAAGATCGCGATGGGCTATCGCGGCTACGGCTTGCCACAGGCCGAGGTGATTTCGGAAGCGAACGTCGGTTTGATGCAGGCGGTCAAGAAATTCGACCCAGAAAAAGGTTTCAGACTATCGACTTACGCGATGTGGTGGATCCGCGCCGCTATTCAGGAATACGTCCTGCGGTCGTGGTCGATGGTCAAGCTGGGCACAACATCTGCACAGAAAAAGCTGTTCTTTAACCTGCGCAAAGCCAAGTCACGGATTGGCGCGCTCGAGGATGGTGATTTGCGTCCCGAGCACGTTGAGCGGATCGCAAATGATCTGGGCGTGAACGAGCAAGAAGTCATCAACATGAACCGCCGTTTGTCTGGTGGTGATGCGTCGCTGAATGCCCAGGTCGGGTCTGAAGGCGAAGGCACCATGCAATGGCAGGACTGGCTCGAGGATGAAGATGCTGACCAAGCGGGCGACTACGAGGCCAAAGACGAGCTGGACAGCCGCCGCGAGCTGCTGGCCGACGCTATGTCGGTTCTCAACGACCGCGAGAAGGACATCTTGATGCAGCGCCGTTTGCAGGACAAAGCGATCACATTGGAAGAGCTGTCTGGGCAATACGATGTCAGCCGCGAACGTATCCGCCAGATCGAGGTCCGTGCATTTGAAAAGCTGCAAAAGAAAATGCGCGAGCTTGCACGCGAAAAAGGGATGATGGCGACAGCCTAACCCTTTGATAGCATTATCCTATACGACCCCCGCCAGGTTTCTGCGCGGGGGTTTTCTTTGGCCCGACTGTTGGTATGCTGTCACAAACAACATCAGGAGACTGCAATGCCGGTAAAATGGGGAATTCTGGGCGCGTCGGGCTTTGCCCGCCAACATATGGCGCCGGCGATCCACGCCGCCGAGGGCGCTGTTTTGGCTGGGCTTGCCACGTCTTCGCGTGACAAGGCGCAACCGTTTCGGGCGTTCCAGCCAGACCTGCAACGCTATGACACCTATGATGCGCTGCTTGCTGATCCTGAGATCGAAGCGGTGTATATTCCGCTGCCCAACCACCTGCATGTTGAATGGGCGAAAAAGGCGATGGCTGCGGGCAAGCATGTTTTGTGTGAAAAGCCGATCGCGCTGCAAGCCTCTGAAATTGATGAACTAATTGCGCTGCGGGACAAAACGGGTTTGGTTGCAACCGAAGCCTATATGATCGTGCATCACCCCCAATGGAAGCGCGTCAAACATCTGGTTGAGGACGGGGCCATCGGGATCTTGATGCATGTTGAGGGCGTGTTTACGTACAACAACGCGGGCCAAGACGACAACATCCGCCATGATCCGTTCAAAGGCGGCGGCGGGATACCTGACATCGGTGTCTACACCTATGGGGCCACGCGTTGGGTGACAGGGCAAGAACCTGAAATGATTACACAATCTGACCTGACCTATGAGAATGGGGTCGATGTAATCGCACGGGTTGCGGCACAGTTTGACTGCTTTACCGCCCATTGGGTCAACTCGATGCGGATGCACCCCCTGCAAACCATGACGTTTCACGGCGATCAGGGCGCGATCCGGATGACGGCGCCGTTCAACGCGAATGTCTACGATGTTGCACGGATCGAAATCCACCAACAGGATTTGGGCCTGCGGGTGGAACGTTTTCCAAGTGACAACCATTACAAGCTTCAGGTCGAGGCGTTTTGCCGGTCAGTTCGCAAGGGTCACGCATTGGAATGGTCGCTAGAGGATGCACAAGGCACCCAAGCGATGATTGATGCAATTTATGCCAAGGCCAAGGCGGGTTAACGCACCGCACGGAGGGGGCTAAGGTCCCGATGTAAGGCGAAATTTTATGTATTTTGCGTATTTTTGGGTCTGAAATACGAAATTTGCATGTTTTGTTTTTCAAACCTGCATTGCGATAGCGCGGGTTTTAGGTCAATGCGCACGGCGGGTAGGGGCTTGGTTAACCAGTCTCATGCGCGTTAACGTGGGTTAAACAGTGGTAAGAGCCACGCGCGTTGCTAAGATGCGGGACGCCGAAAGAAGGGGAATCAGCGATGGCCGATCCAAACGAATTTGACGATGTGATGCCCGAGAACACCGCACGCGCCAGTGACGGTGGTCCGCTAAAGGAAAACATGCTGCCACGGCTTTTGCATATGATCCTGATCGCCCTGATGTTGAGCATGGCCCAGACGGTTCTGGGTGTTCTAACGATTTTGCAATTTGTCATCACGCTGGTGAACGGCAAAGTGCCGAACGCGCGATTGGCGGATTTGGGCACGGATCTGGGCATCTGGATGGCCAAGGCTGTGCGGTACCAAACGGCTGCCTCAGAGGTGAAGCCGTGGCCGTGGACTGAACTGGACTAATACGATGAAGTGGATGAGCTTGGCAGCTGCAGTGCTGTTGGCGGGGTCGACTATGACCCAATGCGATTCGAGGTCGAAGGTGACCGGATTGTCGCATTGGGTGTGATTGATGGCAGCACGCCTGCCGTCTTTCGCGAGGTAATGGCGGATGCGCCGGACGCCACCGAGCTAGAGCTGAGGAACGTGCCGGGATCGGCAGATGACGAGGCCAATTTGCAGCTAGCCAGATTGGTGCGAGATGCGGGATTGTCCACCATTGTACCTGCTGATGGCATGGTGGCCTCTGGCGGGACCGATCTGTTTTTGGCGGGTGTTTACCGTGTCCTGCAACCGGGTGCCTGTGTCGGTGTCCACAGCTGGGCCACTGGCGACGGTGACCAAGGGCGCGACGTGCCGCGAGACGACCCGCAGCATCAGCTCTATCTGTCGTACTACGAAGATATGGATATCCCTGCTGGGTTCTACTGGTTCACGCTGGAAGCGGCACCAGCCGAGGGGATATATTGGATGAACGCTGACGACGTTCTGCGGTTCAATATGGTTGAAAATGCTCGCGATCTCGGCGTGGAATGCAACGACCGTTAGGACGTCATTCGTGGTTTTAGGAACTGATCCAGCATGTCAAACACCAGTCTGATGCGGCGACTGGTGTGCAATTCGCGGTGTGTGGTCAGCCAGATCGGGTAGGTGACCGAGACGTTTTTGAGCGTCCGTCGCATATTCGGGGTTTGTTGTGCGACGTCGTCGCCCATGATGCACAACCCGAGGCCGCGCTGTGCCATTTGCCAGACCACCAGACCGCTGGTTGATTGGTTGTGAAACTGGTCGGGGCGCAGGCTGACCCCGATCATGTTCAAATAATCGACCATGCGCGGCACGTCCGAAAACCCGATGATTTTCTGGGTTGTGATCCCAGAGGCGTCGTCAGGGTCCCCATGTTTGTCGAGGTAGGGTTGGCTTGCGTAGAAATGCGCGGATGCATCACAGACAAGGCGGGCGATCAGTTCTGGTTGATCAGGTCGCACGTGGCGCAGCGCGATATCGGCCTCGCGGCGCTGAAGATCCTGAAGGTCATCGCTGGCGATGATTTCGATATTCAGGCGCGGTGCGACGGTCGCCAATTGTTCGAGAAACGCAGGCAGGTGGTAGGCGGCCATCACATCAGAGGCGGTGATCCGCACTGTGCCGTCGATGGTTTGCGATTGGCCCGATGCTGCGAGGGACGCCGCGGTGGCCGCATCACGCATGGCTGCGATATGGGTGGCCAATTGTCGGCCTGACGGGGTCAGTTCCACCCCGCGACCGACCCGTTCAAACAGAACTAACCCCAGATGTTCCTCGAGTGCTGTGACTTGGCGTCCGATCGTGGGTTGTGTGGTTTTCAGTGCACGTGCGGCCGCCGAAAGAGACCCCTCTTCGGCGGTGGCGAGAAAGGCGCGCGCGTGGTTCCAGTCAAAGTCGATGGCATTCCAATTCATATGTATGTGTATAGGTCATCTATGAATTCATGCAATTTCTATTCGTCTGCGTTGAGATTAATGTGTTTTCAAAGGAGATACACAATGCGTGACAATTCAAAATTCTGGACCAAAATTTCCCGGAAATATGCCCGTGATGCAATTTCGGACGTGCCCGCATATGAATACACATTAGATCGCACCAAGAGTTATTTGGGCGTAGGCGACCGCGTGCTAGAGCTGGGGTGTGGGACGGGGTCGACCGCGCTGCGGTTGGCGGGCTCCGTTGGACACTTGGTGGCTACAGATTTTTCTGAGGGCATGATCGAAATCGCCCGAGAAAAGATCGCGGACAGCGAAGACGCCAACATCGAAGCCCGCGTGGCGACACCTGCAGACATCACCGACGGCACGTATGACGCGGTGTTGGGGTTCAACCTGTTCCATTTGGTCGAAGACGTGGACGGTGCATTGGCCGACGTGGCGGGGCTGGTCAAACCCGGTGGTTTGTTCATCTCGAAAACCGTCTGCGCGTTCTCGGGTCAAACGCCGCTCAAGTACCGCTTGATGTTTAGCTTGATCAAACCCGCGCAATGGCTGGGCAAGGCCCCATTCGCCCGGTTTGACCCTATTGATGTTTGGGAACGCCGGATCGAGGCGGCAGGGTTCGAGATCGTCGAGACCGGCAACCATCCCGTTGCACCGCCCAGCCGGTATGTGGTTGCGCGGCGGGTGTGAGGTTTACTCAAAGTCTTCTGCAAAAATGTCAAAACGCGTGAGATGGTTCCAAACCCAAGGGGCAAGTTTATGACCGCGAGATAGGGCTTCGGTGACAAGGGCCTGTTTTTTGGCCTTGTCAGGCGCGCCTTTGATGAGATGGTTGTAAATGTAGTCGTTGGGAAGGACACCGGTGCGTTCCATCCCGCGTTTGAGGTCCATCCGGATTTTATGATTGCCCGCTTTGCTGATTAGGGTGCCATAGAGATGGGGGGGCCTTGTTACCAGATTTCAGGAAGGTCTTTGCGATTTGAAACGCTGGGCCGAATTCGTCGGCTTTGGAGATCACAGAGGTGACGTCATCGTCATCGGGTTCAACGCCATTGCGGCGATATTGAGTAAACAGCGCGCTTGCTGCTGTAAAACTTTCTTGAAGAGATATCGCTTGAGACAACACATAGCGGTCTGGCTTAACATCATACTCTTTCGCCTGTGCGATAACAAAATTGGCGTCGTCAGATGTTTCGCATACGCGCATCAAGGCGCCAATCACATAGTCATCGGGACTACCGCCTAAGTCCAGCAAGGTACCGTAATGCTGTTGCCCCTGTTCATATGTGTCTGACTTAGTAATCATAAACGTCATGGTGAATTCGTCCGACACAACCCCTTCAGCCGCGTTCATGGCGTCGAACATCTCGGTAGCTTGGGCATAGGTGTCGGCCTTGGCGATGAGGGTGGAGAAGGTGGTCGCGTTGGGTTCCACGTTTTCCGCCCCGTTCATGGCGGCGAATATCTCGGTCGCTTGGGCTTAGGTGTCGGCCTTGGCGATGAGGGTGTTAAAGGTAATCGCGTTGGGTTCCACTTTTTCTGCCGCGTTCATTGATTTGAACATTTCTTGCGCTTGTTCGTGAGTCTCGGCCTTGGCGATGAGTGTGTTGAAGGTGTAGACGTCAGGTTCAAAAGAAGGAATGCGTTCTAGCATCGCGATGCTTTGAGCGGCTTTGAATGAACGTTGGCGGTGCACCGAGAAATTGATCTGGCGAGCGCGTAGATTTGTGAGCTCGGTTACAAGGGCGGGGTCACGGGCGGCGAGGATGGCGTCGCCGTGGCGATCCAGCGCGAGACCACTTTCGAGTGTTTGCCACAGCCGATCCGCGTCGGTGGCGATCATGCGGGCGAGGCGGTCGTGGGTTTGGTCGAGTTGCGCCTGTTTGTCAGAAGCGATGGTCGTGAGTTTGGGCAGCGCTTGGTCGAGGAGCGTCTTGGCAGTGTCAAAGTCGCGGTCTTTCATCGCGGTTTGGATCGCCTTTTGCAGGTCTATGTCCTCGGGGGATAAAAGGTTGGTATTTGGTGCGCCGAGGAGGTCGGTGCTTTGATCAGCGGATTTTTGGGCTTCGAGCAGTTCTCGGAGGAGGCGGTTGTTTTCATTGATAGCAATTGTTGCGGCATCTTGCCTTTGCTCGAGACGACCGACCGCTTGGTCAGTGCGCTCGGTCGTGTCGCCGATAGCGCGAAGACTCTTTGCGACGGCCTGTTCGTAGCGGGGGCGCAGTTTGGTCGCGACCTCTTGGCTGTCGAGCACCGCCTGAATGGTGTGCACCATAACCTTGCGGAATTTGTCTTGGGTGCCAGCCGTGGCGTGGTAGTTGGCCACGATGTTTTCGAGCAACACGTCGCAGATGTCATTGGCGTCGAGAGCCGAGGTGATGACGGTTTGTGTCGACAGGTCGATGTGTTCGACCATCTGGCGGATGTGTTTACGGTCATCCTCGCCCAGATGGGTTTCGCTAATTTTGGTGCTTAGAACGTCGTGGATATACGCATTGAGCGCCTTGGACGGAGCGTATTTATCTTTGAAGATACCAAGAAGACCACCGGCGGTGGCATAGCCTGCGGTCGCTGCACCGACAGGGCCAGTTGCAGTGACCATTGTTACGAGGTTGATAATGACGCCAGCGCTTTTGAACTAAATCGAGTCTTCACACCTAGGTGGAACGTCGAGGTTGGTGACGCTTATGTCAAGCTCACCCTTCCATCGCTTCCAGCTCGTCGATCATGGAGGCGATGAGGCTTAGGCCTTTGTCCCAGAATTTGGGATCAGAGGCATCTAGGCCGAAGGGAGCCAAGAGCTCTTTGTGGTGTTTTGAGCCACCGGCGCGGAGCATGTCGAAGTATTTGTCTTGGAAGTCGTCGCCGTCCTCCTCGAACACCGCATAGAGCGCGTTTACGAGGCCGTCGCCGAACGCGTAGGCGTAGACGTAGAAGGGCGAGTGGACGAAGTGTGGGACGTATGCCCAAAATGTCTTGTAACCGGGCATGAATTCGAACACAGGGCCGAGGCTTTCGGCCTGAACGGACATCCACAGGGCGTTGATGTCGTCAGGTGTCAGTTCGCCATTGGCGCGCGCGGCGTGGAGTTTGCACTCAAAGTCATAGAACGCGATTTGGCGCACGACCGTGTTGATCATATCCTCGACTTTGCCGGCGAGCATGACCTTGCGTTCGGCTTGGGTCTTAGCACCTGACAGCATTTTGCGGAAGGTCAGCATTTCACCAAAGACTGATGCGGTTTCTGCCAGTGTAAGCGGTGTCGAAGACAAGAGTTCGCCCTGATCTGCCGCCAGAACTTGGTGCACGCCGTGGCCCAATTCATGGGCCAGCGTCATCACGTCACGCGGTTTGCCCAAGTAGTTGAGCATCACATAGGGGTGCGCCTCGGTCACAGTGGGGTGGGCAAAGGCACCGGGGGCTTTGCCCGGTTTGACGGCGGCGTCGATCCAGCCGTCCTTAAAGAAAGGCTTGGCAATTTCGGCCATGCGCGGATCAAATTCAGCATAAGCGTCCATGACGGTTTTCTCGGCTTGGTCCCAGTCGACGATCTTGCTGTCTTCCATGGGCAGCGGCGCGTTGCGGTCCCAGACCTGCATGGTGTCGAGGCCCAGCCATTTCGCCTTGAGCGCGTAGTAGCGGTGCGAAAGTTTGGGGTAGGCGGCGACGACGGCATTGCGCAGTGCCTCGACCACCTCGGGTTCGACATGGTTGGACAAATGGCGCCCAGTTTGGGGTGTGGGCATGCCGCGCCAGCGGTCTTCGATCTCTTTTTCTTTGGCCAGCGTGTTGTGAACGCGCGCAAAGAGTTTGACGTTGTCCTCGAACACGGATGCCAGTTCGCGGGCGGCGGCCTCGCGCATGTCGCGGCTCTGTTCGGTCAACAGGTTCAGCGTGCCTTCGATGTTCAGCTCGTCGCCATTCACGAAAAAGGTGAGGCCTGCAATGGTCTCGTCAAAGAGGCGATTCCATGCAGAGGCGCCAACGGTGGATTGGTCGTGCAGGAATTTTTCCAGCTCGTCCGACAACTGGTACGGTTTGGAAGCGCGCAGGCGGTCGAACACAGGTTTGTAGCGGGCGAGGTTGGCATTCTCGGTCAGCATCGCGGCAAGGGACGCATCCTCGAGACGGTTCAGCTCCAGCGTGTAGAACACCAGCGGCGTTGTGAATGTTGTGATCTTGTCCTGCATGTCGGCCATGAATTTGGCGCGGTCGTCATCGGTGGTGATCTGGTAATAGCGCAGGCCTGCGTAGGACATGATGCGCCCTGCGATGATGTCGATTTTCTCGTAACGCAGCACACAGTCGAGCAGACCAGCGGCGTCGAGATCGGCAAGTTTGCCTTCGTAGTCGCTGGCGAAGTTTGTGCATGCCTCTTCGAGCCAACCAAGGTCGCGGGTGAGCTCTGGACTGTCTTGGGATGGATAGAGATGGGTCAGGTCCCATTCAGGCAGGTTGCCCAAATTGTCGGTGCCGTTGGATGCGTTGATGTCAAAAGTGCGGGTCATGGGAGCCTCGTGTATCAAGAGTTGCTCTATAGGTATGGGGCCGTGGGGCAGATGGAAAGGGGGCCAACAGGAAAGTCAGAGGCCAAAGAGCTGTGCTGGTGCGTCGGACAGAATGGTTTTGCGGTCGCGGTCGTTGGTCACGGTGTCATGGAACGCATCTAGCAGTGTGCTTGCATCCGGCATTGTGGCCCCGTTCAACATCAGGTGTGGCCAGTCGGACCCCCACAAACAACGCTCGGAGTTGGCAGTGGCGAGGGCTGCGACAAAGGGTGCGCTGCGGGTCAGGTCGTCGTGCATCCGGTAGGGGGCCGAGAGTTTGATATAAGCGTGACCGTCGGCGACCAGCCCCAGCAGCGTTTGAAACCAGGGATCATCTGTGCCCAGCGTCAGGTCAGGCCATCCAAGGTGATCTATCACCACAGGCACAGGCATGGCGCGGATGTCATCGGCAATCTCAACCATGTGCAGGTGGCTGTGCAGCAGCATCTGGATGTGCAAACCGCGATCTGCCAGACGTGGTGCCATCGCACGTGCACCAGCCCACGACAGGAGGCCGCCGTGAACATAGTTGAGCCGAACAGCGGCGAGGTTGCTGTCCACAAAGTGATCTAGGCTGGCATCCGTGGCATCATCGGGCAACAGGCCTACACCGCGAAATCCAGCCCCCAAACGGCGCACCGTTTCAATGGTGATCGAATTGTCACCGCCATAGAGGATCGAATGCACGATCACACCGCGCGTAAACCCCAGCGTATCGAGGTGGGTTTTGTAGAGATCGAGGTAGCCGTCAAAATCCGCACCGTGTGCTGGATTTTCCACACGCCCCTCCCACAGCGGAAAATCATCGGGCGCACCGACCAGATGGACATGGGTGTCGCAGGCATTGTGCGGCGCGCGGGTCTGGGGTGGTTTCGACGCGGGCGGAAATTGGGCGTGCGGTTTGGTCATTAGGTATCGCCTGTGTCTTGTGGGGTGGGGCTGCATGGGGCGCAAATCACCCCAAACGGTTTCGTCGTGTGGACCTATTAGGTGATGTCTTTGATCCCATCGGCGGTGGCGCGTGCGCCTTGCAGCATCCAGCCATGTTCAGACGAGACAAAGAACATGCTGAACCCGTAGTCGCGCCATTCTGCGGCTTTGGCCGCGTTGGGGACAAAGGTCATATAGGCCACGCCTGCAGATTTGGCGGCAGCAGAGCAGGTTTCAATTGCGGCAAACAGCTCGTCGCTGTCTTGGGACGTTTTGCCATACGCGATCGAGAGATCGGCGGGCCCAAGGAACAGACCGTCAATGCCGTCGGTTGCCGCGATTTGTTCGGCCAGATCGACGCCTTCGGGTTCTTCGATCTGGGCGATGACCACCGTTTCACTGTGTGATTGTTCAAGAAGCTCAGCCATGCCGCGTGTGGTGTAGCCGGCCCAGCGGGTCGATCCTGCGTACCCGCGACCACCGTGGCCAAAGCGCGCGGCCTTAGAAATCGCTTGGGCCTTTTCAACGCTGTCCACATGCGGGCACACGATGCCAACGGCGCCCATGTCCATCACGTTGAGAATGTCAGACGGGGTAGAAGATGGGATGCGCACCAAGGTCGGGAAATCAAGCGCACGGGCCACGGCCAGACAGGCATCCATGCGGGCGCGATCAAAGGGGGCGTGTTCGGCGTCGAGACAGATGAAATCTAGGCCTGACTTGGCCAGAACCTCGATCATTGTGATGTCCGGTGTTTTGACGAATGTCCCTGACATGACATCGCCGCGTAGCATCCGCTCTTTGAAACCAGCTGTGCGCATCTCTATTCTCCCTTTTCGATGTCCTATTGGCACCACAGCCGATCAGAACACTCAAGGCTTGATCGTGTCTTTGGTCCAAGAAACCTGTCAGCAAGCGGGTCCGCGTGATTGCCGCTGGTCGGGGATAGGCTAGGTTGGTGGGTATGATGCAGCCGCTTTTGACCTTTACCGAGCGTGGGATTTATTGCGCCCAAGGGGATTTCTACATTGATCCGTGGAAACCCGTGGCGCGGGCGTTGATTACCCACGGACATGCAGATCACGCGCGTCGGGGGATGGAGAGCTATCTTGCCACGCAGGCTGCGGCCCCCGTCATGCAGCACCGCTTGGGGCCAGATGAGCGGATTGAGACGGTCAAATACGGCGAGACGATCAATATGGGCGGTGTCCAGGTGTCGTATCATCCGGCGGGGCATGTGACGGGATCGGCGCAAATTCGCGTGGAATACGGCGGCGAGGTTTGGGTCGCCTCGGGGGATTACAAGACCGTCGATGACGGGTTGAGTGAGCCGTTCGAGCCTGTGAAATGCCACGCGTTCATCACCGAGAGTACCTTTGGTCTGCCGGTGTTCAAATGGACCAATCAGGATGTGCTGCGCGCGCAGATCAACGACTGGTGGGCCAAGAATGCGGCCGAAGGACGTGTGTCGATCCTGTCGGCCTATGCGCTGGGCAAGGCGCAGCGGCTGTTGCGGGCGTTAGATGGAGAGATCGGGCCGATCCTGACCCACGGCGCGATCGAGGCGACCAATGCGGTGCTGCGGGGGCAAGGCATCGCGTTGCCTGACACGATGTTGGTCACGGCCGAGACGACGGCCAAGACACATCCAACCGCATTGGTGCTGGCGACCCCGTCGGGGATGGCATCGCCGTGGGCCAAGAAGTTCGGTGCGGCCTCGACCGCCTTTGCGTCGGGGTGGATGGCGTTGCGGGGGGTGCGGCGCAGGCGCGGGGCGGATCGCGGGTTTATCATGTCGGATCATGCGGATTGGACCGGCCTGAATGATGCGATTGCAGCCACTGGGGCAGAGCGGGTGTTTGTGACCCACGGCTACACGGATGTGTTTGCGCGGTATCTGTCCGAGCAGGGATATGATGCGCGTGTGGTTGAGACGGATTATACTGGCGAGAGTTTGGACGCACCGGCAGAGGAGGCGTCATGAAACGGTTCGCTGATCTTTATACCGCGCTCGACCAGACGACCAAAACCACGGTCAAGGTGGATGCGCTGACTGCCTATTTTCATGCGGCGGCTGATGCGGACAAACTGTGGTGCATTGCGCTGTTCACAGGCCGCAGACCCAAGAGAAGTGTCACAACAACGCTGCTGCGGGCATGGGCCGCCGAGCAGGCGGGCATCCCTGCGTGGCTGTTCGAGGAATGTTATCCGATTGTCGGTGATCTGGCGGAAACCATTGCGTTGGTTCTGCCGCCGAACACCCAAGAGAGCGATCACAGTCTGAGCCATTGGGTCACCGTTGTGCAGGGGCTGCGGGACCAAGACGAAGGCGCGCGGCGGGACGTGATTTTGCAAGCGTGGGATCAGCTGGCCCCGACCGAGCGGTTTTTGCTGAACAAGCTGATCACAGGCGGGTTCCGGATCGGGGTGTCAGCCAAGCTGGTGACGCGGGCGTTGGCACGGGCAACCGACCAAGACGAGGCGGCGTTGACCCACAAGCTGATGGGCAAATGGACGCCGGATGACATCAATTTCAAGAGCCTCGTTCTGGCGGATGATCCGATGGCCGATCGATCCAAGCCCTATCCGTTTTATTTGGCCCACGGGGTCGAGGATGTCGCGGCGCTGGGGGATCCGGCTGACTGGATGGCGGATTGGAAATGGGACGGTATCCGCGGGCAGTTGATCTTGCGCGATGGGTTGCACTATTTGTGGTCGCGGGGCGAAGACCTGATGACCGACCGCTTTCCCGAATTGGCCCAATTGGTTGATTTCGTGCCAGACGGTACGGTGATTGATGGCGAGGTTCTGGCGTGGCAAGACGGCGCGCCCCTGTCATTTAATGCCTTGCAAAAGCGGATTGGCCGCAAGACGGTGCCTAAAAAACTGTTGGCCGAGGCAGCTGTTATCCTCAAGGCCTATGATCTGCTGGAATGGCAGGGTGAAGACATTCGCGCGCGCCCCCACGCCGTGCGGCGCGATCTGTTGTCAGGGCTGGTGGCGCAATTGCCAGAGACGGCGCCGTTGAAACTGTCGCCGTCCATCGGTTTTGACAGTTGGGATGCGCTGGCAGGCATTCGCGAAACCGCGCGTGATCATGGGACTGAGGGCGTGATGATCAAGCGGGCCGACAGCCCCTATCTGGCCGGTCGCAAAAAGGGGGATTGGTGGAAATGGAAGGTTGATCCGCTGACGATCGATGCGGTTCTGATCTATGCCCAAGCGGGCCACGGGAGGCGCGCCAACCTGTTTACCGACTACACGTTTGCGGTTTGGAACGGCAACGAGCTGACGCCGTTCACCAAGGCCTATTCCGGCCTGACGGATGCGGAATTTCGACAGGTCACCGCATGGGTCAAAAAGAACACGTTGCAAAAGTTCGGGCCGGTGCGGTCTGTCCCGCCCGAGCATGTGTTCGAAATCGCGTTTGAAGGTATCCAAGCGTCGCCGCGTCACAAGTCGGGTGTTGCGCTGCGGTTTCCCCGCATGCTGCGCTGGCGTCAGGACAAGCCGGTGCAAGAGGCCAACACGCTGGATGACCTGAATGCACTTCTGGAAACCTATGGATAGAGCTTAGGTGTGAGCCTTGAAATGCGCGGCCATGTCATCAAAGGCCGCGGTGGCCATTTCCGGCGTTTCCATCATGACCTCGTGCTCGGCGCCATTCAAAATCTTGAGCGTGCCGTTGGGCCATTTTGCCATACGCGATTTGATGCGTGCGGGGTCAACGATCCGTTCGTTGCCGCCCAAGAACGTCAAACACGGCATATTGGGCGAGGGCATCTTCGCCAGCGTGCGCATTTCGATCAAAGACATTCCGACCCAGTGCATGGAGGGGCCACCCAGAGCGAGCTCGGGGTGTGCGATCAGTTGTTCACGCAGCATTTCGAACATCTTGGGGTCGGTTGTTAGGGTGTTGTCCTCGAACGGGGCGTCGAGAACATAGGTCGTCTCGCCCTGACCGGGTGCAAAGAGGTGGCCAATGCCAACCCGTCCAGCGATCGATCCCAGACCCCAAGCGATCGGGCGCAGGTGCGGGGCAATCAACACGCCCCACATCGGCGCAGAAAAGGCGGCGGCCTGAACAGGCAGGTCCAAATGGAGCGCGCGCAGTCCGATGCAGCCGCCCATTGAGTGACCTATCAGATAGTAGGGTTCTGGCAGGCCGAGGGCGCGGGCGTGATCGACAAAGGCAGTGACGTCCAGTTGGTAATCCGAGAATTGCCCGACGTGGCCTGTGCCGCGCACGGCTGTCAGGCGATCTGCGATACCTTGGCCGCGCCAATCGATGGCTGCGGATGCAAACCCACGGTTCGCAAATTCAACAGCGGCGTGGTGATATTTTTCCACATATTCTGTCCGGCCTGGAAACATGATAACCGTGCCGTTTGGCGCGGATTTCGGCGTCCAATGGCCGACGCGCAAGCGCACCCCATCTGCGGCGGTGATCCAATGGGCCGTGCCCTGTGGGTCGCCGCTGACAATATCGTCGTAGTAGGGTGCGCTTTGCATTGTCATTAGCCGAGCTGGCCTGCCATTTTCATGGCCATACCCATGTTGCCGTCGACCTTGAGTTTGCCGGTCATAAAGGCGGATGTCGGGTTTTGGTCGCCGGACAGGATGTTTTGGAAGACGTCGGCATCTGCGGTCAGGGTCACGTCTGCTTCGTCGTCGCCTGCACGTGCGCCGTCGCTGTCGACGATGATCGAACCTTCGCCGGACAGCACAAACTTGGCCGTCCCTTCGATGCCGTCACCCATTTTTTCGTTCAGGATTGCGACTGCTTGGTCGATGACTTCACTCATTGTTGTTGTCCTTTTGGTACATTTAATGTGTGCGGGGCTGGAGTTACCTCCGTCTCGCGCTAATATGGGAGGTATGACGCGCAGTTCGACCAGCATCAAATGTATCGTTACGGCATTTTTCGTAACAGTGGGGTTTTCCGCACCCTGTATTGCGCAAGATCAGGCGCGATTGGCAGAGCTATATGAGCAATTGAGTGCCGCCGAAGAGGGTGGCTACGAGCGAATCGAACGGCAGATTTACGACGAATGGGGCAAGTCTGGATCAGCGGCGATGGATTTGCTGGTGCGCCGTGGGCGCGACGCATTGGACGCACGCGATCATGACGCCGCCGTGGATCATTTCAGCGCCTTGGTCGATCATGCGCCAGATTTCGCCGAAGGATACGCTGGGCGGGCAACCGCCTATTTCCACGAGGGGCAATATGGCCTTGCAATTGATGATCTGCGCGAAGTGTTGAACCGCGATCCCAACCATTATGTGGCCATCACTGGGTTGGCTGTCATCCTAGAGGATTTGGGGCGCAATCAGGATGCTCTGGACGGCTACCGCGAAGTGTTGCGTATTCATCCCAATCAGCCAGAGGTTTTGGTTGGGGTTGAACGTCTTGAGGCTTTGTTAGAGGGTCAGGCGTTGTAACGCTGCCTGCCCGTTTTATCCCAAAGGGATTCCCTTTTTATGTCCTCTCGTATTGTTGCGGTCCTCGGGCCGACAAACACCGGCAAGACGCATTATGCGATCGAGCGGATGCTGGGGCATCGGTCGGGTATCATGGGGTTGCCACTGCGGCTGCTTGCCCGAGAGGTTTATGACAAGATCGTAGCCGTGCGGGGGCCGTCTGTTGTCGCCTTGATCACTGGCGAAGAACGCATTGTACCCGAGCGTGCGGCCTATTGGATTTGTACGGTCGAGGCGATGCCCGAAGGCATGGGCGCTGATTTCGTCGGGATTGATGAAATTCAGCTTTGCTCGGACCGTGAGCGGGGTCATGTTTTTACCGACCGTTTGCTGCATGCGCGTGGCTTGCACGAAACGTTGTTCATGGGGGCCGACACCATGCGGTCGGCGATTGCGGCCCAGATCCCCAATGTTGAATTTGTTCACCGCGAGCGGATGTCAGAGCTGACTTATACGGGTCAGAAAAAGATTAGCCGGATGCGTGAGCGCTCTGCAATTGTTGGGTTTTCTGTCGATAATGTCTATGCGATTGCCGAACTTCTTAAACGGCAAAAGGGCGGTGCGGCGGTTGTTATGGGCGCGCTCAGCCCGCGCACACGCAATGCGCAGGTCGAGCTGTATCAGAACGGTGATGTGGATTACCTCGTGGCGACGGATGCCATCGGGATGGGTCTGAATTTGGACATTGATCACGTCGCGTTCTCGGGGTTGCAGAAATTCGACGGGCGCAAGATGCGGTATTTGATGCCCAACGAATTGGCGCAGATCGCGGGCCGTGCGGGGCGCGGCATGTCGAACGGCACTTTTGGTGTGACGGGCGAGGCGCCTGCACTGGATCAGCCCATTGTCGATGCGATCACCAGCCACCAATTTGCCCCTGTCACTCGATTGCAGTGGCGCAACAGCCGTTTGCAATTTGGCAGCATCGGGCGACTGGTGCAGACGCTACAGGAACGCACCGATGACGAGTGGCTGACACGCGTCCGCGAGAGCGATGATCTGGCCGCACTCAAAGCATTGGGTGCAGATGCAGAGATCGAGGCGCGGTGTACGACTGGGCCCAGCGTGCGGCTGTTATGGGATGTGTGCCGTGTTCCGGATTTTCGCGGGATTTCCAAGGGCGAACATGCGGGGCTTTTGACCACCATATTCAATGACCTGCATGAGCGCGGCGAGATCTTGGAAAGCTGGCTGGCACGACAGGTCAAACGTATCGATCGGCACGACGGGGACATTGACACATTGTCGAAACGTCTGGCCTATATCCGCACTTGGACTTATGTGGCGCAGCGAAAAGGCTGGGTGCGGGACGAAAACCATTGGCGTGGCGAGACCCGCGCTGTAGAAGACCGACTGTCAGATGCGTTGCATGGCGCGCTGACCCAACGATTTGTGGACCGGCGGACAAGTGTTTTGCTTCGGCGGCTCAAACAGAAGGAAGCTCTTGTGGCGGATGTATCGAAAGACGGCGAAGTAACGGTAGAAGGCCAGTATATTGGCAAGCTTGAGGGGTTCCGGTTCCGTCAGGACAAAAACGCGACCCCAGAGGAAGCCAAGACATTGCGCAGCGCATCGTTGCAAGCTCTCGCACCCGAGTTCCATTTGCGGGCGGACCGTTTCTATAACGCGCCTGACACCGAGATTGATTTTACCGAACAGGGCGGCCTGATGTGGGGCGAGATGGCTGTCGGTAAATTGGTAGCCGGCGCCGAGCCGCTGAAGCCGGTGATCGAGGCTTTTGTCGATGACGAAGCTGGCGCAGATGTCGCAGCCAAGGTTCAGCGCCGTTTACAGCATTTCATTGACCGCAAGGTCGCCACGTTGTTCGAGCCGATGATGGCGATGAGGCGCGATGAGACACTGACCGGTATGGCGCGCGGCTTTGCGTTCCGTTTGGTCGAAGCGCTGGGCGTTTTGCCGCGCGGCGATGTGGCTGACGATGTCAAAGCACTGGACCAAGATGCACGTGGCGCATTGCGCAAGCATGGCATCCGGTTTGGTCAATTCACGATCTTTATGCCGCTGATGCTAAAGCCTGCGCCGACGCGTTTGCGTTTGGTGTTGTGGTCGCTGGCCAATGGCTTGCAAGAATTTCCAGAGAGCCCGCCCGCGGGTATGGTGACTGTTCCTACGATCAAGGACGCACCAGCAGGGTATTATGCAATGGCGGGCTACCGTGCAGCAGGCGCGCGGGCAATCCGTATCGATATGTTGGAACGTTTGGCTGATATGCTGCGTACCCACAACAGCCGTAGCGGGTTTGAAGGCAACGCCGATATGTTGTCGATCACCGGTATGACGCTAGAGCAGTTCGCCGACCTTATGGGTGGTTTAGGATACAAGGCCGAGCGCGGCGAGCGAGCCAAGGTTAAAGCCGCTGATCCTGCGGCCCCTGTGGATGCACCTGTTGCGGATGCAGCTGCTGAGGATGCACCGGCGGACGCGGAAGCACCTGCGAAACCCGAAGCTCCGGCACCAGAGGCAGATGCGGCAGTGACTGAAGCACCGGCAGAGGATGCAGCAGCAGCCGAGCCCGAGGTCGAAGTGTTCTATACCTTTACGTGGGGCGGCAATCGTCCCAATCGTGAGGGTGGTGGACGTCGCGAAGGTGGCGGCGGCGGTGGCAAGCCTAAGGGCAAGCCGCGCGGCAAAGGTGGTCCTAAGGGTGGCGGCAAGCCGCAGAACTTTAGCGCGCGCCCTGCCAAGAAAGAAAAAGCCATTGATCCTGACAATCCCTTTGCAGCGGCCTTGGGCGGTCTGAAAAAGGATTGAGCGACACCCCTGATCCCGTTCGCGAGACCATCCGCATCGACAAATGGTTGTGGCACGCGCGGTTTTTCAAAACCCGCGGGCTGGCCACCAAGGTTGTGCAGGGTGGCAAAGTCCGCGTCGACAGCACGCCGGTCAGTAAGCCGGCGCGCGCGGTCGGGACGGGAATGGTTCTAACATTTCCACAGGCGGATACGGTTCGCGTCGTGCGTATTTTGGGGGTTGGGACGCGGCGCGGTCCGGCTCCCGAAGCGCAAGCCTTGTACGAAGATCTGACGCCCGAAGCGCCCAAACGCGCCATTGAGATCCAAGGCGCAAATCCCAAATACGAGGGCAAGGGACGGCCCAGCAAAAAGGAATGGCGCAAAGGGCTGCGACATTTTGACGGCACTTGATGTCGCGTAAGGGGCGGGGGTCTTCGTATCACCGCTTGAACGTCCGGCGCGGTTGTCTTATCTCAATCGCAACACGAGATAAGAGACAGATTTCATGACCTATATCGTCAACGACAGCTGCATCGCTTGCAAATACACCGACTGTGTCGAGGTATGCCCCGTAGATTGTTTCTATGAGGGGGAAAACATGTTGGTGATCCACCCAGACGAGTGCATCGACTGTGGTGTCTGCGAGCCTGAGTGCCCAGCGGATGCGATCCGTCCGGACACCGAGCCAGATATGGAAAAATGGGTCGAGTTCAACCGCAAATATTCCGAGATGTGGCCGGTGATCATCACCAAAAAAGACCCGCTGCCCAATGCCGACGAGATGGACGGCAAAGAGGGCAAGATGGAGCTGTTCAGCGAAGTCGCTGGCGAAGGCGGTTGATGCGATTCGCCGCCCAGCCTGTTTTTGTGGTGGCGCGCGCACTGAATCGGCGGGAAAACCTCTAAATCATTGAAGAAATTTGCCAAAAACGGGGGCTCGGGCTGTGCGCTTGGGGAATGCCCGTTTTTATGCTATAATGTTGTGGAATGTTGCACGTGATCTAGACAATTCGACGATGACATCGAACCTGCAGAGGCGCTTTGCCCCTGTGGGATTTTTTGTCGGGTGGGTCCTGTTTTGGTTGCGGTTTTGGACGGAGTGAAAGCCAGATGAGCAAGAAGAAAAAAAGAGATTTCGAGCCGAACGACTTTGTTGTGTATCCCGCACATGGCGTCGGCAAAGTGGTGTCGATCGAAGAGCAAGAGGTTGCAGGTTTTGAGCTAGAGCTGTTTGTGATTGCGTTTGAAAAAGACAAGATGACGTTACGCGTGCCTACGCACAAGGCCATCGAGGTCGGCATGCGGTCGCTGAGCACACCTGATGTGGTCAACCACGCGATGAAGACGCTCAAAGGCAAGGCCAAGGTCAAAAAGGCCATGTGGTCGCGCCGTGCGCAGGAATACGAGCAAAAGATCAACTCGGGTGATTTGATCGCGATTGCCGAAGTGGTCCGCGATTTGCACCGTGCGGATGACCAGCGCGAGCAGAGCTATTCCGAGCGTCAGCTGTATGAAGCGGCTCTAGAGCGTTTGACCCGCGAGATTGCAGCGACAGGTTCGGGCGACGAAGCGATTGCCGCCCAAGAGATCACAGACGTTTTGCAGAGCCGCGCTGCTGCGGCCTAAATCCGGTCTGAGAAAAGAAAAAGCCGGCCCAATTGGGTCGGCTTTTTGCGTTTCTAGGGTCAGATGTCTGATGGATCAGAGGGCGCGCCAGCCGATGTCGGTGCGCATAAAGCCTTCGGGCCAATCGATCTGTTCGGTGGTGGTATAGGCGCGGGCGCGGGCCTCGGCCAAAGTGTCTGCACGCGCCGTGACGGCCAGAACGCGGCCACCGGTTGCGATGATGTCGCCGTCCTTTTCGCCGGTGCCTGCGTGAAACACCATGTCGCACGATGTGGCGGGCAGGGTGTCGAGACCGCGGATCACGCTGCCTTTTTCATAGGCACCGGGATAGCCGTTGGCGGCCAGCACGATTGTCAGCGCGTGGTCATTGGCCCAATTCACACGTGCGTCGGTCAGACCACCTGTGGCGCAGGCTTGGATCAGGTCAAAGGCTTGGGCACCTAGGCGCATCATGAGCACCTGACATTCAGGGTCGCCAAAGCGCACGTTGTATTCGACCAAACGCGGTTGGCCGTCTTTGATCATCAGCCCGACAAAAAGGATGCCCTGAAACGGTGTGCCGCGACGGGCCATTTCGGCCATGGTCGGTTTGACGATTTCATCCAGCGCCTTTTGCGTCACAGCGTCGGTCATCACAGGAGCAGGGGAATAGGCCCCCATTCCGCCGGTGTTTGGGCCGATGTCGCCATCAAAGGCGCGTTTGTGGTCTTGGGCTGTGCCAATGGGCAAAACGTCGGTGCCATCAACGAGCACAAAGAACGACGCCTCTTCGCCGTCCATGAATTCTTCGATCACGACCTCGGCGCCAGCGGCACCAAATTCGCCATGGAACATGTCGTCGATCGCGTCCAGTGCTTCGGCTTCGGTCATGGCGACAATCACGCCTTTGCCTGCAGCGAGGCCGTCGGCCTTGACCACGATGGGCGCACCTTGGGCGCGGATATAGTCTCGCGCGGCATCGGCATCGGTGAAGTGACCGTAGGCAGCGGTCGGTGCGTCGACGGCGGCACAGACATCTTTGGTAAAGGATTTGGACGCCTCAAGTTCGGCGGCGGCTTGGGATGGGCCGAACGTCGCAAAGCCTGCAGCGCGCAGGCGGTCAGACACACCGACGGCCAGCGGGGCCTCGGGGCCGACAATCACAAAGTCGATGCTCTGACTGGTGGCAAATTCAACAACCGCGTCGCCGTCCATAATATCGAGCGCGCAGGTCTCGCAAATCTGGGCGATTCCAGCGTTTCCGGGGGCCACAACAACCCGGTCGCATTTGGGATTTTGCAAGGTCGCCCAAGCGAGCGCGTGCTCACGTCCACCGCTTCCGAGTATGAGGATGTTCATGGGGCAGCTCCTGCTTGGACTTCGTCGCGTTGCGTTCTAAGGTGCCTGCGAACAGAGGACAAGCCACCATGGACCTACTCGACGATCCAACCCCTGGGAGCAATACGCCGGAATTCTCGGTCACGGAAATCGCGG